>CP070726.1:0-4532 GCA_020350865.1 Thermoplasmata archaeon
CAGGATCTGACCAACTGCTCCGTTGGCATGGAGCTCGGATATTCCTCGGACAATATCATAGTCTCAAACAGCGAAGCAAACAACATCTACGGCTTCTATCTCGATTCCTCCCACAGGAACACCATTTCAGACAATGACATCACCTCGAACCGCATCTGGGGCATTTACCTGGAGGACTGCAACGGGAACACGCTGGATGACAACGAGGTTTGGGGCAATGCACTGGGAATCTATCTCAACGGTGGCGGCGGAAACAATATTACAAACAGCAAGGCTTCGAACAATGTGCAGGGCATCTATCTGGACAACTCTGTTTGGAACAACATCACCAACAACAACATTTCCTCCAACACCGGTTACGGCATCAATCTTTTTGATTCGTTCTTCAATGCGATCATCAGCAATAACGTTACAAACAACGAGAACGGCATCTTCCTATCTCTCTCATCCAACAACAGCATCTACCACAACAACATCATAAATAATGCGAACCAGTCCTCGGATGACACCAACAACACCAACCAGTGGGACAACGGATACCCCTCGGGAGGCAACTACTGGTCCGACTGGAGTCCAATAACCGATGACCTGCACAGCGGTGCTGCAACCCCCCAGATGACAGGAAACCCAGATGGCATCTGCGATGAGCAATACAACATAGATTCGGACAGCGTGGATTACTACCCGTTGAAGGGTCCCTGGGATCCCAACAGTGCTCCCCCCACAGCACCTGTGAACCTGGCTGCTGCCGCAGGTGTCACCTATGTGAACATCACCTGGGATTCCCCTGGCTATGACGGCGGTTACCCGGTGACAAATTACAGGATATACCGAAGCTTGACCCCCGGTGACGAGATGTTTTACATGGAGGTGGGCGTCATCAATTACTTCAACGATACAAATGTAACGGGAGGGATTGAATATTTCTACAAGGTGAGCGCTGTGAACATTCTCGGGGAGGGGCCCCAGTCGAACGAGGCTAGCGGCGTGCCCGTTTCACTCCCCGGTGCACCCACCGGCCTTGATTATACGTTCGGGGATTCGTTCGTGAACCTCTCATGGAGCGAACCGGCCTCGAACGGTGGATCGGCAATCATATCGTACAACATCTACCGAAACGGCTCCACCGATATCCTGGCCACGGTTCCGGGAGGCCAACTGTGGTACCATGACCCGGATGTCATCAACGGTATTACATACACCTACAACGTATCCGCCAATAACAGTGTGGGCGAGGGGCCGAGATCCGAAAACATCCTCGCCACACCCATGACTGTACCCTCCGAACCGCAGGACCTCGTTGAAAGTGTTGGCGACGAATATGTAGCCCTGTGGTGGGTGATGCCGGACGACGACGGAGGCTCCACGATAACCGGTTACAACATATACAGAAATGGCATTGCTGGTGTGTACGATACGATGGGTCCAGCGCAGGCGTGGTGGATCGATTATGATGTCGTCAACGGCGTCACATACACCTACAACATCACCGCACTCAACAGTGTGGGGGAAGGTCCACCTGCTACAATCAGCGCCACACCCATGACAGAACCCTCAGAGCCACGAAACCTCTGGGCGGTTTCCGGAGATGGATATGTACACCTCACATGGGAGGAGCCCCTTGACTTCGGCGGCTCGCAGATTTCATTGTACAACATCTACCGAAACGATTCTCTGGACGTATACGCCACCGTATCAGCAAGCCAGCTGTGGTTCAATGATACCAATGTCGTCAACGGCATGACCTACACATACAACATCTCGGCAAACAACAGCGCCGGAGAGGGACCAAAATCGGCAGGCAGGGGGGGGACACCCCTGGCTGTGCCCTCGGCTCCCCGGAACCTCCAGGCCGGTGCAGGTAACGAGTACGCCCACCTCACCTGGGATGAACCGCTTTATGACGGCGGCTCAGAGATAACCGGGTACAACATATACCGGAACGGCACCCAGGGGGTTTTCGCTTCTGTTCCTGCCGGGCAGCTGTGGTACAACGATACGAATGTCATCAATGGCATCACATACACATTCGGAGTCTCGGCAGTCAATATTGCCGGAGAAGGCACTCGCTCAACTATCCCTGCAAAGCCCATGACCGTACCTTCGGCTCCCCGAAACCTCCAGGAGGAGGTAGGAGATGGATTTGTGAACATCACCTGGGATAATCCTTTGGATGACGGAGGCTCCCCTGTCACCGAATACCATATCTACAGAAACGATACCCAGGATGTCTATGCCACAGTCTCAGGGGATCAGCTGTGGTACAATGACCAATCCGTCATTGTGGGCGTAACATACCGTTATCGGGTGGCTGCGGTCAATAGCGAAGGGGAGGGCGGCACCAGCAGCGAGGCAGTTGCCAAAGCAGGTTCAGTTCCCTTGCCACCCTCGGATGTGGCTGCCGCATCGGGTGACGGCTATGTGTTCCTAACATGGAGTCCTCCCATATCGAACGGAAGCCATGACATCACAAATTACACCATCTACAGGGGCACGGTTTTGGGGAGTGAGACTTTAATTGCGGAAGTCGGCGACATACTGTTTTTCAATGACACAACTGCAGCCAATGACGTGACCTATTACTATCGGATCGGCGCGGTGAACGCCATTGGAGAAGGGGCACTGTCCGAAGCCGTGAACGCAACACCCTCCGCCCCCGTTAATCTGCTTCCCACATGCACCATATCCTCGCCCTCACCCGACACCGAGGTTTCAGGCTCCATTGTAATTACGGGCTCGTCATCGGACACTGACGGCATTGTTCAAATCGTCCAGATAAAAATAGACGATGGAAACTGGACCACTGTGACTGGCACGGAATCCTGGAGCCATTCACTGGACACGTCTTCCCTTTCAAACGGCCAGCACACAATCCATGCCAGGGCCTTTGACGGCGAGAACTACTCACCGCAGACCAGCGTAACCGTGGTTGTGAATAATCCCGTTCCAAAAGAGGAGGAGGAAACGCCCTGGATGCTGGTGGGAGCGATAATAATCATTATCATCGTTCTGTTACTGCTGCTCTTGCTGTTTGCCCGAAAAAGAAAGCCGGAGGAGGAACCGGAAAGGGCGGGTGGTGAAAAACCCGAAGGGGAAGCTGAGGCACTGCCGCCGCCTCCGCCCTGGATGGAGATGGAAGAAGCAGAGGAGCCATCCGATGAGGTGACGGAGGAAGAGGAGGAATTACCCGAACCAGCCGATGAGGTGGGCGAAGCACCTGAGGAGATACCGGAGGATGAATTGCCCGAACCACTCGATGAGGAGACAGGTGGAGAGGTTGATGTAACAGAAGAACCTGAAGAAGATTTACCCGCGCCACCCGATGAGGAAGTAGGTGAGGAAGGCCAAGAGCCTGATGAATTACCGGAAGAGGAACTGCCCGAACCACTCGATGATGAGGCAGGTGAGAATAGCGGAACCACTGATGAGCCTGATGAGGAGATCCACGAACCCAAGGAAGGGGAAGAGGCGCCCTAGGAAGTCGAAAACCGGTAAAAATGGTGGAGAAAGCCAAATTCAACCGAGAAAGTGGCCATTATCAGGGTGGATTTTCTCTCCGGCATACATATAAATATCGAAAGGGATATGCGTGTGACCATCAGTTTGTATGGGGAAGGATGATTGCATGAAGATATTCAGATGCAGGATATGCGGTGACCCCTACCTGGGAGAGGAGATACCCACCAACTGCCCGTTCTGCGGGGCACCTTCCAAGTACATAATCCCTGCCAAGGACTGGGTGGAGCCCGAGATCGAAACCTTATCGGAAGTGTCCAAGAAGAACCTGGAGGCGGCACTTCAGCTGGAAATAGAGAACACGTCATTCTACATGTGCGCCTCCCAGATGACAGAGAAGCCCGAGGGGAAGCAGCTTTTCAGGGCCCTGTCCAAGATAGAACGGGAGCACGCCTACCTGATATCCGAGATGTTGTTCAAGCCCAAACCCGTAATCGAACTGGACAAGCTCGCATGCTACCCCACGTACCAGGAGAACCTGAAGGACGCCCACCACAGGGAGGAGAGGGCCATAAAGCTCTACGGCCAGTTTTTCAAGGAGGCAAAGGAGCCGCATGTCCAGGAGGTCTTCGGGGCCCTGACCCTGATAGAATCCGACCATCTGAAGCTGGCAAATGAGCGGATCAGGATATAGGGGTGGGTATCGCGAGGTTAAAATTGGAATGAGCCCCTTTTTCCCCCACAATTAATTCTATGACCATTATAAACCAGATTAAGAGTCTATACTATCTGCCATTTTCACACCTGTTGTAGAATCAATAAAAATCCCGCACAATCCTGATAGCATGGTGTTTATGATTCGCTCTGGCGGATGTTTCAAGATAAAGGGTGCCCCCGATCCCTTTTTGCATAAAATTTTGGTCAGATAGCCGCATTATGCGAGGAAGGTAGGACCGGGGACAAGAGACAAATGGTCTAAAGTTCTTATATCTTTTGACAAGAAAAGACAAGCGGTCAGGCGACTGTCTCCAAAGCCTTCTAAAATATTCCTTGTAATTTTTATCTCTTTTTTATAA
>CP070726.1:4632-7309 GCA_020350865.1 Thermoplasmata archaeon
CATGCCAATGTGGTACGTAAAGAAAAACCACAAAATCTGGTACGAGGAGATCGTTGGCAGGGGTGCATCAGATTTCGAAACTCCCTTGGAAACACCGAGGACATATGAGGGCCCAAAAAGGATTACGAGAGGAGAGGAGGCGCAAGAAAGTACAGGTATTCCATCTAATGAAGATGGGGCTTGTCTGCTGGAAGACAAGGGTAAGGTAAAAGAGGAGGAAACAGAATACTGAAAGGTGACTTGCATGGAAAAGCCAAGCTCGGCAGTTAGGGATGTCCTGATAAGGCTCGCCAGAACCATGGGTGAGAACAGGGTAAGGAGGATTTCCAAGGCACCCGAGAGCATCCTGGTCAGACCCAAAACCAACGACGATGTCATCACAATCATGAAGCTCGCTGTAAAACACAACGTCCCCATCATCCCGAGAAGACGCTGGATTGCCTTGGCGGAAACCATGGTAAAAAGCCAGATAATAATGGACCTCTCGGATATGAACGGCATTTTCAAAATCGACGAGGAAAACCTCGCTGTGACCTGCGGGCCCGGGGTCTTGTGGAAGGACCTGAATGAAACCCTGTCCAAGGGTGGTCTTTCACTGGGTGTCTATCCCGTGGTGGCCGCACCCTCGGTGGGGGATTGGATAGATGAGGGAGGGACGGGTATCGGCTCCTACACCCACGGTTTTGCTGCGGACCAGGTGCGCACACTTGAGGTGGTTCTCCCCGACGGCAAGCTCATAAATACTGGGTTTAAAAATGTCCTTTCCAACAGCTCGGGATACAATCTGAACGGTCTGTTCGTCGGTGCCGATTCGACGTTGGGTGTAGTGACAAAGGTCACCTTGAAGCTGTACCCCGCACCCGAGGAGACAAGACCCATATTTTACACGTTCTCGGACATAACCGGGATGACCAAGGCCCTGCACGATTTGACCCGGATAAAGGCAACACCACTGAACATCTCATTTTATGACCATTACCATCTCAAATCCCTTCAGCTGTTCGGGAGGGACGTGACGAGCCTACCTGGAGCATCGTTATTGAATATCACCCTCTCGGGTTTGACATCCATTGTGGAGCATGATGAGGGTGTAATCGATGAGGTCATGGGCAGGCAGGAGGCGAAAAAAGAGGAAAGCGAAAGGGCACAGGTCCTTTGGGACGAGCGGTTCTTCTATGTTGAGCCGAAACCCGCAGGACTGATTCCCGTATTCGGTGAGGCGCTGGTCCCGGCCTCCAAGTTGAATGACATGATTAATGAAGCGCATACATTGATAAAAAAAATGGGCTTGAAAGGCGCTGTCACAGGCACATTGTGCGACCGGAGCACCGTATCATTTTCCCCCTATTTCCTCATACGTGAGTCGCAGTTTAGGAAATCCCGACTCCCAACGGTTTTCAATCAACAAATCGGGGAAATGGCACTCAAGCATGATGGAAGACCCATGGGTTCAAGTATGATGCTCGGCCTCAATCCCAGGCAGATCTTCGGAGAGGGGATCAACACGATACTGGACATCAAGACGGCTCTGGACCCGCACAATATCATGAACCCTAGGGATTTTGCCTGAAAGACATGACATTTAGTGGAACGTGGATTTGTACTGAAAATAAGAAAGTTTTTATCCTCCATTTTATTATACACCCATATATGATGGACGAAGACGGCTCTTCTGCCAAACCACCCTCAACCAGGCCAAAGCTGACGGCTGCCGAAGAGGAAAGAAGGAGGAAGGTGACCGCAGCCACCATCATGGTGATGATAATCCTTGGTGCTGCTCTTGTAGGATTTATGGTCTACCAATATATTATAGCATCCCAAACAGATGTTTATGTTCTGGATGTGGAGGTGGAGGTCAAGGAGGTGGGTGGGGTGGTGCACATAGTACGCATCGATACCAATCGTCGCTCAATGGAGCTTCTCAGTTCCCCTCGCTCGGATGACCTCTCCATTTTTCCCGGGGTGAGGGCGAAGCTTTTGAGAGGGCAGGACGTGCTGAGCTACGACGCGTTCGTGTCCTACAAGGGTAACGGCGTGCACAACCTGGTTTTGGGCCTAAGACACCCACCCAGGGAAAACGAGATTCTGACATGCACGTCCTGGATTTTCACTGGCAATCAGGGCCTGTATTCAGATGACCAGGAATCGGCCGTAGTGGTGTGGAGCGATGCAAGAATCACAAAGGCCCTGAAGGCAAGTATCAGTATGGAGGGCTCATTGGAAACCGGGAGCAATGCCCAGATAACGAGCGTGGATATCACCCAGAATCCCAGCACACTTGAGATCGGAAATGATCCCAGCTACTATCCGGGCGTTTACGGATATGTCATGAAAAATGATGAATACGTCTCCTTTGTTGCCACGGAATCCTACGATCCCCCGGGCAACTACACCCTTTACATCGGATTGCTGTTTGAGCCCCAACAGGGCGATAGGATGTCTGTTATAATTGAGGTGTGGCAGAGAAATGGTGAATGGCTGGAAGGCGAATACCAAAGCGTGACCGATTCCCATTCACAGGCATATGCATGGGGAGAGTGAATTGTTTTTAAGGAAAGGCTGCACAGGCATATTGTCCATTCTTGCCCTCTTGGCACTAATGTGCATTCTTTTTCTGGCATCCGGTAGCTGCAGAGCCGCAGTCTCCAGGGAAATCTCCCTTGAAATGACGGATGTA
>CP070726.1:7409-11533 GCA_020350865.1 Thermoplasmata archaeon
AGAAAAACCTACGACTTCTCATGCTCGACTTCATTACGAGAATGATACCGTCACTGGAAACCGTGCTCGTGGTCACACCCATAAGCATACCTGTCATCCTCACCATGGCATACATATCGGGTTATCTCAAAATGGACAGGGTTATCAAGACCAATTACACGAGAAAGCTCTTCCACTTCACCATTTTCTCCACTGCAGGCTGCCTTGGCCTTCTTTTCGGTTTTACGGGGACCATCGTGTTCGGCTCATGCGCCGGCTTCTTCATTCTGTTGATCCTATACCTCGGGGATGGAAACATACTGTACGAGGGCATGGCCAGGGAGCAGGATGCACCCCACAGATCGTTTTACATCATCGTTCCCTTTCTTGCAACAGCAGTTGCCGGGGTTACGGACAACCTCCTTTTCGGCCATGTCGCCCTGGTCGGGTACCTGGTTGCGGGATGGGGGGATGCCGCAGGGGAGCCCATTGGTGTAAGGTTCGGGAGGCACAAATATCGGGTGCCGTCGAGGAAGAAAGTAATATGTTACCGGTCCATCGAAGGGAGTCTGGCTGTGTTTTCCGTTTCAACACTTGCATCGTACATTGTATTATTTCAGGCTTTAGGCTATAGTCCATTGGTAAGCATCGTTGGAGCGATTGCGGCCGGACTGGCCACAGCCTTTGTGGAGGCCTTTTCCCCTCACGGAGTGGATAATTTCACCACGCAGTTCGCTTCTTGTTTTGCAGCATATTCGGTCGTCCTGTTCCTATAAAGTCTAAAGGGAACCACCGCAATTCTAATATATGTTTGTACGATATTTGGAGCAATCCAAGAATTTATGGTGATTTCCATGGAATACGATTACGAGCTCGCAATCATAGGTGCAGGCCCGGCAGGCTTTGCGGCAGGCATATACGCCACAAGGGCGGGAATCTCGGCCGTCATATTCGACATCGGTGCAGGCGGGGGGTTGCTGGCCCTGTCGCCGGTGATCGAGAATTACCCCGGTTTTCCGAGCATCCCAGGCATGGAGCTCTCGGACAGGATGAGGGAACATCTCGAGAAGTACATGAAGGTCAACATGGCAGAGCAGGTGAAGGCCCTCGAAGTCAACGATGACGGCGTGAAGGTCACAACCTCGAACCGCGAATACCAGGTGGGAGCTGTAATCATCGCCACCGGCACAGTACACAAGCGGCTGGAGATTCCCGGCGAGGGGAAACTCAGCGGCAGGGGCGTTTCCTACTGCGCTATATGCGACGGGCCGTTCTTCAAGGGCAAAAGAGCCATCGTTGTTGGGGGAGGAAACAGCGCTCTTATAGAGGCCATTGCCCTGAAGAACATGGGCCTGGACGTGAAGGTGGTTCACAGAAGGGATGTGCTCAGGGCCGAGGATGCCTACAAGGACACGGCAAAGGAGGTGGGGCTGGATATCGTCTACGAGACCCATGTGGAGGAGATAAAAGGTGAGGACAGGGTGGAGAAGGTGCTGCTGCACAATGTCAAGGACGAGCAGCATTCGGAGATGGAGGTGGATGCCGTCTTTGTCTCCATAGGGGAGGAGCCCCAGAACCAGCTGGCAAAGCAGATCGGTGTGGAGCTGGACGAAAAAGGCTACATCATAACGGACAAGAACATGCACACCAACATCAAAAGAATCTATGCCGCAGGGGATATAACTGGAGGATTGAGGCAGATAGTGACAGCCTGCGCGGAGGGTGCCGTTGCGGCCCTGACGTCCATGGAGGTCTTGGGAAAGGTTTACCCCTATTGAACCTGCGAACCCTTGGTTATGTGGTTAAAACGGGTAATTACCAAAGAAAATATATATATATACATACAATAAAGGTTAAATAGCATAAGAGGGTAGAGCTAAGGAGTCAATGCCCTACAGGAAACCAAAAAGCAAAAGGTGCATTCGATGCGCAATGTCAAGGTCTTTATTTTATGTCTGACCACTCTTCTAATCGCTTCCCTCATCCCGGCAACGATCCTGGGTATGGAAGTCCCCTCAGAGAATATACCAAGGGTTAACTCAGATGATTCCGGACCTTGGTGGATGCATTGGTGGCGGGATGCCGACCATAACGGTATCGACGATCTCATCGAAGAAAAAATGGTTGCTGGGTCCAATGAGCGCATTCCAATCTACGTCAAATATGTGCGTCCCCTGGCACCAACCGATGAAGAATGCTTAGAAGATTTCGACCTGGAGATAGGTTACGTATTCGAGTTCATCAACACCATCTCGGCAAGAAACGTTGAATTAGGGGATATTCCGCGAATTCGCAGTTTGCCGGGAGTCGGTTTTCTCGAGCTTCAGACGCCTGTTAGGTCCACTCTCGATATCAGCACTCCGGCCGTCAAGGCTAGGAATTCCACGGAATACACTCCCCATACCGCATGGGGCATAGGTTACACGGGAAAGGGTGTAAACATCGCCATAATCGATTCTGGTGTGGACGACAATCACGAGTCATTGATGGGAAAGTTCGTGGCGGGGGTCACTTTTGACAATCAGGTAACCCCGAAAGATGGAACCTTCAACCCGAATGATGAGGTTGGTCACGGGACCTACTGTGCCGGGATAGCCTTGGGCACAGGGGGCTTTACCGATTACGATTTGGATGGTGAGGCTGACTACATGGGTGTGGCCCCCGATGCAAAATTAATAGATGTGCAGTACGGGCAGGGCGTTATTGGAATGAACGACCCAGTCACACGCTCCATCGAATGGGTCGTTGAGTACAAAGATCATGATTGGCCAAATCAACCGGAGGAGTATGACGGAATAGATATCATCTCACTGAGTTTGGACATTGAAGGAACCCCGGGAGAGGCAGCTGCCCAGGCAGTTTCGGAGGGACTTATAGTCGTCACATCTGCGGGTAACGACGGGCCGAACAATCCTCCTCCCAGTGAGACCGCCTGGCCCGGCGAGGTGATAGTGGTCGGATCCATAAATGATCAAGCCACAATAACCAGGGATGATGACGTCATCGCCCTTACGTCCAGCAGGGGACCGAGAGCCGATGGAGCGTTGAAACCCGATATTTGCGCACCGGGTGACTTTATTACCGCACCAGCGCACAACAGCTTTTCGGGGTACGGTTTACCCCGGGGGGTTCAGGCGAGCGGGACCTCCTTTGCAGCACCGCACGTGGCGGGAGTTGTAGCCTTGACTCTCGAAGCCGTCCCAAACCTCACACCTGAGCAGGTCATGGACATATTGCATGAATCCTCCGAGGCAAGGGGCGAGCCGTACTATCCGCAGCAAAGCGACAAGTACAACAACTCGTACGGTTGGGGCATCGTCGATGCTTACGAGGCGGTAAAAGAAGCACAAAAGTACGACGAGACTCCTCCGGAAATCGACCTCATAAGTCACGATGTCAGCGGCAACACGGTCACCATCAACTGGCATACAAACGAAGCCGCCAACAGCATCGTAGAATACGGGAAAACGGAAAATCAGGTACTTGACCAGAAGAAGGAGAACCTGGATGATTATACACACGACCATACGATGGTTATCAAAGGCTTGGAACAGAGCACCAATTATTCCTACAAGATAAAAGGCTCCGACGAGCAGGGAAACATGGGCGAAAGTGCAATTCGGTACTTCGACACTCCCAGCATGCCCGATACAACGCCTCCGGAGATATTCAATGTGGATGTCTCCCCCCTCTACACCTCGGCCACCATAATGTGGAAGACAGATGAGAAGGCGTACAGTGTCGTTGAGTACGGTGAAACGGAGGAGCTGGGATTATCAGAGAAAAACGAGGGCGAGTTCGATGAGGAGCACTCGGTTACATTAATCGATTTAATCCCGGACACCACCTACTATTTCCGTGTTGTCTCCACGGATGGAAGCAACAACACAAATAAAAGTATCACCGCCACCTTCACAACGGACGACGAGCCAACCGAGCCGCCAGAAATGGTGGGGGAACCCGGGGCCGTATCCGTGACAGATTCCAGTGCAACCATCGAGTGGAAAACAAACAAGCCCACAAACAGCGTGCTGAGCTATGGAACGGATACGTCGTATGCCATAGACGATATTCCCGAGCCTGACGGTCAGTACTATATAGATCATTCGATATCCATCACAGGCCTCTCTTCATCCACAGAATAT
>CP070726.1:11633-18905 GCA_020350865.1 Thermoplasmata archaeon
ATTTTTGAAAAAGGTATTTATCCTAATCGAAGGCCAATTCACCTCTGGTTGCAAAGGCAGAAATATTTCATTCCTTATAATGAACTTGAAAGAATTGAAATAAGGAAAACAACTGATGGATCCAAATGCATCATACTTTATCCAAGAAATTGGAGACAAATAGTGGTTTATGGTCATGAAACAGGTGGCGTAGTTTTTAACACGCTATTACTTATGGCCAAGAAAGGAAAGGTTGTGAAAAAACACTCTGGAGCCCAATGCGAGGACAGTGTGTTGGACAGGTTGCGTGTTTATTTTAAAAGATATACAGGTACTTCTCGGATAGGAAATGATATAAATCACGGTAGGTTGATATGCGAAGCACCAAGAAGAGAGTATATAATTGAAAAAGTAGTGGGCGTGATATTCACATTTATTTTTTCAACACTGACTCTTGGATTTGTGGTTTTAATTATAATGGACCAAACCTTAAAAGAAAATATTCCTCTTATACTATTTTATATTGCAGTATGTATTGTTGGTATTACTGTGATAGAAATAATTTGGTTACCAATGGTCACCTCCCAAAGATTTCGGATCTACAAAAATGGAATAACTCCTCATAGAAGACCATTTGTTTATTGGTTGAAAAAACAAGAATATTTCATTCCATACAGTGAACTTGAGAATATTGAGATTTTCAAAACACCAGATGGGTACACATACATTTATCTTTATCCAATGGATTGGAGGCAAATAGTAGTCGGATATCGCATTAGTGGCGAAGCGGTTTTTAACACGCTATTATACATGGCCAAGAAAGGAAAGGTTGTGAAAAAACAGGATCCCGCCCGAAAGAAAAGTTCCTTGCCCTCCACGGGCAGATAATGTATCGGCCGGTGCTCTGGGATATAACCCCGTGCCTCCTCTTGGGCAGGTGATAATCCTTTGACTCGTACTTCCTGAACCTGTTGATGATCTCAAATAAAGCAACGATATCCTTTTGATGTTCTTCACTCGATCAAAAGAAATGCATACCTGTTCATTGTCTGTTTGTAATCTGTGAGCACTTCTATTGGATACCCAAGCTCCCTTACAGTCGTAAAGACATCGATGCACAGGCCCTCTGGTGAAGGCCTTCTCTTTTCCGGATGTCTGCAGTCCTTGACATCGCTCACACAATCCTTGCATGCCACGCAGTGGCTCATAAAAATGATGAGGGCTTTGGGATGGCCCATCAAGAAAACCCGGCGCTCCAGCTCCAGAAGTGTTGGATTCACTTTCTTGTACCACTTTGTCCTGTCTGTCTTCCTCGGCGTCACATTCTCGAAATGAAAAACCACACCCGTGGAATATTCTTTTATAAATTCTTCGCATTCCGCCTTAGTGGGCATATTGGGTGGACAGCACGCCCTTGAACCGTAATCATCGCAGCCGAACTGGCACTTCATTCTCACCCACTGTGCAACCTTGATGTTGTTGGGGTCTACCCACTTAAAGTCCTGAAATCCGAGTTCTTGGAATAATTTTTCCAGTTTCCATTTGTTCACGGTATTACCCCGTGCCTTCTCTTGGGCAGGTGATACTCCTTTGACTCGTACTTCTTGAACCTGTTAATGATTTCATTTCTCAATTCCGAGGGGGCCACCATACCGTCGGTAACCATTTCGGCACCCAGCTTGTAGATGTCCACATCCTGCCTGTACTCCTCCCTTAATTTCTGGATGTAGGCGGGCCTCTCCTCCTCCGGCAGGGCCTGGATCTTGTTGAAGAACACCGCGTTCACCGCGGCTTCTGGGCCCATGACGGCGATCATTGCGGTCGGGAGGGCAAGGCACGTGTCGGGCTCGTAACCTGGCCCGGCCATGGCGTACAGTCCCGCACCGTACGCCTTTCGAACAATTATGGAAACCTTTGGAACCGTGGCCTGGGAAACAGAGAAAATCATCCTGGCACCGGCCCTGATAATGCCCTGCTTCTCCACTGCGGTTCCGATCATGAAACCCGGCACATCTGCCAGCCACAGCAGCGGGATGTTGAATGCGTCGCAGAGCTGCATGAACTTGGCGCCCTTGTAGGCGGACTCCACGAAGAGCACCCCTCCCTTCACCATGGGCTGGTTGGCGATGATCCCGATGGACTTACCCCCGATCCTAGAAAACCCGACGATGAGCTCGGGGGCGTACAGTTTCTTGACCTCCAAGAAGGAGTCCCTGTCCACAACCCTCCTGATCAATTCGTTCATGTCGAAGGGGATGTTCTCGTTCTTGGGAATGATGTTCTCCAGGTCATTGCAGGACAGCTCGGGCTCCACAGAGGGGATGTCTGCAGGCTTCTCGTCGCAGTTCTGGGGGAAGTACGAGATGTGTTTTTTAATGGCTTCAATTACCTCCTCTTCTGTCTTGCAGAGCATGTCGCCCGAGCCGGAAGTGGTGCAGTGCATCCGTGCTCCTCCCATCTCCTCCAGTGTGACCTTCTCTCCAATCACCATCTCGGCCATTCTCGGAGAGCCCAGGTACATACTTGCATTGCCTTCCACCATGTACGTCACATCGCAGAAGGCGGGGATGTAGGCACCCCCCGCAGCGGAGGGTCCGAACAACCCGCATATCTGGGGAATGAATCCCGAGATGTTGGCCTCGTTGTAGAATATCCTGCCCGCCCCCCTTCTTCCCGGGAACATTTCGACCTGATCGGTAATCCTTGCCCCTGCGGAATCAACCAGGTATATCAGGGGGACCTTCAGTTTTGTTGCAGTCTCCTGGATACGCACAATCTTTTCCACCGTGCGCCATCCCCACGAGCCCGCCTTGATCGTCGAATCGTTGGCCATGATGGCCACAGACCTCCCCTGTAACTTTCCCACGCCGCACACGACCCCGTCCGCAGGCAGCTTCCCGTCGAGGACATTGGCGAACATGCCGTCCTCTGCAAAGGAATCGTCATCCAGAAGCAGTTTCAGCCTTTCCCTGACAAAGAGCTTGCCCCTCTCCTTTGCCTTGACATGGTACTTCTCTGCTCCCCCTTTTTTAATAATTTCAATCTGGGACTTCAATTCCGCCTCTGTCTTCTCCATTATCTCCGCCTCCCTACTCTCCGACAAATTCCGGCTTTCTCTTCTCCTTGAATGCCTTCAAGGCCTCCACCCTGTCTTTTGTGGGAATGCACACCTCATATGCTTTCGATTCAAGGGCCAGACCCGAGGATATATCGATCTCATGCCCGCGGTTGATGGCGAACTTGGCCTGCTGCACCGCAAAGGGCGCGTTCTTTGCTATGTCCTCCGCTATTTCGATGGCGTTCTCCATGAGCTTGCCCTCCAGGGCCACCTGGTTGACAAGGCCTATTCTCAGGGCTTCCTGCGCAGAAACCCTTCTCCCGGTCAGAATGAGCTCCTTGGCCTTGCCTATGCCCACGAGCCTGGGCAGCCGCTGTGTACCGCCTCCTGCGGGAATGATGCCCAGTGTGACCTCTGTCAGTCCCATGGTCGCATGGGGGGCTGCGATTCTGATGTCGCAGGCCATGGCAAGCTCCGTTCCCCCGCCCAGGGCCAGGCCGTTTATGGCGCATATCACGGGCTTTGACAGGTTCTCGATGTCCACCAGCGTGTCCTTGATCGTCTTTATGTAATGCCTCACCTCGGCCTCGCTCATCTTCTCCCTTTCTTTGAGGTCCGCACCCGCACAGAACGCCTTGTCCCCTGCACCCGTGATGATCACCACCCTGATGTCGGGGTCAAAATAGATATCAGTGAGGATCTTCTTGCCCTCTTTCAGAGTCTCGATGTTCAGGGCGTTCATGAATCGCGGTCTGTTCAGCGTGACAATCAAAACCGAATTCTTCCTCTCAGCCAGTATATTGGGTTCGTCCAAGCTCCCTACCTCCCCCGAAGTTTTTATAGCAGTCCATACGGGCCGCGAACTCTATTCTATTATCAGAAGGACATGCCCGGTATTGACGAAGTCCCCCTTGTTCACCTTCACTTCCTTGACTGTCCCTGCATGCGTGGATTGAATGGGAATGTGCATCTTCATGGATTCCAGGACAATGACGTCCTGCCCTGTCTCCACGGTGTCGTTTTCCGCAACCTTCACCTCTGCAATCGTCCCTGCCATGTTGGCCGCAACTTCCGGCATGTTATCCCTCATTTTTGATTTCCGGGATTTTTTGTTGCAAAAAACCCCAGGCCCATAATCATTGTGGTAACCGCAATTACGCGTGCAGATATATATCTTTCTGTATTTCCCACTGGCTGTATCGTCGATTGTCGAATATCTGCGGAAGATATGAATTAAGTACCATATATCTTATGGATCCTTACCTCAATACTCTTTAAAACCCTGTATCGGAAGTTATTTATTCTCATATGGCAATGGCTTTTATGGATGAAGAGGAAGATAGCCACAATTTGGATATGCATGGCGATGGTGTTCGGCTTTGTTGTTATCGTGGATGTCATCACAGATTTTACACCCACGGTTAGGACAACCACGCTGTATGTCAATACTACAGGCGATAATGGGGGTTACACGAGCATCCAGGATGCGATAAATGCCTCTCATGATGGAGATACGGTGTTCGTCTATAATGGGACTTATTACGAGAATGTGGTTGTAAACAAGACTATAAACTTAATGGGGGAGGATAAGGATCTGACTGTTATCGATGGCGGTGATATCGGAGATGTCATAAGGGTTGTCGCAGACTGGGTAAACATAAGCGGTTTCACTGTAACAGGAAGTGGGAATAGTCAATATAACTCGGGGATATCGATTTCTCCATCCGCAACATCCCTGAATTATGATCATCCTCCTACCTTGACACCCAGTTCATATGTACCGCGACAACTGACATTTGCTAATAATTATGAAGGTGGACCTGCATTTCACCCAGATGGAAGAAAAATCGCGTACGAATTTTATGAGGGGGGATCACCCAAAACCAACATATGGGTCATGGACATTGATGGAACGAATAAGACAAGGTTGACAGCAGAACCGAAATTCGAGCAATCCCCACATTATAGCCCGGACGGAAAAAAAATAGCTTATACTTCGTATCTTGCGGGGGGAGGGGACTGGCAAATACATACCATGGATTCAGATGGCTCCAACAAGACGCAATTGACAACTGAAAGTCGTCGATATTATTCTCCGATATACCACCCCACAAATACCAAGATATATTACGTAGATGGTGATGTAGACGATATCTTCTATATGGACCAAGACGGAACCAATGTGACCAGGGTAACGAACTTCGGTGATGCGTCCGGACAGAGCATTTGTTTCAGCCCCGATGGAAATTACCTCCTCTATCCCACCTACCATTCCAATCTCTGGAGGGTGGATCTCGAATCCCTTGACAGGGTGGCAATAGGCGGTCCTGGTTTTTACGGTCCCGAGTATTCAAAAGATGGAACAAAAATAGCATATTTTGTGAATACCGGCTCCCCAAGGACTCCTTACATCATGGATTCAGATGGAACAAACAATACCTATCTACAGACCCAATATTATGTATCTGCTTATTCCACAATCAACGGACAATGGGATATAGCATTTGATTCAGAACAGGATGGGGGAGATTACCGGGATATCTGGATATTGGATAAAAGACCTTTTGTAAGCTCTATTAAAATATCGGAAAGATCGGGGCAGTTAACAATTGAAATACATTTCAATGAGCAAATGAATAAGTCATCGGTTGAAAATGCTTTTGTAGTGAAAAATAAGGTTACAGATGAGCTGGTAAACGGTACATTCCGTTGGAATGCATATAGAGATGTTCTAATATTTCAATCCCGAAATATGTTAGATTATGTAACAGAATATATTGCGAACCTGACATACAATTGCACGGATGATAATGACAACATGCTTGAAAGGAATTATTCGTGGGTTTTTCAACTGCCTTTTACTCCTTACATTCATGAAAGTCATTGTAGTATATCCAACTGCAATGTGGAATTCAACGGTGGATTTGGAGTTCTTATTAACTGGTCGATGAATAATACGATATTTGAAAATACCATTCACTCCAATGATTTCTACGGTATTTATATAAACCATTCCCTATCAAATAAAGTCCATGGCAACAATATATCGAACAACTCGTACGGTATCTTTCTAAAGAATGGAGCTAATAGCAATAAAATCACGGAGAATAATATCTCTTTAAATAAAATTCACGGCCTTGAAATGGATTATTCACTCGGGAATATCCTCATGGGCAACAATGTCTCCAAAAATAACTATACTGGCATCTTTCTACTAGTTTCCCATAAAAATGCAGTTATCGACAACAATGCCAGTTCCAACAACGGAGCCGGAATATATCTCCATGGATCAAATAGCAACGATATTGATAGCAACCAAGCCATAAATAACAGTGTGGGGATCTATCTAATTGCACTTTCTAGATACAATGATTTATCTCGTAACAATATTTCATCAAACAGTGAACGCGGTGTTTTTTTAGACTGGTGCGAATCGAACAATATCATAAATAATAGGATTCTATTGAATAACCTCACTGGTATCTGTTTAATTCAGAATTCTGACGGCAACAATATCTTGGAAAATAACATCTCGAAAAACCTGTATGGTATCGAACTTCTTTCGTCCTCAGGTAACAAGATATATCATAATGATTTTGTAAATAATACGAATCAGGCATCCGAACCTTCAATGAGTGTTAATAACTGGGACGACGGGTATCCTTCCGGCGGTAATTACTGGTCGGATTATTCGGGGATCGATATCTATAAAGGCCCCAACCAGGACATCCCCGGAAGCGATCACATAGGGGACTCGAACTTCACAATCGATTCCGATTCGATTGACCGTTATCCATTGATGCAGCCATACAAACCGCTTGAAGATTATATTATCTTATACGAAGGTTGGAACCTTATTTCAATCCCAATGATCCAAATTGAGCAGAATTTAACCAGGGTTCTCGGTTCAATAGATGGGTTGTATGATGCCGTACAATGGTATGATATAACTGATACAAATGACCACTGGAAGCATAACAGGGTCGGCAAACCATTTGGGAATGATTTGTTCGAGCTCAATGAAACCAGGGGCTTCTGGATTCACATCACCCAACCTGGGGCAACTATTTTCATCTATAACGGCACCCAGCTAATCTCAAACCAAACCATAATCCTCCACCCAGGGTGGAACATGGTGGGCTATCCTTCCTTGAGCAGTAAAAATAGAACCGCAGCCCTAAACAACCTGACTTTCGGTACGCACGTTGATGCCGTTTGGACGTACAATACCGTCA
>CP070726.1:19005-29146 GCA_020350865.1 Thermoplasmata archaeon
CGCTATCTCATCGTAAACATCTTTGGTTTCCTCGATTTCGGACCTTCGCCCCTTCCTGTCCGATGCCTCCTTCAAATCTGAGGCATATATCTCCTCCCCCTCCGATATCGCAACATTGAAGCGCATGACCTCCCGGGCCAGCTCCTTTTCGGTAGCCGCCGTTGAGAGGATCCTGGTGCTCTTCACATCCATATTCCTCCCGCAGCGTGGGCAGGAGGCGGTCCGTGCATCCAGCCTCACACCTCTTGCGGTCTTGCAGTTCGCGCACTGAATCACACCGAACTTCATCACACCAAAATGAATATATGCTGTATTATACATTTGCATCCGAGCCAAAGCGCAGGAGACGGCATGGCATGGGCGAGCGTACAGAAATACAGGATATACTGCAGGGCAAGTTCACAAATTCGGAGGTGGAGGTCAGGGGTTGGATATACAGGACCCGGA
Organism: Thermoplasmata archaeon; assembly: GCA_020350865.1. The sequence continues at coordinate 19,453 of CP070726.1, forward strand.
GCAGCGGAAAGATCATATTCGCCGCTGTCAGGGACGCAACAGGCATCATCCAGACCCCTGTCATCAAGGGAATTGTGGACGACGACGATTTTGCGGATGCAAAAAAGGCACTGGTGGAATCCTCTGTTGTGGTCACCGGTTTGGTAAAAGAGGACGCCCGTGCACCGGGGGGCTATGAGATTCAGGTTTCGCATTTCAAGGTCATCGGATTTGCCGAGGCCTTTCCCATCACCAAGGACCAAAGCGAGGAGTGGTTGAGGGAGAATCGGCATCTGTGGCTGCGGTCCAAGAGGATGACGGCCATCATGAAGGTGAGGGATACCGTAACCGGTGCCATCCACAGGTTCTTCAGGGACAGGGGTTACTACGAGTTCACCCCTCCAATACTCCAGCCCAACCAGACCGAGGGAGGCGCCACGCTCTTCGAGGTCAAGTACTACGACAGGGTCACCTATCTCTCCCAGACTTGGCAGCTCTATGCGGAGGCGGCCGTGTTCGCCCTGGAGAAGGTGTACGATGTGGCCCCGACATTCCGTGCCGAGAAATCCAAGACCTCCCGGCACCTGTGCGAGTTCTGGATGGCGGAGATGGAGGCAGCCTGGATGGAGCTTGCGGAGTGCACGGAGGTTGCCAAGGAAGAGGTTAGGTTCATTGTGGAGCAGGTCCTTGAAAAGAACGCCGGAGAACTTGAGATATTGGGTAGAGACCTTTCGAAACTCAGGCCGTGTTTGGAAAACCCCTTTCCCACCATAACATACACCGAGGCGCTGGACATACTCGACGAAAAGAGCGGCCTTGACGTTCCCTGGGGAAAGGACCTCAGGACCGTGGAAGAGGACGAGATCATGAAGCATTTCGACGTCCCGGTTGTGGTGACACACTACCCCAAGGAGATAATGGCCTTCTACAAACCCGTTGACGAGGACGCAACGGCCCCGGGTCCCGTTGCAAAGTGCTTCGACATGCTTGCCCCCGAAGGATACGGGGAGCTGGTTGGTGGCTCCGAGCGCGACACCGATATTTCGGAGCTGAAAAAATACCTTGAAAGGGACGGTGAGGACCCGGCGAACTACGAGTTCTACTTCGATATAAACAGGTACGGCTCGGTGCCCCATTCCGGGTACGGTTTGGGTGTGGAGCGCACTGTGGCCTGGATCTGCGGCATCGACAACATCAAGGATGCCATTCCCTTTCCAAGGACGACAACGAGGTATACACCGTAGTTATTTTTTGTTCTGACGCCTTGGAGTTTACAACAAGTATTAAATATCATAAAGTTCATCAGAAGAGGTTGTAGGGGGTTTCGAATGCGCGCAAGAAGTGGTCATATCGTCTTTCCAAAGAAGATGAAATACAAGGACCTCGTGCCCGTCTATAACGAGTTGTACATGAAATTTCTCCGGGAGACGGAGCAGCTTGAAGAAGAGGATGAGAGAAACTATATGCTCGTCAGGCTGAACCTCATGGACCTCGAGGAGAACAGGAAACCCGAAGGGCATAACAGGAACTGCAGGACCAAGCTGATATTTCCCATCTCAGAGAGCGGTATCCAGATGTATGTTAAAAGCAGTTCCAAATCCTCAGAGGTGATCAAGGTTACAGAGAGCCTGAGCAAGTTGCTTTCGGACCGCGGCATCAACCACACGGTTGAGTGGGACAAACTGCGCTATTTTGAACACAGATGACCGGTTTTAGCGGGCGTGTCTACCCAAAAGGGGTTTGACGAAATCCTCCATACCATGGAGTTTTTCAAGTTCGCCGTCCCAATCCTCCAATGACCTCATGTATTTTTCTTCCATCGTATTTAACGTGCCTGATATTCTGGCGCTCATCTTGTCGGTGGCATCCCCTGTGAACAACACGGCAAGATTCAGGTACTTTCCCGCTTTGAAATAGATACTCTTATTGCCGAATTCCAGTTTCTTGAGGTCGGTTTCATCCCTGCTGTGAAAGGAATCCTCGATAAAGGTCTGGACAACGGTGAGCATGCTGGTGAAGATGTCCTCGTCGGGAATCTCGTCGGAATCCGGGTACGGAGCGGTGGATACATGGGAGATCAGCCTGCCGTCGTTGTATATGGTGAATACCTCCTCTATTACGGGGGGCTCGCCCCTGGATTTTAGGACCAGGTATGATAGAATGGTAAGTGCCCCCCCCTCAATCAAAATCGTCCCTATAAGCAAGGGCAAAATCTGCTCAAGCTGCTCGGGTGTCATCCATGACCACGAACCTGTGCATATATCTTTATCTTGTATTTACGGAGCTGCAGCGAATGGTTATCGGTTGCCTATACGTTTTCGGCTCCTTTGCCTGCATTCCTAAACCATCCTAAACTCGGATGACCGTCTGAAGGGATTCTCAAAGCCTCCTGGCGGTGACCACCAGCTCACCGTGTTTAACACCCTTAATGGATTTGATATTGTCTGCCAGTTGCTTGACGTATTTGGCCTTCCCGCTCACCACCAGCACCTCCAGACACAGGTGCTCATCCACATGTATGTGGGTGGTGGATGATATCTCGGTATGATGGTCGTGCTGCAGATGCAGCAGTCTGTTGGTCACATCCCCCACATCATGGTCGTATATGATGGTGATGGTTCCTATGACATCTGCCCTTCCCCCCCTCACCTCCTCTTCGCTGATGGCCTTGCGCACCAGATCCCTGATGGCCTCGGATCTGTTGGTGTACCCCTTCTTCTGTATCATGGCATCGAATCTGGAAAGGAGTTTCGGTTCGAAGGACACCCCCACCCTTGTTACGGTTTCCATGGTAGCACTTCCACAGGGCAATCGTGCTACTGATATAAGTTTTATACGTCCGCTGCAATTACGGAGTGCATTTGCTTTCAGGGGTGGTTTATATGGATTCCCAAGTTTCGGACGGACAGAAGCTCATGGAGATGTCAAAGGAGAGGCTGCTCGACCTCATGCTCATGCACATCAGGAGCCTGTGGGCGGTGGACGGACTGTATTTTCTGGGTATCGAGAAGAGATTCGGCACCGAGAGCGCCGCAGAAATTGACAGGAAGGTATGGGAGGTCATGGGAAAAATCGAGGCCAGAAGGCTCAGGGAGACCCTGGAAATCAAGGGGGATGACATCCCTTCTTTGATTGAGGCACTGAGCATGACAACATGGGCACTGGACCTTGAGCACAAGGAGATAGTGGTTGAGCAGGACAGGGCCGTCTTTCGCAACACGAACTGCCGCACCCAGAAAACGCGGATATCAAAGGGTCTGGAGGTATTCCCCTGCAAGGCTGTCCGATGGGGTTATTTAAAAACTTTTACCAAGGAGTGGGACGAGAAAATCGAGGTCACCTGCAGGGTGTGCCCCCCCGATGATCACCCTGAGAACCTGTGGTGTGAATGGGAGTTCAAAAATGTGAATCGGTGAATTCGGGCGGTATTAGGAATCCATAATGTTCCTACCCAATCTTCCTGACCAAAGCCGAATATTCCCTCCTTTCCTTTGCCAGGCGGCTTTTTTCAACCTGATCCGAGGCCGCGTTGATGAGCAGGTCCACCACCTTTTCGAGACCTTTGGCTGTGGGGGCATTGAAGTTCACCTTTGCCCTTTTGAACTGCTCCCTTATGATGGCCATGGCGTATTCCGGATCGCCCAGAAGATCGCAGTACCTCGTCGTGATTATGTCCTCCACCTCCAAGGTGGTGAGCTTGCTTGGGGGCCTAACCTCCCTCTCCATTTTCAATCCCATTGCCTCTCTGAATCGGGATGTGAAATCCGTCTTTTTCCAGGGCGAAAGCATCAACTTTCCAAGTGTTTGGAAGGCAGAGTCCACGTTCTCACCGGTTTTTGCACTGGTAAAATAGTAGGGAAAGTCGTACTCCGCAACGAGCTTTTGGACCTCGCGTTCTCCGAACGCAGGCTTGAGGTCGTTTTTGTTTGCTAGCACCACCACGGGAATCTCCCCAGTTATCTTGTATATGGCGTAGAGCCATCTCGGGAATGTATCAAGGGTTTCTTTTCTTGTGAGGTCCAGCACGATGAAGGCGCCGGTAGCACCGGTGTAAGCCGACCTCTGGATCTCTGCAAACCGGCTCTGTCCCATGAGGTCCCAGATCATCAGTTTGATATTGGCTTCACCTTTATCATCCTCTACGCTAATGCTCTTCTTCGTGGTCTTTGTGCCTATGGTGATCAGGTATTTATCATCGAATTTATCCACAACGAATTTCCTGATGAGGCTGGTTTTTCCCACCGAGGCCTCTCCCACCACACACATCTTCTTGAGGAACTCCCTTGATTTGGCCATTATTTCACCAACTGATTTTCCGGGCTTAGTCAACCAGCCTTGTACTTCTTGCTTTTTAGCTGATTTTTGATGCTCTTTGCCAGGTTCTTGGAAATCCCCTCCACCTGCGTCAAATCGGCGACAGAGGCCTTTCGCAGCCCCTCAAAATCGGTATAACCCGCTTCATACAGGGCCTCGGCCTTGGAGGTTCCAATGCCTGAGAGCTTTGAGAACTTCTCGATTGCATCCTCTTCAGCATGCTCTTCAACAGGCGCCTCCCCCTCTTCTTCCTCCTCCCCTTCTTCGCCCTCTCCTTCCTCCTCCTCCTCCTCATATTCCTCTTCTTCCTCCTCCCCTTCTTCGCCCTCTCCTGACACCTCCTCCTCATATTCCTCTTCTTCTTCGTCCTCGAAGACGGTTCCGCAATGAGGGCATTTTGCAGCTGAATCGCTGATGAACGCCCCGCAGGCGGGGCACATGAGCAGTGAAGCATCCGTATCTGTGGCTTCGGCCTCCTCCCCTTCCCCCCCTTCCACACCTTCATCCCCGAGCTCTTCCTCCCCCACAGCCTTCATTTCCTCTGCCACCTTTCCCAAATCCCCCACGGCTGCAGGGCCCCTTCCTTCCTCCTTGGCTTCAACCATTTCTTCGGATGCCGTGGCGATGTTTTTCGATACCTCGTCCGAACCGCTGATGTCCAGGGCTTTGTTCAGGTTTTCCAGGGCGTTCTCATACTCACCCTTCTGACATAGAATGATGCCCTTGTTATTCAATGCGGCTGCGTTGTTCGGATTCAGGTCCAATGCCATCTCAAAGCACCGGAGGGCTGCATCGTCTTGATTAATGCTGTGCAGCAGGACGCCCTTCAGGTTCCACACGGTTTCTATGGTATCGTTGACCTGCAAAATCCCGTCCAGGATGGATATGGCCCCTTCAGTGTTGCCTCTTTGGGCCTCGAGAAGGGCTTTTTCCACCATGAACTTGCCATCTTCTGGCCTCACCTTCATGATTCTCTCACACAATGCGTAAGCCTCGTCGTAATTGCCCAGCTCCATATTCAGTGAAATGAGGTTGGCCAGGGTAATGGCGAACTTCTGGTCCAATTCCAGGGCGCTCTTGTAGCATGTCAGGGCGTCATCGAACTGTCTTTTGTCCCGCAGAATGTTGCCCTTCATGTTGAGCAGGTATTTGGAGTCCACCCCCTCCTGGAGGGCTTTCTCGATACGCTCCAGGGATTCATCGAACCGCCTCAGTCCGTACAGCGCATGGGCCTCCCTCACCAGCTCAATTTCCGTCCCCGAGAACCCCATGCCCAGCTCCTTTAACTTGGCAGGCGGGGCCTCGGGCTTCGGAGCCGTCGTCGGCTCAGGTTCCGCCACAACCTCCATTTCCGTTCTTTCCTCCTCGATTTCCTGCGCAGGCTGGGCTTCTGGGGGGGCCGCCTGCTGCATGGAAGCGGCCATGGCCTCTTTGACCGCATGCTCCATGAGCCCTTCCTTTTCAACGATTAGGGCTTTCTGCTGCTCGAGGAGCTTGGTATCCTCCTCAAGGCTGGACTCCTTGTCAGCAAGCACCTTGGCCTGTCTGTCGATTTCCTCCTGCCTCCTCTTCAGCTCACCTGCGATCCTGTCCATTTCCTTCTCCTTGAGCTCGATTTGTTTTATCTTGTTCTCCACTTCGCTGTGCCGCATCTTCAGATCATCTTCTTTTGACTGGAGTGCGGATTCCCGGGCAGACAGCCCCTCCATGGCCTTGACATGCTCCTCTTTTTCAGCCTCTTCCTTCTCCTTTTCGAAGGCCTCCAGTGTTGCCTTGAGATCCTTTTCCTTGTCTGTCAGCTGCTCCATTGTCTCTTCCAGGTTCTGACGCTCCTCCTCGATTCTGGTCCTTTCGCTTTCAAGCAGCTCTCTTTCCTTTTCGACCCCCTCCTGGTCCTGTTTCAGCCTGCTCTCCAGGCCCTGCAGTTTTTCCCTCTTCTCGGCAAGGCGTGCCTTCAGCTCCTGCTCTTTTTTGTCCAGGGCGCTCTCCTTTGAAGTCAGCTCCTTCATTGTCAGCTCCATGTTCTCCTTTTCCTTTGCAAGGGCCGCTCTTTCGGATTCGATGGTTTCCCTCTCACGGGTCATGGTCTCCTCTGCGACCTTGATGTCTTTTTCCATGGCCGAAAGCTCCTTCATCTTGCTTTCCAGGGCCTCTTTCTCACCTTCGTAATGCTGTCCCTTCTCGGCGATCTCCTCAGCCCTGGCTGCAAGCTCCCTTTGCTCCTTTGCTATCTGATCCCTTTCTTTTTTCATGTCCTCTTCTGCCGCCTCCAGTTCCTCGCTTTTTTTGTCCAGTTCCCTTGACAGCTGCTCTAGATTCTTTCTTTCCTTTTTTATCTCCTGCATCTGGGCTTTTTGTACATCGGCAGGAATCTTTGGGGTCCTTGGCTCGGAAGGAGGTTTGCGCATGACGGTTTCCGTGGGTACAGGGGAAGGGGCGGACTGCGGAAAGGCTGCGGGAACCTGGGGTACGGGCATCCTGTCCCCGCCCACATCCACCATATCCATCTTCTTAACCAGAATGCGCTCGGTCTCCCCTTTTGGCACATCCACTCGGAACTCATCGAGGCGGTCCCTGGGTATTTCGAAGAAAGCAGGGTCCAGGTCGGAATCGCCCTCCTCTGCAAAGGATTTTGCCGTCTTCTTGTGCCGCCTCTTGGCAGCTTTGAATCCCGAGTCCAGAGCGATGATGAGGTCGTAGCATGCCAGGGCCCTTGAATACTGGCCTACATTCTCCAGGGTCTTTCCCATGTTGTACAGCGCCTGGATGTGATTTTCATCAACCGTCAGAATGGATTTGAAACAGTGGTACGCGTCCTTAAAGCGCTTCAGCTCAAGCATGCTCAGCCCCTTGTTCAACCATGCGTCCACATACCTGTTATCCAGTTTGAGGGCGTTTGTAAAGCAGTCGATTGCCTCCTCCTTTCTCTTCTGTTTCTTAAGGATTATGCCCTTGTTGTTCCATGCCATTTTGAAATTGGGATTGAGCCTCAAAATCTCATCGTAGCACTCCATGGCCTCATCGTATTTCTCAAGGTGGAGCAGGGTGGCGCCCTTGTTGTTCCATGCCTCGAAGAAATCCCGATGCAGCTCGATGGCCCTGTCGTAGCATTCGAGTTCCTCGTGAAACCTGCCCAGGCTGTACAGGGCTATGCCCATGCCGTACCACGCCTGTTCGTTCTCCCGGTTGTTCTCGATGGCCTTGGAGAAGGCCTCAATGGCCTCCTCGTAGCGGCGCAGGTCGTTTAAAACGATGCCCCTCATGTACCAGGCGGTGTCGTAGTTCGGCTTCTTTTGGGTGGCCCTGGTGAAGTACATCAATGCCTCGGGCAACTCCCCTCCGGCATAGGCCTTGTTCCCCGATTTCATGATGTTTTCCAGCTCGTCCACGCTGGGTAGGTACCTGCCCTTCTCCCTGCCGAGAATCTCCCTGTCCCTGTATATCATCACATCAGGCAGGAGGTGGAACTTCCTTATCAGCGCGGCAAAGGATGAGCCGTCCACCATCTCCACCTCGAATTCCTGGGCGTACCGCCTAGCATCATCCGAGAAACCGGAGGTGGTGATGTAGATCAGACCCTTGTTATCGTCCCTTTTTCTTGCAACAAAATCCTGGAGCGCCTCGGGGGCGGTGATCTCGTTTCTTCTCCCCACCCTGATAAAATAACTGGGATAGTAGGCATCCTTGATACTTCCCCCCACATTGGCCTCTATGTCCCCCTTCCACTCGTTGAAGGCCGAGGACGTTATCTCGAGGCCCATGGACACCATGAGCTTCTGAACCAGGGCTCTGAAGGCTTCCTGCCCCATCCTGTCCACTGCCCTTATCAGCCGCAAATCGAGCTCGGAAGTCCCGCTTACCAATCTCATCAACCCGCATCAGCGTCAAGTCACATTGATTCTCATTTCTTTTTCATCTTCCTGAGACAGTCGTTTTTTGCCCTCAAGGCCTTCTCGAAGTTCGGCTCAAGCTTGATGGCCTTTTCGTAGCAGGAGAGCGCATCCTTGGTGCGTCTGAGTTTCTCCAGTGTCTGCCCCTTCTCGAAATAGGCCTCGACAAAATCTGGATTCACCTCCAGGGCCTGATCAAAGCCTTTCAGTGCCTTGTACACCTTTCCTGTGTCCTGGAGGATGCGCCCCTTCTCGTACCAGGCATCTGCGTGCTTTGCATCCTTTTCGAGCACCTCCTCCACGGAACTCAGGGCATCGTTGAACCTGTTCAGGGTCTTGAGGATCTTCAGCTTGGAGCGTAAAATATCGAAATTGGAGGGCTGGATGTGCAGTGCCCCCTCGAAGACCGACAGCGCCTCGTCGTAGCGGTTGCTGCCTGCCAGCAGGTTCCCCTTGGCTGTCCAGACCTTCATCTGGGTGGGATCGATGCTCAGGGCCTTGTCCAGGCACTGCACGGCTGCACCCCATCTGCCGATGGAGGAGAAAACCATGCCCTGGAGGTACCATGCGTCGGTGTTCCATATGTTCATCTTCAGGACCTCATCCAGGGCAGTTGAAGCCTCCTTGTACTTGCCGTGGCCCATGTATATGTTGGCGATGGATATCCAGACATCCTCCCTTGTGGCATCGTGCTTCACAGCCTCCTTGTAGCACTGGATGGCACCGCCCCATCTGTTGGTCCTGGCGAACACATCACCCTTTCTGCGCCATGCCTCCACGTTCCCCGCATCCATGTCCAGCACCATATCCAGGGACCTGCCCGCCTCATCGTATTTACCCAGTTCATAGAGGGCAATGGCCCTGTTGAGCTCCACAGTCACATCATCTGGGGGGAGCTCCAGGCTGCCCAGGATCCAGTCGAGACATTCCACAGCCTGCTGAAACTCACCTTTTTTCATGAGCACCTTGGCCTTGTTCTTCCAGGCGAAAACGGATGTGTCGTCCATACCCACGGCCTTTTCAAAGAATTCCCCGGCCTCGTTCAGATGGTACATCCTGTCCGCAACGGTCTGAGCGCCGCTCCCAGCATCGCTCAGTGTGAAATGCAAGCAGCCCAAAAGGAGGTGCAGCCGGAAACCGGGCAGGTCGGGGTACTGCTTCTCGATCTTCTCGTAGCCCGAAACAACCCTCTCGCCCAAAGCCAGGTCCTCATCGGTGATTATGGGCAGGACCCTGGCTTCCAAATCAAGAGGCAGTCCCATGTTGATTAGGATTCTCTCATAAACCTCCACAAGTTTTTCCGCCTCACCCTCTTGCGCCTCCTCGGTCTCCGGTTTAAAATCCGGCAGCCTGACCTTGAGGCTCTGGGTGTCGAAGAACTCGAGAAAACCGCCCTTCTTCGGTTTGCCCACGCTCAATATGAAAGAACCGGAAAGTGCCAGGTCGTTTAGCACGGACGGACACATGGCCAGACTGGCACCGAGATGATGTTGGGCTATGGCCTCATCCAA
>CP070726.1:29246-34390 GCA_020350865.1 Thermoplasmata archaeon
AAAGCAAGCGATGTGGATTCGGGTGATGCACTGCTGTTTTCAGACGATACCGAGCTTTTTGCAATTGAGCAGAGCACAGGTGTTGTGTCATTCACACCCACAAACGACCAGGTGGGCATTTACGTGGTTACCATCACCGTAACTGACTCTGCAGGTGCCACCGATTCGGAAAAGCTGACATTCACAGTGTTCGATATCAATGACGAGCCGGTCGTGAGTCCAATTCCCGCCCAGCATGCAAGGCAGGGAGAGAGGTTCACATACACCGTCCTTGCAGACGACGTGGACGATGCCGTGGTGATCTTCTCGGACGATTCCGATATGTTCGCAATAGATCCCATCACAGGTAGGATATCATTTGTTCCCACCGAAGAAGATGTGGGTACACACACCATCACCATAACCGCTTCGGACAGTCTGGGCGCACAGCATTCCCAGACCATGAACCTGGAAATCGTGGGTATTGATGAGGAGGAAGAAGGTGTTGACTTCATGGATATCGCCCTGCTAATGCTTCTGGTGATCCCCTGCATCCTGCTGTTCTTGAACCTGCTGGTAACCCTCAAGAAAAGGGAGGAAGAACCGCCATCAGAGATGGAGGAGGAAGAACCGCCATCAGAGGTGGCGGAGGAAGAAATACCATCAGAGGTGGATGAAGGAGATCTGCCATCAGAGGTGGAAGAAGAAGGGTATACAAGCGAATCCGAGGAGCAAGAGCCTGGTTGGGAAAATGTGGGCCTGATTCCGCCCGAACTGGAAGCAGTGGAGTTCGAAGAAGAAGGGTACAATGGGGAGGAAGGCCCATCCGATGTTTTCGAGGTGGAAGAACCCGCAACAGAGGAGAAAGGAGAATACGGTGAAAAAGAGGTGGAGCCGTCTTCTGCCCCAGAGATTGTGAAAGACGAAAGGCCAAAACCCGCTGAGGCACACGGGAAGAAAAAACTCAAGAAAAAGCGGCTCAGACCGCCACGGCCGCCCCATCCACCACCCCCTCCGCGCTCGAAGTCGTCGTGATCGAGGTTTATTTCACTTCCAGAGACAAGGTTTAATATCATCGAGAGTTATCATAAGGGAGGTGGTACAGTTGACCGAACTGCTCTACATGAAGGATATCGAAGGCAACTACATCAGGGATTTTACTGCCAAGGTGGTGAAGAGAAAGGATGATTACGTTGTTTTGGACAGCAGTGCCTTCTATCCCCTGGGAGGAGGACAGCCGTCCGATACGGGTGTTCTGAAATGGCCAGGCGGGGAAAGCAGGGTTATAGAGGTGCTCAAGAAGGGCATCATCAAACATGTGCTTGAAGGCGAGCTGCCCGAAGGCGAAGTGCACGGAACAATAGACTGGGACAGAAGATATGCCCACATGAGGATGCACACGGCACAGCATGTCATATCCGGTGTGGTCTATGACCTGTACAACGCGAGAACCGTGGGCAATCAGATACATGCTGACGGATCCAGGGTCGATTTTCACCCCATCAGCCTTTCGGATGAGGACCTAAAAAAAATCGAGGACGCGTCCAACGAAGTGATCCAGAGGAGCCTGCCTGTGAAAATCTACGAGGAGGAAAGGGAGAGCCTGGAGGGCAGAACGGATGCCAAGCGCTCCAACCTCGATTTGATACCGCCCTCCATCAAGAACCTGCGCATAGTGGAGATAGAGGGCTTTGACGTGTGCCCCTGCGCAGGCACCCATGTGAAATCAACCGAGGAACTGGGGAGGCTCGCCATACTGAAAAAGGAGAACAAGGGCAAGGAAAAGGAAAGGATCACCTACACACTCAAATGATGCTCCCCGTTGCATTTTCTTATGATATATAAATTCTGCGTGGTTGTCATGGGCGTTGTTCGATTGGGCAAGCTGGCATTGAGATGGTGCTTTTCGTGCAACATTCCAGTACTGGAGGCTGCCCACTGCGGCCTGTGTTCCGGTGAGACAGATCTCGTGGATGTCACACCCCCGGGGGATGTAAGACCTTTATTTGAACGGGACCTGGAATTGATCAGAGAAACAGTGGATAAACAGTTCGGTAAAGGCTGCGGAGCAGGGTTCGTTTCGGATGGAAAAATCGTCCTGCTCAACAAATCACCCGCTCTGGACAGGATGGACGAGGTCATTTTCGACGGCAGGGTCCAGGGTGCCTTGAGATATGATCCCGGGAAGGGCTACACGTTCATCATGCGCATGGAGGGGGCCGGGAGGATAGAGTCCCTGATTTCCCGCAGCAGGATAGTGGTTGACAGCGGTGCCGTTAAACCGATAACGAAGGGGGCCAATGCACTGTCTGTGGGCATCGTTGAGGCCTCTTCGGATATTGCACCAGGAGACGAGGTTATAGTGCTGAATCCCCGCAACAGAGCCATTGCCGTGGGCAAGGCCAAGAAATCCGGAAAAGACATGCGCGAGGGAAAGGGCATAGGGGTCAAGACACGGTGGTACGGTGCAACCGGGGACACGGCGCCTTTACCGTCGGGTCAGACATGGGAGGACGTGGTTGCCGCAAATGCCTGGTTCTTTGAAAAGAAGATCCCAAAAGCCCTTGATGGAATAAGAAAGGTGGCAAAGGACAAGGGCAAACCGGTGGCAGTATCGTTCTCCGGGGGAAAGGACAGCCTGGCAACACTGCTTTTAGCACTGGAGGCGGGTTACAAACCCACGGTACTCTTCGTGGATACGGGCCTTGAATTTCCGGAGACAAGGGACAATGTGGGAGAGGTGGCGGAGCGGTTCGGCCTTACCGTGCTCTCCGAGAACGCAGATGACGCTTTCTTTCGCGACGTACCGAGGTTCGGACCGCCGGGCAAGGATTTCAGGTGGTGCTGCAAGACCTGCAAGCTGGGGCCAACTGTGCGGCTTATCAAGGAGCATTTCCCGGATGGGGTGCTGTCTCTGATCGGCCAGAGAGCCTACGAGTCAGAGCAGAGGGCAAGGAAGGGCAGGCTGTGGGAAAATCCCTGGGTACCCGGACAGATCGGTTACTCCCCCATTCAGGACTGGACCGCTCTGCACGTGTGGCTGTACATTTTCAGTAGGAAAGCTCCGTACAATATCTGGTATGAAAGGGGCCTGGAAAGGATAGGCTGCTTTCTCTGCCCTGCATCCGATCTGGCCGACCTGGAGATCGTCAAGCAACATCATCCGGGTTATGCACGATGGGAGCGTTACCTGGAGGATTACCGCCGGAAAAAAGGCCACCCTGAGGCATGGCAACACCTCGGTCTGTGGAGGTGGAGAAGGCTTCCCAAGGGGATGACCGAATTTCTGGAAAGACAAGAAATCGTCATCAAAAAACAGGACATGGCTCAAAAGGAGGTAAAAGATGCCCGCTTCACGTTCCACACGGCAGAGGGATACCAGCCCTGTGTCGGGGGCGTGAGCATAGAGGGCATGTTCGAAAGAAGGCTGGATATGCGCAGGGTCGCAAATCTCCTGAACATGATGGGAGAATGCACATTCGACGAGCGAACGGATGCGTGCTCCATGGAGAACGTGGACGTGTTCGGTGAGGGGGGCGTGGTTGTCAAGGCAAAGAACGAGAAGCGGGCCAGGCGCCTGTTAAAGAAGGTGCGAAACATCATTGTTCGGGCCCACCTATGCGTGGGCTGCGGCATATGCACGGGCAGGTGCAGGCAGGGTGCGCTCAGACTGGATGGGAGGGTTTTCGTGGTTGAGGAAGATTGCCGCAACTGCGGTGAATGCCTGGGGCCCTGTCCCGTCATTGGTTATGGTGATGGTGAGTTCGATTTCTGAGTACTTTGTGGCTATTGGGAACATTTTTTTGCGATAAGAATATAAGGTCAAATAGCAATTATCGAGCCGTCGGGGTCGGAGGTTGTTCACTTGAATTACACGGACATATTCATCGCCTGTCCCATAACCGACATCCAGAACATGATCCAGCACGTTTTCTACCAGAATGGATTCAAGGTCGCGTGGTACACATCGAACACCGGTAAAGCCACCAAGGGCTCCAAGGGTGAGAACATCGCCCTGGGCGCTTTCGCCCAGTACTATGAGATCGATTTCCAGATACTTGCCATGCCCGACCAAACCTCTGCCGTACGGTTGATCAAGGCTACATCGGGCTGGTGGGGCGGGATAATAGGGGCCCATAAGGTAGAGCGGCAGTACAAGGATATCGTCGATATGCTATCCAATTACTTCATGTCACTTGGTGTTTTCAGAGGCCGGAACCCCCCCTGACGTACTTCGGATATGTACTGTTTCCAGGATAGAAAGGAGGTACAAGTCCCCCTATACCCTGTTTTATAATCAAGGGCAGGAAACCTCATCTCTCCAATGTACTTCTCGCCTCCGCAAACCCGATCTCAAAGGCCCTGAGGTTCACATCCTCGAACTTGGGGGGCACATTCCCTCTTATGCTTTCTTTCAGCACTTCCAGGGGCACTGGGAAATCCTCCACCGCACCCATCAGGGATCCCAGCATGAGGATGTTGTTCACGATGGAGGGAAGCCTTGAGGCCGAGGTAATTTTATGGGTATCCAGGACAACCGTTCTCCTGCAAACGGATTCAAGGTGGTCAAGTATCGTTTCTACGTCTGGATACTGCTCCTCCCCGCCTGTGACAGTGAAGGGGTATACAGGGTTCGTATTGGTTATGACAGTGGTCTTTTCAGAAATCATATCAATATGTCTGTACGTTTCAACTGGCTCGAAGCCCAGCATGATATCTGCTTCGCCCCTGCCTATCATGGGGCTGTGCACATCCCCTATCCGGATCGTGCTGGCGACCATACCCCCCCTCTGGGCCATGCCGTGTATCTCGGAAACCATCACATCAAGGCCCGATGCAACTGCCGCTTCACCGAGGATCTTCGAAACGAGAATGATGCCCTGTCCCCCCACTCCCACCACAACAAGGTTGACTGAATCACGCGTCATGGACCTCCCTCCTCGAAATTTCCATGAATTTGAATGGCTCCCGAGGGACATGCCCTGGCACACACACCGCAGCCTATACACAATTTGGGGTCGATTCCTGGGAATTCATCATCACCCATAAACGATGCAGGGCATCCGAATTTGGCAGTGCAGGTATAGCATTGGATGCATGTTTCTCTGTCAACATCATAGACTACTATGGCCCCGCCGTGTCTTCTCTTCTCCCTCAACTCCACA
>CP070726.1:34490-37206 GCA_020350865.1 Thermoplasmata archaeon
ATAAGGGAGGCCAGGGGCTCCTACGATATGGAATTCGCAGTCCATGCGCCCTTTTCGGACCTCAACATAGCCAGCCTCGACACAAAGGCAAGGGAATATGCCCTTGCCCAGGTCACCGAGGCCATCGAAATATCGGCAGCACTGGATATAGAGGTGGTCACCCTCCATCCGGGGCATAGATCGCCCCTGGGCGCGTATTTCCCGGAAAAAGCCCTGGAAAACCACCAAAACAGCCTGCAAAAGCTCGATGAGGCAGGCCGGGAGCACGGCATCACACTGGCCCTGGAGAACATGCCCAAGATGTGGATATCCCTGTGCGCCAGTGCAGAGGAGATAAGGGCCGCAATAGACGGTACCAGCATGAAGATATGCTACGATATCGGCCATGCCAATATCTCGGGTGATGTGGAGGGATTCTTGGAACTTTCCAGCAAAATCGCCAACCTGCATCTGCACGACAACTTCGGCAAGGTGGACAGGCACCTCGTTCTGGGGGAAGGGGACATAGACATTCCGGGGATTCTGAATCAATTGAAAGGATACAATGGATTATTCGTGATAGAGTGCATGAACCTCGAGGAGGGCATCAAAAGCAAGGCTGTTTTAGAAAAGATGCTGGGAAATCTGCGGGATTAATAAATTGATATTCTTTTGGAAAAGATATGTTTATATGGTACCTGGGGTTATTATGGGTACATACCTAGTAGGATTTAAATACTCACATAATTATTACAAATACGGTTAGGCCAAAACAACAGTTTACGACTTAAAGGTGATGAGCATCAAAAAGAGGGCTTTAAGAATCGAGGACGCACTGCTTTGTTTTTCCCTTTTCGCACTCATCGGTCTTTCATTGAGTCCTCTGGTTGCGGGAGCAGAAGAAGGCCAGGTTTCTCCAACCGTCCAAAAAATGGCGACGTACCCCGGATTACCCGTGGATTCGAACCACAATAAGATCCACGATGCCCTGGAGGATCACATCAGGGAGTCGGGTCTTGCAGGCGAAGAGCGCCTGCTCGTTATCGCGGACCTCGACCATGCACCCACCCAAGCAGACGGAATGAGAATGACGGCTTTGGGCTGGGATGTCAGGCATGTATCCAAATACATCGATTCCATTGCAGTTGAGCTGCCCAGTGCCGATATCGAGCGCCTTGCATCCTGGAACGACATCGTCATGATTGAGTACGCACCTGACGGGCAGTTCACACTTGAATCTGCAGTGCCCTCCATCAATGTCCCGAGGGTGTGGAATGAGCTGGGCTACGACGGGGAGGGCGTCACCATAGCAATCATAGACACGGGCATAGACGACGAGCATGTGGGCCTGGACGATCTGGACGATGACCCCGCCACAAACGACCCCAAGGTAATCGCCTTTTACGACGCACAAAATCATCCGAACCAGGACGATGGAACGTACGAACCATACGACAATCACGGCCACGGCACACACTGCGCCGGTATAGCGGCCGGCACCGGCGCACCCGGCTACGCCAACGTCGGGGTGGCTCCCCGAGCCACATTGGTGGGGGTGAAGATAGGTGGCGGCAGCATCCCGTACGATGCCGCCATGCGCGGTGTTGAATGGGCCATTGACAACAAGGACAAGTTCGGCATCGACATACTCAGCAACAGCTGGGGCATCTATATCGGGGGACCGGGTGCCCAGAACGGGAACAGCGCCCTTTCCAGGCTCATGGACGAAGCTGTTGACGCTGGCCTTGTTGTCTTCTGTGCCGCAGGCAACACCGCCGTGTCCATGACAGTGTACTCCCCTGCGGATTCTGAGAAGGCAATGGCCGTGGGCAGCGTAAACGACAATCATGATCTGAGCTTTTTCTCAAGCCAGGGACCAACGGCCGACGGAAGGATAAAACCCGACATCTGCGCAGTGGGAGAGGCGGTAAGGGCACCCAATAGGAATACGGGCACCGGCTACACAAGCAAGGACGGAACAAGCATGGCCTGCCCCATGGCCGCTGGTGTTGCTGCCCTTGTGCTGGAGGCCAATCCCAACCTCACCCCCGATGAGATCAAGCAGCTGTTCCACGAGACATCCGAGCACAACACCGATGCACGGTTCCCGGTCTCCCCGAACAACGGGTACGGCTGGGGAGTTGTACACGGCTACGGCGTGGTCAAGAGGGCCCGGGACCTCAATACCGTAATCATTGAGGCGCCACCCGCTGTCCACGAGGGCGACATCATCTCGTTTGCCACAAACACCACCTATACGCGCACCGAGTTCACGTACAAGGGTGAGGACGGCGTCAGAATCAGGGGCGATGATGAGATCCTGTTCAGAGTTTCCATCCCGGTGAGCTGGCTATTGCCCTTCAACATCACGGTAAGCTCAGAGGGCGAAATGGAATACGATGCCTTCTTTCAGCTGCCGCGCATCGAGGGCAACTACTGGGTGATTGACGCCGAATTTCACTACACTGAGAACGTGAATGCAAGCACGGAGGCCACACCCAAGGTGAGCTTTGATTCCATCACTCCCGATGTGGAGTTTGACACAACCTACATCCTTTACTCTAACATCACCCTGAACGGTATCAACGCCACCAAGACATCGAGTATCATCCTGGTGGACAATCAGGACCCCCCCGTTGTGCTGATAGCCAACCCCACCGAGGGGGAGATCGTTGCCGGGATAGTCACCATCTCAGGTACCGCTTATGATCCCGACGTGGGGGACGGGGTCGAGAGG
>CP070726.1:37306-42404 GCA_020350865.1 Thermoplasmata archaeon
GTCGTAGCAGAGGCTACTAAATTATATTTAGGTGATTTTATGCCCATTAACATCCCGCAGAATAAGGAGGAGCTGGAAAAGGAGTTCCGCAAGGTGTCGGGCAAACTGCAGGCACTGGGACTGTCTGCATACGAGTCCAAGGCCTACATCGCCCTTGTTGCCCACGGATACGGTACGGCGGAGCTCATCGCCAAAACAGCCCAGATTCCCAGGACATCCGCCTACTCAGTGCTCAAATCCCTGGAGAGCAAGGGCTTTGCCATTGCCACATCGGGGAGGCCTGTGATATACAAGCCCGAGCCCCCCTCAAAGATATTTGAGAAGGTGAAATCGGAGCTTGAGGAGACCTTCGAGAAGCTGGAGTTCATACACGAGGTTTTGAGGGAAAAGGGTGAGCCGCAGCTCGTGTACACCATAACCGGGAAGGACAAGGTGATTGACAAAATCTCGGAACTTTTGGACAGATCAACCAGCAACTTCATCATCTCCACACCCGTGCTCTCCGAAATCAGGGATAGACTGGACAAGCGGGTGCAGAATGCGTTAAAGAGGGGCATTGCAGTCACCGTGATCACCGAACCCCTTTCGAAGATACCCTGGGATGTGAGGGTGGCGAGAAGGCAGGGCCTGATTGCAACCGATGTGGTTTCCGACGGGAGGAGGGCGCTCATCGCCTCCCCGGATCTAAATGAGTGCGGGTACATAGACAATCCCTCCCTGGCCAGGCACCTGGAGCAGTTCTTGGAAATCCTGATGGAGCACTGACAAAGTCGTTTTCAATTTCCTCCCATCCCGTATTCTTTTGGATAGAATAAAATAAATCATTTAGAACAGATTTTCTTCGTATATAATAATTCTCAGGGATAACCGGTAGCAATATATTTATATAGGGGTATTTCTTACTCGCAATAACCCGACATTAACTGTCGTTGGTTCAATAAAGGATGGTGTAGGGCAGGGTTTTGTACCCGCCCCCTTTGTAGTGAAGGAATATGTTAGGAGGTCTGAACTTGAACAATAGGCTACTGAGAAGAATAAAGTGTGCAGGCATTTTGAGCAGCCCGGTGATAATTGGGGCGATAATGGTCTTGTCACTGCTCGTGGGACCTGTTTCAGGCACAGTCACGGCCACCATAACCGACGACTGCCCCCCCGATTACCTTATCACCGACCAGGGCCCGCCGCAAAGGAACCAGTTCTCGGCACTGGCCCTGAATATGGAGGCCACCGAGGCCGAATACCTGGTATCGGTGGAGGTGGTCATGACCCGGATGGATGCATCCTTCAATCCCACCAGTGATATTTCCCTGGTTGAACTTTACAAGGATGAGCCGGACAGCATCAACGGTGTCTGGGAGCTGGCCCCTGACGATACGTCCATTGGTAGCGTCACAGGGGCGGCATTTGCTGGAGGCCCTCACACATGGACTGCGACCATCACAGCCGCTCCTTCTCCCCGCATACCTTCGGACGACTTCTGGGAGAACGAGGGCGCCGACTTCTTCATTGTCGTCACAACGGCCGGGCCCCTGAATGACGGCGAGCAGTTCAGTGTAAGTATAACCACCGGGGGCATCACCGTTACAGGTCCAACTACATTGACAGATACGGGCAACACGCAGACCATAACCTGCGACGACACCCCACCGGACATGCTCCCGAACAGCGGAACCCCTCTATTGACCGTTTCGAGCGACATGCCCAATTACTTTGATGACGATGATATCCTGATGGCCGGCGGCACAGTCAATAATGTAAATGACGGATACAACACCGATTCGGACTGCATCTATTTCAATGACCTGCCCGGAATGGGCAGCGACCAGGTGGTTACAATCACGCTGTCCAACTATGTAGAAACGAACGCCTACGCCTTCTACGGGGATATACCCTATTTCAACGAGGATCCAAGGGATGTGCATGAGGGACCTCCATATCCCTACTCGGGCACGTTCTCCATCGATTACAAGCTGACGTGGACCGAGTCCGACACCACGGGCGGGGACGGAGGATTGAACAAAGTGAATACAATGACTCTGTGGCTGGAGGACAGGGTGGGGTACAGAGATGATTACATGGATGGGAATTTCCACTTTATCCAGGACGACGACGCGCCCATGTCTGTGGTAGATTTTGCTTCTGTCGCAGGAGATGAGGTATTTTACTACGACGAATCCCAAAACGACAACTGGCTGGCTTACGTGGATGAATACAACACAATCAACGTGTACACCACAGACCAGTGGTGGTTTCCACCAGCCGAAACCGAAGGCGGCTCCGGATTCGATGACGCCGCATCGTACGGCGATTACAGGGTAGGCCGCGTAGTGGGCGGAAGCGAGGAATATTGGGTACAGCAATGGCAGCCCTGCGTGGATGAGACCGGTGTGGGAATTCCCATCAACGTGCAGACCGAAATTGTACAAGACGGGACCATAGGCGGCGGTGAGGGATACTACTTCATAGAATTCCGATCGCAGGACGACGTGATGAACACCATCAACGTTGGGGATGGTAACTATGAAATCAATGTGCTAAATCATCCTGCAGGTTTTGATGGCGGCGGTTCAGATCGCTACTTCGATGCCAGCAGAATCTACTTCAAGATCGTCCGTGACTACTCCATCTATCGGGGTCTCGGAGATACCGTGACATGGAAATATGACGCACCTGCATTAGCCACCACCAACCTTTCAGAAGCAGCCATCTCAGTTGGTCATTTTAACATCGGTTTAACCAGCAATCTCGAGCTCTTCGACACAGAGATATTCCTGGATTCGTCCTATGCCGGGGAGAGGCATGTGGATGTGCAGGGCACATTGACCACCGGAAGCCTGATAAACACGGTGGGCTACGACGGCAGGAGCGCCTTTTCACACAGGGGCATCCCGGACTCCCACGCTCCAGGCGGGCTCACCGATGAGGCATACACATTCTGGGTCAGAAACGGGGCGACCCTGGATATGGTAAATACGGTGGTTGAGGGCTGCGGTTTTGACACAACGGACGAGACCCAGGACGACCGCGGACTCTACATTAGGACCCCCTACAACAATGCCCTGATATCCAATTCCGAGGTAAGACTCGGCTATGCGGGCATCGTGATCCAGGACGAGGGCGGTGCGGAGATCGTGGATTCCGATATATGGGGCAACACAGACAAAGGGATATATGCCATCAATGCCCAGTCCGATATCGATATTACGGGCTGTTATATCTACAAGAATGGTGGGGATGGAATAATGCTGGACGGATGCTCCGCTTTAATAGATGACAATGATATCTCTTATAACGGCCGCTTTGGTGTGTACGTCGAATCCGGGGAATTCGAGTACTACTATCCCGACGGTGACATGGGCTGGGCAACCATAACAAACAACGACATCTACGATAACACGGGCCAGGGGATTTTAATTTACGGGTCGTTTTACGCCCCTGAGACCGCACATAGCGGCGACATGGCGTTCTATTCAGGGACGGGCAACGATGTGGACAGGAGCCTGACCAATTCAATTGACCTCTCGTCTGTTATACCGGGAGACCAGATTACCATGACTTTCTGGCTGTGGTACAATACGGCCGGGGATGTGGAGGACGGGTTCAACATCTTGTACTACAACCTCACACAGGACAGCTGGCTGCCCATTGAGCCAACAGGCGTCTATGACTACGTCATGACCGATGGATACCCCCTGAATAACATTGAGGGTCTGGATGACCAGCGGGGCTTTGCGGAACACAACACGCTCACGTACTGGACCACGGATGGCTGGACGCAGGTGGAGTACGACCTCTCCCAGTTCGCGGGAAACAGCAGCACCACCCTGAGATTCAGGTACGGCTCTGATGAAAGGTACTACGGCACTGGAGTCATGATTGACGATATCTTGGTATTTAACAGAACAGAGAGATTTGTTGACGACGATGCCTCAAGCTTCGGTACCGACTGGACTCCCAACGGATGGCAGGTTCTGGATGTTCCCCAATTCTCGGCCACCGAGACCCTGATTCAGAACAATGATGTTATACATAATGGTGATGACGGGATTTTAGTTGAGTACAGTGACATCGATGTCCTGGACAACACGGTTTATGACAACAGCGGCGAGGGAGTATATTTCAATAACTTTGTGGAGGGGGTCATCGATAACAACATAATAGACAGCAGCGCAGACGAGAATATACAACTTGAGGACTGGGTGGATGCAATCGTCACAAACAACGAAATAACCGCATCCGACGGTAGAGATGGCATCGATGCAGAAGATTTCTGCAGGGTGCTCATAGACAGCAACCTTATCGCCGATAACGACCGACAGGGTATATATGCAAACTCTTTTTGCGACCTGACGATCACGAACAACGAGATATCGTTCAACGACCACGATCCTGGTGACTATGAGGCGTTAGACATCGAAGGCTACGGCACAATCTTCAACATAGACAACAACGTCATCACGTACAACAACCACGAAGGCATATATACCTACGAGTGCTACGGCCTGGTCGACGGGCTTCCCCAGGGCGGCGGCAGCAACTTCTACTGGGCCCAGGGATACGACGACGAGATCAACCATTACATGACATTCGAAATCGACCTGAGCATGGCTTCGTCGGCAACACTTAGATTCGACCATGCGTACAAGACACAATCTGGGGATGACGGCGGATTTGTCGAGTACTGGAACGGCTCGTCGAGGATGTGGGAAACGCTGTTCCCTGTGGAGGGGTACATCAGTCCGTACATTACAGGAGATGGCAACGGACCGAACGGCGGTGACTACTACGGCTACGAGGGGTACAGCGGGGGATGGACGGATGCCGCCTTTGACCTGAGCATGCTTATTACAGGCAGCTCGGAGCCCGTTACCATAAGATTCCATTTCACAACCGACGGAAGCACCATGTACGGCGGCGGCTGGGCCAGTCACAACATCGAGGTGCGCGACCAGAACAACCAGCAGATATTCTTCGATGGCGCAGAAGGTACAAACCCGATGTTCAACATGGGGTTCCAGAAGAGCACGGGCGTATGGAACTACATCACCAACAACATCATCACCCACAATGAGGCTGAGGGCGTGTACCTGGAGGAGAC
>CP070726.1:42504-46766 GCA_020350865.1 Thermoplasmata archaeon
ACCCTTTCAGCCAGTTCCATGTCCTGCACCCGTGAGAATGAAAATCATTTCTTGACGTTCTTCCTGATGTACTCGACAATATCCTCGGTGGAGCAGCCGGGTCCGAAGATCCCCTTTATTCCGATGTCCTCCAGTTTTTCGTAATCGTCGTCCGGTATGATGCCGCCGCATGTGACCAGTATGTCCTCGGCATTGTTCTCCTTGAGCAGCTCCATCACCCTGGGAAACAGATAGGAATGGGCCCCCGAAAGACAGGAGAGGCCGATTACATCCACGTCCTCCTGGATGGCGGTCTCCACGATCTGCTCCGGGGTCTGCTTCAAGCCGAGGTAGATGACCTCCATGCCCGCATCCCTTAAAGCCCGGGCCACCACCTTGGCGCCCCTGTCATGCCCGTCCAGGCCCGGTTTTGCCACCAGCACCCTGATACGTTTTTCAGCCATGTTCCCACACCCTGTATTTTTTGTCTCGTCCAATATCAGAAACCACAATAATCATGGGCTATTTAAAGGCTACTCTTTCTTAGATTTGTATCAGGTCATACCAGTTCTGGGTGATACACGATTCCCAGATACAGCATAACTTATAAATAATAGTTACTTTATGTATATACATAAGGTAAGTGAATGTTTGCGGAGTGGAACGATAGAGCCATTATCGTTACAAAGTCTGCAAACAACGAATTGCTCAGAGACAAGCTCACAATGGAGGATGTTGTGGAAATCCTTGAAAAAGGCTTTGATTGCCCCAGGTCAAAACGGGCAAAGGATACAGTTGAGAGGTGTTTAAACAGATCCTATGGAACCATTAAGGTGGTGGTTGTCGAGAGCGTGCAGGAATGGAGCAAAGAGAAGGTGTGGATCCTCACACATGTAAAGCTCTACAAAGGAGGATTGTGAGATATGAAATACGATGATAGAATGAAATGTGTAAAATGCGGAGGCTGGGCAAAATCTCATGAGTTCAATATAGAGGGGTTTGAGGTCAGGGGATGGAAGTGCAAGTGCGGTGAGGAAATGTACTCTGCCGAGGATCTCGAGCCGGTGTTGCTTCTCAACAAGTACAGAAGATCCGGGATCAAGGCGAAAATATCCAAGAGCGGAAACGGATATGTTCTGCGCATCCCAAAGAATCTGGCCGAGGCCTTGAAGAAGAAGTTCGGGGATAGGGTCCCCATCACGATCAGTGGAGAGGGCACGGTAATCATAGAGGCATGAGGCTACAACGGCACTTGCCAAACACACTCTGTCGTCGCATGAATCCAATAACCCTTTCCCAGTATGAAAGAATCCGACGGTCCCATCTCCTCCCACGTCTTGGTTGCACCGTCGAAAGCCCAGATGGAGTCCACTTGAGTTCCGTAATCCAGATTGTTCAATCCCTCGGTCCTGTTCTTATTTTCGCGGGATGGGAAGCCCACCATGTTCCAGCCAGGGTGAAGAGCGATGTCCTGAGGGGGAAGCCCTGGTTGTATACCGAAATATTCGAACACCACCCCTCCAGGCTTGGTGATTAATATCCAGAACCCTATTATGTGGTTTATACTGTCCATATCGATCAAATGTTGGGGTTTGGAGGTGAAGTTGCTCTTCCAGTGGTCATCCAAATCACTGGCATTGTACCACTGAACAGCTCCGTAATGACCTGATATGGAAGATAAGACCGCCCCAACATCATTATCGAGCTGGATAAGGGGCAACGATATGAGGTTCCAGCCCTCGTAGAGGAACATGAAATTGTTTCTGGGTTCAATTAGGGGAGAGTTGTCCCGGGAATCCGGATCGATTTCATAGGGGTTTGTACCGCCGCCTCCCGCGATCCCGTTATCAACTATCCCGTCGCTTCCAAGAATATCCTGATTTGGTCCATGATAATCATCGTATGCATCCTCTTCAGGCTCATCGAAATCAGACCAGATATTGCCCCCTCCCGGATAGCCGTTGTCCCACTGGTTGCCGCTATCTGTATCGTCTTCGGCCTGATCCGAATTGTCTATTAAACAGTTGTAGTAGATGTGATTGCCGAAGGAAGAGGAGATGTCGATTCCTGTTCCCTGCTTCGAGATGCGGTTGTTGATTATGTAATTGTTGTTGCTGGACGATAGCAGCTTGATACCGCTTGCGGAATTCGATACATTATTGTCCATAATGGTGTTCCCGCTGGATGATTGAAGCCGGATACAGTCGCCGTTGTTCAAGGCAGTGTTATTTATGATGCTGTTATACGAGCTGGAAGAAGCAAGGGAGATACCCCAGAAGCTGTACATGATAGTGTTATCTTTGATGACGTTCCCGTTGCCGGAACTGATGGCGAGGCCCATAATGGAGTTCGAGGAAACATAATTGCCAATGACCGTGTTATAGTCGCTGAAGAAAAATACGATACCGTCGGTATCGACTGGTTCGATGTTATTATTGGAAACATTGTTATTGGAAAGGGTATTGTGTGAGGAGGAATAGAAATAGATTCCATTGGCGTGGTTTCGGGAGGCTGTGTTATTGGTGAGTGCATTGTAGTCTGAGAAACATAGGTGGATGCCGTATCTGTTGCTCGCAGAGGCGGTATTGTTGATGATGCGGTTGTTGGTAGAGAATCCCACCTGGATGCCCACGGTGCTGTTGCTGATGTTCTGGTTCTCCACCCTGACATCGGCGCAGTTGGCCAATATGACCTGTCCTGCCCCCGGTGGGATCGTGCCTCCGTTTTGATTCTTCCAGTAGTAAACTGGCCTTCCGTTGACCGTGTTCCTTGAGTCAATGGAATGGGTGTTCCAGTAATCAAGGAACCCGCCCGATATAAATATTCCACATTCGGACATCGTGTTGCCAGCAAGGGTGGTGTTGCGGGAATCTATGAGGTGGATACCGAATTCGAGTTCAGATACGGTGTTATTGATCAAAGTATTATTATGGCTATAATATATGTCAATACCATTATTAGAATTGTTAGAGACTGTGTTGTCGGCGACAATGTTATTGTCACTGTAAAAATCGAATTTTATACCCTGTATATCATTCGAGGAGACATTGTTACCGGAGATTTTGTTTTCGCTGGACGAAAAGAGATAGAGGCCGCACCCATTATTCAAAATAATGTTATTGTCTATGATGCGGCAGTTCCGGGCCCTGTTAAGTTTCATCCCCGCATCACTTGTCTCCCCGCCTTCATCTCCGCTCCCCGTTACTGTAAAACCCGTTATGTTAACAAAATTTGTAATGATTTTAACAACATCCCCGGATCCCCCGCCGTCGATTACCGTGTTGTTTTTGTCTTCCCCTGTCAGATTTATGGTCTTGTCCACCACAACATTCTCGATGTAGGTACCGTTGTACACAAAAACGGTATCCCCGGTGATTGCTGCGTCTATCGCATCCTGGATAGTGGGATAGTTACCTGGGCCTGCGCCGACGTAAAGTACGTTGGCCATCACAGTCTCTGATTTTAAGGCGAAAAAATTAACCAGACCAGCGGAAATTATTAAACCTGCGAGACCTATCGAAACCCACTTTTTCCTCGTACCAACCCTCCTTTGCCTCAACCTCCTTGATTACTCATGGTTCTTCATGCTTATAAACCTATTGAATCTTAGGAAAACAGGCATATCCCCGAGTGGATCCTAATCCCCCTCATCCGGCACCGCGGTCACTGTCAGCCTCTCGATATCGGGGATTTTTTCCTTTATGATCTTCTGTATCTCCTTGCGGATTGTGTTCATCTCGGAGATGGTCATGTCCCCGGGTACGAGTATTTCGATTTCTCCTTGAAGAACCGGCCCTGTCCGCCTCAGCCTCACGATATGGGCTGTCTTTACACCATCGATTCCCTCAACCATGGCCGTTATGTTCTGGCCCTGCTCTATACAGTTCTCGTCGCAGGCGTCGACGAGAATCAGGCTGGCCTCCTTGATGGTTGCAAAGCCTATGCTCAGGATGATGGCCGCGATGACAAAGCCCACAACAGCATCGGCTGTGGGATAGCCGTAGGCCGATATGATGAGGGCCACCACGGCGAGAAAAGAGGCGGTGCCGTCCTTCATGGTGTTAAAGGCGTCGAGCTTAACGGAGCCCAGTTTCGACTCCTTCCATTCGAAGTATTTCCTGATGCCCAGACCCCAGGCGATGAGGGCGGCTGCAAGGGCGATTACCGCACCCAGGAGGGGGGCGCTGATGTCGTGGGGGTCTGTGAGCTGGAGATACGAGCGGTACGAGATGTAGGAGGCCAGGGCCATCATGACCAGTGCAGCTGCAATGGCGGCCAGGTTC
>CP070726.1:46866-49956 GCA_020350865.1 Thermoplasmata archaeon
CCTCTGTCAAAGACATGAAGAGCGGAGAGCAGATCACCCTGCCCTCTGAAGATGTGGTGGCGCATATCAGGAATGCCGATATGATGTGAGCTCCATCGAGAGTGACTGTAATGATTGGGGAAATAATCTACGATATCACCGGAGGAAACATCTATCTGATGCTCCTTGGCACGTTCTGCATCTTCTATTTCGATGCAATGGTTCTAACCATCCTCCCCGAGGTGCTCATTTTATTCTTCTATGCAACACCCCATCCCGGTATATCGTCGCTTGGCTGGGTTCTGCTGCTGCTGATCATGGCCACGGCTGGTGATGTATCCGGCAACTACACCGTGTACCTTCTGTTCAAGAAGGGTAAAAGATTCCACAACTGGGCATATGAGATGATGAGAAAGTATGTGGGCCTCCTGGTATTGAAGGATGAGAAGCTGATACTTTTGAACCGCGTCGCGCCTGCCCTCCCCATGTGCGGTGCCTTCATGGCCGCCTGCGATTGGAACATCAAGAAGTCGCTGTTTTACATCTTCATCGGAGGGGCGGTCAAGTACTCGGTGATACTCTTCTTCTTCGGATTCCTTGACTGGATATACGATACCGACACAGCCTTCTGGATCACCTTCTCTTCTGTGATCGTTTTCCTGGTGATAAGCTTCTTCCTTGGCAAATACGAGCGGAGAAGATTGACCGAAAAAGCCAAGAAAATGAGCGAAGCAAAAGACAATGTCAAAAACCATGAAAAACAGGCTTAGTTTCAGGAATGTATGACGTCCATAAACCTCTTGACGCTCTTTTCCACATCGTACCTTCTGTCGGGTCCGCTGTACTGCCCCGCCCTTTCAAGGTCCCGTTTAAGGTTCAGATCATCTTGGTATATGTAATGGAAGTTCCCCATTTCCTCGTGGTATTTGGCCAGATATTCCTGCTCCGTCTGCTGGGGGGTAGGGATGAACATGGCCTTCTTGCCCAGCCCGTAGATGTCCATCAGCGTGGAATAACCGGGCCTGGAGACTATGAATTTGGATCTGTTCATGATGAGCTCCCGTTCCTCTCTGGGCAGGAAATCGTATATCTGGATGTTGTCATTGAGCGTCTTTTTGAACTCCTCCACCTTGCCGTTAAGGTTTCTTCCCAGGCTCAGTATGATTCTGCCGTCGATATCGTTGATCTGCTGGAATATCAGATTCTCAAGGATCTGTCTCTGCGGCTCGGGTCCGGAGATGGAAAAGAGCAGGTCCACATCCTCGTCAACATGCATGTTCTTGAAATCCGACAGTATGCCGATATACTCCACCTTGTCGGAATTATGGAGGTTCAAGTCATGGGATAGATCCCCCGAGATGCCGTTCTCCTCGTAATCCGGCACCATGAATTTCTTGAACCGGGTTCTGAAATAGAACGTGAATCTTTCGAAATTGTTTTCCACGAGCTTTATCCTGGCAGGGGAGATGACCCGCAGTTGATGTGTGATGAAAAAGGAGGGGATATTCCTGTGGAAGACACCGTACCTGTTGTCCGATATGATGATATCGAACTTTTTTTCGTCTATGAGTTTTACCAGCTTCTTATGTTCGCTTATAACGGAGGTTACAAGCCGCGGTGCAAAGAAACAGAACTTGATGATAAAGACCTTTGATCTCTCTGTGTAGGGCAGGGGATAGTCCGGGAAATCCCAGTACTCGGCACTGTCCCCGAGCTCCATGTTCAGGAGCTCAAGGGAACGGCCCGTTGAAATGAGGGTCACCTCATCGCCCTCGTCGATGAGCTTTCTTATTATGGGCAGCGACCGGGTTGCATGGCCCAGACCCCAAGAACATATGCCGTATAGCACCCTCATTTAATATCCTACCGTCAGCTTTAGCACCTAACCTAATCCATAACCAACTTCCCATAATCCAAAGGCGCAATGCGGAAGTTAATGACCTCGCCAGGTATTAAAATTATCGATGACTGTCTTATAGAGGCTCTCGAACTTGACGGCGGTGGCCTCAACCGAATGCTCCTGGACTATCTCCAGGCTTCTTTTACCCATGCGGGCCCTCAGTTCCTCACTTGCCAAAATTTCCACGATTTTTTCGGCCAGGTCCCGGCTGTTCCCGGGTTCAAATAAAAAACCGTTCTCCGGATTAATGACCAGCTCGGGGAGGGCGTCCTTGCTTGCTGCGATAGCAGGCAGGCCTGATGCAAGAGCTTCCAACAACACGATGCTCTGAAGCTCCGATTCGGAGGTTATCACAAACAGATCGGCAACGGCGTATACATCCGGGAACTCCTCATCCGGTAAGAACCCGGTAAAGGTGACATGGTCCGAGAGCCCAAGCCTGCTGACCATGGCCTCAATGCTCCCCTTGTCCCTGCCAGCACCGCAGATCACGAAATGTGCATCCATATGCTGCAGGATGAGCGGAATGGCCTCGATTAACACATCCAGTCGCTTCTCCCCGCTGATCCTTCCGGTATAGAGTACGACGGGCTTGTGTGGTATGGAGAACTTTTTTCTCAGATATTCACCATCGTTTTCGGGGGAAAACACCTCCAGATTGGTACCGCTGGATATGGCCATGGCCCGTGCCGTGAGGCCGTTGTCTTTTAGCATCTTTATGGCCGTTGGGGTGGGTGACGTGACGTAATCGCACCGGTTGAAGAACCTGGTAATAAAGACCCAGGCCCATTTCTCGAAGAGCCTGTGCAGGAATTTGGCCTTTCCAACGCTCATGAGCATGTTTTCGGGCTGGACATGAACGGTTCCGATGGCGGGGATGCCCTTCTTTTTCGCATAAGATAATGCCGCCATACCGATCTGGTAGGGCGTGTTGATATCTATCACATCAGGTTTAAATGTGTCTATGATGCTCCTTACCTCACGCACTGGGTAGACGCAGAACTTATAGTCCGTGTACACCGGCAAAGTCCTTCCGCTGACCCTGAATATCTTTATCCCGTCAATCTCTTCCTCGTAATTTCTGGGTTTGAAACCCGGTGCCGCAACAGCAACCTCATGCCCCTTTCTCATCAATCTTATGGCGAGGTTCCTCCTGGCCACTGCACCCCCGTCGATATTTTGATAGTAGGAATCAGTAGACAGTAAAACAC
>CP070726.1:50056-53444 GCA_020350865.1 Thermoplasmata archaeon
ACTGCCCAGGATGTGTACGGCGGCTTCTTCGTATTTGAAAAGGACCCTGACGAGGCTGCCCGAAAGCTCAACAACATAGTGAAATACAGGCGGTGGCGCATGGGCATTGGTGACGATCCCGAATGCGTTTACTGGGACGGTACCACCCCCCAGGACGAGCGGCCCAAAATCACGCAGCAGCAGCTGTTCAAGAAGGCCATAGACGGCGCCATCATTGCAACAGGGTACGCCGACTACCTGCTCAACCGTGCCATCAGGAAGTACGGCAGGGACCAGGAGATCGAGTACCCCGACACCGGGTACTTCCTGCCTTGCATCACGGCATGGACGGGAAGGAAGGTCAAAACCTTGGGAGAGCTGCCCATAATCCTCGGAGATGCGAGAAGGAAGATTATTGAAGGGGTGTACACCTTTGAAAACGCAGTTGCTTCGGGTGAGGCCACCATGATTGCAGCCGAAATAGTCGAGGGCGTCAAGTACATCAAGGACCAGGCCGACCCGTACGCCGAGCATCCGTACTACTCCGGCTTCGTGTCTGATGTCGTGCTAAGGGAGCTGGGTATTGCCTTTGTGGACGATACCATCCCGGGTGCCATCGTTTTGGTGGGAAAGGCAAAGGACCCCGAAATCCTGAAGAAGATCATCCGGGATGCCCAGAACAAGGGCATGCTCATCATTCCCACCTTCGATGTTATCCAGCAGATCAGGGAGCAGGGCATTGAAATCGGGGAGAAGAAGGGTCTCGACCGCATGATGTTCTGCATCGGCGAGTTCACCCAGGCCATACACGGCCTCAGCTTTGCCATAAGGGCCGCAATGGTGTTCGGCGGCATCAAGCCTGGCGATCGGGAGGGCATGTACAGCTACCTGGCAAAGAGGCCCAAGGTCGTTGTTCTGCAGCTGGGCCCCATCGATGATATCAAGACCGCAGCAGAGTTCGCAGTGCTCTTCAACGGCTCACCCACCATAACAGACCAGGATATATAGGAGATTCCAGGCAAGTACGTCATGCAGAAGGACTACACCCAGATGATATCCACAGCAATAGAGATCAGGGACATGGAAATCAAGATGGGGGAAATCGACATACCCGTTGCATACGGCCCGGCCTTCGAAGGCGAAACCGTCCGCAGACCGCAGACCTACATGGAGGCAGGAGGCGCTGCCAAGACACTGTGCATGGAGCTGTGCAAGATGAGGCCTGCCGATGAGATCACCGATAACAAAATCGAGCTTATCGGCAAGGATGTGGACGAATTGGAGGAGGGCGGCAAGACCACACTTGGTATATTCGTTGAAGTGTACGGCAAGAAAATGATCGAGGACTTTGAATCAGTGCTCGAGAGAAGAATCCACCAGTTCGTCAACTTTGCCGAGGGCGCTTGGCACACTGGGCAGAGAAATCTTGTATGGATCAGGTTGAGCAAGAACGGCGTTGCCAACGGCCTGACATTCAAGGATTTTGGCAAGATACTGTACAACAGATTCCATCAGGAGTTCGGAGCCATTGTGAACAAGGTGCAGGTCACCATCGTAACAGATGAAGCAGAGCTTCAGAAACGCCTGCCGGAGGCCCTGGAGACTTACGAGGCAAGGGACCAGAAGATGGCAGGTTTGACGGACGAGGCCGTGGAGACCTTCTACACATGCACCCTGTGCCAGTCCTTTGCACCGCAGCACGTGTGCATCATCAGCCCCGAGAGGCTTGGGCTGTGCGGAGCCATCAACTGGATGGATGCAAAGGCCGCCCACCAGCTCTCGCCAACAGGACCCAACCAGCCTGTTCCCAAGGGCAATACCCTCGACGAGGAGAAGGGCCAGTGGGACGGTGTTAACCAGGCGGTGAAGGAGTATTCCCACGGTAAACTGGAGATCTTCAACCAGTACGACCTCATGGAGAATCCCATGACCTCCTGCGGCTGTTTCGAATGCATTGTGGCCGTGACGCCCGATATGCAGGGCGTCATCGTGGTCAACCGCGAGCATCCAGGGCTGACGCCTCTCGGCATGAAGTTCTCCACACTGGCCGGATCGGTGGGCGGTGGGCTGCAGACACCTGGTTTCATAGGCGTGGGAAGGAAGTTTCTGCTTTCCAAGAAATTCATCCGCGCCAACGGCGGATTCCACAGGATCATGTGGATGCCCAAGGAGCTCAAGGAGGCCATGGCAGAGCAGCTGAAGAAGCGGGCAGAGGAACTCGGTACCAACGATTTCTACGAAAAGATCGCAACCGAGGAGAACGCCACCACACCAGAGGACCTCATGGCCTTCTGCCAGAAGGTGGACCATCCGGCACTGAAGATGCAGCCGTTGATATAATCATTATTAATATATTTATATATTGAAGTAATAACCCTTAAAAATCCCCGAAAGGAGCATGAGGTGAGACCCATGTCGGTACAGATTCCCAAGGAGAAGTGGACAGGCAAGATAAGAGAGGTTAAGTTCGGTGCGATGTCAGATGCCGGTGGAACGCGATCCAGCCGCATCATCCTCGGTGGTGTGAGCACACTGCCCTTCCTTTACTTCGAAGGGGAGATGCCCCTCCAGCCTGTAATCGCCATGGAAGTTATGGATGTTGTCAGGGAGGATTATCCTGCATTGGTAAAGGAGGCCTTCGGTGATGCAATCAATTCGCCCACCGAATGGGCGAAAGCCTGTATAGACCGGTACAATGCCGAGGCCGTCTGCCTTAAACTCGAGGGTGCGAATCCCGAGGAGGAGAACAAGACCCCGGATGAGGCGGCAGATATTGTCCGGGATGTGCTTTCAGCCGTTTCCGTGCCCCTGCTAATATACGGATGCGGCAACGAGGAAAAGGATGCAAAGGTCATGGAGGCGGTTTCAGAGGCGGCCAAAGGCGAGAGATGCCTACTGGGCCTGGCTGAAGAGGACAGGTACAAATCCATTTCCGTGGCATGCATGGCCCATGATCACGGTATCGTTGCCTTTTCCAACCTGGACATTAACCTTGCCAAGCAGTTGAACATACTGCTCACCGACTTCGGGGTTAAACCGGAAAACATTATTATGGACCCCCTGCAGGCGGGATTGGGCTACGGGCTGGAGTATTCCTATTCCGTTATTGAGCGCATAAGACTTGCTGCACTGATGGGGGATCAGATGCTGCAGATGCCCATCGTCTGCGATACATCCATTGCCTGGAATGCAAGGGAGGCCAAGATAGAGAATGCCGAGTGGGGTGATGAGAAGGCAAGGGGTCCTTACTGGGAGGCCCTCACAGCCCTGTCCGCTGTAACCGCCGGTGCAGATATGCTCATAATGAGAAGTCCCGCAGCCGTGGATTTGGTCAGGGATACCGTATCAGAACTATCAACCAAAGGGGGTGACGAGTGATGGCACTGACAGCCATAGAAATCTATAAGCT
>CP070726.1:53544-58284 GCA_020350865.1 Thermoplasmata archaeon
AGGCTTCACCATCACAGGGAGCAGCCAAAACGGGCTTGATGCCGGATTGGACCTTGTGGGTGTGGACAATTGTAGGATCATGGACAATATACTCTCGGACAACAGTCACGGCATCTGCATCTCTTCATCGCACGACAATTCAATCACAGGCAACGTTGTATCGAACAATATTTACGGTATAACACTCAGCAATGCACGAAGTTGCACCCTTGAAAGCAATGCCATGGTCAACAATGGACTTTCAATCGAAGGAAACTCCCTGGAGCATTGGAACACGCATGCAATAGATACCACAAATACTGTGGGCGGAAAGCCGGTGCGCTATTACACGAATGAATCAGGGCTATTATTAAACCAGGGTATTGGGGCTGTGGGGCAGCTCATTCTGGCCAATTGCTCTGATATGACAGTGGAAAATCAGGAAATCGATACGGGAACGATCGGCATAATGCTGGGTTGCTCAATTAATTGTACATTGAAAGATAATTTGGTGAGCAACCAGAGCGCCCACGGCATACTTCTCTGGCGGTGCGAATACAACACAATCGAAAATACAACGGTAACACGCAACAATATGACCGGTATAAAACTGTTCAACTCCGAAGGCATTACCATCAAAAACAGCCTTGTATTCAACAACGATTACTCCGGCATTTATCTTTACAATGCAGACAACTCCACCATACAATCAGTGGATATACTTGACAATGGCGGCATCGGTCTCTTTGTCAGGGGCGATTACAACATGTTTTCTGATGTGAACTCGTCCTATAATGATATTGGGGTGGAGGGCGACATATACTGCTCCAACAACACATTCAAGGACTGCACGATTTTCGCAAATGAAGGCAGCTATGCCGCAAGTGGTATATCCCTCCTAGGTCCCCACAATCAAATCATCAACTGCGATGTTTCATACAATAACCATACTGGTATCAGTATCAGGACCTCCCATGCACATCACAACATCATCTCGGGCTGCAACATATCCTACAATCGGGAGGGTGTTAAAACCTGGTACTCCGCAGAAAACACCACCGTTTCCAACTGCACTATCACCTCGAATGAAAATGATGGTATAGTTGTACACGATACTTCGACTGTGACAGTTGATGCTTGTCTGATACAAAACAGTATGGAAGGCATCGTTTTCTACAGCCCCAACAACACGGTTTCACGCTCGGATATCTCCAACAATAACTGGAACGGGATCAGAGTGGAAGAGAGCCACAGCAATACCGTTTACAACTGTACGTTCATATCCAATCGCTGCGGTGTCTCCCTCAAGGGTTCGAACAACACCATATACGAGTGTACCTTCATGCAACAGGTGGTCTACGGCGTATCCTGCCAAGCAGACTCTTGGAGTAACTTGATCTACCACAACAATTTCATCGACAACCTGCCCATGAATGCACGGGATTATGCAGACAATAATTTCCACAACGGCTATGCCTCCGGCGGCAACTACTGGAGCGATTACAATGGGAGTGACCATTACAGCGGACCTGATCAGGACATTCCTGGTTCCGACGGAATAGGCGACACCCCCTATGAGATCGCCTGGTATGATCTAGGACAGGGGGAGTGGGTTTTCTTCAATGCGAGCTATCCTTTGATGAGCCCTTACAACATACCCTTACCCGCTGCACCGCAGAACCTGAATGCCTCGGCAGGTTATATGTATGTCAACCTGACATGGGATACACCGGCGAAATCCAATGGACTCCCCATCGTCGCCTATATGATATATCGGGGTACGGCTTCAGACAACCTGCAACTTTTTGCAGAGGTGGGCAACATAACATCTTACAACGATACGGCTGTTGCCAGCAGCACCAGGTACTACTACAGGGTCCAGGCAAGAAACGAGGAAATGATGGGTATATTGTCGGATATAACCAGTACCTTGCCCGCTGTCCTTCCTTCTTCCCCAATAAATCTCACCGCTGCTCCAGGGGACACCTATATATTGCTCTCCTGGGAAGAGCCCATCTTCGATGGTGGAACACCCATCATGCATTATGTGGTGTACCGGGGCACGGTTTCGGGTGAGGAGGTATTTCTGCAAGAGGTGGATGGGGAGGTGCTTTCCTTCAATAATACAAGGCTTTACGACAATGTTACATACTACTACAGAGTCAGCGCTAAAAACGTAATCGGGGAGGGACCATTGTCCAACAGGATTAATGCCACACCCATTGAGGTAGAAGGGGAAACACCTCCACCTTCGGATGGAAATGGGGATGGGGAGGAGGATGGTGATTCGGAGGTATCGGAGACCTCTCCTTCTGTAATGACCTTCATGGCCCTCATCATAATTGGGACCGTAATCGTCATTCTGGTTATCGTGGTCTTAATGAAGAAAGGGCGAAAAGGGGCCCCGCCCTCGATAGAGGAGGAGGAACTGCCACCGCCCCCACCAACACCGGAGTAAATCGGGGAATGATGAATGACTGGATCCGAGATTCCGCATTATATTCTGCCCACTACCAAAAACATATAATCCCCCATGCCTTTAAAGACGCCCGTGATTTGCATGGTAACGGAGAATAGAGAGGAGAGAGGGCATCATCCGGCCGTTCTGTCAAGAGAGGGTACAGTGATGGTCATTGTTGATGTTCAGGAAAAATTACTGCCCTATGTGGTGGACAAGGAGCAGGTAACAAAAAACCTGGCGACCCTGATAAAATTCGCCCGCATCATGAGAATTCCCATACTCATAACAGAGCATTATCCAAAAGGACTGGGTGAAACCGTTCCCGAGATAAAGGAATCCCTGGGGTCCCACGCTCCCATCAAGAAGGTCATCTTCAGCTGCTGCGGCTCGTCGGAGTTCATGAAAACCCTTGACGCCATGGCCCCCAAGCGGCTGATGATCGCGGGAATCGAGACACACATCTGCATCACCCAGACCTCGCTGGACGCCATGCACACGGGCTACGAGGTCCATGTCATCGAGGATGCCACCTCCTCAAGAACAAAGAGGGACCACGACCTCGGTGTGGATAAAATGAGGCACCTGGGAGCAGTTATTTCCAGCACCGAGATGGCCATGTACGAGATCATGGAGAGGGCGGACACAAAGGAGTTCAAAGAGGTTCTGCAGCTGGTGAAGTAGGGGGAATGGAGGCTCAATTGCCAGCCCCCCCATTTATGTCTACCCACCTCATGATGATACGTGGTCTATTTGCGGTGTGCATCAGCTATTTCCCCATTCCAACCCCTTCTCAAGCTCGTGCACCCCATCCCGAATAACTAATATTAAAGCATGTGAAATTATATCCCGTGCCTTTATAAAAGTCTTTTTGGTGAAGAACCGAAGCTCGGGGCAGCTTAATTCGGTTCCGTAACTGGATAAATCCCAGAGATTTTACTGGTAATGGGCCCGTAGATTGTAATTGGCAATATATACCTTTGCATAAGTTATTTATATCATCACTATATATATGCACAAGGGAGGAGAGGTTAATGAAAAAGAGTATCTTATATTGTTTCTTAATTCTCTTTTTTTTAACTAATGCCACATATGGAACGTTTACATGCAGTGGGCAATTTGATGACTGGAGCGAGGACATAAACCTGACCTCCAATGAAAATAGATCCATCGGTCCCGATATTGCCACGTTTTTAGACACAGTCCATGTTGTCTATGCCGAAGACGAAGGAAGCCCGTTCTTGGAGGGATCTGTGTGGTACATCAGAAGCGAAGACAACGGAGAAACCTGGAATGAGAGGATCAGACTTGACACTGAAACTGTTAAAGCTAAGTCCCCGAAAATTGCTGTTTGTGAGAGCAAAATACATGTAATATGGCTTGATTATAACGATGATAGCATTCATTATGTAAGGAGTTTGGATAATGGAGAGACATGGAGCACTGAAATGGTTATTGCTGTAGAATGTTGTCAATCAGGCGATTATGATATCGCAGTCAATGACTCCCATGTTCATGTATCCTACCCAACATCTGACCATAAAGTGTCTTATGTCAGTAGCGCAGATGATGGCACAACCTGGGGTACATCCGTGAAACTTGCCCCGAATGATAGCCATACAACCCGATTGGCAATGGCTGTCAATAGGAAGAATATCTATATCACATGGAAGGACTTCACAAAGGCTGGAACCACACCTCTTGGGTCACACATCTATGACATTTTCTTTATAAAAAGTGAGGATAATGGACTTACCTGGGTAAGTGAGATAAATATTTCACAAACCCCTTATAACAAAACCGGTTTAGTTGACATAGCCGTTAGCGGAGCAAATATTTACATAACTTATGAACAGGAGTGGTACGGAATATATCAGCTCTTTCTCAGCTATAGTAGAGATTATGGGAATACATGGGTAAGGAATGTCAAGCTTACGGACTCGACAAAAAATATTTTGAATCCTTCCATTTCAGTCGAAAATGAGAATATATACATTGCATGGGTTGACCGGCGAGATGGAGGATATACCATATATTTCAAAAGAAGCTCGGATTACGGAGTAACATGGGATACAAGCCAGAGAATTACTTCAATAGGCGGATGCCATGATCCCGAGATAACGGCCAATGCACATTGGGTTCATGTGGTTTGGTGGAAAATGTGGGGAACCTTAATCTGTGATGATATATTCTACAAGCGGCACGAAGTTCCACAAAGCCAAATTGAAGCGACAATCGACATCGATCCGGATACATTGAATTTGAAAAGTAAAGGGAGATGGATAACAGTTTATATTGAGCTC
>CP070726.1:58384-63407 GCA_020350865.1 Thermoplasmata archaeon
ATGGTACTCCCCATTGTAGCTGCAATTAACTATTAAAGTGACATTTATTAGGGTCAAATTGCCTGTTTCTGTAATAGTCAAATCCCCGTTCAAGGTTATTGTTTCGTTCCACACAATTGCCTCCCCCGAGATGACCCAGTCACCGACAGGGGGTGAGGTTCCTATGTACCCTCTGGTGCCTGTGATTTTAAGGACCGTCCTTGGTTTTAGAGCCTCTTCTGCGGAAAACGAGAGGGTGTTATCCGGCACAGCAACCAGATTACCATCCATTTCATCCTTTTTATCCTGGATTTGAGGTTCATTATCCTGATAAGTTTCATTGAAAAGAAGAACATGTACGAAGGGCAAAAGCAGTATCAGCATCACCAGGACAGCACATATCCTTCCCCATCGGTTCTGTCGGGGAATCGACCTTCCAATTGTTCTTACTCTTCTTTCGCAATTGATCTTTCCCTTCATTGCCCTGGCACTCTTGGTTAAATCATTGTATGGTCTATTCTGGGTTTCCAGAGAAAAGCAGTCTGTCTCCACCTTACCCGCTACAAAGGTTCTTTCCCCAATCAAAGTGACCCCCTTCCGCTTATCTTAATTGGAGAATAGTTGTAACTACTACTATATAAGGCTTCTATAGAAGAAATACATTTGTCTATCTGACCTATACATCAATCGGGCTTTTCTTCCCCCTCTCCCGCCTCTTCTTCCCCTGCCGTTTCATCCTTTACCTTCGACCCCTCCTCCCCTTCCCTTCCCCTCTCCAGTCCCCTGG
Organism: Thermoplasmata archaeon; assembly: GCA_020350865.1. The sequence goes on from CP070726.1 coordinate 59,151, forward strand.
CGATCCTCCGAAGCTGGAGGACCGTGAAGATAAGGATCACGCACAGGACGAGAACCATGATGATCAGCACGGCAAGCAGCAGTATCACGCCTGGGAAGACCTCCTCCTCGATAAAATGGATGATGTCGAAGTGGCCAACGTCCCATGTGACGCTCAGTGTGAAGGGATCGGACTTGACCTCGCTCCCGTTGCCATCATTTGCGACATAGTATACGGTATAGGAGCCCTCGCTCATGACCTTCTTGACCGAGTAGTCCCTGCCGTCGGTGTAGTTCGTATCGGTCGGGTCCACAGGGTCCATATCGTAATCCACACCGTCTATGTTGACCCTGACATAGGAGGGGGCGTCGTTGTCAGCATCCGTGTATATGACCGAATATGTATAGTCGATATTGGGATAGCTCTTTCTGGGTGTAACAGTGCCCTTTGTCAGTGTGGGAGGTGAGTTCTCGGCCACAGCACAGGGGCCGAGTATATTTAAGGATATGAAAAATATCAGCATGAGGGCCATAACCTTGATAACTACCCTTTTCGCCCTTCCTTTTTCCGTAATCATCATCAGTAAAGAAAAAGGTACATCTATATTAACATTTTTCATGGGGTTATCTTTTTAACGATTATGGCGGCGTGGTCCTTCTCAAAGGGCCTCAAGGGTATGTTCTCGAGGATGCTCAATCCGGCACCGGCCAGCTCGTCTGCGGCCCTCTTGAAGATGTCCTTGGGTCTGGCCGTGACATCGATACTTCTTGCCTTCACCATGAGAATACCAAAGCCCCCCTCCGGAAGGAAATGTCCCATGTTGGAGAGGAAAATGCCCACCTGGTCCCTTTGGGAAATATCCTGGTACAGCAGGTCCACCGCACCCACCACAGCCTTGTAGGCTGCGGGTTTTGTGGCATCGGCGAAGATGGGAATCATGTTCCTCCTCTTGTCACACACGTCCATGAGGTCGAAAAAGGCCTTTTTTGAGAACTCCACGCAAAATACCGTACCGTTTTTGGCGATGTCTGAGAGGTGGCTTGCCGTGGTGCCGCTGGCGGCCCCCAGGTACAGTATCCTGAAGTCCTCTTTCACAGGGAAGAATTTTACCCCCTTGCGCAGCATGGCGCAGGTCTTGCTCCTTTTAGGGTTCCAGACCCGAAATTCCCCACCTTCTTCCGAAACCAGCTCTTCCCCGTACACCCGGTGGTGCGGTGCCAGGTTTCGTGTCAGCAGCCTTTTGCCGTCGGTGAAGACACCTGGGAACTTCCACTGCCTGATGGCCGGCACCTCAACTGCCTCCCACGGTTCTCACACCCTGCTTCTCAATTGTGCATATGTACACATTTCCGTATTTCTGCAGAGCCCTTGCCAGGGGCTTGGCCTCCCCCATGGCAAATATGGAATTGCCCAGCATGGACATGCTGGCATAACCAAATTCACCGGCCGCATCAATGGCCTTTCTTGCGGCTGAAGTCAGAAATTTCGTACCACGTGCAAACTGCAGGGACTGCTTGAACATGTTGTGCATATCCGGATGCTTGAGAAGCTCGGAGAGGCAGCGGGCTCCATGTTTGTTGATGCGCTTCTTGTGTATGGGATCCGTGATAATCTCCTTTGTGGATACGGATTCACCAACAATACATAGGACGATATCCGCGCTTCTTACATCCACACTTTCAAGGAGACCGTACGGATGGCAGCCTTCCTTTCTTCTGATCACAACCCCTCCCCTGGATTGGGGCATCACATCGCCAAGACCGCAGCCGCAGGCGATCTCGGCCTCGTGGGCCAGGCAGGTCATCTCGTTTTCTGACAGTTTCAGATCCAGTGCCTGGGATAACGCCAATGCCGTGCTGAGGGCGCCCGCACCGCTCATCCCGAAACCCTGGCCTGAGGGCAGTCCAACCGAGCTCTCCACCTGGATTTTCAGTTTCTTATCGCCCACCATCCTTTTCACCACATGGCGTGTCACAGGGGCTGTTTCCGCCCGGCCGTTCAGGAGAATCTCTATCTCCTGCTTTTTCCCCTTGAGAACCTTCACCTCCGTGCGCACTCCCATGGAAAGGCAGATGCCCGCCCCCCTGGAGCCTTTCTGCCGCACATCCTTGGCTTCGTCATATATCTCGAAAAATCCTGTGACATGTCCTGGGGAAAAGGCAGAACCACTCAGCACAGGCTCACAACCCTGTCAAGTATACTTTCGGCAATCATGCCCTTTCCGCCGGATATTTCCTCGTTCTGCCCGCTTTTATCGAGGATGAACACATGGTTTTCCAAAGCAGTAGTCTCTGAGATGTCGTTGGCCACTATCATATCCAGGTCCAATTCGCTCATGCGCTTTTTCGCCTTTTTTACAAGCTCCTCTGAACCGAGTTTCGCCTCCGCCTTGAAGCCCACCATGAAACAGGTCCCGGTCTCTTGTATCTTCTGGATGATCTTGGGAGTTGGTACGAGGTCCAGGGTCAGGTTCTTACTTCCCGAGGGGATCTTACCCTCCTTTTTGTCGATGGTGTAATCCGAGACTGCAGCGGGCATGAGAACGATATCGTGGTTTATCTTCTGGGTCATGGCAAGGAGCTCATCTGCGGATGCGAAGCGTTTGACAGGAACAAAGTCCGGCAGGGGGACCTGGCATCTGCCCATCCACAGTTCCACTTCCCCGCCTCTTTCAAAGACAGAGAGGGCCAGCTCGAGACCCGTTCTGCCAGTGCTTTGATTGGTTATGACCCTTACATCATCGATTGCCTCTGCAGTGGAGCCTGCGATTACAAGCACCTTCTTGTCTTTCAGGTCCCTTTTTCCCAGGAGTCGAATGACATAGGAGACTATATGGGCCATGTTTGGCATCTTGGCCTTGTGCTCCTCGATATCTGGCTCGATGATGTGAATCCCGATCTTCTTCAGTTTTTCAATGTTTTCAAGGACGATTACGTGGTTGTACATGGACCCGTGCATGGCAGGTACGATGATGACGGGTATCTTCGAGCCTATGGCGGTTGTGGCGAATGTGGTGACCGTGGTGTCGTCTATGCCGTAGGCGATTTTGGATATGGTATTGGCTGTGGAAGGGGCGATGAGCAGCAGGTCCGCTCTATCCTCGACATCACCGCAGAAGGCCACATGCTGCACCTTTCCGTCAATCTCGGTTACAGGTTCGTGGCCAGTGGCAAACTCGAGGGAATAGGGGTGTATGATCTTCTGTGCGGCCTCGGTCAATACGGGATAGACATCGGCGCCGTGCCTGATGAGCTCCCTTGCCAGTTTCACTGTTTCCACTGCCGCTATGCTGCCTGTGACACCCAAAACTATCTTCTTTTCGGCCAGCTTGCGGCTTTTGGTGCAGCGGAGCTCTGATGCGGGATGCATGAGGGATTAAATGATTTCATAGGATTTAATTGTAATGTTTTTATTTACCGCCCAGCCAGGGCCCCCCTTTTCTTTACCAGCCAACCAGGTACCCCCCTCCCCACCCCTTATTTGTTAACGGGTTGACTGGCATCCTCTTCTTATCTTTCTTTTATCAGGCCAAAGAGGCATCAGAAAGGGTTAAAAGGAGGAAGGCAAAACGAAAACGTTTATTAGATTGCTTTGGCATTCACCGGTGTCTTACTTGACATTTTCGGATCGATTGGATATGGGGGAGATGAACATGGATAAGGTAAAGGTCACCGTCATTGGCGCGGGAACCATGGGGGCTGGCATAGCCCAGAGGGCGGCCCAGTCCGGATTTGCGGTCGCGATGCTGGATGTGAAGGACGAATTTGTCCAGAAGGGATTTGCCACAATCGAAAAGACCCTTACCAAGGGCATCGAGCTGGGCAAGGTCACAGAGGAGCAGAAGGAGCAGATAATAAAGAGCATCCAGGGCACCACAGACATGGAGGAGGCTGTGAAGGACACGAGTCTGGTCATCGAGGCCATTTTCGAGGACATGCAGGTGAAAGGGGAGCTCTTCGGCAAAATGGACGGATTGTGCGGAGAAGAGGTTATTTTCGCCTCCAACACGTCATCGCTCAGCATAACCGAGCTGGGCAAAGCCACCAAAAGGGGGGACAGATTCGCAGGGCTGCACTTCTTCTACCCCGCAGCCATAAACAGGCTGGTGGAGGTCATTGCAGGGGAAAACACATCCCGGGAGACAGTGGAGTGGCTCCTGAATTTCTCCCTTTCCATGGGAAAGACGCCCATAAGGGTGAAGGACGCCCCCGGGTTTGCGGTGAACAGGTTCTTTGTGCCCTGGCTCAACGAGGCCTGCCGGATGCTGAAAGAGGGTAC
>CP070726.1:63507-66203 GCA_020350865.1 Thermoplasmata archaeon
GAGCCGCCCATGTCGTAGGTTCTGACCTTACCTTCTTCGATTACCGCCGCAACCCCTGTCTCAATCTTCTTGGCGGATTCCAGTTCACCCAGCCATTCAAGCATTAACTTCGAGGCTAGAATCATAGCCGTGGGATTCACCTTGTACTGCCCAGCATATTTTGGAGCAGAACCGTGTGTGGGTTCGAAAAGTGCGTAATCATCCCCTATATTAGCACTAGATGCAAATCCCAGACCTCCTACTATTTGGGCCGAAAGATCTGAGATGATGTCCCCGAACATATTAGAGGCCACTAAAACATCGTAATCCTGGGGATTCTTCACAAGCCACATGCACATTGCATCGACATTGGTTTCCCAAAGCTCGATTCCCGGGTATTCCTTTGCTATCTTCCTTGCCTCTCTTATCATGAGGCCGCTTGTTTCCCGAATTACATTGGGTTTTTCAACCACTGTCACGCTCTTTCTTTGGAATTTCTTGGCGTACTCAAAGGCATCCCTTACAATTGTCTGGCACGCATTTCTTGTGAACACCCTACATGAAAGAGCCAGATCCTCCAATGGGACATCCTTGAACTTCTGCATCTTCTTGTGTTTATTCAGAAGTACGTTCATGACCTCTTCTGGTATGGGGTGAAACTCAACACCAGCGTAAAGTCCCTCAGTGTTCTCCCTGAATACCACCAAATCGATGTCATCCCTGTAATTCAGGGGATTTCCTTTAAAGGCCTTGCAGGGCCTCATATTCGTATGCAGATTGAGCAGTTGCCTGATTCCAACAATGGGACTGGAATATACATACCCCTTATCTCTGAGCTCAGGTGCTAGCTCCTTTGCTGCCTCGTCCTTTGGTTTGGATGTTATTGCCCCGAAAAGGCAGCAATTCGTTGATTTTAAAAGCTCGATTGTTCTTTCTGGAAGTGGAGTTCCCTCTGATTTCCAGAATTCCCAGCCAACGTCACCTTTTATATATTCGGCATCCAAACCCACTGCGTCCAGAACCAGTTTTGCAGCTTCCATCACTTCCTTTCCTACTCCGTCTCCTTCAAGCCAAGCGATCTTGTATTTTGCCATGTTCTCATCCTCACCTCATTCTTTTACCTTCCATACCGTATCCAGTATCGTACCATCTCTATATTCGATTAATGCTATTATATCCTCTGTAAGTTCGAGATCTTGAGGGCCACCAGTGGCTTCATAGGCCATGTCCCTCAATTCCTCTACGGTCTTAAGTGGTAATTTCGAGCTTTCCACTTTCTCAATCAGATCCTTTCTTATGGGATTGATTGCAATTCCCGAATCAGTAACAATAACATCCACGTCGGATCCTGGGGTGGTTATGGTGGTGACACTATCCCTTACTATGGGATTCGTCTTCCTGTAAACCGGGGCCACGATAAAGCAAATCCTAGAGCCTGATGCTGCATCTGAGTGACCCCCAGTGCCGTGAAGCAGTATACCGTTTGAATGGGTATTAACATTCACATTGAAGTTCACGTCAACCTCTGTTGCCCCTAAAAAGCATACATCCTGATGGCTCACAACACAGCCTCTTGTATGGGGATTCATTAGGTGGTAATGGGAGACCTCCACGTGGTTCGCATCATCTCTTAGGGATTCCACTGCTGCCAAATCAAAGGCCTGGGCATCTATTATGGCCTTTATGGTCCCATCATGGAGCATATCAGTTACAAGCTCGGTTACACCCCCCACGGCAAAGCTGCCCACGATACCCTTGTCCTTCATTCTATCATGGAGGTACTTCACAACTGCAAGGGATGTCCCTCCTGCACCGGCCTGAAAGGAGAATCCTTCTTTTAAAAGACCAGAAAGCTCAATTATATCTACCACCTGCTCTGCTATCCTCAGCCTATCGGGATCTGTTGTCACTTTTGTGGTACCCGAGGCAATGCCTTCCGGCGAGCCTATGCTGTCAATATTCACAACATGATCCACATAACATTCCTGGATGCTTATGGGTAATGAGGGATAGGAAACCAGGTTATCGGTAATTACAACGACATTATCCGCGTACCATGCATCCGCAAAGGCAAATCCCATGGGTCCGAATGCGGATTTTCCCACAATACCAGTGAAATTTCCGTATTCATCGGCTTGAGAGGCTGAAAGGAATGCCACATCGATTTTCAATTCTCCGGTTTCTATGGCCCTGGCTCTTCCTCCATGGGTTCTGAGAACAGCAGGTGCTTTGAGAACACCCTTGGATACCTCTGCCCCCACAGGACCGTTCATGCTCCCCTCGATTCTGGTTATGACTCCGTTATTGATATGCTCTATAAGTGGTTCCTGCTTGGGAAAGAGTGCAGATTGTGCCATTCTTATGTCCCTGATGCCCATCCCGGCAATGATGTCCATGACCATGTTCATGACATCGTCTCCGTTTCTAAGACAATGATGAAATGATACAGTCATGCCGTCAGAAAGGCCCACATATTTAATGGCCTCCTCCAATGAGCCCGTCAACTTTGGTCCAGAAGACATATGGACTTTCTTTTGCAGGCTCGGATACATCGGTTGGGCCAATTTTCCTTCATAAGGTCTCAGTCTTCTACCATCCAAATCCAATGGAACCTTTCTTCCAGAGGCATTTTCTGAGAATTCCATGAAATCAACTCCCTCTCCCTAAATTCAATTATTTTACAGCGTTTGATGGACAAACAGATATATCCATCAAGC
>CP070726.1:66303-71309 GCA_020350865.1 Thermoplasmata archaeon
ACAGCCAGCTCCTCTGACTTCATGCCTGCTCCGGCTTTGTGGTTGTCGCTCTATGTGGTATTGCAGTGGTCTTTGTGGGCAGCATTAACAATATTCCTTATCATGTCTATCTGGCTCATAAGGGCCTGCGCCTTCTTTATGTTGTCCTCTTTTCGGCCCATAGTCACTCACCTTCGTTATTGTTATTATATAATACAATTCAATTATGCATTAATAATAAGAATTATCTTGCCGAAGCAGCTATACGCTCCGTCTCCTCCTTCTTCGATATGGCAAAACTGTTCATATCGCCCTTGGAAGCCATTATTATCTCATCGGCCAAGCACAGCTCCATTCGTTTCTTGTTCCTGTGTGAGGCGGAAACAGCCCCCTTGCATATATTTCTTAAAGCGATGTCCAACCTGCGCGATGAGGAGGTGTCAACCGCCTTTGGAACAGAGATACCGCCGAACCTCAGCCTCGTGATCTCCTCCTTGGGAGAGGAGTTCTGCAGGGCGTTTACCAGCACCTGAACCGGGTTCATCTTCGTTCTCTTGGCTATGATGTCAAAGGCCTTATTCACGGTCCTGTATACATATGACTTCTTGCCTGTGGTGTGCTCTGTTCTCATCATGTTGTTTATGAGTCTTTCCACGATATTGATCTTGGTCTTGCCAAGCCATCTATTCGCATGTCTAGCACCCGTGTGAGGAATACCAACAGGTGACAAATTGATGTACTTTCTCAACCCGGGGTCCTCCACAGTAACTTCCGTTAGATCGAACTTTCCGAATATGAGTGGAGACATCAGCAGATCTGTTTTCCCGGCTTCCTCCTTTCTGGCCCTTTTTCTAGGGGGTTTTTCCCTTTCTCCCTTCTCCTCTTTGACCTTCTTTGCTTCGGGCTTCTTTTCTTCCTTCTTCTTCTCCTTTGGCTTTTTATCTTCTTCTCCTTCCCCTATAGATACCTCTCCCTTTGCTTCTACTTTTTCCTTCCCCTCCACCTTTATTTGCTCTGGCTTCTTTATTATATCCTCTTTTTTCTCGGGTTCTTTTTCTGTTGCAGGAGGTACATCCTGTGGCTTTTCTTCTGCCTCCCCCTTTTCCTTTACCTCTGGCTTTGATTCATCCTCCCCTTTCGTTTTAGGTTCCTTCTCCTTTATGGGTGCGGTATCCACCGGTTTTATTTCGGGGGGTTTCTTGTCCCCTTCCATTTCCTTGGGTTCCGGTGCAATCTCCTCTTTTTTCTCGGGCTCTTCCTTTGTTACAGGTTTCACTTCAACTGGCTTCACCTCAGGAGGAATCTCCACCTTCACGGGTTCTTTTTTTTCCTCTTCTTGATCCTCTTTCATGGCCTCTTCCAATACTGCCTCGATGTCCTCCACTGACGGTACATCCCTTGGTTTCTCCGGGGGTTCTATTTCCTCCAGTTTTACCGCCTCTCCTGGTGGAGGAGGTGGAGGGGGCAATGACTTCTCTGCCTTCTCCTTGGGTTCGGGCGCAGGTGAATCCGGTTCATCTTTCTGGGATTCAGCAGTTTTTTCGTCTTTGGCCTTCTTTTCGTCTTCCTCTTCCAAAAGTTCACCTCAAAAATCGAATCATCATCTTACAGGTTTCTCCTTTCTCCCTGTTACCAATTCCTTCAAAGATATGTTGTTCACCTGAATGACCTTCAACCGAACACCGGGGATGTCCCCGTAGGAGCGTCCCATCCTGCCGCCGATACCCTCAACCAGTACCTCATCGTGCTCATCTATGTAGTTGATGGCACCATCCCCCACAGCAAAGGCCGTGATCTGCCTGCCATTTTTTATGAGCTGCACCTTGACACATTTTCTAATGGCCGAGTTGGGCTGCTTGGCCTCGATGCCCACCTTTTCCAGGACTATACCTCTCGCCTGCGCAGATCCTTCAAGCGGGTCCGATTTCTCCTTGAGACGGAGCATCCGCTTCTTGTAGTACCTGTCGTTCCAGCGGAACTTCTTCCTGTTCTTCTTCAGCTTTCGTGCTGTGTTCAAACCTCGGGGCAGATAGCAACCTCCCGGAAGTAGGGTTGGATACTGTATGCACATATTGGCGCCTAAATCCATAAAACAGGGGCCTAGGCAACCAGTTCACATGGATAACCATATATTTAAATATGGTGGGGTTGCGGTTATTGTCGTTCTCATATTTATTGTTTATTGACATTAAAGCGGGGATACTCGGGGGAAAAATGCTCTAACCCAAAATCTCGAAATCGAACACGTAAGTCGCACAGAAAAACACCTGCATGGCCATGAGCAGCAGGTACATGTTCACCCATACAATGGTATTCTCGAACGTTGTCTCCTCCCTTGTTGCCACCGTCTGCATCAGCAGGGCCGTAATCACACCCCATACAGCCAGAAGAACCAGCCAGAACATCCCTATCTCAAGCAGGCCCGCCATTAGGGCCAGGAGGATGAGAATGAAGGGCATGACAAAAAAAGGCCCTGAGATGACCGCAGCCTTTTTTACCCCGTACACAACTGGCAGGGTTCTCACCCCAAAAACCCTGTCACCTTTCATGTCAGTGAAGTCCTTGGATGTAATCGCTCCTATAAGGAATATCATCATCACACCGCCTATGATCCAGGGTGTGGGTTCGGCAAAAGGATTGCCGAAAATCGACCATGCGGCAACAAAGCCCAAAAGCCCCCGGGCAAAGGCTATTGAAATGTTCGATATCCACAGTTTCGATTTGAGCCTCAGAGGTGTGGTGGAATAGGCTACTGTGATAAGCATGATTAAGAGCACGAAAAGACCGAATGTTCTGTTGACCAAAACCGCCCTGACGAGCACTATGGGATACAGGATCCAGGCGAACGCCCAGGCCTCTTCCTTCGTTACGATGCCCGAGGGTATGGGCCGATAGGGTTTGTTAATCCTGTCTATATCGGCATCGTAGACCGCGTTCAAGGTATTGCTGGCTGCATTGAGAATGGCCAGGGTGGTGGCCCCGATGAGCAGTGTGAGAAACCCTTCATGGTACTGCAGGAAGGGGAACTTGTCGTTGATAAAGATAAACGGAAGGTAGGGTATATCGGGTCTGGCAGCCCTCCAGCCCATGAGGCCCCCGCACAGGCCCCCGATGATGGGAGCGAGCATGGTGAACGGGCGAATCAAGTCGATAAAACCCCTCAGTTTTCTGGGCAGGAACATGGCCTTGTCCCAGGATTCCTTGCCCCAAATCCTGACCATCCAATTCAACCCCCATTTTTTGGACTCGACAAACCGTTTCTAAACCTTTGGCAGGCCTGGGTATATGGGAAAGCGGTTATATTAGTTTTGGATATATGGAATTCCTTATTAGTGGAATAAAAAAATGGTCACTTCCCATCCTCAATCCACGCTCAGATCCTCCCCACCCATAAATATCTGCTGGGCAACGGCATAGAGGTCCTCCATGCCGGACAGTGCCTCTGATGATACCGGTATAAGCTCCTTGTAGGTGCCCAGGGCCTCCAGGGCCATGAACAGCTCTGTGTTCAGCTGGCCTTCCATTGAAGGTGCCTCCGCTATGATGGCGTCGTACAGGGCATCGGCGTTCCTTGACCACTCCAGAATCGTTTCAAGCCGGTCCTCATCAAGCATGTCGGCCTTGCTGAGAACATTGATTGTTGGGATGGAGAACCGGAACTGGGTTGTTGAACCCAGCATGATCTGGGACACGAAGCTCGAGGGGGTGCTGGACAGCATGGGATCATAGAGGAAAACGATGGCCGAGCCCTCCTCGGACAGTGCCTTTATGATAATGCTACTGCACTCCCTGAATGTGAACAGCTCCATCTGGCCCGGGGTATCGATGAGAAAGTAATCACTTGAAATCTCGTCGGTGAGGGCCTTTATCTCCCCTGCCCGCAGGGCCGTGAGGTCCGCAGCCACTATCTGCGCGCCGTTTGGCCCGAGACCGTACTCCTCCATTATCTCGGAGAGCACGAACCACTCCCTGATATCGATGTCCGGCGAATACGGAAGGTGGGCAACACCGGGATCGAGATTGACTGTTGCGGCATGATAGCCCATTCTTTCCATCCACAGCTTGAATGCATGTGTGAGCGAGCTCTTACCGGAGCCCGCGGCCCCTACAAAATACAGGAAAACCGGCACCATTCGAATACCTCCTTTCATATGACGAATATATGAATATGCAAAGACAAACAAATAAGTTTTGCTAGACTGTTAGATTTGCCGGTGAACCTCTCTTTGCCACACCCATCAGTGTAAAAAATAGAATAAAAGCAATTAGACACATGGCAGCAGCCAAGATGATATTGGCCACCCTACCGAACTGCCATGCCACAGCACCCCCGATCAGGGCACCTGCAATCGAGGAGATATTTAGCGTTGAGTTCAAAAGGCCGGTGGATGTGGCCTTTTCGATGTTCCTCTCCATGACGAACTTCAACGAGCCGACATAGAGACATGCCCAGCCCACTGAGAGGATTACCCAGGGTATCACAGCAAACCAGAAAGTGGTGACCAGGGCAAGACCGATAAATGACAGTATTGACAGGAACAGGCCGAATGGAATCAGCTTCGTACTTTTGAACCTGTCCGTAAACTGCATTGTTATGAACTGGCCCATGGGATTCAAAGCATATAAAATGCCTATTTCAAAGAGAGAGGCACCGAGATTGACATGCAGATACAGTGGAAAGATGACCCAGACACTGCACGCCCCAGTGTGCCTTATCAGAATGGTGAGATAGGCAGGGAGGCTTCCTTTGATGACATCCCTTGGAAACAGCGGCACCGCCATCTTGACATCGTCCCTGAAGGTCACGGCCAGTGAGAATGCAAAACTGACAAAGAACATTAAAGAGCTGAAAAGGAATATCTGCCAGTACATGGTGAGAACCGCTGCCACAAGTATGCCGAAGGCCCATCCGAAGGAGCCAAAGGACGTGAACTTTCCTATGGCCTTCTCCTTGAGCAGGAACGCTTTTGCCACCAGTGCCGAGGAATATATTCCGGCGCAGAAACCCACCAGGATGCGTGCGAAAG
>CP070726.1:71409-74035 GCA_020350865.1 Thermoplasmata archaeon
ACAGCGGCCTTCTAACTGTGGACCATCCGGACCCTGTAGATGAAGTGGATACCGATTCCGACGGTACGCCAGATAACGTTGATACGGACGATGATAATGACGGCCTCCTTGATGTTGAGGAGGATTTGGACGGGGACGGAACTCTGGACACGGGCGAAACCGATCCATTGGACCCGGATACGGACGGCGATGGAGTCGACGACAGCCAAGATGAGTTCCCCCGGGATCCCGTACGATGGCAGGTAGAGCCCGAAGAGGAAGAGGAATCGTCAATCCCATTGGTTCTTATCATCGTCATAGTATCGGTGATATTGGTTGCCGTAATCATCGCTGCATGGGTGGCAACGTCCCGCAAGAAGGGCGGTATTCCCGGCAGTGCAATCAACTGCCCGAGCTGCGGCAGAGGTTTCCAGCCTGATACTGCAGCCCTGCCCTATGTCCAGTGCCCCTTCTGCGGAACCTCAGGCAGGATACAGTAAATCCGTATTCTGCTATAAAACACCGATAGTCAACGTACAATACCAATAATTATATAACCGGGTAAAAACATATATATCTGGATTAAAAGGTCGTGTTCCCATGAAAGAGGAAGGCTTTGAGAGCCTCAAATCCATGGCGGTTCTAGCCATCATGCTTGGCTGTGCTTTCACTGTGGCTGCTATGGTTCCACCGGCTGAAGTGACCAGTGAGGAAATTTCGCCCCTGGAGGTCCAGAAGACGAGAATCGAGGGGCCTGCTGTGGTGGTGGTCAACACCCCAATGACCTGGATTCTGGAAATCACGGTGACCAACCATCTCGAACCACTTGAAATCGGGCCAATTGATTCCGGGGACGAAAATGACTACTATGAACCAGTGGTCTACAACACAAGGGGCGAGGGGGAATCGGTTGTATGTCCGAGGACCATATACGATGTAACTGTTACCGATGTATTCACATCCGAGTTCGTGCTGGTGGACAGCACCCCCTCTCAGGGTGAACTGAGCATAAGGACGGACGAGAGCGGTGCAACTCATATCATATGGCAGGTGGGAGCGCTCCCGCCCCAGTCTTCGGCCTACCTTGAGCTGACGGTGGCCACGGCAGGTGAGGGCTTCGCCAAAATAGGCAGCAGGATTTTGAACAGCGGGGCCTCCGCCTCCGGACTTCTGCCCGCAACGCGGAAAATTCTCACCGACGGACCCACAAAGCCCATATTTGTCACGGTAACGGACGGCGAGAAGAGAGAGCCCCCCGTGGCAGACGCCGGTATCGCCCAGATGGCCTTCGTGGATAATCCCGTATACCTTGACGGTTCGGGCTCGTACGATATAGACGGAACGGTCATAAAATACACCTGGTTTCTGGGAGATGAACTCATCGGGACATCCAGGTCAGTTCTCACCTACCTGCCTGTAGGCGTGCACGAGGTGACACTGATTGTGGAGGACAACCACCGTCTTTCGGATTCCGACACAGTGACTGTCACCATATACGAGGAGAATGCAAAAATCGAGGGCGGGGTCATGTACGGCGTTGTCAGGGATGCAACCACGCAACGCGGATTCGACCCGTACATCGTGGTCTCCAACGAGAATTACGCTATTTCCACATGGACGGACATGGGAGGGAACTACCGCATAATAGGCCTTCCGGCGGGACACTACGAAGTGTCTTGCCAGACAGAGGGGTACAGGGACTTCCACGGCGAGGTCACCATAAGGGAGAACGCCGAGGTGCACTATCCCATCGACATGGTAAGGCGCTGAAACCGGAAATCCTCAGAAAATTTCATCCATTTTTAGCGGGGTCAGGGTCATGGGTCAAAAGGCAGAAACGGTACTTTTCGGCCTCATTCTATTATTGGTGATAACCCCGGGTAGTGCATTCGGATCACAGGAGGACTATCCGGTGTACTACGAACACTATTGGCCTCAGTCACCACGGTTCTTCTTTATGGACAACGCAACCACCGGGGAGCCAGAGCTCACCCTGATGGCTTATGTGGATCATGATCGTTATATACAAGGTCTCGGTTCATTTGTGCTCGGGCCCAATGAGAGCATCACACTGACCATTCACGGGGTTCTTGGCCTGATACCCAATCCCGATATCCCTTTCCTGCTGAATTTGGACACGGGTATTGATCCGGGTCAAAAACCCATCCTCTCCGCACAGCTGCGCTTTGACTCCGACGGAAACGGTGATTTCGAGTACATCGTTGACTTCCAGTCACCCCTGGAGCTTGCCTGGGGCTCCCCTCCATCTTCAACCGAAGGAGAGCCCCAGAACCTTACAGGCGGGGCAATAGAGTTCCAGTTATGGAGGACAGACAACAGCTCCATGGCCCTTCAAATCTTTTACGGCAGCTCCAGTATCATGACACCTTTTGATATGGATCTGGACAACGATGGTATTGGCGATTTCTCGGACGAAGATGATGATAATGACGGCCGTGTCGATGAGAACGACGCGTATCCCTTCGACCCGAATGAATGGATGGATACTGACGGGGACGGGATTGGTGACAATGCAGATACCGATGACAACGGTAACGGCCTTGAGGACGATTACGAGGTTCCGGTGGCCATGGGCATTATCCTCATTCCATTTGTCATGGTGGCGCTCATGATGAAAAGGATAAGG
>CP070726.1:74135-81647 GCA_020350865.1 Thermoplasmata archaeon
ATCAAAACCCATTTATAGCCCCCGAACAATGGTGAGGTCCGATGGCCGACAAGATTCGAGTGACTGTCAAAGAGAAGATTCTCCTACACCTGCTGTACTACTCCAAGTACAGGGAGGAGTTCGAGGTCCCCGCCCAGATAACCCAGGAAGGCATGGCCGAGGCCATAGGTGTCAGAAGGAGCCACATCGCCTCCGCCCTAAAGGACCTCAAGGGCGCAGAGTTCGTGGAGGAGAGCAAAGCCCGAATCAAGGGCCACGAGAGGCGCAAAAACGCCTATTTTCTCACCCACGAGGGGCAGGCGGAAGCCTTCAGCCTCAAAGAGGGCATCCTGGACAAGAAGATCACCCTGAAAAAGGAGGACGGCTCACTTGAAGAAATCCCCATTGCGGATGTGAACAAACACCTAGGCCAAACCATCAGCATACTGGAGATACTAAAACGCATCTCCGAGGACGGCATCTTCGATGCCAAAGGAGAAGAGGAGGAGCCCGAAAGGCCCGAGCCCCCCGTAATAGCAAATGTTTTGGTTTGCCCCTTCTGCAGGCAGGCGAACATGAACCTAGAGCTAAAAAGGATACAGCTCAACGACGGGAATTTTGCGTTCTCCGCCTCGTGCCTCTACTGCCGAAACGGCTTTCTGGCCGAGGAGCTGCCCGTGCATGAGGGGGGGGAAAGGAGCTTTCGGCCCATCTTCGTGCCCCCCGAGATAATTCCTGCCTTGCCCAGGTTCCCCGGGGGGGATGCCATGGCGGTGAGCCTGGGCCTCTTCTTCATGCTGGCCTCCTTTGCCGTCTTTCTGGCTGCCGTGTTCAATTTCGTGCCAGGACAGGCGTGCTTCCTGATGCCCTTCGGCCTTCTAATCAGCCTCGTGCTGCTCTACCAGGGGCTGAGGAACGTGACGCTGCTTTCCGAGATTGCACGAAGGATAGTCATAATCACGGGCGCCGCGTTCGCGGGCTTCATCGCCCTCATCTTCGGGCTCGTTTTCGGTGCCGATTACGACGCCGAGCAGGCCGTGACAATGGCGCTTGTTGTGTTTCCAGCCTTTGCCGTGTTCATTTTCGCAAAACCCCTATCAAGGGACCTGAGAAGCGAGCTCTCGCTGTCCCTGGGAATCTTTCTGATCCTCTTCGGCGCCTTCCTCACCGCCTTTCACGAGCTGCTCTCATGGTCCGCTGTCTTCAGCCCCTTCTGGGTGATCGCGGGTGCTGTCATGATCTTCACGTCCTACGAAATCGAAAAGCTAGAGAGGGTTTATATCATCCGGGGGCTCTGTGCGGGTTCCGGGGCCTTTGCAGCGGTGTTCTGCGCATTGGTCCTCGCCTCCGGTTTTGACAGTTTAGGCCTCTTCAAGATCCTGGGAATCTCCCTTTGGTTATGCGTGGGCATACTCCTTGTGTACACGCGCTTTATGGAGGAGGGGACTTGCGAGGATGTCTTTGATGCCCTGAAAAGCGCCTTTATCGCTGGTCTAGGCACGCTCTTCGCCCTGGCAGGGGTCGTCCTGGCAGTAAACGGGAGGCTCATGGTGAGCGTTGTGGAGTTCTTTATCGGCCTTCCCATAATATGGTACGGCCTGGGGAATGCAAAAGATTACAGCAGCATGCAGCTGGCAATCATCGCCTTTGTACTTGTATCCGAAGTTGCGGCTGCACTGTCCTTTATCCTTGCCTGAGAATGTCGCGGGTTGAATAGCTCATTCGCCGTCGAGATCGCCGAACACCTCGGCGAAGTGGAACAGATCCTCCATGTCCTCTTTCAGGTTCTTTTTGACCATTGCGTTGAAGAGCTTGTGGAACACCTGGACCTGCTTTTCGGGGTCGATATGGGATTTGAACACCTCGTTTTGTGCACGGTTCGTGTATATCAGGATATTTGTCCACATCCAGTTGTACGTGATGAGCGGGACCATGATCTTCTGGTAGTCTTCCAGTGTGTCCACATCCAACTCGTCTAGGAATTTTCTTGTCGTGTCCTTCCATATCTCCGTGAGGCCGTCCCTTATCTCCGTCTTCTTGTCGGGTTTTTTTATCTGCTTTAAAACATCTTCGAACAGGTCGTACACCTTTTCCAGTTCTTCTTTTGTTATCTTGTCTTCGTCCCCCATGCGGTCCCCCCTGGTTTTTGAATCCGCATGGAGATAGGACTACTTAATGTTATATTCCCGCCCCAAATAAACCAGCAGCCGTCATTCCTGGGTGAGCCATTCGAGGGCCGGGTTTTTCCCTGTGAAAACCTTCAAAGGGCATCCGCGGTTGTGAACCACCGATTCGAAGAAGACAGAATCATCCTTTCTCTGATTTTCCGGGGAAATAACCACGGCCACCCTGTTCCTGCGGTCCTCTCCCACTCCATTGAGCAGCAGAGGCAAACGGTCGATATCCATCGAGGACAGGTACGAGCCTGGGGCCATTTTCCTGTGGTCCACCAGATATCTGGAAGTCCCGCGTTCTCTGCCAAAAGCAATGGTTTCGGCGCACATCTGGATGATATGGCCCTTGTCCATGATGCCAGAGGTCACCACAGAAACGATATCTTCGTCCTCCAGCATTCCGATCTTCCATGCCATCCGTTTCCACCGTCGGAGCAGTTTTATCTTAATTATTTGATATAAATACTTTTTGGCTCCATTACCGTATGAAATCCTGAGGACCCCCGAAACCAAGGTATTCGGATGATATCTCCCTACTTGTCACCTACATGTATACCAAGCTCTTATTGACCCCTTCAGCCGTACTTATTAATGGGGTTTGGACGATGTATTCTGATAATTTGGCCCTAATCAGGCAGGAGCTTACCGAGGATGTCATTTCGGTGCTCTCGTCGAAAACAAGGGTGGAGATCCTGCGCTATCTGGCCTGCCACCAGATGACCGTCACAGACCTTGCCAGGGCCATGAAATACTGCAAGTCCACGCTGCACGCCCATCTCATGCGCCTTCTGGATGCAGGTCTGGTGTACAGGGAGACGGGGAGAAAGTGGATATACTACAGACTGTCCAGGAAGGGGAACTACGTGGTTGGTATGATGGGTTGATTGACATATGGATACCTTTAAATACATTGTAGTTTATTGTATTACATAGTGGAAATATGCCCGTTACTAGTATAAGATTGGATAAGGACGATCTTAGATATTTGGATGAAATAGCTACAAGAAAATCTGTTGATAGGACTACCTTGATTAAGAGAGCAATTAAGCTCGGAGTCCAAGACATTCTGCTGGAGGATGCCCTTCAAAGATATCAAAGAGGGCTCTGCAGTGCTTGGAAGGCCGCAGGAGAGGCACAAATATCCCTGTGGGAATTTCTCGATGAGTTGAGAAAGCGGGATATAGGCTTTCGTGCAGACGAAATCGAGCTCAGAAATGCTCTGAAGGAATTGTCATGAAGGCCGCAATCAACACCTCTCCTTTGATTTTTCTCTCGAAATTGGAGATGCTTGACTGCCTTCGATTGTACGAGAAGATATATACGACACAGATTGTTTTAAATGAGATCGGGAAAGGTATGGAAAAAGGATATCAGGAAGCGCTCTCGGTCAAGAAACTGGTGGATGAGGGATTCATTATCGTTAAAGAATTCAAGGAAAAAAAGGAAGTATTCGGTCTTCACCCTGGAGAGCTCACTGTGATTGAAATGGCCAAAGAGATGAAGATCAAAGAGCTTCTTATAGATGATAGAAGCGGCATCAAGGTTGCCAAATACTTCGGGCTCAAGGTCGTCAGCACACCCTATCTGCTTCTGAAGAATCTCAAGAAAGGGAATATCGAACTGGACGATTTTAAAGAAGCCATGGACCGATTGATCGGGTTCGGATATTTCATTTCCCCGAATCTTTATGTCGAGATACTAAAGAAGGCTAAGGAACTCGGAGATAGGAGTTAAAAGTCCTCGGTCCTTCTCTCCGCACCTTTCAGAAAGCTCGTGTCATTGAATTTCTTGAGGATATGGCCTTCTTTGTCCTTCAGGAATTCCCCGGCATACCCGGCCTGCTCCCTTCCGTTATCTGTCAGAGGCAACTCGGCCTGACCGCGGAAGACCTTCTCTATGCTCTAGGTATTCTCGCCGTGTCGGAGGAGGGATATGGGGGTCATTTTCATCTACCTTTTTTTGTGGTTCGCGATTCTTGCTAACGCTTCTTTGATGTTCAAGGTCATGTCGAATTTCTTATGCAGAACTTTGTCCTCGGTCACCAATTCGCCTTTGTTTTCCGAACATGTGGCTATGTGGACCGCATCGTAGTATGTCACTTCATGCTTTACTGCCACCTCCATTGCCCTGGAAGCCAGGTCACAGTCAAGCGGCACATAGTCCATGTTCAGAAGAAAGAGCTGCACCATGTACTCGGCTGCGGTTCTGCTTTTCTTCCCAAGGTTCCTCAGGATCGTATTCCCCACCTCGTAAAGAGCGAGCCCGGAGGCTTTTATCTCGATATTTTTAGTGTCGCAGAGCTTCATGATCTCCATTGCGCCCTCAGAGCCCTTCTCTTCGATGAAGAGTTTGGCAATAACGGAAGAATCCAAAAAGAGCCTCATCCCGAATCCCTGTCCGCCCTGATGAGCTCCTCGGAAGGTTTTCCCCTGCTCTTCAATTTATGCTCGCTTAACCACGACAGAGCTTCCCTTCCGCGCTCCTTTCTCAGCTCCTGTAAAAGAATCTTTTTAAGATACTCTCCGGGTTTGTACCCCAGTTCCTCGATTTCTTTTTTAACCTCATCACCCACCCGGATAGAAATGGTCACGCTCATGTCCACACCACTGTTTACATATTTGTTTACAATATTATATAAGCTTTCCCATAATGATTGTCCTCAGCAAATCTTTCTTTTCACAGGCTAAATTGACCGTTTTCCACTTAGTTTTGAATATTCTTATAACAACACTTAAATGCAATGAACCATATGGGTTCCCGTCAATTCCCGGATAAAAGGGCGAACAGGACCATAATCTGGCAAAAGACCTCTGTGGCAAGGTTTCGTGCCTCCTGTTTGTCCGAAAGAATGAGATTTCGCATCTTGTTTTTGTATTTGGGTAGGACAGAACGGAGCGCTTGGCATGGCCAATAGACGAACAGGGCCCACGAAGGCAAAAATAAAGAACAAGTTCAGACAAAATCATCAGAAAGAACCCATGCTGAACCTGCGGTCCCTTGCCATCTTCAAATACCATCTCAGGCGGATTTTGGAGGATTCGGCAATGGATGAGGATTTTACCAATGCGTTCATCGCAAACCTCATCACCAAGGGCTCCCGGGGCTCTCTGAGGGAGGCCAAGGACTATGTAAGGTCCCTTGCAAACCAGGGGGTCTTCAAGGATGCCACGTCAAGGGATATCTGCGACCTTCTCGACAGGAACAGGAAATACAGGTGAGGGGCGAAATTGGGGTTATAGGGCGATCAGAGCTGCCAGGTGTGACGAAAAGAGTATGATTTTGAACTGGTTTGGGATAATTAACAGCATTGTGTGAGCTTGTCTGTTAGTCACTGATCCTGTTTTTTTCTCTACGAAAGACGCCAGGCAAATTATATATATCGAATAGACTATTATCCATAAAAGTGGAAATCTCGGGAGGAGTTGTTTGAGTGAGAGAGGGAAGGCGGCTCAAATCGAATTATGATATACGTAGTGCTTTAGATCCAAACCGCTCTCGCTTTTATGATCATCCCACAAAATGAATGTGAGGCCTCGGAAGTAAGATGTATGTAAAGAATCATCATATTTCTGAGCAATGTGCGTTAAGGGAGGGCCGAGGTGGGGCGCTATATTGGGGGAGGCAAGTTGCCATGGTGATTCTCCCGATAGAAAAATACCAATAAGCCCTTAATCCAAGAGGGAGGAGGTGAAAAAAAGTGAGAGACGCAAGCAAACTGACAATCGGACTGCTAATCATCGTAGTATCCTCGATGTTCCTGGTTACAGCGTTTTCGGGACCGGTGGGTGCAAAAGCCAAGACCCCTATCGAAGACGGCCCCCCACCTCTGCCGGGAGATGGGCTTATGGTAACGAGAGGTGACGGCTGGGTTAAAATCGGTTTGGCCAATGAGAACTTCCCAGGTAAAGGTCAAACACCCAGGACAGTAATCGGAACCATAAGGTTCACCGGGGCCAAAGTAATCGGCTGGCAGAATTCTATCGGGACACCAATGGAGTTTCCTATGGATGAGGTTAGCTTCACCATGGGCGGAAACACCGTGGATTTCGCAATGTACGTTCTACCACATGCGGATGCGTTCCGGCTGTTCCTTGAGTATGAACCCGGGAACTCCCAGACAAATCACGGCGAGGACACTCCGGAAGCAGGAGGGCACGATCATGGCTCGGACGGGATCAACGACGACAATGGAAGAACTGGAAACAATGGTAACGGAAGGAGTGGCGGCGCCGGTGGAGGACAGAATGCAAACGCCAACGCAAAGATGACCATATACTTCGGCTATACAGAAAATTGTCCAGCAACAGCCTTTGTCGGGTCATCTGGAACACCCTATGACGATGGAAGACCTATTCCCCTGATGGAGTAAATGGGTTTGTACTTCATAAAAACCATCTTTATTTTATTTATTATCTTTTTTTATTTAATCTAAATCTTCCTGAAAAAAGACTAATTTGCGGTTTGCTTGGACTCATTCGCCTTTCCCATCATCCGCATTCTTAGTATCGTTAAAAATCTCCCCAAAGCCCTCCATGAACGCCCCTTCTATGGAATTCATGAACTTGTCTATGAGCCTTTCCAGCTCGAGAACATAGGGCTCCAGTCGTTTCACCATTTCCTCGTTGAAGCTCTCCTGCATCCCCGGAATCGCATCGATCCTGCTGGCCTCGGCATCCAGCTCCTCAGTCAACAGATCCAGGCCCTCCATGAACTTGTTGACCTTTTCTTGGATACCCTCCGAGGACAGGGGCATATTGATTATCTTCCTAATCTCATCCACAGAAGATTTCACAGATTCCTCCATGAAAGAAATGATCTCATCCTTGTGTTCCTTTAAGTCCTCAAGGGAATTGGTTTCCTTCATGAGTTCAAGGGCATTCTTTCTTGCTTCGTATCCTTTGTCCACGATCTCACCGGTTTGCCTGGATGAGTGGATTCGTATATTTAATGGTTTTCAGAAGGATGCTCTGGAGGGCACAGGTGATTCGCTCTTCGGTTTTTTGATTTTATAAACTTTCCAACGTCGTACACGGTAATGATAACCTGGGTTGGGTGATTGGCAATTAACTCCATCCAATATCTAACGGGGGGGAGGTGGAGGAGGCAGTGGCTTTTTCCTAAATGTAGGCGGTGGAGGCTCGGGACTTTCATCCATGAGTTCTTCCGGTTTTTCGGCTGCACTTGCATCGGAGGTCACTGCTTCTTCTTCAGCTGGACTTTCTTGACATATCCTATTCCTCATCCCCATCAGAAACACCATGATAATAGCAACGATAAGGACTAACAAAAGCACCAATGAAATCCACACTGAAGCTAATTCTTCCACGGCATCGACAATCACATCCCCCTCTCCGACCGC
>CP070726.1:81747-85018 GCA_020350865.1 Thermoplasmata archaeon
AATCCTTTGATATGAGCGTGCTGGACGAGATACATGGTGAAGATCATGAGTTTGGTGCTTGACACCTATGCACTTTTCCAGCTCTTTACTGGGGGTGATAAGGGTGAAAAGGTCAGGAAGCTCCTGAGAAAGGAGACCAAGGTTTCTATTTCGGTTCTGTCCCTCTATGAGATCGGGACAGCCATAACAAAGCAAATCAGCAGGAAAAAAGCAGAGGAATATCTCCGCTCTATTCGTGTTTATTACAGACTGCTGGATGTTAATGAAGAGATTGCCATGAAAGCGGTGGAGTTACGACGTAAGCACGATATTCCGGCAATTGACTGTTTGATTTACGCCACAGCGATATTAAATAATGCAAAGGTCGTATCGGGCTGCAGGCATTTCAGGGAGATACCTGATAGAAAAAATATCATTCTTTTGTAGGATTGTCGTTGATATTAATACAAACTTAAATTACTACTATTTCAAATAATCGAAGGAATCATCACCCAATTCATCTCATCCCATTCAAATCCCGCAACATGCTGCATGACTTGCAGATGGTGTTTAACGTGGGCTCCCCGCATTCCCCGCATTTATTCAATTTGGCAGGGGGAAAGGATTTTACAAGGGCATCGGTAATTGCATCGTGGCTCTGGAGCAGGGCGTGTCTGGTGCCCGGTGTGTCCTTTTCGAGGCCGTTTAGGATGTTGCGGTATTTGCCCCTGAGCGCCCTTTCGGAATAGGGGCATTCACCGTCGTGAAAATCGATTTTGTTCAGGACGGCGTAAAGGTAGCATTCCTTTTCGGGAATGAGCCGAAGGGGGAGGATTCTCGGCACCAGGCCCTCCTGCACCCTGCCGTGGGGCCCGAGCCTGGCAAGCTTGGCCACATCCCCCCGGGCAAAGTTCATGAATATGGACTGGGCGGTGTCATCCAGGTTGAGGCCTGTTGAGAGACGACCGGCCCCCAGTTCCCTGGCCCTCGTGTTCAGGCATTTCCTCCTGAAGACGCCGCAGTACGAGCACGGGGTGGTTTTTATGGGCAGGCCCGCGATTTCGTCCATGGTGATGCCCACCACATCCTTGAAACTGACGAGATGATGCTCTATTCCCAGTTCCCTGCAGTTCTTCTCCGCCTTCACCATGCTTTCCGGCCTGTAACCCGCAATTCCCTCATCCACCGTGATTGCGTGCAGGGCCAGGTTTCTTCTTTCACCGAGGATCTTGAGGAGCATGTGCATCATCACCATGCTGTCCTTACCTCCAGAGACCGCAAGGGCAACCACCTCAACATCATGCAGGTCAGCCTGTCTTCTCAGCTCCTTTTTCACCCTTTTTTCGAAGAACTCCAAGAAGTGCTCCCTGCACAGGTGCGCACCGCTGTACCGTATGAATGTCACGGCATCCCTGCCGCACCTGTCGCATTTCTTCATATCCCATGTGAAAGTGTTGGGATTATTTAGAGGTTGGGATTATTGTTTGTCTTCTTCTGAATCCTCGTATTCCCTGTCTGTTTCTTCCTCTTCGGATGGCTCTTCGTCCCCTGTATAATCCTCATTTTCCTCGGTATCTCCATCTTCTGTTTCATTCCCTTCCTCGGGTTCCTCATTCTCGCCTCCTTCCTCGTATTCCTCCTCGTCCTCTTCAACACCTTCTAGCTCTGCTTCGCGTTTCTTTGAAACCCTTTTATAGGCTTCAGCCTCTTCCTGCGTCATCTCTCCATCAGCAATATACAGATGTGTTTTTCCCCTCACCTTCTTAATCCTCACCAGCCCCTTGTCCGCAAGCACATTGACATTGTGATTGACATCCTGGCGGTTTCTATCAAATAGGTATCCGATTTCAGCTTTTGAAATCCCTGGAGTCTCGTTGATTGTCTCTATTATATCCTCCTGGAAATCGGTCAATATCGGTCTCTCAGAGGATTTCATGCCGTACGGGTAAAACCTCTTGTACCTTCCGTCTCTCTTTGAGTGTAATATTTCTTGCTTTTCCATCTTGTGGAGATGATACATGAGGGTGCCGTTGGGCAGATCAAGGCTGGACTTTATCTGGCTGTAATGAGTGCCTGGATGTACTCTGACATAGCCCCTTATCATGCCCCGAACCTCGCTTTTCATCAGATCCTCTTTTCTCAGTTTGAAGTACAACGGCATGAACAGGGAGAACAGGGCGAACATAATGAACTCGGAGCTCAGTATTATTCCCGCAACAGCAACCCCTACAACGGCCCCTGCCACCGCGCCTGCTGCTACCTGGCCCGCTTCTATGCCCTCTTCCTCTTCTTTCACTATAGTAACCTCTTCAATTGTAATGGTCACATTGTCGGTTGAACTTGCCCCCTTATCATCTGTCACCGTTAACATTACCTCATAAGATCCTTTCTTTAAATAGGTATGGGCAATTGTCTTCCCTATGGCCAGGGTTCCGTCCCCGAAGTCCCATTTATATGAGATTATCGAGCCATCCAGGTCTATCGAATTGGAGGCATCGAATAGCACCCTCCCTGCGAACGCAGGATTGCTCTCAAGAACCTCGTTCAAATTTATGATCCATGTCTGGATTTCTCCCTTGTTTGCATTGAACGTTTTCTTCAATCTTGCTTCACTTGTGTCATAGTCTATGATTACCCAGGTTGGACTTGCTCCTCTAGCGTTGCTTTGGTATGTCACATTTATTGTGTAAACCCTGTTTTCCATGATTTGTACCTCTATGAACCTCGACTGCTCGTCCGGTGAGCCAGTCTGCCTTATTATTGATACCTTGTCGATCAAAGTTCCAAGGTCATCTGTGACAGTCATATCAACCTGCTGCCAGGCCTTACCGCTGACCCTGAGTGTTACATACACTATCTCTCCGTCGTAGGCTTTCTTGCCAATGTAGTACTGGATACTCGGAAACGGGTGGGCGTTGTATGGATCCGGATCGGAATTATCACCGATACCGTCTCCATCGGAATCTAACCATTCTGATGGATCGTTGGGGAAGGCATCGATGCTGTCGCCCCATCCGTCCCCGTCGCTGTCGTACTTTATATTTGGATTTTGTGGGTCAAAATCATCATTATCAGGCACACCATCGTTATCATCATCGTCGTCTGCATTATCTCCGATGCCGTCATTGTCGAAATCGCTCCACTCGTCTGGGTCAGTTGGGAAATCATCGATTACATCCTGATAACCGTCATTGTCATCATCTGCATCAGTTGAGTCTGGTACCAAATCGCCATCTGTATCCAACGGTGTAGAGGAATTGTCCAGGGGATCGGTACCTTCGCTAATCTCTAC
>CP070726.1:85118-90923 GCA_020350865.1 Thermoplasmata archaeon
ATTTGGTATGCTATTTGCGTGATATGAGGGAAATTGAAGTATAGGTGGACTTTCGAGGACTGGATAGGGGTGGATTTAGAGCGTTAAATGTGGAAATTGGGCCGGATCAGACAGGGTATGTGTGTTGATTTTGTGTATGGATTTCCCAGATTCGTGAGACATGCCCTGTTTATAAATACTGGGGCATTGAGTCTTTGGTTATGCATAAAGGCACAATCATCTTAAGCCAAAGGCAGATGGGTTGGGTTTTTAGGCCTCAAAAAGGGGGTGTGCGGGCACCTCGAAAATCCCAAAACATTTAAAAGCTCCCATCCCCAATCTTCCCTGAGATAGCCCGGTAGGAGGGGTAAATATGAAGAAATTAGAAAAGACGGTAGTCGCGCTGTTTTCGGTGTGCGTGCTCCTGGTGGCGGTCACGCTGGCAGGGTGCTTTGGGGATGAGGATTAGGATTAAGGGTGGTATGACTAATGAAAACTCGAACTCGTGGGTTTTTTCCGTGCTCCGTGCATAGCCATTGCCACCGTGAAAGGAGATGGTGCGGGGCCCAAAAAAGGAAGATGACGGGTATTGAAAAAATATATTATTACTATAATCAATATGGAGGATTGTGAGCCCAAAGGGAAAGTCGTACAAAAGCTACGAACTGTACTGCAGTTTCGCACTGAACCGACTTGTTGCCGAGCTCAACATCAATGTCTATCAGGACTGGGAGGAAGACAAGATCAATGACATACTAGCCCAACAGAAGGGAGTGAGCAAGGGTGATATAAAGTATGAAATTAAATCCAACAACTACATGACAAACAAGGTCCTGGTGAAGCTGGAGAAGGAGGGTTTGATCGAGAGTGTGCACTTGGAAGACAGATACAACATCAAAATTACCAAAAAGGGCCTGCTGCATGTCAAGAAGTTCAATGAGTTCTACTGGGAGATGTTCAGTGAACATATTATCCAGCACTATAAGTATAGGGAGTTACCCATCTGGTTCGAGAAATTAAAATGAGATAATTGGTATGAAATCGTATTTTCCATCCATTCCTTCCAATACTAATTGAATTGCGCATATCTCCCTTTTCAGTTCTATGGGATTGTCCACTAAGAAAGTGTAGGTGTCGTCTGAAAGCGGAGACCTGGGGTCCTCTTTGAAGATTATAACAGCGCGGTCTATGGGTTTCTTGTGAGCCCTATTTATTACCCGCTCCCTGAAAGTTTGAATATCCTCCTTTTGGGGGACTTTCTTTAGGTATTTAACAAATACTCTCCCCTTTATTCCATCAAATTCAGCGTCGAAGTAGTCGCCTTTTACCCAATATTCGTTCCCAGCAAATTGTTTGTATCCATTTTTGGATGTGAGGAAGTGTTTGTACCTTTCAATCGGTGTCTGGCCCTTGGGGATGTCTTCAACTGGCTGGTTCATTGCATATTCAATGAACTCGTATCTGATTCTGAAGAAATCAAATTTCTTGTGAACCAAAAATATCAAAATAACAGCCAACAACGATATCGAGAGGTCTATTCCTCCCGGCAGAAGCCAGTCGAGCTTCCAGGACGAAACATCGGGACCGAACCTGTAGAACTGTATAGTAAGATAGAATATTCCCGCCAGGAACCATACAGAGATGAATCCGGTGATAAGTCTGAATGTCCGGGCTATCTTCTTCGAGAACTTAGATGTGCTGATAATGAGTCCCATGAGTCCTTCCGTGGGACTGCCCTGGATTTTCAAATCCACTTTCTCGTTTTTGTAATATTGTCCATTATCTGCTTTATCTTGGATCTTCAGCATCAAGTCCTGGTGAGAGCCAAGATCTTTTAAGAAACTGTGTGATCTCATAAGCTGTCTTATCGCTGTAAAAGTAAGAAAGAGCATGAACATCGAAAAAGCCACCGAAAATACGTTCAGCCCGAAATTGGTCCCGTACATCAGGTTGAAGATGATGATGGCAATGATGCCTATGGAATAATATGCGAAAAAAACCATCAGTATCGTTATGCTCAATTTCATTGAGCGAGAAAACCCTCTGAAGTAATTCGCCAGTTCGAACGATGCCTCATAGGGGTTCTCCACCGCCCTGATATCCCGGTTCTTGAAGTACCTGTTCTCTTTCATCTGTTCTGCCATTGGGAGCTTCTAGTATTTAAAGTAGGGGGGAACATTTTGGAGGCCAAATCCTTCGCGGCCATATATAGCGGGCATTTGACATACCTTTTCTTTGAGGTGATTGAAATGATTGCCACAAAAGCAAAAGATTACAGAAATCTTGGGAAAATCGCGGAGGCTAAGCAGGTTCACAATCACCTGAATGGGTGGAAAATACCCCTCTGCGATATAAACGGTTTAAAGAGGTGTATCAAATGAGGAAAAAGGAAGATGAGAACAAAGTGGAATTCGAAACCGAGATGTCAAGGAGCATATCGTGGTTTTACTACACCACCATGATACTCCTAGGTGTGCTGGTGGGGGCCATTGCCATATTTTCCCCCATGAATACCATGGGAAAGGTACTTTTGACCGTACTTTTCACAGGTGTGGAACTTACTCTCTACTACCTGCTGGCAAGGGCAAAGAGGACATTGTATACCCTAAATTCACACAAAATCGAGATTTCCGGGGCCATGGGAACAAAAACGATATCCCTTGACCAGATAGAGGCCATCAAAGAAAGTGCAATCCCCTGCGGGCTGAGATTGTTCGGCTCCTCCTTTTTAGGCGGCTGGTACTATCTTCCAGGCATCGGTCGAGTCTGGGTTTCCATGACCAACTTCAGGGATGGAGTACTGATATCAATGCAAGATAACAAGAAATATCTAGTCACACCCAAAGAACCGCAAAGGTTCATCGAAACCATCGAAAACAGGATATCTGCGGGGGTGTGAAGCATGGATGAGACCGTATCTATGAGATTACCCCGCGCGGGTGCAGACGAGTCCGATGGCAACAACGGCTCTCTTGTGGTCCTCCACAAGGTATCGAAAAGCTACAGGAGGTTCAAGGTTTTGAACGATGTTTCCTTTAATATCGAAAAAGGGGACATCATGGGCTACATCGGCCCTAACGGGGCGGGAAAGACCACGACCATAAGGATACTTGTAGGCCTTTTGAGGAAATTTAAAGGGCGGTGTAATATCGAGAACATACCGGTGCCTGCCAGGATCGAGGAGCTGAACGGCATGATAGGCTATCTCCCGCAGCACGTATCGTTCCAGAGGTGGCGCACAGTGAATCACGCCCTGAGCACTTTTGGGCGGCTCTCGGGCCTTGACGAAGACACTCTAGAAAAGCGTATCAGGGAGGTGCTGGAGCAGGTGGATCTGTCCGAGGTTAGGCATAAGAAGATCGTGCAGCTGTCCGGAGGCATGGTGCAGATACTGGGGCTAGCCCAGGCCATCCTCCACAGTCCGAAGTTCCTTGTCCTTGATGAGCCACTGGCCAGTCTTGATCCCGAGAACAGATACAAGGTCAAGCAGATAATCAGAGAGCTGAACAGGAACGGAACCACGGTCCTCTTTTCCTCTCATATCCTCAGTGATGTTCAGGACATTGCAACAAAAATCGCTGTGCTGAACAGGGGTCAGATAATCCATGTGGGTTCCATGGAGACGCTGAGGACCAGATTACATCCGGCAAACGATATCGATATAGTGCTGTCGGGTACGTTCGAAGAAACGCCTGACGTTATGAAAATCGAGGGTGTAACGGGCGTTGAATATCCTCAACCCAACAGGTTGCTGATACACTTGGAAGCTCAAGCCAATATGGATGCGGTGAGCAAAAATCTTCAACACTTTCTCATGGCCAATGGTTACTCAATACGCAGTTTTACCCCCTCAGTTCCAAGTCTAGAGGAGCTTTATGTTAAATTTCTCAATGGGGGTGGAAATCAATGAGCCTAAAACTTCTATTGAAGGACGAGTTGAGGGGATTCTATAGATCCAATGTGATGATGTTCCTCTGGATCGGATTACCCCTGGTGGTGGCTTTATTTCATATCATGTCCCCCAACTCTGGGGACATTCCATTCTCAACCATGGTGGCTTTGGTTGTATCCACCCTTGGCGGCACCCTGGCCGCAATCATGCTTGCGGTTTCAATAATCAATGAAAAGATGGAACATGTGTACACCCTTTTCGTGATAAGACCGATCAAAAGAAGGGATATCATACTTTCCAAGTTCCTTGCTGTCTACACATGCCTTGCCATTGCTACGACTCTTGCCTTGATGCTTGGGTTGGCTCTGGATTACTGCCTCGGGAGCCTGCCCTCCGAAGGCCTGCTCAGCGACACGTTCTTTGAATTTGCCCTGGCACTCTCCATGATAGCAGTGTCAAGCGCGGTGGGCGTCTTCATAGGCGTTGTCTCCCCTTCCGTGCTCGTGGGGGTCATACTGGTCATATATGTCGGTAACCAGCTTTCGTCACTTCCTTTCATGTCTGTCGGAATGGGCCTCTCGATCCCCCCCATATTGCCAGAGGTTCTGGGGTTCTTCGGGCTCTCAACTCCCTCTTTGTTCACTTGGGTTACCGAGATACCTGGCAGCATACGGTTCACCTTTGCAGTGGGGATGGTCCTTGTGATGGTCTTTCTTGTGGCCTCGATTGCCATCTTCCGCAGAAAGGAACTGTGAGATCGTTTCGTGGGGTGCGGTTCACGGGTAGAAATGATATGCGTGACCAATGCATTGATCTCCCGTGGATTGCTGGTGGTGGGGTGCTTAAGGGAGGAGAAAGGGATGTGTGTATGATCTGCGGGGGTGGAGTGTGTGGCATCCGGAGGTTTGAAGGGACATAATTTAAATGTACAAAGTCTGGGCCCGAAGGTTCTTTTCAGGCTATAATAAGAACCAGTGGGAAAGGCAGAGAGAAGAAAGCTGTAAGTTTCGTAAAACTAATGAGGATTGAGGTTCATGAAGGCAGAACAGAGGGTTCTGAGGATGTCTGGGGAGTTGCAGAAGCCTAGGCGAAGGCACGATATAGACTGGCTGCGGATAATCGGCATGGCAATGATCTTCATCTACCACTGCAACAGGTTTTTCAATACTGAGGACTGGCATGTTAAGAATCCCATGACCTACGGTACAGCCGACTCAATCGAGATGTTCATGGTTGTATTCGTAATGCCCCTCTTTTTCATTCTCTCGGGAATAAGCACGCGCTACTCCCTCCAGTTCCGGGAT
The DNA here is from genome assembly GCA_020350865.1 of Thermoplasmata archaeon. The sequence goes on from CP070726.1 coordinate 90,294, forward strand.
GCCAGGGCCTTTCTTGCAGCCCGGACAAAGCGCATCCTCATACCCCTTATATTCGGGATATTCGTTCTCTCTCCCCCGCAGATATACCTCGAGCGCCTCACCCACGGAGACACGAACAAGTCCTTTATCGGTTGGTTCCCACAGTACTTCGATGGGCTCTACCTCCCTGGAGAGCCAGGCAATTTTGCGTGGATGGGTGTGCACCTCTGGTATCTTTTGATCCTGTTCTTGTTCTCGCTCATAATGCTTCGTACCTTTATCAAGTGGCTGGGAAAGGAGGGCAGATTCCGCAAGTTTCTGGCATCTATCGCTTCAAAGCCCGGCGGCATCCTCTTCGTGGGTGTCCCATTTGTCTACATCGGCTTCATTCCTGTGATCCTGGACGAGGCCTTTATAGTGGCGGGCTGGACGTTTTCGGCGTACTTGTTCTTATTTATCTGGGGCTATCTACTGGCCTCGAATCAGAGGTACCAGGATGCAATACGGCGACACGCATGGATTGCCCTTGTCATTGCCATTGCCACTTCACCTGTTTGGTTCACGCCCATGTGGATTCTCAAACCTCTATCTTGCTGGGCCTTCATGATTGCCTTTCTCGGTCTGGGTCAGCGATATCTGGAAAATAGAAAC
>CP070726.1:91023-97167 GCA_020350865.1 Thermoplasmata archaeon
CCTCGAACCATGCATCCGAATCATCAAGGACCCAGTCATACCACACGTCTTCACGGGGCTCCACCCTTGTGGTATATTCGACCATCCTGAATTCCGGTGCCCTGACCCATGCGTCTATCTCATGATCCCCCGGAAGCCTGAACTCATAGTATCCTGCACCGTCTGTTTTATTGGTCACGATCGTGTCGCCGTACTCCACATAGACGGTGGCACCCTGTATTGGAATACCGCCGGTATCGTTCACAAAACCGTGAAGAAGTGTCCTTTTTTCACGGGGATACAGGCTGATGTTGAGCCATCTGGTCTCCCCCGGTTTTAAGCGGAACTGCATCCGGTTCGGATCATCGGACATGCCTGGGTACTTGAAACCGTTGGACCAGGCATCCGTTGAGATTCTAACGAAGCCCGCCGGAACATCAGCTCGGAACCAACCCTTTGCATCCGTCTCCGCATCCTCGGACCACTGCATATCCTGCTCACTGAGCGAAATCCGGGTCCGGGCGATAGGCTGTCCCGAATAGATATCGGTGAATCTCACTATGATTTTTGCATCATATGACACTTTCTTTATAGATTCATTCTGCCAGAAGAGCCCGTCACTTGGCAGTTCCACAACCCCTGTGGCGTATTCGTGATCATCTGCAATGGCGTAGTAGCTGCTACTGCCCGTTGGGACCATACGCTGATAGAATCCGGTGTAGTCTGTAACTGCTGTGGAGCTTTCCCAGCCAAAGCCATCGTAGTCAAAGCTCATGTACCCGCCCGAAACTGGTTCACCCAGTAAATCGTTGATATAACCCCTCACCTCAGAGCTCCAGTCCAGATGCGAGATGGTGATGTTCAACTCTGTGGTCTCAAATGCCGTGGTGTTGGCCCGCAAGAATGCGGTTTTGAAGCCGTCCTTTAAGGCCTGAACCTTTAGTGGTGCGGCTGGCACCGATATGTTGTAGTAACCGGATAGATCGGTTTGGTCCTCGTAAAGCCTCCATCCGAAGTTCGCCACAACCCGCACATCGGGCTCACCGGTTCCATTTAACTTTACGTACCCATCGAGAAAACTGGACAGTTTCGGATCGATGATCGTGAGATTGAGCGGATAGGTGCTTCCCTCAGCCACGTTCACCGTCACCCTGCTGGATTCGTATCCCTGAGACCATATGGAGAATGTCAGCTCCCCAGGTATCACCTGGAAATCGTACCAACCTGTGTTGTCCGTGGTATCGATTCCAAACCATGTGCGGTTTTGATTCTCCGCAAATATCTGAGTATTACCCACAGTTGTGCCGTTATCGTAGTACTTAACGTACCCCTGCACTGTTGCCGATGATGCGGGGAGCTTGGACAGTGAGAAGTTCTGCCACGTAACCTGGCTGTTTGTCATAAGGACTGTCAGGGTCTGCCTGAAGTGATTGCCCTCCTGAACCGCCGCCTGCCAGACACCTCTTGTGAGGTTGAGCTCGAAGTAGCCTGTTGTGAGGTTAACAGAGGGATTGTATTCAATGGAGCCGAAATCATCCAACCTGTACACCTGAACAGATGCTGATCCCACCGGCCCTGATGCATTTTTGACGTAACCACTGAGCGTGCAGTTTATAGGCTCCATTGGAAAATCCACGGTGAGGTTCTCACCCCACTTAATATCGATAAATTTGCGATTGGTTTCGTACCCATCCTTTTGAACCTGCATCACATAGGTCTCGTTTGCCTGCAGCGTCATCCAATAGTAGCCGGTGGCATTCGAGCTGGAAATATTGATATAATTGTTGCTTATGGCCGCAACACCCAAAAAGGGCAGGGGGACCCTGGTTACGGCGTCGTAGATCGTTCCATGCACATACGATCCCTTTTCAGTGGCTCTGTCCAGTAGAATATTTACGGTTTGATTGCTCCAAGGCTCCAACCTTATACCCGTCGAATTGACCAGATAATCATCATGGAAGGCACTGATAAAAAAGTCGCTACCCCCAAAGTCTGTATAGATGCTGACATTGTAGTATCCAGCAGCATCGGTTGTCGTGCTGTTGGTCCTGCCGTTATAGATATTTTGGAGGATGATGGAGGCGTATGCAATAGGCAGGCCCGATTTGCTGTCTATTACGTACCCGTCCACAAAGACATTCTCAGACTGGGCAGCAGCACTCCAGTCCAAGACCGAAAATGTGGATAACAAGATGATCGATACCAGCCACAGCTTGACAACAATCTTTCTTCTTTTCAAGAAGCCCCGAGTAAATGGAGAGACCATACGCTCACCCATGTAACGGAGGAAAATGGCCAATATATAATATTTAAGAGTACATTATGTATATTGATAATAAGGGACTGAAGATGATTCTATGAAGGTCCTTATCAGGTCTTTCTCCCTTCCAGAACTCTTATAGACCGAGAAAACCATTCGGGTCCCATGCCAAAGGCAAGAAATTACGAACGGGAGCTCAAGGGTATTCTGCAGGGTGATTTGGACACAATAAAGAGGGTAACCAGGACATGCTCTCCTGAGGAAAAGGAAAACTATCAGAAAATAATGGACACGCCATTTCTTCTTGTCAGATCTGCTGGCTCCTTAGGGGTGGACCTCGTTGCCATGAGCGGTGATATCTCATTTCCCATTGAAGTCAAATCCTCGGTCAATATGAGGATAAGAATGAGCAAGTCTGCCCAACTTAAGGAACAGACCGCAAAGTTCGAGAAGGTATGCAGAAAAGCGGGATTGTTTCCAATTTACGCTTATAGATTGAAGAAGGTGAGGGGGGATTCCTGGCGGCTTTTCAAAATAAAGATCGATGAGCACAAGATGTTCGGAAGGTTGAAAAGAATATACGATAAACTGCCCGAAGCGGAAAGATCACGGGACGGATATGTGATTTTAAAATGGGATGATGGTATGCCGTTGAACAGATTCATTGAGTATATACATCACCTGAGAAGCAAATAGTATGACAGGTATGAATAGTACCACCATTTGATCTAATAACTATTGGCCAGCTTGGTTGGGACACCCACTTTGGAACGTAAAAAGTGTTTTCAGCACTCATAGGGTTCTTCACGGTGTGAACTCAGCTTCCCTGAGCATTTTCATCATCAAACACACGTTTATAATGATATTCCAATTACTTAAATCTAATCGAAGAGTCTATGTAAAAGGAGGAGCAAAGGTTTGTGAGCCCAACTACCAATATCGCAACCGTGTGGAGGAGAACGCTCTTGCCCGGTTAATTTTAATGATAATTATAAGGGAAAAAATATATTGTGTATAGTGCTTTACTGTGTCATATTTGTTGCACTTATATCAACACGGAGGTTGATAAGTGGGTTTACCTGGCGGGAAGATCATCGACAGCGTTCCATCAGGGGAGCAGGCTCTCGCCCAGCTTTTGGACAGGTTGGCAGATGAAGGATTCGATGGCGATATCAAAACCTCTTCACTGGAAGAGGATGATCCCTTCGAAGGATTCCTCCTTTTAAAAGACGGTGGCGCTGTGTTGGGGCTGCACTTCGGTTCTGAAGAGCTCAGAGGCGAGGCGGCATTAAGACGGTTTATCGCAGATACCCTCAAGGACAATTATGTCATCGATATAGGTTCATACGACTACTCCTCCTCATCCATCCGGGTGGACCATCTGATCAAACGATACCCGGACGCCAGAATCGATATGAAGACCATGGATTTAAAGGAGGAGATTGCAGCCATTCACGAAGAGGAAAGGAAACGGAGGATGGGTGAACTAGAGGAAGAGAAAAGGGCGCTGCAGCTCAGCGCCGACAGAACAGCCAGGGAGGGTGCTTTGATGAAGAAGGAACAGGAGCTGGAAAAGGAATTGGAACTCCGCAAGGAGAGGGAAAGGGCCCTTAAAAGGATTCAGGAGGAGCTGGACACGGTCAAGCATGGCAGCATGGCCCTAATCAAGCACTACACGGGAAAAGAGGGCGAGGGAAAACTGACAGAGGAGGACGCCCTGAAACTGGCAGAAAGGAAAATCGAGGAGATGAAGATCGCAAAGGAAAAGGAGAGGCTCAAGGAAGAGGAGGCCCTCCTTGCAGAAAAGGAGAAGACAATGGCACAGAGGGAATCAGAGCTCTCAAAAAGAGAGGACCTGCTTTCACGGGAAGCAAGGGAACTGGAGCGGGACAAGGAGGCACTTCTGCGGGAGAGGGCCGAGCTAGATCGGGTATGGAAGGACCTGGGAGGGGAGACAGAGCGCCTCAAGAGGCAGAAGGAGGATATCGAATCCCGGCTCTCAGAGCAGATGGACAAGGAGAAGAGGCTCATTGAGAAGGAGGAAGCTCTGAGGGCCCGGGAAAAGGAGCTGGATGAGGAGAAAAAGGCACTTTTAAAGCAATCCAGGGAGGCCATGAAGGCAGAGGAGGGGCTGTCAGAAAGAATGGATCTCATTAACCTATCCGAGGAAAAACTGGGCAAGTTCAAGGAGGAAATCGAGGAGAAACGAAACGATCTCAAAAAGGAGGCGAAGCTGCGGAAAAAGGAAGAGGATAAGCTCAAACGCCTGCGCCGGGAGATCGAGAATAGAGAGGATGACATAAGCGCAGCAAAAACTGAGCTCAACAGGATAAGAGAAGAGCTGAACATCAAGGGCCAGAGGGTGGAGTTTGACTCTGAGCAACTGGAGAAGGAGAAATCGGCATTTGTCGAAGAAAGGGAAGCTGTAAAGGCCCTGGAAAAGACGGTGAATTCCAAGGAAAAGAAGCTCAGCACCCTTGAAAAGGAGCTCCAGGAGAAGGAGAAGAAGCTGAAGAAGCTCGAAAAACAGCTCAAGGAGGACAAAAAGAAGCTCAAGGCCAAGGAATCATCCATTTCGAAATCATCCAAGGGCCTAAAGGCTCAGAAAGGCGAGCTGAGCGACCTTGTGGATAGCATCGAGAAGCAGAAAAGGGAGCTGGAGGAGAAAGAGAAGGAGCTGCAAAGCTTGAATGATGCCCTGGATAAACGGCAAAAGGACCTTGAAACAAGGGAACGCGATGTTGAAGAGAGGGAAGGTGTTTTGGAATCACTGGAAAGCGAGACCGAAGAGGATTTGGAGGAGATGAAAAGCGACATCGAAAAAGAGGAAAGGAAACTGAAGGCTCTTGAAGATTCACTTGAAAGAAAGGAGAAGCAGCTTGCCAAGGAAAAGGAAGAACTGGTCCTCCTTGAAACCGAGATGGTGGGAAAGAGCAAAGAGATCAAGGCCCTTGAAAAGAAGGTCAAAGAAAGGGAAAAGGAGCTTGGAAAGCAGGAGAAGAACCTGCAGACCAGGGAAAATGAGCTGAAATCCGAAAGAAAGTCCCTGGAAAAGGAGCACAAAGATCTCGAGAAGACCAAGAAGAAGCATGATGATGAATTGAAATCGAAAGAAGAAGGGGTTAGTGACATGAGAGCACAGCTTGCCGAGGAGGAGAATGCCATCAAGGCCAAGGAGATACTGCTGCTCGATAGGGAAAAGGCATTAAACGACGAATTCAAAGGGTTGGAAGAGGAGAGAAAAGAGCTAGAGTCCTTCGGAGACAGTCTGAAAGATAAAGAACGGGAGCTGAAAGAAACCGAAAAGGAACTTACGAAAGCGGAGAAGGAGTTGGAAAAGGCAGAAAGAGAACTGATGAAAAATGAGGAAACACTGAGGCGTAGGGAGAAGGACATCGAAGACAGAGAGAAGCAATTCGCCAAAAAGGGCTCAGAACTGGCAAAAATCCGCGAAACTCTCAAGAAAATCTAATTATGGTGCGATTCGTAACATAAACTGGAGCAGCGGTATCGTTGGCATCATTTTTTTCCACTTTCCTGTAAAAGTTACAATGTCAATGATTTCTTGTTAATCTGCATGTCCCAATTATTTTTACCTTAACTGGCTCTTCCATATATGGTTCGATATGTAACCAAAACGTCTGACAGCGAGTGCTATAAATCTATGGTGCAAGCAGTAAACGACGGGATAGTAACCCCTTATCTGCCCTAAGAATTTCAAAACAGTAAGGTTCACAGGTTGTTAAGGGACGAGAAATAGGCAAAATAAAGGACCATACATTATTTATATTTGTTTATCAATAACATACTTATCTAATTGAGGGGAGGGCTGGGAAAAACGAAAGGAGTTCAAGTATAATATCTTTGATGACAGTAATTGCTATCTATGGTTGATGAATAAGAAA
>CP070726.1:97267-99933 GCA_020350865.1 Thermoplasmata archaeon
ATTAAAGGAATTATAAGGATTATTTACATCTTCGATACGAAGTAGATGAACCAAATACACACAACATAACCAAACTGACAACATAAATAGCAGTAAGTATTACCCGGTTGTGCTCTTCAGGCTCGTTTCGAAGTCGTTAGTTTTGAGGTACCGGATTTTGTTGCCATTAAGCATAGTAGTTTATGTTAGCTCAGGTTTATTTTGTATTGTTACAGGTGGAACTGCATGTTCTCTAGCCGTCAGTTTTATCTTGAAGGAGGTTCTCGCGTCTTCCATTTGGACAGACATAATCCACTAGGCGAGGTCGCCCAGTGGATTTTCTGATCGTGAAATGTTTACCCCGTTGAATGTGTTATCTATTCAACTGGGGCCTGCCCTGTGGAATTCCGCTTGGCGTAGCCCATACGAGGGATTCCGCCCCGGTTAAATAGGCTCCGCATTTTACAGGGCGGGCCTATTTAACCGGGGTGTTTGTCTGCGTGAGTCTGCGGTTAATAATGGAAGCAGACCGCCCAGCTTAATCGTAAGGTATTGGGAATATGGGTTTGGCTTCCACTGGAACGAAGTCATGCTTGGAAAAGACGACCTTTAAATCCCATTTCCAGGGTTTGTCAGTCTTCATCCACTGGCCAAAAAAGAGGGGTACCCAGCTGAACTGCTCCTCCTTGTTGTACTTCACCCGATGATTGATGGTCAACAAGTCGGTTTCGCCTATAGCCTTATTAACCGCTTCTTTGTCGAGTGTGCCGGCCCTCTCTACTGCATTAACCAGGACCTGGATTGGAACATAGCCATGGCCCAGGGCTTGGTTTACTGGTTTCCCTGTATCTTTGACCCATCTTTCAGCAAGGGATTTTGGCGTTCTTCCACCAATGCCGGGGGCATATGTATAGTCCTGATGCCACCACATCTCTATCCCGACACCCAATGGGAGGTTCCCTCCCCAGGTTGATGCATCCTCCCAAAACAGGGCCGCTCTCGCGGCAATAACCATCTTGGGCTTAAAGCCTTGGGCATGACACTGCCTCCACAGGACCCCAAAATCAGGGCCAGGGCAGTTGCCCCACAACATCTCTACATTGTTGTTTTTCCATTCCTTAACCACGGACGAAAAGTCCGTCGTCCCAAGGGGAAATAGCCCAACATTTCTTCCATAACCTATCACATCATAACCCAGCTTCTTCAGTTCTGGACCAAAGGTGGCCCACCAACCTCTTCCGTCTGGTTCATCCGAGGCAAAGATCCCTACCTTCTTGTTGGTCAGATGACCAAAATTATCCAGCATGTCCATCCAGGTATCCATGATCGTATATCCACCCTTTCCATGACGGAAATCTCCCGGTGGGATTGGGGTAATTACAGAAAAACCTGTATTCCAAGTGTATTTCCAGGGGACATCAACAGAATGGCGCATTCCCAGAAACGGCTCCATAGGACCAATTGAACAAGCATGAGGGACCTTATACTTCTCAGCTACCATCGCATTTGCGGCGGAAATCGGAGGCACTTCCATTAGGGTAGCAAGCATGTGCACTTTATCCCGGAGAACAAGGTGTTCGGTTACTGATTTGGTCTTTATCATATCACTTTCTACGTCTACCAGCACAAGTTTGATGGGGATTTTTTTCCCGTATTCTTTGACATAGACCCCACCCAGCCTATTGATATCCTCGACAGCCACCTTCCCCCCAGACGAACCGCCCTGTCCAGTACCGGCAAACATACCGGTCAACGAACTGGGCGCACCAATAAGAATCTCCTTTGGCGCCTTTGGCGCTGCCATACAATTGCCAAAGAGCAAAGCCAATACCAAGACACTCACTAAAGAAACCAATAACAATTTGTTCACCTGTTGTCCCTCCTTTGAATAGAGTTATGGTGGTTCATTGAACCTCGGTGAATGTGATCAATTATCACCCCCTTTCTACTAAGTGAGCGAAAACGCTCAACAAGCACTTGTGCGTTGTCCCTTGTCCGTTCTTTCTTTGAGTCAAAGTGAATAGTAGCGCACAGACTCCTGGCCTCTCGAATGCGACAGCACAGGCTTTTCCAATGCCCCGGCTACCGCCGGTCACCAATGCGACTTTTTCAAATAAGGGCAAGGACGTCATTCTGGTCTTATTGTCCTCCTGAAAAGAGAAAATGGGGTATTGTACGACCGAGGTCTATTTTCCCAACAAACGTTTTGCAGCGTTTTCTCCAGCAATTCGCCCACTGTTTATGGAAAACCCAAACGAGTGTCCTGTAAAGTGAGTATTATATGTCCCCCAATCGGCTCCCCCTGTATCAACACCTGCAGCGTAAAGACCACCGATAGGGATATCCTCCTGATTCAGAACCTGCATATGATGATTACATTTTATGTCACCGTGTACCGTATTAATACACGCACCGCATTTCATGGCATAAAATGGCGGGGTTCGAAGGGCATGAAGAGCTTCACGATCCTTGGCGAATACATCATCATGCCCTTTATCACAACAGGCATTATATTCGTTTATGGTCGCCTCCAAAGTTTCAGGTTTAGCTCCTATATACTCCGCGATCTCGCCCCATGAATTACCTATCTTAACAAACCCCTTTTCTTGTTCCTTCTCAAGGTCCTTATTAAAATCATTTTCAAGCAGTTGAGGATTATCTTTGTTTTCAGGCACACCGCCGGGCAG
>CP070726.1:100033-106187 GCA_020350865.1 Thermoplasmata archaeon
CAGCATCATCAGCTACCCGCACGACCACGCAACGGAGCTGTTTTTGGAGCATCTTACAGGACTGGGTGCGGACCTTTCTGCCGGGAGAAAGCTGAAGGTGCTCTTCAACAGGGCCAAGCTTCGAACCGCAATCGGGCTGGACACTGAGACCGAGTTTCTACTGGTAAATGACACGAACAGGCAGTTAAAGGAGTTCGAGGAGTATTTCTGGAGCCTCGAAAAGTTCATGAAAAAGGGCGGATGGAAAAAGGAAGAAATCGAGAGATACAAGCGGGAAAAGAGCAGGCAGATCGAGGAAGGGCTGTGGTTCGGGTTTTTACCTGCGTTTTATGCGATCGGAAGAAAGGAATAGGTTGGAGATCAAATGATAATCTTGAAGCATGTTGAACACGAGATAAAAGATCTGGATGAATTGGAGCGGCTCCTGAGCCATTTGGGGGATACCATCTCGAGAGTTGACGGTGTGGAGCTGGTGGACATCTACTTTCCCAAGGGCAAAGACGAGTTCATCCTTGAGCTCGACTGTACAAACGAGGACAAGTATTTGGAGTGGAGGGAGATCTGTCCGCCTCCACCCGGGGCAAGGGACTGGTACGAAGTACTACTGAAGAGGGATGAGCATTTTTCGGAAGCAAGATGAAAACGGCAATTATCCGATTAAACCCAAACTCACCGAGCGGCTAGAACGTATTTTGGATGGGATATACGGTATTGAGAATATGGATGCTAAATTCGGAAAAGCTCTTTCCAGAGAAGAAAATGAGATTCGACTGTTTGTCTTGACCCAATCGCCAGTTCTGGGACACATTCCGTCAACAGATGAAATTAGAAAAGCCTTCAGCCAACTTTCTATTGAAGAAGTAGATGCCATACTCAATTTATTGGATAAAAAGGACATCATTCATCTCAATGATGAAAGAACGCTCATCACCGCTGCATACCCGTTTTCTGCAACCGAGACATCTCATTTTGTCAATCTGAAAAAAGAAGGTTTCAAAAAGATGTATGCCATGTGCGCAATCGATGCACTGGGAATGCCTTTCATGTTCAACTGCGACGCTTCAATACATTCAAAATGCGCCCACTGCAACGACGATGTGGAACTTGAAATCAAGAACAATGAAATAATTTTCCCAGAACCCAGGAATGTAGTGGTCTGGTATGATCTCGATTTATCATGCTGCGCTGCCGCGTCATGCTGCCCCAACACCAACTTCTTTTCCGCAAAAGAACATTTTTTACAGTGGCAACAAGAAAATAAAGCGAGGAAAGGCAATCTAGTCTTGATTGGGGAAGCCCTTTATCTGGGAAAGTTCTACTTCGAAAACAGACTAAAGGATAACGGCTGATACTATGAACCCGAAATCCACCATCAAATGCCCAGATTGCGGCTTTGAAAAGGAGGAAACAATGCCCCTGGATTATTGCCAGATTCATTATGAGTGTACGAATTGCGGAGCAAAGCTTCGGCCCAGGGCGGGCACCTGCTGCGTGTTTTGCTCGTACGGTAGTGTGGAATGTCCGCCAAAACAGCAGGAAAAAGATTGAGGAAGATTTTGAAGACTAAATCCCTTGGACCTTTTTCACCTGCTCCGCCGTAGGCTTCCCTTCGATTGTTATCTCACCATCGATTACTGTGCTCCCCACAAACAACCTTTTATTTCAGTATCCCCATCCACTTCCCGAGACGGTAGGAAATCCCCATGAAAAACGAGGAAGTAGCCAGCCTGCTGAACGAGATCGCAGATATCCTCGAAATCCAGGGCGAGACGTTCAAGCCCAGGGCCTACAGGAGAGCGGCCGAAAATATCGAGAACCTGGGTGAGGCCATAGAGGATGTGCACGGGAGAGGCGAGCTGAAGAAGATTCCCGGCATCGGGGAGGGCATAGCCAAGAAGATCGGTGAATTCCTGGATACGGGAGGATTGGGATACCTGGACGGCCTGAAGGAGGAGGTGCCCGCAGGCGTGCTTGACATGCTGGGTATCCAGGGCCTGGGACCGAAGAAGGTGGCCCTGCTTTTCAAGGAACTTAACATCACCACCATAAATGAACTGAAGAAGGCATGCGGGGCCCATGAACTTGCGGGAATAAAGGGTCTGGGGGCAAAAACCCAGGAGAACATACTGAAGGGCATCGCCCTTCTCGAAAGCACGAAGGGCAGGTTTCTGCTCGATCATGCAAGGCGAAACGGGGAGGCTATAAAACACTACCTGGAAGGGCTCAGGACCGTGAAAACAATCGAACTGGCAGGCAGTCTCAGAAGGAGCAAGGAAACCATAGGGGACATCGATATCCTTGTCGTCTCGGATGGACCGAAAGAAGTGATGGAGGCGTTCACCTCCTATGAGGACGTCTCGGATGTGATTGCCAAAGGGGAGACAAAATCCAGCATACGGTTGAGGGACGGTATGCAGGCGGACGTCAGGGTGGTACCCCAGGATGCATTTGGGGCCGCAATGCAGTACTTTACCGGCTCAAAGGCCCACAACGTGAAGGTGAGAAAGGTGGCCATTTCCAAGGGCTTGAAGATCAACGAATACGGTGTTTTTCCCAAGGATTCGGAGGAGAAGATCGCAGGGAAGGACGAAGAGGAGGTGTACGAGGCCCTCGGACTTGCCTACATTCCCCCTGAGCTTCGGGAGGACAGAGGGGAGGTGGAGCTTGCACAAAAAGGAGAGCTGCCCGCTCTCGTAACTCGTGTTGATATCAAAGGGGACCTGCATGTGCACAGCGATTGGAGCGACGGCGTGGTTTCCATTTCGGACCTGGTTGCAGAGGCAAAGAAGATGGACTACAAATATCTTGCCGTATGCGATCACTCCCAGGCAATGAAGTTCGCAGGCGGGCTTTCGAAGGACCGATTGTTACAGCAGGTGGAGGAGATTGGAAACATCAACAAGGTTGAAAAGAAGTTTTTGGTTTTTGCAGGCATCGAGTGCAATATCAATACGAACGGATCGTTGGACATCCGCCCCGATGTCGAAGATGAGGTGGACTTCATCACAGGTGCCATCCATTCCAACTTCAATATGAGCGAAAAGGACATGACCAGGCGCATCGTTTCGGCCCTTGGAAACGAGAGGATGAAGGTATTGGCCCATCCCACAGGCAGACTGCTCGGCAGAAGGGAGGCGTACAAGGTGAACATGGACAAAATCATCGACGCCGCACTGGAAAACCAAGTGTTTCTTGAGATCAACTCCTTTCCCGACAGACTTGACCTAAACGATACCAATATCAAGCACGCCAAGGAGAGGGGCGCAAGGTTCGCAATTTCCACTGACACCCACAGAAAGGAGCATCTGGCCTTCTTGGAGTTCGGTGTGGCCACTGCCAGGAGGGGATGGCTGGAGAAAAAGGATGTGGTAAACACATTACCCACAAAGGAGTTGGTTAAGTTACTTAAAGGATGATTATGATGGACAAGAAAGGGGTACAAAAGAAAGTCGAGGGGCTGCGAAATAAGATACGTTACCACGACAGGAAATACTACGTGGAAAACGATCCGGTGATCTCCGATTACGAATATGACAAACTTGTCAAGGATCTTGAAGAGCTGGAGGAGAAATTTCCTGATTTGGTAACCCCTGATTCCCCCACACAGCGCGTTTCAGGAGAGGTGGCCAAGGAATTTCCAAGCGTGGAACATAAAACAGAGATGCTATCGCTGGACAACACCTACAACTTCGATGAACTGAGAGAGTTTCACAGGAGGGTTTTAAAGAAAATCCCTGAATGCCAGTATGTTGTTGAGCCGAAAATCGACGGGTTGGGAGTGGCCCTCGTGTACGAGAATGGGATATTGATAAGGGGCGCCACCAGGGGCGATGGAAAGATGGGAGAGGACGTTTCTTCCAACCTGAAAACGATCAGGAGCATACCATTGAAAATCGAGGACGAGAGGCTGGCCAATATAGAGGTCAGGGGGGAGGTGTACATGCCCCTTCTAGGCTTTCGGAAGATGAACCAAAGAAGGGATGAGGAGGGCGAGCCAGTGTTTGCCAACCCGAGAAATGCGGCGGCAGGCTCCATTCGGCAGCTGGATTCGAAGATCCCTGCATCCCGTCCCCTGGACATCTTCATCTACTCCCTCTCCTTCATCGAGGGTCTGGGATATCACACCCACTGGGAGAGCCTTGCGGCCTTGAAAAACGCCGGATTCAAGGTCAATCCCAGGGCCAGGTTGTGCAAGGACCTAGAGGAGGTCATCAAATACTGCCAGGAGCTTGAGGAAATGCGGGATGAGCTGGACTACGAAACCGACGGGGCGGTAATCAAGGTCAATGCAATGGAGCAGCAGAGGGCCCTGGGCGCAACAACAAAGCATCCCAGATGGGCTATTGCATACAAATTCAAGGCAAGACAGGGAACGACAAGGCTTTTGAAAATCCACTGGCAGGTGGGAAGGACCGGGGCCCTGACACCTGTGGCCGAACTGGAGTCTGTGGAGGTTGGAGGCGTCACAATATCCCGTGCCACGCTGCACAATGAGGATGAGATCAGGAAAAAGGACCTGAGGGAGGGAGACATCGTCCTTGTTGAAAGAAGCGGTGATGTGATTCCCCAGGTGGTAAAGCCCATAACAGAAAAAAGACCTAAGGACTCCGCACCTTTCGAAATGATCCACCGGTGCCCTGTATGCGGCGGGGAGATTACGAGGCCCGAGGGTGAGGCACGGTGGCGTTGCCTGAACCTGCAGTGCCCAGCACAGCTCAAGCGCAGAATTTTTCACTTTGCATCCAGGTAGGCCATGGATATCGAGCATCTGGGACCCGAGACGGTGGATAAGTTACTGGATGCCGAACTTATAAATGGATTGGAGGATTTGTATTCCTTGAAAAAAGAGGATATACTCGAATTGGAGGGCTTCGAGGAAAAATCGGCCCAGAACCTTCTGGATGCCATTGACGCCAGCAAAACGCGGGAGCTTTCCAGACTCATCTTCGGTCTTGGAATAAGGCATGTCGGCCAGTACGCAGGTCAGCTTCTGGCTGCTCGTTTCCCAAAAATTGACGCGCTGACCCAGGCCCAGTACTACCAGCTGGAAGGAATCAAGGGTATCGGTAAGGAGACAGCTGAGAGCGTGGTGGCCTTCTTTGGAGATGAAAAGAATAAGCAATTGATTCAGGCCCTAAAGGACAGGGGTGTTGCACCATCTGAAAAAGCCAAAGGGGACCTGGACGGCAAGGTCTTTGTTTTCACCGGGAGCATGAAGGATTTCACAAGGGTTGAGGCCTCAAGACTTGTCATGAGCAGGGGCGGTATTGTCTCGGGGAGCCTGTCCAAGAGCACGGATTATCTGGTTGCGGGTGAAAAAGCAGGCTCGAAACTGGAGAAGGCAAAGAAATTGGGTGTGAAGGTAGTTGATGAGGACGAGTTCAGGGAACTTTTAAAATAATAATTATCCTATCCTTTCCTCAGCTCAGCATAATGGTTGTCAGCAGAAAAAAAGCATCTCACCACCTCAAGCCCGCTCTTTACGATCATGTGCTCGAACTCATCCCTGGAAAACAGGTGATAGTACCTCTGAAACACCCTCCCGTCCTTCATCTTCCAGGGCAGGAAGATATCACCGTAGTCAAGGCCCTCCACAACCGGTTTTTCAAGCTCTTCTCCGAACCTCTCCTGCTCCTGGGCCCATGCGGAAACCAGTGCCCTTCCCCCTGATCTGAGGATCCTTTTCACCTCTCTCAAGCTGGAGAGTCTTTCTGTAGGCTGCGGGAGATGATGGATGGTTGCAATGTAGAGGACGGCATCGAACGTTTCATCTGTCAGGGGTAAGGACACAATATCCCCGTGGATCAGCTCGGATTCCTTTGAAACACCTTTCCACTCCATTTTATTTTTGGCAATCTTCAGGAGGGCTTTTGAGAAGTCTAAACCCACCACCCTCATCCCCTCCCTTGCAAGGTGGATTGCATTTCTACCGTTCCCACAGCCCAAATCGAGAAATAATGAATCCTTGGAAAAGGTGGAGGCAAACCGCCTGCTCTCTGGCCATGGCTTGTACCGTGTCATATCGAAATGGGGCGCTATTTCATCGAATGTTTCTATCAGTTCATATTTTAACTGCCTTGCTTTCTCTGGGTCCATGGCCCTCTGCCTCCACAGGGTGCCCAATCGACTGGAGAAATCACTGAGACTATAAAAA
>CP070726.1:106287-111855 GCA_020350865.1 Thermoplasmata archaeon
CATGCGGCGATTGGGTGGTCAATGTCACCTCCCCACAACTTGTTGACGGCATGAACATAACCCTAAAAGGTTCGCTGTTGGTCTATGGCCAAATTGCGCTGAGCAATACGATATTAAGAATGGACTCGGCCCCAGACACCCTTTACGGTGTGGTTTTGAACAGCAGTTCCATCTTCAAAGGAGAGAATATCACCATTATGAGGAACGATACACAGCCCTACTTCTTTAATATCCTTAAGGATGCAAATGTCATAATAAACGGCTCAATAATCAACAATTCAGGGAACGATGGGCCTGAGGGCGAGGAATACAAGAAGGGAATTCATTCTCTTACAGGAAATCTGACCATTACAAATACAGTAATTGATGTGGGGTGTATCGGCCTAAAAATACATGCAAGTCCCGGCTTTATTGGTTCAATAGAAAATGTCACCTTCCGCTCAATTCCAGGCATAGAAACAGAGAGTCTATTGGACATAAGAGATTCATCTGGCGTGAATATCACACAGTGCAATTTATCAGCTCGAGCACCTCACGGGATATATGCCCAATCCTCATCTAATCTTAATATCTCTGACTCCGAAATAATAATGGACGGCGATTGGGATGATGCCTTTTATGGTATATTTTTATCAGATTGCTCAAATTCTCACATCTTCAATAATACCATTATCTACGGCAGACCTGCCGTAAATATCCTTGACTCTCATGATATAACCATAGAATCCTCAGTTATATCATCCCGGGACGAAGAAGGGATATGTGTTGAGAGGTCCCATCACACCACCATTCGGAATTGCACCTTCGGTCACGGCGAAGACGAACCTAGGACCGCGATGTACATGTCCTGGTGCTCGAACAGTGTGATCGAGGACATGGTTTCAATCGAAATCCAAAATTTCTTGAAGATGGAGAACGAATCAACATCCACCCTTAGGAATCTAAATATATCGGGTGAAACCGGCATCTGGCTTAAATATTCCAACAATATCAATGTTTATGATACTTATATCCATTTCATATACACTGGGATGATAATCACCGGGTGCCGCGATATATACCTCACAAATACCACCATCACCCTCACGTTCTACTGCCTTACAATTCGAAGTCCAGGTCCGGTGAAACTGTCAAACTGCACCCTCGCCAACGGTATCGCAGGAGAGATGCTCGCAGATGGCTATGAGGGCGAATTAGGAGAGGTTCTTTTGACAAACTCCACCATCATTTCCATAACCGAAGAATCCATGGTGCTCAACAACTCCGCTGTTGTATCACTCATCAACACATCCTTCAACCTCACAAGGCTTAGAATCAAGGATGGCGCTTCCAGGGTGGAGGTCTACCACTACCTATCTCTCCAGGTATACGATATTGACAATTCCCCTCCCGCCCTGGCAAACATCACCATATTCAATGCCATGCAGTTCATGGTGTACTTCCAAACCGTGCCCAACGGCCATGCCGCCTGGGTACTCATCCATGACAGGACGGTTTTCAGGGATGAGAATTACTCGGACAATCCTTACCTCATCAATTTCTTTGACGGCAGGCACGCAGGCAGTCAATTGCTCTTCATCAATTACAGCCAGCATGTGGATGTACACGTCCACAATGAACTGCCCTATGCTCTGTTGGTGAACATCTATGGTGTCTATGATATGCCGGATCCCATACCAGATATAATCACCCCCAATCCCACCACCAACTTTGATATCGCTCTGAATTATACTTACTTCGATCAGGAAAACGACCCCGAATCAGGCACTGTGATACACTGGATTGTGGAGGATACTATAAGAAGCGCATATAATGGCTGGACCACCATTCCCTCCCAGTATACTGCGAAGGGTGAGCGCTGGCAGGCCAAGGTCTATCCCTCGGATGGCTACGACAGCACTTATCCAGATCACCCTTATGAAAGCAATGTCATCCGGATAGAAAACACCCCCCCGGAGGTCAGCAACGTGACCGTCTCCCCTTCCGAACCAACAGGTGGAGATGATCTTTTTGTGAACTATGACTTCTATGATGTTGATGGTGATGACCTTGCATTCAGTACCACCCATAGATGGTATTTTTGGAACGAGGGATTAGGTGCTTGGGAGTACATTGGTGTAGACAGCTTCTATCTTTCCAGTCAATACACGTCCAAAGGCCAGCTCTGGAAGTGCAATGTGACACCCCATGATGGGGATGATGCAGGCATCTTTGAGGATTCCCAGATAGTGATGATCGGTAACACACCTCCTGTAGTTCAAAATCCTAAGGTAATATCGGAAACAGGTGATGCATTTGCTAAGGGCAGTGACAATCTGAAGGTCGCATACAACTTCACAGATGTGGATGGCGATTCAGAGAACGGTACCAAGTACGTATGGTACTTGGACAGGGACGGAAGTGGTTGGACCCCGTACTTTGTCAACTCCAGTGTTCTGCCTTTTAACTACACCCAAAGGGGTGATCTCTGGCGCTGTAAAATCGTTCCTGCAGACGGTGAGGATTTCGGGCCTGAGGCGTGGACTGACGCAGTGGAGATAATCAACACACCCCCGCAGGTTTCGAATGTTTCCGTTCTGCCCTCATATGCCACTTCCTCCGACAATCTTTCCGTATCGTACGATTTTTACGATTATGATGGCGATGCTGACAACGGCACCTCTTTCAGATGGGTGTATGAGGATGCTTTCGGTGTGGGATGGGACAGCGGTATCATAGGAAATGTGGCACATTCCCAAGCCATATATAAGGGTCAGACATGGTTCTGCTATGTGACACCGAGTGACGGAGTAAATGTGGGCACCGAAGTAAGATCAGCGGGTGTGATCATTCACAACACTCCACCTATAATAGCCGAAGCGGAGGTGGAGGTAGCCACAGAGGGAGGAAACTTACTCCTGAGATTGCACCATACAGCGCTCGATACTGACGGTGACGAAGTGATCGCAATGGAAATCCACTGGTTCCAAAATAATCAGAGTCAACCGGAATTGAATGATAACCACACAGTTGCCCAGGATTTCCTTATCAAAGGACAGAGTTGGTCCGCCTCTATAAGGGCTTTCGACGGTGAGAACTGGAGCAAATGGTCTGACACGAATAATGTATCTATTCCCAATATTGCCCCCTATATAAGAGGTACAGTGACACTTAGTCCGCAGAAGGCGAAGTCCAATGAGGATCTCATACCCAGTTATGTGAATTTGTTCAAGGATGATGACGGAGATGCATTCTCAAAAGCATGGATTAAATGGTACAGGGACAACGGTCACATGGAGGCACATGATAACTCCACACAATTACCATGGTACCTGACAAAAAAAGGAGAAATCTGGTTCTGTAAGGTGAGAGTATTTGACGGTGATGATTGGAGCGATTGGTACTCAAGCACAACCTCTGTAATCGAAAACAGTCCCCCGTCCAATGTCACGCTGGAGCCCCATGAAGGCACCGTAACCATGACTGAGACCGAGTCGTTAAAATTCAATGCCTCTGCCAAGGATACCGATGAAGATACTCTGTCATACAGGTGGATGCTGGACGGCAGAATCGTCCAGCTGGAGGAAGGGGTTGCGAATTCCATCTATCTTCATAAGACGGATTATACCTCAGAGGGTGATTATATCCTACGACTCGTGGTCTCAGATGGTGATGACATCTACGAAAATACATGGATAGTAATCGTCCATAAGAAAAATCGTTTACCAAAAATCACAGTTGTTGGTCCAGAAGGAAGAAGCGCCGAAATAGACGAGGGAGAATCCCTCACATTCTCCATTACCAAGTCGGATCCCGATGGAGACGGCCTGGATGTGCGCTGGCTGCTCGACGGCGTAAAGGTATGGGAGGCCTCGGATAAGTACACCTATTCCCCTGATTACTATTCCAGTGGAAGCCGTAATGTCACTGTGGAGGTTTTTGAGACCGAAAGCGGGGAAAACAGCACATACACGTGGAGCGTGGAAGTGGAGGATGTGGAGGATATTGAGAAGGTGGAGAGACTGTTAGGTCAGTCATACGACTGGTGGGGATTGGTGCTTGCCATACTTTCGGGTGTGGTTGCCATATTGCTTGCCGTGATAGGCCTCCTCAGGGTAAGAAGGAAGAAGAACAGAATGAAGGAGCACATGATGGAGATGGACAGGGTGATGGAAGAGGAGGAAGATCCGTCTGCTGTTGATGATAAACTCGAGGAATTTGAACAACAGATAAGAGAGGAGTTCTCCCAGGGTAAACTGGAGGACCTGCATTTCTTACTTTTGCAGGAGGTAATAGCCAGCAAACGAGGTGCGGTCAGAAAAGCGGTTGTCACTCGTAAATTCGGACGATTGCCAGAGGGTGTAATAAAGGACCTGGATGAGATGTTAAAGGATGGCAAGATTTCAAAAGAGGAATACGGAACTTTCATGTCCACAATCTCGAAATCAGAGACGCTATCTCCCCAAGAGAAGGAAGAACTATCAAAAATGATTGCCAAGTGGGAAGAGGAGGATAAAGACATATTTGAGGAAGAACCAGTCAAGGATGGGATAGAGACTAAGGATACAGAGGAATTGGAGATCGAAGAAGAAACGGAACCTACAATCATTGAGGAGGAGGAGCCAAGAGAACCCGAGCACAAAATAGTGAAAGAAGAGGAACCTGAGGTACCAAAAGATTCTGAAATTGAGGGGGACCAAGAGGACGTAACCGAAAAGAAAAGAGAAGATAAAGAATCCAGTCAGGATGATTTTTCCGAGGATGAGGGGAGCAAGGGGAATCAAGAGTATCAGAAGCAAAAAAAGACCAAGAAAACGAGCCAGGGGATGATGGATGAGGTGGAAAGCTCCTTAAACGAGGAATGAACAGAAAAAGAGTGAATTCGAAGAGGCTAAGATAATGTTGAAAAAATATCTACTCATCTTCTGTGAAATATTGGGAAGAGTCGCCTAATATCTTCTGTTTTTTAAAGGGAGGAAGGATGAGATATCCATGGTAACGTGAGAGGTCAAATGGCAGGTGCCGAAACTCGTCCTCGGACATGAATCCGGCATTTTTAAAGAACTGCTCGGCCTTTGCATTGAGGGGTTTTGTGATCATATAGCCAGAGGTTTGATTGAGGCCAAGGATGAGCAACCTAAAGCCCAACTTCCTGCTTCTGAATTTTGGGAGGGTCTCAATGGCTCTCAGCACATATATTGAGTCCCCTGTTATGGGGGTCTCCTCAAAGCTCGTAATGTATACCCATGCTATGATGGTTTTTTCCTTCACGGCAAGAATGAAAATAGGGCGCGGAAATTCACGCAGCCAGGTCTTAAATGCTTTTGAATAATCTACCATTCCCAGGCCCTTGAAAAAACCGAATTCACCGCCAGGCTCCTCTTCCGAGAAACCAATCTCGAATTTATCTAAGTCATCAACATCTTCCATTTTTATAAAGGAATATACGCCTCTTCTTGCCAGTTTCTTCACTGTTTTCCCTTCTTTTAGCTTTAAATGACGGTGTCATAGAACATCTAGCCTGTGGTAAGGCTTCTGCCTGCGTGTGGGGCCTTGTTGATTTTGAGCCTCTCTTGAAGTTACTCTAAG
>CP070726.1:111955-121936 GCA_020350865.1 Thermoplasmata archaeon
GACGGCCAGTATGCATGGGGAGAGTCCATCCTCTGGAATGTAACGCCCGGTGTGCCCGTGGATATCGGGGTCAACTGCTCCAACGTGGGTGTGTCGGGTGTCAATGCCTCAATAACATACAGTATCTCATTTTACAACAGCTCGGCTACGCGCACGATTGGCTCGGAATTCTACAACATATCATCACTTCCCGGCCTGCCTGCAGGTGGGGTTTCGGGGCTGCAGACCGGGGTGTGGATTCCCCCCAACGAGCCGGGCGATTACTACGTAATCGTGGTGGTGGACTCGGGCAACACAACCTCTGAGATCAACGAGCTCAACAACACGTTCCTCATACACTTCGTCATAGGACCCGACCTCATACCAACGAACGTCAGTGTGAACGGCGATGCGGCAGTGGATGAATCGCAGATCTGGTACGTGGGACCGGGAGAGGTCATTGTAATCGGCTCCAACGCCACTAATGTCGGGTTCTCGGGCACGGGCATGCCCTTCAACATCAGCTTCTACAATACCTCTGTCGGAGGCTCCGCCGTGATAGGCGACGAAAACCCCTTCAACATCACCCTGGGTGCCCTGGACCCGGGGGAAGATTCCGGCCACTGGACATGGCTCTGGACCGTGCCTTGGCCTGCTGGCGATTACTATGTCAACATCACCGTTGACCTGGGCAATGTCACATGGGAGCTGAACGAGCTCAACAACACATTCACCATCCATTTCGTTGTGGCTCCCGACCTTTCGCCCACCAACGTCTCAGTGAACGGCACACCCATCACATCGTTTGCGGGCGAAACGGTGATCCTCCACCCCGGCCAGGTGATAATAATAGGGGCGAACGCCACCAATGTCGGATTGTCGAGCACCGGAGTCTTCCAGTTCAACATGACCTTCTGGAACAGCACGAGTACGGGAACAACATTCGGGACATTCCTCTACGACACAGGCGTCCTGGGTCCCTTGAATTCCAGCGAGTTCACAGCTGATTTTTATGTCATCTGGGTGGCTCCAAGCCCCGATAAGCCCACGGACTATTTCATCAACATAACGGTGGACAGCACATGGGCCGTATCGGAATGGGTTGAAACGAACAACACGTTCATCCTCAACATCACGGTGGACGCCCCCGACCTCACACCCGACAGAATCGAGGTGGAGGCGGCCAACGGCTCCATATCCGTTGTGTACGACGAGCCCTCGACCCTACCAACACCTTTCGTGTCCGAGACAATATATATTCCAGTGGGAAGCCCCGTAAACATCACCTTCACGGTTGGAAACATCGGCGGTCAGGGTATGACCATGGGTACCAATATCACGGCGTACAATGTGAGCGGGGTGGGTGGCGGGCCCATTGACGATCCCTTCTTCGAATCGGCACCTCAGGCAGTGTTCTTACCTGCTGGGGGCTCTCTTCCCTTCATTATAAACTGGCCCAATCCAGGTATCGCGGGCTTCTACTACATCAACATATCCATCGATTACACCGGCACCCTGGACATAGTTGGGCGCATCATAGAGCTCAACGAGACCAACAACACCTTCACCTTCGTCATCAACATCACCAGCACACCCATCACAACACCCCGTGCCGGCACACCCGTCTTCCAGCCCGGCGTATACTGGTACGTGAACAGCACAACAGAGCTCAATTTCACTGTCACCGGTGGAAATCCACCCTTCACCACGTACTACAGAATCTACAACATGAGCAACGGCAGCTACGCCACGGAATGGATCAACTACACGGATCCAGTGCAGGGAGGCAACTTCACCATGATCTGGGGTGAGGGGACCTACTTAATCGAGTTCAACAGCACCGATTCCATCGGCGGTGCGGAGCCCACGAAAAACCTCACCATCATCGTGGATGATTCTCTGCCCCTGACCACATTGATCATCGGCAATCCCAAGTACCCGACCAGCGCCCTCGATTTCCTCAACATCACCTCCATCACACCTCTGGACCTGAGTGCAGTGGACTGGCCCCTGGGCACGAGCCCCGCGGGTCCCGGCATCCTCAACGCCTCCGGCATCAACGGCCTGCCGGTATCGGGCCTGTTCTACAAAATCCGGAACCTGGACAGCTCCACAAACATGACTGAATGGGTGGAGTATTTGCCGGGCACTTCCTTCTACTTCGATCCCCTGTGGCTCGATGGAAACTACAGCATCGAGTTCAACAGCACAGATAATCTGGGGCAGAAAGAAATCCCGAAGCTCACCACCGTCTACCTGGATAACACGGGCCCGCAGACAACCATTAGCGTCGGGGACCCGAACTGGACGGCATCTGCCCAAGATAGGATAAATGTAACATCATCCACCCCTTTCACACTCGATGCCTACGAAGCTGTGGGCAGCGGGGCAAATATCTCCACAATCCAATTCAGGATAATCAATGTTGATACAAACCGCTCAAGCGGTTGGATTTTTGGGACGGCGTTTGATGTAGCCACCGATTATCCGTTCTGGGCCATTGATGGCGATGGCAACTACTCCGTTCTATTCAGGGCACTGGACCTCCTGGGCAATCTCGGAGCCACAGGCACCCTGGACATCTATGTGGACGACACCCCGCCTGTCACAGTGCTTGCCATAGGTGAACCGAAACACAGGGCCCTGGATACCGATTTGTGGAACATAACCTCCCTCACCCCCTTAAATCTCACTGCGGATGACGGCCCGGGATGCGGGGTGGACTACATACAGTACCGCATCTACAATCTAACATGGGACTCCGGTTGGAACGCGTATTCGGGCAACTTCACAATGCCGGGTGGACTGAGCAACGGAGAGTACACCATCGAGTACGGCAGTTACGACCACCTGGGCAACTACCAGGTTTATACGGAGACAATTTATCTGGACAACATACCTCCGGCAACCTCGATAAACGTGGGCGACCCGAAGCATCCGTCGGTTCCCATTCTAAATATCACGTCCGCAACACCCCTCAACCTCACTTCAACCGACGGTACGGGTGCTGGTGTGGCTTCGATCCACTACAAGGTTTACAACAACGACACAGGTTTGGATGTGGGGGATTGGACCGAATATTCCCCGGGCACCCTTTCCTTTTTCCTGTCCGGTCTTCCCGATGGCAACTACACGGTGATCTTCAATGCAACCGATAACCTTGGTTGGGTGGAGCCCAACAACTTCTATACCCTTTATCTCGATAACACGGGTCCGGTAAGTGATATCATCGTGGGTGATCCCAAATATCCTAGCACAGCCACCGATCACTTGAATGTCACATCCGATGCACCCTTTTCATTGAATGCCTATGAGGCAGTGGGCAGCGGGGCCGACCTCACCACCATGGAATATGACATCACCTTCTTGGACGGCGCTGTCTCATCTGGATGGACATTAGGTACCATCTTCAACATCTCATCCGCTTTTGCGCAGGGCGACGGTAACTACTCCATCAGGTTCAGGTGCAGGGACAGCCTTGGCAACCTCGGGCCCGAAGGCAACATTACGATCTACGTAGACGACACGCCGCCCGAATCGGTTCTCACCGTGGGATACCCGAGACATCGGGATTCCTCTTCAGATATGTGGAACATCACCTCCGCATCGCTTCTGAATCTCACAGCCGATGACGGCTTTGGCTCGGGTGTGGATTTCATCCAATACCGCATCTACAACAACACCTTCAACACAAGCTGGACTGCATACACCGCAGATTTTGTTCTTCCGCCCACGTGGAGCGACGGCATTTATACCATCGAGTACAGAGGCTATGATAACCTCGGCAACCCGGAGCCTGTAAAAAACGAATCGCTCAATCTGGACAACACACCCCCTGTAACTAATATCACGATTCTCACTCCGCAGTACAGGAGGGACGAGATTAACGACACCCTGAACATATCATCCGCCACAGGCATCAACTTCGTGATATCCGACGGCTCCGGAAGCCAGGTGAACTTCACCCGGTACAGGATCTTCAACAGCAACTACGACACGGGCTGGCGGGACTACACGATACAGACCTCCGTGCCCAGTGCTTGGAGCGACGATTATTACACCATCGAATTCTACAGTGAGGATTTCCTTGGAAACACGGAGATAGTGAGGCAGGAAATCATATATCTGGACAACACGCCGCCGGAAACGAATGTAACCGTTGAAGAGCCAAAATACCGGGCCAACACATCACACATCCTGAATGTGACCGGCCGTACGAGGTTCATCCTCTCATCAGAGGATATGGCAAGCGGTGTGGAGACCATACTGTACCAGATCGGGACCGGGACGATCAGAATATACAACGGCAGCTACTTCGTGATCTCCGGGCCTGAGGGGCTCTACACCGTGAGGTACTGGGCCAGGGACAATGTATGGAACGCCGAACCGCAGCATGTAATGCAGGTTATCGTGGACAACACACCGCCCCAATCCAACATCACATTCGGTGACCCGCAGTACCGCGCAAACGAAAGTGCGGACATCCTGAATATCACCGACGCAACCCCCATAAACATCACCAGTGTGGACGGCGGGGCCATACCTGTGGATGTGGATTTCATCGAGTACATGATCGATGATGACGGCAACCTCTCAAACGGCAATTTCACGGGCTGGATCATCTACAACGGCACATTCGACCTGTCGGACTTCCCGGACGGCCAGTACCACCTCTACTACCATGCCGTGGACTTCCTGGGAAATACTGAGGCTTTGAGGAATGTCACCATAATCGTGGACAGCTCTCCTCCGGATACCGATTTTCATGTTGTGGGCGTGAACCATACGGTGCCCGGACTCGATGATACCTGGTGGGTTGCACCTGATACCGAGCTTTCGCTCACGTCCCTTGATATAGGTGCGCCCCCGGTGGGCATATGGTACACGGCCTACAGGGTGGACAACATCTACCATGAGTTCGATGACGGCTTCGAGGACATTGACACGAGCACGCTTGCCAACGGCACCCACACCATCCGTTTCTGGGGTGTGGACCTGCTGGGCAACACCGAGGAGCTCGCCTATGTAACCGTGGTTATCGATGATGCAGGCCCGGATATGGACATCATCCCTTCGCCTGATGCGGTGCTGCCCACTCCGTTGTCGGACCATCCGACGCTCCGGGTGAATTTCTCTGAGGAAACCAATCTCACCATTGATGCCACGGATATGGGTGTGCCGCCGGGTGATACGCCCTCCGGTGTCTGGTACATACAATATAAGATAGACCCCGAAGATCCCAATGCCACCTGGCAGAACATCACGGCGGACAGGTACAACATCTTCGACCTGGTTGTGGAGTGGTACGGCAACGAAACAAGAGGTTACTGGCACCACAACATCAGCTTCAGGGCTTTCGACAATCTGGGCTGGGAAGGACCCACTGCCACCATCTGGTTCTATATCGAGGGTGATGTGGAGCCGCCCCTGCCGCCCCTGCTTAGGGTGTTTGTGCGGGACGACGATATACTGCTTGAATGGGAGCCATCAATATCTCCAGATATCCATCATTACCTGATATACAAGAGCGATACAAGAAGGGGCTTCGATTTCTCGGAGGCTTGGGTAGACACCTCTGAAGATGAGGATGGGGAAAGGCTGCCTCTCAGGACCACATGGAACGATACAGGTGCCGTTCCCGCCGGACGGGAGTTCTACTACACCATCAGGGGTGTGGACGCCCGGGGCAACATCGGCTACACCTCAAATATAGGGGGCAAGGTGACCATGACCTTCACCCACGGATACAACGCCTTTGCCCTTCCGCTGGAGCCATTTGCGAATGACTCCGCCGTCGGTATGCTTGATTTTGCCGGTTTTGCACACCATGGTGACACCGTATACAGATACGATGAGGGGGCAGAGCAGTGGATAGGGAGGCCGAAGTTCCTTCCGCGGTCCCTGGACAATTTCACCCTTGAAATGGGCGAAAGCTACATGATATACATCTTGGAGGATGAGGTTGAATATACCTTCACCGGGGCTGCCGGAACATCCATTCGATTCATCGAGGGGGTGGGAGCCGAAGAGGACTTCAGAACGGGCCTCGATGTCCAGTACGACGGCGAGGAGGTGGTTTTGAGCTGGGAACCCGCTGCAGGTGCTGCCGGATACGCCATTTACAGGGGCGATACCAGGGTGGGCCCGGGATCGCTTTCCGACCACACCCTCGAGCCCCTTGATGAGGTGGATTCCCAGACCCGCTCATGGACAGATGACGATATGTCGCAAAATGAACACTATTACATGGTGGTGGCCAAAAGCGGCCAGGGTGAAGAAAGCAGCACCTATGCGCTTGGTGTATACATTTATGATTTGGGGCAGGGCTATCATTCGTTTTCGGTGGTTTTCGAGCCGAATAACAATCTGACCTACGCCTCGCTTACTGGGGAATATTTCACTTTCGATTCCGATACTGTGTATTACTATAATAAACATCTGGCTGGGTGGGAGGGACATCCCCGATTCCTACCTGAAAATATTAATAATGGAAAAGTTCTTACAGGTAGCGGATTCCTAGTATTCACATATGCAAAACATACTCGTTTCGCCGTGATAGGCTCATAAAACTCGAAAAATGGTAGGGAGTTGTATGAAACAAAGTAGGGCGTTAAAAAGTTGCATCATAGTGATTTTTCTGATTATGGTGCTTGGAATTCTTTGTCTCGGCTCCGCTTCCGCCCAGGAAGCAGGCCCGCACGTCATTGCCGGCAGGGTTTTTGACTCCAGTGGAGATAATCCGGGAGATGGCTATGATGGAGCATATGCTGCCGTTATCATAGAGCATAAAGGTGCCAAAACCACGTATGTGGACCCGGACGGCATAGAGCAGGACCCCCAAACAGGTGACTACTGGTACGTAGTAACCATACCACAGGGAGGCTGGGAAGTTGGTGACACGTACTGGATATGGGTGGACGGCTCCGAATGGGGTGATGAGAACTTCACCTGCGTGGACCATGACGATACGACCCTTTCATACTGGAACATCGAAGATGTCGGGGCAGAGCAACCAGATGTGCACACCGGAGGGAGCAACATCAAGCCCTTGATAGCCTGGATATTTGCCATAATTCTCGTTGTTGTGGGGGTTGTCGTGGGCCTGGTCAAGCCCCTCAAGATCCCGGCTTCCGGCTGGCCCAAGCAGCCTGCCGATCTGACCAATGAGGTGCTCATCGGCGGCGTCGCAGAAATGCCCGAGGAGGGCATTACATTGCCCGAGGGGGCTGCAGCAGCTGCTGCAGCAGCACCTGCCGGAGAGGAGCCTGAGAAGATAACCGAAATGGAGCACATCTGCTCCACATGCGGGAAACCCTTTTCCTACATCCCGGAATACGACGCCTGGTACTGCTCCACCTGCCAGAAATACGAGAGCATGGAGGAGACCACCGGGGAGGCGCCTCCCGAGGGAGGAGAGGAGGAACCCCCGGCACCGCCCTCCGAGGAACCCGCCTGTGCAACGTGCGGCGGCAACTACGAGTGGATAGACCAGTACCAGCGCTGGTTCTGCCGCACGTGCAAGAGCTACGCACCCAAAGACGAGTTCCCCCCGCCAGGGGCCGGGGAGCCGGATTCCGAACCACCGCCGCCCGACGATAATGAAGGAACCCAACCACCAGGAGGTGCATAAAATGATGGGCGAGACTCAGACACAGGCACCTGGGGCTCAGGCACCAGAGGAGACAAGAATCGACACCCACTGCTACGTCTGTCAGCAGGAGCTCCCGGCCCCCGGACCTGTCATCAGCTCCCCCTGCGGTGTAAACTACCACGAGGAATGCGCCAAGAGGGTGGCAAGATGTCCCGTGTGCGGGGAGAACCTTCTAGAACATTTTCTTTCCGAGGATGCCCAGAAGAGGATGATCTTCAAGGACAAGCTGTACACCATCCTGATATTTGCCATACCCTTCGCCATCATCGAGATCCTGATTGGTGTATGGTCACTGCTAAATCACCCCAGCGCCTGGAGCATACCTCCGTGGTTAGGCTTTGCCTTTATAATAGACCTGACAATTCTGATAGTGGGCATTATTGTTGCTGTGCTCATCATCAAGTGGCTCGGATACAAACAGCAGTGGAAAACATTGAATGCACTGGTGATTGCCCAGAAGGGACCCACCCCAGGCATAGCGGACGAGCAGCTCTACACGTGCGGCTATGGCGGGGGCGAGGGCAGACTTGAATGTGCCGATGCCTTTATTTTGGGTGATGTGTCAATTCCCGTCAAATTGGGTGTACAGCGGGAGAATATCGTGAAGATCGGAGTGGACAGGCTCACCAAGACCCCGGAGGACACATTTTTATGGGTCAACCCGAGGTTCATCAGGCTGCTCAAACCAAAGGAGGAGCCGAGACCGTCAACTCCCCAGGAGCTTGAAAAGGTCTGGTTGATGTCGGGGCGAACCAAGATCATGCCTAAAGAGGAGAAGAAAGAGGAGGAGGTCCCGCCTGAGGAGGAAGAGAAGCGGTGCTCCACCTGCGGCAGCGAGCTGGATTTCATTGCTGAGTACGATGCATGGTACTGCACCTCCTGCGGCAAGTACCAGGAGGTCACAGTGGAGCCGGACCAGATACCGGAAGGAGGGGTATCCCCTGAACCTCAGGAGCCCACAGAGGCACCTCCGGATGAGCCCGAGCCGCCCGAGGATGTTCCTCCTCCAGAAGGTGAGGATACACCTCCGGATGAGTCCGAGCCGCCTGAGGATGTTCCTCCTCCAGAAGGTGAGGATACAGCTCCGGATGAGCCGGAGCCACCCGAGGATTTCCCTCCTCCACCTTGAGCTCACGGGTGCCTCTATTTAAAATGATTGCGAAATATACTTATAAGCAAGGGCATTTCCCATGGCAATGCTTGTTCTTGAGCATACAATAGGCGTGCTGGCCGTATGCACTTTGCTGGGCTTTCTGGCCTATTGGAAGAAGGTACTGGACAAGCGGGGGAGCCTCCTGGCCGTCATCGTGGGCATCCTAATCGGCATTTTCGGGGGTATCTTGTGGTTGGCACTGCTCGTCTTCTTCCTGATAACGAGCTTTGTTGCCACCAGGTACAAGTACACCCTCAAAAAGGAGAGGGGTGTGCAGGAGGGAAAGATAGGGGAGAGGCATGCAAAGAACGTACTTGCCAATGGATTGGCACCCACCCTGGTTGCACTATTCAGCTTCGAGGGATTTCACCTTATAGGGGAAAAATGGATGGCCGAGGTGGCCTTTGTTGCCACCATCAGCGTGGCGGCATCGGACACCGTTGCTTCGGAGCTGGGCGTTTTTTCGGACAAAACCTATCTCATAACGAACCTAAAGAAGAGGGTGAAACCCGGGACCCACGGCGGGGTGTCCATGCTGGGACAGAGCTGGGCCCTCATCGCCGCGTTCTACACGGCCATCACGGGCTGGGTGGTGCTCTTCTTCCTGCCACACATCTACTCCAATTCATCTGGGAACTTCATGTTAAACGATTCCCCTCCTGCCTATTCCCTTGGACTGATATTTATCCCCCTTGCCATAGGTTTTATAGGGTGTCAGGTGGATTCGGTTCTCGGGGCCACCCTCGAAAGAAAGGGTTTGATATCCAACAATGCCGTGAACCTGATAGCCACCGGTTCCGGAGGACTGATTGCATGGATGACACTTCTTCTGCTGTGAAAATGATGCTTGTGATATGCGACGGCATGGGGGACAGGCCCGTGGCCGCGCTTACCCAAAAAACCCCCCTGGAGGCGGCCCAAACCCCCAATTTCGACTGGTTCGCAGCGCACGGTGTCTGCGGCATAATGGACACCATCGCACCCGGTGTGCCGCCCGGCAGCGATACAGCGCACCTCGCCCTGCTGGGGCTGGATCCGTACGAGGTGTACACAGGCAGGGGCCCTTTCGAGGCCTTCGGTATCGGAATGGAGGTTGAGCAGGGTGACGTGGTCATCAGGGGCAACTTCGCCACCGTTGATGATGAGCTTAAAATCGTGGACAGAAGGGCCGGGAGGATAAGAAAGGGCACCGGAGATA
>CP070726.1:122036-124812 GCA_020350865.1 Thermoplasmata archaeon
AAATATTGAACCAGTCCATAATCTACCGCCCACTATCTCGATGAATGCATCCTCCAGCGAGTCTTTGTTGGTGGCGCGCTTGATCTCCTCAGCAGTACCCTCGATTGCGATCTCCCCCTTGTTGATGATTGCAATTCTCGAGCACAGGTTCTGGGCCACCTCCGTAATATGTGTTGACATGAGGATCGTTTTCTTCTGCTTACCGAACTCCTTTATTATATCCTTCACATACCTGGCGAACCTCGGGTCAAGGCCTGATGTGGGCTCGTCCAAAATGAGGATGGGAGGATTGTGGATGATGGCGCTCCCAAAGGCGATCTTCTGCCTCATGCCCTTCGAATAGGTGCCAATGAGCTCGTCTATTTTCCCTTCCAGGTCCAAAACCTCGTTTAACCGCGCAATCCTCCGGTCGATTTCCTGATCCACAATATCCCTGAATTTGCCTATCATGGCAAGGAATTCCCTGCCGGTGAGGTGCTCGAAGAGCGCGGGATATTCTGGGAGATAACCTATTCTGGATTTGGCTGAAATGGGCTCCAGTGCCACATCCACTCCATCAACAATGGCCTGGCCCATGGAAGGGGCAAGAAGGCCGCAGAAGATCTTCATGCATGTGGACTTGCCCGCTCCGTTGGGCCCCAGAAGGCCGAATATCTCCCCCTCCTCCACCCCAAAGGACACATTCTTTAAAGCTGGGAACCCGTTAAAATTCTTGGATAGATTTCTTGCCGAAAGCTTGATTGAGCTTTTGCCTGCTGCACCGCCGTCCTGCATATGTGGTACATAGGAAGGTGCTTCTCATATATTTTTTGGTATGGTTCGATGCAGTGACACCCCAAATTTGAATATTTTTTCTGGAGACCATCACATGAATTCATCGTACCTATAGCTCTCCCAGAGGGCCTCACCCACCGCTATCCTGAATTCATAGGGGGTAAGAATGGGCACACTGTACATATGATAATCATCCATTGCTATCCTGGGACAGGCGGTGGAGATGTAGGCATCCATTTTAAAGGTCGATAGCTTGTCGGGATGGATCTCGTTGAGAAGAAGGACATAGGCTTTTTTCCCATATTTTTCGGCCAGGGATTTGATGTTGGCTGCCAGCTTTAATCGCTGCTGACCGGGTTTGCCGGAAACGAGAATGCCCACATGTACTGCCTCCCCTGCCCTTGTGATGGCCCCGTGCCTCTGCCTCAACAGCCTGTTCTTGAGTTCCTCAACCTCCCGAACCTCGTTTGCGTACGGGTCTGCAATAACCACCGGTTTTTGAGTGGCCATGGCCACACCTATGGGGTGAAAATTCCCTGAGCCGATAAAAAGGAAACAGTCCACCTCTCCTGAAATCGAGGTGGCGGATGAGAGGCTGCATCCCAGCACCTGGCCGTTGTGAATAGTTCTATTCGCTCCCTTGCCAATGACCACCTTGAAGCCTTCCTTTTCGAGCAGCTCTTTTACCTTGGGAAGCTGGTTTATGTGCTGAACCGTGGTTACCAGTCCCACCGTACCCTTCAGTTGGGATAGAGACTTTTCCACTGCAGGGATGACATCCAGGGTGGAGTACGCCTCTATGAACATCGTAGGCACCGGATATCTCACTCCCTTCATCTCTGAATGGCCGTATTGGACGACCAGATCCATGTCCGTCCCATGGATATCGGGCAGGTCACAGGCACCGTAACAGGTATCTGCATGGATGAACACATCGGCACCAGTTTTGTTCTCCACTTCATCTTTCACCTGCGGTGCCAGTCCTTTAAGTCCTTCGGGAAACTGAAGCAGAATCCTCTTGTACCCTTTCTCGGAGATGGTCCTGCACAGTTCCTCTATCTCCAGATCGTACGGTTCTTCCATATCTTTTGCTTTTGTCATGTGATTCCCACTCTAAGCTTTAATAACCAGTGTTTGAGCCACCAGGTCGCCGAACCGCTGTCTTTTGGGATAGAGATTCATGATCATCAAACTGATCAGGTACACCAACATCACCATGTCCAAAAACCTCACGACGTTTCTTGTGAATGCGTCCATGAAATCGCATCTTGAATAGTCGTCCGATATGACCCTTATGCCGATGAGCCTCTTTCCTGGGCTTTGACCGGAAAGTGACTCAAAAAGGGTGAAGTATATGGCCTGGGCCACCCACAGCCACATGAGCATGGCCAAGAACCAGATGGATTCAAGGAGGCCCAAAATATCTTTCAGATCATAGAGGCCCGCCACACCTCCAAGATAGAAGAACAGCATCATAATCAGGACGATAATTGCCATGTCAA
Source organism: Thermoplasmata archaeon (assembly GCA_020350865.1). Next base: position 124,313 of record CP070726.1, read on the forward strand.
CGAGGAAGGCCACTATTCTCTGAAGGTTGCTTGCCAAGAGCCTTGATTCGACCTTCTCCATCTCCTCCACTATGGTTCCGGCAGCAATCACAGCGGCGTACGTGTCGTTGAATGTCTTTTCGGGGGTGCGTGACGCGTTTGACAGCAGCCAGTAGTCGTTCATGACAAACGGGTTCACATTCAGCATTCTGAGTGTCACATATGGGCTCTGTTTTACTCCCAATCTGGAGCCAACGTCCTGTATCTTCATGTCCACCGCCTGCAGGGCAGATTCGAAGGCCAATTCGTACTTCTGGGAATTGAGCATTGATTCCGCATGCTCTAACAGCTTCTTTATGTTGTTTTCAAAGGATTTGGTGGCTGAGACCTCTGCTTTTGACCTTCTCAAACCCTTGGGAGCCAGGAAGAACAGGGGCCCTATGGCAAAAAGGCCCGCCAGAAATACCAAATCAAGGCCTCCCGCACCCCCAATCCAGAAAATCGCATCTTTTCGGATATCG
>CP070726.1:124912-127985 GCA_020350865.1 Thermoplasmata archaeon
AAAAACGCGGGCATTACCCTTTCAGTCATCTTCATCCTCGGTTTGGGCGGGAGAAAGCACAGCCAAAAGCATGCAAGGGAAACTGCTAAAATCCTTTCACAGATGGATCCCGACTTCATAGGAGCCCTCACACTCATGGTTATAAAAGGAACAAAAATTTATGAAGAGGTAGAGGCAGGGGAACTTGAAATATTGGAACCAAGAGAGGTTTTCGCAGAGGTGCGTACGGTAATAGAGAACCTGCATTGTACGCACTGCATTTTTCGCGCCAACCACGCATCCAACTACCTTCCCATAGGCGGCACAATGCCAGGGGATAAACAAAATATACTGCATAAAATCGACAATATTCTAAAAATGGAAAACGTGAGTTTCAAACCCGAGTGGCTGAGAGCATTGTGAGACAATAAATACTAATCTATACTCAGGCTCTCGATATCAGTATGGCGGCCCAAGATATCCTTGGCAAGTTTGAGGTTTTTTCCGCCCTTGCCAATGACCTTGCCCTTGTCCTTGCTTTCCACACTCACGGTGGCATGGATGCGGTTTCCTCGGTTCTCAATCTCCACTCCCTTGACGGCATATTTGTGAAAGATGTTCTTAAGAAACCTGGCCCTGTCCTCTGAATACTCTATCACATCAAGGTTCTTCTTGAACATGTCATGTAGTTTCTTTACGTTCTCCCCCTTCTTACCGACGGCCAACCTTATCTGACCTGGAGCCACAATGAATATCAATTTCTCGGGGGTCTCAATGCAGTCGATCACCCTGGTTCTTGTCATCCTCTCAAAAACCGATATGTACCGCAGCGTGTCTTGGTCCAGTTTAATGTTGGTCATTTGCTCTTCCCCAAGGCCAATATTTCCGAATCACCTTCATTCAGCACGGATAGCATGGAGATGGCAAACGGTTTACCGCATGCGGAGCCGAGCTCGATATTGTTACCAGAAAATCGATGGCAAGCAACATCCTTGTATTTGTTTACTTGAGCTAGATGCTCCTCCGGGCAGTTGGATGATGTGATCACCAACTTGGCGCTCCCTGCAACTAGAGCTTTTACGGTTTGCTCGAATCCGAAGACAACCTTTCCCGTCGTCACGGCGGTTTTTATGGCTTTGTTTATATCCATATCAAATCTCCCAGAAATTCTCAAAGGGGTATTTCAAGTTTTGCCCGAATGCTCCCCTCTAGGACTTTTTCTTTTGTGGGGTGTAAATCAGGTTGACTGCCCCCGTACCCAAGGTAACAGGCTGTCCGACAATAATATTTTCTGCCACACCATCTAAAGTATCCACCTCCCCTGTCATACCCGCTCGAAGAAGATGGGTTGATGTAATCTCGAAGGCAGCACGGGCCAGAACACTTGATTTCCTCCCCGATATGCCGTGTCTTCCAATGGCTTTCACATCACCATCGTTTGTCATGATATCGGCCACGAGCATGATGTGCCTGATATCCACCGAGAGACCCTGTTCTTCCAGGGTCTTGCTCGCCTCCCTGATTACGGCGTTTCTGGCGGCTTCAATGCCGAGCACGATGTAGATTTCAGAGATACTGTTGGTGGTTGTCCTGGAGATATCCACATGGGAAAGGAGCAGGACCTTTGCCAGATTTGAGCCCTGTGTGTAAACAACATACTCTTCGCCGGATTTTCTGATGATGGCCCTTTCGATTCCGTCTATACCTTTGATCTTCAAGTCTCTCACGCTTTCGGATATTCTGAGGAGCTTCTTGTAGGAGGGCTCATCTGAGCGCACAAAGAAATCGTTTTCCTCTCTTGTGAAATTGCCCTTGGCTTCCCGAAGCTTTGCAAGTTTTGCCTCAACCTCCTCGAGGCTCAGCCCCTTTTTCTCAAGTTTTTTTGGGTCTATATGGATGGCCACCTGAAGGTTCACCATATCAGTCTCGATGGACGCGATATCGTTCATCTTTGTGATTTCAATATCTGATGCTATCTTTCGAACCTCTTCTCTGTCGTATTTCACTTTTTCTTGCAGATATATTTCCATCATGGGTGTGGAAGGAACCCTTCGTGCATCCACTATCTCGATGAGTCTTGGCAGACCAAGTGTCACATTGATCTCAGCCACACCTGCATAGTGGAAAGTCCTCATGGTCATTTGAGTCCCAGGCTCACCAATGGATTGGGCAGCGATGATTCCCGCTGATTCATGTGGATCGATAACGTGTTCGCTGTAACGCTTGTGGGCAAGTTCAATCACGGAGTCGATTTCCTTTTTTGTCAGTTTATTTTCCCCAACCCTGTCCGCTATGGCGGTGATGATCTTCATAGGCAATTTCAACCCCATCTTGGCGGCCCTTTCGGAAACGAGCTTTTCTGCAGGGGTCAATGTTGGAATTTTCTGGGGAATGGATATCTCGGGTTTTGGTTTGGCGGACTTTTTCTTCTCCTTTCCGGAGGTGCCGCCCACCTTTTTCAAAATCTTTGCCGCTTTATCGGCAGTAAAATGCTTTTTAAGCGATTTTTCATCAGAATCCTTCAAGGAGCCAAGGGTAAATCCTGCTTCCACCAGTATCTTTGCATCCTTCTTTGCAATGCCTCGAGCTACTAGGGCATCAAGCGTGTCTGTTTTTGACAAGTTCATTCCTCCTCCTCAATTTCATCCTCGAAAGAAATGGCGGACAGGTCCTTTTCCTGTGATCCGTAGCCTGCGAACATTTCCTCCCTTTCACCTCTATACAAATCCCAGTACTTGTCACCTAGCACATCGAAGAGGACCTCATCGATATCGATGGCATCACCCCTTACGCTCCTGCTCGGATCAATACCGTCTTCACCGTATTGGAACTGGATTATGGTATCTGCTGTATTTCTCACCGTGCCGTCCTGTTTGACCTTAAGGTCTTCGAGTGCATTGATCAGTCTTCGCTGCATGTAACCCGACCTGGATGTTCTTACAGCAGTGTCCACAAGACCCTCCCTGCCCCCCATGCTGTGGAAGAAATATTCTGTGGGCCTAAGACCGCTTTTATAGGATGATTCAACGAATCCCTTCGCCTCAGCTCCCAGATCACTCTTCCTGAAATGGGGCAGGGTCCTACCGTAGTATCC
>CP070726.1:128085-134452 GCA_020350865.1 Thermoplasmata archaeon
ACAGCACCCACGTTCACGGGCAACACAGCCAAAACGGTCGCAACCAGCAAAAGACACAGTAGAATGCTTATACTCTTTCTTTTCATCCTTCGCTCCCTCCTTTATCGTCGATTTCGCATCCGGACGGGCCATCCGAGAAAAAGAATGTGGAATTCCTTGTTTCCCCTGCTGACCCCCCTGGAATGCGCTTTAGTTAATGGTTTATAAATTTAAGTAATTTTTGGGTTACTTTAAGGGCTTTAAAGTTTATAAAAATGGGATTTTTCCCCTTATATTAGGGGACAATCAGATTCCTTCAAGAATCTCTTCCGGAGCACCTCCGAAAGCAACAAGTGCCTCCGCCTCGGTGAAGTGGAGCTTACAGGGGATTACTAGGCAGTGCAGTCCCGTGCCGAAATCCTCCCGTATAAGATTCCTCAAATAACCTGCCCTTGCTATCGGCTCCTCTCCCCCCACACCTCCCAGAACACAGATGAGCATGTCATCGGATACAACGCCTTCTCCCTTCTCTTCCTCCATCTTCCGAAGAAGCTCAAGGCCCTGGCCTGCCCTCATGTAACGCTTCATCTGGTAATCGATATCCAGTAGAACGAGGGTGTGGAGGTCGCTTTCCAGGTTCTTTTTGATCATATCGTACGGGCTTGTGGGAAAGTAATTCTCCCTCGGATAGGCCAGGGTGGTTATCCTGCCGAATTTGTAGATGTGGAGGCCCAGGAGGGCAGGGGCGGCAGTGATGATGGAGGCTCCGGGTATTACCCGTGTCTCTATACCCTCGGCTGCTGCCCTCAGCCTCAGGGCGATATGGGTTGTGGCGGTCATGGGGTCCCCTGCCACGAGCACCCCCACAGTGCCCTCTCTTGCAGCCTTGATAACCGCATCACCCGATTCCATCTCCTCCCTGTCAAGCAGCCTGACCTCCTTGCCCACCATATTCTGTATTTTGTCAATGGAAGTGCCTGTGAGGCTGGCCGTGTAGAACTCGGCAAAAAGAGCGGTGCATCCTTTGGCTTTTTCCAGACCCTTCACCGAGATGTCGCTCTCATCAAATAAACCCAGGCCGATGAAGATCAGTTCCCCCATGGTATCGGTTCTTTGACATATCCTCCCGTTATATATCTTTTCCCTTGCTCCAGGATACATACCCCGCCCTGTTTTAAGGGAATTGCCGGGGAAATTGCCACAATATTTAAACTGCACCTCACCGATACACCTGCGGTGAGCTCATGATTCCTGGAGGCCGGGGCCTTTCCCAGAAGCACATGAAGGCCATGATGAAGAGGCACGGATTGAACATCGAGGAGATGGAGGGTGTCACAGAGGTGATAATCAAGACCGCGGACAGGACCCTCATATTCAAGGATGCTGCAGTTACATGCATGGAGGTCCAGGGACAGAGGACCTATCAGGTGGTGGGCACCCCCCAGGAGGTGGCCTCGGAAACAGGGATACCCAAGGAGGACATCAAGCTAGTGGCCGAGCAGGCCGGTGTTACCGAGGCGGAGGCAAGAAAGGCCCTGGAAGCATGCGACGGGGAGCCCGCGGAGGCCATAATCAAACTGATGGGCGAGAAAAGCTGAATATTATTTCTGTGATAAAACGCCCTTATTAAGCGTATTTTCGGGGAATGTCTCCCAAATAGCCTCTTCGAAAGTTTAATAAATAACAACTGATATGATAGCGTGAGTGGTAGCATGCCAAAGGAAACAGTGGAGGTAGTCGCCGAAAAGACCCCGCCGTCATCAAGTGAGGATGGGGGTTTGGACAAGAGGATAATCATCGTCGGCATCGTCGTGGCAATAGTGATCATCGCTGCCGTCGCCTTTGTTTTTACCAGGGGAGACGGGGACGGTGATAACGGTGACAACGGCAACGGAAATCTACCGCCCACCGCCGATTTTACCTACTCGCCTGCAGAGCCCATGGTAAATCAGACAGTCACCTTTGACGGGGCATCTTCGGTTGATCCAGATGACGATACGCTCCAGTACTCATGGCATTTCGGAGACGACTACGCCACCTCAAGCAACCCGAACACCGATTCAGGGATCACAGCCACACACATCTATACCATGCCCGGCAACTACACTGTCAAACTCACTGTGGACGACGGAAAGGAAACGGACGACAAGACATACAACATCACAGTTGTGGAAGAGGACATCCCCACCGTGGCGGTGCAGATATCAAGAACGGAAGAGCCTTTCACCTCCGCCACGAACATCATATGGACCATCACCATCCAGGACACGGACGGAACAGATGATCAGCTTGATCTCGCAAATATTCTCTTCAGAGTGTACAACGGGACAAATACAGAGGATGCAAAGGTCGAAACAATAGTCTCCACCATGCCGGCAACAAATAAGAATATCCTGGATCCGTACAATGAAGCCGGGATATATTTTGACGAGGCGGAGCCCTCCGATTCCACCATTTCGTACCTTGATACTTTTTCCATTGCCGGCGACGGCGGGGAGGACATCCAGGCGGGGGACAGCATCCAGCTGATATACGATCCCAACGGAGGGGAGATGATGGACCCGCTGCCTCTCCCCACATAAGATAATTTACTTTTTGAGCTGCCTTTTTATAAGTTTCTCAGCATAGTCCAGGAACTCCCCCTCCCTCCCCATCGGGATGGTGGCACCTGCGGCTATGTTGTGGCCTCCTCCAACACCCCCCACCTTTTCGGCGGATTTCTTCATTACAACCGAGAGGTCAAGGCCTTTCTTTACCAGGGGCCTTGTGGTTCTTCCGGACACCTTGATGTCGCCTTCAGAGGTTTCGGCAAAGCCCAGCATGGGCAAATCTGCTCTCACCTCCTCACCGCCCAAGAGCATACCCGCCAGCGTACCGATGATGTTTTCCGGGATGGTGTCACGGCCGTGAAAATACTGCACATGCTCCCTCTCCGTGATGCCCGTTTCCGCAATCACCTGCAGCATGTCCACCAGGGTTCTTCGGTGACCTGAAAGCAGGATTCTGGCCCGGGTGAGCCATTCATCCCTGTCCCCCAGGCAGACATGCAGCCCAACCTCGGCCTTGTCGTACCTCCCGCACGAGTTCAGCAGTGTGGCGAACTCCTTGGCATCTCTGAGCTCGGTGCCCTCCTCCTCCCTTGTGAGGAGGTACACCTCCCCGATGAGCCTTTCGGCCATCTCGTGCCCGAATCCCCTGGAGACGAGCACCTTCACGATCTCGGAGCAGATGTCCCGCTTTTCTGTCTCGGTGAGATCTATCCACCTGCGCCAGTGCTCCTCATCCTTCATGGGCACCCCCAGGTCCGCGAGGAAGTCGATGCAGGCCTCCTCCCTGCCCGAGACGTGGGGAATGATGGGGTCGTTTGCGTACTGGAGCAGTTTGAAAAGGGGCCTTGTCTCCCTGCCGAAGTACCTGATGTCCTGTTTCCAGAAGATGACCTTCGCCTCTTTGCCGTCCTCCAGAACCTCCCTGTTGGTGCCCTCCAGCCTCAGGTTCTTAGTGTCCTGGAGGTCGCCCACCGCCCCCACCACGGCCAGGGATGCAAGGTCTCCATTGCCCCTGCCCATTTCCCGGGCCACCAGGTATGTTGCTCCCGCCCCCGAAAGGTCGTTGGCCCCGTCCCTTCCGAAGAGATGCGGATTGAGATGAAAATTGAAGTCATTACCGGGGATATCCACATAGCTAAGAATATTCATCCTGTCCATCCGGGACATCTCAGTTCTTGCGGGCACATGGTGGTCGCATATCACGGCATTTATACCGTCAAGCATTGGCAGGGCACCGGAGCCAAGATCAGTGAACCACACCAGGGGTGGATTGGCATCCCTTGTTCTTTCCATCTCGATCTCGTCCAGTTTTTTGACAAATCGCACCTCGTGCTCGATGCCCCTCCTCTTCAGTGCCGTGGATGCTATGCTGCCCGCTGCAATACCGTCGGCGTCGATGTGGCTTACGATGAGCACCTGATTTTGTTTTTTCAGATGCTCTGCAATTTCCCCGGCTTTGCTCAAAATCGGTGTCATCCCGCGGTGTATGGGCGGATGAACGAATAAAGGTTTTCGGAGGGCGGGGGCGTTTGGGTGCACAACCGCGGTTGCTTGTCCAATTGAATGAAATTAGGATAATGTATATAAACTAGCAGTCCAATATTATTTATGCGAACGGAAGGCATATATAATCTAAGTTCGAGGGAGTGTGTCATAAGTAAGATCAATGCGACGTATCTAAAACCTCTATAAACGATTAGCCGATGAAGGTAATATCGTGAAGAAATTGATCGCGATTATTATTGTAGCTGTCATCCTTGTAACAGGCATTGTAGCCTTGGCCTTTTCAAATACAAAGGAGATTGAAGATATCATTAATATATTTCAAGAAGAAAATGATGATAATAACTTAGAAGCACAAATCGTGGTAGACAGAACGGAAGTTTATGTGAATGAAAATATCACATTCGACGCCGCAAATTCAACCGGAGATATTGTTGAGTGGTTGTGGGACTTCGGTGATGGCAATCTCAGTTATGAACCCATTACCTTACACGGATACGTTTCATCGAAATACTACAATGTATATTTAACTGTCAAGGATAAGAAGGGCAATAAAGATATCGAATCCATTACATTGAAAATAAACAATAAAAACTATTTCGATGAATCCTCCGGGCAGGTTATCATGACACCCCGGGGTGGCTTTATAACTGGAGACTGTTGGTTATATTTCCCAGTGCTTACAGGAACAGCTAATGCAACTGTTTGTGCAAATTGGAGCGCTCAAAGCACTGGTGCTTTGATATCTCTTTATCTCGAGGACATTGCTTTCGGGAAGGAATAACCATGTTAAGGTCATTATTGCGCAACATAATGCGATTGAAATATTATCTCTTGTATAAGATTTATATAATAAGCCACAAATAATGAATCAGAGAATTCCGATAATAACTCAATTTAAGTAATTATATTAACATAACTTAGAACACTAATGTGCGTGTGGATTGGTATGAGGAATGGATTAACATCGTTATGGATTATGGGTATGTTAGTGATAACAGGATTTATGGGATTTATCATTTGCGAGCCAAAGGTTGTTAGTGGCTATACTCCCCATACCCCTGTCTATATCAACGGCAATGGTGACTTTACCGCCCCGAACGGTGTTACGGGAGGTAGTGGCACCCAGATGGATCCATTTATAATAGAAAACTGGGATATAAGTGCAAGCACGTCTACGGGGATCGAGATAAGGCATACAACAGCATATTTCGTCATACAGAACTGTTGGATTCACGACGGACGTAATCCTGATCCTGACCCAAAGTACAATGGGATATCCTTGTTCAATGTTACGAACGGTACTATCCAGCAGTCAGAGATTTTGAACAATCAAATACCCATACGGTTAGAGTCGAGCACTGGGAATATCATACTCATCAACAACATCTCATACAATGCTTGGGGTATGTATCTTCTAAACAGTCAAGATAATATTATTTCCAACAATAATATCAGCTCAAATGAGGAGCCGGGTATTTATTTTAAATCAAGTTCAACTAACAACATAACCTTCAACGACATTTCGGACAATGATGATGGCATAGAGTTGGAGTCTAGTTTAAATAACGTGATTTCTGGTAATAACATCACCCTTAACCGCGAAATCGGGATTTACCTAAAGATTGCTTCGGACGGCGCCACAATATCCAACAATACCATATTCTCGAACGCCTGGGAAGGTATATTGGTATCCGAGAGTTCGAACAACTTGATCAAAAACAATAGGATTTTTTCGCACTCCGGCGATAGCGGCTTATGGTTTTCCTCAAGCTCGAATAACGTGATATTCAACAACAGTCTCTACGACAATTACGATGGAATCCGCCTACACTCGAGTGAAAGGAACATCATTATCAACAACAGCGCCTCAAACAATGATTTTGGGATAGTTGTTTTGTGGTCAAAATCAAAATACAATACTATTTCTAATAATACGATTTTTTCAAATTGGGATGGAATTAGCATCGGCTTTTGTTCGGACAACAACATAACCTGCAACGATATCTCGGGTAATCATCGGGGTATAGAGATAGTCGATAGTATAGGCAATGAGATAGTAAATAATACCATTTATTCAAATTCCATTGATGGGATAAAACTCGATAGTGAAGCAGACGCGAATACCATATCCCACAACAACATATATAACAACTATAATGGCACCCATATTTGTGATTCCAGTAATAATAACATTATTGGCAATATTATATCATCAAATAACCACTATGGAATCTATATCGATTTATTTAGTTCCTCAAACAACTATATTTATCATAATGATATTATATATAATGTCAACCAAGCATTTGATGATATAATATTGCCAATAATGT
>CP070726.1:134552-141376 GCA_020350865.1 Thermoplasmata archaeon
CATTGCCTTCGGCAACATCGCATGTGATGGGAACATTAGGCGAAATCTTTTAATCACCAAAAACATTGTATTTCTAAAGTGATGTAAAATGAAAATATTCCTTGTTGGAATATGCTGTGTTGGGAAAACAACGATAGGAAGGGAATTAGCAAGAACACAAGGGTATCGATTTTATGACCTAGATAAAGAGATTGAAAGTTATTTTAAAAAATCTATTTCACAAATCCAATCCATGTTTATAGGAGATTACTCCTATAGAAATTATGTCGCTATTGTTCTTAGGAGAATAATTAACGAAAATAAAAATTCAAAATACATTGTTGCATTACCGCCAAGCGGTCTCCGCGATTGTTTTTTGAGAGAAATTAAAAAAGAAGAGGACCGTGTAATAATTGCTATTCATGATCGACCTGAGAATATATTGAAGCGGTTATGTTTTTATGATGATAGTTCAAATAAAATTGAAAAAACATTAACGGAAAAAGAAAAAAAACGATGTCTAAGAGAATTGAGATTGGACAATACATACTTTAATCGAACTTATAAGAGAGCAAACTATCACGTTGATATCGATGGGTTATCCATAAATGAAAGTGTAGAAAAAATTGAAGAGTTGATACGTGGTATCGAGAAAAATGATTTAATCCAAAAATAAAGATCGTGCTTTATTTCCGACCTAAGAATCAAACCTTAATCTTCCCTAGAAGTCCCTCCCTGCTACTCCTCCCTCTTCCTCGTATATATCGTCTTGTACCTGTCGGTCATCTCCTCAAAACAGACCCCGCACTCCTCCATATCCTCCCTGGTTGCGGCCTCGAGGTGCACCTCGTAGCCCAGTGATTTGTACAGCTCCACCGACTCGCTCAGCCTGGGCTCCTCTGTTGTGAACTGCCTCTGCCAGCCTTCCTTTCTGAGTTCCTCCTCTCTCGAATCCGTGCAATCACCCGAATCTGGATTTATCGTGGTCCGCCCATCCGAACCCTGTACTCAACCTTGTTGATGTAGGCCTCCAGGCCCGTCCATTTGCGCGAGCGAGGTATATTCTCCTGCGTTGGATGCCAACCATGGGCAACCCAGGCCTTTCTGTTCTTGTCCCATACACATCCGATGCTTTTCAGCTGTTTTCTGACCTTGAGTGTCTCACCCGTGATGTACGTATCGGGACCTTCGTAGCTGAATTGAAGTTTCGTACCGGACCCTCCCCATCGCCTTTTCTCGTTTTCAAGCACCGATCTGAGATTTGGAACGAGATTCGGATCGTTTGGGTTCAGGGGTCCGACCCTCGATTCTATCCATGCGCGGATCTCCCTGTACCGCGGGGAGAAGGGGCTATCACCACGTTCAACGTAACCTGCCTGTCCGCCGGAGCCGGTCTTGTCCTTGCCAAGAAGGTTCTTGAACAAACCCATGGATCTTCCTCCTAGAATGGGCGGCGAACCACCTCTGTTCAGGCCGCCCGGTGTATTAGCCACAATTAACTAATTGCCATCATCTTCCCAAAGGAATCATGCGAGGTGCGTGGGATAATCGGGTTATAATAAAAAAACATTATCGATTCATAATCTCAATTCGGCGTCCACCAGCTTGAATGCACCGCTGCCGTGGACAAGCGGGTAACCCAGGGGCTCCAAACCGTGGCGTTTTAGGAATGCGATATGCCCCGCACTTGCATATGTCCGTTCCCTTATGTCGTGCGAACATTCAATAACAGTAAGGAACTCGGCTGCAGGTTCCAGTTCCCTTAAGACCTCATCCACCAGGGGGCCCATTCTGAGGGAAACACGGTTGTATTTCCTGAGCTGGTTTGCAGAGGATGACCCCGTGGTGTCGAGTATCTTCTGGTAGCGGTTGCGCTGGACGGTATTAAGGCATACGGCCTGGATGGCATTGGGTAACGAGAAAAGGTACAGGTCTGTGAGGTTGAAGCGGGCTTGGGCATTCCTCAACTCCTTTTCCAAGACACGAAGCGAGCGGTTCGGAAATGACATCAGTACCGCATGCCGCCCCTTGGTTCCCAAAACCGAGCTTACGAGAAATGTGGTGTATCCTATTGCTGTGCGGGGATGGGCTTTTACCCTTTTTCCCTTCTTTACCGAGGGTAAAATCCTGGGCAGCCTGAACACGGGAATCGATTTATATGCGGGTAAGCAGGGAATGTCGGCAAGCCATTTCCTTATGGGGATTCCCAATTGCTCCTCTGTCAAATTCGTGCAGCAGTAACCAGTTTTGGAATTGAGGGTGCCCGGTACCCGTATGATGCGTCGTGTATCCGCCAGGACGGCACTGTCGAAATGCAAACCCGCCTGCTTGACTTCCCTGCCCAATTTCTTTCTTCGCTTGATTGTTTCCTTCTCCCTTTCATAGGGGTCCTCAACTATCTCCCATTCATTATCCCCGAATACCAGATGAAATCCCTTGCTCCCCGAAAAAGCCGTGTACTTGAGCGGATGGCCCCTGTCTTTCATGAATTCAAGCAGGGAGAGCGCATCCCGCCTGGCGCGCTCCAGATTCATCATACTAAGAGGTTGGCGGTCCACATCGAAGGCGATGTCGTGTCCCAGCAGGATATTGGATGGATGCATGTACCCCTTCCTTCCCTTGGGGCGGGGCCTAACCGAGGTTGGATCAAGATAGGTGGCTGTGGAATAGAACACATCCCTGGGGCCCAGGCGCACAAGCCACTTCTGGAGCTGGCCTGCGTTTTGAATCGTATCCTCGAGTTTCAGGAACCGACCCCTCGGGAGGACAACACGAAAATGCCGATGGGTGAGATCTGTTATGCATTCGAGATCCGGTGGATGCTCCCTGTAAAAATCCCTTGTCTGCTGAATCAGATCGTTTTGGGCTTTCCCCTCCCAATCATGTTTTCGGATTTGATTGCCCAAGCGGGTGCCTGCCTCTCTCTGCGGAATCAACGTTTTCCCTCCACCATATGCCCTTCAACCAGCATTTAGGCCTCAATCATGGTCGTGGTTTAAAAAATTATTGGCTCTGGAGCGTTTTTAGGGGCAGGGAGCTCGGCGCGCTTTAAGGATAAAGTTAAAATAAGAATATATCATGGGTATTCGGATGAAAGGCAAAAACGCTGTTGCGGAGATAACAGACACCCTTAAAAAATATGAAAAGGAACTGAATAGGCGGTACGGGATTAAAAGGATCGGGATATTTGGATCTTATATAAGAAACGAAGTTAGAGAGGAGAGCGACCTTGATATACTTGTTGAGTTTGAACAAGACGCAGATATAGGGCTTATAAAATTTGTAGAGATAGAGAACTATCTAAGTGACCTTCTTGGTGTTAAAGTGGATTTGGTGGAAAAATCTGCATTAAAACCAAGGATAGGAAGGCACATATTGAAAGAGGTTGTTTACGCATGAAGAGAGAGGTTGGAGACTATATTCAAGATGTCATCGACGCTACAAGCAAAGGCATGAGATTTGTCGAGGGCATGAAATATGAAGACTTCATTCATGACGATAAAACTGTATTTGCTGTGATAAGAGCTATAGAGGTTATCGGTGAAGCAGTAAAAAATATTCCTGATGACGTATAGGAGGAGTATCCCGAAATTCCTTGGAGAGATATGGCTGGAATGAGAAATAAGCTTATTCATGCATATTTTGGAGTTGATATAAAGAAGGTATGGAAGGCCATAAAAGAAGAAATCCCTCCATTAAAGCCTGTATTTGAAAAAATGCTTAAAGACTTGGAATAATTAGGCCTATAATATTTGGTGAACTTGGGTACTCTGCGGTGCTTCACACCTTGCCCTCACAATCGTTCGGCTCATATAACAGACGCATATCTGGCTACATCGTGGTGAAATGAAACCCCATTACACGTCCTTCTCAAGGTTCAGGGTTCTGGACGGGGAGAAACCCGAGTTGTTGAAGAACTTCATCAGTGATTTGTTTTCCCAGTCCACAAGGGTCTGGATGTTCTCCACCCCGGCCATCTTGACATGGTTCTCGAACTCCTCCATCAGTTTCGAACCTACGCCCTGGCCGCTGTACTCGGGATCGACTCCGATGGTATCCAGGGAAGCGGTCTTCTCCGGTATGCCGAACTCACCCCTGAAGACCTTGCCCATGACAAAGCCTATGACCTTGCCTTCATAGACCGCCACAAGGGACGTTGCAATGCTGCCGATACTGTCGAGCATGAGAGTCAGCTTGCCTTCGTAGTACTCTTTTCTCTCGGCCCCTCCGACCTTGGTGTCGATACCGACGATGGCTTCCAGGTCGTTTTCCTTCATCAATCGGATGGCTAGTTTTTCCGGGTCGATCTTTGTCATTTCTTACTCCTCCTTTTACACTTGTATGTCCTTTCAAATACTAAAATAAATCGTCGAGGTCGTCCTCCCCCCCGCTGGGCATCTCTCCGTATTTCTGGAGGTGCTGCTGCAGAAGCTCGCTTTCCCTCTTGGAATACATCTTGTCCTCTTCGAACTCGAAGAACTTGGCTGCGGAATCCAGCTCGGATTCCAGGTCGCTTCTCAGGTTCGGGGTGCCCTTGATCTTTAGCGGTTTTCCGGTCTCGTCCATTAAAATATAAACCCCCTCTCCTTCGGGGACAGCAGCAGTGTTCTCTGCAGTGAGCGCCAGCCATTTTTCGGGCGGCAAGGTAGTTTCCGAGATGCAGAGCCTGAGATTGCAGTGCAGGCATCGACCTGCCTCGTATACGGCATCCTCATCCGTCATGGCAGCAGTCTCGGATTCCGTGGCCCTGCGCTTGAGGTAAGCAAATCCATCTATCCTGCCCATGCACGGGGTTGGGATATCGGGCTCCAGAAAACCGGGGCTCATCTCCCCGTCCCCTCCCAGGGATCTGTCCACGGCTTCGACAGCACTTCTCCCCGAAGCAACAGCCTCCACAACATTCAGCTCTGACGGGGACATCATGCTGCCTGCAGTGAACACCTTTTCATTGCTCTTGAAGTTTGAAAACGATGCTGATTTAGAACCCACGGCCAGTAGAACCGCATCATATCCCTCGGCGAGCAACGATTCCGGTCTCTCGATATCAGATGAAGTTCTGATCTCGATGCCGATTTCTGCCAGGTCGCTGATCTCCATGTCAAGCAGTGATAACGAAAGTTCATTGGCAGAATCCATGGTTCTCAATCTTCCACCGGCTGCTTCCTTCTTCTCGAAAACCGCAACTTCATGACCTTTCAGCCGAAGGAAATATGAGCAGGCAAGACCTGTTGCTCCGGAACCCACCACCGCAACCTTCTTTCCAGAACGTGTGCTGGGAATCAGCGGTTTCCATGAACCGTCATCCTTCAAAGCGGCAGAAACATGGAGGTCTGCAATGGCGATGGGCTCATTGATTTTGCCTCTCCGGCATTTGTCCTCGCACGGATGCGGGCACAGTGCCCCGATTGTTCCGGGAAGTGGCAGTGATTCTCTCAATACCTTCACTGCATCGATATAATTCTTGTCCTTAACCAACGAAAGGAACCGGGGGACATCCACTGCCGCAGGGCAGGATGATCTGCACGGCACCAGGACCTCCTCCCTGGGTCCCGAGGGCAGGTCCATATCCAGAAGGGTGCCCGTGGGACACACCTCCACACAGGCCCCGCAGAACCTGCAGCCCGAATCCGCAAAGGTCCTGTCGTAGGCCGTTCCAACCTCCACCTCACTGCTCCGGCCGGTAAAACCGATGGTGTACACTCCCCTCAGCTCTCTGCAGGCCCGAACGCACCTGCCGCACAGTATGCACAGGGAGAAATCCCTCCTGAACAGCGGCTCGGCATCCACAACCCGCTTCTCCCTTGGAATGTACTTGGGCGTGTCCTCCCTCATACCAACGTGTTCCACCACCTTTTGCAGCTCGCAGTTGCCGAACTTGGAGCAGCACCGCTCGTCCACAGGGACGTTGGTGGAGCAGGGCTCCCTGGTGCACCCCTCCCTCTGGGCGCAGTTGAGGCATGCATGGGGGTGGTCCTCCAGAATCAGGGACATTATTTCCATTCGCAGCTCTTTGAGTTCCTCGTCTTCGGTGACCACCACCATCCCGTCTGTTACAGGTGTGGTGCAGGATGTGGGCAGGCCCTTCATACTCTCGATCTTGACTATGCACAGCCGGCATGCCCCGAAGGGGATCAGGTCGGGGTGATTGCACAGGGCGGGAATGTAGATACCGGCATCCCTTGCGGCATCCATAACCGACATCCCCTCCCTTGCCGAAACCTCCTGTCCGTCGATTTTCAGTGAAATTTCGCTGTCCATTGATCCTTTTCCCCCTATCTGATGGCCCTGTACTCGCAGGCATCGATGCACGCCCTGCACCCGATGCATTTCTCCTTGTCTATTGCGGCTGTCTGCTTCTTTTCCCACACAACCGCTTCTACGGGGCAGGCCTTGTAGCATTTGCCGCATTTTGAGCAGGTTTCAGGGTCCACCTCGAATTTTATCAGCTCCAGGCACACCGATGCAGGGCATCGCTTTTCCTTGATATGGGCCTCGAATTCCTCTCTGAAATACTTGAGCGATGTTAGCACGGGATTGGGTGCCGTATTGCCCAGGCCGCACAGGGCGGTCTTCTTTATTGCTACTGCCAGCCTCTCCAGCTTCCCGATATCGTCGGGAGAGCCCTGGCCCCGGGTCATACCCTCGAGTATGTCGTGCATCTTCTTCAGGCCCTTTCTGCAGGGCACGCATTTGCCGCAGGACTCTTTGGATGTGAAACTCAAAAAGAATCTGGTGATGTCCACCATGCATGTGGATACGTCCATGACTATCAGGCCGCCGGAGCCCATGATGGCCCCGGTTGCTGTGATGGATTCGTAGTCAATGCTCGTGTCCAGGAGGTCTTC
>CP070726.1:141476-144426 GCA_020350865.1 Thermoplasmata archaeon
ACAACCAGAGCATTCATTACGAATACCAGATAAACGAGACCGAGCTCAGTTACAATTTCATCCGGATGGATGACATCGATATACTGAAAAGCACGGACACGGAGGTATACGCCTACCTGACTGAGGATTGTCCGCCGATCGTTGAGATTGTTCCAAAGAACGATGATACCGTACCCCATCCATTGAACCCGAATTTTGGCCTGGAGGAATATGAGATCAGTACCGGAAAGTATATAGAAATCGAGCTGGGGATAAAGGACCAGAATGATCCGACCGTTCCTTTGGATGCTGCCACGTTGAAGATATACTACAGGGAAGAAGAGCTCGACATGACGGGCGACGGCGATGCAGACGATTTTGGCGACCTCAACGAAAGCACGCTTGGACTGTACTACTATGACGAGGACATCGGGCAGTGGGAGAAGATATCTGCGGACATGGAATGGGTCCTGGATTTTGGCGTCAATACAACTGATGTGGACATGTACGGTGAGAGTTACGCGGGATGCCTGTGGGCCCGGGTAACACACCTTTCACTGTTCGGTATGGCGGCCCAACCCTACAACCGCCCGCCCGATGTTTCCTCCGCAAGCCCAAGCGTCGAGTACCTGTGGTCGCCGAACCATAAATTCACCGATATCTCAATCGAGGGAGTAACCGATCCGGACGGCGATGCGATAACAATAACCGTAATCAGCATAACAAGTGACGAGCCCACTGCAACAGCCAAGGGTGCTGGGGGTGCCAATCACGCACCCGATGCTTACGGGGTGGGAACAGACACCGCATCCATCAGGGCCGAGCGCTCGGGAAAGGGCAACGGCAGGGTCTATGTGATCACGTTCGCAGCAGAGGACGGCAGGGGCGGGGAAACGATCGGGACCGTTGCGGTCTTTGTCCCGCTCAGCCGTTGGAAGGACAAATATGACGTGATAGACGACGGCCAGTACTACGATGCAACCGTGGTCTGCTGAGCACCGACTCTCGCCCGATTGAATATCAAAATGTGCGGGGAGGCGTCCGGTTGGAAGATTGCCACTGAAAGGGTTGGACCTGATCCTTTCTTCGGGCCCCGCTTTTGATGAAATGGGAGTCGGAATTGCTGAGCGTAACTAAAAGGGCGGTGACCTTTGTGGAAATGAAGATATCCGTTAAAATCTTCTGTCGATGTCCTCTGCGGCGTTTACCGAGCCCCCAATCATTTCAACTTTTCCTTTTGCACCCAAAGCTATCGCCCCAATATCATGATGTAAATCCACAGTTAATAATTTTTCCGGGGTTAGATGGGTAGAGGACTTTATGAAATGAAATATGCAAAATATATGTACGAAATTGTCCTTGAACACAACGAATTAACGAGGTTACAAATGCCAGATGACTTCCCTTTTCTTGCCGTCAAAACATATCATGTATTCATCCAGGACCTTTTCCCTTCCAAGAATATTCACTCCTTTTCCAAGCCTGTCTGAAAAACCGTTGATCCCCTCGATTTCCAGGTCCTCTATTTTGATTACCAATTCATGGAGATAAACAGGTATGAGGTGGTGGCAGAATAAGTTAGAATCCAGTATCTTCGGTTTCCTCTCCAGATGTGACTTCCTCTCCCATCGGTTTCTGCTCATCTGCGATTTCTTCAAATGTAACCTCTTCTTCGGAATCGGTAGGTTCCCCGCCCTCTCCTCCGCTTTTCCGGAATACGAAAATGTACGAAAGCAGCACTGCAACGAATGAAACGATGATCAGGGTCAATATCAGAAACATATCCATTTGCTGCGGTTCTTCGGTTTCTCTCCATCTATCTGGATCGGTTGGATATAAATCATTCTCATCCAAATGACCATCGTTGTCATCATCGGGGTCAGCGTTGTCACCAATATCATCGGAATCGGTGTCCAGCCATTCCAATGGGTCTTTGGGAAAATCATCGTTGATATCCAGGTATCCGTCATTGTCATCATCGGTATCCTCAGAATCCGGAATGCCATCTTTGTCGGTATCAGGTTCGATTGGTAGAGAAGCACTCACTTCCATGGAAAGGGGACTTTCTCCAACCTGGTTGATGCTGCTTATACAGTAATAATATGTTTCTCCCTTATTAACAAAATAATCATCAACAAACAGGAAGTCCTGAGCATTTATTGTAGTTTCGTAATCTCCAGATGCAGTGCCTTTATAGATTCTGTAGAGGGTTATATTCGATCCTCCATCTGAGAGGGGGACATTCCATGTTATTTTGATATGATCCCCGTATTCCACGGCTGACAGGTTCTCGGGGGTGTCAGGTAGGCCCATGGGTATTGCATCGACCTCCGGGGAGAAATTCCCCTCACCAACACCATTTACAGCTCTCACTTTGTAAAAGTAACTAATTCCATTTTCTACACGGGAATCATTGTAGTGGGCAACACCTTCGGTTGCATCAAGAAATGAATATTCCTCCCCATTTATTCTTCTAAAAACCGTATAATTGATAATAGGGGAGCCCTCATCAGATTCCGGTGAGTTCCATTGAAGAAATACAAAGGAGTCACCTGATGCGGCATGAAGCTCTCTTGGAGCCCATGGAGCACCTCTCGGTGTTGCATTTATATCTTCGGAAGCTGGCCCCTCTCCAACAATGTTCACAGCTGAGATCATATACGAGTATGTAACTCCGTTTGTTATATTTGAATCATTATAATTGGTACTATTTCCGATTTCAATAATATTGAGATTCCTGTCCTTTGTATTATTCTTGTAAATGAAATATCCGGTAATGGAGGTTCCACCATCCATCTCAGGTGCATCCCAAGATAGGTTCACAAATGAATCTCCCGAGACCAATCTGACATTGTATGGACTTGAGGGGTGTGCAAGGGGGATTCCTTGAACCTCATCCGATTTTGGTCCCTCTCCAACATCATTTCTGGCACTGATTTGATAGTAATAGACCTGGCCGTTGTTCAAATTC
>CP070726.1:144526-148826 GCA_020350865.1 Thermoplasmata archaeon
GGGTGGTTGTGTTTGCACCATAATTGATGATGGGATCAACCAGGAAATAATCCACATCGAAAGTTCCGAAGAAACCGTCCCTTGTATTCGAATAATATACTTCGTACCAATCGTCCACGCCCATGCTTGCTGGTTCCTGCCAGGTCAGGTTCACATCTCCATTTGTCTGGATTTCAATCGTGAGGTTTCTTTCTCCACCGGTATAATCGAAGCCCGAGAACCCGGGATCGTCATCGTACATGATCATTGCCCCCGGCATGCCGTAAAATGTATAGTTCGTCTCCGAGGAAAATCTCACCTCGTAGCCCTCACCCTGTCTCACCACGGTGTTGTTTGTGCACCCGTCTCCATTGTAATGGGGGATCCAGATGTGTGAGGCGGGTTCCATGTATTTGATGTATTCCGCGTTCATACCTGTTGTGAAATTGTCCACATAGGTTGTCTTTAGCGGTTCCAGGGGCAGGGAGAACGTGGATACTCCCTTGGGAAAATATTTGGTCCATTTACCACCGTTCTGCTGGTGCTGCTTTTATGGCCGAGGATATTTACCGCCCTGATTGTGTAGTAATACTGCACTTCGTAGTTATCATCTCCCGGCAGTGATGCTTCCGTGTCGTTCCACATGGTTCTCAGTGGTACGGGTCCAGGTTCGCCGGATTCGTTATCCGCCGATGTGTTCACCCATACAGTGCTGAAATCGAAGTCTATTTGGGATTTCGAGCGGTATATCAGATAATGGTCAACTCCGAGGGATAGCTGCGGTTCCCAGTTGAGTACCGCATCCTCTCCATCCTGACTTCCGTTGATATATAATGTCGGTGGCAGGATATCGATTTCATGCACCGTGACAGTTGTTTCGTACATTTCCAAAAGGCCATCGTCGTCGTACACAGTTAGATTGATTATGTAAATACCGATATTCATGTATATGTGCTCTATCATATCTGTTGCTGAAAAGGGGAAGGTGCCCCAGGGGCTGGGATAGGGATCGGGTCCTAATCCGTTATTGTAAAAGATAGACATATCAGGGAGCGAGCCATCTCCCCAATTCCAGTTGAAGAGCAGGTCATCGCTACCTGGGTCCGAGGCATTTGCAATGAAGGTGAAAGGAAATCCCTTGTAAACTGAGAAAGGCCCGAATGGCTCGATGACAGGGGCTGAATTGTTCACCGTGGTATTGCATATATCTGTCGCCCATAGTCCGTGGGGATCCTTTACGGTTAGAGTGGCTGTATAATATCCATTATCCCCATATATATGGGTTGGTGTGGGGCCAAAAGCGTTCGTGTCGTTCGTGAAATTTCCGTCGCCGTTGGAGTCCACATTCGAATCGAAATCCCAGGAATAGTTCAGTTGGGTGAGGTTCAGGACGGTGTCGTAATATTCACCGGGCGTGATACCCGTAGTGTAGGGTGGCGGGGCCAATGACAATTCACCCCCACCGACCTCAACTTCGGAATGATTCAAAGGAGCGAGGTAGTAAGCATAAAATTTCTGAAGCTTTCTGGAATAGAAGGTGATCTCCCTGACTCCAGGACCTTCGAAAGCCAAACCCAAGGGGTCATGGGAAACATAATATACCATACTATCCGGGTCTGGGGTCAAAAGGATATCGGTTCCGTTGATGAAGAACAACACATCGAGATCGTTGGGGAACTCAAAATTAAGGCTTACGGTGTCGTATACGTCAAGGCGGTAGGTGTGGTTCTTTATGAGCTCTCGAGGAACTTCAATTTGGCCTGGTACCCCTTCGACCTCAAGTCCTAGTAATACATATGTGTCATTGGTCTCATCATACACATCCGCATAGAAGTTACCGTTTGCAGCGCAGAAGCTCAGGTTGAAGACACCTGTTGAGTGCATCTTCCAATAATAGGTGTATTCATAACCTGTGGGTCCTTGGCCAAGATGTCCCGCTTCCTTGGCGATCCAAAAGGGTTTGGATGATGAGAAAGTTACCCATTCACGCACAGCACCTTCCCACTGCCCATTGACAGGTCCATCGGGATTGATGGTCCTCAGATAAAGCGCGCTATCGGTGGCAAAGTTCACATCCAATCTGTGCCAGTGTGGATCATAATAGGCCATTCCGTTGAATATCAAGGGATCCCCCTCGTTGACCATTTGATCAGGTCCCGCCTCTGCGTTAAGGGTCGGAATAAAGACCTGGAGAATCAAATAATCCCCGTACATGGAGTTGTTCTCTGAATGGATGTTAACTGTTATGTTATCCCACTCGACATATGGAATCATCGAGGGAAGGATAACCTCGACTATTATGTATACGGATGATCCAGCAGGAACGAAGATATTGGAAATCGTGTGAAAGCCCTCGTCATCGAGGATCTCAACTGGGTATCCATTGAGGGTGGAGTTGAATAAGAGCACTGTATCGTCAAATGGGAGATTATTGGTGATAGTCATATTGAAGTAAACCACATCGGCGAAATATCCAATTTTGATTGGTTCCCTCGTGTACAGTTTGATTAACTGCACTGTTGGAATACAACCGAAGATCCAACCCGCTGCAATAGAACTGGAATCATTGAATCCGTTTTTTCCTCCCTCACCCTTAGGAATCCTGCACATGGTTTCACCTGGTGAGTGAGGGGAACTCCAACCTGCCATATCAAGAAGCCTACCGAATTTGTCATAGAGATATACGTTGTCACCTGTCGAACTCATATTATCGAAGAAGTCCGTATCCATGGAGTGTATCAAATAGTAGAATTGATAATCCTCGTTCAGTTCGGTTCCCTCCGGTATGATATGTTCTTTATCACCTACTATTTTATAACCCGAGATGTTGAGCCTTCCTTCCTTGAGGTACAGCTCCACAAAGCCATTCTCAACCGCATTGGGATTGAACATGATCTCGTTTAGCACCAGAGCTGAATTGACATCTTTCGGCTGCACATCGTTTTGATCATCCCAGGTTGGACCCGTGGATGCGTTTCTCGTCCAGTCATCTGTGTATTTCGAAATAGAATCATCCCATAACCTGGCAGTAGATTCCCCGGATAACGGATCTGGAGCCATACCTTTGATTCCGAACGAAACCTCATCGATTAAGGTCGAGCTTCCGTAGTTCAGTTTTATTGTGTCCCCTTCCATGCCTGGGCTTCCACTGTTCATTGAAAATGTGGAATATAATCCTGATGGCAGCAGGTTGGATGTCCACGTCCCTGACAGCTGTCCCAGCTCCACTTCTATTTCCCAGCTGGAAAGGGCCTTATCGCCTCCCCGGGGGTTAAAAACCTCGATATGAGCTTGACCGCTGTCGGCAAAGAATTCCGTGAGCAGAAGAGTCGGTTTTTGATCGAAGGACCAGCCTGAGGTCTGAGAAGTTAAGTCATCGTAACCTTGATAGGAGCCACAGCCGTCGGTTAACCTGGACATGAAGAAGCCCTGGGTGTGGGAGGAGCTCCATCCCACCATGTCCAGAAGACTGCCGTTTCTATTATAGAGATATACATTATCACCTGAAGAATCCATGTTTGAAAAGAAGGTGTTTGAAAGGGAGTAGTTCAGGACATAGTATTGATTTGAGGTGGTCAGAATCGTTCCGAAGGGGACGATGAACTCGTTGTCGCAGACGATCCGATAACCTGATATATCGATGGCATCGGGCCCGTCAAACCCGGGGCCCTTAAACATGAGTTCGACATAACCCTCCAACGCATTTATCGGATTGAACATGACCCTGTTGAGAACAATCGGGATTGAGTGATTGATGCTTGCCACAATATTCCTAAAACCCCACGTAGGTCCTGAGGAGCCATTCCTAAGCCAGTCGTTCGAATAGCTGCCTGTTGTAGTATTGTAGTATCTCGCTACGGATTCGCCGGACAATGGGTCGGGGGCGGCCCCCTCCTGGCCGTAGGCCACCTCGTCCCACAGGACAATGTTTCCTCCCACATCCTGGTAAAGGCCGACTGTTCCGCTTTCCGATCCGATGTTTTCCCCAGGATCAAGCGTGAAAACACCGTATTCATAGGTGGGGAGCGGAACCTTGTCCCAATCCCCAACTAACTGTGTTACCCCCCCATCCACCGAAAGGAAGAATCCACCAGACATATCGGTGTCCCGTCCATAATTGAACACCTCCACCCGCTGGGTTCCTGAATCCGCGTCCGAAAATTCTGTGATGTAAAAACAGCTGGCTATGTTGTGATAATAATATCTGGCATCCTCTATTGCTTTTATCATATTCGCAAATGTATCGTTTGCTGCAATTACCAGTGTGAAGGTCAGGGAAGATCCCGCGCTTATGTTTTCATCTGCCCATCCAATAGTGGAC
>CP070726.1:148926-153478 GCA_020350865.1 Thermoplasmata archaeon
ATGCGGTCCTTCATCTCATGAATGTCTTTGACGTACTCCTCATCGCCGAAGTCCGCGGGATATTCGATGCACACCTGGGCTATGTTCTTGCAGAGATCACCCAGGCGCTCGTAATCGATGACTATACTGATCAAAATCAAGGAGGCACTCAGGTTAGGAGCCGTTGAAACCGCCAGGTACTCCATGACCTTGCGCCTGATCTTCTTCTCCAGTTTGTTTATGCGCTTGTCCTCCAGGCTCATCTTCTTGGCAACCTCAACTTCGCATCCAATAAGACATGCTGTTGACTCCTCGAACATCTCCTTTGCCAGCTTGTGCATCTCGGATGCATCGCTGTACGCGTCTTCCAGCAGGGGGGCCTTGGTCAGCGCATCGTAAATTCTCTTAAACGGCATATCCGATCACCTCAGAATCAGAATGATCAATCCCGGTATGATATAGAATGCAATCAATATATAAATTACCGCCATCTTCTTATTTTTCGCCACATACCCACCTAATCGTTTTGCCATGCCTATTGGTAGTTTCTTGAATGGGTAGATGATGGCAATGGCTATGGTGTTGAAAAGGAGATGGGCGAAGGCAATAGATAGGGCGGCAATGGCTCCAGCCTCGTCCGTGGTGCTCCCCCATTCCACAAAAGCGGCAAGCAGAGCTGTGACCGTGGTTCCGATATTTGCACCGAGGGTATAGGGAAATATCTGCTCCACGGTAAGCACACCGCCACCGACAAGAGGTACAACCAAGGATGTCGTAATGGAGCTGCTCTGTACCAGGGCGGTCAGTCCTATTCCAAAGATGAAGCTGATGTAAGATGTCTTGAAAAGGTACTTGCTTAGGATAACCTGCAATTTCCCCTCGATAAGTATCCTCATCGAGCTTGTTATGTACTTCAAAGCGACAAACAGGAATATCAAACCGATGATCACGGAAAGCCATTCAATACTCGCGGATTTTGAAAACTCCCTGATGGGATGCTCTATGGGTCTTACAAGGTCGTTTATCAGTGTGAACTTGCCAACCCCTGCGCTGCCCACGAATCTTTCGGCAAGCATGGTGGACAGCCTCTGAAGAAGGCCCCTACCGTCCCAAAAATACTGTGTGATAACCTCCACGGGGAAGAGGATGCTTGCGGCAATCACATTGAAGAAGTCGTGCACGACCGCCCCGGAAAAGGCCCTTTCGAACTCGGTGCCCCTGGTCACATGTCCAAATGAAACGATCATGTTGGTTACTGAGGTACCGATGTTGGCGCCAATTATCATGGGGATGGCCAGTGGAAGGAAGTCGGGCTCTGCTGCCACCATGCCCACCACCATGGACGTCGTGGCAGAGGAGCTTTGAATGACGGAAGTTGCGAGAATGCCTATGAACAATCCCACCAGGGGATTGGAGGCCGTGGCAATCAAGCCCTCTGAAAAACCCTTGCCCATGTCCTTGAACCCGCCACCCATGGTTTTTATGCCAACAATGAAGAAGTAGAGGGCAAGTATGAGGATGACCACCCTGATATAATGGTTGTTAAGGAAGGGGGTGAGCTTTTTATCGAGCTTCAGCCAGACCGCTTTGATTGTGGACCGCGGTTTTCTTTGGATGAAATCGTCCCTTACGACCCTGTATTTCTTTCTCTTGGTTGAAGTATCCTCGTCTATCGGTCCTTCTTCTTGGTCCCCAACATCCTCTTCGATGTTGTGCTGCTCGTTACCCTTTGCCCCATCGGACATAGTAATTCAAAACCAGTAGAAGGGAATGTCAATTCATTATATTATGTTGACCCATATAGAATATATTGACTATATATCAATAAATAATATATATAGTTCAATGTATCTTTGTCCTTTTATTGTCTTTTTATTCACTTGGTGAAAGGCACCTTAATGACTCTGCATTGGAATAATTATCCAATTATACAGTTGGTAAAGCTATATATAATAAAAATCGCTTAGGGGGGGTTTGCTTCCCGAAATTCCTTGTATTACGGAGGATGAGGTTTGGCAGAAGAAAGTGAAAAGAAAGCGGAAAAAACCGGCCCGCCAAAGCCGTCCAAGAAGGCCGAAGATGTAAAGGATGACTTCAAATACATCGTTAGGATCGCCTACACCGATTTGAACGGTGAGAAGGCTGTGGTCCACGCCCTAACAGCCATCCCGGGCGTGGGAAACAGGATGGCGGAGATTCTGATAAATCTGACAGGGCTACCCAGAAACGAGAAGATTGGCAACCTTTCGGACGGGGACATCGAGAAGCTGGAGGAGTATGTGGAGAACATCCCGCAGAACACACCCGGATGGCTGCTCAACAAGCAGAGGGACATATGGACCGGCGAGGATATTCATATATTGGGCTCTGATCTGGATATGCGCAAACAGGAGGATATCAACATCCTCAAGAAGATACGCTGCTACAAGGGCATAAGGCATGAGACTGGCCAGAGAGTCAGGGGTCAGAGAACCAAGGCCCATGGGAGATCAGGCCTTACAGTGGGTGTGGTGAGAAAGGCGCAGAAGGCAAAATAGATTGATTTATGAGGAAATGTGAATACATGGGTGACCCGAAGTTCAGCAGAAGAAAATACGACACCCCCTCCCATCCCTGGCAGGGGACCAGGATCAAGGAGGAGAACGAGCTTCTGAAAAAGTACGGTTTAAAGAACAAAAGGGAACTTTGGAAGGCCCAATCCACACTGCGTAATTACAGGGGGCAGGCCAGGGACCTTTTGGCCCGGTTGAGATACGGGGATGTGCATGCAGAGATGGAAATGAAGGATCTGCTCGCAAAACTCGCCAACCTCGGACTTTTACCTGACAATGCCACCTTGGACGATGTGTTGGCCCTGGAACTGGAAAAGCTACTTGAGCGACGGCTTCAAACCCAGGTCTATTTAAAAGGGCTGGCCTTCACGCCGAATCAGGCCAGGCAGCTGATAGTGCACGGCCATGCAAACATTGGTGAAAGAAAGGTAACGGTCCCGGGATATCTGGTCAAAAGGAACGAGGAGGGCAGAATAGCATACAATCCATACTCACCCCTGGCCCACGAGCTGCATCCCGCACGACCCACTCCCGAGCATGCGGAAAGATCCACAAGGGAGTTCTTCACCCCCAAACCATCCGAAAAGGAGAAGGAGGGCAGGTTTAAAAGGAAGGTTACATTGGTTAGGAAGGAGGAAAGCAAAACCCCAGACAAGGCCCCCGCAACAGTCAAGGCTGAGCCTGGGAAAAGCACAACGAAAAACAGGGAGAAAAAAGAGAAACAGGAAGGCACCAAGGCGGAAGGTGAGGCCTGATGGCCAAATGGGGCATTGCCCATATTCACGCATCCTTCAACAATATCATCATCACAATTACGGATCTGACCGGGGCCGAGACCATAGCCCGGTGCTCTGGGGGCATGGTGGTGAAGGCCGCCAAGGACGAAGCATCCCCCTATGCAGCCATGAAGGCCGCGGAAAGGGCGGCGGAGGCTGCCAGGGAGAAAGGCATCGACAGCATTCACATAAAAATCAGGGCTCCGGGAGGCAACAAATCCACATCCCCAGGCCCTGGGGCTCAGGCAGCCATCAGAGCTCTTGCAAGGGCCGGAATCCGCATCGGCAGAATCGAGGATGTCACACCCATTCCCCACGACGGCACGAAAAAGAAAGGCGGCCGGAGAGGTAGAAGGGTCTAACACTATCACTATAAGGGTTGAAAATCTTTCAGGATAAATAAATGTTCAAATGAAAGTATAATCAAGGGTGAAATGCCATGGATATAGATGTTGTTGAAATGGAAGATAAAAAAGCCAAGTTGATTCTCTCGGGTATATCTCCATCTGTAGCAAATGCCATAAGGAGGGCGCTCATAAGCGATATTCCAAAAATGGCCATTGACAATGTTGAGTTTCATCTTGGACCTATAAGGGATGAACATGGCAAGGAGTACGAAAGCGCAACACCCCTGTTCGACGAGATCATCTCTCACAGGTTGGGATTGATACCTATTTACACGGATCTGGAGCTGTTCGTCTTCAAAGAGGACTGCGTATGCAAAGGGGAGGGATGCCCCAACTGCACAATCATGTATTCACTCAACAAGAAAGGCCCTTTCGAGGAGGAGGGGGAGGAAGGGGTCACAGTATATTCGGATGAGCTGCAGCTGGTGGTGCAAAAAATTGAAGGGTTAAGCGAGAAGAAATACGCAGAGAAATTTCAAATCAAGGAGAAAATACCAATTGTGAAGCTGAGCAAGAACCAGGCCCTGCTTCTTTACGCCACTGCCGAACTGGGCACTGGAAGGGATCATGCCAAATGGCAGGTTACTCAGGCTGTTGGTTACCAGTTCTATCCTCAAATCGAGATAGACCATGAGAAATGCGATATGGGCACTTCATGTGTGAAAAACTGTCCCAATGATGTGCTGGCAGTAAAGGACAACAAGATAGAGGTCGCTGATATCGAGAGCTGCTCCCTGTGCAAAACCTGTGAGGAGGTGTGCTCATCGGATTCCATAAAGGTCTCGGGTGACGAGTCAAAATACATTTTCCAATTCGAGACAGATGGCTCAATGACGGC
>CP070726.1:153578-158103 GCA_020350865.1 Thermoplasmata archaeon
CGAAGGGGTTGAAAGGCTGGAAAAGGATATCGTAATCCAGGCTGTGGGTGATGGAGGGGTGTTCAGCAATGCCGAGGAGCTTGACATTGTAGTGGCCGAAAGCGCACTCGACCTGCTCAGTCCGATTTTCATCACGGGGGCCGTGGCCACGGGAACCCTGGCCACCATTGGCGCCGGGGCCGTGGCAGCCAGGAGGAATGAGAACTGGAAGTACCTTCTGCTGATATCCCTTGCCCTGCCCCTGTACACTAGGATCCGCGGCAAGAATACCCTTGACAACTTCGTCCGTGGCCAGGTGTACGGCCACATCCAGTCCAAACCGGGCACGCACTTCAACGACATAAGAAAGACCCTGAAACTGGGGAACGGGAACCTGGCCTACCACCTCAGGAAGCTGGAAAAGGAGGGGTTCATCCATTCCAAGAGGGACAGGCGGTACAGGCGGTTCTACCCTATAGGCGTGGACGTGCCTGAGGAGACTGGAATCACTCTAAGTAAAACCCAGGAAAACCTACTCGATTTCGTGGAGCAGCACCCCCTGGCCAGTCAGAAGGAAATCGCAGAAAACCTCAAGGAATCCCAGCAGACCGTCAGCTACAACATAAACGTGCTGGTCAGGGAGGGTTTTCTCGAGGAGCAGAAGGTAAAAGGCATCAAAAGATACGGGATTTTGGAAGAGAACACCTAAACCAAGGCCCGTTTTTCTCAATCCCCGCCATTTATAAGCAAAACAATTAAATTATGGAATGCAATAATGTATACCGGGGAGACAAGAGTGACCGGATTGGACATTCCCGAGGGCACCAATATCGAGAAGATTATAATGGGAGGAGACAAGGCCTTCGACGAGATAATGAAACTTCTCAATACGAAGCTACTCAGTGGATACATCAGGGTGAAGCTGAAAAAAGATGACGAGAAGATAACCTCGTATATGGTGATCGAGAAGTCACAGCCCAGACTGGGCCTGAGGGAACTGGTCAGAAAGGACGAAAAAAACCCGAGAAGGCGGGTCAGAAGGGTGTATGCCGGGAAAAACACCCTAAATGAGGTTAAAAACGATTTCTCCCATGAAAACGCCGTAATCGAGCTTCATACAGGTGTGGATGTTGACAGCATCATAAACAAGTATGACCGTGGCAAAAAAACCGGCGAAGAAGGTCCGCAGGGCACTGGGGAGGATCTCGGCCCCAAGAAAATAGGTCTTTTCTGGGGGGGAAAGGAGCAGTCCGACGCCCTTACCCGGGAAGTTCTGCTTGAAAAACTGAACAACTGGGAAAGGGAGGGTTACGATGTCTCCGAGCTGGAATCCGCAATGTCCCTGGATTTGGAGGAATGCAAGGCAGCGTTCGGAAGTTTCGAGGAGGACGTGGAAACCCTAAAGGAGATGGAAGCCGAGCTGGAGATACTTTCCCTCGGAGGCTTTGAAACAGAGGTTGCAGGCTTGAAATCCAAGCTGAAGGATCCAGGGAATATACC
This sequence comes from Thermoplasmata archaeon, assembly GCA_020350865.1. The sequence continues at coordinate 155,058 of CP070726.1, forward strand.
GGAAATAAGGGGAGAAATTGAGGTTTTGGAAGAAAAGATGAGCGGAGCCAAGGTGCCGGCAGCAGGTGACCTCTGCCTGGTCTGCGGATATCGATTGGAAGGAAGTGACAGATGTCCGAGATGCGGGGCGGCCATACAAAGAGAGGAGGCCGAGGCATCTGAGATGCCTGGTGCTCCAATAAAAGCTGAATCCGACACCATGGAGCTGGCCCCCGGTCATTGTTACCTGATTGAAGAGGAGAGGCTGTCGGACAGTGTCAAATTGTTTACTGATATTCTAAATGAAGGATTCAAGGGCCTGTGCATCACCAGAACCAACCCGAAACATATAGCAGAATTCAAAAAACTAAAAGATGTCACCATAATGTGGCTTACCGATAAGGAAAGCACCACTGAATCAACCATTCCACCGGTTCTCGAGCGAATCATGTACGAAATAAGTGACTTCCTAAGACGGGAAGAAAACGGATGCTTGATACTCGACGGAATTGAATACCTCATCAGCAACAGCGGTTTCGACGCGGTTCTGAGGTTCATCAGGCGGTTGGTTGATGAATTCTCGGAGAGCAAAAGCATACTTCTCGTGGCAGTGAGCCCTTTTACTTTGAAAGAGAGGGAACTGAAGATCTTGGAAAGGGAGATGGAGAAGGTAGACGTGGAATGATATAAAATCACGCATCCATGTACTGTTCCATTTCCTTCTGGTATTGTTTTATTGCCTCCAGGGCATCGAGATAGTGGTTCAGTTTCAAGGCTGTGCTGGCCTGTTTTAGCAGCTTAATGCTGGGTCTTATGTCCACACCCTGCATCTTGGCCTTGTACAGCACGGGTTTTGAGCTGGAAATGATCTGCGTCAAATTCTTGGGCAGCTCCCTCAAGAAGTCCTCCCTGGCCTCCCTGAGAAATTCTTCGGCCTTTTCCAGCTCATTCTTTTTTACGGCCATCCTGGCCTGGGTTAAAAGAGCCTTTGTTCTTTTAACATTGACCTTGACATCCTCGCCGCTTTTTATCAATTCCACCAAAGATATCATCTTCTCGTTGACGTCCTTTCCGGCCTCCGCATACTCCTTCTTCTTAAGGGAGGCTTTCAGTTTCAATACCTCGTTTTCCGCATTGTCAGCAGCCTCCTGGGCAATGGTGGCCGCCTCGATGAACTTCAAGGTGTCAAGTAGAGTCTGGACCTCACCAACCTTGTTATCCAAACCAGTGGTATCGGCACCGGCCTTGTTGAGGGCCTCGATTTTCATCTGGGTTGTCTGGATAGAATCTATTATATGCTGGGTTATGGAATCCTCAATGGTTTTCTGGCTTTCCTTGACCAGGGCAATGGCGGAAAGAAAGTCCCTCTTTTTCCCGGCTGCAATGGCCTGGTCAATCCTTTTCCTCCCATCGATAACATTGATACCGATCTGCCTTGCTCCGGATAAAAGTGGCTTCACCTCTGCCACTGCATCCGCAAGCTCCCTGTGCAGGGCTTTGTCATCCTTTCTTTCAGCTGCTCTGGGAGGAGGTGGAGGTTTGGGCCTATCCTTTCTCCGCCCGAGACCCAGCTTGAACTTCTTTTTTGAAATATCCTCCTCTCTTTCTGCAACCACTTCCTGCTCGATAACAGCAGCCTTATCTTCCACTGAAACTGCTGGTTCTTCTTCTGGCATCTCCTCGATTGGGACGGATTCGTCGGCCAATTCCGCTTCTGGGTGAGCTGCCATTTGTGGCTCATCAGAAACCGCTGCTTCTGGGGCTTCCGGCGGGGGCTCCTCTCCCGTGGCAAAGATGGCCCCGCAGCCGGGACAGTTCTTTGCAGTCTCATCAACCAGGGTGTTGCATATGGGGCACTCGAACATTACCGGACCCTCAGCTGGCGGTGCCGCCTCGGCTTCCGGTGCTTCGGGTGGAGGAGGAGGGGGAGGCTCCCCGGCTTCCACCGTTTCCTGCCCTGCTACAGCCTCGTCCTCAACTGCCACAGCTGCTCCTTCTTCCGGCGTGCCGTTGGTAGTGTCCACTACGGCCATTATTTTTTCGAGCAGTTCCCTATCCTCGGTCTCGTCCTTTTCACCGAATTCTCCCAGTAATTTCTCCACGGAATCGCCCACCTCGGAAAAGGTGACATCAATGTCATCCTCCCCCTCGGTTTTGATGCCGAATACCGTTAGATCTGCCTTGCACTCCGGGCATTTCGTGGCGTTGACATCCACCTTAGAATCGCAAATTGGGCAAAACCCGCTCTTGCTCTGTTCATCCTCTGGCAAGCCTTGCACCTCTCATTCACTCCTCCGCATCAAGGGAGTTATAACTGACAATACCCCCTATTTTCAATTGCCTTTATATTAATGTAGCTAATCGCTTAAACTTAAGGTTTTCGCTTGGGGAATCTCCGAGTATATAGGTTTTTACTGATAAAGGTTTTGGGTATTTTTTCTCTCCCTGCAAGCTTTCAAGGTAGTTTGACATCGTACTCCAGAAAATCGGAAGCGGTAAAGGAGTATTTAAAAATCTGCTTGGCTTCGTCTTCGAGCTTAAGGGCGTCGCTGTATCTCGGACTGATGTGGGTCAGAAAGAGGACCTTTGCGTTGGCCTTTTTTGCGATGTCAGCGGCCTGTGTGGTGGACGAATGGCCGTATCTTTCGGCCTTTTCCTCAAGGTCCTTGCTCAATGTGGCGTCGTGAATCAGCACATCACAGTCCCTGGCCAGCTCAATTACGGCCTCACTGGGCCTTGTATCCCCGGAATACACGATTTTCCTTCCCCTTCTCGGCTTTCCCATTACATCCTCGGGTGTGATGGTCTTTTCGTCCATTTTCACTGTCTGGCCGCTTTGCAGCTGCCTGAAGAGAGGTCCCTCGGGGACACCCAGGGCCTTGGCCTTTTCGGGATAGAACCTGCCCTTGCGCGGATGCTCCTGAACGCAGAACGCCAGGGCCGGAATGTCGTGGTCTGCCGTTCTTACCCTGATGACGTAATGATTCCAATCCACCTCATCCCCGTCTTTCAGGTCATGGGTTATTATCTTGAAGGTGGGATTGAAATAACCCAGGGTCAGGATGCC
>CP070726.1:158203-161955 GCA_020350865.1 Thermoplasmata archaeon
TCGCCTCGGGAACAACCAAGGTTACATCGGATCCCGGGAGACTGAAGATTGCAGAGCAGGTTGTTGACATCATCGAGCTCTCGGGTTTGCTCAAGGACGGGTTCTCCTTTCAGGCCGGGGCCGGAGGCACCTCCCTTGCGGCAGTGAAGTTCCTCCACGAAAGGATGAAGGACAGGGGTATTACGGGCAGCTTTGCCGTGGGCGGAGTGACCAAACTTGTCACTGATATGCTCCACGATGGAACGATAAAGGCAATCATCGACGCACAGGCCTTTGATACGGATGCAGTGGAATCGCTGAGGGATGATTTGAACCATATTGAGGTCTCCCACTACCATCTCATGAACCCGCATACTGGAAGCTGCGTTGTGAGCCATCAGGACGTGTGCTTTCTTGGGGCAACGGAAGTGGATGTAGACTTCAATGTGAACGTGAATACCCATTCGGACGGTATGCTCCTGCACGGAACCGGCGGTCATTCTGATGCGGCATCGGGCTCCAAGATATGCTTCATCGTGGCACCCGTGTACAGAAAGACGAACCCCATTGTCAGGGATTCGGTGACCACGGTGACCACACCGGGAGCCGATGTGGATGTCATCGTCACGGACCACGGCATAGCAGTCAACCCAAAGCGGGAGGAGCTGCTCGAGAAGGTAAAGGGCTCCAAGTTGCCCATTAGGACCATCGAGGAACTGAGGGACATTGCCTACGATGCCACAGGGGGTCCGCAGAAAGTGGAGTTCACTGAGGATGTGATTGCTTTGATCGAGTACCGCGACGGGACCATCCTCGATACGGTCTGGAAGGTCAAGGATATTTGAGAATAGAACTGGAAGAACGGGCGTGAATCATAGCAAAGGAATTAACTAAGAAGTGATGAAGAATTGATAAGGAGGCATTTGAATGGCAAAGTACAAGATAGCATGGTTGGAAGGCGATGGTGTAGGAAAGGAAGTGATGGAAGCCGCCAAGATGGTGCTGGATGCACTGGGCTTTGACGCCGAGTACATCAAGGGCGATGTGGGCTGGGAGTTCTGGAAGGCGGAGGGCAATCCTTTGCCCGAGAGAACAATCGAGCTGCTGAAGTCCACTGACTGCTGCTTATTTGGCGCCATTACATCCAAACCAAAGGACGAGGCCGCAAAGGAACTGAATCCCGAACTTGCAGACAAGGGTTATGTGTACTCAAGCCCCATCGTGGGTATCAGACAGCTCCTCAACCTGCACACGAACAAGAGGCCCTGCAAGGCCTTTCCCGGTAACCCCCTCAACTACAGGGATGACATAGACCTGGTGGTCTTCAGGGAGAACACGGAGGGCCTCTATGCCGGCGTGGAGTTCCATCCTGTAAAGGAGGAGATCATGAATACCCTTCTAAACAATCACAAGAAGATGCAGAAGTTCAAGGATGTACCCCTGGATGATCTGGCCCTCTCGTGCAGGATTTTCACCAGGAAAGCATGTCAGACTATCGTGAGGGATGCATTCGAATACGCCAAAAAATTCGACAGAAAGAGCGTGACAGTTGTGGAGAAACCCAACGTCATCAGGGAGACCTCGGGCCTGATGATCCGCGAGGCAAGAAAGATCGCCAAGGAGTACCCGGGCATTGAATTATGGGAGACGAACGTGGATGCCATGTGCATGTGGCTTGTGAAGAACCCCCAGGACTACGATGTGCTTGTGGCCTCCAACATGTTCGGGGACATCATCTCTGATCTGTCTGCCCAGATCGTGGGGGGCCTGGGCTTTGCCTCCAGTGCCAATATCGGTGATGACTATGCACTGTTCGAACCCACACACGGCTCGGCGCCCAAGTACGCAGGCCAGTACAAGGTCAACCCCATGGCAATGCTGCTTGCCAGCAGGCTGATGCTCCAGTGGCTCGGGGAGATTGACTCGGCAAAGAAGATCGAAGACGGTGTGGCAAAGGTAATTGCGGAGGGCAAGGTAAGAACCTACGATATGGGTGGCACGAGCTCCACACTGGATGTGGCCAATGAGGTAATAAGGAAGATGGACTGAGGGGCTTAAAAGAAAAATATATATAGCCCGAGGTGCTGTTATGGGGCACGGACCTGGGGTTGGGTTGATTCGAACAAAGGTGACCGGATTTGGACGATAGCGACGGCGTGTTGATCCTCATCTTCATATCAATTGGTAGCGGGGTGCTCATCCTTGCGGCTATACTGTCCCTGCTGGTGCTGGATCTGGGCGACAAATTCGAATCAACCATATTTATCGGGGAACTGATATCACTTGCCATTCTCCTTGTCGGGATACTCAAAATCAGGAGTGATTTGAGCATTTAAAGAGGATCTGGGCGCACCTTTGGGGGATAATGAAATCAGGCTGTTCCGAAATTAGGATAACCGATTTTTATCATTTTGAGGAACGTGCCAACATTTTGAGGAACGTGCCAAAAATACTTTTTATATCATTGTGAATGGAAATACCAGTGGTGATCATGTTAAAGAGAGCGGTGAAGATAGCTGTTTGTGTGCTGGCCTTTGTGATGTTTGTCGCAGCAATGGTTCCCCTTGGGACGAGCACCACCACTCTGGAATCCTCAGGAATAACGGGAATTCTTGATTTCGGTGGGCAAAAGGAAGCTGATTTCAATCCCTCCCTCAACTGCGAACCAGAGGAACCTGATATCCCGATTGTCGTGGAAAAGGACACCGGGGAAAGGTTCGTGGTCGAGGTCCCAAAGGGTGCAGACCAGGATTTCCTGGAAAAGACCATCCAGGAACATCTTAAGGAAGAATCCATTCGGGAGGAAACTCCCAGGGAGGATATCCCGGTAGAAGAAGATGAAGAAGAAAATATGGAAGAGCCGCAGGAAGAACCTGAAGAGGAAATTGACGACGAGCAGGAGATAGATGCCGAATCTCTTGACATAAAAGAGGTGGCTCTTCACTCGAGCTTTGGGTGGGACTATCAGGACGGGTATCTATTCTGTTACATTGATGAGCCCCTTCGTTTCGATGCGCGGGACCTTTTCACAGTGCATTACGTTACAAAATATGAATGGGACTTTGAAGGCGATGGCCATTACGAGACCGAAAGCAGTTCCCCTGCAATCCTCCACATCTATAGGACCGCAGGCGTGTACAACCTCCGAATAAGAATTACCTACCGGAACAACTGCACGTACTGGCGGGGAAACCTGAGGACATCTTACTTGATATATCCAGATAATTATATCGGCTGGGATCCCCAAAATCAATATCCCACTTATTATTCAGTGGAGCAGACCATCGAATATGAAATGAGAATAGGGGTAGGAGACTGGGAAAAGGGTTACCCTCCCCTACTGGATTTCGAATTCGCTGCAAGGAGAGCGGAAGAGCCGCAGTATGAATCCCCACCAGATGACAGTTATTCGGTTGTCCTTTTCGATGAGGGGAGCGTACGGAAAACCTCTCTTGAACCGGCTGTAGTAGTGGCCGAAATTTCCCCTCCCGCCGTAAACATACAGAGAGATCCGGAGCCGTCATTCCAGGTGGACGATATTACACTACCCGCCGTGAAATTACCGGACTTTCCCATCATCGGCGATCCCATAGTCATCCAGCCGGGGATACCGTGGTTCAATACAACACCCGTTGAACCAGGTTCCACTGAGGTGGAGGAAGAGGGGCCAGTTCCCCCCAGGCAGGTCCATGTCAGGATGATTCGACCGCAGGAGGAGGTCATCATACCCCATCTTCCCGACTGTGTGGTGGAGTTCGATGCCCAAAGCACCA
>CP070726.1:162055-165637 GCA_020350865.1 Thermoplasmata archaeon
ATTGGACACGGTGGCCATCCTGCCTATGCTCTCCCTGCATTCCATTCCCTTGATCTTCTCCACCATGATGCCCTCCTCAACGGCCTTGTCTATCAGGTCGTAGTATCCGAGCATGATGCGCATCATCTCGTACTGCTTTCCCGCAGGGCAGAACGTGTCCACCTCGTGGAAGGCGTTCTGCTGGAGGAAGTTCTCCCGAATGGCCCTCGCACCTTCCAGCGCAGCCTGCTCCTTGGGCGGCAGGGCATCGGGCCCCACGAGCTGTATGATCTCCTGCAGCTCGTTCTCCTTCTGCAGAAGCTGCATGGCCCTCTTTCTCATCTCCAGCCAGTCCCCCCCCACCTCGGAGTGCCACCAGGCCCTCACATGGTCGAGGTACAGCGAATATGATCTGAGCCAGTTAATAGAAGGAAAGTGCCTTCTGTCCGCAAGGTCGGCATCCAGGGCCCAGAAGACCTTCACTATGCGCAGCGTGTTCTGTGTAACGGGTTCGGAAAAGTCACCGCCAGGTGGGGACACGGCACCGATAACGGAAATCGAGCCGTACCTGTCCTCGGTTCCGAGAATCCGCACGTTGCCCGCCCTTTCGTAGAACTGTGCCAGACGGGAGGCCAGGTACGCGGGATAGCCCTCCTCGCCGGGCATCTCCTCCAGCCTGCCGGAAATCTCCCTCATTGCCTCTGCCCAGCGGGAAGTGGAATCTGCCATGAGCGCCACATCGTAGCCCATGTCCCTGTAGTACTCGGCAATGGTGATCCCTGTGTAAACGCTGGCTTCCCTTGCTGCCACTGGCATGTTGCTCGTATTGGCGATGAGCACCGTTCTGTTCATCAGGGGCTCTCCCGTCCTCGGGTCCTCCAGTTTGGGAAACTCCCTGAGCACGTCCGTCATCTCGTTACCGCGCTCACCGCAGCCCACGTAGACGATGATCTCCGCGTCGCACCACTTGGCCAGCTGGTGCTGGGTCACCGTTTTCCCAGTGCCAAAGCCCCCGGGGATTGCAGCGGTGCCGCCCTTGGATATGGGGAACAGGGTGTCCAGGATCCGCTGACCCGTGACAAGGGGTGTCAGCGGGTCGAGCTTCTTGACAAAATGCCTCTCCATTCGAACGGGCCACGTGGTGAGCATCTTGACCTCCTCCACCCCCGAGGACGTGCGTATCCTTGCCACCACGTCCTCCACGCGGAAGCTGCCCTCCGCCACGATATCCGATACCTCGCCCTCCACGCCCCAGGGCACCATGACGCGGTGCTCCACCACGGGTGTTTCGGGCACAACGCCCAAGATATCACCTGCAATAACCTTCTGGCCCGCCTTCACCTTCGGTATGAAATGCCAGGTCTTGCTCTTGTCGATGGGGGATACCGACACACCCCTTGATATGAAGTCACCGGTCATCTCCTTGATGAGGGGGAGGGGGCGCTGTATGCCGTCGTATATCTGGCCCACCAATCCAGGACCCAGCTCCACGGACAGCGGCTTGCCCGTTCTTTCCACGGGCTCCCCGGGCATGACGCCCGTTGTGTCCTCGTACACCTGAACAGTGACCGTATCCTCCTTGAGCTCGATGATCTCGCCTATCAGCTTCTCTATACCCACACGCACCACATCGTACATCTTGGCGCCGCGCATCCTGTCTGCAACCACGACAGGTCCCGCAATCTTGATGATCTTGCCTGCCTCCAAGCCCAGGTCGTACGGGGGTTTTTCACCTACTGTTTCATCCATGACCAACACCAACCTTAAACTATCTTCTGCATCATCCCATTCACTTGACCTCATCGGATTTCATGTCGAGGCCCACAGCCCTTTTTATGAGGAGCCTGATGGGGTCCTCCCTTGTGACGGGGCCTTTCTTGTCCTCGATCTCAACTATGAGCGGGTACAGAGGTTTCTCCTCTCTCCACTTCCTGATCTCATCCTCCAGCGAATGTGCGTATCTTTCGGTTATTATCACCACCCCCATATCGGGGTTTTGCATCACCTCGTCCAGGGCATTTATGGCAGCCTCTCTATCCCCGGCTGCATATAAATCCTTTATCCCTGTGAGCCCGAAACCCATGACCGTATCCCGATCTCCTATAACCGAAACCTTCAATCTCAATCCTCCAGTATCAACATGGGCATGATATCGTCCGGTGCAAATTGCTCATGCATGCCCCGAAGCACGGCCTTCAGGTTCCTCACCTCGAACTCCTTGGCCACGATGAATTTTATTGTGGGGCCGGCAGCAATCAGGGCACTGCTCTCTATCTCCCTAACCGTTGTCAGCAGCACCTTGTCGAAGGCGGATTCCAGGGCATAGATGCTCTTGGTTTCCTGATACTGCACCAATGCGTCCTTCATGATGTCCAGGTACGGTGTGCCCTCGAGCTCTGTTGCCAGGTCCGAAATTCCCTTTGTTTCCACCATCTGGCTCAGCTTCCAATCGGCCAGGTTCCTGCCCCCCGAAACGAGGAAGGATTCGGTGGTGGCAGAGTCAAAGCCCTGCTGCTTTGAGCGTATGATGTGCTTGATGTTGGAGAAATCGATGTACCTGCCCACAAAAAACGTTACGGTCTCTCTTACCGCCGTGTCCACCCTTGTGATGGACCGGGAAAGCTGCGTAAAGAAGAACTTGTCTAAGACCAAATCCATGGCAACGATGTCACCCTTGTGCTCGCTTGCAGCCTTTATCAGTATGTCGCCGAACCGTGTGTTCTTCACGGCATTTGCCACCTCGTCCACCGTTGTCGTTTCCAACAGGGAATCGATGACCTCCTCGTCCACAGTCTTCACGGGAATGAGCCTTTTTTTCAGCTCCTCGTTGGACGAGGCGTTCTTTCTTGCCCGCAGCACCTTCTTTATCTGCGCGGCATCGTACTTGATGAGAAAGCTCTCCAAAAAGGGCCTCATGGAAAGCGGGGATGAGGCCAATGTCTTTCTCAGGAAGTTCACCTGGGCCAGCTCCAGCTCCCTTTCGGTTTCCAATAGGCCCGCGCTCTCGATGTTGGGAGGCACCTTGTACCCCTCCCTTGCCAGCTCCTGGGCCACCTCAGTGAGCCCCGCCAGCTCCATGAGCTCCGCAATCCTGTTCTTTCTAACATATGGATTGCCCATGGCCCTAAGCCTGGCATTGGGATATGCGAAGCTTGCAATGGACACGAGCACATTGAAGTAGCTCATGAGCAGGATGATGGTTATGAGAATGGCTCCGCCTATGACGACCAAAGCCAGGCCCAGGGTGCTGTTCAACCCCAGCTCCTCGATGACCTCAATTATTCCCAATCCATTCCTCCTGAATCATACCTCTCCCGATGCCTTCGGGCCCGCCTTTGCCTCGGCGGTAAACAGCATTTCCGCAACCTCTTTTCTCAGCGTGTTTCTCATGCGGTCCAGCAGGCCCTCGAACGTGGCATCGATCTGGGAGGAGCCGTCCTTTGCCCTGATCATGGCACCTCCCAGGTAGTTTATGTTGGTTGAATTGACGGTGCTTCCAGGGGTGATCTCCGAGGATACCCGTTGTGCAATAGCCGCATCCTGCGGATTGCAGAGCACCTCTAATTCCCTTCCCAGCAGCTCTGCGGCATTCTTGATGGCGCC
>CP070726.1:165737-174995 GCA_020350865.1 Thermoplasmata archaeon
GGACTGAATTTTACATGGTATACAATTGACGGCAATTACTTTGAATATACAGGATCGCCTTTTTCACTTGCAGGCAAGGGGGAGGGTCCACACATCATTACCTGGGGCAGCACGGATAATGCCTCCAACAACGGGACAGGAAATGTCATGACGGTTTGGATGGATGAAAGCGAACCGGAAACGGAAATTCTGATAGGTCAGCCCAAACACCCCATAGCCTCTGATGAATGCGACATTACATCGGATACGGAGGTCACCTTCCTGCCCGCGGATATGCCCATTGCCCACAACTCGAGCATCAATTTCACATGGTACACCATAGATGGGGTGTATTATCTGGGAACATCATTCAACCTGTCAGGTTACATGGAAGGGTCGTATGTGATAACCTGGGGCAGTCTGGACCATCTGGGCCACAACGAGACCGGAAACATTATAACGTTGTGGGTGGATGATTCGGCACCCACCACGAATTTGGATATCGTTTTTCCGAGCCACCCATCCCTTTCCCCGTTCGATGGTACCAATGTGACGTCGAATACGCCGTTTGTGCTGTCGAGCATCGATGAACCCCTGACCCACAGCTCTGGTGTGAACTTCACATGGTACACAATCGACGGTCAATATTTTGTTGGAGCGCTGTTTAACCTATCGGGATATGCGGAAGGCGGCTATGTGATCACCTTGGGAAGTCAGGATAACCTCAGCCACAACAAAACCAGCAAAACCCTTACAGTCTGGCTGGATGATTCCCTCCCGCAGACGGAGTTGAGCATGGGGGTTTCGAGGCATCCCCCATACCCGTACGATGGATGCAACATCACTTCTCACACACAAATCACCCTGTCAGGAACAGACAAACCGGATGCACACAATGCGGGTATAAACTTCACATGGTACATGATCGATGGCGATTACTTCATTGGCACATCATTCAATCTTACGGGCTACGCAGAGGGGGGTCACGTGATCTCCTGGGGCAGCCAGGATAACCTCACCCAGAACGAATCACACTCCATTACCGTGTGGCTGGACGATTCTTCGCCCCAAACCGAACTGATCATCGGCCCCGAGAAACATCCCAAGGATGGTTTCGACGGATGCAATGTCACCCCGTACACGAACTTCACACTGATCCCTGGGGATCGTCCTGACCATGGATCCGGATTGAAATCCACATGGTTCACCATCGATGGACAATACTTTGAAAAGATGAGTTTCACGCTGAAGAATTATTTTGAAGGCCCCCATACCATCACATGGGGCAGCTTGGATAACCTGAGCCAGAATGAAACGGGCAATGTCATAACAGTCTATCTCGACAGGAATCCGCCAACGGTTCCCCCGCTCGATATCGATGAGCCAAGGTATTATATCAGCAACTGGATCGTTACAGAGTCGACACTGTTCACCATCAATTCAAGCGACCAGTACTCAGGTGTGGCCTTCAACTGGTATAAAGTAGACGGTCAGTATTTCCAGGGAAAAACATTCAACCTCTCCGGTTTTGGAGAGGGTGAGCATGATTTGGTTTACGGTGCACAGGATAACCTGAGCCACAATAAAACCGGAAACAGCATCACTGTTTACATTGACATGACGCCCCCCAACTCCACTTTGGAAATCGGTGAGCCGAAATACAGGGATGAAGACGCCCATTACTGGAATGTTACAGGTGATACCCTGTTCATTATCCAGGCTGCCGATAATCATGTGGGCGTTGATACAGTTTGGTACACCATAGATGGATTGTATTTCGAAAACTCTGTCTTCACGCTGTCCGATTTCGGGGACGGCATGCACACAATAGCCTATGGAGCAAGGGACAGACTGGGGAACAACGAAACTGGAAACACAACCATAGTTATCGCAGATACGCACTCCCCGGAAACAGATTACGAAGTATCGGGTTTAAATTTTCGAGCCACTGAAACAGATGTGTTGAATATCACATCTGGAACAACTTTCACTCTGAGCGGCAACGATACCTACTCAGGTCTGAACTACACGTGGTACACCATTGATGGCCAATATTTCGAAGGTATTATTTTTAACCTGGATGGCTATGAGGATGGATCACATACCATCACTTGGGGAGGTGTGGACCATACCGGTAACAATGAGACAGACAATGCTCTTGAAGTGTTCCTGGATGACTCCCCCCCGTTAACCAGAATATCGGTGGGCAACCCAAAGCACGGCGAACACGCAAGCGATACATTGAATGTGACCTCCCAAACGCTCTTTTCCCTGGAAGCCAAGGACAATCATTCAGGCATCGGTGTCGTATGGTACACCATCGATGGTGATTATTACGAGGGCACTGAATTCAATTTATCCGGTTATGGGGACGGCCTGCATATCATAACCTGGGGAGCCCTTGACAATCTGGGACACAACGAAACAGGCAAATCAAAGAGCGTGAACCTGGATGATACAGCGCCACACACAACCCTTGTGATGGGCTCTCCAAAATATAGAGGGAACGATCAAGACGACTGGAACGTTTCCCAGGGCACCGCGTTCAGCATAACATCAAATGATGTGGCATCAGGTGTCTCAATTGTTTGGTACACCATCGATGGGATTTTTCATAAGGGCCAAAACTTCATGCTGAGCACCCAAAACGATGGCCTACACATAATCACATTCGGGTCTTCTGACAATGTGGGGAACAACAGGACAGATTCAACCCTGATTGTGAATCTGGACAGAACACCACCTGTATCCTTGCTGAGCATCGGAGATACCTTCCCCGATCCAGACGATAGGTTCACCACCAATTCCTCCACTCCCGTTGAAATAAGTGCGGATGACGGTATAGGCGTTGGAGTGAACTTCATATGGTTCAGTGTCGACGGGGGCTCCACGTACCAGATATATGAGACCCATTTCACATTGGATTTGAACACCACCTCCATCATTTTCGGCGCAGTAGATCTGCTGGGCATGAATGCCTCAGGCACGACGGTAAGGGTCATCGTTGATGACAGGGAGCCTATAATCGAGGACGATGATGACGAAGAAAGGAAGGTTGCAGAACGCCCTCCTGTATTGGACATGTTCATGGATTACCTGCTGTACATCATAATCCTCATCATTGTTTTGATTATCGTCGGCCTTCTATTACGCAGAGGGAAAGGGAAGCAAGAAACAGTGGATTTCCAAACCGAAACAGGGGAAGAAAAAGCCCCAATGCCATTCCAGTTGGAAGAGGAAGAAGAGGCCGAAAGAGAAGTGAGTAAAGGGGAAGCAGAAAGTCAGAATGAACTGGTGACATTCGAGGGAGAGGAAGGAGAGAAGGGCAAAGACAAATTAATTGAATTTGAAGAGGAAGAGGAAAAACCAAAAAACGGAAATACATCGGTTGATTGGGAATAGTGACTGAGTATTGTGAAGTTTTTACTATTGATAAAATCAGGTACTGAACACGATTCCCCCCTCGGAAAATCTATAAACTTTCAATGAAGAATTTATTAATATATACATCTAAATAGATGAAGCCAGTAGGCGGTCAAGGAGCTATATAGAAAGGTTTATTACACTCGAACTGCATATCGGTGTTTGGTGGGGAGGGTAGGTAGCAACTGCTGCCACCCTTGCATAATTTCGAGTGATTCCCATTGCCCGATTTATGTGATGGTGCGCATCGGATCCGGAAGTTGTTACCATTTGATGCGACACCGCGGATCGCATTGAGACCTTCTACCAACCGGGGGAGAGTAACTCGAACATCGTCCGATGATTGAGATGGCTCTCATTCGCGGAAATACGGGCATTCCTCTGGTCTGCTTGTATGCATGATTAGCACACAACTTTGATCTGTCCGATGGGTCTTGTACCCGTTCTGGAAGGTCAACTCATTCGCATAGGATTTGGTACACAGGTGCAAAACGCACACGGAGCTCGTCTCCGTGGACATGCCTCATCATCTTTGAACTATGATCATCCTCGGATGTTCGCAGTCCGTTGATGTATGGCGCTTGTTTTACCGTTTAGCACCCCTGGGAGGATGACTTTTTGATTCCTCCAGCTTCGGTTGGAAAGTCTCTCAAAGCCGTCTTCTTTGGTAGTGCCAAACACGAATCGATCCCCGGATCGGTTCATCTCGCCTGCAATCAAGGAGGATCGATAATCCTCAATTAGCCTCGTGTTGATTCGGGTTTACTGGTTCTCTTTGCCGCAAGCACCAGGTTGATTCCCATCGGCCTGTCATGAGACCTGCGTGAATTGAGCCAATTGCAATGGAACTGTGACACTAGGACATGATTTCGAGCATAAGGGTTCGCCCTCATGTGCACGGTCAACTGTCCTCGGATGGCTGTCCATGCCCCGTCGAATAATATCCTGCTCAGAAGGTGTCGCGAGTATCCGGACCGGCTTCGGTCGATCCGTATATAAGTCACATCTTTCGGGTCGTGTCGCCTCTCGTATCGGTTCCTAATCGATGCGACTGCTCTGTATCGAGAGAATGTGGATGCATCCATTTCAGCCCTAGGCTGTCTTGACTGCGTCTGCTTTCAATGGTGCGGGCGCAGGATCGATTTCGGTTGATCTTGCGTTGCCTGTTGCAATACGATGTGCACGGAATATAGTTGAAAAATCGGTCTTGCATCGATTGAGATGCTGTATCCACCTATCATGGTAACCGCACTTGGTAGAAATAACCTCATCCCCACCACCTTATACCCCATTTTATGATAATTTAAGACCCCAGTGAAGATTTGGTCCACAAAAATATTTATATTTCATAAAATCTTATGACTTTCGAATTCTGATGATTTAAGGGCTTTCTTTGGGGTTAAAATGAGACTTCTTCCCTCGGTAAAATATGCAAAAACTGCACGGGGTATTGCCTCCAATTTTGTAAAGAGAGAGGCGATATATCCCTTTTACGCCTCCTATAAAATCACCAACAAGTGCAACATGAGGTGCAAGTTCTGCAATGTCTGGATGGAGAAGACCCCCGTGCTGCCCACGGAGGAGGTATTCAAGGTCCTGGACAATCTGGGTAATTCCACGATAACCCTGCTGAGTTTGGAGGGCGGGGAGCCCCTGAGGAGAAAGGACCTTTGGGACATCCTCAAATATGCACGAACAAAACCTTTTTACCTGTTTTTCACCACTAACGGTCTGCTCTTGGATAAGGTCCCCATGGAGGAATACGGAAGGTACATTGATTTTCTTCATATCAGCATTGACGAAGCCCACGGGAATCTGGACATGCTGGAGCGCCTTGAGGAATTTCAGAGGTTTGCACCGGTATGTGTCCAGACCGTTGTAACAAGGGAGGATTTGCAGGCCTTGGAGGACAAGGTGAGGCAGGTCTATAAGGCCCAGGCGCGCACCGTGATCATGCCCGCCGTTCACCTGGCTAAAACGGACAACTTCTATCCGGACCCCGAGGACTTCAGAAGAGAGATAAACCGGCTCAAGAAGAAGTACAAGAACACCATAACAACGCCTTACGGCTTCTTAGACAGGATAAATATGCCGCACGGGTGCTCCACCTCATCCATAATCATAGACTGCGATGGCAAGCTGTTCTATCCCTGCCGTGTGCTCCAGCAAAAGGTCTGTGATTTAACCAAGGTACCCCTGATGGATTATTTGAATTCCCAGAGTGCGGCAGAACTCAGGTCACAGATGGCAGCCTGCAAACAAAGATGCGGATGGTACCAGTATTTCGCCACAAACTCCTTCACATCCCCCAGGGAGTTCCTCTCGGCAATAAGACCCTATTCCGATGGCCTGGGGACAAATGGCAGAAAAGCGCGCTGTTAAATTGTTCAGATCCTTAGAATAGCAGAATCAAAACCCTTCTAAAAAATCATTATAAAAATCCCTGCACCTCGTAATCGAGTCGAGATACACACATTCGTTGGGACCATGGACATTCTCACCTTCAGGGCCGAAGACTATGGTGGGCATGATGTTTCCGAACACGTTGAAGTCTCCCACTGACCTGCCGTAGGCGATCCTTGGCTCTTTTGAATAGAACCTGCGATACGCATCAAGGAATTTCTCTGCCCAGGGGCTCTGCCTATCGACCATATACGCCTCAAGAAAGGGTGTATCCCTGTCCATCCATGAAATTTCGTATTTGCAATTTAGATTCATTTCGCCGAGCAACATCTCAAAATCCGTCATTATCTGCTCCCTGCCCTCGCCGCAGACCGTATGTCTGTCCACCCTGATTTTGCATTCATCTGGAACCGAGAGGGTATCGCCTCCGCCGCTGATCTTCAGTACACATATCGAGCCCGAGCCCAGGAGGGTGTGGGAGCGCAGAGGAAGCCTGTCCAGTTCGGCTAGAATTCTGGCTCCTGCCGAAATGGCGTTGACCCCGCATTCGGGTGTGGCACCATGGGCCGAGCACCCTGTAACTGTAATTTCCACCACATACCTCCCCCTGGCCCCGAGTTTTATCAATTCATCGGTATCCTCGGGTATAAGACACAGGGCCTCTCCTAGGGATTCCCTGCCTATCTCCTTTTGCAGCTTCTCTTTAAGTGTGAAAGCTCCCTTGCTGTTTCCCTCCTCATCCGATACAGCCGTGAAAATGATGTTCCTGTCACTTCCCATACTCCTCATAAAGGCCTCCATTGCAATGGCCACCCCTGCCTTCATATCGCATGACCCGAGGCCATACAATCTGTTGCCCTCAGTTATGGGCTCAAATGGATCAGATTGCCAACCGCGCATGACCTTTACCGTGTCCATATGGCAGTTCAGAAGGATAATGGGTTCTTCTGGCTGTGGAATATGGCGGGCGATTACATTTGGTCCATGCCCGTCTACATCTTGTACAGTTACATCAGCAGAATCCAGCCGGGATGCTATATACTCCGCAATCTCATGCTCGCTCCCTGTAACACTCTTTATCGAGACGAGTTTCTTTGTAAGCTCAATAACATCCATTGTGTCCCAACCCTGAATCTAGATGGCATTAGTAAGATGCGTACAATCCCCTGCCACTATGGTTTTGAGGCCACCATCATCCGTTCTGATCACCAGAGCACCTGAATCATCCAAATCCATTGCTAGCCCTTCAATTTTTTCCATGGGTGTTGTGATGGCCACCCTCCTTCCAAGGGTGTCGCTTCTATTTTTCCACAGATTTATTATGTATCTGGTATCCCCCGACAGCAGAACATTATACAACCTGTCGATGTTGTAAAGCAAGGTTTCGATTAAGGGCATGATTGAAATATCGCTGCCCTTTTCCAATCTGAGCGTGGTTGCGGAACTCCTGATATCCTCGGGGAGCTCTTCGAAATTGCAGTTCGCATTGATACCAAGGCCGAGGATCAGAAATTGGATATCCCTTCCTTCGGTTCTCATTTCAGTGAGTATTCCACACACCTTTTTTTCGGAAATGAGCACGTCATTGGGCCATTTGATGGTTGGGTTTAATCCATAGAGCGATTCAAGGGTTTCGGCCACGGCTACACCCCCCATGAGGGTGATTTTGGCAGCCTCCTGAATGGCTATTTTTGGTCTGAGGATGATGGAAAGCCATACCCCCCCCGCAGGAGATGCCCAGCTCCTGTTAAGTCTTCCATAACCTGCATCCTGGACATCACTTAACACCACCATCCCCTCCTCTGCACCTTCTTTTGCCAAATTCGCTGCCTGGAGGTTGGTTGAATCCACGTGCTCGTGCCACGAAATCGATTTGCCTATTCGCTGTACATTCATTGTCTCTAAAGCATCTCTTAAATACCGTGCCTTCTCCTCTGCTGCTGAAACCATCCGCAGTTCATTATACTAGGATATAATAAACCTTGCTGAGGGCGGCCCGTATCCTTCTTCCGATAAACAATTTTTATATACCCTTAACCCATAATCCACCGAAAACATGCCAAAGGATTTCTTTACCTTGGACGATTTCGATTTGAGGGGTAAGACAGTTTTACTCAGAGTGGACATTAACTCACCCATAGCCCCTTCCACTGGCGACATTCTCGATGATACAAGGATTCGGAACCATATAAAAACCTTGGAAGAATTGGGTGAATCCAAGGTCGTTTTACTGGCCCATCAGAGCAGGCCAGGCAAAAAGGACTTCACTAATCTATATAAGCACTCAAAAAGGCTATCCCGAAGACTGGGGAAGAAAGTCGAGTACATCGATGATTTCTTCGGAAGCAGGGCTCTTGATGCCATTGGGTCCATGGAAAAAGGAGATATGATGCTGCTCGAAAATACAAGATTCTATGCAGAGGAGCATGTGCTGAAGAACAAGGATTACTCCACACAGGCAGAATGCCATATGGTGTCCCATCTGGCAAAATATGGTGACTTTTTTATAAACGACGCCTTTGCCGCGGCACATCGTGCACAGCCGTCACTCACAGGTTTCACTGAAGTGCTGCCCTGCCTTGCAGGACGGGTCATGGAGAAGGAAATCAACATGTTGGAAGAGGCCATATACAACACAAAAAGGCCCAGCATTGCGGTGCTGGGGGGCATCAAGGTCTTTGACACCCTGGAGGTTATGAGGAATATGCTGTCAAACAACGTTGTGGACAAGGTGCTGACCACAGGTGTTGTGGCAAACATCTTTCTCATGGCCAGGGAGTACGATCTCGGGGAGCCCAACCGATCCTTTCTCGAGAGGGAATTGGGCGGATACATAGAACTCATGGAAACTGCCATGGGGCTGGATCGGGATTATGAGGGTAGAATAGAGGTCCCGACAGACCTGGTTTTAAATGATAACGGCAATAGAAAGGCCGTCCTTCTGGAGGAGCTGCCGGCCGAGCTACGGATTTTTGATATTGGATTGGATACGGCTGTGAATTACAGGAAGCAGATATTGGAGGCCCAAAACATCATACTGAACGGCCCTGCGGGTGTATTTGAGATCGAGGAATTCGCCGTGGGCACCACCATCATTTACAATGCCATAGCGGAATCTGCAGGCTTCAGCGTGATAGGGGGAGGGGAGACGGTGGCGGCAGCCAGAAATCTGCATCTGGAGGGGAAGGTCAACCACATCAGCACAGGGGGCGGTGCATGCATCAATTTCCTTGCAGGCAAGAGCATGCCTGCAATCGATGCGCTTAAGCACTCGAAGAGGCTGTATGAAGAGGGACATTACAAATGTTAGGCTGAACTGAGATGGCCTATTTACCCTACAAAAACTTTTATGCTCCGATTCGATTCATGCTGATTGCACAATGCCACTGTAGCTTAGCGGTTTGGAGGTGCCCTAACGAGCCCCTCTGCACCTGCCGAGCTACTTACATCAAA
>CP070726.1:175095-181624 GCA_020350865.1 Thermoplasmata archaeon
AGGGTGAACCTGACCTGCATCTGACTGCCCAGAAACGAGGAAAGATCCAGGGTAACCTGGTCCCATGTCATCCATTCGCCATTGTATGTGTCCAACGTAATCCAGCCCGTTGCATTCGAATTGATCTCCACATAACCCCAATCGGGCAGCAGCGGGAAATCGTCTATGCTGTACATGTGATGGAATCTCAGATACGCGGTTCTCGCCTCTGTGAGATCGATGATCGGAGAGGTCAAATACTGGTCCGCCCAGACATCGTACTGCTCTGTAACATCCCGGCCGCACCACCAGGACGTCATCGGGGAATGGCTTTCGGAGGAGGTCAGGTGCCATAACGGGTCCTGTATGATAATGCCCGAGGTCGAGGCTTCCCAATCCCCCGGTCCGTTTTCCATGTTATCCAGGAAAAATCTCGTGTACACCCATATCTGCGAGATCATCCTGTCGTTTGCCTCCACCTCATCGCCTGCAAGTGAGACGGATACCTCGAAGGTATATCGATCGGAAAGAATCGGTGTCCACTGCCAGGAAAGGGAGGTGGCACCCCCGCTGGTAATGGATATACCGGTCTTCATCTCGCTGTGTATGGTCAGGAATATGGAGTTTTTTACCTCCAGCAGCACTTCAAGGTTGCTCTGATCGTTCCTGCCGTAGTTTGAAACCGCTGCCCCCACATTCACCTCGGCCCCGATATACACCTCGGGAACATTGGTCACGGAAGCAATGCCCACATCGTTGTAGATGGGCATGATCCAGATGAGGAGATTCTTCAGCATGGCCTCGGCATCGTTGTCATTGACCCAGTCGTACGGGCCGCTGCCGTCCCAGAACACAGCCCTGCCGTTGCCGCTTTCAAATACCGTGATTTTATCATCGCCCGTTGCATGCTCCGCCAAAGTGACCGTACCCCTCCCGACATCTGCGTAGACCCTGTCGCAGTTGCTGTGCAGCCCGGATATGGAGTAACCCACAGGGAAATATCCGTAGGGGCCGCTCATTATCGGGTGGATGGCTTCGGTCACCACCAAGGTGCTGTCGGAAAGAGGGTTGCCGGTTGCTACCAATCCCAGAATATCGGCGAGAAGGTCGTCTTTGGGCCCGCAAAGTGAATCGATGCCCGTCACAACCAACGTGCCCCCGAGCTCCACATAGTTGTTTAATGCGCTGTGCTCGGACGTGTCAATGGCCCTGTCCGAATTATAGAATATGATCAGCTGATATTGTGCTAAAACCGATATCTCCTTCGTGTACCAGTTGACGGCGTTGTCGCTCAGCACATCAAAGGGCTTTTCCATGCTGTCCAGGATGGGTATTATGGAGACCAGCTCGGTGCTGTCCGATATCAGGGCGATTCTTCCCGGAACGATATTCTCGAGTACCACAACCGTCTTCGCCTGTTTGTTGTTGATGGTTACCACCTCGCTTGGAACGGGGTACGCCTCAAGGGAAATAACGTAACTGCCCTCGGACGATGGGGCAATCCACCAAAAGCTCACGGGGATGGTCTCACCGATGATAAGTTCAGTGAAAAAGATGCTGTCCTCCAGGACCTCGTCGACTCTGAACGCTATGAGTACATCGTACTCGTCGTTAAGACCCAGGTTCCTCACGGTTGCGTTGATATAAGTCTGCTCGTTCGGAACCAGATGATCGGGGGCCCGCAGGTCGGTTACGGCCACGTCATGGTCCACCTGCTCGAAACGGGACCATATCATGGCGTTGTACAGCAGCTGCATGTCGTCGCTGTTCGACTCGTACTCGACAAAATGGGTGATAAAAACAAAACCCTTGTTCTCGATTATCGCCCCTATGCCGTTCGTCGAAAGTGCGAGGTAGGTGCCCTCGGTCAGGTCGTCTGCGTCCCAGGAAAAATCGGGGGGTGTGACAGAGGAGTCAGAGGCCATCTGATAGGGATCCGGGATATCGATAAACACGGGATGGCCGGGCTCCAGTATTTCCAGGCTTGAGGTGCTGTCTGCTTCGTAAGAATGATCATCGCGCATTCCGAACAGGGGGGCGAGCTTGTTGTTGTTCGGAACGTTGCTATACAGGGTTCCGGCGGTGGCGATGAATCCGTGACCCTCCTCGATGTACTGGGTTATGGCATCGATTTCGGAATCCGTAAATTCCCATGCAAAGGCGCACGATATCAGCAGAACATCCGCCTCTGAGTTCACCAGGTCCTCATATTCGATGTCATCCTTATTTAAAAGTGTGTAATCGATTGCGATTGGAATCGTACCGAAATCCATCCAGTTCCCGTTCAGGTCGTCCCAGCAGGAGTCCTCGGAATAATCCGTGCCCCAGGAATCCAGGATGGCGACTTTTCTCGCCTCCTCCGTGGTGATGCACACCCTCATTTCGTATTCGTTGTTCTGGGTGTTGTTTTCATCCGGAACCGGCTGGGTGCGGACCGTGATATCGTAGACCCCTTCGATACCCGAGGACCAGTAGAAGGTCAAAACGGTTGTGGAGCCGCTGGCCAGTGCGGTGATGGTCTGCTCGTCCTGGAGCACGTCATCCACAAGGAACTGGACAGTTATACCGAACTCGTCGTGGGTTCCCACGTTCCTCACGGTTGCGTTGAGCGGGATCACCTCACCCGGTTCCGCGCTGTTCCCTGTGGGTCCTTCGATACCTGTGACCGCTATATCGTGCTCCGCTGTTATGAACTCCTCCAGCAGAACATAGAGCCACCGCTCCTTTTCATCCTCTGTTATGGTCCTTACCTCGTAATAGGTTTCATCATCCGGGATGAATTCGTATGTGACCGTGTTGCCCGTGGTGCTGTTTGCCTCGTACTCAACGGTATCATAGTAGAATGGCTTGACCAGCTTTGTCACCACATCGGGGGAGTCGGTGGTGGACTCGACGGTGATCTCACGGCCTTCCGGTATCTCGTAATATGGGATGTCGTTGCCGTTATAACCGCTTGGCTCCTGGGCATCGGAATAGGGGAGCTGGTAACCTGAGCCGGACTGCTGCGCCGGTATCATCAGTGCGGGGTCGCCCAGCAGGGTGAATTCGAAGAACGTCCTGTAGGCATAGAAATCCCCCATGTCCTCCTCGGCACTGAACCGTGCCATGGCGTTCATTGCCAGACTGCCCAGGCTGTCCGCCCCGCCGCTGTACTCCTCGAACAGGTACGTGAGCATGCCTGCCATGTCGCTTTCGTGAACGATGTTCAGGTTGCCCTCGTCGAAATAGAACTCCGGTGCACCGTAATTGGTCCTGGCGCCTCCAATGTAGGCAACACCTGCCGCATCCGAAGCAATAACCGCCTCTCCAAAGGACGGACCCGAGTAATCCGGTGTCATCAGGTTGGTGTCAAAGGCGCCGTTGTCGCATGCAATGGAAACTACAACGGGCGTGTTTACAACGGGGTCGAAATTCAAAACCTCGTCCGCGGTCACGGAGCCGTAATCAAGCCACATGGTATCGCCCGAGCCGTGGCCTATGTGATAGACGAACCCCACATCGCCGTTCGAAAGGGTGTCCTCCATATGGACATCATCGCAGGTGTCGTCTGTCAGGAACTGTTTTTCGATGCTCATCCCGGAAAAGCTCTCCCTGTTGATGGAATCCACGCAGATCAGCTCGCCCACGTACGGGACCGTCCAGAAGGGATCGCCCCCCGAAACAACCACGTTCCTGAACCAGCTCCAGGCCACACTGCCGTACCAGTCCTCCATCTTCTGCACCAGATGGGCTGCTTCATTTGCGTCGGCTGCCGTGAGCCTGCCCACCATGAAGTTGGGTGTGTAATCGTAGTCCGGGGAGGAGTAGAAGAAATCAGTGGGCAGCCAGGATTCGTAGTCCTGACCAACGTCGTTGTATATGTAGTAGCTGGGGGGAACGCCCAGGCCGTTCCCCAGTATGGTGATGTACTCTGCATTGGGGTGAGCTCCCGTGTCCCTCAGATACGAGATGATCTTCTTTGCCAGCTCGTAGTCGTAATCGTGTATCTCGTCGTAGCCCGGATTTGAAGGATCGTTGTACCCGTCGTACGGCGGGTCCTCTGCCGGTGGATAGCTGGTGTCGATCCAGGATGTGTCCACAACCAGGGTCGTTATCCCCTCGTCATTTTCATGGAAATCCTCCAGGGCGTACGCCTCGGAAAGCAGCTCCGGGGGCGATATGATGATGGATTCGGAATCATCGTAGCTCCCGTATGTCTCCTGGGAGGATTGCGGGGCAATTATTGTTTGACCGTCGTAAGTCACGTCCACTGTTATCTCCCTCACCACAAAGGCCCTGTGCTGGCCCGGGATGTACTGAACAGGGTGGATTCTCAAGAAAACATACGTGTGGTCATTATCGGAGCCCGCCTCGTAGCTCGCAATCTCCCCCGGGAAATAGGTGTCCATGGAGTACACATCCTCATCCGGAATGACCGTATCATCGGGGTAAAAATCGATATCCTCCCTTTCCTCTTCCTCAAACAAATCCCAGGACAGGGGTGTCCGGCCCGGGACGATGTTCAAATCGCCCTCAAGCTCAAGATAATTTTCACCCCTGGCTGCAACCTCCAAAACCTCGCTTCCCAGGGGCAGCTGTAGCTCGTATGTATTGACGGGCAGAACCGGTTCCCCGGGCCTCCCCGAATGGTCGAGGCCCTCGATTTCTATCAGGTGATATCCCCCTCCCACCTCGTGCACTGAGCACTGGGTCAGGGGGTCCACTTTGAAGGTCAAAGTGATGGTTTCGTAATTTGAGGCAGCGTCATCCACATTTTCCACTGAAAGGGCTTCTCTTGCCTCCTCCTTAAAAACAACATCTATTTCCCCGCCCTCCTCTTCGCAAACGACATAATCTATTAATTCTTCATCCTCCACTGTTACAATTTCCTTCGGCTCTGCCACAACCGGAAATGCCGTGCCTGCGATGATGATAAGAATCAGCAATATGCCGCCGATGGCCCTGGTTGCAATTCTGTTAGACCGTTTATGTGCCATTTTACCGCCCAAATCGCTGCCTAATCCCGTTTTAAGAGGCTTTATCCCATATATAGGTTTTTGCCATTATTCCTGTCCCCTCCCCCTCCCCGTCCTCTTTGACCCTATTTGGGTATGAATAGGTTTTCCCGATATATCCGTATTATCAAAACACATATTTAATATGTTCTTTTTACATGTAAAGAATGGCCTATATCCCGATAGCTCTTTTCTCCCTGATCCGTCAGGTCTCGGCCTTATCCTCTTTTTCCACCGGCTTTTTCTTTGCACTCTTGTCCTTGACACGGTAGTATTTCAAGGGGTGGGTCATCCACTCCTTCCTGCACAGTCCGTCCTCCCCGAAGCAGATGCCGTAGCTCTTCATTGTACTGCATTCGGGAGGGGAATATACCGTGCCCGAAATCTCGCCCGTGATGTGGTCTATCTGGTACCGTGTCTTGCTCTCGTCAAAATCCGGGGAGGCCGAGAACACACCCATTATCTCGTCTGCGGACATGCCAATGGCCCTGAGAAATGCAGTGAGGGCGAACCGGCCCGAGTGGGGTAAATTCTCCCCTGCCTGTGCCTTTGCCAGGAGCGTCCTTATACAGGGCGGCAGCTTCGTCACCCTGATCTTGCCGAAGTCCCTGGCCTTGAAGGTGGCCTTCTTCTCCTCCACAACCTTCCTGATGTGCGATATGTGGCCTTCCAGAAGTTTCAGTATCTCGTCGTTCACCTCGGCGGGCAGCTCCCCTTCAATGCGCATCTGGAGGGCCTGCTGGATCACCCGGGCAAGGTCCTTTTGGTTGAGGATGACAAACCCGTCCCTCACGTCCCTGTTGACGATCTTCCATTCCTTGGCCCGCATCTGGGACGTGTTTCTGAGGAACTGGATGAACTGCAGCCTGCACACCCCGTTCTCGGAGGTCACATCCAGTCCCAGCTGCCCTGCCGCACCCACCACGAAATCCATGCCTTCCCCCTCGAGCCGGACATTGGTCGTCTTCGCCTCGGCCAAGGCGTACCTTTTGGTGAGATAGCCGTCGTTCACACACGAAACCAGTATCCGCGCCACCACATAGGACAGCAGCTCGGTCAGTCTCTCGGCATCAGTGGTGAGGGCGTGCTCCAGTATGGCGCCCTCCTCCAGGGCCTCCAGCGTCCTCTCCTTCCCCAGAACCCTAACCCTCTCGTAGGCGATATCCCCCAAAAGCTCCTCCAGTGAAGGGCCGTGCTCCCGAAGGTAGGCTGCGGACTCCGAAAGAAACGGATACCGGGCAAGGGTGGGAAGGTCCATGGACTTGAGTTATGGTATCAGGAAGCTAAAAGGTTTCGATTAGCAGCCTAATTTAGTGAGCGTTACTTTATCCGGGAGGATGGAAATCGTGAAATCGATTTTATCCAAGATATGAAAATATACGCTTAGTTTTAAATAATGTGAAGTAGATTTGTTATCAATCCAATGTTGGGTTGATGAATAAACGGGGTTTATTATGGGTAACCTAGGCGAAATCAAATCCCTCTTAAATAAGCACAGAACCGAGTTAAAGGACAGGTTCAAGGTGAGGAAAATCGGTGTGTTCGGTTCATTTGTG
>CP070726.1:181724-187433 GCA_020350865.1 Thermoplasmata archaeon
GCACCCAGGTCGAGCCTGCGGAAACGCTGGCTGTTGGCGGTTCCTGAAAGGGTATAAGGTGGAACATGGTTATTAACAGAAGCATCCCTACAAACACTCGAAATATCTGCCTAACCCCGTTCATGATAAAACCCCTCTAGATATCAGGGAAATTAGATATAGTGTGGATATTTAAAAGTATCTCTATATGAAAATCAATCCTATGCGATGTAATCTTTGCTGCATCTTATTATCGGTTTATTCCTCTTTTGCTCTCTCCTCGGGCTCCGCTTCCTCTTCCTCGATTATTTCTCTCGGCCGCTCCTCCACGATTACTTTGGCTTCAGGCTCTTTTACCTCTTCTTCGAATGGCTCCGGCCTTAGATCCTCCTCATTATCCTCCAGCCCTTCTTCGTAACCCGCCCCGGCCTCTGGTTCTTCTACCCCTTCCTCCTCCAATCCGCCCAACTCTCCTTCCTCCGCTGCTGCCCCTGATGGGTCCCCAGTTACCATACCGATCGCTGTGATATCCTTTTTGGATTTCATTTCCAGCAAATATTCATCTATCTTTTTGTCCAGGATCAGGAAGTGGTTTTCCTCTAGCCTTCCCCGCCTGACCTCTTTTTTGATTGATTCCCTAAGTGCAATCAACTCCTCTTCACATCTCTGAGGATTCTCCTTGTATTCGTCATAGGTATCATCTATATCGTCCAGGTAATGGCGGAGCTTACTGCGCTTCCTCCTTAGGGATAAGAACCCAATCAGGAAGGCAATCAAGGATGCAAGGATTGTCACTCCGGTTATTATTGGCTCCCAGGTCTCCCAGAAGGCTGACTCTCCTTTCACTTTCTCGGTGTGGAAATACCACGAGTGTTTTTCTACTAAATGCTCGCCGTTAGCACTTGTTGCATTTGTGGATACATTGACATAATATCTGGTATTGGATCTAAGAGACCCCGTGGGAGTGAGTATTATTGTATCGCCCCCCAACCATGTGGGTACAAATTCGGGGGAGGCAGGTTCGATTGAAATAGCCCCCTCGGTTGTTGCATGATTCATATTTTGGGTGAATTTGATCATGATTTTGGTGTCTTCAATACGGATATTCGCACCTCGCGGCTCATATTCATCAACTTCAGGTCCTGTTACACTGCTGGAAACCGTGGTGAATTCCCAGGAATATGTCGCCAGATTATTTCCTGCCAGGTCCGTGGCCTCTGAGCCTATGGTTATGTTGTATATTGTACCATATCCAAGATCTGCGGTGGGGGTAAATATCAGTGTATTTCCAGACCAGCTGGGGGACCAGCTTACGGAAGGTGAAATCGAGAATGCGCTCTGTGTGGGGATTTGATTCATTGCCTCACTGAATGTTACTCTTATTGTGGAATCTATCGGTATATTTGTGCTTCCATCCGCAGGATTGGTACCTATCACGGTGGGCGAAACTGTGTCTTCACTGGGTACGGCGATATTGACGTCATTGGCTGCGGTGGGCTCAGTTTCGGTCGGGCCCACGGCTCCATAGTACCTTGGATTACCTTTTACATCCACTGCCTTGATATAGTACTCAAGCCCTTCTGAAGTGACGGCAGCTCCGGGTATATCCGCAGAGTACGTATTACCATCGGCACTCATGGGTACTTGGGTATAGGTTGTCTCACTGGGTTTCTTATAATACAGATACACATTTTCAACACCGCTATCCGCATCTGTGACAACTGCAGTTATAGTGATCACTGTCCCGGCTGTGCCGCTTGTAACCGGTGTATGGGAGACAGATGGAGGAGTCGTGTCGGCTGTTATGGTGATATCGATGTCATTTGTTGCCAGGGGCTCTGTACTAGTTTCGCCGGTGCTTCCATAATATGCTATATTGGAAGGCGCAGCAATGTCTCCCGCTTTGATATAGTACTCGAGCCCCGCGGTGGTAGCTGCAGTTCCGGGTATTACTGCATAATACGTGTTTCCGTTGGCATTCATTTGAACCTCAGTGTAGGTTGTATCGGATTGTTTTTTATAATACAGTGTGACATTGTCCACACCGCTATCGGCGTCAGCGACAACTGCGGTAATATTGATCGGAGTGCCGGAGATACCACTGGTAACAGGGGTATGGTTAATCGAGGGTCCAGCCGTATCTACCTTGATATTGAAGGAATCTGTAAAGCCAACATAGTTAGTGGACTCAAATGACTGGACGTACAAACCTCCGGTTGTTCCCGCAGTGAACGTTGAGTTCGGGCCGGATGCCGGTGACCAGGTTCCTCCCGGACCGTTCCAGACAACATTATCCAAACCAACATATGTTGGCCCTGTACTGTTGTAACTCGATACATAGGCATCCACAGTACCTGTGGGCCCCAGCGTCACGGTAGTGAGCTCATTGCCGTTGGGTGCGTCAGTGATCTTAATGGAATCTACAGTTGGTGGCATTATGTTCACAGTGAAGTTGTTGCTCACAATCGGTACCATACTGGAATTCTGGCCTGTGATGTTCACTGAACCTGCGGTTGTCAATGCCGTAAACTTCACGGATTTCCCTTTTGTGGTGTTGAAGTCACCCAGATTGGATGGATCCTCGCTCCAGCTCACTTCGACCAGGTCCACGAAGGTCAAACCAGTGCCGTTGTAACCCGAAGCAAAGGCTTCAACACTGCCGCCGATGGGTATATCCACGGTGCCCAGCGGGTTGCCATCTGGTCCGTCGGTTATGATGATGGTATCTATTACCGGTGACGTATCATAGAGATTTTTTTGGAAGGTATCGCTGACGCCCTTAGAGGCATTTTCGCCTCTTATCTCCACTATTCCAGTACTGGTGCCAGTAAATGTCGTTGAAGTACCTGTGTTGTTGTCAAAATTGCCAGCGCCACCTCCAACCGGTGTGTCCGTCCATTGAACATCCACCAGGTCTATGTAGGTATTACCAGTATAATTGTAACCTGAAGCGTAGACAAGGAGGGGATCGACTATGTTCCAAGTCGTATCAGTGATCTCGGTACCACCGGGTAAGTCGGTGAGGCGGATGAAGTCAAGAGTCGGTGGCATTACTGTGTACATTACGGAATCGTAGTGCCACTGCGAACCATCAAAGTAGGAGGCATTAAACCAAACAACACCCCCGCCATACCCGACATGCGCCCATGTGGAGATCGCCGGTGTGGGCCCGAGGGACGGCGTGGTACCGCCTTCTATTGTCCAACTTGCGGTTACTGTGTTGAGAAAACCTGTACTGGTGTTGAAACTGGAGGCATTGCCCCATTCTATATAACCTATATTAACAATTTTATCAGTGACTTCGGCTCCCCCGGGGTCAACAGTGATCAGGATAAAATCCACGGTGTCATCGGTCACCGTCTCAAACGTGAAGTTCACGGGAAAGGAAGAGTACTTGTTGCCCCATGGGTCGGTGGAGTTGATAATGAAGGTATAATTGGTGCCCGGCACAAGACCGGTGAGCTCTACGGATTGCACGGTCGTACCCGAATTATTAGATTTCTCATTTGTCAGGCCGGGGGTCAGCCCGTACCAGACTGTCGCATTCGCGAGTTCATCCACCGTCCATTCAATGATAGCTGATGTCTTGGTGGGTGTAACTGTGGGGCCTGAAACCAGGGTTGGAGGTTTGTTGTCCACAAAGAATCCCCCTGTTGCGCTCTCAATGCCTGTTCCAGCCATATCTTCCGGAACGATTTTGATGTACACTGTCGTGTTTGTTAGACCAATGTCGGCAACAGAATCCCACACAAAGTAATACAGTGTATCATTGTATAAACCAGTAGTTGGATCACCGCCAGGTCCCGGAGTGGCTGTAGCGAAGGTAAAATTATCAGGGCTCCTATACACACTAACTTTCAAATTTCCGTCATCACCTGGATCCGGATCAGAAAGCATGTACTGGATTGTAATATTCCCAGACTGTAATCCAACTGGTGTGGGCAGCCAAGATACTTCCGGCGGGGTGTTGGGAGCCATAGTAAATGGCACAGTTACAGTGACGTTCTTCGACATGTTCATTGTGACCTCGGGAGCCGCGTAGCCCCAGATGGAATTGTTGAAAGCGAAGACATTGAACGGATTATAGTAATCCGTAGTAAATTCATATTGGGTCAGCTCCGTGGTAATAAATCCCCTCGCCCAACCGGTTGGATCCGTTAACATGGTGGCAGGCAGGGCAGGATTGCCGAAGGTATCATTAACGAAAACAGGTGCGTTGGGTATCGGGTTGCCGTCCGGGTCCTGTACATACACATCCAGGTACCACTGAAGGGTGACACTCGAAGCACCTATGGCATTCATTGTGGTGTTATCGAAAGAACCTTGGGGGCCGTCACCTGCGGGATTCCGAACTATCGGATGAGCAGCAGCGCCTGTAGCATTTTCAATAGCCCTCACAGAATACTCCCCAGATGAAGTCTCAAATGAACAGTTAACCAAGACAGAATCAGTACCGTTAATCAAAACATAATAACTGCTTGCCGCCCCATCCATGAAATAGCAGGTTTCAAGTACAGTGCCACCGGAATTCCCTTCGATCAATACCTCGTTTCCAGTTACAAAGTTTCCATCGAAATACACGGTATCTATGTAAGCATCGGTATTCAACATGTGGATTTGGGGCTTATTAATACCATGAGCAAGGAACATACAATCGCTCATATTTAGGCTTCCATTCTTTACAATCAAAGCAGTTGTTGCTTCATATGCTGAATCGTCAAAAGTACCGTACGCGATATCCGTAACGCCGACTACACCATCCATTCGAATACCGTAATTTATCATTTCATCAAACTTAACGTTGTATATACCGGGACTATTGAGACTTGAATCGGGGTAGAACACGAGACCATTGGCAGTCTCTCTGAAGAGGCAGTCCTGTATTTGACCATCACTACCTGAGTAAAAATATATTCCATCCCAATTCGCTAAACCTCCTTTCATGAAGGGTGTTTTTGTCGGGTTCATAGGCCCATCTGTATTAGTAATTAATGTTCCCAATACATCTATCTTTCTGAAATCGCTTAAATATATCACACTCTCCAAAACTTCATTGCTTTGATAGTCCAAAGCAGGTATTTCAAGTGTATAGTTCGCCTCAACTGTATAGTGATCATTTATGAAATGATCTTCCCCTGAGCCCTGAGGATCAATCCATACCACAATAGTGTTCATCGTGTTATCCTCATCATAGGTTATATCCCCGTCTTCTGCAATGGTACTAGTTAAATGATCATATGCACTTGCATTTGGTGTATTTAAAGGAAGTATCACAAGAATGCTTGTGGCAACAATTGCATAAATCAATAAAACCGCCTCAATTTGCCCCTTGGTTTTCGGTGTTCTTGCTTTCCTCATTTTCACGCCCTCCTGTGCGCAGGAAAGAGACTCTCCAAGCGTCCTCCCGCTTCCTACCGTACTTGTGCGAAATCCACAGAGATTCTGGTGTGTATTATTTATATAAAAGGAATACAACTATTTGAATGTTATAGGGCAGTCAAAACCGCCCCTGAATCCCCAATTCGGTCCGATATAAAATCATTTCATCTTGATGATTATCATTTCTGTTCTACTTCCCCCTCCCTACTTCAGCTTCCTCCTCCAATTCTTCCTCCTCGGCTTCCCTTTCCTCTGCCCCGGTTTCACCATCATCCTGCAGGTCTTCCTCCTCCCCTACTTCCTCCTCTTCCTCCTCCTCTTCCTCCTCCCTCCCGAACAGAGCCTCGTTCA
>CP070726.1:187533-194291 GCA_020350865.1 Thermoplasmata archaeon
GCCAATCTGCTGAAACTGAGCAAGGGTGTTATCAATTATCATGTGAAGGCTCTTCTGAATAAAAAAATGATTCGAAGAGAGAAAAAAGGCAGGAAAACGCACTGCTATATTGATGCAAAAG
Source organism: Thermoplasmata archaeon (assembly GCA_020350865.1). The sequence continues at coordinate 187,655 of CP070726.1, forward strand.
CGCTGTCTCGGATGAAAGTAACATCTGTGGATAAAATAAAGGAGATGTAAGTATGAGAGCATTCAATGGATTGGATATGATTAAGGATGGTGGTTACCCGAGAACATTTAAATATCACAAAACCACATCCAAAGGTGTACGGGCAGGGCCCATCGAAACCTATATAATATATAAAACACAGTTACCGTGGAGAGGTAAGAGTATGAGAACTTTACGCGGCTTGCTTACCGTTTTATTGATATTTGGGCTTGTCGGGATGGGATTGTTTACAGTTGATGCTCCGGCCTTGGAAGAGCGCTCTTCAGTTGATGAGGTTGTGGAAGACATACCAGAGGCTCGAAGCACGAGGAGAGCACCGGATCCCGAATTTGACTTTATCAATCTTTACTTCCATACCATAGGCAATTGCATGAACACGAGCATACAATATGTAAATCCTTATCCGTACTCCACAACTACATTCAGCTTCACACTCCAGTCCCACACCGAGACAGATGCCCTGATACACGATTACTGGGTAAAGCATCCAGAAGGCGGCGTCGGGATGCAGGCACAGATATATATCGATACACCAACTGATCTCGAGATCAACGTTTATGACCAGCTCGGGGATCAGCAGACCCGGGTGGGCCATGCAGAATTTACAGAGATAAGTCAGCAGGTCCGCCATTACGAGGCAATCGATATACCATTTGATGCATCATGGGGCGGTAACTACACGTTCAAGAAAGGCCATGAGATCGTTATCCAGTTCAGCTTCACGGGAGGGGGCCTTCATTACGACCGACCATTGACTCTATCCTGTCTTACCCTTTATAGCAAGCCCATAACCGACATATCAATTAGTACGTACAACTTCAACGACGAGCCAACAAAGCTCTTCTATCCAAATGATATCGACGAGCCCGTTGAAAGAAAAAAGGTCAAGGTCAAGGGCGAATGGGAGCAGGCCCTTGGCGATCACTGGATGAAATACATACGCAATGTCAAGGTGGAGATTCAAAAGGGGGACGATGTGCTTGATACCGTTGATGCCAACTTCAATAGAAAAACGTATACATACAGCGCCACATGGACGTATGACGCCGGCATAGACAGCGGTGAGTACAACGTGACAACCATTATCAGGGACGAGCAGAACAATACCTTCTCCGTAACAAACACGTTCAATATCACCAGGTACGGAGTCCTTTTGACATCGCCATCCCAGGTTGGAGGCGAGGGGAGCTATACAGACGAGCTGGCCAAGGCCAAACGAAACGTGATCCAGTACGGAGAAACCTCCTACCTCATCAACGTGAGGAACATCGGCAATTACGCATCGGGGGTGGAATTCTTCACTTCCGGTCCAACGTCAGGCTGGGGCTGGTGGCTTGAGGGTGACAACCTCACAGAGGAAAATCTGCAGACAGGTGAGATATCGGAAATCGCGCCAGGGGACGTAAAAGGCGTATATTTAACAATAGACTCTGAGGACAACAAGCTCAAGGCAAAGGCCTCCATCAGCATCACCGGGGCGAGCATAATGAACGCCCAGAGGGATTCGACTTTAACAACCATCACGACGGTTGTGACCAAGTACCATGTCGAGATGAGATTTATCACCGGTGACCAAGACTCCCAGACCCAGGAGGCGGAGATAGGCGACGAAGTTTCCTACGATTTTTTGGTGACTAACGCAGGGGGCTCGGACGATGTTTTCTGGTTCACCTACGACACCCTGCCTTCCCAATGGAGCGTGACAATGACGGGCGAAAAGCTCGGGACCAATGATCCCACTTACGGGGATTACTACGTCGAACTGGGGTCCGCCGAACCCGCCGAAATCACATTCACCTTGCACACGGCAGGTACAGGTGGGGATCTGGAGGTCACAATTGGCATAAAAGGCTGGTCCTGGGGAAGCAAGGAGCAGAATGACCCCGAGGTTGTCTCGGATAGGATAGAGACCACCACCATCCTCACCACAGGAATTGAGCTGGAGGTTGTCAATGATCCCGAGAAAACAGGCAAACCGGACGACCTGGTTAACTTCGAATTCAAGCTCACAAATACGGGTAGCAACCCTGCAAACTACATCGTGACCTTCAGCCCTCCCAGTTCCAGCGACGGCTGGGAAACAGAGGACGTGTCTTTCGAGTCCAACTCCTATGATGACGAGAAGGAGTACAACCTCAGCGGCGGGGACTCCTCTTCGTTTTTCCTCTGGGTCAAGCCCACCTCGGAGGTACTGGCAAAGAACTACTCCCTCCCTGTTCGGGCCGAAAGGGAGGATGATTCGGAAAGGTACGTGGACAAGACGGTGTACATCATTGTAGAGGAATTCTTCAGCATAGAGGTAATCGAGCCCCTGAGCCTTGACCTGGAGGGAAAGGCCGACCCGGGGGATGACGTGGAGTATTACATCTCCATCGAAAATAGGGGAAATGCAGAGGAGAGGGTTACAATCTTGGTGGATAAACCCAGCGGGTGGACCGTTGACTTCGGCAATGCCTCTAGTGAGTGGTCGGAGGTCCTTCAGCCCGGTGACAGGGAGGACATCACAATAGTGCTCGGTGTACCCGACGATGTCGAGGGCGATGAGACCGTGGACATCACCATCTCGGTTGTGCCCGCCGAAAGCGAAACCATTGATATTGAGACCCATACCAAGATAGAATCACGGTGGTATCAGCCGCTGATCATGCTCCTGGTACCGATCCTCCTGTTCATCGTCATCATCGTGATGGTCATCGTCATCTTCAAGAGGCGGTAGTTCATCATTTAATGGGTGCCTGGATATTTTACTTCAAGTTTTCAACCTACCCATTATTTTGGATGCTGAATAGAAAAAAGAACTAACACCCGTCAAAATCGAAACTCAGGTTATAACCTCACACCCGCTGTCTGTAATGATCACCGTGTGCTCCGACTGGGCTACCATGCCCTCCCCCACATCCCTCAGAACCGGATAGGAATGGAGAACCCCGAGCCTGTGAAGTTTGCGGATTCGCACCTTGGCCTTTCTATCTATTTTAGTCAGCCAGCGCTCTGAAAAGGGCAGCGTCTGATACTGCTTCTGGACATGGGCAACCAGGGCCGAAAGGTCCTTTCCCTTCACCTGTTTCGGTCTTATCAATCGGTATATGTTGCCCCCCTTCTTTCCGTCCACCCTCCCTGCACCGTTTGTGGCGAAGGGCTCGATGGCGATGACATCACCTAGTGCGACTGAACCAGTTTCCTGGCCCATGACATTGGGCACTGAAAGCCCTGCATGAAGCTTGTACCGCTCCATACTGTGACCCGTGAGGTTCTCAATTGGTGTGAAGCCATAGGCCTCGATTACCCTTTGAATGGCGGCACCGATGTCATCCAACCTGGCACCGGGTTTCATGAGGTCGATGGCGGCCCCCAGCGCTTCCTTTGTTGCGCGGATCATGTCATGCCAGCTGCGTGTGCCCACCTCCACTGTCACTGCCGTATCGCCCACGTATCCGTCCATATGCACACCAACATCTATTTTGGTCACATCCCCTCTTTGGAACCGGGTCTTATCGTCGTGGGACGGTGAGAAATGTGCGGCGGCATCGTTTATGGCGAGGTTGATGGGAAAAGCGGGTTGCGCTCCTGACTTCCGGATGAAATTCTCCACGTCCTCTGCAACCTCCAGCAGCAATACCCCTTCCTTGACCCTGGTTGCAGCGTAGTTTCTGGCAGCTTTGGCGATCTTTCCCGCCTTTCTGTATTTTTCCAGCATATCCTCGTCCATTGTCATTAACCTCTTCTGATTTGCGTTAACATGTTATCATAAGGCCTTTTCCAGGACCTTTGTAATCTCCTGTTCTGAAAGTACTCCCCCTCGTATAATCTTTGCGGATTTGCCAGTGATGTCCACCACTGTGGATGGTTTTTTGTGAACGCATTCGCCTCCATCGAGGTACAGGGCCACCGCGTTGCCCAGCTGGTTTATCGCGGTCATTACATTCCCGGGCTCAGGATGCCCATGAATGTTGGCACTGGTGGCGGTCATTGGACCGATATAATCGATGATCTTTTGGGCAACGGGATTGGCGGGGACCCTGATGCCGATTTTTTCACTGCCTCCTGTAAGCTCCTGAGGTACATGTTCCTTCTTCTTCAGAAGGATGGTTATCGGACCTGGGAGCAGCTCTTCAAATATCCATTGGGCAAAGTCGTTGACATAGGCCACAGATTCCATCATGCTCATGTCCGAGACAGCAATTGATATGGGCATGGTCTTTGGTCTTCCCTTTACTTCTATCAAATGTTTAATGGCTTTGATGCTGAAAGGGTCACAACCCAGGGCATATAAAGTCTCTGTGGGATAGACTAACAGTTTTTTTTGAGCCATAAGGTCCTTGATAAGTGTGAGGTCCTCTTCGGTTAGGTCATTTCTCAGAAGGTCCCTTACCAGGGCACCTTCCTTTCCTTTGTTTTGCGTGTGTGTCATCCTCCCCTTCCATCATTTTCCCGTTCACTTTTTTTTGGCCCAAAAGACCATGTCATCCCCAGGCCTGGGCGTACTTGAGGCCCAATGCGATGTGCTTCTGACCGTCGTTTACTGCAGACGGACCGTGACCCGGATACAGGTTAGCAACCTCCATTCCTGCCAGGCGTTTCAGGCTTGCTACAAGCTGCTGGTAGTTGCCTGTGGGCAGGTCCCAGCGCCCGATACCTCCATCCGTGTACACCGTATCACCGCAAATGAGCGTCTTTGTTTCAGGATGGTAGAGGGCCATGCTGCATATGCTGTGACCCGGTGTATGGAGCACTGCAAACTTCAAGTCACCGCAGTCAATGACATCCCCCTCATTTACCCCATTTACTTCCAGCTTTGGAAAGCTCTTGCCGAATGCCTTGGCCGCAGTGGTTATGTCATCCCCGCTTCTGAGGGCCCCGGCCGCAGTCTCATGGACGATGATCTCGGCATCTAAGGCCTTCTGCAGGGCCTCTGCTCCCCCCGTATGATCGAAGTGTCTGTGTGAGAGCACCAGCGTGCCAATGTCCTTTGGATTCATGATGTGCTCAATGTTCTTTACCACCTTGCTGTGATTGCTCCCCGTCCCGGAGTCAATGACTATCGGTTTTTCCGCCTCGATTACAAAGATGTTCGAATCGTAGAAAACACCGCCAACCTGGTGTATCTTCATGATATCACGTGTCATATATTTTTATGGCCATCGGTATCGGGGAGGTGGTATTTGTGTTTTGTGAGAGCAAATTTGTGGTGAACAGAATCACCCATACGACAAGCCTTTATACCCCTACAACGATAGCAATACGTTCTTGGATGATAACATGACAGAGATCCTGGATGTCAAGTACGAGGCACGGATTCCGTGCGAGGGAAGATCAAATATAGAACACGCCTGGCTCGAGGGTCAGCTCACAGGCACCGATGTTTGGGTGATACATATCTGTGAGTTCAAGGACGGGGTATACTCAAGCGAGGCCACCTATCTTCGTCCCTCGGAACTGGAGGAGCTGCGCAAGAAAATCGAGGAGCAGAAGCCACAATAATGATGTGCTGCTTGCCGTCTACAGGTTCTTTGCTCCGGGGACCTCCTCACCGAGAATCCTGTCTATGAGGTCTCTTTTGGTCCCCATGGTATCCAGGTTCCTTTCCCTTGCTATTTTCACAAGCTCATCCTTCCTCAAGTTCACGAGCTCTGCCCTTGTATATGCCTTTTGAGGCTCGCCCTCGGCATAGGGCGCAGCAGGTTCTGCAGGGGCGGGAGCAGGTGCTGGCTGGACCTGAGGTCCGGGAACCGGGCCAGGCTGAGGCTGTACCTGGGGCTGCGGTCCCGGGGGCTGCTGGCCGGGAGGGGCTCCGTACGGGGGAGCGGGAGCGGGGCCGTAGGGCTGCGGCATGGGACCGGCCGGTGGCTGGTACGCCCCTGCAAAGACCTCCTGGACGTCGGTTCGTATCACCGTGGTGTTGGCGATTCTGTCCATGAAGCGCTGCCTGGGATCGCCGTCCGTCACGAAACCCACCAGCCAGTCGATGAAGAAGATCAGTCCGTGTATCTTACTGATGTTTCTTATCAGGGCCTTCATGAGGTTCATTGGGCCCTCGTACGACACGACCCGCAGGTTCAGGAACCTCTTGCCCAGGGTGGCCCCCGTCATGCCTTCGAGGACGAACGCATATACAAACCATATCAGGCCCCAGAAGAGGGTGAACAGGACGTCCAGGAAGGGTATGATCCAGAAGGTGAATATCACGAAGACGAACAGAACTAAGTAGATGATTACCATAAAGATGGCGTCGATTATTGCGGCCACGAACCTTCTGATCCAGTGCTGCTGGAGCAGATTGTTGCTTCCAATCAAATCTATAGCCTTGACCATACCTATCCCTCTCTATCCTATTTGAAGTATCCCATACCCTATAAGCGGGCCTGATAAGGGATTATATAAATATAAAATTACCGATTGACTCGGGTTTTTTTTACCCAAATCAAAGAACTCAGGTCCAAATGGAAAAGGATATGGTAGCATTCCCGGTTTTCCCTAACATGGGGAATACCCTATGAATGCATATCAGATTGCTCCTTGGCATGGATTTCGAGTAGTCATTTACGTCCTGATGTGCCTCCAGCTCAGTCTCATAATTAGGGACAATATCCGAGATAAA
>CP070726.1:194391-205780 GCA_020350865.1 Thermoplasmata archaeon
GAGCGACAGGTTGTGGAGGTGTCCATCAGGGTGGCGGGATCCAAGTGGAGCAACGTGGAGATGACGCTGTACGAGGACGATATCCCCATCGGGTTTATCGAAGTGGAAAGATGGCCAGGCAGCCCGGATGCCAATCCATCATACGGGGCCCCCACCATGCCCATCATGTTCGACAGCACAAAGACATACAGGGCAGTTGTGACATACGATCCGTATCCCGACAGCGGTGACATGATCGAAGGTGACCAGCCCAACAACGGGAAGGACAAGAAGGACAATGCCGGAAACCCGGTGTGGGTCATGCTCACAACAGAAAACCGCACAACAACAATGATCCACCACACCTTCAACACCCAGCAGTCCAAGATCAGGAACAGCGACCACTGGAACCACGTGGAGCCCTGGGAGGTGGAGCTGAACGACTACCTGGGCGGAATATCCGTTCTCCTGACCGGCACGGCGTACGACCCGGGTGCCGACGACCTGAGCTTCCTGTGGGAGTTTGACGACGGCACGGTAATCTCCAGCGACTACCCGAATCCCGGCGGCGTGTTCCCCGTGAGCATCACGGACACTGTGGATTACAGCGGGCCCGCCACTGGTGTCACCCTGACGGTGACGGATGACGACGGCGGGAGTAATTATACAACTATCGCCTTTTAATATTCCAATAAAAGCCTAGAGACCTTACTAATCTTGATTGAGAACACTATTATTATAACCATTATGAACGTTCGGTCAGAGACTCCACAATAGCATTATTTCTCATTGACAATCATTGTAAGATTGAATCATTAGATAAAACTGAAAAGTTACATTTTTCGAATGTTTTAATATTATATTGGTGTCCCTTTACAGTTGATAACCAATCGGTTTTAAACAAATGCAATCCTTTTGTTTGTGTGGGATCATCTATTAAGTGACACCTCCTAAAGAAGTCATGATAGAAAAATATAAGTATATATGCACCCTAAATGATTCATATAAACGTCATGGGTGATGCAAATGGTGAGAGTGACCACGGACCTGCCAAAAACGATGGACAAGGAGTTGGATGCCCTTGTGGCCATAGGGCTCTACAAGAGTAAAAGCGAGGCTTTACGTGATGCTCTGAGGGATCTGCTCTTCAAATATAAGGATAAAATCGGGCATATAGATGATCTGAGGAAGGAGATGTCAACCGTAAAGGACAAGATGAGCGATGCCATCATAGATGCACGAGAGTGAGCTGTGATGAAGATATACTATTTTGGATCTTTATTTTCAGACCAGTAACTGCTTAATGTTATGAATTTGGAGAAACTTGAAACTTTGAATCCTGAGAAGTATAATGATATGGGAGTAAATTATTATTTGTCAATTTTAAGCAATGGAACGAATATAAATTATAAAGCAAGTATTAAATATCAAGAAGGGCATGAATAGAATAGGGTGAATGTAATGGAATTTAATGTTGTACTTGAACCTGCCGAGGAAGGAGGATATACCGTTCAGTGTATAGAATTACCGGCAGCTATAAGTCAGGGAGAGACCAAGGAGGAAGCTTTAAAAAATATAAAAGAAGCTATTGAGTTGGTTTTGGAAGTCAGATATGAACAAGGGTCTGTAACCGGAGAGATAGCTAAGGTGGAAGTCATTCATGCCTAAGCTCCCGGCAATTTCTGGTCGAAAATTGATAAAAGCTTTAACTCGATTGGGTTTTGTGATTGTCCGTCAAAAAGGTAGCCATGTATTTTTGCAGAGAGGGGAGGATACTACTGTTGTCCCTCTTCACAAGGAAATCAAAAAACCTACACTTAAAAAGATATTGAAACAAGCAAACGTATCTCTGGATGATCTACTTGAGGAATTGTAATTTTGCTTTTTCTCCCATTTTTGGTCATGGTTTCATCACCCCACAGCCCTCACGGTCTCCGTAATCGCAAACCCCCTGCGCCTGGCCTCCTCCACCACGAGCTCACCCGGAACGTTTTCCACGGGCACTGCCCCCCTGGGTATCCTGCCCTCTGCAGCCAGGATAGCAATGATCGAGGCGTGCCATCCGGTGAGCCGCTGCATGGCGGTAAATCCAGTTTTCTCATCATAATAATCTATGAGTTGTACCTCAGCCTCGCACCGCTCTCCATCCTTTTCCCCAATGCACCTGACTCGGATAATGCACACGTCCTTTGTCTGGGTGGATGTGATCTTGGGTTCCAGGAGAGCGTGAAAGACTGCCCTTGGGATGACCTCTGTATCGCCCACCAAGATGGGCTCCTCGCCAAACAGGCCGAGCTGGGCATAGGCCCTGAACTGCGCCCAGTGGCCGGGATAGCGCAGCGTCCTGTTCTCGAGGCGGCTCAATCTACCCAGGAAGGTCCAGGGCATGGTGGACAGGCCCCCGGATGTGACAAAGGCCTCAAGCCTGCCCAAGGGAGGGAGCTCCAGCTCCTCGTACCCCTCGAAGCACGGCACCTTTACCACTTTTCCATCTTTGATAAAATATGCGGAGCCGGAGTATTCGTTGGTAAGGCCCCCCATGCTGAAGGTCAGCTCGTAGTTCCAGGGGGGGCTGGGCTGCTGGGGCAGTCCCCCGTCCCAGATGAGCACCTCATTCGGATCATCCATAAAGAACATGGCGTGCAGGGCCAGGGAGATGTTCATGCCCGGGCCCATACCGCAGTCGGGAACGATGCTGATTCCCTTTTTTGTGGCCTCTGAATCTAACTCCAGCTGACTGCGCACGATATCTGTGTTGCCCCCTAGATCGCACATGTGTGCCCCAATTTTTAGGGCGGTTCTTGTTATTCCCAAATTGAGAGGGTAGGGTACGGCGCTGATAATTGCGGAAATACCCTTCAACTGCGAGGCCAGCTGCTCTTCGTTTCTCACATCCGCCCGAAGAGGGGAACAGATGTCTTTTCCCGCGAGCTTGTTGACGTGCATGGCCGCTTCTTCGGCAGTGTTGAGATTCACATCTGCCAATAATATCTGCTCCGCATCCCCGAATCTCGAAAGGTCGTATGCACAGGCCGCACCCTGGCGACCCGAACCCAGAACCGCGTATCGCCTGCCCATGAATTTCACCCCGATGAATCTGTAAAGATGGATGGCTTCATTATTATTTTAAGCAATACCTGTTTTCACTTTAGGGAAGAGCCCTGATTTTAACGTTTCCCTTGTACTCATCCCTGACATGTGTTTGGGTCCGATGAACGAAACTGCTATCAGAAAAACATAAATTCCCCCTGCATATATCCACAAAATCCCCATATTATAAGGTGGTGTTGAAGATGCTGACTCTCGGAGAGACCATAGACAGGGCTGCAATCGCCTTCCCGGACAAAGAGGCCGTATGTTTCGTGTGTGAGGATGAGAGGCGAATGACGTACGCAGAGCTCAACGAGGAGGTGAACCGGTTTGCAGGAGGCCTCGTTTCCATGGGCATCAAGGCGGGCGACAAGGTCGGTTTATGGATGCAGAACCGCCCCGAGTGGATAGTTGCCTGGTTCGCCGTGACCAAGATGGGAGGGATCCTGGTTCCCATGGACACCTGGTACAAATCCTCTGAAGCCGAGTACATCCTCGGTCACTCCGAGGCAGTGGCCGTTATCACCTCCGCCCGCTTCGGCAAAAACGATTTCCCAGGAATGCTAGAGGAGATCAAACCGAAACTGCCGAAGCTCGAGCACATCGTCGTCCTGGGAGATGTTGAGGATAACACGACACTTTCGGGCATCATATCCTACGATTCGGTCCTAAGTAAGGGAGACGACTGGAGGGAGAACCAGGAATATACCGACCGCCGCTTCCAGAACGAGCTGGACAATGTGGCCTTCATCCTGTACACCAGCGGCACAACAGGCAGGCCCAAGGGCGCAATGCTCACCCACATGAACATCGTGGCTAATGCCAAGGATGCGGCATCCATCATGAAGGTGACGCACAGGGACCGCTTCCTCGTCCCAGTTCCCTTCTCGCACCTGTTCGGGTGCGTGCTGGGTGTTGTTCTTACTGTGGTTCACGGGGCCAGCATGGTGGTCATGGAGACGTTCGAGCCGGAGGATGTGCTCAAAGTAATTGAGAAGGAGCAGTGCACCATCTGTCACGGTGTGCCAACCATGTTCATCCGCGAGCTGGAAGTACTGAAGGTGAGAAAGTACGACACCACCTCTCTGCGCACGGGCATCATAGCCGGGGCTCCGTGCCCTGTGGATACCATGGAGGGCATCATGAATGTCATGAAGTGCAACATCTGCATCGGATACGGCCTCACCGAATGCTCCCTGGTGACGCTGACGCGGTTCGAGGATACGCTGGCGCAGAGGGTGGAGACGGTGGGCAAGCCCCTGCCCAATGTGGAGGTCAGGGTGGTGGATGAGCACCACAACACGCGTCCCACAGGCCAGATGGGGGAGCTGGCCTGCAGGGGCTACAATGTCATGAAGGGATACTTCAAGATGCCAAAGCAGACAAAGGAGACAATCGATTCCGAGGGGTGGCTGTACACGGGGGATCTGGCCACTGCAGATATGAAAGGCTACTACAGGATAGTGGGGCGGAAAAAGGATATGGTCATTGTGGGCGGGTTCAATGTGTACCCCAGGGAAATCGAGGAGTACCTCATTGCTGATCCGAGGATCCAGGAGGTGGCTGTTGTGGGGGTTCCCGACCACGACATGGGGGAGCTGGTGGCCGCCGTGATCGTGCCCGAGCCCGGTATGGAGATCACGGGACAGGAGGTGGTGGACCTCTGCTACGGCAAGATGGCCTCGGTAAAGGTGCCTAGATACGTTTTCATGGTGGAGGAGCTGCCCATCTCCAGCAGGGGCAAGGTGCAGAAGTACAAACTGAGAGGTGACCTGGGGGCCAGGATCGAAAAGGAGGGCATTGCAAAGATCGTGCCCACCGAAGTTAGGCTCAAGAAAAAGGTGGACAGGTTGCCTTTGGTTGTTGACAAGATACTGACGTCCTGCATGTTCCAGGAGGCACAGAAATCCGATCTGGAGCGCTTCCTCATGTCCCTTTCAGATGAGCAGGAGGAGCTGTTCAAAAAGCTGGTCCTCGGCGCAGAAGCCTGAGTGGGAGATTATCTTGTCAGGCTCAGCTGCGCCCTTATTACATTGATGACCTCTTCGGGGCTCTTGGTGGAGAAGACGAACTCGGGGAATCTTCCCTCCTTCAAAGAAAGTAGGACACGGGGCGTTCCAATGGTGTTGTACACCAGCCTTTTCTTTCCCTTGATTTTCGCAACCCTGATCCCAAAGCCGCCGTACTTGACAGAGGAAACATCATCGCGATTGCAGTCTGCGATATTCACTATTGGTATTTTGCGTTTTAAGATCCCGAAGCCAACCGTAATGGATTCGCTGGTCATCGTGATTGTGAGGGTAGCAAAATTTATTGTCAGAAGGAGGAATGCAATAAATATGGTTATGTAGAACAGGGTCCAGAAGAGGAAGGGCTCTGCCGATTCTACCAGTAGGTGGTACATCATTATGACAAGCATGAAGACGGTAATTGGTGAAAGAATGGCAATGAATCCCTTGGCTGTGAACCTTTCGTGGTAGATTACATCATGTTCCATAAGGGATCACCACCTCATCACATATTCGGTTTATCCCTGAGAAACCTTATTTATCAACTCGCCCTTGGGCCACTCGTTGTTGAAGATGGTGTGAATCCTCCGCAACAGCTGCTCCTCCCGAATTATGAACACGTATCCGGGTTCCTCACCACTTACAGCCCCCATGGCAAAGGGTTTTTGCATGACGTACATAATGCATTCCTCTCTGCCCCCTTTTTTACCGAGAAAGAACGAATAGCTGGGTGGGGCTCCTTTGATCACCTTTGCTGTCAGTTTCTCTCCGACTTCCTTGCTTTCATCCATTAGTTGCTTCTTTATTTTATTGTACCGTTCTATCCTCTTTTTGCAATCCTCTACCTCCTCATCTGATTGGCCCTGGTAGAAGATATATTGGGCCTGGTTGAACTCAGGTTTTGAATAGCTCTTTTTTATGACACCGAAGATTTCGTTTTCAGCCAGAATCAGAGGGGCGTTGTACCAGTGCAGTTCCTCCTCGAACTCCCATATGCTCTTCTTGCAGGGATCCACCAGCTCACAGGGCACCTTCTGCCTTTGCAGTTCCTTGAGGATGGATTCGGTGAGATTGGTGTTCTGCTCCAGTATTTTGGCAACGTCACCGAATTTCTCCTTGTAGAACACGTTTTCAATGACCTGATCCAATATGTAGGCCGAAAGAAGAGTCAGAAGCATGATGATGGCAAAGTTCTCGGATATCTGGCCAAAGGAAAGCAGCACAATTGCCACAATCGAGGTGATAATCACCGCCATAAGCGGAACAGTTGGCAGCATGGATTTCAAGTTCACCATGTTTTCACCGGCGACTGGTGCTTCATAATGTAATAGTGGTATATGAAATTGAGCATAAATTCGAAGGATATAATCGATGCAGTTTTATTTATTGTGAAAATATTTGCCTATAAACAGTGATTTATCAGATTCCGCACGCATGCTTTCCGTGCTTCTCGAAATACCTCTGATGGTACTCCTCTGCCCGATAGAACTCGGATGCGGGAGTGATTTCTGTTGCTATGGGTTTTTTAAACGTGCCCGATCCTTGAAGCTTGTCCTTGGATTCTTCGGCCTTAGCCTGCTGTTCCTCTGTGTGATAGAAGATCACCGACCTGTACTGTGTGCCCAAATCCGGCCCCTGTCTGTTGACCTGTGTCGGGTCATGGATATTCCAGAACACCTCGAGCAGCTCCTCATAGGATACCTCGGCTGGATCGAACTCAAGTTGCACCACCTCTGCATGGCCCGTCCTGTCGGTGCACACATCCTTGTAGGTGGGGTTGTCAAGGGTGCCGCCCATGTAGCCCACGGCTGCATCTGTAACTCCCTCAACCTGCCGAAAGGCGTGCTCGACTCCCCAGAAGCAGCCTGCTCCGAACGTGGCCTTTTCCATTTTCATTCCAACCGGATATCATAGGGATTATGGGGCCCATCAGCAGTCTTTTAGAGGTGACATCACCGATCCTGCGGTTCTTTTCGTTAGAGGGATCATGTCACGACATTCCTTTACATGGACCTTTTTACCGGTAATGAACATCCCCATATTTTTTGCTTTTGAATGGATCGTCTTGACGATTCTCTTATCGATATCGCAAAAGAGATGAAGTTTGATTTCCGCTCTTGGTTTCTCTTCGATGTCCCAGATGCCGACAATCATGCCGTCCACCATTATCGCGGCTGCGCCGTTTCCGGACCGATCGAATACATATTCGTAGTACTTTGCATCCAGGTACCTCTCGCGGTCCTTATAGCCCATGATATAGGGATCCAGGGTGGGGAGCAGGCATACCATATGCTTCTCTGTATCTCTGACCGATTGAAGGGCTTTTTTCTGGGACATTGAAATGTAATGGGGATCAGGTTTTTCATGAATCCTTACATGTGTTACTCGATTCCCTAGATCTTGTATGATGCTTTTGATTTCGGTTTTGGTGAATTTGGTCCACCATGAAGCATCGTTTTGGGTCACAGGGCCAAAGGATTTCACGTACTGCAGGGTGATTTCTTTTTTGGCCTCGTACTCCTTCACAGCGAATAAATCCATATCTGGAAAGTATTCGTCCATTCGATGATATGTATGGAGATTGCTCTTCCATCCTCCCCTTGGTTTTCCCCTGATCAACTGACCGTCATCGCACATGAGATTCAGAGCCTGGGGTATTTTCGGGTCCTTTCCAACTGCGCTTCTAATCTCTTTCACGGTCATGCTCCTTCCTTTGAGAACCTCCATAATCTGTTTCGAACTTCTTTTGTAATCCTTGTCGGTGATCCCGTGGAATTCCAGATATTTTTTCAAGTGCGGCTGCCTTATAATTCTCATGGCAGAGAACGCTGTGGGAATCCTGTTTTTCGGGAGCACGTACATCGTGCCCCTCACATACCTGATCCTTCCAAGATTTCTCTTGATATAGAGCTCTTTGTCAAGATCTTCTCTTTGAAATTCATTCGTTCTTACAAAAAGGGATAGGTAGGTTGTGGAGGAGCTGGTTGCGTGCAACCCACCGATGTCGTCTGTTATTTTGATTATATCGTCGATTTTTGTTTCGTCGGCAAGATGCTGTTTTCTCATGCAGAAAAAATTGACCTTTTCCTGATCAATTTCTTTCATCTTCCCCCACCCTTTGAATCCTTGTTTTAACCATAGTATCTTTTCAGTGCGCGTAGAGCGTTAAGTGTGATCCATTTGCTTGGTATATCCTTTTTTTCAATGTTCACCAAGAAGCGTCCGTTGAACGTGCTTTCCAGGGGCCACCTCCCGCGTCTGTCCTGCTTGGATATCACCATATCAACTGCATCCTGCATGCGCTCGTCCCTGTAGCCCAGGCTGGTGAGGAGCCCGAGAATCTCCAGGATGTCTGTCTGATACATGAGGGGAAAGCCCAGCTTCAGCCAGCTCGGTTTGGAGACCTTTTCGAGGTTGCGGCTTCTCTTGTAAATATGGTGCGTGAGCATGAACTCAGCTGCCTCTTCTATTGTTCTCTTCACGGCCTTTGTCCTCCTGCCGGGAGGGATCTCGGTCAGGGCCTTTAAGGCCTTTACCACGCCCATGTGGCAGGTGTGCCTTCCCCAGCATGTTTTCCAGTTATCATAAGGCCACCCGGTGGGTGCCACCTTCACCTTGTCATCGAACCTCTGGTACTTGGTCATCCATCTGATACCCTTTTTTACCCTTGGATCATTAAAATATCCCAATCGAATCATGCTCCAAACCATATTCCCGGTAAGGCAGGGAATAACACCGGAAGGATAGCCTCCATTCCTCCCCGAACCCACATGGGCAAAGCCCCCGCTCTTTCGGTCCTGAGACCACTTCAGTATGAACTCGCATGCGTTCCTTATTTGTTTATTTTTTCCATCAGCACCCAGCTCTGCAAGGATAATCAGATTCCACACAGTGCCCCTGTATTTCGAGCGCTCGTAGAAGTCCTCGGGTTTGCCCCAGTGCCCTTTAGGCTTTTGTTTTTCAAGGATCTTCGGCACCGGTCCCGCTTTCATGATTTCCCTTTTGGCATTTTTTACATCATTGGACCTTTCTTGCTTGCCAAGAATATATCTCAACGTAAAATATCGAACAGAGGGATTGTCCATTTCCAGTAACCATTCAGTTGGGTCGTCTTTCAATATACCTTTCCAATTGCCCATTTCAATTCCTTCGTTTAGGGGTATCTCCGACCAAGGCAAGCCTAGAATTTCTCTTTCGCCTCGTGCAACAGCCTCTGTGCATCATCCGAATACCAGCGTTCAAAGAATAGCTGCTCCTTTTCTTCCAGGTTCTTTAAAATGCGGGCCTTGACGTTTTCAACGCGGTTATTCTTGATGATCTTATAGGCCTCCCGTGGCATCTCACCCATCCTTTTTGCCTTCTCCACCGACCTGGAAATCACCTCCTCCAGGGGCACCACCTGATCTGCGATTCCCATTCCCAGTGATTTTTCTGGCAGGTAGAACTCTCCCTCCTCCATTATGTCCCTGGCCGTCCTTGCATCCACGAGGTCCCTGAGTATGCAGTCCGCAGGATAGGGAACCGGTAATCCAAGTTTGATCTCATTGAGCCCCATGAATTTCTTGCCCTCGGCGATGATCCGGTGGTCACAGCACAGGGTAAGGATGCACCCGCCCGCAATGGCGTGCCCGGAAATTGCGACCACCGTGGGTTTGGGAAACGTGTATAGGTCTATGCTCAGTCTGTTGTATGTGGTGTAAAAGTCGGTCAACTCGGTTTTTTCGAGCTCGTACAGCTCGGGTATGTCAAATCCGATGGAGAAGAATTTATTATTGCCGCTGGAAAGAACAACGGATCTTACAGAGGAATCATCCTTTAATACCCGGAGCTTTCCAGAGATCTTCAGGAGGAATTTCAAGTTGAGGGGATTTGTAATGCTCCTGTTCAGTTTTAAAATTGCCACTTCTCCTTCGCTTTCGATGTCTATCATTTACTCACTCCACATCAGCTTGTCCTGTAAACGCTCGATTGCTGGCTTGTTGTCAATTCAGAGCGGTTACATAAAGGCTCAATGTACTCACCGTATATCCAGTTAGATGAGCCTTGTTATGTATACTTTCGCTAATCTATAAACAGTTATATAAGGATAATTATATTGGGAATGTGTTGTTTTAAGGCTAAATTAATAATCTGATATCAGAAGTAAATGGTTTTATCTCTAAACCACCTTTAGAACCCCATATCGGTAACTATTTATTTTCAAAAGATATGAGCTTATACAGATGATTAGAAAGATAGTCGCAGTCTGGGTTATTTTGGCGATGCTGGCAGGATTCGTGGTTATCTTAGATGTTGTTACCTATCTTACACCACCTGTAAGGGCTGCCATAATCACTGTAGATGATAGTGGTGGAGCGGACTATCTTACGATTCAGGAAGCTATCGATGGTGCAAATCCCGGTGATACCATATTTGTCTCAAATGGAACTTACTATGAAAATGTCGTAGTAAATAAGACAATCAACTTGATTGGAGAGGATAAGAATTCTACTATAATCGATGCTGGTGGAATAGGTAAAGTAATTAATATTAGTGCAGAGTGGGTGAATATTACGGGATTTACTATTATGAATAGTGGTACATCTGGTTATCCAGATGACAATGCGGGACTAAAACTGTGGAATACTCAGAACTGTTGTATCGAAAGTAACAATCTGGTAGATAATTGGTTTGGTATCGATATACAATTCTCTAATGACAACATAGTGAAAAGTAATAATATATCGAATAACCTATATGGTATATACGTCTGGTTTTCTTTAAACAGCCACATCTCAAATAATAATATTCTATTCAACGACCAAGTCGGTATCAGAGCAGCATATTCACCAATGAACAATATCACACATAATAATGTCTCACACAATCATGCGGGGATCACTCTTCATTTTCCATCACATAATAGCAGCATTACGTACAATAATGTATCGAATAATGGGTATGGCATCTCTGTCGGATCATCATCAAATAACAGTATAGTGGTGTGTAATTTATTATTAAATAACAGTATAGGTTTTTCTCTTAGTTCATCATACACCACCATAACTCACAATGTTATTTCATTTAGCAATTATAAAGGTCTTAGTATTCAGGGTTCATCAAACAATAACATTATCACGGATAACACTGTATCAAATACTAACCACGAGGGCATCTATCTCGATGGAATACAAATGTCGAGGACCAGGCCATTTGAAAATGTTTTATTCGGTCTGGGGATCAGGTATGTCGGGAAAACAGTAGCGGAAAAACTTGCTCAGCATTTCAGGGACATTGATCATATTAAAGAGGCTTCATACGAAGCACTGATA
>CP070726.1:205880-215028 GCA_020350865.1 Thermoplasmata archaeon
ATGGAGAAGGGCCCCACACCGCAGAACATGTCAATTACCACCTCATGTTGTTTCCCCATCTCCGCGATTCTCCAGTGCTCTGTGGCCAGGCGCGGGGAAAAGTAGACCTGGGCCAGATTGACCTCGAGTTCTATGCCGTATTCCCTGTGGACTGTGTTCAGATCAGCTTCTCCAGCCACAACCGAAAGCTGTCTGTGCCTTTCCTCCCCCTCCACGCCTGAATCCACAGCCACTGTAACCACACTTTTATTGGCTTCAATGATGGCATCACCAATATTCTTTCCATAGTCCATTAGCTCTTCGGGAATCTTGATCACCGCAATTCTCCCTATCACATCAAAGGAAGACGGGAGATGCTCCCTCAAATCCTCTGGTATGTCTACAACATCCCTGTAGCTCTTGGTTGTACTATCCAGAACCTGAAAATCCCTTTCTTGAATCCCGTATCCAAGGATTTCCTCCGCATCTTCTGCGGTCACAGGAAAATATATGAATTCATCGTCCCTGGTAATGGCAACATCATTTCTCAAAATGCCCTGCTCAAGCAGTGCCTTTCTGATCTTTTCGCCCTCCCTAAGGGGCACGGCAATGCAGCGGGAGTTCATTGTCCTGATATAATGATTAGGGATTTAAAAGGTTTTGAAGGAGGCAATCAATCCTATTTCTTCTCCACCCTGACTGCACAGACCTTCAGCTCAGGTATTTTGGAAAGCGGGTCGAGAACCGGATTTGTCAGGGCATTTGTCGGCGTTTCCCAGAAGTGGAAGCTCATGGACACGACTCCCGGTGGAACATTCTCTGTTATATATGCCCTGCCAGTGACTTTACCTCGTCTTGATATGACACGCACCTCTTCTTCATGGGAAATACCCAATTTTTCTGCATCCTTTGGATTGATCTCCACCCTTTCCCATGGCCTTATCTCGTTGAGGCCCTCCACCTTCCGGGTCATGGTGCCCGTGTGGAAGTGGTACAGCATTCGGGCAGTGGTGAGGACCAGTGGATATTCATCATCAGGCAGCTCCGCGGGTGGGCGGTATTCAAGGGGTTGAAAGCATCCGAGGCCCCGGGAGAATTTACCCTCGTGGAGGAACTTTGTTCCGGGATGATCCTTTGCAGGGCAGGGCCACTGCAATCCAACATCGTCTATACGCGAAAAGTCAATACCCCCGTAAATCGGCGAGACCGAGGCTATCTCATCCATGATCTGGGAGGCACTGGAGAATTCGAATCCCTCAGCCTTCATGCGCTTTGCCACCTCCGCAACTATCCACCAGTCGGGTTTGCTGCGGCCCACAGGTTCTATGGCCTGTCTTATGCGCTGCACCCTCCTCTCGGTATTTGTGAACGTTCCGTCCTTTTCCGCAAAGCTGGCTGCCGGGAAGACAATATGGGCAAATCGTGCTGTCTCGGAGAGGAATATATCGTTTACCACAAGCAGTTCAAGTTTTTCCAGGGCCTCTCTAACATGATTGATATCGGGGTCCGAAAGCATGGGATTCTCGCCCACAATGTAGAGCGCTTTGATCTGACCGGAATGTGTGGCATCCATGATCTCGGTTACAGTGAGTCCGGGTTGCGGGGAGAGCTTAACGCCCCAGGCCTCCTGGAATTTCTTCTGAACCGCATCATCGTTCACACGCTGGTATCCAGGATAGACATTGGGCAGGGCACCGAGGTCACATGCCCCCTGCACGTTGTTCTGACCCCTGAGTGGGTTCACCCCTGCACTTTCCTTTCCCACATTCCCGGTAAGCATGGCGAGGTTGGCCACGGCGAGCACGTTGTCTGTTCCGTGCGAATGCTGTGTAATGCCCATGGCAAAGAGTATCGAAGCAGGGGAATTCTCCGCATATATCCGTGCAGCCCTGGCTATCTTTTCCCACGGTATGCCTGTGGCATCCTCAACGAATTCCGGAGTGAAGGGTGCAAGGGAATCCTTGAAGCCCTGGAAATTCTCGCACCGCACCTCGAAAAACTCCCGGTTGTGCAGCCCCTCGTCGAGAATGGCCCGGCACATTCCCATGAGCAGGGCAACATCGCTTCCCGGCTTTTGCTGAAGCCAGATATCCGAGATATTGGCAAGGTCGATTTTCTTGGGATTTGCCACTATAACGGTTGCACCGTTCTGCACTGCACGCTTTATCTCAAGTCCGATAATCGGGTGGGTTTCCGTGGTGTTCGAGCCGATGGAGAAGATGCACTTGGCGTTCCTGATCTCGCCTATGGAATTGGTCATGGCACCGCTTCCGAAGCTCTTTACCAGTCCCGCTACTGTGGGGGCATGGCACAGCCGCGCGCAGTGGTCCACGCTGTTCGTTCCAAGAACCGCCCGTGCAAATTTCTGGACAACATAGTTTTCTTCGTTTGTACACCGGGCCGAGGACAGCACGGCAACCTCCTCGGGTTTGTACTTGGCGAATCTGTCGGCTACAAAATTCAATGCATCTTCCCAGTCCACCTGTACAAATTCCCCATCCTTTTTCATCAGGGGTTCGGTCAATCTATCAGGGTGGTTTATGAAATCGTAACCGAACCTACCCTTGACACAGAGCCTGCCCCTGTTGGAGGGATTATCAAAATCGCCCCTGACATTCACTACCCTGGAGCCCCTGACCCCCAGGTACATGCCGCATCCGCACCCGCAGTAGGGACAGACTGTCCTGACCTCAAATGAGGGGGTAAGGGCCTTGTTCGATACCAATGCACCTGTGGGACATGCAACCACACAGTGTCCGCAGGACTCGCAAACGGATTCGAATTTGTTGACCCGGTAGGATAGGGATATCGCACCAACACCCTGAAGCTCCCTGCATGTCTCCACGCACAGGCCGCAGGCAATGCACTTGTTTGGATCGCGCTCCACAAAGGGATGTGACTCATCCACGGGATAATGCGTCTGCTCCACCACGGTGGGCGGTGTTACATCATATTCATCAGCAAGTCTTCTCAACTCGCAGTCGACTGCGGCCTTGCACCCGCATTCAAGGCAGTGTTTTGCCTCGTTTCGGGCGTCCCCCTCGGAATATCCTTGTTCGAATTCCACAAACGAATCCTTTCTTCTTTCGGGTTGTAACATGGGAGGCTTGTATCTCTCCTGAAGTTTTACATGGTCGAATTCTTTTTTATCTATATCCTCCCACCAGCCCCGGGAAACATTGTATGGTTCCTTTCCCCCGCCCAGCTCCTCCTGTTTAAGGTACGTGTCAATTGATTGAGCAGCCTTTTTTCCAGCTGCAATGGCCTCGATTGCAGTTGCCGCGCCAATTACACAGTCACCCCCGGCAAAGACGCCTTCGATGTTGGTCATCAATGTATCCTCACTGGCCACAATATTTCTTGGAGTGAGCTCTATTTCACTGTCTTCTGTAAAACACGATAGATCAGGCATCTGACCGATGGCCGCGCACACGATGTCCACATCCAATGTGAATTCGGAGCCCTCTATGGGGAGGGGTCTTCTGCGGCCGGAGGAATCGGGCTCACCGAGCTCCATCTTCATGCATTCAATGGCCACGGCCCTGCCATTATCTCCCAGGACCCTTTTGGGGGCTGCCAGAATATGCAGTTCGACACCCTCCTCCTCTGCTTCCTCCACCTCCCAGGAGCTGGCAGGCATCTCCTTTCTGGAGCGGCGGTAGAGGATGATCACTTTATCCGCACCCATCCTGAGGGCGGTCCGGGATGCATCGATTGCGGTGTTTCCCCCGCCTATGACAATGACCTTTTTCCCCTTTATGTCTGGAGGATTACCGAAGGTTACTTCCCTGAGAAAATCGGTGCCGAGGTGGACCCCCTCCAGATCCTCGCCTTCGATTTTCAGGTCGTAGCTTTTATGGGCGCCGATTGCCACAAAAACAGCGGAATAACCGTCCTTCAGAAGCGAATCTATTGTAAAATCCTTGTCAAGAGTCTGTTCGCATTTCAGCATGACTCCGTGTTTCAGGATATTCTCTATCTCCAGGTCCAGTACATCCTGCGGTAAACGATAATCGGGAATTCCGTAGCGAAGCATGCCTCCCGGCTTTGGCAGGGACTCGAAAATAACAGGCTCATGGCCTTTCAGTGCCAGATAATAGGCGGCCGAAAGCCCGGCAGGACCTGAGCCGATTACTGCAACTTTCTTATTGCTTTTGGATGCAATCTGCTGGATATGTTCACCACCGTTCAGAATCACACTGTCGGCCGCATACCTCTTGAGCCTGCATATGGACAGCGGCTGGTCAACTGCGTTTCTGCGGCAGACCTCCTCGCATGGATGGGGGCATATGCGTCCGATTGTTGCTGGAAGCGGAATGCACTCGCGAATCAGATCATAGGCCTCTTTGTATGCACCGATTCGAATCAGTGCGATATAGCCTTGAATGTCCACACCGGCCGGGCACGTTAAGACGCAGGGTGCAATGCAATCGCCGTAATGATGGGAGAGCAACTCCTCCAACCGCTCTTTTCGGGCAGCAATTACATTTTCGTTCATTGTCTCGATGACCATGCCCTCCCCAACGCGGGTGGCACAGGAGGATACAAGGCCATGATCCCTTATGTCTACCACACAGATTCCGCAATTGCCCAGAGGGGTCAACTGTTCATCATGGCATAATGTGGGTATGTCTATATCATTCTCCCTGCACAGTTCGATTATGGTTTGCCCGGAGGATGCAGTAACCTCGTTGCCGTCCAGAATGACCTTGATTTCAGTCATCATACCGCCTCTTGACGTAATTACATTCTGCTCTTAATGCCAATTGATAACTTTGGTGCCCTGATTTATTCCCTCCCCCATATAGCGTATTACGGAAAGAAGGATACGGGTGATCCGATCCGAATTGATTATCTATCATATCTCTGGGCTGTAAGCATAAGCGTTCGCGGGTTGCACTATCTGTTATATTTCATTAATCACCGACTGTCCGCTGGGCCGATTTGACAGTGTTCTGCATCAGCATGGTAATGGTCATTGGCCCAACGCCTCCGGGTACCGGGGTGATTGCTTTGGCCTTCTCGGAAACAGCCTCGAATTCAACATCCCCCTTCAGGATGCGCTTGCCTTCGGGTGTTGTGCCCACCTGATTCACCCCCACATCGATTATGACCACGCCCTCCTTGACCATATCGGCCTTGATAAACTCCGGTTTTCCTATGGCAGCCACGAGTATGTCGGCGGTTTTGGTGATTTCCGGAAGGTTCTTGGTCCTGCTGTGTGCTATGGTGACAGTTGCGTTAGCCCCTGGCTTCTTCTGCATGAGAATTCCAGCCACTGGTTTTCCAACAATATTGCTCCTTCCCACGATAACAACATGCTTTCCTTCGGGATCGTTGCCGCTGCGGATGAGCAGCTCCTGTACACCATGCGGGGTGCACGGCAGGAAGCATTCGTCCCCCACAAGCATTCTTCCGACGTTCACTGGATGGAAGCCGTCCACGTCCTTATCCGGATCGATGGCCATGAGCACCTTGTTCTCGTTGATGTGTTTTGGTAGCGGCAGCTGTACCAGTATGCCGTGAATTTTCGGGTCGTTGTTCATTCTGTCGATGAGTTTCAGTATCTCATCCTCGCTTGTTTCCGCAGGAAGCTTGATGGTGTCCGAATAGATACCAAGCTTGTCGCATGCCTTTCCTTTTGCCTTTACGTAAACATGCGAAGCAGGGTCCTCACCCACCAAAATAACCCCCAATCCGGGTGTGATGCCCTTGGTCAGGAGTTCATCCACCTTGGTCTTAAGTTCCTCACGAATTGTCTTTGCAATCTCCTTACCACTAATGATTTCAGCAGCCATAAATATCCACTCCCACGTCCTTGGGGCTAGGGTATTCGCTTTTACCATTTATAATTTACGTGGGGCCTTGCCCAAATCTTTAAATACGGGTAATTTACTGGGTTTTCGAGAGGATAAAAGGATGCTGGACCTTATTCGAATTGCCCTTGGTTTGCTGCTCATTTTTTTCCTTCCAGGCTTCACATTAATGCGCATGCTTTTTCCCAGGGCAGAGGAGCTCGACACCGATATGGGGATCCTGTTTCAGGTAGTGATGGGCGGGGTTATGAGCATAGTTATCGTCGTTCTGGTGGGCTTTGTTTTGGGCAGCCCTGTCCTAATGGGCTTCACGGATGTGAACCTCTGGCTCGCCTTTGGGGGCATGACGGTGGGTTTCTTTGTTTTGGGATGGTATCGGGGTGCGTATCAATTTATGGGCAAACTGCATCCCAAACTGGAGCGTCCCCTTCCGCAGACGGAAATCGTGGAGTACAATCTCGGCCCCCTGGAGAGCGCCACCCTGCTGGAGTTCCAGAAACTGGCAAAGGAGCGGCATCAACTGAGAAGGGATATCAAGGATTACGAAAGGAAATCCAGGGTGCAGACCAAGAGCATGATGGAGTACTACAAGAAGAAGAGCCTCAAGGCCCAGCAGAGGCTGCAGGAGATCGACGACCGGGTCAAGGAACTGGAAAAGCTCCGTGCAAGGCAGTTTTATTAGGACCTTGATGTGGGAGGGATCATGAAATACAAGATGGTGATTGTGGTAAGAGACGACCTCGAGCTCTCGGCAGGTAAGATCGCCGCACAGGTGGCCCATGCCGCAGTGAGCTGCGCCTTTGAGGCGAAGAGGGCCCACACCGGGTGGTTCAAGAAATGGCAGTCCGAGGGGGCGAAGAAGGTGGTGGTGAGGGTGGATGACCTGGAAGGGCTCTACGCTCTGCAGAAACAGGCTGAATCGCAGAAGCTGACCGCCTGTTTGATCACTGATGCGGGGCTGACCGAAATCCCTCCCAGCACGGTAACGTGCCTGGGCATCGGACCGGCACCCAATGAACTAATCGACCCCATCACAGGCAAACTGTCATTGTTGAGGTAGAAGGAAAGGAGATGCGTATGAAACCCCAGATACGGGTTCTTGCCGTGGACGACTCCCCCTTCAAATTCGGGGATGAAAGGGTCCTGGTTATCGGGGTTGTCATGCGGGTTCCAGCCTACATGGAGGCCGTGCTCAGAACCGAGGTTGCGGTGGATGGAAAAGATGCGTGTGAAAGACTTGCAGAGATGATCAACACCTCACGCTACAAGGAGCAGCTGAGGCTGGTTTTGATCGATGGTGTTGCCCTGGGCGGATTCAATGTGGTGGACATCAGGGAGCTGCACGAAAAAATCGGACTGCCCGTGGCGACCGTTACAAGGGAGAGGCCGGATTTCCCAGCCATGGAAGAAGCCTTGAGGGAGCATTTTGAAGACTGGGAGAGGAGATTGAACATCATCAAGGAAGGAGAGCTGGTTTCCCTTGAAACAGAGCACAAACCGATTTTCATGAAGTTTATTGGCATCGAACTGGAAGAGTTGAAGGAGGTCATAGAGCAGTCAACTGTGCGTGGAGCACTGCCCGAGGCCCTCCGGGTCGCCCATCTGATTGCCACGGGAGTGGTTGCGGGGGAGAGCCGGGGGATGGCGTAGCGCCCACTGGTTCGAATTGCAATGGGTCACCTCCATTACTATCATAGCCTATTTAAATGTTCGATCTTCTGGGTGCTGAAGGGAGTGTGAAGGTGGAAGGAGTGAAAAACATATATAGTCTTAAGGACATGGTTACTATTGAGGTCTGGGGAGGGTGTCCTTGGTGAGGCTCTCTCTATAAAACAAAGAATAGGGCGGGTGATAAGGGTGAATCAAAGAATCGTAAGTATATTTTTAATAGCCATGCTAATCGTGGTTGGATTTGCAGGTGTAGTGTTCATGAGGGTCATTGCCACACCTCTCCCCATGGTGGACGCCAACGGGCCGTACGGTACGCACCAGAATCCACTTTACGAGGGGGAAATAGTGACTTTTAATGCTCGAATTATTAATGGCAATGCTGCTGACTATCAGTTCAGATGGGATGTCACAGGCGATGGGGAGTTCGACGGGCCTGGCCCAGCTCCGGATTTCTGGGGTTTGAAGGGAGAAACCGATTACAGCCATCAGTATCTGGATGATTACTACGGCGAAGCAAAGGTTGAGGCTTGGGACGGGATAAACACCCTCAGTGATAATACCGATGTCTGGGTGGAAAATGTCCCGCCAACCGTATTCAATGTGACGGCAACCCCTGATTCCGAGCAACAGGGACAGCCAGTGGAGTTCACGGCTCAATTTGAGGATCCAGGCCTGGAGGATTCATGGTATTTCAGATGGGATTTCGGGGATGGACAATATACTGACTGGATGCCGACGTATGGGTATATGTCTACAGAACCAGTGTTCCACAGATATTTAACAATTGGTACATTCGAACCACGATGTGAGGTAAGGGATGATGATCATGAAAGAGGTTTGATCTTAAACACCCCTCAAACATTGGATTTCCAGGACTTCGAGGGTATTGGATTCTCCTGGCCCCAGGGATGGTATGAGGGCGGCTTAGGCGGCTGGCAGATGCATTATGCATACAAGCTGAACGGTACAGCTCCATTCCTGCCGTACTGGTGCTATGGCATCTCCATCCTGTACTCACCAATCTACAATTTCTCGGGACTCGACGGGGCTGTAATCGAGTGGGACAACTACTGGGATGCCAACTGGCCAACCGGCAGTCAGGACGGGTATGTCCAGGTCTCAGTTGACGGAGGTTCTACATGGGTAACACTCCAAGAGTTCCACCACCTCGCTCCATCTTCCGAGGTGGCGCACTACCAGCGCTCATTCTGTCCAGCCGCAAATGAGCCGTGGGTTCAGTTCAGGTTCTGGTGTGACATGTATGACGATTGGTACTGGGAAATTGATAATATCCATATAATGAGCGCTGAACTTTATGCATTGAATGGTATTGGTTCTGCATCCACAAATGTGTCCATTACTTATAACAATCATCCATTCGCTAACGCCGGCGGTCCATTCTATTCGGGTTTCGAAGGCAGTGCAATCACTCTTGATGCCAGTGCCTCAATGGATCCCGATGGTCATGAACTGTTCTATCGCTGGGATTTTGAAAGTGACGGTATATGGGATACCGGTTGGTCAGCAAATCCAATAATAGAATATGCATATCCCGATGATTATGACGGCCTTGTCGCGGTTGGAGTTTCCGATGATTATTATCATATAGTCAATGCTACAGCAGAGGTGGATATCTTCAATGTTGCACCCGAAGTATACCTATCATTCACACCTGAGAATCC
>CP070726.1:215128-219279 GCA_020350865.1 Thermoplasmata archaeon
AGACAATCGGCCCCATTTTGTTTGACATTATTGTATAAGATGTTATAGGCTATTGAAGATTTCATTGTCCCTGCAGCACCGGCGATCAATACAATATGCTCCTCTGGTATTCCTCCTTCCAGTTGCTTGTCCAACCCGTTAATATACGTGGGGTAACTACTTTCTTTCATGGAATCCACTAATGACGAATGGGGTAGGTTCTGATTCATTGTTGAAGTTAAATATTTTACCTTGATATTATTATTTTTGATAATTTAATATTATTAAAGCGTATTGTGAAGAATGGGAGGGAATTCGCGGATTTGTTAAAAAAAGAAGGCGAAAATTAATTGTACATACACAGCATACATACAGCAAGATCAGGGGTGTTGGAATTATGAGGCAAGCAAGCAGATTGATTTTGGCCCTGGATGTAACAGAGGAGGAGAAGGCTATTTCCGTTTCACAGGCAGTGGAGGGTGTTGTGGACGCCATCAAGGTAGGCTACCCACTGGTACTGTCGTGCGGAATGGACATGGTTTCAAAGATCTCAGAGTACAGCCATGTCATCTGCGATTTCAAGGTGGCTGATATCCCGAACACAAACAGGTTGATCGTGGAGAGGGTGTTCGAATATGGGGCCATGGGTGTGATAGTACACGGCTTTGTGGGAAAGGATTACATCGAAGCATGTGTTGCGGTAGCCAGAGGCAGGGACGTCTTCGTGGTGGCGGAGATGAGCCATCCAGGCGGTGCAAAGTTCTTTCAGCCTATAACAGATGAATTGGTTGCCCTGGCTGTTGCGGCAAAGGCCACAGGGGTCATAGCACCTGCCACGAGGCCTGAGAGAATTAAGCACATCCGGGGTCTGGTTGGGGACCTGAAGATTCTCACCCCGGGTGTGGGTGCGCAGGGGGGAAAAGCCTCCCAGGCCATCAAGGCTGGAGCGGATTATATCATCGTTGGCAGAAGCATATACGAAGCGGACGATCCGAGAGATTCAGCCGAACGTATTGCACAGGAGATCAAGGAAAGCTCATAGTCTTCTTACTTTAAAGTTTGCCATGGGAGAGCGTGGCATAATTGACATGATAAGGCAATTTGGTAAAAGATATACAACCCTTGTCACGCATGATTTATAACCCCCAAAGACAATACTCCCCACTGAGGTAAGGATGACCTTCCGATGAGGTAAAATGGGACATCTGGCATAAGTATATCTAATTTCCTTGGGAGGGTTTTTTTCTTGCCTTCGATGTGCATGCAAAGGGCCTATTTGTACTGCCATACAGACGCATAAACCTTGGGGGAGAGCCATTTCAAATAGTTTCACCGTACCCTCCACTTTATGCTTATAAATGTATACAGACAAACTGTCTATTTCGATAGAATGTGCAAATGGAGATATTCCGCAAGGTATGATGTCTGCTCTAGTAGGAACGGTGGGCATCGGAAGAAAGAGACGACAAGGGGGAGCTGACCATCAAAGACATGAAAGACGAGGACCTGGCATCGAAATGGGAGGAATTCTTCACAGACGAAAAAATCAGACACCGTATCCTCGAAATTGCCGACCTGTACCCCGAGAAGAAGAGCCTTGACGTTAATTATTCAGAATTGGAATCCTTCGATTTCGATTTGGCAGAATATTTCCTAGAAAAATCGTTTAAGGCCGTATTCATCGCGGAAGGTATCATACAGAGGCTCACTCCTCCGGAGAAAAAAGCGGCCATACACTTCAGGGTAAGGAACCTGCCTAAGGAGTCCAGGGTCGAGATAAGGGACTTGAGAAGCAAGCACCTCGGAAAGTTCATTGCGGTGGAGGGACTGGTGAGAAAGGCCACAGAGGTTCGGCCGAGGATGATCTATGCGATCTTCGAATGTGTGCGATGCGGCGGTATAATCAAGGAAGAACAGGACGGCATGATATTCAAGGAGCCCCTTGAATGCTACAGGGAGCAGGGGGGCTGCGCAAGAACGGCAGCATCCACCAAGTTCAAACTCCTAAACGACGTTTCCACATACATAGACACACAAAAAATAGAGATCCAGGAATCTCCGGAGGGTTTAAGGGGCGGCGCCCAGCCCCAGAGACTGGTGGCATATGCCGAGGATGATCTGACAGGACTGATTTCACCTGGCGATAGGATCATCATGAACGGTACGTTACGCAGCATTCAGAAAAAGAATTACCCCATCAAATCCACCCTTTTTGAGATTTTCATCGACATAAACAGCATCGAACTGGAGGAGCATGAATTCGAGGAAGTGCCCATCTCATATGAGGATGAGCAGGAGATATTGGAGCTTTCCAAGGACCCAGATATCTATAGAAAGATCACGGCCTCCATCTCTCCCACCATCTACGGCATGACGGTGGAGAAGGAGGCCTTGGCACTGCAGCTCTTCGGTGGTGTGCGCAAGATCATGCCTGACGGAACACATATAAGAGGCGACATCCACATCTTCCTTGTGGGTGATCCGGGCACTGCAAAGTCGCAGCTGCTGCGTTACATGTCCGAGCTTGCCCCGAGGGGCATTTACGCCTCGGGCAAGGCCTCCAGTGCGGCAGGTCTGACTGCGGCTGCGGTAAAGGACGAGTTTGGGGAGGGGCGATGGACGCTGGAGGCCGGTGCCCTGGTGCTTGCAGACGGGGGTGTGGCGTGCATCGATGAGCTGGACAAGATGACGCCCCAGGATAGAAGCAGCATGCATGAGGCCATGGAGCAGCAGAGGATAAGTGTGGCCAAGGCCGGCATTACAGCCACCCTGCAGTCGAGGTGCGCTGTTCTGGGTGCTGCAAATCCAAAGTGGGGCAGGTTCGATACAACCCAATACCTGGCCCAGCAGATAAACATCCCTGTTGCCCTTCTTTCCAGGTTCGACCTGATATTCACCATAACAGACACTCCTGATGCCGAGAAGGACACACTGATTGCGGAGCATATATTGAGAAGCCATATGATCGGGGGGATAGACAAGCGCAGGGAGCAGACGGGCGAAGAACTGGAAGAGGAGGACATTTCCAGCTACACCGAACCGTATCTTGACAGGGATTTGTTCAGGAAGTATGTGGCATATGCCAAGAGGATCATCCCTGTGATGACCAAGGAGGCCAGTCAAAGCCTGAAAGATTACTACACGAGCATAAGAAGACAGGGGGAACCCGAGGGCTCTTCAGTCCCCATCACGGCGAGGCAGCTGGAGGCCTTTGTCCGGTTGTCTGAGGCCAGTGCCAGGGTCAGGTTGAGCGACAGGGTTACCGAGGATGATGCCCAAAGGGCCATCAGGATCGTTGAGTACTACCTCAGAAAGGTTGCCGGGGAGGAGGGCAGGTTCGATATCGATATTATCGAATCCGGCACAAGCCAATCACAGAGGGAGAGGATCAAGGCCATACGGTCCATCATCAAGGACCTTGCAGAGGGTGGGGAGCCAATTGACCACAGTGATATTGTAGCCGAAGCCGAATCACTGGGCATAGAAAGGAGCAGAGCGGAAAGTATTATAAAGCGTCTGCACTTTGACGATGGATGGATATACGAAACCCGGCTCGGTTCAAAGAAGTACAGAGTGGTCAAAGGTGAGGCATGATCTGGATAAAGGTGTACAACACTCAAGGCGAGGTCCTTCTCGCAGCCTGTGATGATGGTCTTCTGGGCAAGAGTTTCGAGGAGGGAGAGCTTCAACTCACAGTGTCCGAATCGTTTTACGGCGGGGAGAGGGTTTCAAAGGAAATTTTCATTGACCGGCTGAAGAACGCCACCATTGCAAATATCGTGGGGGAGGCGGTGGTTGCCATTGCCAAGGAGCTGGGCATGGTACATGAGGATGGCTTTATTGAGATAGGGGGCGTTCCCCATGCGCAGATCGCGAAGATGATTTGAGGTAAGAAAAGATGTTCTGCGTTGAGTGTGGAAGGGAGGATGAGCTGTACCAGGGCCTGTGCAGGGATTGTTACCTTTCCAAGCACAGGTTCATCACCATACCAAAGACCATTGATGCGGAGATTTGTCCTCACTGCGGGGCACGCAGGAAGGGCAAGAAATGGAGTTTTGCGGGCAGCGATAATATCGATGATATGGTCAAGGATATAATCATCGAAAATGTGCAGTGCCTCGATGAAGTGGACAATTTTGATGTGCAGTTGACCCTTGATTTCGAAGATGAGA
>CP070726.1:219379-226210 GCA_020350865.1 Thermoplasmata archaeon
ATTCTATCCTTGGCCTTCAGTATCTTTTGCGGCGCAAGCCCTTCAACGCTGAAGTCCCCACCCTTGGCAACGATGTTCACGTCCCTTGCCACGGATTTACCGTCGTTTGCCAGGACCAACACCGTGTCGTACCATTTGTCCTTCTCCTTCACACCGCTAAAATCGATGTCAATGGAAATTTTCGGGCTGAAGGAAAGCAGCTCGGTTTCCAGGGCATCCTCGGCCTTTCTTGCCAGCTCAAGCGCCTTTTCGGGTGCCGTTTTCATGGCCTCCACGGCCTGTTTCAGGAACTTCTCCCCGTTCCTGGTGTTCAGTCCCTGTTTATGAATTTGACTCAGTCTCTTCTTAAAAGCGGGTATGAACTTCTCAAGGTCGATTGGCTTCTCCTCCACCACCTTTTCTTCCGCCGGCACCTCGATTTTCTCCTCCTTTAGCTTGGTTGCGGGTGTCGGCTTTGCCGCTTCGGTTTCAACCGCACCTGGTTCTGTTCCCGTAAGCGTGGTCATGAAATTCTGAAAGTAGTCGGCAGCCTCAATGTACTTTCTTTCCTCCAGGGAGGATTCCACACTCTTCAGAGCCTTTGAGGCCTCACCCACATCCACACCCTTTGTCCTGTCCTCGGCCATGGTGGTTTTTGCGGAAGCGACCCTCTCGAACAGGTGTTTTGTGATCTCCCTTTCGACCAGCCTCTTGCAGTTCTCTGCAAACAATGCCACTTGGGAGTATGATTCCTCATCCAATGCTGTTTTAGCCTCGCTTAGCATGTTTTTGGCCCTGGTAATCTTTACACCGAGATTGTCTGCGGTCTCGATGAGCTGTTCACATGCATGGATCGGTCTGGAAAGATGTTCAACGTACGCTCTCTTGGCCTCCCTTATGGTTTCCTTGCCGTACTTCATTGCGGTGGTGAAGTCGTTCTTACCGAAGGCATCGTTGGCTGTACTCAGCATATCCTTGGCCTTCTTCACATCCACCCCGATTTCATCGCTTTCATTTATCCTGGCCTGGGCAGCGGCTAGGGTGGTGGAGGCCCTTTCGTATTTGTCCGTGGATTCTGTCAGCTCCAGTCCGCTCTCCATGGCCAGTTCCAGTGCCTTGATGTAGTTCTTCTCCTTCAAAGCATTGGCAGCGTCCATCAAAAGCTTCCGTACGTCCTCCACCTCCACTCCGTTTTTCTCAGCCTCCTTCAATTTGGCCGCAGTCACAGATATGATCTCCGCTGCCATCTTCTTCTGAAGGTCCGCTTTTTCCACCTCGCTTTCACTGAGCATGGCCAGCCTCAGGGCCTCTGTGTAATCCTCATCCTGCAGGGCCAGCTTTGCCTCACCCAGCAGTTCTTCGGCCTTCGACACATCATTGCCATCGCTTTTTGCTTTGGCAATTATGGACTGGAACGAGGCAATTGTATCCGTCACTTTATCCTGTTTGGCATTTTTTGCCTTTCTTATGCACTTCTTTCCAAGTTCTATGGATGACATGTATTCGTTATCCTTCAGTTCGGAAAACGCCTTGGAGAGGAGGTCTTTTGCATTCTTGACATCGGCCTTCAAACTTTCAGCTTCTTGGATGTAGTTCTGG
The DNA here is from genome assembly GCA_020350865.1 of Thermoplasmata archaeon. The sequence goes on from CP070726.1 coordinate 220,958, forward strand.
GCGAGATGAATGATATTTGCCGCTCTTTGGCTCTCGTCCCTGATCTCCTCTATCTCGTTGAGGCTTGCGGAGGCGTATCTTGCAGCCCTTTCATAGCGTTTCAGCTGCAATGCCTCCTCCGCCTTTTGGTAGAGGACCTCCACGGTCAGTACATCCAGGCCGATCTTCTTGGCCTCGATGATCATGGAATAGGCATTTGAGAGCATCTCAGACAGCTTAAGGTTGCACAGCTGTTCTGCATTCCCCCGGGTCTCGTTCACGTTTTCCAGCGCATTCTCGTACTGACCGTTGTTCAGATATATCACGGCTTTTTTCAGCTGCATTTCAACATCCGATGTATTCATCTCTAAACCCTTAGCAATCTCGATGCTTTGCTTGCAGAATTCCATTCTTTCCTTGATATCATGCACAAGTAAGAGTTGCTTTATCTCGATATCGCTATCCTTGAGATTCTTGGATACAACCTCGAAATCCTTTACCTGGAGAGCCTTCATCGCCTCATCCAGCTTCTTCTTGGGAGAGGATATGTCTATCCCCTTACCACTGGCCTCTTCAAGCCGCGTCTTCATGGAGGTGATGACCTCAGAAAATTCCTGATGCTTTCCGAGGACGACCCGCATATCCTCCCTGCTCTTGGCCAGCTTACTAAAGGCTTCCTTGTAAAATCTCTTGCCAATGGCCTCCTTGGCCTCTTTTAGTCTCTTCTGCTGTTCGCCAACTTCAATTCCGAGCTCTATTGCCCGCTTTATATCGTTTTCAATGATGTCCTGGATTTCCACCACCAGCTTCTGCTGCTCGGAGTTGATCTTCTCCACCATCTCTTCAGAGAGGGTGAGCACATCCACGTATTTCCTCTGATCGAAGAGCGAATTCAGCTCATCCCTTTTGATGGAGAATTCAGTTACGTCTGTCCCCATGTCCTTCATCGTTGTAATTGCTGTGTCCAACACCTCAAATGATGTTTTGATATGGTCCTCGATTGTATTTGTGCAATCGACGATACAGCCATAAGCCTCTTCGTAGTTGCCCCTTGTCATGGCCTCTTTTGCACCCTTAAGAGATTTGATACAGTTGCTCTTCTCGCCCCCATCCTGGAGTTTCTTTACGACATCCACGAAACCGTTGATCTCCGCTGAGATACCCCTCTTGAGGGATTCCCCTGCAGTTTTCTCGCTCTTCCTGGCCAGGGCTATGGCCTTTTCGAAATTGTTGTTGGAAAGGGCCATGGATGCCTGCTCAATGAGTTCCTTTGCCTTCGTCACATCGGAGGCCGTTTTCTCTCCGATGATCACCACCTTCTCCGCTGAATCGACTATTTCCATGGTGCGGTCGTACATGGATTTCTCGATCTTCTCGCGGCACTGGGCAATGAGTTTCATGGCATTCTTGAAATCTTTTGAATCGAATGCACCCTTTGCCTCCATTATCATGTCGGAAATCGCCGTGGTATCAACACCGACCTTGGAAGCCCTTGTGAGGGACTGTGTAATCAGCTGGAGTTCCTCCTTTGCACCCTCGTAATCGCCTATCAGATTGTTTACTATGAACTCCCCCTTCCTTGCATATTCCAATGCCTCGGTGAACTTCTTTTCCTTGAGAGAGGCCCTGGCATTATCCAGGAATTTCATGGATTCTGACAGATCCACTCCAATATTCTTGGCTGTGATGAACTTTGGCCTCGACAGGGAAATCGTCTTTAAAACACATTGGAATTGCGCATTCTCGACCTCTTCTGCTATTTGAGCTGTGTAATCGTAAACCTCCTCGAAATTCTTGCTTTTATATGCTTCCCTTGCCTTGTTAAGTAACAGGGTTGCCTTCTGAACCTCTGCATTGATGTTTTTTGCCATCCTCACGCCGTCCTCTGAGTCGCGAATGAGGTTCTTTCCCTGTCTTTCCAGAACACTTTCGATTTCGTTGACATTCTTCGTGGCAATGTTTATGGCTTTCTCGTAATCCCCGCTCTCCAAGGCCTGTTTGGCTTCCTTGGCCATCCCCTCATATTTCTTTGTATCGGCCTTCATTCTCTTGGCCAAATTGATGGAGGCTGTGGCGTTTTCCATGAGCTGGGATATCTCTTCCTCTGCGATCTTTCCGGTTATCTGCATGCATTGCTTGATGAAATCCAAGGCCTTGCCGTAGTCGTTTTTCTCGGTGTGTTCCCTTGCCTTATTCAGGAATGTCTCGGCTTCAGAAACATCATCTTTCACCTTCTTGGCCATAACGATCATGGATTGGGCTTTCGTGAATGTATTGGAGACCTTTTCGTTAAGCAGTTTATCTAGCTCCTCCCAGCTCTTCTTTGCGATATCCAGTGCTTCTTCGTATTTCCCTTCCTTTAATGCAGAATCAGCGTTACTGAGTTTTTCATCCAGGTCAGTTACCTTAGCTTCCAAACCCTTGGCTAAATCAACGAGATTCTTGGTAGAATCTATGACCATAACAACATGTTCCTCTTGCAGCTTCTTGGCAATGTTCTTGGCCTCTGTAGCCAGTTCAAGGGCGCTCTTGAATTCCTTCTTCGATAATGCGGCGGTTGCCTCTGTGAGCTTGGCCTCGGCCTTAGCCACGTTTGCATCCATCTTCTTTGCAGACTTGATCAGTTCCTCAGCGGTATTAACCTCAATTTCCGCCAATTTGCGGTTTTGAGTGGCCTCTTGGGCCTTTTTTTCGAGCTGTTTTGTGAGTTGCAGGGCCTTTAAATTATTGGATGCCAATATTTGCGCCTCCAATGCCTAATCTACAAACCCCTATATTCTTCTTTTATTCTCCGCACTCTACACCCGAATGGGTCACCCCACTATATTATCGTATGCATACATCAGTGCAATGTGGTTACCATCTATACGAATAAGTTTGGTTTGTTAATATATCTTGCACTCCTCTCTAATCTTGGGTTCGTTTGTGGTATTCAATGGGTACCCTACCCTTTATTCTGATATTATGTCTGAAGATAGCCATACCTATTTCATTTGAATGAGTAGTTCTGTGTGGATAATGTGCCAACATTTTCTTTTAGGATGTACAATTAATTTGCTGGCTTATAAACATTTTGGTCTGGCCGAGGAGGGGGTTTGGGGGTCAATTGCCAGCCAAAAGGGGATATAATGCGTTTTTTGCCCTTTTCAAGCAGATGTTGAGCATTGCCTCAACATCCCCCATACCCGAAAGGCCAGCTGCTCCGTTGTGACCCCCACCCTGGCAATCGTTTTCGTCGCCGATCGCGGCCATGAGATTACCTAGATGAAGACCCTTTGATATCATATCCGGTGTTGCCCTTGAGCTGATCCTGAACTCATCTTCTCTTTGGGAACCTGCAAAGGCAATGGATGCCCCAATTGAAATCAAGGCATTGCACACGCTTGACTCAAAGGCACTGATTTGGGTTGATGCCACGATATACTCTCCTACATTTTCGAACCTCAATCTCTGCGCCCCTTTTAACCTGGATATTTTTCTGGAGTAGTCGGTCTCATGCTGCACTTCAAACGCCGAAAGCACATGGTTCATGGAAAGGTTTGAAAGTGTTAGAATTTCCCCGAAAGTCCTGAACGTGTCTGCATTGGCATAGCTGAATTTTCCCGTATCTGACATTATGCTGGCTAGAAGCGCAAGCCCGATTTTCGGTGTGATATCGTAGCTTCCCAGTTTCAATATCTCATATATAATCTCAGCACAGGAGGTCTTGTCATCATCCACATAGCAGTACTCCGCCTCCCAGCAAAATGTTTTCGAATGATGGTCTATGACGATGGGATCATTTAACTGGTCCTTGTAATCCCCCAGTCTATCTGGAGAAGGGGCATCCACCACAACGATTCTATCGAATTTTGTCAGGTCCGGTTTCTCCACCACCTCAATTGCAAGGTTCTTCTGAAGTTCTTTTCCCAATTTGCTCAAGCCCTCCACAGCACCGATGGTCACCTCGGTAAAAGCGTAGTGCAGAGCCGCAGCAGAGCCCAATGCGTCTGGGTCAGCGTTTTCATGCAAAAGCACGCATTTTCTGCCTTTCTTCAGCTCATCGAGTATATTTTCCAACATTCCCCTGTCTTGTTCCTTCATTGGATCCACTTGATGGTACGTTCATTGAACTATTAAAAAATGTGGGGTTTATTGTCAATTTCTTAATAGAGCATCGCAGATGCTAAGTTCTCAACAAGGGACGGGTTCTTATACAACCTTCTTCTTTCGCCTTAATTTCTTTGTTATTCCACCAGCTGAGGGTATGCAAACAGCCCCAACAAATATCAGGGCAGCTGCACCGCAAAGACCGCCCTCCTCCTCCGAGGCAGCGGGCTCTCCGAAATAGGCAGTGTACGTGGGATCATGCTCCACACGGTAACCTTGCCATCCCGGAAATGATACGGCATACCACAACCGCGCCGTATGTGCGTAGTTGAGCCACCACTTTTGCCTTAGCTCCTTAGGACTTGAGTACTGCTCCTGTGCATTATCTGAAAGTGCATATGATAGAAGTGAGAATAAACCGGCCGAAAAGCCCAGCTGCCATCCGACAAGCAATAAATCCCCCAATCTCGCCTGGAGAATGATATTGTAGGCGTTCTTGTCTTCCTCAATCGGTGTGTACGGCGATGTGCTCTCATCCAAAAGGTCATAAGTTCCCCTGTACCCGATGTCGAAGGCCCTATCCGTATCATCCCCAACCTTTATGCTTATGTTCTCAGCGGGAGCTGTAGCACCTGTGTTTATCTCGTAACCGGTCTTGGCAGAGGCAATTTTAAACCAGGAGGCGAAGACAGAAATGTAATGGACAGCACTGATGCCCCAATTCTCGCTTAGGACATCCTCCGGCTCAACCTGGACGCCCAAGAACCTGATGACCTCTACCTGACCGATTGTGTAGAACGTCTCCACCTTCAGTTCACCGGTATCCTCGTCGATGGTCACATCGTACATGACGGTCAGCTCACTGAACCTTGCGTGGTATATCGGGAATGCCACTGATAACCAGAATGCCAAAGGATTGTTTCCATTGACTATCTTTGCGAACAGGTTCGTGTAGGTAACACCGAATGTGTAGTGCCCATCAGCTTTCTTTTGCACTTGGTGCACAGTTGCAGTGGGTGCATAACTACCGTTTTCATCCCCAATTCCGAAGGGGATGATGTAGAAGACATCCTCGTTGCCGGGATCCTGTATGTTATTGCCGTTTGTTTCGTTGTAGGCCATGAGAAATGCGAATATGGCGCCGATGAACACCTCCCTTCCCTTGGGGGTGTAGAAATGCATCCC
>CP070726.1:226310-228920 GCA_020350865.1 Thermoplasmata archaeon
GAGACCATTGGCAACATGGGTACAGAGCTGGGAGCTACAACCACCATCTTCCCATCGGATGAAAACACGCGGGCTTACATGGAGGCCCAAGGTCGAGGGGACCTCTGGATAACGCTGGCCGCAGATGAAGGCGCCGAATATGACGAACATGATGAGATGAATCTTTCAGCACTTGAACCTCTTATCGCCCGCCCTTCTTCACCCGGAAATGTGGTTCCAGTCCGAGAAGTGGCCGGGCTCCACGTAGACCAGGTCATCGTCGGCAGTAGCGTCAATTCCTCATTCCGCGATCTCATGGTGACGGCCAAGATCGTGGAGGGACGACGTCGTCATACGAACATATCCTTTCACATCAATCCTGGCAGTCAGCAGGTCCTTGAAAACGTGGCAGACCAAGGAGGCGCTCTGGCTCTTCTTCTGGCTGGCGCGCGTATTCACGAATCCGGTTGCCTGGGATGTATCGGCATGGGACAGGCCCCTGGAACGGGGCAGGTGAGTCTTCGCACCTTTCCTCGAAATTTCCCCGGTCGTTCAGGGACCAAAGACGATAAGGTCTATCTCTGTTCACCGGAAACGGCAGCAGCAGCAGCATTGAAAGGCGTGATTACGGACCCCAGGGACCTGGGAAAGGAGATGACATATCCACGTGTAAAGGATCCGACGAGATATATCACCAATGAGTCTTCGATCATCTCCCCTTCAAAGGCTTTGCGCAGGACAGAGGTGATACGGGGTCCCAACATCAGACCACTGCCTGAAATGGCCCCTCTGCCCGAGACCCTGGAGACGCAGGTCGTTATCAAGGTTGGAGACAACATCTCCACGGACACCATCATGCCCGCCGGCAATAAGGTTCTTCCTCTACGATCCAACATCGAGGCCATCAGTGAATTTGTCTACTATCAGATCGATCCCGATTTTTCGAAGGAGAGCAAAAAGAAGGGCACCGTAGTGGTCATAGGTGGAGAGAATTATGGTCAAGGGTCAAGCCGGGAGCATGCCGCCCTCGCTCCCCGATATCTAGGCGTGCGGGCCAAGATCGCCAAGAGCTTTGCACGGATCCACAAGGCCAATCTCTGCAATTTTGGTATCCTTCCCCTTACTTTCAAAGACCCGAAGGATTATGAGCGTTTCAATAAAGGCTCGAAAGTATTGTTTCCAGGCGTAAGAAAGCATGTGGAGAAGGGCGATACGGAAATACCGGTTGAGGTGGATGGTCATGCTGTCGCTACGCTCCTGGACGTCTCTGATCGCCAGCGCAAGTATCTGTTGTTCGGTGGCGCTCTGAACTATGTGAAGAAGGAATTGGCTGGCAAGTGAGAATAAGAGATTGAATGAGCCACAGACCCACGGCAGTGCGCTCAAAGTAAGTGAGGGATAGCTATGGATTGTCCTGCATGTCTGTGGACGTCTGTGGGTGCCTGCCCGCCATCGCGAGCCTGCTCGCTCAGGCGAGGCGGACGGGTCTGCGGTTTCATATATCCTACGATGAGAATGGAATTTCAAGGAGGGGAAAATGGCAGAAGTTGTGAATGTAAAAAATATCGGGTTGCGGGGAGTGGCGGTTGCCGATACTAAGGTCAGTTTTATCGATGGGGAAAAAGGGATCCTTATCTACCGAGGGTATCGAATCGAGCAACTGGCGGAGAAGTCCTCGTTCCTGGAAGTGGCTTACCTGGTCCTCAATGGTACTCTGCCCAATAGAAATCAGCTCAAGGACTTTGAAAACCGGGTTCTGGAGGCGAGACAGGTGCCTGAATTTATCTATCAGAGCTTCCAGCAACTACCTAAGGAGTCAAACCCCATGGATGTCCTTCAGGCTTCCGTCCCCTTTCTTGCTACGGCGGATAAGGATCTGACAGGGGAAACCAGGGAGGCGAATGTCAACATGGCTGTCCGACTCATCTCTCGTCTGCCCGTAGTCGTGGCCGCCTGGTACAGGATTAGACAGGGTCTCGAGCCCCTCGCTTCCGATAGAAATCTTTCTCATGCAGCCAACTTCTTGTGGTTGCTCCACGGGAAAAAGCCCGATGAGGAGATGGCCCGCGATCTGGACACCTGCCTCGTCCTCCATGCCGACCATACCTTTAACGCATCGACCTTTGCCTGTCGAGAGGTGGCCTCCACCAGGGCCCACATGTATGCCGCTGTTGCGGCAGGTATAGGGGCCCTTTCGGGAAGCTTACACGGCGGCGCCAATGCCCAGGTCATGAGAATGCTTCTGCAGCTCGAGAATGAAAAGGACATCCCGGCCTGGGTGAAAGAGAGGCTGGATGGAGGTGAGAGAATTATGGGTATGGGCCACGCGGTCTATAAGACCATGGACCCCAGGGCCAAATATTTGAAGAACATGGCCTCAAGATTGGGCAAGAAAACCGGACAGGAACGTTGGCACCAGCTATCCACAGAGATAGAGAAGCACGGTATCGAGGCGTTTGAGGCAAGAGGAAAAACCAACATTAAACCGAACGTGGATTTTTACAGTGCCCCTGTCTATCACATGATGGGCATACCCCTGGACCTCATGACCCCCATCTTTGCCATATCACGCATAAGCGGCTGGTGCGCCCACATTATCGAGGAGAAATTCGCCGAGGCGCAAGAAAAGCC
>CP070726.1:229020-233440 GCA_020350865.1 Thermoplasmata archaeon
AGGAAAAGAAGGAGAAAAAGGAAGAAGAAGAAGTCTCTGAAGACGACGCAGCCGCAGGACTGGGCGCACTTTTCGGGTAGAACCCATCATTTTCTTATTTGTGTCCGAAACGCCCTGCGGTTTTCCCCTCCCAATGTTAATGAGATAGGGGGCAGGCAGCAGGTCATGCGTCTTTGTTCCCTGCGGCCGTTCACCCTGGGTTATACCAGCTTCCTAAGCCTCTCCAGGGCTATTTTAAATCCTTCCCCGCTGTTCTTATGTCCGCCTATAATCTCCGGTATAATTCCCGCTTTTAAACCTTTTAGAACGTTAAAATCAACCAGCCCGTCTCCTATCTGCTGCCCTTCATCGTGGGGCGGCCTTGCATCCGAGGCATGGACATGCCTTATCATGTCTCCCAATCTATCTTTCATGGCAGCTACATCCTCGTTGTCACCCTCCTTGGTGGCAAGGAATGCGTGGCATATGTCCAACGTGCAGCCCCCCACAAGATCGGAGAGTGCGTAGAAATCCTCTGGTCGGATACATATGTTGCTGTGCCAAATCTCCCCTGAGCGCATGATGTAGAACCAAGGCATGTTCTCCAGCAGTATCCTCTTGTCCTCAATTTCTGTTAATGAATCTTTCAATCTGGCCAAGGGTTTCTTATTATCCACTTCATGGGGAAAGATGCCCCCAGGGTGCAGGACGAGGTACATCGCTCCGATCCTGTCTGCAAGGTCCAGAGCCTTCCTCGTGAACTCGATTGCCTTATGTCTTCGGAGCTCATCTGGAGAAGCCAGGTCCACAAGACGATATTCCTTTCCATCGAACCAGTATTCCTGGTTGTGAACCACCAATTCCATCCCATGCTCCTTTGACAGCCTTGAAAAAGTGTCCACAACACTTTCAGTATGCTCGATTAGATCCCGGGGCTCCAGGTGGATTTCCATGAGGGCAGTGCCCATCCCTGCCATTATGTCTGCATCCTTCCAGTGGGCCTTTATTCCGAGTTTCATGGTTTATCTGGGTGGGGGAAGACTTGGATTTAGAAAAACATTTCGAGGGGATCAATTGCTGCCTAGGATTCCTCGCATACAGTGTATTCGAACATCGCATCTTCGATGATTCCCCGGACCAACGGGAGGACGATGTGGTCGTTGAAGGCGGTAACAGGCCTGATATCGAAACTGATGACGCCTCTCTGCTCGTCTGTTGGCAAAATGATGCCTACTGAAACCTCGTGGTCCGGTAATGAAAAACGATATTTTAAGGGGCTGTTTTCCATTTCTTTTATCACCATTCCTTCAAATTTGATGTTATTTTTGTTAAATTCGTTTTTTAACAGCTCAACCGCCTGCTCCCCAAGAAGATTATTTACCACCAGTGCGGCGGTATAGCGGGCGCCGGCCTCAACATCCTCCTTGTGTTTGAATGCAAGGGTTCCGAAGAACAAGCTCAGAGCCCAGCAGGTTACACAGGCATAGATGAAGTCCCTCCAAATAAACGCTGCCCATATGCCGGGTATGCTTCCCGGAATCAATCCAATGGTAAGCCGTCGATACATGATGGTTCTGTGGAGGGATTCCCGGACCCAAAAGTCATCTTCGATTTCCATTTTGATGTCGGGGTGCAACGAATACAGACCCAAGGAAATCATAGCCACCAAAACCCCGTTGAACACCAGTGTAAAGGTAGAGGTCATGTATTCTGTGTATGGGTAAGAAAATCCATCTTCGGCGCCGGATATGGCCTCCAAAACAAGCATCTCTTCTCCGTCTTTAACGTGTATCGCTCCAACAGCCCAAACTCTATCCCCTGCCCAGAACTGATCTTTCCCGTCTATAATGTGTGGAGCCTCGAAAACCTCGAAAGCCGTATCATCCAGCATGGTCTTTCTGGGAGTGACATTAACAACCCCCGATTCGTCTGCAATGGAAAAGCCCCATATGGAGCCTTCCCAGCCGATAAAATTATCCTCTCCCGACAGTACCACAGCCCGAGTAGATTCGATCGTACCGTGGATTTTGATTCTCTCACCAGCAGCGCAGTTGGTAATGCTTTTAACCTCCAGTTCGCGTGCTGTCCCCATGTCGACGGTTCTGGATATTTGGGTCCACTCAGTCCATGCATAGAAGGTGAGCACTGCAATTAGAATCACACCTGCCAAAATCAACTGCCATAACTTGTATTTCTTCAAACTGACCCCGTTTATTCGAATGATATCGGGGATATATATTTATGTCGGGGGCTTTCCCAGGGAGTGCCGAAAGCAAAACATCAGATCCCTGAAAGAAAAGCCTAAATAAGCAGGGAGCAATTGGATGATTGTACCATGTTCAATATACCCGCAAGCCCACTGCTGAAGGGAAGGCCCGAAAAGGAAAGAAAGCATTCACTTGCCATAATAGGCCATATGGCAATAGACACGATCATCCATCCCGATTTCACAATCGAATCATCCCCCGGCGGTTCGGCTGCTGCCTTGGCTACGTCGGCAGTGCAGTTTGGTATCTACCCTTCCATCCACTCCCAGATTGGAAGCGATTATCCAAAGGAGTGGCTCAGGGTGCTCGAGGCCCTGGGTGTGGACATCTCGGCAATCGAGTTCTTGGAAAAGGAGGAGAGCCTTCGGGTAGAATACAAATACAGCAATAAAGGGGAGGCACACATCCAGTGCAACGAATCGGTAGGCAGATCATATGTCCCCGAAAACCTACCGAAAACTGATGCCCTTCATATCTGCCCCATGGAGCCCCGGAACCAGGTGGAGCTTGAAAAAAAGTACAGTGGGCGCGATATGCTCTCTATCAGCTTCTCGGAGTTCTTTGCAAAGGATTACAAAAAAATGAATTACATAGATATTCTGGACTGGGAAGCCCTTAATTTCGTCTTTGCCAATGAAAAGGAGGGACAAGCCATCACAGGAAGGGATAATCCAGAGGAAATGGCCAGGAGCTTCCATGATCTGGGCGTGGATATTGCGGTTGTGACCCTGGGTAACAAAGGGTCCCTGATATTTACCGAAGAAAACATTCACCATGTGAATGCAAGGGATGTTGAGGTTATCGATTCCACAGGCTGCGGCGACTCGTATATCGGCGGTTTCCTGGGTGAATATCTGGGCTCAAGGGACATCCAAAAGGCCGCAGGTGTGGGAACGTACATGGCCTCCCTGACCGCGCAGAAGAAGGGGAGCTGGGCGGCGCTGCTGAGCGATGTGGGGGTGAGGTTCTAGGGTGTTTTTTACTTTCACTTTTCCCCCCTCTGAACATACAATTTAAATAGAGATTTAACAGAGGGTTTCATGGATAAAATGAGCAAAAGACATCAACAAACTTTATATAAGGATATGAACTTTCAAATTACGGAGATATGTGGATTTACTTCCTCGTTTAAAACCGCCCTGGAACTCCTTGAGGATGGTATTGAACAAGAGGGGTATGACGTGGCCAGAAAATATGCCTCTGAATTGAATATTAATGACGGGGACCCAAGGCCAATACGCGATGGCTCTATTATCACAATATTCGACAAAACCCCCAAGCCTGTTAATAAGAATGATGTATATTGCCCTCATTTTGTGGAGTTCAAATGGGCCAACGGATGCAATTTCAACTGTTCCTGGTGCTACCTCAATGGAACTCTTAGGTTCAGGCCTATGGGAAAAGCACCCTACATAAAGGATCCAGATAAAATCAAACAGCATCTAAGGGAGTATTTTGCCCAGGTTACAAAACCCACCCTCCTGAATTCCGGGGAGCTCAGCGATTCGCTCGTGGATGACGGAAACGGATTTTCCCTGTGCAAGGACATCATTCCGATTTTTACAACCCAAAATATCCATAAACTCCTCATATTGACCAAATACGGGGGTCCAAGGCGGATTCTCAGGACCGAATCCCAAGGACATGTTATTGTCAGCTTCAGTGTCAACTCTTTCAAAGTTGCACAAAGATGGGAAAAGAGGGCTCCAAGCCCGATGAAGAGGATCGAAGCTGCGAAGAAATTGCATGAGGAGGGCTATGAAGTCAGGTTGCGAATCGATCCAATAGTGCCCATAGAAAACTGGGATTTGGAATACCAGGAGCTGGTCGATTTCATCTTTTCAAACTTCAAGCCCGAGAGAATCACCCTGGGCTCCCTCCGCGGGCTCCAGAGCACGATAAACAACTCCAAAGATAGGAGCTGGACAGAATATCTGGAAGAAAGATCGAACTGGGGATTGAAAATCCCTTTCGAAAAACGGTTTGAGATTTATTCAAGGATAATTAAATATCTGAAGAAGGAATATCGTTACCAGATTATTGGATTGTGCAAGGAGACTTTGGAGATATGGGACAAGCTGGAATGGGAGGAGCAGTCGGCCTTAAAGGCACCGAAGGAAGAGAAATTCTGGAAAAGGCCAGAACCATCGGGGCAAAACCCATAGCGCCAGAAA
>CP070726.1:233540-237975 GCA_020350865.1 Thermoplasmata archaeon
AAGGAAGCTCTGGAAACCCTCGAATATTTTGAAAAGGATCTCCCTGAGGACGAGAAAATATATCCCTCGTTTGAACCAGTAAAATTGGTTGCAAAATATCTTGAAATTGAGGTTGAATCCCCCAAGAAAGGGAAAGAGTTACTTGAAAATGCCCCTCCTCATCTTCGTGATGAAGCAAAGCTGCTCTTAGGAATAATAGATGAAAAAAAAGAATGAAATAGGAGATAATAATCTCATAATTAAGCTCCATAATAAGAATTCCTATTAATGCTTAATTTATTATATACACGCGGCCGCTTGCTTCTTTTTTGCCCAGTATGGCCTGCTGAAGTGCGTGACATACCTGCCTGAAGCGGAGATGAGGGCCAGCATCATTATCTCCTTTAGGCCCCTGGGTCTTGATAAGAGCCTGGTAAAGATGTTTCGGGTGCTGTAGCTCTGTTCGAATGCAAAAAAACACCCTGAAAGCAGCTCTTCTGGGGTCATGTTATTGGGCCGGTAAACACACATGTTCCAGTTGTATTTCGACCAGTCCTGGGTGAGTATCCTGCCCTGCTCAAGAAAGGTGTTGTAGATGTCGGTTCCCGGAAAGGGTGTCAGGGGAAAGTAAACGGGCATATCGATATCGGCATCGCAGGCGAAATCCACTGTCTTTTCAAACACATCCTTTGTATCCGTGTCCCAGCCAAAGATGAAGGAGCCAGAGACCTCTATTCCGTGGTCATGGCATTTCTTGATCAGGGTTCTGTAGTCCCTTTTGATGTTGAAGCTCTTGTTCATGCTCTTCAGGGTCTCCTTTGAGATGCTGTCGAATCCGAACTGCAGGACCATGCACCCCGAGTCGGCTGCCGCAGCAATGAGCTCGTCGTGGTCCATGATCTTGACGTCGCAGGGGCTCCACCATCGCAGGTTGAATTCCGTGATGCCCTTCATTATCTCAAGGGTCTTCTTGGGGCTGGCAATGAGGTTCGTATTTGTGAAGTGTGCTATCCTGCCCCCCTTCTGCCAGTGCTCGATTTCCTTGATGAGGTTCGGAAGGATCTTGTACCTGTATTTCCTTCCGCTGTACATTGAAGCCCCGCAGAACCTGCAGTTGTGGGGGCAGCCCCGCACTATTTCTGCCAGTTTTTTGGTAAAGAACCTGTATTTGTTGAATACCGAAAGGTCGGGTATGGGGAAGTCCTCGGGTTTGGCCAGGGAACCCTTGTAGAAGGGCTTCAGGGTGCCATGCTCCACATCCGCTAAAATGTCATTCCAGATGTACTCGGCCTCGCCCAGCATGACAGAGTCGCTGTGCTGCTTTGCCTCCTGGGGGAAGATATAGGGGTGGATGCCCCCCATGATGCATGTGATACCCAGGTTTCTGCACATGTCCCCGACCTTGTACGCGTGCTTGGCCATGGTTGTGAGAACCGAGATGCCCACCACATCGTATCCGGCCAGCTTCTTTTCGGTGGGTTTCTCGAACCCGCAGTGTAAAAAATCGATGTTGTGCGTATCCGGAGTGAGGGAGGAAAGGATGCTCGGCCACAGTGGCGGAACCAGCCTGTCACCGCTTTGAACCTCGTTTGTCGGCTGCAAAAGGAGTATGTTCAAAGGCATCCTCCCACCTTGGTCAATCCTCTCAAACTAAATATTAGCACCAAAACCATTCAGGTCTTGGCCTCGTTCTCAGACTATCTCACCGCCCTTGGATTGATTTCGAACAGCCTTTACCACCTGTGCAAACACCTCTTCGATGGATGTCCTGTCCCCGAGGCGGGTGAGCACCACTGGGGAATCGAAGGACTTTGCGATTTTGATCATCAAATCCACCTCATTTCCGTTGGCGTCATCCACATTGTTGCCCACGAACACCAAGGGGATGTCCCCCACACCCTTTCTGATGGACCTGGCCCAGGCCTTCATTTTCTTGACCGTCTTGATCTTGGTGAGGTCCGATACGATGATGGCCGCCCTGGTGCCTTTCAAATACGTCGTATCCTTGGGCCTGCCTTCGGTGAGTATCCACGTGGTGAAAGTCATTCTGCATGATTCCTCTTCATCCGGAATGGTTTTTAGGCCTATGGATACCCCCATGGGGCGCAGCGAGATGCAGGCGTCGTGGACCTGGCTGATGACGGACTTGCCCGAGCCGGGTTCTCCGGCCACTATGATCTTCAATACCTTTTCCTTCATTTTCATCATCCTACATATCTATCTCCTTCTGAGGAGCAGGTTGCCCGCAGCAAACACCACGACAACGATGATGATGGAGGCTAGACATCTCGTTTCGTAGTCATCTATGATGAACCTCAGGGAGTATAGTATGGCAATCAGGATTACGGTCATGATAAGCGAGCTTTTCCAATCTATGCGTATCGCCATGCATGACATAAATGGCCTTTTAAGGTATAAAAAATTACGCGTGTGAATATCCCGCTGTGACCGGGTGATAAATTCCCACCAAAATGCATAATCCATAACATTTATAATAAGTTATTATATACGGGGTTTGAAACCCAATGGGGGGGAGAAAGATACCATGTATGAGGTAAGATTTCACGGTAGGGGGGGACAAGGCGCTGTCATGGCTGCCCAGTCGCTAGCAAGTGCTGCTTTTATTGAGGGCAATCATGCGGTGGCTTTCCCGTTTTTCGGTGCAGAGAGACGTGGGGCGCCCGTGCTATCCTTTGCACGGATATCGAAGGATAGAATCTACACCAAGGCACAGATTTACGAGCCCGATTTCGTGGTCGTCCTGGACGACAGGCTCATAGAGCTTGTCAATGTCACCCAGGGTCTGAAAAAGGACGGCACCGCCGTTGTGAACTCCCAGAAAAAACCAGAGGAGCTTGATTTGGGCCTGCCTGTTAAAACGGGTGTGGTGGATGCAACCTCTGTTGCCCTGGAGGTCCTCGGTGTCCCAATCACCAACAGCGCCATTTTGGGGGCCTTTGCCAAGACAAGCGGCCTGTTGAAAATCGGATCCATTGAGGACGGCATCAGGGACATATTCGGCCACAGGATAGGCGAGGAGCTCGGTGAGAAGAACGCCAAGGCGGCCAGGGTGGCGTACGACAGGACGGTTGTGGGCACATGCAAGGGGGAAAGGACCTTTGAGGAGGTGAAGCAGTGGCTGCCCACGTACAATGAACTGCCCCTGGGGGCCGCCACAAGGCCCATGAAGACGGAAGCGGGGCTGGTGGGTCCCGGGAGCTTTGTGGACAACAAGACAGGTTCCTGGAGGACCTTCAAGCCCGTGTATGATCTGGAAAAATGCAACATGTGCAGGTTCTGCTGGTTCTACTGCCCAGACGGCTGCATCTACGATAGAAAAGAGTTCATGGAGTTCGATTTCGATTACTGCAAGGGCTGCGGGATATGCGCGAACCAGTGTCCCAAGGATGCCATCGAGATGGTGAGGGATTGAAATGGTGGAAAAAAGAGTTGTCACAGGTAATTATGCGGCGGCATACGGAGCCCTGCTTTCAAGGGTTGACCTTATCGCCGCCTATCCGATCACACCCCAAACGTTTGTGGTGGAGCACGCCTCAGAGTTCGTGAACAACGGCATGCTCGACGCCGAGTTCATGCGGGTGGAAAGCGAGCATTCGGCCATGAGCGCCTGCGTTTCGGCACAGGCCGCAGGAGCCCGGACTTTCACTGCCACCGCCTCCCAGGGCCTGGCCCTGATGCACGAGGTGCTCTTCATCGCAGGCTCGGCTCACCTGCCTGTAGTCATGCCGGTGATCAACAGAACAGTTGCAGGCCCCATCGGCATTTGGGCGGAGCACAACGACACCATGCCGCAGCGGGACACGGGCTGGCTGCAGTGCTACATCGAGAGCAACCAGGAGGTTCTGGATATGGTGATCCAGGCCTACAAGATAGCGGAGGACAAAAGGGTGCTTCTGCCCATGATGGTGAACCTGGACGCCTTCATTCTTTCGCATACGGTGGAGCCGGTTGAATTCCCGGACCAGGCGGACGTGGACAAATTCTTACCAAAATACACACCAGAACATGCGAGACTTTGGCCCGATGACCCCATGATAATAGGCTCGTTCTCTCCTCCGGAATACATCCAGGAGATCAGGTACCAGACGGATGAGAGCATGAACAATGCAAGGGAAGTGATCGGCGAGGTGAACAGAGACTTTGCCAAGGCCTTCGGCCGCGACTATCACGGCATGCTGGAGGAGTACCAGACGGACGATGCAGATGCCGTGCTGATAACACTGGGCACGGTTACATCCACTGCAAGGGCTGTTGTGGACGAGTACCGGAGCCAGGGCAAGAAGGTGGGCCTGGTCAAGCTGCGTTTCTTCAGACCGTATCCCACAGAGCAGATAAAAAAGATTGCGGAGAAGACTAAGGCCATCGGCGTGTACGACCGCGCCATATCCTTCGGAACGGGAGGACCCAGCTGGATTGACGCCCGATGCGCGCTTTA
>CP070726.1:238075-242646 GCA_020350865.1 Thermoplasmata archaeon
AGCGGCAACCACGCCCAGGCCCTGGCACTGGCTGCAAAACTATTGAATGTATCGTGCACTGTCGTGATGCCCTCCAATTCGTCAAAAATCAAAATCGAGGCCACCAAGGGATACGGTGCAGAGGTCGTCATGTGCGGCCCTTCGTTGAGCGACAGAAAAGAGACTGCAGATGAGCTCGTTTCAAGGCACGGCTATGTCCTTGTGCACCCGTACGACAACGATGACATAATCGCCGGTGCTGGGACCTCCGCGTACGAGCTCATCAAGGATGTGGAGAGCCTCGATTACATATTCTGCCCGGTCGGGGGTGGTGGTTTGATTTCAGGAACTTCCATTGCTGCAAAGGCTCTTCTCCCGAAAACCATGGTCATCGGGTGCGAGCCGGAAAAGGCAAACGATGCCTGCCGCTCGTTCAAATCGGGGGAGCTTGTCCCTAACCTTTGCATAGACACCATAGCAGACGGGCTGCGCACGTCACTGTGTCCGCGGACCTTTGGCATCATCAGGGAAAATGTGGATGATATAATCTGCGTTTCCGAGGAGGCAATCATTTACGCCATGCGGTTTTTCTGGGAGCGGATGAAGCTTGTGGTGGAGCCCTCGGGTGCCGTGTCGCTGGCCGCTCTTCTCTCCAAAAAAATCGATGTAGGAAACAGGAAAGTGGGTGTGATTGCCAGCGGCGGCAATGTGGACTTGTCAGGATTTTTTCGGGAGCTGAGGCAGGTATCTTCAGGATAAAAAAGGTGCCATCGGGTTATAGGATAGAGTGATGTGGGAACATATCGTATTATCGAAGGTATTCGATGGGGAGGGTCAGCTGCTCGGGCTCGCCTTCCGACCGGTGCAAAAGATGGGAAACCGAAATACCCAGCAGCCTGACCTTCCTTTTTCCCAAATCCGTTCTGGGGATCATCCTGTTCACGTTCTCCATGATGATTGCGGGGTCGTCCACCGCCTCCCTGCAGGTTGTGCTCCTGGATATGCGTTTGAAGTTGTGGTACTTCACCTTGAGCGTTATGGTCCAGCCCTTGATATCGTACCTCCTCATCCTTTCGGTGAGCCTCTCTGCGATGCCATCGAGCTCGGTAATGATCTCATCCATCTCATCCAAATCCTCATGAAGTGTCCTTTCCTTGCCCACAGATTTTCGGGAGTGATACACATGCACTTCCCGGCTGTCCATTCCGTGGGCCATGTTGTGGAAGTAGATGCCCGATTTGCCGAACATCTTCTTCAGCTCACCCACCGAATATCTTTTCAAATCACGGCCGCATTCGATGCCGAACTTCTTCATCCTCTTCTCTGTGGCCTTGCCCACTCCAATGAATTTTCTGATGGGGAGGCTGTCAATGAACTCGCTGGCCCCTTCCCTCGTTATGATGGTAATACCGAACGGCTTGTTGAAATCGGAGCCCACCTTGGCCAGAAACTTGTTGAAGGACACACCTGCCGAGGCTGTAAGGCCGGTTTCCTCGTATATCCGGTGTAATATGTCCTTGGCTACCTGCTCGGAGGATTCCATGTCCTTCTTGTTCTCGGTCACGTCCAGGTAGGCCTCGTCCAGGGATCTGGGCTCCACCAGTTCGGTGTATTCAAAAAATATCTTGCGTATCTGGTTTGATACCGATTTGTACACGTCGAACCTCGGCGGAACAAATATGGCATGGGGGCAGAGCCTGTAGGCCCTTGAAGTGGACATGGCGGAATGGATGCCGTATGCTCGCGCCTCATAGGAGCAGGTCTGCACAACGCCCCTGCCAAAAGGACCCCCACCCACGCAAACGGGTTTGCCCCTCAGCTCAGGGTTGTCCCTCTGCTCCACTGAGGCGTAAAAGGCGTCCATGTCCACGTGAATTATTTTTCGTTCCACTTCCATGAAATGTTCCTTCTCAGTTCGTCATAAAATTAAGCTGCAAAATATAATTAAAATTGATAAATGGAGAAGAATGAAAGTAAAAGTAAATGGTTGGTTCTGCGGATGGAAAATTGTCAGCTGTCCAGCCAGCCGATGAACTTCTCGACCCTTATGATGATGTCGTCCTCTCCCACAAGGTCGTACGGGTTCTCGAGATGGTCCTGGATGTTGTCAAGACTCACGAGGATGAGGCTGAACAGCACGGGCATGATGAAGATGAGGCCCGGGTGGATGCCCCTTGCCACATTGGCGAAGTACGGTCCGTAGAAGATGGGCAGTGCGTAGGTGAATATCTTGCTGTACGCACGCAGGGTGATGGGGGTCCTGTACTCGTAGATGTGCTTCATGCTTTCGAAGGCATCCAGCATCTTGCTCAGGTACTGGTTCACCCTGGAAGCATCGCCTTGGACCAGGCCCCAGTTCCGGCATTTATTGATGAAAATGGACAGCTCCGAGAACTTTGCGTAGATGTGTCTCTCAAGTTGAGCGCTCTGCCCCTTTGTCGCACTGAACATCTTTCTGGTGCTGCCCATAATGTCATACAGCAAATGCTTTAGATACTCGAGGCGGCGGTTATCAGGATTGGGCATCCAATCCCTTATGGCAAAGTATATGACCCTTCCGTGGGCCTTCAGTGTGCCGTACAGGTTGAGGGCCACCTCCCTGCGTTTGTAGGCGCCGTTTATGGAGAACACTATGGGGAAAACAACGGCGATGCCGATTAGGGCCAAAGAGAAATCGGCGTAGAGCTCGTAAGAAATACAAAACAAGGTGGATAAACAGGATAAAAACGCGATGATCAGGGTGCTTTTGGTGAAAATCAGCTTCGCGCTCCTCAGGATGTGCATGTACCTGAAATAATTGTCTGATATATAAAAATTTAGCACATGGCCGAAATAACACCATAGAATCTCACTTAGAATGGCGAAAACCCAAAACATTTTATAAGAAAATCGTAGTTTACGCCGCAATGTCCATGATTGAAATCCAAAACCTCCAGAAGAAATTCGGGAGGAAGTTCGTTTTAAACGATCTCTCCTTGGATGTGGACAAGGGAGACTTTCTTGTGCTGTTTGGGCCCAACGGCGCTGGAAAAACCACGTTGATCAAGATCTTGGCCACCTTATCCAGGCCCTCTTCAGGAAAGGTGAGCATCAACGGCCATGTCATGGCAGAGGAGCCAATTGAGGTACGGGGGAGCATCGGCGTGATTTCCCACAATCCTTTTTTATACGACGATCTGACTTTCGGGGAGAACCTCTTATTCTATCAGAGGATGTACGGGTTGAAAAAGGACCAAAAGGCCGTCAAGGGATTGGCGGACAGGGTAGGCCTTCTTCACAGGTTAAACGATATTGTGGGGAACTTTTCCCGGGGCATGAAGCAGAGGGCAGCAGTGGCCAGGGCCGTGATCCACGACCCGCCGGTGCTGCTCTTGGACGAGCCCTACACAGGTCTGGACTTCAAGGCCTGGGGCATGCTCACTGACATGCTCTCCGGATTTCACGAGGAGGGCAAGACCGTCCTTCTCATCACACACAACGTGGAGCTCGGCCACGGAATAGGGGACAGGCTCGCCTGCCTCATCAACGGCAGGATTGCGTTCGACTGCAAGAAGAAGGACATTGAAATGGCCGCCTTCAAGGACAGATACCAGGACCTGATGGAGGCCAAAAAATGATGTCGCAGGCCATAACCATCGCCAGAAAGGACATAAAAACCGAGTTTCGGACCAGGGAGATGATCTTCTCCATGGTCGTGTTCTCCCTGCTCATAATAATGGCCTTCAGGTTCGCCTTCGAGTTCTATTTGGAGGACTCAACGGTAACCTCCGGTCCGGAGGAGATTCTGCCCCTGGTTTCACCCATATTGTGGGTCACGTTCTGCTTTGCGGGAATGCTGGGTCTGCTGACCTCCTTTGCCAAGGAGAAGGACCGCGGCTCACTGGACGGCCTCATGCTGTGCCCCATGGACAGGTCGGCCATCTACTTTGGGAAGGTGCTCTCCAACTTCTTTTTGATATTGATTGTGGATATTACCAGCGTTATCTTTTTCTGGGGGTTCTTTTCCTTTGACTTTCAGGGCAATATCGCATCCGTGATGATTGTGATTCTGCTGGGCACCTTCTGCTATGTTGTCATCGGGACACTCATATCCAGCATCTCGGTGAACGCAAGGGGAAAGGAGGTGCTCTTTGCGATATTATTAATACCATTGATATTATTCACAGTACTGTTGCCTTCGATTACTGCCACCTCCATGGCGCTTGAGGGCAGGATCATGGACGCAATGCCCGAGTTGAGGCTGTTGGGGGCCTTCGCCCTGATTTATGTTGCCATGGGGTATGTGCTGTTCAACTTCGTGCTAGAGGAGTGAAGATGAAGCTACCAAGACAATTCGATACAATTATCCTAGTCTTGACATTTATATTCGTCGGGTGCGCAATTTACCTGGCCTTGATATGGACGCCCCTTAACAAAGACTTCTATGCACCCCACGCCCAGAAAATCTTCTACTTCCATGTTCCGGCGGCCTGGGTATCGTACCTGGCCTTTGGAGTGGTGTTTCTCGGGAGTGTGCAGCTCCTAAGGACAAACGATAAGAAGTGGGACACACTGGGGCTCGCATCCGCCGAGATAGGTGTGGTCTTCGCAAC
>CP070726.1:242746-246587 GCA_020350865.1 Thermoplasmata archaeon
GATGTTTCGGCCTTGGGGGATTAAGCCAATACCCATTTTGGCAATCTGGAACGGTTTGAGATGGCTGATATCGTTGTCCTTAAACCGCACATAGCCGGTTCTCGGTGGTGTAAATCCAATGATGGAGCGAATCGTAGTCGTCTTTCCCATACCATTACGGCCCAGGAGGGCCACAACAGTTCCCTGGGAAACGGCTAAAGACACGCCGTGAAGGACATAGCTTTCCCCGTAATATGTGTGAACATCACCGAGTATCAACATGATCGATACATTCCTCAATCCCCATGTAAATTTCTCTTACCTTTCTATCTGCCTGGATCACTTCTGGCTTTCCATCCGCGATAATCTCCCCATAGTGCAAAACGATGACCCGTTCAGCAATGCCAAATACCATATCCATGTCATGATCCACTATGAGAACCGTGATGTCGGACGCAAGATTCCTGATGATACCGATGATGTCCGCACTCTCTTCCTTGGTTGAACCAGCACTCGGCTCATCCAGCATTAAGAGCCTGGGCTCCATAGAAAGACCGAGATGGATTTCCAGTCTCCTCTGTTCTCCATAGGAGAGGTTCTTGACAAGTTCATCCCTTTTTTCCCATAGGTCTGCGGTCTTTAGCTCCCGGACAGCCTTATCGAATACATCTTTGAAATCCCTGATAGGGCGAAGCATTCTGAACCGGTGCGGCTTAGTGCCGTGAAGTGTTAGCAGGGTATTTTCCAGAACGGTCAACTTTTGCAACAAACTGATGATTTGAAAGGCGCGTGCCTGCCCCAGATGGGTTCGCCGATGGGTGGGAAGATCGGTTACATCCTGATCAAAAAAATAGATTCGACCCGTCGTGGGGGATAACTGACCATTAATTAGATTGAAGAGAGTGGTCTTCCCTGCCCCATTTGGTCCGATAATGGCCAGACGTTCACCGATATTCACAGAAAACGAGAGGCCATTAACCGCTCTAACCCCGCCAAAGTTTATCGACAAACCTTCAACTCTTAATGCTTCCATGATCTTGGGCAATTCTATTACCAAGCCTGAAGAGGTAGACTCCAATCCCTTCCCGAGCGAACATGATGGTAAGGACAAAAATACCGCCGAGAATTAGCGGCCAACGATCCGGTGTCATGATACTAGCGACGAGTTCTACGAATACTATTACGGCAGACCCCAGAACTGGCCCCAAGAGCGTTCCAGTGCCACCGATGATAGCCATACACATAGGCAGGAAAGAAGTGCCAACCCCCAGATGGTTAGGATCGATCATGTAGTTATAGTAGGCGAACAATACCCCACCGAGTCCGGAGAATAGGCCTGAAACCACAAAGGCAATGTACTTGTAAAGCCATGTGTTATACCCCAGAGCCCGCATTCGGCCTTCGCCTTCACGAATTCCCACGAGAGCATGCCCAAAGGGCGAGCTTACTATTTTTCGCAATATAAAGACGCAGATGACGGTGACCAGGAGTACCAAATAATAAAAGGACGTCGAGTTTAGTGCCCATCCATGCATACCAACAGTAGGAAATGAAAGCCCTGCAATACCCTGCATCCCTGGTGAGTTTAGCCATTTCAGGTTCCAGGCAACACTATACAGCAGTTGCCCTAATGCAAAAGTGACCAAAAGGAAATATAGTCCAGCAACTCGAAGAGCGATGATTCCAAACAGAGAGGCAACTGCCGCTGAGATCAGGATCCCCAAAGGGGCGCCAATCCAAAAGAGGTCAATCCCATAATGCAGTTTCAATGCCGCAACGACATAACCACCTGTTCCAAAGTATGCAGCATGACCCAAGGAGGGCAATCCCAAGTAACCAAACACAAGATTGTAGGCAACCGAGAAGAGGGCAAATATGAGAAAGCGTGTCATTACGCCTTGAATATACGAAGAGACAAACGCAGGCAAAACGATAAGGGCAATCCCAACCCCAAAGCAGACGGCAAAGATAATCCATTTGTGTGACGTTGGATTGGAAAAGGCCTCTACCCTGGTGGAATTCAACTCTTAAATCTTTCTCCCCAAAAGACCCCTAGGCCTCAGAAGTAGAATAACGATCATCGTAAAGTACATGGTAAACATCGCGAGCCTTGGAAATAGCGCCCTCCCAAAGGCATCCACAATACCAATAATAAGCCCCCCCAACAGAGCGCCCTGTATGGAGCCTACCCCTCCTACAATGATAACGATCAATGCCAAGAGTAGAATTTCTAAACCAAGTGCATTATATACACCCAGTAGCTGGGCGCCAATTACACCAGCCAATCCAGCAATGAAGGAAGCGACAAAAAAGACGATGGCAAAAAGCCTCTCCAGATTTATTCCAAGACCCATTGCCATTTCTTTATTGTCCATTCCCGCCCGAACCATGGCTCCTATCCGAGTTCTATCTTGAAGCCACCATAATACAAAAGCCAATATCAGGCCCACCACGATAATTGCGAGGCGAGCCTTGGGATAGGTCCGGCCCAGGATCTCAAATGAGCCAGACAGGAATTTTGCCGTAAAGGGCATGCGAGGCCACCCGCCCCAAATCCATAGGCACAGGTTACTCAGAATATAAACAAATCCAAATGTCAGAAGCACCTGTTCATTCGGCTGTTTGTACAGAGACCGCAGAAACCCCCTCTCCATACCCAAACCGATTAGCCCTGCTGCAAGTCCGCCTCCCAAGACACCCAGTATGAAAGGAGCGCCTGATTTGACTGCAATGGTCCATCCCACATAACCACCTATCATGTACAACACACCATGTGAAAGGTTGGTTATATCCATAGCACCCATCACAACTGACATACCAGATGCGATGAGGAACAGAACCATTCCATAAGAAACACCATTCAAGAGATTGATTACCAGGCTTTCCATGACAACCGTCTATTCGATTACGAAACCCTCAAATGCACAAAAGGGCAGACCGGTCAAAAGGTCCCAGTCTGCCCTTATGAAGATGTTACTTCAGTCTCGGATCGCGCACTTGTGGATAGACTTTAATAGGATCCCATACATACCTGCCATCGACCACCTTTGCTTCAACAATATATCCATCTGTAATCGCGACACCATCTGGTGTATAAGACAAAGGACCCTGTGGTGTATTCAGCTTTACCTTAACCACCTCCGGCCACAGTTTATCAAATGACTCATCACCCTTGGTTGCCTCAAGTCCGGCCAGGATTGTTTTTGTGATGCAGTACGAGTTGTTCTCTAAGCCGCCTGGTATGGCACCGAAACGTTTCTCCATGGCTTTGACCCATTCATTGTTCACCGCATCATCCCTGGACCAAATGTATGCGGCCTGACCGCGCACACCGATAACCTTATCACCGAGCTCCTTCATCACATGTTCAGGCAAATCCGCCGCGAGGGTTGTACCCAGGATTGGCATCTTGACTCCAAACTCTTTGTGCTGGGTAATAAGGCGTGAGCTTTCCCCGGTATTCGGCACGAAGAATGAGACACAATCTGCATCCTTGAGAGTAGAGATATAAGGGCCAAAGTCCGCCGTACCTACAGGGACAAATACCTCCTGAACGATCTTCCCCCCTTTCTCCTCGAAGCCCATTCGGACTCCCTTCATAAAACCATGTCCACCCGCATAGTCGGAAGTTATCATGTCCATCGTCTTGTAGCCGCTGTCATGGGCATACCAGCCGAGTGGCAGTGTCAAACCAACGAGGGTTGTCGGATAAACTAGCCAGTTATGGTACTTGGCCAATTCAATTCCGCCACAATACAAAGTGGTAATCAATACTTTCTTACCTACAATATAGGGGGCAATCGCCAGGTGAGCATCACCCATTAGGGGACCAATAATGATCTTGACCTTGTCCCTTTCAACA
>CP070726.1:246687-250070 GCA_020350865.1 Thermoplasmata archaeon
CACCCAGTGACCTTGCCGCCTCGGGTGTGGACCACTTGTTTGTCTTGAAGTCGTTGAGTTTAATGTACTCGTAAACTCTCCTGTCAAGCTCTGTCAGTCCCTCTTCAGCCATTCTTGCGCCGTCACAGTAAATTGTTCCATGAATAAAAAAGTTTCCGATAATTCGGTCTGCTGAGGTGGTAAAATGGTGTTTTCGGGGTAATTACCAGGTGTAGTATAAATAGGCCGAGTTCGAATATAAATACATTGAAGGTGCCATAAGAATGAGAAAAAAGGTGAAGAAAGAATACGCCCAACATCTCAGATTGGCGATATTGCACGGTTCTTTGAATTTCGGTGACCTTAAAGTCAAACGTAGGGCTAGTTAGACATCAAAAGTAAAACAGTAAGGGAGATTGGAAAAAATGGCCGCAAAAAAGGGCACATGGTTTCTGATCTTGGATTCCAGTTCACAACTTCCAACCAAATGGGGTGCATACGAACTCAATGCAATTAAAGACTGCAGGGAAATGAACACATTGCCCAGATGCATCCATGTGTAGCTCCATACTCGAATTCGGGCTGAATTCCAGGAAAACCATAAAAAGGCTTATATTTTTGGAGAACAGTTACCGTGTTCGAGATATGGAAGAGGTGGTACACGTGGTAAAGAGACCCTTTAAGAAGTTTAAAAGCGAGCCGCCGCCCGGTGAGCCAGAGAAATATATCGATTTGGGGGAGATGTACTACGATGGTGATGAAATGGGTGCTTTTCCCGCAAAGATGCAGGTGAAGGTGGCTGAACTGCACCGTTATGAGGATCTGGGCGATCTGACAAATTACGTTTATAACGGCAATGTTCTCCTTCTTGACTTCACTCCCATAGCCAACGACAACCTGACGATGAGGCGTATTACAAACGAGCTTCGGTCCGTGTCAAGGGACATTGGGGGGGATTTGGCAGGCGTGGCTAAGAACATGCTCATAGTCACTCCTGAGGGAGTGAAGGTGGACAGAACCAAAATCAAGGGTCCGTACTAAACCCCTAGCTCAACGAACCCTCTGCTTTCTTTTATTTTAAGAAAACGTTCAACCAGGATAGATAATCATATCCTGACTATATTTCATAATTCCATATCTCGTCCCCAACATGGTGAAGGGATTTCACAGCTTTTCCCCTGCCTTCCCCCTTCATTTCCGTGCCGGACATCATGGCCTTCCCCACGGCCAGGGGCCGGAGGTTCTTCTCATCCCTGACCCAAACCAGATCGCCTGAGGCGATATCCTCATCAGCATCAACGATTCCGGGACACATCACATCGGCGCCGTTGTATATGAACTTGACAGCACCCATGTCAATTGTGACAAATCTCTTTTCGGGGCTGCACTTCAAAAGACCCTTCACCGTGGGAAAAGGGACATCGTCGATGATCATTCCCAGAATCTCCCCGTTCAATATGAGCACAGGGAACTTCTTGGTCTCGGCCCTATCGATGTTATCGTCCAGTGAAAAACACGGCTTTGACAGGCTTGCTGTTAGAGCCTCGGACAGGGCTTTGA
Organism: Thermoplasmata archaeon; assembly: GCA_020350865.1. Next base: position 248,227 of record CP070726.1, read on the forward strand.
TCTCCTTTTTCCTGAGTCTGTGCCTCTTTCTCAGGCGGACAGCCATGCAATCAACCCAAATTACAATAAAAAAAATCACGAGGATCGTTTCTTGAGTATCTTTTTCCTTCTGAGCAGCGGTTTTCTCAGCATTTTACTTTTTTCGACTTCGGGAGTCTTTTCGACGCTCTCTTCCTCCGTTTCGTCTTCCGCCGGTGCAGGATCAGGCATTTTCTCTTCCAGCAGCTCGTCGATATCGATATAATCGTCTTCGTCAAGGATTCGGCTTTCCGGCTCCTTTTTTTCAACAGGCGCCTCAATATCCTCCTCCAGCTCTGTCTCCTCCTCTGTTTCGGGAACCGGCACTTCTTCATCAGGCGTGTCTTCAGGGGGGACCTCTATTTCTTCCGCCTCCTCCTCCGCGGGCGTGACCTCTGGTTCTTCTGTCTCTACCTCCTCCACCTCTGGCTCTTCTGCCTCCACCTCCTCAACCCCCCCTTCTTCCGCCTCCACCTCCTCGATGACATCCACATCTTCCTCCACCCCCTCAACCACTTCCTCCACCCTCTCTTTCCTGAGACCGATATCGATTGCGTCGTGGTCCTCTTCCGGCTCCCCCACCAAAATACCGTCATCTTCAGGTTCTTCCTCAACAATCTCCTCCTCGGCCACTTCGGGCTCCTCTTCTTCCTCGGCCTGACCATGGATATGGTCAATGATTATCCTTCTCAGCGTTGCTTCCACCGTCTCATTCTTGTCCTGACCAAGCTTTTTGAGCTCCTCCACCATTTCTTTTGGTACCCTCACCTTCAGTACCTTGCTCCTGTTCATCTCCTCAATGAGGGTCTTGAGGGCCACGGCGAGCTCCGCTATGTTGTAATCATCGGAGGAGACCTTCATCTTGATGGCGTACCTTATCTCGTCTTCCGTCAACCAATCCCCGCCAACAAGGATTTTACCCTCCTCGAGGTCGATGTTGTCCAAGAGGTCCTTTGATGTCAAAACCGTATCCTCCGATTTTCCGTCCAAATCCACACCGCTCTCGGCTGAACCTATAGATATGGATATAAAACACCCTTGCGTCTTAAGTATTTTTTGGTGATTTTCATTCCATCAGACCACACCACACATTTATCATCCCATCTGACCATCCTTCATAACATTCTCGCAAACCTTATATATTCAAGGCCGCATGTTAGCACGCAATGAGCCAGTATATGGGGTGTTTTTCCACGAAAAGTTCAAGGCGGGAGACAAACCGATTGGTATGCTACCCCAGGGTCATCTTCGCAATCCTCGTATTGCTCGCTTTTTTATTAACCCTGCAGGTTTCGCCCATGTATCACGCATCAGGCCAGGAGCCCTGGACCCAGTGGAGGGGCTCTGTGGAGCACACTGGTGTTTCTTCCGGCTCGGTGCCTTCTGAGGGCAAGCTGCTGTGGAGGTACAAGACCGATAACCAGGTGCAGTCATCCCCGGTATTCTATGACGGCAATGTCATCATTGGCTCGGACGACGGCAGGCTGTACTGCCTGGATGGACAGTCGGGCGACATGCTGTGGAAGTTCACAGCCAACGATTCGGTGCAGGCCACAGCCCTGATAATGGGAAACCGGGCCTATTTCGGTTCATTGGACGGCGTGTTCTACTGCATATCGCTGCCGGATACAAGCGGCAGCGGGGGGGAGCCCAAGGAGCTCTGGCGGTATGACTGCGGCACTGCCATCGTATCGTCCGCCCATGCCTATGAGGACTCCGTGCTCTTCGGCTGCCATGACGGCGGTCTGTACAGGCTTTCCACCGATGGAGACCTGATCTGGAGGGCCGATCTGGGATGGTCCGAGATATGGGCATCACCTCTCATC
>CP070726.1:250170-254877 GCA_020350865.1 Thermoplasmata archaeon
ACCGTCAATCTAACAGCAAGGCTGAACACGATCCCGCAGAGCGAGCATTGGAGAATCGTTATGAATTCGGGGAAAAGTATAGGCTCCCTCTAAGGGAGGATGGTGCAGACAGAACCGGAAATATCCATAAGCGAGATTTATTTATCATCCATACCAAAACAATTGGACACGGAATTCGACCTGGCCGGGAATATCACCGTAGATTTTACGGCCTCAACCGGAATAGAGCATATGTTCGTCAAGTCTTCGAGAACCAGAAGCGAGAAATTCCATGATATCTACGCTGTCCTTCACGAGCTGCCGGATGAATTGCACATTTCTGTTGCCCCCACCGTGGAATACGATATGGACGGCTCTCTTCTCCAGACACTGCCCACCATCGATATATCCTCTTCTGGCGGCACCCTTGACACATTCATCTTCGGCGACGGTGAGGGGATAGGGCAGAGGGGTATCTTCGAGGTGCAGGTTGTGGACGCTCCTCTCTCATTGACTGCGGAATTCAAAGGTGACAGATACAGTGTAAAATCCACTGGTGTTGACTATCTCTGGGTTCATGTAATGGAGCTGCCTGTTATGGAGGGGTATACGACAAGATCCATCGAGCTTGTGGGCAAGGATATTAAGAGTTTTGACATCAAGGTTTCCACTCTCTTCGGTAACTATCCCATAATAACCATCGAAAACGCCAAGGGCGGGGAGGCGCAGATGATAATCGATCATGAGATGAACGATTCGGATGCAGGCATAGCTCTTATGGACTTCAGAACTAAAGACGGTCTTCCGGCATCACCGTCCATATTGATAAACGGCGGCTCTGTGGACCTTGAAGATGGATCCACCCACATCCTCGTGCCTCTGCCAGTGCTCACATTTTGGCTTTCCGTATTAGGTTGATGGATAAATGAATAGAAACGGTAGGTAAGGACAATGATGGGAAACGATGGAACCCAACGATGCCCCGAATGCGGCTTGGTCCTCTATCAGGATGTGGCACACTGCCCAAGGTGCCTGGCTCCGATCGCACCTTCGGCCCCAGCAACACCCGTGGTTGAGAGGATCTACGAGCATGAGGCCGTTGACACCTCACCAAGGGAAAGGGGCGGATTTAAAAGGCCCATAATTGTCATATCGGTTGTAATAATGGTTGCCCTGCTCATCACGGCCATGGCATATCTCTACCTGATACCGCGCACAGATTTGAAAGTCATCACTGTGTACAGGGAGAGCACGGGCCTTTCCATCCTTGTGGACTCCAAGGTCGAAAATGATGGGACCCTGAACATTCAGCATCTCACCCTAAACATCACGGTGTTGAACGCTTCAGGTGGAATTGTGGCCCAGGGCGGCTACTACCTTCCCGACTTGGATTCACACTCCTCCCATGGTTTTGACAACATCCATTTCCTGGGAGACCAGTACGAACCGTACACGGTCAACATAAAGGTTCATTTCGAGAGCGCAGGCCAGGACTACACTGAAACATACGACCATTCTGTGAAGGAGTACATGTTCTTAAAATGGGAGGACTCGTTCATGAAGTGGGGAGGATAGGACTCTCCTTTATTTTGCACCTTATCTTACCAATCAATATATTATCGTCGCTAAATTTTAATAATACATAGCCGATATGGTTTTCGCACTCGCAATACCGCCTCATGCCGCGGTAACTCAGTTGGCCTCGTGCCACACAGGGCGGCACTGGCCTGTTAACCCTTCGGGTTCCCAGGGAGCCAATTGAATCCGTTACCGCTATGCTATATACCGCTTTATGCCGCGGTAACTCAGTTGGCCTCGTGCCACACAGGGCGGCACTGGCCTGTTAACCCTTCGGGTTCCCAGGGAGCCAATTGAATCCGTTATCGCTATGCTATATACCGCTTTATGCCGCGGTAACTCAGTTGGGAGAGTGTCAGACTGAAGACCTTGAGGGCAAAGAGCCTGAGGGGGACGAAATCTGAAAGTCGCGTGTTCAAGTCACGCCCGCGGCATCCTGTAAAATTTCACCCGAAATGCGGGGAGGAATAGAAGGATTAAGTACCTGAAAGGATATATCCATCTTGAGTAGCGAGGCAGAAATGGTGGTGGTAAACCTGGCTGGTCCATTAAGGAAAAGGGACAAGTACTCCACACCCGAGATATCAGAGGCCAAGCAGATCCGGGATGCAGCACAAACAGAGCACAAGATCGCTAAATTGAGGGAGAAGGCAGCCACAAGGCGCAGCAAGTCCGCTCACCTGAAGGAAAAGGCCGCTCTTTACAGGAAGAAAGCCGCCAAGGCCAGGGAGATGAGCCTTATATACCAGGAGGAAGCAGAGCAGCTGGAGAAACAGGCCCAGGACCTTGAGCGCACGCTTCGACCCATCTACCCCGATGAAGGGGGCAGGGGGTACGATAGGGATGACCGGGGAGGTTACAGAAGCGGGAAAAGGGATGATCGCCCAAGGGGTTATTAGCGGTAGAGAGCCGGTTGATTTCCATCCCTTTCAAGTGGTGTTGTTTGTCGGAAAAACAAATATAATCGGGATTACTAGAATCATACATCATCGTGCCATTTTGGTCTATTCTTGATGAGCATGGAGGCCACAAATCCCCCAATGACCGCCACATCCTCCGTGGGCAGAAGCTCCTTTATAGTAGCATCGAACAGCATGTTGGAGGAGGCCGGCACCTCATCGTCACCTTCCCATACGATTACCCAGACAGGTATCTTAGGAAGGACCATGATTTTCAGGGAGAAATCCCCGTGCCCCGCTTCTTCGGCCTGAATGCTCTTTGCAGCCTCTTTTAAGGATTCCACTGTCTGGCCGAACGTCCTTGTGATGGGTATGATGGCCCTTCTTGTGAATGCATCGTAGTAGACATCGCCTCCCTCCAATTCCCTGAAGGTGATAAGCTTGCCCTTCGGTATGACATCCTTGGCATAGGCCAGGTAGTGAATGAGGAGCACCGCAATAAGGGGCCTCGCCTCCTTGCCGTCAGGGTCCAGAACAACCCTTTTTTCAAGCTGGATGCGGTAATCTTGCGAGAAGAAGGTGATGGTGAACTCATGATCCGCCTCATTATAGGTGGCCAGGCTCCTATCTGCGATATCCAAAGGTTCAAGAACGGTAAGCTCCTCCCAGGCCTTGGCTAAGGCGGAAATGTAGCTTTCGGGTTTTCTTTCCGTGAGAACGTGTGTATCTTCTCGCTTCATGAGGTATGGGTTATAGCTCCTCCACTTTTGTATTTTTCTGCGCATAACCTTTAAATTCAGCAATCCCATATTCGCGACTATCCGGTGGCGTAATGATAACTGTGCTGAGACTGGGTCACAGGAAGGCAAGGGATAAGAGAGTCACAACCCACGTGGGCCTTGTGGCCAGGGCTTTTGGCGCACATGAGATGCTCGTTTCCACAAAGGATGAGGGGGTAGAGGAAACCCTGAGGGATGTGGCCTTAAGATTCGGTGGGAAATTCAAGGTGAAGAGCGGGGTGAAATGGCGGAGTGTGCTAAAGAACTGGAAGGGTGTTTCCGTTCACCTCACAATGTACGGGGAGCATATTGATGATGTGATACCGAGAATCAAAAGGGAGGATAACGTGCTCGTCATTGTTGGTGCCGAGAAGGTGCCAGGCGATGTGTACAAATCAGTTGACTTCAACGTCGCCGTGGGAAACCAGCCCCATTCAGAGGTGGCGGCACTGGCTGTTTTTATGGACAGATTCACGAAAGGGGAGGGATTGAAAAAGGATTTTGGTGGAAGGATAGAAATCACGCCCTGCGAGAGGGGAAAGAAGGTTGTGGAGCATGACAAATGAGGCCCTGCCGACGAGGGACGAATGCCTTAAAACACTGAGAACTTCTGGTTGCAGTGAGAACGTCATCACCCACTGCCTTGCTGTGGAAGGATTGGCCGTGAAAATCGCAAAGCTGGCCCACGCGGATCTGGAACTGGTCAGCGCCGGCGCCCTGCTGCACGATATAGGCAGGGCAAAAACACATGGTGTGGGACATGCTGTGGAAGGCGGCAGGATCGCAAGAGAACTTGGATTTGACGAGAGGCTCGTGCTCATCATCGAGAGGCATATAGGAGCTGGTATCACCAAAAACGAGGCCGAAAGAATCGGACTGCCTGCTGGGGAATACATACCCCAGACCCTTGAAGAGAAGATAGTGGCCCATTCCGACAACCTCATCGACGAGGATAGAAAGGTACCCGTTTCAAAGGTGATCTCGAGGTTTGAAAAGGAGGGATATGGGGAGGCAGCCCAAAAGATACGCGATCTTCACAGCGAATTGAGCGGCGTCTGCGGTGTGGATCTGGACCTTATATAAGGGATTTTACCGTGTTTTTTCGATAATTCCATGGTTTAAATAAAAGGGGATTGTCTGGTCTCCAGGCCCAATGGGCCCTCCCATAGGGCAAAATGAAACCAAAAAGGATATTAATGAAAAGGGCAATTGTTTAGGCCTATGAATGACCTCGGTGTCAACGGCGAGCTGCTCCTGGACATTTTCAAGATATTCATAGCACTGCTGTGTGGAGGCATCATCGGCTTCGAAAGGGAGCTCAAGGATAAGCCTGCAGGACTGAGAACTAATATACTCGTTGCAACAGGCTCCTGCCTTTTCGTTATCTTCGGTATCAAAGTTGCCGGGATATACAGTGATGACCCAGGTCGTATTATGGGCCCGATAATCACAGGCATCGGCTTTCTGGGTGC
>CP070726.1:254977-257989 GCA_020350865.1 Thermoplasmata archaeon
GGGTTACGCCGAACTGGAAAAGATTAGCCCCCGGCTGGTTATGACCTCTATCTCCAATTTCGGCCAGGACGGACCCTATCGTGACTTTGCCATGTCGGAGCTGACAATCAACGCCGTGAGCGGCTTTATGGCATCCTGCGGTCTGCCGGAGCGTGAACCCCTGAAAAGGGGAGAAAACGCTGAGCAATACCAGGCAGGGCTCACGGCATTTGTGGCCACCATGGGCGCCCTCTTTGTCAGCCGGTTTCAGGGCCAGGGCCAGCATGTGGATGTCTCCATCATGGAGACCATGCTCGGAAGTGTCGATAACGGCGCTCGGGATAAGCTGTGCTACCTATACAGCGGCGATATCTTACAGAGGCACGATCCCAAAGAGACGGCCATGTTCATCATGCCCGAGTGCATCCTACCGTGCAAGGATGGCTATGTCCAGTGGCGTGCCAGTGCCACGTGGTGGCCGAGGTATCTTGACATGCTGTCAGGAGGGGATCAGGAGAAGCGTGGGGAGCTGGAGGAGAGGTTCCCGGATCTGTACGATATGTCCAAGCTGGAGGAGAGCTGGGCCGTATGCATAGAGTGGTCGATGGAAAGGACCAAGCAGGAGCTGATGGAGGAGGCACAGAGATACAGGGTACCCTGCATGAAGGTAAGCACCCCGCAGGATCTTCTGGAAGACCGTCATTTCAGGGCGATTGACTATTTCATTGAACTCGAACACCCCATAGCCGGCAGGTTCGAATACCCGGGAGTACCCGTCAAGCTCAAGGGATGTCCGGCGCAGGTCACCAGGCCTGCCCCTCTCCTAGGGCAACACAATAAAGAGGTGCTCGGAGAGCTGGGTTACAGCAGGGCTGATATACTGGCGCTGAAGGAGGACGGTGCGATTTAGGGCGGCTCCTCCGCTCCGACCGACACCTAACACCTTGAACCAGTGCAGAGGCCGGAGTGTAGGGCGAGTCACCTTTCCCCCCGAGGCAGAGGAGGAGGAGGGTACGGCCTGCGACGAGCTTAGCCGAGTCGTGACCCGCCCTACTGCAAGGTTGGGAAGTGAGCGGGCGCCGTAGCAGCGGGATCGAGCAGGCCAGAAAGTGGGGAACGGCATCGCGGATACCCGCCTTCTAGCCTGCCAGGTACGCCTTCTCGTGGATGATAGGTTTTCCAACTTTTTACGAGTTAATCAATCTTAAATCACAAAGGAGCAAAATGACAAAGCCGCGTCTGCCGTTGGAAGGTATAAGGATTGTAAGCATAGAGGTTGTCTACGCCGGACCCTTTGGTACTCAGATGCTCGCAAATCTTGGGGCAGAGCTGATTATGGTGGAATCGATCCATGTCCGGCCTGTTGCATCCCGTCCTGGGAGGGTCCCCCAGGCCTGGATCGAAATGGAGGGGGGCTTGAGACGGTATTACAACAAGGACACGGAAGTCTCCGGAATCTGGAACCGGGAGGCCACCTTCAACTCCAGACATTTTAACAAGAAGAGCTGCACCATGGACCTCGCGAGACCGGAGGGGAAAGATGTGTTCAGGCGGCTGATCGAAAAGAGCGATGTCTTCTTCGAGAATAATTCCCTGACCACCATAGAAAAGCTGGGACTCACCTACGATGTGCTCAGCGGGTGGAACCCGCGGCTGATCTACGTGAACGCGCCAGGCCTTTCCACCGAGGGTCCCTACAGGTACTTTGTCGGATACGGGACCAATATGGAGGCCCTGACGGGTCATGCCTGGTTGCGTGGCTACCCGGAAGAAGATCCGTCCCACCTCTATTTCGATGTCTATCAGATGGATGCCTCGGGTGGGATGGGAGCGGCGGCAGCGATCCTCATGGCCCTGTGGCACCGTGCCAGGACGGGAAAGGGGCAGTGGGTGGATTCGGGGAGCGCACAGACTGTTATCCCCCAGTTTGCAGAGGCTATCATGGATTATACCATGAACCGGAGGGTGAACCGCACCCTCGGGAATCGGGACCGGTGGGCGGTCCCTTGCGGTGTTTACCCCTGCCGGGGTGGTGAAGACCGCTGGGTGTGTATCACCTGCTACAACGAGAAACAATGGCAGGGATTCTGCCGGGCGCTCGGCAATCCGGAATGGACCACCCTCCCGGAATTTGCCACCAGGGATAAACGTTACGAACATCAGGATGAATTGGATGAATACATCAGTGCCTGGACCGGAGAGCATGATGACTACGAGGTCATGTTCATCCTGCAGAAGGAGGGCGTACCCTCCGCGCCGGTGCTGAACGAAAGGGACACCCTCCGGGACCCCCAGGTCGTAGTCCGTAACTTCTACGAGCGGGTCGACGGCACGAAACACGGGACCGGCATTCACATGTTCCCAGGAATGATGTGGAAGTATTCCAAAACGCCTATGAGCATACGGATACCTCCCTGTGGTCTGGGTGAACACAACGAATATGTATTCAAAGACGTGATCGGTATGTCCAATGAAGAGATTGAACGGTTGGAAAAGGAAGAGATCATAGGGGGTACGGCATATAAAGAGTATGCCCTTTAGTACTTTCATTCTAAATGGATAATGCACGGGTAGGCCATAAAAAGTCAAGTGATATCGCGCTGGCTCTTAATCATGGGGGCAAATCTCCCGTTGACTTTTATTGTTTACGAACAAAGGTCATGCGGAGACTTAACCCCTTTCATGCAAGGTTGATCGATCCCTCTTACTTCTTCCCGGATGCGCTTTCGGGCTTGCCGAACAGCCTATTGAGAGTTCCCATGTCGTATCCTTTGTAGGCCAGAACAGCCATGACGCAAGCGCAACACGTTATCACCGCCAGGGCTACTCGCATGTTTCTTTTCATAATGCATATCCAACGAACTTCTCACCGAGTTCTGGCCGCAGAGCGGTCAGAATACGGTGAAGAAGATTGTTTAGATTATTTTTCTTAATATTAATTCTTCTGGGCATCCTGGATTTTCTGTAAATTCTGAACGATGTTTTGTGAAACCCACTTTCTTGTAGAAACTTCTGGTTCTTTCATAAGGTGGA
>CP070726.1:258089-270387 GCA_020350865.1 Thermoplasmata archaeon
ATTCCCATAAAAGCCCCACCCATCAATATCCATACAAGAAACAGGGTCATTTTTGTATTTCTCTTGCTTTTTTGCCTCATAACCCTCACCATACCAGTTGCGACGGCCAAATATCGCTGATGTTCCATATAGAGTTGATGGGATAATATATATTATTTGAGGCATATCCAGTGTCCCAATTTGGATAGGGTAAAGAAATCAACCGCTCTGCCCCTTTGAATCTAATCTCCATTATCCTTTTTATCCAAAACCCCATACCCCCCGGTAATGAGATTGCTGAAGCTCTGCGTCAGGTTCCCCCCTGCCCCCGGCGGTGTGGAATTCCAGCTACTCAAGGTGCTAAAGGAGCTGCAGAAAAGAGGACATGATGTCCAGGTCTTCACATCCGATTTATACTCGGAGATTCCTTGGAGGAAGCTGGATGGCTCCTATACTGATGTGGAGGGCATCCCCGTCAAAAGGTTCAGGGCGCATTCCCTGAAGGGCGATTATCAGTACTCGGTCATGCCCTCGCTTGTAAGGGCCGTGCTTTCGGGGAGGTGGGACATCATACATGCACACTCCTACGGTTTCTTCCCCTCCCATGCAGGGGCAATGGGGGCACGGGCGAGACGCGGAAAATTCGTATTCACACCCCATTTCCATCCGGGTGAAACGGGTTGGGGCGGGGAAAAGAGGAAGAGGATCAGGGGTTTTTACGATGAATATGCTGCCGGGAGGGTGATTTCAGCTGCCGAGAAGATCATCTGCGTCTCGGAAGGGGAGAAGAAGTACGCCGTGGAAGCCGGATTCCCCCGGGATAGGATCGCCATTGTGCCCGACAGTGTGGATATTACAAGGTTCGAGGGATTGAAGAAAGGCTCATTTCGGGAGGCGTTCGGCATCGAAGGAAACTTCGTGCTCTTTGTGGGGAGGCTTGCCAAGAACAAGGGCCTGGAATACCTGGTTGAGGCGGTGCCCGAGGTGCTCGAACCGTTTCCCGAGACTAAGTTCGTGATGATTGGCGAGGACGAGGGCATGAAGGAAAAACTGGCAAGCCGTGCAAAGGGCCTCGATGTAGAAGATAAGATATTTTTCCTTGGAGCCTTGAATGATGAGCAGGTTTCGCAGGCCTTTCTTGACTCCAGCGTATTCGTTCTCCCCTCGGAATTCGAGGCCTTCGGCATCGTTCTCATCGAGGCTGCGGCCGCGGGGAGGGCCTGTGTGGCCACGAGGGTCGGGGGCATTCCTTATGTGGTGAAGGACGGGGAGACGGGGACACTGGTGGATTACGCTGACAGTCATCAACTGGCCCGGGCGATTTCGGAGCTCCTCGGAGATGAAAAGAAGCGGTCATCTCTCGGAAGGACGGGTAAAAAACACGTGGAGGAGAATTTTACAATCGAAAAGGTGGTGGACAGGCTGGAGGGGGTGTACGATGAAGTTCTGGGTTGAAATATTTTCCTCGACCTTAGAGAGGCACTTCCCACTCGCATTCCTGGGTTGCGTGGATCCAGTAGCCCTTCCCGGGGAAGAAGGAATCCACCACCATTACCTCCTCCCATGTCTGGGCAGCGGCGTTGTAGGTCCAAATTGAATCCACGTGGGAACCGAAGGTGAGGTTGTTTAAGGCCTCATCCCTTGTTTTATTGTCCAGTGAAGGATAGCCAACCATGTTCCATCCTGGATACAGTGGGATGGCCTGGTTCTCAGTGGGTTTTGCACCCGAGCAATTGAACAGAACCCCGCCGGGCTCTGAGATGTGCAGCCAGAACCCCATTAGGTGGTCGATGTTATGAAGATCGTGTAGTTCAATAGGTTTTGAGGAATGATTGGTTTTCCAGTGGTCGGTTTGATCGGTTACATTGTACCACTGCACGGCGTCGTAAGATCCCCTAATCGAAAATAGGACGATATCCAGGTTGGTATTTGACTGAATCAAGGGAATTGAAATCAGGTTCCAACCTCCAGGCAGGTAGGTGTAATTCCCCACAGGTTCCATCAATGGATAGAGGTCCCATGAATCACCATCAATCGAATGGTTGGTATCACCGATGCCATCGCTGCCCGGCAAATCCTGGTCCGGACCGCTTAACTGGTCAGCGCCGCTGTAATCACTCCAAAAATTGCCTCCGGAGGGATACCCGTTGTCCCACTGGTTGAGGTTGTTTGAGTTGTCGGATGCCTGCAGATCGTTGCCTATGATGTTGTTATGGTATATCTTATTGTCTGCAGAATCGTCTATGGCAATGCCGTGATCGTTCGATGATACGGTGTTGTTTGTTACCGTGTTTCCGTTGGCAGCACCTTCTATGACGATTCCGGCTCCGGGGTTTGAAACGATATCATTACGGCTGATGTTGTTTCTGTCCGCAGAAGAAAGGGAGATGCCGTATAATCCGTTCTGGAAGATGAGGTTGTTTGTGATATTATTTCCGTTGGAATCGGTTAGGGTAAGGGCGCGTCCGCTCTCGGAGATATTGTTGCCGGTTATGTTGTTGCCGTCCGAATTTGTCAAAATAATACCGTAATAATCGTTTGAGAAAATCGAGTTACCGGTAAAATTGTTATAATTTGAAGAATAGAGATAGACACCTCTATCCAGGTCCGAGATGTTGTTTCCTTTAATAATATTTTTAAATGAGAAACCGAGCTGTACACCTGCATAGTTGTCTGTGAAATCCTGATTCTCTACCACGACACCTGAGCAGTTTGCCAAAATTACCTGGCCAGCATCTTGTGGGACCACACCACTGGTTTGGTTCTTCCAGTACTGAACAGGCTTGTCGTTGACTGTATTCGATGTGTCGATTTCGTGGGTGTTCCACTGGTTGACTAGCAACCCGTATATGTAGATGCCGTCCCCGACAAGAGTGTTGCCGGAGACCTTGGTATCTGTGGAAAGCGAGAGATATATGCCGATATCGTTGTTGGATGCGGCTGTGTTCCCCGTGATATTGCATCTATCAGAATGGGAAAGGGAAATCCCCCACAGCCCGTTCGAGTACAGTGTGTTGTCAGTGATGTTATTATCATCAGCGTAATACAGATACATACCGCGCCAACTGTTTGAAGAGACATTGTTGCCTACGATGTTGTTCCACCGTGCGAACTCCAGGCGAATGCCGGTACTTCCCACCGATGACATGATGTTGCCGGTTATGGTGTTGTGATCGGACAGTACAAACAGATTGGGGGTGCCCAGGGAAGGACCAGCATTTTGCATGGTGAATCCACTAAAATACACCCCATCCGCTGTGATCTTAACCGCTTCTGCGGTTAGCCCCCCGTCGATTATTGTGGTGTTCATGTCCTCTCCAATCAGATCGATGGTCTTATCGACCACCACGTTTTCGTAGTATGTTCCGCTGTAGACGTAAACCGTATCACCGGAAATAGCAAAATTGTCAATAGCGTCCTGAATGGAATCTGTATCGTTCTCGGGAATCGTGCCCACGTAGATGATATCGCCTTTTACTTGCAGGGTTATATCCATGATAACAACGGATGCGCTCAACATCACTGCTATGCATAGCCAAACTGCAACTATCCTCTTAATCATCAAAAGAATGTATGGTTTACCCAAATAAAAAACTTACCTGACTACAGCGGCACTTCCCACACACATTCCTGGATTGCGTGGATCCAGTACCCCCTGTTAAGTTCGAAGTAATCGGAGGGGCCGATTTCCTCCCATTTCTGGATTGTGGCGTTGAACGTCCATATGGAATCCACCTCGGAACCGTAACTTAGGTTGTTTAAGGCCGCATCCCTTGTTTTATTGCCCAGTGAAGGGAAGCCCACCAGGTTCCAGCCGGAATGGAGTTGGATGGTCTGGTTTTCTGTGGGTCGGGTGCCATTGTAAAAAAAGATGGTGTCCCCTGGCCGGGTGATGTGAATCCAAAAGCCCATTTCGTGATCGATATTTTCCAGATTGTTCATATCGGACGGCTTTGAGGTGTGGTTCTTCTTCCATTTATCCTCCACACCACTGGCATTGTACCATTGAACTGCATCATAATATTCTGAGATGCCCGAAAGAACGGCCTTAAGATCTGTATTTAATTGAATTAAGGGTAAGGATATAAGGTTCCATCCGAACTTCAGTAATACGCTACCATTAAAGGTCGACATCAATGGAAGGTAATCTCTTGAGTCCGAATCGATAATGTACCAAGAGTCCCCGATACCATCGCTGCCGGGAAGATTTTGGCCCGGGCCACTTTCAACATCTATACCTGTATAATCGCTCCAGTAGTTGCCGCCAATGGGATATGTGCAGTTCCAGAAATTGTCATCGGAGGCATCACTCGCCTGAAGTGTGTTGTTAATGAAATTGTTATGGTACACAAGGTTTCCCGATGAGATCACAAAATGAAGCCCCTCCTCGTTGTTCACAATATCGTTGTTAAAAAAGGTGTTGTTCTTAGAGGAATGAATGTATAAAGCATACTCACCCGAAACTATGGAATTCCCATCTATGTTGCACTCGATTGCCTTCCAGCATATCATGCCAAACCTGGAGTTTGAAATTGTATTCCAAGATACGTTGACATTCTCCGAGAATGCAACATAGACACCAATATCCGTGTCTTTGAATTGCAGGTTCTTCACCTCAACATCCGAACAATTCGCAATAATGACCTGCCCTGTTGAAATTCCATCGATATCTACACCGCTTGCGTTCTTATAGTAATAGATCGGTTTGCCGTTGACGAGATTGTCTGTGGAGATGTTGTGGGTGTTGTAGTGGGGCAGTTGATTTCCACCGACATATAGCCCATCGTTAAAGAACTTGTTTTCCCTGATATCACCGCAAGTCGAAAGATAGTAATAGATACCTGAATAGGTGCTGGATGAGATCGTATTATTGATGATATCATTGCCCGATACCTCTCTGACGATAATGCCATTGTTGCTGTTCGATGATACATAATTATGCGATATAATATTATGATGAGACGACTGCCTCACACCGATACCTTCCGCACCGAAAGAGACATTGTTACCTTCTATTATGTTGTAAGATGATGAATCGAGATAGATACCGTAGGTGCTGTTTATGGCGATATTGTCTTTTATAGTGTTTCTGCTGGAAGATATGAGGAAAATTCCACGCCAGCAATTGGATGCATTGTTGCTGGTGACATTACAGGCTTGGACATTGCCGAGTTCTATTCCAGAAGCATCCCCTGAGCTACCACATCCCTTAACGGTAAACCCTGATACGTTCACCCTATCCGCAGTAATTCTTAAGACATCACTGCTTCCCCCACCGTCGATTATGGTGGTGTTCATATCCTCCCCTGTGAGGTTCAGTTTCTTATCCACCACCACATGCTCGAAGTATGTCCCGTTGTAAACAAAGATCGTATCTCCAGGATTTGCGGCATTTATGGCATCCATTATATTGATATGATTCGCTCCACCCGAGTCATCCACGGTGATTATTTCGGCATTGGCAGGGGGAGTTTCGTCAACGACAATAACGATAAAACTGAAGAAGAACATCAAACTCAGCCAAACTGTCACAACTTTCCTGTTCATTGAAATATCATATGGCTTACCCAGATAAAAAACTTCCTTCATTCCATCGGCACTTCCCATTCGCACTCCTGGGTGGCATGGATCCAGTAGCCCTTCCCAGGGAAGAAGGAATCCACTTCCCTTATCTCCTCCCATTTCTGGGCTGCGGCATCATAGGTCCAAATGGAATCCACGTGGGTGCCGAAGGTGAGGTTGTTGAGGGCCTGAGTGCGGTTTTTGGGGGAGGGGGAAGGATAGCCCACCATGTTCCAACCGGGCTGAAGCCAGATGGTCTGGTTCTGGGTGGGTATGGTTCCCGGGTATCTGAAGGCCACTCCGCCTGGTTCTGTGATATGTATCCAAAATCCCCTCGTGTGATCCATATCGTCTAAATCGTTAAATTGGGAGGGTTTTGATGTGTGATTATGCTTCCAGTGATCGGTATGATCAGTGGCATTGTACCATCGTACGGCATCAAACGATCCTGTTATAGATGAAAGAACCAAGGAAAGTGCGGTGTCAGTTTGTATCGTTGGAATTGAAATCAGGTTCCATCCTTCGTACAGGAAGAGATAATTCCCGAATGGAGCCATCAACGGATAATGATCTATCGAATCCGGGTCGATTGTATAGTTGGTATCTCCGATTCCATCGCAACCAGGGATGTCCTGATCAGGGCCTTTGAAATTATCGAAACCACCGTAATCGGACCAGAAATTGCCTCCGGAGGGGTACGAATCGTTCCAGATATTATTCTCTGAATCGCGGGCTTGGTTTGTATTATCTATAAAGTCATTGTGATAAAATCTATTATTTGTTGCATATGACAGCGATGAGGTATAGAGGCCGTAGATATTGTTGGAAATATAATTTTGACAGATGTTGTTGTAAGAAGCCTCGAATAGAAATATTCCGTTTTTATTTGAAGATATATTGCATTTGGTAATGCTGTTGTTCAATGGCTCATCCGGATAGAAATGACGGTATTGCACATGTATTCCATGATAATTGTTGGACACATCACAAGATTCGATAGAGGAATTTTTCGTGCTATAGAAGAGGACACCCTGAAGGTTATTCTGAAGGGATAGACCTTTAACCGTGACATTATCCGAATCGATTACACCCACATATCCCGCATCGCCGTACCCATTATCCGGGGATATCTCAGTGTCTGCCAATCCTATTAGATAATAAATAGTCTTGTCGTTTATTGTATTGGAGGTATTGATGTCTAAAGAAAAGTTTTCAATGTAATATCCAATCACTCCAAAGTTATAGGTATTGTTGTACATTTTATTATATCTTAGTTTTATCTCTGATACCAACGAAAGATACATCCCATAGATATTATTCGATGCATTGCAGTTGATTACATTTACTTTAAACGATTTTACGATATTAATCCCGTATTCACCATTATCCGAGGCATTGCAATCGGTGACATTGACATTCGAGGACTCCCCGATAAAAATTCCAGTCCAACGGTTTCCCAGCACCCTGCATCTTCCTATGGTAATATCTTTCGAATAATCCTTCAAACGAATGCCGTTCGAGTTATTCGAGACCGAGCAATTGATGATAGAATTATTCGCTGACTCGAGAATACGGATTCCAGTGCCATTATTGTGCGATATGGAGCAATTTCCGATATAATTATCCGGCGATTGGATTAGATTAACACCGCCCTCATCGTTGTTAGTGATATTATTGTAATCAAAAGAGTTGTTTGATGAGAACTTGAGTTCAACACCTATTTTGTTGTTTGTGATGTTGTTGTCTGCAACCGAGTTGTTGGATGATGACTCAAGAAATATGCCGTTCCTATTATCGGTGATAGGATTGTCTTTGATTGTGTTTGATTCCGACTCTTCGATATATATGCCGTGATTATCGTTTGAGAGTACATCATTGGAGGTGATGTTATTACTATTTGAGCTGAACAGCCATATGCCATAATACTTACTCGTTTCCAATGAATTTTCAGTAATGTTATTTCTGTCGGAATAGCGTAAATTTATGCCATGGGAACTATGCGAAATGTTATTGAACAAAATGTAATTCTCCTCGGAGGAACCAATGTATATGCCCTCACCGATATTTTGAGAAGCGTTGTTGCCCTCAATCATATTCCGATGGGAGTAAATTATCTGGAGGCCATAATAGTTGTTTGAAATGTTGTTATTTGTGATGTTATTTTCATCAGAATATTGCAGATATATTCCATAATAATTGAGCGAGATGTTGTTTCCAGTGATGTTGTTTCCCGTAGAGAATCCCAATTCGATTCCCACGGCACTTGAGTTGATTTCTTGATCTTTCACCGTAATGTTATTACAATTGGCAAGGATCACCTGTCCTGCATCCTGGGGGACAACATCGTTTGATTTGTCTTTCCAGTAATAGACCGGTCTGCCATTTATAATGTTTGAGGTGTCGATTTCATGGGTATTCCAATGCCAGAGTGCCGTTCCGAATATATAGATACCATCCCCAAGCATAGTATTATCAGTGACGTTGATCCATCTGGAGATCTCGAGGTAAATGCCTCGGATGTTATCCGAGAATTGGTTACCGCTTATATTGCTCCATTCACAAACTGACAGATAGATGCCGAACAAATTGTTTGAGGAAAAATTGTTATCAGTTACCCTGATGTTCGATGAGGAGGTAACATACAATCCGTATGTCCCATTTGTTACAGTAAACCCCGTTATATTAACCCAGTCCACTGTAATCCTGACAGTTGAACCGCTGCCGCCGCCATCGATAATCGTAGTAGCCTTATCCTCACCGGTCAGATTGATCGTTCTATTTACCACCACGTCCTCATAATAAATACCACTGTAAACAAAAACCGTATCGCCATCTTTGGACGCATTTATGGCGTCCTGGATCTTCTCAAAATTCGCTCCACCCGAGTCATCCACGGTGATTATTTCGGCTCTTGCGGGAGGGGCTTTATCAACAACGATGACGATAAAACTGAAGAAGAACACCAAACTCAGAGAAACTGCTACTGCTTTCCTGTTCATCGAAAGATTGTATGGCTTACCCAGATAAAAAATTACCTGTCTACAGCGGCACTTCCCACTCGCACTCCTGGGTGGCATGTATCCTGAGCTTACCGCGACCCTCAATAATTGTGATTGTGTTTGTGACCCTCTAAAAATTAGGCAGTACAGTAAGACAATTTTTCGCGACACACCCGTACGTCATTACCCAACCTTGTAAAATCATAACAATTTCAAGGTACTCAAAATTGCCTAAGCCAGACCTCCAAATCAGATAAATCCCTATCACGGATTGAGCGTTTCTAATGTTTTGCCTTTCGATAACTACAAATAATAAAGGAGTTATTATCCCAGTAACGAAGGTTAGTGGAGGATATTACCATGGGCAGAACGAATTCGACTTTTCTAATTTTACTACTGTGCATGACGACCTTGAATGCAGTGATCTGGGTGGTTCCGCAGGAGGTCTCGGCCTTTGCAGGGGGCGACGGCACACCGGGTGATCCGTTCCAAATTGCAAATGTCATCGATCTGCAGAACATGAGCGCGAACCTTAGCGCGCATTATGTTTTGATCAACGATATAGACGCCAGTGCGACATCGGGATGGAACGGTGGTGATGGCTTCGTGCCGATAGGGAATTCAGGAACACGCTTCACAGGTTCACTGGACGGCCGGGGTTACGCTATAACAGGGCTTTACATCTTCAGGCCCGGCGAGAACTCTATCGGTCTCTTCGGATACGTAGGTTCAGGAGCACGGATCGCTAACGTCAGTATGGAAGATGTAGATATATTAGGACATATCGATGTAGGCGGCCTCATCGGATGGAATAGTGGTGGAGATATCACCAACTGCACCGCATACGGCAACACAGACGGAGATTTACATGTGGGCGGCCTGATCGGAGGGAATCGGGGTGGAGATATCACCAACTGCACCGCATACGGCAACACAACCGGGAATAACTGGGTGGGCGGCCTGATAGGATGGCATGATGGTGGAATTGTCACGAACTGCACCGCCTACGGCGACACGACCGGAGATACCGGGGTGGGCGGCCTGATCGGGCAGAATGGCGGTACAGTGACCTACTGCACCGCCTACGGCGACACAACCGGGATGGACAGGGTGGGCGGCCTGATCGGACGGAATCCTGGTATAGGTATGGTCACCAACTGCACCGCTTACGGCAACACAAACGGAGATCTATACGTGGGCGGCCTGATAGGATTGAATGATGTTGGAATTGTCACCAACTGCACCGCATATGGCAACACAACCGGAAATTTCGATTGGGTGGGCGGCCTGATTGGACAGAATAGAGGTTCGATTACGAACTGCACCGCCTACGGCAACACAAACGGGGGGAGGATTGTGGGCGGCCTGATAGGATGGAATTGGGGTGGAGATATCATCAACTGCACCGCATACGGCAACACAACCGGGGAGATTGTGGGCGGCCTGATAGGATATAATGATGGTGGAATTGTCACGAACTGCACCGCATACGGCCGCACAACCGGAGATACCCGGGTGGGCGGCCTCATCGGATACAATAATGCAGGAACGGTTACAGAATGTTTTAGCAACAACAGCATAACCGGCAACAACACCGTCGGAGGCCTGATTGGAGATAATAGGGGTATAATCACAAACTGCTACAGCCACAGCACTGTAAGCGGAAATCTTACTATCGGCGGTCTGATCGGATCTAACACGGGTGGCGGGACGGTCACGGACTGCTACAGCAAGGGCAATGTAACCGGGAATTCATCAACCGGCGGCCTCATCGGAAACAATACCGGAGGAGGGGCGGTCACAGATTGCTTCTGGGACAACGAAACCTCGGGTTGGAACACGAGCGATGGCGGTATCGGCAAGTGCACGGAAGAAATGATGAATGTTTGGACGTATTTTGGCAAGTGGGATTTCGCTACAGTTTGGGAGATCGAGCATACCGTTACATATCCATACTTCAAATTGCAGGACAGGAATTATGATCCATTGGCCATCAACGATAGCGCTGCCTTAAATGAGGATTCCCCTTTCAGCATGGCTTCCCCTGGTTTGCTGGCAAATGACCTGGACCCGAACTTCGACCCGTTGACAGTGGTTGCCTTCGACAATCCGAGCACTTTGGGTGCCGCGGTAGATGTTGCGGCCGATGGAGGTTGGAGCTATGACCCTACGTCGGTAGGGATCATGCAATCTCTGGCGGTCGGCGAATATCTCATTGATACTTTCAATTACACAGTCAGCGACGGCCACGGAGGCACGGCCAATGCAACTGTATATATCAATGTGACAGGGGTGAACGACGACCCCATCATAACCACAGCGGACGTTACCAAGGCCACCACCGGAACGTTCTACGAAACGGACTACGAAGCCGATGATGTAGACGGCGATGCGCAAACATGGTCGCTGGACACTGATGCCAGCTGGCTTTCGATAGATATCTTTACGGGAGTACTCAGCGGCACGCCTTCCATTGCAGGCCGGTACTGGGTGAATGTGACTGTGGAGGACGGCAACGGTGGTGCGGATTCCACGAATTTCACATTGACAGTCGAATTGGATACAGCCGGGGGTGGAACACCCGATGCCGGGGGCGGCATTCCTCCTCTACAAGAGTATAAGGAGAGAAAACAGGAAACCTCCCCGCTCGGTTTATTGTTGATACTGTTATCGGTTTTGATCATCATTTCCATAATTCTCTCTGTTCTTATTACGAGGCAACGAGGATGACCTGCAAAAAAAAGGGGAAATCGAAGATGAGCCCAAGATAACTGCACTGACACATTTGCATCCCTATTTTTTCTTGACTCAGAAACATTCGATTTTTGGTACAATGGCTCACCCATTTCGCCATTATCTTTTCTGATAATCAACCCCCAAAGGGTATATCTGGGTTAGCGCACTTATTTCTGAGATATGGGAGGACAGGGTGTGACTCGGAAGAATCAGTTCCAGTCCGGAGAGGAGGATGCTTCCTGCAAGTACCGCCTTTCCCACGAGTCCAGCAAGGTAAGCCTGATTGCCGACTGCATGGAGTGCAAGGGAAGGGCACAGTTGAGCGACAGAAGATGCCTTTCGGGGATTTTGAACGGACTGAGCCAGGAGTACAATGTGGATTCCGTTATCCTCTCCCGCTACATTGAGACAAAATACACCGAGGATTCCATGGAGATGCTCAAAATGATGGTTGGAATTCTGCAGGACCTGGATCAGATGGGAATAAGGGAGCCCTTCGACGAGTACTTTTCAAACGATGAGAGGCTCTCTTCCAACCTGAAGGGCCAGCTGAGGAGCCAGTGCACAAAATGCGCACTCACACCCGAAAGAATATTCAGCTCACTAAAAAGAGAGTTCCTTGGGGGCATCTCCCGTTTTTATGACGAGCTCGGGAAAGTTACGAATCAGGTTGCAGGAAATCACGAGAGGGCATGCGCACAGTGCATGAAGGCGACAAAGGGCGACTTGGTGTACCTGTTCAACAAACTGGAGAAGTTAAGGGGCTTTGTCATCTACAAAGGGTTCCAGATAGTCATATGAGTAAGCACAGGGGAGTGATGGAAAGGATGGATGATAAGAAGGTGGTGCTCAAGCCGCAGAAAAAGAACAATGATTTCGCAGGAAAGGAAAATGGCGAAAATACCAATGGCTCAAAAAAGGATGGCAGTCAAAGGGAAAGGCAGACGGTAAAGCCGAAAAAAAAGAAAAAGCAGAGCACAACTGTAAAAACCGTGCTACGGCCCCAAAAGAAAAAGGTCGAG
>CP070726.1:270487-273487 GCA_020350865.1 Thermoplasmata archaeon
GTTGTTCCACACTTTCTTGTTATTTGCATTTTTTTCTGACAGTGTGCTGAACATCTCCTGGGCCTTTTCGTATTCCCCTATATTGAACAGAACATCACCGAAATCCAGTTGCATCTGAAGAGTATCTTTGTCATTCATGGAGAGTTGAATCCTTCCTATCAGATTAAGTATCTCCAATACTGTCTTCTTCTGGATGATATCCACAACCGGCTCCTCCTCCGAGGTGGTGATCCTCCTCAATTTTCCCAGTTCGAGAAGAACGCTCTTGTCCGAATCAGGTTTGTCTGCGGCCTCTTCTATTCTTTCTTTTATTCCAGACAAACAAGCACTGATAATCCGGGAGGGGCCCTCTCCTCGGCCGGCCTCTTCTCCGATTCCACATAAAGGGCAGGGCTTGCTGTCCCGGTCTTCTTCTATGAAGGGACACATATCCACGGTCATGCAGGGTAAAAATACGGTTATTCGGTTATGAATTTTTTGGAGCGAAAATCACCTGAAGAGCTCATCAAACAGTTTCTTTTCCGCCTTCCTGATGTGGGTCAAAAATGCGGAATGGGAGATGCCCATCCTCTCCCCCAGTTTCCTGGCATCTGCCTTTTTCGGGATGTCGAAAAAGCCCTCCTCGAAGGCCTTTTCCAGGCATCTGTACTGCATGGGTGTGAGGGATGACAGCATGTCCTTGCCCTTGACATAGTAATTGGTCAGGGAAACCACCTCGAATTCGACATTCAGCTCCTTCAGATTGGCCAAAAGCTCCTGCAACCGCTCCTTCGTCCCAACAACGGGAATTGTCATCCTCCCCCTCACGTTGATTATGGGGAACTCGAAGAAGCACTTGAACTCCCGAATGGCCTGGGAGATGATTTCCGAGACGATGGGCGGCAGATGTCCGATGACAATGAACATGGAGACGTTCCCCTCTGTGGATATCTCGATCATGTCGTCGATGATGACCGACTGCTTGATGCTCTCCACGTTGGGCTCATCCGTCCATTCCACCTTGGAGACCATGATGAACTGATCGGATGTGAAGAGAAGGGAGGACAAAGTCGTTATTCTCTCCACGTAATCGAATATCCTGTCGAAACCCAGTTCGTACTGGCCGTACACCGAAAAATCCAGCTTGAGCAGCCTCAGATCCTTCATGGGGCTTTACATGTTAACCTATGATATATACTTTTGCGTGGGAAATGTTACCTGGAGCCTTCGATGCTGCGATTAGAACATGGGAGGAAATAAGCCCATCGGATCATTTCGAGCTGTGCAGGGGATACTGGGTTCATGCCCCGCAGGAGTGTGTGTGGGAGGTGCCGATGTAACAATTCTAAGCAAGTGAACAAAACATCACGGCCATAAACCAGTTTTTTTACTTTACATATCCCGCCAGAGGGGACGCCTTCCTGCCGAGATTGGCCACTTAACTGCAAGATAGGCAAAATTCGTTCCAAAAAATATATATAAAAACCATAATGTTATTAAATAAGCCAGGAGGCAAAGGCTAAGGAGGGTTGGAACGAGCAACCGGATATTTGCGATAATGATAACCTGCTCCCTGATAATTGCATGGTTCGTAGGATTATCGAACTTCGGGAGCAACGAGGCGCAGGGCACGGACGTCAGTGGAACCATATCACCGCCCGGTGTGACCTGGGATCTTGCAGGCAGCCCCTACATTGTTGTGGATGATGTATGGGTTGATGAAGGGGCCACCCTGACCGTCGAACCCGGCGTATCGGTGAAGTTCGATGGTTTTTTCGGTATTTACGTTCAGGGGAATCTTACCGCGATAGGCACTGAGTCAAACAGAATCGACTTCACATCGAACCAGGCAACACCTGCCCCCGGCGATTGGGATACACTTTATATCAATGGACATGCGGAAATCCGGTACTGCAACATTACTTATGGAAACGGCGGTCTCTATCTCGGTGCATCTTCTAATAACAATGTAACAGACAATAATATCTCGTACCATTCGGATTACGGCTTCTCATTGGGGGGGACCTTCAATACAGTCAATAACAACACGATGATAGAGAATGGAATTTTCATGGCCGGGGCTGCTCTTGAGAACTGGAACACCCACGAAATCGACACCTCGAACACCGTCAACGGTAAACCGGTATACTACTGGAAAAACAAAAAAGGGGGCACGATTCCCGCTGATGCGGGAGCGGTGATCCTGGCCAACTGCACGGACATCACCGTGGAGAATCTGGAGCTTGCAGGCGGGGCTTACGGCATACAACTTGGCTATTCTTCGCATAATGGAATTTTTAATAACTCCATTACTTCCCATCGATTTGGTATGGGATTGGGTAGTTCAAACTACAATCAAGTCGCAAATAACAATATTAATAACAATTTCCACGGCATCTCTGTGGGTGGTTCTCAATACAATAATATTGATAACAATACCGTTTGCTCCCATTATGCAAATGGTATGATTATCTCGGGGTCAGATGACAATAATATCACGGGAAATAACATCTCGGACAACGGGGGACATGGTATTGAATTAAAGTCGGTTTCTGAAAGAAATAATATCATAGGAAATACCTTTCTATCGAACGATAATAGTGGTGTCCGAGTACATCCTTGGTCCGTTGGGAATATCATCAGTCGCAATACTATATTTGACAGTAATCGGGGTGTTGCCACTTTAGGTAATACGAACAAAATCATAGGTAATGGTATATCC
The DNA here is from genome assembly GCA_020350865.1 of Thermoplasmata archaeon. The sequence continues at coordinate 273,189 of CP070726.1, forward strand.
TACAGTGACTATGGCATTTATGTGGAAGCGGGTGAGAGCGATATCAGTAACAACACCGTGATAAACAACGATTACGGCATATACATTACCGGAAAAGCCAACAACAATATCTACCACAACAACATCATAAACAACACGAACCAGGCCTACGACGACACTATCTTTGGCAACCGGTGGGACAACGGCTATCCTTACGGAGGCAACTACTGGAGCGATTACGACGGCTTCGACAACTACTCTGGTCCTGGACAGTTCGAGCCTGGCCCCGACGGGATTGGGGACACTCCCTATTATATAGA
>CP070726.1:273587-279123 GCA_020350865.1 Thermoplasmata archaeon
ACGGTGTTGTTGTCTTCGTCCAGTTCGGTCACATTATCCTCCCAGTCCACTGCTACATATATTTTATAGGTCCCCTCCACTGCAACCCAGGGAACAGAGGGGGTCTTCACGCCCCCGTTGCCGGCGAGCTGGGTGATGTTATTGTACCCTATCAGAGATGTTCCCGGGGTCCCGAGCCAAAAGCTAACGCTCACAAAGGGTACTGACGCCTCGCCGTTGTTTCTGACCCTTGCCTTGAGGCTCACTGATGCGCCGTCGAGAATGTAGTTGCCCTCTAACTCCGAGGCGTCGGCAATTAGGGCGATGCTCTCAATGTAGAGTTCAGGTCTGCCCAGCACCTTTACAGTGGGAGGTGGATCTATCATGTTGTTGGTCTCGTCCAGTTCCGGGATCAGGTTATCGTTGAAGGGGTTCTCATTGTCCCTGTCCACATACACATAAAGGGTGTAGTCACCGCGCTCCGTAGGTGTCCAGTTGATGGTAACGGTTACAGAGGTATTTGACCAGATGACTGGGATGATTTTTGATCCGATTCGCTGGGAAGTATTTACATCGGGGTCCCCATCCCATATCTCCACCCTCACATTAGACACGTTGACGCCCGGGGCACCTGGTTCCTTCCAGTTGGTAACAGTGACGTTTATTGCCAGCGTCTCATTTGTGACCAATGTGCTGGGCAGCACCTCCGCGAAATTCGCATAGAGGTCGGGGGCCGGAATCTTGCATTTGAAGGCCGTCATGTTTGGGTAGAAATAATTGTCAGATTCTGTTATGAACGGATACTCTTCACTGCCCGCATTCCCGTACGTAATATTATCTATTATTGGAGTGACGGAGGTGTTTATATAGGTAGCTGTGATATTGTAATTGCCCACAAAGAGCGAATTGGGCATGTCTTCGGGCGTGATCATGTCGGTTACCACAGCAAAAATCAGTCGACCCGACGGCCCGGTCACACCCTGGAGGATGTTGCCGTTCTGGGTTATGGTAGCGTCTGTGGTTCTTTCCAGATAGGCTTTTACACGGGAATTGTCAGGCAAGGTTGGGTTATTAAGCGTGATTATCTCGGTGGCCTTCGGATCGCCATACATAGGGACCACCTGGATGGTTGAATTTGCCACAGGTACGTTTACACTGTCCACGGGTTTTACCACAAGCCACCTGTACAAATTTACATCAGCGATGTCATCGGCGATATAGATGGCTGTCTGGCCGTATACAGGGTCCACTGTTCCTCCGGTCTCGTCCATGTTCACTGTCAGGCCGTATAACCTCACCTCAGAGGTGCCCTCGATCCAGAGCATGTTCTTTGTGGGATTGGTGTTGTTCTCGGGTGTGTTGGGGGAGACGTCATCTGGAAAACCGGTAGCGGGACTATATTCACCCCCGTTGGTTGGGTTGTACCTGTTTGTAAAATCAATATCGAAGTATGTATTCATGACGTACAAATTGGAATCCACCACCTTGTGGTAATCGTACATCATCACATCCGGATTTGCCAATCCTCCATCGTACATCACGCCTTGCACAGGGGGGCTGTGCTCGATTCTGGAGTCCTCCAGCCATCCGGTGGCACCGTTGAGGAACTGGACGACAACACCCCAATTGCTGCCGGTTTTTGGTGCGTAAGGCCGTGTGGTTTTTGAGTTTGAAAAATATGCAGTACCGGCATCGACGATCAGGTATCCGTGGTACGCCAGTTCGGAATTGACTAGGTTTATTTCGGATGTCCCACCGGTAACGTTGATGTAAAACATCAGGGGTCTTAGGAATTTAGCATTTGGATTGTTGAACCAGTATGCGGTCTCGTAGTTCTCCAGGTCCCTGGTGCTGATGGTGATTTTTGCGTTCTTCATGTACACCTTGCCGCCGTTTTCAATGGTCAGTTTGTGCCTGTTGCTTTCGTTGGTATCCACAAGAAACTCAAGGATGGCGTTGTTGATGTGCAGTTCACCATTATCTCGCACGATGATGTCACCGTCCTGCTTGAAGTGAAGGTTATCGATGGTGAGGTTATCTTCACCGGGTATATCACCATCGATGATAATGTCTCCCTCGTTTGTCGTGGTCGGATAGCCCTCGGCAACCATCACTGCGCCCGGTTCGATCACAAGCAGACCCAGAAAACCGCCCAGGGCCATATTCAGGATTATGACCATGCTGACGGCTCTCAAAACCTTTTCGGATTTATCTCCTCTCATATTTACACCTCTAAATCTCTTAGAGCCACAGGGTATGCTATTTTCCCATACATACCCTTTGAATAAGATGCACCCTTTATATCCATCTGAAATCACTTCATAGTATTAAATATTATGCTCATAGTATTAGAGAGGGTAATGAGCGTTTTTGCTCTTTGTGATACCCCTGAATTCCTTGATATCGAACATACCTAAATCCCGTGTTTTTTCCATGTCAAACCACAACTTTTACTCACTTTCCTTCTTGGACACATATACTTTGTGCGGGAAGACGACGAGCCGGAAAGTGCAGGTTTTCTGACCCTGGGACAGACAGGATTCCTCAACACAGTAGAACCTCTTTTTCGAAAGCCAGTTGGCAACACCTGCTAAATACCCCCTCGTGCAATCGCATATGGGCTCCTCGGCGCTTCCCAGGGCCAAAGCCTCAGTGGATCCCGCGATTTCCACCTCCATCTCGTCCTCTGATATCTCCTTTATCTGGGAGATTGTGCCCAATCCGGTCCGCTGCCATATCTTCGGCAGGATTTCGGTTGCATTATCGCTTCCGGTTTCCTTTGAGGACAATCGCTCCGCAAGGCCCTCACCGCACCTGTACCCGAACCTGAATAGCACACCAGATGCCAGCCTCTCCCCGAGCAGGTTGCTCAGTTCCGATCTGAGGGATGTGATGGCGTCACCGGGCATGGATACGAATGAGCCGGATTCCTCCGCATCTTTTGTCCTTTTAGCACCTTTTTTTGGCATTTTTTCCCCTGCCAACCCATCCTTGTATCCTCGATTATTCAAGCGCCATATAATATCGACTCGTACTAGTCCTCGTAAATCACGGAGCGCTCGTAGCTCTCAACCACCTTTTCCATTACATCCTGCTTTTCCATCTGGGCTTCCCTGAAGACCTTTCTCATCTCCTTCTGCTTTGCGAGCCAATCCGCAACGGCACCCCTCATGACCTCCGAGGGATTATACCTGTGCTCCCTGCAGAACCTGAAAAACTCGGTGGCCGTATCGGCGAAGTCCTTGGTCACTGAGATATGAATCTGGTCCCCTTTCCTGTAACGTTTATGTTTCTTGGGCCTTCCCATTTAATACTCTCCCATCACCTTATTCGATGGGATATGGGTGCCTTCTTATTTATTCTTATGTGTAGCATTATGTATAAAGATGTACAACATCATACAACTCTTCGTCATATGGTCTTCATGGGCATTTTTACCCGTCTATAATATCATTGGAAAAGTCCATACAAAAGGGGCTTTCGACCTAGAGCACCTTCTTCTTCTTTACCACCTTTTTTACCTTTGCCACGGGTTTTCCCACCTTTTTCGAGGCTTCCTCGGCCTTAGCCTCTTTTGCAGCCCCGCCGAGCTCCGCCCCGCAGGCATAGCACATGGTGGCGTCGGATGAGATGATGGTCCCACAGTTCGGACAGGCTATCTCGTCCTCCTCTCCCCCTTCCGCTGCCGCTGCCTCCCCGCCACCGCCCAATTCGGTTCCGCAAGCATAGCACATGGTGGCATCAGCACTTATCATGGTACCGCAGTTGGGACAGGGCTTCTCACCCTCTTCCTCGGCCTCCTCTTCCGCCTCTTCCTCTTCCTCTTCGGCCTCTTCCTCTTCTTCTTCGGCTTCTTCCTCTTCTTCTTCGGCTTCTTCCTCTTCAGCTTCCTCTTTGGGGGCCTCTTCCTCTTCTTCCTCGGCGACAGGAGCTTCAACCTCGGTGCTTGTGGCGGGGGCAGAAACTTCTCCCAAGTCAATTGAACCGCTCTTTATGCTCTCTATGAGCTCGTTCTGCTTTGCAGCCATGCTCTTCTCGAGTTCGGAAAGCTTCTCTCTTTTATCAATGAGCTCCTTTTCCAGATCCACTATTCTCTTCTCCCTGGCTGTAAGACCCTCCCTGAGGGTTACGATACCCTCGAGGGTCGTTTTCAGTTCTCCCTCCTGTTTTGCCAGCTGCGATTCCCTTTCAGCCAGTTCCTCCCGCTTGCCTGCCACGCTTCTCTCGTCCTCGTTTAACCTCGATTCCTTTTCAGCAAGGGTGTTCTCCCTGGTTTCGAAGGTCTTGGCCTTGGCGGCTATCTCGGATTCCATGGCCTTTAAAGCCTCCAGTTTTGAACTGATTTCGCCCTCCCTTTTCCCAAGCGAATCCTCCCTGCTCTTGAGAGAGGCCTCTTTTTCCTGGACTTCCTTGCTCTTTGCATCCATGTCTTCCCTTTCTTTTTTGAGCTTCTGTTCCTCCTCCTTGAACTTCTGGCTCATCTTCTGCATCATGTCCCACATAGATTCGCTTTCCTCTGCCATGATGAACACCTCTCGATTTCAAAGACAAGGGTGGTACCTATCTGGCTAATTCGGCATATTTTTAGATTTTTATCCCATATGACACTTACCTTTTAATAAACTTTTGGATTCAATTTCAAGTTGCGATTTTCAGGCGGAAAGAACGGGGCCAAGGATGGATATTCCGCTTTCCCCGCCCACATCCACCGCATGTTTCTCCATGCTGTGGGAAACAGCCCTCATTTTTTCCACCTGCAGATAGCGCACTATTTTGCCTCTGCTCCTCTCAAGTCCCAGATGAATGATGCCATCCACGAGAAATCCCTCATTACCGAGCAGCTGGGCCTCTCCGGAGAGTGTGCGCTCCATGATGACAAAGGATATGAGCTCGTTGTCCCTGAGCATCTTGAAGAAGTAGTACATTCTCTTGCGCATATTCTCAGCGTTCTCCATCAGGGAATAGAGGGCACCCAGTGAATCCAGGGCAAATACATCGAACCTCGGCCCCCTCTTCTCCTTTATCAAGCCGATCTGGCTCTCTATGAATTCGATGTAATCGGTGGTTTCGTTCTCTTCGAACAGCTGGTCCATCTCCCGAAGGTCCGTGAGATCGGAAATATGCATGTTTCTATGAAGCTTCAGTCCCAGAGCATTCATGTTCTGCACATGGCTCTGTGTGGCCTCCTCCAGCGTGGTGTACAGGCCGAACTGCCCCGTTTTCGATACATATCGGGCCATCAGCGCATACACAAAACTGCTCTTCATGGCCCCTGGGGGACCTGTGACCAGCACCACCTTCGGAGGCTTTATATCGGTCTTAAAGAGGCGGTCGAGTCCTCTGATCGTGCCTCTGAACATGTTTTTAACCCCTTTTGAATTTCACCTTGAATTTTTGATAGATATTACCTACTGCCCACACGAATCGGTGATTACGGATATAACTTTTCCGATATTATTCACGATAATCGATATTTATTCATATTATTGATACTTTATCATAATTCTCAATTAGAGAATTCATTGCGTTAAAAGTAAATATGGGGGTGGTCGGCTTG
>CP070726.1:279223-283530 GCA_020350865.1 Thermoplasmata archaeon
AGTTAATTGGAAGGCTGTTTTTGGTGCAATGGCCCTATTTTTTATGGTCATTCTTTTTAATATTTTCCTCCATGCATTGGTCTCCCTTGCGGTCAAGACCGCTGCTAAATTCCTTTTTATTGGTCTAGCCGATCTATTTTTGTTGGCGTTCTTCATTTATGTAACCGGTCGGGATTACGATAATTTTACCAAAATTAAGAGGAGGACCACTGTTCGGTTGGTGATATGTGTATTCGTGTTGATACTTCTAGGTGTTAGCGTTGCTGGATATCCATTTTATTATCTCTTGAGTATTTACAGTGATGAACCCGAGACTTGGGAATTGAGGATATCTAACGAAACAGTATTGGAAAATCAAGTCCTCTATATGGATGATTGGCTGTATATTTCATCATCTGGTAATCTCACTTTGGTGAACTCAACGATTTCATTTGGATATGAGGTATACAAGCCATATGGCATCTACCTTTCATCTGAAGGAAGGCTGTATGTGAAGAATTGCACCATTACTTCGATGTATAAGAAGGAAGGTTACAAAATAATCCTTCACGGTGAGGCTACAATCGAAGAATCCACCATTGAATACATCTGGGGGGATATCAGAAGAAGATCCGACTACGGGGGATTGGAGATATATTCAGATAACGTTCTGATATCAAATTCCATGATATCCAATTGCACAGCAAATGGGGTATACTGCGAGTACGCATCACCTCAAATTATCAGCTGTAATATTTCTCATTGCGGAGACGATGGAATCGAGCTGTCTCATTCCTCCCCACTCATTAGAAACTGTTACATTACAAATAATGAGGGTTACGGAATATATATACATGACAGCAACCCGAAATTGGAAAGCAACGTATTTGTAAATAATAACAAAGGAGACATCAGGAGGTGACCGTAACTCCATATCTTCATTTTTAAATCACACACTGCCCATCGTAGATGGCATTGCAGTACTCATCATCATCGAACTTGTCCTTCTGATCGCCGTCCATCTCGTGGATCAGTTTGGTGATGGCAGCCACATGCTGCTTTTCCTCTTCGATAAATTTCTTGAGATATGCCTTGGCCTTCTCAGTGTGCACACCTATCACCATCTTCTCGTAAAGGTTCAAGGCTGAAAGTTCGCTTTTCAATGCATCCCTGAGAATCTGAATATCGCTTTCGAACGCACCCTCTATTTTAATATTATCGTAGTCCACATAATCCCCCCGGTGATGCACCAATAACGCCAACCGGATATTTGGTTTTTTTTATGGCTTCAAAACAATCAGTTTAGTTCGTACACCCTGGCCTTGAGAAACCAGAGGTCAACATAGTAATTGGGGTCATCGCTTGTGCCCAGGGTCTTGGATACCGCCTTGCTGGGAAAATGATCCAGATAGACCCCGAACACAACCTCCCAGTCCCCCCAATCCCAGCCCAGAAGGGAAACCAGGGCCGGGATGTTGGCCGAAACCGCAATCATCATCGTGCATGTCGCGGGGGTATCCTCACCGATTTTCTGGATGATCTTGGGTGTTCCAGTGAACATGTACACCCCAATTTTCAGGAACATGTGCTCGGGCAGGGATTTGGGAATGGATGGATAGGTCTCTGGATTTCCGGGATTGAGGATATTGTACACAAAGGTCTCGACGGTGTCCACAAGCCATCTCAGCAGGGCCTCAAGTCCTATGACGTCCATACCCAGTGAGAGTCTTATGCCTCCCCCCGAGGAACCTGACATGTCCTCGAGGCAGATATCGAGAAAGACATAGACCTTCTGGACAATATCCGCAATCATGGTTATGACCATGTCAATGAAGCTTCTTATCCAGTCCTGGATCAGCTCTATCACTGCATCGAGGCTCAGTTCCTTTTGCTTGAATTCCTCGTAGGCAGCATTGAAACTCGCCTTCAGGGCATCCATAACCATCTCCCTGAAATCGAAGTTCTCAGGGCCGTTTCGGGTCAATCTCGTCTCGGCCTTGAACTTCCATATCACGCTGCCGTCATAGTTTCTCTGCCATGTCTTGTTGTCGCCACCGCCTAAATCCTTGGAAACGGGTGTTTTGTCCACGACATTTCCCCGGTCATCCAATAAAATCAACCCGTCGCCGGGGTTGGGGGAATCCGAATCGTTCCCGTTGTCGAGGACCTCGTCAGGGAAAATGTACACGCTGTACACACCATCGGCCTCACTTTCCAGGTCTGAGAGCAAATAACTCAGGTTACTGCCATGGGCAGTCTTTATCTTCCAATCACCAGTGACATTGCCTTTGGGATCATATATCTCGAACCATTCGCTTCCGCAATCTTCCCCTTCGGGGTTCAGCTCGAACTCGTTTATCACCGCCTTGTCACCCTTCGGTGCATTGTACTGGATAATAAAGCCGCAATCGACGGTGGCCCTCATTCCAAGGAATGGTATGGGTATGGAATTCAGACCCTTTGTCAGGTCGCTCAAACAGTATCGGACCTCCCTGTACTCCTCCACCTCAGGCACGTAGAAATCGATGCCCCAGCCTGTACCGTTCTCCGGTGCAGATTTCCCGTGTCCCTCCACCAGGTAGCTGTTGATTTTCATGAGCGGGTCCACTGCCAGCTGCAACGAGAAATCACCAGACGCTATATCCCCGTCCAGCAGGATGTCATAGTGGGCAAGTGAATCCTCGGCTGTGTGGTACCGCGATATGCGCAGTGTGAAGGCCAAATCCACCCCCACCACATTGCCTTCTGTGGATACGGTGAGCAGGTCTCCGTCCGCACTGGAATTTGTCGCCACATCCACGTTTCCCTTCACCGTGAAAGTGAAACCAAATACGGTGATTGTAAGGCCATCTCTCACGACAGCGGCCACAGCCTCCATGATGTCCTTTATTATGGTGTCCATAATGGACTGGATGAAGCTGGATAGAAGCTTGATAAAGAATTGAATGGTATCCATGATGAGCTGCACTATCTCGGTTACATAGCTGATGAGCTGTGTCAGCAGGTTCACAATTGATTCGGTGATCTTCATCAGGACATCGAACACGGCACCGAGTACAGAGGCCAGATACTCCCATACCATGTTCAAAAAGGCGCATATATCGCCCAGCAAATCGTTGGAGAGGGAGTAGTCCACATCCGAAAGCTCCCAGCCGGAATAGGCGGACACTGCCAAGGAGATGTTGAGGTCCAGGGTTTCGTTCACACCCGTAGAGTGATGTGTTCCGTCCCTCAAAAAGAGCCTGCCTGCCGTCACTGCTTTGATCTGCACCTTCCCGTTCACTCTTAGATCCCAGCTGGTGACAAAGGGTTTTGTGCTGAAGACTCCCAATGAAGTGTAGTGGGTACCGGAAGGCTCGGAGATGGAGATTTTCAAACAGTCATCTTTCGAGAGGTAATTCGGTTCCTGGTCAACCTTCATGTGCTCCCGGGCAATAGTCCCGTCCCTTACCGCGGGTTCGTGGTCATCCTGCCAGAATTCGAATGGAACACCGATTTTTGTGAAACCGAGGTACTTGTTGTTGGCCGTCTCCTGGTCATATATCATGTCATCCAGTACGTACATCACCATATTGCAGGCCATGGGGATGAATCCAAAGCCGTGCACCGTGGTGGCCATCAGGTCGATTATGATATTGCCGGTGCCGTCAAAGAGGTTCTCAAGGGCCCCGATGATGTAAAGGGGCCTTTTGTTCTCGCCGTTGCTATCTCTAGCCAGTTCCTCCCCTTTCACCCTTTCATAGGCCTGGAGTACGGGATCATGTATCTCCTCTTTCAAAAGGTCGATTTTGTAGTAAAGGAACAGTGATCTCACAGCCAGTTCCGAATAGGGCTCCGCAGGCACACACCCCGGATGATCACTTCCATTGGATTGTGAAATTATTTTTATCTGGGCGGAATCCACCAGGTCGTAAACAAGACGCTCCTTGGCGCTCTTTATGTTATCCTCCTTTCCTGCTAGCTCGTCGAAATGCTCGATTATGAAGTTCTGGAGTTTGGCAATACTGTTCGCATGCTCGTCAACCAATCTGGTGATAAGGCCTTCGAGCCTCTGTTTCCCTTCCTCACCAGAAAAATGATCCGAAAGGGACTCGACTGCTCCCGCAACCTTACCGTGTACCTCCTCGAGCAGTGAAACCTCATCCTTTGGATTCAGATGATCAGGCCGGATAAGGACCCTGTAATAAGACAGGTCAAGATCAACCAGGCTGACTATCTCGGACACCACAGCCGCAATTATCGCCTTGATGACTTCCCTCAAATTCCCGGATATCTGGTTCGTGTTTTCCTGGTGCTCCCCGTCGTTGAAATCGGAGAGGATGTCCTTG
>CP070726.1:283630-290034 GCA_020350865.1 Thermoplasmata archaeon
GGATAACAAAGATATTTGGCATAATAGTGACAATCCTTGGTTTTGTATTTGCAGCTAGATACTTTGGCTATTATTTATGGTAGAAAAGTACCGAAAGGTACAGAAGAATTTGGTAATATTCTATGTTTTCTTTGTAAGAATGGTTTCAAGGGATGGAAGCCTGATAATGTGGTAGAGGCATTTTCCTTCAACAACTATTTAAAACCTCGGCTAACCCATTAATAGTAAAAGAAGTCCAAGCGGCCGATCCCACTACCTTTTCCATCCTGACATATATAAAAAAATTCAATCAATATGATCAATTTAAACATATTTTTCGATATACCCTCCACATTTGAAACAAATTTTTATAAGATAAAGATTTTTATAAAATTATAATAGAAAGAATCTGAAAAAGATAATATATATAACTTTCTATAAACTGGCCCCTTTCTTAATATTTAAAATTATTGTGGATATATTTATATAAAACACTTATACATTGAAATCTTTTTACTGCTTACAAGTAAATTAAAAAAAATCTAAAATAGGAGGAAGTAAATATGAAGAAAATACGAAAAATATCGACAGTGTTAGTGTGCATGATGATGTTAGCTGCCGGTTTTGTTGTGGTATTGCAAACGATACCAAAATCAACAGCAAGCCCGTCAACAGACGAGTACACCTTGATTACTGATTTGCTTGTTGTATCACCAATAAGCGTATCCATCGTTTCCGTACCATACCACCTAGGGGTGGGACAAACAGCTGCATTGCATGCGAGCACCTCTCCTTCAATATCACTGACAGGAGGCGATTTAGAATGGAAAGTTTTAGGGGGTGGTAGAGGGATTTTCACTCCGTCAAACTCTGAGACACCTTCATTCACTCTTCTGCATCCAAGTGAATCGAACCATTTCCTTGACGTCCCCGCAACTGAGATTGAAGTTACTTACAAGGCCCTCGGCCGTACGGTGACCGCCAAAGCAAGCATTCATCTCGATGAGGAGAATTTTGTGCTTCCATATATCAGTGGTTACAAAGCCGAGGTTGAAGGGAAACCAGGTGCTCCTTTCGCAGAGCCAGGCGATATAATGACCGTCTCACCTCAACACAAGCTCCCGGCGGGTTTTGTATTGCTGGGAGAAATCATGACCTCGGATCCGCCCGTAATAACATTGGACACCGAGGGGATACTTCCGGTAACTTTGTATTTTGCCGCGGTCTATCAAGGTCCCGGAGGACAAATAGTTACGGATTCGACGTCTAAAGGCGCAGGTTTCCCGTTTTCATACGACACCGACCTAAATGGGCGACCAGATATCATAGATACGTTACTAGAAACTGCAAAAGATATATTTAATGCAGAAACAAGTCGAAACCCAGATCCAGATGACCCCAATCGTTTGGCCAGTTTAATAGCTGCCCTTGTTGTCGATCCACCTATCTATACATATGACCCAACAGTCTCTTGGGCTTATGGTTATTACATAGTTTCGACTGACTTCATAGAATTCTGTCCAGCTGCATTTTCTTCGTTGAAAGAATTCATTATTACCCTCGTCCATGAGAACAAACACAGGTTCTTACATCATCTAAATCCGTTCCTTTATACCCTTCTAGCCATCCTTTTTGGTAACACATTCGACCACGGTCCCATTGAAGCAGAGGATAGGATTCTCAGTGATATTCTAGATTTCATACTAGGTATACTTGCAGATATATTACCAATTTTACCGTTAGCGTACGAACTTGAGCTTCCAACCCCCACCGATCGTTCAACATTCAATGTCCAACAAGGATCAACCGTCAACGTAGAGTTAACGATAGCGAATGAAAATCAAGAACACCCAATGGTAAATCCTGAATTTAACCTTGAATTCATTGAAACTTCTGGAGGTATGCAGCTCGAAAAACCTGGATCTATCAGAGGGGAATTTATCACAGCAGGTCCAAATGGAATTGCTGAAACCAGTTCATCTGGTGACGACTACCAAGTTACTCCCGTAGAACAGGGCTGGTCCGGAGCGCTGGTTATTGAACCCGGGCCCAATGCCATCTTGGATTCTATACCCTCAGGGGATGATACATTACTGACAACCAAACATATCCTAGCTGGGCCAAATGGGATTGCCGAAACCGAGGCTGTGGGTGATGATGTTCAGTGTATACCATTTGGTCAAGGTAGCCCATCAACCCCTGTGGTCCATGCCGGCTTTAACGAGGTATTGGAAACAATTCCAGAGGGGGACGATGAAATCCAACCCGCTCCAACAACATTCATTACCGACTTGACACCGGTCTCGGTACCTACAACTATCCCTCCCGGTGGAGAGGCAATTGCAACCTTCTCGTTTGATGTTCCCCCAGGGATTTCTTCTCAATCCGAGTTCGCCCTGATAAATTTCCAATTGACTGCAGACAGAGGAAACGGAGTTGTTACGATACCATATCCAGTCCACCTCTTCATTACACCCGAGCCTGTTGAGCCTGTCGAACCTGTTGAACCTGTCGAAGCACTGGGATTTGAAGCACTGGGATTCGAAATCAATCCGGAGACTCTCAACCTCAAAAGTAATGGCCGATGGATTTCTGGTGTAATAGAACTACCCGAAGGCTATGATATATCAGAGATCGTTTTGAGCACAATCTATCTTGAGGAGGTTATTCCCGCGGAATATCCAGTGCTTAATGGTCATTCCTTGAATGTAAAGTTCGACAGATCCGATTTGGTAGGTATACTTGATCCAGGAAATGAAATAGTTCTAACAGTGACATGCGAAATTAACGATGGCACCATATTACAGGGCCAGGATACCATGAGAGTGATAAATCCACCATGAACTTATAAACACCAATAATCCTTTTTTTTATTTTTTTTAAATTTCCACATTCATACTGTCGAAGGCGATTTTAAATCCGTGCTCCTCAATATATTTTCTTTCTTTTCCATCATGATTCACCGGATTTGTGTGGTTGACGTGCGTGAAATATATTTTAGTTGCTCCCCCCTCCAGTAACTTCACGGTTTCCATCATAGGCGGATGGGGGACCTCCTCATACCTGGGTATCTCGTCTTGGGAGTAGAAAGTGCCGTCAACGAGGGCGATATCAAGGGTCCCTATTCTCTCTAAAACATCCTCTGTCCAGTAATCGATGTCAGGAAGATAGAGCATCCCTTTTTCCGATTTCTTTGCTCGGATGATGTATCCCACGCAATCGGACACTTCGTTTCTATGGGGAACGACAAAGGGGGTACAGGTAAAATCCCCGAATTCCAGCTTCCGGTCCGGCTCATACTCCCCGAGTTTTATATTTTCCCTCTCGACAAGGAGCCTGAAGGGGTGATTGTTTCTGAGGAATCCCGCCATCTCTTCTGTGCAGAAGACAGGCAGTTCGAATTCACCCAGGGCCTCCCTTCCAAGATGCCACAGCCCGGCGCAGTGGCCGAAATGTGCATGGGTCAGGAGGATCCCGGAAAGGGGGATTTTCCCTTCCCTTTGAATTGTAGAAATATCCACCCTAATCATGTCCAGTTGGTATTTGAAATCGGGGGAGGCATCGATTAGATAGCAGAACCCCTTCTCCCTGTCCATCAGGGCGATGGAGGGCCCCAGCCTCCGGCTTTCGGGATACTGCCTGGCCCTGGTGCAGTTCTCACAGTAACAGCCCGTGTGCGGAATGCCCGCGTCCTGGCCCGAGCCCAAGACCCTGATCATCATGTACATCTCCGCAATTCTTCGAGCTATTAAATCTTTGTGAAAGGACAATTCCCTGGGGATACATTTCACTGCATTAAATTTATTAACCCGGCTCCTGTTTTCCAGCACATGACCGGCCTTCCGGTCATCCAGGTCAGCTCACTTGTTCACAGATACGGTGACTTCACGGCCCTGGATGGCGTGACCCTCAAGGTCCCCGCGAGCTCATTCTTCGGTTTTCTCGGCCCGAACGGTGCGGGCAAGACAACCCTGGTAAACATCCTCACGGGTCAGATGCCCCCTACAGCAGGCAGGGTTAGGGTTTTGGGTCTCAATCCCGCAGAGGAGCCCATTGAACTGAAGAGGCGCATCGGCATCGTCCCGGAGGAGGAGATCCCTCCCAGCTTCCTGACGTGCCAGGAGACCCTGCATTTCGTGGCAGAAGTGTACGGACTGGATGATCCCGAGGGAAGGGCCCTGAGGTGGCTTGACTTCTTCGAGCTATCTGAAAAGAGGGACACATTGGGCAAGGACCTGTCCAAGGGCATGAAGCAGAAGCTCATGCTCGCCTCCGCGCTCCTGCCGGAAACAAACCTGCTTTTCCTAGACGAGCCCTTCATCAACCTCGATCCCATATTCCAGCGCAAGGTGAGGGACCATCTTGTGAATTTTGTAAAGGGGGGCAAAACGATCTTCATGTGCACCCATATGCTGGATATTGCGGAAAGAATATGCACCCATGTGGCAGTGATTCACAAGGGAAAGGTGCTTGATAGGGGAACCTTAGCCGAAGTTCGCGCAGGGGGCATTAACCTGGAGGAGCTGTTTTTCGAGAGCGTGGGAATGGGAGCCGGCACCAAAGGTGAGAGCAGATGAGTCAGAGCATCGGATTCTGGCGACTTGTGCATTTTCTCTGGCGCGAGGAGGTGCGGGTTCAAAAGGTCATGACGGGAGGCCCCGCCTTCTGGTTCTTTCCCTTCATGATCGCCATCTTCGGATCTGTTCTGGGGGCAAGCCATCCGGTTCTTCTTCGGGCAGTATCCTTCCATGTCCAGTTGAGGCTGGGAAGCCTGCTCTTCATGATATTCGGCATCAGCGTCGGAGGTCTGGGTCTCTTCATGGGGAGCATACTTGAGCGACGGTTCGGCAGAATCAATCTGCTCCTTGCCTCGGGCAGGACACTGCCAATCGAGAACAGGAAGCTCATGGGGGCCTTCTTTCTCAAGGATGCCTTCTACTATCTGGCTTTCAATCTGCTGCCGTTTATCGCGGCTTTCGGGCTCGCAGGTTTCGTTGCCGCAGGATTCACGTTTCTTGGCATCTTGCTGTTTGCCGCAGGCGTGATTCTCACGTTTTTTTTCGGTATGTCCTTAAGCTATTTTCTCTCGATGACAGCCGTGAAAAGCAGAACTGTAGCAGGTGCGTTGACAGTTGTTACGTTCCTGGTGATTTTGGCTGTGCTGATGGACCTTCTCCCAGGCGAGCTGCTTCTCCCGGCCGTACCCCTTGTTTCCGGTGAGAACGTGCATCTGGCTCTGCCGTCCGTCGCACTCACCATGGCCTTCATCGCTCTGGGCACGGGTATGACTGTTTCGCACATAACTCCCAGGGGGGTGCCGCACACGCATGCCTTCCTCGCCCGTGCTACAGGGTTTGGCAGGTTCGGAGCCTACGCACCATTGCTTGCCAAGGAATGGCTAGACCTCAGAAGAAGCGGGACCCTGGGACCGGTTGTGGGCTCCTTTGCGGGGCCGGTACTGCTCCTTGCAGCCATGAACTGGTTCTTCCCGGCCCTGAGCGGCGGTGATATCGCATTTCCCGCAACGTTCTTCGCTCCATTAATCGGCTTCTTCTGCATTACCACATATTCATGGCTGAACAACATCGACTCCCCCGGATTCTACAGGGTGGTACCGGTCAGGCTGCCTGCCGTAATCAGGACAAAGATCATCCTCTTCTTCCTGCTTGTGGCCTTCCTTCCGGCATTGTTCGTGCTGCTCCTTTCCGCAATCTCGGGGGATATGTCCAGCATCTGGCTTTCGCTTCTCATTGCGTATTCCACAGCCGTATACGTGCTGGCTGTCACATGCTACCTCACCGGTATTTCGACCAACAGCCTGCTCTTCGATGCCAGGGTTCTGGCCCGGTTCTGTCTTGCCATCCTGCCGCCTCTCATACTGCTTTCGTTTCTCTCGCTTTCTGGCGGTATTGCGTGGATGGGAGGGGATGCTGCCACCGCCCTTGTCAGCCTATTGCTCGTGGTCCTGTCGGCCCCCCTTTTTGCAGGTATTGACAAGAAATGGTCCGATAGGGCCTTCGGATGAAAGGAATTGGTGAAGCAACTACCGTCTCTTCGGGGCACAATCATATCCAAATGCATTTATACTACACATATCATTCTCAATTGAGCACAAAGGAGAGGGTGAATATGCAGAACATAATCGACACATCCAACCTGGATGAGATATCGGCCTTTCTGACCACCACATACATCTCCCACTCGTACGAGGTGGAGTCCACGGCAAACATCATATCGCTGTGGGACAGCCTCAGGAAGAACGTCAGCATCAAAGCCGACCTCGATCACATCTCGGCGCTTCTTGCTACAGGCAGGATCATGGACTACGGGTTCGAAATAAAGGATCCGAACATCTTCAACTCCATTATCACGGACATCAACAAGAACATGGAGACCAGGAACCTGGAGTCAAAGGACCTGCAAAA
>CP070726.1:290134-296995 GCA_020350865.1 Thermoplasmata archaeon
ACCGTATACTTTAACAATGGGGTTAGCCCCGATCCGTACCCGAGCCCCGAGATCAACCCCATGGCTGCTACTGACTCTGTGGATTATCAGTACCACAACTCAGGAACGTTCATCATTACCCTGACCGTTACCGATGATGACGGGGCCAGCGCAACCTACACCATCACCCTGGAGGTTGTCGTGGGATAGAGCATTTTCACCCGGCCATTTCAAACGAACCCGGCGTCCCATCTGATAAAACTCTTTATATCAACATCCCATTAGCCCAGCCCATGAAACTGGTGTCGCTGATCTCTGGGGGCATCGATTCTCCCGTTGCAACACACATGATGCTCGAATTGGGGGCAGAGGTTGTGGCGGTACATTTTGACAACCGGCCGTTCACCGACGACGGCCAGTTCAACAAGACAGGGGCCCTGGTACATCACCTTGAGAACCTGGACAATACCGAAATCAAGACATGGGTCGTTCCCCACAAAGACAGCCACATTGCCTTTGCAAAGCACTGCAGGAGGAGCCTGCACTGCGTTTTATGCAGGAGGATGATGCTGAGGATTGCCGATAAGGTGGCCGAAAGGGAGGGCGCATCCGCTTTGCTCACAGGAGAGTCTTTGGGACAGGTGGCCTCGCAAACACTCAGCAACATTCAAACCGAATCACAGGCTGTGAGCCTGCCCGTTTTAAGACCCCTGATTGGTCTGGACAAGCTGGAAATCGAAGCCATCGCAAAGGACATCGGGACATACGACATATCAACCCAGTCTGGTATGTGCTGTACCATCGTACCCAAAAGGCCCTCCACGAATTCACGGCTGGACGCTGTTTTGGAGGAGGAAAATAAAATTGATATCATCGGATTGGTGGGAGAATCGATTGCAGGGATGCGGGTGTTATGAGCTATTATCTTCTGAGACCGTGCAAGGGGAAAGCCGCCTTTGAAGCCGTTCCCAGGTTCGAAGTGCAAATCGATATTAACTCGGCAAAAGTGGTTATGAAAGCCAACGGTTACAAAGTGGTGGATGCAGGCATCATGCTCGTCTTGGCAAAGGGGGAAGCCGAGGTCAGTTTGTATCCCAGCGGAAAACTGCTCATCAAGGCCGTATCCGGAAAGGAGGCCTCCGAGGAGGCAAATAAGATATACGGTCTGCTCGGCATTCCCAATGGAATATAACGCCGTTAATTTTATATGCACGAACCCTTATTTACGGTTGGAACCGGGGAGGTTGCAACATGAAACCACCATGTGAAATTATCGTGTACAAGATACTGCCCCATATCAGGGCCGATATCGTCCGGATACTGACCCAGGAATACAATATGAGGCAAATAGAGATCTCGAAAAGGCTGGGCATCACCCAGGCGTCCGTGAGCCAGTATCTCTCGTCTGTGAGGGGCAAGAACGATGCCTTTCACGAGATGTTCCCAGAGATAGTGGAATATGCCAAGACCATCGCTGACAAGGTGGCGTCCGGTGATGCAAAAGAGGAGCAGCTGGCCCTCCTATGTGAAGTGTGTGCACATATCCGGGGGGAAGAGAATTTCTGCAGTTATCACAAAGGCATCCTGCAGATAGACAGCTGCGGCGTTTGTTTTGACGAGCATCTGGATGGCGGGAGATAGAGCACAATGGAGGTGTACTGCTGCCCGGGATAAACACCTACGAGGTGCACGAGCTGCTGCCCAAATTCGACTGCGGGCAGTGCGCAAACCCCAAGTGCATGACGTTTGCACGCAAGGTGCTGCTCAAAATTCAGCAGCCCGAGGAATGCATCTTTGCAACGGAAGATGAGCTGCAAAAGATCGTCGAGAGATTGGGGGCCGATGTGGAAAGGAGAGGCCCCCCTCAAATGCCTTCCAACGATGAAATCGTGGAGATACATCCCTGCACTGAAGAGGGGATGGTTACACTGTGGGCACAGCTGAAACCGTCATGCGGCAAGAACGGACTTTTCGGTGACTTCTTTGACCAGTACCAGCTCTGCGACTCCATTGCCCAGATGGATCTCTTTGACAAGAACGAATGCTCCCCGAAAATGGGATATGCGTACGTGGAGCTTGGTGGGAAAAGAACGCACATCTTCAAGACAGGCAAGATAATCCTGAGGCGGGCGGACGACAAGGAGGATGCCATGGCCATGCTGTCCATGATATCGAACATACTGCTGCCCGCAAGGGTATGCTCCTGCGGAAACCTCATGGCCGACTGCTTCGGAGGATGCTGCGACGACTGCTTTGAGAGCTCGTGTAAGGCATTCTTGGACGGGCAGGAGGATAAGGAGGGCGGTGAAACCACACTGGGCGAAATCCTCCAACAAAACTCGGGAGAAATCGATGAAGAATTGAAGGCCAACTTCTCCAGATTGAGCGAGCTCATGGCTGAGATCAAAAAGATCGCGGACGGTATCGAATCCGGGCAGGCGGCAGATATTGAGGAGGCGAGAAATGGAATGGCCAAACACGAAACTGCCGTGAGCAGCACCTGCACAAGGAAGTTTCTGGGTGACAGCAGACCCGAGGAGGTCGTCATCGCCCTGGTGCAGTTCGGGCTTGCAAGGGATATGATCCGCGCGGGAGAGGGTTTCCTCAGCCTGGGGGAAGGAAAGGAAGGGTTTTACGAGCAGGCAGCAGGGCTCTTTTTCGATGCCTATTCCGCCTTCGAGAAAAGAAATTTTGCAGCTTGTGAGGCTCTCTGGCCCCGCTACAAGTCATTCATTTCCGAATGGAAAGAGGGAAAGCGGGTCATGGGTGCGGCAAAGATCGCTGCAAATGGTTTTTATATATCAAGGATATTAGGCAAAACTGTTCACGACATGAGCATGTTTCATGTGGGTAGGGATGATATTTGAATCACGGACGGTGGTGTGATGTACAGTGAGAAGGTTATGGAGATGTTCAGAAACCCCAAGAATATGGGGGAGATCGAGAACCCGGACGGAGTGGGGACGGTAGGCAATCCGAAATGCGGCGACCTCATGGAATTGTACATAAAAGTGGAGCACGACATCATAACCGATGTCAAGTTCAAGACCTTTGGCTGCGCTGCGGCCATTGCCACAAGCAGCATGATCACCGAGATGGCAAAGGGCAAGACCCTGGACGAGGCATTGAAGATCACCAGACAGGACGTGGCGGACGAGCTGGAAGGGCTGCCGCCGGTGAAAATGCACTGCTCCAATCTGGCTGCGGATGCACTGCATGCCGCAATAGAGGACTACCGCAAGAAGAAGGGCGAAGCTGCCGCGTAAACCTGCGGACCATGGAGGTCGAAGCTTGGACGTTCAGCGTATCAGAGGGGATTTTCCCATCCTAGCAAAGGAGATATACGGAAAGCCCATCATATATCTTGACAGCGCATGCATGACCCTGAAGCCGAAACAGGTAATCGAGGCCATGAACACGTACTACTACGAACTGGCATCATGTGCCGGCAGAAGCGTGCACAAGATGGGAACTGAGGTCACCATAAAATGCGATTCGGCCAGACGGAGCATTGCGAAATTCTTCAATGCCAGAAAACCCGAGGAGATCGTATTCACACGAAACACAACTGAAGGGATAAACATCGTAGCCAGGTGCCTCGATTTCAAGAAAGGCGATGTGGTTTTAACCACGGACAGGGAGCACAATTCCAATATGGCCCCGTGGCACCTCATGCGGGAGTTTAGGGGCATCGGGCACGAGATAGTTCACTCCCTCGAGGACAGTACCTTTGATATGGAGGCATTCGAGAAGCGCATGGGGGAGGATGTGAGGCTCGTCAGCATGGTCCACACGTCCAATCTGGAGGGGTACACCATCCCCGCCAAGGAGATTATCAAGATTGTACACGACCACGGTGCCCTGGTGATGCTGGACGGCAGCCAGAGCGCGGCCCACAGCCGGGTGGATTTTCAGGAGCTGGACGTGGACTTCTTTTCATGCTCCCTGCACAAGATGTGCGGCCCCACAGGCATGGGCGTACTTTACGGTAAGTACGATCTCTTAAAGGAGCTGTCCCCCTTCATCGTGGGCGGGGACACGGTGGCCGAGACCTCCTACGAATCCACTGTCTATCTCGATCCCCCGAAGAAGTTCGAGGGCGGCCTCCAGAACTATGCCGGCATTATCGGAAGCGGTGCCGCCGTGGAATACCTCTCGAAACTGGGCATGGAAAATATCCGGGAGCACGAGATAAAGCTGAACACGGTCATGACTTCCAGGCTCGCGGGCATCCCGAACCTTCACATCCTGGGCCCAGAGGAGCCCGAAAAGAGGGGCGGTGTGGTGAGCTTCTGGGTGGAGGGCATGGACCCGCACGACATAGCCATGATTTTAGACGAGGTGGCCAATATAATGATCCGCTCGGGCATGCACTGCGTCCACAGCTGGTTCAAGTCGCACGGCATAAACGGCTCCGCCCGGGCCTCGGCCTACCTCTACAACACGGAAGAGGAGGCCAAGACCTTCGCCGACACCCTGGAGGATGTGGTGGGGAGGATGGGGTAGGTAAAGTTATCATAATTGAGATGCCATTTCGGAGGCCTGCGTCCATCTAAAAGTAAAAGGAGGGGATTGTCGAAAAGAGATCCAATGAATATAATAAAAGTACCTATCTCTAATTTCCAAGGTGTTTATGTTGAAGATTGAAGAAATTTTATCAGAATTGGAATACAATAAAGGTTCATTCCCTCATGAAGCAGTCCAGGAAGCTATCAAGCATAAAAACGAAATCATACCAGAACTTTTAAAGGTTTTAGAAAATACTGGGAAAAATATTGATCAAATCAAAGAAAAACCTGACTACCTTGCACACATATACTCGATGTTTTTGCTTGCACAGTTTAGTGAAAAGCGTGCATATCCTCTAATTGTCGATATTTTTTCTCACTCAGGGGATACTTCTGATAGTATTGCTGGAGATTTTATAACCGAAGACTTACAGCGTGTTCTTGCATCAGTTTGCCATGGTGATACAACCCTGATAAAGCAACTTATAGAAAATAGGGAAATAGATGAATATGTAAGAGATGCGGGTCTAAGCGCCCTTTTAATATTGGTAGTCAACGGTAAAAAAACACGGGAGGAGATAATGGATTATTACAAAAGCCTCTTTCGTGGGAAACTCGAAAAAGAATATTCATTCGTTTGGACTGGACTGGTATTATGTAGTTCCCATCTATGTCCCCGAGAGTGTTATGAAGATATAAAGATGGTTTATAAAGAAGATCTTGTTGATCCAATCTTTATGGATTTAGATGATGTGAATAGATATCTTTCTAGAGGATGGGAACTAAATTTAAACTATCTAAAAGAGGATGTCCACTATCAATTCATAGACGACACGATAAAGTCGATGGAATGGTGGGTTTGTTTTCATCCTAAAAAGAAAAAAGCGGTAAAACCCTTACCAAAACCTCTGTCAAAACCCATGCCTAAAAAATCGAAGCGTGAAAAAATAGGTCGTAACCAACCCTGTCCTTGTGGAAGTGGTAAAAAATATAAAAAATGCTGTGGTTCCATTCAAAACCGTTAGTGATGTAAAAAAAGAAAGAGACAATCCCCTCCTCAAAAAAAGCGCCCCGAGCATAAAGGGGGAAGGCCTCACCGCAAGCAAGGATTTTGATGAAACTTTTCTCAAAAGTTTCGGAGCAATCGTAAACTTTGTATAGTTGGATATTGTTATCTGATACCGACCGCGAAGGGGCGATAGAGATGACAAAAGTTTTTATAAACTATGCCAAGGAGGATGTCAAAGCTGCACGAAAACTATACGGGAATTTGAAATCGATACCTGGTGTTCAGCCCTGGCTTGACGAAGAGAACTTACTGCCGTCCATGAAGTGGCTTCCGGCCATAAGAAAGGCGATTCGGGAATCGAACTACTTTATTACATTGCTTTCCAAGGTTTCCACGACAAAGAAAGGAACTGTCCAAGTGGAAAAGAGAGATGCCCTGGAAGTTGCCAAAGAATTCCCAGGAGACCAGGACTTTATTATCCCCATTAGACTTGAACAGTGCCGCCCATCTTTTAAAGAACTACAAGACACCCAATATGTTGACTTCTTCCCCAGCTGGGAAAAGGGACTCGAGAAAGTCATAAAAATAATACAACCGGTTACAATGAGTAATCAAATGGATAATGATTCAGCATCAACTAGATACGAGTACCGTGTTGGTATTATCGATATTGATGGCGGTCTTGTAAACCTCGACCAGATGGCAAGACGATTGAATTCCGTCCAGAAGTTTTTTCACTTTACAATCCCGAGTATTACACTCGAACATGATGCAGTCCAACCCATCGAAGATTCTATGAATTTAGCGGTCTATCTGCTTCCTAAAACCCTATATGAACAGGAAGATTACCTAAACGTGGATCTTGTCACATGTCTGACAAAATACCCTTTGGCATTTGAAGAGGAGGAAGAGATCCTATACGATTATTTTTCAGGACCAAGTTCCGTTGATGATAGATTTATGTTCATCTCAACCTACTCCCTGTATGATTATACGAAAAAGGCGAATTGTACATTTGAAAAAGGAATCGCTTACCTAATTGTTGCCCAATTAATCGGATATTTTACAGATTTGGGATTCCATGATGAAACCAGAGGATGTGTTATGGACTTTTGTGAGAACCGTCCTGACATAATAAAAGGTTTAAAGGAAATAAAATTCTGCAATAAATGTGATGCAACAATCGAAAATGAAAGCTTTAAAGACTTTGTCAAGGCTATTCTTGCCGACGAAATGAAAATATAAATTTGTATACACGAATAGTATAAGACCTCAAATATTCTCTGAAAAAAATATTTGAATAAGTAAAAATCATATCATTCCCCATATCTATCCTTTTAGAACTTATTGTAATTCTTAAAACTC
>CP070726.1:297095-308978 GCA_020350865.1 Thermoplasmata archaeon
AATGAGAACTATGTAATGACGAACCTAAACGGTGCTACCCTGGAAGACGGATTCTGGGATGGGGCTACCTGGGACACAACGGATGGTGATGGTCTGTACCATTTTGATTCTGCTGCCAATTCCGGAGGAAATTACCTGAAGTACGAGTTCAGAGTGCCTTTTGATCCAAAGGTGGACGGGGGAGGTACGGGGTCGGATTTAAATATCGTGCGCGACGATGAACTGGGGTTCTTTATAAGCATATACCATGCAGGCTTCGGTCGAAACTTTACTTGGGATAAAACAAGCAATGACCCCGCAGATTTCAACTCCTACGCCGATTTAAAGTTGGGCATCATGACAAAGGATCGGTCTTTTTATTCCACATATGGGAAAAATTCCCCAGTAATCGACGGTGACATTACAAATGATTTCGGGTGGTCGGATTGCTACCAGAGAGATATCTTGCTCACAAATTATGAGGGTACCAGTATAGCCACCACGATTTTCATAAGTCAGGACCCTGTGCTGTCCCACATCTACATCGGATTTATCATAAGGGACGACGATAACAATGCAAACGATGTCCTGCGCCTTTATTTCGAGGAAGGGAGTGCGGCGGGACCTTTCGGACCGAGAACAGGTGCACTGAGCGGCGGGGAACAGCCCGGAGGACCCGAGTGGGAGCATTACCAGCAGGTGTCAAGCCAAGGAATGTATTCGGAGGGATGGTTCGATGCCGCAGCCGGCCAGGGGATTTGGAAGGACGATGGCGTTATCGGCGGGGAAGCTGCCGATGATGGCGACGCAGATGCCAATTATTACAATCCCACAGGAACCTCAGATGACAGATACGAATTCGAATTCGTCGTGCCTTACGATCCAGTCACCTCCCCTCTGCTTGCAGATGGAATTTACGATCTTTGGATAAACAACCATGATCTAATAGGCATGCTGATTAGGTTTTATGACTCCGATATGGCTGCCGGCGAAGAATATTTCTTCTGGGAAGTAACAAGCAACGCCGATAAGGTCATGACCAGTGATTCTCCAGATCGCCACATCGCCCCAGGGTGGGCATATCTACAGACAGGCTGTGCATGGGTTAGGCTGGTCTCTCCGGTGGATGGCAGCACGGTGAACGGTAATGACTATACGTTCAGGATAGATGCCGATGACGAGGATGTAGTGATCGGGGATGACGTCCAGTTTGTTGGATTTCAGATAGAAGGGGAGACCTCATGGACATCGTTATCACAGAGGGCCTCAGGGAGTCCGATCTTTGAAACCACATGGGACACCACAAAATATGATAACGGAATTTACAACATAAGAATCGTTGTCCAGGACAATGACGGCGTCACCATGTGGCGAACAATCACTGTGGCCATTGTCAACCCAACATCCATTGCACCCCCGACAGGGGTTGTGATAACATCTCCTGCCCCCGGAACCATATCCGGGACACAGACCGTATTTGTCACTGCTGTCAATGCCGACAGGCTTGAGCTTTATGTGGATGGAGAGTACGTGAACGACATGGCCCCTACAGGCAATCCAAATGAATACTCGTACACATTGGACACTAAGAACTACGATGACGGGTACCATCAGCTCCGGGCAAGAGCCATAAACGGTGCTGGGGAAAGCTCGGGATACGAGACCTATACATTTGACAACTGGGATGACCTTCTTTCAGTGGACATTACAAGCCCGTCTGCAGGTGAGATGCTCTCGGGAATGTCAACCGTATTTGTCGATTTCGAGGATGACGACCAGGACAATACCGCATATCCCGGACCTGGTTATGTTGAGCTGTATGTGGATAACGTGCTCACCGTTGTGGAGTACACAGAAACCGAATGGGCCGTGGACAACTGGGGCTACGAGATAACCCTGGATACGGTGTGGTTCGCGGACGGCTCTCATACCCTCAAGACCCTTGTATACGATCCAGAAGGAAATTCGCTTGCCGATACGGTCCTGGTGAACTTCGTAAACGAACCCTCCCTTCAGATCATGCAGCCTGCAACAGGGGAGGTGATCTCAGGAACCTCCTATCCTCTCACAATCAAGGCAACAGACCCCAATGGCGATCCAATATCGGACACCATAACAAATCCCCAGTACCGTGTGGATTACGGCATGTGGTACGATATGGCAAATACACTGTCTGTTGGTCATATCGTCATCTCCGAGGTCCTGTACGATCATCCAACTTCCACAGCCGAGTGGGTGGAGCTTTTCAATCCCACGTCCTCTGCGATCAGTATCGCAGGACTTGCCCTTTCGGACGGTACGGGTCCTTTCTACGTTTTCCCAGGCGGCGCCACGATCCCCGCATGGGGAACCATTGTGGTCGCCATAAATGCCACCTCATTTGAATCGGTTTACGGTTATTTGCCCGATTACGATGCAGGACTGGTTGCGGATAGACTTGGAAATGCCGGTGACTCTGTTGATTTTGCAGCGGGAGCCGATTACGTGTGCTGGGAAGGCGCAGGTCTTGGCTGGACCTTATGGGCATCAGCAGGACGGTCAATTCAGCGCAATCCTTGCGTCGACACGGATTCCGAGGTGGACTGGTTGTGGGATGTTTCAACCGTGACACCAGGAGTTGCAGCACCTGTATTCTACTTCGGAGACTTCGACACGACAACCCTAAGCGACGGCCCCCATGTCATTGAATTCCAGGTCACGGACATCACAGGAGCCATTGCCACAGGTTCTGTGAACGTTATCGTGGACAATATCCTGCTTGATTCCATATCCATCACAAATCCCCAACCTGGTGAAACAATAAAGAACATGTACACCGTGATTGTGGACCCCGCACCTGAAAGCGAGGCCCAGTATGCGGAGCTTTACGTGGATGATGCCTTTGCAGCATTCGACGGTGCTTTGGATGTTTCGGGCCATTTCGAGTTCTCATTGCTTACCACTGGTTATTCTGACGGCTCTCACAACCTGAAGATCATGGTTTACGATCTATACGACAATTCCATTGTAAACACAACCTCGGTTCTGATCCAAAACGAGCCCTCGCTCTATGTGATCTCTCCAAAAAGCGGTGAGGTCATAAGAGGAACCTACGAGGTCAATATCAGTGCCGTTGACACCGATGGCATCCTGGACGACGAGAGCCCAAGGCCCAGGTACAGGATCGATGGGGGAACAACATGGTACGACCTTGACCTTCTTGGCGGGACCTCCAACTATATCTCGGATGCAGGAGAGTTCGACACCACGATGCTGACAGAAGGCGCCCATACCATAGAGTTCGAGGTCATGGACAACGGCCCATACGGAATCGCCACCTTGAAATCTGTTGAGATCATCGTGGACAACAACCGACCCACAGGATTTCCGGTGCTTCCAAGCATAGGTCAGACCATCGAAGGAACCTACACCTTCAGCATCATGGCAAATGACAATCTCGATGTGGATCATGTTGATATCACATTCAACAATGTTGGAGGCTCTGATATCTGGAATGTCGGCACAAAAAGGGCAACCTATAACAGTTTTACAGGGTACTACGAACTAACAGTGGTCACAACGATATATACGGATGGAGTGGCACAGGTTACCGTGAACATCTACGACAAGGCAGGCAATGTAAACGATCCCCTGTCTCCCATTATGTTGGATTATTACATAGACAACAACGACCCCGTGCTCTCGATTTTACAGCCTTCCGACGATGAATATGTGTCGGGGGCATCAAGTGTCATTTCGGCCTCTGCAACCGACGGGCCGTTCACACCCATTGTGGAATACAAGATCGACACGGGGTCCTGGAATACCATGGTAGGAGGACCTGTAAACTGGGATGCCAACTGGGATACGACTTTGTACAAGACAGGTGAACATACAATCACAGTTAGGGCAAGGGATACATTAAACCATATCTCACAGCAGACAGTGGATGTGGCTGTGGACAACAACAATCCCATCTGTGCCATTCTTTCACCGGTTTCCGGTGAATATATAGAGGGTACATTGACAATTAAAATCCATGCCTCCGACACGGTAGGTATCGATTATGTGGATATCACTGTTTTCGGATCTACCGTTACGACCACCTACAACCCGGGAACGGGATACTACGAGTGCATCAGAAGCACGACCTCTTATCCTGATGGTGTGTACGATATCACTGCAGAGGCGCACGATTTCTCGGGAAAGACGATAACGGACGGTCCCATTATATTTTATGTGGACAACACCGAACCTCAGCTGACGATCATCCAACCGCTGCACGGCGAGTATGTATCAGGGATCTATCCGATTCTGGCAGGTGCAAATGATGTTTTCTTGAATACTGTCGAGTACAAGATCGATTCAACAAATTGGGTGGCCATGACGCCGCTTGCTCCCTGGACCGGATCCTGGGACACCACCGATTTTGCGGATGGAGAGCATACCCTGACTGTAAGGGCAGTTGATGATGCATCCCACATGGTCGAGAATTCCATCGTGGTTTGGGTGGATAACGTTCAACCGACCCTCACCCTTCGTTCCCCAATTCCAAACGAGTATATAAGCGGGATGTGGACGTTCCAGGCAGTATCCACGGATGCTGTGGGAGTGGACCGAATCGAGATTACGGTATTTGGAATCACACAGACAATGTCCTACAATCCCCTTACAGGTTACTACGATTACAGCCTGAACACATATACACAGACCGACGGAACCCACAATGTCACCATCACATCATACGATCTTTCGGGTAAGACGGGAACAGTGGGCCCGGTCTCATTTAACGTGGATAACAATGACCCCCTTCTGGCAATTGACGATCCATCGGATGGGCAGTACATTTTCGGGGACCATAGCATATGGGTCACGTCAACTGATACCTTTATCTCGACCGTCGAATACAAAATAGATGCGACTCAATGGGTTGCATTGGCGGGACCAGAACCCTCATGGACCGCTGCCTTCAACACCTCACAGGTTACGGACGGCGGGCACATCCTTACGATAAGAGCACGGGATGCGGCAGGGCATGTCACCGAGCAGTCGGTCGAGGTCATTGTGGACAATACAGATCCGACAATCTCGATCAGCATGCCGATCTTAAACCAATATATCGACGGTGTATTCACTTTCCAGATTGCAGCGGACGATACCCCTTCAGTGGAATATATCGGAATTGATTATGCCGAGCTTTCTGTGTTCGGGGAGAACCATTATGCCACATACAATGCACAAACCGGCTATTACGAATACACCATAAGTACTTACTCGCTGACGGACGGTGTGTACAATGTATCGGCGTGGGTGTACGACCTTTCAGGAAGGTCAAGTTTTGCAGGACCTTTGGATTTCAATGTGGACAACAATGCCCCACTTCTCGTTATGAACAATCCCGCGAATGGCGAGTTTGTGGAAGGGGATTACACCCTCAATGTTTCCGTTTCGGATGCATTCATACTATCCGTGGAGTACAGAATCGACATGACAAACTGGCTCGCAATGACTCCTTCCTCTCAAAACTTCTGGGAGGCACAGTGGGACACCACTACGGCGGTTGACGGATCGCACAAAGTGAGCATCCGCACCATGGATTACTCCGGAAAGATAACAGAGCAGTATGTGGAAATCTTTGTTGACAACTTCGCACCCACCTGCACAATAGTGTCACCTGCCGAAAACCAGTATATCGAGGATGTATTCACCTTCCAGATTGCGGCGGTGGACAGCGTGGGTATCGATTATGTTTCGGTCAGTGTGTACAACATGCTTTTCAATGCAACCTACAACATGCAGAGCGGATACTATGAATTCCCACTGGACACAAGACTGGAACCCGAGGACAATGTGAGGAACGTCTCAGCCTGGGCATACGATCTTTCAGGTAAGAGCGCATCCGATGGTCCGGTTGAATTCATGGTTGACAACCATCCCCCTGTTCTTAATATCATCTATCCCGAAAACGAGGACTACATTTCGGGTGAGATGTATGTGAATATCTCGGCACAGGATGCCTTTATCGGTCCGCAGGAGTACAGTGTTGACGACCGGGGCTGGGACCCCATTGTGGTTCCGTGGAACACAACAGCAATTTCGGACGGCTGGCATACGCTGTCCATACGCGTATATGACATGATCGGACATCTGACGCAGCAGACGATAAATGTGTATGTGGACAACATAGCGCCAAGGTGCTCCATCGTATCACCTGTTGAAAATCAGTTCCTGGAGAGAATATACACCTTCGAGATCTCGGCTACGGATTTGGTGGGCATTGACTACGTGACCATCGATGTCTTCAATATGACAGTGGAGATTCCCTACAACAGCGAGACAGGGTATTACGAGTACAGCATCGATACCCGCACTGTTCCGGATGGAACCTACGATATCATGGCAACTTCCTTTGACAAATCGGGCAAATCCTCCTCTTTGGATTCCATTACCTTCAGGGTGGATAACACACCGCCCGATCTCACCATAATATCCCCGAAAAACGGCGAGTATGTCAAAGAAGAGATACCGATTAATGTCCAGGTGAGCGATGCGTTCGGTTATACAGTCAAGTACACGGTTGACGACAGCGGCTGGACCCAAATCGGGGATATGTTCAACACCTCCCTTGTCAGCGATAACGAGCATTTGATTACGGTCAGGGCAACGGACGAGGCAGGTCATGTGACGGAACGAACAGTTACCGTGATCGTGGACAATATCGCCCCGGAGCTGGTGATTCTGGAGCCCAAAAACGGAACCCATGTGGCAGGCGAGCTTCTTGTGAGTGTTTATGCGGGAGGCGGGGTGCAGAAGGTCACCATGAGCATTGACGGACAGATGGAAGTCGATATGGTGAGCCTGGGAATCAACGCCCCCTATGAGCTCACCGTGGACACCGGGGAACTCGCAGACGGACATCATACCATATACGTGAACTCCATTGATTTCACCGGCCAGGAGTCGAACAGGGAGACTAGCGTGTATGTGGATAATTCAGGCCCCGAGATCATCATTGTAAGTCCGACGTCATTCGCGCATCAGAAAAGGACCATTTATTGGGAGATAAATGCAACCGATGATACAGAAGTTGCAGGTGTGTACATCAAGTTCGACAGCGGCCAGTGGACGGCCTTGCTCTATGATAACTACACAGACAACTACACCTTAAGCTGGCGCACGACGGAGGATGACAACCGCGGCTACGATTATGAGATCAAGGCGGTTGATACCCTTGGTAATGAAGAGATCATAAGAGGCGGGATCACCGTGGAAAACCCCACGAATCTCTGGCGGGCTTTCCAGGAGAACCTTCCGGGAATCGGTTTCCTGTTCACGATATTCTTCATAGTCCTGTGTTTCGTGCTTCTTAAAGTGGGAATACTGCAGTCCTGGTACAGGGAAGAGAAGAGGGCACCCAAGCCTCACGTAGAAGGAGAGAAGCAGGGAAGGCCAAGAAGGCTTTTTGCCAGGAAGAAGAAGCGTGCAACCCCCGAGAGAGGGATCGCCGCACAGGATACAGCTGATGAAGTAGTCCATGAAATCGAGAGAATAGAGGACATAGGTATTCCTGTTCCCCAGGCTGCAAAGCCACCACCTCCGCCTCCTCCCGGTCTGGGAAAGAAATCGCTGATGGAATCCATCGGAGACCTCGAGATTGAAGATGGAGAGGCCCCTGCTTTTGCGGACACCGAGGGCAACTACGAAAAAGCCACCCCCATAATTGACGAGATGAAGGACATGACAGTCAAGGAATCAGAGACCACCCCGGGAGTCAAAAGAAAGGTAAAAAGGAAAAAATTCAAAAAGAAAACAAAGTAGATGGCAATCCATGATTGTGATGTTCTTTACCTGATGCATCAGCCTAATTTATCTGGATGATGGGTAGATATGACAATTGCGAAAGATAGATTCAAAACCAAAAGTCCGTGTAAATTTAGATACATGAGGATGGCTGCGGCACTATTTGTCACAGTTGTGCCACTGCTTTGTGCCACTTCGTATTTTATGTCATCTGCCATGGCCCGGCCCTACATTGACATTGACAAGGATGCCGAACCTGATTCAATATGGCCCGCCGGAAGCGAAAACGAGCCGAATCGGGCCGAAGTTACCCTGACGTTAAGAGCCCTGGGAGAACCTGCCGCCGCAATCGACATGGTCTTTGTGATGGACTCTTCCGGTTCAATGGGGGCATCAGACCCCAATTATATCCGGGTTTCGGCCACACAGAATGTCGTTGACAAGATGCTGAACCCCGACAGGGCCGCTGTTGTGAATTTCGCCTCAAACGCCACCCTGGTCACGGATTATGCCGGGCATCTATCCACAGATTACCGTGGGATTAAAAAGAACCTGGCCCAAATAACCTCGGGGGCCGGGACCAATATCGATGATGCAATCCATGTTTCGGTAAAGGAACTTGAGGACTATGGCGACCCCTTGAAAACAAGGCTTGTCATCATGCTTACGGATGGAAAGCCCGATGCCCCCGGCCATCCGACAAACGGCAATGTCACATCCGGGACCATGGGTCTGGCAAGGAACAACAATATCACAATCTATACGGTCGGGCTCGGCTCCGACCAGGATGCCGATTTACTCAGGTGGATTGCCGATTCAACCAACGGAACCTACTACTCCGCACAGAACGCATCCGAGCTGCTTCAGATCTACGAGGACATTTCGAATCGCTACCTCACCAGGGTTGCGGGAAGGAATATCGAAGTTGTGGAGATATTACCGAGATATGTCGACCTCATCCCCGGTTCATTCTCCAATTCAAGTGTTCAAATCGAAAGCGATTCCGATGGGGAGACCGCATTAAGATGGAACATAAGCAGGCTGCTTTTGACCGAATCCTGGAACGTTACATACGAAATCGAGTCCTCACAGCGGGGCGAGTTGCATATCGGTGTGTATCCCGAGTCGGGTATTAATTATACAACTTGGGACTATAAGGACGATTTCATTCCCTTCGAGGATGTCAGCATATATGTTGTCCTGCCGCCTCCCGTTCCTCCCCCTCCCCCTCCCCCCCCTCCCCCCCCTCATGCCGTTCCACCTCATCCGCTTGAGTTCTTCCCCATGCCCTCACCCCCCGTTTCGGCGGGTATGCTGTCACAGGTGAGCCTGTCCCAGATAGGTCAACCCGCAGGATGGCAGGCACTTTTCGCACCCTTTGCGGCATTGAGCCTCAAGGAGATCTCAAAGGTAAAGAGCCTGGGCATAAGGGTTGGAATAGAAAACAGACTGGCAAGTGTCAAGGCGGAAATTGCGGCACGGCGCGCAAGTAAAAGGTGGTTTCGATCAATATGACGGCGAAAAGAGTGGTACGTGTTTTGGCTTTTGTTCAACTGTTCTTGATTCTAGTGATATCCCAGGGAGTGTCTGCTGTCTGGCAGGATGGTGGGTTCGACAACAACGTATATCTGGATTATGATCCGGCCTCTCCCAACAATCTTGAGACTGTCAATGTCACGATAACCTCCCTGAATTCATCCCAGCAAATAGCGTCCGCATTCCTGTACTGCAATTTCACAAGGGACGGTCAAATTACAGAAGGCGGTTATACGTTCAGGCACGCAAATTCGCAGAATACAATGATGTACTGCGAAATCCCAGGTATCCAGAACACAGGAGGGACAGGGGTTGCCTTCTATGCTGTCGCATACGATGAAATAAATGCTCCCATCACTTCATCCACAAACTCGTATAATGTGGTTAAGAACGGCTCATGGCCGTATCCCTCCTTTGATGAAAATATCCTGGTGACACTGGAGCCGGAGAGCCCCGAGCCTTACCAGGAGGTGGAAGTCACGATCTCCTCAAGGCATTCCGATGTTCCCATAGCAAGTGCCGAGATCGCCTGGGACATAGAGACACCGGGCGAATCCCCGAGATCCGGAATGGCCTCTTTTAATGCCCTGAATCCCACAACCATGAACATTACGATCCCGGGTTACGAGGGCGATTCAAATGTTACATTTTCCATTACGGCCTATGATCAGTACTACCTGCCCATTACATCCAGAACCTATTTGTATTCCCTTGGCTCGTATGGGGTAACCTACCTGTACAACATGGCTGTGGAGGTAATAGATGATTACCTGCACGAACCCGCATCCGGAGCTACCGTCACCATCCGAAACGAATCGGGGATCGTGCATACCGGGATCACCACCTCCCAGGGTCTCCTCATGACCCCGGTTATGTTTCATCCCGGTGATTACACGATCGAGGTGGAGTACGATTCCCATACCCAGACAAGGGAGATCTCAATTCCCTATGAAAACGCAAACCAGATTACATTCAACTTCGAGGCCCGGGCCGCTGTGGTTTCCGATTTTGTCGGGTTCCCCAGTGCATTCGATTGCGCCGGCATCATCGGTGCCATGATTCTACCGCTCCTCTTCCTGTGGGTCTTCTACAAAAAGCAGCGCGAGAGACTGGTGGCAATAACAGAGAGCAAGAAGACCTTCGGAAAATCGGACGAAGGGGAGAAAAGGACCCTGGAGACCGTGTTCTGGGACATCTTCTCCAAGGAGACAAACCGCCCAAAGGTTCTCACCCCGATTTCCTTTTTCGCACTGGGCGTGTTCGGAGCCGTCTTCATACCCTTTTATCCCTGGTGGGCAGTGCTCATCATGGCTGCGTTCATCGGGGTTGTATCCTATAAATTTCCTTTCAGCGCGCTTCTGCTCCTGAGTATCTTTATCACGGGTTCGGCAGCATACCAGACCCCTGAGTTCGGCCTTGTTTTCCTGGTGTTTTCCCTGATAGTCATGCTGTGCTCCTTTTACGATTGGAGGTTCGGTTATCTCGTGTTTCTCACCGTATTCCTGTCAAGGTTCGGTGTACCTTTTATTGTCCCCGTATTTGCCGCGATGGTGTTGTCCACTTTCATGGCCATCTCGGTGACGCTGTGCGCGGGCGTGTTTCTTGTACTCCTTGTCTCGGCCTCCGATTACCAGGTTCTTGGTCTTTTGGCGGGGGCCCCCCATTCCACGGCATTCATGGTGTTCTCAGAACCCGTCGTAGAGGACTTCACACCCGGGACATTTGCCTCGGCCTTGAGCAGGATATCGCTGGCAAACGGGGATATCATTGGCTCGGTTTTGACGGAAGGTTTTGCAACGTCAATGCTTCCGTTTTTTGTGCTGGCTTTCTGGTGCCTGGGAATATTTTTGCTGTCCTATCTCGTGGACAATAAGAAGAGGCTCTCCTTCACCAGACTCAAAGAGTGGTTCTTGTACCCCGCAGAGACAAGGAGGTCACAAGAAATCGTTTTCATTTCGATAGGTCTTATAGTTGTCGCATCCTTGGCCGTGATATACCAGTTCGGATACCTGAGCAATTCCGATGTTTCGGGTGCCGTTTTAATGGGGCTCATATTTGTAGGAGCCGGGGCGGCGATATACACCACAGTTGTCTCCTCTCTCATGGTAAGGGAGATGTTCAGGGAGTACTTTACCAGCAAAATCGGGGTCGCCGCCGTGGGGGCCAGGGTCAGTGAAATGTCCGATTTGGGCAGGACCACCTTCGATCAGGTGGGCGGTCTTGAGGATGTGAAGATGGATATAAAGGAGAGCGTGCTCGTCCCCCTTCTCAGGCCCGATATCGCGGATCAGTTCGGGGTGGAGCCTGCAAAAGGCATTCTGCTATTCGGGGCCCCCGGCTGCGGCAAGACACTTACCATGAAGGCCCTGGCAACTGAGCTCAACATCGAGATGTTTACTGTGAAATGCGGGGATCTCATGTCCAAGTGGTACGGTGAGAGCGAAACCAGGATGATGACACTGTTCAAAACCGCAAAGGAAAGGAAACCCGCGATCATATTCTTTGACGAGATCGAGGCCGTTGCCAAAAGAAGGGATCTCTACTCTGCGGACGACGTGACCCCCAGGCTGCTGTCCATCATGCTCTCCG
>CP070726.1:309078-312628 GCA_020350865.1 Thermoplasmata archaeon
AACAAAACAGAGCTGAGAGCCGCTCTTAGGGGCAGGGATAAGGGGCTTGGGGAGATGCTCAAGAGCACTATTTCCGCCATTTCCGGAACCAATACCATACTTGTGTTCGACGGCGTTGATGGGGCCGACAACAGATTTCACAGGTTCCTTTCCGGGCTTTCGTTGGAACTGGAGGTATTCAGAGCCTCAAAGATAATCATTGTTCACAAAGGGGCAGAGAGATTGTTCGGTCAGGAGGTGCGGAGCTCAAAGCCCTTCAAGGAGATGGAGCTTAAAGGCCTGGACAGGGAGAGCTGCAAGGCCATATTGGGTCTTAAAAGGGTTGAAAAGAGCGAATTCGAGAGAATCTACAGGTTGACAGAGGGGAATCCTCTGGCATTGAAGCTCATCAAATCTGAGGATATAAGCGCCCTTAAAAAGAGTGGTAAGTACACAGCAGATGAATTGACCCTGATCAAGTACTTGAAAACCCTGGAGAGATTTGATTGAGTCATTGTTTTTTAAATGGCTTGGCTTGCCTGAAAAGCATCGTCCTTGAATTCTAATGTGAAATAACCTGTATTATGATTCACACCGCGCATTTTCACACATCTGATTCTGCGGTGGACGTCCACCTCATTGACCCTCTCCATAGTAAGCAGTATTATACCGTCTGCTAAAAATTCCTCTGGGTATACAATCGAGGGGTCTGTGGATATTTCAGAGATAATGAAAGAGGTCACC
The DNA here is from genome assembly GCA_020350865.1 of Thermoplasmata archaeon. The sequence continues at coordinate 309,802 of CP070726.1, forward strand.
TTAAGGTCCCTTAGCCATTCAAAGAAGTAGAACAGATAAGTCCGCTCATCTTCCACCTTCGAAATCATCTCAAGCACGGGCAGGGAATCGATGACCAATAGATCGAAATCCAGGGTTTCCTTGAGGTAGTTAAGATGTTTTTCCAGCACCTCAAGCCAGGGTTTTTCCTGTGCCATGCTCACCTCTTTTCTTATCTTGCCCATGTCGAGTATTGTCAGGTTGAGGTCCTCGATATCGTGCTGCCCCAGGCTCTCCAGCTGGAAAAGCAGATTTTCTCTGCTCTGCTCTAAGGATACATAGATACCAACGGAATTCTCGTGTTTGATGTTATGGTACAAAATATTGTACGCAACAGATGATTTCATTGTTCCCGGTGTACCGGAAACAAGTATGATATGGTACTCAGGTATACCTCCACCTAGTTCTTCATCGAATCCTCTGATATAGGATTTGTACGTGTGAACCATCAGGATCCCTCTTTTTCTTAAAGAGAGTTATTTGTATATTAATTTATTCCATGTATGTACTGATTATTATCAATATTCATATAATAATTAAAATATACTGTAGCTATATTTGATGTTAAATCATCAACAAAATAATGTGAGAGTTATTTTACCCAATCAAATACTGGCCCTCAGTTCTGGTAACAAACATGGTAACAAACATATATAAACCCTCCAAATAGGGTGTTCTTTTTGTTATCAATTCGTGTACAAAAAGGCTTTTAAAGGGACTTGTTTATTCCCCTCTTCACCAGTGTTTTCAGTTCTGTTTGTGAAAAACTGGGTCACCCATCTCGGTAGAGGGGATGCTCAATGGAAACATTAAATATAGAGAGGAGCGATAGTAATCTTAACATGGGCTCAGAAGAAGGCAAGACCAGGAAGAAATCGACGAAGAGGATAACCCTTTCTGAAAACGCCATCAAAGTGCTGGAGAGACGGTACCTGAAGAAGGACGAGGAGGGCAGGCCCCAGGAGAAACCCGAAGACATGTTCCACAGGGTGGCAGAAAATATCGCCTCAGCCGATGCTATTTTCGATAAAGAAGCCGATGTCCAGAGCATTGAAACAGAATTCTATGATGTCATGACCAAATTGGAATTCTTGCCCAACTCCCCCACACTGTTCAATGCAGGTCGCGAGCTTCAGGAACTGTCTGCATGTTTCGTGCTGCCAATCGAAGATTCCATGGAAAGCATATTCGATGCCATAAAATACACGGCCTTGATACACAAGAGCGGTGGCGGCACGGGATTCTCATTTTCCAGAATCAGGCCCAAAAACGATGTGGTGAGAAGCACAAAGGGTGTGTCATCGGGACCCGTGTCGTTCATGACGGTCTTCGATGCCGCCACCGAGACCATAAAGCAGGGCGGCACACGAAGAGGGGCCAACATGGCTATTCTAAGGGTCGATCATCCTGATATCATGGAGTTCATCACATGCAAGGAGGACAACGACAAGCTCAACAACTTCAACATTTCCGTGGGATTGACGGAGGAGTTCATGAGAGCGGTGGCAAACAACGAGGAATTCAACCTTCTAAATCCCCGAACAAGGAAACTGGTGGACAGGCTAAATGCCAAGAAGGTATTCGACAAAATCGCTGAGATGGCATGGAAAAACGGTGAGCCTGGTGTTGTCTTCTTAGATAGGTTGAACAAGGACAACCCCACACCGAGGTTAGGTGAGATAGAGAGCACCAATCCGTGCGGTGAACAGCCCCTCCTTCCCTACGAGTCCTGCAATCTGGGTTCCATTAACCTGTCCAAGATGGTGAGGGGTGGAAAGATAGACTGGGAAAAGCTGGAAAAGACGGCAAGAACTGCGGTGCACTTCCTTGACAATGTGATCACCATGAACAGGTTCCCGCTCGACAAGATCAAGGAGATGACGGAAGCCAACAGGAAGATAGGTTTGGGGGTCATGGGCTTTGCAGACCTGCTCATAATGCTCGATATACCTTATAACTCCAACGATGCTTTGGATGTGGCGGCAAAGCTGATGTCCTTTATAAAGGAGAAGGCACGGGAAACATCCCAGGAACTGGCAGAGGTACGCGGAACCTTCCCCAATTTCGAGGTCAGTATATTCAACACGCCAGGCCAGCCGAAGCTGAGAAACGCCACCACCACCACGATCGCACCCACAGGGAGTATAGGTATCATTGCAGGCTGCTCAAGCGGTATCGAACCTATTTTCGCATTATCCTACATCAGGGCCAATGTCTTGAATGATGAGGAGCTGGTGGAGGTCAATCCACTGTTCGAGAGCATGGCAAAGGAAGGCGGTTTCTATTCAAAGGAACTTATGAGAAAGATCGCGAAGAAGGGGTCTGTTGCTGGCATGGACGAGGTGCCCGAGCATGTACAGAAATTGTTTGTCACGGCCCACGACATATCTCCCGAATGGCACATCAGGATGCAGGCCGCCTTCCAGAAGTATGTGGACAACGCCGTATCAAAGACAGTGAACTTCCCCAACAAGGCCACGACCAAGGACATCAAGAAGGTGTACGTGCTGGCCTACGAGCTGGGATGCAAGGGCGTGACCGTGTACAGGGACGGAAGCCGCGACAAGCAGGTGTTGAACATCGGCACAGTCAAGGGAAAGGCACTGCCGGCAATAAAGCCCAGGCCCAGGCCCTCGGTGATGCAGGGCACGACCATGAGAATCGAAACAGGCTGCGGCAGGCTTTACGTCACCATAAACGAGGATGATCAGGGGCTGTTCGAGATCTTTGCTCAGATGGGTAAATCAGGAGGTTGCGCCATGTCCCAGTCCGAGGCCGTATCCAGGCTCATCTCCCTGGCCCTTAGGGC
>CP070726.1:312728-315275 GCA_020350865.1 Thermoplasmata archaeon
AGGAACCCTGATAGGAGTCAATCAGACCATCCCTTTTTTGATGGCTGGCGAAAACTATACTGTGAACATAACCTGGTTGCCTTCCTCTCCCGGAACCTATGAGATATATGTGGCTGTGGATTATCCCCCACCAGGTACGATAATGGAAACCAATGAAACAAATAATATTGCATCAAAGGCCCTAAAAGTTTTCGCTCTTATACCGCCCACACTTTATATAAAAGCACTCGGAGACGATATTATCCTCAACTGGACTCAGCCCTGTACATCAGGGCTTTCTCACTACATCCTTTATCGCGCAACTTCACAGATTGACTTCGACTTTAATACCGAATGGGTGAATACCTCGAGTGATCATGAATCTGGCGACCCAGGTCCCATACCACTCAGAACCGTATGGAACGATACCAATGCTGCATTTCCGGGTAATAAGACCAATTATAAGGAGCAGTATTATTACGTTATAAGAACTGTGAACGCCCTTGGTGAGGTGAGCAGTACTAGCAGAACCGTGGGGAAATGGACGAAGACATTCCCGCAAGGTGTATCAAGCTTCTCTCTGCCGTTGGAACCGTTGGAGGACATGACGATGAATAATTGTCTAACTGACATGAACGCTGCATATATCAAATGGATGGATCCTGAAAACCACACTTGGTTGAAATATGGAGAGGGCGGTTCAAACGATACCCAGATGAAAGTCGGCGAGGGCCACGAGGTGAAATTCGCAAGCCAGACAAACTACACGTTCACCGGTATGCCAGGAGCCATGATAAGTTTCGATGACGGCATTCCATTTTCGGGATTCGAATCCGATTCCGAGGCAAAAAACCTCACGGTAACTGTCGAAGCTGATGGAAATGTGACTCTGACTTGGCAGGAACCCGCGAGCATGGGCCCCGGAGATCGGTACGAAGTGTATTACTCGAATACGAGAGACGGCTTCTTTAGCCCTCCTGGTATTCACTATGACCTTGCCTGCCCCCCTATCAATTACGGGACCAACACCACGAACATCGCAGGTCTCGGGGCCAACGCTCCCGGTGCAAGGTTGTATTTCATGGTGGTGCCTTTCAATTCTCTAGGCATAAAGGGTGCAGGCACATACAGTATAGGTATTTGGACAGAGGAATATCTAGCCGAATATGATACATTTGGTATACCACTAAAATTAAGCAGTGACCAAACCGTAGATTGGTACTGCAACAACATTCCGGAAACGGTAGGAATGAACTATTACATCTACACCGAAAAGCGCTGGGGCTGGCACTCCACGAGGATGCCCGCGGGTGTGTACGATCCCCTGCTCGTGATAACCGAGGGCTATCAGATATCCACTTCGAATGTGACTAAATTCACTTTTATTGGGATTTAGGATTGGCATTCCTGTATGAAATTTCTGTCCTGCAAGGCTTTACCAATCCCTTCTAAATCCATACTCACTCCAAAAAATGTAAATATCAACCCCCCGTTTCGTAGGACGGGTAAAAATGGCCGAGAAGATTGGCGATGCCCTGAAGAAGGCGATTGCCCAGGAGCGAGCAGTTGAGGACGTGGAAAAGGAAAAGGAATCTGAAACCCTGCTTCTCAATCCCACCAGGCTGGAGATATTCCAGTTCCTGTGCAAGAATCCCTGCAGCCGGTTAAGGGCCGTTGCCAGGTCCCTGGACCTTGCCGTGCCCACGGTGGATTGGCATCTGAGGAAGATGATCGAAAGGGGCCTTGTGACCTCCAAAAATGTGGGCAAGAACAAGATATACTACCCTGCGGAGATGATCGATCCTGCGGACATGGAGGTGCTCTCCCTCCTGGCGGGGGACAAGGCCAGGCTCATCCTGAGAACCATAGCCGACAACCCAGGCATCACACAGGGCAAGCTCGGCAAAGAGGTGGGCATGTACCAGCAGGAGGTGGGGTGGTACACGTCCAAATTGACTGAAAAGGGCGTGTTATCGAGTATAAAGGACGGGAAGTACAAGCATTTCTATATCAGCGAGAGTTTGAAGGATGTACTCCGCTCCAATAGAAAGCGTCGGAACCATTTCAAGAAGACCCTGATCAGGGCCCTCAAAAGGGACGGCATGAATCCCGAGATAGTACGAAGCAGGGGCAACACCTTGATCATAGAGATCGCCCGGGGCAAGGAGAAGCTGATTTTAAAGGTGAACCTGAACCTCATACCCAGCTTTCTAAGTGAGAAAAAAGAGATCTCTTCTCCAGAGCCCCTCTAAGACCGGAATCTACGGTCTCAAAACCCATTTTGCTTTTCGAAACCTATATATCCCACAAGCCCATTATTAAATCCCCACCAAAGTGACTGGGAAGGCCTGGGCATGGAAAAGATCAAAACAGGTATATACGGCCTGAATCCCCTGCTGGATGGGGGATTCAACAAGCATTCTGTTACCACGGTCGTGGGTGCCACAGGCACAGGCAAGACCACTTTTGTGAGCCAGTTTTTGCATCGGGGCCTGGAGGAGGAGCAGGAGGCCATCTACATCACCCTGGAGGAGCACAAGGAGCAGATACTGAAAGAGGCGGCGGAGA
>CP070726.1:315375-321293 GCA_020350865.1 Thermoplasmata archaeon
ATACGATACCAAAAAAACAGATCCGGTTGTTGCGGCAGAGCTTAAACTCATCAACCTGCGTGTCCGCCAGACAACCGAGTACGGAGACACCGTCCTTCCGGTGCTATTGGCAGGTGATGCCAGAACATCCCTGTCACCACAACTACAACCGCTGGTATGCGTTGATTTCCGAGAAAGCGAACTTTACTTCCGCAAACTGTTCGACATGATCTGGCGGATTTATGAACTCCCCTTCGATAATCCGCTGCTGGAAGAATTACAGGAATCCATGAGCCCGCAACGCAAGTGAATAAAGAACTACAGAACTTCACTAATACGCTTAATGATGGACCAAGATTACTTGTAAGGCCTGTAACCCTATCTCAAAATCGAAGCGACTATCTCGGGAATATCATCGTGATTTTTGTACCACAGCGGTGTGACTCCCAGCTCCCTTAGAATTAACTCATTGGCCTTTGCATCGAACCTCTCGACCTGTCTGACAATTTCCTGAATCTCGCCAAACACTCGGCCGTCAGTTTTGATGCCGCTTCTCGCAAACCGTTCGTAATATTTGCGGGCATTCTCATCGATTTCGTGAATATCGTCCTCACTGACGGTCTGTTGTTGCGGTTCTTGCATCAGGGCGTAGTTTTTTGTCTGTATGGGTGTCTTCTGGATCGCGTCCAGAAGCCTGCGCATGTTCCGGTCCGATAAAGACAGACCTATCATAAGACCGGTGGAGCTGGACATGCACTGTATCTGCACCAGATTCGACCATGAATAAGCGTCATGAGAGGCCAGGTGATACTGTTCTTCCGTAAAGATCAGTTCCTCGGCACTTGAACCATCCCCTCGGATAGGCACGTAACCATGTACGTGGTAAATGGGTAGAGCCTCCTCAGAAGGCAACCGGGTGGCTTCCTTCCAGACAGATTGGGCTTTTATGTCTTTGCTTTCGAGGGCCAATTCCAAGAGGCTGTCGTAGTTGTAGGTGACTATTGCATGCAGGGCACGCTCACCTCGTTTGGCTTTGCATAGGTTGGTTACCGCGCGAAGGGTCGGATTCGCTTCTAACATTGGACCAGGGTATGGTGTTTGCAAATCATCATAATATGTGAATCCCGCATACAAAGTCATCTTGAGTTCCTCAAGGAATTCGTCTGCCGAATCAAATTGAGAACGGATCTTCCTTGCGCTAATGTCAAGCGGTTCTTGGCGTTGTCGAAGATGCCACTCTGCAATGGAAAAAAGATAATTGGGATATGCTCTAAGCCCTTCACCAATATTGGGTTCCCGAAGCCTGGAGTAGTACATGGCTAATACGAGTTGTTCCCATGTAGGAAGACCGTTCGCTCTGGAAACCCCTGCCCCAAGATACAGAGTGAGGCTTTTGTTCTGATGAGCAGTTCGCAGGCTTTTGATTACAGCTTTACGATCCATAGATACCCTCCCCTTTGTACTAAATCCGCACCTTAAGTCGATTACGAAGGCTCATTTCGAGCCGCTCACGGATAATCATCCCGTTTATACGAATTTGAATACATTTTCACATATAAAAAAGTATTTGCCAAATATAACTTTGGTATTCTACTTGAAAGACATCTAACACTTTACTTTCACCACCCCCCCACAATAGATTGTATAAAGCCGCATGCCATGCCCAAATCCGGTGGTTTATCATGAGTGAAATCACAATTGTCGAGGTCGATGACAAATTGGTGCTCGGAATGCGCAGGCGGGGCAAATACCAGGAGATTGCCAACATGTTTCCCGTTCTGTTTCAGTACGCAGTGCAATCGGGCGCCCAGATTTCGGGGCATCCCATCTTCGTATGCCACGAAACGACAATCGAGGAGGTCAAGAAAGCCGATGAGGAAGGAAATGCAGACATCGAGGTAGTGGTGCCCGTCGCCTCTGCAATGGAGGGCACAGAAGAGGTGAAATGCTACGAACTGCCTGGGGGCACCATGGCCAAGATCATTCACAAGGGCCCCTATGAGGCTTGCGAGCCCACATACCAGAGGCTCCATGCATGGCTTGCAGAGAACAACAAAAAGATCACCGGCCCCGTACGGGAAATCTATCTCAACGACCCCAGGGAGGTTACCCCCGAGGAAACCCTCACCGAGATATATGCGCCAATAGACTGAGATATATAAGAAAAGTGTCTTCGTGCTTGTTTAATTTTCAAGCACAAGGATTCTCACGTATTCGAATCCCGCGGTGCCGCAGCTTACGGCAAGATGCGGCTCGTGGTATTCCCCAACAGGATATGTGATATTTGAAATGTACACCCGGACATCGTTCACAAATGCGCTGACTGTCCCGTTGTAAACCGTAAATCTCATGACATACCATTCTCCATATGTTATATTCATGTCAACATTGAGGTTTTCATGCACGTAATTGATCTTATTTGCCATATGCCTCACAGTTAGACCATTCACTTCCGCGAAAAGAACCATACCGCTTTCATAGTTGAGCAGATGGCTGTCCCTTGTCAGCAGCTGGGCCTCCACATCTCGGATCTCCGCCCTTTCAATGAACCTCACCTTCGTTTCCATTGTGAAGTTGCCGCCATGGAAGAAGGGGAAGAAATAAACGGAGATGTTTCCCTCCGGGTCGTATCCCTCGAGTATCCCATCAACCAAAGCCCACTCTCCCCAGCTCCTGTCATCATGATAATAGCCGTTCGAAAAGTTCCAAAACAGCATTTGGGTCCAATTCACCCCGTCTATGACAACGGTGGGTCGTAGATCCTCTCTTGTCGGGTCGGTTATATAGTTGTCCTCGCCGTATTCCAGCTCTTCGAGGTCGTGGATACCGTCTCCGTCCGTATCATTGTTTGTGGCGTTGGTGATGTACCCGTCCAAACCTAAGATAACCTCTTCTCCATCACTTATTCCGTCGCCATCCGTATCATTGTTCAATGCGTTCGTGAAGTATCGGGAGTCGTTCAAAATCGTATTGTAGTATCCACCTATTAACCTTCCCGGAAAACCCAACACAAGCTCCTCGCTGTCACTCAACCCGTCATCATCCGTATCCGCCGACTGGGGGTTGCTCTGAAACTCATACTCTTTTGAATTTACCAGACCGTCCCCGTCTAAATCCTCATCTGCATCGTCGGGGTTCTTCGGATCAAGACCGTAGAGCTTTTCCCACCAGTCCGCAAGGCCGTCCCCGTCGTCATCGTCATCAACGTCATCCGTGATCCCGTCGCCGTCCGTATCGCTCAGGTACAGGTAGGCAAAACCTGCGGCAGCCATAATAATAAGAAGGGGAATAACAATGACTTCCAAGTCCTTCATGCGCTGTTTGACATTCTTATGTTCCTTTTCGGTTTCCAACCCTATTGGTTTTTCAGGAATCTGAGGTCCTCCCCAACTTTTCCTATGGGATATAATACCAAATCTAGAAATATAAAGCTTTCTGAAATGCTGGGTATTCACTTCGCTGGATATCGTCAGTGCCTCTTTCATCCGATTCCACAATCACCCTCCCATCCATGAAACCGCTTAAATAATCCCAGGTTTTTATCCCCGTACCATGGAGAGAGCCCAGCGCGTGTCCTTCGGGGTCATCAAACCGTTCCTCACCTCGCATCACCCCCACTGCAGGTATTTCGAAAACGACGTGTACCTCCTGAAGGGGCGCAGGCTGTGCATCGGCTGCTTCACTTCATACCCCATAGCCATAGCCGTGGTGGTGCTCTGGTTTTTCGGCTTCTTTCCCTATTACTGGCATATCCTGCTTCTGCTGGGCCTAATCTTCGGTCTGGTCCAGCTGCTCAGCTTCACGCGCCTCACGGACAGGAAAGGGGTAAAAGTCCTGGTAAAGGTCTTTTTGGGCCTTGGCTTCGGTTTCTTTGCCTCGGGCATCATGGCCATGCCCGTCCCGCTCTGGGTCAAGGTGGTGACCTTCATAAACCTGGGTATTTTAACAGGCATGCTGGGTTTTTTCCGCTACAAGAAGGTCATAAAGATCTGCGAGAGATGCGAATACAAAGGGAACTACTTTATCTGCCCGGGCTTTGCCCCGCTGTACGGGGCTTCAGCCTACCAAAAGAAGGAAAAAAAAGAATAGAAAAAAGAAAAAAAGGTTTCAGCGGGGTGGCGGCTGCGGCGGTGGATACTGGGGCTGCTGTGGCGGATACCCCGGCTGCTGCGGCGGTGGATAGTACGGCTGTTGGGGCGGCGGGTAGTAGCCCGGCGGCGGTGCCTGCGGGATCGGGGGTCTCACAATGAGCCAGATTATCAGGGCTATGCACCCGCAGCAGAACCCGAAAATTCCCCAGAGTATGCCGCTCTTGCCCCTCTTTTCCGCGTCCTTGTACATGAAGATGGCGATCAGGATGGATATTACCAGTGATATTATGTTCAAAATCCAGCTAACGGCACCGGCAGTGGGGTCGTAGTATTCATCAACTTCCTGCGCCGACACTGTCAAGGGTATGACTGCAAGAGCCAATACCACCAAAATCGCAGTTATTAATGCTGTCTTCCTCATTTTATTCCCACCTAAGTCTCCAGCAAGTAGCCGTATGGAGTATGGTTTAATAACCTTTTCCACGGAAAAACACGCATCTTAGGCTCAAGAAACCCTTTTTAACCAGCTTACAATTACCAAGAAAGAAGAGCGCGGTATCATGCCAAAAAAGATTGCGGTTTCAGGCAAGGGCGGCGTGGGCAAGACCACAGTGGCGGGCATACTGGCCAGGCTCCTGGGAAAGGAAGGGAAAAAGGTGCTGGTCATCGATGCGGACCCGGACTCAAATCTGGCCTCGGCCATCGGTGTACCAAGGGAAAAAAGAGAGGGCATCATTCCCCTGTCCCACATGTTCGACCTCATAGAGGAGAGGACGGGGGCCCGACCGGGCCAGTCCTTCGGCGGCATGTTCTCCCTCAACCCGAAGGTTGACGACCTTGTTGACAGGTACGGTATAGAGGGTGAGGACGGCGTGAAGCTCCTTGTCCTGGGCACCATAAGCTCGGGGGGCGGAGGATGCTTCTGCCCCGAAAATTCCCTGCTCCGTGCCCTCATGAGGCATGTGCTGTTCGAGAAAGAGCAGTTCGTCATAATGGACATGGAGGCCGGCATCGAGCATCTTGGAAGGGGCACAGCCAAGCACGTTGACGTGCTCATCGTGGTTGTGGAGCCCGGCCTGAGGTCCGTGGAAACGGCAGCCAGGATAAGGGCCCTGGCCAAGGACATCGGACTGGAAAAGATCGTGGCCGTTTTAAACAAGGTGAGCGGAGTGGAAGAGGAAGAACTGATACGAAAGGAGCTTGAAAAGACGGGCATCCCCCTTGTGGCCGTCCTCCCCTACAACAAGGGCGTGGTCACCTCCGATCTGGAAGGCATCTCACCTTTGGACAGGGAGGAGAACAGGGATGTTGTCTCTGGAGTGGAAGAACTGAAAAACTATCTATCAGCGTAAAGCCGCACCGATTTTTTTCACTGTGCTACGCACCAAAATCGTAAAAGGCCGCCTGCCCGACCTCCAAACTGGTATCATCCTGCACCCATACCACGGCGCGCAGGTTATCCTCACTCCAGCCGTCACCCAGGTCAAATGATTCCCGTATCACAATGGGATATGCGGTAACCGGAAGCGGGCCCTCTGCAAGATTTCGGAGCACCCAATCGAACGTCTTTCCGTTGTATTCCAGACCGTCCTCCATCAGTGCGAACCTGACATAGACACCGGAGGTGTCCGCCCCCTCGGAACCGTCAATTTCCGCTGTCAGATGGGCCTTTGAGCCTGATATCTCGCCGCTGAGCGTAATGGTGAAGGGGGCAGTAACTGGAGCCCTCTGCTCAATATGGTCTGCATAGACCTCGTACATCGCCTCCACGCCCTGGCCTGTTGCACCGGGTTTGTTCAGGGTGCCGTCAACCCACACGTTGGGCGTGCCTGAAATCCCGCCGTAATA
>CP070726.1:321393-326711 GCA_020350865.1 Thermoplasmata archaeon
CCTTTGGTGTCACGCATCCTGTTTTGGCCTGGGGCCTTGGCTTGGAGAGGCTGGTTATGTTCAAGCTCGGAATTAAGGACATCCGCAAGCTGTACTTCAATGACATCGAATGGCTGAGAAACACACCCCTCATCTAGAGCTTTCTCTCATATCCCGACCATTTTTTACCTTTGCATACCGAACACAGTCCTTGCACTGGGTCAAAGCAGGCCTTGCATACCACCCTCCCACACAGGGGACATGAGAGAATGGCCGGTGTACCACATATCTGGCAAAGCCCAACGGTTTTCATGCTCCCATCTCCCATTTGTTATATTGAGTTGATATCGCTTGACTGCTTTTCAATGACGACATAATCATTTCTGACTTTAATAGTTTTTCATTCAGAAAACATTTTGAGGTATTAAGGCATTTCACACCGGCTAAGAGGTATTGCGATGCAGACATTCGATATAAAGAGAGGACATTACAAGCAACTGGAGAATGAGGGACTGGAAAAGATAATGAGGGAGACCCTTGGCAAAGTGGAAAAGGACGGGGATAAATACATTGCCAATTACGGGGCCATGAAGCCTATAGCGGTATGGATCAAAAGCAAAAAGGAGCTGTGCATTGATATCACCACAGACAAGGATGTAAGCGATGATGTGGCATTGCAGACCATCAGGGCCAAGAACCAGTTTTTGAAGATGGCAACCGGCTTTTCTTCAAAGGAGCGCTCCAAGAGAATACAGAAAAAGGCCAAGGAAGGCAAGCTATAGTGTGTTAGTTCAGTACAACAGTAAATATACAATATTATAACTTATCAATAAATCTTCAAGAACCCGCATTCAAATCAGATCGATCATATCAAGATACCGTTTCCTTACCCTGACCGCCTCCTCGGGCTTGTTGGACCATTCCTCCGTTTCAGTGAGGTTATAGACGAGGTTTTTGAGGTCGTAGACGGTGGGCTTGAGAAAGTCCATTCCGATATCGCTTATCTTCCTCTCCAGTATGGGCATGCCCTTCTCCTGCCCTCCCTGGATTTGACAGAAGTCGTCCATGAACTGATCCAGAACCGTGAGGATGGTGGGCTTCATTTTACGCTCCCTTGCGGATTTTTTGGGCTTGTAGGGCGGTTTTATCCCCCGTGTCTCGATGATCATCTCCCCCATATTCCTGAATGCTAAAGCCACATTTTGCCCCGTCTTTGCACTGGTGTAGCTGTATATGACATCCAGCTCCTCGGCCACTGAATTTATATCCTTTTCGCTGACAGCCTTTTGCTTCTCCAGATCGGATTTATTTGCTAAAAGTATCATGGGCACTTTCCCCTGCTCCCTGGCCAGTGTTTTTGCCCAGTTCTTCGTATGCAACAGCGTTTCAGGGCGGGTGATGTCGCACACCAGCAGGGCTCCAGCAGTACCCCTGTATGCAGTTGCCTTGACACTTGTGAATGTATGCTGGCCCAAAATATCCCAAATGGTAAATCTAAGATGATAATCCATGTTCTCTTTTGGTTTCCGTACTATCAATTCCTTCCTCGTTACCTTTGTTCCAATGGTGGCGATGTAGGCATCGTCGAACATATCGTGAACGTACTTCTTGATCAGGCTCGTTTTTCCGACGGCAGCATCCCCAAGTAAACAAATCTTTTTCACGATGGTGAGCTTGCTCAAGGGGTCACCTCGATGGTCATGGGACGCGTAAGATGAGAATATTTATTGTAATCATTGATACTTGTAATGATAGGGGTTTTATCCGAAGTAGTTCAGGTCCTCCCTCTGTGATTCCATCATGGACTCCTCGAGATCCTTCAGTCTTGTGGTCATCTGGTCGATTTCCTTGGCCTTCATCTGCAGGTCCTTGAAATCGATACTCACATGGAGGATTTTGGTGAGCACCTCCAGCACCGCCTGGGCAGCCTTTGGATCCGCAAAATAGCCTGAAGTCTCTCCCATGAGGCACACGCTCTCGATTCCCGCCAGCTTTCCGAGACCCAGGAGAAGCCCGCTTGCACCGACGATACCGGAACCGGGCTCACCCTTGGTGAAGGTTATGCCGTGATTTTTCATCTCCTCCACAAGACTCTTGTCCGTGGTGGCACCCAGAACCCTGGGGGACTTCACCATCTTGCCCAGTCCGTAGCCTCCTAGAGTGAATATCATCTTCACCCTGAACTCCTTTGCCAGCTCTAGGATTCTATGGGCCAGTTCGTACTGCCCCTCGGGGGTCATGCCCTGATAATCACCCACGAGTATGATGAGGTCGCTTGATCCCTCGTTTTGGGCCTTGGCGTAGTGGAACTCGTTGTTCACCAGCCTCACCACCCCGTCCTCCCCCACTAGGACCTGGGGCGGAAAGTGCTTGGAATACATATCAGCGAACTTCACCGCATCCAATTTGTCTATCAGATGCTCCGCTGCAAGTTTGCCCACATTGCCCACTCCAGGCAGGCCCTCTATAAGGATCGGGGTTTGAATTTCAGGTTTCTGAATATAATCAATTATAACCTCTTCCATGATAATCAACTCCTTCGAATTTTAATGTATCATCCTTCTTGTTGCTCGATTCTCTTCAGCCTTCTTCTGTACTCACCATACCTGTCCTGTGGGGAATAGCGGGGCGGTATTGGAACCTTGGTTCCGCCTCCGCAGGAGCAGGTTTTCTTCATGGTGTACGTCCCGCATATCTCACATCTTCTCATTAACGTGCGCATTATTCTTTTATCTCCCTTATAAAAGTTCCATTCCCATTATGGTCTTTGATATAATTGACGGCCCTCTCCCCCGCCTTCTTAAGCTCTTCTTCTGCTGTTTTGTAGTCCGGTGCCTTTACCAGGATTCTGTAGTTGGGGGCTCCCACATACTGGACCTGCAGCTCCACATTATCATCCAGGGTTCCGTTCTCAGCTGCAAGCAGCGCATTTCTGATGTGAACAACTCCGTCGGGAAGAGGGCAGGTGATCTCCACATGGCCGCTCACCTTCACGAACGGAGGTGCTATATTGTCCACAGCAACGCTCGTTACAACATCCACCCAATCCCCTGTAAATCCGTTTTCCTTCAGCAGGTTCGGATTGATGGCGCATTCCTCAAGGGTCCTGTAAAGGCCCCCGTACCTCTCCATCAGGTCCAGGGCGAATTCCTCATAGCAGTAATCTAGGCCCTTTCCCAGCTTTTCAGCGGCTATTTCCAGCAATTTGGCAGCTTTCTGCTCGTTCTTCCACTCCTGTATCTTCTCCCTTCTCTGATGTTCGTTAACCTGCTTGAGGGACAGGTCCACGTGTCCCTTGCTCCTGTCCACGCGCATGACCTTGCATACAACCTTCTGCCTCTCCCTTATGTAGTCCCTTATGTACTTTATCCAGCCTGTGGCCACCTCAGTGATATGAATGAACCCCTCCTTGTTGTCATACTCGTCCAAAGTGACGAATGCGCCGTAGTTCTTAACAGTCTGAACAGTGCCGATAACCAGTTCTCCTTCCTCTGGAAACTCATCCGGTCTCAGCATCAGTCCAACACTCCGAGAATATCTCCCCTCACCGCACCCTTCCCGCCCTGGGGCTTGATGAGCGTTGCGCCGCACACGTTGCACGTGACCACTGTGGACGGTTTGCTGAATATGACCTGGCCGTTCTCCTCTCCCCCGCAGTCCTGGCACTTGACCCGGATGAACCGGCCGCCTGATCTGCGCTTTCTCTCGTCCAAATGCTCACCCCGTGAATTCGAATTTCTTGGCCCTAACACAGGGCCTCTGCCACGCCTTCTTGCACACCTTGCACCTGTACCTGAGGTACACCCTTCTCGTGGGCTTTTCCCTGCCCTCGGGCTTGGAGCGCGGAAAGCCGCCGTAGCCCGCAGTGACGCGTCTGAATCTCCTCTGGCCCCACTTCCTCTCGTTGGCCTTCTTCTTTTTGACCCTCTCCACCTCGTGGTTCGTGTGGTTCTTGCATTTGGGGCAGTACGCCTTGATATTCCTGGGCATCTTCATTATATACCCTCCTTGAAGGGGTAATGCGGTAAATTGCGCACCCACTATAAAAAGTTGTGGTTTTTTGGGGACTGAGAGGTATCAAGCTGGGTTTTGGGTGTATTTGAGAGCATCGAATTGGACTTATGACCTAAATCCCGATAAAAGTGAACTTCGTCACATTCGAAGTTGATACCTGATAACCCTCCGTCATCACAATCGTGGGATCGTACACACCTGCGGGCATCCTCGTGGAGTGACAGCACCAACGCTGCTCGCTGTATATGTAATATAATGGATCACAGCGCATAAGTTGCACAAACTAGAGGGGGACTTCCCACACGCACTCCTGTGTGGCGTGAATCCAGTACCCCCTGCACAGCTCGAATGAGTCCAATGGGCCAATCTCCTCCCACTTCTTTGCTGCGGGGTCGTGGGTCCAGACGGAGTCCACCTCCACACCGAAAGTGAGGTTGTTCAGGGCTGCGGTTCTATTTTTGTTGGACAGGGATGGAAAACCTACCAGGTTCCAGCCGGGGTAGAGGGCAATGGGTTGGTTCACCACAGGTTGAGCACCGAAATATTCGAATAGAACACCACCGGGTTCGGTAATGAATATCCAGAACCCTATGAGGTGATCGAGGCTGTGGAGGTCGTTCAGGTGGGGGGGTTTTGTTGTGCGGTTGTGCTTCCATTGGTCGTCGGGAGTGTTTGCATCATACCATTGTACCGCCTGATATGAGCCCGAAATCGAGGATAGGACAGCCCCCAGGTCGGTATCGGACTGTACAAAAGGCAGAGAAATGAGGTTCCAACCCTCGTAAAGGAATATGAAATTGCCCATGGGATACAACAGGGGATAGAAGTCCCGTGCACCCGAATCCCCACGTATGTCCATATAGGGCGTATCACCGATGCCGTCGCTGCCCGGTACATCCTGCCCCGGGCCTTGATACTCATCGATGCCATCGTAGTCAGACCAGTAGTTTCCGCCGGAAGGATAGGAATCGTTCCATCGGCTCTGGTTCGTGTTGTCGTAACCTTGCATCGCATTGTTTAGAATATGGTTATGGTAGATGTCGTTGTCTGATGACGAATAGAGGTAGATACCGTGATTGTTGCTTGAGATATTGTTGTTGGTTATGGAGATACCTGAAGAAAACGCGACCTCGATACCCACATCCGTATTACTTATATTGAGATTTCTTACGTCCCAATTCGTGCAATTGGCGAGAATAAGCTCTCCCATCGGGATTCCATCAATGAAGATACCATCGGTATCTTTGAAGTAATACAGCTGTTGACCGTTCACCATATTGTCTCCGGTAATTAGATGGGAATTGAAATGTTCCAGGAAAACCCCC
>CP070726.1:326811-331418 GCA_020350865.1 Thermoplasmata archaeon
AGTTCGGAAAGGCTCATATCAGTGAGGATAAGGGTTTCGAAGTCCGGATATACGATGGTAAGGTTGTAGTCCTCGTTTTTCGGAAGGTTGATGGAGAACTGCCCGTTTTCATCGGACATGAGGTCTATTGTCAATCCGCGCTCGTTTGTAAAGGTGACCTCCGCTGGGCCCAGCCCTTCAGATACCTCCCATGTTCCATCACCGTTCTTGTCGTGGTGAACGGATCCCATAAACATTTGCCCCATGTCCAGCTCGATGTCGTATTCCACAGCCTCCTGCTGCGTAACTGACAGCTCCTCAATCAGTGAAAACGTTTCATTTAGGATGGCGCTGTCCTCGTGAACATACATGGTGTAATCCCCCACGGGCAGGTAAACCCGGTAGAAGCCCTTTGAATTGGTAATGGAGGTCAATGTGCCTTTCGCGGATTCGAAGGACAACTCCAGAAATTGCCTGATGTCGAGGCCATCGATGGAGCCGTTGTTGTTATAATCGAAATAGACAGTGCCGTGAAACTCGACGCTCCTCTCCAAGGCCACGTTGTGGGTTATTTGGCCGCCCTGCGCGTCCAATCGGCCTATGTAGATGAAGGGTGTATCCTCCCCGATATCATGCTTGGCAGAAACCAAGTAACTACCGTCCCTGAGGTTCACAGCGTAGTATCCGGTTTCGTTGCTCGCTGCGAGCCTTGTTATTCCAGCACTCTCATCGTATCCCTCGAACAGTATCGTAACATTGGCCAAAATTGATCCTGAACTCGCAATGGTTGTGTTGCCTTCAACGTACGTACTTGTAGCAAGTGTGATATTGTGCTTTGCCACCTCACTCAATCCCAAATCGATGTCCTCCTCGTATGTATCGTAACCATCGAGTTCCACGAGGAGTGTATAGTTACCGATGGGCAGCCAATGGAACGTGAAATTGCCCTCGCTGTCTGTTACGGTGGTTACTGTTGTGGTGTTGATCTTGTCGAACAGCTGAACTTCCTCTCCCGTCATGACTCCCACTGAGGAGGAGAACAGGCTTCCCTCTATCCTACCGAGCCTAATAGGAATGTCCTTTTTTTCCTGCGCTCTGGTGGTTACGGAGATGGTGTCCTCCAAATCGAATATGTGTCCGTGAAAATCGTAGCTTAGGTTGTAGTTTCCAGGCATTAGTTCATTGAACTTGTACAAGCCGTTTTCGTCGGTTTCGGCGGTGAGATTCATCTCCAGGTCCAGGTTTTGTGCAATGACCTGGCCATAGGATATATTGAGATCATCCCCGTCGAGCATGCCGTTGGAATTGTTGTCCCAGAACATCCTGCCCTCAAGGCTGTTTGGTGCAACCTGGAAATCCTGGGTTATGTAGTAGTCCCAGATACCATCACTGTCCTCATCCACCTGCCTCCTCATGGCCTGGTCGTCCGATATGTTGACGTTCGTCCTGTTCAGGTTGTTTGTCTCCACCAGGGATAACCTCTTGTACGGTGCATACTGATCGTCCCCGAAGCCACCAGAACTCACAATAACGGAGACGTTTCCCGGCGGTGCCAGGAGGTGGTAGGAGCCGTTCTCGTCGGTCAACATCGTGTCGTGCGGGATGCTGTATTCATCGTGCACAGTAACCCTCACATTGGGTATGGGCGTGCCGTTGTAGGTGGTGACAGTGCCGTTGAGGTACGCGCCTTCGTAGTACTTGAGGAACACAACCCCGGACCTCAAACCAGAGGTCACAACACCGCCCTCGCCCCTGTCGTCCACCACACCGTTTCCGTCGTTGTCAATGCCGTCCTCTTCCAGCTCTCTCACCTTGTCGTTTGCATCGATATCAGACATGGCTATCCAATCTTCTGGATGGAACTTATATTCTGTTTGGTTGTACGGATTCCAGTAGGCGGTCCTGTATACGAGCCTGAAATGCCTCATCATCCAGCCCTGCATGGGGAAGTAATTTGTTGAATGTACCGCTGGCAGGTTTGGCTCCACATTTGCTACACTTGTATCAGATGTCCCGATTTCCTCCAGGGTATAGCCCAGGTAGCACTTGAGCAGCATGCTGCCCAAAAAGGGCTCGTAGTACTCCAATTTGTAATCAGTGACCTCGATGTTCGGGTTATCCTCCCTGGCCTCTTTGAACTCTTCCAGTGTGTACTGCCTTCCTCCTGCGGTGATGATGGTGCGTAGATAATCGTAGGGCTCGTTGTCCTCGTTTATCCTGTGGTCCGAGAGCTTCAGGGGAGCATAGAAGATACCTGTGTTCTGCGGCCCGTAGGGGAAGAGCCTGGAGTCGATGGCAAAGTACCTCAGGTTCCATTCGGTCTCCTCCTGAAGATCATGCAAGAGCCATGTCATCTCGTCGTCGTCCATCATCTCGGGAATCCACCTCTGAAGTACGGCGTATATGGGCGTTACGTCGGCTACGAGATCACTCGAGTAGTACCCGTATCTTCCGGGGTTGTCCAGGACCTCCTTTTTGTATTTGGTGGGATTGTCCACCACGTCCTCGATTTCGTCGGCCTTCTCCTGGCCCAGATGCTTTACAAGAACTTCCCTTACACCGTCGGTCAGCCTCGCCTCGCCGTGATCCTTTACATAATTGGCTCTGGTAGCTTCTAGGAGCCTGGCGATGAGCAGGGCAATCCCCTCGCTTTCGTTCTTGGCGGAGATAAATGAACCTGCATACTGCACCCTACCCTGGAAGTTATCGGCAGCAGTGGGGTGTTGCCCAAGGTATATTGCCCAGAACCCGTAGTCCCACCAGGAGATGAAGCCGGGTCGTTCTTCGATGGGCAGTTCAGTATCCTGCTCTGAAAGCCAGCGCATACCATCAAGCCAGTAGTCTGCAGGGAAGCCGTGGCCGAAGGCGCCGAAGTACTTCAGCTCGTTCAAATTGGTCCTGTTGTACATGGTGTTTACGCCGTCCGGATACCGTGTCTTGTTTCCTGCCTCATCGCTGTCGTACTCCTCTGGCTTCATGAAATCCGGCAGGGTGTCGTATACAAGGACGTCCACCGATTTCTTCTCCCCGAAGGGCACACCAGCATCCCAGCCGAGCCATACATTTGGCAGGACGATCATGAAAGCAAGGAAGAGCACACCCACTATATGTCTGACCTTGACGCTCTTTTTCAAGGCGTAGAAGTAACCTCCTCCCTTCAGGCTCCTGTAATGCTTCAACATCTTCCTAAAATCGAGTTTCTGCACGATTGCATACACCATCCAGCCCGACATGATGGCAAATATGGGACCGGCATTGAATATGAATCGGGTTGCTGATACGGCCATGTACACCGCAGTTACTCCCCAGATGGTGAGAAACAGGTAGTGGGCCTTCAGGTCCTTTGCAACCCTCACAATGGACAGCACCAGGGCGAAGAGGGCCAGAAAAGTGGTGACCACACCATATGAGAACATGGCCCTGCTGTAATCGGGTGCCTGGGCCTCTGCAATGGTGGAGAACACCTTGTTCTCAGCAAAGTATCCCTGGCCCGAGAAGTAGGTGGATCCTATGTCAGGAAAGACGTACATGAGCAGGAGAATACCGCTGATCATGATGGCCGCGAGAACCGAGAACACGAGAAGCCACGGGCTGTCCCTTGTGGGCACCAGAACGGCACTGACGACGATTACCGCAAGCAAAATCTCCATGGCTGGTTCTATGACGTAGTTCATGGAGTTGCCGTAGTAGTAGGGGACAGGTAAGAGAGCAGTTATAGCCAGGGAGATGATGGTTACGAGCGATACGCCCAGCGAATCCTTGTTCCTCAGTTTGTTCAGCACCACTTGTATAAAGAAGTACACGATGATGATTACAACGGGATATAGAAAGCCCTTCCAGATCAGGGCTATGGAGGCCAGGGACATGCCTGCAAGCACGGCGAAGGCCACTGATTTCTGGTTGTACCTGAACCATTCCTTAAAGCCCTTGGGTATGTCCCTGAAAGCACGCCAGTTCTCCACCCACTTGTCCCTCACAACCAGGGTGTTCAATGCTCTGATGAAGAAGTAGAAGGAAAGCACCACAAAGAACAGCACTATGGCGTCGTGGTCCGAGAAACCCAGAGGAGAGCGCTCAACATGAGAGGGCATTGTGGCCACAAGAAAGGCACAGATTACACCCGCTTTTTTGTTGAACATCTCCTTGCCTATGAGATAGACTGGAAACACGGTCAGCGCTCCCCAAAACGAAGGGGAGAACAGCATCACATGCCATGTGGAGGCAGACACGTCACCTCCGAAGAAGGGAGCAAGGAGCAGACCGAAGATGGCCACAGACCAGTCGAACAGTGGGGGGCGGGGATTTAGGGCTCCGTCCGGATAGCTCAAAAGGGGATCGAAAATGAGATGCTCGTGCTCGTCTTGCACGTAGTCCACAACCCTCTTGTGGTAATAGGGGTCGTTTCCCGAAAGTATGTATCCGTTCTCAGTTGCTGGAGGATAATAATAGTAGCTTCTTAATAGCAAGCCGAACAGGAATATTAAGAGCAGGAGTGTGAGGGGCAGCCAGTTCTGCTTGAGCCAGAGCCTGGTCTGGGATACCCGGGGTTCCTCTTCATAAAGCTCCCTTTTAGAGCGCTTTCTCCTCTCCCTTCTACTTTTCATGCCCAGCTCGGATTCCGATTCCCC
>CP070726.1:331518-334451 GCA_020350865.1 Thermoplasmata archaeon
ATCGCCCAGGGGCTGCCAGTGCTTTGGGAGGTGGAACGCTGAAAGGAAAGTTCGAACCCAAGATCATTGGCTATCTCTGCAACTGGTGCCGCTCCGCCTTTTTCTTTGGGCCAAAATTCTTTGCTGGCTCGGGCTCTCAAAGAAAAACCTGGGGGAAAAAGAAACTCGCCCTCACCTGCTCGAATTTTGTGGTTGCTTATAAACAGGAGGTGGATAGCTGACCGGAAAGTTCGAGCCCAAAATCATAGGCTATCTCTGCAACTGGTGCTGCTATGCAGGGGCCGACCTGGCAGGAGTTTCCAGGATCCAGTATCCACCTAACATTCGTATTATTAGGATTATGTGCAGCTCCAGAATCGAACCCTCAATCATTCTTGAGATGTTCATCCAGGGCATCGATGGAATCTTTATTGGAGGCTGTCATCCCGGCGACTGCCATTATTTAGAAGGGAACTACCACACCCCATTTAAAATCGATCTTACCCAAAGGCTGCTGGATGCTGCCGGAATAAATCCCGTGAGGCTCAGACTCGAGTGGGTGAGCGCCTCCGAGGCCGCCCGATTTGCCGAATTGATGAAGGAGATGAGCACAGACATGAGGGAGCTTGGCCCCAGCCCTGTATCGGGTCCCTCCCCCGATATGGACAAACTTGAAGAACTTGTCATCGCCCGGAATGCAGCCGCAGATTTCAGACTGAGACTCCTTACAGGAAAGGCATACTTTCTAACGGAAAAGGGTAATGTGTACGACAGGAAAATCGAGATGGATCGCTACGAGGCGGTCATTGACAATATCATTGAAGAGGAGCTGCTAAGACACAAAATCCTGCGCTCGTTGATGGAAAAATCAGGCTCTGTAAAGGATATTGCACATGACCTTAAGGTGCCTTCAAAAGAGGTCCTCGAGCATTTGGTGGTGCTGAAAGACAGGGGGTTGGTAGGTCTGGAGGCAATTAGGGACACATCACCCATTTACAATTATCTTCAAAAGGAGTGAGAAAAAAACCAGATGATATACGATACAGTTGGTGAGGCAGAGTTGAGTGCTGATGAGAAAATGGAGATAGGCGAGATACGCAACTCTTGGAAAAGACGATATAAGGTTTCCACACTGCCCGCTTGGGCTCAGGTTCAGAACAAGATCATACAGCAGTGCAAGGAGAATTTACCCGATGTGGACGAGGAGACCAAAAAGAAGATCACACGTGAGCTGCTGCTTACCCTCCGGTGTCACAGCTGTGAGAGGGCCAGGAGCGATGCCTGTCATTTCTCTGTCTGCATAAGGGGACTGCTCTCAGGCAAGGGGGAGATAGAATGAGCGCTCATGAGGACTCTTCCACTGAGGATAAAGTCCTTCCTGAGCAGACCACTGGAACAGGGACCGGAGGGGAAACGGGTAAGGTGGGAGCGGTGCTCATCATCGGGGGCGGTATATCTGGCATGCAGTCGGCACTCGATTTGGCAGATTCCGGCTTCAAGGTTTATGTTCTTGATATTTCCCCAAGCATTGGCGGAGCCATGTCCCAGCTCGATAAAACCTTCCCCACAAACGATTGCGCCATGTGCATCATGGCACCCAAACTCGTGGAAACAGGCAGGCATCACAATATCAAGCTCATCACGAATGCAGATTTGGAGAAGGTGGAAGGCGATGCCGGCAACTTCACAGTGGCGATTGAAAAAAGACCGAGATATGTTGACGAGAGCAGGTGTACGGGTTGTGGTATCTGTACACAGCGCTGCCCCATTGAGGCCAAAGATGAGTATAATAAAGGATTGAAGAGACGGAAGGCCATCCACGTGAGATATCCCCAGGCCGTTCCTCCTATTCATGTCATTGACCAGGACATATGCATAGGCTGTGGACTGTGCGAGACCCAGTGCGAAGCAGAGGCCATAAGATATTCACAGGAACCACAGCACATTGAAATATCTGTTGGGTCCATTATCCTGTCCCCGGGATTCGAAGAATTCAATATCTTTTCAAAAAGACGTGAATATGGATACGGGAAATTCCCAAACGTGATTTCGAGTCTTGAGATGGAGCGCATGCTCTCTGCCACAGGACCCTTCAACGGTCTTGTGCTGCGCCCCTCGGATGGCGAGATCCCAAAAAAAGTGGCTTTTATACAGTGCGTGGGCTCAAGGGACCGCAGCATAGGCAATCCGTACTGCTCCTCAGTGTGCTGTATGTTCGCAATCAAGGAGGCTGTAATAGCCCAGGAGCACACACCAGGCCTGCAATCCACCATATTCTTCATGGACATGCGGGCCTTTGGGAAGGAGTTCGATGATTACTACATCAGGGCGGAAGAGGAGCATAAGATCAGGTTCGTAAAGAACAACAGGGTCCCTGGAATTGATGAGAACAAGGATACCAACAATCTCCAGGTCACTTACGTGGACGAGGGCGAGTTAAAGAAGGAGGAGTTCGAGCTTGTTGTGCTCTCGGTGGGTATGAACGCTCCCAAAACGGCACACATGCTCAGCGAGAAGCTGGGTATTGAATTGAACGAATTTGACTTCTGTAAAACCAGTGTTCTCTCACCTCTGATGACAACCAGGGAGGGCGTGTTCTCAAGCGGTGCTTTCTCCACACCCAAGGATATACCCGATACCGTGGCACAGGCCAGTGGTGCAGCCTCATGCGCTTCGGGCATAGTGGCAGGGGAGAGGGATACATTGGTTGAGGTTAAGGAGTATCCCGATGAAAAGGACTTATCAGGTGAGGAGCCGAGAATCGGTGTATTTGTATGCCACTGCGGCATAAACATCGGAGGTGTGGTGAATGTACCAGACGTAGTGGAGTACGCAAGGACGCTGCCCAATGTTGTATACGCCGAGAACAATCCTTACACCTGTTCACAGGACACGCAGCAGAAGATCAAATCCAAAATCGAGGAGCACGACCTAAACCGCGTGGTGGTTGCTTC
>CP070726.1:334551-339038 GCA_020350865.1 Thermoplasmata archaeon
AAAACGAAGACGGCCAAATACCAGCTGTACACGATGGTGGCCGCAGTTATGATGCCGAAGTGCTGTGTGAGAGGCATGGGTGAGAGAAGAAGCACAGCAAAACCGCATACTGTTGTAAGGGCGGATATGAATATGGCAGAACCCGTCCGTTCGATGGTGGTTTGCATTGACTTTCTGGGAGGATAATGTCTGCTCTCTTCCCTGAAGCGTTCGATGATGTGTATGGAGTAATCTATGCCCAGACCAATGGTCATGGCCGTCACCATTACGGTAAAAACATTCACTGAGATGCCTAGTAGGGCCATGGTGCCCAGAATCCAGATTGTGGAGATGGCCACAGGGATTACTGCAGTCGCACCCAAAAGAGGGTTTCTGTACACGATCATCAGCACAACGGCCGATGCGATGATGGCAAAACCCGTGGATACGATCTGACTTCTCTGGAACGAATCGATGGTTGTGATGACCAGAACCGTCTCCCCCGTGATTTGTACATTCACGCCCTGGGTTTCGATCACATCGGCTTTCAGTTCATTGTACACCTCCCTGGCCTCGGATGTCTTTTTTGCCGAAACAAACACCCGGATCACCGTGGCATCGAATGTCTTCCTGTCACGGTCATAATGCAGAACCGATGTGATTCTATCCTGATAGCTCTGGTTCGTATACAGATAGAGAAATATATTGTGGATATCGACTTCCGTGGTGGTTGTGGTTGTGTGTCCATCGTTTGTGAGGTTGAATCTGGCAGCGAGGCTCTGATTGCGCTCCAGTGCCTCCACCATGAACTTTCTGATGGAATCCGCCCTCACCCTGTTTTCACCCAACAGATTCACTTTGACCACGTATTTATCATCTGCGATGTTCTCCT
Source organism: Thermoplasmata archaeon (assembly GCA_020350865.1). Next base: position 335,423 of record CP070726.1, read on the forward strand.
CCATTACCGCCATGTTCTCCATCAATTCCGGGCTGGTTATATTCCCTTCCAGCAGGATGTACTCCTGCGTGTAGCTGGCAGAGGCGAACTGTGAGCGGATGATATTCGTGGTTTTCATTGTGGGCCAGTCACTAGGGATGAAGTCCTCCAGGCTGAACTCCCTTTCAACTCCCGTAGCAGCGAAGGCCGAAAGAACCGTCAGTACAAGCACTATCACGAGCACCAAGGCGGGGAAGCGTTTGACAGTTAGCGCTCCCCAGGCCACACCACGGTCCACAACCTGGATGTCCTTTTTATACCGGCTGATCACCCTCGCCTCCCCTCTTGAATCCAAAAGAAACCGGGCTGCGCTCTGGAAGGTCAAGGTGAGGAGGAACGCATAGAAAATACCGAGACTGCACAGAATGCCGAAATTTCTGATGGGCTTGATGTCGGAGAACACGTTGGAGAGGAAAGCGATGATGGTTGTGGCCACTGAAAGGGAGAGGGCTGAGCCCACCATTTTCAGGGACTGGGTCAGGGCATCGGACACATTCTTTCCCTTCCTCAGCTCTTCCTGATATCTCCTTGACACATGCACCGAGTAATCGATTCCCAGACCCGCTATTAGGGGCAGCACAGCCACCTCCACCACCGTGAAATCGATTCCGAGCAGCACCATGCTGCCAAAGGTCCAGACGGCCACAATCAAGAGGGTTGCGCAGGGAAGAAGCACGTATGTGTAGTCCCTGAAACTCAGGGCCAAGAGCACCGCTATAAGGAAGAATACCGCCAAGCCCAGGGTTATGGTGGTGTTCCATACGGTCTGGTCCACATCGTAGGTGAGGAGCGCATTGCTAGTCTGCTTAACCCGTATTTCCTCGAATTCCATGTTGTTTACGGTATCCCTCACCCTGAGGCTGATCTTCTTGTATCTCGGCTCGTCGTAGTTCCCGTAGATCATCACCACAATGAGGGTGGCATTGGCCGCGGGATTGGCGGGATCGAAGTCAGATGGAAGGAGGGTGGCCATGAGCATCTGTATCTCATCGACGTTGATTTCCAGGGGGAGTTCGCCTTGGTAGTTACCCTGGTAGATATTTACGGCGACGCTCTTGACAAGTTCAATATCAGAGTCGGTTGCATTCAGGATATTTTTGGTATTGTTGAAGAGGAACTCGCATCCCTGGTTGATGAATCCAGCGATGCTCATGACATCCTCTACACCCGTTACAGTGGCGTTCACCTCCAGGGTCAGATTGTACTGCTCTCGGAGAGCCGCAGGAGAAAGTACATCACCGCCGTTTTTCGCTTCAGCATATACATAATGGAACTTCGACGACCTGCCAAAATCGTTGTTGATCCTGTTAAAATCCCCTACAACCTCGTTGTCCGGGTAGAAATCACCCCAGTTGGTCAGCACCTTCACGGATGGGAGTGTCCCCGCAAACAGTATGGTTAACACGATAACAATGACCACTATATATACAGCATATGACTGCACTTTTAAGGAAAGCCTTTCCAGCATCCGAGCAGTTATAGCGGGGAGAATATTTGTTGGTTATGGTGGGGGCGGAGGCAATTTCTTGTGGGTTGCTGGAAGCGGAACCTGTGGAGGGGGCGGCGGGGTATGATTTTTTTCCTGATGCAAAGGCTGTACGGGCGGGTGTTCAGGTAAGGATACGGGTTCATCAAGTTCAGGTGTCTCCTCCTTGATTTTACCCCTTTTTCTCATTATGGCAATTAGCACAATCAGGATAATGACAATGAGGATTGGCAGCATCATCCAGACAACGTAATTTTCGAGCCTTGAGGTAGGGGACTGGTCGCCATCCTCATCTGGCCCCGTGGAATCGTCACCGTTATCACCCGAATCATCCGGAGGGATTACATCATCAGGGCCACTGTCAACTTGAACGATAATCGTGGTATTATACATGTCCCAGTTGCCAGCCTGGTCCGTGACGTTCAATGTTACCGTATAGCTGCCCGCAGAAGTGAATACATATTCGATATATTCCCCATCCGCTGGTACAAGATATCCGTCAATATCCCACTGGTACGATGCGATGATTCCGAAAGGAGCATCCGAGGAGCCCGAAGCATTGAATGAGACTGAGCCATTCACAACAACGGATGTTCGGTTCGGGGTGAATTGGGCCTGCGGGGGGGTCTTGTCGAGTTTTATATCAGTGACAAGGATATGGGGCTCTTCATTGCTGGCATTGTCCACACTCCAGTACTCCAAGGTGATGTTGTCCCCCTCGGAGGTAATTATTGGCTGACCGGAAACTTTTACACTCTCAACGGAGCCGTTATTTATCCTGTAGAAGGTGTCATCAATCCCACTGGTTCCATCTGTGGCAAAGAGAACAACAGGAATGTCCGAGGTATGCCATTCCGGATCTGTGTCATCCGTGGTTTCGGGAGGGGTCATATCCAATTTTACGCTCTCAAGGATGTGATGCTCCTCCTCGTTTCCCGCTGCATCACCGCTCCAGTATTCCAGTTTATTGTGGCCTTCCTGCGTTATTTGCGGCATGCCATCCGTCTCAACATTTCTGATATCGCCGTCGTTGATCCTGTAATATGTGCGGTTGACTGATGTGACATTATCATGGGCTGTGATGGACACGTTGAACGGAAGGTTGTGCCATGCCATATCATAATCATCCGAGGTGACTGGAGGGTCGCGGTCGTGTAATGTCATATTAAAGAACCGGTAAGAGGTGATGTCCGGCTCAGGCACCACATAGGCTCTTGAGATGCTGCTGGAAACGGAGATATTGTGGGGATTGAAGGGGTATGTGCCCATAATATTGAACCGCTTTTCCTTTACCTCCATTAATGCCCTGTAGGTATCATGCAGCTGATGTGAATGCTGTTGAGTGTTGGTATTGTTGTACACCTCAACCATGAAATCGTTTACAGGTGCTCCCAGCTGGTTGTAGGCATGCAGCTCCACAAACCAGCTTACAGTGAAATTGACATGATCATCATAGTCGAACCTGGATTCGTTGAACGTGCTGTTCACGAGACAGATGTGGTGGAGGCTAGAGGCCTTATATGCGTCGTAATAAATATCAGTGGTGCAGTTCTTGAACGTGGAATTGTACAGGCGAACGACACCGGGATTACCTTTATGAATCCCATTTTCACAGTCCTCAAATGTTACGTTCTCTAGGGTTCCTGCCTCAAAGTTAAGGATGCCGTGATAGGAATTGAAAATAGCGACATTTTCGAGATAGATCATGCCCATGTTTGTATTAATGGCTGAACTCTCGTTAAAAAAAGTGGTATTTTTTATCCAAAGCGACGTTTCGAATGCCGAATTATATATATAGATGCCATCACTAGAGTCAATAAAGGAACACGATTCAACTGTCCCTTTTGAATACCAAAACCTGATATCCCCGATATTATCTCTAAAATCAAGATTTTCTAACAGAACGTTATCGCAGAGGTACAACCTCAGTCCATCTCCGTGATCGAAGAGCGAATCCCTGATCATGAAGTTGTTGGAGTGGAATATATGGAGGTTGTTATAATCCAGGCCTTCCAGGACCTGGCCGTCAATGTGTTTAAGATAATGGATCGGCTCCCCGTTCATGGTGTTGGATGTGTCAATATCGTGGTC
>CP070726.1:339138-342282 GCA_020350865.1 Thermoplasmata archaeon
AATCCCTTCCACTTCGAGATGGCAAACATCAGGGAGAACGTGTCATGGGTGCACCACGATGCCCCGAAAAAGGCCACCCAGAAGGCCAAGCAGATGGTGAAGGGTGCTGTTGCAAGGGCGGGTAAACTGGAGGCAATCGGGACCATGACCGTCCCAATGGAGCAGGCCGTGCTTGTCATCGGGGGCGGTATCGCAGGAATCCAGGCTGCACTGGATGTTGCAGATAACGGAATCAAGGCCTATCTTTTGGAAAAACAGCCGTCCATTGGGGGTATGATGGCCAGGCTGGTGGAGACGTTTCCCACAAACGACTGCGCCATGTGCATACTCTCCCCCAAGATGGCGGACGTCGCCAGGAATCCGAGAATCGAGCTTCTGACCTACTCGGAGCTTGCGGATGTAAAGGGATACATTGGCAATTTCCAGGTGACGGTCAGGAAAAAACCCAGATACATAGACGGGAAGAAATGCATTGGATGCGGGGAATGCTCGGAGAAATGCCCGGTTTCTGTGGACAGTGAATGGGACCTGGGTTTGGGCAAGAGAAAAGCGGTTTACCTGCAGTTCCCCCAGGCCCTGCCGAGAACCTTTGTAATAGACGAACATAACTGCCTGAAGCTGCTCAAGAACAAATGCGGCAACTGTGCCAAGGCATGTCCCGCCGATGCCGTGAATTTTTTTCAGAAGCAAAGGAAGGTCAGGCTCAAGGTGGGTGCAATCATCGTGGCCACAGGTGCCCAGGAGTACGACCCGGGCCATATCCCTGAATACGGTTATGACACATATGAGGATGTGATAACACAGATGCAGCTGGCAAGAATGCTCGACCCCGCAGGACCAACGGAAGGCAAGGTGCTCAGACCCTCCGGGGATGGGAGACCGAAAAAATACCTCATGCTGCAGTGCGTCGGCTCAAGGGACGAGAAGTACAACCCCTACTGCTCGAGAGTGTGCTGCATGAGCGCCATCAAGCACGCCATCATGATAAAACAGGAGCAGGATCCGGATGCAGATGTGGCCATCGCATATACGGACATCAGGACCTTTGGCAAAGGCTACGAGGAGTACTACAAGAGAGCCTGTGAGATGGGCATCAGGTTCATAAGAAGCAGGACAGCGGAAATCACAGAGGACAGACAGGGAAAAATTCTCGCCAGATTGGAGGACACGGATGTTGGTGAGCCTTTGAACATATATCCGGATTTGGTTGTGCTCTCCACAGGGTTGGTTCCCGAAACCAGTGCTGCTGAGCTGTCCAGGATGCTGAGGCTGGAAACGGACGGGTACAACTTCTTCACAGAAAAGCACCCCAAGCTGGCCCCGGTGGATACGAAAGTTGCAGGGATATTTCTGTGCGGCACATCCCAGGGACCAAAAGATATCCCGGATGCGGTCGCCCAGGCCAGGGCCGCTGCCGTGGCGGCACTGACCCCTATATTAAAGAAATCGATCACAATCGATCTGGCCAAGGCTGCGGTGGATGAGGAACTGTGTGACGGCTGCAGAATCTGTGTGGAGGCGTGCCCATACGAGGCAATGGAGGTGGGAGAGGGCCTGAGGAACACGGCCATTGTTTTCGAGGCGCTCTGCAAGGCCTGCGGCATCTGTGCTGCGGAATGCCCCACAGGTGCTGTGGAGCTGAGGCACTACAAGGGGGATCAGATGCTGGCCCAGATAGACGCCATATCGGGAGGGGGGAAGTGAGCACATTCGAGCCTCTGATTGTAGGATTCGTTTGCAACGAATGCGTGTACGCGGCAGCAGACCTGGCAGGCACATCTAGACTGAGCTACCCATCCAACATCAGGCTCATCCGCGTCCCATGCTCCGGCCAGGTGGATATGATTCACATCCTTCGGGCCTTCGAAAACGGTGCGGACGGTGTCTTTGTGGGTGGCTGTCTTCCCGAGCAGTGCCACTATGTGGACGGCAACGAGAAGGCCGAGGCAAGGGTACTGTTCTTAAAAAAGGTTCTGAGAGCCCTTGGCCTTTCGGAGGAGCGGCTTGCCATGCAATTCATGTCAGCTGCCATGGGCTCAGAGTTTGCCAGAGCCGCATATGAATTCACTGCAGCGGTAAGGAAGCTCGGTCCAAATCCCTTGAAAAAGCACAGAGGTATGGACCTTACAATGGACAACAAGCGGGTCATGCTCCGGGAGATGGTCCTCTCCATTGCAGGCGGTCTTGACAGGAGCGTCCGGGATTGCATTGAACCGCAGCCGGGCTTCGGAGAGCCCTCCCTGGATATGGAGAAATGCCTGGGATGCGGCGCATGCGCATATGTGTGCAAGAACGACGCAATGAAAGCGGAAGCTGCGGATGATAATGTCCTCCTCAAACACACTTACTGGCGATGCACGGCCTGCGGCAACTGTAGGGATGCCTGCCCAAAGGAGTGCATTGAAGTGGAGAGGAATTTCGATTTGATCAGGTTCCTTTCGGATGAGGAGGAGCTCAAGGCAGAGGTGGGTATGATTGCATGCGGGCGCTGCGGAAGTGCTTTTCTGCCCACCCTGCTTGCAAGTGAAATGGAAAAACTGCTGCAGAATAAATCCCTCTTCTCATCTTTTCTTATTCTCTGCCCTACCTGCCGAAGATTTTCGCAGGCAGAAAGGATCAGATCAAGCCACGGTATTCAGGGGGAGTGGAAAAGAAGGAAGGCAAAAGGGAAGTCATCTGCATAGGCCCCAACAGTGATTAGGTACCCTGGAACCGGTAAAAAGTTTTCATCTAACCAAATAAATGTTTATATCATGTTTCCCTCATACACATTCACCATCCGTGGCACTTGAGTGGAGCACATGGCAGAGCAGGAAAACAAGAAATCAAAATCGGTGCTCGTCATCGGCGCGGGCATGGCAGGCATCGAGGCCGCATTGAACCTGGCCGACTTCGGGCATCAGGTCTATCTCGTGGAGGACACACCGTCCATAGGAGGCATGATGGCCAGGCTGGACAAGACCTTTCCCACCAATGACTGCTCCATCTGCATCGAAGCGCCCAAGATGTACGAGGTGCAGAAGCACGACAATATCACTTTAATGAGCAACTGCCAGGTGAGGAGGGTGAAGAACAAGGACGGGGGCTTCAAAGTACGTCTGGTAAAGAAGCCGCGTTTCATAGACGAGGAAAAGTGCAAGGGCT
>CP070726.1:342382-344897 GCA_020350865.1 Thermoplasmata archaeon
GTCCTGAGAGTAATTTCCACCTATATCGTTCGTGTACCAGACCTCGTAATTCCCGGTACTGTTATCGATAAAGGCCTTGTGGTAGTTCCCAAGAGAGTCTTGCTCGATGTCGTAATACGGTAATGAACCTGCCCCAAAAACACCCAGAGGTATTGCTCCTGCCATTACCATACCCATGATTACAAACAAAGACACAGTTATTTGATATCCTCTTCCTTCCTCTTTCATCCTATCGTCTCCTTTCAATTTCGAAAAGAACCGCTCTCATCCCACAACTAATGTGTTTCGATGATTAAGATGGCAGGCTGAGAAAGCCACTGGCCCCCCTTTTAGCAATTTTTTGTTCTTCATTTGAATGCGGCTGTGACCGTTATTGGCCTCTGACTGAGCTCCCTTTTCGATGTTGAAGTAAACAACTTGTAGCGTATTAAAACTTGCGGTAGAAGCAACTGCTTCCTGATTAATGTCTCATCCTATTCTGCGGTAGTGTCAGTATAAACCATTTTAATTCATATCTGTTCGATAAATCGAGCCCCTTTACTTTCGTCCCCCCCTCCGAACAAGTTTTATCTATCCGCAATCCGATACTGCGGGCGGTGAACGTTTGCCAAGAACCGGTACGGCAGAGCTGCCGCTCCACGGGGGCGCAGCCCCGAGATGGCTGTTTTCCAGGATGGTGAAGCTGGCGGAGGGCATCGTGGACGTCATGGTCCTGGAGCACAACCGGGAGGTGCTGCTTTCGCGCCTTTCCGATCCCTTCTGGTTCCAGGCTCTATCATGCGTGCTGGGTTTTGACTGGCATTCCTCGGGCACCACCACCGTCACATGCGGGGCTTTGAAGATGGCCGTAGATCCCCAGAAGCACGGGATTTCAGTGGCCGGCGGAAAGGGCAAGACCTCCAAGGGCGCACCCCGGGAGATTGTGGAGGCCTGCGACTTGCTCGGTCTGACCAGCAAGAAGGGGGAGGAGATGGTCTACGCCAGCAGGATGAGCGCCAAGGTGGACAGCGCTGCCGTGCAGGATTCCTACAACCTGTACCATCATGTTCTGATATTCACATAATCCGGCAACTGGTGCGTGATACAGCAGGGCATGAACCCCGAGAACAGGTACGCCAGGCGCTACCACTGGCTGTCCAGACATGTCAAGAGCTTTGTCGACGAGCCCCACAGCGCCATCCTCGGGGAGAGAGCCGCGGAGAGGACATTGGACATGACTGCAGTGAAGAGCGGGGAGGCAAGGAAGGTTTCCGTGGACCTGGTGAGGGACGGTCCCAAGAGGCTCAAGGGCCTGGTGGATTCCCTCCGTAAACCTGACCAGAGCACACTGGGTGATTTCGGTCTCGTGGCGGAGGGTGAGGCAGGCCCAGAGCTAAGAGCCCTTGTCATGCCCAGGAACATCAACTGGAACGCCGTGCGGGGAGCATACGATTTTTCACCGGGCAACTACGAGGAGATGCTGGCCCTGAAGGGCATAGGACCCGCAACAGTGCGTTCCCTGGCACTGATAGCCGAGCTCGTTTACGGTGAGGCCCCCAGTTGGAGGGACCCTGTGAAGTTCTCCTTTGCCGTGGGGGGCAAGGACGGTGTGCCTTATCCCGTGGACAGACGGGCCATGGACGAGAGCATCGAGATTCTAAGAAGCGGAATTGCGGAGGCAAGGGTGGGAGAAAAGGAGAAGTTGAGGGCGGTTGAGAGGCTCAGGGATTTCGTACCCGAGGACATGAAGTGGTGATGCTCAAGTAAAAGCCAAAAGAAATCCCGTGCGGAGGATTGATGCTAAAAAACACGTATCGCTCTTTCTTTTTTTTGATAATCCAGACGTTGAGTTTATATATTAAAAAGTTATGTTGCGGAAAGGTTGTATTGGCATGGCTGGCAGACTGCTCTTCGTGTACAATGCCGACTCCGGCATTGTCAGTTCGTTCAAGGATTACTTTGTCAAGATCATCAAACCGCAGGCGTACCGCTGCAATCTCTGCCGTATAACGTTCGGCAACATAGGCATGAAATCAGAGTGGCGTAAATTTGTCGCGGGCCTTCCCGTGCCTGTCCAGTTCCTGCACAGGGACGAATTTGCAGCGAGATACCCCGGGGTAAAAACCCGGTTTCCAGCGGCTTATATCAACAACGACGGTGAACTCGCGCCTTTCATTACAAGGGATGAGATGAGCCAATTCAAATCCCTGGAAGAACTTATGGAGGCTGTGGAGAGCAGGCTGAAGGAAAGGATGGGATCGTAGAACTGTGCTATACTTCCTTTCGGGACCAGTCTTGGAAAATTTTATATGTACCGAAACCGATGGATGAAACATGGGTACAAGGGGCCTTTTGGCGCTGATGCAGGCCTTCATACTGGTCAGCTGTGCATGTGTCCCGTTCACTGCCGCAGCAGGAGGCCAGGACGGTGAAGAAGAGGAGGAGCTGGAGTTCGACCGCACCGCTGTTTTGGAGACCGATTACGGGGTCATCACGTTCGTGCTTTACGAGAACATAACCCCAATAACCGCGTCGA
>CP070726.1:344997-349442 GCA_020350865.1 Thermoplasmata archaeon
GCAGTTGTTCTTAAAAATGAACCACCACGGTGAGGAACAATGATCGAAGAGAGGGGAAGGCATGCACACCTCGTTGAGGAAAACAAACCCAAATTGAGCCTTGACCTGTTTTTACACGAGGTTGAAGAGGGCGTGCCCAGCCTTCTGGTTTCGCATATACCACCGTATCTTCTGATGGGGGGTCTTGATCATAAAAGCCAAAAGCTGTTTGAAAATGTGGTTTCGGTATGGCTCACCTCGCATACAGGAGATGGTTGCATCAAGCTTTCCGACTTGGATCAACTCGCTGACAGGACCGTTCATTTCATCGAGAGCCACCATGTAAGTATTGTGCTATTGGAAGGCATAGGTGACCTGGTAATTCATAATGATTTTCAATCTGTTATGCATTCCCTTCATCGAATCATGAATAGCCTCAGCGAGCACAATTCCACGCTGATCGTTCCCATTGAACCGAGCGCGTTTGAACATCGCGACCTAGACGTATTGGAGAGACATATGATGATGATATGGCGCCGGTCTGCCGATAAAGGGGCGTGTGATATCCAAATTTGAACAGAACATCGGGTAAAAACGGTGAATAACCGAGTAGCTTTCAAAGAAGTAAGAAAAAGGAAGGAAACTGATGCTGAAGAAGGGCCCGCTTTCCGTTATCCTGTGGTTGACAAACACCACGGGCCAGAACTACATAAACCCCTCCAGTATCGGCATTTCATCGAATTGGATTGTGAATTTCATAGGAAAGCATCCTGACAGCAGTGTGGTGATCATAGACGACTTGACACATATTACCAAATTCCATGTTCATAAATAGGGTGTTGGGCAAGGAGGAGCTGAGATAATGAAAAACCAGGCAGAAGAAGAAATCTTCGAATGCGTAAGAGCGTATGTGCGCCAGGAACAGGAGGAACGAGGAAGGGAGCAGCCAGTGGAACTCGGCGAGATATCGGCCAAGCTGCAGATCCCGGAGGATGATATCTTAGGAGCCCTCCTCAGCAGGATCCACTCCGGCGAGCTCGCGGGGACCGATATACTGCTCACCTTCAAAGATTGAATGGAGGGCAATGGAGAAGCACAGAATCGTGCAGCTGTATCTCAAGGACCTGAAGCTCTGGGGCGAAAGGACAAACAATATCATCAATGCGTTTCTGCCAAACCTCGCCAATCACTTCGACTGGTCTAAAAAGACAGGGAGGCGCACAGGACGGCATTCCACAGCCACGAACTTGCTCGCGGCTTGAATAGACATCTGTGTCATCCATCGTCACCTCGGCCACGAGAAGATCGAGACCACAGAGAAATACCTCCACGTGTTCGAGAGCAAGGGCAAACAATCCACCAATCTGGGGGAGAAGTACAATGATATTAAGACAGAACTCGAATTCATCGGTTATATCGATGAGGCGGCAATAAAAAACGGCAGAATCATCGTCCCCGTAGCCTTCGAATCACTTGAGGCCAATAACCGAACTTTATTGGAATGGGACGTGGATGCATCCGCACTTCATTTTAAAATCTGAAAAGATAATCCTTATTGAAATTGGTACCCACAATTGATTGTACCATCATGCCCCCCTCGACATCATTGTGAGACTTATTCCAGAGGCGGGTTTGAAATGAATCTTAAGCCTCTCCACTTTAAAAAAGAAATATGAACAGACAGCTGAAGGTATCGCTTGTACAGATCTTCTGATTACCATCAAATAAAACAGCACATTTTGGGTGCTGCGATGTGATCTCATGCCCATTCAACCCATCGTTCAACCCAAGATCCGACGATATGTCTATATATTTCATGCAGAAAAAAAAATTAAGTATGATATCAAACCCGGGTGCCCAAATCTTGCTGGACCTTTTATCTCGCTTGCCGTTCCATATCGTATTTGTATGAGATCACGAGGCAGTTTCATAGTTCAATTTGCATATAATTTGTGCTCAATCCATAAATAAATTGTAATTAAATTCTGCTAAATTTTGAAATATTTACTTATAACCGGTTTTCAATGTCCCTCCAAAAGAATGAACCATCAAGGTGAAGAACAATGAACGAAGAAGGGGGAGACACATCATTTTCAATGAAAAAAAACTTGATCTCCTCATCTTATGGAGGTAAGAAACATAATAGAACGAAACATATAATTGAAAAGTCATCAAACGCGCTACATCTGTTAGCAGTTTTTTTGCCAGCCGCAATGGTTTTTATGAGCGCAGAAGACAAGACTTTTTGGAAATTGTTGAGATGAAAAGAAATAGAAAGGAGGACGGAAAGAAATGAAACATAAAAGTAAATCTGCAAATGAGCTAGAAGAAATTGGACAAAACCGAAACCCAAGGGAAAGGACGAGGATGTCGAGATTTCTTGGATGTGCATCGGCGCTTGCACTGATATTGAGCGTATTCGTCGTGATGTCATCGACGGTGGTGGCAGAAGGCGGACCGCCCACAATATGGACCGATAAGGAAGATTATTTTCCAGAGGAAACCGTAATAATATATGGTGAGAACTTCACTGCCTACGATTTCATAGAAGTAAAGATCACCAGGCCCGATGGCGCGGTGGAATACGCCAATACCTACGCCGATGAGTACGGCAGCTTCACCACCGAGTATCTCCTCAATGGTATCACCGGGGAATACCTGGTTGAGGCCACCGATGAACACGGGCTTTACGCCTTTACCACCTTCACGGACGGCAAACCGCCCGAACTGTTTGGATGGGATTGGAAATTCGATGACTGGACAAAATCCACACTGGAAGGGTACGGTGCCGGGGATTGGGTGTGGTGGCATGTCAAGATCTACGATGCGGACCCGGGCACCTACAAAATGGTCTGGAACCACGATTACTACAACAAATTATTGGGTACATACGGTTTTATAGAGATAAAGGATGTACGACTTCTCTACGAGGATTATCCCAATGAGAATGAGACCGGGATAACAGTGACAGTTGAGGGACCGTTCTACCCCGAGGAGAGTAATACTATTCTGATTGAATACAATGCCACTTTCACCATTGAGACGGCAGGTGACTACTACCTGCGCTGGGATGCCAGGATCGACGAGAACGAGACCAAGCCCTGGCCCGGGAAGGCACTGCACACCCATTTCAAGGAGTGGTATTTAGATGGTGATTACAAAAACGCTGGAAACCAGGATGTGCAGGTGGAGCAGCCCTTGTCACCTCCCCTCAGCATCATAAACGGCTACAAATGGCACGATATGGACGAGGACGGAATCTGGGACGACGGCGAACCGGCACTTGAAAACTGGACAATGCACCTCACGGGCGAGGATATCCATGGAAAGATCGTAAACAGATACCGATTTACCGATAACAACGGTTACTATCAATTCGCAGGCGTGATCGAGGGTAATTATACCGTGTCCGAGGAGTTACAGACCGGCTGGAAATGTACGAACCGCTCAGGGGATCCGCCCAGCACGGGCACAATCTCCATCACTGAGGAGGACACGAACGTCACGCACATTGATTTCGGAAACGCTCATCTAACGCCCGATATCCAGGTGACAAAGACGGGTGACGTGACAGGGGCTTATTGGGGCGATACAGTCACTTATGCGGTCGTCGTCACTAACATTGGGGAAGCCACTCTATATGACGTATATGTTTATGATGATTTACTGGATGTATACTATTACAAGGAGAATGTGACGGGTTCGGACGAACTTGCACCCGATGAGAGCTGGACATTAACCTATACCTACACAGTCCAATCAGGAGATGATGATCCTCTGGTCAATACCGTAACAGCTTACGGGACCGATTCATTCGGAACCGAGGTGATGGATGAGGACAGCTGGAGTGTGGACATCTTGCATTACGCCGGCACTCTGACAGTAGTGAAGACAGGACCGGCAACAGCCTATCACGGCGATTCGGTGACCTACACAATCGAAGTGACATATTCCAGCCCGGACAACTCACCTGCACAGAATGTGGTAGTTGTAGACGATCACTACGGAACAGCAACCTACATCAGCGGTGACACGGATGGCGACGGTCTGCTGGATGTGACAGAGACCTGGACCTATGAGGTATCTGGTACAATAGATGCCCATGATGATGCAGAAGAGGACCCGATCGTGAACACCGCCACAGCCACAGGGGAGGATCTTGACGGTGACGCAGTGACTCCGGGTTCGGATGACCACAGCACGGACATCCTCCATGAAGCAGGAACACTCACAGTGATTAAAACGGGTCCCATATATGTGCATCATGGCTACCCAGTGACTTACACAATAGAAGTGACCTACTCGAGTCCTGATAACTCACCGGCCCAGAATGTGGCAGTTGTGGATGATGTATATGGACCTGCAAGCTACGTAAGCGGTGATGCAGACGGGGATGGTCTGCTGGATGTGACGGAGACCTGGACCTATGAGGTATCTGATACAATAGATGCCCATGATGATTCGGA
>CP070726.1:349542-352157 GCA_020350865.1 Thermoplasmata archaeon
ATCCTGGAGGCAGTACTCCACGACCCTGTCAGGGTCTTTTTCCCATTCGTAATCGATCTTCTTTGGATCCACGTACTTCTTTTTATCGTTGAGCAAAATATCTGCGATTTGGCTCAGGGTCTCTTTTTTCGGCCTGAGCTCCTTTTTCACGTTCCACCATGCATCCGCGATGATGCGCCCGTTCAAGCGCCAGAACCGCCCGCTTATCTGCTTGAGGGCTTTCAGGTTCCTGCCCAAAGGCAGCTCCCCCATGCCGTATTTCCCTGCCCTTTCTAAGATGATTGGAAGGTCATATCCGTCTATGTTGTATCCGGTTATGATATCGGGGTCATGTTTTTTGATGACTTCTGCCCATGTCCGGAGGATCTCCTTTTCCTCCCCTCTAAGCCTCTCTTCCCATGATCTCTCACCCAAGGTGACAAAACAGCAGATGGTGAATATCCTGCCGTCCTTCAGGCTGTTCTCGATATCGAAGCTGAGTATCTTCAGTGGGGGTTTGAAGGGCTCGCAGTCCTCAAATTTCTCGGCCTCCATCACGATTTCGGTTGTGTAATGGCCCTGGGAGACCTCTTTACCGTGCGCTGTTAGGCACGAGGCCAAATCCATATCATAGATGAACCTGTGCTGGAAGGGGATGTCTGCCGCCAAAACGATCTTTCCATCGCCTTGAAATCTCGACCTGTATTTCGGCACATCCTTTGGTATCCTTATGGTGACCTTGGTCACAGTGCGTTTAGCACCTTGGTAAAGCAGTTTTATTTCGTCTATTCCCAGCACCTCGGGATCTTCACCCAGAACGGCGGCCACCTCATGGGGGGGCGCCACAACGTGAAAATAAGGCTTGAATCCCCTGAACCTGATGACAATGGATCTGCCCTCCCTCGTCCTGCCGAAGAGCTCGACTACAGGCTCTCCGTCCTCGACAACATAATCTCCAGTGAGTATCCTGACATCCCATTGCTCCATAATCAAGCCTCATGCATTGGCCACTATCTTGATCACATCGCAGTCAGAGAGTTCGTGGTCATGGCCCACCACGCGCTTCGTCCTTGCATCGATGGCCCTGATGAAATTATTACCCAGATCGGTGTGGACCTTATAGGCTAGATCAACGGCGGTTGAGCCGCGTTTCATGAGGTACGCATCGGGCAGCACCCTCCCCTCTTTATCTGTGAGATGTGTTTCGTCCTCCACTGGATACACAACCATCAAATCAAGGAGATTGAATACGGCCTCTTCTATGCATTTCTGAACACCGGTATCACTGATCTTGTCCAGTATGTGTTCGATTTTTCCCAGGGCCTTCCTCTGATTATCGGGTATATCCTTGCCTTCCATGAGGGTAAACGAAGCAGCCCCCGGGATGTAATCGATGATATCTGCCTTGGCGGCCCTTCTCAGTGCAAGCTCCACCTCTGCGCATGTGGGAACAACTGTGTAGTCCTCCAGTGCATTCAGCCTGGCGATGTTTTCGGGAGGCGCAATCTCGCACTTGTTGGCGGCGATTATCATGGGCTTTGCATGCCTTCTGATGTGATGGGAGAGCATGAGAAGGTCGTCCTCGCTCCACTGCGTGGTCTTCTCGCCCAGGCTCGCATCCCTCAAGGCTGCATAGACCTGCCCTTCGGTGACCCCGAGGCCCGTGAGTTTCTCGGCCAAAACGCGCTCTATCTTGGCCCCGTCCATCTCTATCTGCTTGGAGAGCTTGTGCCAGTCCTTGAACAGTATGCCGGAGATCCAGTGGTTCACCTCTTTTTCAAGGAATTTCACATCCTCAAGGGGATCGTGTCCGCCCACATCGCAGGGGTTGCCCTCGCTGTCCGTGGCTCCCGAGGCATCCACGATGTGTATCAGGGCGCTGGCCTGCCTCAGGTCGTCCAAGAATTTGTTGCCCAGCCCCTTGCCCTTGTGGGCATCCGGAACGAGGCCCGCAACATCTATGGCCTCCACGGGCACGAGGCGCGTCCCTTTTTCACAGCGCGAGTTTCTCGGGTTGCACTGCATCTCGAAATCCTCGTGCGGGCATTTGGTCCGAACATACATCACCCCGCGGTTGGCTTCTATGGTGGTGAAGGGATAGCTGGCTATCTCGGCCTTGGCCAGGGTGGCGGCGGAGAAGAAGGTGCTCTTGCCCACGTTCGGTTTTCCAACCACTCCGATTTCCATTGTATCCTCCCAACCCTATTGCGTTAAATATAAAAAAAGGTGTGGGAGGGAGGGGTGAAAGGAAGGATTTTCCCGATGACACGGATAATTTAGGGTGATTTTCGCAGGTTTGAAAAACACAGCCCTATTTCCGTATCAATTCCCTGTAAATCTCGACAAGTATGTCCTCCCTGATTCTATAACCGACCTTTATTAGTTCCTCTATGCTGTTTATAAGCTCTTCCTTGGAGAATAAGTCCTTCTCAAAGGCCCTTGTCAATACCCACAATGTTCCTCTAGGTCTGAGATCGTACATCCGGGCTATTCTCCTTGCTTTCGCTTCATCCATCAATACATCTTTGATTCCCTCTCTTGCGGCAAGCTCGATGGACTCAGCCTCACCACTCCCGATTGGCATATTTTTTAACTTCTTGATCTTAACTTCCTTTTTTACAATAAATTCCTTTTTC
>CP070726.1:352257-357315 GCA_020350865.1 Thermoplasmata archaeon
ATAGAGTCTCTGGTAATCGATCTACTATTTTATCATCCAAATCAATCTTTTTTTCTTCAAAAAGTTTCATAATAATTGTTGCAGTGAATAATTTTGTAATACTTGCAATAAAAAATGGTGTCTTTGGAGTCATTGATATTTCTTTCGCCTTATTTGCAATGCCTGAAGCACCAGACCAGGAGAACTCTCCTTTTCCCGTTGAAATAGCTAGAATTACGTTAAAGATGGATTTGTCCTTTTCAAGTACTGACCCACATGGTTATGGAAGTTCTTAAGGTTTATTGATACTACTTCCCGTTTGCGACTTTCCGACGACGAAACCGTCTTATTCACCCGTTTTCACCGCAGTAAAATTTGAACAAGGTTGTATAAAAACGTGTTGTGGGATGTCTCTGGGCGTTCCCAGATATGGAGGCCCCACTCTCATATACCTGTTGAGATGTACTCCTTTGTTCCATGAACCCGGCATCCCCTGTACGATTCAAAGTGGTCCAAGGGCCCCACCTCCTCCCATTTCTTTGTTGCGGGGTCTTAGGTGCAGTTCGTCAATTGTTTTCTAGGACAGCAAATACTTCCAAAGGGGTACGTAGCGGACAGACAACCCACTAAATGTTACGATACATCGGAACAATATGGCTTAAAATGTTCCGATGCAGAAGAACAGGCGGGATTTGCGGGCTGCGGACTATTTATAGGCCGCAATGAACCTCTCCAGGGACCGATCGTAGGTTCTCTCCACTCCCGGCGGGAAGAAGCATCCCGGCAATTCGCGGTGCCCCCAGTGGTACTTGATGCACTCGCAGCACTTGCCCTTCCTGCTGCACGGCTCGTACGTGCATCCGCAGTCGGCCTTGTTGTCCTCTATATTGCATTCCATAACAAATGCCCCCTGTATCGGTAATGATTCTGGGGATATAACCATTGTGCCGGACTGTCCCCTGTCAACCCGGGTACCTCTCCTTCACCGTGTACTTCCCGCTACCCCATGGAAATGTCCTGAGAAAGGTCCGCACATACAGATAGACGATAATCATGGCCGTGGTGCTTAAAGGGGTGAGAAGGTAGCAGGGCCCAAGGTTCCTTTCCTCGATGACCATCCCAATCAGAACCCTGTACAATACCGAAAGAGCATAACCCAGAACGAGCAAAAGCAGGGCGAACACCCAGGAAAAGCCGAGCATAAAAAGGACGAATGACAGCACCAGGACAACCTGGAACTGGATGTTCTTGGCCACCAGGACAGGAACCTTCTCCCTCAGCCTTCTGTGCCCGAACCTGGATACCGTTATTATCCACCTGAGAATCTTCTCCCTTGTCTTTTTCAAACTGGGGAAGGCCTCGTTGGGGTGGTTGAGGTTGGTGAACTGGTTGTATATGTGATACCCCGAATCCAGAAGTGTGTTGGCCAAAACGAGGTCGTCGTTGAAGGTTCTCCCCCATATCCCTTCCATTCCAAGGACGTCATAGGTTTTCTTGGGAATTGCGACGGAAGCACCCGAGGCATAGGGCGGGAAGAGAAAGGCCCTGCTCGAAAGGCTGGTTGTGAACGTGGTCAGGGAGACCGACAGGGCGATGAACCTGCCTGTCAAACCCTGGGGCTCTATGAAGAATGGGGACGTCACCGCATGTATTTTTCTTCCCTTAACCACCTCGCCCAGGGGGGAGACCATCTTTTGTATCCAATCCCGGGAGTATGTCACATCCGAGTCACCGAAGAGGAGTACGTTTCCCCTGGCCTGCCTCGCTCCATGAATCAGGTTGTGGCACTTGGCTATGGTCTTACGGCTGTCGTGGGGGCCTGATAAATGGACATGAACATGCGGGTACCTCTTTTCAAGGTTCCTTACCACTTTGAAGGCCGGATGCTCCCCGAGCTCGGCCACAAATATCACCTCGTGGCGGGGGTAGGCCTGGCGGCACACGGACTCCAGATTCCGGCCCGTGGTGGAAAAGACCTCCCTTACCGGGATGATCACGGATACGAAGAAATCCTTTTTCGGGAATCTTCGAAGGCGGGTCTCCCGCTTCATCTTCACCGCTGTTCGGAGCTGAAGGAAACCCACTGCAAAATACGCAGCCACGCTCCCAAGGATGAGGGCCGTAATTTCCGTGCTCATGGGAATCAGACTCTGATGTCGTGCTTCGGTAGTACGAACTTGGATAAAACAGTTTACGGGTCAGTTGAAAACTGGACAGTAAATGATGAACGTAATGAAAACTAACACGTATTAAGGGCTAAAGTTCGATGAAACCGTCAAAGAACGAATCCGTCTAGTCAGGGAAGTAGTGGTCGCTCATCACAAGGAAGCTCCTTGCGTACAGGTTCGTCATCATCGGGTCGTCCGCATCCAGTGCCAGTAACAGTGCCCTGCTCAAAGCCAGTAGGAATTCCATGGCGATCCCCCATTCGGGCCTGTGCGTCGTCTGAGGATTTCTGCCCAGATTAGTAAAGGTTTTCATAGTATTTCTATTTAATCCAAGTAAAAACCCCGAAACAGGGGTTAAAGATAAATAACTTAGCATCAATACATATGAATAAGTATCAATGCAAATTCGGGGGACCCATGGGGGAGGTTCACCGGGGGAGTACGGCGGTTTTCGACCCCGAACTGCAGGGATACTTGGTGCGGTGATTGATTGGATGAGGGATCCGTTATGAACGACCACGAGCTCATGTTCGAATTGTCCCATCCGGGGAGGTTGGAGACGCTGCGCATTTTAAAGGAGAAGCCCCACCGCCTCACCGATATTTCCAAGGTGCTGGATCTGACGTCGGCAGAGGTCTCAAGGCATCTCGGGAGGCTGTCTAGGGCCCAGCTGGTGGACAAGGACGGGGAGGGCAGGTACCGCCTGTCGCCCTTCGGGGACATCATACTCCAGGAACTCTCCAAGTTCAACTTCCTAACAACGCACAACGAGTACTTCTCCACCCACGATTTCTCGGTGGTCCCCGAGGAGCTGCGATGGCTTTCACCCCTGTCCAGCGCCAGAATCGTCAAGGGGACGCTGGAGATCATGTCCATCGTGGAGGACCTCACAAGGGGCGCCAAAAAGCAGGTGTGCGTCATGTCCGATCAGGCCATGAGGTCCATGGTGGACCTGACCGTGAAAAGGGCCGAGGAGGGGGTGAGCATGAGGTTCATATATCAGAAGGGGGCGGATGTACCAAAGGAGTACAAACCCAAGAAGGGTCTCCCCATCGAGGTGAGGCTGGTCGACGAGGTTAAAATGAGCCAGAAATACAACCAGAAGGTGGCGGGAATCGCCCTTCCCAACCTTCAGGGAAAGGTGGATTACGGCTTTGCCCTCATGGGTGAAGATGCCCAGTTCCTCAAGTGGATAGAGCTGCTGTTCAACTACTTCTGGCAGAAGGGAAAGGATGCTTTTTAAAAGGTTCGGCCCCCGGTTTCTCAAAGGCCAAGCTAGCATTTACCATTCCAAAAGCTTTCTGACCAGCTCGTTGTGCGAGCCTTCGTCCAGGTAGCTGGTATTTATCACCACATCCAAAAGGCGAAGCAAGAGGCCGGGATGCTCCTTTGCAAAGGGAATGGACTCCCTGGTGAAAAGAAAGCTCAGAGGGTCGTTGTTGAAGGAGAACTCGTCCATGACAAAGTTCTCACCCGTTTTTCGAATCTGTTTGATCAATTCGGCATCGTAGAGCATGTGGGAAACATCCGTGATGTCCTCGTCATCGGATTTGATGCCCTCCAGGTTGGATAGGAAATGCCTGTTGTCCTCCACCGTGATGGTGGCCTTGGCATCCCAGAATTTCGCGATTTTCACGTTCAATATGAAGAGCTTCTCCACCCCCAAAGACTCCAGGTCCTGCTCCTTGATGAACCTGGTAACGGCGCTGGAAACAGCCTCCTCCTGTCTGTTTACGGTGTTGCCCCCAGAAATGGAGAAATCCTCTGCCTCGGAGGCTCCCAGGGCCTTCAGATCCTCGAAGAAGCGCCCCCTCTCCTCCTCGTGCTCACCCAGTGGGGATACCACCAGTATGTAATTTCCCTCCCCCTCCTTGGGGAAGATGGGGGCCACCGCAAATCCCCTTTCCTCGGGTTCCTCTTCTGCTGGCTCCTCCGCTGCCGTCTCCAAAGCAGTTTCCTCGCCCTCCCCAGCACCCATTACCTCGAGGAACTTCTCCGCCCGGGCGGGATTGGAAATCACGGTGTCTATCATCTCCCTCAGCCCGCTGTACACATCCTCGATCTCAACCTCCAACACCTCCTCCAGAAGCAGTGCCCCGCAGCCCTCGCACTCCTCCTCGTCTGCGTATATGGTCCCCATGCAAAAGGGGCATTTGAAATACCTCGAGGGTACGGATTCGTCCTCCAGATTCAGGTAATGGGAGAGAATCCTGTGATTGAGCACATCCACCAGACCCTTCTCCTTTGCATCCGGGTCCAATGTGAACTCAAGAAACTCCCGCAGGTGTTTGAAACCGGCCTCGTAGAGCTTTTGAGCCCGCTCTATATCCACCCCGGGGATGCACGTGAACTCGATTATGGCCTTCTCCTTCTCCTTGATTTCCACCATGTCCAAACCAGAAGAGCAGTATGCCTTGGCGAGATAAAAAACTAACGCTTTAGCCGGCAACGGGGACCTTCAGTGCCTGTCATGCTAACATCGTTGTTGCACCGCCCGATAAAAAATATTGGTATCTGATTTTATACTAGTAAAATTCTTATATAATATCAGAACATTACTTGACGAGGCATCTTCTTGGCTTGCGCTAATTGTGGGAAGACTACCGAGAAGGATGTTTACATATGTTCGGATTGCTTGGATGAGGCCATAGCCCAACATCATCTCGGTGCCAGTCTGGCCATGTGTCCGTCCGTGCTAAACGACCTGGCGCTTTCCGGTTCTTTCATATTGAGCATGGGCAAAACGAAGAAGGGCGGCTTTCTCGAGTTCTTCGACACCCAGAGCCTCAAGGTCAGGCTGCCGGATTTTAAACTGGAGACCGAGGAGGCCCCAGAGGATGAGGCGGAAAAACTTGTGGAGGTTTATGAGAGAATCTTAATCAACATGGGACTGCCTCTTGATTTGGAAGCC
>CP070726.1:357415-360956 GCA_020350865.1 Thermoplasmata archaeon
ATGGTGATCTTGTTGGGAACGCCAATGGCGTTCTTTGTGGTTATGTTCTTGGCAGCCCCGATGATGGTGGCCGTCATCATGGCGAACACATCCTTGATTTGGCTCGGATGCTGAAAATTCGAGGCCATCAATACGCCATCCCTCCTGATCACTGCCGCAGCATCCACAGCCTTGGAGCTTTTAAGTTCGTTCACTACCTCTTTCAACTGAGCCGTGACAGAGAGCATCTTCCCACCAGTATTTACAAGTGACCTCCGCAAAGATTGATATCGTTTCATCGTGTATAATACTTTCTGTGATGCATTGGAACATATGGAAGGTGTGATAGCTCCTTTTTTGTTTATTTTGAATGAAAATAGGGACTAAGGGGGGCAAAATGGCCAATTAATCGAAAATTAATTACTCTTTGAGGGTGATTATCATCGGATACCATGGATGTGCCCGCTGCCATCTACGTGGAATGCCCATCCTGTGGAGAGGAAAGCCTTCATAGGATCATCAAGGGAAGGCTTGGAGACAAGAAGCAGATTACACTGGATGCCCTGGTGAAATGCTCAAGCTGCGGTTTTCGGCATCACAGCGTCATTAAACAGGAAAAATCGGTTTCAATCCCCATCATAGTCAGCCAGGAAGCACAATCGAAAAGGCACAAAATGGAGCTTCCGGGAAGTGAAACAATAAATATTGGAGATGAATATCAGCTTGACAGGGGTACAGTCAAAATAACAGGCATCGAGACTGCAAACAAAAGGGTTAAAAGCGCAGCCGCCAATGAAGTTAAGACCCTCTG
The DNA here is from genome assembly GCA_020350865.1 of Thermoplasmata archaeon. The sequence continues at coordinate 358,206 of CP070726.1, forward strand.
GGCAAAGAAGTTCGACAGACTCAAGCTGAAGGTATCAATCAACAAGGGGAGCAAAACCTGGTCCCGAACCATCTGGGCAGTGCCAGATGAGGAGTTCTTTATCGGCGATGTCATTAGGATCAAAGGCCAAAACGTGGCCATACATGCCATAAAGACGAAGGATAGACATATCAAGACAGGGGGGGCCGAGGCCAGGGATATCGTGAGGCTGTATGCAAAGGTCGTTAGGTAGGGTGATGGTAATGGACTTTGAATTGGAGAGAAAGAAGCTTGTGGAGAGCCTTGTTCGAAGAGGCTACATATCAAAACCCGAGGTTATCAGGGCCATGATGAAAGTGCCGAGACATATTTTTGTTCCTTGGGACATTCAAAGCTCTGCATACTACGACTGCCCTCAGAGCATAGGGGAGGGACAGACCATCTCGGCGCCCCATATGGTGGGCATCATGCTGGAGAAACTCGACCTGGCACCCGGACACACAGTACTTGAGGTGGGAGGCGGTAGTGGGTATCATGCCGCGGTGGTGGCTGAGGTGGTGGGAAAGGAAGGCCATGTTTATTCTGTAGAATACATCGAAAAGCTCGCCAAAAAGGCCCGGATGAACATAGAAGCCTGCGGACTCTCCGATATCGTCACAATAATCGAAGGTGATGGTTCCCAGGGCCTGGTTGAACATGCTCCGTACGACAGGATCTTTGTGACCTGCGCCTCCCCTGATGTTCCCCCACCCCTGCTCTGGCAGCTCAAGGACAAGGGTAAGTTACTAATTCCCGCAGGCAGCAGGCACTATCAAACACTGGTCTCCTGCGAAAAGAAAGGTGACAACATCGTAAAAAAGGACCTGGGCGGGTGCGTGTTCGTTCCTCTGAGGGGCAAGTACGGATTCAAAAAACGCTGAAAACATAGCGCATGGATTGCACAAACTTAATATGCAAAAATAGCCTTTTAGCTTTGAGGGTTATGGATGATCAAGATCGCCCCTTCCATACTATCTGCAGATTTTGGTAATCTAGCAAACGAAATCAAGGAAGCTGAAGACGGTGGAGCAGACCTAATACACGTTGATGTGATGGACGGACACTTCGTTTCCAACCTCACCATAGGCTCAGTGGTTGTCAAAGGGATCAGGGGTGTTTCGAAGCTGCCGTTCGATGTGCATCTCATGATCGCCAATCCCGACGTTTACATCCCTGATTATGTGGACGCAGGAAGCGATATCATCGTCGTTCATGCAGAAGCCGTAAATCATCTCCACGGAACTGTTCAGAGCATACAATCCTTCGGAATCAAGGCGGGTGTCGCACTCAACCCTTCCACTCCCCTGCATCATATCGAGCATGTGCTAAATGACATCGATATGCTGGTGGTCATGACCGTGAACCCCGGTTTTGGAGGGCAGAAGTTCATCGAATCAATGCTGCCCAAGATCAAGCAGGCCAGGGAGATCATAGAAAAGGAAGGTCTGGACATCAACTTGGAGGTGGACGGGGGCATTACCCCGAAAAATGCCAAGAGTGCCATCGATGCTGGGGCCAATATCCTCGTGGCGGGCAGTGCCGTGTTCAAAGGGGAGGGCACCATCGCCGAAAACATCGCCAAGCTGAAGGGCTCCATGTAGCAGCATCCGTTATTGGGATTTTTTCTAGTAAACCTCAGTTTTATCCAGCTCGGCTCCACCCAGTATGATGCCCATGTAAAGAACAAGGGCAGCCAGGTCAGCAAAGAAAATTATGGCCAGCATCCCCAGTACCATGTCGTACATCCAGATGAAAAACGGGATTATGGCGAACATGATGGCGAACACGAGGCAGACCATTGCGTAGATGTACAGCGTCATGATGTCGGGATAGCCTTTCACCGATTCATCGAAATTGGGGTACTTGACACTGAACCACGAGGCTATTCCGGTGCATAACAGCACCATGGTCAGGGCAACCAGGGTTGAAAACAGAATGCTGACCGCATTGAAACCGGCAAATAGGGTTCCGAATAACCCAGGGCCCATGACCACAAAAGGGACGCTCACAAGGCTTGCAAGCGCCTTTGTGGAAACGACGGTGGAGCCGCGGATGGGAGATGACCTGAGAATCCACATGTTCTTGCCCTCTTTTCCGATGCTGCTCAGCGTGGAGATGCCTGGTTCCATGAGTGCTGCGGCAAAGATGCCCATACCCACTATCATGGGTTTTACCAGGTAACCGTATCGTATGGCCACTGCCTCGGTGTCGGCGAACTCGTTTACCGCATAAATGGTGGCATAGGTAATTGCAGCAATGGTTATGAGCATGCCCAAGAACTGCCCTGAGCGGAAGCGCTCCGTGATCTCCCTCTTCAAGAGCACCAGCTCGTTCGGACGCATGAGTTTGACCATGATATTGCGCCCTCCATTGACGTTTGGAGTGTACAGCGAGCGCTTTGCACCCCTGCTGGGATGGCATCCAATATTCCACGCCTCCAGAAAGACCCGGTTGGCCTGGGTCATCTCTGCCAGGGAGACTACGGTGAGAAGTGCAACCACCGCGAAGAACGTAGGGCCGGTAAGGGAGGTGTATGTGAGTATGGAATAGAATACAGCCATGGGGGGTATGATCCAGAGCATAAGGAGAATGCGTCTTTTCATGGGAAATATATTGAAAATGGCAAACATGACGCCCATGGTTGTTCCCAGAACGGCAACAGTGGTTGCAATGACAACAAACCAGGCATCCCCGGGGATGCCTGGTTTGTTGTCATTGCAACCACTGTTGCCG
>CP070726.1:361056-364140 GCA_020350865.1 Thermoplasmata archaeon
TGAATGAGAAATCCTTTACTGCCTCAACTTTCTTAAATGTCTTTGATAAACCCACCACTTCCAGCATTTATTAACCCCCATAGATTATCATTTGTTGATTTGACCCATATAGTCTCTAACTGCATAATAATATGGCAATAATTATCTTTCGCTTTGTTGAGAATAAAGTAAACTAGACCAATAATAGTTGGTTAAATAAGTGGTGAAAAAGCCCCCGAGACTGTGCAGGATAATATTAATCGGAAGACAAAATAGAAATAGAATGAGTAATACGGGTGTGTTACATGGGAGTTCCCATCGAACCGATGGCCTCAGCCGTACGGAATAACCTCATTGATCAGGTCCGCATGGGCGATGAGCATTTTCCTGCAACAGTACCGCTCAAGACCCAATGAGCTGAGTATCTCCTCTGGCTTTTCCCCCAGCTCCATTCTTTGTAAATATGTCTCGTACAGCTCACCGATGACCTTGCCGCATGTGAAACATCTGACAGGAATTATCATGATTTATCACCCGATACTTCTACCTATAGGACTTCTGCCTCTTCTTTCTTGCCCCTCTGCCCAAGGGATGTTTGGACTCCTTTCTCCGCGGGTCGTTCACAAGGAGGCTCCTGTCGTACTTCCTGTATGTCTCCTTGAGCTCGTCATCATCGAAGAACTCCACGAGCCCCCTGGCGATTGCGGTTCTTATTGCCTGGGCCTGACCCATGACACCCCCGCCCTTCACCGTTACCGTGATATCGACCTTGTTGACCCTGTCCTTTGCCAATGTAAGTGGTTCCATTATCATGGCCTTGGCCAGTTCCGGTGTGTATATCTCCACTGGGCTTCTGTTGATGCGCACCCTTCCCTTGCCGCTCTTCACCGTTGCCCTTGCCACGGCTGTCTTCCTCTTGCCGCTGGTGTTCACAACCTTCGATTCCTTCATTCACATCCCCTAGAACTTTGCACCCAGCTGTTTTGATACCTCACCCAGTTTCACATATTTAACCTTACCCTCGCTGCTTGCCTCTTTTATCGTTATGAACTTTTCCTTTTCCAGCTCCTTGGGCACCCCTATGTACACTCTTAGGCGCTTCAATGCCGCCTTGCCGGAGGGCTTCTTGTATGGCAGCATACCTCTTACCGTCCTTTTGAGGATTCTGTCGGGCATCCGGGGGTAGTACGGCCCCTTTCTCGCCCCCCCAATCCTCCGCTTTTGGTGATAATCGGCAGTTATACTGGTTTTGGAGCCGGATATCACGGATTTCTCAGCATTCACGATGGTGACCTCCTCTCCTGAGAGAAGCAGCTTTGCCACGTGGCTGGCCAGTCTTCCCACAATCAGGTTCTCGGCATTGATGAGTGCCATGTCCTTTTCACTTCCTAACCGATTATGCGTACATCCTTGCCCTTGGGATGCATTTTTACGAGCTCAGGTATCGAGACGGATTTGCCCCCTGCCTTCTGGATCTTGATTTTTGCGGTCTTTGTAAAGGAGAACGCTGCCACAGTCACGGGAAAGTTCATATTTCCTCCGCCTAAAAGCTTCCCCGGCACAATCACCACCTCGTTCTTCTTTGTGTGCAGTGCAAGCTTTCTTATGTTGACCTCTGCCCAGCTCCTCTGGGGTTTCTCAAGGCGCTTTGCCACATCCTTCCAGATGGGAGCACGGTTCTTATGTGCATTCTTTTTCAGATCGGATATGAGCCTTACGAGCGATTGGTTGGTTTTTTTTGCCAAAGGCAATGCAAATCCTCCATATTATGGAATTTCTGGGGTTTTCCCTAATGGTGCTTCGATTTATAAAAGTTTGCCTGTGCATTTATAAGGTAACCGGTGTTCTCTCCCCTATTTCTTTCTTCTTCTGCGCGTTTCGTAAATGAAGACTGCTGCCAGGGCCGATAAGACGGAAAAACTTTCAAAACCCGGGGTACCTGGGCCCCCCGAACTTTTCTTGACATCAACGATCCTGCTTGCCTCGTTGTTGTCTTCGTCGGTTTCGCCGATTATATTGTCAGGATCGATTATAACGGTGATTGGGTGCTTGCCCTCCTCCTCTGGTGTCCACACCGCCGACACCTTGTTGGTGGTGCTTTTGGAAATGGTTGTACGGACCTTCTCTATCAGCTCAGAGCCGGCATAGAATTCCACGTCCACCTGGTACGCGCTCCACCGCCTACCAGTGCCCTTGATATTCGCAGTAATAGTTGTGTTCTTGTTCTTCACAGGATCGTCTGACAAGGAGATGGCTGATTCATCTATACTAAAATCCACCTCGGTGTAGGGTGTTGTTATATGCACGTCCTCGGTTCTCTTCCAGAGGTTCGGATTCCTGTCGTAGGCCTTCACGGTGACAGGATAACTTCCCCCATCTGACACGCTGTAGACCCATTCCCACTCAACTTCCACGGTGGCCTCATCGATTATTTCCTCGGAGAGCTTGTTGAATTTGTTGCCGTAGGTGCTTTTGGTGCTTGCGGCGGCATAGCTGAAATCGTCCACTCCGAAGCTGCATTTGATTGTTGCGGTCACTATCATGTTTCCCGAGGAAGGGTCGTCTCTGCCCTCGATGCTCCCAATGCTCATGGAATTGGTATAGAAGGTGACGAACGTGGCAGTGTTCGTACCGCCCAAAAGAAGGGTGACATTCTTGCTCCCCCCAATCGGGGGGGGAATGATAACCTCCGCATCGCCATGTGTCAGCCAAAGACTGAATCCGATGGTATCCGAGTTGTTCAATTCCAGGGGTTGGGTGATATTCACCGTGCTGCTCCAGTAAAAAACGGGATCGCTTTCGTTTAGGTCCTGGAACTCTGTGGTCATCTCGGGGGAAACCTCCACACCGTTCACTGTGAGGTAGGCAGAAAAGCTCACCTGCTGCAAATCGCCTTTTGCAAACAGAATGAAATACACCTCACCCTCGATACTCATGGGGTATACGATGGGGGCCGTCACCCACTCCCCCAGAAAGATGGGGACGTTGGGAATGTCGGTGACATTGGTGGCCAGCACATGCTGCTCCTCATAGGTACCGTGCTCAGTGGTGAGGTTGCCGGTCTCGGAATCACCGTGCAAAAAGAGGTTCAAATCCTGGAGGGCA
>CP070726.1:364240-368786 GCA_020350865.1 Thermoplasmata archaeon
CTTCGTCAACATCTCCTGTGTGGATGACAGCGGTGGCTTTGATTGCCAAAGCGTTGTTTTCATCATTGAGAATGTGAACGACCCCCCTGTAATTTCGAATACAGATAAAATGAACCTGTCATCTGATATCAGTGTGACCAGCGGCGACACGTTCTACTACAAAATCAATGTGTCCGATGTGGATTCCGACGACTCGCTGACCTTCAGCGATAATACCGATTTATTCGATATTCATCCTGAGACAGGGGAGATTTCGTTTACTCCCTCAAAAGAGGATGCGGGCACCCACACCGTTACCATCACCGTGACGGACAGCCAGGGCAACTCGGATTCCTTCACAATGACCTTCGTAATCCAGGAAGAAGAGGAGGAGGGTTTCAACGATCTTCTGCTGCTCATACCCTTGGTTGCCATTGTAATCGCCATCGTTATACTTCTGCTCATTTTCGGCAGAGGCAAGAGCGGGGCCAAAAAGGAGATAGTCGCCTTTGAGCAGCCTAGGGTCATCCATCTAGAGGAGCCGGAACCGGAATCATTTAAGATCCAGCCACCACCTCCGCCCCCTCCTGCTCCATGATGTTCCTCACCCCACGACATCAACCACATGAATGTCTGTGGTGTTTTCGAAATTGTAACCGTAACCCGAGGGCATATGAGCAGGAGAGGCATCAGCAGGCAGCCCGCCCAGGTACCAGGAACCCGCGGGATCCGCCGCTATCCAGTAACCCTTTTCGTCCGAAAAAAGCACGAAATTCGGCTCCGTTTTATAATAGCGCTCGATTGCGTCCAGTATGCCGTTCTTGGCGGTTTCGTTCCCGATGTAGAGCACTGAGAAGACGTGGCTCTGGGTAAGATAGATTCTGGTTGTCCCCCCCAAGGCCCCTATAGATGAGGAAAAGAGTATGGAGATGTCCTCACAGTCCCCACCGCCTCTTGTCAGGGTTTCCCCAGGAACGCACCAGTAGTCCTCCTCCTTAGAATCGGGAATGTACGAGAGATTCTTGAGAACGAAATCGTATATGGCCAGCCCCTGATATATATTGTAATCCCCGGGATATCTCTCCTTTACATCCGAGACCAAAGACAGGATCCCAGCCGCATCGAAATCCACCTTCTCCTTCACCTTTTCAAAATAATGATTGTGGTTGTGGATTATTTCCGCTTCTTGGAATTCCTCCAGGGGTAAAACGGTGACAGTCTTCTTTCTGCTGTGTACTGTGCCGTTGTCGAACCAGCTCTCGATGTTGTGCTCCTCGTAGAGCTTGTTGTCCTTCACCAAGAGGGACAAAATGATGTTATAGCTGAAATTGCCTGTTGTATTGGGTGCATCGAAGTACACAATCCCCAGGTCCCTTTCTTCACCCTTTGGAACCAGGACGTTTTCCTCCTCGTAGATCCATTCAGCAGGCTCCGACCAGTTCACAGCAATGCCGTATCTGTATACAAAAATATCGTTTTGCCCGGTGTTCTCGCATGTAATACCGATAAAACCACCCCATTCGGAATATACATCGGTCACGGCCCAAGTGAGGTTGTACTTGAACCCCGGGGGAAGCTGGGACGAATTTTCCTGGGGTCTGATTATCAATTTATGGGGTGGATATGGTGGAATCCCTGGTGTCTTGAGGTTCGAATCATCAAAACCATGGGCGAATTCACTTTCTTCCGAAAACCAAGTGCAGCCGGAAAAGACAAGTACAATGGTCAATAGAATCGAAAATATCAAAAAAATTCTTTTCCTCATGAAATCTACGACCGGCTAATATAGATGTTTTATTAGATAAACGTTTTCATGTAAGCATCATCTTCTACCACTTCCCGCATTCATAATGAATCCCGACCAAATACATACCTACCAAATATTACTGCCCATGATACCATCCACCAAAAAATATTTAAAATGAATTAAACATACTTTCAAATGAGAGGAGTAGCGTTGTAAGGCCATTCGGTGTTTGGCACTGAAACATTGAAAACTGTGCTCCGAAATTACAAATATTAAATGGCAGCGCGTCAGGAAGTACATCCTGTGTCCATCGGATTCGGGGGAATTGCCTGCTCCTCTCACCTATAAACCTATTTTGCTAGATTCATGACAGTTGACGGATATATCTCCCCAGAATCACATTATGGAAGGCCCTGCCTGCGAATAAAAGAATAGAAAAGAGCTCGAATTCACCCGGGGCAACCGGTTCTATTCCCTCAATATCTCCATGCCGAGCTTGACAAAGGCCTCCTCGATATTGAGGCCCGTTTTCGCACTGGCAGGAAGTGTTATGGAGTGCTTGTATTTTGAGGCAAATTCCTCCAGCTCCTCCAATCCGAATTCGGAATTGTCCCTGAGATCGTACTTGTTTGCCATGAAGGCCACGGGTATCTCCCCGGTAACGCCGAAGGCCGAGGATACCCAGTCCCCTATCTCGTCAAGGGAGAATTTGTTGGTGACATCGCAAACGGCAATCAGACCCTGGGCACCATAGAAATACGCCTCCTGAAGCAGCTCGCGAAAGCCCTTCTGTCCCATGATGTCCCAGACAAGCATGGTCACGTCTATTTCCTCCTCTTTCTGAGGATGCTTCAGTGTTACCTGCTTCTTGGTGATCTTTGTACCTATTGTGCTGATATAGGTGTCATCGAAGGAATCATAGACGAACCTTTTTACCAGACTTGTTTTCCCAACGGCACCTTCCCCAATCAGGCATATCTTCAGCTTGATTTCGGTCATGATATCCCTCCGAAATGAAAGGCAAGTCTAAGTTGAAGCAGTATACGCCCTCATCATTTATAAAACCTTCCAATTGAAAATTGTTATAGATAACAGGTTGGAGGAATAGGAAAGGAGGATTGCTAGGCGGGGGAATCCACCTGTTTTTCAACAGGAAGAAAGAGCTAACCACAATCTATTTAGGCAAGTGAACATTTATACTGCCTTTGGTATAAATTGTATTTCCACCCTCTCAGGAGTTGTTATTATGCCAGAGGAAGAGGAAAGGAAGGATGAGAAGACCTCTGAAACTGAAGACGAGAAATCCGAATTATCCGGAAAGAGGCCTATTTCCCCAGAAGAGGCGCTAAAAACCTATATAAGCGCCTATATCGACTCCTACATGGATCTAGTGGAGGAGCTCAATATCAAGGAGGGGGATTTCCCGCTGCTTTACGCCTACTACCCCTTGGAAGCGAAGGGATATATACTACCGGACAATTCCACTTGTATTCTGTTCCGAGGGCTCGCCGCCGCAACATTAATCGAGGTCGAAAAAGCCGATTTTGAGGCTGTGGACAGGGAAATAATCGAAAAAAGATACGACTACATCTGCTGTTATCCATCCTCTCAATCGTATACCAGGGATGGAGCTGCTGTCCAGGCCAAAAAGGACGTCGAAGAGGACATGGAGCATGTGAAAAAATTGGGAACGGTAAGTGCAGATAGGGCCGCAAAAGATGAAAACTTAAAATCAATAAGACTGCTTTCCGTGGCCCTTCCATGGATTACGGCCCGCGGGGAGGAAAAAGGGGCTTTGAAAATCCCTCCGGACGATCATGCCAAATTGTACTCCTTCGAGGGCCTGAAAATGAAAGAGGACGAGTATTTTTCGGGTTACTCTGAGCGGCTGGATGGCCTGGAGAAAGCCCTTTTCTACGGAGCGAAGATAGAACCGGCCCCATCCAAACCACCCGCTGTGAGCGAGGCGGCCATGACCACAAAACAGGTGCCAGATGTAACCACAGCAGCCTCCCTGGCCGCCGCAACCGCGGCACAGGCACCCCCCGGTACACATGTCAGCATAGAAATAAAACAGCCTGAAGCCAAGGGAAAAGAGGAGATATTAAAGGACAGAACGGAGGAGGACCTGCTGCGTATAAAGAAAACCCTGTACACACAGACCCTGGAACTGGAGGAGATCAAGCGGGCGAACCAGGAACTCTCAAATAAACTGGGCAATTTCGAGCAGATGAGGCAGACGGTTTTCAGAATCAACAGAAAGGTCTTTGACAGCGACGCCAAGCTGAAGAGAATCGAGAAGAACAACAGGGAAACGTTGCGTAAGTTCGCTGAGCTCAGGACAGAGCAGAAGGAGGAAAACAAGAAAATGAGGCGCTTCATCGCCGAAAGGGCCAAAAAAGCCAGAAATCAGGCCCTGACCATTGCAGGTATCGCCCTGGCCCTATCCGTTGTATCCCTTATTTTTCTGATACCCCTTCTCATGAGATTCTGGGACGAGATTAAGAGCGTTTTAGGGATTTAGCCCCCTCTTTTTATGCCATTCCAGAGCCACCCCGCAGCTTGGACAGAAGTTCTGCCCCACAGAAAGCTCCTGGTTGCATTTCGGGCATCTGTACACGATGCTTCTTCCCTCTTTTTTCAGCTCCTTTAACTCCTCCTCTCCCAAGATCTCATCCAAAAGGTAGCGGCCCACAGCAACACCTCCAAGAAAGCCCACCACCGCCGCTGCTACCACCTCAGGTTGTTTTTCCTTTCTCTCCTCCATAATAGCACCAGCACGATACCGTGGACATTTAAATACCCTCCATGATATAAAGC
>CP070726.1:368886-371963 GCA_020350865.1 Thermoplasmata archaeon
TGTGAACTTCTATACTGAAAGGGAGCTTTTAGGGCATTCTGGCGATGTGACGGCCATTGCATGGAGTTCGAACGGCCAGTGGATCGCTTCGGGCTCCCAGGACAACACCACCAGGATATGGAGCTCGGAAACCTGGGATACGGTAAAGACCCTTCATCATTCCGGAGCAGTGAAAGAGGTCTCTTTTGCTAAAAACGCACTCAGGTTCGCGGTAAGCCTGGAGAACGGCACCATCGAGATATGGAACAGTGCTGGCTGGAGCCTGTCAAAGAACCTGACGGAGCACTCTGATACCGTGTCTGGCTTGGATTGGAGTCCTGACGGAACCATGCTTGCCACAGGCGACAGCTCGGGGAATGTGAAAATCTGGGACACGACAACGTGGAATTCGATGGAAAACCTGGTAATGACCAGTGGAGTAATGGACCTCCGATGGAGCAATACAGGCGATAAACTGGCTGCCAGCTTCAGCAATGGAACGATTGGTGTCTGGGAAACGTCAACTTGGGCCAATATACAATTCCTCATTGCCAGTGCTGGGGATGAAGGCGTGGCCTCCATTGCTTGGAGCCCTGATGACTCGGAACTTGCTTCGAGCTCCGAAGACAACAAGGTGAGGGTCTGGAGCACGGTTTCATGGGAGGCAATTCAGACCTTCGACACGGAAAGCCCTCCAAAGGAGGTTGATTGGAGTTTCGACGGCTCCTTTTTGGCGGTGGCAGTGGTTGGGGGTATTGCTTCCTGGGACACAACCGAATGGGGACACATCAATTCCACAGAGCTTTCTGATGAAACCCAGGTTGCCGCCCTTGCATTTGATCCGGAAGGGGATGGAATTGCCACAAGCGCCCCATCAAATAGCAATAACGCGGTGTTGATATGGGTAAAGAACTTTTCTCCCATACTTGACCCCATAGGAAATCGCACAGCCCTCGAGGACCAGCCGTTTTCCATGACTGTAAGCGCTACTGATGACGATGAGTTGACGTACTCGGATGATTCTTCGCTGTTTGATATCGATCCTGTAACAGGGCAGGTTTCCTTTGTTCCCACAAATTATGATGTGGGTGAGCACACCGTAAACATCACGGTCAGTGACGGAATGGGTGGTATGGATTCCGAGACAGTTTTATTCACCATTGTGAATGTGGACGACCCCCCGGTCCCCGTTCTCAATTGGCATTACGGTGCAGATTACCTAAATATTACACTGATGGTGGGGGGTCAAATCGGTAATTCTGTAACACTCACAATCGAAGAGGATGAAACACCCTTAAATGAGATCACCGTGGAAAGAAAGAGCGGGACTCTGGATGAGAAGACAATTCAACTGCATATGAACCACAGCAGCTCATACGAGGCAGAACTGATGTACTCGGGAGGCGGAGGCCAGAATCCGGTAGCAGTCATCTTTGAGCATGGTGGAATAGCGCATACGAAGCATGTACATTTTGATTCTGCCTCGGGAGTGCAGCAGGTGGAAAACCTCCATATGAGCGAATTTTTTGGGGCCATGGGCCTTGTTGTCTTCGATGCCTCGGCCTCAACGGATGTGGACAGTGAGATTGTCAGATATCTCTGGGATTTCGGAAACGGCAATAAAGGTGAAGGGATAGGCACTGCACATCACTATAGTGAAAACGGCGATTATACACCGAGCCTGAGGGTGGAGGCGGATAACGGTATCAACAGTTCAATTTCGGACGCCGTGTCATTGCATGAAATCCCAAACAGGGATGACGTAGAATCTGAGCTGAATGAAGATATAACCCTGTCATATCTCGAATCAACCGATTATCGAGCATCTTTCATAGAGGGCAGAAAAACCCTGAAATTAACGGACAGTTCTGGAAAAATCACAGGTTATTCGGAGGGCTCCTTCAAATTCGAGATAGATGAGGTATACCTGGCATACTCTTGTGCCTCAGGAGAGGTCTATTATAAACCAAATGATCTTGAACTTACCTATAGCATCATGGATGTCGAAGAAGACTATGAACTCCAGATATTTATCCCATCTGCTGGCATGGATAAGGTGATAGGTATATCGGGGGACGGTGGGGGAGATGCCATCGATGTTAACAAGGAAGGTGATGTATTTTCCATTGCCACATCGGAAACCGAAAAGAATTACTCGCTTGAAATAGAAGGTGAGAGCGCCTCAGGAAAGGAGTCTTTTACCTTGACCAACATGAATATCGGTAGCCCAGCCAGACACCAGTATACAGTAAACAACTGGGAGGACCTGACAGGCGAATCAAAAGCCGTGACCCTGGATATCGATTCCGACAATGACGGCGAAATTGACCTATCCTTAGACTTGGAGAGCGGTATGACGGGGGAAGAGGTGGAGGCCATTATTATTGCCAAGGGGCAACCGAGCTCCCCGCTTCTTTCCACGTCGGGTGTGATTCTGCTGGTGGGTTTTGTCAGCCTGGTGGGAATCGGATGCCTTCTCGGGAGCACCGAGGTGGGAAAACTGGCCTTGTTATCGTTGATCCTACCCCTTTACACCAGATTGAAAAAGGAAGAGGTTCTCGACAACGAGATACGGGGCATGATCCGTGGTTACATCATTGCCAATCCAGGGGATAACTACAATTCCATAAAGAGGGCCTTGGGCGTGAACAACGGTGCACTTGCGTACCATCTGAAGGTGCTGGAGAGGGCAAAACTCATCCGCTCCAGACAGGACGGTATGTTCAGGCGGTTTTACCCTTCAGGCATGAGAATTCCCAGGGAGAACGGCGGCGAGATCAGCGAGATACAAAGAATCCTACTCAGTAAAATCGGAGAGAGCCCGGGCATCAGTCAAAAGGAGATCGCCAATCTGCTGAAACTGAGCAAGGGTGTTATCAATTATCATGTGAAGGTTCTTCTTAACAAAAAAATGATTCGATTGGAGAAAAAAGGCAGGAAAACGCACTGCTATGTCGATGCCAAAACCCTGCCTCGGATTAAAGATACTTCCGTGGATAAATTAAAGGAGATGTAAGTATGAGAGCACTTAATGGATTGGATATGATTAAGGATGGTGGTTACCCGAGAACATTTAAATATCACAAAACCACATCCAA
>CP070726.1:372063-377073 GCA_020350865.1 Thermoplasmata archaeon
GAGGAGCAGTCATCAGGAGAGATAACGAACATGCTGGGGCTGGTCTGCGACGAGATGCTGGTAATTTCCGAGACCGTTTAGGTGATATCAAATGGATGCTAAAAGCACAGGTATAAAAATCCTGGACAAAACCCTTGGAGGAGGGGTTCCCGTGGGCTTCACCACACTTGTCTCGGGCTCACCGGGAGGCGGCATGGAGCTTTTTGCCAAGCAGTTCGCATCAGCCAGCAAGAAAGATGAGAACATCGTCTATGTGTCTACCACGGAGCGAAACGAGGACGTGCTCTCAACCATGAAGCGATTCAAGTGGACGGAGAACATGAACATCCTCAATATCGGTACGCGCTACTACGAGAACGTGCTTGCCAGAAAGCTGGAGGTCAGCAAATACAGGTACGAAGGCCTGTCAAGGGAGAGCATAGACACGCTCATCAGCGGGGTCGAGGGAGGAAAGGAGGAGAACTTTCTTTCCAGCCTCACATACGAGGTATCCAAACTGGACCCCCCCTTCAGGCTCATTGTGGATTCACTGGATTTCTTCCTGGAGCAGCATCCACACCACGACGTCATTTCCGCTCTCAGAATGATCAAAGCGCATGTTCAGCACAGTGAAAGCGTTGCGTTTTTCACCCTTCAAAGGGATGTGTACGAGAAAAGAACGTACAGCGGCCTGGAAAGCGTGGTTGATTGTATTTTCGAACTGGACACGTGGATCGAAAAGGCCGAGTTCAAGCGGTTCATTGTCATAAAGAAGCTGAGGAACCATCCCGAGAAGACCGGCGTTTTCCAGTACAAGATCGACGAGCACGGGATTTCCCAGCTCTAGGAGCACAGTGATTCATTTTTGATATATGCATAAAACTTATTACCTAAACAGGGCTTTTGCCGTTCGATGAAGGCGGTCATTCCAGCAGCGGGATTGGGCACGAGGCTGCTTCCGGCCACAAAGGCACAGCCGAAAGAGATGCTGCCGGTGGTGGACAAACCTGCAATACAGTACGTGGTGGAGGAGGCCGTTGCTTCGGGAATAAAGGATATCCTGATCATAACGGGCAGGGGAAAAAGGGCCATTGAGGACCACTTCGACAAATCCGTGGAGCTGGAGTACATCCTCGGAAAAAGCGGGAAGGAGCACGAGCTGGAGCAGATAAAACCCATCTCCGACATGGCAGATATTTTCTATATCAGACAGAAGGAGCAGCTCGGTTTGGGTCATGCGGTGCTGTGCGCCAAGGAGCATATCAATGAAGAGCCCTTTGCCGTCATGCTCGGCGACGATCTGATCATCGGTGAGAAGCCCTGCATAAGGCAGTTGATGGATGTTTTCAAACGAAAGAAAGCCTCTGTAATTGCCGTTGAACCTGTCCCGGAGGACAGGGTCCACAGATATGGAATAGTACAGGGTAAAAGGGTGGAAGGCCACCTTTACGAGATCGAGGACATCATCGAAAAACCCAAAAGGGAAGAGGCTCCGTCGAACATAGCCACAATCGGGAGATATGTGTTCACACCGGGAATACTGGGATGTCTGGAGAAGACCGAGCCCGGGGTGGGCAACGAAATCCAGCTCACGGACGGCATCAAAATGCTCCTCTCCTCAGAGAAGGTGTACGCCTACGAGTTTTCGGGGAAGCGGTATGATATAGGGACAAAGGAGGACTGGATCAAGGCCACCATAGGACTGGCTTTAACTCGCCAGGATCTAAAGGAAAACATCAGAGAATTCCTAGCAGAAATGATGTAGGATCCTTCATTTTTTCAGTTCGTATAGCATATGGCCCAGTTCCGGTAAAATGAGGCTCTCCATGGCCCGCACACATGCGGATGTAGAGCCGGGAAGACAGATTATGATCCTTTCTTGACAAACGCCTGCCAAAGCCCTGCTCAGCATGGCCGGGCTGCCTATGTCCTTGTAGCTGAGGTACCTGAACAGCTCGCCAAAGCCCACAAGCTCCCTTTCAAGAAAGGGCTTTACGGCCTCCACGGTCACATCCTGGCTGCTGATACCCGTGCCGCCGTTGATTATTATGGCCTGGGTGTTTTGATTTCCAAGGGCCTTTTCGATCTCGGAGGTGATGGCGGAGACATCGTCCTTGATTACCGAATACTGAGATATCTGATGCCCCTTCCCATTCAGAAGTGAGATGATGGCTTTTCCAGATTCATCGTTCTCTTCTGACCTGGTTGAGCTCACGGTGATAACGGCACATGCGACAGGCCCGTGGGCGTGTTTCTTGTGCTCTTCGAAACCCATAGGATCACTCCTTGCGCTTTGAAACCACCTTCACATCGGAAATGGAGGTTGTTGGATACTGTCCATATTCATCCTTCTCGAGGTACTTGACCATGTCCCAGATACAGAGCAGTGCAGCGGTTACACCTGCAAGGCTTTCCATCTCCACACCCGTTTTGAAACTGGCAGTAACCTCGCAATTGCAGGCGATGTCCTCCTCCCCCACCTCGAAGGATATATCAACTGCCTCTATCGGGATATTGTGGCACAAAGGTATGAGGTTCGGTGTGTTCTTTACGGCCATGATGCCCGCCATCTGGGCCGTGCTGAATACATCTCCCTTCTCGATACGTCCCGTGTTAATGGCGTCCACCGTGCTCTTCTTCAGTTTTATCTCGCCTTTGGCAAGAGCAGTCCTTTTCAGCACGTCCTTGCCGCTGATGTTCACGATCCTGGTCATTTCCTCTTCACCTCCGAAGCGAATGATTCCTCCATTCCCACCCAGTGCTCCTTTTCAGTTGTGAATTCCTTTTTCCAGACTGGCACCGATTTCTTAAGTTCATCGATTGCATATTCGCAGGCCCTGAAGGCATCCTTTCTGTGGGCTGCAGAGGCGGCTATCACAACGATCTTTTCCGAGGGTTTCAACTCCCCTGTCCTGTGTACCATGTGCATATCGATGATATCGAAGTTGGCTTTTGCATATTCAGCTATCTCAGACATCTTTTCCCGGGCCATATCCTCGTAGCATTCGTATTGCAGACGCTTTACCTCGACCCGCCGCAGTTTCCCCTCACCCGCCGGAATCTCGTTAAAGTCCCTCACCGTGCCGACGAAGGCCACCACTGCACCGGTACCCGAGCCTGTCAAGTTTTGGATGATGTCGTTCACATCGAAATCCTTTTCAGAGATTTCAATCACTTCCTCACCCCGAATTCTAACACTCACTTCCATGTTCAACCGCCGGCAACCGGCGGTAAAAGGGCCACCTCGTCTCCTTCCTTCAGAACGGTATCAAAGGAGGCGTACTCCTTGTTGACAGATACGATGAGCGGCTCTATGAGGGCCCCTATGGCCGGGTAGTCCTTTTTCACCACTTCCAGGAGGCTCGACACATCGGAGCTTTCCGTGATATCAACATCCGCCTCCGCGATGCCCACTGCCTCTCTGTACGCGGCAAAGAACTTCACCTTGATTCTCAACCTATGACCTCCAGTAGGGTTCCTTCAAATGAACGGCCTGTGTAAATATTGCTTCGAGCTCATCATCGGCAGCTCCATTTCTGATAGGTGTTATGATATCTAAATAGTTATCTTCCCTTAAAAGGCACGGTTTTAACTGCCCGGAGGCAGTGACCCTCAGCCTGGTGCAGTTGCAGCAGAATTCGGAGTTGTGCATCCCCCGCACGATCTCGATTTCAGCGTGGCCGTTGTTCTGGGAGGAAAGAATGTATTTCTTCCGGTTGTGCATGTGCCTCCGGCTCACATCGCAGGCAACCTTGTTGAGCCGGTCTTCAACGTTGCCAAGATCGTAATGGTACCTCGTAAAAGGACCGTTTGCACTCCCCTCTTTTGTGGTCTCGAACTCGATGAGCTGCAGTATGGCTCCCACGCTTGACGCGTATTCCACAGCAACATCGATATCCCTGTGGTTCACACTTTTCAGCACCACCATGTTCAACTTAATAGGAGAAAGTCCCGCCTCTTTTGCTGCCGCCACCCCCGTCTTCAGCTCATCAAACAGGTCCTTCCCTGTGATCCTCTCGAAGGTCTCGTGATTGAAAGCATCGAAGCTCACATTCACCCGAGAGAGGCCCGCCTGTCTCAGGTCATGGGCATATCTTCTCAGGAGCGTGCCGTTGGTGGTCATGGAGACCTCCTTCATGTGCCCTGCGACCCTCCCGATGATGTCCACGATATCGTTTCTCAGGAGCGGCTCCCCACCCGTTATCTTGAGCTTTTCCATGCCCACACTGCTGCCTATCTCGGCTATCTTCTCGATTTCTGAGGGGGCCATGAGGATATTGTCCGGTTCCCTTTCTTTCTGCGGGTCCCCCTCGTGGTGGCAGTAGAAACAATCCAGATTGCACTGACGGGTCACAGAGATGCGCATGTTGTTGATGTTCCTTCCGAAGCGGTCGAGCATCGATATGTATAACGAAGCATATCGGTTTAAACGTTTTGGTTTTTATTTACCTGCCAGCCGGGCACCCCATCCCCCACCCCAATCTCAGTCCGTCCCTGGACCCCCCCCTTAGCAATGATATTGAATGAAGCATATAAAAAGACTTTTTCACGGGGGGCGGGGTGTCTACAGCCCTTTCGTGAATTCCTCTTTTCTGAGCAGGAGCTCCCATTCGCGGTCAACGTCCTCCTGCAATTTCACGATCACGTCCTCGGGGAGGTGTTTGAAGCGCCCCTGCATCAGAAGGTAATCCTTGAGAGGTTTCTTCTTGGGTTTTTTTGTGACGGTGTAGACACCGTTCTCCACCTCGTATAACGGGAAGGCATGGGTCTGGACAGCCAGCCTACCCAGCTCAACCGACTTTCCCGGGGCCACGCGCCATCCAGTGGGGCACGGAGCAAAGATATGGATGTACTTTGGGCCGAAAATGTTCTTGGCCTTGGTTAGTTTTTTGACAATATCTTCTGGATATGCCACGGAGCATGTGGCAGTGTACGGAATCTTATGCGCAACCATTATCTCCACCATATTCTTCTTTGGGCCCTTCTTCCAGGCACTAGTGCCCCCAACAGGAGTGGTCGTTGTCCATGCAC
>CP070726.1:377173-382130 GCA_020350865.1 Thermoplasmata archaeon
TGAAGTTCGGAGAAGAGCCTCCCATGTACGCGTTCTATCCCATACACGATGAAAAGGGTACGCCCTCCTACTTCACCGTGCCCGAACTGAAGGGAAATTACCGCTTGAAACTGCTGGGAAGATACGAGGTGAAGGATGGGAATTTTGTCTTTCCGGAGGTTGCGATTCCGTGCGATGAGGCAAGCGAGGCCGTGCTCGCCCTTTCGGATGGCAGGCACGAGGTTGCGGAGGTCGTTTCGCGCATTGCCGAGGAAAACGACCTGGACCAAAGGGAGGCAAGGGGGTTGCTGGAAGATATCGCCGGAAAGCTCATTGTGGCCAAGGAGATGACGATTCATACGTGAAGTGTTCCCTTTTGGTTGAGAAAACCTTCAAAGAGAATTATGTGCACCATGTGTACAAAGTGTTATTTTTTTTAACATCACCTGAATTTTTGACCGTGAAAATGATGTGGTTGGGGACTTGCCCTTCAATATAATAAATGAAGTATAATATAACATTCCAGTTCACAAATTCCGAAATCAATACAAGCGAAAGCCATTTACGGAAGCCTGCGCATATACCCGGTACACATGGGTTGCATTCCCTTGTACGCGATGAGTGGGAGGAGAGATGACCCGGCCCAATGTGATAAGAGAGATATCCAGGATGCCTGAGATAAGGCAGCTGCCGCTGAGGTTCAGGTTGTACATACTGCGGAGCTTTGTCGGATTCAGGCGCACGAACACCCTTCGCATGAAGGATGACAAGGCCGGTCTATCCGCTTATTTGCCCATGTACCCCAGCCGCGCATTCACGCGCTTTGTGAATGCCCAGGTTGCGGCATCCAAGGGCGAAGCCGGAGTGGAGATAGTCAATTTTGCAGTGACGCACAGATGCGGGCAAGACTGCTGGCACTGCATTTCCCCTCCCAAAGAAGCGGATGATCTGGATGCAAAAACCATTCTTACGGCCATATCTGAGCTGGAGGACCTCGGAGCCTATTCCTTCCTACTCACAGGGGGCGATCCCCTCATGAGGGAGGATATTTTCGGCATAGTGGGCGGTATGGATGACAGGGCCGTAATAAACATCTCCACACCCGGGAACCTTTTGGATGCGGCCTGCGCCAGGCGTTTGAAGAAGGCGGGACTGCAGGCTGTATTCATCGGCCTGGATCACTGCGAGGAGGAGAGAAACGACGAGCTGCGCGGCCAAAAAACCGCTTTCCAGGCATCGCTTTCCGCCGTAAAGAACGCCAGAAAGGCAGGGCTTCTGGTTGCCCTGTCCACTGTTGCCACGCAGGAGAGGATAGAGAGCGGCGAGATATTCCGGTTTTTGGATTTTGCGAAGCATCACGACGTGGACGATGTGGCCATATTCGAGCCTATACCCGTGGGTAAGATCGCCCGCAAAAACGAGCACATGCTCCACAAGGACCAGAGGGAGAAGATAAAGTACATGCACACCTATGCAAATAAAAAAGAGAACTACCCGAGGGTCATTGCCGGTCCCTACATGGACAGCCGGGACTTCATGGGCTGCACTGCGGGTTTCAACCGGCTGTACGTGGATGCGGAAGGCCTCGTGTATCCCTGCGACGTGCTCCCATTCTCGTACGGCAGCATCAAGGAGGAGAGCATCAAAGAGATATGGGGCAGAATGCACGGGGACTTCCAGAGGCCCAGAAGCTCGTGCCTCATGCTTGATAACTGCGACGTCATGGCGGATGTGAAGGACCGACCCGCGGATTCCGCAAAATGCAGGGAGATCTGCGGTGACTGGCGGGAAGGCGAGGTGCCCATGTTCTACAAGAGGCTGGGCGTGAAGTGACCGCTTCTCGAATATGATACTTTCAAAGATAACTTTTTAGTCAATGAATTTATTAATCATCCGATTTACACGGTTCATCTGCAATGAAAACGTGATAAACGGTGATTCATTGGTTTACGATGCCATGATCGTAGGTGCCGGTCCGGCAGGGGGCATGGCCGCACGCAAGCTCGCCCAGAAGGGCTTTAAGGTGCTAATTTTAGAGAAGAAAAGGGAGGTGGGCGTTCCTGTGCAGTGCGGAGAGGCCATCACTCATTTTGCCCTGGAAGAGAATAAAATCCCCCCGCAAAAGGAGTGGATCAAACAGAAGGTGAAGGGTGTGAAGCCGATAATGCCAAACGGTTCGTTCTTCTATGTAAAGGAGGACGGGTACTCGATTATGCGGGATAGATTCGACCGCTGGATTATAAATGATGCGGTGGACCGCGGGGCCGTGCTCATGACAAAAACCAGGGCCACGGGTTTAAGGCGAATCGATGATAAATGGAGGGTGTCCACGGCCACACGTTATTTCGAAGGCCAGTTACTTATAGGCGCCGACGGCCCCTCATCCAATGTGGCAAGATGGCTCGGTATGCTACAAAGCAGGGTGTACGCCAAGGCTGTGGAATACAAGTTCAGATTAAAGGACTTCGAGTTTCCGGAGAGAGAGTGGCTCAGTTTTTTCATGGGATCGAACTGGAACGGGGGCTATGCATGGGTATTTCCAAGGGATGACGAATGGAATGTCGGCACGGGAGGCTTTCGCAATGCCCCAGAATTCATGGAGAGATTCCTTAAGATGCTGAAGCTGGATAAACATAAAACCATCGCTAAAATAGCGGGTCTGGTTCCCCGCCGCTACTCACTGACAAGCCTTGCGCAGAAAGGGCTGATGGTGGCAGGGGATGCTGCCGGTATGACAAATCCCGTGATAGGCGGTGGTACACATGCGGCCTTGTCCAGCGGAAAGCATGCAGGCGACACTGCCGTGCGTGCACTGGAGAATGAAAAACCCGAAATCACCCTGGAGTACGACACCAAGATGAGAAGTGAGCCGTATCTGAGTCCAGTTCTGTTCAGATGCGCTGACCTTATCGGGAAATGGACAGATGCGGACTGGAATTTTCTGGGGTGGGTGATGGACGGCAGGGATCAGAGTGAACTGACATTTTTGAAGGGCACTTTGTGCACTTTCAAAAGGCCGAGATATCTTCTCCGGGGAAGGGAGCTTATGCTCATCAGAAAGGGGATGCGCATTACCAAGAGGTACGGGTGGTGAATATGCACTCGAATGCCATGATAGTGGATGTTGTCATGTCTCGGATGAAGAGGAGATTCCCGTGAGCCTGGCTTCAATTTCGGTGGAAATAATGTTCTTTACCCTTGCATCATTCTGTCTTTTGCGGCTTGTAAAGAGAAAAGAATGGGATTATATGATACTGTTTTTAAGTCTGATGGTGTTCGGAGTGACTTTGGAAATGATGGCCATGTATGTGACCGAGGGATATCATTATGCAGACTTCCTTGTGATGATTGGTGGGGTCCCGCTCTGGATCGGGTGCATGTGGGCGGTGGTCGTATACACGGGTATGCGCACAATGGATCTTTTTGGCCTCCCGAAGTACACGAGGCCCTTTGGGGATGCGGTTCTCGCAGTGGCCGTGGACATTGCAATGGACCCTGTTGCCGTTTCATTGGGACTTTGGCACTGGCAGGACGCAGGCAACTGGTTCGGGGTGCCCTATCCCAACTACTTCGGATGGTTCAATGCCGTCTTTATCTTCTCTGTTATCTGGAGGGGTACGGGCTTGCTGCTGCCGCGCATCGGAAGGCATCTCAACAGCAAATACATCGGGTTCGTTCAGGCGGCTCTCACGGTGGTCCTAGCCACGGTTATCCTGGGATTATCCCTGCTCGTCTACTACCAGAACCTGTCATTTAGGGTGCAGGAGGTGCTTTTGCTGGGCATGATTTTTGGTTCCTGCGGGTTGATTGCGGTTCACCACTCCAAGGTAAACACCAAGGATCCCCTGGATGCCCATTTGATCATTCCCATCATCACAGTTTTCCTTTTCTTTCTCATTGGTTTAATACTTACCAACGAACTGGGTTCCGAATTTGTTGCGATTTATCTCATGGTCTTCATCATATCTGTCCTTGCAAGACTCGTTCCGTTTATCGAAGGCATTCCCGGTATTGTTCGGCGAAAAACTGTGAGGAAAAGAGGGACCAACACATCTGAAGATTAAGGAATATCCCTGTAAGGGAATGGATAATTACACCAAAAGATGTGGGAGAACAATGAGTGAAGAATCAGACCTGCAAAGGATATACACCCCGGGTTCGGAATCTGTGTACGGTGAGGACATAATCAATATGATCGCCTACATGAACGGGTTCACAGGCCTTGAGCATTTCTTGAATATCGGGTACGCTGATTCGATTTTAGAGTATTTTCTGTTCCCACTGGGCATATCCTCCAAGAGGCTGCCGAAGAGACTCTCGCTTCCGCTTGTTGGCAAGGCTGCCGGTTTGGATAACATACTTGTGGTGGGGTGCGGCCGGGGAGGGGAGGCCGTGGTGCTTCACCAGGAGACAGGCTTAAAAATCATCGGATTAGATATCACTCCCTTTAATGTGAAGAGTTCCGGAGAATATGCACTGGGACTCGGACTAAAGGAAAGTGTAGCATTTATATTGGGGGATGCCTGCTGCCTCCCGCTTGGAGATAAATCTGTGTCCTGCGTATTTTCGTGTGAGTCGGCCTTTCATTTTGAAGACAAGGACAGGTTCATCCGTGAATCCTTCAGGGTGTTAAAGGATGGGGGGTACCTGCTCATCGCCGATATCGTCAGTGCATTGCCCCATGTTGAACCGTCTGCAGAGAACGAGGAGGCCCTTGGGGAATTTGCCAGGATGCTTGCGGCACCCGAGTTTTTCACCCTTGAAAAATATCGAAAAGCCATAGTAAGCGCTGGTTTTCGAAGAATTATCGATGAGGAGGTGATAACCCGACACAACCTGAGGTTTCTTGCCAGAGGTTCCACCTATCTGATCAGCCTAATGAATTATATTAGAAAGCTGCACTGGCTCGATGCGGCTGTGAAGCGCTCAATGAAAAAGAGAAATATCGATTTGGACAAGTTCCTTGAGCACAGCAGAA
>CP070726.1:382230-387913 GCA_020350865.1 Thermoplasmata archaeon
CGATGATTTCATAATCCTCTCCATCTTCACTTCCTGAAACGATGTCCTCATCGCCATCATTATCGAAATCTGCAACTGCTACAGAGCGCACAGTATCTGCAGAGGCACCGACGTCGGTCTGATCCCATGTGCTTGTGAACGGGGTATGGTCATTCTCCCATACTATGACCTCGTAATCCTCTCCAGATCCGCTACCTGAAACGATGTCAATTAATCCATCATTGTCGAAGTATGCTACCGCTACTGAGTTAACGGAATCATCAGAGATTCCAACATCGTTCTCTGTCCACAATCCAACGAAAGGAGATTCGTCGTTCTCCCACACGATTACCCTAGTATCGTTTCCTGTTACTATATCCATGAAGCCGTCAATGTCGAAATCTGCAATAGCGACAGCGTGTATATCATCATTAGTCGAAGAAGACCCTACCTGATTAGACGACCATGTATCAGAAAATGGCGAACCATCGTTCTCATACACTTTTATATCCTCTTCCTCGCCAGTTACTATGTCTATAGTTCCGTTATTGTCGAAATCTCCTACTGCTATAGCTTCTGGATCATTAATACTGCCACTGACATCGTTTGACGCCCATGTACCTGTGAAAGGTGTTCCGTCGTTCTCCCACACATAGATATGTCGAGTAAACACACTAACCTTATAATATAATGAAGCGACATCCATAGTGCCGTTGTTGTCGAAATCTGCCACTACAACATCGCAATATGAATCGGTAGTATGGTCATCGACTTTATTATATGCCCATGAACCTGTGAAAGGTGTACCATCATTTTTAAACACAGTGATGTTGGATTGACCCCTCGCTACAATATCCAGGGCTCCATCGTTGTCGAGATCCGCCACCGCAACTGAGCGGAAGAAATCATCATAAGTTCCAACGCGATTTGATGACCAGGTACTTATGAAAGGAGTTCCGTCATTCTCCCATATGATAACGCTCGTGTTATTCCCTGATACCACATCCATATCACCATCATTGTCGAAATCTGCAGAAGCGACCGAATATACATCCCAGCTGGATGCACCGACATCGTTTTGACTGCCAAAAGAGACCTGCTCTCTTTCCTGATAGTATCTCGTGCCTCTCTGGACCTTTTCATCCGAAAAATCCTTTTCACTTTCGCTCCAGTCAGTGGTCTGGAAATACACCTGGAAATGCTCCGAGATGTTCGCGTCCATTTTATTAAATTGGGCTTCCAGTCTCACCGTGTCAGTGGCGGTGGAAACATCGCCTAACTCCGCCCAGTTCCATTGAAAAGGAGCCGAACCCGCAAAACCGAGAAGGGTATTTGATGTCACCTCCCCGTACTTGCCCTTGATCTCGATGAGATGGTCAGCCCCGATTCCTCCAATCGAGTAACCGGTAGAATATGCATTATCACTGTCGATGTAGATATAGACCACATCCTCTCCAGTTCTCGGCGGCTTTGGCGGGATGGGTTGCGAGGGGCCCGGTTGAACCGGTGCGCCGGGCTGCACGGGTAAGGGAGCCTCGGCATCACTCCAGTAGGGCACCTCCGTACCCCAGCCGATTTCGCCGTCCACCTTCAGGTAGAAAGACACCGTCTGCGTGGTATTTGAAACACCGTATTGATGTATATCGAGATTGTCCTTTGTGACATCGTTTCGAGCATCGTCATATATATCCTCGCCTTCCCAATCGGCAAATGCACCGTCAACCTTGATTTCCTGTGGAACACTGCCAATGTAGCTGATATCGTACCGGTTCTGTTCCGGCAGTTTGTTTTCCAGATCCACTGCACCCTGCCTTGTGGTCACATCGTGAAGGCTCACGATTCTCAGGCCCACGCTGTTCTCGGGCTGGGCACCTCCCACATCCACCTCGATATCGAATCGCCTCGAGTCACCACTGCTGATAAATATATCTACCGGCAGTTCGATAAAACCGTTGCTCAGAGTTCCTGATGCAATGGCAGTTCCTCTGTCCATCAACCTCACGGCACTCAAGTCATTATCACTGCCAACACCCAAGCGCGTCAGCCCTATACCGGTAACAGAAATATCCTCTTTGGGAGCGGAAAGCTCCAAGGCCAGCAACCTGTTCGCATTTCCGCTTATCACACCCTCGCACACACCCTGCTGGGTTACGAGCAAAACACCCTTCTCATTGCTTATAACCATGTCGGAGAAGTCATGGGAACCATCATAGCCCTGCATGTAGAAGACAACATCCACCGTATCATCTTTTCCCAAACCAAAGGTACTGTGGGAAACCTGTACCTCGAGCTCGGAACCCGCCACCCTAACGAGAACCTTTCCGCCCCTTTTCCAGAGATTCCAATCCTGTGTTGCAGCGGTATACCTGTATAGGTTTCGGGAGTATATTTTCCCCTGCCAACCCTCCACTTTGATCATATGATCCGCGCCGATACCCTTCACAATGTAACCAGAGCCTGAACTTTTATCGGTGTCTATTAATATGTACGCGCGGTCCATGTGTCTGCCCTGGTCTGCAGGCTCACCGGCCAGCATATTCCCCCCCACACCCAGATAGAACGACATCACGGTGAGTCTGCTGTCCACCCTGAAGTCCACAATATCTACATTGGGATTGAAGCCGGTCCCCTCGCCGGTATCCGAGTTTGGAGCTACGCCTTCCCAGTCGGTAAAATTCCCGTCTATATCTATTCCCTTGGGCTGTTTGGCTATGTTGACTGAAATATACGGTGCAATTACCAGAATGACGATGATTATGGGCACCACTATCAATCCCAAACCTGCTCGCCTGCTCTCCAATATCCTCTTTCTTGGGGAGAGGCCGTTTGTAATGCCGTTGCCGTTCGTAATACCGTTCGTCAATCCACGGCCCACAGCCCTCAAGCCATTTGTAAGACCGTTGGTAATACCCGGGGCAATGCCGTTTATCAGTCCGCTCTTCTTTATCCCGTTCGTGATCCCGTTGACAAAGCCGGTCTCAAAGAGCATTTCCTTCTTGATATCGGCGATGACAAGGCTCGTTTTATCCTCTTCGGGTTCTTCTCTCTGCATCCCTTCTGGGGGGGCTTCCTCCTCTTCTCTGACGAAGCCGTCCACCAGTTCTACAAATTGGTCCACCTCGGGTTCGAGCATCTCTGCCTCTATGAACACCTCAACTGGTTCTTCGGCCATCTCCTCTTCAGGCCCCTCCACCATCTCCTCCTCACGTTCCTCGGCCATCTCCTCCTCAAATTCATCGATCTCCTCCTCGAAAACAGCCTCCTCTTCCTCGGTCTCGAACTCAATACCGCAGTTCGGGCAGATAAAGACCGGTTCATCGAAAATGGTCTTGCACCTGGGGCACTCATATTCCTCCACTAAAAATTCCTCTTCCTCCTCTTCTCCAATAGCAGACCCACACCAGGGGCATTCCGTCATGTCGGGGTCCAGTATATTACCGCAATCGGGGCATTCAATTTCAGAAGGTTTCTCCTTGATTATCCCGATTGCCTCCCCGCAGTACGGGCATTCTGTATCGGCCTCGTCGATCCAATTTCCGCAGGACGGACAGCGTTTATCCATCTCAGCGATCCCCCGCGTTATTTGGTCGCATTACCACCTTTTGCTCCATTCTAGAATACATACCAGGATTATATGATAAGGGTATTACCTGCTTCATTACCTCCTTTCTCCTGCTCGGAGACTTACTTCTCCAAATAAAAAGCTTTCCATTTCTGGAGCCCATCCCAGCCTGATCCCATCATGATGGATTATAGTCGTGGATCTCCTCATTTCCTCCACAGGTTAAAAATATCAGAATATCTGTTCCCGATGCCAGACCTCGATACCCTCGTTCGATATGACAAATGGGTGCTTGTACGGGTCGTGCTTTGTGAACCGCATCTTGTAAACCGTGATGGTGCGCCGAAACTCGTTGTTGGCATTATCGTAGCCCAGCATTATCACAGAATCGGATACGAACTGCTCCACCATGAACTTGTTGCCGTCGTTTGTGAAGGATTCCGAAATAACCAACGCGGTTACCTCCTTATCCTTGAGAAACCTGGCGAACCGAAAGAGCTCCCTTCGCATGTTGTTCATCATTGGGTAGTACAGACTGATGGCCGAAAGTGAGTCCACAACAACCCTTTTGGCGTCCGAGGAGCTGATGTAGTTGTTCAGAAATTTCTGTATCGTTGACAGGCTCGCTATCTCCCCTGCAAGCTCCTCTTGTGTATTGCAGGATTTTCTTATTTCCCCGAAATCTATGAGATTGATTTTACCCTCAGAGACCAGCTCTTCAAAATCCGGAAAAAAGCTCGATTGGGCCCTGAGAACATTGTCCCGGCTTTCTTCGAACGCAAGAAAAACACCCTTCTCATCGTAGTATTTTGCGCCGTTGTAGATGAACTGCGCCCCGAGTAACGATTTGCCACTGCCCGGAGGGCCGACCACCAGGTTCACCGTATCCTTGGCAAAACCCCCGTCTATCAAATGGTCCAAACCTGAAATGCCTGTTGGGACCCTCATTTTATCCCCCCTGGTTCTCCTTTTATTTTCTCCACTTTCCAAAGTAATCGTAAGGTAATGTGCTCAAAACACTGCTGTCAGTGATCACATCCCCACCCAGCGTGGTGATGACCTTCTTCATGGTCACGTCAATGAGCGATTCGGTGGAGTGCGAGCCGAGGCGGGCTTCGTAATGCTCGATTACGCTGTTGATGAGCTCGGTTAACGCCAACACAACATCGTCACACCGCTTCTTCGTGAGGGTTATACCGTTTAGACTCTTCAGGAAGAATCTGTTGGCATCCTCCAAATCGCCCTCGAACAACAGGGAGTCCATGACGATGTTCTTCTCCCCGTTCTTCAGCCTCTCAAACCGACCGTTTACAAAGCTCTCAACACTTGCTCCCACCACCTTCCTTGATTTCACGAATATCGTATGGAGTATGGCAAAAAGAACAAGTGGTTTGTTGTCCGGTGCAGGTTTCCTGTCCATGAGCTGGGTGAGCTCGAACTCGATCCTGATATTCTGGTTCTTCACCTGGTACTCGAAAGCTTCCCGGGTCTTTCCCCTTTTTACTCGCCTGTTGACCAAACCGAGTTCATGGAGCTCGGTGAGGTACTTCACGGCGGTGGCGATATGGATGTTCAGGTCCCTGGCCACTTCGCTTGCCGTCTGCCAGTCCTTCTTATGGACATTGATCAACACGTCCAAACAGTGCTCCTTGCCTAGAACAAAAAGCAGCCTGCGGATGCTCTCCTTATCCATGCGTTCTCCCCCAATTGCTCCCACTATGTGGGCTCCTAGAGACTTAAAGTGTACAATGGAATATATTAGTTTAATCAGTATAAATATTAATCGCAACACTTTATTTCGGGTAAAATAGGGTTTTTACCCACATAGGCCCCTGAAAACAGGGGCCAAACGCGAATTTAAAAAATCTCAAATCTGATTTTCATTTTTGATACTGGCTGTAATTATCAAATAAGATAATTATGCGGCATTTTTCAGTATAATTCAATTGAAGTGAAACCACTTATCACCTATCCGAAAAGAGCCTCCCAATCCTGCTATATAACCTTCAATCGAGTTGAAGTTATAGACGGGAAAGGATGGAATTTTCCAGTAGGACTGTAATCTTGAAAATAATTAGTTCTACTGTAAAAAACAGTGGGGGGCACTATGGCGGGGGCGTACCAGCACCTTTTGCACGAAAG
>CP070726.1:388013-395140 GCA_020350865.1 Thermoplasmata archaeon
AAGAGGAAGAAACCAAGGAAGAGGAGCCCTCAACCGAGGAAGAAAAAGAGGATACAGAAGGCTAAGAAGAGGCTGAAGGGCAATAATCAGTGACAAGTGCCTTGCTATGAACTATGCCATCACCCAGACGGTCGTTATGCTGGAAAAACCATATCTAAGCCTGTATCATCTTATTTTTTCCACTTGAATTCCCGTTTGCAGTGCGGGCAGATACCGCTGCCATCCAGAAAGAACTGTAGGTTCTTACCGTCACATTTAGAGCAGACGAACTGCTTGTGTTTCTGTTTGGAACGGGGGGATACAGGTCTTGAGCTGTACCTGAACCTCTGCCCGCATCCTGGACAGCGTCCCAGTCCATCAGCAAAGAATTGCAAACTTGGGTTACCGCAATTTTCACAGACGAACCTGTCTTTTTCTGGAGCCTCGCTCTTTGCTCTGTACCAGAAGCGCTTGTCCTCCTTTGATTTGGGCGGGGAAATACCTCGTTTCTCATCTATGCGCCTTTCCCAGTCCTCAGGAGGGGCTCGTCTTCCGCCTTCCCTTCGATCATCCCGCTCCCTGGTGTCTTCATAACGCCTTTCCTGGTATCTTGGGGGTCTTTCATCGGTGTATACGGTGTCCCTGCGTCTTGGGGGTGGCTCGTTTGGATAGGGTCCTCCACGGTTTTCAGGCATGTAATCTGATCTCCCTTCATCCTTATCCCTGCTCCATCCGCAGAGAACACAGCTATTGGGATCTGTAAATAACTCACTATCACAGTTAGGGCAGTAATGTCTGCCACCCCTTCCTATGCCTCCCCCCATGGCCTCCCGGGGAGGAGGCTTTCTCTCATCAGTGTCGTACATTGGCCTTTCTCTTCCCCTTCGAGGCATCCCTCGATCAGGATAGGGGCTTCTCCTGCCCTCATCGTAATAAGGTCCTTGCCTTCTTTGCTGGGGAGGTGCACCTCGTCTTTCCACGGGCCTTTCCCTGTGCCTATCTGGATAACCACCTGCATCCTTTTCCCTATATGCTGGGCGGGATTGAGGAGGAGGTCTTCTTGGATATCCCCTTGAAGGAGCTGGTCCTCTGGGATAGCCCCTCTGTGCACCTCTATCCCTTGTTCTGTACTCCTCGTCCCTTGATCTTGGTGCCGGGGGAGGTCCATAGCCTGACTCTCTGTAACCCGTGCTACGCCCTCTGCCACCCCCCCTTGGAGGTCCTGACTCCCTTTTCCACCCACATAGCACACAGTAATCGGGGTCCGAAAATATCTCCCTTCCGCAGTTTGGGCATAGCACGACCATAATTCTCTCCGTACTATAAAGGGAGAGGCATTATTTCAATTTTGGGGTATGGGTGAATTCGATTGATAAAAAAGCATGATAAAATACCATCAATGGGATCTTTTCAAGGATTCTTTTTCGGCCCACTTTGAGAAATGGAAGATTCACTCGTCTGATCCGGTTCCACTGCTCCCTTTTGGATTTCCTGGGTCTCTTCCTTTTGTTTTTTCCCATGCCTCGCGGACAGCAGGGCCAACACCGCAATCAAGAGTATTACGATGAGCATCAAGCCTAGATAAATCATCAATCCAGGTTCAACTCCGTTCTCGTCCCGGAAAGGGGGAGTTACCCCGGCATTTGTCAAAATTTCCAAACCCGCATCGATTGCTGATTCGTTTGCCCCCAGCTGTGTAAGCTCGCTTTTTTGTGCGTCATTCGTCACCATCCATACGGCGATTTGGCCGGAAACTGATTGGGAGTCGGTGGTGTTGAGCTCGTCCACTACCTTCTTGAGGTCCCCTGCGGCCATGGAGTCGATTTTGAATGTTGAATCGGTATTAGGCACCTTTTTCACCATATTCGTGGACATGGCATACAGTCTTGTGTCCACAACGTTCAGTGCCTCAACATGAACCACTGTATCCTTTGTAACCACCTTGTCCTCCACTTCCTGGCTATGTGCTTTTAATAACTGTCCTGCGGGAATGACGATATCCAGTTGATTTGCCACCAGGCTTGTAATCTGTATGTTGATGCATTTACCATAAAATACATCTTCACCGGTCTCCAGGTTAAAAGTCCCCTCTGAGCCTTCAAACACACCCGTTATCTTGACGGTGATAAATTTTTCGGATTCCGCCTCCGCAAGCCTGTATGTGCCGTGCGGGGTTGTTTCGGGGACGGCTACCTCAAGTGTGTAAGAGCCATTGCCGTCATATGCCCATAACTCAACAAAATAATGGCCACTTGTCGGGGGAGTGTAGAAAACCACCTCCTCCGCATCCGAGTCGGATGTACTTCCAGCCACTTCATTGTAACCAGAATCTCTGATCTTCATGTCAAAATCGGCATCATCAGGTCCATCGAGAACGGCAACAATGTCCTGACCTTTAGAAAAAGAGATGTTGTAGAAATCATAATCATCTGAAACCGAGTCGAGGCTGCCGAGCACGGTCTGATTTAAAACCATGTTTTCTGCTTCTTCGACGGTATTGTTGGGCTCAACATCTGCAGAACAGTTCCCAAAAATTTGAGGAAGGGAGGCCAGCAGCACCAGAAGTGTGAACATGAAGATATTCCTTGTATTATCGGATTTCATCCAATACGGTAAAATCCGAGGGTATATATAGGATTTTTGAACCATTTCACCAAATAAACCCCCCGAAAGGGTTAAATCCAACCTCCCTTATTGCATTCCGACCACGGAGCAACCAAGAATGGAATTGGATTACTTTTACTGGCTTTTGCTTCTCCTTCTTTTCGGTCGTGCCATTGGGGAGGTGTTCCGCCGCTTTGGGTTTCAACCGCTCATCGGGGAGGTGCTTGCAGGCCTCATTCTCGGGCCCGCTTTGCTGGGACTTATAGTAATAACGGCAGATGACGAGAATCCCTTGGATACACTGGCGTACTTCAGCCAGTTCGGCATCCTCATGCTCATGCTGCTGGCAGGCCTGATTACAGATTTCGAGTCCTTCGCCGAGAACAAGATGTACAGCATCGTAATCGGGGCATCAGGCGTCATTGTTTCTTTTTTTGTGGTTTTCCTCCCCCTATATTTCCTTCTAAGCATTGATTTCGTATCCTCGCTGTTCATAGCTGCTGTCCTGAGCAATACCGCCATCGAGATCTGTGCGGCCCTGCTGATTCACAGCAGCAACCAGAGACTCAAGGCAGTAGTTATAGGTGCAAGCTTTGTGGACGATATACTGGCTGTATTCATCATTGGCGTTGTATCCCCCTTCGTATTCCTCGAAGTGGTTCCGGAACCCACTGAGATTATATGGCTTGCGGCAAGGGTCATCATCTTCCTCATCGTGATATTAATGGTGGCCACATGGTTGCTCGAGAAGCTCTTCGACAGGCTGCACAAGGGCACCGAAGAGTTCAAACTTATGCTCACCACCACCTTTATCCTTACATTCCTGTTCGCCCTGGCAGCTACCTGGGTGGGGCTTCATTTCGTTATTGGGGCCTATCTGGCGGGCCTTGTCATCGGCAAGTGGGGATCCAAGGTCGGACCCATGCTGAGGCGTCGAATCACCTGGCGCAAGCTGGTCGAAGACATCGACCCACCCTTGAGAGCCATTTTCGGTCCCATCTTCTTCGGCTATATCGGCCTTTCAGTCAGCTTTATTGTCTGGGATGGGATCGATAAGGGAACCGTCAACTTTGCAGAAGTGTTCTACCTTATAGTCCTCCTGGGGATTTTGGTGTTTGTGGGCAAGATACTGGGTTGCGGACTCGGCGCCAGAATATGCAAGTTCGGTAAGAACGAATCCCTCACCATCGGTTTTGCCATGTGCGGTCGCGGTGCCTTGGAACTCGTGCTGCTCAGTTTCGGCCTGGAGATCGGAGCCATAGATGAGGCCCAGTTCACAGCCCTCGTGATCGTTACCCTTATCACTATTATATTCACTCCAATATTGTATACCCTGCAGGAGAAGAGGGCAGAGAAAAGAGCCCAAGAATCAACTTCAGACGAAACCTAAACCCCTCTCTTCTCATCCCAAATTAACTTATGCAGCTGGGGCAGGACCCGAACGTTCAACCCGTCTGCAAGCACCCACTGGGCCAGTTTCTTCAGCTCCCTGCCTCCCACGGGCATCATTATGATGTTGCATATGGGTTTGTACTTTGCCATGACATCCTTGGCATAGGCGTAATCCTGCTCATCCCCGATTATGAACTTCAGCTGGTCATTGGGACCCAGCAGCTCGATGTTTGCGTAGTCCATCTTTTCATGCATACCAGACGAGGGGCATTTGATGTCAAGATTGACGAGCAGGGATTCCAGACACGGCAGCTCCTCAATTTTCTGTGAGCCATTGGTTTCCAGACTCACCTGGTACCCCTCGGCGCACAGTCTTTGTATCAGTTTTACCGTGT
Organism: Thermoplasmata archaeon; assembly: GCA_020350865.1. The sequence goes on from CP070726.1 coordinate 392,384, forward strand.
CCTCCTGAAGCAGCGGCTCACCCCCTGTCATGCACACGTGGATTGTGGGGTGCTCCTTCACCTTCATCACGATATCTGATATGGTCATCTCCTCTCCTTCCTCGTAAGCGTACTTTGTATCGCACCATTCGCATCTGAGATTGCACCCGGCGGTCCTGATGAAGGTGGTGGGAACACCGATATAAACACCCTCCCCCTGAATGGAATGGAAGATTTCGTTGATTTTCATAGGTCTTCCCCTTCATTTTCGTATTCGATGGGATCCTCAACACCCGCTTCCTTGAAGCCCCTGAGTCTTAGAATGCAGGAGTCGCATTTGCCGCAGGCTGCATCCCCGCCCCTGTAGCATGACCAGGTGAGATGAAGAGGCACATTCAGCCTCACACCCTCCATTACTATCCCCGATTTACCAGAGTTGATCAACGGATACTTGATCTCTACAGGACGGCCCTCCACTCCCCTTTTGGTCCCCAGTTCGGTGACCTTCTGGAAAGCCTCCAGGAATTCGGGTCTGCAGTCCGGATATCCCGAGTAGTCTATTGCATTGGCACCGATGAACACCGCCTCAGCGCCTACAACCTCAGCATATGCTACAGCCAAAGAGAGCAGGATGGTATTACGTGCCGGGACATATGTTGCTGGGATGTCACTCCCGATTTGATTACCACTCCTTTCCTGGGGCAAGTCAATGCTCAGGTCAGTCAAAGCCGATCCGCCAATTTGAGGCAAATCGATGCGCAGCACCTTATGCTCAGACACATCGTAGAAATCCGCGATTTTCTCAGCACTGGCAAGCTCCCTTTTGTGCCTCTGGCCGTAATCGAAGGATAGGGTGTAAATCTCGTAGCCTCCCTCTTTTGCCTTGGCCAGTGTGACCGTTGAATCCAGGCCTCCAGAGAGCAGGACCACCGCTTTTTTGGTCAGTTCACTCACCCACGCCCCGGTTACTGTTTAGGAGTATAAAAATTATTGGGGGGCAGTCCTCAAAGGATTACCGTTATATACCGTTCTTACAGTTCCCACTGCTTATGAATGCCAAAATATCACCAATTGTGATATCCGATGCACAGCACCGAATAAAGGGGGGATTGAGATGGATGTAGTCGTTGTTCTTGCCATGCACGGTTCACCGCCAATCGATTTTCCAAAGGTCGAATTGACTGAGTACTTCAGTCTGCACGCCAGGGTGGGACACCATTCAGAAGCAGACCATGAAGCTCTGAGGAACCGTTACTCACATCTAGATGACAAAATGCGCTCCTGGCCCCGCACCCCGGAAAACGATCCCTTTTATGCAGGGGCCATGGAAATGGCGGAGCATATCGAAGAATCGTCAGGGTACAAGGTTATTGTTGGCTTCAACGAGTTTTGCGCTCCGACCCTTGATGCAGCCTTGGAACAGGCCGTATCTGAAAAACCCGAAAAAGTGGTCGTCCTAACCCCCATGATGACCAGAGGGGGGGAACATGCAGAAAAGGACATACCACAAGCTATAGAAAGAGCGAAAAAAGTGCATCCTCAAGCAAATATCGTCTATGCCTGGCCGTTCGAGGTATCTGAGGTGGGAGGATTCCTTGCATCCCAAATAAAAAGATTTGATCCTCAACAACATAAATGAGATATAGGAAAAAATAAAAAAAAAGGAGGAAAATTCCCTTAAAATGTCCAAAGGCCGCCATAGTTATCGAATATCTGGGGATTCATTGTTGCTCCGTACAGGTAGTAGGCATCGGCTGTGGCCAACGGGGCAGCGTAATCGAAGGCCTCCTCAACAGTATTATAGGTATATAGGCCGCTTCCCGAATGGCCGACATAGTGGTACGTGAATACGCCGTTTTGCATGGCCGCCGTGCCATCATAGGATAGCTCCTCTTCAGCGCATGCCGTTACAACCACCCGTCCTGTTCCTGCTATATCGTCCATACCACCGGAATAGCACGAGTCAAATATGAATGCTATCTTTTCCGAGGCAAACGATGAAAATTTCGCACGGAGCTGCCCGTCGAGTATCAGGTAAAGGTCCGCAGTTACTATCGCCTCATCAGTGTACTCATCGTCACCGTCATCATAGCCATCGTAGGTGCTTCCGTGTCCGCTGTAGAAGAACACGCATTCCGAGGTTGTCTTTTCCTCTTTGCCGTTCATCCAGTCTATAGCTTTCAGGATGTTGCGTGCCGAGGCTTTTGCGTTCAACAGCAGTTTGATGTTGTCCTCTGGGTAGTCTTTCGAGATGAGGTAGTTGTACATGTCCACAGCATCATCGTCAGTGTAGAGCAGGTCGTTACCTATGCCCTTATAATCGGCAATTCCTATGACCACTGCCCACTTGTCAACTGCCGGTGGTTCTGGTGGTTTCCCGCCTCCACCGCCTCCGCCGCCCCCACCACCCGGAGTTCCCGGGGGTTTGGCTTTCTCATAGACACCTTTGAAACCATCTCCATCCTTCACAATTCCCGTGTCTTCTCCATCAACACTTGCGAGTACCGGTGTTGCAATCGATATTAAAAACAGGATACCGATGGCAATACACCCTATTCTTATGTATTTGTTTGTCATTTGTTCGTTCCCTCCTCATGTTTTGCTCAGTGCTTGGGTTTTATCGGTGCCATACATCGATATGGTTATTTAAACATATCGCAGCCCTTCATTAAAACCTAACTAATCAAGGTCTGCCATTATTGATGCCTAATACCTCACATATTGAATGACCGTGGGCCAGCGCCTCATCATATCCATGACCAGTATCTTACTTATCCA
>CP070726.1:395240-401880 GCA_020350865.1 Thermoplasmata archaeon
CTCACCCCGGTTCAGACATTGGACTTCTTCTGCGAACTGAAAGGGGTTGACAAATCCATTGTTAACTCCTTAATCGAGGAAGTTGGGCTCCAGGATGCAGCATCAAGGAAGGTCGGAACCTTCTCCAAGGGCATGACGCAGTTATTGGGCGTTGCCCAGGCGATGATCGGAGATCCCTCTATTTACATACTGGACGAGCCAATGGGGGGTCTGGATGCGCGCTGGGTAAAGGTGATCCGGGAAAAAATCAAGAAACTGAACAAAGAGGGTGCAACCGTGATATTTTCCTCGCATATCCTGTCGGAGGTACAGGCCCTCTGTGACAGGGTGGCCATAATAGACAAGGGGAAACTTGTAGCCGTGGATACCGTGGAGAACCTCAGTGATACACTGCACATCAAACCTCAACTGGAAATTACGATACGGGGTCTTGAAGGTAAGGTTCCTGAATCAGTTTTTAAGGTTAAGGGTGTGGAGGATGCAAAGGCCATGGGGGATACGATGCATGTGACATGCGACTCCACTGCAAGGCCAAAGGTGCTAAATGCCCTGGAAAATGAAGGCTACGAGATTGCGGATTTCAAGACCAAAGAGACCTCCCTGGAGGATGTTTTTGTAAGATTGGTCACCGAGGAAGAAAAAGCAGAAGGTGATGAGTGATGGCCTTCAATCCGAGGACCGTGTATACCTTGGCCTAAAAGGAGTTTGCGGACAATGCCAGGAGCAAGTGGATATTGGCTCTGATAGTGATCTTTATTATCCTCACAGTGGCAGCCTCATTTCTGGCAGGCGGGCAGGCAGGGCCGATGGAATTGTCATATCAGGACCTGTCACAGAGCCTGATGCAGGACGACGATGGGAAAAAAATCGATTTTCCACCGGATGAAGACCTCGACATCCAGGAAATGGAACCTGGGGACACAATAATAATCAGTGATAAAGTGGAGTACATAGTCTCACGGTTTGAGCCCTTTTTTAACAAAGACATCACATATGTCTGGTTCAACTCCTCGCATGAGGGTGAAAACGTAAATGACTGGTATAATTCGTCTTCGGGACTTTATGAAAACTTCGATGTCATCATTGAGGGCAATCATACGGACGACTACATTGCAGGAGACGGCATGGAACTCACGTTCCATGTGACCGAACTGGAGTTTGAAGTGGACTCCAAAGTGGTAAAAGTCGAATTCATAGAGGAGCTGTGGGACAGCGAGAACGAAACATTAAGATTCGTTCTGCCTGAAAGGGTGCTGGAGGAGGAGGAAGATGATGTGCTTTTGGGGGGAATGGAAGACACGGTTGGCACCATCATGAGCATATCTGTCCTGCTCATTCCAGTAATCGCGATTATGCTGGGTTATTCCACCATAGCAGGTGAAGCCGAGAACGGCTCCCTGTATGTTGTACTCTCTTATCCTGTGAGAAGAAGCGAGGTGCTGCTGGGGAAGTTCATTGGCCTTGGATTTGTGATTGTGGTGTCTTGTATCGTGGGCTTTGGTGCAGGGGGCCTGATTATCGCGATCACGGTGGGAACCGCTTCAAGCCTGGGTTTTTTAGCCTTCATAGGGCTGACCATACTCATCGGTCTCCTCTATCTAGCCCTGACGATAATGGCATCTGCCTTCTGCAAAAGAAAGGTTACCGCCCTTGCTGCAGGTATCATTATTTTCTTCTGGGCTATGATATACGGCATGATTATAATGGGCATATATCTTGCTACAGGCGGAAACATGGGGGACTTTTTTTCCGGAAACATAGTATTCCCAGACTGGCTCTGGAGATCCGTTTTCTTTAGCCCAGGCGATATGTACCAAATGGCGGTCATGCAGGCATTCGGTATCGACCAGCTCTTTGGAATCACGGTGGAGACCCCCGGTTATTTGACCCTGGAATTGCTTGTGGGTGTCATGCTGCTTTGGACCATAATACCCATGATTCTGGCCTACTTCTTCTTCGAGAAAAGAGACATATAAACCTATCTTTTTACGGAAGTGTTTTAAAAGGCGGGTTGAAGCCACTTCAGCAGCAGTACCTTGGGCAGGATCGGACGCAGCCGTGCCGCAAGCTTCATGAAACTGAACATTCTCTCGGTCTTTTTGTCGTTTTCGAGGTACTTTCTCTGCTTGAATTTCTTATTTAATATTTTTTCAAGCTGGGCACGCCACAGCTGCTCGTAGTCTTTGAGGCATGAGACGGGTCGCCCCTCTGAAACAACCCTTCCCGCCACCTCTCCGGCAATCTTCCCTGTGATTATGGCATTGGCAATACCGCCGCCTGAAACAGCGTTCGTCTGTCTTGCTGCATCTCCCACAAGCATGATATTGTCTTTCACTGTAAGGGCAGGTGGAAGGGTGGATGGAATGCAGCCTGTCACAAACCTTATTGGCTGAGCCCTAGCAGCCCTCCGCTCTTTGAATTTATTGAGAAGTTCTACTGGCCTTTTTCTTGTGGAGGCAAGAACGCCCAGGCCCAAATTGACCTCACCTTCGCCCTTGGGAAAGACCCAGGCATAACCCCCCGGCGCCAGCGCGGAGCCGAAATGGATTTCAAAATGGTCATCTGCACCCTCCATTCCTGCCAGGTCGTATTCGGCCGCCGAGAAGATCTGATTCATTTTTAAACGCTTTGTCATACCGCTCCATCTGCCAATATTAGATTCCACGCCGTCGGCACCGATTATAACCCTGGCAGATAATTCGCCTCGGTTCGTGTCAACTCCTTTAACAACGCCATTTTCGCTGGTCAGGCCTGTGACGCTGGTGTCCAGCATGAGCTCGCCTTTTGCCCCTTTGAGCCTCTGAGCAAGAGCCTTTTCAAAGCCCGTCCTGTCGAGGATGTAAAGGGAAAACTCCTTGTAGGGCACCGTGACGTCCAGTTTCCTTCCTTTCGGAGACACCATAATGAACCTGTTTACCGAGTTTGATACAAAATCCGATGACGTATCGAGGTCAAGCAGCTTAAAGGCGGGCAAACCCAGACCTTCTGCGCACCGGACGGGACTGCCAATTTCTTTTTTCCTGTCCACAACGAGCACACTGGCCCCTCCCCTTGCGGCGCGTTCTCCCGCAACAAGGCCTCCGGGGCCGGCTCCAACCACAATCACATCGTAATCGATGCTATCACCCATTAGCCTTTTGTGATTCTTGACAGCAATTTGATCTGCTCCCTGTTGCCCATGACTATGAGGATCTCGTTTGCGTGCAGGACCGTTGTACTGGGTGGGTTGGTGAAGAGCTCGTCTCCTCTTTTGATGGCCAGAATCGAAACCCCAGTGTTCTCCCTGATTCGGGAGTTCTTGAGCTGCACATTCACGAGCCTGGATTTCGGGGATATGACAAGGTCCGTGATATGCACGTCCTTGGTGAGTGTGATTCTGTCCACGAACTCGGCAACATGAGGTATGATTGCATGCTTGGCAATGGCCCTTCCTCCAGCAGAAGAGCTCGAGACCACGGATTCGGCCCCGGCCATATAGAGCTTCTTTATGCTCTCCGCTTTCTTGCCGATGGCATATATTCTTAGTTTGGGGTTGAGGCCCTTGGCCACAAGGATGGTGAAGATGTTGGTCTCATCCGTGTTCGTGCATGCAATGAGCACCTCTGCACTGCTTGCGCCTGCGGCCTTGAGCACCTTCTTCTTCATTGAGTCGCCTACTATGTATTTGAACACCTCGTCTTTGAAAACATCGGGCTTGCGGTCGATGACGCAGTAATCCACCCCTGCCTTTCTCAGCTCCGAGACAACCTTCCTGCCCACCGTGCCAAAGCCGCAGACAACCACTTGTACCATCAGTCAGAACCTCCAAGTGATTTGGAATCCTTTTTTTTCTTCTTGGGCTCTTCGCCCATGACGACATTGCCCACCTTTTCAAGCTGAGGCGGTGTGCCTATTGTGACCAATATGGTGTCCTCGGGCAGGGTCTCGTTGGCCGAGGGGTTGATGATGAGGGTTGAGTTCTTCCACATGCCAATGACCGTCGCTCCCGTCTTTTCCCTGATGTTCGTCTCCTTCAAGGTTTTGTCCAAAAGCGGCGATTCCCTTGTTATGGGGTACTGCCAGATGTGCATCTTCTCTAGAAGTGCGATTCTGCCCTTGATGTCCACATCGTACCTGCTCAGTGCAAGGTTGGCAAGAAGCACACCCGAAGAGGCTCTCGGCGAGACCACCTTGGTTGCCCCTGCCCGCATGAGCACCTCCTCGTGCTCCTCGTTTTCGACACTGGCAATGATCCTGATATCCCGTGAAATGCTCTTGGCGGTTAAGCAGATGATGGGATTCTTGGAGTCGTTTTCACAGGCAACGATAGACAGTGCTGAACCGATATGGGCCTCCTTCAGAACGTCGGCATCTCGAGCGTCGCCGATGATAAACGGCGTCCTGCTGGCCACTAGTTTGTCGCCCAAATCCCTGTTCTGGTCGATCAATATGTAGGGAACATTATGCAGCTCCAAATCATCGATGACCTCCTGCCCGATGGCCGAGAAGCCGCACACGATCACATGGTCCTCTTCTGGAAGGGGGATGTGCTCAGGTGTTGTGGCCTTCTTGACCTGTTCTTCAAGCCAGGGGCCAATTATGAAAAAGGGAAATCCGATGAAGAATATTGCAAGGCCCAGGAAAACTACCACCACCGTATAGACCTTTCCAAAATCGCTAGTCAGGTGCAGTGATTCTGGTGCCCCCATGGTGGTGATCGTGGCCACCGTCCAGAAGAGGGCATCGATGATGGATGGATCCCCCTCCTCGATATTTATCTTGATCAACATGTACCCGAAGGGGCTGAGAACAAGTAGTAAGAGCACGGAGGCTAGAAGTATGTATACTCGTCGCTTGATAATGGTATGCATCCCGTTTCCCGTAACGACAACAACTGGAAGGTATTTTAATTTTATCCCCGGTTGGACCCTTTGTGACTTGAACCGTGTGTTCATTTGCTGCTATGCTATTTATTACTTTTTTCGGCTTCTTGCCGATACAGAGAAAACATTTTAAGGACACACCACCTTGCAACGGTCCAGTCATTTTGGGAAGTGGACACATGCTGGGCACGGTTTCTGGCAGGGTGTGGAAGTTCGGTGACAACATCAACTCTGATCTCATCCATCCGTCGCGGTTCTTCAGTCTGGACAAGAACACGGTCAGGCGGGGGGCCATGAAGGGCATCGACCCTGATTTCACCGAGAATGTGAAGGAGGGAGATATCATTGTTGCAGGCAGAAACTTCGGCTGCGGCTCTGGGAGGGAAACTGCTGTCATAAGCCTCATGCTCAACGGCATCTCGGTGGTTGTTGCAGAGTCATTCGCCCGCATGTTCTACCGCAATGCCATCAATCTGTCCCTGCCTGTGATCAAATGCAGGGGCATTTCGGAGAAGGTGAGCGAAGGCGATACCCTGGAAATTGACCTGGACAAGGCCATTATACTCAACCTCGACTCCCATGAGGAAATAAAGGCAGAGGATATACCGGAGCATCTCAAGTCCATTCTGGAAAAGGACGGCCTGATGAACCTGCTTTCACAGGATCACAAGATAATATGATCAATGGATAGGGGCACCCCCCTCCCCCCTCCCCTGTCCCCATACCTCATCTCCCTCACATGGAAGCCGAACATTAAGAATTCACATCGGATGGAATGAATAAAATGGAATGACAAAAATGGATTATGATTACGATATCATCGTCATAGGCGGCGGGCCTGCAGGTCTTTCGGCAGCTGTCAGGGCGAGAAGGGTGAGAACGTACAACCTGCTTTCCTCATCGGTTCTGGTCCTTAACAACGGAGAACTGGGCGGCCTATCCAACTGGAAGGAGGTGTACATGACAGGTCCCGGCTGGAGCTACGAAAAGGACGCTCTCCTGTCACATCTCGTGAGGGATATGGAACAGTACAACATAGAGGTAAGATTCGAGGAGGCAGTGGAATGCCGCCTCCAGTCCGAAGTCAAGGTGGTGAAAACCAAGGAAAACGAGTACCGGTCCCTCGGTATCGTAATTGCTACCGGTATGAAGAAGGTCTGGAACGAGAAGAATTACATGGACAGGGGCCTGCTGGCCACACTGAAGGGCTATAAGTTCATGGAGGAGCAGTTCGAAAGCCTCTGCTCGGAAAATCCCAAAAGAACCATCACTTTCGTGGGGACCGGAGAGGTGAACAAGACCCTGGCCTTCTTTGAATCCGTAAACAGGGGAAGAATGAAGATCAGGGTGGTTGTTGAGCCCCCTGTTTCGGATGCTGCAAGCCTACCTGGTGAAGTAGTATCCGGATGGCTCGCAGGAGTATATGGAGAGGAGTGGGTGGAAGGTGTGGAGGTGGATTGCGAAGGTGAGAAGAAAACCTTCAAAACCGATTTTGTCCTGATAGACTTCGAGTCATACATGCTGCACACAAACACATCCTCTTTCATCGACGACCTGCCGAAGATAAACGGGTTCATCGAGACAGACAGGAGCATGGCAACCGAGGTTTCCGGGGTCTTTGCCGCAGGCGACATCACGGGGCCCCCCTTCTCGGTGGCCAAGGCTGTGGGCCAGGGAGTCACAGCCGGGCTCGAGTGCTTCTGGTATGTGTACTGGCTGAAGTTCGGTGAAGAGCCTGCCATGTACGCGTTCTATCCCATACACGATGAAAAGGGTAC
>CP070726.1:401980-409175 GCA_020350865.1 Thermoplasmata archaeon
ACACCAAGCCCATGAGCAGTCCCAGGAGTATCAAGGCCGCTGTTTCATTGGCAAAGAGCTTTGGATACTTGCTCTGCAATTTTGCCATTAATTTGAAATGCGGTGGGCAATCACATTCCGGGTCAAGCTGCCTTTTGCGTGCCCTTCTGTACAGAATGGAGCCGATCACAATTGAGTAGATACCTATCAGCAGGTATCCCACCAGCATCATGGTTGCCAAGGACATGTTCAATCCGCCAGTTGCCAGAAGGCCGATGGAATATCCCAGTACTGCACCCACCGCTGTGATGAGCGCTATCCTGCCGATATTGAATTTGATGGCAAAGATGGCCCCCTTTTTCCAGTCACGCCCTTCGCTCATGGTGTACCCCAGCAGACTCGGCCCACACAGGAAGGTGCATAATGCGGCTCCCCTCACAATGCCCATCACAAAGGCGAAGGCGATAAGAGAACCCAAAGCAACTGCGAACCCGCTCATCTCAATCACGCAATTTTTCTCATTACATTCATGGAGGTGAGGAATAGGATAATTCTTTTGGTATGTAAAACCTTCTATTTCTCAAGAAATACAGGTAAGCGGGGCCAAGGTCAGAATTGAGGTCACTGCTTCTCATTATTGCGATTTTCGTCCCCAATGCCTTCGATACCGCAGTCCCTGCATTCGTACTGCAGGGTGGTGTGGCTGATGTTGTAGCCCTCGGCCAATTGCCCGTTTATCTGGGAGGTCAGCATCTCAGTATCCTTGACACTCATGCTGGAGACGAGGAGGTGCGCGTTCAGGGCGTGCACGTTGGAGCATATGCTCCAGACATGAAGGTCGTGTATGCCCTCAATCCCTTTCACGGAGAGTATGTTCTTTTTAAGCTCATCGATATCGATGTGTTTTGGGGTTCTCTCCATGAGTATGTCCACGGATTCCTTGAGCAGTCTCAGTGAGCTGTAAATTATCAGAATGGATATGAGGATGCTGAGGATCGGGTCCACGAGGAAGTTGCCAGTGAGGATCATGATTATCCCGCCTGCAATGACTGCAAATGAGGAAAGGGTGTCCCCCAGGACATGGAGATACGCACTCCTCACGTTCAGGTCATGATGCCCCCTCAGCGTGAATGTGATGAACAGGTTCACTGCCAGACCAACGGATGCAGCCAGGAGCATCTCCGTGGTTTTGACCTCGGGAGCCGACAGCAGCCGGTCATAGGCCTCCCTGAGAATGACTATCACAACTATCACCAGCAGGATCCCGTTTATCAGGGCGGCAAATATCTCGGCGCGGTGATAGCCGAAGGTGGCCTTCTCGTCATGTGGCCTGCATGCGATTCTGAAAGCGGAGAGGGAGAGACTCAGGGCTAAAACGTCCATGAAAACATGGGCGGCATCTGTGAGCAGGGCCAGGCTGTTTGAAAGTAAGCCTCCGATGACCTCGGCGATCAGTATGGCAGAAGTCAAGACCACGGCGAACTTGAGCTGCTTGCCAGAGTCCGTTCCGCATGCTTCCTGTTCCACACAACTCCTCTCTGAAATTTAACATTTTAATCAGTCTATATAATGGTTTTGATATGGTTTTGGAAATCGTTATGAAAATAGTCTGCCATCTTGTTCCCTTGGGCCCACCAACTGCCCCCTCCGCCTGCCCCCACCTCCCACCCTCTTCTCTTTTAAAATAGTATAGATTGATAGATTGTTACATATATTAATTAGGATTATTAAGTCGAACCCGACCACCTAGAAGTCCACTTTCTCCATTACGATATTTTGCACGGCACCGTGCATCTTGAGGTGAGCGCACTCGGCCCTGGAAAACCATCCTATGTCCTCGTGCTCCATGGGATTCTTGTTGTAAGGCTCGCCCTTCCACGATATGATCAGGTAGATATGATGCAGGTAATCGTACCCGAACGTCGGGTCCCTGTCCTGGTAGCTTGCTATGAATTTCGTGCCCGCAACCATAACACCCAGTTCCTCTTCCAATTCCCTGATCAGTGCCTCCTCGAAGGTCTCGTAGGGCTCCACATGGCCGCCGAAGATGTCCCATATATCGGGATAGAGCCTGTCCGGCCTCCTCTTGCCCAGGAGGATCTTGTGATTCTGGATGAGTACTCCGCCGACTGTGATGCGCGGCGTGCCTGCCATGGGTATGTGATGGCCGGCCGGGTTTAAGGTTTTATTGGCGCCTTCCGGTTTCTTCCTACATGTAGGCCAAACTTATATTATCCCTCAATCGAATATGATAATCATGCGCCAATGGGGGATTCGAAGCTATGTCATCCTCGTGTCCGTTCTCCTGATATCATCCACACTCGCCTCCCTGATCATGATTTCCACTCACGGGAGAATCAAGGTGGGTATCGTGCTCGTGGATGACTGTGACTCTCGGTTTGCCGTATATGCGAAGGAGGGATTGGACAGGTACGACGATTACCTCTCAACCGAGATTCTGGATACGCGGTTCAATGCCTCACACATCGGTATCGTGGGCGACCTTTACCTGGCAGATGATTTCAATTCCCCGGAATACACGAAAACGGTAAGGGACGGGTTCGGAGTCGATCTGGTCCTGATCATCACCGACCACCCCAGAGGCGGGGTGGACGAGATCCTGTATTCGTACTGGGGCAAGGCCAACACAGAAAGCGCAAGTGCGGTGATGACGGTCTGGTTCTATATGCCCGAGAGCGAGTTTGACTGGACGGAAAAGGAATGGAAGGGCTGGGACAGGCAGTACACCCAGTCTGTGGCAGTGCACGAGGTGGGACACCTTCTGGGGTACAAGCACGATATCTACGACGACAAATGCGTCATGATGTTCGGCAGCCACAACCCGGAATACTGTACCCATCACTCCATGGAGCTGCCTTACCGGACCTATCTTGCCCCCTTGGGCTACGGCAAGGATTTTCATGCCGCCTCGTTTCTCATCAATTCCGTCCTGGCTGCCCTCTTTCTGCCTTTCCTCATATCCCTTTCGATAATCATCCATTTGATGTTTTCCAAGTTCCTGTACAGCGCAGAGGTCCATGCCTGGCCCAGCATAGCCACCAACTCGGTTCTGGCCTATTTTGTACTGATGGTGGCCAATTCCGTGGTATCCGGGCTGGTGGTCGCCTTGACGTTTGCCCTTCTCGTGGAGATATTGTTCTTTCTGTGGCGCGGATGGAAGAGCAGGGCAGAGGCTGGGGAGGCGGTGGAGAGCTGACTTACTTGAATCGTCCTCATTTTTGATATTCAGATGACATGTCCCATATTGCTTTATGCAGTAAGAATTTTGGCAGTCACAGCGACGGGGGATAAAGCAACCTTTATATAGAAGAGCAGATATACACGCAATAAATCCAACACAATACGATTCACAAAACTTATATATCATCCCGTATACGAGATGTGGGGAGATGAGTATGAAAAAGAGAAAACGAAGAGAGCACGATGATGATGATTACTGGACAGACCGTGGCTCATTCTTCGACGATTTCTTTGAGGTGGGCGGCATCGACAGGGAGTTCGAGCGGATGAGGGAATATATGGACGAGATCATGCGCAGAGCCATGCGCGGTGAGCTGGAAAAGGGAGAGCAGGGGCCCTATGTGTACGGCTTCTCCATGCGCCTGGACCCGGACGGGAAGCCGCAGATACAGGAATTCGGCAATACCAAACCCTCGAGGAGGCTGGTGGGGGGCAATAAAGGGGGGGAGGAGCAGATGCTTGTCTCGGAGAGGGAGCCCCTCACAGATGTCATCGAGAGCGACGATTCCATTTCGATTACACTGGAAATCCCGGGAGTGGAGAAGGACGAAATCGAACTCACAGTAAAAGAGGACGTGGTCTCAATCAATGTGGACACCAACGAGCGCAGGTACTTCAAGGAGATACCGCTCAAGGTCAAGGTGGATACGAACAGCTCAAAGGCGACATACAAGAACGGTGTGCTTGACGTCATTCTGAAAAAGGTGGAGTCAAAGAAGAAGAAGGGCAAGAAGGTTAAGATCGAGTGATACTCGGCTGTATAGGATTTCTTTAATGGGTTTCATGTCACAAAGAGGAATGGGAATGAAGAAGGGCGGAGGCTCAAAGAAAGGATTGAAAAAAGCTAAAGACCATACTGATGATGTATTTGCAGAAAAAGAAGAGGAGCCAACTATATCACCAGGGAAAATAGAAGATGAGATATCAGGGAAAGAGGGGCATTCAGAAGTGGAAAAGGGGGAAGAGGAGTTGAGCACGGAGAACCTAAAGGCATCGTTGGATGAGCAGACCAAACTGGCCCAGGATTACCACGACAGGTTGCTGCGCACCCAGGCCGAATTCGAGAATTTCAAGAAAAGGTCGGAGAAGGAGATGGACGGCTTTCGGAGCTACGCCAACGCCCAGCTCGTGCGGGACCTCCTATGTATAATCGATGATTTCCAAACGGCCATTTCATCCAATAATGAGGGAGCGGAGGCCCAGTACCTGAGGGGCTTTGAAATGATTTTCAAGAACCTCTATTCCGTCCTGGAAAAGGAAGGACTTTCCATGATTAATCCAAAAAACGAACCATTTGACCCCTGGAAGCACGAGGCCGTGGAGATGGTGCCTTCCAGTGAATTTCCGGAGCATACGGTGATATCAGTGATACAGCCTGGCTACAAGTTCAAGGACAAGATAATAAGGCCGGCTAAGGTGAGGGTGGCTGTGGAGCCGAAGCCGGCTGGAAAGGAAGGTAAAGGGGAGGGTGAAATAGAGGGGCATGAAGATGAGACTGAAAAGGATGAGGAGATTAATGACTCAGGAGAAGAAAGGCAAGAAGACTAGAAATTGCGGAGGTGAATGGGAATGGCAAAGATCGTTGGAATAGATTTGGGGACAACGAATTCGGAAGCGGCTTACATGGAGGGGGGCAGACCTGTTATCATACCCAGCGCCGAGGGCAGTACGTTCGGCGGCAAGATGTTCCCCTCGGTGGTTGCGTTCACAAAGGACGGGGAGAGACTGGTGGGCGAGCCTGCGAAGCGCCAGGCGGTGCTCAATCCCGAAAGAACAATCATGCGCATCAAGCGAAAGATGGGCACGAACTATGCGGTCACCATCGATGACAAGACCTACACGCCCCAGGAGATATCGGCCATGATTCTGCAGAAGATAAAGACGGATGCCGAGGCATATCTGGGGGAAAAGGTGAAACAGGCGGTGATATCCGTCCCTGCGTATTTTAACGACAATCAGAGGCAGGCCACGAAAGATGCAGGCACCATTGCGGGTTTGGAGGTGCTGTATATCATCAACGAGCCCACGGCGGCGTCCCTTGCCTACGGCATGGACAAGGCGGAGGACCAGAAGATCGTGGTGCTGGACTTGGGCGGCGGCACGTTCGATGTGACCATCATGGACATAGGCGAGGGTGTCTTTGAAGTGCTCTCAACATTCGGTGATACGAGCCTCGGAGGCTCTGATATGGACGAGAGGCTCATCGAGCATATGATACTGGAGTTCAAGGTAAAGGAGGGAATCGATCTATCGAAGGACAGGGCGGCCAAACAACGCCTCCGGGATGCGGCAGAAAGGGCAAAGATCGAGCTTTCGAGTACGGTATCGACGACAATGAACCTGCCCTTCATAGCATCCGATTCCTCGGGCCCGAAGCACCTTGAGATGAAGCTAACCAGGGCCAAGCTGGAGGACCTTGTGGAGCCTGTGCTCAAGCGCTGCGAACCCCCAATCAAGAGGGCATTCAAGGATGCCAAACTGGATTACAAGGATATAGACAAGGTGATCCTGGTGGGAGGGCCCACGAGGATGCCTGTTGTCCGGGAGCGTTTCGAGAGGATCATCGGTAAGAAGGCTGAAAGGGGCATTGATCCCATGCAGTGCGTTGCATTGGGTGCCGCAATCCAGGGAGGTGTCCTGGCGGGGGAGGTGAAGGACCTCCTGCTGCTGGACGTCACACCGCTCTCCCTGGGTGTGGAAACTTTGGGAGGTGTGGCAACCAGGCTCATTGACAGGAACACGACCATTCCCACAAGGAAGAGCCAGGTATTTTCCACTGCAGCTGATTTCCAGACCAGTGTGGAGATACATGTATACCAGGGGGAAAGGGAGATGGCAGCTGACAACATCAGCCTCGGCAGATTCCATCTTACAGGTATACCTCCCGCACCCAGAGGTGTTCCCCAGGTGGAGGTAACCTTCGACATAGATGCCAACGGAATCGTTAACGTCTCGGCAAAGGACCTGGGGACAGGCAAGCAGCAGAGCATCACGATTTCGGGTAGCACCAATCTCAGCCAGGACGAGATAGAGAGGAAGATAAAGGATGCCGAGAACTTTGCGGAGGAGGACAAGAATATCAGGGAGACCGTGGAAACCAGGAACCAGGCCGAAAGCCTGGTCTACAACGCCGAAAAGACGCTCAAGGAATACGGGGACAAGGTGGACCCCGAGGACAGGAAGGGCATCGAGTCCGCCCTAGAGAAACTGAAGGAGGTCATGAAAGGCGACGATATCCCGGCGATAAAAAGGGAAATCGAAAAGGTAAAAGAGGAGGTCCAGAAGATAGGCACTGCCATCTACCAGAAGGTTGCGCAGGAGCAGGCTTCACAGCAGGCGCAGAAACAGGCCGAGGATAAAGAGGGCGGCGGCGAACAAAAAGAGTATGTGGATGCGGACTACAAGATCGTAGATGAGGAGGATGAGAAGAAATAAATGATTCTCATACCACAATATTTTTTTAATCAATCAATATTATCACTTCAATAAGCATGATGAACAGTCAGAGTTAACATAAAGGATCAAACAGGACGAAAGTCATGGTAATTGTGAATATGGAGGTCGGTACGTGGCCAAGCGGGATTACTACGAAGTGCTCGGGGTGGAAAAGAGCGCTTCAAAGGACGAGATAAAGAAGGCCTACCGGAAGCTGGCAAAGAAGCACCACCCCCACATGAACAAGGACCATCCCAAGGAGGCCGAGGAGACGTTCAAGGAGATCTCCGAGGCGCACGATATCCTCGGCGATCCGGAAAAGCGCAAGCTGTACGACGAGTTCGGTTGGGCGGGCGTTCAGGGCGGATTCGACGCCGCTCGCGCGCGCGAGCAGCGGGAGTGGGCGCGAGCCGGCGGAGGGTTCCACCCGAGGGGGGCGGGAGCCCAGGGGTTCGGCGGCTACACGAGCTTCGAGGACCTGTTCGGGGACATCTTTCGGGAGCGGGGCTTCGCCGGCGGT
>CP070726.1:409275-413113 GCA_020350865.1 Thermoplasmata archaeon
GGCGGTTCTGGCCCTGAGGCACCTGGCCCATGTTATCGTGTTCGTGCTCGATCCCTCCGAGTTCTGCGGCTATACCCTGGATGCGCAGATGCACATTCTCGAGAATATCAGGTCCAATTTTCCCCATATCCCCGTAATCGAGGTGGAGAACAAGGTGGATATATTAAAGGGTGAGACTAACCGTTTAAAAATCTCGGCATTGAATGGTGACGGGATAGACAAACTGAGAAATGTTATGGTCGAGAGGGTGGGGGATTTACTTGCTTGAAATTTATTTAACTGTGATAAAACCGATTAAAATAATTGCGGTTCTTTTGGTGCTGATCTTCCTCCAGCCGTGGATAACATTGGCGCCGGTAACCGAAGCCAAGTGGGAGAAGGACCCGTTCTCCGGATACTTTGCGGAACCACAACCCACATCCATGGCATATGATAACGAATCTGCCACATTGTATATTGGGACCCAAAGGGGACTGCTTATCAACCACACTCCATCCGGAACTGTGGATTTGATGACCACCCACGATGGTCTGATGTCCAACAGGATCGGTTCCCTTTTGTGGGACCCTGGTCAACAACGGCTCTTCATCGGCCTGATGGTGGGGATCAAGATCCTCTGGACCGAAAACCGGACATTGGAGAGCATCAAAATCAAGTATTCGGACGGGGATGATGCCTATGCATACTGCCTTTTCCACGACGAGCCGAATGAACTTCTTTATCTGGGATCAAGATACGGTTTTTTCATAATAGAACTTGCCACAGGGAACGCCACCCAGAGAAGTGAGGATAGCGGATTTATCGACGTTACGGTGATTGATATTGCTTACGACCCCCAGGAGAGGAGCCTTTATTTGGCCTTTCACTGGGACTTCGCAATATACGATCTGGATTCCGAGAGCTATGAAATCCTTGAATCCGGCGTCGACTTGGTTCCCGCCGATAATATCAGGGCACTTGCCTTGGATACAACTCACAGGAACCTCTACTTGGGCTCCAACCGTGAGCTGTTCCAGTATAATCTCTCAACCGGAACCGTGAAAAACCACACTCTCTACAGGGCTTGGGGCGATCCTGTTTTAGACTTCAGGGTCCTGGCTTTCGATGAGCAGAGAAGTCTTATGTACATGGGATTCGTATCGGGGCTGGTAGTGGAGAATACATCTTCCGGGGCTTATATGGTTCATGATTTTCCCGGCTACAAGTTCAATGCCGTGGAGACCATGTGTTTGGCCTTACCCACTGTCAAGTGCTATCTATCCCTTCACATGGGGGGCATATTGGTATTTGACAATTCCACCCAAACATCGGAGCCAATCATTATGGGCGACGGTCTGAGGTGGGACAGAGTCAGGGCCCTTGCAGTTCAACCGGGGGTCTCCCTGTTTCTCTCGACAGAACAGGCAAATACACAGCGATTCTTCCCCGCCACGGAACGGTTCGAGACCATCCATGACTGGCCTGCTTCGGCCATGCTGTATGAGCCCTATAAAGATGCGGTGTTCATTGCCGCAAGGTACAAGGTCTATGAGTTTAACCTCACAAGCGAAAAGCTTACATTGTTGATTGATTCGGGCAACCTCACAACCTCGGTTTCCGATATGGCTTATGAACCTTCCACGGATCTCCTGTATATTGCCTGCGGGGTGGGAAACACCGGGCAGCCGGGGGAGCTGTTTGTGTTCAATACCACTAATAAAAATATTGAGCATTTCGATACCTCTTCGGGGCTTTTCAGCTCGAATCCCGTCGCTCTTGCGTTGGACTGCCAATCCCGAACCCTGTATATCGGCCATGCCTCTTACTATTATGATGGTATTTCATATCCGGGTGGCCTCACCATATATGAGGGCGTAACAGGTTCATTTTCCACTTTGAATTCCTCTGATGGCCTGTCCACCGACTCAGTTGATGACCTTGTCTGGGATTCGGAGGGACAATATCTTTGGATAGGTTCAGACATATTGAACCGATATCACCCCACCAATCGATCCGTTGATATATTCAGCCCCCCTCTGCCGTATGGATATATCCATGTCAATGAGATGACATTAGACAACTTTCGTAATATACTGTACTTCGCCTCCCCGTATGCTTTTTGGATTTTCGACATAGCCGAGGAGCGTTTCTATCATGTGGATGAATGGGACGGACTCCTGACAGATGGATTCTGGTGTATAGATTGCGACCCAAGCCAAGACGTCGTGTTCTTAGGATCATCTGATGCAGGGCTGTACCTGTTCGATGCTGCCGGATACAGGACCCTACCACACATCGTAATCAATCCACCACAGAGCCTTGAATACGGCTCTTTGCACAATATGACCTGCAGAATCGCTAATGGGGAACAGATTGGCGTTGTTCGGCTATACTACTCGGAGCGTCTGGAAGGCCCATTTCAATCCATCCTCATGAACTGGTCGGAAGAACTGAACCTGTTTACGGCTGTTATACCCACCTCTCTTCGCGGACAGAACATTTACATGTATGTGAAGGCCGAATGGAACGGAAACACACTCCGGGAGCCAAAAGAGGCAGGCAGATGCTATAAGGTGAATCTGGTTGACACCACGCCCCCGAGGATAATCCACACGCCGTCATCCAACCTGACTGCAGGGGAAGAAAACACGTTTTGGGTGACTGTGGAGGATAACTACGATGTTGCCAGGGCGGAGATGAGGTATTGGGATCCCATTTCCGGCAATCTCGAAGCACTGGAGCTGCAGCACGACCAAGGCTCCCTGTATTACGCTGTCGTTGAAATCGATGATAATGCGAAAGGAAATTTCAGTTACTATTTCTGGGCATCCGATACCCCAAACGAGGCTCTTTCACCTTCCGGAGGCGGACTTGACCCGTACAAGGTTGAGATAGTAAAAAAGGAGGATACTGTGGATGAGCACTTGGCAAAGAATGGGGGGACAACCGCGGAATTTCCCATGTGGTTGATGTTGATGGCGGGAATCGCGGTTTCGTCTGTGATCCTTGTTTTAATGTTCTTACGATGGAGGAGAAAAAAAGGAAGCAACCATAAACCCGAAGATACCCTACTCCCGCCGCCTCCACCGTCGGGGTAATCCAATCATTGATATTACTCAGTTGCTACAAACTGAAATTCCAAACGGTATCCCTTGTATAAATTCTCAAATAGGGTATATACTGCTTTAAACATTCAAACAGATCCGTGCAGTCCATGTGTCAATTGCGTGGAAAAATTTAAATTGGGGGACGAACTCTCCAGAATCCGATGGCTGGGAGAGACGAATGGTTCGACAGCGTGGGCAGGCTCGACAGGCAGACCTGTGAGGGTGACTGTCAAGCACTTGAATTCACCCACGGAATCGAGACCGAATATTTTTTGGTGGACAAGAAAGGAAGGAAACTCAGCCATGCGGAGTTCGGCGATGCGTACAATTCCCTTATATCACTGAGTTTGATAAATGCTCTCGAGGAGAAAATCCCCAAGTTCTACGATGACAGAGCCTCAGCAATTAAGATAGGCCGCTCGAAGAGCTCGGCTTTCGATGCTCTCAATCTCGTATACAAAATAAGAAACGACAGTGTAAAGACCGAACTGGTCTCAGTGGACAGGAATGTGGCTGAGTGGCCTTTATTGGAATTCGCCACACCTCCCTGTGAATCGCTGTATGAGCTGGCCTGGTGGTCCTCCACCCTCTTTGAAATCGTCAGCGAGCGCATCGGCAAGATGGACGGCAAGTTCCATATCCTCCCGTTCGGGGTCCATCCCTACGAAGGCATGGATATCATTACCCAATCCGATACCTTTCCCACATGCGGGGAGCACCATCACCTGGGATTGATTAAGGATGGCAACTCA
>CP070726.1:413213-418490 GCA_020350865.1 Thermoplasmata archaeon
CGACCCGAGTTCAAATCTCGGTCCCGGCCCTCTCTGATTTTAAATTATTTTATTCGAGGGCCGGGACCTTGATGTTCGGGTTATACTTTCACATCAATTTCGTCTTAAGCCCTCACATCTCGGTCCCGGCTCCATACTTATTACCATTTAATTTAAAATAAAGTAGATAAAATATTAATAAAAATCGAGCAGGTGAGGGCGAATTTCTTTTTTCCATCCACTCCGGGTAAAAAGGAAAAAGTATACATACCAATGGGCATTTAGGCTGCGGTGCTGTCAATGAAGCGGGATTTCATTTCTATGATGGATGTCAAAGACGACATAGATGAGATTCTCAGAATGGCGTCAGATATAAAACTGCGCTGGGAGAAAGGGGAGGAATATCGGCCACTCAAAGGCAAGAGCCTGGGGATGATCTTTGAAAAACCCAGCACCCGCACCAGGGTGAGCTTCGAGGTGGCCATGAACCACCTGGGAGGCTTTTCCCTCTATCTGAGCCCCAAGGATCTCCAGATGGGCAGGGGTGAGACCGTGGCCGACACGGCCAGGGTCCTAAGCAGGTATGTGGAGGGGATCATGTACAGGGCCTTCCAGCACAGTATCATGCTCGAACTGGCAAAAAACGCCGCAGTGCCCGTGATAAACGGACTGGATGACCTAGAGCACCCCTGCCAGATCCTCGCAGACCTGCTCACAATAAAAGAGCATAAAGGTGATTTCAAAGGGCTCAGGATGGCCTATGTGGGGGATGGCAACAACGTCTGCAATTCCCTGATTCTGGGCTGCGCACTGGTGGGGATCGACCTGAATGTGGGTTGCCCCCAGGATTACATGCCGGACATGCGTATAGTCGAAAAGGCATCCCAGATGGCCCAGGAAAAAGGGGCACACCTGCATCTGATTCCCAATCCCGCGGAGGCTGTTAGGGACGCGGATGTGGTGTATACGGATGTGTGGATTTCAATGGGCGACGAGGCAGAATCGGAGAAAAGGAAGGCGGTTTTTGCCCCGTACCAGGTCAACTCGGAATTGGTGGGCCACGCCAAAACGGACTGCGTGGTCATGCACTGCCTGCCTGCCCATCGAGGTTACGAGATCACGGATGAGATCATGGACGGAAAGCACTCCATCGTATTTGACCAGGCGGAAAATAGGCTTCACGCCCAGAAGGCCATCCTGGTTAAATTGCTGGGCGAGGGATAGGACTTTTCCGGTTTTGAACGGATATCACGGCTTGTATGAACAGGGAAATGGGAAAATGAAGAATGAAGAGGAAACTGAAAATAAAGGGGACGAAAGCGAGGACGCCGCGCCTGAGAAACCCGGATTCATAGGTCGAATAATGGCGTCGGTGGATTCCAGATACCCGAAACTCGCGCAGAGGCTCAGGGACATGCGGGTCCAGGTCCTTTTGCTCTTCATTATACTCCTGATATTCTATCTGAACCTCATCATTTGGGATTTCTACTTCAGCTCGGACTCGGTGCCCTACGGCAATATCATGAAGGGATGGTTCGAGGAAGGGGAGATCGACTCCTACGAACTGCTTCGCCCGGCACATCCCCTGACCATGCCCCTGGCCATCGCCTTCACCTACCTCATGATTCCCCTAATCGGTCACAATTATCTCCTGAGCTATGCCGTCCTGAACGCCATCTTGGGCGCGGCAACAGTGGCCATCTTCTACTGGGTGTGTCAGCAGTTCGCGCGGAGCTGGAAATTCTCACTGCTCTGCGCTCTGGGGCTGGCGTTCTCCTTCGCATTCTGGGAGAACTGTGAAATGGCCGAGGACAAGAGCCTGGGCTTCTTCCTCTTCGCAATAACAGTGCCCGTTCTCTTCGCCTTCGCAGGGGAGATAAAACCCTTTTCATGGTTCGAGAACCTCCCGGTCTGGCAGAAGGGCCTGGTAACTGGGATTTTCATGGGATTGGTATTGGCAGCCCATGTCTCCTTTGTGCTGTTTTTTTTGTTCTCGCTGTTTTTGCTGTGGAGGTACAAGGGATTTAAGTTCTTCATAGGTAAAGGTTTCATATGCTACATTCTCGGCTCCGCGTTTGTTTGCGGTATCGTGTTCGGGATAGTGGCCGTGGCTTTGGAGGCGGAGGGGATAGGTGGATTTATAGGCATGTTCACCGAATACCACACGGGTGAGGGAGCCCAGCAGTACTTTGCCCTGGCAGAACCGGAGGAATTCTCACTGACAACGCAGGTAAGGGGGACTGCAGGGGGCGTGTTTACAACCTTGTTCATGTTCATTTCCAGCGAGCCTGCATATTATTCGGCCATAATCGTGACAGGTTTCGTGGTGCTGCTGATTATGGCCTATGTTATAATCTCCGCCAGGAAAAATAAAGTGGCAAGCTCGTTTTTCGTGCTCTATGTCATATGGTTCGCCAACTACTTTTTCTTTGCTCCAGATGATCGTAACGCGTGGGTGTATCTTCTTGTCCCTGTATGGCTGTCCATCTGCATCGGCCTGGATATGATGGAAAAAGAGGGCATTCGTCTGATATTGTTCAGGCGCGAAATGCCGGATAAAATGAAATCGGCAGTAACGCCCATTGCAGCGGTGGTGGTGGCCATCCTGCTGGCAAACAACGTTGTGGTCTTTGCAGATGCCCATCTCAACCACGACGACAGGGAAGAGTTCGTGAATTTTGCAGATGACAACATCCCCGAGGATGACGCCATTATTATCGGTGACGAATCGCTTGTCGGGTTTTTCAATTATTACTCTGATAGAAGCGCGGTTCATTACGGAGGGGTGGTCACCAATCCCGCGGTATCGGATGAGATAAACGCCTCCTTTCTTTCAGGCACTCCCGTATATTTGGCCGAATTCTGGCTTTTGGATTCGTACGTGGTGAAAGGAAGCCCCAGGACCGAGAAGACATATGAGGCGAGACTTGAACTGCACAGGCAGTATGTCGAAAGGTTCGAATCCATGTACAACCATACATTGGCTTACAGACATGAATGGAGCGATATACACATTATAACGGGTCTGAAGTAGAGTAACGAGAAGTGAACACGGGTGGCAATGGAGCATGAAGGTATCTGTGGTCATGCCGACATACAACGAAAAGGAGAACATCGAGGCCCTCATCAGGGCCGTTCTAGCCCAGATCAGCGATGATGTTGAGGTGGTGGTGGTTGACGACGATTCACCGGACGGCACCTGGAAAATCGTGGAGAGGGTTGGAAAAGAGATGGGGGGAGACCGCGTCAGGCTGGTTCGCAGGACCGACGAGAGGGGCCTGGCCTCAGCGGTGAGAACGGGAATCGACGCCTCTTTGGGAGATATCGTGGTCGTCATGGACACCGACTTTTCACATCCCCCCGAAAAGATACCCGAGCTGGTTTCCACGGCCTCGGATGCCGACATCGCACTGGGCTCCAGACACATGAAGGGAGGGGGCATGGAGGCCCCACCCGGGCGGGCTTTTTTCTCGAAGCTGACCAACCTCTTTGCCAGGGCCTTTCTGGGGTACGGTGTCAAGGATTACACAGGGGGTTTCATTGCTGTCAACAAGAGGGTTTTCGAGGAGGTTCATATACTCGATGAATGGGGGGAGTACGGCAACTACTGCATCGGGTTCCTGTACACCGCAAAGGAGAAGGGCTACAAGATCAAGGAGGTGCCCTTCGTTTACAAGTACAGGACCGCGGGCGAGACAAAGACGGCCCCGGACCAGTACAATCTTTTCAGATGGGGCAAGAGGTACTGCCTCAGCATTCTCAAACTGAGGTTCGAAAATCTGTAAATTACTTTTCCTGCCCCCTCTTCCTCCCCCAACCGCATACGATCATGCCACCGCACTGGTAGAGCACCCTGATTCCCACATCATCCAGCAGCCTGAGCTCTTCTCTCAACTTTTTTTTCGTGTAGATGTTCTCCTCGCCGTACAGTTTGAGATGTGCGGTGATATCGAATAGATAAGGAACAAAAACACACACCACGCCTCCTGGTCTGCACACACGGATCATCTCCTCCACCATCTCCTGGGGATTGGAGAAGTGCTCCAGAACCCCTGCGTTCCACACAACATCGAACGAATCGCCTTTTAAAGGGATGTGGAATCCATCGGCGATGAGGAATTGCGCCGTTTCCGGCTCCCAGAATCTTTTGACCTGGGGGGAATAATCCAGGGCATAGGCTTTGTATCCCATCTTACCGAGCTCCTGGGTGCTGTAGGCCGTCCCGCAACCCACCTCGAGGATCCGCGGATTCTGTGACGGGAGCAACCGGACCACCTGCTTCACGTACTCGTCCCCGAAGTATTTTCGGAACAGGACGGCGAACCTCTGGGCACCGCCTCCGCCCTCCAGCTCCTCCTGCCAGTGGCTGTCCCAGTCGGTGCTCTCGTAAAATCCGGCCCGGGAGGTTTTCTCTTTCCAGGGGACACCGTTCTTTCCAGCCTGCAAGTCGTATACATAGAAGTCCATCTTCTTATCGTAGATATCCACTGTGTCGGAGAGCTCAAAACCCATTTTCTCGTAAAATGCGTCCGCCCCCGAAAGACGCCTGTCCACGCTGACCCTGAATCTGCTCACGCCCTGCCCTTCAAAATAATCTATTAATGCCGACACGAGCTCCCTGCCTATGCCTGCCCCGCGAAAGTCCCTGTGAACTGCTATGGCCAGAAGCTCGGCCTTGGATGGATCACCGGCCATTTCGGGATACTGTGAGGAAAGCAGGAGGTTTTTGATGATATCGGGTCTCCGCAGGGTCTTGAACACCAGTTTTTTCGCAATATAGGGCAGTTTTTTCCGATAGACGTCCCTGAACAACTTTTTGGTGTCCGTGCTCCCTGCAACAAAGCCCACGACCCGGGAATCCTCCTCATAGACGAGCATCACCCCGAGTTTGGAGGTGGCGATTCCCTCATAAATCGTACTGAGGAAGTCCTCGCCCAAGGTGCTCAAAAATCCGATGCCGAGGGCTTCGGAGTGGATACTTGACACGGCCTCGACATCCTTGGGCTCCATCTGCCTTATCATCATGATTTCCTTCTGGGGTTATTTTGTAATCGAATAATTACTTGGTTATTTAAGCCCTTTGATATGTTTATTGGTCCTCACTCCCATTTCCTTCCACCAACTTGGGTCCGCCTGGCCAAGATGAACGCTCTGGGTTCAAACAGGGGAATAAGCGGCATAACTGACAGAGGCGATGGTAGATTATATTTAAATACGATTAGGCCTATTTCTCGGGGGGTGAGGATTTGGAACTTTCTGGGAAGAACATATTTGTCACTGGTGGAGCCGGTTTCATCG
>CP070726.1:418590-422691 GCA_020350865.1 Thermoplasmata archaeon
ATCCAGAATCTTGTCAGCCACCTTAAGATTCTCGGTCCCAGAAATCGCAAATAGAACTTCAGCATGCGATGCAAGTCGGTAATACTGATCACATTGTGCTTATGTATTCCCGTTATCACTGGCATGGCAGGTATACCTCCTGTAGCCAGGATAACCACATCTGGCTTAATCTCCTCGATTGTAGAGATATCAACCTCTTTACCAATCTTCGTTTCTACACCAAGCTTGTTAATCTGACCTTTCAGATAGCGGACCATGGCTGGGAGATCTTCAGGGTGAACTCCCTTTACCATTGCCGCCATGGGCAGTAATCCACCTAACGTTGATGATTTCTCATAGAGTATAACATCGTGCCCTCGGAGCGCAGCTACCCTGGCTGCCTCCATCCCTGCCGGTCCGCCGCCAATAACCAGTACCTTTTTCCTCTTTTCCGCTTTTTCAATTGTGTTGTGCTCTGTTCCCAGAAAGGCATTGATCCTGCACCGTCCACTCCCAAGGCAATTATCACAGGCCGTGCAGGGTGCGATATCATCTAACCTTCCTGAAGCAACCTTATTGGGAAGCTCAGGGTCTGCCAGCAAACGCCTGGTCATGCCGATAAAATCCGCCTTGCCCTCTCGCAGGACTTTCTCCCCGATATCAGGGTCAAGTCTGCCCACAACCATTACGGGAATAGACACTTCCTTTTTGATTCCCGCAGCCAATGGCACGTTGGCACCCGCTCCTTTGCGGCTGGCATCATATTCTTTTGGAAAAGATTTCACAGGAATGGGAGGTTCCGGATAGAAAAGCGCTTCAGGAAGATAAGCGCCAGAGTGATATCCCAACCAGTGACTCCTAACATGAAGGGTATCAGCGCCGGCTTCCTGTAATAATCGGGCTATTCCCCGACCATCTTGAGGAGTGAGGCATTTGTCATCTTCAACGCCCATAACCCGACCGATTTCCATGCCATTGAAGATGACAGAGACCGGGAAGTCCTGCCCCAGACGCCTTTTGATTTCCCGTATGATCTGCGTCACAAAACGGGCTCTATTTTCCAGACTGCCTCCATAGGCATCCTGGCGCCTATTCCAGAAGGGAGATAGGAAGTTATGCAACAGGTGACTACTCGCGGCATTGATATCTACTCCGTCAAATCCCGCCTTCTGGGCCCGCACTGCAGCACTGGCGAACTTATCAACAATCTCCTCAATTTCGGGAATGGCCAGTTCTCTGGGCACCTCATTGTGAAAATCATTTTTTGACTCCATGCTCACTGGAGAAGCGGCTATCGGCGGACCAGAGAAAAGGGGCGCCGGTGCAAAGGGAAGCCTTGCCTGCCAGGGACCATCATGGTTCATTTGCATAAATGTCGGGCAACCATATTTGTGGATAACCTGAACCAACTCGCTGAGACCTTGAATGTATTTGTCATCGTCTATTCGATACCGTTCCCTCCAGCGTGCGCCTAAAGGGTAATCGATAGTGGGGGATTCCACAATCAGCAGACCGACACCGCCTCTGGCCATTGATTCATAAAGGGCCTTGACCGCCTCGTTCATGTGGAGGTCGTCTTCGTGCCACATGAGCATCGCTGAACCTGTTTTTACTATCCGATTTCTCGTCTTTACTGGCCCTATGTGACCAGGTTCGAGCAATTTTTCAAATCTCGTTTTGCCAATCATTTGCCTTTTTCCCTTTTAGCTTACAGTTGAGACGCCTTCACTATTCCATCGACATTGTTACTCCATCTCTTTTACTCAGTCCCATCTCTTTTATTCAGTACCTTTGGTCATACACCCAGGACATTTTTGGCTGCATTTTCCCCAGCGATACGACCGGAGTTGACAGCAAAGCCGGATGAATGCCCCGAAAGATCTATGCAACCGGTGCTGATCAGTTCTAATGAATCTCCTGTGTATGCATGATGTGAAAGCCGCAATTCACAACGAGGTTATGACCGGTTATGGCGCTGGAATCGTCCGATGCGAGAAACAGGGCCGCGGCAGCTACTTCGGATGGTTCGATTAATCTATTGAGGGAATACGCGCTTAAGATTCTCCGCATCAGCTCTTCATAGGAAAGGCCTATGGTTTGAGCCCTAGCCCTTATGGCATTCCTAAATCGTTCGCTGTTTGTAGCGGCGGGGCTGATGCAGTTCACGCGGATATTATGTTCACCGACCTCAATAGCCAGTGTCTCAGTCAACCCAATAATGCCCCACTTACTCACGCAGTAAGCACTTCTCATAGGAGACCCGGACATTCCCGCCGCGCTGCTGACATTGACGATACTCCCGCTCTTACGTGCAATCATGTCCTTAAGCACCTCTCTCGTGCAGAGCATCGTTCCGGTGAGATTGACAGTGAGTACCATATTCCAGTCCTCCAGGATCATATCGACCACATTAAGATCACTTGTTGGAGGAGCGGCACAGTTGTTGATCAATATATCGATCTGTCCATACTCATCAAGCGTTTGAGCGACCATTCCCCGCACCTGTTTCTCATCGGAAATATCGGTTTGTATCGCTTTTGCCTTACCTCCCCTGGATTTGATGCCCTCAGCGACTTCCTCTAACCTGGAAAGCGTACGGGCGGCTATCACAACTGTAGCCCCCTCGGAGGCAAAGGCAGAGGAAATCGCCTTGCCTATGCCTGTTCCACCTCCGGTAATTACGGCGACTTTATCCTTCAACCTCATAAATTCGACCTCCCTCAATTGTCAAGTTCGGTTTCCCCCAATACTGAGGATTATTTCCTGTTGATCCTTCCCCATGGTGATTAATCCCAAATACTGCCTATCGTTTCCACAATCCTGGGCGACACGTTGAAGCGGGATAGGGAAGGGGAGGTAACGCCGCTTCCATCAAAACAGTGTCCCTGAGCCGAAACCCTCCCTTCCGGATCCCTGGAGAGGATTTCTTAAGGCCTCCTGCGGTTTTCCTTGCCAGCAGGGCTATCGCGCTCTCCGCTGAGGGTTTCTGTTGATTAGATAAACTGGTAAGAAGTTGTTTTCTATGGGCTGGAGTATAGGGTGAACCGGGTTATGTGTCAAGAACATATCCCCACACGGTAGCGGATCTTCATGGGTGTTGGGGAAGAAAATGGGGTAGCACTTGTGGGGCACCCACGTAATTGAAATGCGCTCAATGTGTTACTGACTCGTCTAGCAGCTCGGCAATATCCATAACTTTAAGCGACTCCTCGATACCCTTTGCCTTTATGGCATCCTCAAACATCTGAAGGCAGAAGGGACATGCAGTAGCTACCGTCTCAGCATTGGTCTCTACGGCCCGCTCCATGCCCATCTCACTGATCCTCTGACCAATGCTCTCCTCCAACCACATCCGCCCACCTCCACCTCCACAGCAGAAACTCCGCTCCCGATTCCCCCACATCTCAACGAAAGGCCTACCAGGTATCCTATTCAAAACCTGCCTTGGTGGCTGATATATGTCATTATACCTCCCTAGATAGCATGGGTCTTGATAGGTTATCACCCCACCATTACTTTCACCAACCCTAAGGCCCCTCTCTTTCAGTAAGTTAGCAAGAAATTCCGTGTGGTGAATAACCTCAAAATCACTCCCAAACTGGGTGTATTCGTTCTTTATCGTGTTATAACAATGGGGGCAGGCAGTAACGATCTTCTTCACATGATAGCTTTGCAGTATCTTGATATTTATTTGAGCCTGAAGCTCAAACAAATACTCAATACCCAGGTGGCGAGCTGGATCGCCGCAGCAGCTCTCCTCCACCCCCAAAATACCAAATTTGACTCCAGCCTGTTTCATAAGCCTGGCCATAGCCTGGGCTATCTTCATGCTTCTATAATCCAGAGCTTCAGTACAGCCAACCCAATACAGGATGTCCACATCACTATCTTCAGCTAAAACCTTGATATCAAGTCCTTCAGCCCAGTCCTCCCTGGCAAGGGTAATTCCCATCCATGGGTGTCCTCTGATTTCAATGTTTCTCAGGGGGTTCCTGACCGCTTTTGACGTGGGGTTTGACGTTGAGATCATTACCAGGTTTCGCCTCAGTCCAACAATTGCATCAATAGGGTGCAACTGCACAGGGCACACTTCCTGGCAGGCACGGCACGTAGTGCATGCCC
>CP070726.1:422791-428890 GCA_020350865.1 Thermoplasmata archaeon
AATATGATTCCGATCCTTCTGATTATAAACTACATATCGATGGTAATTTTCTGTATATTCTGGCTAGTTATTGCAATTATCATCTTCTTAATAATTGCAGGCGGACTATTGGTATTCTAAGTTCTGCTCACTCCGCAAGTGTGAACAGTTGATCGTCCTCTTCAACATCGAACAGACCCAACCTGGCTCCTGCATCCAGCCATCCATGGGCGTAGTTCACGCAGGCGAAGGCATCAACATATTCACCTTTTTCAAAGAAATGCTTGGCATCCGAGAAATACGAGTTGGCCATGGAGAGGAAGTCCTCGGCGATCTTTTTTGCATGGGACCTTTCCGGTGCTGTTAGCCTGAGTTTGACAAGGGCCCTTTGTGTCTTGTCAAGGTAGTCTGTTATCTTCTCCTTCGTGATGGTGTCGGATGGCATGGTATCCCCTGATTCCTTTTTAATAACAGGTTCAGGATTATTTAAGCGTAACCCCTGGGAAAACCCGCCCCATCATGGATTCTTTTCGGCTGCCTGCTTAAGGATATAGGAAGTTAATATCGATATAGCCAGGCCAAAAAGTATCAATACAGGCCCCACCAGAAGGCCAGCCCAGAACACGAGGCCCAATACTCCAAGCAGCCCGATTTTTATGATTCTATCCTTCTTAAATTCCTCCTCGGTCCTCGGGACGACCTTGAAAATTGCCAGACCCAGTAATATCGGAATGAGTCCAAATATCGAGGTGACAATCACACCCGGTCCCACGGATGCCCTGGAAAGGGCCACGGCCATCTGGACAAATATCGAGAAACCCGAGCCGATGTAGAGAAGACCACCGAGATGAAAGGTAAAACCAACTGCATTTTCGGGAGGTGTGATGTACGGGAATTTGGGGAAAAACATCAGAGCAAAACCAGCAACCATTGTGACTAATACGGGTGCAAGGATGAAAAGGATGCTCTGCCCCTCCCACACATGGATGTTTACCACATCGATTGGCACCGATATCCACTCATCCACATCGAATTTCTCGACATATCCCACGGCAAGGCCGAACTTACCGGTATTTTCCGGCTCATATATTGCCAAAAAATATGTTTGCGCCGTGTTCACATGTTCGTCGAAATCCAGGATATTGTAGTAACTGGTGGGCGTAAAGGGCTCGTAATCGGCCTCTGTTGGTCTCTCCCCCGCAACGACTCTGGCACCGTATCCCTCAGGTTTTTCTATATGATCGGGCAGGGTATCGTTGTAAGGATAATCTTCACCCATGATGACTAGCACAGGGGAAAATGCAGACTCCTCGGGTGTGAAAATTGAAATGCGCAGCCTCTCGCCTTTTCCCATTTCTAGGCTGTAGTATTTTGCCTCATGGTTTTCGTGTATCTCGTCGTATATGGCCCATGATTTGGTGGGCTCGTGTATGTGGAAGGCGGCCTCGATGCTCGTATTGTCGTGTGGGGCCAGGGGCACATGGGCCGAGCCAGAGGGTAAGAGCATTACCGACAGTATAAAGATTATCAAGAGGCAGATAATTCGCTTCACAGCCTCAAAAAGCACAAGTAACTATATAAAATGTTGTTACTCAGGAGAATAAGAAACAATCTCAGTAAGCCAGCCCCGCATCCGAGCTCTTTTCAACTATGGTGACGCTCTCGCCCCCGTGCTTGGATTCCCTTGGGCGCGTTTCCACGAACAGGGGCATGGTGATGCCGCCGCCAGTTATGATGGCAGTGCCTATGGGCAGCCTCTGGATGTCGTCCATCATGCCTGTTGTGAGCCCCTCCACCGAGGCCGTGATGGCCTTCAGATCGTTGGGATTGGTGACCTTGAGAATGATCTGGGTGTTGCACTGGGAGAGCACATTCTTGTCGATTTTTGCGGGCCTCTGGCTCACTATGGTCACACCGAGCCCGAACTTCCTGCCCTCCGAGGCAATGGTCCTGAATATCTTAGACGAGGCCACCTGGCCCTGCTGGGGGCAGAAGTTGTGGGCCTCCTCGGCCACAAGCATTAAAGGCGGGATTTTATCCTGCTTCCTCAGCTCGAAGAGGTAAGTGCAGATGCGGTTCACAACCAGGGCCTGGATGTCCGGAGGGGAGCCTTTGAGGTTGATGATGGTCGTCTTGCCCTTTTTTATGAGCTCCTCCATCCTCGTGCCCTTTTCGGCAAATATCTCCACCTCGGCCAGGTACTCCAGCTCGTTTACCAGCGGGGCCACGGGATTCTCCTCGTCTGCCTCCAGCACGCGGATGATATCGCGGATATCGTAGTATCCCTTGTTGTCCGAGAGAAATTCGATGGCCTTTCTGAGCGGAGGAAGAAAGTTTCTGACGTTCTTCGTGTTGGTGAGCTCCAGGATGCCCCTTGCGGTGAGATTGCCCAGGGTGAACCTGAGTGGCTTGGCGTCCTTGTTCAGCTTCGTATCTGTGGCGAACTCCTGGATTTTGGAGGAGTAGCCTTTCGGGTGGACGTCGAAGTTACGGGAGGTGCTGACGCTTTTTCCGGGCTTCTTCATGGAGGCGTACTCCCCGTGGGGGTCGAGTATCACTGTTGTGACATTGTGGGCCATGAGCTCCTCGATTATCACACCTGTGACGTAGCTCTTTCCCCCTCCTGTCTTGGCCAGGACGCTCACATGCTTCTGCACCATGTTGTTGATGTCCAGGTAAACTTTTATGTCGTGGCCTGCCAAAAGTCCCACATACGCTCCTATCTCCGAATCCTCTTTCAGCCCAACCACCTTTCTGATGAGCTCGTCTTCTGCGCGGTATATGAACTCCCCTGCCTTGAAGGGCACCCTGGGCACCTGGAGGAGGTTCCTGTCGTCCCGGTACCCTATGACCGTGATCTTGGCCGAGACCTTTTCATCTATTTCCACCGGCTCTCCTTTTGCCAGTTTCTGGGCCTTTTCCAGCGACAGGTCGGTGCGCCTCTCGATTTTGTCCACCTGTCCCAGCACAGGCCCCACAGATTGATGGTCCACCCTGATGTAGTCGTTCTTTTCAACAGTGGCATCCACCTGGCATTCGAAATCGGTGGTGCCCACGTTCCCGTAGATAATGCCGATATGCTCCATTTCAATAGGGTAATTGTTTTTTAAAGTACAAAAATTTTGGGTCACGATTCTAAGAAACGGCATATGGGGCGAAAAACAACGCCCATGAACCGGGGTTGGCCCTGTGATGGGCTTTCAACTAGGTCCGGAGCCCACCCTGGACCATTTGAAATCGTCCACGTTCCCTCCAACCGGTGCTTTCCCTGAAAATACGGCTGAAATTATCTGCTGGGTTTTACGATGGTGTTTTGGCCACCTTGGAGAACAGAAGCAGTATGATGCCTGCAAGGAGGACAACTGCACCGATGATGGCGGCCGTCCAGTCGTAGGGGCCGTACACCGCCCAGCTTGTCTCGTTGACAAATACCTTGACGTGGTTGTGGACCAGTGAACCCAGTGCAATGAAAAGACCGATGAGTAGCGCTATCAGCCCCGCAAAAAATGTGATGGGTCTGCCCACCTTCTCTGGCTCCGTACGGGATACCTCTTCAAGTTCAGGTTCTTCTTCTATGGTACCACCGTGTATTGTATCAGGATAGTTGCTTATAAATTTTATTGTATGGATATCCGGTGGTTTAAGGGGGGATTTTATCGGAAATCCCCAAGGCTTCCTGGGAGGCCAGAGCCATAGGTTCATGGGCCTGGAAGTTGGGGATTGGGGGATCGAGGTATCTTCCCTAAATGAGCTCAGAAAAGGGAGAATGGGGGCTGTATACTGTATCGGGAAAGAAAATCTGTTTGGAGTTAAAAGATTGTTACTTGAAAAATGGCAGACGGCCAACCGCTTTCCAACAGATAAATCAATAAATCCATTATGAAATGATTCAAAAAGAGAGAAAAAAAAGAGGGAGAGAGATTTACGTGGGTCATTTCAAAGGGTTTAAGTTTTCCAAGACCAGAGCAGGTTGGGTCCAGCTACCCCTGCAACGAAGACGTAAAGGTAGCCCGCATCGTCGGAAGCAGCATAGATTGTTCCACTGTACGATATTGATACATCCGTTACAACTCCGTTGGCGACATATATATGTTCCGGAGCACTGGATATCGGCGGTGGCAGATGACCATCGCCCCACTGGTAGACGGTGTTGTAGCTTGCTCCCACAACGTACATCGCATTGAACACCGACATGTCGACGTAATTTGATGGGTCCGGGGTCGGAAAGCTCCAGATGGGTGTTGGGCCGGCTGTGCCAAAATAATGAAAACCGTTGAAATCTGTCGGGTGGCACTCTCCTTGAGCCACTGCGAAGTACTGGGCATCATCGGACATGGTTATTCTACGCTGGGCTCCCTGTTGGGGAGAGAACCACAGTAGGTTTCCTGAGCCGTCGTATAGTCTGACATAATGTTGCCATCCATGGCCGGTGGCAATGCGCTCCGCGTTGTATGATATCCCAATGGAATAATACGGATCGCCGCAGTAGACCGTCCATTTCGGCACCAATGGTTGCGTGCAGTCTGTTGGGACATCAAAGAAATGCATGAAGTGCCAATAGCATCCTGCTGCGAAGTGCTGGCGATCGCCTGAGAATCTTACACAGTGAACCCGGCTGTTGGCATTGTAGTACTTAACCCAACTAGCGCCGAAATCCGGGTTCTTGAAAAGGTATATCGATCCCAAATAAGTGCCCGGATATTGATCCACGCTAACACCTGTCCCGACAGCTATATATTGACCGTCTCTTGTAATGTCTATGGCCCTGTTTACTTCTGCGATATTATAGTCAACCCGGTAGCTGAATATCAGGCTGCCATCGGTTGTATCGTAGAGGGAGACATACCCATTCGACGTCGGGGTATGGGGATAGTCGTTACTTGCCACGGCCAGATAATGACCGTTCTCGGATAATACGACTGCCCCAACATCGCGGCCTACATAGCTTGTCCACAACATGACGCCACTGACCGTGTCAAAGTATGCCACCCAATCGTCATAGCCGATAGCTATATGGGCTCCATCGCCTGCCACATCTACTGTGGATATCGGAGCAGGAGGTTGCTGTGCAGCTACGAGTCCCAACGGGGTTGCTGCGAAGGCTATAGTTGTCAATATTAGAACCGTTACTGTAATTGCCTTTCCTCTCATTTTTTTCACCTCCCTTTCAATATTGGTATTTCTATCATCGCGCCCCACCTCGGCGCTTTTCTACCGCAAAAAATGTTCAAAGCGGTACATCCCAAAAGGTGATTAGTAGAGATAGAAAATTTTTTCATCTATCTTTCAACCAACCCCCCAATTGCTCAAGCCTTTCTATAAATTAGTTTACATCTTCTATAAAACACTTTATCGAACATTTCCTAAGAAATTTTATATATCAGAATATGAGCCAGTTGACAGAAAGCTTCAAATACGCAAAAGGGGACATTATCTTCTTTTATTATCATCAAATAATGAGATATAGATTTCTACTAAGCAGGAATATGATTTTTTTAGATATGGTCGATCGGTTATCTGCTTGTCTCTTCCTTTCAAAAGACGTAAGAGCTTATAAACCAATTGCTTTTTATCTCAAATCCCCACTCGCCCTCACGATATCGCGGATATCTGATCCGATTTTCTGAAAAAGGGATTGGGGACGCTTTCCATTCTTAGGCGCATATAATTACAACCAAAACAAAATAAGAGCTACAAAATACTGTACAACAAATTATTAATAATCGAATAATTGTTATCCTCTTCAGAAGGGAACTCCTTGGAAGGGTGTTCTCAGAAAGTCGATGATCGAGGGGGTAGTAAGATGAAAAGGAAAATGTCAAGTATATTTTTATGTGTCGTGACGATATCTGCAGTATTCGCAATAATCGTACCGACGAATGTGATTGCAGTATGTGGATGTGGAAGCGGTGCCCTTCCCGGGGTAGCTGCCTATTGGAAATTTGAAGAGGGCAGCGGGACAATAGCTTATGACTCGACAGACAATCATAATGACGGGACATTGGGGGGTGCTACGGATTGGACAACAGGTCAAGTTGGAAGTGCATTGCACTTTATTCCGAAACCACCTGGACCTGGTTCCTGGGTGAAGGTAGATGATGATCCGAGTTTAAATCCTTC
>CP070726.1:428990-432469 GCA_020350865.1 Thermoplasmata archaeon
CCTCCAGGCCCCGCTATGCCAGTGACAGCCAGGCCAACATCACATCCGCTCAGCTTCCTGACATTTTCCGCCATAACCCGGGCCGTCTCGGCACTCACGGCCCCGAAACTCTCCAAAACGAGCTTTGGCACATCAAGTATCTGCATCTTGGCAGCATTGCTGTAAACCACTACTCCGAAATTGAAGTAGTCCGAGCTGCCTGGAATGTTGGTTATCCGGTGGCATATCAAGCCTCCGGTGCACGATTCTGCCACTGCCATCTTGAGATTCCGGCTTCTTAGCAGATCACCTACCCGCTTCTCAAGGCTCTCGTTTTTATCCATTTCGACTGCAGATATGGCTATTCCCCCGAACCTGCCAAGGCCTTTAGCCTTTCAACCCCATGAACCTCGTCTATGAGCCGGGACACCTCAGGCGGCACAAGCACCTTCCAATCCTCCCCTGCCATCATCCTTCTTCGAACCTCTGTACCGGAGTATTTATCGGGCTCATAGAGCTCTAGTTCCACAACTTTAAAGCCCCCCTCCCTGAAAAGCCGAATGCTGAGTGGATTGTGGGCATAAACCTCGTCGAATTTTGGGGTTTGGGACACCACATGGGAGACCCACACCGCGTATCTGTGTATGTCTTCAATCGGGACGATATGGCAATTATCTATGCCCTGGGCCACAAGCGTCCTTGAAATCATGGTGTGCCTCTCCCCAGCTGTGAAGGGATTCTCCTTTGAATGGCTGTACTGGGCACTGCCCATTGCGATGACCAGATATTCCGCATCCTTTACAATGTCTTTTACCACCATCAAATGGCCGCAATGAAATGGTTGGAACCTTCCCAGAAGCAGTGCCCTCATACCTCTCACCCAAGACTAATCGAAATCGCCCAGGTCGCTGATCTTCTCCATGAAGTCCTCCAGGTATTCACATTGAATGGTGAGGTACTTGCTGCAGTGCTCGCAGCAGTCGTCATCAAATTGTTTCTTGAGTCTCTCATTGAAAACGTAGCACTCCCTATCGCAGAAATCGGCTTCCTCTTCTTCCCCATTCTCCTCTTCCCAGTACCCTCTGTTCCATTCAGCCATATGCGAACACCCGTATAGGATAACCTACAAACCTTCATAGCAAAAAAAGATTTCGTCATAAATATTTTTATTGGGGAAGAGGCCTGTCCACAGGTCTCTCCACCGGTAATCGGACCTCAGGTGTCGTCTTAGGCACCAGGGCACTGAGTTTATTCAGCAGCCCCTCCTTCTCTTTGCCGATAAGAGCATGGGACAGCACATCCTTTAAGGTCTCAACCGGCACGACCTCAATGCTCTTTTTGTACTTATTCTCTATTAAAACATCGCGCATATTTGCCTTGGGTATCAGGACCTTTTTGATGCCCATTTTTGCCGCAGCCTCGATTTTGGCGGTTATTCCTCCCACTGGCAGAACCCTTCCTCTGACACTGAGGGACCCTGTCATACCCACGCTCTGGTCCACCGCCACCTCCTCCAGTGCGGAGATGACTGCAGCAGCCACTGAAATGGAGGCAGAATCCCCTTCCACACCCTCATGGGTGCCTATGAATTGAATATGCACATCGTACCTGCTGATATCCTCGCCTGTGTACTTTTTTATGAGCGCTGACACGTTCTGGACAGCCTCCTTGGCGATGTCTCCGAGCTTGCCTGTGGCTATAATGGAGCCTCCAGATCGGGAATGGGCGGGTGTGACTTCAGCCACGATGGGCAGCACGATACCTGAATATTCGGATATGCCTGCCTCACCTCCTCCCATGACGGCCAGGCCGTTAACGGCACCGATTTCGGCTCCCTCGGTTACAAAGGATTTATAGTCCTGTCTCTTCTCGATGTACCTGTCAGCCACCTGCTGCTCCAGTGTGCGTGCGATCTTCTTGGCCTTGAGAACATGCTGGTGTGTTACAATACTGGCCTTTTCTTCGTGTGCGATATCGCCGGCCACCCTGATGAGGCCCCCCAACTCCCTCAGTCTTAGTGATAGCTGGCCCCTTCTTCCGGCCCTTCTCTGGGCTTCGTGGATGATCTCCGCCACCGCCTCCCTGTGGAAATGGGGGATCTTCTTGTCCTTTGCCACCTCCTGGGCCACGAAGCGAATGAGCTTCTTTCTGTTCTCATGCGTGTCATCCATGGTGTTCTTCATGAATATCTCGTATCCGTATCCCCTGATGCGCGATCTGAGGGCAGGATGCATGCCCTGTACCGCGTCCAAATTGCCGGCAGCCACCAAAATGAAATCACACGGTACGGGCTGGCTCTTCACCATTGCACCGCTGGAGCGCTCGCTCTGGCCGATGATGGGAAACTCCTTCTCCTGAAGCGCTGTAAGCAGACTCTGCTGGGACTCCAGGCGGAGGATGTTGATTTCGTCGATAAAGAGCACCCCTTTGTTTGCCTTGTGAATGGCTCCAACTTCCACCCGTTCGTGGGACGGGGTCTCAAGGCCACCGCTCGGGAAAGGGTCGTGCTTGACATCCCCGAGCAGTGCCCCCGCATGTGCACCTGTTGCGTCGATGAAGGGCGGTTTGTCATCCAAAGTGTGCGACATGAGCAGTTTGGGCACCATCAGTGTATCCCTTCGTCTGCCTGGATAATTAAGCATCATGAAGACGAGCACAGCAAGAAAGATGCCGAAGATGAGGACCATGGCGTCGATTGTCCAGCCGCCCTTATCGTCCGGTTTGATGGCTAACAACAGTGCAATGCCCACTATCATGAACGCCAGAATCACTGTCATGGACGCCTTCTGCTCCCTTCTGCGCATAGCCTCGGCCTTCTGGGCCCCAACGATCTCCTTGCCTTTGCCTGCAGGAACAACCCTTATTTTCGGTTCGTTGGGGTCCTCGGGATTGTGGTAGGCTATCACATCCTGGAGCTCATCCTGGGGAAGAAATTCGGTCATGGACCTTGCCAGCATGGATTTCCCTGTGCCGGGATCACCGATGAGCATCACATGGCGCTTCTGCTCGGCAGCCTTTTTAATCACCACCACCGCATCGTCCTGACCTATGACCTGGTCAACCAATCTCTCGGGGATTTTGATGTCTGCGGTGGATTGTATGTCCTGTGTCCTAACCCACGCTCCGGGGTCTGTGGATTCTTCAAAACTCGAAAATCCTTCTCCTCTCATTTCAAGTTCCAATTTGTTCCCCATTTGATGTCACCAGAGTCGGTGTACTGATATATGAAGGGTGAAATACATAAACTTTTTCATATTTAAGTTTAAGTAACATAGTATTTTCCCCGAATTTTAGTAATATGAGACATTTTTTGGTGATATTCTCCCCTTGGTAAGAAAGGAAATAGGCGGTAAAATTAAGAGCTCAACAAGCAATACCTCCTTCGGTGTTACCTTGGATTACGATATGCCCTCACTTGCAGCCTGGTTTCACGGACATTACCAACCCTATATCGCCCTCGGCATACGCATGGGGGAGATGGCCTTGGAGATGCTTGCAGC
>CP070726.1:432569-439019 GCA_020350865.1 Thermoplasmata archaeon
AGAGCAGGTACATCCAATACGAAGTCAACTTCACAAGAATCGCGGGACCGGAGCTGCCCAGGGTGGACGAGGTGAGGTTAAAGTACCACAGATACGCCCGTAACGGCACCGTTGAGACGGAGGATTTCATTCCTGGCAATGCTATGAGTTGGGGGTTATTCAATTCCTCCAACATCGTACCTGTGAACACGAGCATAACATACTGGTGCTCTTCAGATTCGGGCGGCACATGGACGGAAATCCAGCCCGGTGACAATCTAAGTGTCCTGCCGGTTCCGAAAATCAGGTTCAGGGTGAACCTTTCCACAAAGGACACGTCGATTTCGCCTGTTCTGCACCATATCAACCTTACCTTCACAAAGGATGACCTGATTCCGAGTGTCATAGTGAACACGGTAAACTACGGGCCTTTTAACTCGGACCCAGGCAGTATCATCAATGTGGATTTCGATGGATTGGGAGGTGCCGATCTGGATTGTGCTGAGTGGGACACGGACCCGGGTTTCGGCTCGCCCGCAACCATTTTTTCGCTGAATGTGCCCCTGTACAGCACGGACTGGAGTGTTAACTGGTCAGGGCTGGCTGAGGGCTGGAATACAATTCACATCAGATGCTACGATCTCGTGGGTAATGTCAATGATACGGAAACCGTGTTCATCTTGAAAGACACCGTGATTCCCGAGGCGGTCTCCAACTTCACAGCCTGTGGCAATACCAGTACCTCCATCGTCCTCACCTGGGATGCCCAATCAGAGGGCGGCTCGGGATTTATGAACTACACCATATACTACAGCACGAGCCCGGATGTGGACTGGAACGCCCAGGTCTGGAGCCACCTTGAGCAGGGAAACCTTACTTCCAATACCACTTGTTATGCCGAGGTTTTGGGCCTTTCTCAGAACACGACCTATTACTTCAAAATCATAGTCTTTGATAATGCCAATAACAACGGCTCGCTGGCAGAGGCTCAGGAGATATCAGTGAAAACCAACGGACACCCCCATATAGTGGGATTGGACATACTGGGGCATTCGGATGGAGAGCCCATCTATGCCGGGCTGACCTATGTCTGGCAGGTGGAAATATATGACCCCGATCATGTGGCCGACCTGGATTATGTGGAGCTGATACTCGATCCCTCAGGTATCGGGATGAAACTCACCTGGACCGAGAGCAACGATACCTTCTGGAAGAGTTGGGATCCCTGTTCCTACATATCACTTGTGAATCCCGATGCTGGAGGCAATGCCAACAACATTATTCTGGGTTTTGAATTCAGCATCGGATGGGAATTCGAGTATGAAATACTCTATGAGCCCAGCATCACCATACGCGATAAAGAAGGCAGCATTGATTCTGCGACCTTTTACGCTGAAACATGGAGAGGGGAAAACGACCTGGAGTTTCAGGGGACACTTTCAGTAACAGGTGCATGGCAAGGTACGTTGACAGACGGGGATTGGGTCAAGGGAGGAGAGACCATCCGCTTGGAAGGCCTCAGCGTCGTATTCGAAGGCACCAACATATCTCCATCCGATTCGGACTTCGACATTGCTGTCTCGGATGATGATGGGGATATGTGGACAGACACACAGGGATCTTTGGATATGGATATAGTTGCCGACTCGACACATGATGATGAGGATATCCACAATATAGTAATAATAAACGTCACAAGCAGCAGTTCGGTTCCAAATATCATGTTCACTGTCAAGGTGGATTGCTGTGTTCCCCTGGTGGAGGTGAATGCCCCCATATACGGACCGTTCAAATCCGACCCCCAAGACATAATCGATGTGGACTTCCACTGCGGAATGGGTATGAACTCCACATTGGACACAGCGGAATACAGAATCGGTGCAGCCGGGCAGTGGAACAGCATATTCCAGCAGGATGCAGATTATTACTCTGCGAACTGGCATGTTGACTGGGACGGGCTCTCATCTGGTTGGAACATCATCCACATCAGATGTTACGATCTCGTGGGAAACGTTAACAACAC
The DNA here is from genome assembly GCA_020350865.1 of Thermoplasmata archaeon. Next base: position 434,572 of record CP070726.1, read on the forward strand.
CCAATCTGTGGCCATCTTCAAAGGCAACCTGCCACCAGATGCTCCGTTTTTGATTGCACCTGCGAACAATACCGTTCAGATCTCTTGCCAGCCTGTATTAAGCTGGGTCGAAACCCCCGATCCCAATGGAGACGAGATTCAGCTCTACATGCTTCAATGGTCAATATCGGAGAATTTCTCATTGGATGTGGAAAACAAAATAATCGCGGAAAATTCCTATGAACCAGTCCCGCCACTACTGGATAAAAGAAGCTACTTCTGGCGGGTGAAGGCCTTTGACGGGGAGAATTGGGGGGATTACAGCGAGATATTCACGTTCTCCATAGATGTGTATTATTATCACCCAAGAATCACCGGAATGATACCCGATCAGGTGAAACCCGAGGACTTCGGATTCTGGAGCCTGGACCTCTCCGGTTATGCAGATGATTTCGACACCCCGCAGTCCCAGTTGAGATGGTATGTTACGGGAAGAAATGCCTCACTATTTCTGATATTCGACGAGAACACAACCAACCTTACATTCATCACCAAAGACAATGTCTTCGGCTGTGATGAGGTAATCCTGTGGGTGGAGGATGCGGAGGGTCACACCGATTCCAGGCCATTATGGATCAACATAACCCCGGTCAATGATATGCCGGGTATCGAATCCATAGATCCGCTCATCATACATTACGATGCCCCCTACACCTATCACTTCTTCAACTATGTAAGCGATTTAGAAACCCCAAAGGACCGCCTGACCCTGACCACTGATGAACCCCAATACACCGCTGTTGACGGGTTGAAGGTGACCTTCACATATCCCAAGAGCATGCTCGGCCAAAGCGACACCGTTATTGTCACGGTCTGGGACGAGGACGGGGATTCGGCAGCAACAGTGGTGATAATCAAGATAACCAGTGACTGGGTTCCCGAGCTGGTGGCCGAGCTGCCGGATATGGCTCTCCATGAGGGGGAATCCTTAACAGATGTATTCAATCTGGATGATTATTTCATGGATCCTGATGAGGACAGCCTCTACTATGTCACCGGGAACTCACATGTTAACATATTCATCAAGGGAAACCACAGCGTAGATGTGAGCGCACCCTTAAACTGGCACGGTATTGAATATGTGAGCTTCATTGCGCTGGACCCGCTAAAGGCCCGGGTGGAGGACATCGTTATGATCACGGTCATTCCGGTTAATGACCCCCCGGTAATCGAGGATGTTCCGGACCTTGTTGTTCACTACAATGTCCCGTACATCTTTGACCTCACACCATATATCAGTGACCCGGACACCAAGCCGGGAGAATTAACACTGAGCACTCAGACGGGGAACATATCCTTTTCGGATATGAAAATGACCGTGACCTTTCCGGAGGATCAGTACGGAGCCATGATACCAGTGATCATTACGGTTTCGGATGGCATTGATGAGGATTTCGACACCATCGTCATAACCGTGTCTGATGACCATCCGCCCATTGCACTGGTGGAGAATCTGCCCCATGTGTGGTTCTACGAGGACTCGTCATATACAACGGCCTGGAGCCTTCATAGTTATTTCATGGATTCAGACCCCGAGGACACCCTCTTTTATATCAACACCACGGGAGGTTTTGATATATTAATCGACCAGGCCTTGGGAACCATATATTTCTCCCCTCCAACAAATTGGTGGGGCACGCTGTCCACTAACATTAGGGCCATTGACCCGCACGGAGCTATTGCCGAGACACCGATGCTCGTTTCGGTGATGCCTGTAAACGATCCTCCCACCATCGGCCCCATTCCCGATCAGAGGTACGGTACGGGACAGTCCTGGGTGCTTGATCTGAGAGACTATGTGAAGGATATTGACAATGACGACATTAACTTCACTGACCTTGAGGTGAGGGTCATTTCCAGATATCCCGAAAGCGTCTCACCAGTTGGGCACTTCATTATTTTCGAATATCCATTAGGTGTCAAGCACGACGAGGTGACGATCACTGTAAGCGACGGTATTAACGAAACCTCGCAGTCGTTTTTTGTTGTTTTGAGTTCCGAACCAGAGAAGTCCTTTCTCAGCCAGATATCCTGGATTTGGTGGTTGTTGCCTTTGATTGCGGCCTTGGTATTGGGCCTGATTTTTGCCTACCGAAGATCTCCAAAAGAGGAGGCCGTGGTCATCGAGGATATGTTCCTTGTGGATAAGAACGGCATACTGATCAAACATGCGACGAGAAGGCTAAGACCCAATATCGACAACGATATGCTCGCCGGAATGCTCACAGCCGTGCAGATGTTCATTGAGGATACGTTCAAATACAGCGATGACACCACGGCGTTGAAATCGCTGGAATTCGGGAACAAGGCACTCATGATCGAGAGAGGCATGTATTCATACCTGGCGATAATCCACTCGGGTGAATTGTCAGAGCCCGCAAAGGATAGTATCCGGGAATGGTTGAATGATTTTGAGAAACGGAATGCCGCATCCCTGGAGAACTGGAACGGTGACGCCACAAGATTCGATGGTTTGGACGAGGAATTCCACAGGATATTCCGATCCAGTATCAACAGGTCCGGCCGAAAAGGGCAAAAAGCTCCTAAATCCACCGTGAATTCATCGAAAACAAGCGGACATAGGATAAAAAATTCAGTGAGTACACAATCGGAATCCCAGATCCCACTGCTGACATTGAATATGGAAGAGAAAATATTGTATGATGCCTCTGATGCGAATTTGGTTGAAACGGAGGATAGGGGCCGCTCAAATACCATGGGATCCCAAGGTTCCTCTCGCAATTTGCCGGAAGGCGAGGAAGGATAAGGAACAATGATATGAAGAATATCTCGAGAAATGGGACGGGGATTTGGAGGATCTTGTAGGGATCGAAGATCATCTCAGTGCACTGCTTTGATGTCTAGAAACGAAAGGCCAGCCTGGATCTCTTGATAATGTCCTTATTTCCGTTCAGATACCCGAATATCAAAGGCAGCCCTATGGACGCCTCGGAATACACCATGGCCTTTCGTGCATCGCCTTTTACCTTGCCCCAGGCTATTGCCTCACCGAGGGTGCTGCCGGACAGGCCGCCGTCCATTGGTATGGCAGTGGATATCTGGATTGCGTACTTGTGACCCCCCACGGATGCCCCGAAATCGAAATTTGCCATGACTATGGCGTCGTTGATGAAGTTCTTGGGCACGCCTCCACCTATGTAGACGGCCCCGGTGCTCTCGGCCTTGAGAATGATCTGCACCATCTCGTAGTTGTCCTTTATGGAATCGATGGTCATCTTGGGCTTGTCCTTGTTGTTTACCCAGTATTTTGTAAGGCCGATGCCTATTGAGGAGTCGTTCAGGGCAGGTACAAACACCGGGGTGTTGGTATCGTAACATGCCTTCAAAAGGGAACCTTCGTCCTCGATATCCCTTGATAACTCCCTTAGAAACTCCCTGCTCGAGTAGTTGCCGGGTTTGATATTCTTCTGGGTGTATTTATCGATGTAGTCATCTGCCTTGAAAAAGAGGAGGTCGTCTGAAAAGACATCGTAGATCCTGTTGATCCTCAGTTCCCTCAATTTCTTATCGTTCACATTCTTGCTTTTCCCGTGGTAGTGCTCCCCTCCCATGGCATACAGAAGGTCCTGGTACACTATAGCACCCGTGGATACCAGCGCATCCACCATATTCTTTTTGACAATATCGGCAAGAACATTTCTCAGACCCGCGGCGATGAGGGGGCCGGTAAGGCCCATGAATATTACGGGCCTCTCCTTGTCTGTGAGCATCTTCTGCCATGTCTTTGCCGCATTGCCGATGTTTCTTGCCTGGATGGACATACCCGAGAAGTTATCCACAAGCTCCCGAACGGTCATCCTGTCGTGAACCTGGATCTGGCTTACAGGGGTGTGCATGAGCTTTTTTCTTTCCTTTGTGAACTGAGGGTCGTTTTCGTCCATGGTACCACTTTAAGGAAGGGTAATAGAGGCAACTTCAATAAAGTTTACTGATAAGGAGAATATTCAAAATCCATAAATATGGCCACCTGTTTTCCAATTCCATGGAATCCCGGTTCGATGTGCTCATTGCTGGCGGCGGTGTGGTGGGCTGCGCTGTTGCCAGGGAGCTATCCAGGTACAGGCTGAATGTGGCCGTAATTGAGAAGGAGAGCGATGTATGCGGCGGCGCATCCAAGGCCAACAGCGGGGTGGTCCATTCCGGTATCTACTCAGCTCCAGGATCACTAAAGGCACAGCTGTGCGTCAAGGGCAACGAGATGTTTTCCCGGTGGACCTGGGAAATGGGCGTGGAATTCAAAAGACTCGGCAAGCTGGTGGTGGCCAGAAATGAGCAGGAGATCAAAGAACTGGAAAAACTGAAGGAAGTTGGTGAGAGGAGCCGGGTGCCGGGTTTGGAGATGGTGGACAAGGAAGGGCTGAAGATGCTGGAGCCCAACATTTTTGGGG
>CP070726.1:439119-446697 GCA_020350865.1 Thermoplasmata archaeon
ATTCTGGTGTGAGTTATGTATATAATAGGAATACAACTATTTGAATGTTATAGGGCCGCTAAAACCACCCCTTACTCCCCAATTTGGCCCGTTATAAACCCATTTCATATTAATGATTATCATTTCTGTTCTATTCCCCCCTCCCCGCTTTCAACCAATTCTATGACTCTTCACCTTCGGCCTCTTCCTTTTCTTCTGTCCCTTCCGGCTCCGCCTCTTCAGCCTCATCAACTCCTGCCTCATCCTCTTCTGCCCCGGTTTCACCATCATCCTCCAGGTCTTCCTCCTCCCCTACTTCCTCCTCTTCCTCCTCCTCTTCCTCCTCCCTCCCGAACAGGGCCTCGTTCAGCCGTTTGAAGGATTCCACCGTGTATGCCAGGGCGAAGAGGTTCACCACGGCAAAAGCCAGCATGAGCTCGGCTGCGAAGAACAGGTCGGTCTCCGAAAGGCCCAGCTCTATATCGCAGTACCTGTGAAAAAAGAAGATGTTGGTCCAGGGTGCGTTCTCGAACACCGGCTCTCCCAGGAAGTGGTCCAGGTCGGGGATCATGGCCCAAATGCCCCCGAAAATGCCCACGGAGCCCCTCTTTACGAAGAATTCCCTCAACGTCGATACCTTGACATCCCTTGTAACCAGCCACAAGATCAAAAGAAAGAGGGGAAGGGCAATGGAATATCCCCAGAAGAAATGAGCCACGGGCCAGATCGTATCACCTTGGGTTGTGCGGTTACTCCTTCACCTTCTTTTTCTTGGGAGGGCGGGGCGGCCTGGGTTTCTTCTTGGCCTCCTCGGGTGCGGGTTCCGCCGCCTTCTCGGGCGGGCTTGGCGGCTTTTCTGCAGGCTCCTCCTCCTCGATGAGCTCGAAGGTGGTCACCTCTTCTTCCGGCTCCGAGGGCGGCGGTGCTGCCTTTTCCGGCGGCGGTGGCGGAGCGGCCTTCGCCTCGGGGGAAGGCACTTCGGGTTCGGCCTTGGGCGGCGGTGAAGGAACTTCCGGTGGCTTGACCTCGGGCTCGGCCTTGGGCGGCGGTGAAGGAGGTAATTCAGGTTCGGCCCCCGGTTCAGGAGTGGGAGGCGGGGCGGGGGCTGTTGGCTCCTTAGCCTCGGGCTCAGTCACAGGTGGTGGGGCTGGCGCCGAAGGCTCTCTTGCCTCGGGCTCGGTTACCGGTGGTGGCGCGGCGGCTGCGGGCTTCGGCTCGGGGATCTCAGGCCCCTCTTTCACAGCCGGCTCGGGTTCTTCGGTCTTGGCCAGCATCCAGGGCGGGGGTCCCGGCCGGACGGCAGCGGGAGGTGCAGCCAGGAGCTGTGCCTTCTCCTGCTCCAATGCCTGGATCTGCCTTGAATACTCCCTGTTCTTGCGCTTCTGCTTCGACAGGCCAGCGCCGAGAGCTACGGCGACAATCAGGGCGATTATGGCGATTAGCAAAAGCAGATAGGTGAAGTAGTCAATGGGCTCCTCGAAACGTTTCGGGTCCAGCGGATACGCGTCGTCCCCGTCGTGGATGCCGTCGTTGTCATCATCGGGGTCCGCATTGTCGCCAGTGCCGTCGGAATCAAAGTCCGAGGTCTCGGTGGGATCGTAGGGGAATGCATCGCTTGTATCCAGAACACCGTCATCATCATCGTCGTCATCGGCATTGTCACCTATGCCGTCCTCATCGTTGTCGGCTATTTCATCCGGGTTGTACGGAAATGCGTCATTCTCGTCGTTCACGCCGTCGTTGTCGTCGTCGAAATCCTCTATATCAAAGATGCCGTCGCCGTCGAAGTCCCTGTCGGGGATCTCGGACTCGGTGTTCGTGGGCTCCGAAGAAAGGCCGCTTTCGTCCACGGCAACCAGGTAATAGCTGTACTCCGCCCCGTTCGTCAGTCCGGTGTGGAGGTAAGATGTTGTGTTAATTGTGAATTTATTCAGAAGAAGGTAGTTGTCACCGTCATCACTGACCCACAGCTCGTAGTGATGGAAATCGGGTTCCGAATTGGCCTCCCAGGCTATCGCCAGGGCCTCCCCTTCTACCACCATTGACACCTCGAAGCCTGAGGGTGTGGAGGGCGGTGTCGTGTCCCTGACCTCCGTATCGAAGATCACGAAGGCCGTATTGCCTGCAGCATCCACGGCAGTTATGGTGACCCTGTAAACACCTGGATCGCGATATGTATAGGTGACAGTTGATCTGGTACCAAATTTGGACCCTCCGTCGCCGAAGGAGAAATTGAAGGATGCGATGCCCGTGTTGTCAAAGGATCCGGAGGCATTGAACTTATACTCCACATCCTCGTCCATCGGGTCGGTGTGCAATACGAAAATGCTCGGTGGTGTGACATCTCGGATCTCGATCACCATGGTGTCTGTGGCCTGATTGCCCTCCGCATCGGAAACTTTCAGTGTGACCGTGTAAATACCCGGCTCCTCGTAAGTGTAGACAGGGGAGGCCATGCCGGGGCCCGCTCTGTCCGGCTCCGCACCCGTGTCCCACCACAGACCGTCACTAGCATCCATGTCCCAGGAATAGTTGACAATGCCCACATTATCACCGGAGCCGGTGGCATTGAACGTATAGGGCAGGTCCTCATCCATGGCATCATTAGGCCCTGCATCGGCTGTTGGGAGTGTGACATCCACCACCGTGATGTTCAGTGTGTCCATTGCCCAGTTACCAGCAGAATCGGTAACATTCAGGGTCACTATGTATTCACCCGGCTGGGAGTAGATGGTGGAGGGTATGGGGCCTATATAATCAGGGCTGCCCCAGTCCAGGCCGTCGGCAGAATCGAAATCCCAGGCGTACCTCACAATCCCCACATTATCGCTGGAGCCGGAGGCATTGAAAGTGACGGCAGCATCCTCGTTCACCGAATCATCGGGTCCCGCAACAGCATCTGGCTTAGTAATGTCCACCACCGTGATCACCATGGTGTCGGTCTGCCAGTTCCCGGCCCCGTCAGTGACTTTCAATGTGACGGTGTAGTTCCCTGGTTCAGGATATGTGTGGCCCGGGTCCACGGCGGCCGGGCCCTCATAATCTGCAGGGGCACCGGTGTCCCACCACAGGCCGTCGCTGGCATTCATGTCCCAGGCGTAGTTCGCAATGCCCACGTTATCGCCAGAGCCTGAGCCGTCGAATATGTACTGGCTGTCCTCGTTCCATACCGCATTTTCACCGGCATCCGCAGTGGGGTCGGTTACGTCCAGGACCGTGATCTGCACAGAGGTGATATTTGAATTGCCCGAGGGGTCGGCTACCGTGAGGTTGACCACGTAAACTCCGGGCTGGTCATAGGTATGGAAGGGCTGTGCAACCGAGTCATTGGCGTACGTGCCGTCTCCGAAGCTCCAGTTGAAAAAGGCGATGGTACCCGAATTATCCGAGGACTGGGAGCCGTCGATCATGTAGGATGTGTCCTCATTTATGGTGGCATCCGAGCCTGCATGTACACTCGGTTTTGTTATATCGGCCACCGTAATGTTTACTGTGTCAGTGTCCCAGTTGCCGTCCCCATCCATGACCCTAAGGGTAACCGTATACACACCGGGTTCATCGTAGACGTGCACGGGGTCCACCAGACTGGGTCCGGAGTGGTCCGGGCTGCCCCAGTTCACGCCGTCGGTGACGTCCATGTCCCAGGCATATTCCACTATGTCCACATCATCGCTTGAACCCGAGCCGTCGAACTGGTATGGTATACCCTCGTCCACCATGCCGTCGGGCCCTGCATCCGCATGGGGGTTTGTGATGTCCATCACATGTATGGTGATGGTGTCTGTGGCACTGTTGCCTGCATTATCCGTAACAGTCAGTATTACCACATAGTCTCCCGGATCAGCGTAGGTATGAACCGGTTTCGGGTTGGTCCCGTTTGCGTAATTGCCGTCCCCGAAGCTCCAGTTGTAGAAGGCAATGGAGCCCGAATTATCCGAGGACTGTGTGCCGTTGAAGGCATATTCGGTGCCGTGATTTACCGAATCCTCGCTGGGTCCTGCCTCTGCCACCGGGTTGGTCACGTCCTTTACAGTGATTACCACCGTGTCTATGGCCCAGTTCCCCGACGGGTCGGTTACGTTCAGTGTGGCAACGTATATTTTCGGGTGCGAGTAGAAGACGGTGGGTCCCCCCACCGTGTAATCGGGACTGCCCCAGTCCACCCCGTCGGAGGAATCGATGTCCCAGGCATAGTACACTGTTCCCGAATTGTCGCTGGACCCCCAGCCATTTAACGTATGGATGGTGTCCTCGTCAATTGTTGCATTGGGGCCTGCATCAGCGAAAGGCGCTGTGATGTCGTACACGATTACGGTGATGGTATGAAATCCGGAATTGCCCTCGGGGTCGGTTACATTCAACGTAACTGTGTACCCGAAGATATTCGGCGTGTCGTATACATGAATCGCCGTGACACCCGTGTGGTCCGGATCCTCCCAGTCGAGGCCGTCGCTTGCGTCCATGTCCCACTTGTACGTCAACTCCCCGGGCGCGTAGTAATTGTCTGTGGAGTCGGAGGCGTTAAGGACCACTTGGGAGTCCTCATCAGTGGTATTGTCCAGGCCCGCATCTGCATCGGGAGGTGTGATGTCGTCCACCGTTATAGGGACCGAGAGAGTGGCCCAGTTTCCGGAGGGATCGGTGACGTTCAATATTACTGTATAATCCCCCGGCTGGGCGTATTCGTATGTTGGCTGCGGGTCGGTTCCAAAGGATATGTTACCGTCCCCGAAAGTCCAGTTGTAGAATGCAATAACACCCGTGTTGTCCGATGAGCCCGAACCGTCGTACATGTACTGGGTGTCCTCATCGATGTCGGGAGGCACGCTCACCTGGGGTGTGGGCGGTGTGACATCTAGGACGATAATTTCCAGGGTATCGTGGTCATAGCCGCCGTCCCCGTCCGTGACGTTCAGGGTCACTATGTATACGCCCGGCATGTCATAAATCCAGAAAACCTCCTCACCCGACAGATCGGGGTCGGCCCAGTCCAGACCGTCGGAGAGGTCCACATCCCACAGGTAGTTGGTTATCCCCAAATCATCGGTGGAATTGGAGCCGTTGAGGGTGATGGGAGAGTCCTCGTCAGTGATGTTATCGGGCACAGCAGTTGCATTCGCTTCCGGAGGATCTGAAAGTTTGGTGGTGATATTCACGGTGTCGGTGGCTGAGTTTCCCGCGGCGTCGGTGCATGTCAAAATGACCACGAAGGTGTTTAGGGCAGTGTATGTGTGCTGAGGCGTAACATTTGTTCCGTTGTCATAGAAACCGTCCCCGAAGCTCCAGTTGTACCAAACAATACCGACGTTGTCGTCCGAGAGGGAGGCATCGAATGTGTAGGGTGAATTTATCTTCACCTGACCGTCAGGCCCTGCGTTCGCCACCGGGGAATCGAGGTCGAACACGGTTACAGCCACGGTGGATATGTTCCAGTCGGCGTCCCCGTCCGTCACATTCAGTGTCACATTGTACACGCCGGGGAGTGTGTAATTTGCCAGAGGGGTGATGCCCGTACGGTCCGGGGAGCCCCAGTCAACCCCGTCGGAGTCATCCATGTCCCAGGCATAGCTCAGACCCCCGGTGCCGTTGTCGTCCGTGGAATTGGAGCCGTCGAAGTTGAAGTCGTGCCCTGCCGCCACAGTGAAATCGGCACCAGCGTCGGCAACCGGGGGATTGTTGAGCACTCTGACAAGATCAAGGACTTCAAACCAGTTGCTGAAGTGGCCCACCGTATCTTCGAACCGCACCCTGATATCGTACAGGCCCACGGGGGCGGTTCCGGTGGGGGAAAATGTAACATCCCAGTGCCCGGTTGGGGCCGTGCCATTGTACGCCTTTACACCGAGGTACGCGGGGGTCCATACGCCGCTGCCCGGTGCGCGTCTCTCGAAATAGGGTGTAAGCGCATCCTCCGGATCCTCGACATCGGAGCCGTTGGCCGTGATGTTGATAGTATTGCCCCTGTAAACGGCGGGGGCCGTTGTGGTCAGGTTAATCACCGAGGGGGGATTGTTGAGGAACACCCAGACCTCCTTGCTCTGTGTCATGGCGGTGGTATTTGTTCCAAACCCGGGCGCCAGGGAAGCCTCTACGGTATGGTCTGTATAGGTGATGGTTGTATATGAGGAGGGTCCGGTCCCGGTTCTGTTGAACTCGGTGACATTGAGCCATCTGATCCATCCATCATTCCCGGTTCCTGTGCTGAGGGGTTGGGAGATGGTCGGGTCGTGAACTCCGGGATTGCCGAAAACATCATCAACCCATACATCCGCATTATCCACGCCTGCACCCCCCTGCACCACCCTGACATGCAGATACCTGCTGACGTTCAGAAAGGAGCCTGCATCCACGACATCTGCATTATTCTTATCGAATGTCGTGTTGATGAACCATACGGACGACGGCTTTCCGCCAGCCCCGCCCAGATTATCCGCTAGAATATCGACATCACTAGCCCCATCGCCTCTCACCATGGTGGTGTTTTCCACAAAAACATTGGAAGCGCTCCTTGCCCAGATGTTCTCTTCGTTTTTATACAGGTAATCGTCCCATATGAAGATCCTATCGACCCTGTAGAGGAAATATCCAGGGCCGATGTTCTCCCTTATCGAATTATCCCAGCCATAGACGAATCCGATATCATTCATTAGAGTAAACGAATTTAATAAGATACCGTAACCCGTACCCACCCCGTTGCTGTAGATTTCATTCCCGCGAATAAACACGTAATTGATGGCGTACGGCCCGCTAGATCCAAACAGATAAATCCCGGCGTTGTCGTTGGAATAGATACGATTTCTGTATATTAAAATATCCTGAACCGCTGATATACCATTGACTCCTTGGAGCCATATCCCATTGTTGTTGTTCAGTATCTCGTTATCGATTATGGTGCAGTCTGTTGTGGTATACACGCTTCCATCCGCGACGATGAACACACCGATGTCGTTATTGTTCAATGTATTATTATAAACGAAGTAGTTAAATCCCCTCGCAATCGTGATACCGTATGCATACGGATTGTTGAGAATGTCATTGTAGGAAATGTTAATCAATGAGTTGAGGTAAGTAAGAATGCAATGACCGGAATTCGAATCGCCCACGCTGGTCAAGGTGTTATTGGCAATGGAGCAGTTGTAACTGCCGCCCACATAAATCCCCACGGGATAGGTATCAGACGAAGCGATATTTCCAATGCTGCTGACGCTGTTGTTGTCGATTGTGATCAGTTCCGAGTTCCAGGTATTGATACCTCTGAATTCTATGCTGGAAATTGTGTTCTGCATTACGGAAACATTGTTGTGGTCCTCTACTTCGATGCCTATGTAGGCATTCGAGACCTGATTGTCCATGACGTATGTAAAGTTGGCAGATACATTGATGCCAGTGTGTTCGATGTTGTCGAAGGTATTGCCGGAGATATTGACCTCGTTGCACTCCCACACATAAACACCCATGAACGAATTCGTGATTTGGTTGTCTATGAGGCTCGCCCAATCCGAATTGATAAAGAGCCCCATCCTATCGATAAAATTGGTTGTGCTCCAGCCGCAGTCTCTCAGCTCGCTGTTATTCATCTCAAAGGATGAGCCGAAATAG
>CP070726.1:446797-454480 GCA_020350865.1 Thermoplasmata archaeon
GGATACGGATGAGCGAGGTTTCCATTTCCGCTGCCGGCAGCGACGAGTTCCTGTTCACCCCGCTGGACCACTACGAGGGCACCACAAAAAAGGTCACGGAGTGGTATGAGCTGGACATAGGCACGGACGGATTCACCTACAACCCACAGGAAATATCGGGCGCCGTGTCCATCGTGAAGGAAGTGGACTATATGATCCCGCCCGGCGACCACAAGGTGCTGTTCGAGTGGATGGGGTGGTACTACAACGACGGCTCCATCGGAGACCCCTCGGAGTTCCAGCACGTGGTACAGGTATGGGGTGATGGTACCGATGACGATGCCACAGGCACAATGCACAACCCGGTAATGTGGAAGGACGAGGCGCCCAATGGCTTGTATCCGGATGCTGATCTCGATGATTCAGGTGCCGATCCAGATATAATCGATGGCGATCCCTGGCAGGAAGGAACATACATCTGGTTCGAATCCACGGACGACGACCTCGACCTGGTGGCCTGGCTGTCTGACGAAGACGGTGACCCCATCGACCTCTACGCAGGATACGAATCGGGACCGGGAGAGGACGACAACGATGTGTCCTTCAGGGAGATATATGTGACCTTCGAGAACCAGGAAAAGGTCGCATTCAAGGAGATGTGGGTGACCATGGAAACCGGCTCCAACAGGCCCTTCCTGAACCCGGTGGACCCTTCTCTGTCATCGGTTGACATGTATGTGCCGGACTCGGGAGACTCCATCGGCGAGGGAGGCAGCATGACAGACCGGACCACATTCGCCTTCTTCGTTGACATCAACGTTGCCTGGTGGCAGCAGAATTCCCTGACCCCGGGCGTGTACGAGGTTGGTGTGACAGTTGAGGCCACGAACGAGGACACCGGAGACAGGATCGCACCCACCACCATGGATGTGATGATGAACATCAACGGCTTCGGCCCGGAGCTCTTCGCCCAGATGGTCACCAGGGAGGATTTCAAACCAGGCGAGAACTTCACACTAACCATATCGATATACAACTACGGCGACGACATCGCAAGGGAAGTGGACGCCTATCTGAGGGCCGACTTCATCTCAGGGTGGACCATTCTGGACCAGTTCGTCACTTCCATAAGCTCCTACGGAAGCGACGGGGGCACCGGTACCGGCGACGCCAGCTGGGGCTGGGAGACGGACTGGGGCACCTACGACACCTTCAACAGGAGCAACAGCGTCAAACCCTCTGACGTGGGCGTGGACAACGTACCTCAGATCGTGGAGCTCTACGACTGGGTCAAGCGCAGGGAGTCACCGCCTCAGGGCGTCATACTGTGGATGCATCTCGACAGACTGGAGCCGGATACAGTCCATCGCTTCACATTCGAGATGGAATCGGATGTGAACATGGTGGAGGGCATGGTGTACTACGAGACCCTTGAGCTATTCTATGTGGATTCAAACGGTGTTACATACGGACCGAGAGGCCATCCCGTGGGAGACGAGCAGGACCGCTACACACCGCCGCAGGAAGTGCTCATCAAGAAGGGCCAGGGAACAGAGTATGTTGCAGATGAAGAATTGGACCTGTCCATTGTGATAGGCGCCATAATAATCGCAATAGTGATTCTGATATTCTTCCTCCTCGGCACCTTCGTAGGCGGCAGAAAGGCAACATGCAAGTACCCGGAGGGCGGTGAGGGATACGTACCGCCGGGCGGCGAATACGAGCCTCCCGAGGGCCCGGGTTTCGAGGGACCGGACATGGACATGGGCGGTGGAGGAGGTTCGGAGGACATCGGACCGCCGATACCAGAGGAACCACCCAAATAGAGTAACACACACCCTTTTTCTTTTTTTTATTTTTTTAATCTCTAGCACCGCCTATGCAGGCCTGTCTCCTGCAAATGCTAGGGCAATCCTTTTATCCGGAAAACATATTACAATCCACAGGTGAGGAGATGGAAGAAGAAGAGGAAGTAGGCAAGGTCTTCAAGTTCTTTGCCAAGCCCAGTGTTGCAGCCATAAACATCACCGCAGGCGGGATCAAGGTGGGGGACACCATACACATCAAGGGCGAGACAACGGACTTTACCCAGACAATCGAATCCATGGAGATCGACCGCGTGAAGGTGGACTCTGCAGGCGAAGGCCAGGGTGTGGGCATCAAGGTCAGGGACCGCGTGCGGCCAAACGACACGGTGTATGTGGTGAAAGGCCCGTGAGAGCCCAGAAGATTTATAAGCCCAGAAATCGATATCATGCACTGGAAAGGGCGAGTTTATGAAGACTTATATAAGATTGATGTACAACAGCAAAGGAACTAAGCCCTCTGAAGTGTACAGGATTTTAAAGGAGCACAAGTGCGTCCCCGCAGTGGGTGAATACGACTTCGTGTATGACTGGGGTGAGGACAAAGAGGCGAAAATGGACGAGCTTCTGTCCAAGCTGGATTCCATTCACGACGCCCTGCGACCCCACGATGTGACCTACCTGGTATGCACGAGCGACCCCATGTACCATATAAAAGAAATGGATCAGCCCCTGTCAACAGGTGCGCGTGCGCGCCCGTCCCGGGCCCCCGTATCGGATTCCGATATGCCGCCGCCGCCCGATGACATGGAGGACGAGACCAAATGCCCCACCTGCACCAAGCCTGCCACCTACGTAAAGCGCTACGACAGATGGTACTGCGTCAGCTGCAAGAAGTACGTGTGATTTTCACCGGATATCCCTCCCGCAACACTCCGATGAGAGGGAATCATTCTCAGAAATTTAAAGGGCATGGTTTTACCGGGCCAATAGTAATAATGGGCAGAAAAGAAATTAAGCAGAAGAGCGCCAGCCTTTTTCAATCCAGGTAAACCACCTTGTACACGATCTTGTCCTCGATCTGGCTGTTGATGTCCTCGATGGTTGACACGGCCGTGTGCACCGAATCCCTTGATGCGAACAGCATGACATCCAGGCCCTTCTCTATGGCCTCTATGGAGGCGGGCAGGGTGCCGAATTCGAAATCGGGTTTCAGGTCCGCCTTTTTCACGGCTGCAAGAGAGACCACATCCAAAACGCCCACCTTGTCCGGTTTTATTTTCTTATATTGCTGTTTGATGTTATCACTTGAAACCGCAGCGCTGCCCCCTTCCCGAATGGAGGGCAGACTCATTATGTGAATCGTACCCGGCGAGAGGGAAACGATGCCGTCCAGGTCAGTTACGGCAACATCCTCGTCTACATCTGCATCGGAGAAGGCGGTGCCCCTGGAGCTCGATTCCCTTCCCGCATAGGCTGTGAGCACCCCTCCCTCCATGAAAATGCCCACCTCGTCACCCTTTTTGACGGGTGTTTTCGCCAGGGCGGAACAGACATCGATTATGTTCAGCTCCGTTATCTTGGAGTCCACGAACCTCTTGAGCTCCGAAAAATTTGAATGGAGGAAATCGATGCCCTTCTTCGTGACCCTGTACTCGCCGCCGATATTCTGGATGAGCCCCTCCCTCTTCATCCTCCTCAGATAGTCCGAAGCACCCTGAACCGTGATGTCGAGCTTCTCTGCCACGGCCTTGAGCTTTGTATGCGGGTTGTCCATGATTTCGAAGAGTATTAGCAGCTCGGTACTCAGCCTGAGGTCTCTCAGCACCTTCATTGCTCCATCCCCCCTTTGACTTTTGCTGACATGAAATCCATTCCCCAATATCCGATTGCCTCGTCCCGCTCGCGGGAGGGCCTGGAAAACGCTCCGAGGAAGGGTACCCCGTGCTCGTGCAGGTACATGAACAGGGTTCCGAAAAGGGGCACGAATATCAGTGAGCTCATGAGATGGTATACCGTGAATGGGGCCTGCATGATGAGCACCGTAATCAAGGAGTTCGTTGTGGCGGGCGTAAGAAAGATCCAATAACCGATAACGGTCCATAAATCGTATATGATGGTGACCACGAGCCCCGTTCCCGTTATCACTGCCACGCCCTTAACGGTATACGCGATCCTGGGTTTGATGAACCGCCCTATTATACCTATCATAATATATCCGGTCCATGTGAAAAAGGTCAGACCGATTATGGCCCAGATTCCGAAATAGCCCACATGGTCCGTATAGGTATATATCCACCAGTCCGAGATCAACATCACGGAGAGGGGAACTGCGATGCAGTAATAACCCCCCAGAATAACACCGGATAAAAGGGCAATGGCCAGAACGGTTTCGATATTTGCATAGGATATCAGCAGTATGCGCCCGCAAGTGCCGATTATGATGAGCATCACGGCCACCGTCAGCCTGTTCAGGTTCATTTTCGCTGGCAATTTGAACATGTTTCATCACCTTTTCTTCACTGTCCGGGCTCCTCAAACCTCCACTCCACCACATCGCCCTCGAATATCTCCTTTTTGTCGCACCCGACCTCCCCGTAATCGTCGTTGACGTAGTATTGCCACCACAGGCCGCCCTCCCCGTTCTGGGTGCCGTTGATTGCATTAATGAAAACGGCATCGTATCCCGGCCAGAACGTGTAGCCCACAGAGAAATTGCATGATGCGGCGCCTTCCAGAAGCAGGGAATAAACGGTGTTGTTCAGGGTCAGCATGTGGTATTCATCCATTTTTTCGCCGTAATCAATTCTCAGGGTCACATTGATGGGGCTGTCAATTGGTTCGGGCTCGTCAGCCTCCTCGATGTACTCTGCCAGGGCCCAGAGACCCATGAAGGCCACGGCCAGAACCACTGCGAATGCCAAAGCCTCAAGAGCCGTCTTTCTCTTGTTTTTGTCCACTTACCGACGCCTCCGTCTTTTTTGAAATACCCCTGGCAAAAAGAATTATGACCACCATGATGACAAGCCCTATTATGAACAGGGCGAGGATGGAGACGACCATCATATTAAGCACCACGTCTGCATCCTCGGGCTCGGTATAGGGATAGAGTGTGATGGATGCTTCCTGCGAAGTGAGGTTGACGCCATTGAGTAAAAGTACCAGATCCTTTTTTCCGTCTCCATCGGTATCGATAAATTTAACCTCGTTAAGATTGACTTCAAAGGTCTCTGCCAGGGGATCGATTGTCAGGGATATACCGGAGGCGTTAATTGAAATTACATACATGATATTCCCCTTGTCAGCGTGATAAAAATATGCATACTCTCCCACATTCAGGGTTTGGGTTGTGTGGTCTGTTATTTTCCCGAAATACGGTGTATTGCCACCGAAGCAATAGAGTCGGCCGTTGTCTGAAGCAATATAAACCTCCCCGTTCACAATGGCAGGCGATGATATGATGAAATCCTCGGGCCAGGGTTGATACTGCCAATCCAATTCACCGGTGTGCCATGAAAGACAGTAAACGGTGCCGTTGCGTACGTTTGTGGCAAAATATACCGTATTACGATCAATTGCAGGTGAGGACTGGACAGCTCCATTGGGCGTGAACTCCCATATGATATTACCGTTCATATCAAGACGGTAGAATTTACCGTTACTTCCCATGTCCCCCGAACCTACAAAGATTGAATCGTATTCTGTAGGGAATGGATTGTCATAAACCGCTGGGGAAGATACACTACTTCCGATATTCGTCTTCCATATCATCTCACCGGACGATCCATTAAGGCAGTAGATGTATCCATCCTTGGATGTGAAGAGAACGTTTTCGCCTGTGATCGTGGGTGAAGACCCAACAGACCCATCCACCTTAAAATCCCAAAGGAGATCCCCATTCTTTGAATCAAAGCAGTACATCCCGTAGGGCTCGTTCCATTTGAGTGTTGAGGAATCGTATAGTCCCATTGTCCCCACGTAGACCCTATCGTCTGAAACCGCAGGTGAGGAAAAATAAACCGAACCGAAGGTAGTATTTCTCCAAAGAACACTACCTGATGCCTCATCAAGGCAGAAGAGCTCACCTGGCCCACCACTGAAGTTGAATGCCCCAACGTATACCTTTCCCCGGATAATTGTGGGAGGAGATGTGACCCCGGAAATCCCTGGGTGGGCTGTAATTTCAGTTTTCCACAGTTGTTTTCCGTCAGTGGTATTCAGAGAGTAAAGAAATCCGTCCTTACCTCCGACCAAGACCTTCCCCGATCCCATAGCTGGGGTAAAACTGCCAACAACATCAGCATTTTTCCAAGTCAGGTTTCC
Organism: Thermoplasmata archaeon; assembly: GCA_020350865.1. Next base: position 452,905 of record CP070726.1, read on the forward strand.
ATTTCTGGTTAGACAGTATGTGCCCCCCCAGTTGTTAACGATAATCCTTCCATCAGCACCTACTGGAGAGGAGGGCAGTTCCTTAGTATTTGTATCATAGATCCATCTTACGGCGTTGGTAGAAACACCACCTTGGGGCCAATCATCCCTACCACCGTTATGGGCATCCCGCTGGAACTGCCCCCAGGGGTATTTTGCAGTTGGCACGGCAATGGGTTTCGAGGAACTGGGGCTCCATGCAATATTTTCCTGTTGGGATAAATTGAGATCACTTGCCCCCTCCATCGAAGCCTCCCAGTCTCCCGCTTCCGTGTTCCATACCCACAGCGACCACCACCAGCTCCAGTCGTCAGGGCTTCGCAGGCCTCCGATACCTTTTACAAATACCCCAAATGAGAACCATTCTGTTTCCAAATCTAGATCCAATTCCTCACAAGCGGTTTCTGTTGCTTTGATTGCCGTATGATTTTCGACCATTACGAAGGATTCCCAATAGATTTCCCCGTCGCCAAAGTCTATCAACACATGGACACGGATGATCGGATTGTCCTGCGATTCAATGGAGGGGAAGGCTGTGAGAGCGATTAGGAGCATCAATATGACGGCACCGAGCTTTCTTGCGGGCATTTTATCACCATTAAAGTACACTTGAATGTATTAAAGTCTATTTTAATGTTTCCCTTCTTCACGGCCCAGGTCCCAAAACTTGTAATGCAAAAATCACCTATGATAATTGATAATGATAAACGGGACTGTATCATTAAAATAGACTGTGTTATCATATTTGAAAACGACGGTGGAATAATATCATGACGGAAACCATCTACCTGAAAATGCTCAAGGAAGCAGCCAAAAGGGGCTTGATCGGTGCCTCAAGGGACGACCTCTTCAGGGTATTGAAAGGAATCCGCTATTCGGAGCTCGAGGACCTCATCGCCGAACTGGAGCGCAAGGGGTACATAACCGTGGAATGGGTCGGGTTTGCGGATTTTGTCATCACAGTGACGCCGGATGGCCTGGAATACCTGAACTGAAGGCCCAACAAACAAAAAAGAAATGAAGTGGCCCCACTTTTTTCTAGGCCGCAGGACTCTCGAGCAGCTCATCCACCAGCTCCACGATATCCTTGATTTCGAAATCGCAGTCGGTCAGCTCTTTTCCCAATGCAAGGTTGTTCACGCAGAAGGGACACGAGGTGAGGAGCACATCTGCGAACCTGGCGCTCTCGACGCGCTTGCCTGCGATCTGTTTGGAAATGTCAGGGAATGCCGCCCTCAATCCACCGCCTCCGCCGCAGCATCTGGCCGTTTCACCCTTATTTTCCATCTCCCTGAACTCGGCCTTGGGGATCCTGCTTATGATCTTTCTGGGTGCGTCGTACACCTTGGCGTGTCTCCCCAGGTGGCACGGATCGTGGTAGGTAAGGGTCCTGGGATACTCCCTTAACTGCAGGTCCTTTTCGGCGAGGTACTCGGTTATGTGCACGGGGGTGAACTTGAGCTCCCTGAACGCCGGATAGTGGTTCTTGAACATGTTGTAGCAGCCCGCACACGAGAACACGAGGGTTTCTATTCCC
>CP070726.1:454580-458641 GCA_020350865.1 Thermoplasmata archaeon
AGACGACAAGGGTGTCTGTGTAGCTGTGGACCCTGCAGGGAATATCTATGTGAGCGGATACAGTGACGGCAACGGAACCTACACCGACTATTGCACGATAAAATATTCCCAAACTTTTATCAACCAACCGCCGGTCCCAGATGCAGGCCCCGATCAGACAGTATACATTGGCGATGTTGTGCAGTATAACGGCTCGGCCTCGTACGATCCCGACGGAACAATTGAGACCTACGAATGGGACTTCAATGCAAGCGATGGCCTTTGGTGGGAGACCGGAGCGCCACCGGACGCATTCGGTCCTGATCCGACACATACATATGGTGAATACGGAACTTACGTCGCGACCCTAAGAGTCACAGACAATAACGGGTCGATGGGTACAGATACCTGTGAATTGACAGTGACTGTTCCTCCTCCGTTGCCCCCGATCCTCTACATCAATGTGAGCCTTGATGGGGACGATGTGGTCCTGTATTGGGACCCTCCTTTAACTCCGGGTATTGACCATTATCTATTATACCGCTCGAAATCTCAGATCGTCTTCGATTTCGATTGCGTATGGGTGAACACCTCGAAGGACAACGAGTCCAGCGAACCGGATCCCATACCATTGAGAACCATATGGAACGATACCGAGGCCGCGTTTCCCAAGGAAATCAATCCTGACTGCGACCAGCAATATTACTACGTTATAAGGGCCGTAGATGTGCTAGGTAGGGTGAGCGAAACCAGCAGAACCGTGGGGAAATGGACAAAGACATTCCCGCAGGGAGTTAATACTTTTTCATTACCTTTGGAACCGTTGGAGACCATGAACACGACCATAGACTATTTGTTAAAGGACATGAACGGAGGATACATCAAATGGATGGACCCCGCAAACCACATCTGGATGAAACACGGGGATGGCGGTGTGAACGACACGCAGATGGAGGTGGGGAAGGGCTACGAGGTGGCCTCCGACTTGTGTACGCACTACACCTTCACCGGTATGCCGGGTGCGATGATAAGGTACGATGACGACACCAAATTTTCGGGATTTGACCCCGGGACAGAGGCGAAAAACCTTACAGCGGCAGTGGATCCTCTCACAGGAAACGTGACTTTGAACTGGATACGGCCTTCGTGCATGGGTGGAGACGATAATTATAAGGTTTACCGCTCCACGACCAGGGATGGTTTCAATGAGGGTACAGCCGAACTTTTGGATACCCTCCCCCACGGCAACGAGACCTATGTCGAGGCTGGTGCCGCGTTATTGTTTGACCAATGTTACTACATGGTCGTCCCTGTCAATGAAACAGGTGTCGAAGGTTCGAGCACCTACAGCATCGGAATTTGGTTAGAGGAATATCTGTCACAGTACGATACAATTGGCATACCTTTGAGAATGGACACGGATCATTCTGCTGACTGGTACTGCGATAACATCCCGCATACTGTGGGGATCAACTGTTACAATCTCAGCAGTCAGCGGTGGGAGTGGCACTCCACAAGGATGCCCTCGGGGGCTTTCGATCCTGTATTAATTATGGCCGAGGGTTATCAGATATCCACCATCACTTCGACAAAATACAGTTTTATAGGGATTTAAACACATGACTTTTTCACCATTCTTTTTTGGATCAATTGCATTTATTGGGCCGCCTGAAACGAACGGGAAGATATTCGTCAGAAAGGCCTGTATTCGAGCCCCGCAGCCCACCCAAAAGGTATTTTTAACTCCATCCCCTTACAGCCCGCGGTTCCATGCCAAAACAGAAGAAACTGAAGATAAGGACAGGTGCCAGGACGGCATCAAAGGCCCAGGAGAAGGAGCTGGTGTCCAAGGCCAAGAAGATGAGAAAGAACCCGAACCTCGTGGTTCCGCGGTGCGAGCACGAGGGCAAATGCGCCCTGGACAAGGTCAGGAGACAGGTAAAGAGGGTGCAGGGCGCAGCCGACGACACAAAAAGATTGAGCAAGATGGCAAAAAGCGGGGATCAGCTGGCAAGGGCCTACGCCGCCACACTGCTTGTGGCAAGCTCGGAAAAGGCCCCGTACCTGGCCGTGCTGCGCACACCTTTCGGGGAGGTGGCGTACGCCATGAGGGGGACCGTTAAAAAGGAGAAGCTCATCGGTGTGCAGCATTACGACAAACCGAAATGGAGGCTGCTTTCAGTGCTGGATTTGGCCAAAAAGAGGGGTCTGCACATCTACTCAACCAAATCCGGCCTTATTTGCATGGGAAAGGATGGTACGCCCCCAGGCTCCTTTGTAAAGGAGATGATCGATGCTTTAAAGTACAGCCTAAAAAAGGAAGGTAATGCATACATATGCGAGCATCTATCAAAAAACGATGTAAAGAATAAAAAAGCAACCATTGAGCCCTTTACACTGGCGGACTGGAAGGAAGCCGACATCAAAATAGCCGTATGTGATAGATGTGTATCCAAGAAGGGGAGCATCGTTGCATCCATCACACAGAACATGGCGGTGCCGAAGCCCAATGATGCGTTTGATGTGGAAGTTGTCACGGTTCTTCTATGCAAATCGGACTGCGAACATTGTGAAGGAAAAGAGCAACTTAGCTTGGATGAGGAACTGAGAAACGAATATTTTGACGGAAAGATATCTGATTACAAATTGATTGAAAAACACCTGGAAAATTACCAGGCCTTTCTCTCTGAGGGTGAAGAGAAGATATATGTTCTTGACGAGAACTGTTATGGAAACGACATGGATGCATTTCTTGACGAACTCAATTGCGCAGAGGAGGAGAGGCTGGCCTTAGCCGCCATACTTGAAAAGATCGAAGAGCCCGTTGTTGTGTCAAAGGCTACACCAAATAAACTGCTCAATATCTACTGGGCAGATTTCGGAAAGGATGCACTTTTAGCCATTGTGGGAGATGAGGAAACCGCCGAGAAGCTGTTTAATTCCGCCGATATCACCAAAACCTCCCCCTCCCAGGTGCTCAGGGAGGCAACCATCCTCACAAAGGAGCGGGATATAATCTCGGCACTTCCAGAATATGATGTGCTGCCTCCCATCGCGAAATTCGCTGACAGCATTGCACGGACATACATGACACAGGGTAAGGAGGATGCGGTGAGGGCCATAGAGCGTTATAAGGGCGGGGACACGAGAATAAAATCAGTTGCATATGCCTTTTTACTGGCAATGGACCACGGTGCCAGCAAGCAATGGCAGTACTCGAAAACAGAGATCGATTTTGCCCATTTTCTCAAGGAGCATGCCTCTGAGCTGCTCAGGTCAAAACCGGACGAGTATCATGACAACCTTCAGGGTCTTTTATCCGCCACAGGCTCCACGAAGAAGCTGACCCGAGATTAGGAATATTATCCTTGGAAACATCCGAAAGCATACCTTTTTATACAACCGAAAAGATTATTGCGGCGGTGGAAATCATGAAGGCTCTGGTTCTGAAGGTACTATGTGGATTACTTGCTGTGCTGATGCTAATCCCCACGTCATCTGCGTCTGGATTCGATGAATATGAGGATGGGGACGAAGAAGAGGTGCGCGGGCATTCGTTCGATGAGGAATACTGGACATCCAGTGTAACAAACGAAACTGGAAACGGTACTGCCACGTTCTTCGTATCGTACGTCAACAACGCGGACGTTCAGGTATTTTTGGTGGGATTGAAAGACGTCATCGGAGAGGAAGGCGGCAAGGGAGTTCTGCCGTACCAGCTGCTTGGGATGCATTTCTACACCCCCAAGGGAAGGGAGGTGTTCATCGGCGCCATATTCGCATTCCTCATGGCATACAACGACACAAACGGCAATAACATCCAGGATCCCGGCAACGAGGATGTCTTCTACATCATCCCCTTCGGCCTTGGGGATGAGAACGGCAGTTATACACCCACTACAACGGTGCATGAGGTGCAAAAGCTAGGTGAGGGGCATTACAAATTCGGTGTTACCTACACGAATCTTTTCGCTAAAATCGTCAATGGGAATAATCCTTTGGCATTCTGGTTATCAGTGGCATTCCCGATATACCACGCAAGGTTCAGTGAGCTGACCGTCATGTACGATGTGACCATCGAC
>CP070726.1:458741-462445 GCA_020350865.1 Thermoplasmata archaeon
CTTTACGGTGATATAGAACATATCGTTTTGGATGAGATCCAGAACGTAGAGAAGTGGGAGCTGTTTGCAAACAGGATGAGAAGGACAAAGAAGGTCATAATTACCGGTAGTAATTCCCAACTTTTATCCGGGGAACTAGCAACGCATCTGACAGGAAGATACATCGATTGCAGGCTGTACCCATTCTCTTTTCGCGAGTATTTAAAGTACAAACAGTACAAGCCGCAGAAGGTCCATACCACAAGAGAAAAGGCCAAGTTGAAGAAGTTTTTAAACGAATATCTAAAACTAGGCGGTCTCCCTGAGGTTCATATAATAGGCAAGGGAATACTTCCGCGGATATATGAGGACATCATAACAAAGGATATCGTCCTAAGGTACGGGATAAGAAAGAGAGAAGAACTGAAGAATTTGGCCCGTTATCTTGTAACCAATTTTTCAAATGAGATCAGTTACAGTAAACTGTCAAGGATATTGGACATAAGACACGTTTCAACTGTATCAAACTGGATATCCTATCTCGAACAGGCGTTTTTAATCATTAAATTGGAGCGGTTCGATTTCAAATTGAAACGGCAATTTGTAGCTCCAAAAAAAGTATATTGTATCGATAATGGCATCGTATCCTCAGTAGGTTTCGGTCTCTCAGAAAATACAGGTAGGATCATGGAAAACACTATGGCTGTGGATTTACTAAGAAAAGTTGCCATTGAACCTGCATTGGAAGTGTATTATTGGAAAGATCACCAACAAAACGAGGTGGATTTCGTTGTGAAAAAGGGGCCTAAAGTAGAACAGCTTATCCAAGTTACTTACGCAAATGAGAAACGTGAGATCAATGAAAGGGAAACGAAATCATTGATTAAGGCATCAAAAGAATTAAGATGCAAGAACGTTTTTATAATCACATGGGACTACGAAGATGAGGAGATTATCGATAAAAAAACCATTAAGTACATTCCCATATGGAAATGGCTGATGGATATCACCTAAATTAAGTCACATCGATTTTGAATTATAAGGCTAATTTTCCCCTTTCCATTTTCGAACCCAAAACCCCCTCAAAGGACGAACCCATCAAAACTACCCCTTTTCTGGGGCCGCCAAACCGCCCCCATCCCTCCCAGATGGGAAAACTGCACGAAAATTCAACCCACCTGTCCCTTCTGCGGGGACCAAAAACCCCCACGGTTGGGCTTGGAGCGGATATGGCCAGTGCCTTAAATCCCCCTTTCCTGCCGCCCGCCAGGGCCCTAAAACAGACCCGTACACACAAATTCATATGGCCCCGAGCCAGTATCCCTAAATCCATTATGAAATCCTGTGTACAGAGCCCTTTTCTATACTAAATCGTGTGTACGCCCTCCATCCGAAATCCGATAAATCCACCGAAACCATAAAATAAAGATTTATACATATGTATAAATATGACTCAATCAAGGGATCGCGTGTCCACGGCTGTTTCACTGCCCATGGGCCTGGTGGAGGAGATAGACCAGTTGATAGAAGACAAGGTGTTCAGCTCGAGATCCGAAGCACTGAGATACGGTGCCAGGCTGGCAGTCCTGTTCTACAAGAGAGTGCACTTTCGGGCCGGGGAGTACGGATACGAGGAAACAAAGCGCAGGTTGAAGCGTGGTAAACGTGTATCTTGACACTGACTGCATTCTGGCCCTGGTCAAAGAATCAGACTGGTTGAAAACCCCGGTGGAAAAACGAATAAAGAACGAAAAGGGGCTGTGCACATCTGTAATGTCCGTGGTGGAATCCAGGCTGGTTTTGATGAGGGAGGAGAATATCGAATCCGTTTTTAGAATCGAGGAAAAGTTGAATAGCCTCAAAATCAAACTGCTTCCGCTGGATGAAAATATTATCTCCGAATCAAACAATCTAATGAAAGATTTCGATTTTCTTGCAACGTTCGATGCAATCCATATTGCCACGGCGAAACTTCACAAGGAAAAGGTCCTTTCAACTGATCATATATTCAAACTTGTTCCGGGTCTAACAGTTGAGGACCCGAGAGGAGACTAGAATGCGAAATCACCGGGCTTTTACATCCCGAGTTCGGCGTTTACAACTTCTCAGTCCCGATTACCGGTGCAAAGGAAGAGGCTGAGGGTGTAATTGAGGTCACAGATGTCCCTGTAAAGTCCATAACCAGTAACAGGGACTTCGTAGAAAAGTTCGGTGTAAAAAGGGACAGACTACATGAGATGTGAGATTGGCGACATATTACCAATTACGAAAAGGTGCCTGCGGTTCATAAAAGGGTCAGTAAATGAACCCTTAAAACACCTCCACCCCAGTTTTGGCTTCCACATTCCTGCCTCCCGCAAGGATGACGAACAAAAGCTGCCTGCCAGAGCCCGGAAAATCACCCGCAGTTCTCAATTCAAAATGAAGATATCAGCTACCTTTCCTTTTTTCGGAGGTTTTTATATTCGATTTGCTTACCACACTGTCCTTGATCTCCACCTTGTCCCCGCCCACATATTCCTGCACATGGAGGGTATCTGCAACAATCCCCTGTCTCGCAAGCTCCATCCTTCTTTCGTAATCCGATCTCATCTGCTCCGGCGAGGGGGGCCGCCGAACTCTCATCTCCTGGGGGAGCAGCTCCCCGGTCTTGTATATCGTATCGAACAGCAGGGAACCGAACTTGCCCTCGGGCGGAATCGAGGAGGCCAACTGCAGAGCATATTCCGCCTGCCTGTATTTACGATCGGCCAGGGCCAGTATACCGTTGGCAACATGTGATGCGGTTCCGACCTCGAACTTGTGAATCTCCATGGCGTACTTCCTTGCTTCCTCTGCTTGATCGATTTTCAGGGACAGACGGGCTGCACCGATGTATCCCAGAAGTGAATACCAGTATTTCGGGGATTTTGTCTTGTCTCCTATAACCAGGGCATATACCGTGCCGAACACCAGGCAGAATCCTATTCCGGCCACAATCGGTCCGATTGTCAGGTACAGTATTTTGTTTATCATCGGGGTTTCGGGCTGAGCCGCTTGAATACCGTTTGTAAATATTCCTACAATAAAACCGAATATGAAGAAAGTCTTGAAAAAGCGGGACCATTTGTAACTCTTCTGGGTGCGGGGACTGACCTGCATGCATTTCTCTTTGTAGATCGAAAGGGCTTCCGCCGGATTGCTCTCTTCAAGGGAGCCGGCCCTTCTGTAATCCTCTATGATCGTTTTGGCCAAATTTTACCCTCCGGCACCGCAAGCAGTTACCCATAATTCCTTTGATGTATTTATATTCTATCCGAAGAATTGGAAATGAAATCCGGAGTGAAACCTAGGACTCAGGTTCAGGTCAATCACATACTTTCATCCAACCCCCGGACCCGGTTTTATTTACTCAAATCCGCATTATTACATACGGAATGGTGACCCGACATTGAGACTTCCATATTTCCAAATTCTCGGGAATAGAGCTAATAAAGGCGTTAAGTATTTATTTTCGATTATTCATATGATTAATCCGGAGATGAAGATGACGTCCCCCGAGACAATGTATTTGCTTGAGCATTCAAGCGAAATCGAGGACAAGTTCGCAGGTAAATATATTGCCATACATGGGGAGAAGGTAGTTGCTGCCGGCCGGACCATTCATGAATTGTACGAGATTACAGATAAAATCGGAATAAGGGACCCATTGATCACCTATGTTCCCAGAGCCGGCGAGGAGCTGC
>CP070726.1:462545-466193 GCA_020350865.1 Thermoplasmata archaeon
ATTCAAGTTCGAGGACGCCTATATCATCGCCGCCACACTGAGGCCCGAGACGGTGTACGGCCAAACAAACATGTGGGTGGATGTGGACCTTAGGTATGTCAAGGTGAAGGTGGGCGATGAGATATGGATTTTAAGCAAGGAATGCGCTGAAAAGCTGAAGGAGCAGAAGGAGGACATGGAGGTGGTGGGGGAGGTATGGGGCGGACAGATGATTGGAAAAAAATGCACAGCCCCGGGCATCAACCGGGAAATACCCATCCTGCCCTCCGAATTCTGCGATCCCAACAAGGGCACAGGCCTTGTGACAAGTGTGCCTTCCGATGCCCCTGATGACTGGATGGGCCTCTACGATTTACGGGACGAGGGCATGTGCAGCCGCTTTGGACTGGACTGCGAAAAGATCAAGAAAATCGAACCCATTCCCATTATCGATACCCCTGGATGGGGCAACCTACCCGCAGTCAAGATTTGCGAGGATATGAACATTGCAAACCAGCATGACAGGGAGAAACTGGAGGAGGCAAAGAAGATCATCTACAAGTCGGGCTTCTACACAGGGATCATGAACGAAAACTGCGGTGAGTACGCAGGCATGAAGGTGGAGGAGGCCAAGGACAGTGTTAAAGCCAGGCTCGTCGAAAGCGGTGAGGCCGACGTGATGTACGAGCTCTCCGGCGATGTTGTGTGCAGATGCCTCACACCAAGCATTGTCAAGGTGGTTTCGAACCAGTGGTTCATCGCCTACGGCAACAAGGAATGGAAAAAGGACACACATCTTGCTTTAGACAGCATGAAGTTATATCCCGAAGGTGTGAGAAAACAGTTCGATTACGTGCTGGACTGGCTCAATGACTGGGCCTGCACCAGGGAATTCGGACTGGGCACAAGGTTACCCTGGGACGACAAATGGGTCATCGAGTCCCTTTCGGATTCAACCATCTATATGGCCTACTATACGATTTCTAAATACCTGGAGCATGGAGAGAAAATCGAGGCTGATGGAATAGATGACACCTTTTTTGACTACGTGTTCCTGGGCAAGGGAGAAGGCCAGACGGTTTCGGAGAAGACCGGCATTTCTGAATCAAAGCTTGCTGACATGAGAGGGGAATTCGAATACTGGTATCCATTCGACCTTCGGATCTCAGGAAAGGACCTGGTTCAGAACCACTTCTCCTTTTGCCTCTTCAACCATGTGGCCGTTTTTCCAAAAGAGCACTGGCCCCAGGCCTTCAGTGTCAACGGATGGGTGCTGGTTTCCGGAGCCAAAATGAGCAAATCCGCGGGTAATTTCTATCCCCTGCGTGAGATATTGGACAGATTCGGTACTGACGGCACGAGGCTCTCTTTGACATACAGCGGCGAGGGCATCGATGATCCCAACTTCGATATGGACTTTGCGAAGGGTGCGTTCAGCCGCCTTGCTAACTGGAGGGATTTTGCCATCAACAACTATGATTCCGGCAGGGAGGAGAGGATAGGCATCGATTCCTGGTTCGAATCCGTGCTTCACCGGATAATTGACCGTGTGAATGGGGCCATGGAGGATATGAACTACAGAACGGCCATCAAACTGGGTTACTTCGACCTTCAGAGGCATCAAAGGTGGTATGTGAGGCGGTGTTTGGGCAACTGCAACAAATCAATCATGAGGAAATTCATCGAGGTTCAAACCAAGCTGCTCGCACCTGTTGCACCCCATATCTGCGAGGAGATCTGGGAAAAGCTCGGTTTCAAGGGTTTTATTTCAGTGGCCGAGTATCCCGAACCGGATGCATCCAAGATAGATCTTAAAATCGAGGCCTCGGAGGAATTCCTCATCAACACCATCTCCGATATCAATGAGATACTGAAGGTCACGGGCATATCGCCCAAAAAAATCGTCCTCTTCACTCCTTCCGAGTGGAAGTACCAAATGCATCGGATGGCTGTGGATATGGCACTTGCCGGTGAAATTGATATGGGCAGCCTGATGAAGAGGGCCATGACTTCCCAGGATATAAAAAGCCATGCAAAGGAGGCCAAACCCTTTGCAAAGACCCTGATTGAAAGCATGAAGAATAGAAGTTCCGAAGAGCTTCAAAAACTGAAGTTGCCCTTGAACGAGAAGGGCTACCTCGAGGAGTCTAAGGGCTTTTTAGAGCATGAATTCAAATGTCAGATAGAGGTCTATAGTTCGGATGACAAGGAGAGGTACGATCCGAAGGATAAGGCGAAATTCGCCCTGCCGTTTCGACCCGCAATTTTCATTGAGTAGAAATGCTGCACTCGTCGAGGATATTCTCAGTGTGATAAGAAATGCTGTTGGAAATGATATAATCGACCATTTAACTGCATAAGAGAATCTAAGCTATATGAAATTACAAAACACTCGATCATATGTTGTTTCAGCGAACCAGGTCCATGACCACTACATCTCTTACGGCTCTCATGTTCTGGAAGGGCAGAACGAGCCTTCCCTGGGCGTCCGTTTTATAGAGTCTTGGTTCAATTTCCTCTGCAGGGATTACGAGCACATGATGAAGTTCACCTGTGGCGGTATCGACGATGAAATTCTCGATCATTCCAAGTATTTGGCCGTCATTCGTCATCACGGTTTTTCCTCTCAGCTCCGTGGCAAATCTTTTCAATCAAATCACCTCATACACCGAGCGCACCCGAAAACCTGTATGGCTTTTCTCCCTCTTAAAGGTTCACAAAGGGTTGCGGAGGCTAGATTACACCTGGGTGTTCTTCCAAGATATACACTTATCCATATAAAAAATTATTGAAATAGCGAAGATATGCAGATGCCATTTGCGCAGGGAATGCCGCGATAATCATACCAAAATACTCTTTTACATCCTTTCGCATATCACCTGCTGTGAGCCAAATGAGCCCGCTTGACCGTATTGCACGAAACACGGAGGAGATAGTGACCCAGGAGGAACTAGAAACCCTTCTTACGGAAAAGGAGCACCCCAAGGCCTACATTGGTTTCGAACCCTCAGGTCTCGTTCACATCGGCTGGAAGGTCTGCCTGGACAAGGTAAGGGACCTCCTGGAATCGAACTTCGAGGTCACTGTACTTCTGGCAGATTGGCATGCATATCTCAATGATAAACTGGACGGTGACATCGATAACATAAGGGCTTGCGGTGAATATATCAAGGACGTGTTTTCGGCTTTCGGTGTGGCATCCGATAACCTCAGTTTCGTCTATGCTTCAGAGCTCCTTGACGGTATGGATTACTGGGAGAAGGTTCTGAGGATATCCAAAAAAAGCTCCCTTTCAAGGATAAAAAGAACCCTCACCATCATGGGCAGAAATGAGGATGAGGCTGACCTGGATGCATCCAAGCTCATTTATCCGGCAATGCAGGTGGCCGATATCTTCCAGCTGGATGTGGATGTTGCACTGGGGGGTATGGACCAGCGCAAGGCCCATATGCTGGCAAGGGATGTTTCTGACAAGCTCGGAAAAAGAAAGGTTGTGGCCCTGCATACGCCGCTGCTCTCAGGAATTCAAGGCGGGGGAAGGATGGATCCCATAGAAGCCAAGATGTCGAAGTCGAATCCGGAAAATTCTATCTTCATACATGACACCCCCGAGGAAATCGAAAGAAAGGTCAAGAAGGCCTTCTGCCCCGAAGGGGAGGTTGCTGACAA
>CP070726.1:466293-473197 GCA_020350865.1 Thermoplasmata archaeon
CATGGTGGAAAACTTACCCTTGTCTCCACCAGACCGCTATATCCAGTACCGCGCGAATCTCAGCGCACCGGATGCCTATCGTACACCACTGCTCTGCTATGTAACCATTACATGCGACACCCCCCATCTTGTTGTCAATGAGGTTTATCATCTTGGCCCTGACTTACCTGGAGGGAATGACTGGGTGGAATTGTTCAATGGCTACCGGGCAGTACTGGACTTCCTTGATGTTGTATCCCTCTCCAACAAATCCGGGATTATTTGGAGTCAAAACACCATCCTGACACCTATCCTGCCCAATTCTTATACGATAATCGAGGGTCTTACGCTTTCGTAAGAGGATTACCTCTGTTTAAGGGACGGCAGCGGCAGCATCATGGATTTCGTTGCCTGGGGCATATCACCAAACGGAATCGATTACACGAACGCAAGTGAGCTTGGAGAATGGATATCCGGTGAGAACGTTCAACCATCCACAGAACCTGGAATGACCCTTGGCAGGGACAAAGACGGGACCGATACCGATACGGTAGCTGACTGGGAGAATTCCGGGGGAATACACAGTTTGGGCCCGACAAAGAATGCAAGGAATGCAGAGACCGAACCTCCGGTCATAGTTGATGTGAGTGATGTTCCAAGCCCGCAGGACTACCTCGCTGAGGTGAACATCTACGCTAACATCACCGAAAATCTGGGATTCACCGATGTCAGATTGAACTACTCCTTCGACGGTGTAATTTGGTACCAGATCACAATGGATTTTGTGGCTGGGAATGCAACCAATGCCACCTATATGGGAATTATCCCACCCGCTGATATCGAGACAACGGTACAATACGCTGTCTATGTTGCAGACAATGCCACCAACGAGGCCGTATCCTCAGTAATGATATACACCACTGAAATCCTCCATGAAGTTTTCCTGTATTATGGATGGAACCTTATCTCGCTTTCATTCATTCAATCGGATACGGACCTGGACTCCGTATTACTTCCCATATCAGGGTTTTACGATGCCGTGCGGTGGTATAACGCAACAGATTCAAATGATCACTGGAAGCACAATCACACAGCAAAACCATCTCATCTGAACGATTTGGAGGATATAGATCACACAATGGGCTTCTGGATACAAGTAACAGAGCCGGGGGGAGTATTATTTGAATATCCAGGCACCAAACCCAACGTATCCCAGCAAATCACCCTTCATCCCGGCTGGAACCAGGTGGGCTACCCCTCCCCGAGGGGCTTTAACCGAACGGCCTGATTGAACAATACAGAATTTGGCACCCCCATCAACATCATACAGTGGTATGATGCATCCTCGCACACCTGGCATAGCTTGGGTGAGGACGAATATTTCGAGAGGGGGCGGGGGTACTGGATTCATTCAAAGGTGGAAATTACTTGGAATGTCCCTGTGTGATGACTACTTGGAACAGGGCAAACGTCAATAATCGCTACGTTTTTATCTTAACATCCCCTTTTAGAATCCGATGAAGATTCATTTGGATGTCATAGACAGGAAGATTCTTGCATATCTCCAGGAGGACGCCCGTATCACCCTGACCGAGATGGCAAAGAGGCTCTACATTTCAAGAAACGCTGTCAGGTACCGTATCGAGCTCATGGAAAAGGAGGGGCTCATCGAGGGATATACCACTGTTTTGAACCCCATGCAGTCCGACAACCCCGTGCTTGTCTTCATCCTGTTCGATGTAAAACCATCCAATATAGTGAAGTGCATCAAGATCCTGAAGAGGTTCGATGAGGTGTACGAGATCTTCAGGCTCTCTTCCGGCACAGCCATCTTGGTCAAGGCATTCTTCAAAAATGCGCATCACAAGAGGGATTTCATCATGGATAACATAGAAGAAATGCCTGTGGAGAACTTCACTGTTCACACGGTGGCCCAGATCGGTGAGAGAAAAGGCATTCCCGTACAGTACCTCGAGTGACAAAGGCTCTTTTTTTCACATCCACCGTCGGTGAATTTGACGAAACGGAACAATCCCTTATAAAGGATTTGCCGTTGTGTCAAGAAAGACCTTTATAGTCATGGTAAATGGGAAGCCCACGGAGGGTATGAAATGAGGCGAAAAATATTCTCGATAGTGTCTATTGTGTTTTTGACCGCACTTATTATGGTCCCGGCAACTGCAACTGCCTTTGAAACCCAGCCTGAAGATAATGAGACCGGTTTTCCCATCGACGGAAAAATTATCATAGATTTCGATGAGCCCATGGATGTCGGAACCGTTGACGCAGATATCTCCCCTGACCCCGTTTATCCTGTCAAGAAGGACTGGTCAAACAACGATAGAACCCTAACTTTGACACCTACAGTGAGTCTCCTTGAAGGGAAAACTTACACCGTATATGTAACCGGCCAAAATGTCTCAGGGGGATCTATCTCTGGAAACTTTTCCTTCAAAACTGAAACCCCTCCAACATTTCTTGAGACAATTGAAGATCTTTTCAAGGGTTTCTGGGAGGATTTCAAGGAACTTGCACTGGGTGTTATAATATTCATTGTAATAGTAGTCCTTGGATACATCATCTCCAAGATCGGTGCCAAGGTATTCACAAAGGCCGTGGACCGAATCGGCCTAAACAAGGTGGCGGGCAAGACAGGATTCCAGGATTCACTTCAGAGCTTGGGATTTGACAATTTTGCAAAATTCCTCGGAATCTTCTTTTTCTGGTTCGTGTTCCTGATAATAATCAATATCGCTTTGGCCCAGGCGGGAATCGAGCAGCTGGACTCTGTGCTCGCGCCCATCATCCTGTTCATCCCCAGGATACTCATTGCCATCCTGGTTGTTGTGGTGGGATTTTATGTTGCCGATATCGTTGTGAACCGAACCAAGAGCTTTCTCATGGAGAAGAGCCCGTTTAGAAGTGATATCAAAAAGTTCGACGAGAAGACAAAGAAATCGGGATTCTCCATATTCGATTTTGTATTCTTGTTCCTTAAGATGTTCATTATTCTGATTTTCATACAGCTGGCCCTCTCCATTTTGGCAATCAGCATATTCTCGGACTTCATCAATCCCATACTCATAATCATGCCGCTGGTGCTGATTGCTATGGCGATCATCGTCATAGGTTTGATCTTGTCAGAGTACGTGGTTAAATTCGTGATGAAGCTCTTAGATGAATTCGAGTTTGAGAAATTCATTGCCCCTGTAGAGGATGTTGTCAATAAAAAGGGGATTATCAGAAAAATCATCGCAGCCATACTCCAGATATTCGTCGTTTTAGTCTTTATCCAGATATCACTGGCCGTTCTGAACTCCACCGGTGCGTTCAATGTCCTCGCGGAACTGATAAACGAAGTCATTCTGTGGCTTCCGAACCTCCTGGTGGCCCTGCTCATCGTCATTGCCGGTTTCTGGCTGGCAACCTGGGTGGAGCAGAAAATTGTGGAGTACAGCAAGGATGTGGACCTGCCCTTCCCCAAGGCCCTTTCCAAGGCGGCCCAGTTCCTGATCATGTACCTCGCAATTGTCATCGCATTGGCCCAGGTGGGCATACAGGTGGCGATCCTCTACATAATCTTTGCCATCGTGACTGCTGCTGTCTTTATCGGCCTCGGGGTTGGATTCGCATACGGCTCCAAGGACGTCTTCCACAACCTGGTCAGTTATCTCCAATCCGATAAGACCCTGAAGGTGGGTCAGAGGATAAAAGTGGAAGATTACGAGGGCACCATCGAAGAAATAGGAAGGTACCACATGGTGCTGGGAACAGCCACAGGCAGGATACGCATCCCCCACTCGAAACTGGCCAAGGCGGTTATTGTGGAGATGGGATAACCGCCGCCCCCTTTCTTTTTTCACTCAATTCAAGGTTCATCAGGATCATATCCGTTGCCAGAAATGGCCTGTCTTCCACTGGGCATACCGTCTCGAAATATGGAAATCGGACAGGCCCATAATCGAAAGGTATAAAAGCCTTGAAATCTCTACCTCACCTCGTCCCCGATCCCAACCCTTCCTCGCATAATCGCGGCTATCTGACCCGATAATTTTATGCAAAAAGGGATTGGGGGCACACTTCCTTTTCTTTGAGTTTCTGAATCGTTCTGCTATTCCGTTGATTTGGCTTAGGCTTTTTATCCCCACTCATTTGCGCCTCAAAATTGCAATAGGATTATATACTATCCTAACAATAACTTTATTTGATACGTTATTTATTACAAATATACCGCATACGCCCGGTATGCAATGGAGGGAATTTGAACGAGGAGTAGGGTGAGGGTTGCGAAGGTAAGAACCATCGCTGTGATGGTGATCATACTTTTTACGGTTTGTATTTCAATTGCTTTTCCCAAAGCTCCCAATAATGGAATAGAATTAGAGCAAGATAATGGGGCCACAAACGGATCGATGTTAGCTTCTGTTGCAGATGAAGATGGTGAGCGAAATATCTCAGAGGTTCCATATGGTCTCTCTTGCGGAGAGTGGGATGATATAAAGACCAAGCTACAGGAGGCTAGATATTACCCCACCTGGCAGGAGGCCGGTCAAGGGTTTGAGGCTACGAATCCGCAACACAAGTGGAGTGCCACATTGCGTGATGGAACCGCACTAGTGAAATCCAGCCAGGGCGTGGATTGGTGGTGGCACCTTGCTCCATACGGGTACGGTTACGAGGGCAGTGTTGTTCCTCTAAATCCTGATCCTGATGCGGTGGTGGAGAAAAACCGTATCGAGTATGTATACGAAGATGATTTTATCGCCTGGTATATCAATGATGAGAAAGGACTTGAGCACGGGTTTTACATCGCCTCGCCTCCACAGCCCGAAAACAGCGGAGACATGGTAATTGAGATGAGTCTTGATACATCCCTTGTTCCAGAAGCGATAAACCGCGGGCGAAGCATCGTTTATCTTGGAAATTCAGGTGAGGTGGTTCTGAGATACGGCAAACTCTTGGTCACGGACGCAACAGGCGGGGTTGTCCCCTCCAGCATTCACCAATCAGCAGATTCCATCACAATCTCCATTGACGATACGCAAGCAGTCTACCCACTAACCGTGGATCCTCTGGTGACCAGTGAGGTGGCAAAGCTTGCGTCCTCGGACGGTGCGGCAGATGACCAGTGCGGGTACTCCGTGTCTGTTTGCGGGAATACGGTTGTGGTCAGTGCCTGTCTCGACGATGTGGGTGCAAATATCGACCAGGGTTCGGTTTATGTATTTGAACGGGACCTGGGCGGTATTAACAATTGGGGCGAGGCAAAGAAGCTCACAGCCCCGGGAGGAGAAGCGGATGACGAATTCGGTTACTCCGCAGCAATCAGCGGGGACACTATCGTGGTCGGGGCCTGGCATGACAATGTCGGCGCAAACAGCAACCAGGGTTCGGCCTACATATTCGAGCGAAATCAGAGTGACCCGTATAACTGGGACGAGGTGAAGAATATCATGGCCTCGGACGGAGCGGCAAATGACAATTTCGGCTATTCCGTGTCAATTCATGGGGATACCATCGCGGTCGGAGCGATTCTAAGCGATGTGGGCATTAACAGCGCCCAAGGCTCAGCCTATATATTCGAACGAAATAAAGACGGCCCTAATAACTGGGGGGAGGTGAGAAAGCTCACAGCCTCTGACGGTGAGGCCAGTGATTATTTCGGCTCTTCTGTTGCCATCAGCGGAGATACAGTTGTGGTGGGCGCATACGAGGAAGATGTCAGCGGAAATGACAATGGCTCGGCCTATATCTTCGAGCGCAATCAAGACGGCACTAATAACTGGGGCGAGGTAAAAAAGCTCGTGGCCTCCGACGGCCATTCCCAGGACCATTTCGGCAATTCCGTGTTTATCAGCGGGGATACGATAGTGGTGGGGGCGTATACCGACCTCATCGAAACAAGCTCAAACCAGGGTTCGGCGTACGTCTTTGAGCGGAACCAGGGCGGGGCAGAAAATTGGGGGGAGGTCACAAAGCTTATTGCATCAGACGGCGGGAGCGGTGATCAGTTCGGCTATTCCGTTTCTATCAGCCGAGATACCATTGTGATCGGAGCACTCTACGACGATGGCAAGGGTTCGGTTTACATATATCTACGGAACCAGAGCGGCCCGGACAACTGGGGGGAGGCAAAGAAGCTCACCGCATCTGACGGGACAACCAATGACTACTTCGGCCATTCGGTATCCATCAGGAATTACATCATTGCGGTGGGTGCATTCGGAGTCGATATCGGCGAAAACAGCAGCCAGGGCTCGTCGTATATATACTACATCAACCAGACCGTAAAAGCGCTCAACGACAGTTACTCGGCGGGTGAGGACACGGTCCTCAGCGTTCCCGAGCCGGGTGTGATGGGAAACGACAATATAGGCGCGGGAGGTGCGGTGGCACTTATGAATACGGGGCCATTGAACGGGACGCTGTCACTGTTTCCGAACGGCTCTTTTGAGTACACACCTGGGATAAACTACAGCGGGATTGTATATTTCACATACCACATCTATGATGGTGTGATGCACTCGGACCCGGCAACAGTAAAAATCAATGTCACCTGTGTCAACGATCCCCCGGTCATCCTTACGTCCGATGTGTATGGTTCAGCTGAGGACGTTCTATATACTGTAGATTACGAGGCATTTGATTCCGATATCATGAATGGATTTATATGGAATCTATCCACGAGCGCCGGTTCCTGGTTGCAAATCAACTCAACCACTGGTGAACTTAAAGGAACACCCGATAATAATCATGTGGGGCAGTTCTGGGTCAACGTGACCGTGGATGATCAGAGCGGTGATATGGATTGGACAAACTTCTCGCTCACCGTCAACAATGTTGAACCGACCATCCTCGTAGCCGATGTGACCTCCATCAATGAAGACGAGCTTTACAGTGTGAACTACGATTCCGACGATGACGG
>CP070726.1:473297-477314 GCA_020350865.1 Thermoplasmata archaeon
GGTCTGGTGCGGGGGGTGATGATGGTGGCCATGATGTTACCGCCGAAAGCAGGCCGGGTTTGAAGCAGTATCCTCTCTTCGGGATCTATGGTGAGTTCGGTGCAGTCAGCAGTGAGGCCCAGGTCCAGACGCTGGGCGATTCTCGGTGCGAGATCCCTGCCGATATGCGTGGCACCGTATATCACGACGTTCGGTTTGTATTCCTTGATCATATCGGTTATGACCCCAGCATAGGCGTCTGTCTGGTAATTCTTCAGTTTGGGGTCATCTGCCAGGTACACCTTGTCTGCGCCAAATGCTATGACCTCCTTTGCCAAATCCATAACCTCATGACCTAGAAGCATGGCTGCAAGGTGCTGTCCGAGATCATCTGCCAGGGCCCTACCGCCGCCCAAGAGCTGGTATGCTACTTTCTTCAGCTCCCCTCCCCTCTGCTCGGCAAAGACCCATACATCCTTGTATTGGGTGAAATCCACCGCTTCAGCCTTCTCCTCCTTTTCTATCTCGTGAATAAGCTCCTCGGGACAGGCCTCAAGACAGGCATTGCAGCTGTTGCATTTCTCATTGATTTTTGCTATGCCGTCCACCATCTCGATGGCGCCCACAGGACAGGAGTCCACACATGATTCGCAGCCCGTGCATTCTTCCTCGTCGACCCTCACTACCATTGTTATCCCACCACGTTATCGTCTTTTAGTCGTATGACCAGGTCCTTGGCCATGGCCTCGGGAGTGCCTTCCAGCACGATGCCCTCGCCGTGGGGCTCGGGTGCAAAGGACCTCTTCACCTGGGTAGGGGAGCCCTCCAGGCCTATTTTTTTGGGATCTGCCTCTATGTCCTTTGCCGTCCACACGGGGTACTCGGCCTCCCTGCATGCCTCAACAATGCCGCTCACCGAGGGATACCTGGGCTTGTTGATGCCCTTTATCACGGTGATCAACGCGGGTAATGAAGTCTCGATCTTCTCGTAGCCGTCCTCCAGGGCCCTTTCCGCCCTCAGGGTTCTGTCCTCGATTTCCATCTTTCGCACATATGTGATCTGCGGCAATCCAAGGCATTCTGCGACCTGCGGTCCCACCTGGGCGGTATCACCGTCAATGGCCTGCCTCCCGCATATGATCAGGTCGTACCCGCCCACTTTGTTGATGGCCGTGGCCAGTGTGTAGGAGGTTGCCCATGTGTCCGCCCCGGCAAAGGCCCGATCTGAGAGTAGAATATTCTCGTCGGTCCCCATGGCCTTTGCCTCCCTCAAGGCGTCCAGTGCCTGGGGCGGTCCCATGGATAGCACGGTGACCTTGCCCCCGAACCTCTCCCTCAGGGTCAGGGCCTCTTCGATTGCATGCTTGTCATCGGGATTGATTATACTGGGCACACCTTCCCTGATCAATGTACCTGTCTTCTTGTCGATCTTTACGTCCGTGGTATCTGGCACCTGTTTTATCAACACGATGATGTTCATCATTGCCCCTCCGCTGTCTACTTCAATTTGTCTCCCGCTATGACCATCCTCTGCACCTCGGAAGTGCCTTCGTAGATTTCGGTGATCTTTGCATCCCTGTAAAGTCTCTCAAGAGGATAGTCGTTTATGAATCCGTAGCCTCCGTGAACCTGGATTGCGTTTCGTGTGGCCTTCACAGCCACATCCGAGGCATATAATTTTGCCATGGCGGCCTCCACCGAGTAGCGCTTTGCATGGTCCTTTGTCCAAGCGGCCTTGTAAACCAAAAACCGGGCCGCCTGTATCTCGGTTGCCATGTCGGCTATCATCCACTGGATGGCCTGGAATCTGCCGATGGGTTTTCCGAACTGCTCTCGTTCCTTGGCGTACTTCAGGCTCTCATCCAATGCAGCCTGGGCTATGCCAAGAGCCTGTGAGGCGATCCCTATTCTTCCACCGTCAAGGGTCATCATGGCAATTTTAAAGCCCTTTCCCTCCTCGCCAAGCAGATTATCCCCTGGGAGTCTCATGTCCTGGAAAACCAGTTCTGCCTGAACAGAGGCCCGAATGCCCATCTTCTCCTCAATGGTACCAATGGAGAAACCAGGGGTGTTTTTATCCAGAACTAAGGCTGAGATGCCCCTTGTCCCTTTGCTCTTATCGGTCATGGCAAAGAAGACGATGGTGTCTGCCACGGCACCGTTGGTGATGAAGATCTTGCTGCCGTTGATGATGTACTCGTCTCCATCCAAAACCGCTGTGGTCTGCTGCGATGCCGCATCTGTTCCTGCACTGGGTTCTGTGAGACCGAAGCAGCCCAGCTTTTCACCGCTGGCTATCGGAATGAGAAATTTCTTCTTCTGATCCTCGGTCCCGAACTTCTCGATGGGAAAACACGCAAGGGAGTTGTTGACTGACATGATAACGCCGTGCGAAGCGCACACCCGCGATATCTCCTCCACCCCTATGGCATAGCTCACAGAATCCAGGCCTCCGCCGCCGTACTCCTTAGGAACATTCATGCCCATAAGCCCCAGTTTTCCCATCTTCTTCACGGTTTCCTCTGGGTACTGGGCCGATTTGTCTATCTCAGCGGCAATTGGTCGGAGCTCGGTTTCGGCGAACTCACGTACCATCTTTCGGACCATTTCCTGCTCGGTTGTCAATGTGAAGTCCATCTGCCTCTCCCCTGGGGGATGGGCGTATCAGTTTTTCGATTAATAAGTTTTCTGTTTTCCAGCCCTTGGAAACCGCCATTTTCGATGTGAAACATGGCTATAACCATTGGAGGTTTGTCTCTGAGTTTGGGCAATACGTCTTGCTATGAAAAAGGAGGTAGCTGCGCTGTGGTGAGGCTTGGGTCCACACTAAAACCGATTGTGTTTAGCAAATCCCCCTTTAATCTTTTCAATGTTTTTTTGCATTGAAAGGTAGAAAATAATTCCGAAAGTATTATTAAGAAGGAATTATTTGGGTTTTAAACACCGAAAAGCGGCGAAAGAACGAAATTTAGGGAGATTATGACCGAATTGCTTGAAGATTTGGAGGCGCAGAGAAGCAAGCTGAACAAGAAGGCGGAGGAGCATCGGAGGAAAAGGGACAAGTTGAACAATACCTCCCGGAGATGGGCCGACAAGAGGGACAGGCTGAACGCCCAGTCCAGGGAGAACCTGGAGAAGGCCAACACGCACAGGAAGAGAAGAGACGATCTCAACGAGTCGGTCAAGAAGGCAAAAGAGGAGAGGGAGAACAATAACAAAAAGGCTTCCGAGCTTCAGGTCCGGCTGGGAGGTCTTAAGAAGAAGCACCTTCCCAAGGACGGAGTAACCCTTGAAAAGCTGAAAAAAGAGGTGAGAAACCTCGAGTTCAAGCAGCAGACCCAGGTCCTTTCCGTGGACAAGGAGAGGGAGCTTTTAGACCTTCTTTCCGATATTCAATCCAAAATCAGGGAAAGGGAAAAGCTACTCGAAGGCAACAGAGAGATTCAGGAGGCCATGAAGGAGCGAAACGAGACCAAGGAGAAAGCCGAGACCTCGCACGGCTTGGTGAGCGATTACGCAAACAAGGCTCAGGTGGAGCACGAGGCCATGGTCAAATTCTATGACGAGGCGGACAGGCTCAGAAGGGAAGCCGACCGGGCGCAACAGGAATTTATCACCGCCAAGTTGGCTGCGGACGAAGCACACAAGAACCATGTCGAGCTGGTAAAGCAGGTGCATGATTACGACAAGATCATAGCTGGCTTAAAACAGAAGAAGGCTAAGGCAAAAAAAGAAAAAGCGGAAACTGATGCAAAGAAGGAGGCAGAGGACATATACGACCGCTTTAAAGCGGGAGAAAAGCTCAGTACAGAGGATTTGATGTCCCTTCAAAAAGCAGGATATTTATAATTTTCTCCACACTTTATATTTAAACCTTTCGGAAAAGGATTAAGTATTAAGAATCTAATGTAAGTAGGGGATTTTGGGCTAGTTGTTAGAGTGCATCCCATCCCTTCTGACAAGGCTAGCCCCCCCTTCCTATTTTATATGGCCAATTTATAGCCAGCAACATGGAATTCTTGCATATTCTACAATCCA
>CP070726.1:477414-483396 GCA_020350865.1 Thermoplasmata archaeon
CCGGTTTTCAGTTCGTCCGCGTACTCCAGGATGATGTTGCCCAAAGCACCGCTCTGGGACATGAAGCCCACATGGCCCACCAGGGGCAGCGTGGTTCCGAAGGTGGCATCCATTCTGACATCCTGGTCAGTGTTTATGACGCCCATGCAGTTGGGCCCCACAAGCCTCATGTCGTACTTCCTGACCAGGTCCACGAGCTGTTTTTCCAGGGCAAGGCCCTTGTCCCCAATCTCCCTGAAACCCGCAGAGATCACAACGAGGCCCGAAACCCCCTTCTCTCCGCACTCCTCCGCAACCGAGAGGACGAATTCCTTGGGCACCACTATGACGGCCATGTCCACCGGGTCCGGAATGGAGGAGACGGAGGGGTAGCACTTGATGCTGTTCACGTACCGGGTTTTGGGATTGACCGGGTACACGGGTCCGTTGAAGCCGTAGGCCACCAGGTTGTGCAGTATCTGCCTGCCTATGGTCCCGTGCTTTCTGGAGGTGCCCACCACTGCAATGGATTTCGGCTTGAACACGGCGTCGAGGTTCTCGGATTCGGACACGGTTACCACCCTTTCGGTAATGATGTGATTATGCGGATATAATCTTTGTCTCTTAAAACTTCCTTTGAGCACCTAATTGTTCATTCGACCCATATTCGGGGCAGCCCGGGGAAACCCCGACATACCTATTAATAAACCAGGACCATATAAAAACGTTTCAAAGAAATGGAGGCTAAAAATGGGCGCTCCCGAAATATACATGCTGTGGCACTTCACTGGCAAGTATGAGTATGTGATGGCTCTG
Organism: Thermoplasmata archaeon; assembly: GCA_020350865.1. The sequence goes on from CP070726.1 coordinate 478,210, forward strand.
CCGATAATAATCTTCATCGCCATTGTGAACATCGCACTCTTTCTGGATCCTACGATTCCCTCCGTATGTCTGGCCACGGTTGTGATAATCGATGCAGCCGTGGTAATCACGGCTGCCTACTACTTCCTGACAAGGGAGAAGCCTGTGAAGCGCAAAGTAGAACCACGCAAGGCAAAGTGAGCTTTGCTGCGGTCAGCATATAATCGCAGAGGTTATGGGTGTTCATGTCGCAAACTATTTTAGTTAGGAGCAGGATATGGTAGATATCATAACCGCGGGGGTATAAAATGTTCAAGAGCGAAAAGATCGTGCTGGTTTTTGCTGTTATCGCGGTAATCATCGGAGGGTTAGGCGTATTTGCATATACAACTGGAGTTTTTGCCGGAGACCCGGAAATTACGGCCGAGGAGGCAGAGGCCATTGCCGAGGAGTACACGAACGGAGAGGCAGTTTCCGTGGAGCTTGAAAAGGAGGGCTTCACGTTGGTGTACGAGGTGGTGGTTGTAAACGAGACAGGTACATATGAGGTTGAAATCGACGCCGAAGACGGGACGATCCTGGAGATAGAGGAAGACGACGAGGACGAAGAGGACGACGATGATGATGACGATGATGATGAGGAAGATGACGACCACCATGATGAAGAAGACGACGATGACGACGGTGAACACGAGTCAGAAGAGGAAGAAGAGGGCGGTCACTAAGTAGCTTTCTCATTATTTTTCTTTTTTTGCTTTTTTCTGAAAGCATATGGAGGAAACAACCTCCTGAACATATGGGCCATCAGAACCCAGAAGAATAAGAAGTTGCGCGGTAAGATCTGCCACCTGGCTTTTCGAACCGGCTCCACGATCCTGCCTTTGGCGGATGAAGCGACCCTCAGGCCAACTTCCCTCATCCACTTGACGTTCCTGGGCCTTTCCCATATGCCCTTGATCCATTTTCCCGGGATACCCGCCTCACCAACCCTTGCACCGATGATCCCCCCGAGGATGGCGGCGGTTGTATCGGTGTCGTCCCCGCAGGCGATGATCTCCTGGATGCCTTTTATATAATCGTTTTGGTGGTTCAGCCAGACCTGGATGACAACAGGCACCGTGTGGTAGATGTAACCTCCCACACCCTTTTTACAGCCGATATCCAATGCGAAATCAAAGGGGGTCTGACCGAGGTTTGCGCTTGACGCGGCCTTCCCGAGCAATGCGGTGAGCTCCGTTCCCTCCTCTCCCAGGAGTTCTTTTATTTCCCTCAGATAGTCATCGCTTTCTACATGACCGAAGGTTGCCATGTACGCAGCCTGCGCCACTGCAAGTGAGCCGTATGCTGCCTTGGGGTCGGTATGGGTGATTCGGCTGGATGCAAAAATAAGCTGCTTGAGCAACTTCCGGTCCTGACCGCAATAAACGCCTATTATCGGTGCCCTCATGGCCGGACCGTTGCCGGCGGAGTACACCCCTGTGTCCCCCGGTTTGTAGCCGAATGCAGCTTTGAGGAGCGCCTTGAATGTGGCAGTGCCGATTCCCGCAGGCAATCCCAGCAGCCAGTACTTGAGGCGTCTGGTGAGAATCCGGGAGAATGAATCTGCATCACCCCTGCATTCGATGAGGGCCTGGGCGGTGATCAGGGCATGCTCCGCGTCATCACTGAGCATTCCGCGGCCGAACAGGAAATGGTACCGCTCCACTTTCGGACGCATCCTCATCAGCCGGAATCTTGAAATGCCTTCGTACGGCAGACCCAGGGCATCACCCACAGCGGTGCCCAGAAGGGAACCCACCGCAGCTTCTTCTTGACCAATTCTCTGTTCGTTGTCCATATCCACTTTCTCCTCTTCATCTCCAGATGAGATCGCAGCTGGTATCGGGATGGACAATAATAAAATTTGACCCAATATTACTTTTACTCTTTCATACAAATCAGAGGGATGGCTTTATAATTTTAACGAAAGTATTATATGTAATATATGTAATATCTATAGTTACATGTCTAACATAAAGTACAGTAGGCATGCAAGGATGCGAATGGTTGAAAGAGGGATATCAGAAAGAGAGGTGTCTGAAGCGATCAATAAAGGCAGTAAAAGAAGGAAAGGTAAAGAGATAATAGCTGCACACAGGCATATTGAAGTAATATTTAAGGTGGCAAATAAGGAGTTTTATGTAATAACCGTGATGCTGCGATGGTGATGAATATGACAAAATGTCCGATGTGTGAGAAAGGAGTGCTGAAAAAGAAGAAAATCGAAGAGAAGATGTTCGGGATTTCACTGGGTAAATTTACCGCAGAGGTTTGCGATAAATGCGGAGAATCATTTCTTGACGAAAACGCCATGAGGAAGATCGAGGAAAAGGCCAAAGAACTGGGCATATGGGGTCTGGCCAAGGACATCAAGATAGTCAAATCCGGTAATTCGTTGAGTGTGAGAATACCCGCGAAGATAGCACGCTTCCTTGAATTATATGAAGGAAAAGATGTTCTTTTATATCCTGAGGGGAAAAAGAAGATCATTGTGGAAGTTACCTAAGAATAATAATTATAAAGGGGCCTTCCCGACTTTCAGCGGCGGAAACTGTTTAACCATGAAAATACATTAAAGGTTTGTAGGGCCGGGGTTTGAAGGAGAGGGTGAACCATATATGGATTTGGAATCTTTAAAATGCGAAATTGAGATCATTAAGGATACTCCTGAATATAAGATGTATCATATAACGACTCCGATGGTTATAATTGGAGTTGTTTGCATGATCCTGGCTGCCGGAATTTTTTCATTTGTAGGTTTGAAAATAAATGATTATATTCATATAATATTGACATTATTATTTATAGGCTTATTACTCCTGACTTCAGCGCCAATCGTTTTGTCAAAAGTTCCATGGGATTTTAGGATTAAATATATCGAGTTGAAGGGGCAATATAGGCTTAGATTGAAGAAGAATAAAAGGAATCGAAGATAGAATACAGTGATAGATAACATAGTGAAGAACAAAATCTTCCCTAAGGGAGGCAGCGGGCAATATCAAGTTTGAGTACGCGAAACCCATTAAGTGGTCTATATGAAAAATATGATTTCGATATTCCTAAACAGTTTTTTGTATGGCCAGGGGCTCAGGAATATTGACGTCCACTCTATATGCCGATGGCTGGCCCGTCCTTTTGGAACTCAGAGCCCTCTTCGCCTGTCTGACCGTGGCTCTCAGCCCCAGGGTGATGAGGAGCGGCGCAAGGTCGCCTCCCGGGACCCCCGAGAAATGTCTGGTGAAGATCTTTGTACAAGCGGAACCCCACGAGTTGACCTCCATGTTTGCTTCTGCTACAAGCCCGTGCAGGCTGGCCGGGGAGAAGTGCTTTGGCCGGAAGATCACCTCCGAGATGTCGTACCGTTCCCAGTCATAGGTGAGGATCCTGCCTTCCCTGTGTAGTCTGTCAAAGAGCCTTGTGCCCGGGTAGGGGGTAAGGGGAAAGAAGATGCAGATGTCTATGTCGCAGTCCTTGACAAACTCAACCGTTTTTTCTGCAGTTTCTTTGGTGTCCTCATCGAACCCCAGGATAAAAGAGCCCCCGGCAAGAAAGCCGTGGTCGTGCGTCTTCTTAACAAGCTCCCTGTAGTCCGACCTGATGTTGTGGAGCTTGTGGACGGATAACAGTGTTTCGGAAAAGATGCTCTCGAAGCCGTAGTACAGGGCCACACATCCCGATTCGGAGGCCAGTTTGAGGATTTCTTCGCTTCTTCCGATGGTTGTGTCGCAGGGTGAGACCCATTGCATGTCGTTCTCCTTGATGATTTCCAGACGTTCCCTTGTCTTTTGGGGATTGGCCATGAGGTTTGGTGTTGTCAGGACCGTCGTCCTTTTCCGTTTCCATTTCTCTATGTCCTTTCTTACCACATCCAGGGGCCTGTACCTTCACATTTTCCCGGTATAATTTGGAAGCCCGCAGAAGTCGCATCGGTTAGGACAGCCTCTGGAGATTTCCAGGGGTAACTTCAGTTAGAACCAGTTCTTGTAGATGGAGAAGTCCGGAACCACAAAATCCGCCTCCCTGCACAGTCCCCCGGAATAGAACGGCCGAAGCTTTCCACACCCGGCATCACTGAGTACCTCCGGCCAGTTGGCCTCGCACTCTCCAAATACCACCGCGTCGCAGTGCTCCTTTGCTTCTTGCGGCAGCACATAGGGATGGTAGCCTCCCATGACGCACATGGTACCAGTCCTCCTGCACATATCACCGATCTCGTAGGCGTCCTTGGATGTGGTGGTGAGGACGGAGAGGGCCACCAGATCGTAATTGGAAAGCGTCTTTTCCGAAATTTTCTGGCGCTGGCGGGATATGAAGGTCGTTTCGTGGGGCTCGGGTGTTAATGCGTTCAATATGGAGGGCCAGAGAGGGGGGTAGAGCATCTGGGGGAGGGAGTGCGGCAGGTGGCCCTCCCATATTTTGTTGCACGGGTCAATAAAAGCTATCCTCATCGTAATAAACTACATAACCTGATTATTTATAAATTATGGTTTACATGGATTATAAAAAGGATGTCGATATTTTCCTCCTTGTTAGAATGAAGGAATAAAAAATAAAAAAGTCTTATATAGACAAAATATATTCTTACCATATCCAAGGATGATGAAATAGTCAGGGTCGTGTGAGGAAAATGGCAGAGGCCGATGAACTACTGGAGCAGGCCGAGATCAAAATCGATGTTCTGAAGAAGCATGACTTGAGTCCCTCCTCGGCTTTGAAGAGGTACATTGACAAGGAAGGAACCGAAGACAAACTTGTCATCCGTTTCAGACCCATAATGATCATGGAGGAGGCGCTGGATTCTCTGGGTAAAGGGGCCTTCACAAAACTCAAGGAGATCAAATGCGATAACAAAGTGATTGTAATTGACAAAAAAAAGGGTTTGGATCGGGACGCTCTTTTTACCTTGGGTGATATTGCACACAAGAGGAAGATAAAACACATCAAAATGAAGGTGCAGCACAAGAGATTTTCGGATATAACGGCCTCTGCAGCAATCAACGAGCGGAAAAATAGGGAATACCGCCTGCACATCACTTTTCACGGTGACCTCACCAAAAAAGAACTGATGAAGGTGAATAGTTCACTGGAGACCAAATTTCCGGGCAGGGGTTCGGGAGAATACCATAAGATGAAGTATTCCACCGGCGGTTTTTCCAAGGGGGACAAGGC
>CP070726.1:483496-493710 GCA_020350865.1 Thermoplasmata archaeon
AGTTGATGACAACATAATGGGGATGATCTCTTCTGCGAGAATCATAATGAATGCCGAAAAGCAAGGTAACAAACTCACCACCCTTTGTTCGTTTTGTTATAATGTATTGAAGCGAACTAACGATGTTTTAAAAAACGATTTCGAAAAACGAGCCAAGATATGCGAATTTCTAGAAGAAGATTACAAAGGTGAGATCGAGGTTGTGCATTTTTTGGAAATTCTAAGGGATGATGTTGGTTTTGATAGATTGAAGGGTGCTGTAAGAAAGGAACTGGGGGGCCTCAAGGTGGTACCTTACTATGGATGCCAGATAATCAGACCCGCTTCTGTACTTAAATTCGACGATCCTGAAAATCCCATGATCCTGGATGATTTTCTCAAAAGTCTTGGTTGCCATGTCGTGGACTTTCCGTTCAAGGTGGAGTGCTGTGGCTCCTATCAGATAATCCATCCCGAGGTGAAGGATACGGCGTTGGGTTGCTCGTACAATATCCTGAAATCCGCACTTCAAAACGGTGCAGAAGCTTTGGCCCTGAGCTGTCCGGTATGTTATTTCAATCTCGATAAAAAGCAAAACGAGATGGCTGAAAAGTTCGGTGATTTTGACAGGATTCCCATTGTGTATTTCACGGAGCTTTTGGGCTTGGCTTTGGATGTCGATTTCAAATTGTTTGATTTTTCGAAGCATGCAATGGATCCAAGACCCCTGTTAATAGAAAAGGGGCTCATTGACGATATGCGGATATCCGTAAAAGAGGAGGCTAAATGAAGAGAATAGGCGTTTTCGTGTGCCACTGCGGCACGAATATAGCGGGATCCGTCGATGTAAAAAAGGTGGTTGCAGAGGTCATAAAACACCCTGCCGTGGTCCATGCAGTGGAATACACGTACATGTGCTCCGATCCCGGTCAGACAATGATAAAAGACGCGATTTCAGAAAAGAACCTCCATGGAGTTATTGTTGCATCATGCTCCCCGAGCCTTCATGAGAACACTTTTAGAAAAACCGTCTCCTCAGAGGAGGTCAATCCCTACCTTATGGAATGCGCCAATATCAGGGAGCAGTGCAGCTGGGTGCACAAGGACAGGGAGGCCGCCACCCAAAAGGCCGTAAAAATCATAATGAGTATGGTTGAAAAGCTCCAGGCAAACAAACCACTTCACCCCATCGCAATCCCCGTAACAAAAAGGGCCTTGGTAGTCGGGGCAGGCATCGCGGGTATGCAGGCTGCTTTGGACATAGCCAATTCCGGCTACGAGACCATTCTACTGGAAAAGGAATCCAGTATAGGGGGAAAGATGTCGCAGCTTGCTGAAACCTTTCCCACCTTGGACTGCGCGTCATGCATTCTCACTCCGAAAATGGTGGAGGTTGCCCAGCATCCAAACATCGAGCTCATGACCTATTCCGAGGTGGAGGAGGTCTCAGGTTACGTAGGGAATTTCACAGTCAAGGTGCGAAAAAAGGCACGATCAATAAAAGAAGATATATGCACAGGCTGTGGTGAGTGTGTTAATAATTGTTTGGTGGGCAATGAAATCCGACTTCCAGAGACGAAAAGTGTTGAAAATGACCTTACTTTCGAGATGAAAAAAGAGCTCGATGAAATCATAGATGAGTATTCCGACGATGCGGGACCCCTGATTCCGGTTTTACAGGATATCAACCAGAGGTACAACTACCTTCCCGAACTCGCCCTAAGGTATGTTTCAGAATGCCTGGAGGAACCCCTTGCCCGGGTTTTCAATGTTGCTACATTCTACACTGCATTTTCCTTGACTCCAAGGGGCAGGCATCTGATCAAGGTCTGCCAGGGTACAGCCTGCCACGTCCGGGGAGCAGCGCAGGTTCTGGATGAACTAAAAAGGAACCTGGGAATAGAGGATGGTGAAACCACACCGGATTTGAATTTCACGCTGGAGACGGTAAACTGTCTTGGTGCCTGTGCACTGGGACCTGTTGTTGTCATCGACGGAGAATACCATCCCACATCACCTGCAAAGGTGAATAGACTGCTCAAAAAATACAGGGAAGGGGAAGGGGTGGGGAAGTGACACCTCTTAAATCCAAGGAGGAGCTTGAGGAGCTAAGATCCAAACTGATCAGCGAAAAGGATCCAAACAAGCTCGTCATAACAGTGTGCGGGGGAACAGGTTGTCATGCCTAGGGAGCGGGTGAGATAGCGGATCTGTTTAAAAAGGAAATTGAAAGGCAGAAACTGGAAGATAAGGTGGATCTTCTTGTTACAGGATGTCACGGCTTCTGCGAGCGGGGGTCCATTGTTGTCATCAGGCCCAAGAATATATTTTATTGCAGTGTAAAACCGGATGATGTGCCTGAGATAATGGGTGAATCGGTTCTCAAAGGTGATGTCCTGGATCGTTTGCTCTATGTGGATCCCAAAACAGGCGAGAAGATCCTATGTGAGGACGATATATCCTTTTATAAAAACCAAACCCGTACCATATTCGGGAAAAATGGTATAATCGATCCGAGATCCATCGAAGATTACATCCGTATCGGTGGTTATTCCGCCCTGTCCAAGGCCCTGTTTGAGATGGAACCCCAAGAAATAATAGAGGAGGTAAAATCCGCGAACCTCAGAGGACGAGGTGGTGCCGGTTTTCCTGCAGGTTACAAATGGGAATCATGCAGAAAAGCCAAAGGCGATATCAAATATGTGATCTGCAATGCAGACGAGGGAGATCCAGGGGCCTATGCAAACCGCAGTCTTTTGGAAGGCAATCCCCACTCTGTCTTGGAAGGCATGATCATCGGAGCCTATGCCATTGGTGCGAGAGAAGGATATATCTATGTTCGCACCGAATATCCCCTGGCTGTAGAGTTCTTCCGAACTGCGATTAAGAAGGCCAGGGAATACGGTATCCTGGGTGAAAACGTACTAGGCAGTAAATTCAGCTTTGATGTGAAAATCGCAAGGGGAGGAGGAGCCTTTGTTTGTGGTGAGTCCACAGCCCTTATGGCCTCTATAGAAGGAAAGCCGGGTGAGCCCAGGGCTAAGCATATACACACAACACAAAAGGGCCTATGGGATAGGCCCAGTAACCTGAATAATGTTGAAACCTGGGCCAATGTTCCATTGATTCTCAACAATGGTGCCGACTGGTATTCGAAAATAGGTACAGAGAAGAGTAAGGGCACAAAGATATTTTCCATGGTGGGTAAAATCAATAATACGGGCTTGGTGGAGGTTCCAATGGGCATCACCTTAAGGGAAATGATCACTGATATCGGCGGGGGAATACCAAATAACAGGAAGTTCAAGGCGATTCAGATAGGCGGTCCTTCCGGAGGGTGCATACCAGATAAACTGATACATCTTCCAGTAGATTTTGATAGCTTAACTGATGCAGGGGCCATGATGGGCTCGGGCGGTATGATCGTAATGGACGACCGCACCTGCATGGTTGATGTGGCTAAGTATTTCGTAAATTTTCTAAAGGATGAATCCTGCGGGAAATGCACACCCTGCAGGGAGGGACTAATTCAGATGCATTCAATTCTTACGGACATCAGTGAAGGCCGGGGAGAACTGGAGGATATCGAATTACTTGAAAGCTTGGCTTCAGTAGTTAAAAAGGTTTCCCTATGCCAGTTGGGTGCAACCGCACCCAATCCAGTATTGACGACCCTGAGATATTTCAAAGATGAATATATTGCACATATCGCCGATAAAACATGCCCTGCAGGTGTGTGTAAATCGTTGATTTCATATGAAATCGACCCTGAAAAATGTACAGGCTGCGGAGTATGTCTCAAGCGATGCCCACAGGAGGCAATAAGTGGTGAGAAGAAGAAGATGCATGAAATTGATATCGGAAAATGTATCAAATGCGGAATCTGTTTCGATTCATGTAAATTTGATGCTGTAATGGTGGTGTGATATGGAGGAAGAAGAGGCAATCAAATTTACAATAGACGGGCAGGAAGTTTCGTGTAAACCCGGTGAAATACTACTGGATGTTGCCCGAAGCTATGGGATCAAGATACCCACCTTGTGCCACTATAAAGCAATACCCGGATACGGAGCATGCAGATTGTGTATTGTGGAGGTGACAAAAAAGGGGCGCACGAAAATCACGGCATCCTGTACCTATCCCGTGGAAGAGGAGATACACGTTAGGTCGGATACTGAGGAGGTACAAGAATCCAGGAAAATCCTCATGGAATTACTTCTAGCCAGATGTCCAGAATCGTATGAGGTAATGGAATTGGCAAAGGAGATTGGGGTGGAAAAAACCCGATTCAAACCCAATGAGGATAGGGATAACAAATGTATTCTATGCGGATTGTGTGTACGGGTATGTCAGGAGGTAATGGGTGCCAATGTCCTTTGTTTTGCAAACCGTGGTGCCAACCGCAAGGTGACCGAACCCTTTGACGAACTTTCGAATATCTGCACCACATGCGGTGCCTGTGAGAAGGTATGCCCGACCGATGCCATCCGTATATCGGATATCACCGAGGCGAAACCAAAACCCATCTTATCTGAACACAACCGCGGTATGGCCGCTCGGAATGCGAACTATATCCCCTTCCCTCAGGCCGTTCCCAACAAGCCGGTAATTGACAGGGAGCATTGCATGCGTTTTCTTTTGGGTGAGTGCGGAGCCTGTGAAAAATTCTGCGATATCGGTGCCATTGATTATGAGCAGGAGGATGAAATCAAGGAGCTCGATGTGGGTGCCATCGTTGTGGCTACGGGATTTGACCTTTACGACAAAGAAGATCTAAAAGAATACGGTGGAGGGAAATACAGGAACGTGATAGATTCGCTGCAGTTCGAGCGCCTTCTCTCGGCCTCAGGTCCCACGGGAGGGCAGATAAGACGCCCCTCCGACGGAAAGATACCAAAGGAAGTGGTCTTCATCCAGTGCGCAGGCTCAAGAGATCCTGAGCTTGGGGTTTCTTACTGCTCTAAAATCTGCTGCATGTTCACTCCAAAACACGCCCTTTTATACAAGCACGTTGTGCCTGACGGCCAGGCATACATCTTCTACATCGACATAAGATCCTCAGGGAAAAAATACGAGGAGTTCGTTCAAGGGGCAATTGAGGAGGAGGATTTAATCTATCTGAGGGGAAAGGTATCAAAGGTGTTTGAGGAGGATGATAAGGTCGTTGTATGGGGTGTGGATACCCTGACGGGAAAGAAGATAGAGATCAAAGCGGACATGGTGGTTTTGGCAACCGCTTCTGTACCCAGTGAGGGAACATTGGATATAGCGAAAAAATTGAGGATCGCTTCGGATGAGCATGGCTGGCTTACCGAAGCACACCCAAAACTTAGACCCCTGGAAACCATGACGGCTGGGATTTTCCTTGCAGGGACCGCCCAGGGACCAAAGGATATTCCCGAGACGGTATCCCAGGCAAGTGGTGCAGCAAGTAAGGTGGCTGCCATGTTCTCCCAGGATGAACTATCCCATGATCCCGTCATTGCATATGTGGATGAGGAAGTGTGTGTGGGCTGTGGTAACTGTGTCTCAATTTGTGCATACGGGGCAGCTCAGTTGGATGAGGAAAAAGGAGTTTCAAGTATAAACGAAGGACTTTGCGAAGGGTGCGGTGCTTGCGCCGCAGGATGCCCTTCCGGGGCCATGCAGCACAAGAACTATTCGAAGAGGCAGATATTTGACATGGTGTCCGCCTTTACAGAGGATTGAGAATGCCAAAAGGAAAGAAGAGTGCAAAAACCCGGATAAAAGGCCAGAATTCGGCTTTGGTGGTGGGGGCCGGTGTTGCGGGAATAAAGGCCGCATTGGACTTGGCCGAATCCGGCATCCATGTCATACTCGTGGATGAAAAGCCCTACATCGGGGGCACGCTCTCCCAGCTGGACCGCCAGTTTCCCACAGATGACTGCGGTATGTGCAAAATGCTGCCGGCCTTCGGCGGCGAGTTCTGCTCAGACATCTGTCTGAGAAGAGGATTAGACCATCCAAATATCGATATTATCACCAATGCTAAACTGGAGGTTCTGGAAGGCAAACCTGGCAGGTTCAAGGCTCGAATCACGAAAAAGGCCAGGTTCGTGGATTTGAAGGCATGCACAGCATGCGACCTCTGTGTTGGGGTCTGCCCTGTTGAGGTTGAGGACGAGTTCAACGAAAACCTCGGGAAAAGAAAGGCGATATACAAGTTACATCCCCATGCGGTTCCCAACGCATACACACTGGATATGGAGCACTGCACTCGATGTGGTGAATGCGTAAAAATCTGTGCTGCCGAGGCCATGGATTTGGCGGAGGAGGATTGCGAAGAAGAACTGAACGTGGGCGCCGTGATTCTCGCCTTGGGATTCGAACCGTTCGATCCGAGCGAAATGGGCTCCTACCATTACGGCGAGTATCAAAACGTGCTCACTGCATTGGAATTCGAGAGATTGATGAGCGGCACGGGCCCCGGTGAAAAAAGGCAGATAACACGCGTATCAGATGATCGCCAGGTTAAGAACATCGCCTTCATCCAATGCATCGGTTCCAGGGATGAAAAGAGAAATTACTGCTCTTCTGCCTGCTGCATGCATTCTGTAAAGGAGGCCATTATGGCCAAGGAACTGCATCCGGAGTTGAAGATTACGGTCTTCTTCATGGACTTAAGGGACTTTGGCAAGGGGTATCATCGCTACTTCCGCAAGGCGGAAAAGATGGGTATCAGGTTTGTGCGCAGCCGCGTACCGGGAATCCGGGCGGATGAGGACAAAAAGCTTGTGGTGAATTACGTTAATGAAGGGGATGAGCCCTACACCGAGACCTTTGATCTAGTAATTCTTGCTGCGGGCCTGAGGCCTCCAGCCGGAGCCTCGGAGATTGCCAGCTTATCGGGTGTAGACCTGAACAAATATGGTTTCTGCGCAGAAAAAAGCGGGACACCTGTTGAAACCTCCAGACCAGGCGTCTTCGTATGCGGCGCTTTCTCGGGTCCAAAGGATATTCCGGATTCCATTGGCGAGGCAAGCTGCTCGGCAGCCTTGGTGCAGACGCTGCTTTCTTGCTCAAAAGCAGAGAAAGATCAGGGGGAATCTGGTAAAACCTCATCTGACATCCATGCAGCATCCACGCGACACAAAGAAGGAAAAATCGGTGTTTTCATCTGCAGATGCGGCCAGGAGATTGCAGGCAAGGTTGAAATGGATGAACTCGAGGATTTCTCATGGCTCCTTTCGGATATTGCCTTCGTCGAAGTTCTCAACTATACATGCACAGATTTGGAACATGTGAAGGAGAAGATAGGAAAGGAGCAGGTGTCAAAGGTGATATTTGCCGCATGTGCACCCTATGCGTACGAGGTTCCCTTTAAAAAGGCCATTGCAGAGGCCAGCTGCGGTCCAGAACAAATGGAGATTGCCAACATCAGAGAGGGATGCTGTTATGTGCATACCGACAGGAGAAAGGCCACAGAGAAGGCCAAAGCCCTGATTTCCATGGCCTGCGAAAAGCTAGGAGCCCAGGAACCGTGGGAGGGCAGAGCCCTTGATGTGGTGCCAAAGGCCCTTGTTATCGGCGGTGGAATCTCGGGTATGACCGCGGCCCTGCGACTTGCAAGAAACAGATATCCTGTTGATCTGGTGGAGAAATCAGATGCCCTGGGAGGACAGGCGAGATATGTACAGCATACCCTTGATGGCTTGGATGTACAGCAGATGCTGGAAGGCATTATAGGCGATGTCGGTAAAGAGAAGCTTGTTAATGTTTATTTGGAATCCCAGGTTGTGAATGTGACAGGAACGGTGGGCGCCTTTTCCGCTGATATCAATACCCCGGCAGGTGCTATCAGCGAACGCTACGGCTGCGTTATCATAGCCACGGGTGCAGAAGAGCTCACCACAAACGAGTTCCTGTACGGTGAGCACGAAGATGTCATCTCCCAAAGGGAAATGGAGATGCGACTGGCCATAGGCTCTTTTAATGCTGATTCGGTTGTGATGATCCAGTGTGTGGGGCTGAGGGGAGAGGAAAGGCAGTACTGCGGCAGAATCTGCTGCAGCCATGCACTCAAAAACGCCCTGGCAATCAAGGAAAAGAACCCGAACTGTGCTGTGCACGTACTCTACAGGGACATGATGACGTACGGTTTTGCTGAAGAATATTATATTAGGGCCAAGGAGAATGGCATCAACTTCATACGATTCGAAAGTGAGGGCAAGCCCAGGGTGAAGGCTGAAAACGGTGCACTCATCGTCTGGGTGAAGGACCCTGTGCTCAACGAAATAATCACGCTTTGCCCGGATGTAATCGGTTTGAGTTTGGGCCCGGCGCCTGACAACATCTCCGTGAGAGATGCCTTTGAGACGAGTCTGTCACTGGACGAGGACGGTTTCTTTACGGAGGCCAATGTCAAGTTCAGACCTGTGGATATTCAAAGTGAGGGCATATACATCTGCGGCTTGTCTCATTCACCTAAGAATCTCTCGGAAAGCAAGGTGAGCGCCGAGGCTGCAGCGGCCAGGGCCATGACGGTGCTGTCCAAGCACAGGCTCAAATCAAAGGGTGTGATATCTGAGGTTTACGACCGCTGGTGTGTGGGATGCCAGGCCTGCATCACTTCATGTCCATACGAGGCCAGGGTTCTGGCCGAGGATAGGAAGGTTGCACAGGTTGTGGATGCCCTGTGCCAGGGCTGCGGGGTATGTGCCGTTGTATGCCCCAGTGGTGCTGCCAAGCTCAAAGGCTATAAGGAAAAACAGGTAATGGCCATGATAGATGAGGCGGTGGTTTAGTATCAAAGAAATAAAGAGATGATAACATGTCAGAGGCCAAGCAGGGGAAAACAAAACCGGTTGAGGAATTCGAGCCGAAGATCGTTGGGTTCCTGTGCAAGTGGTGCTCCTCCAGTGCTGCAGATCTGGCGGGCACCTCCAGAATCGAGTACCCTCCCAACATCAGAATCATCAGACTCATGTGCTCCGGCTCAGTGGATTCGGTTTACATTTTAAAAGCTCTCATGGAGGGGGCTGACGGTGTGCTCGTGGCAGGGTGCCATCCAGGAGACTGCCACTATCTCGAGGGCAACTACAAGGCAAGAAGGAGGATGGCGCTGGTAAAGGACATCTTAGATACGCTTGGTCTAGAGGGTGAGAGGATCTGGGTTCGGTGGATCGGTGCGGATGAGGGAAGGAAGTTCGCAGAAACAATCAAGGATATGACCGAAGAGATAAAGAGACTGGGCCCGAATCCATTTTCAAAGTACTGGAATGTATGAAAAATGAGGTGAGGAGAAATCGCAGGTGATATAGATGGCAGGAACAGAACATGAACTTACAAGGAACATCACCGATTTACTGGGTAAGATGCTGGAGATGGGGGCAGTTGATGCCGTTCTTGTCCCACAAAAGGTTCCAAAGGGGGAGGGTGTGGTTCAGAGCCTGGCAACCCATGCAGACAAATTGAAGGATGCACAACCCTTGTCATTTGTCATGCCTGTGAACTCCGCAACCATCATCTCCGAGATGACGAAGGTGGCCCCCAGCACACGGAAAATCGCTGCAGTGCTCAAGTCCTGTGAGATAAGGGCCCTAATCGAGCTTTCAAAGCTCAAACAGGCGTCTTTGGACAACATCATCATCGTGGGAGTGGATTGTCCAGGCACCTATTCCGTTAAACAGTTCCGCGAGATTATGGGGGAGGGAAGAGACCCCATGCTGGAGTTTAGTAAGAACATGAAGGAGGACAGGGATGATGAAACCATGCGCGCTGCATGCGGGGTCTGCGAGTACCCCATTCCTGAAAATACCGATATCACCTTGGGCATATACGGGTCTGACCTCAAAAAACCCATCGTCCTTGCCAAATCAGAGGCGGGGACTGAGTTGTTGGAGGGAATAGAAGTCAAGGTTCAGGATGAGACTGAGAAGAGAAAAGAGGCTGTGGCGAACCTCGTAAAAAGGCGTCTTGGGCGGTGGCATGAACTGTCCGATACAACAATGAGCGATGTGTCCGACATCGAATCCCTCCTTTCGTTTTTCGAAACCTGCATCAACTGCCACAACTGTATGGACGTGTGTCCCGTGTGCTACTGCAGGGAGTGCTTTTTCGAATCATCCACATTCGAATACGAGTCCGATAAGTACCTGTTATGGGCAGAGCGCAGGGGCCTGATAAAAATGCCACGAGACACCCTGCTCTTCCACCTAACTAGGCTGAACCACATGTCAACCTCATGTGTGGGCTGCGGAATGTGTGAGCAGGCC
>CP070726.1:493810-498664 GCA_020350865.1 Thermoplasmata archaeon
AAAATCCGGCATTTGCCGCTATAATACATTTCGTTATCAGGGGATTTGGGCAGAAGAATAGTTGTGTTCATCATCCGGTAATTTTCCTCATTAAATCAATAATTCTTTGCCATTAGAGCCTGTTAATCTGTAAAATAACTGCTCTAATTCTAAGGCTCCTCCCTCCAAAAAATAGATGCCCACAATCCGCGTTTGTTTCTGCAAACACGGCTGCTTTTCTTCAGAAAAAGTATGTGGGCTTACTTTCTCTTCTTCTTTGATGACTTCTTCTTTGTTGTCTTCTTTTTTGTCGTCCTCTTCGTGGTCTTTTTCTTTGTCTTTTTCCGCGCCATTTTTTCACCTTCCGAAGCTCTATTCCGTGGCATATGCCGTATTTTTCATTTTGATGTGGATATAAAAATCTTTGGGCACAATTATCAATCCACAAACCCAAGCCATCTCAGGCCCTCGACAAAGCCTTTTCCCCAAGGAGAGGAGGCGACAAAGTCTGCATGCTTTTTTATCTCCTCTGCGGCATTGGAAGGAACAATACCGATACCGCATTTTTTTATCATCTCAACATCGTTTTCAGAGTCACCGAAGGCAGCAACCTCCGCAACATCAACATCAATCATCTCACATGCCACCTTCAGACCGTTGAACTTGCTCACCTGGGGCTCGAAGATGTGGATAGCAAAACCCGTGCTTTCAGCCTTCAGCCCAAACTCGGCAACCCTTCTTTTAACCTCTGCCAGGTCAACATCCGGCTCGATGGCCACCTCACCCTTTCGCCACCTGTCGCTGAAGATCTTTTTTACAGGCATGTGCTTTGCCAGTTCCTCAAATGCCTGATCACACCTCTTCCTGTCCCCCAGATATCTCACGCGTTTTTGGTGGAACACCACCCCCCCGTTCTCGGCGATAACAGGCCCGGTTGTGCCAATGAACCCGGAAAGGCCGTAGGCTATAGGAAGCACGTTACCGGAGGCGAGCATCACGGGAATGCCCATTTCCTCCACCCTTCTAAGGGCGGAAATGACCTCAGTGGAAATCCTCCTTCTTCCGTCTGTTATGGTGCCGTCTATGTCGGTAGCAATAGCCTTTATCCTGTTTGTATTCTCTCTTCTTGTCGCCAAAAAAATCACGTTCCTCGGGTCACGGAGTGATGCGCCCGTCCTCTATTGTAATGATCCTGTCCGCATATTGAGCCACCTTCGCATCATGGGTGACCACTATGACGGTGACCTTTTGTTCCTCGTTTAGGGTTTTTAACAAACGCACTATCTTGTCGCTTGTTTCGGAGTCTATCTCACCTGTTGGTTCATCGGCCAAAAGAACGGAAGGCTCGTTCGCCAGGGCTCTGGCAATTGCCACCCTCTGCTGCTCGCCCCCCGACAGCTGGCTTGGATAATGCTTTGCTCTTTCTACCAAGCCCACCTGGGCGAGCAGATGTGCTGCCCTTTTTTCCCTCTCCTCCCTGGGCAGCTTCGCCTCCTTCATGGGCAGTTCCACGTTTTCTTGTGCCTTCAATGTGGGGATGAGATAGAACTGCTGGAAGATGAAGCCGATCTTATTCAGCCTGATTTTAGTCAGGGCTCTATCGTTCAGCATCGATACGACCTGCCCGTCGAAGTGCACCTCTCCTGAGGAGGGGGAGTCAATACAACCGATGATATTGAGGAGGGTGGACTTCCCGCTGCCAGAGGGCCCCACAATGGACAAAAACTCGCCTTCTTCGATGCGGAGGTTAATACCGTTAAGTGCCCATATCATACTGCCTCCCATGCTGTACGCTTTCGTGACATCGCGCAGCTCGATCAATCACATGCCTCCGTTTTTGAATGTTTCATCGTATGAACCTCAGCGCTTCCAGAATCCTCTTTCTTGCGGCCTGCCATGCGGGGTACATGGATATCAGGGAGCCGAAGGCCACCACCAGCAGAAGGGAATTGGCAACAAGTGAAGGGGTGAATACTGTGAATTCCTGGTTCAGGCCCGACATGAACCTCAGGTACCTGCCCATGGCAAGGGAGCCGATATACCCGAAGTACAGTCCTATGAGGGCACCGATAACAACTATTGCCATGGACTCCATCAGTGTTTGGGTAAATATGGTTTTCTTGGAAATACCGATGGCCCGCATCATGCCGAACTCGTTTGTTCTTTCTGTGATTGACATGATCATTATGCACGCCACAAAGAGCAGGCCGATTATCATGGAAACAGAGCCTATGGCCGTGTAGAACAGACGGGCGAGAACTAGCTGGTCGTGAATGCTGTCCAGCCTGTCCTCCTTGGTCATCACCGAGTAGAACGGGTACTGGACCTTGATGTCCCGTGCAATGGCCCGTGCAGCCTCCACATCCTTGTGCTCGTCTTCAAGGGATACGGACACGGATGTGACCACATCGTTTTCTGTGAGGTTGAGGAGGCTCTGGAGCTCCGCCAAATGCATCACAATTACACCGATGTCCACACCCTCGAATATGCCCTCACCGGACAGGATGGTTGAGATGGTGCCGTTTACATGAAATCTCACTGGGTGATTGTTGATTGCAAGCTCTGACCCCTTGGTCAGGTTGTGGGAGCCTGCGAAGTGCTCGTCAATTAGAATCTCGTAGCTCCATTCCCCCGTGTAACCGTTCTCGAAATGGGGATCACCCCCCACACTGAACCAGTCATTGAACTGAACCTCGAAGATGTCCCGAAACCGCCGCTCCTCCGCATCCCCCAAAAACGGAAATTCGTCATCGGGGACAAGACCCACCCCAATTGCCAGGAAATTCTCGTTGATGCCCTTACCCGGGTCCGTGATGTTGAGCACCAATAACTCGGACCAGTCTGTGATAAGTACGGCGGAAGCTGAGGAGATGTTCTCGTCTCCCTTCAATTCGGAAACCAGTCCATGGCCGTTTACCATGCCGTGGGTGCCCTCCCCTGAGATGATGATGTCCCGCTTGCTCTCCTTGATGCTCATCTCGGCGTTGTACAGGATACCCTCGGCAATGGACAGCATGGAGACGAGCAGTGCCATGGAGATGGCTACAGCCACGATGGTCATGCTGGTTCGGCCCTTTCTTCGAAACGCGTTTTTCAGTATCATTATTCCCACATTCTATTCGCTTTTGAGGGCGGATGCGATGTTCAAATGCGAGGCCCAGTACGCAGGTACCAGCCCCACAAGCACCCCGATGATCGTAATGGAGCCTACTGCCCACAGTAAAAGCCCGTAAGTAATCCGCGCAATTTCAAATCCCTCGGGCAATTCCGGGGCAACGCTCTCCGCGTAGTTGTTGATTAACTCCACACCCACAGCACCCACGGCAAGGCCGATTGCAAACCCAATAATGCAGATGAGCAGGGATTCTGCCAACACGAGCTTGAATATGGAGGTGCGTGAGAAACCCAGTGCCCTCAATGCAGCCAGCTCACCTGTTCTTTCCTTGACAGATATCATGACTATGGTGGAAACGAACAATACGGCCACAAGGATGGTGATACCTGCCACCATCTCGGCAAAGCCCCTGTATGTGGCTGTGAACCGCTCGATTTCCTCTCTTACATCCTCCTGTGTGTAGGCAGTTATATCGTCCTTTCCTTCGAAGTCCTCAAGGAGCCATTGCTTCACACCCTCGGCTTTAGCGGGATTATGGAGGTCCAGGGCAAGGATATCGGCGGCATCCTTCTCCCATTTGCCTGTGATGTACTGTAACTCACTCAGGTGCAGGGAAATTCCGTAATCACCTTCGTCTTCAAAGGACTGTGTGCGTATGCCCTCCACTATAAACCAGGTGGCATTGCCAAGCCAGTCATCGAAATGCTCGAACGTGACGGGGAGTTTATTGGAAAGATAAACGATGTCACCCACATGGGCATCCAGAAAATCGGCTAAGGGGCGGGACAATAGTATCTCGTGGGTGAAGTTGCTAGACTCAGTGCCCCCATCGTAGGTGCCGTTGGCATGGAAGGGGTCGCCTCCCGTGGGCAGCTCCGAGCCCGAAATCACCTCTGCTGTCTCGAAGGCAAGGTTCGCCTCCCTTGTGAGTCCCTTTGCCAGGGCGCTGGTGACCTTGGGCAGCTCCTCGTCAGCCTGACCCGTGGAAATGTACATCCGCTCCCTGAGCACAGGGTAGGCGCCCTTTACCTCGGGATTTGAGTCCATGATGTCCTGGGCAAGCTCCCGGCTGTCATCGAATTCTCCCGTTCCAATGAAGAGGGCGCCTCCCTTGGGCAGAATCAGGATGTCTATGCCGCTCACCTCTATGATCTCGTCTGTGCTCTCCCTGATACCCTCTGAAATGGAGAACATGATGATGGCCAGGGTTACGGCAAGGGACACTCCGGCCACGGTGAGCCCAGTCCTGGCAGCCCTTCTCCTCAGATTCTTCAGGGGGTACATGCGCTCGCTTCCGTAAAAACCTGCATCAAATCCGTGCGATTTGTCTTCAACGCCCAGATGTGTCGAACCCAGCCTTCTGCAGGGCGGAATTTACAATGGAGGGAAGGGTATATTAATGTTGGGGTTTACGATATAGCAACCTAGATGTCCCTTTTCCCATCCAGTTCCGATCCTTATAAACCAACGGTGCAATAACCTTAATTGGGGAACGAAAATAATTTGAACCATTAACTCAATCCAGCTTACCCAAATAAATCTGGTAGTCAACCATGGGGAGATAGCAAATAAATGGACATTACAATTATGCTCGGGATCGATTAAAATGGCTGGTCAAAAGGGACTAATATCAGTGGAGAAGAGGATTTTAATTCATCTGTCCAATTACCGTCTGTCCGAAATCAATTATTATGCTCCAAAGGAATTAACTCAAAATGGCATCAGAAAGGCTGTCGGGACGGGTAAGGGGTATACTTCAA
>CP070726.1:498764-501507 GCA_020350865.1 Thermoplasmata archaeon
AAGGGCATTCAATGTGAGCCTTGACATCCAAAAAGCAGTCCTCGAGATGTTTAGAGGCGGTGTGAACCTGAGAGAGATATACGATATGGCCCAATCCATGGCCTCTGAATCGAGCCTCGGGGAGTATTTCATGGGGCACGGGGAGGGCAAGGCCAGGTTCGTGGGACATGGTGTGGGGCTTGAGCTGGACGAGCTGCCTGTTATCGCAGATGGTTTTGATTTCATTTTGGAGGAGAACATGACGGTGGCAATCGAGCCAAAATTCATGTTTCCGGGGGTGGGGGCTGTGGGTGTGGAGAACACATGGGCCAGCGGGAGGGGAATGGCTCAAAAGATCACGGACTTGGACGATATGCTGCAGCCGTTTTCATGACAATTGTCCCCAATAATTCGCATGAATAACTAATACGGCGTCACAATCGTCTGTGTACAAGAATAACTGCAAATACCCATAATATCAGAATGGACATAATGGTTATCGTTATTGGGAGCTGGGACAATTTGATGGATTGACCGGTCAAGGTTATATTGACTATCAGTGTGGCCACTATGATGCTTATGGCCACAATAAGACCAGTTTTCCTGATTTGGTTCTTCAGGTCATCTACAAGACCCGTATCGATTTTTACGGTCAGATCATCGTTCTCCAGCTTGCTGAGGACCGTATCCGCTCTTTTGGGGAGAGTGCTCATTAATTTCTTGTATTCCCGAGCCGTCTCCAGTGCATCCAAAGGATCGGGCTTCATATCGTAACGCTGGCGCAGAACGGGCAGCAGGTTCTTCCTTGCTATATCCACGATATCGAAATCTGGATTTAGCTGCCTGCATACACCATCGATCTGCATGAGGGCCCTTTCCAAAAGGACGAACGATGAGGGCAGCATGACCTTGTGCTTCATTGCGATGTCCACTATCCTCTGGTTCATTCCGGTGTCCACGGGTACATCTGCTTTCTGAAGAAGGTTGTAGTCAAGAAGGTCCCTTAGATCCCATTCGAGTCTCTGAAGGTTGACATCCCTTTCAGATTTACCACTCAATTCAATGAGTGCTTGGGCTGCCTTGCCCACATTCTGACTTATGAGGGCGATGTAAAAAGAGCCAACCAGGTCTCTGGTCTCAGCATCCAAATAGCCTATGGCACCGAAATCCAGAAAGCATACCCTGTTACCCTTAATAACAAAGATATTTGCCTGATGCGGATCGGCATGGAAGAAACCGTCAATAAATATCTGTTTTATGTAGGCTTTACCCAGTGTTGTTGTGACCGCCCCAAGGTCCGCCCCCATCTTCTTAAGTTCTTCTATCCTGTCTATTGTTATACCATGGATGAAATCCATCGTCAATATCCTCTTACTAGAGTAATCCCAGTATACCCTGGGTATGACGATGTACTTTTCCTAACCCAGATTATTTTTGAACCTCTCGATGTTCCTCCCCTCAAGGGTATAGTCTATTTCCCGTAATATCATGTGGCCGAACTCTTCGATTACGCTCTCGGGGTCGAAATTGTCGATATTATTGAAACTCCTTCTTAGAATGCTGGCCATATCGTTTAATATGTTCAAATCCGCTCTTATCATCTCCTTGACATCAGGCCTCTGTATCTTTACCGCCACCTTCTTCTTGCCAGCCTTCAAAACCGCCACATGAACCTGGCCAATGGATGCTGCAGCAATGGGCTCCTTTTCAAAGGATTCAAAGATGTCAGGGATGGTCTTGCCCAGCTCACTCTCCAGAAGCTCTTTTACCTTTTCGAATGGAAACGGGGGGACAGAATCCCTCAGATTGCCCAGTTCCTTTGCATACTCATCTGGTATCATATCCGGTCTTGTGCTGAGCATCTGTCCCAGTTTTATAAAAGTGGGTCCAAGGTCCTCCAGTAAAAGCCTCAATCTTATTTAATTTTTTAATCTGGCTATATCCTTTCTGGTAGTGGAATCGAAAGGAACATCCTTCAACACGGAAGCGGAATCCCAGAGCCTTCCAAACCCGTATTTGGATAAGGCGGCAAGTATCTCGCCAGCGCGCTTGAAATGCACGTACTTTTCACTGAGAATATGCCGGATGGGTTCTCTCAGGCTATCCATATCATCCGGTTCATGGCCGCCGAGCATGGTCTCCACCAAGGTTAGGTGGTGTATAATAAACACCCTATTTGAAGCATTGGCCTTTGATTGAAAATATTGGGTTACAGGGTCCTTAACTCGCCCTGTATTTTCTCTATAAACCGCTCATTGCCCAGCTTTTCGAATATTTCCAGGGCCTTTTCCAGGTAATTTTTTGCGTTCTCGCGATCGTCTTTTTCCTTGTACATTAACCCAAACTCATAATAACCGTCTGCCAGTCGGTATGGGATATTCATTTTTTCACGGATTTCAATGCTCCTTTTGAAATGCTCCTCTGCTGCGTCCCATTCCCCTTTCATCTTGTAAATTATGCCATATGTACTCAGTGCTCCCGATATGCCCAGTTTGTAGTCCAGTTTCTCGAGGATGTCAAGGGACCTATCGCAGTAATTTTTTGCCCTATCAAAATCGTGCTTCTTTGCATACGAAGCGGCTGCATTGAACAGTACCCAGCCCTTGAGGGTATTGTCCCCGCTTTTTCCCGCTGCGGTGATGCACTTTTCATAGTACCCGATGGCCCTTTCCAGGTCACCAGAGCGCTCCCAGGCAACCCCGAGGTTGTTGTAGACCCTGGCCATCTCAGGCATGTCATTTGTGTGTTTTAAAAGCTTTAAACT
>CP070726.1:501607-514625 GCA_020350865.1 Thermoplasmata archaeon
GGCTGGAGTGAGAGGCGTTGTTTATGTTGTCGCCCATGTCGGCCAGCCGGGCGTTGAGCTCGTCCTGCACGCCAACGATGTCGACAAAAAGCGGCAGGCCGTAGAAGCCGCTGACAAGAGCACAGCAGCTCGGGCCGTGTTGTGGCGATTATCACGTCCTCGTCCCGGTCACTGATCTTGAACTTGATGTAGTTCAGTTTCGTCTTCCTGTCCTGATACTCCACTTCAGCATCTGCAAGGGCTGTCATGCACCTGGGGCACCAGTTCACCGGATGCTCCCCCTTGTAGATCAGACCCCTGTTGAAGAGCTCGATAAATGATATCTGGGTGAGCCTTCGATAGTACTCGGCATCTGTCTGGTAGTATATTGTGGGGTCCATGCTCTCTCCAAGTATCTTGAACTGCCTTGTCATCTCCGCAATGTTTTCATTGGCAAACTCCCTGCATAGCTTGATGAATTCCTGCCTGTCTATATCCTTTCTTGTGATTCCCAGCTTCCTTTCCACCCTCTCTTCGATGGGGATGCCGTTGGTATCGAAACACAAAGGAAAGAACACGTTGTACCCGCGCAGCCTCTTGTACCTGGCTGCAAAATCGATGTGCGTGTAGTGCACGGCATGACCCACATGGAGGCCCCCGGAGGCGTACCTGGGCGGGTTGTCGATGCTGTACACTGGAGCATCGGACTTGGGGTCGAACCTGTATATCTCTTCCTTATCCCACCAGTCCTGCCATTTCTTTTCCACTGCCATCTGGTCTATTGCGGGCATGTGCGTTTGGGAAACACTTGGTCAAATAAAAGGTTTTTGCGTTTTTTATCGGTCCATGCCCTTTGAACCCACACTTATGGTGGATGCTCCTTTTCTGATTTTTTTATTTTAGCTTTATAAATGATGATGAGGTCAATATGAACCACATCCTCATAATATAGAATAACATCTTTGAATCAGATTTGGTGCACAGAACGGGTGCCGGATGCTCTTTTAAGAAATCGGAAGGTATTTATTGGCCATTTCCTTTACTTTTACAGATGAATAGGAGGATTTCTGCGCTTTTGCTGGGTCTTGTTATGGCAGCAAGCATATCCATTATATTTGATGTGGGCACCGATTTTACCCGACAAGTTGGGGCTGTAACACATTACGTGGGGGGCGGTGGAGGCGGGAACCACTCCACAATCCAGGAGGGCATTGATGCAGCTGGGTTTGGGGATACGGTCTATGTTTATTCGGGGACATACAATGAAAATGTGATCGTGAACAAGTCAATAACCTTGACAGGGGAGGACAGGGACATCACGGTGATCGACGGCGGAGGAAGCGGAATCGTTGTAAAGATCGTGGCAGGTGTGGTATCCATTTCGGGATTTACAATCACCCATTCCGGATCCACAGAGGATGATGCCGGGATCTGGATAGACTCCGATTACAACACAGTTTCGGACAATAAAATAGCTTTTACTGGCAGCTATCCCATATATCTAAATTTCTCCGATGACAATGTCATCACCAACAATATCGTCAATAACAACCCCGAAGGCATCCTTCTTGACTACTCTGAGAAGAACGAAATCAGAAACAACAGCGTTTACTCAAATAATTACGTTGGCATCGGTATCAGGTTTTCCAATAGGAACGTTGTCAGCGACAATCAGGTCTGGGACAATGTTTGGGGTATGAGCATCTTCTATGCCGATGAAAACACGATAATAGGCAATGATGTATATTCGAATGACTACAATGGCATAAAATTGGAAGCAGCCGATGATAATGATGTAATTGACAATGAAGCATGGGGAAACGGGGACCCTATGTTTATTGGGAACAGCGGCATCGGCCTGTATTCATCATCTACAAACAACAATATCATTGGCAACAAAGCCTTTTTCAACAACAATGACGGTATCTACATCTCAGATTCAGAATACAATATCATCATTGGCAACAATGCCTCCACAAACAACGAATACGGCATCTTTTTAAGGGATTCGAACAGGAACACTGTAACCGGTAACAATGCCTCGGATGAAGATGTTGGCATATATCTTGATTCATCCAACCGCAACTACATCATCGGAAACAATGCATCGAACGTGGACAACAGGGGGTTCTATCTGTGGTTCTCATCAAACAACCACCTGATCGACAACGTTGCCTACTCGAACGGATATGGCGGCTTTTACCTGCACGATTCCAGCGAAAACACCATCACTGACAATATCGTATCTTCGAGCCAGCAGTCCGCCGTCTACGTGACCGGTACATCAAATGATAATTATATTGCAAACTGCTCGATATCGTCCTCAATAGCTTATGATTTCTATTTGGATGAGTTCTTCGGGGTCCCCCACGCGACCGTATTAAACACCACCTTCGATAAATCCAAGGTCTACTTCGATACCCCGAACTCCACATTTACCGTGAAATGGTATATGCATGTTTACGTGGAATCGACGGACGGCCTACCAATTTCGGGTGCAACTGTAGAAGTCACCAACATCACAGGCGATCCCGTGGAAGGTTCCCCTTTCATTTCAGGTAGCGACGGTTTTGTCAGATGGATAGTCGTTTCGGAGTTCATTCAGAACGATACCAATGGAGGGACTCCCGGTGGTGATAATAAGAGATATTTTACACCTCACAACGTCACAGTAACTCTCCATGAAAGTACAGGATACGCAAAACCCGAGCCCCTAATGGATTCAAGCAAAGTTGTTACAGTTGTGCTGGATATTGAAAAGCCCCAGCCAGATGCCGGTGTTGATGCCGCGGTTGACGAGGACGAACCGCATGTCCTTAACGGCAGCGGATCCGTTGATAATGTGGGGATTGTCAATTGGACCTGGGACTTCGGGGATGGGGTGATTGGTTACGGAAAAACAGCAAACCACACCTATACATCATCCGGTACCTACGTTGCTGTCCTCAATGTCACGGATGGAGCGGGCAATTGGAATTTAGACACCGTAAACATATTCGTCAATAACGTTCAGCCGACAGCTGATGCGGGTAGTGGTAAATTCGCTGATGAGGGAGAGAAAATAACGTTTAATGGCAGTGATTCTTATGACACCTCTACGGATAACGATTCCCTGATGTACTGGTGGGATTTTGGTGATGGGAGTTTTGGCACAGGTAAAATTGTTACCCATCGCTATGATGAAAATGGAACTTACACTGTCACCCTGCAAGTAACTGATGATGACGGTTCAATAAGTTCCGATTCCTTCACTGTTATGGTAAACAATACCCCTCCTGAAATAGGACCAGTATCGCCCCAATTCCTGGTGGAGGATCAGCCTTATATGGTGCAGATCATAGCAACGGATGTCAAAGGGGACACTCTCACCTTCTCGGATAATGCAACTATGTTCGATATCAATCCAGTGACGGGTGTCATCTCCTTTACACCAGAAAATAGTGATGTGGGAACGTATTTGGTAAATATTACGGTGACAGATGACGACGGTGCCGCAAGCTACTTGAAAATCCAATTCAGCATCCAGAATACGAACGATGGCCCCATCATCACCTCATACCCCCTCACGGCTGCCCTCGAGAATTCGACTTATTACTATAACATCACAGTCAAGGATGATGATCTGGATGTCCTCACATATGTGCTGGATTTAAATCCGGAGGGTATGGATATAGATTCGAACGGTACAATTACCTGGGTCCCCTCCCCTCAGCAGGCATCTCAAGCGTTCATGGTAATCGTGCACGTCTCGGACGGAATTGAAATAGATACCCAAACGTTCAGTGTAACGGTGATTAATATAAATGATGGACCGCAGATCAACTCGTTGCCCATAACGAATGCCCTCGAAGATGCCAAATATTTATATGATGTAAATGCCAGTGACAGGGATATTGGAGACTGGTTGATATACAGCCTGGATACTGGGCCCGATGGGATGAGCATTGACAGCCTGTCCGGTTTGATTTCCTGGGCTCCCACAAATGATCATGTAGGGCACCATCCTGTCATAGTGAATGTTACAGACTTCGCAGGCGCTTTTGCATGCCAAGAGTTTACAATATACGTGTCAGATTCAAACGATGCCCCTGTTTTGGGGACGATAGGGCCTTTTGAGGCCACGGAAGGCGAGGCCTTTTCATACATTATCACAGTAGTAGAAATCGATGAAGGTGATTTGCTGACATTTTCTGACGATACACAGTTATTTGACATAAACTCTACTACTGGGAATATAACATTCACCCCATCAAACAATGATGTGGGTGTGCACTTTATCAGGATTACTGTCACCGATTCTCACGGTGCTTATGATTATGAACACGTCATGTTCACCATAAACAACGTGAATGGCCCGCCGATACTAATGGAAATCGGAACACAAACGTTAACCGAGGATAAACCGTTCACTTTCATTGTAACGGCCGCAGATGACGATTTCGGCGATTCCCTGACCTTTTTGGATAACAGCACCTTATTCGAAATCAACCCGTATACAGGCAAGATAACCTTCACCCCGACAAACGGGGATGTGGGGACATACCAGGTAAACATCACGGTAAAGGATGGAAACGGCAGTATCGCCTGTCAAACGGTCACTTTCACAGTTAACAATGTAAATGATGCCCCCTCTGTGGAAGGTGCGGGAGTAATGACTCTGGAGGCAGGCAAGGCTTTCAGCTATTCGGTGACTGCAACCGACGTTGATTACGAAGATACCGTGACATTCTCGGATGATACAGATCTTTTCGACATTGATCCCAATACAGGTGAGATATCATTTACCCCTGGAAAGAAAGACGGGGGTTTCCATTATGTAACTATAACAGTAACCGATGGAGAAGGGGAAACAGATCAAATGACTTTCACGCTCCACGTTCTCGAGGCCGAGGAAGAGGAGCCCTATGATTTTACATGGGTCCTGTTACTTGTTATCGTGGGTCTGGTTGCCCCCTTTATTGGTCATCTGATGAGCCGGAGAAGGGAAACGCAACTTCCTGAAGAAGAGGAGGAACGCTCAGAACCGGAAGAAATCGAAATGGAACTATCGGACGAAGAGCCTGAAGAAGTTGAGGGGAACTCAGAATCAGAGGAAATCGAAATGGTAGTATCGGACGAAGTCCCTGAGGAGGATGTTAAAGGGGAGGGGGAAGAAAAGGAAGTTACCCAATCACCCTCCGAAGAGGAGGAAATATTCGAGTTTGAAACTATGGAGGAAGAAGGCTTAGAGGACGAAAAAGAATCTGTAGACCTTGAAGAAAAGGAGGATATGAAAGAAGAAAAGACCCCCCCGAGACCGCCGATGCGGCTCAAGAAGATCAGAACACGTCATCAGGGAGAGAGTGGAGGAAACTAGAGGAGAGACCATGAGAAATGCTGCGGTATCGACCTTGATTATCTGGGTGTTTATTTGCTCATTATTCACTGGCATTTTGGTTTTTCTCCCGGAAGACACAGCGGTTTGTGCGGTTACCATAACGGTTGATGATGATGGGCCTGCGAATTATTCCACGATTCAGGACGCCATCAATGCGGCAAGTGACGGTGATACCGTATATGTCTATAATGGTACATACAATGAGAACATTGTGGTGAACAGGAGCATTTCTCTTATCGGGGAAAGTAGGAATTCCACCACAATCTACGGAGACGGCAGTGACAACGTCGTGTATGTGGAATCGGACCGGGTGAATATTACGGGATTCACGATCTTTGGGAATCTGGCGGGCTTTGAAAAGGCGGGTATAAGGCTTGAGTTTGTCGATTACTGCAGGGTATTTAACAACACCATTGTAAACAACTGGTATGGATTGTATGCATTTGCCTCCTCCGGAAACGATATTGCTGACAATATTTTCACAAACAACTGGTATGGTCTCTATCTCGTCAATTCCTGGACCACCTGGAACAATATTACCGATAACAATATCTACTCAAGCAAGGATGTGGGCATCTATCTCACCGGTGCTACCAGAATCAATATCACTGGCAACAATATCTCGTACAACTTAAATGATGCCATAGTCCTGGGAGGGTCCCAGGAAATCAACATCACCGATAATGTTATGATTGGAAATGGCATCAACATTTATGGTTTCTTTTCCCCCATTGAACACTGGAACACGCATGAAATCGACATTTCCAATACACTTAACGGCAAGCCGGTGTACTACCTGAAGAACCAGACGGGTGGTGCGATCCCGCCGGGGGCAGGCCAGGTGATACTGGCCAACTGCACCAACATCACCGTAGAAAACCAAAACCTCAGTTACGGCTCAGTGGGAGTGGAGCTTGGATTCTCTTCGAACAATCACATCGTAAACAACAACATTACCTTCAACAACCGGCACGGCATCCATCTGCATCATTCACATGGCAACAATATTACTGGTAACAATGTCACAAACAACAATCACATTGCATACGCCTACAGCACCAGAGGCATCTCCATAATGTATTCCAACGCAAACAACCTCGCAAACAACAACGTATCGAACAATGATTGGGGCACATATTTATACAATTCTAATGATAACAATATTTCATACAATGATTTCTCCTTTAACGACATTTGGGGCATAACCCTATACGAGTCCCATCGTAACAGTTTCACCGGCGATATCGCATGCTTCAGTGGCGAATACGGGGTCAGATCCATTGATGCACAGGATAATACCTTTATCAACTCAACAATCACAAATTCCGTATTCTATGATTTCCATTTCGCGGATAATGCAACCCTCACTGCAATCAATACGACATTCAGCAAATCCAATGTTTACTTTGATGATACTTTATCAGTTTTTACAGTTAAATGGTTCTTGCACGTCTACCTGGAATCAACCGAAGGTCTCCCGATTTCGGGTGCAGAAGTAGAAGTAACCAACATCACAGATGATCCGGCAAATGGCTCTCCCTTCTTAACCGGAAGTGACGGATTTGTCAGATGGATAGTCCTCACAGAGTACATTCAAAACGACACCAACGGAGGGGATTTCGGAGGGGACAACAAGGTGTATTCCACTCCCCATAATGTGACAACCACTTATAACGGCATCACTGGATACGGGGAGCCCGAGCCGACAATGGATTCGAGTAAATTAATCACAATTGTAATGGATATTTTCAAGCCTATTGCCGATGCAGGCCTTGACGACTCGGTGGATGAAGACGACCCATACACCTTCGATGGAAGCGGTTCCACAGACAATGTGGACATAGCAAACTGGACCTGGGACTTCGGGGATGGAAATCGTGGTTACGGTGTTGCTCCCACACATACTTACACCTCCTCTGGCCTCTATGTTGTGGTTCTCAATGTGACGGACCCCACAGGGAGCTGGGATACCGATATAGTAGATATATTCGTCAATAATGTACCCCCGACAGCAGACGCTGGTGACGATAGGTTTGGAAATGAGGGAGAGCAACTGACTTTCGACGGAGGCGGTTCTTACGACGCACCCTCGGATATCAGCTCTCTGATATATCTATGGGATTTTGGCGACGGAAACATAGGTTCCGGGAAAATGGTCAATCATACCTACGAGGAAAACGGAACCTACACTGTCACCCTGCAGGTAACTGATGATGACGGTGCAGTAGATACCGATTCCATCACAGTCATGGTAAACAATACCCCTCCTGAAATAGGGCCAATCACCCCTCAATTCCTGGTGGAGGACCAGCCTTATATGTTGCAGATCATAGCAGCAGATGTTAAAGGAGACCCCCTCATCTTCTCGGATAACACGAGCATGTTCGATATAGACCCAGTGACAGGGGTTATCTCCTTTACACCAGAAAACAGTGATGTGGGAACGTATTTGGTAAATATTACAGTGACGGATGACGACGGTGCCCAAAGTTATATCCTGGTCCAGTTTAGCATCCAGAATACAAACGATGCACCCGTCATCACATCCCCCCCCATAACGGTTGCTCTTGAGGGTTCGATGTACTTCTACAACGTTTCTGTCCGAGATGATGATTCAGACAACCTTACATTCAACCTAGAGCTGAAGCCGGAGGGTATGGACATTGATACCAGCGGCAGGATTACCTGGAAGCCCACATATCAGCAGGCATCTCGCACTTTTATGGTGATCGTGAATGTCTCGGACGGAACGGAGATTATTACCCAAATGTTCGATATCGTGGTGACCAATTTAAATGATGAACCGCAGATCAACTCGCAGCCGGAAACAAGCGCAGCGGAAGATGCTCAATATGTATACAATGTAAATGCCAGTGATCTGGATATCGGGGACTGGTTGATATACAGTCTGAAGACGGCACCTGTTGGAATGAACATTGACAGCCTATCCGGCTTGATTTCCTGGGTTCCCACAAACGATCAGACAGGATACAATACGGTCATTGTAAATGTTACGGATCCCTCGGGTGCATATGCAAGCCAGGAATTCACAATATATGTAACGGACACTAATGACGCCCCTGTCCTGGGGACGATGGGCCCTTTTGAGGCCACAGAAGGCGAGACCTTTTCATACATGGTCCCAGCAGTCGAAATCGACGCGGACGAATCATTGACCTTTACTGACGATACAAGGTTATTTGACATCAACTCAACCACCGGAAATATAACTTTTATTCCTTCAAATAATGATGTTGGGACATATATCGTAAACATCACGGTATCGGATTCGTATGGTTTATCCGATTTTAAAAGTGTACTGTTCACAGTCAATAACGTGAATGATTTACCGGAACTTGAAGCGATTGATCCTCAAACCCTGACCGAAGACATGCCCTTTACACTGATAGTTGAGGCTACAGATATTGACATGGGTGAAACTCTTGTCTTTTTGGACAACAGCAGTTTATTTGACATCAATCCATATTCTGGCGAGATATCTTTTACCCCGGAAAACGAGGATGTGGGGATTTACCTGGTGAATATCACGGTCAGGGACAGCAGCGGCAGCTCGGCTTCTCAGGTGGTTACTTTCACAGTCAGCAATGTGAATGATCCGCCCCAGATAGAGCCAATAGACGGATTGACAGTGACCGTGGGCAGGGCTTTTTTCTATACGGTGAAAGCAACCGACGCAGATTCCGAAGATGTTTTAACATTTTCAGACGACACCGAGATATTCGATATAGACCCCGACACAGGTGAGGTTTCATTTACCCCTGAAAAGAAGGACGCAGGTGTTCATTACATTACAATTACGGTGGCCGATGAAGATGGGGAAACAGATCAAATCACAGTTGCATTGAATGTGGTAAAGGAAGAGGAGGAAAAACCCTTTGATTATTCATGGATTCTACTGATGATAGTGGTTGCTTTGGTTGCCTTCTTTTTTGGATATACATTTAAAAGAATATTTAAAGAAGAGCAACCCAAAGAAAAGAAAGGGGACAGCGCTCCTGGCGAAATTGAAAAAGCACCCCCGCCATCACCCGCAGAAGAGGAGGAAGCGTTTGAATTCGAAGCAATCGATGATGATGGTATCAAGGGTGAAGAGGAAGAACCGGAGTATGATGAGGCCGAAGCCCCGCAGCAGGATGAACCAGAAGAACAAGAATAAAAGACAGTGTTCTTAGGCCCCTCAAATGTTTATTATAAGTAGAATGGCCAATCTTTCACACCTCCAAACTCAACAAACTATAAATCACGCCCCCTCCATACAGGGTCCCATGAAGGTATATGTTGTAGACAATGGGGGCCAGTGGACCCACAGGGAATGGAGGGTGCTGAGGTACCTGGATGTGGATACGAATATCATTCCCAATACAACACCCTTCGAGGAACTGGATGTGGACGGCCTCGTCCTTTCCGGAGGGGCGGGCAGCACGGTTGAGGAATCCGTCCCTGGGAAGATAGACGATTACCTGGACAAGGCGGACTTCCCCATTCTCGGCATATGCTTCGGCCATCACTACATGTCCCTGCACTTCGGTGGCAGGACCGGTCCTGCTGAGAGTCCCGAGTTCGGCAGGATGGAAATAGTGGTGGACGAACAGGACGAGCTGTTTGCAGGCCTGCCCAAGACTTTCAATGCCTGGGAGTCCCACAACGATGAGGTCAAGGAGGTGGGGGAAGGTTTCGAGATACTGGCGCATTCAGCAAGCTGCAGGGTGCAGGCCATGAAG
Organism: Thermoplasmata archaeon; assembly: GCA_020350865.1. Next base: position 511,706 of record CP070726.1, read on the forward strand.
CACCAGACAAAGCCCTTCTACGGCGTGCAGTTTCACCCGGAGGTGGAGCACACTGACCACGGCTACGATATCTTCAAAAATTTTCTGAAACTGTGTGAGAAATGATTCTATTTACGGGGGGAGAAAGTTGAAGAACATCAATCTGCGGGAATTATCGGAAGTCTCGGACACGAAACCCACCTTCGTGAGCCTGTACATCAGCGCCCTGGGTGATCAGGATAAGTTCCTTAACAAAAGGGAGAGGGAATGCCTAAAGGCCCTTGCAGAGGACAGGGAGCTGAAAGGTACATTCCAGGAGAACATGGAGCAGATAAGGGCCTTTTTAGAGGCGGGCAGGAAATCGAAGCAGGTCAAATCCTTTGCGATTTTTTCCTCTGTTTCCAAGAATTTCTTCGAGGGATACCTGCTCACACTGGAGCTTGAAAACCAGCTCATAGTGGATACCTCCCCGTACATCAGGCCCCTGGCCATGCTGGAGGACGAGTGGGAGTCCTTTGCCATCGTGCTTCTCGACCACAGCAATGCCAAGCTCTTTCTGATATCCTCAGCCGTGATTTCAGACAGTAAGAAAATGCACAAGCACATCATGAACAAGCACAAGAAGGGCGGCTGGTCCCAGATGAGGTTCCAGCGGTTGAGACAGGGGGCCATAGACCACTTCTTCAAGGAACTGGTTGACAAACTCGAGACCTTCCTGGAAAAAGAGCCCGTTCGAAGGATCATACTGGCAGGCCCCGGCAATGCCAAGAAGGAGTTCCATGAATACCTCCCGGACCACCTGAAGGAGAAGGTCATAGCAACAATGGATACCCAGCTCGATATACCGGAAGCCCAGCTGCTCTCGGACTCGCTTTCCGATTTTTTTAAAAAGGAAAGAGAAGAGGAGAACGAGATGGTGAACGATCTCAGGGCAGAGATACTCAAGGGGGGTCTTGTGGCTTACGGCGTGGATGATACACTTGATGCAGTAACAAGCGGAAGGGCGGAGCTGCTGCTCGTCAACATGGGTAAGCGGGCTGCGGGCTGGAAGTGCGAGCGGTGCGGCATATTCAAGTCGGGCAGGACCGAAAACTGCGAGAGCTGCGGGGAGCCGGTGTTCAATGTGGACGTGGTGGAGGAGTTGGTGGAGGCGGCAAAGAGCATGAACACCACAATCGAGTTCATTCCCGACAACGAGTTACTGGACGAGCTGGGCGGGGTGGCTGCGTTCTTGAGGTACTGAAGGCGGGAAGGGTCAACACTGGCCTTTTTTTCCTATCCAAGCTTTGTCCTGCAGATGGGACACTCCTCTGTATCGGCGCTTGATGCGATGCCACAGTTGGGGCATACGCGCTCTCCTGTCTGCTCCGCCCCGGTTTCCTCTCCCTCGGCCCCACCCTCTTCAGCTGCACCTTCGTCCTCGGAAGGCTCCTCTTCTCCCTCGTTTTCACCCTCTTCAGCCGGGCCTTCATCCTCGACAGGTTCCTCTATTGGTTGTTCCTCGCTCTCGATTTCTTCCCCGGGTGCCTCTTCTATGAGTTCGTCCTCACCCAAAAGATCCTCTGCCGGACCGCCCTCTTCGAGTTCATCCTCGGGTTTCAGTTCCTCGTCGGGTTCCTCCTCAACGACTCCCTCTCCGATCGCCTCCTCGGCTTCCGGCTCGCCTTCGAGGCCTTCACCCAATTCTTCTCCAGGTTCCCCTTCTTCGGGCTCTTCTCCACCGACTTCGCCCCCCACCTCGCCTTCCTCTTCAAGCCCTTCCCCAGGTTCGGCTGCAACGGCTTCAGGCTCCTTTTCTTTCTTCCTCATCATAAGGAACAGCAGGAGGAGGATCACTACAATCAGAATCACCACGAGAATCCACGGGAACAGGTCGGCTTCCTCTTTCTCTGTTACCTCTTCAGGCGATATCTCGACCGCTTCTATCGGGGCGGTATTCTCGGTGCCGTCGAAGGTATTACCGGAATCGTCCACCACCCTGAAGTAGTAGTGCAGTGTGCCGCCCTCCTCGGGAATTGTGGAGCCCGTAAAGGTGATGCCGTCCGCGGAGCTGAGGGGAACGAACTTCTTTTTGGACTCGTCATCGCCTATCCAGTAAACGGCGAACACCTGATCCACGCCGGTATTGTCGGAGGCGTCCACCTGGAATTGGAACGCTTCACCCTCGGTCCCCGAGGAATCTGAGGCGTCGTTGGAAATGCTGCCTGGGTCGTTGTCCGATATCTGTATATCCCTCTGCTGACCGGTCTTGGAGTTGGTCGCGGCATCGTAGAAAACATAGTAATAGTGCAGTACACCCGCATTCGAGGGAATGGTGATCGAGTATGTGAAGGGGTCTGTGCCTGTCATGGCGGCGGTTGTTTGGACCCCCGAATCGAACCAGTACACTACCTCCGCGCTTGTTACGCCGATGTTGTCCTCTGCACTGGCATTGAATGTAAAGGTGTCCCCTGTGGCTGCCTGGGTGTCTGAATCGTCAGCCAGGTTGTATGGTGCATCATTGTCTGCAACATTCACGTTCACCTGGGTGCCCACATACCAATTACCCCCAGCATCGGTTGCAGTGAAGTAGTAATGGAGGGTATCCAGGGAATCAGAGGGAATGGTGATGGTGTATGTGCCTGTGTCGGCCATGGTGGCGTTGATCGGTGTTCCTGTACCAAACCAGTACACCACATGCATTCCTGTGACACCCGTGTCATCCGAGAATGTCGCCTCGAACTCGAAGGCATCACCCGTTGTGGCCTGCGTGTCCGAGTTGTCCGAAACAAGGGTTGGTGCGGTGTCATCGGCAGCCACGCCTCCCACTCCGATATCCACCTGTGGACCTTTAAACCAGTTACCCGCGGCATCTCTCAATGCAAAGTAGTAATGAAGATAGGAGGCATCGGAGGAGATGATTATTGTCCTTGTAAATGGATCCATGCCCGTCATGGTGGCA
>CP070726.1:514725-520899 GCA_020350865.1 Thermoplasmata archaeon
ACCCTGGGTACACACAATATCGAGGTGGAGGCAGGTACATATACTGAGAATCTGGTGGTGAATAAAGCGATCGTCCTCACTGGCTCGGGGAAGACGATAACTGTCATCGATGGTGGTGGAAGTGGAGATGTGGTCAGGATTACCGTGGGCTGGGTGACTGTGACCGGCTTCAAGATCACCAACAGCGGGGCTGGGACGGACGATTACGGTATTGAGCTAACAGGTGCCCAGAATTGTGTTGTAAATAACAACGAACTATCGGGCAATAAAAACGATATCTTTATCGACTCAACAAGTTGGGGCAATACGATTTCAAATAACGACATTATATCGGCAAACAACGGTTTTGGTGTGGTCATCGGGACTTCCAGCCACGACAACATAATCTCAGGGAACACGGTGGAAAACCACTACCAGGGTATCCGATTATTGGACTTTTCCTACAGCAATGACATCATCAGTATTAATACGATAAGGAACAACCAGATCGGTATCTACCTGCAGGACTCGGACTCCAACACAATAAGTGACAACTCGATAGAGGACTATACTTATTATGGCATCCAGCTCACCTCCTCATCGGATGGCAATTATATATGGGACAATACCTTGAATAGCCTTTCCGTTGGGAGCGGTGATATCGGCATTTACCTGAGCGGGTCAATTAGCAACGAAATAAGCGGCAACACGATATCTGAAAACGAGAAGGGCATCTGCCTGGAATCGAGCTCCACTGGCAACACAATCAACGCCGTCAAAGGATTCAATCTTATCGAGAACAATGATTACGGAATCTATATAGATAGTTCTAATTCCAACACGATTACAGGGAACAAAATTAATTCCAACAATGAGGACGGGATCTTTGTCCTTTCATCCGATGTGAATATCAACGATAATCTGGAGATAAACTATAACGGGCGGGACGGCATTCACATCGTTACATCCGATGTTAGTATAAATAACAACTTGGACATATATGACAATGGGGTAAGAGGGATTTACCTAGATACGTGCACTGGGGGTATAATTGGTAACACGATATGGGAGAGCGCTCCCTCTAGTCAAATAGGAGTCAAACTGCTTAACAGTCCCGGTATAGTGAATGTGGAAGATAACAACTTCATCTTTTGTGAAATAGCTGTAGACACGGATCCCATGAACATAATCCTTAAAAACAACATAATCCAGAACTGCACTTACGGGATCAATTTGATCGATTCCTTTGCGGTCATAACCGACAATACAATCACAGGTTGCACATATGGAATTTACTGCTACAACTCAGACCCGATAATTTCAGACAACGTTATCGAAGACAACGAATACGGTATTTACGTAGATCATTCCTCTCCAACAATCGAAGACAACGAGATAGTAAACAACCACTACGGCATCTTTGTGGGTGAGAATTCGGACCCGATAATCAACAACAATGACTACCTGAATAACACCTATGACTACTACTTCTTGGTCTGGCCCGTCGATATCGATCCCGACACCCTCAATCTCAAGTCCCAGGGCAGGTGGATCACCTGCTATATCGAACCCACTGAAGGGATAGATGTGAGCGATGTGGATCTCTCGAGTATCAGGATTTCGGAGATCGGGGGTATCCCGGTTATGATCCCCGCCGAGAGCCACCCCACAGGAATAGGAGATTATGACGGAAACGGCATACCGGATATCATGGTCAAGTTCGACAGGTCAGAGGTTCAGGATGTGGCATGGCCTGGGGATATTGAAATCACCGTAAAAGGGGAACTTTTAGATGGCACGCCTTTCGTGGGATATTACACAATAAGGGTGATTGATCCTGGGAGATAAAAAGAGTAATACCTCCATTACTAAAATGCCCCCCGGAGGGTTATTTCTTTCCCTTCTTTAATAATTTATCACATTCCCTCTTCATCTTCTTGATGTCTGCATTACCCAGGAGTTTCTTGAGCTCTGCATCGTCCGTTTTGGCAAAAGCCTGGACATCCTCGATCCCCGCTGCCTTCAGCTTGCCGGCCCTCTTCGGTCCCACACCGGGTAATTGGGTAAGAGGAATGCTTTCCTTTTCAACCTTCTTCGGTGCCTTTGCTTCAACCTTTTTCTCCTTCTTCTCCTCAGCCTTTTCGGGTTTCTTTTCCTCCCTTTGAACTTGCGCTTTTGGTTTGGGTAAGGGGATTCCCCTGACCAATTCCCTTGAGATTTTTACATAGAATCCTTCTTTTTCCTTGGCCTTGTATCTAATCTGGTCTTTGGTGGTTTTGATCATCTTGCCACGAAGATCAGATATTGTCAGATATATGTCCGGTCTTTTACCGAATCCGAACTCCTTGAAGGCCTTCTTATCGTATGTGATTCTAAAATCACCGTTCCTGTCCGTTCTTGCCGAGCCCAGAGCATCATCCACGATCAAATCCCTGTCAAATGCCCTGACCATCAGGTTCGGTATACCTTGTCCGGTTTCCTTCACCATGATTTTTCCCCAGATCAAGAAATCTTTCTTCTTGCTGTCTTTTGGCATGAAAGTACCTCCGCTGTCGTGTTCTTCTGTGAAGAGCATATCCCTAAATGTATTTATTATTTCTGTTCTGAAGGCCTGGATTGGGGTGAGAAGGTGTTCCTTATTATTCGAACTTGATGCTGTTTTAATGCCCCCAATGCCGAAAATTTAATATATCCATATAATGTTTGACTCTTACCAGGCAGGTTTGGGTTTTATAATACCACGGATTATAAATCTACTCCCAGACCTAGTAATCAGGGGAGGTAAGATTATGAAAAAAGGAAACTATACTAGCAGGAGTATTAGCTTTTTGATGGTATTGGCAATGACTGGGTCGGCTTTAACTATGCTTGTCCCCACAGTTACCGCAGACTTTACAAACGAGCCCTCGGTATGGGCAGTTGAGCAATACATCGGTCCATCCTTGGTCAGGGCAGGCGCCTCCAACATAGGCATGTTGAACATAACGATAAACAACAGCGTTGGGACACCCGATACCGTGAATTACATCAACGTCACCGTGTGGAATGCCTCCAATGTGGCAAGAGCCACCATATGGACCGAAAGTAATGGCAATGGCATCGTCGATGCATTTTCAGGTGATACCTTCATCAAAGAGGCTCAGATTACCCATCAAAGCGGTAATATCGGTTACTTCAACCTCTCAGGCCTCAATGTAAATGTGGGTGCCTCAAGCAAAGTCTCGTTATATCTGGCCCTGAACCTCACAGCCAGTCCCCTGCACGGTGATTATGTGGCCATGCTGGTGGAGCCCTACCAGATCAATATGACCAATGCGGGTTTGGGCAACAGCACCGTACTGGATCCCCAGAACGGTTTCACAATAGACAACAAACTCAGGGCCGAGGCAGAATATATCGGTCCGTCGCTGGTCAGGGGCGGTGTGACAGACATCGGGATGCTGAATATAACTATAAACAACACTGCTTACGTGGATGATACATTGGAGTGGATTAACGTCACTGCATGGAATGGCATTAATATTGATGAGGTTACTCTGTGGGTCGAGTCGAACGGTAACAGCGCTTTCGACGGATCAGGAGGGGACACCTTCGTTTCCGAGGCCAATGTCGTTTCCGTCCATTACCTCCATCAATACAAGCACATCCGTTACTTCAATTTCACGGGCCTTGGCCTCAACATACCGGCCTCAAGTTTCTCTTACCTGTATATTGCCCTGAATCTTACTGCGAACCCGAATCATGACGATTACGTGAACATGTCCATAGGAAAGGACACGATCAGCATGACAAACGCAGGCACGGGCAATGAGACCATTCTGGATCCAAATGATGGATTTGTTATAGATGCAGAAAAACCCAAAATCGAGAAGGTACTAACCTTCGATACCGATGGTGATGGCGCAATCGAGAACGCCACAGTCTATTTCACAGAATCCATATTGGATGCCACCGTAGTATTCGGCAACTTCGCCCTCGGCGGTCTTGCCTGCACTGGCTGGGACACTGCTGGGGCCTCAGATGACAATGCAATCAACGTAACGGTGGCTGGAGGAATCCCCGGAACAGATACCAAGGAACTGACATATACCGACGGACCGGGATCGGTGACGGACTCTGTGGGGAACAACATGTCCGCGGTAGGGACTGATGACATCGACGAAACCGATGGCGCCCTGCCTTTGATAACTAGCGCGGTAACCAAAGACACCGATGGAAATGGAATGATCGACGCTTATGTGATCAGATTCACAGAACCGATTTACTACGTGGATGGATTCTTGGACGCGATATCGATAGACGGATATGCAATAGACAAGCCTAATTCGTTTTTATCGGCCGAAGATGAGGTCACAATTGCGCTTGTGGAGAGCGGAAGTTATGATACCAATGCAACACCCGATATCACTTACCCCTCAGGACAGGACTACTTATTGGACAATCCGACCCTTGAACCGCAAGATGTTATTGCCTATGATTTCAACAATGATATGAGGGACGATATTGCTATATTATCGGGAAGGAACCAGAGCATCGCTTTCTATTATCAAACGAGCAATGATGATTTTTCATCCGTACCTGACTATGAAGTCGATCTTGGGATAAAGAAGGGAAAAATGGCAGTGTATGATTTCAACAGCGATGGTAGAATTGATGTTGCCATCACCGATTACGACAATGATACTGTAACAGTGCTTCTACAGGATGCAGTTTTGGATGGAATATTTTCGGTGATTGGCGTCTATGATACTGACGACGGCCCTGTGGACATTGACATCGGGGATGTAAGTAACGACGGAATCGCGGATATTGTAACCACCAACCGCATCGGCGAATCTATTACAGTTCTCCAGGGCAGTGGTGGCGGTGTATTCACAACATGGCATTTCAATGGATTCAATGCACAGTTAACCGGGACGGATCCGGTGGCTTCGGCCATTGGTCGAATCTGGGGCAGCGATAGCTGGTACGATATCGGTGTTGTCAAGAACGGCACCGGCGAGATGTTTGTAATACAGCAAAACCCTGCCGGTATGCTGCAACCCAAGACGAACATGTTAACGGGCTCCCAACCAAAGGACGTCAAGATAGTAAATCTCGATAAATCCAGTTATGACGATGTCATCTGTACGAATTACGGTAGCGATTCAATTTCCATATTCTACTTCAACAGCGGAAACGGGTTCCTGGATGCGCCTGTAACATTTGATACCGACATCAAACCCGAGAAGCTGGTGATCACCGACTTCAACTACGACAATGCCTGGGACATACTTGTCACGAACCCCAAAAACAAAACAATCTCACAGCTGCTGCGTCAGAGTAATAATATCTATGATGTGCCATATTTCAATAAAACAACCTACGGTGTCAATGCCATTGCAGCAGGCGACCTGAACTCCGATGGTTATGAGGATTTCGTTTATACCGAACCCTATGGCAAAGAATTTACAGTGATACACCAATTACTGGAAAGCGGTGACCTGGATTCAAGGTATTTTTATTCAGTCGATGACCAACCCTACGATATCGCAATTGGTGATGTCAACAATGACGGTATAGACGACATTGTCACTGCAGATTACGGGAACACAGACGAGATATCGGTTTTATACCGGGATCAAAGTATGAAGGTGTATAAGCGTGTGGACCTTTACGCTGGTACTAACCCAAGGGATGTTGCCATAGCCGATTTCGATAACGACGGCCTGAACGATATAGCTGTCGCGAATTATATGCGCTACTGGACCGGAACTCAGTACAATGGCACCATAAGCCTGTTCTACCAGGACAGCGAAGGCAACCTGGAATCAAGGGTTACCGTGGATACCCTTACTTATTCTTGGCGATTAGCAACTGGCGATATCAACAACGATGGATTGACCGACATTGCAGTAAGCCGCTACACAAATGAGTGGGACATCACAACATTTCAGCAGGACGGTTCTGAAGGAATGAGGCAGGCTGCCTTGATTAGGACGGATGTCACCACGTCTGAATCCTATCCATACGGTGTGGCAATTGGCGACCTAAATCAAGACGGATTCGAGGATATAGCTGTGGCCAATTATAATGCCCATATAATATCAGTCATCACTCAGAACTCGGCTTCCCCCGGAACATTTAACCCATCACTGCCATTAAGTGGTTCTTCCAACAATCCTTATACCGTGGAGATTGCAGACATCAACAGCG
>CP070726.1:520999-524114 GCA_020350865.1 Thermoplasmata archaeon
CCACATATACCACAAACATCACGGTGGAGAATGTTGTACCTGTGGCAACCATCGTATCAGTGACAATGAATGTGGAAATCGGATTGAGGATGGCGGGCAGGAAGTATAACAATGTGAACATGTCTCTATTTGAGGAAGGTATTCCCATTGGTTATGTCTCGATTGAGCGCATGCCCGGCTCCCCTGACGAACAGGTAGCATGGATCCCCGGGAGTATCGATTTTTCCAAATCCTATTCCGCAACCGTTACCTTCGCTCCCAAGGACCCGCCAAATGTGGGAGCCAATCCGGTATGGATTTGCTTAAAATCGGAAAATGGCAGTATATGTAAAATTCATCACACATTCAATGTCCAGCAATCTAAGAAAAGAAACAGCGACCACTGGAACCATGTGGAGCCCTGGGAAGTAGAATTGAATGGTCATTTTGTTGGGCTTCCCTTCGAAATAACCTCGCATGTTACGGATCTGGGAAGTGACGATATCCTCCTCGCCTACACTTATGGTTCTCAGGCAAAGACAATTACATATCTGAACAATCCACCAAATCTGGATCTATATCCGAGTCCCGAGGTGAATCCGGTGGACTTGTACGACACAACCGCTTTTATATACGAGGGGCCTGGAACAATAACAATAGCGGTGAAAGATGATGATAATATACGGTTGGGTGTTGGTCAAGGTAACGATTCTTTTAATGTGACATAAAGAAGAACATATTTCCGCTAATTTACCCTTTTTCGGGATTTTTTGCTATTTATCATTATGAAACTCTAGTTCTTAATTTGACATCCCCTGTGGGTGGGTGAAGGTTCCCCCCTTCTCAAATGATCCCTGCATCCTTCAGCTCATTCACTTCATAGCCCAATTCACCGTAGATCTCCTCGTTGTGCTCCCCGAACCTCGGAGGAAACGACAGCTCCACTGCGTGCTCCAGGGCCACGGGAGGAGGGGCCAGGTTCACCCGAAGTCCGGTCCTTTTATCGGTGACACTGAGCAGTTTTCCAGAAAGCAGCGGTTCCTCGAAGACACCTTCCAGTTTGTTAACGGCGGATATGGGAATCCTGGCCTCCCTGAAGGTGGCCAGCACCTCCTCTGTTTTCTTCTTGGCCATGATACTGCCGATCTCCTTGTTCAACTGCCTGTCATTGACCTTTCGCCTGTTGTTCTTGCAGAACCTGGAGTGATTCAGTGACTCGAAACCGGCAATCTTCACCATTGCCTGCCATTGGGCCTCGTTGCCCACGGCAAGGGACACGTAACCGTCTGCCGTTCTATAGACTCCTACTGGAGAGAATACCGGGTGAGAATTGCCTGATTTTTTTAGGGGGATGCCCAGACCCACAGAGGGGATGTGGAGTGCCAAAAGGGACATACTTGCATCCAGCATATTGACATCGATTCTGCTGCCCTCCCCCGTCTTCTCCCTATGGAGCAGGGCCTTCATGATTTCGCAGTAACCCTGGTTTGCAGCCTCGAGGTCGGCAATGGAGATGCCGAACCTGAGTGGGGCAGAGCCCGGCTCGCCGTTGGTGTCCATGATGCCCGAAAATGCCTGGATCATGGGGTCGTAGGCAGCCTCCGATCTGTCGGGTCCGAAGCCTGTTACCCCAAGCCAGATGATATCCTCTTTGACTGTCTTTATCTGATCGTAGTCTATGCCCAGCTTCTGGTAGTTGCCGGGCAGCTGGTTGCTTGCAAATATATCCACGTTCAACTCCGAAATGAGCTTCTTTAGTATCTCCTGGCCCTTTTCCGATTTCAGGTTCAGTGTTATGGACCTTTTTTGGGCATTGACAGAAAGAAAATAAGAGCTCATGAGCTCCTCATCTAAGATTTTCTGTCCCACCTTACGGTTCGGGTCGCCCTTTTGCGATTCAATGCGGATCACATCCGCTCCATCAAGGGCCAATCGCCATGTGCAGTAGGGCAGGCTCACCGCCTGCTCCACGGAAAGCACGGTTGCGCCTTTTAGAAATCCGTTTGGGGTCATGTTCCCTCCTCCGCTTTTATTTCTTTCTATCCGCCACCAACCGGATAGGAGATGAGCACCTCATCACCCTCGGCAAGGATGGTGGATATATCCTTCTCCTCACCATTGACAACAAATAGTACGCTCCTGTTTTCAAGATCTGTTCTGACGAGTTTTTTGAATTTTCTTCCGTACCGATTGTAGAGGTGGTCGAGCAGGTCCTGGAGCGTGGCGTCCTTTTGCAGCTGTATCTTTTCGTTTTTTTTGCCTGCAACCTGGGAGAACGCCATGAGATATTTTACAGTGATTTGCGGCATGACAATCAGCCTTTTTTACGGTTTTTTGGGATATCAACAGGGGATTTTCTGATGAAGGAAAAGGGCACCTTGCCCGGGGACACCGGAAGGTCTGCACACCGGTAGCAGATATCCTTTCCAAAATCGAAATGGTCCCTGCATACCGATTTACCGCATGCCTTGCACTTATGGGCCCTTACACCCGTGATGGATAAATCGATCCTTCTCTTGCATATCTTGCAGGCCGGCATGGCCTATTTCCTCCTCTTTGCACCTTTCTCTGTCCTTTTACCGCTTTTCTTTTTTTTCGAGGAGGCAAGAAGGTTTCTCTTCTTCAGATCATTGAGAACATCGTCCATCTCCAGTTCCTGCAACTTCTTTTTCTGATGAAGGCCCGTCCTCTTGTCCCAGCCTCTCAATTCGTAGTATTCATCGATCATCTTATCCAGCTGCTTCTTGGAAAAGACCTCTCCCTTTGCAGGGCCCGAGGGCAGGGGATTGTGCAGGAATCTTTTGGGCAGGGTATCGTCGGTACGTCTGATGCCGAGGCGGGTGTTGAAGGCCCTTTCCAGATTGACTATCCTTTCACCGATGCGCAGCAGCTCCTCGTAGCCGATGTCCATACCAGTGGCAGCCGAGAGCCATTCATGGTATTTGATTGAATTGACCTTTTTCTTCTTCCCTTTGCTGTACTTGGCCCTGAGCTCAGGAATTGGATACTGTGCATAGTAGGAGGCGTGCATGAACCTGCATGAGCCCATGGAATCCGTTACCGCGGAGAGGTTCTCGTGCCAGAAGACCATCTTTGCCTTGCCGCCGTAACCTGTTAGTGTGCATGACTCATCTGA
>CP070726.1:524214-530292 GCA_020350865.1 Thermoplasmata archaeon
GGAGTTGAATCGAGGTTAAGAACCGCTGTATTCTCTGGTTCGCTGTTACCGAGGTTGTCAACAGACCCCCAGGTGATGGTATGTGGGCCGTCGCCGCGCCCGCTGAGGTTGAATGACAATCCAAAGTAGAGGTCCCCGTCAATGGTGTACCATGTGTAATTCACGCCCGAGTATAGATCAACTGGATTCAAATTACACTCTGTTGTCTCCGTCACGTTCCAGGGATTCCCTGGGCCACCTTGATATTTCGGAATGTCTATATCAAGCAATGTACTGGGCGGGGTATTGTCCAGAACCACATTAATCGTAAGTGCTGTTTCATTGATTCCCAGGTTATCTAAAGCACCGTACGTGATGGTGTGGGGGCCGTCGGGGTACCCTGTAAGGTAGAATAGGTCATTTTCGTAATAGTTACCATCGATGGTGTACCAGGTCCTGTTCACCCCGGAATGAAGATCCAGGGAAGTGAGGGTGAACGATGTACTCGAAGTAACGTTGTAAGGATCCAAAGCTCCGACTTTAAACTTTGGATCGCCGATTGTAATAATTGTTGCGGGTGGGCTGTAATCCAGGTTCACCTGCACGAGAATACTTGTTTCGTTAAAACCGAGATTGTCGATACTGCCGTATGTAATGTTGTGCAGGCCTTCGACGTATCCAAGAAGATTAAAGCTCGTTCCGACGAAGTACTGGCTGTCAATGAGGTACCAAGTAAAGTTCACGCCCGAATATGTGTCCGAAGAGGATAAACTGAAGAGCGTCGTATCTGTTACATTTATGACATCGAAAAGGTTCTTACGATACTTCGGATTGCCGATGTCCATTAGCGTTATTGGAGCTTCCACATCCACGTTAATTATCTCCATATTGCCCGTCTCGTTCAACCCGAGCCAGTCCTCGCTGCCCCATGTTATCGTATGTACCCCAGGCGGAAGCGTGAACGGTGAAGTGTAGTTGTAATAAACCCCATCGATGGTATACCAAGTGAAATTGATGCCGGGACCTCCGCCGTCGTTGTTGTGTGTTAGGGTGAGTGTGGTGGAGTCCGTGATATTCCAGGAATCTGGATCCTGGGCGCGGTATTTTGGGTCTCCCACGGTCAAGGTGGTCTGGGGCGGGGACTTATCAAGGTACACCCACATGCCCCCCACATTGCTGTTTCCCACATGGTCAAAACCCTGCCAGCCGATGGGGATCAGGCCCTCGTTTTCGCCTGCAAGGGTAAAACTGGCGCCGTTTATGTAAGGGGTGCCGTTGACGATATACCATATGTAATCCACACCCGAGTATTTGTCATAGCGCAGGAAAGTTAAGACAGTGGCCTCCGTGACATTCCAGTAGTCACCGCCGTTGTTTCTGTATTTCGGGGTACCCACATCAATATCGGTGAGAGGAGCCGAGTTATCAAGGATAACGGTGATGTTATTGCCTGTCTCGTTGTTGCCGAAGCTGTCCTCGCTCCCCCAGGTCAGATTGTGAGGGCCTTCTCCCAAGCCTGACAGCGTAAAGTTTCCAGTGTAGCGGTAGAACTGGCCATCGATGGTGTACCAGGTGAAATTCAAAGCGTAGTTGTCCACACCTGTGAGATTGAACTGTGTGAAGGTTAAGTTCGCGGTGACGTTCCAGAAATCCCCGCTGTTCTCGCGATATTTAGGGGAACCTATGGAGAGGTTGGTTACGGGCGGACTGCTGTCCCCCACAGAGATGTTCACTGTATCGGTATCCCAATTCCCAAAACTGTCACTGACATTGAGAATGACCGTGTAGTTGCCTATCTCGGTGTAGATATGCACGTAGATGGATTCCGTGCCGTTGTGGTAGTTGCCATCACCGAAGGTCCAGTTGAACCATGCGATGTACCCCGAGTTGTCCGTGGAACCCGAACCATCCATAAATATGGGTGTATTCACATCTGTGTAGTTGTCGGGTCCTGCATCGGCAACTGGTGGGATCTTGGTGGGAACGGCGACATTGTAGACAATCGGTGTGTAGAGGAGGTGCCCTTCCTCATCCAGTATCTTCACACGAAAGTCGTAAATGCCCTCGATGAGAGCCGTGCAGTTGATGATGCCGCTGCCTCCTCCCACCCAGGAAATCGGTGTCTGGGAGGGTGTGGTGTTCCACGGTTCAGACGTGTTCGTGTGCCTCCATTCCAGCACGTAGGAGCCGTTGTTCCCCCCGGTGTCATTCCCCACATCCTCGTCCGGAAAACCTGTGTCGTTTATGGTGAAGTCGTACACCGGGTTTATTGTCATGTTGCTTATCGGATCCGAGAGGAAGATGCCAGTAGGACCCGAATAGATTTCATTGTATCCTATTGACATATTTTTATCAGCGGCAATGTCGCTTATGTTCCAGACCCAGACAAAAGTTGCAGAGCCGTTGTAACTGCTGCTGTTCGGATTTGTGTTATTTCTGAAACCCGTGACCGTGTTCTTCCAGGGATCGGTGGCCTGGCTTGGACCGTTTTGGGTTTCCAACTCCTGGGCGCCGTCCGCCTCCTCCAGATCCACAAGATAATGGCTCTCGTTCCTGTTGTTGTTTTTGGCCTCATCTATATGCCATATCAGTATGCCGTCCCCGGGTAGGGCACTGTCAAACCCGATTTTCTGCCTGTTTTCTATCAGGAAATACTCGTCCGTGTTTTCGGAGGGGTCGTGGGCCCACATCTTGTATATCACCGTATTATTTTCTACCGGAGGAATCACAATTTGTGTTAGGGAAACATCCGAGGTCACAATTATTGGTTCAACCCATCCCAAGGTTATTTTTGACCATGCAGAGAAGTGCGCAGGAGACATGCCGCCGCCGTTGTAGGAGCCCGAACCCATAACACCCCATCGGCCTATCCCTGTGGAGCTGTAATCAGTATCGTACAGGTCGGGCAAACCAAGTACATGTCCGAACTCATGGGCGAACACGCCTATCTTACCGAACTCTGGTTCAGTTGAGTATGGCATGGCCCAAAATTCCTCGGATTCCCCCTCTTCAACCTTTTCTGCCGGTATGATGCTACTTTTATGGGACCAGATATCGTCGGTATCGTCGCTGGTCTCCTGGCCCTCCCCTGCATGGATTATGAACAGGGCATCGATAACTGAATCCCCGTCTACATCGTACTCTGAGAAATCAACCTCTTCGTCTGGGCCATCAGAGGCGTGATCCTCATCAAAACCATCCGTTCCGACGTCTGCCAGTTGTACCGCCTCTCTTGCCATTTCAAAAACGTTCCCGTTAAGGTTGTCTATTCCTGTACCATCCGCTCCGTAAAACGACATATCCTTGGTGCTATTGAATGGCCCCACCACATCAATTTCTATGTCGAATACCCCGTAAGATACCTCCCTGAAATAGGTACGCATTGTGGCGCCTGAGGTTCCATTAAGCATATTGCTGAAATGCGTCTTGTTATTTGAGGCGGAAAAGTTTTTATCGTTAAATTGTAGCATAATTGCGATACCTTTCCATGTTGTGTTAAGAGGAGGGGCTCTGGAAGTTCTGTATATATTACCAAAATCGTATTTTTGTGCGGGAGGATGGTCATTTGCAAGGTGCTTTTCAAGGCCGGGAATTGTATCTGGATCGATTGTCCCCACCCTGTGGTTTGTCGGCTCCAATTTGCCAATTTCATTTTTTACTGCGTAGGTCCACCAGTTATAATCATCCTTCACAATGGAATAGCCATCCAAAGTTTCAACATGGCCTCCGACCGTTTCACCCACCTTCCGAGCGGTAAATTCCGTGCCGTCAGGCTGGGTTAATATGAAGGGTTCGGGATTGGGCGGAAATGTGGTATACCCCTCGTAGTAGAGCCTCTCGTCTATTGAGGTTTCTGGATAATCATATAGTTCTAACCCTCCCCCAAGAGGTGAGTTTTGTGGGTCCTCGTTAACAAAGCCTAGCATACCAATGATAACGAATGTGAGCACCCCAAGCGATATAAATACCCTCCTGAGCCGATGTCTGTTGGTTCTCTCCACTTTTTCACCGCTGCAAATCGTAAGGTATGTATTTTCAGAATTAAAGTATATTAAACATTTTGCTGACTATGGGTTCAATATACCTCCTTTGCCTAGAATATTTTTTAACATACCTCCCTGTACGTATGTTCCATGTCATTATTATTAATATTGTATATATAATCTTTCCCTTTGCCAATAAGGGTAACAAGCCTTTTTATTTCATACAGGAAAAACCTCATTTGTTCACTATTGCCGAGACCAGTCCCACATATAGCGGTGCGGGCCTCATGGGCCTCGATTTTAGCTCCGGATGAAACTGGGAGGCCGTATAATATGGGTGATCCTGAAGCTCGAATATCTCCATTCTCCTGCCGTCGGGGGATTTGCCCGTGAACTTCATACCGAACTCCTCGATCTGCTCGATGTATTCCGGGTTTATCTCGTATCGATGGCGGTGGCGCTCCGATATCTCAGTGCTCCCGTACAGGGATTGGGCTTTGGTGTCTTCTTTGATTATCACAGGCTGCCCCCCAAGGCGCATTGTCCCTCCCAGATCCTTCACCTTCTTCTGCTCGGGCAGGATGTCCACCACGGGATGGGGTGTGTCGGGATCGAACTCCGTGCTGTTGGCCCCCGAAAGGCCCAGCACATTCCTTGAGAACTCGCACACGGCCAGCTGAAAACCCAGGCATATGCCCAAGAACGGTATCTTGTTCTCCCTGGCGAACCGCGCCGCCTCCATCTTGCCCTCCGCACCGCGTCTTCCAAATCCACCCGGCACCACGATGCCGTCCACACCTTCTAGTTTTGACGGTGTTTCGTTGGGAATGTTGTCGTCAGCCTCCACCCACCTGATATTGACCCTGGTATTTGTGAGCGCGCTGGTATGACAGAGCGCCTCCACATGGCTGATGTATGAGTCCTTGAGATGGGTGTACTTGCCAACTATGGCCACCTCAACCTCCCTTTGCGGATGTTCGAGTCTATCTAAAAAGGCCTTCCATGCTTCGAGATCCTCCCCTGCGGTTGTCAGGCTCAATCTGGTCATGAGAAAATCTGTGAGGCCCTGTTTTTCCAGTATGATGGGCACCTCGTAGATGTTCTTTGCATCCGGGGCACTGATCACGGCGTTTGTCGGGACATCGCAGAACAAGGAAATCTTCTCCTTTATGGACTTTGAGAGGGGCTTTTTGGCCCTGCACACGATGGCGTCAGGCTGGATGCCGATGGCCCTCAGCTCCTTGACGGAATGCTGGGTGGGTTTTGTCTTCTGCTCCCCAACCACGCTCATTACGGGCACAAGGGTGATGTGCACGAAGATGCAGTTCTTGTGTCCCAGCTCGATATGCAGCTGGCGGACCGCCTCCAAAAACGGCATGGATTCGATGTCCCCCACCGTCCCTCCCAGCTCGACCAGGGTCACGTCCACCCCGGAATCTTTAGCGGCTTCCTTGATCATCTTTCTAATCTCGTCCGTGATGTGGGGGATTATCTGGACGGTCTGGCCGAGATAATCGCCCCTCCTCTCTTTCTCGATTACGGCCCTGTACACCTTGCCGGTCGTGATGTTGTGGTCCTTTGTAAGATTTACATCCAAGAAGCGTTCGTAGTTGCCCAAATCCAGGTCCACCTCGGCCCCGTCATCGAGCACGAAGACCTCCCCGTGCTGGTACGGGTTCATTGTCCCCGCATCGCAGTTGAGGTACGGATCGATCTTTATGGCGGTGACCGAAAGACCGCGGCTCTCCAGCAATTTCCCGATAGAAGATACTGTTATGCCCTTACCCAATCCAGACAAAACACCGCCCGTGACTACAACATATTTCATGCCTTTGCCTCACGGGAGATGGGAATGCAGTTGTTTGTCTATAAAGGTAACGTGGTATTTTGTCGCAGTGAGTTGCGTTTTGTAACCCAACATTTCCAATGAATTCTCATGTACATCATCAACCCACGGAAAATCAGGCAGAACGCACGTTCCTCAGTATTAAAAATCCCAAGAACTCTCCTTATCATTCCATTTTTCTGGGAATTATGAGTACCATGCTTTTCGATACTGTGCAAACCATAGACATGTGTCACCCCTTTGGTATATCGGGTTGACCAACCTGATACA
>CP070726.1:530392-537048 GCA_020350865.1 Thermoplasmata archaeon
AGGGAACGGATATTTTCAGGGTCATGGTGGCCGTGTGCCCCGCGGGAACGAAGACCTGGTACTGCTCAGTAGAGCCGTTGTAAATCTTGGCCCAATCTTTCTTTGTTCCCTCAATGTAAAATTCGAATGTGTCATCTCCCGTGCCCTTGTTTCTGGCAATTATGGTGAAATTATAGAATTCCCCGGGTTTTATGGATGCCGATGACGGCGTGCCGTCTATCTCCACTTCGTAGACCGGATTGACCTGTATCGTTATTCCCAGCGTGTCATAGGTTAGACCCGTCACATCGCCTTCGGAAGTAACGGTCAGTGTCACCAGGATATCGCCTGCATCGTGAGCGGCATCCACTGTGAGGTTGTAATAGATGAATGTGAACTCACCGGAGCCCAAAGTGACATCGGGTACGCTCCACGCCCCCAGTTCGTCGCCGGTTGCTGATAGGACGAAGGTATCGTTGCCGTTGCCCTCGTTCGTGATCTTGATTTCGAAGGACACCATTTCACCGGGGTCGGCTGCCTTTGTATCCTGCGTGGTGGTCACAAGAACCCCGAAAGCCTGAACCACGTTGGCCCGCAGCTGTAGTGAATCCTGGCAGCCCACCTCCCCCTCATGGCCGATGACCACGGCAGTGACGTTCACAACCGCGGATTCCTCGAACTCAGCACCGCTCGGCGCTCTAACCGTCACCGGTTCCGAGACATTGTTACCCACACCCATTTGCACCCCGGGAACGATGATCGTACCAGAGGGGGTCACCGTCCACCCGGCAGCAAGGCTCTCCGCGTCAAGCTCCACCGCGAGGTTGATGTCCTCCCCTGGATTGAGGTCACCTGTATTCACGATGTCCACCTTGTATGTGTAATCGACTCCCGGCGTGACATCGGCTATGCCGTTTGCAGGGGTGTTATACAGGACCGTAACACCGTAATCCCCTCCCCGTGCGTGGCTAGATACAACCAGCAGCACAACAACGATTCCCAAAAACACGAGCAGTCCAATAAACACTCGATACGACACGCTCTTCACAAAAATATCCATGGCATCAGAATCTTGGCGCATGTAAATCCCTCAACTGAGGCCGGCCCATCATAAGCCCTATTGGTATCCATGTGGGTGATGTATATTAAAACTTTCGAGGAATTACATTGGAATGGGAGAGAAAGTTGTGTTCTTCTGGATTTTAGTTTTCATAGCCGCTGAGATATAAAAAAGATTTGAAACATGCTGATCGATAGAAAGATCATATCTTTCCGCTCAGCCCGCAGTGGGGGCATTGAATTCCGGGGCTCGAAATGTCGGCCTGGAATGAGTTGTTGCATCCCGGGCATCTCAGGGTGCGCATACCGGATGGCAATGGTGTGAATTCCGGGAGATCCCCCTCAAAAATGGCCTCGGGTTCTGATTTTTTTCTTGATAGGAGGGTAACTACCGCGATGAAGGCAATCAGGATTATAACACCAAAGAGAAGCAGCATTTCCCACGGAATCGCCCATCCATTGTCCACATCTATAATGAAGGTCTCCACATAATGTTCGCCTTCGTTGTCTGTAACCCTAATCCTGATGGTGTGGTTCCCGTTCGAAAGATCGGTCGTGTCCAAATCGTAGCTCCAGGGTGTTGCGTTTCCCACCTCCTCCCATTCCCCGTCATCGATCTGGATCTCTATTTTCGTTATCTCTCCGTCGTCATCTGCAGCCGTCCCCTCAATCGTAATGGTTTCGGAGGCCTTGTCCGGGAGCTCAGAGGTTACAGTGAGTGTTGGCTCATGGGGATTGTCCACATACACCGAAACCGTGGCTAAGGCCGAGTGATCGTATTCGTCCGAGGCCCTGGCGGTTATGACATGGTCACCGTCATCCACTGCCGTCGTATCCCAGCTGTACGTCCAATCCGCATTGCCCTGGGCATCCTCCCAGGAGCCATCGATTCTGACCTGAACGGAGGTGATATTGCCCTGGCCGTCGATGTCTGATGCGCTCCCCCGTATCTCCACCGTGCCCGATACCGTTCCGCCGGTGGGGAATGTGATGGCCACCTCAGGCGGTGTGTTCACCCAGTTGAAAACGGTCACTGAAACGGATCGGACTTCGGAGTATTCCTCGTCATCATCCTGTGCCCTGACATATATTGTATAATTACCGTCCTCCTCCAAGGCCGAATCCCAGGGATAGGACCATGATGTTGTACCCGTGGCCGCAGTCCAACCACCATTTCCAATTCTGACCTCCACCTTTAGAACACTGCCGTCAGAATCTGAGGCAGTACCCTTCACCTCTAAGATCCCGCAGATGTCATCGCCCTCCGAGGGCGAGTTGATGGTCAGAACGGGCAGGATGTTGGGGGGTTCGTTGTACACTGGGACGTCCCTCAAGTCCTCTTGGGAGTAGTTTATGCCGTCGAAGCTCCTTGCCCGTATGGTGTGCACTCCGTTGGTCTCATCCTCGGTATTCCACAGAACGGACCAGGAGGTTGTGCCATGGACAGTTATCCATCCGCCGGAATCGATCTTGATCTGCACGAACTGTACAGCCTGATCCGAATCGTCGGCACTCCCCTGGATGAGAAAGCTCCCGGAGGCCGTCTCTCCTATTGCAGGCGAGATGATTTCCACGCTGGGAGGGAAGTTCTGGCTGCTTTCAAGGCAGAACTTCCGGTAGATCTCCCACTTCTGGTCCTGGTAATCCCTGTCGTCTGCCCAGACCACGTTCACACTGTTGTTCTCATCCATGGCCACAACCGGTGTTACGGATTGGGAGGGATTTTCGGTGAGCCTCAGATCGTCAATCAGGGTGCTCCCATCATCATCCAGCTTGGTGTAGAACACCTCCGTGTTCTCGTGCCTCTCGTCCTCCCATACGATGTGCATGTTGCCCCATCTGTCCATATCCATCACGGCATGGGATGCATTGGCCTCGTTGTCATTCAATTGGATCACATCCCCCAATAGACCGCCGTTGTTGTCCCGTTTCATGTAGTAGAGGTGCTTTTTTTCATTTGTTAACGAGAACCACCTGTTGCTGAAGGTCATCCGAATCATGTCGTCGGCGTCCACAGCTATGCTCGGCTGGAAGTGGTCCCCGTTTTTGAAGATCAGGGTATCATCCACCAGTGTGTTGGCGGCATTGTCCAGCTTGGTGTAGTAGAGGTCCTGGCACTGGACGGTCCCGGTCTCGTTTCTGTCATCAAGCCATACGATGTGGACGTTCCCCTGGGAATCCACTGCAATGTCCGGAAACAGAGATTCCCTCTCGTCAAATGGCGTGAGGGCCGTATCATTTATAATCGTTCCACCGTCGCTGTCCAGCTTCATGTAGAATATCTCCTCCTGAAGCGAGCCGATGTCCACCTCCTCGCAGTAGGCGATGTGTATGTTGTCCCAGGAATCCACCGCCATGGAGGCATAATGGGAATAATAGGGGGCATGTGTCAATCTCAGTTCGTCAACGAGCGTGGTACCGTTGTTATCCAGCTTCTCGTAGTAGAGCTCCATGTTCGGGATGGGCAGGGAATCCCTGGTATCGCTGAACACGATGTGGATATTGTCCTGGGAATCGCAGACCGCGTCCTCCAGATGCGAGCTGGCGGAGTCGAGTTCGGTAATTGCGGTTTCGTTCACCAGAATATTACCATCCCTGTCGAATTTCATGTAGTACAGTTCCGGGGGACCGTTCCTGACATCGTTGAACACGAGGTGCAGGTTGTTTTGGGAATCCACGGCTATCCTGGGCTTGCTTGAGGTGACGTTATCGACCCATGTCAGTCTCGTATCCTCCGTCCATCCCTGGGGGGACCCCTCTGCAGGAGTGGGCGTTAGCACTATTACAAGCATTGCCAGCAGCAGACAAACGACCGTCATTGTCCCAAATTTTCCCTTCATATCGATAATACTATTGGATACCAACTATTAAATCTTTTGTTACCCAATATGAACCGATCTTTTTTCCCTTCTGGATGATGTGATGTAAATAAATGATAAAAATTGATACTAAAACAGCTTTTATGTTAGTATCTCCTCTTTTCTGGACCATTTCCCGCAATTCCTCAATGTTTCAATGAATTTTGAGACAGAGTTCTCGTAATCAAAGGATTTCTTCTTGCCCTTCTTCCGCCATACCACAACCCAGATATCGGACATCTTGTAAAAACCTTTTTTGATATCCTCATCAGGAATCTTCTGTGATATCTCCATGGCGAACACAAAAAGGACGTATTGATAACCAAAATTCCGCCGCTCCCTGTAGAGGACCTGAAAATCGGTTTTTGAATCCCGGAGGGGCGCTCCATCCTTTCCTTTCAGGGTCTTGCCCTTCCTGTCCTTGAGGGATTTGCCGAAGATATCGCCTTTCCTTGCCATATGTTTTACCTCCACCATCAGCAGGGTCTGGCCTTTATCGGTTATGACAAAGTCACCGTACCGTATCAGCGGAGGCCCTTTGTAGACGATGGCATCGATTTCCGGGCTGTGTTTTTTCATCCTGAGATCATACACAAAACCCCTTCCCACTTCACAGCCTTTCGGCAGATACTGCTCTATGAATTCCCTGACGATCCCCCCCTGGACTAGATCCCTTACTCCCTTCTGTGGCCCGTCAATCTCCAATAGCCGCAGGGCGGTTGTATTCTTGACATACAGCTCCTTTGTCTTTGAGTGCCCCACACGCGGGTGATATTTAATCTTCTTCATGGTCGAACCACCGACCGAATCCGCATTTCCAGGGATCCTGAGATGATCCTCTTTTCCCGGATGATCTGCATTCAGGGTAGGAGATGCAAACGCTGACGTCTCCTGACCCTCGAATCAGGGAATATCCCTCCAGAATTAATATTTTTCCAGGCTTGAGCATGAATCTCGGACGAAAATATTAAAGTCGGGTTTCAAGCTCCAAGTCTTGCCATTCGCCTCTCGATACCCTTCACTCCCAGCTTTTGCAGGCCTCCAATCAAAGGCCCCCTGCCCACCATCTCCGCCGCAAACATATCGGCTTTGGCATCATCCCGATAGCTTTTGAACCACAGCGACGAGACCGCCAGAACATTTGCCATGAACCTGTTTGGAGTGTGTTTTGCATGATACAGCTCATGTGCCGCCACAGCCCTTATCTCATCGGGCTCCAAAAGCTCCATGAGCCCCACGGAAAGGTAGATGCGCCGCCGGTGGGCGAAGGCCTTTATCTTCTGGGTGTCTAGCAGGAATATCTCGGTCGAAAACTCCCTGCTCATCCCCCTCATGAGATGTGTATCTCCGATCTCCAGATCACGCACGTACTTGTCGAAGACAGCCTGTACAACCCCCAGAATGACAAATACCCCGAAAATAATGCCGAAATAGGTCCATACCAGCCCTACCATGGGGCAGGTCATCTGTCTGAATCCCTCGATAATGGCCACACTCGACGCAATCTGGGAAAAGAACATATGCCTGGGTCTCTTCGTTATCATAAAGAGTGTACCGAGCAGCAGTGTTATCACGAGTATGAGGAATAGAATGAATCTTGTATTTGACTGCATGATGCAGTTGAAGTAGCAATTGATGGCTTCGAGCACTCCCTCACTCCTTTTTGTATTTCCCCAATGTATCTGTTACCGTATCCCCGAAAGTATCGATGAGGCTCTCGATTATTCTCTCTGAGATCTGGGAGCCTATCTCCTCCCTCGTTTGGGCCGGTTTGTAGAGGTATTTTACCTTGGTCTCGGTATCCAAAAGCTCCCTTTTGACAACCCCGGATTTCACCAGCCTATCCAGTGTGCCGGCGATGCATGCCAGGGACAGTCCTTCGGTGCATTCCCTGATGTCGCCGGAGGTCATGCTGCCCTTTTCCCACAGCAGCTGAAGGATTCTCACCTCGTTGGGGCTGAAGAATTTTGTGAGCCCTTCGTTTTCGATGTTGATGCGCGAGAATTTGACCATCTCTGCGTCTCCCTGTGAGTTCGAATCGATAATCTTTACGTCAAGTGTAAACGGTTGCTCCACCTATATATATTTTTTGAAATATCTTAATATAAGGCTAGTATATATTACCTGCTTTACAGTAGGTGTAAACATGCTGCTTCGCATACTTGGAAAATCCATCTCCCGCAGAAAGGGGAGAATTGCCATTGCCATCGTCGCAGTGATGATGGGTGCCTCCATAACTGGCGCCCTGATAACAACATCCATGAATATCAAAGAACAGGTGGGATTGGAGTTCAGACAGTACGGTGCCAATATTCTGCTGGTCCCCAAATCCGAGAGCATATCGGTTTCGATAGGTGATGTGGACTACGGCTCCGTGACCGAGCAGCGCTATCTCGAGGAATCGGACCTTCCCAAAATCAAGGAGATAAACTGGTCCAAGAACATCCTGGGGTACGCACCGTACCTTTACTCGGTGGTAACTGTCGAAAACCAGAAGACTGTTCTTTCAGGGGTCTGGTTCGACCAGATAAAACGCATAAGCCCCTGGTGGGATTTGACCGGGAATTGGATCGACAACAGAAGCGACGCCGAGAGCGCCATAATAGGCATCACCGTATCAAAGGTTCTTGGTGTAGGTATTGGGGATGACCTGACCATATGCTACAACGATACAGTAAATGTAACCCAAAAGACGGTGAAGGTTGGGGGAATCGTAAATACCGGAAGCTCGGAGGACAATCAGATATTTGTGACATTATC
>CP070726.1:537148-542471 GCA_020350865.1 Thermoplasmata archaeon
ATCGGGTATCTCGTTTTCTCCCGTCCCCCCGCTGTCTACTATCATAATATAATCCAGGATGGGAGGATTGACGGTGAAGTTCACCACATCCGAGTGGCCCTGGCCGTCCTCGGCAGTCCAAGTGGCATAACCTTCGTCAGACCCAGAATAGAAGGTGGAATTTACACCGGAATTCGGATTTGTGGAGGCAGAGGAGCCCAGGTTATCCACTGACCATACTACCGATATATCCCCGATGTAGCCTCCGCTCACGTTGTAAGCCGCAGCCCATCCCTCAATGGAGACCCCCACATCCACGAATTGATCCTGGATTTCTGAAAAGCCTGCATCAGCCGTATCCACAATGAGGATCCAATCCACCGTATATTCAGTGATTGTGAACTCCACTGTGTCATTGTGGCCCTGACCATCGTCCGCAATCCATATGGCAGTGCCGGGAGTGAGGTTGGCATCAAATGTGGAATTCATACCAGTCAAGGGATAGGTGGTGGCTGTGGAGGTGACGTTTTCAACAGACCAAGTCACCGAGATATCGCTGACGTACCCGCCTGTGTCATTGAAGGCGGCAGCCCAACCTTCAATGGAAAAGCCCACAGATACGGTCTGGTTGGTAATCTCGTTTGCCCCTGTACCCTGTGTGTCCACAATGGCGATGTAATCGATTTCCCAGTCAAGCACATGCAGGATGCCTGTCTCGTTCATGATCATAGGATCGTTTACATAGGTGGCATTGACCATGCAATACCCCGGTGCCACAGCAGTGAAGGATGTAAAAGTGCTGGGTCCTGCATCCATGGTTCCCACACCAGTGTCGTTGCAGCTCCAGAGTACATTCACATCCCCGATGTACCCTTCGGTGTTATTGAAGCCGTGGGCATAGAAGGTTTCATTTTCCCCGGGTAAATATTCCCTATCACTCACCCAGTCACCCCCCGAGCCTGCCGTGTCGTTGATAATGATATAATCAAGGGCGGCGAAGACGTCCACTGCATAGAAGTTCCAGGCCAGGTTGTTCTTCTCGTTTCTTTCGTTGATGTCGTTGAGCGGGTCCACCTCCACGATGAAGTTGAAATAATCCGCAGGGGAGGCAAACCAGGGGACTGTAACAAGGACCTCTTCATAGCCGTTGACATTCGAAATCGTGGCATTGTGGACAATTGTTTCGCCGGGGTCGTACTGTCCGTTGTCGTTTTCATCGATTGTAATCCGTAACAGGACGCCAGTGGCATTTACCGATGCCAGATTCGAGACCCTCACAGTTATGTCCGCCCATGTGTTGTTGTTGCCCGGTGTTTCCGGATCAAACTTGATGTCCCCGTGGAATACGGCGAGATCGGCATTGGTGGGGGGGCCGAACTTGAATATCTCTCCTTCCTGCGTTGATTGATACACATATCCGTTGGCCACCGAAGGACCAGCATAATAACCGGTTGTGTCGTGATAATAATACCAAAATATGTCTGTGGTGCCGTCACCGTTGCCCACCGCGTCCAATGCGTATAAATATCCCCAGTTCCAAAGACCCAATCCGGGCACAAAAACCTTGCCATCGGCTACAGCAGGGGTTCCACGCTGCTCGCCCGGAGGGTCAATGTTCCAGATCAAATCATAAGGGACTAAAGGAGGATCGGAATAACCTTCGTCGAAATCCCCGCTGCCGGGCATGGTTCCTCCGATCCCGTTTCCGTTATCGTCCGGGGTGGCATCGTAGCAGGAGATGTTCTCGTTGTACGGGACAACGTATATTCTGTCGTTCCAGTATGCAGGGGCCGCATTGAAGTTCCCCTGTCCGCTGGTGTCTGTGGCTTCCCAGTTGATGATGCCTGTCGTGGCATTTATGCTGTAGATATTCGGTGCACCGTCGGTTGTTAACCATATTGTATCGTTGTGATAGGCCGGTGCGGTCCTTACGCTTCCGTCCACTGCTGTTGACCACAGCAGATCGTAGGGCACTCCATCGGGATCATCGAACCCCTCATCAACCATATCGGTCGGATCCGCATCAAAACCCAACACATTCAGGCCCAAGGAGGTGGCCAGCGGTAGCACTAGCTTTCCCTCGGCATATGTCGGGGCCGCCGCCCACTCGCCAACCTCGTACTCCCATATCCTGTCCGCCATTCCTACTATATCTGTATCGTTCAGCCCCATTGTCTCGTTGTCACCGTCAAACAATCCGTTGACATCAAAGGCGTAGAGGGTTTCCTCATCCGATGAATCGCTGTACAGCCAGATATACACGGTTTCCCCTTCAACAGTGGGGTTGGACGTGGAGAGCGGCCCGTCACAGTAAAAGGCCCAGAGCACATCGGCATTCCACGTTCCCTGGGCATTATGCGGTATGGCAGCCTCCGCCACCCCGTCATCACCGTCCGAAAGACCCTCGATATCAAAGAGAAGAAATGAATATTGATCGTGCTCGTCCGACACCCCGAAAACACCATACGTATTTAATGCGGGTATCCAGGCCACTGACATGGAGTCATCCGCGAAATCAGTGGAATCATACAACCAGTATCTCCATTCCAGTTGACCGTTCGTCTCATTTAGACTGTACCAGTAGTTGCGTTGGTCTCCGTAGAAGACATGTCCGTCAAATACCGCCGGGGAGCTACGCACTTCACGGGGGTATCCCGGGGCAGATATCCAGGCCACGCTGTTGGTATCGGGGGCGTCGATGGGGGAATAGGATGTCTTGTTGGCGTAATGTTTATCCTGGGGCCAATCGTCATATATCGGCACAGAGTGATCGATTATGAAATCGTCGTCCGAGGTGTCGAACGCGCCCAGTTCCCTTGCATCGATTGCCTCCACCTTCACCCTGTAGGTTGTCCCGTCGGGCCATGGCATTGTATCAAAGGCCCAGTCCCTCACATGGGTTCCCAAACCCTGGGCCAGGGGAATATTGTAGGCTATGCCGCTATCGGTGGAGAGCCATATGTTGAACGTCATATTTTCATGCTCAGGATCCGAGGCGGTCCAGTTGATCATGTGCACACCGTTCCAGACCTCGTCTCCGTTAGGGGAGGTAACTGTAACCATGGGAAGGTCATTGATGGTGTCAATTGTGAAATTCCAAACCTCGGACCAGTCACTTCTTGCTTCAAACTCGTCCACTGCCCTCACCTTCCACCACCATGTGTCATCGGAAAGTGCAACCTCAAGATGCGAGGCTTCCACGTTTGTGTATTTGTATAAGGGATCACCGAAATCATTAGTATCATTTATTTCAACTGTATAGCTTACATGGTCACCCTCGGGATCAGTGGATTCCGACCAGTCCAGCACAAGACCAGAGGTAGTTCTAATCGATCTATCCTCTGGACTGTAGAGAACAGGAGCTTCCGGCGGATTGTTAAGGTCACCTGCTCCAAATACGTGTAGAAGTTCGTCATCACCGCCGACATAGATATTGCCTTTGGCAACCGAACAAGATGTTTCTATCTGGGCAGAAAAGACGGCGGTGTTGTTCCAAATTTCGATACCTGTGACTTCATCAACAACTGCTAAACTAGGATTGCCCCAGTTGCCTCGAGTGGTGATGACGACTTTTCCATCTGCTACTGCGGGTGAATTCCAGTATATGTCCCCCTGTGCATCATGTGTCCATATGACATGTGTGTGATCAACACTTCCATTCTGTTCAAGTGCAAAAAGTTTATTATTAGCAACATCAGAGGATGCTATACCTATGTATACTTTATCGTTATGAAGGGCAGGGGTGG
The DNA here is from genome assembly GCA_020350865.1 of Thermoplasmata archaeon. Next base: position 540,874 of record CP070726.1, read on the forward strand.
AGGCAGCGTAGATATTCGTAGCTCCTCCCAGTTGGAAGCTCCAAATGAGGTCATAAGTTGCAGCTGGCAAATCAATTAAACCTTCATCATTATCTAACACATCAATAATGTTATCCCCGTTGTCGTCAGGTGTTGCATCATAACAGTAGAGGATTGTTGGATTGCTTCTAGTAATGAAAAAAATCCTATCGTCATCTGCACCCAGGCCCCCGACTTCCAATGCAGGACCGCCCATTACCTGACCTCCATGGAGGCTGCTTTGCCATGCTATACTTGTAGAACCCAAAGTTCCCACCGCATCGAGGGCATATATGGTATTCTGTACACCCGTACCATCGTTAATCAAGAATATCATTGGATTATCATTTACATCATAGCCCAAGGTGGGATGATTTAATGAAAATCCATCACCTGTGGGATCCACCCATGTCCATATCGTTGAGCCGTCTGCAGCATTTAGGCAGAAAGCGGTTCCATCGTTCGTGCCCAGGTAGATTACATAGCCCCCCAGTGCTGGGACATCTGCGATGAGAGGGGAATGTCTGTAGGAGCCATACGAAAGAGTAACTTCCCAGATGATATCATATTCAGCTGCGGGGGGATCATCCTGGCCTTCATCATTATCAAATGCATCAATAACACCATCGTTATTGTCGTCAGGGTCAGCATCGAAACCATAGAACATATTATTACCACCAGAACTCTGACTCGCAAATACCATAAGGCCATATCCCGGCACCTCAGCAACAGCGGGGGAGCCTCTCCATGGCCAAAAGTTACCGCTGTTGTACTTCCAAAACCAATTATCACTCTCATTCAATCCATAGAAGGTGTAATCATCCCCAGGTCCAAAACCGTTTCCAAAGAACACCCAGTCACCCACAACCGCAGGTGTGGCTTCGATATCCCCTCCCGAATCAAAGGTATATGCAGTTGTGTTTCCCGGTACGGTAACACTCGGATCCTGGGCCCCTGTCATGTGAACATTGTGGTGGAACATGGGCCAGTCCCAGCTCTCAACCCCGGCCCTTGTGCTTCTTTGTTCAAATTGTAGAGAATTTCCATCGGAGGTTTCTCCCTCATTTAGATATTGAACCCCATTGAATTCAGGATTCGAAATAACGCCGGAAAACACTCCCATTATTAATAAAAATACAAAGCAGGTGGCTTGTACCTTGCTAGCCATGTTCTTACCCATCATATCATCACCCTAACCATGTAAAAAACGTATCAGCATGTTATTCATGGTTCTGCAGCCCACAAATCATATCCTAAAGAAAGTATATAGTTTTTGTGGATTGATTTGGCAGTTGGAAAATATGTAATTACAGCGGCACCTCCCACACACACTCCTGCGTGGCATGAACCCAGTATCCCCTGCACAACTCGAATTGATCCAAGGGCCCGATCTCCTCCCATTTCTTTGTTGCGGGGTCATGGGTCCAGACGGAGTCCACCTCCACGCTAAAAGTGAGGTTGTTAAGGGCTGCCGTCCTGTTCTTATTTGAAAGGGATGGGAAGCCGACCAGGTTCCAGCCGGGAAAGAGTGAAATGGATTGGTTTTCCATCGGTAAAAGGCCTGTGTAATAAAATATGAC
>CP070726.1:542571-558271 GCA_020350865.1 Thermoplasmata archaeon
ATAGGTGAGGTTAAAAAAGGCGATCCCATGGTGGTCCTTAGGACGAAAGTAGGGGGTAAACGCATTGTTGACATGCCCATAGGTGACCCCGTACCCAGGATATGCTGAAATATTATCAATGGTGGATTTGGAGATGAATGGCGAAAAAGAGCATCAGCCTCAAGATGAGGGGGAACACTATGAAGTCACAGTTTTCCGCCCTGCAGTCCCGCCGGCCGAACCAGCTTTCGAGCCAATCACGGAGCCACCTGAAGATGTTGCGATTGTCCAACCAATAGAGGAGGATAACAAGTGGTACGGTGTTCCACCAAAAGGGGAGCAGCCACTCCCCGGGAAATGGGAGTACGTCCTCTTGATACTGCTTGTAATGGTCATAGAAATCTGTATCTGGGCAGTGTACCGATACTTCTCGGCCCCATATTTCGAGAGCTTCGGCACGCTCACATTCTACCTGGCCCATATCGTGGCCGCACCCACAATACATCTGATTCCCATTCTTATCTTCTGGCGTTTCTTCAGAAAGGAGAAAGGCCTGCCCTTTGTCTTCACCAAGAAGCTTATCATGAGCAGTGTCATCGTGGGCTTCTGCGCAGCAATTATCTGGCGCCTTTTACAGGAATTCAGCTACGACGCCCTGTCTGGTGCATCAGGGGGAACGGTTTCAGGTACCTTCAACTTCTTCAACCTTATGGCCTCCTCCAATGTGCTGCTCTTCTCGGTGATGACGTTCGTCCAATTCTTTGTGGTTGGCCCTGTAGAGGAGCTGGAGTTCCGCAGTTTCGCCTATGATCAATCAGCCCGGGTATTGCCCAATTGGCATGCGATATTGTTTTCTTCCGTTCTATTCGGGTGCAGCCATATTCCCATCGCCCTTTTCGTGTATCAGTTTCCACCCCACATATTCGGGGTGGCCCTGTTCGGATGGATATCGGCTGGGGTGGTCTTCGGGGCGCTCTACGCCTGGTCCCGGAACATCTTTGCCTGTATTGTCATGCACGGCATGGGCAACTGGCAGTTATCTGTGTATTACTTCCAGAGTACTGAAGCTGGGGGAATGTCTGTGGGGTCGGTCGTGGCAGTTGAACTTGCCACCACATTCATTGCAGATTGCGCCATGATCATCATCTTCTTCCTCATACACAAGTTTTACTGGCAGCCCCACAGAAGGGGGGAGCCTGCCCTAGGTGGAAAGCTAGCAAATTTCCAGAAGTTTTTGCACGAGCATGATTTCATGCAAAGACCCCTGAAGACAACAGCTGTCTTCTTGGTTGTATTCATTGTTGTGACGTGCGGTATTATAATGGGTCTTGCGCATGCACTGGGGGAAAGCGATCTTTCGAAGATGTATTCTGCTGGAATCGAAAATGAGGAAGTGATGGAGGAGGGGATTATCAATGAAACCGAAGAGGTGAACATCTACCACTTCGAGGCAACCGACACCATCATGGTCCCGGGCTTTGGTGTCATCGGTGGAGGGGCCACAACACTGACATACGACTTTCCTGTGGAGGACAACGCCTCTTCTGCCACTATAATAACCGAGAACGCGGGCAACAACATGAGACCTGATATAGACCTATACGTATACGCCCCCGACGGCAGCCAGGTGGGAAGCAGTGCAGGGGCAACAGCGGACGAGGCAGTGAAACTGGATTCAAAGGACTTCGATCGCCACGGATACGGAACGTACACCGCAGAGGTACATAACTTCTCAAATGTGGCCGTAACATACAGAATCGAAATAGATGTATTCAAGGAAGTTCCCGTGAATCAAACAGATGATGGTGAGTGAGGGCAGCCCTAAAAATATTAATGTCTTTCGCTGATATGTGAATGGATGAGGGAGCGTATTTTAAATCTCATGATTCACTACGTTGGATTGATTGAACCGGAAGCAGTGGATTACATCCTCAAACTCAATTTTACACATGAGCTGCTTGAAGAAACAATTACAGACCAAGGTGACGTGTATGAGATACTCATCGAAATCGAGCTGGTGGAGGCAGGTGAATTTTTCCCTCAATTTGGTGCGATAGGATTCACAGATTCAAGCAACGAATACAGCTACGAAACGGGGATCACATAGCTTGTCCCCGAATGATTTTCTTCCTTTTGCTTGGTGGAAATTTTTCAACAACGTTCTTCAACAGGGAATACAGGAACTGATGATTGATTAAGAGCCCTATTTATCAACCGAAAATTAAATATTGTATGATAACTTTGTGAAAAACCTGGGGAAAGAATGCCATATTGTGCGAACTGTGGTAATAATATAGAAGAAAGAGCAAAGTTCTGTCCAAAATGTGGACAGAGAGTTACACGGGATTCAGCACCTAGAGAGCTACCGAACCAGCAGACAAAGATACAATCTAATGTTGGCAACATCTGTTCAAATTGCGGAGGTCAGTTGAGTTCTATCGAGCAATACCAGCAATGGTATTGCCATAGCTGCCAACAATACCAGCAACCGCCACAACCGCAGCACTATTATCGATCCGGAAGCGAAGAAAAAGTACTCAAGATCATATCCGTGGAAGACAAATACGGCGTCAACTACGATTTGTACTTCACTTCATTTAGGGTGATTGCTGCCAGGTTAGGTGGTACTGTCGGATGGGTTCTGGCGTTGGGGGCGGTTGGAGGGACCATAGCATCAGCACATCAGAAGAAGAAAAAGCGAGAGCAGCTTGAACTTGTATCACTACAGGAGATATTGAAAGTTGACAAGAAGAACTTCGAAATCCCGTATGCTAACATTTTTAAGATAGACATGGTGAGAACCAAACGACGCACAATAAAGATGTTGATAAGTACATATAACGCGAAACATGAGTTCCATCCTTCGGCTTTCAAAGATTTCGAAACTTATGTATCTTTGGTGACTTCGGTTCTACCAGGCAGGATTTTTATCTATGATGAGGCCAAAATAGTCGAGGAAAGGATCAAGAAAGATAGGGAGAAATCACGCAGGCAATTGGAAGAGGCCCGCGCGGATTTGAAAAAGGTGGGCAAGGAATTTAGTGATTTAAGTGAACAATTATCAGATTCTCAAGCACGCATAAAAAGAATAAAGGAGACAGGCGATGTCATGGAGTATATTCGGGCTTTAGATGATCAGAATCACTATCTGCGAATTGGTGCTGCTGAGGAACTAGTAAAACTGAAAGAAAAAAGGGCAGTGGAGCCACTCATTCAAACTTTAGAAGATGATGATTGGGGTGTGCGACGTATGGCAGCGATAGCCCTCGGAAAGATAGGAGATGCGAGAGCTGAAGGGCCCCTCGCCCAGCTTTTGAATGATGAGAGTATGCTCGTCCGCAGAGCAGCAAAGGGTGCGTTAAAGCGCATACGGAAGCAGCGGGGGGCTTGAAAATACCATAGAAGATAGTAAACATCCTCACCTTTTCCTCCCGTACTTCAACAGGATATTGCAGCTCCCCTCGGCGCTCACCATGCATGGGCCCACAGGATTCTCGGGAGTGCAGGTTTTTCCGAACAATGGGCACTCGTCCGAATATATCACCCCTCTTAAAACATCCCCGCACTTGCAGCCCTTGGGTTCCGAAAATTCCATGTCCGCAACCTCAGAAAGTTCGTCTGAAAAGAGCTTTCTTGCATCGAAACCTTCGAATTCATCTTTCAGCTGAAGTCCGCTTCCAGGAATCTCTGGAAATCCGCGCCATTTCACGTCGTGAGGCTCGAACACCTCGTCTATCACTGCCACTGCCTTTTGGTTGCCCTCGTACTTGACACTGCGTGTGTACTCTATCTCCACCTTGGCCTCGCCCCTCTGGATCTGGCGGCCAAGCATGTATATACCCATGAGCAGGTCAATGGGCTCGAAGCCGGCAATTACCTGCGGGACATTGTATTTCTCGGAAAGGAATTCATAGGGTGCTGCACCGATGATGGTGCTGACGTGACCCGGTTCGATCAATCCGTGTAGTTTTACCTCTCCGAGCTCGATGAGGGTCTTCAGAGCCGGGGGAACCACCCTGTGGCAGCTGATAATGGAGAAATTATCGGTCTTCCTGCTCCCGTGGACCCGCTTGATTGCCATTGCAATGCTGGGTATCGTCGTTTCAAAGCCCACTGCCATGAACACGACATCTTTTTCTGTCTGGGTGGCAATGTTCACCGCATCGTCTACGCCGTACACGATCTGTACATCCCCGCCCTTGGTTTTGGCATCTGCAAGGGAACCCGAGGCTCCGGGTACCTTGAGCATATCCCCAAAGACCACCACCTTCTTGCCTTTCCCGGCAAGAACCAAGGCCTCCTCGATTTCCTTGGGTGTAGTCACGCATACGGGGCATCCGGGCCCCTGCCTGATTTCCACACCCACATCCTTCAGATGGCCTTCAAGGCCGTACCGGACAAGCGTATCCTGATGTGTTCCGCACACATGCATCAGGCGGATATCGAGGTTCATTTCCTTGATTTTTTGAAAGATTGTATCTGCCAGATCCTTGTCCCTCAGCCTGAACTTGTCCATTTCAGCCATCTGAAGAGGTCCCCCCGTCATCCCTCACGTTCATTTTGATGTTTCGCAGTATGCACTCCTTTCCCTTCAATAGATTTACCTTTCCCTTGCATTGTGGACAAAATATCCTGGGAAGACCGAAATGGATCTCCTCCACATCATCCGGAAGACCGCCCTGGTAACCGCAGGAGGGGCAGTGAATTTCGGCCTTCATCTCCCGGATTACAAGTTCGGAGCCTTGAAGTATATTATTCTCGCTGAGAACCTTGAATGTGAACCTTAACTGTTCGAAATTAAGAAATGTAAGCCCCCCCACATCCAGAAAAACGCTATCCACGTTCTCCACATCATAGCCCTCCAGGGCGTTCAGGGCGGCCTGGACAATGTCCACCATTATGGAGTACTCATGCATCCTGCCCCTCCAGCATCTCCCTGAACATATTCAAGGATTCTAGGGCCTCCTCTTCCGACAGAACCTGTATTGCATAGCCTGCGTGGACGATTACATACTCACCCACGCCCACGTCCACTAAAGATACATTTACAGGCCTGCTCACCCCTCCAAAATCGACATCCGCCACACTGTTGTCATCGATGCTGACAATCTTTCCAGGAACTGCAAGGCACATGGATTTGCGGGATAGGTTTTTTGGGTATAAAACCCTTTTTGTCATCGCCTTTTCTATTTACAGTAACTCTGAATTCTTCCAAAAAAATTTTATTACCTACGCTTCGATACCCGGAGGGTGACATTCATGCCCCGCAGCAATTTCGAGTACGCCCACAAGCACAGGGATGAGATCGTCTGGATGAGCCAGAACACGAACACTATCCCCACTTCCCCTGAAATCGAAGAGGCCATAATAGAGAGTGCGAAGAGCCGCGAGTACAATCTTTATCCGTATGCACCAGGCGTCTTCGGCCTTCAAGAAGCAATATATCAAGACCTTGGAATCAGTCCGGAAGAATTCGATTGCCTCATCACACCCGGGGGCATTGAGGCACTTTACATCCTCAACCGGGCCCTGCTTTCCAGAGGGAATAACGTCATCGCCTCTGACCCCAGTTTCATGCCCATCCACCACCAGATAAGGCTTTCGAGAGCAGAGGCCCTTGAACTGCCGGTGTACCAGGAACCATGGAAGCTCACAATAGGACAGGTGAGCGAGGCAATCAATGAAAAAACAAAAATGTTCCTTTTGATTGATCCTCTAAACCCCCTGGGTACACCCTATACAAAGGACGAGGTCAAAGCCTTCTGCGATATAGCAAGGGATAATGATTTATGGATGATCGATGACATCACATATCGCGATTTTGCAGACGAGCACACCCTCACAACCGATTTCTACCCTGAGAAAACCATTATCACCTACTCCTTTTCCAAGAACTGCGGTTTTGCGGGCATGCGAATAGGAGCACTGATTGCTCCCAAAGAGGTCATGAACGAGCTCAGGCCCTTCAACACGAATGTTCTCTCAGTGAACATCATGGCCCAGCGAGCCGCCCTGGCAGCACTGGAGACCAAGGAGCAGTGGATGGGGAGAGTGGTCTCAATTTCGAGAAAGAACCAGGAACACATAAGAAACTGCGTGGATGCAGTGGAAGGCGCGTTCTTACCGGTGTATCCCTCCCATACAAACATGTTCGTCATCGATATCTCCCAAACTGGAATTGACCCAGATGAGGTGGAGAAGAAGATGCTCTTTGATCATGATGTTTTTTTCAGGGGTGGTAATTATCTTTCCAAAAGGTTCGGCCCCAGGTTCGTGAGAACGTCCTTTTCCATACCCGAGGAGCAGTGTCTGAGGTTCTGTGGGGCTTTTCCCAATGTCATTGATGAATTGAGAGGATAAAACAATGGCCAGACTCAGCTGGCCTCTGATTTGATTTTTTCAATGGCCTCCTCCACACCCTTGCTCTCGGAATCGAGCCATTTCTTGTACTCCTCGAGCTTTTCTATCTTTTCTTCGGATGTGAGGAAATGCCTGCCGTGAGGTCCGCAGTGACATACCACTTCTTTTCACCTCCGTTCCGTATATCGGTTTTCCGATATCGGGTATACGACAGCTTATATATAAACATATCGGCTTTCCGATACTCTTACTCACCAAAATTATTAATATCGATTATCCGATACAATGTACGATGACCCACTGCCAATTGAAGGGTTTTCTTTCCTTCCTCATTCTGTGGCTGGTATCCAAAGAGAGCATGACAGGGGCGGAGATCGCTTTAGAGCTGGAGAAGCGAAAGGGACACAGACCCAGCCCGGGCACCATATACCCGGTCCTAAAGGATCTGAAGGACAAGGGCCTGCTCTCGGTGGACCAAAACAAGCGTTATTCCCTCACCAAGAAGGGAAGAAGGGATTTGGAGAACCATCTTAACACATTTTTTAACACGTTCTGCGATATTGATGAAATGAGGTCGTGCTGTAAGAAATGATTTTCAATGTAATATCATAAGTTTTATAAGAAAAGATGAAAATAATAAATAAAGAAGCTCCTCCCCTGAGTGAATTCGAGCTTCTTTGTTGCTCTTTAAGAGGTCGCTCGAGAGCCTTAGATGGCTTTGCCTGATTATAGGCTCACTCCGTTTCTTTTCTAAAAAATAAGGAGTGATAAGGTCTATTTTCTGGCCATCTTTGCCTCGGCTACATAGCCTTTCTTGTCAAGATAGTACATGTAGCCCTTCTTCTTCTTGACCTTCTCTGTGCCGACCTTCTTTTTCCTGCCGCGCTTGTTCGTCTTCATGGGTGCGCGCCAGACAAATCCGTCCTTGCCGATATAATACAGATAGCCAGGCTCACGATCGATCTTTTCCTTGCCAATTCTTTTTCCCATCACGAAGCCTCCTTTGGCACAACCGGTATAGCATTTGGGATATATTACTTTTCCGTCGAAAAAGCCGCAATCTTCCCTCTATGAAGATATAAGAGCGGGCAATTTTGCCCTCTAGGACGATTCTAAAATGCTGCCCGCAATGGCATTCTGACCCGTGGAAATACCGCCGTCGCCGTTAGCTACAGAATTGTGGGTCGCCAGGGAAAGTCCCCTCCTTTCGACCTCCTCTTTAACAATATTCACAATGGGAAGGTTGTAGGAAACACCCCCGGTGATACCGATGGTTCCGATATTTTCCTGCTCAGCTTTATCTGCGGCCACCTCCACCATGGCTGCCAGGGCTGATGAAACCATGGAATGCGCAAGGTCGTATCCTTCCCGCTCGGTTGGGGTTTTTTCCTCCGTGTATTCGAACAGCTGCCTGAAAAGCGGCAGTGTTCTTATGACCTTGGCATCCCCTTTTTCGATTTCAGTTGTGAACTCATAACCTCTTTTCCCCCGAAAGAGGTATCTTTCCAGCTTGATGGCGGGCTCCCCGTCATATGTCTTCTTGCAGCATACCCCAAGATGGCAGGATATGGCATCCAAAAATCTCCCGAAACTGCAGCTCAAAGGGGCATGTTTTTGGGCGATTCTGAGCACGGATGTCTTTTCATCGTCGAAATAACTGCTGGGCTTGCCGATCATCTGGGTAATGGCAAAAACGAGCCTTCTCGGGTCGGCAACAGCAAGATCACCGCCAATCAGAGGCAGGTACTCAAGGTGCGCCACCCTCCGAAAGTCGGTGAACGATGAAAGGAGCACCTCTCCCCCCCAAATGTGTCCGTCTGAGCCGAAGCCTGCGCCGTCCAGGGTGAGGCATATGATGGGCTCAGAGAGATCGTTGTCCACCATCAATGATACTGCATGTGCCCAGTGATGCTGGATTTCTATTATATCCGCTCCGAACCTCTCACCGAGCTCGTATGCAAAGCGCTTTGAAGTGTAAAGCGGGTGCATATCGGCACCTATGCCATCCAGCGTTTTCACACCGAAGAGTTCCATAAGGTGAAGGGTGGCTGCTCTCTCAAATTCGTACACATTGTAATCCCTCACGTCCCCGATATACTGTGTTGTGTACATCTTGCCTCGCAAGGACAGGGAAGCTGTCACGTTCTCCTCTGCACCAACCCCCACAACGAACCTTTTATGACGCGGATTCAGTGAAAGGGGCACAAAACCTCGGGATTTTCTGATGAAGAACCTTCTGCCCACCCAGGGCACGATCACAGAGTCGTCTTTCCTGTTGATTATCTCCCTGTTGTGCAGGAGGTACAAATCGGCTCCCAGCTCAAAGACCTTTTCGTTGGATGTGATGATGGGCTCCCCCGGGGGATTGGCGGACGTCATGACTATTGCATCATTTCTCAGGTGGAAGAAGAGCAGGTGCTGTATAGCCGAGTAAGGCAGGTACAGTCCGATGTTGTCCAAACCCGGGGAAACGAGCTCCAACCGGGGTTCCTCTCTTATTTCCTTCCTCTTCTGTACAATCACGATGGGCCTTTCGGGTGATGTGAGCAGTGCCTCTTCGAACGGCGAGATGTCTGCCATTGCCTTTACCACCTCGAGATTCCTGGCCATGACGGCAAAGGGCTTTTCCTGCCTTCCGTACCATGCCCTGAACCTGGGACGGGAATCGAGATTGCATATCAGGTGCATACCGCCCCAACTCTTGAGCACACCTATTGCGCCATCATCCATGGCAGAGGCAAAATGGTGAATCTCATCCTCTGTTTCGATCGTTTCTCTGTCCTTTCCGTAGAGCGTGAATTTCGGTCCGTCGCCTCTGCATGATATCGTCTGGGCAAAAAAGCGCCTGTTAGAAGGTGAATCGTATTCAGCCTTGCACTTCTCGCACAGCACGAATGCCTTCATGGAGGTGTTTACCCTATCGTAAGGCACGGCCTTGATGGCCGAGAATCTTGCCCCGCAGTCAGTGCAGTTGATGAAGGGGTGGTGATAACGCCTGTTATCGGCGGAAAACAGCTCATCTTGGCAGTGCTGGCATATGGCAGTGTCTGCGGGAATGACGGATGTTCTTTCCCCATCCTCGCTGAACTTGATTGTGAATTCCGAATACTGCTTGTCCGTGGGTCCCTCCTCCACCTCTATTTCGGTGATCCTGGCCAGGGGAGGCAGTTCCCTGTCCAGCTGTTCGAGCAGCTGCTTATGGTCGCCGTCGATCACCACCTCCACATTGGAGCCGTTGTTTCTGATGAATCCCTTCAATCCTAGGGCCTGAGCAGCACGAAAGACGGCTGGACGAAAGCCCACACCCTGGACCAAACCGTAAAAAATGAGCCTCATTTTCCCTCGCCCTACCTCAAGCAGGTATTTCCAATGCAGAGATCAGTTCCTCAATGCCCGTGCCGCGCTTGGCATCGGTGAGTATGATTGCGGTGTGCGGATTGACGGCCTTTGCATCCTGGATTATCCGGTCCGTGTCAACCTCCATTATCTCTGCCAAATCCACCTTGTTTATCACTATCACGTCGGCCAGGCCAAATATCATGGGGTGCTTTCGCACCATGTCATCGCCCTCGGTTACCGAGACCACCACCACCCTTCGGTTCGTGCCAAGTGGAAAATCCATGGGGCATACGAGATTTCCCACATTCTCGATGAAGAGCACATCCACGGACGTAAAATCAAAGTCCTCCAGTGCATGGGATACGAGATGCGCATCGAGATGGCACTCCTTGCCTGTGTTGAGGGATGCTGCCTGCACATCGTGCTTTTTAAAGCGTGTGAAATCGTCATCACCGGCAACATCCCCGGCAATGGCCGCGCCGCATAGACCCTTGTCCTTCAGTGTATCAAGGATGTTTTCGATGAGCAGGGTCTTTCCCGCCCCGATGGAACCCAAAAAATCGATGGAGTAGACGTTGTTCTTTGCAAGCAGCTCCGCGTTCTTCTCAGCTATCTCGCGGTTCGCCTCGAGGATGTTCTGCTCAACCGAGATTTGCACTGTTTTGTGCATGATATCGCGGTAAAGCCCATACTGTTCGCCGTATTTAAGGTTGTTCTCGCATTCTTGCACACATCATAATCTTACCCTTATAAATGAACATTCTGTACGGTGCAATCCCCCCGAAATCCTGTCCTTTTGGAAGGTGACAAACGACAGTATATAAAATTGCGCCTCCAAAGCAAGAAACGATGTAGGGCCGGGACACACCACATCTCTTGTTGCATATTTAAGCTGGAAAGTGAAATCATGGAAAGAAAAACCAAGGATGATGTCGTGCCATTCAGGGTTGCGCTCATGCTCAAACGCTACAAATTCGGGTCCAACGTGGCTGCAAAGTACCTGGGTAAACCCCGGGGCCTTGTTCAGAGCTGGATGCAGTCAGGGGAATCCCATACCCTGGCCACCAAGCAGTTCAGGCTGGAGGCCTTCGAAAAGAAGTTAAAGACGGTAAGAAGGGCTGCAACCAAGGAGAACATCTATTTCTTTTTGGCAGGAAAACTCCTTGAAATGGACCTGCCCGCAGAGTACATCGGCAAGCATCTTGGTGTTCCTCCCAGCACCATTAGGGCATGGAAGGGGGGCGTTTCGCCGAAATCAGTTAAAAAGCTGTTTGTGGACAGGCGGTATTTGGACAGGGAGTTCGCAAGGCTTCTGGATTACATGCGGTACGAGTCCACCAGGCAGAACCTGCCCTATTACCTCTCTCTCAGAATCGTTGAGGAGGCCAGAAACAAGGTGGGGCCAAGGCGCATCGGAGGCAAGACCATAAGCCATATTCTGTATAAACACCTCAATATTCCGCGGCCCATTCCCAAGGAGACCATCACATGCTGGGTGGAGGGAAGAAGAAGACCCAAGAACGCATTTGCACAGCTCAAGAACAAGGAGCTTATCGAAGACGAGTTCAAAAGGATAGTGGATGAGCTCACAGATGAGTTCATGGATTATCATTTGGCAAAGGAGCTATTCCACGGATGCGGATGGAATTATTCGAGGATCAGCAAAACCCTGGGCATCGACAAGGAAAGGGTAAGAGGCTGGGTAAAGAAAGACAGGGGCAATCCTGTGGCCAAAACCTTTAAAAACGAGCTCAGGGTAAAAGAGGACCTAAAAAGGTTCATAGAAGAATCTTCCCAAGAGGAAATCACAGATGAGGAGCCGGCAGAGTGGCCAAAATTCCAGGAGAACATCGAAAATACCTACGACCCTGACCTGGAGGACGAGATACTGTACCACCTTTCCTTTTTCCCGAACGGCATCACCTCCGCCCAGGCCATAAAATCCATATTAATTGACAACAAGGACGCCACAACAGATGAAATAAAAAATGTGCTGGAAAACAGCCCAAGAATCGTGAAAAAGACGGGGCGTTGGCTGTTAGGAACCTGAATTTAGCCTCGTATCATCCATCAGAATCATTTCTCCCCTCTTTTATTTTTTCTTTTCGCAAATATTCAAATATTCAGACGATGTACTGTTCTTACAGGAGAACGAGAGGAAGGAGATTGTACGCCTGACATTAAATTGAAGCAAAATCCGCCTATTCAACAGGGGTATGCACAATATCCAATGCCACCACCACAGATGTATTACCCCGGTCATTATCCACCACCTTACGGATTTCGCGTGGAGCTGAGAACCGAGAAGGGCCTGAAGTTCCTTTCATGGTCACTGTGGGCAAATGCCCTGGCCATGGCGTTGATATTAGTGGCCTTGGCAGTAATAATGCTTGTTGGATTCTCGTTTTTCGCCCTGCCCTTCATTGCCTTCGGGGGACTCCTCATCCTGATTTTCATTATCTTTTGGCTTGTGGGCTTTGGTTTCATGTACAACGGGAAAGAGGAATTTGGCTCCGCTCACACAGGGAGGGTGAGCCTGGCCTTGACCTGGGTTGTGGTGGCCATCGTGGTTTATGTGGCAAACTATCTTTTGGGTATATTTCTGATGATCGCAGGACTTTCAGCGGGTGGTCAAGAGCCCGGATTCGACGATTTTGAGGCCCAGATGAGAATGGTGTTTATCGTCCAGTCCACGGTGGGTCTTGTGGCGCACCTGTTCATCTCCCTTGCATGGATCTATCTTGCATTCGAGCTGGCCTCGGAACATATAAAAAAGATGCTTTGGACATACCTCGGCGTTAGTATTGCAGTCTACATATTCACGGCCACCATAATCGTTCTCCTCAATACCACCGATGTATTGGATACCTCCTACATCGGCGGACCGGGTATTATCGGGACGTTGATGCTGATATATTGCTATTCGAAAACCCGTGACCGGGTGAGAACCAGAAAGATTAAACCGGTTCCCCCGCCCATGTGGCCTCCACCCTATTTTCCCCCTGGATATCCCCCACAACCGCAGCCTTACAGTTGGCCCCAACACCCGCCGCAGCCCCGTCAAGATTATCCCCAGCGCTACATAAAAAAGCCGTACAGGGAACCTCCCAAGTAGCGAGGGACAATGCTTATGTTTTTAAATCATAAAACCTCTACCCGAATCTGCAGATCATGAGGGTTATAATGAGCTCTGGGGAAAAAGAACGGGATTGGGCGTTGAACTGGAATCTCCTCACGATAATTGTCGGAATAACGCTGATTCTTGAGGTTCTGGTGGTGCTCATCAGCGATCCCCCTGAAAAAAAGGGCTACACAATCCTGGGCATATCCATTGCCGTCGCCGTCATTGGATTTCTTGGTTATTCGGCCCATGCCTACCAGCGCAAACTGGTCCTCGAACTGCAGGGCACGGAGCCCTTAGTATTCCACCACGCAGGCTCAAAACTTAATCTGATTCTGACAGTTCTGATTTCAGGTTCCATATTCGTTGGTATTACCTATCTATTAAGCCTATATCTGCCAACCACTCTTTTTCTTTCCATTCCTGAGATCACTTTCGGTGTCATGCTCACAGTCACAAAAAACGTCACGGCCCATGAAATCCTAGGAAAAACCCTTCTCATCAGGACGAGCTTCATCGAGCTCTATGTGCCCATCGACAACATCTCATCCATTTCTGCCGATGATGACCGCCTGCCAGACCTGCCAAAGAACCTCAAACTGCCGCGCAGGTACCGTGCGGTTTCATCGTACTTCGGTTACAGGGTGTTTCTCACCCTGAAAGAGCCCCAGCATCTCTTTGTCATGGGATTTCCCCCCATAAAGAAAACCACCAAGATCCTCTTCGATGTTGACGAACCCGAGGAATTTGTCACAGCCATACTCGATCGGATTCCAAGGGATCGGGGAGATGTAATACCCGGCTCTGCTGTGAAGTAACGGCTGTTACATTCAATATTATTTGCATTAATATAAAGAAAAAAAAGTGATTTTAACGGCGATTCATACGCTTGGCCTGTGGGCTGAAGAGTTACTCCAAATGAATCAGGGGAGTAAGTCTCGATATGTCACAGGCTCCTGGCAGTTATGCTGAATCTAAGCCAGGCTGGGAATATAAAGGGATTTCTGAGACTCTTAGGGGTCAGCTACTTCCTGGCCATTCTTGCTTCGCCGACGTAGCCCCTCTTGTCCAGATAGTACATATATCCCTTTTTCTTGTGGATCTTCTCTGTTCCAACCTTCTTTTTTCGGCCGCGCTTGTTTGTCTTCATCGGTGCGCGCCATACATAGCCGTCTTTTCCTACATAATACAGATAGCCGGGTTCTCGGGTTATTTTTTCTTTTCCTATTCTCTTTCCCATGTGGAATCCTCCGAGAGAACTCACAAAATTATAGAATATAACCTTTTTGATGCCATTATCTCTCACGGTATTGAGCCAGCATTATTTTGGTTTCTTTACTTTCATGGGATTTTTCCTGTGGCCAATTGTATTGGAAAATGGTAGTATTTTCACCTTCCTCCTATGATAACCGCTTTATACCTAAAATCGCAACTTAGGTGCGAGATTGCGTGGCAATTTCCGCTGAAGTACCGTTATTCAGCGAAAAATGAAAAAAGACAAACGGAGGCAAACACATGAAAGATGTTAAAAAAGCAGAAAATGTGTCCGAGCCAGAAAAAGAAAAGAACGCCAGGATGACCATCACAAAGGAGCAGGCCAAGTACTGGTTCTCGGTGGCAAAAAAAGACATTGCGGAGGGCAACAGGGAAGGGGCATGGAACGTGTACCGGTGGCTTTCCGAGAACAATGCCTGGTTTCATGCCAAGCAACTACGCAAGGCCCTCGTAAACACCGCCTAGTATTCAATCTGGGCTTTTTTATCTTTTATTTTTGTATTTTTTACCATATTTTTAATCCTTTAAACCCGCTTTCCCAATCGGTAGATTTTTATCTGACAACACCCTTTCTTTACTGCTCATCGGAGGCAGAATCTTGCTTGAGCTCTTCATAAACGAGATCATAGACGATATACGAAGCGACCTGGGTGTGTCCCGAACGTTCTGTTATTTTATCATCGCGATTCTCTTTTTAACCATCCTCTTCTCCATTGTCATGTGGTTTATCGGCGGAAGAAGGCGAAAGAGGGAGTTGCGGGAGGCAAAAAAGAAGACATGCCCCGCATGCGGCGGCGAAAACGACCCGGATGCCCTGCTGTGCACATACTGCGACGAGATGCTTTGAACTGGGTGAATATCAATGATGGTGAATGTCAGGCTCTTGCCTGCAAAAGAAAGCAAAAAGGTGGAACTTTCAGATGATGCCACGGGTCTGGACCTGCTCTCGCTTCTGGCCCTTTCGCCCGATGCGCACATCATAACAAGACGGGACAGTCCCATCCCCCTAACCGAACAACTTGTAGATGGGGAGAGCCTGGGCGTGATTTCGGTGGTTTCGGGAGGCTAGACCTTATCGGGGATATGCTCCCCCTTTGTAGATAAGGGAGCATCGGGGGCCTCTTTTTCGGTTGTTTCCTCCTCTGCTGCTTCCTCCTCTGCTTCTCCTTCTTTTTTCCTGTCTGCCAGGTCCATTAAGCCCCAGATGTTCTCAAGGAGCTGCGGAAGCAGCTTGAAGGCAACGAAGGCCAGGACCAAAAGAGCGAGGAAACTGGCGCCTTTACCCACCGTATGATGGGAAAACTCGTATCCCCAGCCCAGGTCGTCGATCATGTAGATGACACTGACGTTTCTCACCAGGTTGAGGACGTATATCACCGGGACCGTTGCCAAAAAGGCCTGCCACTTGCTCTTTTTTTTGGCCTCCACACAGTAAATGGCCCCTGCGAAGATGAGCATGCTCTGAAGGGCTGTGCACGCCTGCACCAAGGCCACGGAGGAGCCCATCACAGGCACGGAAATCTCGTTGTAGTTCATCCTGTACCACAGGGGATTTCCGGCAAAATTGATGTCCCCCACACCGTAGCTGTACCCGAAGGCGTTCAGCACCCACACCGTCTGCTGGGC
>CP070726.1:558371-562215 GCA_020350865.1 Thermoplasmata archaeon
CGGATGATCTTTCTCGTTCCATCGAGGTCGTGGTCCACGAAGGGCTCCAGCCGAACCACTTTCACATCCATGCCAAGGTTCTTTAAGTCATTTTTTATCTGCTCCTCATCGTGCTTCTGGTCGTAGCCCAGGGCGATGATGTCTGGTTTCAGTTCCTGCACTATTCTGTACCTGTCCCCCTCGTAACCCAGGACGGTCTTGTCCACGGGCTTGAGTGCCGAAACGAGCTTCACCCTCATGTCCTGGGAGGTGATGGGGTTGTGCTTCAGTTGCTCGGCTGTCTTGTCCGTGGCCACAACCACAACCAGCTCATCCCCCAGCTTTTTGGCCTCCTCCAGAAAATAGATATGGCCCAAATGCAGGATATCGAAAACACCTGTCGCCATCACCCTGACCATGCGTACCACGCCTCCTTGATGTCCTTTCCCTCAAGGAACACGAGGTCATGCGCCTCGGAATATTTAATTGCCTCGGCCTTGGGCAGTGCATTGAGGCTGTCCATCATCTCGCATCCCGCTGCAATGGGTGTGAGGCCTGCCATGATCATCAGTGCCACTCCGAGCTCCGTATGTCCGTGCCTGTTTTCGAGGGGCTTTTCCGATGAATTGCACAGGGGCACGTGGCCCGGGGCGCGGAACCGCTCCCCGAACAGGCGCTGGGCCCGGACGGGCGAAAGCTCACTTATCTCATCGGCCAGCTTGGCGAATTCGGAAATGGTGAGGGCCCTGTCCTTGTCCGTGATGCCCGTGAAGGTCCTCCGGTGGTTGATGGTCACCGAAAAGGAGGATTTTGTGTCGTAGGGGATATCGTGGGGGATCAGCTCCTTGAGCACGGGCCATCTCCCCCCTTCCTTGTAGAAGAGGTCTGCAAGGTAGGGCAGCCCCAGTTTTTCCTTGGTTGCGTGATTTACTATGAGAAAGATGAGTCCTCCGCCGTCCCTGCGCATTCTCTGGACGGATTCGGGCGTGACAAACTGGCCGCCGATAATGAAGTCCGTCTCCTCCTCCCTGCCATCGGCATCGTATACGAGGATGAATTTGCCCTGTCTGAGGGCATCCAGTGCCCCGTTGACCTCTTCTTCGGACATGGAGTGAATCGTATAAAGCATCAATATAATAATATTTTTGTAGATACCATGAAATTGGTAGCTAAAGTTTCGCAAAGTCCATGAGCATCTCGGCTGCCAGCTGCTGTGGCTCCAGGACCATGGCCCGACCCGATGCTGCCGTCACTATCCTCTGCGCCGCTTCAACATACATCCTCTCCTTGGGCTCCAAGAGGATCATGGTGAAGCTGATGTTCTGGACCTGGGACAGCTCCTTTGCCTGGGCAACCGCATAGGAGAGGCTCTTGTTCGTATCACCGGCATAGACCTCCTCGTCCTCGGTGTAGGCCTCGGGCAGCCCGTCGGTGATGAGGTACACCATCTTCCTGTCGGCAGAGGATTCCGATAGGAGGGCCCGGGCGGTCTTTATGGCCTCCCCGGTGTTTGTGAAGCCGGAGGCTTCGCTTCTCCATATGCCCAAAAGATCCATGACCCTGACTTCCGTATCGAACGTGACCAGATCCACCACATTCCTCGGGTTTCTCTCCTTTACGGCCTTGTAGAGGGCGAGCACGGCCTTCTTGGCCGCCAGTATGCGCTTGTTCTCGTCCATGCTGCCGCTCTTGTCGAACATGAGCACCACGTGGTTGTTGGCCCCCCTGAGCTCTTTGTAGATGAACACGTCGTCCTCGTATATGTGTCTGTCCTGTGGGTGATGTATTCTGGCATGGACCATGCTCTCCACAATATCCATGCGCGATATCTCGTCCACCATCCTCAGCCGGTCCCTCTCGTAGATGCCTTCCACCTCGCTGGCGCCGTAGGAAGCATGATAGGACATGGGCAGGTTGGCAACCTCGGCTGTGAACACCAAATCTGCGAACCTGTCCACAAGCTGGGTGGTGATCTCCAGTTCACCGCCTCTCCGCGTGATGAATCCGGATGTCTCCAGCTTGTCCAATACTTCCTTTTTAGTCTTTTCTTTGGGAACAACCCTCAATCTTCTGCGAAGCTGTTTTTCCTCCTTTTCCTCCTGCTTTTTCAAATCATCGTAGTCTTTTTTGGCCTTTTCCTCGGTCTTCTTCTTGCGCATCTTGGTCTCCTTTGCCTTCCTGGCAATATCCCTGCTCTTCGCCTTCACTTCACCTGCCCTCTTCTCCATTCTCTTCTCAAGTTTGTCGTAGTAGGCCTTTTTTGCGTCCTCGACGTACCGTTCCTTTTTGAACCGCCTCCGCCATTTCAGTCTCTGCCGCCTGAGCCACTTGTTTTTCAGCATGCCGGTTTCGACCTCCTCCCTGAAGTTCTCTGATGTGAACAGCGCGTTCCCGAACCTGGAATCCAGGTCTTTAAACGTCCCGGAGATCGAGGGAAAGGAGATGAGCAGGGAGGGAGCTTTGGGCTTTCCCTCCGGCTCGAGTTCTTCCTCCTTTGAAAGGCCCAGCTTTCTGGCCAGCCATAAGAAGAACCTCTTTATTGCGCGGCCTATCATGATAAAGAAATCGGTAATCCTTTTCAAAATCCCCTTCTTTTCCTTGGAGCGCAGGTCCAGAGGCGTATCGATTACCAGCCGGACGAAATCGTCGGATAAGAACTCGCTTTCCAGAATCTCGTTCAGCCTGTCCTGCAGTGCCCTCTGCTCATCTGTGAGGGAGGCCAGTTCCCGCTCGATCTCCCTGGTCTTGGCCACCTTTTCACTTTCAAGGCTTTTCATTTTGCCCATGAAGCTCTTGCGTCTTTGGGCGCGTATCCTCTCCGCCTGTCTTTCCAGTCTCTTTCTCAACTGTTTGATGTACCGTGCGACGGAGGAGTCCTTCTTGGCCTGCCGCTCGATAAAGGAATCGATGTATTCGGGTCCCTTTTCCACGAGCTGGCGGACGAGCTCGATGTCGTCATGGTAGCTGAATACAAGATGGTCGTCCGCAATATCCTCGCAATCGGGAAGTTCCATATCAACCGCCCTTACTTGCCTCCCTTAAGTGAACTGTCCTCATCGCACTCGAACACATCCATGGCAGTTAGGAGACTGAGGACAGATATCACCACCTCGTCGTCACTGAGATCGGCCGTGTACCTCTCCCTGTCAACAATGAACTTGCCGAACTTCCTGTACTTCTTGTGCTGCGAATCCTGCCTCAGGGCACCCTTGGCAAGCTCCGGATTCTTGAGCAGCTTCATGCACTCCTCCAGCACCCTCTTGCCTTCGGGCTTGTCCTCGTTTAAGACATTCTTGTAGAAGTCGCACCAGTACATCCGGCCGGCCTTCTTGAGCTCCAAAGAAAGGTGCTTTGACACAAAACCGTTTATGCGCTCCCGGTTCTGTACAAAGGAGTCCCCTCCCCTGGCCCTGATCCTGCCCAGCATGGCACCCAGCGTGCCCTTTTCGAAGTCCTCGACACTCACCACCTTCCTGTTCTGTACGGCAGAGTACGCCTCCGCCCGGGTCATGATGTCGATCATGGTCCTGTTGCTTCCCACCTCGATGAGCTCGTGGGCCTCGCCCGAAAGGGTCCTCCACGCCTCGGTGACGTACACGCTTCCCTCGAGAAAGATTTCGGGCAGGAAGGTATCATGGGTGGAATTGGAGAGGGCCATCTCCACGATTCTCCTGTTCTTCCAGTGCTGGCGGTTGAAGTCCACATGGATATTGGACAGCCTGTCATTTAAGGGCTCGTTGATGTTGTCCAGATCGTCGAGATTGGACGTGCACACGGCGATGAAGGCCGCGGGAAATGTCTCCCTGGATTTGGCCGGCGTCACTATATGCTCCTGCATGGCCTGAAGCAGCACGTTCTGCGTGCC
>CP070726.1:562315-566533 GCA_020350865.1 Thermoplasmata archaeon
GTGATTTTTCTCATTTAAGAGCACCTCGACGTAAAACGCATTCACCCTGCGCCTACGCAACCGAACAAGGTTGTGATCTCGTCCTCTTTTATAATATATCAATTAATGTTGGGGATAGTATTTATTAATTTGCTTTCAGAGCGGAAATAGGTCGCGGCAAAAACAAAGAAAGTGGATTGTTTTCACCCTGATTCTCACACCACAGCCTTTAAATGTCAGGTGAGCTATTCCCTTGGGGGATTCGCATGAACTATGTCATATTCAGTGTAGATAAATCCCACGTGAGCAAGATCAACCAGATACTGAGAGATGATCTGGTTTCCAGGCAGAGCATATCAGTTAGGGACGCTTCAGCCCTGAACATCGAGAAGGATATCAGATACGTACTCATCGAGGGCACGGACGAGGCCATCAAAAAGGCAGAGGAGCTCTTTACGGACATCGGAACAAAGGAGGATGAGGAGGAAGCCAAGACCATCTACAATAAGATCAAAAGCGAGGAAAGCGACGTGGCGGAGGGTGTTGGTTTCATATTCGGGGACTGATGAAAAATCAATTATGGTTTTTCAAATTTTTCTCTCTTTACCTTAGCCCAGCATGAACCAGAATCCCATCGGTGGTGATATCCACCAGTTGTTTGCCTGTCACATGCTTTGTGCCACGCATTTTGAGCACTTCCAAGAACTTCCTCCTAACCTCTTTTTCCTCGGGATAGGAGAGGATGATGATACCGTCCACCATGTAGCCTTCAATGCTGCTCGGTATGTCGTTATAGGACATCTCCGCCGTGATGATGGATGAGCAGTTGAAGCCCTTGAGAAACTCCAGAAGCTCGTGCAAAAATTCCCTTGTCTTGCCAGTCTCGTTTAGTGCAGCCTTTATTGGAGTGATGGGATCGATTACAAGCCTCTGGGGCATGTACTTCTCCACGATCTCTTTAATACTGGGCAATATGGTCTCGGGCTTGTAGAATATATCCTTGCCCAATTCCAGAAATATGATCTTCCCCTTCTCGATAGCCCCCTCATCATAGAAATTGAATTCCGACAGGAATTTCTGGACCACCCATCTCGGCTCCGAGATGGCTGTCACATAGGTCCCCACCTGCCCCTTGCTCGCACCGTGGAAAAGGGTCTGCACGGCCAGTGTGGTCTTTCCGGTGCCCGGAGCCCCTCCAATGAGAACGGTGGAGGGCACGGGGAATCCGCCCATAACGAGTTGGTCCAAACCCTCTATTCCCGTCTCCCTTCTCATAATAGCCATCTTGGGGGTCCTCCGGTTTCGGATAACACATATTGGTTCTTATTATTATATTTTTTGTGTTATTTCATTGATTGTGATAACGTAAGATACCGGAGGGGTTTTACCGTTTTATTGTTTTTTTTTGTCTTGTTCCATTAATAATATATATCTATATCTTCATTTGGAATCGGTGATATCATGGAAGAGGAAATCACTTACCGTCAGATAGAGCCAATGGATTGCTCAAGGTCAATGGTCATTGTGAGTTTTCCGAGCGCGGGACTCGTTGGTACGCTGGCTGCAAGCTACATCGTGCGGTCACTTGAACTTCAGAGGATAGGTACATTTACCTCTCCTAATTTTATTCCCACTGCTGTGATCCTGGATGGTGTGCCCTCCCCTCCCGTACGTGTGTTCGGGGGTAAGAGGGAATGTGCCCCCGATGAGCTGTGTAACGAGATCATAGTAATCATGTCCGAGATTCCCATCCCCATGTCCTCGGTCAAATCCATGGCCCAGGTCATTTTGAACTGGTGCAAGGATAAAAAGACCAGTATGATGGTCACACTGGAAGGGGCAAACATGGCTCTCCTTCCGGATCAGGAGCCCAATGTCTATGGGGTTGGTGCAACCGAAAAGGCCAAGGATCTAATCGCCAAGCACAACATCGAACCCCTAAAAGAAGGCATGGTGGGCGGGATTTCGGGTGTCATGCTCTATGAGGGCGAGGCCCAGGGCAAGGATGTGCTGTGCCTCATGGCAGAAGCAAACGCTCAACTGCCCGGTGCCATGGGGGCTGCCAAGGTGGTGGAGATAATCAGCAGGATGCTGCCCGAACTCAAGATCGATCCAAAACCCCTTTTCGAGGAGGCCAAGGAGATGGAGGAGCAGATAAAGGCGGCAATTAGGGCCGCGCAGCCAATGGCCCCCGGGGATAGGGAGGTTCCCCCAGGGCTATACGGGTGAGACCCCAGGATTCCGCTTTGTAATATTCGGGTTTAGTATAATTTGCTTGCCTTTTTTTTTTCATAATTGACCAATTTAGAATCGAAGTCTCATGGCACCATCCCGGCTGTATTTCCAAAAGTTCATATCAAAAAGATTTATAATATCGGAATGGGATACCCTCCGAGATTTGGGGGAGATTAACGTGTTTAAAGCTAAAATCAAAGCAGATAAATTTAAAGAGGTAGTGGATGTCATCTCGGCACTGGTCGATGAGGCAAAATTCAATATCAAACCCGATGGCATCAGTCTCAGGGCTGTTGACCCCGCACATGTTGCAATGCTTGACTTGGCTCTCCAAAAGAAGGCGTTCGAGGAGTACAAAGCCAAGGAATGCGAACTCGGTGTCGACATCGATAAATTAAGGGATGTGCTCAAGCTCGCAGGTCCCAGTGACTTCTTCAACATCGAGCATGACGAGGACAAAAACAGATTGATTTTAGATGTGGGTAATATCACCAGGAGGATGGCCCTGGTCGATACCGCTGGCATGTCCGATCCCAAGGTCCCGAACCTCAACCTCCCGGCAAAGCTGGTGGTGGACGCCAACGAGCTGAGAAGAGGGCTGAAAGCTGCCGAAGCAGTTTCCGATCATGTTGCGCTGATCGCCTCTCCCGATGGCTTCGAGATGCTCTCAGAGGGTGATACCGACTCGGTGAACCTGAAACTTCCGAAAGCGCTGTTAAAGGAACTCGAATGCAAGGAGAATCAAAGAAGCCTGTTCTCGCTTGACTACTTTTCAACGATGATAAAGGCCATTGGCAGCGCACCCGAGGTCACAATGTATCTCGGTACAGATTATCCCATAAATCTGGAGTTCAATATCGCCGAGGGCAACGGTCAGGTGAAGTACCTCCTGGCCCCAAGAATAGAGAGCGAGTGACCATCTGGAGTACCCTGGACCCATGGAAAATAAGAATAAATGAAAAAAATGGGTCCCGATGGACCGTTTTTATGATTTAACTCCCGCTCTTCTCAAAGCAGATTTTTGAAAAAGACTTCCTCTCCAGCTCGATTCTGCCCTCGGCAGCCAGCCTTCTCACATGGTAGTTTGCCAGCTGGCGGGAGATGCCTGTGATGGCTGCGATGTCACTGACAGATATTCCTGGGCTGTCCCCGATGGCCTTCAATATCGCGTCGTGGATGCTCGGGTTCTTCACACCGTTTCCCGGTATCTTAACGCCCTTGGGATAGAAGTACTTGTGTCCGTTGTTGCTCCATGACTTGATCAACCCCTCCCGCTCCAGCACATTTAGATGATAGGTGAGTGTGCCGTTGGAAAGCTCCAGGTTCTTCTTGATGGTTGAGTAGTTGTCCCCGGGGTGCACCTTTATGTAGCCGAAAATCTCACCCCTTACAAAGTGGTCAAGGATGTCTTTTTTGCTGATCTTCGTGTACAGTGGCAGGATGATGAAGTTGAAGATGGAAAACTTGCCGACCTCCGTTGTGGCAGCTGCGGAGAAGATTATGAGTGCGGCCAATATTGCCAGGATGAGTGCTGTTAAGAAGTCCATCAAGCTTTCGTCTTCATTGTCCACATAGACCTCGATGGTGTGGTGGGCATCGTCGTGGCCGTCGTATGCGACGGCTGTAATGGAATGCCAACCGTTCTCAACCTCTGTTGTGTCCCACTCGTAGTACCACCACTGCCCCTCGCCGTCCGTATGATGGTAGGTGGCGTTTCTCAAGTGACCGCCGTCGATTTTAACCCACACGTCCTGGATCTGGTCGTTGCCGTCGGGGTCCCAGGCGTTCATCCAGATGACTACAGTGCCACTGACAACGGCCCCGGCTTCGGGTTCGGTTATTACTATACCCGGGGGATGGTTCTCGGGAGTGTTATCCACATTCACCTCGATTACATCATGTCCATCATCGATTCCATCGAAAACAACCGCTGTAACGGAGTGCCAACCGTCCTCCACTTCGGTTGTGTCCCATCCGTAGTACCACCACTGTCCCTCACCGTCA
>CP070726.1:566633-571860 GCA_020350865.1 Thermoplasmata archaeon
GGGCAAGAAAGCAGTTAAGAGGGCAAAAAAGAAGGCAACCAAGATCAAGGCGAAAGCAAAGACCAAAGCCAAGGGGAAAGCGAAAAAAACCGCAAAGAAGCCTGCCAAATCCAAAAAGGCCCCAAAGGGTAAGACCAAACCCAAAGGCAAAGCAAAGGCCGCCGCAAGGGGCAAATCAAGGGGTAAGGGAGGAAAGAAGAGGTGAGTTTCAAGGAAGCGGTAACCTATATAACTGGCACATTACAGGATGTGCTTTCAAAAAACGAATCCGCACAGATTACAGAACTCATCAGGTACATCTTGGAGGCCCACAAGGTCTTTGTTTACGGGGTTGGAAGATCGGGTCATGTGGGTAAAAGTTTTGCCATGAGACTGGTGCAGCTGGGACTCAAGGCGTACTTCATCGGAGAAACCATAACACCCATTGTGGAGGTAGGGGATGCTGCGGTTATCATTTCCTACACCGGGGAGACCATGTCTGCCATTCAGACCGGCAATATCGTTCGCCGGGTGGGGGCCAAGGTGGTTGTGGTAACTTCAGACCCGAAATCAAAACTGGCCCATGTGGGCAATATTGTCATTTGTATCCCCATAAAAGACGATGAAAGGCAGACAGACCTTGCGCCCTTGGGGACCCTGTTCGAAGATGCGGCCTTGATCCTGCTCGATGGAGTGATATCGGAGCTCATGATCAAACTCGGGGAAACAGAGGAGAGCATGAGGAAAAGGCATGCAATTATGGTATAGCCCCATCACGCATGCGGTCCAAGAAGGGCCTCGATGGGATTTATTTTCACTTTTATCATGGGCTTGTCCCCTGCTCCCACGTCCAGCTGAAAAAGGATCGTATCGGATGGAGAATCCAGCATACTCGGATTCAAACCGTCTTTTTCAAAGGCGATTTTCAAAAGCCTTCTGTAATGTTCCCCCTTTCTATCGAAGTCCTCACGAAGTGCTTTAATTCTACCGGAATCCTTGTAAAGTTTCCTTTTCCCCTTTCTATCGTGGACAATCAGGCCTGCTCCTTCCAGGGAAAGCAGGGCTATGGATAGCTTCTGCTGGTACAAGTCCATTGAATGGCATATCTCCTTTTGGGTGGATTCGGGGTGCTGGGCAATGTAAAGATATATGTTTTTCACCTCATCATTATTCAATACTGCCATGGTCCTGCATTCCGCAGGATTTATGAAGTCCTTCAGTGGCAGATACAGTTTCTTGTCCCCGAAAGGCATTTCCGAAATCAGGCCACCAGAGATCAATTTCTTTAAATGCCAAGAAACGGTCTGGGGGGATATGTCAAGTGCCCTTGATAATGCTCGCAGATGGTTGCAGGGATGATTGCAGATATGTTCGAATATCCTGCGCCTTGTGCCGTTCATGAGTAGCGAGTAATCGCCCCTTTTTCCTGGGGCCGTTTCAAGGATTTCCTCGTCCAGCCCCATTTTTCGCTTCAGGGCCTTTGCCAGGCTTTTATCTGCCACTGCCTCACCTTGGTTTTATTGACAACATTTTTAAATGCGTTTTTCTTAAAGGGGATTCAATGCTCTATTGCCCATCTGCCTAAAATTCCCTCTTCGAACGGGTGCTTGACACTTCTCATATCAGTAACATAATCACCCCTTTCAATGATTTTTTCATGGGCATTGCGACCTGTGATAACCATCTCCATGTGTTCTGGTTTTGATTCAATGAGTGAAAGCACATCCTCAACCTCGATTAGCTTGAAATCCACTGCAACATTCAGTTCATCTAAGATGAGGATATCCACTTCCCCCTTGTTTACCACTTCCCTTGCATGCTCAAGTGCTTTTTCTGCCAGCGCCTTGTCCTCCTCGCTGGGATTTTCCCGATCAACAAAGCTTGCTCTTCCGAACTGAACGATGGTGAAATTGGGCAGATGCATGACTGCCCTAAGCTCCCCGTAGTTGATATCGCCTTTCATGAACTGGATCATGTGCACGTTTAAATCATGCCCGGAGGCCCTTAAAGCCAGTCCCAAGGCTGCAGTGGTTTTTCCCTTTCCATCCCCGGTGTACACATGAACAAGACCTTTTTGGAACTTGTCTTTAGACATTGCAACCATCTCCTTTTTGGGGAAGCGTGATAACCCAGCCTCCGATATGTGATTTTTGCCTGATGTGGCATACAATGAGAAAGTCAAGAAAAAACACTTAAAATGAAGCTAATCCACGGTTTCCAGGTAGCCTTCCACCTTCTCTATATTGACCTTCCAGACCTTTGTTGTGTCAATGGGCTCGTTATCATAGTACGGTTCCAGTATCTCAAGTTTATGAAGGTATTCCAAAACCTTCTTGTTGGCCCTGCCCTTCCTTGTGGTACCAAGAACCTTTCTGATACGCTCATTGGTCACGATTACATTGTGATATCTGTTGTAGCGATCGTGTAGCATGTGTATTATAGGCAATACCTTTTCATCCATTTTCACATGACCACGCTCTCATTATTTATGGTTCAACGCCCCACATATAAGGCGTGTAGCAAACCTTTTCTTAGTAGGGGTATAGTCATTGATGTATTTATACTCCTATGGTGGATGGAGGCGGTGATATATGGGAGGACCACGGGCTTTCCCCCAAAAATGTCTTATATTCATCAGGGATTTATCATAATCGACGCATTTAATCCGACCTTACTGCAAGGATGAAAAGGCAGAAAGGATGGTAATATGGGTATCCAAGAATCAATGGGTGAGGAGTTGAAAAGTCTGGACGAGGCCATGGCCCTGCTTTTGGTTACGCCCACGACGCAGAATGCACTGTCGCTTGCTCGAAGTATAAAGACCATCGAACTGAAATCCGCTAAGGAGTGGAAGAAGGAGTCACAAGCAGCAGGCCATCTGTATTCAGATGTACTCAACCTCCATCGTGCCATACTCATGTTCGAAATCGATCCGGAAATGGTTTCCCAGAACGCCATGGCCAGGCTTCTCTCCGGTCTTACACCGGCCTTGCTGTCTTTGGAGGAATATCTCTCTGGAGAGGATGTTGATCTTTGGGAATTATTCATCGACGGCTCAGCAGTGGTCACACATTTATATGCCACCACCCCGTACATAACATCTGCAAAACTTACTGGTGATTTCCATTTCCAAGACGAGCTCGTAAAAGTAGAGGACAGGCTGAGGGATCTTTTATTAGCTAACGGAATGGACATGACGGAAAGCATAAGCACAGCAGCCAAAATCTGCGATGATCTTCGAAAAAAAAGTCTCAACTACATGGAGAAACCGGGGCAACTGCTACTTCTGTGGTATTCCATTGTGATAATATCGTACAAACATTTCAAAGATGGAATCGAAGCACGGTAACATGTTGGTTACCATACATCTCATATCGTAAAATACTTCAACCCGATATGGGTAACCGATACCCTCAGCGTAAGGAAACGATCCCGACGTTCAGGCTTTACCCAAACATTAATGACCACTTAACCTTATCCTCTGGGGCAAGTGGTCGAATGAAGGATGTCTGGGTGGAGAAGTACAGGCCCAAGACACTGGATGAGGTTGTGGGTCAAAGCGAGATCACGGAGCGGCTTACCGCCTATGCCGAGGTTAAGAGCCTGCCCCATCTTCTTTTTGCAGGACCCGCGGGAACGGGAAAGACCACATGCGCCATAGCCCTGGCAAGGGAGCTTTTTGGGGACGATTGGAAGGAGAACTTCCAGGAGCTGAACGCCTCTGATGAACGGGGCATCGATGTGGTGAGAACCAAGATCAAGGAATATGCAAGGATAGCACCCATTGGCGAGGCCGGCTTCAAGATCATATTCCTGGATGAGGCCGATGCCTTGACTTCAGATGCTCAAGCTGCCCTGCGGCGCACCATGGAGAAGTACACCCAGACGTGTCGCTTCATCTTGTCCTGTAATTATTCCTCAAAAATCATAGAGCCCATCCAATCACGATGCGCCGTATTCAGGTTCAGACCCCTTAAGGCCGATGATGTAAAAACCTATCTTTTTCGCATTCTGGCAAGTGAGGGCAAAGAGATCACAGATGAAGGCATGGAGGCTCTTGTGTACATAGCCTCTGGGGACTGCAGAAAGGCCACGAACTCGCTTCAGGTGGCGGCATCCATGGGTGACCAGATAGATACCAATATGATATACAAGACCTCATCCCTGGCCAGACCCGAGGAAATCAAAAAGCTGCTTTCCACTGCCCTCTCGGGCAATTTCATTGAAGCCAGGGAGCAGCTCGATACACTGCTTATAAATTACGGACTCTCCGGGGAGGATGTGATTTGGCAGGTCCACCGCTCCATTGTCGACCTGCCGATACATGACCGACTCAAGGTGGAGCTTGTGGAGAAGGTGGGGGAGATTGAGTTCCGAATAGTGGAGGGCGGCAACGAGCGCATCCAGCTGGAGGCATTACTGGCCCAGTTCCTGCTGGCGGGTGAAAAGAAGGATACCCAAGCCTTTAAATAGAGAATCCGCTATTGTCACTTTCTCCGAGACAGATACCATGGCACGATTTCCAGAGGCGGAAAACAGGATTCTCATGAAGAAGATCTGCATGAAATGCTATGCAAGAAACGCCATAAAAGCCACACGATGCAGAAAATGCGGATACAGGGGACTGAGGGTCAAGGCCAGGGAGAGCAGGGGAGGATAGAAACTTTTTTATGTGATTTCATTCACATGGATTTCTTTATCATTCTCCACGGGCAAAACTATTAATTTCCGAGCCTTCATTTAGGATGCAGAACATGAGTTTCACCACGATTTTGTTTCCAGTAAGAAGGAGTTTGACCGTTTCATAATCGTATAATAGAATTGGAGGTGCTATCATCTGGCTGCTTCTGAATGATGCCCTGGATAAGTACAAACAGTACAGACATCTGATAACCGCGTCCAATTACATCACTCCATTCAATGTGGTTTCGATTCGTGACATCAAGGGCAATCTGCATTCCACAGGTGAAGTGAAAATATTTTCAAAGACCCCGAGTATAGGTGGAAGCTGGTCCACCCATCCCAGCCTTAAATATTTATCAGAACAAAACGACATTCTTGGAGAGAAATCGGTGTTCTCCAAAGTCAGCTCGGAAAAGAACATTCTCGTAGAGAAGGAAAATCTCATGAAGATGGAGCAATATATCTCAGTTCCGAAGGTCCTCAAAGTTTACAGGAATAGAGAGGAGGACCTGTCTGAGCTGCACGAGATGAAGCCCGGATGTCAAATCGGTGCAGTATTGGTGGA
>CP070726.1:571960-575029 GCA_020350865.1 Thermoplasmata archaeon
CTCCGGAAGGAAGTGCTCGGCGTCGCAGTGCGGCGAGTCCTCGGAGAGTTTGGAGGCAATTCCCGCCATTTCCTGAAGGTCGTTTGGAGCATACTCCTTGTGAATGCCGCGCTCTTTTACGAATTCGTCCTCCGCCTTGAGCATGCACTGCTCCCGGCTTCTCGGCTGGCCGGGAATGGAGCAGGCAACATAGACCCTCTCGTCCGCAGGTGGAATGGGAAAGAAGCACTTGAGGCAGGGGGTGGGCTCGGAGACCGCACCGCACCCATCAGGAATTATTATCTGGACGTTGCCCTTGAAACCCGTTGCCGCACCGTCCACATACGGTTTGGAGAGCTCGTGGGCGATCCTGTTCAGCGCGAACCGGGCCTTGAACGAGTCCAGTCCTCCGGCCAGTATATCCGCGTCATCGAAAATGTTCATGGGAAGGTCTTGGAATTTCTCTGTAAAAACATGGATGGCCACCCCGGGGTTGAGGGCTTTAAGCTTCTCCATGGCCACCTCGGCCTTCAGCCTTCCCTTATCGGCATCGGAAAAGAGCATCTGGCGGGATAAATTCGAGGTCTCGATGGTATCCATGTCAATCAGTGTGAGCTTTCCGACGCCCACCAGGGCCAGGTTCTTTGCTATCTCGCATCCCAGTGCCCCGACACCCACTACGATGACATGGGAGGATGCGATGACCTCCTGATCCCATCCCTCCAGGGCCAGATGCCTGGCGTACCTGGCATAATCCACTTTCTCAGGCCCTAATCCAACCACCTGCTTGCTGCGTTATGATGGTGATCGTGTCCTTCTCGGGTTTGTGGCCGAGATCCTGCAGCTTCTTGGAGAACACATCGTTGTCCGATATCGGCTGGCCCTTGTAGATCAGCTGCACAACCAAGGCCTGGTGAATCTTGTACTGGTTTCTGAGAAGGTTCTTGGCATCCTTGCAGGTGGCCTCCTTGGGGACATTTACGAATTTGGTGCCCTGGTTCGGCGGCAAACCCATCATCCTGAACTTGTACTTCGGCATGATCTCACCACTGGGAAAATGGGAGTTGTGATAGATTAAGGTGTCGGTTGGGAATTCGAAGGGTTGCCCTGCGTTTTTTCTGTAATTGCTCGGCCAATTCGGGTTGATGGCGGCCCTCCAACAATCCATGGCTCTTTATACTTGGCCAAGATCGAACAGAACATGCTTTAGGCAGGATGGGTTAATAAAAAGGTCGTGTGGTGATCACAGATCCCCTTAATAATCGGATTTCTCGGTAATCACCCTGGTGGCCTGGAACTCACCATCGCTGTACAGCAGTGTGTGGTAATCTGTGGAGTGGTGCGTTCCCCTCATCTTCACGCATCTGATGCGCCTTTGGATGGTCACACCGTCCACGTTCTCCATCTTCAGGTGGATGATCCCATCGGCCAGGAAATCCTCACCGAACTGGCCGAAATCCTTTGCGCTCTGGCTCATCTCGGAAATGAGTACGATTGTGGTGTTAAGCTCCTTGAGCCACTCGAACAGGTGGAAGAGGTCGTTTCTCGGCTCCGTGAAATTGGCTAAAAGCTCCAGCACGGGCAGTGAATCCAGAACCAGGATGTCGTAGTTCATGTTCTTCTTCAGATTCTGGGCATACATTTTGAATATCTGGGTCCAGGTCTGCTGTCCCAGCTTGTCCAGGTTCTTTCTTATGAGGGACAAGTCCACCACACTGATTCTGTCCTTCACGTTATCGAAATCGAGACCCATTGATACGATGTGGTCCAGGAAGCTCTCCCTGCTCTGCTCCAGCGTGATGTATGCGCCTTTCAGGCCGGTTTCTATTGCATTCTTGTACAGCATGTAAAATGCAATGGAAGACTTCATTGTCCCAGGCTCTCCAAGGATGAGAATGTTGTGGCCCCTGGGAATCCCGCCCTTCATCTTGTCGTCGAAACCCTCGATAAATGTTTTTATGCGCTCTTTCGACATCTACTTCCACCCCCTTGATTGGTAAATCCGATGGTTGCTTATATATTTTATGCACTTTTTATCAGGAAAAAGGGTTTTTTCCGGGAAAGGGGAAGGAATCGGCCCTGAGGGGGAGATTCTCACCACCAGGGGAGAGCTTAGACATCGCTTTTAAACATTCTCAGTCTCCCCTTGGTTCGAATCTCCCAATATCAATCACATTAATAAAAAATGATGGCGCTGAGGGGGAGAACTGAACACCAATTTAGTGGTAAAGAGTGGAAAAAAAACAGACACACAGCCGAGAGGAGAGGAAATATGAGTCCTGTGATATCAAGGTTTTGTAAAGGGAGATTCATATGGTTGCCTCCTTTGCATTCTCATCATCCTCAAACCCGGCCAGTTGTTCTTCTGCCCATATTTCAATACTATTGAAACAGAATAGCTTTCCAGCGATTTCCACATGTTTCCATTGAGTTAGGATTAATGACAAACGGTGAACCGATTGTCCACAGCTGCGCTACCCATTTACATCTCTTAAATAGGGACATGGACGAGTTCTTTGTTGATGTGAATGGATTAAAACCAAAGGAAGGAAGGATCGAAAACATTCTGGTCCCCAGGAAATGCCCTCGCTGCGATATGAAAAACAGGACCACAGCCAAGTTCCGCTCCCGCTGCGACGATATTCTCGACAATCAGACAGCAGTCACAATGGAGGGACAAATCAGAAAAATGGACGAGAAATTCTCGAAGGGTGTCTCGCCTGTCTTGTTGACTGTTAGGTGGAGTATGATGTCATCAATTTTGGGGGCTGTAATATCCACAACCTAGATACCTTTCAGATAGCAGGATATTTTGTCTTCATCCTCGGCTACCAATGAGAACCTGAGACCGGAAAGGCCCTTGTCTTTGAGTTCGTTCTTTTTAGTATAAAATATACACTATTTTTATTTACCATTCTTTGTTAATATCTCTCTTTTATTCATTACGTTATTAATCTTCTCGTATAGCATTTCAGCATCTCTTTTAGGGAGGAATACCATATCATCTTCCCCAGATAGAGTAATAAATTTTATAAATGCGTAATTCTTTGGATTGTGCGGCGCCGGTTCTATTTCTAAATTTACTAATTC
>CP070726.1:575129-581400 GCA_020350865.1 Thermoplasmata archaeon
AGCAATTACTTGATATTGAAACAAGGATGGAATTTAATCTCGATCCCCCTCATCCAGGAGGAGCAGAACCTAACTCAGGTGCTCAAGTCCATAGAAGGATGGTACGATGCGGTCCAGTGGTATGATAACGCTGATACCAGCGACCACTGGAAACATCACAAGGTGGGCAAACCCTTCGGAAATGACCTGTCCGAGCTGAACGAAACAATGGGTTTCTGGATTCACATCACCAAACCGGGAGACACCATCTTCATCTGCAACGGCACCGAACCCACGGAAAATCAAACCATCCCTCTCCACCCGGGATGGAACATGGCGGGTTTCCCTTCCCTTACAAACAAGAACAGGACCGCTGCGTTAAACAATCTCACATTTGGTGTGGAGGTGGATTCGATATGGGCTTTTAATGCCTCGTCCAATAAATGGGAAGAACTTGCCAGTCCATCGGACCGCTTCGAGCTCGGCCGCGGTTACTGGCTCCACGTCACCCAAGGGTGCGAATGGGAGGTCCCCATGTAATAAAAGATGAAATCAGTCAGTTTGGCTGTGCCAACTTCTCAAGCACTCGCCTTTTCAACTATCACCCTTTGCCCGTCGACCCATATTTCCACTTCATCCTTGTTAGTCAATTCCAGTGCATGGA
This sequence comes from Thermoplasmata archaeon, assembly GCA_020350865.1. The sequence continues at coordinate 575,773 of CP070726.1, forward strand.
CGATGTCCTTTGGAATCCTGAGTATCAGGCTTTTCCCGTCCGAACTCAATGTGCGGTGCAAGGCCAGAGATTTTGGCGGGCCGCGCAGTCTTTCAAGGATATTGTAGAAGTGCTCGGCCTGCTTTGTGCTCATCGTGATATGGCCGCATCCTGTGCACTTAAATGCAGGAACATCATGAATGGTGATCTTTTCTTCCTCGATATCGTAATCGATTTTCGTCTCTTTCATCTTTTTTCCACACTTCGGGCACTTAGTCATACAGTCTCTTCATCATATATGCGTATATTTTAACTTTTTGATACAAAAGCTGAAGGGCATATGGTTGTTGCACGCCACCCAAGAGTACGTATGGGAAGTACCCCTGTGAAAGACCCGTCTATCTCGATATGCTTCACCAAACATAACGGTTTAATATCTGCTTTTGCATTACCATGGTGAATGGCCGAGAATATTACAACTTCGAATGATGAAGCACAGGTGGAAGAATCAAAGCCGAGACCCTCCGAACATACCGGGAAATACAAGGGGAGAACATTTGTCTGGATAGTCGCCCTTCTCCTTATCATATCCGCCCTGGCATTTGCCCTCTACCTCACAGGCAACCCCTCCTCCGAAAGAACCCTGCTCCTCGCCACAACCACCTCCACAGCAAACTCCGGGTTGCTCGACTACATCCTCCCTGAATTCGAGGAGCGGTACGATTGCACCGTTAAGGTCACCCCCGTGGGCACGGGCCAGGCCCTGGAGATGGGCAGGAGGGGGGATGTGGATGTGCTCATGGTTCATGCCCCTTCGAAAGAAGAGGATTTTGTCAGAGAAGGATACGGGACGCAGAGATTTGCCGTCTGCTACAATTACTTCGTCATTGTCGGTCCCACTTCGGATCCCGCTGATATAAAAAATGCGAATAATGTATCTGATGCCGTAAAGATTATTTTCTCCTCAGAATCAACATTCGTTTCAAGGGGCGATGATTCGGGTACACATACCATGGAAAAGGCTCTGTGGGAGGCTGCGGGTTACGACTATAATTCTGAAATCGACATCCCCGAAAATGGCTGGTACTACTCGGTTAGCGCGGGCATGGGCAACACGCTCGTCAGGGCCAACGAACTTGAGGCTTACACATTGACCGACGAGGGGACCTTCTATGCATATGAGGGCAGTCTCGATTTGGATGTGGTCCTTCGTGAGGACCCGAATCTTCTAAATCAATACAGTATCATTCCTGTTAATCCCGGAAAATTCACGCATGTGAATTTTGAGGCGGCTTGGGACTTTGTGGAATGGATCACATCCGAAAGTACACAGGAAAGAATAGGTGATTTCGAGGCCAACGGTCACAACCTGTTCGTGCCCAATGCGGATCAGGATATTGCTGATGGAGGAACGGGGGGAGATGAATTCGCTGCCGGCTCGTCTTCAGACGAAACAGAACGGGTCATTGGAATCACGTTGCTCACATTATATATGGCGGCCTGCAGCACCACCATCTCAAGTCTAATAGGCATCCCGGTTGGAACCTTCCTTGGACTGAGAAAAACCAAATTTTCCTCCTTGATAAAGGTCTTCACGCACACCCTGTACGGCCTTCCACCAGTCATCGCAGGCCTTGTCATATTCATCCTCCTTTCCAGGGCGGGACCTCTTGGAAACCTGGGAATCCTATTCACTCCAACCGCCATGATACTTGCCCAGGTTCTTCTGATCACCCCATTAATAATCGGTCTTACTGCCTCTGCCATCTCTGCCATTCCGCAGATGACAATCGATTCGGCAAGAACCCTCGGGGCCAGGCGGTTTTCACTTTTGAAAACGATGTTAATCGAATCCAGAATCGGGATATTCACGGGCATTATGATCGGATTCGGAAGGGCGATTTCGGAGGTGGGTGCAGTAATTATAGTGGGAGGCAACATCAAATGGCACACTCAGGTTGTAACAACAGCCATCGTCCTGGAGACCCAGAGGGGGAATTTCGATTTCGCCTTGATTCTGGGGGCGATACTCATCGCACTGGCCCTGGTTACATCCATAGTTCTAACGGTTCTTCAGGGGAGATTTAAAACAGGAAAAAACGGCAGAGTGATATTTAAGTTGAGAAATGGAGGGTGAACATTGGAAATTGAACTGAAAGGCGTTTCGAAAAATTTCAACGGAAAAAAGGCGCTTTCCAATATCGATTTGAAGGTGGGACCGGGCAAGATCATCGCAATAATCGGCCCCTCCGGATCCGGAAAAACAACGCTTCTCAGGATCATCAACCTCCTGGATCTCCCCTTACATGGAACCCTTGCTCTTGATGGTAAGGACGCTGTGAAGCTGACCAATGGTGAACGCCATGAATTGAGAAAACGGATGGCCCTCGTGTTTCAGAACCCCAGCCTGTTTCAAAGGACAGTAAAAGATAATGTGGCCTACGGTCTGAAGATTCGATACATGCACCCTGAGATCATCGAAAAGGAGGTGCAAAAAGCCCTGAAACTGATCGGTTTAGATGAATTGAAGTATCAATTTGCACCGACCTTATCGGCCGGCGAGGCGCAGAGGGTGTCCTTTGCCAGGGCCATCGTTTTTAGGCCCGAACTGCTGCTGCTGGATGAATTCACAGCCAACCTGGACCCTGCAAATGTCAGGCTCCTTGAGGAGAGCGTGGTCAATTTCCATGCAAAAACCAATGCCACCATCGTTTTGGCCACCCACAACCTGTTTCAGGCCCGACGCCTGGCCCATGAGGTGGTTTTCATATATGACGGTAGAATCGTCGAATACGGGGAAAAAGAGGCATTCTTCTCCCATCCCCATCATCAATTAACCCGTTCATTCCTCTCGGGAGAGCTTGTTTATTGAGTGCTTTTTACCAAAGCCATTTTTATTATAATGGATAATTTTAACGAAAAATATATAAGTCCAGGGGTTCATACATAACATATAACAATCTGTAATGTTCTATGGAGTGGGGATATGAAAGACTATGATGCTATTAGAGGAAAGAAGCCCACCAAAACGGAGAACATCCTTGAATACATGGTGGATCACCCAAACGAGGTGCTTTCTCCTAAAAAGGTGGCGGACGAACTGGGATTCAACCTGCAAACAACTGTCACAGTGCTTAACCGTTTGGCCATGGAAGGGGCCATCTCAAAGGAGGCAAGGGGGCAGTTCTGCTATCATTCCAAAGAGAAGGCGGAAAAGAAGGAAGTCAAAGGCGCTGAAAAGGAAAGAGAGGACTTCGCCGGGCCCTCATTGGATAAGAAAAACGCCCCCATTATATACAAGGCCATTTACCATATGGCAAGTGAAAGCACAGGACCTGATATTTTGAAAACAATTACCGGGCTCGGTCCTGACGATTTCGATGACAAGGCTCCGATAGAATCCATTAAGAACCTCATAGCGGGCTTAATCGATGTCCTCGGAGAGGAGATGGCGGTTGATATTGTCAGCATCGCACTTCAGAGCGAGTTGAAACCGAAGAAGGATACGAACCTGAAGCAATTGATGGAGTCATGGGAGGATTTATTATGGAAGGAAATGAGTCGTTCGTGATAAGAAGGGTACATACAGGCATACCGGGACTGGACGAGCTGGTGGACGGTGGTTTTCCAGAGAACACTGTCAATCTGGTTGCCGGACCCACGGGCAGCGCAAAGACGCTTTTCGGCATGCAGTTCATTTACAACGGGGCCGTGGAGTACAATGATGTGGGCATTTATGTCACCTTAGAGGAGCGCAAGGAAAACATTCAGAGGGGCATGTGGTCCTTTGGTATGGATGTGAACCGGGCCGAAAAAGAGCGCAAGATGATTCTGGTGGATGTGAGCAAAATCAGGGCAAAGCTGCACTCGGACAGTGATATGACCAGGGGTATCGTGGGGTTTGCCAAACTTCAAAATTTCCTGGAAAGATTCCTGTCCGCAACGCAGGCCAAGAGGTTCGTTTTGGATTCAATAACCGCTGCAGGGATGTCCTACAAAGAGAACGAGCTGATGAGACAGGAGCTCTTTGCTTTCTCATCCTTTCTTCAGGAACAGGATATCACCTCCCTTCTGATAACAGAATCAACCAACGAGACAGGTGATCAGACAAGATACGGGGTGGAGCAATTCGTGGCCGATTCTTTCATCAACCTCGGACTTGAGCGGCTCTCAGGTGAATTGAGGAGGTCCATTACCATCAGGAAGATGAGATTCACCAGGCACGATACAAAAGTGCACCCCCTGCTGATCACCAAAAAGGGGATAATAGTCGAGTCTGAGGCTGAGGTGTTCTGAGGTGGAAAACAAGGTAAAGAGCGGAATTACAGGATTTGACTTGCTCGTTGGAGGGGGCATTCCCAGCGGGCATTCTGTTCTACTGAGGGGGCCCAGTGCCCAGGAAAGCAGTATTTTCATCAATCAATATGTCAAAAAGGGACTTGAGAATTTCGAGCCCGTCCTCGTGGTGCTGTCCAGAATATCCCCGGATGCATTCAGGCAAAATCTCAGAAACATCGGTGTAGATGCCAGGAAGTACGAGAAGAGCGGGTACCTCGTTATTGTTGACTGGTACTCGTTTAAAAGCGGTGTTACGGTGGCGGAGGTTGAGGAAAGGGACGGTGTGATTTACGCGTCAAAGGATCTCACACACATCGGCATCGCCATCTCAAGAGGATTGAAAAAGCTCCCCGAGGCCCCCATAAAAAGGGCTGTGCTCGATATCCTGTCCCAGGCCCTGAATTTCTTCGAATACAAGAGAACCTACAATTTCATTCAGGCCATGGCGGCACGATCGAGACGGAATAACCTCACCACTATATTCCCCATGGAAACCCAGGGTTCTGAATCAAAAGATCTCTCCGCCATCCAGGCGATTTTCGACGGTGTAATCGACCTAAAGTTAGAGCGAGTGGGAGATAGGATCTACAGAAGAGTGGGCATTCTTTCCATGAGCGGCGTTCAGTTCGATTCAAGGTATAAAACCTACAGAATCGAGAACTACGAGATGATAATAGGTGAAAAGAAGATAAAACTGGAAGCACCGAAGAAGATACAGCCTGAAGAAATGGAAGGATTGCCCGGAGAAAAGGAACCCTCAAAACTGCCAACGGAGGCAGAGCAGGAGATCAAATCCAAGATAAGGAAGGTAAAGGACAATCCTGACAACGCCGACATGTGGTTTGACCTGGGAACCACCCTGCTCACATATGAAAAATATGAGGATGCCATTCGCTCCTTCGACAAGGTTATCGAGAACGACCCGAGTTTTACGCAAGTATGGAATGCGAAAGCCGAGGCGCTCACCGCCGTTGGAAGGCATGAGGAGGCGGCGGAATGTCTGAAGAAGTCTGTTGAGGTCTCTGTCAAGGAGCTCGGGAAGGGTGTTGAGGTCCCGCTGATGAAGGACCTTGAAAAGGAGCTCATGGTTATCCTAGAAGACGTTGAGGGAAAGGTTCCGTCTGAGGGGGGCGCCGAGGAAGTATTGGAGTTCGAGTGCCCGGTCTGCGGCTCCTCGGTCCGCGAGGATGCCATTCAATGCCCCAGCTGCGGGGCAAAATTCGCAGAGATGGAGGAGGTCCCGGAAAAAGTCCTTGCAAAGATGGAAGAGAAAGCGGCTGTTTCGGCTCCTCCCCTGACCACTGAGTTGGC
>CP070726.1:581500-584271 GCA_020350865.1 Thermoplasmata archaeon
AGCTGCCCTTCCACATTCATCTTGCGGATCTTGAGGATATCGTAGCCGTAGCCCCGAAAATAGCTGTTGTAATTGAACTTGGGTTCCGATAAACAATCATTGGTTGATGTGAGCTCCAGGTCGATATTGAAATCGTCCTTCTCAAGATGCAGATTGTAACCGTCCGAGCCGCCGGAGAAAACATGATCGTTGGTATGCATTGTGGCAAGCCGTCCGAAACCGTTGTTGTCCTCCACCACAAAGTCGTGTTTATCCAAAAACAAGGGCTCTCGCATGGTTCTGCCGTCAAAAAACCATGTCCCTATGGCCCCGGAAAACTCGATTCTGTTGCCTGTCTTTATAATGCCCTTCTCCCTCACCCATAACAGGTCATTTATCTTGATTTGGTTGCAGTCCTTTGTTGACCATATCACGGCCAGCTGTTTGGGACACTTGGGATTTTCCGGATTTTGCATGAAAATGAGCCAGAACCACCACCACCACGAGCGCTGTGATATGTCCATATCCCATATATTGGTCTGCATTCTCTTTTCTCCAAACTGGCCGGTTGAAAGAAATATTCATTTATAAGCTTTAAGGGAATCTTACTGTCAACAGAAAAACCCCCCAGACCAATAACGTCAATAATATGCTTGGGCACATTTATCCTCCTCCCTCCACAACGCAGTAGAACAGAAAATGAGAAAACATTTATTACAGGATATGGATTTCGAGGAAAGGATACCATGGAGATCATCGACCTCACAGAGGAGCGCGAGCCGCTTTTTTTCGTCTGCCTGGAGGATTGGTCCGAGGAGATGAAGGAGGCAGGCAACAGAAAGGAGCTCTGGTACAAGAAGATGAAGGATTTGGGCCTTCGTGTGAAGCTTGCCAAGGATGACGACGGGGAGCTCGGAGGGATGATCCAGTACACGCCTGTTGAGCATTCGTACATTCAAGGGGAGGACCTGTACTTCATCAACTGCATATGGGTGCATGGCCACGGGGAAGGCAGGGGCAATTTTCAGGGAAAGGGCATGGGCAAGGCATTGCTATCGGCTGCAGAGGAGGATGCAAAGGCACTGGGTGCCAAGGGAATGGCAGCCTGGGGTTTGTCATTGCCCATCTGGATGAAGGCAAAATGGTTTAAGAAACAGGGATACGAGAAGGCGGACAAGAACGGCATCGCCGTGCTCCTGTGGAAGCCCTTCTCCGATGATGCAGTCCCTCCCAAATGGATGAAGTTCGTAAAAAAACCGGTTAAGGTCCCCGGAAAGGTAACGGTCACTTCATTTGTCAACGGATGTTGCCCGGCTCAGAATCTCGTCTACGAGAGGGCCAAGAGGGCTGCCGGGGAATTTGGCGATAAGGTGGTTTTTCAGGAGATAGACACCTTCGATAGGAAGGTGCTTTTGGAATGGGGCATACCAGACGCTCTTTTTATAGACGGAAAAGAGGTGAGAACCGGGCCTCCGCCTTCCTATGAAAAGATCAGGAAACTGTTGGCAAAAAAGGTGAAGAAACTCAGGAGTTCTGGCTGAAAATTAAGTTCAATATGATTCCACAGAAACCAAAGCATTCCAAGGGTATATGAACCCGAGAAATAACGCAAAAATTATAAAGCGAGGAAATAGATGAGCAGTTGAAGGCGGTGTTCAAATGGCTGTAGGCTTGATTCCAAGGCTGGCAATACGGTACGTGGCAAAGGGGATAATCACCCATTCGGTCAGCACGATTTCCAAACAGGCCACCTCCCAGGCTGTTGGCGGGGTGGGTTGTTTTGGCCAGATCTCTCCTTCAGAGCTCGATATGATAACTGGCAAGGTGCGGGAGAAACTGCTGTGGACGGGATTGGTGGTCATAATCCTCGGTGTGATTTCGGGCGCTATCCTCTATGGTGGTATTTTGCCCGCTTCGTCAGGCTCGTTTGAGATGTGCTTACTCGCCGTGATTTTAATGATATTGATGTGGGTGTTCTTCATATCCGGTTTTATGATCCTCACCACTGCGGCTTCAAAGAAGGGTGTAAAGTCAATGGTCGTGGATGAACTGAAATCGAAGTACAACATCGGAGTTCCGGATGCTGTGGTGCGTCCGGTGATGTACACCCCACCGGGGCAGCCTGGAATGTACACCGGACCTCAGCCTTATATTATGGGCACATCCCCTCCTCAACATCAACCCGCATACCAAGGCGGCCAGCAGGCCCCTGCACCGTCAACGGGACCTCCCCCGGCTCAGACATCCCTGCCAGCCCAGACAAAGGTCAGATGCTGGCAGTGCGGTTTTATCATCTCCCTTCCCCAGTGGGAGCGTTCATTTAGATGCCCGCGCTGCGGCACCGAAGGTGAGGTGTGAGTGAGCATCTCAGAAAACTGCACTAATCAAGAGGAATAGCAAAATAGTACAAAACAGGATTAAATTGAAGGGTGCTAACCTGCCGCACCGCCTCTCAGAAACTTGTCCATTGTCTTTGCAGCCAGCCTTGCAGCGGCCACTGCCTCGATTACGGTCTTGGGTCCCGTCACTCCATCACCTGCCGCAAAAACGCCCTTCATGTTTGTCCCACCCGTTTTCTCGTTTGCCTCCACTGAGTTCCACTTGGTGATGTTCACAGTGCCTTCGGGAACCCAGGACACATCCGGGGACTGGCTGATGGCAGGAATAACGGTATCGACCTTTATCATGTACTCGGAACCCTCGACTGGTATAGGTCGTCTCCTGCCCGAGGCATCGGGCTCCCCCAGCTTCATCTTGATGAGCTCCATGCCCACGACCCTGCCGTTCTGGCC
>CP070726.1:584371-588449 GCA_020350865.1 Thermoplasmata archaeon
ATTATAGCGGCAAATGTATTAGCCCACAATCTCAGTGGTGAACATGAGCTTCTCAGATGTTCTTGCAGATGAAGCGGGAAAAAGGGTCATCCTCATGGGCAATGTAGCCATTGCCAGGGGATTTTTAGAGGGTGGAATCAACGTGGCAGCCTCCTATCCCGGCACACCTTCATCTGAGATCATGGCCACGCTCATCGCACTGAGTAGAAAGTTCGATATGTATGTGGAATGGTCGGTGAACGAGAAGGTGGCAGCCGAGGTCGCCATCGCCGCTTCACTATCGGGCCTGAGAAGCATGGTATCCATGAAGGGGGTGGGCGTGAATGTGGCCTCGGAGCCCTTTATGGCCTTCACATACATGGGAGCAAAGGGAGGCATCGTCCTTGTTTCCGCAGACGATGTGGGCATGCACAGCTCACATACTGAGCAGGACAACAGGTTCTTTGCAAGGGAGGCCTACATTCCTGTGTTCGAGCCCTTCGATCCGAGAGAGGCAAGGGACATGGCAAGGGATGCACTTTCCTTTTCCGAAGAATGGGGACAGCCCATCATGCTGAGGACCACCACCAGAATCGCACACACGAGCAGCGACATCGTGCTTGGAGATATCCCAAATGAAAAAAGGCAGGGTGCATTCGAACGAAATCACCAAAGGTGGGTGAACCTGCCGCAGAATGCTCGGAAGATGAGAAAGGGAATGATGGCTAGAATGAATGCAATAAGTCAGGAAGTAAATAATCTCCCATACAATCGCATCGAAGGAAAGAGGGGTGGTGAAGCGGGAATTATCGCTTCGGGTATCGCATACGGATACGTAAAAGATGCCCTCAACTGGCTCGGATTATCAGACGAGCTCACCCTGCTTAAGATAGGCACACCCCATCCACTGCCAGAAAAGCTTGTCAAAGACGTATTGTCAGAATCGCAGCAGGTGCTTGTTGTTGAGGAGCTTGAGCCTTTTGTTGAGATGCAGGTCAGAGCCCAGGCAAACAAGCTCGATATCTCTGTTCCCGTCACGGGAAAGGAATTGCTTCCCCTGGATGGGGAGCTCTCGATGATCAGGGTCATGGAGGCACTGTGCAAGGTTATGGACATGTCCATGCCCATTGATGTTTCGAAAATCAGGAAGACAACAGATGCTGCCACAAGCCTTGTCCCTCCCCGTCCCCCGGTACTGTGTCCGGGCTGCGGACACAGACCTGTTTTTTATGCTATCAACATTGTGGAGAGGCGGTATAAAAAGAACAGGAAAGATTCCATGGGCTTCATCAAGCCCTCGGATATCGGTTGTTACACCCTGGGCTTCCAGCAACCGCTCTCTGCTGTGGATACCAACTTCTGCATGGGAGCGAGCATCGGTGTTTCAGGCGGTTTTTCGCAGGTGGTGGATGACCCGGTGCTCTGTACCATCGGGGATTCCACGTTCTTTCATGCGGGCATCCCCCCGCTTCTGAATGCTGTGTTCAACAAAGCCGATATCACCGTTGTGATCCTCGATAACAGAACAACTGCAATGACGGGATTTCAACCCCATCCCGGCGTTGGCAGAACTGCAGGTGGGAATCCTACCTCCGAGGTGTCCATCGAGGAGGTGATTCGGGCATGCGGTGTGCAGTACATCAGATCAGTGGATGCATACAACATCGATGATGTTGTCGAAGCCCTAGAGGGGGGCGTGAAACATGAGGGACCTGCGGCGGTCATTGCGCAGGGACTGTGCAGGATGCTTTCGCTCAAGGCGGTCCGTGCAGGGGAGGGCGATATGACCCCTGTCTGTGTCGATGAGGAGCTGTGTGTGGACTGCAGGCTGTGCATCGATAGGTTCGGATGCCCTGCCATGTATGTTTCCGAAAACAGGGTGGCAATCGATTCAAACCTGTGCAACGGCTGCATGGTATGCATGCAGGAGTCCGTGTGCAAAAAGAAAGCGATAAAGGTTTTGGAGGGGGGTGACTAGCATGAGCTCCGAACACTACGACCTCGTGCTCGCCGGTGTGGGGGGCCAGGGCATCATATTCGCAGGCCAGATCCTCATGGAGGCCGCCTTGAAGTACGACCACAAGGTCTACGGATTCGAGATGCACGGCATGGCCCGCAGGGGAGGGGCCGTATCTACGCACATCAGGTTCGGAAAGGAGGTGTTCAGCCCGCTTGTCCCCATGGGTTCCGGGAGGCTGCTTGCCGCCTTCGAGCCCGTCGAGGCCCTACGGAATGTGCGCTTTATGGATAAAGGGGCTGTGGTCATCATCAATACCGCCTCTGTCATCCCGGTGAGTGTTTCGGCAGGTGAAGGCACCTACCCAGACATCAGGGAAATCGAGGATGCAATTGGCGGGCGCTGTGCAAATATTCATACATTCGATGCCACCTCCCTTGCCCAGGAAGCCGGCGATCCAATCACCATGAATGTCGTCATGCTGGGGGCCATCTGCTCGGCGGGAGTAATTCCCATTCAAGAAGATGTGATGCTCGAGGTCGTCAAGAAAAGGACGCCTGCTCATTTATGCGATATGAATGTTGCGGCCTTCCAAAAGGGGTATGACACTTTTAAAGACTAGCTCGTATCACCAATAATAGCACATTATCCAAACAAAATTCGAAATATTTTCAGAGATAATAGATATATATAATCAACTATACTTAATAATCTGAAAGATGTTTTTTCTTAATCCTAACATGGTTCATACAAAATAAGAAAAAAAATAGGTCCAAATCCGAAATGGACCTGAACCCGGTTAACCAGATCATGTTCCGGTTTGAGTTACTGAGTTACTTTTCCTTGTCCTTGTTATCCTGCCAAGGATGGTTCCAACCTGAGTCGAAGCCAACATTGTGGATGTTTTCCTTGTCTATCTGCTTCTGGGCCCAGTCGCCGTCCTTGTTGGGGTGGCAATCCTCCCTGTTGATCCCGCAAGATTCTTCCGGATATATTTCCCAAGTGTGGGATTTGCGGTCCCGGAAGTTCTCGGTGGTAACATCAGGCATATGGCAGTCCACGCATGTCACGCCCTTCTTGTACATGTTGCGTCCGATTCCTGGTAAGAACACGGACTCGTGGCGCGAACCCTCGTGGCAGTACTCGCAGAGCTCATTTTCGTGCTCCACGAAGACGTACATGGCCTCCACATCCTCCCAGGTCTCGGCATCCTCTGGGTTGCCGCTGCCTGGTATGTAGTTGCCAAGTTCGCGATGGCCATCGATGCGCGGTGTATGGCAGACATTGCAGGTGATGCCCTGCCATTCCTCCGGTGGTATGGGATTGTTGTTGCCGTAGCCGCTATCGGGATTGAACTCGAGCGGCGATTTGCACCTGGCGCAGTAGTCGTTTGCGCCATCACCATCGTCGTAGGAAAGAGCATGCTCGCTCTCCTCCCAGTCACCCACAACGGCAGGCATCAGATGCGCACCGTCACCGTAATGGCATTCAGCGCATTCTTCAGGTGTATGCCAGTCGTAGGTTTCGGTTGTTTGGGAGACGGTTGTTGTTGACAACAAGGCCACAACCGCAATTGCCATCAGTAGTAGGACTACTATTCCACTGGTTCTCTTCAGTACCTCACCTCCTATATTTTGACTCACTTGGTGTATTTCATTGATATAATATAAACATTGTGACTAATAATAAACGAAGTGCGGCTATTCTCGAAATATGTGATGGATTTCGTCACATTACAGATTTTATTAACCGCAAACATATCAATTTATAACGAATTTACTCTGCTATTTAACGAAAAGGGAGATGAATAATAATCATTTATATTACAACCTTCCCCAATCCTTATTTTATCCCGTCTTCCCGACCCCGCCGAGATGGATGAGCTCTTCAATTTGCGGACTATCCCTGGCGTACAGGGCCTCCACAACCTCAGCCTTCCTTTCCATCACATCCCAGCGCTTGAGCTTCAGGCTGGCTGTAAGGTCTCCGTTCTCTATGGAGAGATCATTTTTCAGGATGGCCCACCGCTTCAGCTGCTCAGGATGGGACAGTTTCTTGTTCACCTCGGCAATGGACTGCTCAATGGTTTTGACAATCCCCTTCGGCGCCCCCTCTTTCCCAACCCATAAGAAAGCACCGCAG
>CP070726.1:588549-598595 GCA_020350865.1 Thermoplasmata archaeon
AGGGTGGTAGTTCTTTGCCTTCTTCCCAAAACCAAAGGACATAGACGACATTATATTTTTCGAGGTTCTTGTAATATAATAGACCACCGCCCCCGACAGTTGATGAATGTGGAACATTACCATAGACAAAATTTACTCCTTCTATGTTTGCGGGGGACACATAAGAGGCTCTCTCGTACCCATAATGAGTCAGAATATGAAAGGGCATTAAGAGAAGAATGAAGACAGATAAAACCACAAATAATTTTTTATTGACAGATAATGAATGCTCCGCTTCAAGAAGATCCTCGTCTTTTATATTATCATTGACCCGTTTTAATCCCATTGCAGTTGAGATTATCAAGGGGAATAAAAGGAATAGCACTATCCTGTCAAATATCTCTCTTTCATAGATAAGAATTGCACCCATGCAGATACTACCAATTGATATTCCCAAAAGGGCCATTGATATTTTCTTATCGGACTTTGAGAGTATCCTGAATCCGATAATGGCAAGAATAAATAATGCGAATAGAAGAGTTAACTTCAGGTAGAAAAGAAATACATACGGTCCATAACCATCGGCAATAAAGATCCTTCCTGCCAGTTTTGAAATATTAACCTGAATGGCATCCATTGTAAGATGATGTGATAGGAAAGGAATGTAATATTCAATTAAACCTGAAAGATATAAATATACGATAGCAACGGAGCCGAATATGACGATGCAAATTAAAAACTTGGAAATAAAAGATTTCATTATACCCTTTTTATAAAGAAAAATATTCAGAAAAAACAAATTACCAAGTAAAAAGACGGGTGTTGCTGGATGGGCTATTAGCAATCCGACGAAAAGAAGTAAAACGATAAATAAAAACTTACGGAGATTATTTGTGTTTCTTTGAGCCTTCCCAAATTCGATTCCCAAAAAGATAGCCAATAATAGGAAATAAATAAATAGACCTAAATTCTGCGAGGTGTAATGGTCCGTTTCAAACCAATTGAAAAGAACGAATAGCCATATGCCTGACCACACAATGCACCTATTTGTTGTTAAGCGGCTAAAAAGAAAGTATAGTATGGGAAGGAGAAGTATCTGTGTTGTTATCGGGACGAATAGAAGGAAAGTTTCGGAACTCATTCCTGTGACATTTAATACCGAAGCCCCTATTATGTGAAGCCCCGGCCATTTGTGGTATAATAATAAAGAAGGATTGAGATGGTGGGTCCGAAGAATATAGTCGGTGTATCCATATTTGTTCCATGAATTTGCATATCTAGCTGTCCCTTCCAGCAGGGCAGGGGTAAGATAGAGACTCAATAATAACAGTAAGGTTTGAGCGGACAATAATATAGTTTTTCGGTTATTATAAGGAGTTATTAACGTGAGAGTAAAGGCCGTAAATAGAATAATTTGTGATAAGTAGTAATCAGGAGGGAGGCAATGGATAAGGCCGAAGTCACCGATTTTGAATTTCGTATGTACCAGTGATATGCTCCATAGTAGAAATGATATGGCGGTTAATAAAATAAGGGGTAATGGTTTCAAAATAGGGACTAATGAACTTGGTTTTTTCATTGTGTTGCCCTCATTAGATCGTATCCTAATAAATCAGGTTTAAATCCGTGGAAGATGGCCCTAACGAGATAAGATAGCCATAGGGAATATAAATATTTAATGGGTCTTGTGCTTTCACTACGAGAGATAGCCATCTATATTTTGACTCATTGTCATCATTCATGAATCTGTTAATCTTGATTAGTAATTGAAGGCAATGTGATCTCTCGTTCATTATTTGTGTGATACTCAAATGTGAATGTTAATCGAAAAATAATTGAGCATATCCTATTCTGAGTAATTCATCCCAGAATCATCATTTTGTCTTGTCAAGATTATAATGTCCAAATCCACATTATCTGCAGGATCTACCATATGCTCGCAAAAATAATTACCAATGCCGCATTATTAAAAAGCAAGGCCGGTATGAAAAGACTCTATTTAATAATACTCAATGGATGCTGAATTGGGAATGGATATTGTATATGCATCAATTAAAGTAGCACATAAAAGAACAAAGTAACGAATATAGAAATTAGACTTTACCAAAATCTTAATATGTCGTAATATATTCTAATTACATATCATTAAAGGTGATTCCATGCCCGAAAAGGAGAGCAAATACACCACCGTGTCCATTCCCACCCCCCTGGCCTCCAAGATCAGATCCCGAATCCAGGGCACAGGCTTCACCTCCGTTTCAGATTACGTGACATATGTGCTCCGGGAGGTTATGGCCAGCCTGGAAGAGGAAGAGAAGGAAGAGCCCTTCTCCAGGGAGGAGGAGGAGAAGGTCAAGGAAAGACTGCGAGCCCTGGGGTACCTGGACTGAGAGGGAATGATTGCATGGACCATCTCGATCACCTGGAGAGCAAGAGTATTTTCATCATCAGGGAGGCCTACAGGCAGTTCAGGGACATCGCCGTACTGTGGAGCATAGGCAAGGACTCCACCGCTCTTATGTGGATGGTAAGAAAAGCGTTCTACGGCCATGTGCCCTTCCCTACCGTGCATATAGATACTGGGTACAAGTTCGGGGAGATCTACGAATTCAGGGACTGGTGGTCAAGGGAGTGGAATTTCAGTCTCATAGTGGGTCAAAACGAGGATGCCATTGCCAAGGGTATATGCCCTGACACCGGCAAACTGGACTGCTGCACCCGGCTCAAGACGGAAGCGCTCAAACAGACCATTGACAAATTCGGATTCAAAGCCCTGCTACTCGGCATCAGAAGGGACGAGCACGGCATCAGGGCCAAAGAGAGGGTGTTTTCCCCTAGAAACCGGGAATTTCAATGGGACTACAAGAACCAGCCCCCCGAGCTGTGGGACCAGTACAAATCCAAGCAGGAGGGGGAGCAGCACATCAGGGTCCATCCTCTCCTGCACTGGACGGAACTGGATGTGTGGCGCTATGTGCAGAGGGAGAACATCCCCATCGTGAGCCTCTATTTTGCCAAGGGAGGGAAAAGATACAGGAGCATCGGATGCGAGACATGCTGTAATCCCATTCCCTCCGAGGCCGACACAGTGGACAAGATCGTGGAGGAGTTAAGAGTAACCAAGATTGCCGAGCGCTCCGGCCGCGCCCAGGAGAAGGAAAGGGCCTATATGATGCAGAAACTGCGCTCACTTGGATACATGTAGGAGAGGATATATCATGCCTGATAGCGAAACCCATCTGAGAAGTTTTATCAAATCAATCACCTTCCGCATATTGGCAACAGTTACAACCATCGTGCTCGTGATCATCTTCACAGGGGAAGTACTACTGGCCTTGGGAGTCGGCATAGCGGAGGTGGTGTCCAAGTTAATTCTCTATTATGTTCATGAGCGATTCTGGGACCGCGTCTCTTGGGGCAAGATTGATGCGGGGGGCGAATGATATGGAAAAAGCGCATCTAAAACTGGTACTGGTTGGCCATGTGGACCACGGCAAATCCACATTGATCGGTCGCCTGTTCTACGATACCGACTCCCTGCCCGAGGAGAAGATCGAAGAGGTGCGCCAGGTATGCGAGGCCCTTGGTAAGGAACTGGAGTTCGCCTATGTTTTGGACCACCTGGAAGAGGAGCGCTCCCAGGGTATCACCATCGACACCACCCAGACCTTCTTCCGCACCGAAAAAAGGGAATACGTCATCATTGACGCCCCCGGCCACAGGGAGTTCACCAAGAACATGATCACTGGTGCATCCCAGGCCGAGGCCGCCGTTCTCATGGTGGATGCCCACGAGGGCGTGCAGGAGCAGACGCGCAGGCATGCCTACATTCTATCACTCCTTGGACTGAGCCAGGTGATAGTGGCCATAAACAAGATGGATCTGGTGGACAACAGCAGGGAGGTCTTCAAAGCGGTGTCTGAGGATGCACTGGCCTTCCTCGGAAAAATTGGAATCTGCCCTTCATACCTGATCCCCATCTCCGCTCTAAACGGGGACAATGTGGCCGCCCGTTCGGAGCAGATGACATGGTACGACGGCCCAGCGATTCTCGAGGCTTTGGATGCCTTCAGAACCCAAAAGAACAGGGAAAAGAATCCGCTGAGACTTCCTGTCCAGGATGTTTACAACATCGAAGGCAAGAGGATCATCGTTGGAAGGGTGGAAGGGGGGACCGTCAGGATAGGTCAGACCATCCATATATTACCAGGCGGCGAGGAAACCGTCGTTAAAAGCATAGAGGAATACCAAAAGGAAGGAAAAAGCGCAGCGGTGGCGGGGGAGAGCACTGGCATCACGCTGAGAGACGAGCTGTTCATAGACCGTGGCAATGTGATCTGCACCAAGGAAGACGCGCCTGCCTTGACAAAGGAGATCAAAGGCTACCTCTTCTGGATGGACAGGGCAGTCCTTGCAAAAGGCGAGCATGTGACCTTCAAATGCGCCACCCAGGGCGTCAAATGCACCGTTTCTGCCATTAAGCGCAGGATGGATTCCTCCACACTGGAGATCATTGAGGAGGATGCCGAGGAGCTGCACGAAAGAGAGGTGGGTGAGGTGCTTCTTTCCTTCGGCAGCCCGGTGATAGTGGAGGACTTCAACAAGACACCCGAACTAGGACGTTTTGTCATTGAAAGGGGCTATGACACGGCGGGTGGTGGAATAATCGCACACCTTGGGGAGAAAAATCGATGATAACGGTCATTGCTATTGACGCCCTGGAATACGAGCTTGCGGAGCAGTTCGATTTGTCTCATCTCAAACAGACATATTACGGAAAGACGGACATCTCGGAATTCTCGGAGCCCAGGACCATTGTGCTCTGGAGCTCGTTTATGACGGGAAAGAACATGGAATCGGAGATCCTGGCCGGAGGCGAAAAGGAGATGTGGAACATCCGAATAGATCACAGCGATTCCTTCTTTTCAAGGTTCAAAGAGCCATGCATAATCGATCTTCCCGGATACAACTACGATTTGGAGCAGCACACCCGGGAAAGAGGGCTTCTTTCGGCCTATTTCGACGCAGATGAGGAGGAAAAGGAGAAAATCAAAAAGAAGTACAATGAACATGCATTCGAGCATCACAGAAGAATCAGAAGCGAGTTCATGAAAGCCCTGAAGGGAGGGCACGACTTCATTTGCTGCTATTTCAGCATCGCAGACGTCATAGGCCACCTCAATTTCGGCAATAGAGCCTTGATGAGGGTGATATACAGGGAGCTTTCCGAAATCGCTTCTGGAGTGGATGGGGAACTGATCATCCTCTCTGACCATGGGATGAAGGCCATTGGGGGATTCGGGGACCATTCCGAATACGGGTTCTGGAGCTCTGGCTCAAAGGACCTCGGAACCCCGAAAATCACAGATTTCGCCCGTATTATAACCTCCATGGCCATGGATTAAATCGGATATGAGAAGCTATCAACTTTATATACTCCCAGACGTCTGGCTGATTACAGCGATTGATTTTTCGTTAAAAACTCTTAAATAGGTGCACTTTCTTAACAAATAACGCTAGACTTGGCCGGGGTGTTCGGCGTACCCTTATACACCAAAATCGTCGTTAGTGGGGGCAACACTCGGAGGCGGTGTAACCAGCCCGCAATCGATCCGGATGCCACCTATGAGATTTCGTCCTTCGGGGTCGGAGGTGGTAACGATGTGCGATCGGAGGATCGTGCATCCTGTCTTAGTCATGGAGACCGGGTGAGGACCGGAAGGGAGCAGCCTTACCATGAACTACCGACGCTCGGAGGGTCGCGGGATCGAGAAGGTGTTCGGGCCTCTCGATTTCGGGTCTGAGCGCTCACTCCGAGGTGTCTAGCACCCGGGAAAGAGGAGTCAAGCTGCATCGTAATGCACAATACGCCGCATTCTGCCGTCTCCAGTGGAGAAATGGGAATGTCCTTGATAAATACAAATTTCCTAAAAAACGCCCTATGCACCCTGCCACATCTTCTCTTCCAAGTGCCTGTAGTCACCTCGAAACATTCAAAGGATGAAATAGCCGAAGTAGAGGGTGAAACCAAGGCTGATAAGAAAGGAAAGGCGAGAGATAGCAAAAAGGCCAGCTACATCGTCAGTGAAAAGGAGGCCGATGTCAGTTTCGAAATCTTTTATGAGATGCTTCAAAAGGGTTACCGGGGTCTTTGCATTACAAAAACTCCCCCGGGGGAAATCAAGAGTAAGTACGGCATAGACGAATCCGCCATCATATGGTTAACCTCGGAGGATGTGAAGGGTGTTCCCACAATCAGCCCCATGAACCTCCAGCATCTTCACACAACCATCAAGGAATTCATTGAAAGAGGAAAGAACAATGTAGTGCTCCTTGACAGCCTCGAGTTCCTCATTGCCCAGAACGCCCAAAATTCAAGCCAGAGGACCGCCGCCCTGAAATCCATCCAGGTGCTGATTAAGACAATGGGCATCATCGATTCGCCCTTGATCATACCCGTTACACCCTCCACAATCGAAGGCATAGACACCAAGAACATCATCAAAAGCGACAGGTTCGTCCAGTTCAATGTGCTGGATGTGCTGTTCACGCTTCAAAAGAATGTGCTCAACGCGTTTATCTTCGAGATCGTGTGCAACGACATCATACACATTCTGCCAAAGCCTCTATCGGATGACGTCATTTTGAGAAAGATAAAGGACCTTGAATCCCTGGACCCTTTCTTCTCCACACTTTCGTACCAGGACGGGGAGCTCGCAGTGGATCCAAAGGCCAAACTATCCCGCCTGGAGCTCATCAAGAATATCAAGGTTTTCGCCTCCTCCTTCAAGGACATCAAGGAGGATATAGACACCAATCCGCCCTTCATAAATATTCTAAACAAATTCGGACTCGGGGAGAGCGAATACTTCCTATCACAAGGATGGACTTATATTGTTGAGGAGAGCAAACCCGATTACAGCTTCGATCTCTTTCAGAACCTGATACACCACGGTCTGCCGGGGCTGTGCATCTCCAGGATACATCCCAATATGCTGAGGGAGAAATACCGCCTCAACGATGCCAAGGTGTTTTGGCTGAGCAAGTTCTCGGGGGAGCACACCTTAAATCCCGCTGATGTGGGAGTCATTGTGCACACGATAAAGAAATTCTTGGATGAGAACGAGGAAGGGGCGGTGTTACTGCACGGTATCGGGAACATAATCACCAACACCTCCTTCACCGTAATGGTGAAGGTCCTCGATGATCTATGCGAAACCGTGATGCTGAAAAACGCCAGATTGATACTGCCTGTCAATCCGGAGGCATACGACAGGAAGGAATTCGCGCTGCTTTCCAGGGATAAAGAGGTTCTCAGGAAAAAAGACGGAAATTACAAAGCGTGACAGGGAGGAGGATTTTTATTAATATATTTAGGTGAGGTTAAACTGGTTTTTAATCATCTCCCTTGCCAGTATAACGAACGCATCTGCCACGTTTTCCCCGGTTCTGGCACTGGTATAGATGTATGGGGCCTTCAGATGCTTGGCAATTGCCCTTATCTCATCGTCGGAAAGTTCGATGTTATAATCGAGGTCGCTTTTGTTGGCCAAGACAACTAAGGGCACCCTTCCAACAACCTCGTTTACCGACTTCACCCAATCGATTAGGCCCAATAGGGTCTGCTTGTCTGTCAAATCACATACTGCAATGATGCCCCTGGCACCAATGAAATAAGATTCGTGCAGGAGGCTTTTGAACAGTTTCTGCCCCATGATGTCCCATATCATGGCATCCATTTTAATTTGGAGGTTATTTGTGGGATACCTAAGTACCAACTCCTTTCTTGTGACCTTCGTCCCAATCGTTGGAAGGTATCTATCGTTGAAAATGTCGTAGACATATCGTCCAATGAGGCTCGTTTTGCCCACACCACCATCCCCCACAAGGCATATCTTGGTTCTCACATTCTTTGTTTCCACCATGTTGCTCCCTCCGGACGATGGAGGCTGAACCCTCAGCTGCTGAATATAAGCCATTGTGGTATTATTATCACAAACCAGGTTATATTTAGGTTTGGTTATAAAAATCAGGATTAAAAATCAGAAATGATACCGTATTGGTGCTAATTTCTGCATCCCGTAATTACATCGCTTTCGAAATCAAATAGAACCGCCTCGCTTTTAACATCCCCGATTATCAGCTTTGATTCGGACGTAATCTCACCGACCACAGCTGCACTCAACCCCACACCCTCGTAAAGGCTAATCACTTCATCCGAATGCTCCGGCCTGCACGTGACCACAAAACCGCAGCCCTGGTAGGCCAGGAGCCACTGAAGGAAGTCTGCATTCTCTGGCCTGGGAATGTTCCTCAGGTCCACGGAACCGCCCTTTTGGCTCGTCTCAAGTAGCATGCCCAGGGTGCCCAGGGAGCCGGGATTGGATATGTCCTTTCCCGCGGAAAGAAGCTTCTTTTTCGCCATGGTATTCATTATCCTGACCTGCTCCTGCACCCTTTCCGGGGTTTTTTGGCTGGTTGAGTCCCATGAGTACGGAATTTTCGGGGTGAATTTTCCGGTGGCATCCATGGCAAAGATTATCGAATCCCCTTCCTGGGCGGTGCTACTTAAAATGACCTCTTCTGCATCGGCATAACCTAAAATGGCCACGTCCACGGCATTGTAATCGCAGTCTGGATGCGTGTGACCCCCGACCATGGGGACCCCGAATTTCTCAATCCCTGCGGCCATCCCTTCCAGGACCCTGGTTAAAGGCTCTCCTTTTCTCATTGATACGATGCTCACAATGGCAAGGGGAAGACCTCCCATTGCCGCGATATCGTTCACATTCACCAGCACGGAGCAGTATCCTGCCCAGAAGGCGTTCTTGTTCATCAGGTCCTCCATGATGCCGTCAGCGGCAAGGAGCAGAGCATCACCCCCGTGCTCTATTACAGCCGCGTCCTCACCCATTGCAGCGATTATTTTGCTCTCCTTTGGAATCGGGAAATGCTGTATCACATCGGAGATTATTCTTTTCCTTGTCACCCCGGGATATCTTCTTATCTCAGTTGCTATCCGATCTAAATCCATCACGCCTGATAAGGGATTTCAACTTAAAAATCTTTATTTAGCAAGTTTGCTAAAGCTATTGACCTGAGCTACTGTTATTTCTGCGGCTCTACAATCACTTTTATGGATTCCTGCTCCCACGGATGGGATACCAGATAGAATCCCTTCACCGCATCAGCAAGGCTGAAACGATGCGTTATCATGTCCCTGACATTCACCCTGCCCGCACGAATGAGCTCCAGTGCATCGAAACAATCGGCAGGCCCCCCCGCATAAGAAGATGTTAGGGTCATTTCCGTGCGCCAGAAGAGTTCATTGACTGTTAAGGGTATCGTATCGTTCTCCTTGGCCCCGGCAAAGAAGAGCACTGTCCCGCCCTTCTCAACAGAATTCAGGGCTTCCGGCAAGAAGGCTCCTCTACATATGATTACAAGGTCCGCAAGCAGGCCGTCGTTGACCTCTCTGACTTTCGAGGGCAGTTCCTCACCGTATTCGAGAACGTGCTCCGCCCCGAACTTTTCTGCGGCCTTCATCCTGTATTCAATGGAATCCGCTGCAATTACTCGCCCTGCTCCCAGACCAGAGGCCAGGTTGATGTGGAGCAGTCCCGATATACCGCAGCCCACAACAAAAACCGATTCTGCGGGCTTGAGGTTCGCCTTCTTCTGTCCCCTGACCACACATGCCAAAGGCTCGGTAAACGTTGCCTCCTCATAGCTCACCCCTTCCGGTATGGGAAAGACTCCCCTGTCCACATTGATCGCCGGGATTCTGACGTATTCAGCGAACCCTCCCGGATAAAAATGAGTGTGCTTCTGTAGGGTTTCACAGGCCGTTTCGTTGCCCGTCTGGCAGTAATGACACGTGTTGCATGGCACATGATGAGTGGCCACCACCCGGTCGCCTTCCCCGTATTTCTCCACACCCTCGCCCACCTCCACCACCTCACCTGCGATCTCATGGCCCAGGACGAGGGGTACCTTGTGCTTGCGGTACCAGAACATGACGTCGCTGCCGCAGATGCCCGAGGCCTCAACCTTCATGAGAATCTCAC
>CP070726.1:598695-603548 GCA_020350865.1 Thermoplasmata archaeon
TCATAAAACTTCACGGTGGCGGGTATCGAGGTGTTGTGATTGTTGTGAACCATAGCATACAAGGTGATTTCCTCATTGTTCGCGGTATTTTGTTTTGATGCAGTGATATCCGAAGGGTTGATTGTTATGGGTGAATAAGCCGTTTTCACAGTGAAACTCGTCTGGTTATCGATGATTCCTTGGGACGAGTTTCCTGTAACATAGACATCGTAGTCTCCCAAATCTGCATCATCACCGATTTTGAACGAAATTGTTGTTTCCCCATCCGAATCCGTTGTGTTTGTCAGAACGAGTATCATGTTGCCGTCCGGATCATCGACCTCAAATGTGAGACCTGCAACGATGGGCGAAGAGAGCCTGGCATTCAAGGTTACCAAATCCCCTGCCTTGTATTCCTTCCTATCGAAATCCAAGGTGACAGAGATGCCCTGGGCCGATGCGAAATTCGCTGAGAGCAAAAAAATAAAGATGACAGCCAAAAGGGCCATCATCAGTTTTCTGACCATTTCTTATTCCTCCATATTGGTTTTCCTGATCTGACCTCCTAAGTCACCTCAAAGTTGTCATTCCTGTAGTCTATCGCATACCCACCATTCCTCGGAAATTCAGTCAGAACCTGTGTCTGGGCAAAGTAGGTCCCAAGAGGGCTATCTGATGGGAGGGAGAAGGTTAGAGTAACCAATTTTGTGGTTAATGCATTAACTGTAACATATTCATAAATAGGAGCGAGGGGTTCGTCATTCGGGTTCATAACCTGGAGAACCACTAGAATGTCCTGACTTTCTGTCAATCCATTATTTATATATATATCGAAATCAACGCTATCACCGGGATTGATGCTAGCGGGTATAATCACATCCCCTACAGTTATCCCCGGGGCGATCACCTTGAATGTTGTGTTTGCTGTGGCATCGATGCAGGAAGCGTAAACCGTATATGTACCTGTGGGAGCGTCTGATGGGAGGGTGAAGGTGGTGGTTGCTGTCCTAGGGGCTGGTGCGGTTGCATAGCCGATTAATCCTCCAACCATATGCTTTTGCCCTCCACACCACATCTTATATACACTTTCTTCTCTAATCACTTCGGGTGATGCAATATGCACGTCATCCCAACTTCCAGAGGTTCCGATATCTAAAACAGGATTGTTTTCGGATTTAATCCAGGTTATCCCATCAGGAGATGTTGCATACCCTATACGATATGTTGAAGCATCATTTCCACTATACCACATATGATAGGAACCACCATCAAAAATCACAGTGGGAGAATGAACATAATAATTATCCCATTCTCCTACACTCCCAAGATCCAAAACAGGATTGCTGCTACTTTTCGTCCAGTTTATACCATCTGCAGACGTTGCATAACCAATCCTATACTTATCAGTGGTATCGCGCCCAGAATACCACATTCTGAATAATCCATTTGAGTATATGACTTCTGGATATTCTACACTTTCATCGTCCCATCCATTATTGCCACCGCCTTCGAGTACAGGGTTATCACTGTACTTTGTCCAATTTATACCGTCTGAAGAATAAGCATATCCTATCCGAGCATTATTATCATAATTAAAATACCACATATGAAACAATCCGTCATTATATATAACGGTATTACCTCTGACGCCTCCATCGTCCCATTCCCCTTGAGAGCCTATATTAAGAATTGGGTTATTCGGATATTTGACCCAAGTCGTTCCATTTGTGGATGTTGCATAGCCTATTTTCATAGCAGTAGAACCATCGTACCCATCATACCACATTAGATAATTATTTTCGTATGAATTAATCACAGATGGACTCCCAACATCCTTGCTATCCCAACTCCCAGGATTACCATGATCAAGCACAGGGTTCCCAGCGTATTTCGTAAATTCTCCAGGTTCCCAAATAATATCCTCAGTCTTCACCAATATCTTGGTATCGTCCGGGTCTGCCACTTCAAAAGTCACTGTGGAGGCGTTTTCACCTGTATATCTTGCCGTTAGGGTGACTTGATCACCTGGGCGATAAATAGTTACGTCCGTCCAAACGTTAAGATAAAATGCTTCATAATGATCCTTTATCTCTTCCGCATTTAGAGCCCTGTTGTATATATATATTTCATCGATTATGCCATTGAAGCCATCCAAATCAGATGCACGTCTCTTACCGATGTACGCACTGTTTGAAGAGTAGATAGGAGTCCCAGTAACCGATGTTTCATTGTCAAGAATCCCATTAATAAATATTTGAAATTTATTTTCCTGTGAATTATATATACCAACAACGAAATACCACTCAGCAGCAAATATTTTTGAACTTGACTGGACATACCAAGGAGTAAAGCCCTGAATGCCGAATTCCAACAGTCTTTCGTTACCATTACCTTGTGTATGGAATATTACTCCATCACTCATGCTATCCTTCGAGAAAATTTTTGGGTTGATCCCTCCGCCCTCGTTAAAATTTATCCATGCCCCGATGGTGAAAGAATTCGGAAAATTGAATTGATCAGTATGTGGGATTTCCACATAATCCCCTGTCCCGTCAAAATTCAATGCTTTTCCATATTTCCCGTTCGTCCAACTCGCCCCATTGATCGTACCATCATTCCCATTTCCACTGCTATCATATACTGTGCTTCCACTGCCCTCGTTAAAATGCAGTTCCAGCACTAGATCCTCCCCGCTTCTCGTCCCATCTCCACCGCCACTTCCAATTCCCACCCAGGTCACAGCAGTAAGGGTGAACATTCCAACTAATACCATTGCCAAAACCGCCCTTGTGCACTCTTTCTTTCCGTATCGCGGATTTTCTTTCTTCATCTTTTCATCCTCCTTTTGCGTATCGGGCACAACCCTGTTGCGCCTTGATTAACCCTATGCACGCGGCTTTATTTATAAAAAGAGGTAAGCCCTTTTGTATACTATTTAAGGGTTGAGGTAAAGAGTTTTGTAAACTAAAAATTTGTCCCTATCTTCTTGTCAACAATCTCTCTATCTTTTTAAGATCGACAAGTGTCAAATCCTCGGCCCGGAAGTCCTTTTTAAACGACCTGGCAAATACGATGTATTCCTCCCTCCTGTCCTCGATGTTCCATTCCACGTTTTCCTTTTTTTCCTTCAAATGGTTATAGATCCTTTCAGCATCCACTTTATCGGACCACTTGCATTCCCCGAAGAGAATTTTCTTATTATCGGGGTCAAGCCCCACTATGTCGATTTCCTTCTCCTTGTGCCACCATCTGCCGATGTGCGGAAAGCTTGAAACCATGGGTGCGATCTGCCCCCTTACCAAGTGCTCGAACCTCTTTCCGAAGTAAACGTTGATCTTGTTCTTATCAGCCCTGAAAATCCCCCTCTCTATGCTTTCCCTGTTGTCGTAAACATGATTGAACCAGAAGTCAAAGAACACATCCTTTATGATATATATACCCCCCCTTCTTCCCCCGGAAACCGGTACCATCCTTTCGATGAAACCCAGTCTTATCAGATTGTCAAGATAGGGATATATCTTCCTCGCCTCGATCCCGATGAAATTCGCAATCTCGGTGGGCCTTGTATTTCCGTGTGCGATAGCATTGAGAATCGTGAAGTAGGTGTTAATGGCCTTAAACTCCTGGGATAGAATAAAGTAGGGCTCCCTGTAGAAGTAACCGTCTCTGCTTAGGAATTCATTATTAATAAAGGCATCTGAACCCTTGTAATCCACTGCCTTCAATAGATACTCTGGTACTCCACCGGTGCACATATAGGTTTTCATTTTCTCTATGAAAGGCATGTTCAGGAAATCCAACGAATTTCGAAATGTGAGGGGAGCGAGCAGCATATCACGGGTTCTCCTCCCGTATAAAGGAGATGCGGATGAGAGAACCTCCTCGCTCATCAGACCGAACAAAGACCCGGAGACCAAAAAGAACACTTTGGTACCGCTGAGAAATCCGTCCCAGAATTTTTGCAGGCTGCTGGTCACGGCGGTATCATTTTTCAAGATATAGGAGAACTCGTCAATGACAAAATAGATCCTGTCGTTCCTCGGCATTATTTTTGTAAGGTACTCGAAAAGGCCCCTCCACTCTTCAA
Organism: Thermoplasmata archaeon; assembly: GCA_020350865.1. The sequence goes on from CP070726.1 coordinate 602,762, forward strand.
GCTCCGTCCTCATTAGAAAATCATCATCGAAATAGCTCGCGATTGAACGCTTCAGTTCGGTTATCTGAACCTTTTTACTCGTATTCTCAGCGACAAAAAATATGCCTTTCTTGCCCTTCATGAATTCCACAATCAACCTCGTTTTACCGATCCGTCGTCTCCCATAGAGTACCACGAATTCAGCAGTATCCTTATTCCAGGTCCTTTCCAGGAGGTCAACCTCGATATCCCTGTTAATAAAACTAACCATGATTAGTACTAATATAGATTAGTATACTTATAGTTTTCCATTCTAAAGTATTACCCAACCACTTCACTGTAAAAACACGAATTCTCTTTTCCCAGAACTTCGTCCTACCCCTCAATAACCTCCATGCTCCTTTCCAAAAGGGCCAGCTCCTTATTCTCCAGGGTCCTCTCGTCGATGGGCATTATAAGCACTGCACCGTGCTGCATCATCTGCTCTATGACGTGGTCCACCATCCGGAGGACCTGGGAGAAATCGTTGTGGGAAACGAGGAGCTCGAATCCATCCAGGATGACCACCGAGTTCCGGTGCTTCTTGATGTACCTGATGATGCTGTCGCTGATGATCCCCAGGTTCGTGGGGTCTATGTTGTCCTTTCCCTCGATCCCGGTGAGCCAGAACCTCTCCACATTGAATTTTTCCAGCTTCTTTTCAAGGGTGCTCGGGTGCTGCCTGGATATGCACAACCCGTCCTTTTCCTGGAGCATCATTTCGATGAACATCCTGAAGCTGAGGACGGGCTTCTTCTCCTTCACAAGA
>CP070726.1:603648-607482 GCA_020350865.1 Thermoplasmata archaeon
AAATATGAAATTCGGTTGTATATATTCGCATTGCTCGTTATCATTGAGTTTTAGAATATCAAGAAAGCTATGCTTGTATTTGGATATCAGGGTATGCTCAATGGTTTTCTTATATTTGGGTTGAAGAACCTTCTTTTCATATTTCTTCATATTTAATTTTCCGTCATCATCTTTTAACTTTTCGTATTCTTTATTCGGTATACCGAACTTCTTCCAAAGGTTTGGGTACATTTTCTCGAAGAAACCTCTATGACCCAAGCAGAAATACACTGCCAAATAACCGATAAAACTGTTGTACTTTCCCTTGTTAAATGCTACGTTCAGTTCGTTGTCCTCGATCAACGACAGAAGCAGACCCCTGTCAACGGGAAAGCTTCTCGATTGAATTGCCAGGTCCTTTCGAACCAGGTAACAGAAGTGCCCATCGATTATGACCCTACCGAACTTCTTATGATAGGATATAATGGAGTCGATGGGCTCCCATCTGCATTTGTACGCGAATTTTATCACCCTGGGGACACATAGATTCCTTTCCTCGGATATGTAGAACGCCCATGGTTCATTGAAATGTGTCTCGGCGATGGAAAACCAGGTTTCTAACAGGGTTTTTGGGGCTTCCCATTTTCCCCCAAAAGACGGGAACAACTTGTCTGGAAATAGCGGACGCAAAGTCTCGATCATCTCATTACCCCCCTTATCTTAGATTCGAAATTAGGTAAGTTTTACCATATTAAATATTTTTGGCATCCATGCCCAGAAGAGTTTACATAAAAACCCATAACTGCATAATTCAAATATTCCCAGTGTAAAACCAATCGGGAATGGCACAACTATTTTTTCTCCTCTCCTTCGTCTTTGCCACCCGCTTCTTTCTCGGCTTCCTCCTCATCCTTCAGTGCCTTTTCAAGACCGTCCTTTAATGTCCATTTGAGGCTCTGCCAGGTGCGTGCCTTGGGCATCAGGCTTTCCTCTATGAATTTCACATACTTTGTCGACCACAGTTCGAACACCTTCTTGGTCATCCCCTCGTCTTTGATTACCTCCCTCTCAGCCTCGGGTATCTTCTCCAAGGATAACAGCGAGGTAATGATTTCATGAGCGCCCTCGAAATCCCTCATCTTGCCTTCCCACCTCTCAAGTTTATCATCATACTTATCCTCGATATCCCGAATCACGGCCTTTGACTTTGTGAGCAGGGTCTTGTTCTCCCTCCCGAGAAGAACGATGGCGAGGAAGAATTTGTTACCCATGTCCAAGATAACTGTCCTCTCCCCCAATTCGAACTTGTACTGCTCCACATCCTTGTCTCCCTTCTCCTTGTTGATGAACACAGTGGAGAGGAGGTTCATCACACCGGTGAGCATGCCGCTCAGGATATCCTCGTCTATCTCCTTTTCCCTTCCCAGAGAGGAGTGGGCGATTAAGCGTCCGTCCTCGTATATTAAAAATACCTGCTCCACGACAGGCTCCTTCTTCTTATGAACAAAATTTACATACAGCATAGGAATGAGGCGGGTAAGAGCGGAAAATCTGGTATAAGACAGCGCCGTATGCGAAATCAAAGAACCACCAAAGTACTATGTAACATGATTATCTACAATATAAGTCATGTGTGTCTCTCTATTGTATATTGATGGGTATATATACTCACCGGATATATATCTGCTTTGATATGGGTATCATCTGGAATAATTGCTCATTAGGCTGTAAACAGCCGAAATGGGGCCTAAAAAGCCGATTTGAGGGAAAATCAATGAAACATAATGCATCCGCGTTTATTTGCATCCAGATACGAGAAGCAAACCCTGTCTCAGTTTTACACAATCTCCGTACCTCTCCCTCAATCTCCTCTTGAATATCCTGTATCTGCGTTTAAATTCCTCATCGTCGAAAAAGGTTAAGGTGGACACATGCTTTCTTTTAACAAGCCCAAGGTATTGGTTTATGGGCATCATCTTTCTCGATTTCATTCTGTCCATGTGATAATGCACATCCGAAAAACCACCGCGACGCAGCATGTTTTTCAGCTCCGGGAGGGTTGGAAACCTGGCAAGGTCTATCTTTCTTGCCCCCGGGAACAGGTACAGCGGGGAACTTCGGATATGCCCGTGGGAGATTGTGAGGATGACGCATTTGCCCTTTGATTTCAGAACCCTCCGCATCTCGGATATGGCCTTTCTCCCGTTCTTCACATGATGGAATACGAAGGTCATGTACACGCAGTCGAAGTGTTCATCCGGAAACGGCAGCTTCTCTGCTCCGCCTCTCCTCCAAACAACCATTTTCTTTTTGTCCTTCTTTTTTGCCTCACTGAGCATCTCATCAGAAGGGTCGATTGCATACACCTCCGCACTGGAGATTTTAGCGAGCATCAACGTGAATCGACCCGTGCCGCATCCTATATCCAGAACCTTGGAGCGCTCGGTAATCGAGCCGTATTGCATGATTCTCGAGGACCAGAATCTCAGGTAGTCAGGTGAGGTGATGCGGACATTGTCGTAGTATCGTGCAATTTTCGTGTAATCCACACTCATGTTCCCCTTCTTCCCTTGCTTTTTAGGGCGGCATTGTTCATGCCCGCAAACGTCACCCCGAAGTAATCCTCCAATTTGGCCTGGCTTGAACTGTCGGGCCCATCTTTCCTGGTTTGGGTGGGTTCGTCTATGGTCATCTCTTCCACCATGCATATATCCTCTAGAGTCTTTTCGAACCAGGCGATATATCTCCTCTTCCCCTGGGCTTTCAGGTTTATTGCGGTCTTTGCGGTCTCGTGGACCATGCCCCGAAACTCCCTCCTGATGAATCCATCTCCATCAAGCAACCTCTTTGGGACCTTGATGTAATTCGGGGACTCGTCGCAGAACTCCACCTCCCTTGCCAGGGTATAGAGATCGCAGCTGCGCTCCCCGGAAGGCACCCTGCCCATGCCCTGAAGAAGATGCGTGAGCTCATGACCCATAACGTAATAGCTCACGTTCCTGCTCCTGAAATAGACCCCCTTGTTCTTCGGGTCCGCCTTGCCCGGCACGTTGACGGTTATGCCGACCTTTATCGTCTCTTCTTCCAGCTCTGGGAAGAAGTTCCTTGCCTCGTTGAGCCTCCCAAGGAACCTCGATTGGCCCTGCTTTGCCGCAAACCTGCGGGTAAAAGTCCATCGTGTCCCATCCGAGTGCATCCAAAAGGGTAATGGCATCCAATAGTAAAATGGTTTCGGAGAGACCGAAAAAATAAACCCAGGATCAGACATCACATGGTATTTACTCTAAACAATCGTATCAACGGTTAGGGAGGAGGGGGTGGTGGAGGGAGTTTTGGCGGGGGCGGCGGGGGCAGTGTCTTTTTTGGTTTTTCGGGCGTGCGCTCAGGTATGAATCGGTACTGGGGTTGCTGTGGTTGGAATCCCTGCGGCTCCTCTTTGGAAGGAGGCTGTTTTTGCGGTGGTAATTGCCTCTTTCTTTTTCTGTAAACCATATATCCCGCCAGAAGGGCTATTATCATAATTGCTATAAAAGTGATAACTATCATCTTAAACCATGAGGATAGATCCTTGCGCGAATCCGTTGGCTGTTCGGGTTCTTGGGTTGTCGACTCAACTGTTGCATTGATCTCGTTTGAGAATGCTCCTTCACCAATTGCATTTCTTGCAGTAATTTTGTAATAGTAAGTGACATTGTTGGTAACATCGGTATCGTTATAATGAAATATATCTCCTATTTCAATTAGAAAAGTTTCATAGCCCGAGGTGTTTGCTTTATAGATTGTATAATTTGTAATCACGGCACTGCCGTCAGAAAGTGGAGCACACCCGGTTATATTAATATATGAATCCCCGGC
>CP070726.1:607582-610271 GCA_020350865.1 Thermoplasmata archaeon
ATTAGATTGAATACACAATTCGTGATCTCCACGGTGCTCACAGGCTGCAAGGTGGCATCGATTGTAATTGTATAACTGGCGCTGTTGGCGAACGTGAAACCGTCAATGTATACATTGCTCTGGTTGATGACATGGTCACCGTTGACGGTCACCACATTGAAGCCTGCACCCTGAATGGTCAGGCTCTTATTGATTGCCAGGTTCTCGTTGTAGGTGCCCGCACCCACATTGATGGTATCCGTGGGATTTGCTGCTATGATAGCATCTGTTATTGTCGGATATGGAACCGGTACATCAAGGGTTGCACCCTCCGCTTTCTCAGCGTTCATCATCATTAAAAGCACGATGGCGAGGACGATAAAACCCCCTACCACCAACATTCTCACTACCAGCTTTCGAAAATCCTTGGTGTTGTCCATTCTTTCACCTCTGTATAACATCAATATTCTTGAATCCCCAGGCTGTACAACATCCTCTTGGTTTTTCTGTGAAATTGTACCGACAAAAGGAACGATTTGGGATAGAAGGGGTTCTTTAGGCTGAAAATTCTCGTCCCCCTTGTGTTCTATCCAAACTCTCCCCTTAGTGGCCCTTTGAAATCGAGGTGGGCCTATATATATTTTTATGTCGCATAATTACATTATTATCACATATGATAATATATGATAAAAAAAGCATTAAAAATGTAATAGCCAGGTAACATCAAATTCACTCTTTTTTTTGGGCACTTACAAGGAAATACAAAAGGGCTCAATTTCCTTCAGATATCGAATAAAACCTTGATTCTATATCCATCATTCTTCGATATGTCCAGCATATGATGGGTTACGGCCTTTATCTCCACATGAAAGGTATGTCTTTTGGGGTCGAATCCCTCTCCTTCTGCCGCCCCCGCAAGCCGGAACTCCCCGTGTTCCTGGGATATGTCCACACCGAACTTGGACAGCATCACATTGTCCACGGTCTGGATGAACAGAAGCTCGGAGAGCCAGTCCACAAGGAGCTGCTCCATATCCTGGGCCTTCAGTTCCACCCTGAACTCCCCGACCTTCTCTATCTTATCCACATCCGTGATTATACCGAACATGCCCAGGGCTGCATTTTCGAAGGCCTCGTTCAAATCCTTGCCGTGGGCGATGATGCCCACATCCGCCGTATGGTCGAAGACCTCGTATTTCTTCATCATGAGGTGTAAGGGTTACCATGTCAAAAAGATTTTCACTTACACCATATAAATCGTTTTCAGGAGTCTGGAGGATTTTACAAGCCTGAAAAAACTCCAGTCGAAGGCCGGGTGGTTTTAAACCCCATCGCCAAATTTATATTTAATCAGGCCATAACGCACCCAAACCTCCTTTTCACGAGGCGGTGTGAGATGAACATAGGGATAATAGGATGCGGGGCCATTGGCTCGACCCTGGCAAAGGCGGCAGAGGCAATAGAGGAGATCGATGATGTGTTTGTATTTGACAAGTCCCACGTGTGCTCCAGGGTCATGGAGGAGAAGCTGTCAAAGGCCAAATCGGTGCTGACGATTGAGGAGCTGATACAACACTCTGATTTCATCATAGAGGCCGCATCCCAGGAAGCTGTCAGCCTTTTTGCCAAAGACATCCTGGAGGGCGGGAAAGATATGCTCATCATGAGCGTCGGGGCCCTGGTGGACGACTCGTTCAGAAGCGAGCTTGAGAGCACCGCACGGGAGCATGATGCAAAGATCTACCTGCCCACGGGGGCCATCTGCGGTCTGGACGGCCTCAATTCAGCCGCGGCATCGGGTATCGAGGAGGTGACCCTCGAAACCACCAAACCTCCCATGGCCTTCGAGGGTGTATCGTACCTGGAAGAAAAGGGTGTGGATGTCAAAGCCCTGAGTTCACCCACCGTCATATTCGAGGGGAACGCCAAGGAGGCTGTGCGGCTCTTTCCAAAGAACGTGAATGTGGCTGCCACCGTGAGTCTGGCGGGCATTGGATTCGAAAACACAAAGGTGAGGCTTGTGGCGGACCCGGGAACCGAGCAGAATCGACATGTGATCACTGCCAAGGGGCAGTTCGGCTCGATGAAGGCGGAAATCAACAACCTCCCCTTCGACAGGAATCCCAAGACCAGTCGAATCGCGGCTCAATCCGCCATCGCTGCACTCAAGAAAATCGTTGGCACCTACTGGGTGGGTGTGTAGGGAAGAACCCGGTAATCAAATTGAATTATGTTTTCTTTTGCAGATGCTCCCCAATAAGTCCCCTGGTTTCGGGGGTCAAACGGGTGTCGCTTTTGGCAAGCTCCTTTTCCAGTTCCTCAATGGTGATGCCGGTTTTGGGAAAGAAGATGTGATAGCTGGGAATGTTTTCCACCTGCAACACAATGACCTCTGTTGCGTCCGCAAGCTCGACATTTCTCTGCTGGGCCTGGAACGTGACAAAGGGCATGATATTTGGAGGTATTGCTGAAACCCGCGTAATCGATACCAATCTCGCAAGATAGGTCATGAAAGATACCTTCTTCAATAAAAATGAAAGAATAGGGTTAGGACGGCAGTTTCACCGGGGTTGCGTGCAGTGTAAAGCCCAGCTTCTTTTCGTCCACACCCAATGCGAGACCATAGAGCTGCGAAAGATGGAGGACCGGTAACCTCTCCTCCTCCTTCAGATGATCCTGGCCCCTGTCGTACTGGAGATGGCAGAACGGG
>CP070726.1:610371-614641 GCA_020350865.1 Thermoplasmata archaeon
CATCTGTGGAACTTCATGGGCATGGTGCTTGCCGGCCTCGCCTTTGTGCTGGCTGGAGGATGTCCCGGGAGGAACCTCGTACTCTCGGGGGAGGGCAACGCCGATTCCGGTATCTTCATTGTAGGGATGCTCACCGGAGCTGCATTCGCCCATAACTTCAGGCTGGCCAGCAGTCCTTCGGGAACCGGTGACTGGGGCCCTGCAGCTGTGATATTCGGACTGATCATCTGTGTGATAATTGGATTGACAATGAGGGAAAAGTCTTAGACTGATAAAGGAGAGGGGACAGTGGTTGAGCGCATCGATGCCAGAGGACTTTCCTGCCCCACGCCCATATTCAAGACCCAGGAGAAGATATGGGCGATGAAATCAGGGGTGTTGGAGGTGCTTGTGGATGACGGAACAGCCAAGCAGAACGTGGCCAGGACCGCGGAGAGGGAGGGATGGGCAGTGGAGATTTCGGACATGGGCGACGGCGAGTATCTCCTCACATTGAGAAAGGAAGAAAAAGGGTAAATTCTTGTAACAGTTAATTATTTAATATATAACTGGCATTTTGGCATACAGCACCTGGCACAGAAAAGACGGTTTCAAAACGCGCTAAAATCGATGTGAAATTTGAGGACAGGGATCAACCATGGCGAAATTCCTAACCGGATCCAAGAAGAACATGTTTTTACTAAAGATGCTGAAGAACAAGGAAGTGAGGAGCCTGGATAGGAGCTTCCTCAATTACCTAAGGGGGGCAATGAAGTACGAGAAGTTCGTGGAAATCGACGGCAAGGTCGTGCTCAATTCCCAGATGCCGCCCTACGGCACAGAGGCCTTTGACAGGTTCCTATCCCTCGGGCCCATGATTAAGGAGGGAAAAACCGCCCCCTTCTCCTGCCATATTTCAGTTACACAGCGGTGCAATTTCAGCTGCTGGCACTGCAGCAACTGGCACAGGGAGAAAACGGATGACATGCCCCTGGAACTGATTCTGGAGACCATAGGCAGGCTCCAGGACATGGGCAACTGCCTGATCGGTATTACCGGTGGAGAGCCCACGTTGAGGGACGACCTGGAGGATATAATCAAGGGTATTGTGCCCCGGTCCTCCGCTCTTTTGTTCACCAACGGGACCAATATTACGGAGGAGAAGGCAAGGGAGCTGAAGAAGGCAGGCCTGTTCAGCATTGCAGTCAGCCTGGATCATTTCAGGGCCGAGCACCATGATGGAGCCAGAGGGTATGAAGGTGCCTTTGATATCGCCACCAGTGCGATTACTGCATCCCAAAAAGCAGGGCTGTACACAATTGCTGCTGCCGTGCCTACGAGGGAGATGATACAACAGGGCGAGGTACCGCAGTTCTACGATTACTGCAGGGACCTGGGTGTTCATGAGATAAGGGTCCTGGCACCCATACCCACGGGCAGGCTCGTGGGGAAGAGGGAAGAGAGATGGTGCGGTACAGATGAGCAGCAGCAGATGTGGGAATATGCAAAACAATTGAACCAGGACAAAACCTATCCCAGGATCACCGAGTTCTCGTACCTTGAAAGCGAGGGGATTTTGTGATGCACGGCGGGCACGTTCCACATGTTCATAGAAACCGACGGCACCGTAACACCCTGCGATATGATTCCCCTGAACTTCGGCAATATAAAGGAGGAGGGGATAGAGAAATCCTACGCACTCATGGCCGGCACCTTCAAGAATCCGAGATACGAATGCTTTGTCAGGGCCGCCACAGGCCTGTTCAAGAAGGCCTTTGCCGAGGAGGGCAAGCTGCCCTTCAGCAGGGAGAAGACACTGGATATCACCTCGAGGATCAAGAACAGGAGGATGCCCGAGTTCTTCCTGAAGATGGGCATGCCCCAGCCGGAGTTCGAGGAGAAAAAACCCAGGGAGATGAGGAGGGAGAAGCTGGACTTAAGAGATCTTGAATGCCCGGAGCCAGTCTTCAGGACCCAGGAGAAGATTTGGGAGATGGAGGGGGGTATAATCGAGGTTTTGCTCAACGATGAGCAGGCAAAGCACAATGTCTCCAAGACAGCCGAGAGGGAGGGCTGGGGAGTGGAGGTCAAAGAGGAGGAGAATGGAGAGTACCTGCTTGTCCTGGCCAAGACATGAACTAAACAACCAGGGAGGGTCATTTCCCAATTATTCTGGCTTCTCAGATGTTGTATTATAATAAAAGAAGGTGAGAGTATGCCTGAAACAATCGATGCAAGAGGCCTGAAGTGCCCCGAACCTGCCATACGAACGGGCAGGGCCCTCAAGGACCACGACAGCATTACCGTCATAGTGGATGACGAAGACGCGGTCAAGAACATCTCCCGCGGAGTGGAAAAACGCGGTTACGAGGTACGGGTAGAGCGAAGGGAAAAAGACATCTATCTCCATATCGACAAACAGGAGGGAGCATCTGGGATGAACGAAGAGTTCCCCATCTACTGCGGCCCGAAAGATACGGTGGTCCTGTTCGCCTCGGACACGATCGGCAGGGGGGATGACGAGCTGGGCGGCGTTCTTACAAAATCGATACTGTATTCATTTACCGAGGTGGAGCCGAAACCTCACACAATGATCTTCATGAACAGCGGTGTCAAATTGGTTGTTGAGGGCTCGGATGTCCTGGAGGACATCGGCAAGCTGGCCCAGGGCGGTGTGCAGATACTGGCGTGCGGCACATGCCTTGATTTCTTTGATCTGAAGGACAAGATAAAGGTGGGCGAGATCTCCAATGCATATACCATCTCGGAGACCCTGCTTGAGGCAGGCAAGGTCGTGAGGTTTTAATACGCCCACTGGCAATAAGATTATCTGCCATGAACAGGATTACCAGTGGGGATCGATATCAAGACAATATATTTCGACAACGCAGCCACGTCATGGCCCAAGCCGGAAAGTGTCATTTCCGCCATGGTGAACTTTTCCAAAAATATCGGTGCAAACCCCGGGCGCTCGGGCCACAGGCTCTCCATCGAGGCAGGGAGGGTGGTGAACGATGCCAGGGAGAAGGTGGCTGAACTGTTCGGAGTAATAGACCCCATGAGGGTGGTCTTCGGATTGAATGCCACCGACGCCCTGAACCTTGCCATGAGGGGCATTCTGAGGAAAGGGGACCATGTGATAACAAGCAGCATGGAGCACAATTCAGTGATGCGCCCGCTCAGGGACCTGGAACGCCAGGGTGTCGAGCTGTCGGTTGCCCAATGCTCGAAGGAGGGCATTTTGGATCCCCGGGATATCGGTGATGCCATACGGAAGAACACCAGGATGATAGTGCTCAATCACGCCTCCAATATTGTGGGCACCCTTCTTCCCGTAAGGGAGGTGGGAAAGCAAGCTAGAGAGAGTGGTATCCTTCTTTTGGTTGATGCGGCCCAGACCGCAGGTTGTGTGCCGATAGACATGAACCGGGATTTCATCGATCTTTTGGCGTTTACAGGTCATAAGAGCCTTCAGGGACCCCAGGGCACAGGGGGCCTTATCATTGGAATGGAATTCGATATCGAAGAGCTGAGACCCCTAAAAGCTGGAGGTACCGGCTCCAGGTCGGAGTTCGAGCACCAGCCCGATTTCCTGCCCGACAGGTACGAGAGCGGAACACTCAACACCGTGGGGCTGGCCGGGCTGGCCGCAGGTGTCAAGTTCGTCATGGATGAAACAGTAAAAAGGATACGTGAGAAGGAGATGGAACTCGCAAGGCGTTTCCTCGAAGGCGCGGGAGATATCCCTGGGTGTTCCCTGTATGGCCCGAAGGATGAGCAAAAGCAGACTTCCACCATATCGTTTAACCTAGACAATCATTCACCCTCGGAAACGGGATTGACCTTGGATGAGAAATTTGGAATAATGTGCAGGGTCGGCCTGCACTGCGCCCCCGCCGCGCACAGGACGATAGGCACGTTCCCCAACGGCACGGTGAGGTTCGGTTTCGGATATTTCAATTCCGAGGAAGAGGTGGATTTTGCACTGGAAGCCTTGACAAAGATGGTGACCTCATATGAACGATGAATACTGTGTTGTTCTTTTCTACTCCACTAGTCTGGCTGTCAGGGGAGAGAAGATAGCGAAGAAGGCCGGCCTCAAGGTGAAACTGGTACCCACACCGCGGCACCTGAGCTCGGACTGCGGGACGGCCCTCAGGCTCGAGGCTAGAGACAAGGAAGCCTTGATTTTCGCATTCGAAGAGGCGAACCTGGATTACGACCGGATCACACCCTTATAAAACCTCTTCATCTCCCTTCTGAATCTGGATATAAGAATAGTTATATACCC
>CP070726.1:614741-617718 GCA_020350865.1 Thermoplasmata archaeon
AATCCCAGCTTGATACCGACTATGTTGCTTGTAAGCTCCTGATTTTCGATAGTGACATTCGTACAGTTTCCTAGAAGCACCTGACCCGAACCCAGAGGAACCACACCTCCGGTCTGGTTCTTCCAGTAATGAACCGGCTTTCCATTGAGGGTATTGGTAGTATCGATGATATGTGTGTTCCAGTGCTCCAGCATATCACCCCATATGTAAATCCCATTGTCCACCAGCTCATTATTGGTGATGGTATTACTGCCGGAGGAGAAGAGGTACATTCCATACCTGTTGTCCGATATGTTGTTATTGGCGATTGTTCCGTTCTGAACGTTGACCAGAATGATACCTGTTTCACAAAAATATGGATACTTTAGGACCCCGGTTGCCTTGTGCAGATATGAATCCCTCACCTTGAAAAAGACGGTTGTGTTTCCTATATAGATGCAGTATCCGTATCCACTACCGTTTATATCGTATCCTTCGATTATGTATGGATCTCCAGGTGAACCATCCCCGGGCCAGCCTTCTATCCCAGCCATAGATGCAAATTCTGTGTTGTTATTGATTCTTATGGGGTTATGTGGTATATAGGGAGCTTGCACATTATCGATATCACTGAAGGAAATCAGCCCGATAAATATGCTGCTGACCAGTATCCACACCGTCAAAACCGACATAATGGCCTTCTTCATTCCCTTACCTCTGTCTGGCCATAGATATGGCTCTCTATTTATCTAATTTTCGATTTCTCGCCTTCCTACCGATAATATCAACATAGAGCTCAAGGGCCCGCCCGCTCGTTCTCCACTCCCGCCCTTCCCTCAAAGCCGGCAGCTCCCCCTGCTTGCACCTTAAGGCCAGGTACTTCTCACTATATGGGAAGGTTATTGCTGCTTCCTTCAGAGACAATAATCTGTCTTTCTTGGTTCCCACCTGGTCCAGCAGGTCCAGCAGGCTTGCCCCCATAAGTGTTTTCAACAGATTGTTGAGTGGAAAATAGTCTCCCTCATGTGCTGTATTAAGGGCATTCAGATAATCGTTTCTATGTTGCGGCAACACATGGACAGGCGGCCAATTTCTTCTGAGGAAGTGTAGGTTCAAAAGGAGTCTACCTATCCGGCCATTGCCATCCCCAAAGGGGTGTATCCTCTCGAACGTGAAATGCATCCAGGCCCCCAATTCGAAGATGTCTTCGCCCTCCATATCACGCTGTCCGTATTCGGAGATCCAGGCAGTCATCTCCCTTTGGATCTTTTCCATTCTGGGAGGTGTGAACCTGGCACCTCGGATTCGGACGTTTACCCTCCTCCAATGTCCAGCTTCAAATAGGATACCACGAAACACCTCCTCGTGAAGCTCAAGAGTTGTTTCGAGTGTGATCTTTCTTTTCCGCCTTTCCAGAAGGCCTCGGAATGCCTGCTCGTGCTGGATGGTCTCCATCACATCACGAATCGGTTTTCCCGCAACACTGCGCTCCTCCAGTAGTATTCTCTCGGCCTCGGCCCGAGATATGGTGCTTCCCTCGATTGCATTTGTACCCCATGTGTTAAGAGCAGCACTGCGTTTCCAAATTGACTCTGGCAGCGTGTCGAAACTTGTTCGGCCTAGAAGTTTTGAACGCAGGACTTCTAATATGTTTTGATTCATTATATAATACCGAATCATATAAACTATTTAAGTATATATGGTTTCCGATTATTATTCGGCCCAAATCATACTTGAATAAAATTGAGGTATTTTATCTTCCTGCCGTCACGAAATCTGCAAAAAATATATGGGAATCTCAAATGAGCCTAAGGTTTGAAGCGATACGAATACTGGGTTCTCTTTCCACCCTTCTTCTCTACCGGTTTGTACTGAACCTCATTATTTTTCCTAAGCTTTTTCAAGCATACTGTGACCGAGCCGATTGATATATTTATTTCCTGACTGATCTCCTTTGAAGTAAACCATTCGGTGGGGTGTACCTTCAGAAAATCATAGACCTCTTGCTGCCCCATGACAACGGGTATGGTATACAGGGAAATAAACATATGTATTGCAGAGGGTTCAAATTTTATAAGATCTCATCTTCCAGCTCTGGAAAATTCGTTAGAACTCAGGATAATAGCACTAATTTAACACAAATAAATCCGATACTTGTACTATATAAAGCTTGATGAAACTTTTTTACGTAATTTTAGTTCTACAATATATATAGCCTTTCAAGTCCTATATTCCATTGAAACGCAAGATAATGGGCAGGTTTGTTGCATTGCCTAAACACTTGGTTTCAGCAGCCAAAGAGATCCTTGAACCTCGACCCATGGCAATACCCGAACCCCATGCCTGACAAACCAACTCGATTGGGAAGCCCAATTTACAAAGTGTCAATCCAAAAATCTCACCGGGAAACCTGCCCCTTCCACCCCCCAAAACCGCCGTATTAGCAAGAGCCCGTAAATCTCAACAAACTCCCTCCGTGAGGCTAGGGCAGACAGCTCGCCCCGTTTGCATCACATAGCCGGGTTCTTCTCGCCAAAAAAACTCCATGCTTCCTCCCTATGGGCGGGCTGTCTGTCAATTTTTTTTGTTCCCGCAATAGGGACAAATATTACTATCGGGAGGTATTTTTTTCCCGCAGTTTCTGCAGTAATTGAAGGCCATTTGTGGTTGCTGAGGATATTGTGGTTGCGGGGGTTGTTGGGGGTAATACTGTTGAGGATATTGGGGTGGGGGCATCCCCCGCGCAGGTTTCGTCCATTTGAAAAGTACAAAGATGAAGATAAGCACAATGATGATAATTATAATGGGTATGAGGTACGCGAGTATCGGGATACCGTCTATTTCATCTTCCTTCCTCCACTTGTCCGGATCCAGTGGATACTCGTCCTCGAGGTCGTTGTATCCGTCACCGTCGGTATCTACGAGTTTTGGATTTGTGCCCATCTCCGCCTCCTCAGGATCTGTCAGGCCGTCGTTGTCGTCATCCACATCATGCAGG
>CP070726.1:617818-621289 GCA_020350865.1 Thermoplasmata archaeon
GAGGACATCGGATGCAATCCACCTGGCAGCCTTGGAGTCCTTTTTCTTGATTCTTTTGGCAACCTGAATCGCCTTTCGGTTCAGAGCCGTGTTCCTCTTTCCTATCTGCCGGAGGGCCCAGCTCACCGCCTTTTTGACGTTGTTCCGCTCATCTGCAGAGCCCCTCTCGATTGCGGGAAGGAATCCCTCAAAAGTCGTGTCGGGGGCCTTCTTGTGGAGCACGGCCAGTCGGGCCATCATGACAAAGCCCGCCCTCTTTACAAATTCTTCCTCTCTTTTCGACCACTCCTCTGCCTTCCGGTACGCACACTCGGTTCTCGAAAAGAGGTTTGAAACAACCTGGTCGCAGATCTCCCAGTAGTCCAGATCCAGTACCCAGTCCTCCATCTGTTCATCGGTAACCTTTTCGGGGTCGTCGATTAGGGAGGCGACGATCATCGTTTCACGGATGTTCATCTTCCACAGCTTCTGCGCAAGTTGATGGTTCTTTCCAATCTCTTTGGCAAGCCCTCTCATGTAGGGCAGGGGGGCACCGAAGGTTTCCTTTGGAGTGATTCCGAACCTGGCCATGCCCTCCACAGCCTCGGCACTGCCCTGGGATTTAAGCCTCTTCAATATCTCCTCTTCATCCATCTCTCCCATCCTCAAAAAACACCGAACAGCATCTCGAGCTGGGTCAGCACCCTGGACGTCACGATCCAGGCCTCCAGGGGCTCTGGGTATATGGCTATCATATGGGTGATGGCTTCAGTGACCGATTCTGAGAATGCACCCCTGGGAAAGGCGCCCACGAGGACGGCGATGTTCTCCTCCATATCCCTGTCCGAAAAGACCTCACCCAGTTTCTTGGTCTCCCCTTTCCTTGAAAAGCCTATGACCTCCTTGCATTGAAGGTTCTGGATGAGAGCCTTGATGGGAACCTTCTCCTCCACTGAAATCAAGCCGCCCTTGGTGCCCTTCTGGTCCAGCACCTGCTCGAACAATCCCTTGAAGCGCATGTAGTTTCTCGGCAGGCGTGTCTCAGGAGCGATCTCCAGATGATGGCCCTCCCAGGTATGGACATGCACCTTCATCTTTTCTTCCTTGCAGAGGGGCGAGCCCAGGGTCTCCAGCAGGCAGAAGTGCACGATGTCGGGCCTGCCCCGCTTCTCCCAGTGTGCTAGATTCCTCATGGCCGCGTGATGATAGCTGTCATCCAGCAGGATGCAGGTTCCCTTGTTGTACCGCTGGGCGTATTTCTTTACAGCGGGATGGGAGAGCAGGTTCGATGGTACCAGCTCCAGCGACGCATCGGCAAAGACCATGTGGATCATGTTCATTTTCTCCTTTCTTTCAGTTTCCTTTTCATTTCGGAGACGGCCTCATCAACCGATAAAGGAAGGGAAACGTCGTACCCTGATTGTTTTACAGACAGAAATAATTTAGTGACGTCGGGCACATCGAGATGGTGCCGAGCCAGAAGCTGCGTATCTGAGAACAGGCTTCTCATGTCACCGTTCTTGACGACGCTCCTGTTGATAACGATGCCTCTTTTGGCGATTCCAGCCGCCACGTTAACATCGTGGGTGGCAATAACCAGTGTGTCGCAGGACCTCTCTATGATCTCCATGAGCTCAAATTTACCCTTTGGATCGAGATTGGCAGTGGGCTCGTCGAGAAAGAGCACCTCGGGTTTCATGGCCAGAATCCCCGCGATGGCCACCCTCTTCTTCTCACCGTAGCTCAAATGATGCGGCACCCTGTCCGCAAAGTCCTCCAGTCCCGAATTCGATAGTGCCTCCTCTACCCTGGCGCGCACCTCACCCCCCTCGAACCCCAGGTTGATGGGACCGAAGGCCACATCGTCCCACACCCTGGGCATGAATATCTGGTCATCGGGGTCCTGGAACAAAAGGCCAGCCCTTTTTCTCAGCTTTCTTGCATTTTTCCTGGTCATCTCGCTTCCGAAAAGGCTCACTGTGCCCTTTTTCGGCCTGAGCAGACCCATGGCCAGCTTCAGCAGGGTGGACTTGCCTGCACCGTTGGGCCCAAGAATCGCCACCCTCTCACCCCTCTCGATGCTCAAGTCAATATCCTTCAGGGCCGCGGTGCCGTCCTCGTAGTCGAAGGCAACACCCCGCATCTCAAGCACCCTTATACTATCACCAGCCAGTCAATCCACAGTATGAACAGTGAGAAGAGCATCACATCACAGCTGAATGCTATGTCCATTGGGGCAAGGTGCATATTGGTGAGGGTTCTGATCTTCCCGTCATACCCCCTGCACAGCAGGGCATCGTAGATCCTCGTTCCCCGCTGATAGGCACGCACCAGGAGCATGCCGGCGGTGGACGAGAGCGCCATCATGGCCCTCTTATCCAGCAGATGCTTTCCGCCGGAAAATCCCCTGGCAGACCGCGCCATTCTCATACGCTGGTACTCCTCAGTAAAGACGAAGATGTACCTGTACATGAACATCATCAGGATGATAATCAGCCTCGGCATCCCGAGACGCTGGGAAGCCCGTAGCAAGTCAAAAAACGGTGTGGATGATGAGAGCAAAACCAAGAGCAGCACGCACGATGAAACCCGAAGGAACATGGCCAAGGATGTGATTGTCCCGCTGTACAAGTAAAGGCTCGCTGAGGCGATCAGAATGAAGGGCAATGCCATGGTGTACCTCTTGAAGATGTGCCCTGGTGGGATATTGGAAAGCAATATCAGAAAGATAACGAACACAAGCACTATCAACAAGGGCGCCAAATCTCGAAGGAGCGCCACGACTACCACGGTGAAAACAAAGCCCACCACTTTGGCCCGGGGGTCGACGTGGAAGAAACTGGAACTCCGTGCATGCTGGTCAACTGTCCCGTGCTTCATCCTTTTTCCTCATGAATTTTGCAAATAATAACACGCAAAGAAGCACGATGATAAAACCCAATATGCCCGCTGCAAGGGCATTTGCGTAATCATCTCCGTAATCGAATGGGGCAGCATAGGACGGCTCGCCTTCCTCGGCCTCGCCCTCTTCCATGGTCCTCTCCAGGCCATCACCGTACGGTGCAGAGAAGGCGAAATAGAAAACAAGCCCCAGGCAGAACAGAACAATGATTCCAGAAATGGCCTTTACATAGTTGTTCCGCAGGTTCACTCAATCACCGCCTTGCCCTTGGGCATCAAGGTGATCTTGGGCATCTTCAGGATACCCGGGGATGTATGGGTCAGATATGTGATAATACCTGTTGTGATGATGGCCTCCCCCACGCCGATTACCGCATGATATCCGAGCATCAACGGAAAGGCAATTCCCCCCGGTATGCCGTAAGCACCGCCCGAAATGGAGTGGCTCAAGGCAAGCTCGACTGCGCATGCCAGTGCGCCCAGAAACACAGCAATCCATGAGGCTGCGAATATTCCAATGCTGCCGTATTTTTCTGGAAAGAGTCTATAGATATACCAACCCGCAAAGCATCCGATCACGCCCATGTTAAC
>CP070726.1:621389-624344 GCA_020350865.1 Thermoplasmata archaeon
TCCCACTGGCACCGCCGACTGGAAGGGTGTGAAGGTCAGTGCCATACTCGACCTGGCTGAGGTGAAAGATAACGCAACCGAGGTGGTGTTCTATGCAGCGGATGGGTATTCAAGCAGCCTCACCCTGGATTATCTGATGCGGGATGACGTCATCCTCGCCTACGAGATGAACGGCGAGGTGCTGCCCAGGGACCACGGATACCCCTTGCGCCTGGTGGCCCCGAACAAGTACGGGTACAAATGGGTGAAGTGGATCACCCACATGGAGGTGGTGGGCCATGACTACGAGGGCTACTGGGAGAGCAGGGGATGGAGCGACGATGCGGACATATACTTTGACTGGGGACCCCACAGCATGGTGCTGACCCTGTCGGCATACATCGGCTCCCTGGCCCTGGTTTCGGGTTTCAGGTTCTCCAACCGTGTGGAATTCGGGCCCAAGCTGCCCCCCATGTTCTCCAGGAAATTCCATGTCGGAACGTCAGCCCTGTACTATATGACCATGCTCGGAACATCCGCTTACTGGGCACTTACCGCCTTTCAAAGGAAGGGGGCCTTTCCCAATGTACCCCACGGATATCTAGCCCTGGCTGTGATGGTCCTGGCGGTGACGGGTATCATCTCGGGATTGCTTTTGAAGAGAATAAAGGGCGACAATATCAGGCTCTTTCATTTCACGGTGAACGTACTCGGATACCTGCTGATTTTGGGTACGATCCTGACAGGTCTCTTCGTAAGCGGAATTATAGTTAGATGATCGGTCTCTCAGGTCCTCCCACTTCATTTTGTACTTACAAATTGATATAGAAACTGAGGAGCGCATTCAATCAATAAACTAAATGTTATTAGTGTCCAAAGTCATTACCTTTCACATGGACTTCACCGAATACTTCTACACCATAGTCAAGCAGATCCCCAGTGGAAGGGTGAGCACCTACGGTGCACTGGCGAGGGCCCTCGGTGACATCAGGGCCTCAAGGGCCGTGGGAAGGATGCTCAACCGGAATCCATACGCACCTGTTGTACCGTGCCACAGGGTGGTGATGGGCGACGGCAGCCTGGGAGGTTTCGGCACGGGTGTGCCCGAAAAGATCAGGCGCCTTGCCAAGGAAGGTGTCTATGTTTCGGACAACAAGGTTGTGGATTTCAAGGACATATTTTTTGATGACTTCTTATCGGATAATCCCCTGGGTGAAATGAGAGAGGAGCAAAAGAGGCTCAAAAGAAAGGTCGTGCTCAAGGACAGTTTTTCAGAAATAGAGACAGTGGCAGGATTGGATGTAGCCTATAATACCAAGGGCTTTGGAGCATGTACCGTCTTCGATTACGGTAAGATGAAGGTCATCAAGGAAATTACCCTCAGTTCCGAAGTGGATATCCCGTACATACCCACATATCTCGCCTTCAGGGAATTGCCTGTAATCGAGAGAATGTGGAAAAAAATACAAAAGAAACCCGACGTGCTCTTGATAGACGGTAATGGTGTTCTCCATCCCCTTGGCCTGGGCATTGCGTCCCATGTGGGTGTGAAGCTGAACATACCCACTATCGGTGTTGCCAAATCCCTCCTATGCGGACAATTGAAAAAGGAAAATCTTGAAGCGGGCAAGCATTCGGAGGTGGAGCATGAAGGCAAGGTGATCGGTTATGCGCTGCGCAGCTCACCTAAAGCCAAGAAGCTCATCTACATCTCCCCGGGCCATAAAGTATCCTTTGATACGGCCCTTGAAATTGTGGAGAGGAGCTGTAGATACAAGATACCCGAGCCCATCAGGGCGGCCCACAGGATGGCCAACGAGGCAAGGGATGCTGCCAGAATGTGAATATATTCATTGACCCCTGCCCTTTGCACTTAAATACGGTTTTGAGCCTAGGTTCTGAGTGGGTAAGAAAAGATGCTCAACAATGACAAAATACCTCGGGAAACCGGGATGGTGAAGGGCAACTGTCCGGATTGCGGAGAGATTTTGGAATCTGCAAGCGGATGTGTGATGTGCAGGAGCTGTGGATATTCACCCTGCGGTTAGGTATGTTATGGCCGTTAGTATAACACAATTTTTCCGGTCCGGTACTTTCATCTACCTCCCGAGTTCGTGTTTATATAAAATGTTGGACAATATCTACCATGTCTTCGGACTTCCGATACCGGAGACTCAAAAGAACAATCGGAGGTGAAAACGTATGGTACAATCCGAACTGATCGGTTATGTGCGCAAGAGCAAGAACGGCAATGCGCTCAAACTGAGCATCTCGGCGGAGGCTTTTGACAGCGCGCAGCGCTACCTGTCCCAGGACGGCAGCGAGTACGTGGGTCTGATCATCCACCTCGCCAAGGTCCAGGAAATCCTGGACGGCACGCGGGACGTGACAAGCATCTGCCAGATAGTGGATGAGGCCGCCTGAGACCTCGTCGACTTTGTTTGTTTTTTATTTATTTTTTTAGATTGTATTTTGCACCGCACTCAGGACAGGAAAACTGTATGGAGGCCCCCATGTCCTTTGCCTTGAGAAACACGTACTTGCCGCATTTCATGCACTGCTCGTAGGCCTCCCCCTCCCTGCCAACATGCCGCGCCCAACGCTGCAGTGTCTTCTACTCACTTGAGATGCGCTTTTCCGATGTCATGGATGCGGGAGGCGCAGGACCGGTATCTTTTGGCCCGGGATTCTGTGTCCCTCTAATATCTCTCGATTCCCGTTGCGGTGCAGGAGGTTTGATCGTACGAGCCGTGGGATTGGCCGGGACACCGTACGGGGGGGTTCTCCCAACCGAGGGTTTCGCCTGTGGATTCACCCGGATTCCCGCGGCAGTGGGATAGCGCCATTCCAGGAATCCTGAAACGATGCACAAAAAGAAACCCAACACCGTCAGCCACAACCCAGTGAGTAAGAAATATGGTATGTGGGCAAAGGGATAGGTGGACAGAAAGCCCGCCACACTAATGTAGCTCAAAA
>CP070726.1:624444-628804 GCA_020350865.1 Thermoplasmata archaeon
CGCAGAGGCACCCGAAGCCTGTGATACACTCTCTGGTATGTCCTTTGGTCCTGCGCAATAGCCTGCAATGAATATACCTTCCCTGGTGGAATTTACCGGATCGCCCAACGGATCTCTTGCTTTGAAAAAGCCGTATTCATCGAGCTCTATTCCCAGTATTTTTCCGAGGTTTTTCGCGGTAGAAGATGGCATTAAGGCCGTGCACAGCACAACAATGTCCATTTCCATAGATTGAACTTTTGGGTTGGCCAAATCATCGTACCACACGGTCAATTTCTTGGTCTTTGGATCTTCATCTATTTTACCCGGTCTCGATCTTATGTACTTTATTCCGTAATCCCTCTTGGCCCTGTCAACATATTGCTGGAAATCCTTGCCAACCGCCCTTAAATCGACATAGAAGATATGGGATTCGACATCCTCATAGTGTTCTCTTGCCAGCATGGCCTCTTTTGTGGCATACATACAGCATACGCTGGAGCAGTATGGGTTTTTTCTTCTGAAATCTCTCGAACCCACACATTGAATGAATCCTATTCTCTTCGGATGTTCTCCGTTCGGCTCGACAGTGAGATGTCCTCCTGTCGGTCCAGATGCGCATATCAAGCGCTCGTATTCTATGGCGGATCTCACATAGGCATATTTGCCGTAACCGTACTCGAACATCTCCTTTGGATTGTACACCTCAAAACCAGAAGCCACAACAACGGCGCCCACCTCCAGCATTACTTCTACATCCTCCTGCTCATAATTTATTGCTCCAGCCTTGCATACCTTTTCGCAATTTCCACATTTGTCTTTCGTGAACTTAATGCAGTGTTCCTTGTCAATCGTCATGACCCTTGGCACGGATTGGGGAAATGGCAGATATATTGCCTTCCTTTGATCCAAATTCATATTGTATTTATTCGGAACCTTTGCGGGACATTTCTGTACACACTCCCCACAGCCCGTGCATTTTTTTTCATCGACAAATCTGGCCTTCTTTAGTATCTTGGCCTTAAAGTTAGGAGCCTCGCCCTCCAACGATAATAGCTCCGAGTACGTCATAATTTTAATATTCGGATGAGAGAAGCATTCGTTCATTTTCGGTGCCAGAATGCATATCGAGCAGTCGTTGGTTGGGAAGGTTTTATCGAGAAGCGCCATGATGCCGCCGATGCTCGGCTCCTTTTCAACCAGATGAGCAGCAATTCCTTTATTTGCCAGATCCAGCGAAGCTTGTATTCCTGCAACCCCTCCGCCCAGAACAAGCACGTTTCCTTCCAATTTCATCTCCCCTCCTTTTGCGGGACTTCCAAGGCCTGGGATGCCAATGCGGATAAATCCACAACCCCTATTCCATCCAATTCCTTTTCTTCCTTGGGTCTTTTTTTCAGTGCGCATGTATAGTGAATAAGGCATTTTGGGCACGAGGTGATCATCATATCCGCTCCAACACTCTTTGCCTCCTTTAACCTGCTCACCTGCATTGCCTGAGATTTGTTATCGCATGTGATCCACGCGCTAACGCCGCAGCACGGTCCCGCCTCTCTGATTTGATCCATCTCGGTAAATGTCAGATTTTCAATACTATTAAGAACATTCCTGGGAGGGTCGTACATCGTTAAATGCCTTCCAAGGGAACAGGGATCATGATATGTTGCTTTCATTTCATTTGCTCTTAGCTTGATTTTTCCGCCATCTATAAGACTGGTGATATAATCCAGGGAATAAATGACCTCGAAATCCAAATCGCCAACATATTTGGGATAGTATTTGCTGATAGTTTCATAACACTCGGGACACGAGACCAGCAACTTTTTTATACCGAGTTCCTTGAAATGCCCCACATTGAGTCTTGCCAAAATCTCGAATGTGGCTGTGTCTCCCGACCAAAGTTGGTCATGTCCGCAGCAGCGCTCGTTATTCGAGATTACAGGCTCTATCCCCGCAGAATTCAGTAACCTCAGGGTGCCTTTTGCCATATCGAGGGTTTTCGGATCCAATTCCTTGAATATCATATCAAAATACGGCAGGCAGCCCACAAAATACATGACATCGCCCTTCACGGAGACTTTCGCATCTTTCGGCACCCACTCGAGGCGGTTTTGCCTGAGAGAGGGAAGGGTCATCATACCTCCCAGCTGCATGAGCTCTCCGGACTGGGAGCACAACCTTCTGTTTCCGCTTTCCAGTGCCCTATGACGCAATTCCCTTATGAG
Source organism: Thermoplasmata archaeon (assembly GCA_020350865.1). The sequence goes on from CP070726.1 coordinate 626,649, forward strand.
GGAGGTAAAGGATATGGCGGACGGGCAGACCTCATCGCAAAGACCGCATATGAGACAAGAGTACAGCCACTGATCCTCTATAACCTCGTTATCATGTTTCTCGAGTATCTTTTTTACTATCTTCCTAGGAGATATGGGGTTCTCTCCTCTGTTCATGGGGCATATGGAACTGCATTTTCCGCATTCCACGCAGTAGTATACCCTATTCTCAAGTACCAGTGGAGGATATTCCTCTGCCATCAGCTTGCCTCCCTGTTCTCTATGGTTGCGTAGGGATTCGGGCCAAGCTCCTTTATCTCATTTACAAATTCGTTCATAACATCGGCAAATCTCTTGCCTTCTGATGCCGATATCCATTCCAGTCTGACCCGCCTATCATCAACACCCAACATTTTCAGGAGTTCTTTCGTATTCTCAATTCTTACCTGTGCCTTCTCATTCCCGGATATATAATGGCAATCACCGATATGACAGCCTGTGATGATTACGCCATCTGCACCTCTATGCAGTGCATTCAGGATGAAAGAGGGCGCTATTCTTCCGGAGCACATTACCCTGATTATTCTTATGTTCGGAAAATACTGAAATCTGCTCACACCGGCCAAATCAGCACCTGCATAGGAGCACCAGTTGCAGCAAAAAACCAATATGAAGGGCTCGAATTCCTCTTCAGACTTCCTTCCATCAAGGGAACTGTCGATGATACTCATTATTTGCTCGTTTTTAAAATGCTTTGTTATTATCGCATTGTTACAACAAGTTGCAGCACATGCGCCGCACCCCTTGCACAGTGCCTCATTGATTCTCGAATGAATCGTGCCGTCCTCTTCCGTGACAAGCTCCGGTGCCCCGAACTCGCATACCTCCACGCATTCACCGCATGCCCGGCATCTGTCCAAATCCACAACAGAAATGACTGCATTGGCCTCGAAAACCCTGCTGGATAGGATGGTTGCGGCCCTGGACACGGCACCCTTGGCCTGGGAAATGCACTCCTCAAGGAATTTGGGAGAATGGGCCAGGCCGCAGAGGAATATACCCTCCGTGGCAAAGTCCAGGGGCCTCAGTTTCATGTGGGCTTCCAGGAAAAACCCGTCTTTTGATAATGGTACCTTGAGCATCTTGGCCAGATTCTTGTTGTCAGAGGCCGGTATGGTGGCCGAGCTCAAAACAACCAGATCGGGATTGATGTCAATGTCCTGGCCTAAAAATCGATCGGATACTGTAACATGAAGTTCTTCTCCCTTCTTTTCCACCACGGGTTTGGAATCATCGTAATACCGAATAAAGACAATGCCCTCTCTGGCAGCATCTTCGTAGAAAATCTCCCGAAAGCCGTATGTTCTCATGTCTTTGTAAAGGACGTACACCGCTGCATGGGGATTGAGCTCCTTCAACTTCAGGGCATTTTTCACTGCCTCTGAGCAGCAGACCCTGCTGCAGTATGTGCGCTCTGAGGTTCTGCTTCCAACGCATTGTATCATTACAACGGATTGCACATCTGTTTTGCCTGAAGCAAGCATGTTTTCGAAATCAAGCTGCGTTATCACCCGTTGATCCTGACCAAACATGTGCTCCTGAGGTTTGTATTCCTCGCCACCGGTTGCCACAATCACAACGCCATGGGAGAGCTCCTTGTCCTCGCCTTTAGAAGTGATGGTGGTTTTAAAATCTCCGATACAGCCTTCTATGCTTTTTATCCGTGCGTCTGTATGGACATGTATTTTTTCATTTGAATCGATTTTCTCTACGGTCTCGTCCAAGAATGACTGTAGATTTTCCCCTGTAAGCATGTAGTGCAGTCGCCTGAGATGCCCTCCAAGGTTAGGCTCCTTTTCCACGATGAATGCCTCGAATCCGTGATCCGCCAATTCCAGGGCAGCCATCATACCGGAGATGCCGCCCCCTATAACTAGACCCGATTGCACAATGGGAATCTCCACCTTGTGCAGGGGCTCCAAAAGACATGCTTTTGCCGTGGCCATGCGAACAAGGTCCTTTGCCTTGGTTGTTGCTTTTTTTGGTTCGTGCATGTGCACCCAGGAGCACTGATCCCGGATGTTGGCCATCTCAAAATAGTAAAGATTGAGACCGGCCTCCCTAAGGGTATTCTGAAAGAGGGTCTCGTGGGTCCGGGGTGTGCAGGAAGCAACCAC
>CP070726.1:628904-642103 GCA_020350865.1 Thermoplasmata archaeon
ATCAAACTCCTGTGTCTCAGATGCAAGAAGAGCTTCAGAAGAACAGTGGGAAAACTCCCTGACAGGATTTCGTGTCCCAGCTGCAGTGCCAGGATGGTTGCAGCTGTTCCCACGTACGAGGATTTCTCTAAACTTCTCAGAAAAAAGAAACCCAGCAAGAGCGAGATCAAGGAAATCAAAAGACTCTATACAAACGCCAACCTCATTTTGGGCCACGGTAAGAGGGCCGTTCTGGCTTTGAGGGCCAGGGGTGTGGGCCCCGGAACCGCGGCGCGCATTCTTGCCATGCATTACGAGACTGAGGAGGAGTTTTTACGGCGAATTCTGTCCGCAGAAATCAATTATGCAAGGACGAGACGTTTCTGGGATTGAAGGAGTTTAAACGCCTCTATGCAGTAAATAGAACCATATAAGAGATGATCCCGATATTACTTATCTAAGCCGTATGCACAGATATTTTATCCATTCCTATTTTGAAAATCCACACACAGTGCACTTCTGTCTTACTCTCTCCCTTGCCATATCCAAGGCACACTTTCTCGGTAACCGTTGTCTGTTTTTTGCCTCCTCCAAAATCAATCTTGTATTTTTGCTGATTTTCTCTTCGATTAATTTAAACATCTTTTTCTCATCGCCACCAATATATTCTACATAAGAACTTATTACACCGCCAGCATTAGCTATAAAGTCAGGAACTACCAGTATACCCTTGGCCTGGCAAAGTCCTTCTACATCCTGGGTCATAGGTATGTTGCTGCCTTCAACAATCAGCTTGAACTTAAGTCTATCAATGTCACCTACCGTTATTAGATTTGGTATCGCAGCCGTTATCAGAATATCGGCATTTACATCCAGTATATTTTCACAGCAATCCTTGCTGGCTGGTGTATAGTTGATAACTGAGTCCGTCTCCCGCTTAATTTTTTGTAAATTGGTGAAATCAATTCCTTCACCGTTATAAATAACCCCTTTGCTGTCGGATACGGCAACCAGCTTGCACCCGATTTCCGAAAGGTACTTGGCTGCGATACTCCCGACATTTCCAAATCCCTCTATTGCAACGGTAGCATCCTCTAGATCAATATCTGCGTACCGAGATGCTATCCTGGTGGCTTGATATACCCCGAAGCCAGTGCTCCCCAATTCATGCGGCAACCCTCCCATTGACTCTGGTTTGCCTGTGCATGCCATGTTACTGCCGTTTGCCAGAGCGAACCATTCCATCTCTTTTTCCCCCATATACATGTCCGGAGCAGCCACGTATAACTCTGGGCATACTATCCCCAAAGCTTCCGAGAAAGCCCTTACAATCGCCTCTGTCTTCTTTTTTGAAATTTTTTTATCGTCGGCAACTATGCCTGCCTTTGCCCCCCCAAAGGGTAGATCAGCCATGGCGCATTTCCATGTCATGGCTCTCGCCAATTTGAATACCTCTTCCACATTTACTGTGGGTGTCATTCTAATGCCCCCTTTTCCCGGACCAAGTGCGGTATTGTCGATGACCACGAAACCTTTCATACCGATCTTTGCATTATACACAGACAATATCTTCTCAGGACCAAATTCGTCGTATTCTGTCATATTATCCTTCCCCTACTAACATCTCGTTTTCAAGGGCGTGAACCCTTTGGTTCAGGCTTAAGTCATTATTTGTCCATAGTTTGAATTCATTAATGAGATAAAAGCCTTAGATGTCCTACTTTCATTTTTTTATTCACCCCACGCTTTATGCTTTACGTTCATTTCTTAGCAAGTACCATTGTTCTCAAAATCCTAGAGTTTCCGCCAGTATTCGGGATAGTAATCGTCAATTCCTACATGCTTTATCCCGCATATGGCCGCAGTGTTGAGGTCCAATGCCCTCACATCTTCCTTTGTCAACGTCCGTATGTCATCATGACCGCTGAGCATCGAGAGTATTTTTATCTCTTCGGTGGTTGCTTTGATGAAGTTGGCTATCCTTTGCCCACCGATGTGTGGATTGAGAAAGTGCCTCAGCTCAGGTTTTCCTGTGGCCAAACCGAACCGACAACCGCCTGTATGGCAAGCCATACAGCTACGGCAGCCCAATGCTATCTCAGCAGCCGCTCCTATCCCGACACCATCTGCACCCATAGCCATGGCCTTGAATGCATCTAGACCATTTCGAACGCCACCCATGGCAAAGAGTTTGACCTTCCTATGGACCTTCATATCTTTAAGTGCCCGCACAGCCTGGGCTATGCAGGCGATCGTCGGGACCCCGACACCCTGTGTCACCAACTCTGGAGAACAGCCTGTTCCTCCGACCATACCATCGAGCGATATTGCATCCACACCGGCATCTACTGCGAGTTTTACATCCTTGTACGGGCGGCTTGGGCCCAGCTTTAAAAGTATGGGTACTTTGTAGTCCGTTATGTCCCTGATTACTTCCACTTGGTGCTTTAAATCGTCAAAAGAAAGAACATCGTAGTAACGACATGGAGAGAGGGCGTCCGTTCCGACGGGGATCCCCCTAACTTTCGATACTTCCTCTGTAACCTTTGAACCCAGTAGATGGCCGCCCATACCCGGTTTGGCACCCTGCCCAATCTTTATTTCCACCGCATCCCCTGCCTGCAGATAGTCAAGATTTACCCCCCACCGTCCTGTGGACCACTGAACAACAAAGTATCCTCCTGGTTTCCATTTCTGTTCTTTGTCATCCGCTTTTTCGAAACCATGAGCAAGGTGGGCCTCCTCAGGTAGCATACCGCCCTCCCCGGTATTCTCAATTGTCCCACTCAGCGCAGCTCCGATAGCAAGTGACATCTTCGCTTCTCTAGAAAGAGCACCAAACGACATCGCGGCAATAATTATTGGTACCTTTAGGTGTATCGGGTTTTTCACAGTATCCTCCCCAATAACCACTCCAAGATTGCATTCTTCCCTATACTTGTCCTTTGGGGGCTCTGAAGCTAACTGCGAGGGTATAACGATTATACTGTCAAAGTGCGGTGTCTTCGGTCCCATGGTTCCCAAACCGCGAAGTGAGTACTCCCCTGTCAGCGCTTTGTGGTGAATTGCTTCTACTATCCCAGAATCCCATATATGACGAGTATTTGCTTCCGACTCCGCGGGTTTTATATGCAGTGCATTTGTGGGACAACTCTCTTGGCAAATTCTGCATCCCACACAGGCAGTATCGTTGACTATTTGGACCTTTCCATGCTCGTCTTTCACATAAACGCTCTGCGGACAGACCTGCAGGCAGATGCCGCACTTCCATGGTTCATCATGGGTGATGCACCTGCCCTTGTCAAGATTAACACAGTATGCTCCGATTATCGGCATTCGCATCCCTCCCATAGATCTCCAGACTTGTCTTTATAAAACGGTTTATCGGTCTTCGGGACGTATTTCTTTAGTTCTTTGAGGTTCACATCGACACCATCTTTCTTGAGAAGTTTCTCCAATCGGGTAATATCCTCTGCCGTGAGTGCAACCTCTTTCATGTTGTTTCCCAAGCTCTTAGTTTTCCCTGCAAGGTAGATCGCTCCACGGATGATGTAGTTCCCGAGTTTCATCCCTGCATCACCGAGGATAATGATCTCTCCATTGGCCATGTAGGTAGCCACATCATGCCCCACATTACCGCCGATGACTATTGTCGCTCCTTTATTCATTGTCCCTGTGAAATCCCCGGCGTTTCCCGTGATGAGCATCTTCCCTCCATAGCAGTACATCCCAGTTCCGTAGCCGGCATCACCAGCTACCACTATCTTGCCTGAAACCATGTTATCCCCAAGGAAATTACCCGCTGTGCCCTCCACGATTATTTCCGCTCCACTGTTGACGGTCCCAACATAGTCGTTTGCATCCCCCACTATCTTGACAACACCCTTTCTCAGTCCAGAGGCTAATCCATAGCATTCTCCTGCATTCTTCACGACCACGGGCTCTCCCTTCAAGAGTATTTTCCTTATTTCCGCGTTCACCTTTCTCAGTTCTTTTCCACCAGCATCAATTTCTACCACGATATCACCTCTTCCCAATCCCTCTTAACAGAGTGAACAGGTACCACAACCATACCTCCCTTCAGGCTCCTTTTCCTTGCGTTCGTTTGTGGTCTTCTGGTAGTATATCTCTGTGAATTTCTTCCTCGCTTCTTCTATCCGAGCTGGATCTCTCAGTGCCTCCAGCATGAGTATCTTCAGGCCGTCTATCATCTCGGCCCGCTTCCGCTTCTTCTTTGCCTCTTTCGCGGTTTTAAGAGCCTTTTCATCGACACCATGTTTGGTTTCAAGCAGCTTCAGATTCGCCGCATTGTCGAGGGCGTTTGCTCCAGCAGAGGTGCGCAATATAGCGACTGAATGTCCCTCGCCCGCGCCTATTGGGCCTATAGAAATGTCTGAGGCCTCGGATAGCAGATCGTAACATCTGCCACAGCCAGCCCTTATTAGCTTAGTAGCTTCTGAGAGCTTCATTTCCTTCTTCTCGCCGCTGTAGGTGGCAACACTCAGCGAGTCATCCTTCTGTGAAACCGAAATCGACTGGAGGGAGGAGATTGGAATTTTCAAAGATTCGGATATCTCCTCGAGCGCTGCTTGAGTATACACGCCAGAGCAAAACACACCCACTTTCAGTTTAATCCGCTCAGCGATGTGTTTCAATGCTTTCGCATCAGCCTTTTCAATGCGATCAAGTGCCTGCATCACGCAAGGCGTCCCGACTACAGCCACCTTCTTGAGCCCCATCTTATATATTGCTTCTTTGAGGCCTTGGAGCGTGGGACTCCATATATATTGGTTGCCCGCACTTTCTACCAACTCAGATATAGAAGTGGCAACAAGTGGATACGGAATCAGCGTCCAGCGGTCGATATCCGATATCACTGCTCCGTCAATCATCCTGGCCTGCATCGCTCCGGCAAGCAGATTGGTGATGATTTCGTTCGGATTGTTTGTTTTCTTCTTTCCGGCAGTCCGCACAAGCACGTTTCTCAGTACCGGTCCATCTGGCCATTCCTCTACGAGCCTTGGGCATGAGAGCTCACAGAACTTCACGCCTTCCATCTCGCAGAAGTGGCAGACGTCCAGTTTGCTCTTAGTGAGGCCTACATTTTTCCATATATCTTTCCTGGACGGATGCTCCTTGTCCCCTTCGAACTTCACGATACACTTCGAGCAAGCGACTACGCATGCACCGCAACCTGCACACCGTTCAACATTCCAGACTTCGCTTTCAAGTTTCTTTGACATCTATGCTCCTCCTATGTTTTAGTTTTCTTAGAGAACTTGGCCCCAGCTTCCTGATCTCCTTCGTGAACTCTGTCACGAGTTCCGCGAACCTGTTTCCCTCGCTCGCAGATATCCACTCAAGCCTTAGTCGCCTTGGGTCGATACCGTAGGCGTTAAGCAGTTCCCTTAGTTGTTGTATTCTTTCCTTCGTGAAATTGTTACCCGTTATGTAATGACAATCACCTGGATGACAACCGCTCACGAACACGCCGTCAGCACCGTCCAAGAATGCTCTTATAATCCATATCGGGTCGACCCTACCTGAGCACATCGTTCGGATGATTCTGAGGTTAGGCGGATACTGGAACCGACTCACACCTGCCATGTCTGCGCCAGCGTAGGAGCACCAGTTGCAGCAGAACCCGACAATGTTTGGCTCTTCTAGGGGAACATCTGATTCCACGGCCTCTAGCACCTGGGAGACCAACTGGTTATCTGTGAAGCCCCACTGCTTTATTGCGCGTAATGGGCAGGAGGGGACACAGGTTCCGCAACCCTTGCAAAGAAGTGGATTCACCTCAGCGATCTTCCGTCCTTCGTGTGTTGTGATATTTATAGCATTGTAGGGACAGACTCCCTCACATGTCCCGCAACCTGAGCATAGATCCAAGGCAACCTGGGCAGTGATCGCCTCAGCCCTCACCTTTCCCAGCGCCAAGGGGATAGCTGCACGCGAAGCCGCCCCGAGCGCTTGTTGCACCGCTTCTCCGACAGTTACCGGTCCGCGTGTGGCTCCACAAAGGAAGATGCCATCTGTCGCGAAGTCCACAGGCCTAAGCTTCGAATGCGCCTCGAAGAAAAAGCCATCCTGTCCAAGAGGCACTTTCACCATCTGTGCTATCTGCTTGGCATCTTCCTGTTGTATCTGTGGTGAAGAGAGAACCACGAGGTCACAGTCCACATCTACCTTCCGTCGAAGAGTGGGGCTGTATGCGTTGACTTGCAACTGGCCATTGGAGGCTGATACCTCTGGAGGACTTTCAGGTTTAAAGTGGATAAAATGGATTCCCTCTTCTCGGGCCTTTAGGTAATAGCCTTCATTTCGGTGACCATATGTCTGCATCCCTCTATGGAATACATAGAGTTCGGCATCAGGGAATTTCTTCTTTAAAAGTCGGGCATTCTTCACCGCAACCATACAGCAGGTCCTCGAGCAGTAGGAAACGTGCTGACCCCGCGCTCCGACACACTGTATCATCACCACCGCACGAGGGTTTTTTAGACTATCTCCCTTCAACCTGTCTTCGAGCTCCAGCTGCGTAATGACTCCAGGAAGACTGTCGTATCCGTAGAGCCCCTCAGGTTTGTATTCCTTTGAGCCAATTGCAATGATTATGGTCCCAACCTTGACCTTTTCGTTTTTATCCGTCCCATTGTTTCGGGCAATGACAACCTCAAAGTTTCCTATGTATCCACTCACCTTCCCGACTATCGAGGAAAGATAGACCGTTACGTGGTCAGACTCTTCGACTCTCCGGATCAGCGAACCCATCACTCCCTTTGCCTCAACGTCGTTAGGGAAGAGTTTGTTGATAAAGCGCAGGGTAACTCCCAGCTCCTTCTCCCTTTCCACAATGTGAACTTTGAATCCCTGCTCTGCAAGGGAATTAGCGGCGCTCAGACCTGCAATACCCCCGCCTATTACCAGGGACGTGGGCTCTACCGGTGCTTCTAACTCCTCCCTAGGCTCTAGGAGGGCTGCCTTGGCCACACCCATTCTAATCAGGTCCTTCGCCTTTTGCGTGGCCTTGTCACGCTCCTTCTGGTGCACCCACGAGCATTGGTCCCGGATATTCACGAACTCAAAGAGGTATTTGTTCAAACCCGCGGTTTCGCAAGTGGACATGAAGAGGGGAGCGTGAGTACGGGGAGTACAAGACGCGACTATTACCCTATTCAAGTTGTGCTCTTTTATCCCTTTCTTTATCTCGGTTATACCCGCGTCAGAACAGGTGTACATGTTCTCTTGGACGAATGCCACGTTAGGGAGAGTCTTGGCGTACTCTACCAAAGCTGGGACATCGACGAAGCCGGCAATATTAATACCGCAGTCACATATGAATACACCGATTTTTACTTCGTCCGAAGTAGATTTACTCAGAGCGCACTTCATTTTTTCTCCCCTCCCGATTCGGAGACAGCCTCAGCAGCGCGCGCTGCTACTCCAGAAGCTTGAATAACCGATTCTGTGATGTCCTTCGGGCTCTCGCAGTATCCAGCAACAAAGATCCCGGGCCGAGTGGTATCAACTGGGTTGTTTTGGCAGTTGGAAATTTTGAAGAATCCATCGGTTCCTACTTCCGAGCCAAGCACCTCGGCAAGTTTTCGTGTATCCTCTGCTGGCATTATCGCGGTGGAGAGGACAATGAAATCCACCTTGAGGTCCCTGATTTTGCCGCTCTGATCATCGATGTATGTTATATCGAGTTCTCCGGTCTCTGAATTCTCTCGTATCTCTCCAGGCTTGCCATGAATATAGGTTACCCCATAGTCCTTCCCGGCCCTCTCTGCATATTCATGAGCGCCTCTCCCAAAGGTTCTGAGGTCTGAGTAGAAAATGAACGATTCAATATCGTCATAATGCTCACGAGCAAGCATTGCATCCTTTGTTGAAAGCATACAGCAGACGCTGCAGCAATAGGGACAGCCTTCTGGCCTGATATCCCTTGACCCCACGCAAGGGATGAAAGCCATCCGCTTGGGGTGTCGTTTGTCTGGTTCACACTCAAGGTGGCCCCCAGTGGGTCCCGAAGCACAAATCAGGCGTTCATATTCCATACTAGTGTAAACATTCGAATACTTACCATAACCGTACTCCGTAAGAGGAGTGGGATCATAGGTATCAAGGCCAATTGCGATTATTATCGCACCCACATTTAAATCGATAATTTGTTCTTTCTGAAGATGGTCTATGGCATTAGCCTCACAAGCTTTTTCACACTCTCCACACCATGAACAAGTTCCGCAGTTCAAGCATCTACCTGCCTCTGCCAAAGCCATTTCCTGCGTTAAACCCTGTGCTACCTCCTTGAAATTATGGATTCTTTCCTCGGCTTTTAACTCGGGTGTAATTACTCTCGGCTTCCTTTCAATGCCTGATACATCTATCTCTGATACCACAGGTTCCTCCTGGCTTTTCAGAATGCCCAAATCCTCACGCCTTAGGAATAGATCAATGGCTTTAGCGGCCTTTTTACCACCAGCAATAGCCTCGACAACGGTCTTAGGTCCTGTAACAGCATCACCACCAGCAAAAATATGTAGCACATCTGTTTGACATGTATTCGCGTCCGTTTTGAATGTCTCCCACTTGGTGGTCTTCAGTGATTCGTCCTGCAGGAACGATATGTCTGGTTTTTGACCTATTGCGGGTACCAACGCGTCTATTTCCATTTCAAATTCGGATCCTTCAATTGGCAAAGGCCTCCTCCGACCGGTTTCATCTGGCCCACCCAATTTCATCTTTATGCATTTCAGCCCAACAACTTTGCCTCTCTTTCCGATAATTTTTACAGGTGCTGTCAAGTATTGGATTTCCACACCTTCTTTTATGGCTCCCTCAATTTCTTCATCCGATGCCGGCATTTCGGCCCTTGACCGCCGATACAAAATAAAGGCTTTCTTGGATCCTATTCTCAGTGCTGTTCTGACAACATCTATCGCAACGTTTCCCCCACCGATCACCGCGACCCTTTCGCCAATAAATATCTTTTTTCTGAGATTGATATCCCTAAGATATTCTATACCATCGTACACACCGTCTAAATCCTCCCCTTCTATACCCAACCTGGCACTCTTATGGGCGCCGATCGCAATGAAGATAGCATCGAATCCTTGCTTTTTTAGATCATCTAATGTTAAATCTTTTCCGATTGGGGTATTTAATTTAATCTCGACACCTAATTTTTTAATATGCTCAATCTCGTTTTCCAGTATCTTTCTGGGTAACCTGTAATCTGGGATTCCGATGGCTAACATTCCTCCTGCTATGGGCAGGGCCTCGAAGATGGTTACATGATAGCCCATACGAATTAAATCATACGCTGCACTTAATCCAGCAGGTCCAGAACCGACTATTGCCACCTTTTTTTGTTGTATGATTTCAATAGGCTCAATGTCTTTCAAAATATCTTGGGCGTGTTTCATTTCATAATCAGCGACAAATCTCTTAAGACCCCTAATAGATACAGGCTCGTCTACCTCGCCTCTTCTGCATATCGTTTCGCAAGGATGATGACATACTCTGCCGCAAATACCTGGAAGCGGGTTCACTTCGCGATTGAGTTCTAGAGCTTCCTTGAGTTTTCCTTGTGCAATTAGTGCAATGTAGCCCTGAGTGTGCGTTTCTAAAGGACAGGCTGACTGGCATGGAGCCGTACCTCGCTTATCTATTGTCGCCTTCTTAGGAACCGCTTGTGGGAACGGAATATAAATCGCTTTGCGATCATTTAATTTCATATTGAATTCATTTGGCACACTTACTGGGCATGCCTCAAAACACTCTCCACAGCCAGTACATTTATTCCAATCTATATATGTTGGCTTTTTCCGTATCCTAACCTTGAAATTCCCAGGCCCCCCTTCGGTTGACAGTACCTCTGAGTAGGTGTGAATCGTGATGTTCGGGTGTTCTGCGCACTCATTCATCTTCGGGGCAAGGATGCATATGGAGCAGTCGTTCGTTGGGAAAGTCTTATCCAAGAGCGCCATCGTGCCCCCTATGCTCGACTTTTTCTCAACGAGGTGTACCTGAAGTCCACGATCCCCCAAGTCAAGGGCAGCCTGCATGCCTGCTACACCTCCGCCGATTACAAGTATATCCTTGCCCAAGGTCACTCACCCCCTCTCGTGGCAAGGTCCAAGATAACGTTTATATCTGAGAGTTCGATTTTGTTCTCTGAGAGGTCAGAAGGCAATCTGCTGTTAGCAGCACATTTAAAGTGGACGAGACACTTTGGGCACGCGGTGACGAGGGTATTCGCCCCTTTGGCCACCATCCCCCTGAACTTTTGAAACTGAATCAGCCTTGTCAGCTGTCCGCAGTTAATCCAACCATTTGGACCACCGCAACAAGTCGCGTCCCTTCCCTCCAATCCGACCTCCACGAGTTTAAGGTCTGGGATCGAATTGAGTATCTTACGGGGAGCATCAAAGACCTGGGCGTAACGACCGAGGCGGCACGGGTCCTGAAATGCTACGACGATGGGCAATGATTGGCTCGGGACAAGCTTTCCTTCTTCAATAAGCCTACTGAAGAACTCTGTGGTGTGTAGCACCTCAAAGCCAAGCTCCCCGAAGAACTTTGGGTAGTCCAGCTTGAGCGTCCTGAGCCCTTCAGCGCATGCCACAACAACCTGCTTCGCCCCAGAGCTTTTGATGTTCTCGATATTGATCCTGGCTAGCTCCTTGAAAGTCTCTTCGTCTCCTTTCCACAGCGAATCGTGCCCGCAACAGCGTTCATCTGGAAGAACAACTGGTGTTAAGCCCGCTCGATTGAAGAGGGCAACAGTTGAACGTGCTATATTCAATGTTTCTGGGCCGATATTCGCCAGCTCACTGCCTTCTGGTGCATCGTTGAAAAGCACATGTTCAAAATAGGGTAGGCATCCCACGAAATAGAGAACATCCCACTTGTCGGAAATATTGAGTTCCTCTGATAGCCACCCTAGCCTCTTCTGCGTCAGGTTGCTCTCGGTCTGAAACTCGGAAATGAGTTCAAGCGCCTCTCCATGGGCACAGTGACCATTATCTCCGGCTGCCCTAGCCCTAGACCTTTCAGCCCTTATTAGTTCCTCGTACTTAACACCAGAAGGACAGCGTTGGCTGCACATCCCGCAGGTGAGACAGTCCCAGGCTCGCGGGAGAGTAGCCCTGTCCTCGCGGGGTCTGATCGATTTCGAAAACACATTAACAGAAGGAGAGTAGGTATTATCCACGCGTGTGATAGGGCAGCTCGACGCACACTTGTTGCACTCTATACAGTATTCGAAACCGGTTTTCTCTTCCCTAGCTTCGTGCACTCCGGGATTATTACCAGCTTTTGGGGCAAGGCTGTTGGGGCCAAGCTTCTGGATATGTTTTACGAAATCTGTTACGACCTGGGCGAACTTCAGTCCCTCAGAGGCGGAGATCCACTCCAACCTCACCCGCTCTGGTTTTATTCCAAGGGTATCGAGGATACGTTTTACGCTGTCCATCCTCACCTGCGCCTTCTCATTGCCCGATATATAATGACAGTCGCCAGGATGACATCCAGTTACGAGGATCCCATCGGCCCTAGCCCTGAGTGCCTGAAGGATAAAATGGGGCTCTATTCTCCCAGAACACATAACCCGAATGATACGAATATTGGGTGGATATTGAGACCTACTCACCCCTGCTAGGTCCGCACCTGCATAACTACACCAATTGCAGCAAAAAGCTATAATGCGGGGTTCCCAGCTCAACCAGCCACCTCCTCCAATGCCGCTTCGATTTGCTTCGATATCTGTTCATCCCTGAAGTGACGCATTGACATGGCCCGAGAAGGACAAGTCACTGCGCATACGCCGCAACCTTTACAGAGTATCTGATTGATCCTTGAGATAAATACACCTATTTCGTTCTCCTCAAGCCTTGGGGCCCCAAACTCGCAGACTTCTTCACATGTCCCACATCCAACACATAGTTTATCGTCAACACATGCAGTTATGGCCTCCGTTTCTATCTTTCCTCTAGCCATAGGTATCGCAGCCTTAGCCGCGGAGGCAGAAGCTTGTGCAATTGTATCTGCAATATCTTTTGGCGATTGAGCGCATCCACATATGTATATCCCCATAGTGTTGGTCTCGACGGGGCCCAGCTTCGGATGTTTCTCCATGAAAAAACCGTCCCCGCTTCTGGGGATCTTCAACATCTTTTGTAATTCCCCAACCTCAATCTCGTTGGGTACCATGCCAACAGATAATACTACAGCATCTGCATCAAGGAGAAGTGTCTCACCTGTCAATTCATCGAAAACCTCAACCTTCCTACCATCATCAATAACCTTTGGTTTCTTGTCCTTTCTATAGGAATTAATAAATTGTACACCCATCTTCGATGCTTCGGAGTACATCTCCTCTGTGCCTTTACTAAATGTCCTAATATCGCGGAATATTATCCATACATTTACGCCTCTTTCCTTCAATCTGATTGCCTGTTTTATTGCGTTCTGACAACAATAACGAGAACATCCCGGGGTGCCCTTAGGGTTGTCTGGATCTCTTGAACCAACACACAATATATATACAACATTCTTTAATTTACTGTTATTGATCGTTAATTCATATACATCCCTAAATGACAGTTCCCTTTCAACATCCATATTCGTAACAACATTGGGGTATTCTCCATAACCGTATTCACCAACGGGATCGTACAAGGTTGCGCCGACTGCAATTATTATTGTACTCACATTGAGTTTAATATTAATATTCTCTCTGTGGTCCAACTGAATGGCATTTTGTTCGCACGCTTTTACACATTCGCCGCAGTTCGTACAGGCGTCGAAATCTATGGTATATGCTTCTGGATAAGTGTTATATTTGAAATAAATCACCTTCCGCGGGGGCACCCACGCACTATAACCATATTTTACATCAACAGGGCATACCTTTGAGCATTCCCCACAAAAATTACATTCCCCAATATCCACACCCCGTTCCCGTTGAGATATATCAACCTCAAAATTCCCAACAAAACCACTTACATTGACAACCTTGGCATTTGTTAATACATTAATATTCAACTCATCGATTTTCTTATAATATTCCTCAAGGATCTCATTTAAATCCATATTCTCTGGGGGTAGTTTTCCAATTCTTGCAGCCATCCCGCCAATAAACGGTTTTTTTTCAACAATGGTCACATCAAAACCTTGGTTTTTAAGGTCTATTGCCGCTTGAATCCCAGCGATAC
>CP070726.1:642203-656220 GCA_020350865.1 Thermoplasmata archaeon
GCAAACACAAGAAGGCCCAAGATAAATGGCAATATGACAAACAACCAATTGAAGGGCTCGGGTGTTACCACTTCAAGGTCCACAGGTTCGAGGCTGACGCTGTATTCCCCGTCGCTGGCCGAAAAAACGACATCCCTCAGTTTCTTGTTATTGCCCGGAACCCATGTGGCAGTGTGATTGACCTGGTCTATTTGAATCTCTTCGTTGTTGCATTCAAATGTAAGATAGGGTGTATCCACATCAAGGAAATAATCGTACAGGTCTATGGTCCAGTTCTCATTTTCTTTTATCGTTTTGAACTGTGGAGGTATTTCTCTTAGTATTATGGGTGCATCATTTACAGGTGAAACAGTAACCAGTATGGCATCCTCCTTGTAGGCGCCATTGGGATCGCTTGCCCTGAAGACCACCAGTTCCGTGCCTGCCCAATTCGGGGAGGCCCTGAAAGTCACCCAGCCGTTCTCATCAATTAGGACCACTAAATATCCACTTGTGTGATTTGCTTTAAAAGAAAGGGTTTCGCCGTCCCTATCATCGAAATAAGTGTTTACATTAAAGGCGTTGCTTAAAACTTTATCCTCATCAAATCCCACGTCTGGGATGGGCTCATTTAGTGTTGGAGGGTAATTTGCGGTGACTTCGATACCCAATGTTGTGTTGTCCGTGAATAGGCCATCTGAGACGGTTATATCCACAAAATCTGTCTGGCCCCTCATCTCTTCAGGGTAGATGAGCGTGATTTTCAGTCCATTTATCGAAATGTAAGAATCATTGGACAATATGACCTCCATTTCCGATAATGGCGTGTCCACATCAGTGACGTAATTGGCCAAATCTATGGTATACGGGTCATTATAACGGACCTGAACTATACCCAAATCTGATATGGTTGGGGGCTCCTTTCTTTCAGTAACTTCGACCTGGGCGGTGTCAAAGCCGAAAGCCGTGCCATCCGTCACCCTCACTCTGACCGTGTAAGTTCCAACGATGTTCCATTTGTTTCTTACTACATTCTCGGATGAGAATTCTGTGTCCCAATTCCCGTCGTCCTCCCAATCCCACTGGAACAGGAGCTCATCATCACCTGGGTCTGAGGCAGTAGCGATGAGTATGATGTCACTGCCCTTGATTCCATCGTAGTAATCGCCAATATCCACCTCCGGAGGTACATTGCGCACTTCCACCTGGAGGGTATCAATATCCGAGGAACCATCATCGTCTATAACCATGAGTCCAACAGTACGGGTGCCGTCATTGTTCCAAACATATGAGGGTGTCTCCCCCACGCCGTCACCAAAATCCCCGTCGGAATCAAAGTCCCAAAGCAAGATCAAAGAATCGCTGTCCGAGGGGGTATCGTAGGAAGCGCTTCCGTTAAAGAAAGCAGTTTCACTCTCATTGATCACCTGACCCGGGCCGGCATCGGCCACAGGAGGTCTGTTCATCACTGTAATATTAACTACGTCCCAATGCACATTGTTCGATGGATCCCGTGCGATTAATACAACGGTGTGGGTGGTGTTTTGAGTGAAGACATGGGTCGGTTGAGCATCGTATCCTATAATCTTGCCTCCCACTATCCATGTAAGGTTCAAAATCCCGGAGTTATCTTGGGAGTTCGTCCCATTGAAGATATAGGGCTCATCCTCCCAAACAGCATCGTCTGGTCCCGCATCAGCTACGGGAGCAACATCGTCACCCACGAAGAGTGTGAAATTCGTCCAAACGATGCCGCCTTGGCCGTCTTCCACTGTTACGTTCACCCAGTAGTAACCCTTGATACCGGAAGGGGGCGAGCCCTGAAGCTCCCCTGTGGCCCCGTTCATGTTCAACCAGGAGCCATTGTGGACCATGGACCATGTAAGACCATCATTCTCCAGATCCGCGGCCTCGTAGTCCACATAGTACAACTGGCCTTCATCTGCACCTTGATCGTTGTTTGTGGTTATTTTAGGCGGTGAATTCAACACGTAGGGGCCATCTTTTTCCTCACCCTCACTCCAAAAACCGGTGAGGTTTTCTGCTGCAAAATGATAAGTGTAGTTCAGACCTCTGGCAAAGCCGGTGTTATTGTAATAGTACCATTTGCCGTCGGTGTAATTGTCATCGTTTTGATCTAAAATCAGCATATACCAGCTACCCAAATAGGAGGTCCCTTGGGTGATGTTTAAGGTGACATTGAGAGGTACATCTCCCTCCGGATCCGAATAATTGCACGTGAAATTGAACCAAGTCGTAATAAAGCCAAAACCCGGCTCCACACCCCCAGCTAGAGAAGGAGGTTTATCGCCGACAGCCAAAGAAAAGTTAGTCCAATCAGAGCCGCCGTATCCATCAATTACAGTCACATTCACCCAGTATATCCCCCTGTCGCTGCCTGAGGGTGTTCCCTCCAATTCCCCTGTGGTGGAGTTTAGATCCAACCAGAGGGCATTGGTTTCCAAAGACCAATTAAGGGTATCGTTTTCAAGATCATCTGCAGTGTAGTCTACATAGTAAAGCTCACCCTCCTCTGCGCCCTGCTCGTTGCTTGTCATGATTTTTGGTGGTGAGTTTATCACGTAAGGCCCGTCCTTAGTCCCACTTGTACTCCAAAAACCTGTTTTGTTGTCCTGTGCTGCAAAATGATACGTGTAATTCGAACCCCTTGCAAAGTATGTTTCATTCAGATAATACCATTTACCGTCGGTGTAATCATTATCGCTCGGATCTACGGGAAGCATGTCCCAGGAGCCGAGATGAGATGTCCCTTCAGTGATATTGAGCGTCACCTTCAGTGGCTCATCACCCTCGGGGTCCGAATAATTCACCGTGAAATTGAACCAGGTAATAATATAGCCAAAACCGGGATCCACTCCCCCTGCAAGGCTGGCCAGTTCACTCACTTCATAGGTCAGATTCCACTTGAACAAGATAGGCGTTATCAATGGATCTGTGGTTGTGAAGACCCCCCTGAATCTTATCTTTCCTGTGGATGTACTGACAGAAGACAGGTTTCCGTCCAGCGTCTGGATCCAATTGGCACCGGAATCAGTGGAATACCAGTATGTTAGGGTCTGGCCATTATCCTGGTCCTCCCCCATGAACTTGCCCCAGTTGACCAGTGTTTTTGTCGTGTAATCGCTTGGCAGAAAATCACCGAGCATCTCGATTGCACCGTTGGAACGATACCTGTGGTACGAGATATTGACTGCATTGAGGACGGGGGACCGTGTTTCGTCGGTGGTGCTCAGGTTGACCATGAATTGAATGAAGTTATTTGTAGGAGATGTTATCGGTTCTCCTCCGGGATTGGTATACTCGGCGGACCATGCACTCCATGTATTGCCGTCCGGCGAGGTGCGGGTTCTAATCGAATAACCGGTTCCGGCTCCCTTCAGGGAGACATCCCAGCTTATATTCCCCCATAAGACCTGCTGCTGGGCATTGAACTTGTTTGATGTGAAATTTCCCACCAACGCATAATCCAGGGTCGTGATAACGACATTGTCGATATTTATATCACAGCTCATTGGAAATGGCGAGGTCTCATCAGGATGCAGCTGGAAACTGATTGTATAATCCTTTGCAGCGGTCATGTGGGTGCCTATGTTCAGACCCACTGCTGTCGCAGGTAACAAGCCATCGATACTTTGATTCCAGACCCCCATTTCGTCTATCTCAACAGTGAGCCATGTATTTGTAAGATTGTAAAAATCATTAACGGTATATTCGAATGTCAGGTTTACTGCTGGGGGGAAATCGGGTGTGGCCTTGTTTTTGATGAACGTCTGGTTGACATAGGCGGTCTCGTTGAATGGAACGGCAGCAGTGGGATCGAGGTAGGTGATGTTCAAATGGGGTTTGTTTGAGGTCTCGTTGGTATCCACCCAGGCTGCGAGATGATCATCATCCTTCTCTTCTATACCCGCCCCGAACCAATCATGCCTGGTCATATTGTACTGGATATCATAAATAGCCTTTTCTAAGTCATATACCTTCCAATCATTCTCCCCGAAAGTCATGCTGTCGTCATTTTCTATGAACGCTGTGCCGTCACTGGTGTCAAAGTACAGATATGTGGGGCTTTGACCTGATTCATTGCCTAAATGATGGATATCGATTCTATGGCTGTTATCAGCTGATTGCTGGGCCAAATATAGATATAAAACGACATCTGTAACGCTTGCAGCATCCGGAATGGAGCTGGTGTTGAAGTAGAAAAAGCTCCTGTAGTCTTGGTTTACAAGGGGCGGAAACCAAACTTCGCCTATATATGCATCCCAAGCCGTTTCTTCTTTAAAATACCCCGTGGCAATATGGTCGTAATACACATGCCCGTCTTCAGAACTGCTGGCAGGGGTCAGGTTTTGGGAGGACTTTACGGGTTCATTGCGCGAGAAGTTCAAGTGAGCTCTCATACCCATATCATCCCAGCGCGATAGAATGCTGGTACTGCTGTTGTACACCCAGTTCTCCTCCTGGCCTACGGTGAAAGTCCCGTTTTTAACCAGGTTCGTGGTGTTTTGGGTGTAGTTCAATACAACCATACCCGGCTGCTCCGCCTTGGTATTGTAAAGGGTACCATTGTTAAAATCCGAATAAGTGGTTTGATTCCACCAGAACGTCTCCAATGCAAGGGTAACCTTACCGCTGCCCATGGTCGTGTTCGTCAGAACATAATCGATGGGGCTGTCGAAATTCCATGTGGCGGTAATTGTGTTGTCGCCGTTATCCACGATGTCGGGTTCGCCTGAGGCATTATCCTGGATGCTGTGAAAAATCAAGGAGAGCTGAAAAAAAAGCAATAAAACCAGCCCAACAGCCGTTGCTTTGTTGAAAGTCCTATTTCTGTCCATTTTCAACACAACGAATGGTTATTTCATCATTTGACCTGATAATCTTGATTCCGCATCTATCATAAATGCTCAATAAATCCTTTTGATTAGGTGTTTAAACCGCTTTTCCTCTAAATTAGCCAGTTTTTTACCTTTTAAAAACTCGGTGACCTTGACCAGGCCATCTGCCACCTTTTGCAAACCTTCCTTTGAGGGGTTGGCGAAATCCACCGTCGATTTCTTGAACTGGTACGCAACCATGGGCATGGCAGCCTCCATTCCCCCGTGCAGCTCACAGAAAATGGAGATGATCTCATCCGACACCTCCACAGGGGTCATGGGGCGACTTGCATCATATTTGGATTTCATTAAAATCTCTTCAGGGGTCCTTTCCTTGTCAAACTTCTTTTCCTCGTTCGATTCAACCATTATACCTCACCACAAGTAAAGAGGGCTTTCCCTTATGAGGACTTACTTTGAACTTTATAAGCTTAACCATGTATATAATCCTTTCCCAGTGATTTGTTTCATAATATCCATTACCGCTTGAAAATAATTCAATTAAAGTGTTACAAACCCCTCCTCATGGTAATCTCTCCAACCAGGTTTTTTTCCATGAGAGCTTTTACTTCTTCTGGTTCCTGGGTCTGACCCAAGACCCACATCAACTTGACCAAAGCTGTCTCCGGCAGCATATCTTTGCCGGAGATCACCCCTGCCCCAAGCAGGTCCCTACCCCTGGAGTACACATTCATGTTCACACTGCCGGAAAGGCACTGGGAGGTCATTATGACAAAAATCCCCGATTTTACGGCTGAATTCACGCTTTCCAGAAGATATTGGGGGATATGGCCAAGGCCTGTGCCAGCAATTACTATTCCAAGATTGTTTTCTGCAAGGAAATCAAAATGCTCTGCAGTCACATGTGGATGAGAATACAGCAGGCATGCCCTTTCCTCCATACTATCATGCAATTCCACGGGGCCTGGCCCTCTTTTTTGATACGCCTCGGAGAGCTCTATTTCCCCTTTATCTATTATCCCAAGGGGCCCTTGGTTCAGGCTTTGAAAGGCATCCCTTCTGCTGGTGTGCATCTTCCGTACCCTGGTGCCCCTGTGAATGGATACGAAGGAGTCTGAGGTTTCACCGTGCATCATCACCACCACCTCCCCCAGATCCGAGTGTATGGCCAGGTGTGCAGCTGATATGAGATTCAAATTGGCGTCCGAGGAGGGTCTGTCGCTGGAGCGCTGGGCCCCTGTAAACACCACCGGCCCCGTTAATCCACGGAGCATGAAGGAAAGTGCCGCAGAGGTATAGCCCATGGCATCAGTTCCGTGTGGCACTATAACACCCCTTGCACCGGAATTGAGCTCGCGTGCCACCTCCCTTGCAAGTTCCTGCCAGTGCTTAACCGTCATATCCTCACTGAATATGCTGTACAGCACCTTTGCTTTGATATTGCACATTTCCGCCAGTTCAGGCACCGAATAGGCCAGCTCCTCCGCCGTAAGTGCAGGATGAACTGCACCGGTTCTGTAATCAACGTAACTTGCTATGGTCCCCCCTGTGCCTATTACCGCAAGTATCGGTTTAGAATCCTCATGTGCGATGGTACGTTTCTCAGCATGCGATCTGGCAGCCTTCTGCAACATGCGAAGCTCGGTTTTGTCATCCATTTCAACGCCAATATTGTACCCGTTGTCCAGTTTTATTGTCACGATGTTTTCTGCACTGAACTCATGATGGGGCATCAGCACACCTTGGAAGGTTCCCTCGCTGCTTATTATTTCCAATGTGTCGCCCATCTGGATTCCCGCCTCTTTGAATCGCTTGAGGATATTATCAGAATATGTCATGAAATCGAAAACCGCAATTGTTTAGATAGATTAATAGATTTTTCATTCTTTGTACCAAAATAAGGGGAAGGAAAACCGGGCCATAAAAATATTAAACGCCCCTGCCTTTTCCCCCATGATAGGATGGTTGACCTTTCAACTACCATATCGGGGTTGAGAATGAAGAACCCCACTATGCTGGCTTCAGGTATTCTGGGTGAATCTGGTGAATCTCTATTCAGGATCGCAGGAAAAGGAGCGGGCGCGGTTGTCACGAAATCCATAGGTATGGAACCCAAAATCGGCCACAAGAATCCCTCATTTGTGGAAATGGAGCACGGTGTACTGAACGCCATGGGCCTCCCCAATCCCGGCATAGAGGCTTTTTCCGAAGAGGTAAGTAAGGCGGTAGCTTCCGGAATACCGGT
This sequence comes from Thermoplasmata archaeon, assembly GCA_020350865.1. The sequence continues at coordinate 649,287 of CP070726.1, forward strand.
ACTAGGCAGCATTTTTGGGAAGGATAAGGGTGAATTCATCACGCTTGCCCGAAAAATGGAGGAGTACGGGGTGCAGGGCCTTGAGCTCAATCTCAGCTGCCCCCATGCCAAAGGATACGGTGCAGAACTGGGACATGATAGGAATATCGTAAGGGAAATCACAGAAGCGGTGAAAAATGCGGTGAGAATCCCTGTCTTCCCCAAGCTCAGCCCCAATGTAGAGAGCATAGCCGATATCGCCTTGGCTGTGGAAGAGGCGGGAGGGGAGGGGGTGGTGGTCATTAATACAATGAAGGCCGTGGCAATAAACGCGGAACTCGCCATGCCTGTATTGGCCAATGCTGTGGGCGGGTTGAGCGGCCCTGCCATAAAACCTATTGGTCTGCGCTGTGTCTATGAAATCAGAAAAGGCACCGAGCTTCCCATAATCGGTGTGGGTGGTGTGATCACTGGACGTGATGCAGTTGAGTACTTCATGGCTGGTGCAAGCGCGGTTCAGATCGGCAGTGGTATATACTATCGTGGTCGAGACGTTTTTACACTGGTATGCGGCGAAATTGAGAAATTCATGGAAAAACAGGGCTATGAATCCATTGAGGAGATGGTGGGTATTGCAGTTAAAAAATAGGTTGGATGCACCATATATTGTTGAAATCCTTGATGTGACAGATGAATGCTCTGATGTCAAAACACTTTTTTTCGATTATCCTAACGAGGCGCGCCCCGGTCAATTCCTCATGGTCTGGGTGCCGCAAGTCGATGAAGTGCCCATGTCACTTTCCTTCCTGGGTCAAAAGAAAGGCATCACCATTAAGAAAATGGGTGAGGCAACCAGCGCATTGCATGGGCTAAAAGAAGGGGACAGAATCGGTATTCGAGGGCCTTACGGAACGCACTTCGAAAAGGAAGAAGGCGAAAATATTCTCGTTGTAGCAGGAGGCATCGGTCTTGCCCCTCTTGCACCCTTAATCGAGGGAATGGGTGGAATTGGCTGTGAAGTGAGCCTTGCGTTGGGTGCGAGAACCGAATCCGAGCTGATATTTGAGAACAGATTACAGGAAAAATGTAAAATGGCCATTGCAACAGATGACGGCTCAAAGGGTTATTGCGGATTTGTGAGCGACCTTGCACAGGAAATGATGAAAAAAGGGCAATTTGACCGCATCTTCACATGCGGACCCGAGGCGATGATGAAGAAGGTGGTGGATATTGCCGCAAAGGCAAATATACCGGTCTGGGCCTCCCTGGATAGGTATATGAAATGCGGTGTTGGCTTATGCGATTCCTGCGCAATAAACGGGCTTCAGGTGTGCACAGACGGTCCTGTATTTTCGGGGGAGGTGCTTCTATCCCTTGAAGATTTTGGTGAAATGAAGAGGGATGCATGCGGCAGAAGAGAGATTATCTAATGCTACTTATTGCTTGATTTCCGCAGTCTCGGTATGACAGCCCCTGCCACCAAAATGAGAATGATGGTGATGATTATGAATATTATCTCCACCGTATAATCCCTTTCCTTGCCCTCATGCCTCTCCGGGTCAAGCGGGTAGGCGTCGTGCTTATCGAGGACACCATCCCCGTCCTTGTCATCATCATCCCCATCCACGATGTAGTCGCCGTCCAGGTCCGGGGGCGTGGAAGTAACGTCCAAGGCATCAAAATGCCATTCCACTTCCACATCATCCGGATATCCATCCAAATCCGCCTCCGCAAAATACATGATTGTGAGCTGCCATGTGTGGGACGCGTTGACTGTTCCATTTGAAACGGTAACCGTGACATTTCCATGCTGGATTTCGTTTGAGCTGTTGTAATCCAGGGGTACTTCGATTTGAGAAACGTTGTCATTGTAGGTTCTTAACAATGATTGGGGCCCGTCGTACTGCCAGCTGTAATCGAGTTCACCGGTTCCGAGAAAGCTGACCCCAACCTTCAGTGTTATCTTCTTTCCCTCGTTTATCACGGGATTGGTCTCAGGCACAATTTCGGTGATTTCCAGTGGTTCGATATCTGAAGCTGTTGTGTACAATTGCCAAATCCTCTCCACCCAAAACTCCCCGTCAGATACCACGGCCCTTATGGTATGTGACCCCACACCGTGAATACCTGAGAAGAATTCGTATTGGCTTTCGTTTTCGTTTGGCAGCCTCATATTATCCAGATACCAGCTGTATGTGAGTGTATCTGTGTCATTATCTTCAGCTGATACATTGAATTCCAGTGATTCACCTTCCATGAGATAGGGAGAATATTCAGGTGAACTTTGTACAATCTCAGGTGGATGGTTCTCGGTCATGGTGAAGATGTAAACGTCATATGAGGTTCTGTTTCTGTTATCCTGCCATACGATTCTGTTGGTATATATCACAGGAGAGGAGTGGATGAGCGGGACATCTGTTATGTTACTCAAGGCGGGATCCGGAGATTCAGTGTCTGAATCCATGTAATTCGGAACATCGTCTCCATCCGAATCCACCAGCAGATCATACAACCGAATGTAATATTCATCGTTTATTCCGTAACTGAATACAATCTTGGTGCTGTGGATGTTGCATAACTTGAGTTCGATTTTTTGCTCGGATGTGCTGTTTGTGACCCGATGCTCCGTACCTGTTACGATATTGTAGAGATAGACATTGTCCGACCTCGTATATGCGATCAGATTGCCGTGAATCGAGGGTTTGAAATCCGAAGCGGAATTTGTGGTTATTCTTACCTCCGCGGGGTCGTCTTCCTGGAGTCGGGAATCGAGGTAATTGGGCACCCCATCACCGTCTGAATCCACAGAGAGGTTGTACATTACGATTTCAATATCTCCTTTACCAGTATACCTCTCGTCCTCCCACACGACCTTGTCACCGTATATCTTGGGATTGATTTGGAAGGGAAATCTCCATTTGGTTATTCCTCCGGAAGTTTCATAAGACCAACCCGTTTCATTGTACCCTCCTATCATCGCCTCCTTGTCCGAAATGGAATCGTATATGAACACATCCTTATTGCCGTACCTCGAATCCTGCCATACTATCTTATCCCCGTAAACAGCGGGTTTTTCCTGATCAGCAGGATTATCTGTTATCCTTTTCTCTGCAGGGTCATAATCTTGGTCATTTTCGTCCAACGTATCATCGCCGTCATCATCCAAGTCGAGATAATTAGGGATTCCATCGGAATCAGTGTCCTCGGAGAGATCGTACATGTAAATATCGAAGCTTCCAAACCTGTTGTCCTCCCAAACGATGGTGTCCTCGTAAATCTGGGGATAAAATTTATTCGAAATATTGTGGGTCAACCTGATTTTTGCAGGGTCGGGATCCGGTTTCCCCCCTGTGGATGAATTCTCGAGGTAGTTTGGAAGGCCATCCTTATTGCTATCCAATGCTAAATCATACAGGTATATCTCCCAATAGGTGTTTCCATTTTCAGAGTGCCTCTCCGACCACACTATCTTATCGCCGTAAATTGCTGGATAGCCTTGAGAAAGCTCGTCATCCGTTATATTAGTTTCAATACCTTCTATTTCTGCACCGGCTGCAGTATTGGACATGGAGGTAAATAACAGCGTTGTTAGTATGATTATCGTTATCAAATTAACGTAGACCTTTCCTCTCATATTGTCCTCATCTCATCAATAAGACCCTTTGACCATATATAGTTTATCTTTTTTCCTAAGAAATGTTCTCTCTTCCCCTTTCTATTCCTGCAGTTCTCTGTTTTGCTCCTCGTACATCTCGCACAGTTCCCATAGAAATTCATCATATGTCTTCCTGAACTTCAGCCAATACAGCCTGTCCCTAACCTTTGTGGAGATGGGTATGCTTGTTTTCTTAATTTCCTCTTCTAGTTTTATTTCCTCTTCCACCTCCTCTTTCTTTGCATCTTCCTTTTTTTTCTTTGTTCCTTTTTTGGATTGTTTTGGCATATAAATCACATAATGTATATAGTTTTATTAATATTTATACTTTTTTTAATTTTATTAAGATTTATTTTAACATATATCTTGTGGCTGTTTATTTATTTTATTATATAATTTATACTATATTGGTTATTTAAAAGATATTCATTAATACCTTTAATATTCATTATAAAAGCATTAATAATATAAATCTTATAAAGAATATATGCTTATAACCGCTCTATTAATGTTTATAGTTTACTTATTATAGTACGGAGCGATATGTACTAATAAATATTAGTGCGAAGCTTAATAGATACTTCAATCAGTACATAATTCTATAAATAAGTATAGAGTTTATAATATTCATTATATCATTTACATTTATTTCATTATAGCAGTTATAATTGATTTTCACCCGGTATTAAAAACAACGGTCTACCGATGTTCCATATATCTCATAGGGCTAAAAACCCTAAAATAAGGCGAAAAACCGGGGGTTAATCCACCAAAATCAGTGGTTTGGACCGATAACGGGGGTTTCTGATGTTTCTCTGTATCCTTTCCTGCACATTGTTGAAGAGCTCCCTATCAATGAGGGGCTCATGATCAGCTTTGACAGCTTCGCTGCCTTTGAAATCGTATCCGGCATAGACGGGATTCTTCAGGATGTCCCTTACCGCCCCCACGCCCCAACCACAGCCTTCCCCTCCTGCATTGTTATCAAGGCTCCGAGCAATGGATTCCATAGTTCGTCCTGACAAGTACTCTTCAAAGATTTGTTTGACAACCTCACCATCAACATTGATAATCTTTAGCGTGCTATCATCTAACTCGTATCCGAAAGGCGCCTGTTGGTCTTTTCCCTCCTCCACGGTGTCATCCCCTCTAACCTTATCTCCCTTCTCTTCAACTTGCACGGCTGCGGAGTCCACACCTTTTTCACTGCACCACTTATCAAGTGCCTCTGCCTCGCTTTGAGCATCGTAATGCTGAATGAATTCCTTTGGAGAAGCGAATCTCAGGAAAAGATCTTCGAAGGCATCCTCATTCCCTTCCCCCTGCGGTGCTTCGCCCTTGCACTTCTCACAAAGAATGATAAAACCTTTGGCTTCGCTTCCGAGAAAAAGTGATCTGGGATAGAGATTGATATCCTTTTCAGACCAGCATCGCTGGCACCTGTATTCATTATCAGCAGGTTTCAACTGCTGCTTTTTGGTCATCTTCCCCAGACTCCTTGATAGATTCAATATTAGCAGGCTCTTTTTCATCCGCAGGCAACTCGATGAGCCTTGGCTTCCGCTTCAGTTTAGAATTTCTTGTCCTTTTAAAGAGCGTCTCCTGTACTAAGTTGAAATCGTCGATTGAAATGATGGATTCATGCTCTCCTTTGAACACGAAATCCTCCCATTCCAGATAGCCGCAGTACACGGGATTCTTAAGTATCTTTCCCACCGTCCTGGCCGACCAGCATCCATTTCTTTTAGTCGGATATCCACTGCCATCCAGCTCCTCGGCTATGTCTCTGGTACTCTTACCATAGATATAAAGATTGAACATGAACTTGACCGCCTCTGCCTCCCTTTCATTAATTCTCAGTTCACCTTTGATATAATCATAACCGTAGGGGTGGGCAAAACCCAGAATACCTCCTTCCGTTGAGGCTTTCTGCTTCATACCGATGTAGACTCTTTCCCCGATCTGCTCGCTTTCGAGCTGTGCAATTCTCTGAATAATATCCACAACGAACCGCCCCATGGCAGTGCTCGTATCGAGACTCTCCTGCATGCTAGAAAATTCCTTCCCCCACTTCCTCAGGTTGTCCATCATCTCCATGAAGTTCTTGCTGTTTCGGTGGATGCGGTCCATCTTCATGACGAGGATCATGTCCCACTCGTCCTTCTCCTCCATCATCCTTTTATAGGCTGGTCTTTTGATGCTCCTGCCTGAATAACCGTCGTCCACGTACTCCCTGGCAACCTCCCATTCCCTTGCCCTGCAGTAGTTTCTCAGCCTTTCAAGCTGGGCGCTCAGTGAATAGCCTTCCTTGGCCTGCTCTGTGGTGGATACCCTGAGGTAGACTGCAACTTTCACCGCGCATCCCATCCTGTTTCAGATAGAAATGTCAGACTATTTGTCCGACACTATATATGACTCATTCTATATAAAATATTCGATTTTTTCCCGGCTTTCCCATTTATCAGTTCTTTTCGGGGGTATGACAAAATATTGATAAAAGCCCTAACCTATACTATTAAACGCAGATACTTCATTGGCATAAATTATTATAGCATTAGCCTTAATGGAACATCATGTACCCTACCCTACTAGAAAATACCCCGCCTCGCACTTCATGACTTTCACATTCTCACCACCGGCGTTAAATCCCGGCGGCAGGAGAACATCCACGGTTTTCAGGTTGTCTGGGTTCAAAACCTGAATCTCGCCTTCGGACCGCGACACCACAACCATGTCCTTTACGAGCTCCTTTCCCCCCAGGATTTTGGCCCGCCCCAGATCCTGGAAGTGGAACCAGATGTCCTTTGCGCTCTCCAAGGCACGCAGCAGGACGCCGTCAGGTGATATCTTTTTCACGCAGAAGACCTGCTCATCCACCTGGAGGAAATCGTCTACCCTGAAACCCGAGATGCGGACAGCATAGGTCGTCCTGTACACATCCTTGCCGTCCTTTCTTCCCACCAGTTTGTGGGACTCCTTCATCTGTGCTCCGAAAAGGGCGGCAAGCTCCCTTGCCACCATCTTGCCCACATGCTTTGAACCGAGGTAGAAATCAACACCCTCGTGTATTTTTTCCACCTTCGAAAGGAAGGCCCCGCGGTCTTTTTCTCTTTTCACTAACAGGTTATCCACATGCTCCAATGCCTTCTCAAATTCCTCTTCGTTCAGGCCCCTCCCCGAGCTGCGCAACTGCACCTTGGCCTCCCAATAACCGCCCTGCTGCTTGCTGCATTCAGGGCAAACCTGGGGCTTGATTCTGAGCCTTGCCTCATGCTCTTCCCGGGCTCTAAGGCCGAGTGC
>CP070726.1:656320-659225 GCA_020350865.1 Thermoplasmata archaeon
AAAGGCTCCCGCGGTCTCCGCACGACCCCAGCCGTAGTCGTTAAGGATGGCAAGGTAAAACAACCCAAAGGAAAACCGAATGCCCAAGGAGACAAAAAGGGTCAAGAACGACACCCCCGCAATGACCCAGCCGTAATAACACAGGTACCTTTTCTTCATCACTTGGGAGATTCTCCTCCTGGGATGCTGGGAGTAATTTGTCCTCTCAGTTCCTGGCGCGTGAGAGGGTCTCAAAAGAGCTATTTATACACAGAGGCTTGAGGCGTGTCAATGGTAGGAGAGAGGGGATACCAGGAAGATTTTTCACAGCCTCACAAACTATCTTTATTTCTTATTAATTAACAGTGACTTATAATATGTATTCTAGAAGTTATATTAAGTTTAATAAGCCGGAAAAAGGGTAGGGGGAAGGTCTTGTTCTTGCCGTTCGGTAAAACAAAAGGGTCGAGTTTCAACATTTGATACTATACTGCACTGTGCACAAAAAGAGGCGTTCTTTTTTTCCCAATGCTTGATAGGAAATGAAGATCTGCGGTACAATACGGGACGTTGTTGACTCAGTTGAATTATTTTCCTTCTTCCGGATATTTCATATTTGAGATGTGCCACTAACCGCAAAGACCATGAATACAAACAGGGGTGAATTGAAATGAAATGCGTTCGTTTTCTGTATAATAATTCCATTAAGCACGGTATACTGGAAGGCGATGTCGTCCAAGAAATCTCGAATTCATTCTTTGAGGAGTTCGAGCTACGTCCCTCTAAACATGACATCTCCGAGGTCAAACTACTCCCACCTACAAACCCGACCAAGGTACTCTGTGCTGGCCTAAACTATAGGAAACACATCGAACAGATGGGTGAACAAGTACCTGAATTCCCTTCGTATTTTATCAAGTCTCCCGCTGCAATCATCGGTACCAATGATGATATCATCTACCCAAAGATAGCACAACGCGTCGAATATGAAGGAGAATTGGCTTTGGTCATTAAAAACACTATCAAAAACATACCACCCGAAGAAGCCATGGAACATGTATTCGGCTATACGTGCTTCAATGATGTGACAGATAGACCTTTGATTAAGCTTCAGGGTCAACTCATCCGTGGAAAGGGATTCGATACGTTTGGCCCTATTGGTCCATGTATTGCCACGGATCTCGATCCTTCCGGTTTAACAATCCGAACATATCTCAATGGAGAGCTCAAGCAAGAGGGCGAAATATCCGATCTCATTTTTCCAATCGATTACCTGATCCATTATATGTCCCAATGCATGACTCTCTATCCAGGGGACATTATTAGCACAGGATCTCCTCCAGGCGCTGGACCAATAAAACCGGGAGACATTGTTGAGGTGACAGTTAAGGAAATTGGTGTCTTGCGAAATAGGGTTAAGGCAGAAGATGACAAATCCTGAGGTGTAATTACTGCAATACTGTTGCAGCATGGAATTTTGGGAGAAAAACAATCTGCGTATGAATTTGATGTTGTTAGTCTTTTCGAGGAGCCGAAACCATCAATCCGATCCTTGACAGCCGAGTCCAGGATGGAACGACAGGATCCTGATTTCAACAACTGACAATAATCACGAATACTGGGCCTGGAAGCCTGAATCCCCTGCTTTTACCGGAATTTCCTGGAACTTATCCATCTTCCTCCGTGCCGATTGCTGCACGCCTCCCCGCTATTGCTAAAGAATGCGTTCGTACAACGCTCCATGTGTGTTGTACATATACGGGTTGACTTCCGTGTCCCAGCGAGGGGGATTGCTGGCCTGTCCAAAAGCCTCGGACGTGTGGACGTCGGGGTGGTCCATCTCGTGGATTACCAGGTGGCGCGGATGTTTCTCAGCATCGGTCGAATAGCGAACGACGTTGCCGACACCGCGCACGGCCTTGAGGAGAGGCAAACATTCGGACCCGTGGAGTTCACCGAAGACAGCCTCCTTATTTTCTTCGACATCCGTCATTACGAGGTAGAGATACTTCGAGCTGCCCGTCAGGCCTTGATCTCCATCGACCCAGGAATACAATGCGTGATGACGGTTCATCGTGTGTGGCCGTACTTCGGTAGGCCAGCGGCCGATATCCCTGGCAGTTTCCCACTGTTGGCTGGTGGGCGCTTGTGGGTTATTCAATTCGTAGAGCGCGAGATACCTCGGATAGGCGCGGCAGGAAGTCCGGTAACGGGTAATCCTTCCCACCCCTGAAACCTTGCTTATCTCCGGAATGTGCTCCCGGTCGTATATTTCGTTGAACAGGGCTTCTTTGTCATGCTCGATGTCCATCCTCACCACGTACGTGTACTGTGTAAACATCCCGGTATCCTCCTTTCCTGTGCCTATGTTGACCTGTGGCAACAAATTCAGCTTCTCTGTCTGACCAGCTTCTGTAGCGGCGGAGGTAAACGTGTCTGGGCGATGTGGAGGTTTCCTCGTGACGTGCCCTACACGCTGTGCGCGTCAATTTGGCCAGCTCCCCCGCACCAGTAATTTCCCTTCTTGATCGAATATGCTGCTACTGGGCACTACGTCAGCCACATACAGGTTGCTGTTAACCTGCGTATTGAGTATTCTACAGGCTTTCCTTGCGGTTCAGGACTGATTACTGCACTCCTGGTATTTCTGGGGAAAACGAACCGATTTATTAAATCATTTTTTACCTGCATTTTACAAGTTGGATGGGTAAGCCCCAAGGATCACGTAACATAGCCAATTCGTTTCCATCCTCTGGGAGAGGGGGGCACGTCTGCCCTTGAGCCTTTGTAAGGCGCCTCATGGGAAAATACAGGTTTCTTGAGATACTCGATTCAGTGTAGAATAATAAAATAAGGTGAAGGTGGCAGATTAAAGCGGAGACATAAGGAGAAAAGGATGACCAAGAAACCTGTATTTTCCCATGAG
>CP070726.1:659325-666057 GCA_020350865.1 Thermoplasmata archaeon
ATAGCTTGCAAGCGGAGCAAGGATGGGGTATGTACGCGGTTTTAGGTATAGGAAGGCTTGGGCTTGAAATCATAAACGGTCTAGATTGCGAGAAGAAGGAGGTACTTATCATAGATGAAGATGAAAATACGTTGGCCTTTTTCAAGAAACAGGGCTATAAGGTTTTGAAAGTGGATTCCATCACCCCGAAGGTTTTGGAACAAGAAGCCATGGAATGGGACAGGGTGCTCATTTTGGGTGATGAAGGCAATACAAATATCAAATTGGCGCAATCTGCGGGTAAAATCCTCCCAAAAGCAACCATAATCGTCAACGCCCCAGATAGGGAAAGTGAGAAGACACTGCAAAAGATGGAAGGGATGCTCACATTAAGGGCTTCTGAAAATGCTAAGAGTGCCTTAAAAAGCACATTGGCTTACCTTGAGAGGGAGCAGACGGCGTTCCGGCTCAGGAAGATTCTGCAGAAAACAGACGGCAATGTGGGAATTTTTACCCATGACAATCCGGATCCCGATTCAATGGCAGCAGCCGTGGCATTTCAAGCGATATGTGCCAATTTCGATTGTTCCTCCAAGATCTACCACGGCGGTGAGATATCCCACCAAGAAAACAAGGAGATGGTCAGACTGCTCGACATAGAGCTAAATCGAATTGCAAGCGATGAGGATCTGGCCATCGCCCTTCAAAACGCAGCGAAGATCGTTATGATAGAGACCGTGATACCAGGCGAGAACAATGTTCTGCCCAAGGATGTTGTTCCAAACATGATCTTTGACCACCATTCAACGAGCAAGGATGTGATTGCATCTGATTTGGTGGATATAAGAAGCGATGTGGGGGCAATATCCACCGTACTTACACAGTATCTCCAGCAGCTCGACGTGGAGGTGGGAAGTAAACTGGCCACAGCCCTGCTGTACGCGTTGAGGGTTGACACAAAGGCATTCACAAGAAATGTCTCGCCAACCGACCTGAAGGCAGCGGCATTTCTCTCCCCCTTCAGTGATGAGGACCTTCTGGCGAGGATAGAGTCCCCTCCCATGACCTCTGATACCATGGATGTCATCGGAAGGGCCATAGTCAACAGGGAGGTGAGGGACAATGTTATGTTCTCGGCTGTGGGTTATGTGGAGGAAAGGGATGCCCTTCCCCAGGCTGCGGAGTTCCTCATGAGGGAGAAGGGTGTCAAGGTGGTGGGTCTGTGCGGCATCAGAGGCTACAACATACATATCTCGGCACGCAGCAGCGATCCAGGCGTACACATTGGCGAGGCGATGAAAACCACTTTCGGGGAGCTGGGCTCGGGCGGTGGGCACGCAACATCGGGAGGTGTGCAGATCCCTCTGGAGAGGGTGAACGTTCCCGATAAGAGCGATAAGGAGCTTATCGCAAATATTGTTGCCAACATGATAAGAAAGATGTTCTTTGCGGGTTTGGGCGTGGATATCTCGGCCAAGACCATCTAGACATGTGGGGATTGAGCATGTGGGGAGATGACAGAAGAGACCCGTATCGGTACCAGTATCAGCCCCAACCTTATCAGCCCTACGGATACTATTACCAACCTCCTCCTGCTCCTCCTCCCCCTCCTCCTCCCAAGGGCATTTTTTCCTTTTCCGAAGAGGAGAAGAAGCATCTGCTCATGGCCATCGGGGCCCTAACCCTTGCGTTTACACTATTATTTATGGGAAGATTCCCGATATACATCGTAGTCGCCCTTTCCTTTGTGGCTGTTGTAACCGCCTTCCTTCTCCACGAGATGGGGCACAAACTCGTTGCCCAGCGGTACGGCTGCTGGGCCGAGTTTCGGGCCTGGAAATTCGGGCTAATTATGGCCATACTCTCAGGTTTCATGGGTTTCCTATTTGCCGCACCGGGTGCAGTGTACATCAGGGGAAATTTAACAAAGGAGGAGAACGGTAAGGTGAGTGCAGCAGGACCTTTGATGAACATCGCGGTTGCCTCTCTACTTTTACCCATTCTGTTTTTTATCCCGAACATATTAGAGGAGATATGGACACTTGTTTTAATGATATGTTATCTGAATGTGTTCATCGGGGGCTTTAATATGATCCCGTTCCCTCCTCTTGACGGCTCAAAGATAATCAAATGGAACCCGGGGATATGGATTGGTTTACTTGTGATATTGGGGACGTATTTTATTTTGCTCATATCCATTTTTTAAATTATAACCATGATAAAATGGTCAATCAATCAGGTTTGCGCCTATTATTGATCCCAATCAACCGTTCCACCGCCTCTTTTCTTACCCAACAGGAACATCACAACTATCAGAAGAGCAATTACCCCAAGGATAGCGAAGACAGCCCAGTAGGGAATTGGAGGATCATCTAATGGAGGCTCTGATTCAATGGGCTCACTGTAGGTGGTGAAGACCAGTTCGAAATCTGAGCCCAGTTTATTTCCGTTTTTGTCTGCCAGGTCTCCGTCGATAGTGACTTTGTAGGTGGCTCCATCAGCCAATTTTTCGGGGGCAAAGGAAATGGTCAGTACGGTGCCTTCCTCGTTCCACTGGAATGAATATTCGATTTCAGGTGAGATATGCAGATACCGCCCTACATCAGCCCCGTTCATGGCCTCGCTGAAGGCGATTGTGATGGTTGTATCGTTGTCCACATCCCTTGAGTTCTGGGGAGGATCACAATATATGATGTAAGGTGAATCAGTGTCCACCTTGATTTCAAACCATAAAACGGCTTCGTTTCCCGCCCCGTCTTTAGCTCTGATATGAACGATGTGTGAGCCTTCGGTCCAGGTATAGGGGTATAAGATGTACGGTGGTTCGAGTAACATATATTCCCCTTCATCCAAAGAAAACATCACCTCCTCCACATCGGGATCTGGTGCATAAATCTGTATAGTCTGCCCTGCACTCAGGATTGTGTGGTTGAGGTTTGAGTCAAATGACAGGAAAGGCGGAGTATTGTCGATTATAAAAAAGAACCACGATGAAAATGAGTTGCCTGCCAGATCCCTAGATTCTATCAATATCGAGTAGTTCCCTTCGGACCAATCATCGGTAAATAGGTCATAGGGTTCTTGAAGCGGAAGCTTGGGGGTGTTGTTGATTGAGTATTTTACTTCCATTAGATGTAAGTCCGATATTATGAAGTTCAATATGGTCCCGGCCTTGATTACGCGGTTGTTTTCAGGGCTATTTAGGTGAATTTCCGGCTCAGTGGAATCGATTGTAAAGAAGAATACGGTGGCATTCACATTCAGGGCCAAATCAATGGTCTCTATCTTTACAACGTATCCTCCGTCTGGCCAATCCCCGGTTGTGATATCATAAGGTTTGGATAAGTTATACGACGGGCCATCATCTATCGAGTAGGTAACATTCCATGGATTGGCATCCTCAATTTTGAAGTCCAACGATGTTCCTGCCCGAATCAGGGCGTTGTTTTCGGGCTCGTTCAAAGTGATTAACGGGGGTGTGGAATCGATTGTGAGGAAGAACCATGCGGAAAGGGTATTTCCAGCCAAATCTGTAGCATTGATAAGAATCTTATAATTGCCGTCCTTCCATCCGTCAGTTGAGATGTTGAACGGCGGAGAAAGGAGGGCCTCGTCACCCCCATCAATGGAATGATTGACGAGGGGCAGGTGTGCATCGGAGACTGTAAAATTCAGAAAAACACCGTCTGGAATGCAAGAGTTGTTATGGGGGGAGCAAAGAATAATAACCGGATTTGTGGAGTCGAGGGTGAAGGAGAAGGAGACGGAATTGAAATTGCCTGCCACATCCCGGGCCTTGATATGGATTGTATAATTGTCATCTGGCCACCCGGCCGTGGATATGTCGAACGGATCAGATAACAGGAACTCGTCTCCTGGGTTAATCGAATAATTGGCCAAAAGGAGATGCGAATCCGAGACAGTGAAATCTAGCAGTGTTCCATTGGGGATGTATGAATTGTTTTCTGGAGAATTTAATTCTATTATTGGTTTGGTGGAATCGATGGTAAAGAAGTAGCATGAGGAATTACGATTTCCGGCAACGTCCACCACATTGATTTGAACTGTATGTTCCCTGTCATCCCATCCTTCTGTTGCGATTTCGAAGGGGTCGGAAAATGAAACGGCGGGCTCCCCATTTACAGAGTAATTAGCCTGAATTGGGTTTTGATCCGTGATTGAAAACTCCAAAACTGTTCCATTTTGAACAACTGAGTTGTTATCGGGGAAATCCAAGTGTATCATCGGCTGACTGGAATCGATAATAAAATAAAACCACGATGTATTTGAGTTTCCTGCAAGATCCAAGGCACTGATATGAATTACATATCCGCCGTCGAACAATCCCACAGTCGGGATATCATAGGGATTGGGGAGAGGATTGGGGGACCCGTCATTTATCGAATAATTGGCATGATAAAGGGCATCATCGTTTACCTGGAAATCAAGAATAACACCTTCTTGAATGACCGAGTTATTCTCCGGAAAGAGCAACTGAATCGTTGGAGCATAAATATCCGGCTGTACCATTAACGGATAACGATCAACTGAATCTGGATCAATCGAATAATTTATATCCCCGATTCCGTCACTGCCCGGTACGTTCTGATCTGGACCGTTATAATAATCATCGCCAGAATAGTCTGACCAGAAATTACCACCTGAAGGGTAGTCATCGTCCCAATAATTACTATCCCTATTGTCATATGCCTGAATAGCGTTGTCAATGATACTGTTGTGATGGATCCTGTTGTTGGTGGCTAATGCGAGGTAAATGCCGTAATTGTTCAGGGAGACCGTGTTGTTTATAATAATATTATCAGAACCAGTACACTGGATGCCATAATTGAAATTCAGGGAAACTGAGTTGTTCGTTACGGTGTTACCGTTTGAAGAATCAAGTGAAATGCCATACTCAAAATTTGAGGATATGGCGTTGTATGCGATGGTATTGCCATCTGAACCCACGAAAACAATGCCGTAATCATTGTTATCAGTTACGGTGTTGCCTGTAATATTGTTCCCGTCTGCCCCTACGAGAAGAATGCCCTCCCAGTCGTTGGCTGAGGCGGTGTTGTTAATGATATAATTTCCACTTGAGGAACCAATACCCATGCCGCGTATGTTGTTTTTAACATTATTCTCCACCATAAAGTTGTCATTGGAATATGCAAGTATGATACCACCCCAATTGTACGTGACATTGTTGCTGTTGATGTAATTGCTCGAAGAGAATCCAAGTTGGACGCCGATGCAGCCATGGGCTAGCTCCTGGTTCTCAATATCGATGTTCTGGCAGTTGGCAAGTATCACCTGTCCTGCTCCCGATGGTACAGTCCCTCCATTTCGGTTCTTCCAGTAGTACACCGGTTTACCGTTGACCGTGTTTGTGGTATCTATTGCGTGTGTGTTCCAATGCTCAAGTAGTGTGCCCTGAAAGGCGATTCCATCCTCAATCATGCTGTTCCCGGCAACTGAGCACCCATTAGCGGAGGATAGATAGATACCCAAGGTATTGTTTATTACGATATTGTTTGCCACGTTGTGGCCAGCCGAGTCATGGAGGAAGATCCCCCATGTGTTGTTCGGGATGATGTTGTTATAAATATTGCCGTAGTCGGAATCCACCTGTATGGCCGCATCTCCGCTATACATTCCGGTGCCTGTGATTGTAAAGCCCGAGATTGTCACCCAATCGGCACCAACAAATACAACATCTTCATTGCCATCGCCTTCTATAGTGGTGGTGTTCCTGTCTTCGCCGGTTAAGGTTAGGCTTTTATCAATGACCACATTTTCATAATACGTCCCGTTTTTCGCGAAAATGGAGTTACCCGGGTCTGCCTCATCTATTGCATCCTGGATTCTGATGTGGTAGGAATCTTTGTCAAGGTTATGGACAGGTCTTTCGGCAATAAAATTTTTAAAGGATTTCATCAATGGATAATTATCCTGGGAATTCGAATCGATAACATATGGTGTATCGCCAATGCCATCCCCATCGCCGTCTGCACCTGAATAATCCGACCAGTAATTCCCGCCTGAGGGATAGCCGTTATCCCATTGGTTTCCTTGCGAGGAAACATCACTTGCCTGATCCGCGTTACCAATGAAATCGTTGTGGTATATCAGGTTATTTTTTCCTATGATATCTATGGATATGCCAAGCCCTCCATTAAAGGAGACTGAATTGCGGGAGATGGTGTTCCCGACAGACTTGCCAATGAGGATTCCCTCTTGTGTGTTCGATGAGAACGTATTGTCGGTAATGTAATTTCCATCCGAGGACCAAATATATATGCCGTAGATGTTGTTTGAAACGTTGTTGTTGAATATGTTTATATTCGAAGAGAATCCCAAATGAATGCCTATTGCACCAAATGTGAGGGTTTGATTCTCTATGTTTATGTTTTGACAGTTTACAATAATCACCTGACCTGCACCAGCTGGAATTGTGCCCCCGTTTCTGTTCTTCCAGTAATATACCGGCTTTCCATCCAGTGTGTTTGAGGTGTCAATTTCGTGTTGGTTCAGCTCATCGAGTAGAGGACTATCAAGGAAGATACCATCCTTTATCATCACGTTGCCAGTAAGATTGCTGGTCTCGGATCGTTTGATGATAATGCCCCACCATCCGTTCGATAGTGTGTTGTTTATGAGTTTATTATCATTGGAGTAGGAAACATAAATGCCATGCATATTACCGGTGCAGTTATTTCCAATAACGGTGTTTTGGGTGGAATCCTCTTCAAG
>CP070726.1:666157-670557 GCA_020350865.1 Thermoplasmata archaeon
GAGAATGGTTCCATGTGGCCTTGTGTTGTTCACCAAATCGAAATCCTCTGTCATAACAAGGCCGATGAAGCTTTCCACCATGGATATGCTCTGGATGGCAGCGTTGTTTTGGAACTGTTCCGGTATCACCTCAGAACCGTTGAGTACCCCGAATATCATGTCCCTGTAGAACCGTATATCCGCATCCTTTGCCCTGATGTGCGACGAGTTGTTGGGATCGGGATTCAGTGTGTATCGGTCGTCGTAGTAATAGGAGCCCAAGAAGGCACGGTACTTCACGAGCTCTTCAAAGGCATCCCCCATGCCGAGGGTGCCTTCCACACCCGGAACGGAGCGGGCCGCCAAACCGATCTTGTGCTGTTCTCTGATTGCGTCCTCTGTGAGCACGTTGTCCTCTTGGTTTTTGGCCTCGATATATATCAGGTGGGGCTGAAAATCCGCACCAAAGTACTCGTTGGCCCTCTCCTCTGCCCGGGTCACCTCGTTGTCCGGTTGGAACTTCTCCACATCGGTTTCAAAGGATATGTTGGGGATAACGGAGGCAAACAGCCCGGTTGTGATGATGAAAATAACGATTACCATGGCGGCGTTCTTCTCCACAAAACGCCCCAAACCTTCGAACATTGGTTTTCCCCTATCTAAGCTCCAACAGTGAGTTGCTCTCAATTTACTGATGCAATTGCTAGTTCAGTACGCCCTCGACGCCGCATGAAGGACATTTGACCTTGATGGGCTTGCTCGTATAAGAAACAGCAAAGGGTTTCTGACAGCCCGGGCAGCGGATGGTTTCCGTCATGACACCGGCAGCTGTTGCCGTTGCCTGGCTGGCGGCCTGATAGGCCTGGGGTGCCTGGGGCTGTGCTGCAACACCTGCCGCGGGGGCAACTGCCGCGCCCTCCCCGGCTTCAGCCGGAGGAACCGAGGGTTCGGCCCCGGCCTTCCTTTTCCTTACAGCGATAACCGCAACCAGGACAACGACTATGATCACGATCAACAACACAATAATCATCATGGGATTGCCTAACGCCGAATCACTGTCTTCAGAGGCAGGGCCCACGGAGATGGAAAGGGAACTGGCAGAAAATGATGTGCCTCCATGGCTGGGCTCTGCTGAAATGGTGTACTCTCCCTCATCATCTGGAGTCCAGGAGATCTCCACGGTTTTCTCTTCCCCACCGTCGATGGATGCCACGGTCTCTTCCTTGATAACCGCGTTATTTGCCTTCACCTTCAGTTTGACGTTCGTGGCTTGGGCATTCCCCTGGTTCATCAGATCTATCTTGATTGTGGCCTTCTCGTTTGCCTTGGGCGGATCGGGTTCCACCCTGATATCCTGGACCGAAATGAAGATACCGCTGCCCCTGGTCAAATCCACCATTTCGTCGTACCACAGCATTTTCCTGCTGCCGTCGTACGACTCCAATTTAACATCCACTCCCAGTTCAGGGGAATAGTAGTGCACGTCAGAGAAGGGCAGCCCTTCAGTGGATTCCTTGATCACAAAGATGTCCAGAAGCTCACCGCCCACATTCATCTCGGTTTTGTACAAACATTCAAAATCGTTGCTCTCCTGCTGGGTGGTTGTTTCCTTCTCTGTTCCAGCACCTTCTGTTTTTGTGGTTGTCTCCTCCTTTACGGTGGTTGTGAGATCCCATTTGTCGGTGACCTTCACAGGAAGGGTTTTGTAGAGCTTCTTAGGCGGTGAGTACGTTCTCGTGGTGTTCGTGTCTGTGGTGGCCTGGAGCGTTGTTTCGCTGTGGGAATCCTCCTGCTCCTTGATGAGGCCGAAATCGGACTTGATCCTCCAAGAATCAGTATCAGTGATTGTGTTGGATTCAAGGCTGGCGATTTCGAAGGTCGACTTCTGATGGGAATGGTACCTGTAGGTCTCGTAACTGCTCCCTCCCGCATTGATGGTCTCGATGGCCTCGAGAACCATTGTGGTTGTATCATCCCCTGGAAACGAGGTGGTGAGCAGGGCGAACTCGTTGATATAGTCGAAGGTGTCGCCGATAATGACATCGGGTTGGTTGCCAAATGATGGGTAGTTGGCAGTATCCTGGTCCACATACACCTTGATTGAATCCGTATATGTCTCGCCCGTGCCGCTGTCTGTGGTCTCCACCGTGATTGTATGCTCTCCGTCCGATACATCTGCCGAGTTCCAGGTATGGCTGAAGGTACCTCCCGACCCCAGATTGATATCCTCACCACTGTCTATGTTTATTATCACATCGCCATCCGGGACA
Organism: Thermoplasmata archaeon; assembly: GCA_020350865.1. The sequence continues at coordinate 668,407 of CP070726.1, forward strand.
TTGTCGGAGGAATATCGCTTCTCACCGGTGATTGAAACTGAACCTGAAACAGTGGCGAAATTCGATGGTGTTTCTATGAAAATGAGATTGTCGGGGCCAATCTCGAAATAACCATTGGGTTCGCCGTCCTCCCAGAAGAACGCGTAGAATTCCAAGCGTGTATTGGGCGGATTGATGTTGGAGAGCAACGTTCTCAGTGATATTTTGTTACCTGATATTGTTTCCGTGCATGTGAAGCTCTCCTCGTTGGCCAGATCCACGCATACAGGCTCGTTTTGCGTGGGCAGTTTGATGATGATATAATCGTTGTCCCCCGTCGACCAGACTTGGAAATAGAACAGGTCCGATTCACCGGGTGTACCCGATTTGAACTCCGCCTCCACCGTGATCTCGTCATCCTGAGGTGCCGGTGTATTTTCATCCCATATGGAGCGCATAGCAACCATATCCAAGGAGTCATGCGTATCAACCTCGGAATATCCAGAATCGCTGAATTCGATCACATCGCCTTCGGGGTCGAGCTGCTCGATATTGTAATCGATATCCTCTTGTGCCGAGGACGAGGGCAGAAAAACCATGGCAACTATAATCAGAAGTAGTATCAAAAGAAACGCTTTCAGTCGCATCATTACCTCTCCCTTGATCTGGGTACTGGATGTAAATCCGCTCTATATTAATATAGTTTGCGGTGGGGTATATGTAAAGTTCAGTAGGGTCAAGCCTTCAAGATTAATGATATCACGGATTTCTTTTGGTCTTTTGATACAAAATTTATTATACTGGGAAGGGCATTATATTCCGTACTTCCAATCATTTACCATCGTTGAGGTGCTCGAATGGAGAAAGTCATCGCTGTTTTATGCATCATTGCCCTGAGTGTAACCGCAGGACACGGATATTATGAATTTACAGGCCAGGAACCACCCGGATTCACGGATGAGGAGGACGACGGCCCCCAGATGAGTAAAATCGACTCTGTCACTGTGCCGCCGGAAAAACTGAAGGACTCCATTCAGTACGACCACTTCATCCATATCGAGTTCAAGTTCGAGAACAAATCAAGTGGTGAATGGAGCCTCTGGGTCCTCGATGTCGAAGGTCAGGAACTGATTACGAACTACGGCGCCAGGACCATGAAGGACGGATTCGCCGGGGAGCATTCCACCCTTTACACCAGGAGGGAGCTGCTGGGATTCTTCACACTGTTCGCGGACAGTGATGACGGCGAGCCCATCACATCCGATGGGGATTATAACGTCCAGAGAGATGAGTACGTGGATCTGACCGAAAAAAAGCTCATTGTGACGGACAGCAATGCCAATCTCTCTGTTGATCAACTCCAGTCCACGAACGTACCCCTCTCCTTCAGGGCCGCCATGCGCAGCTATTTTGACGTGCACGCACCGACGGTGGAGACCCTTGATGACGATATCTGGAAACAGGGCCAGACCATAAAGGTCGGGGATACGGGTGAATGGAAGGATGAGACCTCGTGGAACGATCTTGTGTACGATTGGAAAGCCGAGAGGGGACAGGTCCTGGCAGGCTACGAGACGGTCTATATCAATGTCTCCACCGACTTCGGCTCAGAGAATTTCTCGGTTCCCTTCAGGGAATATCTGTGGCTGGCCAACGAGGTGCCAGTACCGGTGAAGCAGTACATCGGCACCAACACGAGCTGGGACGGAGACGAGCAGGCAGGGTACATCCTCATCGAAAATACCTTTGCCCTTCAGGACGAAGGTTACGTGGAAGGCGATTCACCCATCCCGTGGGGGTCATGCAGCAGCACGCACTGGCGCGACAAGCATCATTTGGCCGAGTTGGACTTCAGGCAGGACAATATAATGCCTGTTTCGGGCGCCGGTTTCGAGGAGTCCAGCTTCGACTCCAAACCCGAAGAAGTCATCGATTGGTTATTGGATAGTGAAAATCCCCAATCCGAGGGGCTAAGGGACTTCCTGGAGGATTGCCCAGATGCCATCGTCTCAGGGGCAAGCTACAACGCCAGCCTGGATTCCACCGATACGGACGGCCACGCAGGGGATTTCTGGTGGAACATCACCTTCGGACAGAAGAGACAGCCGGATGATACTGGTTCGAGCCGGAATCTAGAGTATAGATACTCGGTACTAGTGTATCACGAGATAA
>CP070726.1:670657-674765 GCA_020350865.1 Thermoplasmata archaeon
CATCGTTCGTCTCACCCGGATCTATCATACCGTTCGTGTTGGTGTCCTCACGCCAGTAGGGACCGTTCATTCCCGCAAAGGCATGGTTGACAACCACTCCAACGGTCAGAAGGTCCACTTCCACGTCATCAACATTGGGTACAGGACTAGCACCATCAGTAACCGTCACGGTTTTGCTGATCTTTTTAAAGGTAAAGGATCCGTCAACATAGAAAAAGCCCAACAGGTCCAATGTAAGATCTCCCGTGGCCTCCAGCAGGTCGCCGGAAAGCTCGATAGCGTGACCTCCCACACTTACGGTCCCTCCCGTGAAGGCACTGTTATCGACAGATGTGGCACTGGTATCGATATTGCTTGACCAGTCCAGTGAATCATCAGGGGCGACAACCGGGCCAGAGAATGCCTGGTTTATCTCCACTGCAAGGCTTCCTACGGCGGTCAAACCCTCGATTCCTTTTAACTCTGCATTGGTTACTGATGCACTCGCTGCCAGCCAGCTGCGGTCGTCTGCAGGATCCGAGGGCTTGATTGCGGCCAGTGATAAAAATCCGCTCTCCATTGTAAAACCAATGCCGTCTGGAATTCCGGCGAACACATCCTTAACCTGTAAATCTATCATTACCATATCGGCATTGTCAAGATCACTGTCATTGGTGAGATCAAAGAAATCGTTTCCATTGACATCCACATCCACCTTCTGCTGCACAAATTCAAAGCTCACACTGGCCCTCACAAAATCAAACAGGTTTACCGTCAAGTCACCTGAAGCCTGCAGGAAATCGGTAGTATGCTCTATTTTATGCCCTCCCACACTCACCTCGTCTCCGTCTTCTGTAAATGGATCCCCATCAACGGAGTCGTTGTCCAGATTAACATCGCTGGTCCAGTCCAGGGCTCTTACGGGTGATACTTCAGATTCGGGGAATGCCTGGTTGACCTCCACATCAAAGCCTCCTGATGCGGTCAGACCTGCAATTCCGGTCAGCTCGGCACCGGTTACCGAAGCACTCACCGCCAGCCAACTGCGATCATCTGCAACAGGATCCGAGGGCTGGATCGCAGCTAGAGCTAGCATTCCCGAAGTTAACGAGAAGCCAATACTGTCAGGCACTCCGATAAATACGCTTGTGACTTCTAGCTTGAGCAACACCATATCGGCATCCTTGAGGTCTCCATCGGCTAATAAGAAGTCATCATTACCATCTGCATTCACATCTACCTTCTTCGGTGTGATCTCGAAACCAACAGTGCCTGTAACAAAACCGAAGATATCCAGTGAGGTTAGACTTCCGCCGACCCTCAGATATTCTGACGTAAAACCAATGTCCATATCAACTGCAGGAGTAAGGGCCTCGCCGGGATCGACTGTACCCGCAGACCCAAAGCCGTCGGCGGGATCCATATCTACCGATGTTGTCCAGTCAAGCGCAGTTGCACCTGTTCCTTCCGCCTTGTTTATCTCCACTGCTATATTCGATACATCTGCGGATATTCCCGGAAGTGTTATAGAGGCGGTGATATTCGCCGCCCTAACCGCTGTCCAGGATAGGTCTCCCGATTTTATCGAGGCAATAGCAAGATTGCCGTTCGCGATGTCGATACCAAAACCTGTCGTCCCAACCTTGAGTTGCAGGTTGTACAAGGCGAAGGTCAGAAGGGTAGCGTCATCATAGAAATCGTCGTTTGGAACGGTTACCTCACCATCCAAATCTACATCCACTTTCTGTCTTACCAATGCGAAATTGACTTGACCAGTAATTAGCCCAAAGATGTCCAGAGTGGTTAGTTTTCCAGAGACCCTAAGATATTCTGACGTAAAACCAATGGCCATATCAACTGCAGGAGTAAGGGCCTCGCCGGGATCGACTGTACCCGCAGTCCCGAAGCCGTCGGCGGGATCCATATCTACTGATTTAGTCCAATCAAGTGCTGATGCACCAGGCCCATCTGCCTTGTTTATCTCCACCGCAAAATTTGAAACTCCAGCTGTTATCCCTGGGAGAGCAATTGTAGCTGTGATATCTTTCGCCCTTACCGCTGTCCAGGATAGATCTCCCGATTTTATTGAGGCGATACCCAGATTGCCGTTAGTAATACCGATACCAAACCCGGCAACACCCACCTTGAGTTGAAGATCGTACAATGCAACGGTGAGAAGGGTCGCGTCATCATAGAAACCATTGTTGGGAACAGTTACCTCGCCATCCAAATCCACATCTACCTTATCCTTCGAAATCGAGAAGTTGACACTGCCTGAAATCAGACCAAAGATGTCTATATTATTCAGGGACCCCGTGTAGTAGTTAATATCTGAGAAATAGTCGCATAGCACCTTTCCGACCCCGATGGCATGGGTACCGAGTTCTTTGAGTTGAAGACCTCCACCTCCGAATTGCTTGACCTCGAGCTGCATCTTATCAGCATGCTTAACGATCTCGAAATAAAGATTCCCGTCACCGAAGCCAAAAAGCCCTTCAGCACCGTCGAAAGATTCCAATATATCCTTATTGTCAGGATCGGTCAAAACAATGAAATCGAAGGTCTGACCGGCCACGGGAACAAAGTCGTTGATGAGGACGACCTTCAGGGTCCCGCCGAGAGTGACGTTGCCTGTGACCTTTACTTGATCATGACCCTTATCATAATCGGGGTCCTCAGGATCAGTGGCTCCAGGTCCCGGATTCACACCCCCGATTTCGATTTCCAGTGTGCCTGTGACGGAATAATCACCCGTGATTTCGGTTATTCCTGGGGAGTGACCGGGACTGTGGGTGCCGGAAATGACAACGTCGCTGTCGATGGTGCCGGAACCCTCCAGGGTATCGTTGGGCCCGACCATAAGGGTTTCATCGATGCTGATATCTCCGGATTCACTTTTATGTAAGCGTATGGCAAGACCGACTTCTTTTGGATCGTCGGAAAGAGCCACCAGGATCTCGTCTGTGGAGTCGGCAGCCTCTATTGCTACTTCCAGATCGGTATAGGCGTTTTCCCAGGAGCTGCCGTCTCCGGTGCCAGTGGCTGCCTGATGGACATATATTGTTTCCTCTTTGAGAGGTGTTGTGAAGCTGCTCTCCCGGCTGTAATAAGTGTAATCGCTGCCCACAGCCTTTAAACGATAGTAGTAGGTAGTTTCCGGAGAGAGGCCATCGATGGTCTCGTTAAAGGACTCAGAGGAGGAAATTGTACGGGTTCCGGTTTCGTAAGCATAGGGTGGGCCCTGCTCCGAGTCCCACTCAAAAGAAACCTCTAGAGGCCCTTCGCTCTCAAAGTTGTATATCCCGCCTTCTAGAACTGCCGAGGATTCGGTGATGTCTGTGGCATTATTGACAGATGAGATATCATCGGTGGTATTGTCAGGTGCAACACTCATCACCATGGCCGTAAAGATTGATATGACCATGACAAGGATTACGAAAAATGCCATTATTTTATTATTCTTAGGTTCTTTTTCCTTTGATTTACTGTAAACAACAGCCACACCGAGACCGAGCGCCGCAATCAAGAGAACGAATGCTATTTTTATTGCCAATGTATTGGATTTTACCTTATCCATTGTTTGTCCCTGGGTCTCCCTTGGATGTTCATCTGCATTGGAATTTTCCGTATACATCGTTTGTCTTTGGGTCTCCATTGGGTGGCCGGCTTCATTGGATCCCTCATCCCCCGCAGTCTGACCCTGAGTCTCTTTTTGAGGTAAAATAACTACTGCATAGGCTGTGCCATCCATTTGTCTCGGATCTCTCACCATTAATACAATCGTTGATGAAGCGTCGCCTTCCCTGTCATTTTCATCAACTACTTGTTCCTGCATTTCGAGTTCCGCATATTCCTGGAAAACCGCATTTCCCGGCCCAACCAGGGCAATCGCGACCGCACACAAAACCACAATGAGCATCATGCTCAATATTTTTACATTTTTATTTTCCATGTTTCTTCCCTCCGGTCCATGGTCTTTCCGGGTTTACCCAAAGGAATAGTCAAAAAAAGAGGATGATGGAATCTGTTATAATCACATATTTCCATGAGGTTGTTCTCTTTGCCCCCTTTTGAGTCTCATTCCAAAAAGCTCCCCCTGTTACCCTAATTACGTTGTTAATATAAATAC
>CP070726.1:674865-680838 GCA_020350865.1 Thermoplasmata archaeon
AAGGTATCACCATATAATAGAGTTGAGTATCGGATCTGTTTGCACTGGCATCGATATGAAGGGCGGTGTTCATTCCGAATTTTATCTTCTGGCATACCATGAAATAATCCACGCCCAAGATTCCGAAGAAGCCTACCCTGGAATTCGAATAATATACCACGTACCAATCTCCGGGCCCCATGATGGAAGGTTCATCCCATGTCAGGTTCACCTCCCCGTTGGGCTCGATATTAACAGTAAGATTCCTTGCTTCGTTATAAGGGTCGAATCCGGGAAATCCGTTGTCATCGTCATATATTATCATGGCTGCGGGCATGCCCGTGAATGTATGGTTCGTCTTTTTTGCGAATTTCACCACGTAGCCCTCACCCAATCTCATAACCGTGTTGTTGTTTTCCCCACCCTTGAGGTCGTGTCTCATCCATGTGTGCGTATTTAGGTCTTTGTATTTTATGTAACTTGCATTCATAAGGGCGGTCAAGTTGTCAATTGTACAGGTGTAAATAGGGGCCAAGGGCAGGGAGAATGAAGATACACCCTGGAGGAAGCACCTTGTCCATTTACCCACCGTTCTGCTGGTTCTACTCATACCACCATGGATATTCACAGATCTTAAAATGTAATAATACTGCTCCTTGTAATTGGTTTCATTACTTGGAAGCGCTGCATCGGTATCGTTCCAGACGGTTCTCAAGGGTATCGGGCTGGATTCCCCAGGTTCGTATTGCATTGATGTGTTCACCCAGGGATCAGTAAAATCAAAGCCCACCTGTGATTCCGAGCGGTATATTAGATAATAGTCGATTCCTGGATTGGAAGGAGGATACCAAGAGAGAATGACATCATTGCGATTCTGACTAATGTTAATGTATAGAGTTGGATGTTCTAGCACGGTAATATTACAGGTGTCCAGTGCATAGGATCCGTTATCGTCCGTCACATTCAAGGTGGCAATATAGATACCGCTGGTATTGTAGGTACGTGTAACAACCTGGCCTGGAGCGTCCGGAGGGAGTCCTATGTCCCAGCACAAACCATCGCTTACATTGAAATCCCATTCGTGAGACACAAGGAAACCGTCCGGATCGTATGAACATGAACCATCCAGAAGAATCGTATCACCCTCATAAATCACCTTGTCATCACCAGCATCTGCAAATGGTGGGATGTTTGGAGGTTCTACGGTTACCGAAAAAACAGAAACCACCCAGCCAATCTCGTCGTTCTCCTCATAAATACTGGCCGTGGCCGCGGTATCCCCCTGAGACACATACATTGACACATCATAGGTATCTGTGTCCCATCCATGGGTAAAAGGATTACCATCCGAACCATCGGCTTCATCTGTGGCAATTACATTTCCATTGAAGGAGTATTTATCATAGCGCCAATCACCCTGGTAATAGATCTGGCCATCTCCAGAAATAAAAGTGATGTTGGCCGAGGGATTTGGGGAGGCCAAGAAACCCGTAAAAATCGAATCGGTAAGCCAGTGCGGAAGCGCCTGGTTGTAATCAGTGTCCATTCCATCGTTTATCATTACTTTGACATAATCAGAGGAGGAATCTGAGTAAACAACAACTATGCTCGTACCAAATGCCTCAATGTCGGTGATATTGTAAATGCCGTTGCCAGTGATTAACCCAGTGACATTTGCCCTGAAGGAATACCATGAGCCCTCGTAGCCTATTTGGGAACCGGTAACTCCTGTTCCGTCAACATAAATGAAGGTATCGAGGCCGTCTCCGGACCAGTCCACCCAGTAGATGAAAGCCTTTAATATAGAGGCTCCCGAGGGAATGCCCGATAGATCTATTGAACCTGATGTTGAATTCCAGGTCCCGTTTCCGCTGGCAACGTAGCCTCCGTTGCCTTCCCAAGTGAAAAAGCTGTTGAGTATCCCATTACCTTCCGCCTGTACCTCATCGGGGATGAACTGAAATGATTGAATGATAAATAAAGTGCAAATTAACACTACCATTTGTCTATTTGACAGTTCCATTGGCTTATTCCCCGCAGACGAATCTATATATGTTTGATAGATATAATAAAATTTTGTATTATTACAAATCATACTGACAAATAGGACTCCCGATGTATTTACCAATAACAACTGGATTATCCACGACTCATGTGAAAGATGAACTATATCGAGAGCCCTTTGCGAATCCTAACAGCGGCCTCCTTTGCGCAATCGAAAGAGTACGTGACCTTTTCTTTCTTCATCAATTCCGGAATGGCGCTCAGGTTTGTCTTAAAAATCCCCAAAGCATCCTTCGATAACATGTCTGTCGGGTGGAAGTACATGCCAATGTGCCTCTTTTGCTCACCGTGCTTTATCATCCTGACCTGCCTCTTTAGGATTAAGAAGAACTTCTTTGGGTCTTTGATGGGTGTGAGATGGAATTTCGACGGTGGTGATCTGAACTTGTTGTCCACCGCCATACCGAAGAGGGCATATGGCAGAGGGTCGCGGCTCACCGTCATGGGTATCTCGAGGATTTCCAAGCGGTCCTTGTTTGGCCTTCTGTAGTCACTTTTTGAAGGGAAATATGGCTCATCGGGAGTAATGCTCCAGTCGTGGCAGTCGCAGAGGATACCCGAAAGAATCTTACCCTCAGATTTGAAGCCCGGGACAGCAGAAAGCTCTGTTTCCACCCCGAGATCGTTTAGCTTCGTCATTGTCTGGTTGTTGTGAAACCCCCACCCCATCCTCACAGAAGGGGCTTCACCGGTTAATTGACGCATCCTGTTGAAGCCATTTTCAAGACAGGTCAGCATCCAATCGACATCCTTTGTTTCCTGATTCCAGCTTCCCTTATCCTCGAACCATCTATAAAAATGCGGGTGCCAGGCTATCTCGTCCCCTCTATCCAGTATGATCTTCCATAAATGATGGTAGTTATTGTAAAGCCATCCGTAATCTCCGTACAGTTCGTTAATCTGTTCATCGCTTCTCAAGAACCAGGAGAGGTTGGCACAATCGCCTTCCGTGTCCTTTAAAGAGTTGAGAAAATCGATCAACCTGGGAACCTCTTTTTCGAGGCCCTGCCAACTCAACTTTGTTTTTCTCTTGTTGAATTTCACCCCTGGGACATTGAAACCGTCCGGGTCCACATCCACACAGATGATGATCGATACGTGCGTCATGCCCAAGCCCTGCCTAAACGTGGTCGCTGTCCAAATCCGTGATAAACCAGTTCTTTATGGATTTCAATTTCTCTTCGAGCCCCGTACCCGGTGCATTCACCCGGGCAATGAATCCCATCTCGGTTTCTGTGGACAAGAATCCCAGCTTCCTCAAATTGCTGAGATACGAGTGATCCTTAGGAAGTGTGCATCGGAGCATATCCTTTTTCCTCTCCTTTGCAAAGCCGATGGCTTTTGAAACCAAGTACGTTATTGCGTTATCATGGCCGGGCAGTGCCAGCAGATCGGCTATCCTCACATCCTCTTCTCCCTCACCAAGAATCATGTAGCCGATCAGTTTTCCTTCCTTTTCGGCGGTAAATATTATATATTTACGCTCCGGCGACCTCAACCTCCACTCAAAGTACCTCTTGTCCTTCACTATCATGATGTCGTAATCCTTTGAAACCGTTTTCCAGAAATCGTTTATTCTATCATCGAAGGCGGGAACCTGTTTTATGGTGAAATCCTTCGGGATTTTAACTTTACCTTTAATGCTGTTTCGGAAATTGACGAAAACGGCGAGGATACCTATTAAATATCCGGGAAGTTTTCCCTTAAAATGTCTCGCAAGTGCCTCCTTTGCATCTATGACCCTTTCGTTTTCAATCAAAAAACATATGTGATACCAGTCTAGTTTCTTTACGAAACCGTGATAAGAAGGCCCCACCTTAGCGAAGCCGTATGTTACGTTGATACCGAGCTTGGCTGCATTGGCATAGGTCTTGTTAGCTAATCTCTCAAAAATACCCTGGCGCCTGTAATCAGGGTGCGTTGCCGTGGCAACCGACTGCGAGCCCAATATTATCTCGTCGCCGATCTTCATCCTGGCTGGGATGATGGTGTAGTGACCGGCGAATTTACCATTGTCATCGGCAAGAAGTATGAGATCCTTGTAGAATCCGTCCGCATTGCTCTTAAACATCCAGTTCCAGTAGTCCAGACCCCGCCATCCATCGAAGGCAGCGGTAAGAACATTGATTATCTCCTGTTCATCCCCCTCTTTGTAGGTTCGAACCGTCCATGTTGGTTCCATTTTTATCGATCCGCTAAATAACGGTTAATCTATTAAAAAATATTGTTTGGACGAGATTGAGGATCTGGCCCTATAAATCGGCTGAAATAGATAGAAACCCGTTTTAATATAGCTATTCTCTCACTCATTCCAAAGATGGCGGGGGTGGAGGTTTTTTTGGCTTTTCCTTTTGTATAACATCCTGCCCTATATCTACCTTGACCTCATTTTTATCGGTTACCTTATTCCTATCTGACCTTCTCTCCCTTCCTTGAAGATAAATCAATATCGTGTTAATTACTAAAAAGATAATTACAATAATCAGAAGCAATTCCATGATTATCATGTGCTCATCGTCCTCTGCCCTAGTTGATCTGTCCTCAATGGAATCCTGTATTTCCTCCTCTGCCTGGATCAGTGACTGGTCAAGGGCTTCAAGGTCATCAAGGATTTCCTTCAGTTTGGCCAGATTCTCCAGAGTGGTGTTGATGTTCTCCAGCTGCCTGTTTGTTTCGTTTTCAAATTCATCTATCTCCTTCACCACATCCATTATATCGTCTGCAATGGATTGGTTGTGTTCGGATAGGTTTCCTGCCAGGTTGATTAGGAATGTCCGTATTTCCTCGATCTTCTCCTTTTCGATTTGCCCCGAAAGCAAATCATCCAGCAAGCCGATGATATGAGAATGATTTTCACCGGTTTTCTCGTCATGGCGGATAATGTTCGATTGAATATCCGAGATGTCGATATTCAGGTTGCTGAAGAAGCTCGTCACCGATGCATCTAAATCATTCAATTGTTTATGAAGTGTATCATTGGTAGCTCTTAGATTGGATTCGAAGCCATCTAAAACGATATCAAGCCATTGTTCAAGGGCATCGTGTTCTGCGGTCATATTATTCATGAGACTCATCAATTGTACTGAGGTGGATGTGTTCATCTCCGCAATCTGATTCAAAATATTTTGGTCCACGATCTGAAGCTGGTTTAAGATTTCCGTAACGTTGTCCATCAGCTGGTCTCTTGTGAGGTCGTTTTCGTTATGTATCAGGTCGTCCAATGCTGATATTAGATTCTTGATGTCAGTGTCGTGGATCGTCATGTTGTTGTCAAGGTCTTGAAGCATGTCCAGGGAGTTGTTCAACCTATCCAGTATCTCGCTTCTTGTGAGTGTGTGCTCGCTGCTCACAAGGTCCGATAGTATACCAATTGAGCTGTTTAAGGAGTCATGCTGTGCAGTGAGATTCGCCTCCAGCATTTCCAGGCTGGCCATCATCTCTAATATGTCGCTTGTGATTTCTGACAATAGGTCCTGGATTTCGGAGTACAGGGAGGCGTTCACGCTCTGCAGATCGGAAAGTATGTTGCTCTCGAGCTGAGCGATTCTGGTCATGAGGGAATCGTTCACAGATGTGAGCTGGGTCGAGAGTTCATCGATTTTCAGTGGCAATGTTTGATTGAGATATTTTATTGTATTTGTCAAATCCGTCAAATTAAAGTTTGCAAGAATCGTTTGAATATCGATAATTCGGGCCTCGATATCATTGAGGGGATTGAGTGGATATGGATCGTCATCATCAAGAATGCCGTCGTTGTCATCATCCGGGTCTGGAATATCACCGATTCCGTCGCCGTCATAGTCCATATCAATAGGAACTTTGATAGTTGCCCCTGCAAAGTTTGCAGATGTCGCACAGATCATCCGCCCCGAGATGGTGGAGGGACTGGAGGGTAAGGCACTTGAGGTAATCTTCAGCCGGCTGGGTAAT
>CP070726.1:680938-685288 GCA_020350865.1 Thermoplasmata archaeon
ACGAGCTGATCAGTTTCTGGCCCCTGGCTTCCAGGATCTTGGATTTTGTGTCTGCCACGGTTTTGTACAGTTTGTCCCGTTTTACCACGTACTTTTCCATATGGGTTTCTGTCCACGTTTTGATGGCGTACTTGAATGCCTCCTCCCTATCAGACACCCTGCCTATGTCAACGAGGGTGTCGATGTCAGAGAGGATGTCCATGCCTATATCAATCACAATGCTTTCTGCGGAAAGGGACGTGGTTTTGGTTGTGATGTACGTCTCGATGCACTGTCTCAGGGCTTCACTGATGGAGTCAATGCTTTCCCTGTCCATGATGCCTTCGAGCTGCCTCAGCAGTTCTTCGGGCACCCTGGCAGTGACACGTGCCGTTTTTTGTGTCATAATATCGGGCCTTTGTTGTACAATTGTACGCCACAGGTTAGTATGGGATATAACCCGGAATCTATAAAAGTTTTTCTGATTAAAGCGATTAAACTGATTGTAATGAACGTCTAACAAATGGAGAACAAATATTTCTACTATGGATACTATGATGATTTATTATTTCCCGCAAAAATTGAGATCAAAATGTAATTTCACAATTGTATACCCCTTGTAAACCGATAGACAAAGCATAAGTACGTAAAGAAACATATAGTACTAAATCACCGTCTAAGGAGGGAGCAAGAGTCCAATTAAGGGGGGTACCATGGACAATTTCATAATAACAGTGAGCACAATCTATGAAAATTCGGGTGTACATCCGGGCAGCGAACATCCATTTGAATTTGTATGTGATTTGCACTTAATATGCAATTCATATGCACCTGTTCTTCACTAGATTTTGAAATTCAAATAAATATCAGTGTTCAATTAGGGTAAAAACAAGGTAAGGCTCACATCATCACAAGGAGACGATTCGGAGGGAGTAAGACATGAAGAGACTGAAGAAAATATGTGTAATAGTAGTAGTTGGAATGCTTTTGGGAGTGAACGCCTACATCATGTTTCAGATGGAGGCAAACGAACTTGAACCGAAACACTCCGTGTTTGTGGAGGACAGGTATGGTGATCCCAACGGGGATTACCAGCTGGAAAGACGGGCCGACGGTAGATATGACCTGTTCATATGGACATATGATGGCAATGCAGAGGTCGAAATCTATGGACTGCAGGAACCACCCCAGAACTTTCATGTGACAATTGATTCGGCAGAGGCAACCGAACTGGAGTATGTCATCTATTTTGATTCCGTGGAAATGGAGCGCGCCGTGCTCACACTGCCGAATAGCGGTCCGATTTCGCATATCGCAACATGCGAGCAGTTCAATCCGCTCCTGTTCGAATGGAATGAATGGGAAAATTCAGACATTGAGTTCTCGGAGGATGAAGGGAGCGTGACCTTCGAGGTGGAGCTTGCGGGAGCCTACGGCACAGTCAGGGGACCTGTGGTGTTTAAGGTCACAACCACCGCAGATTCAGGTGAGGGCTCGCTGAGGCAGGCCATACTGGATGCCAATGCCAGGTTAGGTCTTGACCTCATCGTATTTAACATTCCCTCCTACGATGCAGGGCGCTTCTACTATCTGGATGACGGGGTAGAGGGGCAGGTGGCCCTTGATAATAGAAAGAGGGCCTTCTCTTCTTCCGATTCAATTGTTCGAAAGATGGACCCCGACCACCCCTATTCCTGGTGGACCATTTCACCTCAATCAGCCCTTCCGATAATCACGGACCCGGTGATCATCGACGGGTACACCCAGGAGGGGGCAGAGGAGAACACACTAAGCTACAGCAACGATGCCGTGCTGAGAATCGAACTGGATGGAAGCAATGCCGGCATGCCCCTGGGCGGTCTTCACATCAATTCTGGGGGCAGCACGGTGCGGGGACTGGTTGTATCTGGCTTTGGTCTCTGCGGTATTCAAGCCGATACGTACGGCGGCAACGTCATCGAGGGGAACTATATAGGAACAGATGTGTCCGGAACATGTGCAATTAACAACTTCATGGGTGTCAATATCTACGATGTTCCGAACAATGTCATCGGGGGCATAACACCGGCCTCAGCCAACCTCATCTCGGGCAACCACCTGCTGGGCATCCTCATATCCGGGGAAAACGCCCGGGACAACATGGTGTACGGCAACCACATCAGCATGGACTCCACAGGGCAAAAGAACCTGGGAAACGGTGCCTCGGGCATATGGATAGGGGAGGAAATCGAATACGAAAACACGGTTCGGGACAACGTCATTTCAGATGACCTCAAAATCCAACTGATGTTTATCGACAACTCGGTGCCAGATTATTTGATGCTTATAGAGGGGCTTTCATCCCGCGAGTACATGTCCATCGGTGATTACTTCTCCCAAATCGAGGTGGTGATCCTGGATGCCGAGCGTGACGGAATCGGGCAGATCACGGGAGAGCTGGCAGGAAGAACGGATATCGCGGGTATTCACATCGTGTCGCACGGCTCCCCGGGTACCGTGCACATTGCAGAGACCATCCTCGATTCTGACAGCCTTCATGACTACGAGGAGCAGCTGCGCTCATGGGATTCGGCCCTCATGGACGGAGCAGACATACTGCTTTACGGCTGCGAAGTGGCCAGGGGATCGGAAGGGCGTCAGCTGGTAAAAGACATGAGTGAATTGACAGGTGCGGATGTGGCAGCTTCCATTGACCCCACAGGATGTGGCTGTATGGGCGGGGACTGGGAACTGGAAATGAAAACAGGGACAATAGAAACGGAACTGCCCTTTTCATCCTCGGCAATAGAGGGCTACAAGCATCTCCTCGGCACAGTTTACTACTACGATTACCCCCTGGCCAATTACACTGCCAATCCCAAGATCAGCTCACATACGAAACATGCCATCGTCCACGGCCTCAGGGAGCTTGCGAACATGCTGGGAAACGTCAGCAGCCATAGCGACCTAACGTCCGAATTTCTCACGGCTATTCCCGGCCTGCTCTTTGTCAATGAAACAGAGGCCTGGGCTCCGGGGCTTGCCTCCTCCCTGGGAGGTATGAGTATTACAGACGTCTTCAAGACCACTGTGGCAGATGAAATCAATGACAACTTTCCTGCGAACTCAATTCTGGACAACCTGGTGTCCTTCATCGACAACCTTGACACCTCCACCGGCAACCTGAACATCACTGTGGATGCTGTGTGGGCGAATATTACGCACATAAACGGAACCGAGTACGAAATCAATATCAACATGACCTTCGAGGTCACCCAGAACAGCACCTACAAATTCGATTTGGGCAGAAACGCCAACCTGTTCGGTCTTTCGTACGACTTCCTGGGACTGCCCGATGTGGTGCTGGAAAGCGGATTAAAAATCTACACCACCTTCGGCGTTGTCGTAGACCTTGCAGAGGGAAATTTCGATCTTGAAAACGACACACTTGACACGAGTGTGGAGGCCGTGGACAACGATTTCTACGTGCGCGACACCTCCCTTGCCGGAATGGCAAGGGTTCTTGCAGTTGACCTTGAGTTCGGACAGGACGAAGGCGAGCTCCAGGTGGGCTTCCTGGAAATCGAGGTGGACGGGGGCACCTTCGGCTTGTACGCCAACATGTCGGCCTCCCTTGTAGATCCCAATAATTCGGACAACAAAACCCGGATAACACTGGCGGAGCTCACAGGTAATTCCGTGGACGTGCTCATGTCAGATGATGTGTTGACTGATGGCATCTTTTCGGCAAACCTCCCTGTGGATGTCAAGCTGCTGGGCGTCTCCAGCTGGGATTCGGCCTTCACAAGTCTCTCCCTTGATATTACGTTCCCTCCAAGCGATCCCTTCCACATCACCTACCTTCCCGACGGTTCGGACGATCCTAGAACGGCACCGCCACTCAACCTCAGCCACGATTTTTCCCAGAACCTGCTCTCCTTCAACAACATCATGCCCGACAGCTACCTGGGCCTTTTGGAGCAGCTCAAGGGGTGGCTGGGCTCCTTTGGTGTTTCCCACCTTTTCAGTGCCGTTGACGTGCCCTTTGCCGACGCGCACACACTGGCCGATGTCCTGGATTACTTCAGCGGTCTGGATACCCTCATCGACAAGATATCCACAACCAATGAAGACGATATTACGATCCCGGATTTTGTCAGTGCCCAGACCCTGGCAACAGAGCTGGATGCGGCACTTCCCATGTCCCTTTCCCAGCTCAGTCCAAGATATGTCAACGCCACCAAGGAGCTGACCTTCAACATCAACCTGCAAACAGGTATAGGCTCCATTCCGGGACTGCCTGAAATCGACGAGGTGCCCATCGATTTCGATTTCGATTTAGGTGCCCTGGGCGGTATTCAAACCAATATCCTGGTTTCCCTGTGGCCGTAT
>CP070726.1:685388-688348 GCA_020350865.1 Thermoplasmata archaeon
TGTCTTGAGTGCCAAATTATGGTGTTGGATTCGCATTTTAAGACCTCTGCCAGATGTATCCGTTCATGCTTATAAGCGAGATATCCCTGGTGGTTGCCTGCTTCACCAGCGTGTAGGCAGGACTCTTGGAAGAAAGCGCGAACACAATGAAGTTCGCTTCCATTCCAGAAGTGAGGCAAATATCATCACCTGCATTTAAAACTTTGCGTCCATTTGAAAGTGCCATGTTCAGGATGTCCATGGCCTTCAAGTCACCTCTTGGCTTGGATACGGTATAGGCAAATTCCATCTCCCTGAGCATGGAATGGGGTGTGTTCAGCATGGCATTGTCGGTACCCAGTGCCACGCAAATTCCCTTCTCCACCATCCTTGGGATATCGGGGATGCGGTTGAAGAACATCTCCGCACGGGGCGTCACCACTATGGGCACACCGGCATCCGAGCAGCGCACAAGGTCATCGTCCGTTGCCTCGTTCATGTGGATGAGAAAGTCGGGCCTCAAATCCAAGATGGTATCAATGTCCTCCCTTTCCCTTTCGCTTGCGTGGAAGGCAAAGCCCTTCCTTTCACGTAATGTATGCTTCGAAATCTTTTCTATGTCGCGGTCCCAGTCTGAGACAGCGCTCAGGCCGATGCCGTCCACGTGCCTCAGAAGTTCGGATATCTCCTCCTCATCATAATGCAAGCCCTGGGGCCTGCCGAATATCTTTGCCCGCAGAGGCGAATCCTTTAGGGCGGTCCTCAGCATGCTCACACCAGGGCTGCCCCCCTCCCGAAAATCGCAGAAATGCTCGATTCCCGCATGCAGCATCTTGTGGATAACGTCCCTCATACTGGAGAGCATATCCGCATTCGAGGTGCTTTGCAGAACCCTGTGTTTCAGGCCGTCTGGAGGCCCCACAAGCTCCGCAATGCCACCGGAAACCTCCTCACAGACCACGGCATCACCTATGTGCATGTGGGAGTTCACAAACGTGGGAACGATGATGCCCTTGGCCGCGGCATCCTTTCTCTTTTCCCTGCCCGTCTCCTTTATGAATCCGTCCTAGAATCCCAGATAGCCTTCAGTGAAGCTGCCCGCAGAATAGATGTGGCCTGTCACGTACTCCATATGGACCGTTTTTGGGATAAAGGGATGTCGGATATAATGTTTGTGATTGGGGATTTTGGGCCAGTTTTATGCGGTTTTTATCAACTTCAGAGGGGATGAATTCGATTAGATGATCATGTGCAGGGGCACAAAAATAACGCCATTTAAACAGAAAATTTGCCCCTGAAAAGCCCTATATAAGTTTAACCAGCTTATAGTGAAGCTCGATTTGAAATAAAACCCCCAAAAATGGGGGTTTTTCCCCCTTTTTCCGCAATTTTCGTAATTATCCTTGACGATAACGGCGCGAAAACCTTTATTAACGAAAGTAGACAAATAATATATCAATTACCTCCCTCCTATCGTCGCGAAGAGATGGTGTAAAAAAGCGGTAAAGGTTTCCCCCTCATTTTTCCTTTGCTGCTTCCACCATCTCACTATATATTTTGGGTTTGCTTCTGGGGATTGTTTTTATTATAATTTTTTCTGCATGTTCTCTATTTTCTCCTCCAGGGACCGGCCCCGAACCGAGACAGCAAGCTCCCCTCTCGTCTTCTCGATGAGACTGCGTGCAATGTCCTGCTTTCTCTTTATTGACACCAGGGCATTGGGATAGTGAAACCTAAGCAGCATCTCGTAGAACCCCTCCATCTTTTTCAGATACATGGATGCGGATTCCACGTCCCCTTCCCTCAGGCAGTCCAGAGTGGCCCGGCGCAGCTCGCCTATGCAGTCGGCCATGCCGAGGAGGTAGGCCGTGTCGGTGGCCCCCATCTCCTTGGGGGTGGGGAGCTTCTTGTCGTTTACCACGGCAAGAAGTATTGCAGCCTCGCACAGTTCCTGGAATGCGCTCTCAACAAAACCCGCATGCAGAAGGTCCGGATGCTCCACGAGGAGGCTGCGCAGCCTGGATGATTCGTCCCGGGCGTCGTTGAACAAGGTGTTCACATCGTCCTTTCTGTGCACACCCTGGATAATGGCAGTGGACAGCCTTGTCACGGCCCTGCATGACTTGAGGGCCACCTCGCGAATGGCGTCCTTGTCGTCCAGGTTCTTTTCGATTTGATCGATGATTTCCCGCAGATTCTCCATGCGTTGGGTGTAGGCAGTTGTGGGTTCTTAGGTTTTTTGCCGGACTTTTCCGTATCCGCCTCCTCCGGGTGTCTCGATCACCACTAAATCCCCCTTTTTCACAGGCATGGTAACCTTCGAGGGCAGATTCCTTGTCTCTCCTTCACGCATCAGGTAATTCCTGCCCACCTTGGCATCCCCCCCTCCAAACAATCCCTTTGGGGCATGCTTCCTCCTGTCAGAGATGATGGAAAGGGTGCCTTCATCACCAAGGAATCTGACACTTCTTCGCACACCCAGGCCTCCTTCGAATTTACCCTCTCCTCCCGTTCCCTCCAAGAGTTCATAGCACTCCACCCTCAGAGGATATGCCGATTCCAGGGCCTCGATTGGCGTGTTTGCCGTGTTGGTCATGTGCGTGTGGATGCCGGACTGGCCGCATCTGAAAGACAGGGCGCCTTCCCCCCCGGCAATTGTCTCGTAGTACGTGAAGTTTCTGCCCCCGATGAGGAGGTTGTTCATGGTGCCCTGGGACTGGGCCGGGACCCTTTCGGGTAATGCCCGGGCCAGGGCGGAAAAGAGCACGTCCACGATTCTCTGGGAGGTCTCCACATTCCCTGCGGAAACCGCTGCCGGGGGCCTGGGGTTGAGAAGAGTGCCTTCAGGGATGATAATCGAGAAGGGCCTGTAGCAGCCGTGGTTGGGAGGGGTATGGGGGTCGGTAACACAGCGCATGACGTAGTAGACCGAGGACAGAGCCACGGCATAAGGGGAGTTGATGTTGCCCGCAACCTGGGAA
>CP070726.1:688448-694225 GCA_020350865.1 Thermoplasmata archaeon
CCTGCATGCGGTGTTGTCCAACATTGCTGGCGATTGGGATATTGCCCAGTGGTACGACCCCACAGATCCTGCAGACCCCTGGAAGACCAACCATACGGCAAAACCGTACCATATGAACGATCTGCACACATACAACTGCAGCTGGGGCCTGTGGCTTCACATGAAAACAGACAGGGTTCTGATTCCCAATTACTTATTCGAGGAGTTCTATCCTGGAGGATCCCAGCAGCTGTACAAAGGCTGGAACTTCGTGGGCTATCCGTCCCTTACGAATCAAAACATCGCAACAGCATTATCAAGTATTGATGGCTATTATGACAAGGTGGAGCATTACGATGCAGAAACATCCCAGTGGCGCATTTATGACGGCCCGGGGGGCGAACCAGACAATCTGAACACCATGGACATGGGGAGGGGATACTGGATACACTGTACCGAGGATGCGCAGTGGGATGTGCCCTATCCATGATCGTTTTGGGATGCCCATTACCAAAAACTGATTCAAATATTCCACCTCTTACCTAGTGGACAATGTGATTATGCAGCTGGATAACAGCAAAAAGTATAAGAACTCCCAAACTAATATGTGCATTAGTATAATGAACATAACGATATGTTGGAATCTAAATTGTCCAAAAAGCGTTCCATAAATGATTAGTAACAAATTGTCTGTAAAAGAAAATGAAAAATAAAGGGGGATTGTAGTGGGGCGAAGAGCGGCACAATCAGGTTTTATAAAGCGTCTGGAATCGATATCGTTGGTGTTTGTATTCGTGGCTGTATCCATGATAATTGTAATACCTATGACAGCTCCAACAGCAAAATCGCAGCCTGTCATTCATTTGGGGAGTACTTTTGAGGAAGACAACAACTCGTCTTATGATGTTGACATGACACCGGGAATCGTCAAATGGACCGATGCAGAAGACCACATCATGAACATAGACTACATTGTCAATTCCGGCTATGAGCTCGTCATACCGGCGTTAAACTACTACAACAACCCTGCTCTGCAGCACGAGATATCTGTGCAGCAGCCCATCAACATAACTGTCCAGCCTGAAGGGAAACTGACAATAATGACGGATGGACTGATGTCCCCCACCAAGACCGCCTTCCTTTTCTCGGGCTTTGGAATGTGGAACGGGATATTTTTCGAACCGGGAAGCGAGGGCGTAATCCAGGATGTCATCATCCAGAGCGCATCGCAGGGCGTCGTATTCAGCCCAGGCTCCGTAGTTGGCGGCTCGGGGATCACGAACGCCCAGTTCCTGAACTACGGCCAGTACGGTGTTCGGATGGACGGTGCAGTCGGCAATACCATCATCCATACGAGTGTGGATTTCACTGATTCCAATAACGTCGGAACAGGTGTGTATGTGTCAAATGGAGACCTCGTCATCAGGGACACCAACTTCCTCAGCCACGGCCCGAATCAGCCGAGCCTCCGCATTAAAAATGCAACTGTATCTGTTGAAACCTGCTGGTTCGGGGCTCAGGATCAGGATGGATACAGCATCCTTGTGGAGGACAGTCCGGCCCCGAACAGCACTGTGGTTTCCGACGGTATCTTCGACAACGGGGCGGCCGACAATTACTATATCAGGAGCGATGGAGCCTCCCCATTTATAGATAATTGCTCCTTTGATAATACTAATGACGCCCAAACGATAATTGCCAACGATAATGTTACTGGTTTTCCCTCTCATCCGATACTCAGGAATCCAAACGAAGGGGAACTGTTCGACAACACGACGATCAATGCCACGGACTCCTCCACCGTTACCCTTCAGTGGTACCTGGACGTATACGTGGACGACCCTGACGGCAATCCCATTTCTGGCTCACAGGTCAATGTTTCTGCGCCCTCCCAGCCCGCAACCAAGCAAACGGATGGAGCGGGTTGGGCCGAATGGTTCATGGTCACGGGATTGATAAGGCACAGCGATTTCGAGGAGAACTTCAGCCCGTTCAACGTCTCAGCCGAGAATTTCACCATGCTCGGCTATGCCGAACCCATTATGAACCAGTCCAAGGATGTGTTTATCACCGTTCCTTTCAATCCCATACCTAACACGCTGCCTATGGTCATCAATATATCGACACCAGTGGGAGTACAAACCGGCCCCGTCTCCATTGATTTCGTCATTGAGGACCCGGACCCCGGTGATGAAGGGGATATCTGGATACAGGTGTTCTTCTGGGACCCGATAGAGGCCGATTTGATAACTGCAACCCAGTATTTCACAAGCGATCCCAAAACAGGGCTGTCCAGCGGTGTGCAGTACACCTTTGTGTGGGATTCCCGCAATATCAAGGACTTCCAGAACAAATTCAGCACCGAGGTTTCAATAAAAATTATTGCATTCGATAGTTCAGGTTTTAACGGAACTCCGAATCAAACTGGGGATTTCACAGTGGACAACGAATGGCCGGTGGTGCTCACCGGGCCCACGCCTGATCCCCAGGATACGACCTGCACCATCATATGGACTGTAAATGAGCCTGCTAATGCCACAGTTGAATACGGTCTTTACGGGGACGGCACAATAAACGACCTGACAGACGAGAAAGCCAACCTCACAATCAGCACACAGCAGTCAATAATACTGACCGGCCTTATACCCGGACGGAGGTACACCTACATCATCACCTCCACAGATGAATTGGGAAATACCTATTCTTCCATTCCCACAACCTTCTCGTTCGATACATACGTTTACATTTATCTCTATTCGGGTTGGAACATGATCTCTGTTCCGCCCTGGCTGTGGGATGAAACCATGGGTCCACTTTGGGAGGACAATTTGCAGAATGTGCTGAGCAGTATAGCAGGCGATTGGGACATGGCCCAGTGGTACGATCCCAGAGACCCTGCAGATCCCTGGAAGACCAACCATACGGCAAGGCCGTACCATATGAACGATCTGCACACGTACAACTGCAGCTGGGGTCTTTGGCTCCATATGACTGCAGGCACCGTTCTGGTTCCAAACTATTTCTTCGACGAGTTCTACCCGACCCACGAGAATCCCATATATCTGCACAAGGGCTGGAATTTCGTTGGATATCCATCCCTTACAAACCGCAACATCGCCACGGCATTATCCAGTATAAGTGGCCATTATGACAAGGTGGAGCACTATGATGCTGCATCCGGCCAGTTGCAGACCTACGACGGCCCGGGCGGTGAAACAGACACCCTCTTCTCCATGGAAATGGGCAGGGGATACTGGATACACTGCACCAATGATGTGCAATGGACCATTGGTTATGTATAGTGTTCACGGTAATGATTATCCCCCAATCACAGTGAAAAATATGCAAAAATACGTACCAAAAAGGATTTATATCGGGTCCATTCAAGGTTAACATCACTAACATATCTCATTCTCCCGGAGGAATGAGATGAAAATACGGTGAATGGAAAGGAGGGTGTGAGGATGAGGAAGCGGTTAGGGCAGGGTCATGTCCGAAAAGGCCTGGGTTCGATTACCTTTGTTTTTCTGCTTGTAGCCTCGAGTATGGTGGTCGTATTTCCCCTGACCGCACCAAAGGTCAAAGGACAGCCTATAGAGCACCTGGCTTCCACCGCAGACGAGGACGGGGTTTTTCCCTATGACATCGATGGGATTGAGAACCAAATCGTTGTATGGAATCCAGCAGAGGACCACCATATAACTGCGGACTACACGGTGGATGCCCTTTATACACTCCATATCCCGGGACTCAACTACATGTTCGATCCTGTCATGTCCAGTGAAATCACCTTTAAAACAGCGGATACGATGATAGATGTGTACGGGACATTAATTACCCATTCGGACGGCAATGAGATGACAAAGACCCTTTTCTGGGGCGAGGACGAGATAGAATGGAAGGGGATCTATTTCAGGCCGGGTAGTTCCGCCAATATCACGGACTGTATATTTGATGGTGCCACAAGTGGTCTGCATATGTGGACCTGGATCGACGTCCAACCCATGACACTGCTGCCTCCGGGCATAACTGACACCACCTTCAGAGATATGGGTATTTACGGCGTTCGCTTTTCCCATTTGGAGGGTGCAACCAACATAGATGGCTGTACCTTCGAAGATAATTATAACTCCGCCCTCCCGTTGAAGGTTTCTGGAACGGATATGACCCTGAGAAATACCGCCTTCTTTTCCCACGGCAATGGCACACCCTGCCTTCTGATCAGAAATTCAGACGTGACCGCCGAAGGTTGTTATTTTCATGGTAATTACCAGCCCGGTCATTTGGTTCACATCGATGACATTCCAGGAAGTGGGAATTCCAACGGCACCGTGTTCAGGGACTGCGACTTTACCCGCGGGGAAGCGGATGTCCCTCTTTATAGGGTCGACGGCGCCACTCCTTTTTTCGACAACTGTTCCTTTGATACCTCCCATGGAGAGGACTCGGTTTTGGCCTACGAAATAGGGGGTAAGGTGCCCGCCCATCTGACCCTCAGGAATCCCGCCGGGGACGGCAGCCCGGGCTTCTGGGACGGCTCCTTTGACAACACCACAATGAACGTCACAGGCAATTCCACCATCACGCTGCAGTGGTATACGAATGTCAATGTTGTGGACCCTGACGGCCATCCGATAAACAAATCATTTGTGACCGTGTCTGCACCTGCTGAGCCCTCCTCTAAGCCGACTGACGGTTTGGGATGGGCCGAATGGTTCACTGTCACCGAACTGGTCAAGTACAACGACAGCGTGGTGTACAACGGTCCCTACAACATCACGGCCACCAACAATTCAATGGAGGGCTTTGCAGATCCCGAGCCGTCATTTGACATGTCAAAGGAGATCTTTATTGAAGTGCCCTTCAATCCCAAACCAAACAATCTGCCCAATGTCACCTTTTTCTCCACACCCGCCGGGGTGCATACGGGCCCCATTGCAATCGAATTTATCCTGGTGGACATGGACCCTGGTGACGATGGTAATATGAGCATAGAGGTGGAGTTCTGGGACGACGACATCGGTATTTGGAAACAAGCCACGGTGCATGCCACGAGCTGTCCCACTACCGGCCTGGATAACAACACACTGTATCAGTACGTGTGGGACTCTCAATCGAAAGATTTTCCTAATAGAGAAAGCACCCAGGTTAAAATACGAATCCGAGGGCGTGACAGATCAGGCTCCTGGGGTCCCTGGAATGAGACGCTCAATTTCACGGTGGACAACAAGGTACCCGAACTGTTATCCGGCCCCACGGTCGTTACCACAAATACCACCTGCAATATTACTTGGACTGTGGACGAGCCCGCCCATGCAGTTGTGTGGTACGGTCTGTACGGTAACGGCACCTTCTATGATCTCACGCATGAAAACCAGAACCTGACACTGGACACACTGCAGTCCGTGACATTGACCAATCTTCTACCCGGAAGAAGATATTCCTTTGTCATCAATTCCACGGACGGTGTGGGCAATACGTACTCCAGGAAGGTAGTGGACACATTCGAGACATTTGTGTATATCTACCTGTATCAAGGCTGGAACATGATATCAGTACCCCCATGGCTGTGGAATGCAGATGTGGGCTACCTCTGGGAAGACGGCCTGCATGCGGTGTTGTCCAACATTGCAGGCGAATGGGATGTCGCCCAGTGGTACCACCCCAGGGATCCTGCAGACCCCTGGAAGACCAACCATACGGCGAAACCGTACCATATGAACGATCTGCACACATACAACTGCAGCTGGGGCCTGTGGCTTCACATGAAAACAGACAGGGTTCTGATTCCCAATTAC
>CP070726.1:694325-702328 GCA_020350865.1 Thermoplasmata archaeon
AAACTGCTCCCTGGCCTGGGATATCAGGGCCTCCGCCTTGCTCACGTCCACCCCCACTTCTCCCAGGTTCAAAACCCACTCCAAGGCCGCGGAAAGGCAGAAGGCCATACCCGCTTTCACAAACTCTTTGGAAGGCTCCTCCATCATATCCAGGGTCCTTCTTCCTATTTCCAGGGTGTTGGCGTAATCCCTGCTTCCGTACGAGCTCTGAATGTCTCTGAGCAGGTTCATGGGTTCGTTAAAAATCGCCTTGATAGTCTCAAAATCCCTGACGATTCTCGATAGCTCATCTTCAGACTCTTCCCGCTGCTCTTCAATTTCCTCATCCATTGAACTCTCCCCCATGGTCGTCTCTTCAATTAACGCCGAAAACCGCTAAAATGGGTTCCTCTGTTGCTCTCCAAGCGGTTTTAACGGCAGAAACCCTGAACTTCGTCCACGAACTTAAAGTTTTCCGTTTTCGGAGGCCATCCCCAGCAAAACCACCTCTTAAATCCATAATAACGTCAATGATTCGATTATATGGTGCAGTACACCTCAGGATTTGCGAAAAGGTTATTATCGTTCAATTTCATTAATATAATCTGTTATTCACATACGAAGGACAGTTCCCTAACTGGTAAACTGAGGTATGGATCATCACATAGGGGTGTTGTCTTAAGTCGCAAGAGGTTCCCATATGGAGATAAAACCCGTGGAGGAGATCATAGCCGAGATAAAGGCCGTATACGACAACAATCCCCTGGGCTGGAGGATGCTGCGGGGCAGGGACACAAGGGGCCATTACGACACGTACATCATGAACCAAAACTGCCTGTGGCAGCTGAAGACGGAATTTGCCAACCCGTACAGGCCCAAGGGCGTGGGCCTCAGGATAATGGACAAACCCTCAGAAGAGATCGAGATGCTCATGGAGATCGGCGATGCCCTCCCCTTTTCCGAAATTTATCCCCAGCGCAAGAGCCACCCCATATTCACCCTGGGCGTCGGAAGGTACAGCCCCAAGGCAGCAGACGAGGTAAAGGGCATCATTTCCTCCAGACAGGCCGAGCTCGAGCATCAGCTCTCAGACAGCCTAAAAAAGCTTCTCCACAGGGAGGGAATGTGCCAGGAGTACAGGTAATGGCTGTCTGGAGGCCATGGTTTTTCTATTCTTTGGAGATACGTGCCGCCCTCCTCAGACAGTCAGAGACCAGTGTGAGAATAAACCCCTCCTCCTTATCTCCAAGGACAACACATCTGTCCTCTCCGTGTCTGTAAAAAAGCAGCACAGTGTATGCGGCCACGGCAGCGTCCAGAAGGTCCCCCAGTTGGTCCAGCTCCCTATTTTTAAGACCCTTGATATCTGCCTTCAACAGATGCTCCTTTTTTCCTTTCAATTTCAGGGGGGGATTTTGGGAGAGCAACTGCCTTTTCAGCATTCCCAGTCCCTCCTCCTTTCTCACCCTGCCGGTGTTCTTGTTTTTGGGCACTTTTTTTGGTCCGAAAAGGACCTTCCAGGTCGCATAGGGGTACACCTCGAAGAGCGCGCTTTTTTCCTTTCCAATTACGGGGGAATCTTTCAGGGGGATATCAATGCATCCCAATTTATCAACCAGTACCTCCCCCCTTATTCCGCCGAAGGTTTTTACGAGCCATTCCCTCTTGCCCGGGAAAACACCTATGCCGCAGGAAAGCAGCCTTTGCTCGCATCCCCGCTGCTTCTGGTAAGGGGGGACCACCAGAGGGGCGTCAATGCCCACCATGCACCCCTCATCCTTGTATTTTTTCACAAAGGCAAGGATGTCGTCATCGGTGGTGAGAAGGGCAGCATCCTCCATTTCATATTTTTCATTGAGAACCACGGCTGCCGTTCGGAAGGGTTTGGGGGGATCCAACTTCCATGAGAGGTCAATGCCCATGAAGTGCATGGCGGGGAATTATCATCTGTTTAATATATTTACCGGACCCAATGAATGGTACAAACTCGTTATAACAAATTATAAGTTGATGTAAGCCATCTGGTGATATAATCCCTAATGCAGGGTTACGAACATCCAGGAGGTTTTGAATTGGGCGAAGCTAGCATGGACGATATCGATGCTTGGTTGAAGGGGTTTGAACTCGAGTCACTGGAGAAAACCTTACCCGGTAACTGGAGTTTTGTCCAGAAATCCGGGGATTCAGTGATACAGATCAGTGTCATGTACACCGAAGCCGATCCTCCCACGCCCCCCATGATAGGGGTGGGCTGTATCTTTTTAGATCCCCCGGAGAAGAACCACCTCCAGTTGTACGAGAGGCTGCTGGAGCTGCATACCATCAGCCACGAAACAAAGTTCTGCAAGGTGAAAAACGGCGCCATCATGCTCATTACCCACAGGAGTGTTGTTGACCTGGACCAGTCGGAGCTCAAGGAAATGATTGACACCGTTGTCATGATGTACAATCAGTTTCACGATGATTGTCTAAAAATAGTGGCATAGATGGGTGTTCCTGGAATATTTTTTACCCAATACTTTTTGTGACGGGTACGTCCTAATGCAATAAGAAGTAACGATAATCTTCACATAAGGCCCATCTCACCGAGCTTCTCGGGGAGGTAGGTATCGGTGACAAAATCCAGCCCGTACTTGGCCAGGGCCTGCTGCTCCGCCTTCTTGTTGATCTCGAGCATGAGCTCGATTTCGGATTTCCAGAACTGGTTCTTGAATCGCGGATCGGAGAGCTCTGCCTTCAAGGCGTTCTTGTCCTGCTCCGTGAGGCCGTCCGTGGGCAGCTCGTAGTTCAGGATGTCGGAGGCCGTGATGCCAACATACTCGGCTGTGGGCGTGGCCAGGTAATCCGAGATATAGGCGGTCTTGATGGCGCCGTAGGCCACGCTGGCGAAGATCCTGAAGGACCACGGGTCGCCGTCCGTGAACACGGCCACGGGGGTATCGAACTCCTCGTTCAACCGCTTGATAAATCTTCTCGTACTCCTGGCGGGCTGACCCTTGAGGTGCACGAGCAGGGCATTGGCCTCCTCGTCGAAGCCGTTCTCAACAAGCCTGTCGAACATACCGCCAGTTTCTATGGCTATTATCAGGTCCACATCCACGCTCTTGAATTTGATCTTGTCCTTCTCGATATTGTAGGGGATGCCGTATCCCGAGTCCCCCACGTCGTCGCGGCAGTTGATCTTCTTCTTCTCGCCCTTCCTGTTCACCTCCTCCAGAGTGATGTTGCCGATAACCCGGGCACCGTCCTCCTCGGGCCTCAGCTTGAAGTCCTCACGCATGCAGCCCGTTGTTGCCTCCAGGTCCTCGGCCAGCTTGTCGCTCTCGTTTTGGGCAGAGAACTTGGCGCTCTCCCAACCCTCCGAGATGTAGTACATCTCCCTGAGGGTGGAGGACTTCTTGTGCTTTATCATGTCCTCGATGAACTCCATCATGTGCAGTGTGCGGAGGAGCATGTAGGCGCCGTCCAGCTTCTTGGCGGAGCGGGTACCCGTGGAATCGCCCATCTTCCAGACATGATGCTTTCTTGAGAACTTGATGTTGCCCTTCGTTCTCACGGGGATCTTCATTACGGGTATCTTTCCCTTGTCCATCTGATCGTATATGTCCTCTGCGATGCCTTCGAGCTGGCTTACGGCATTCTTGAATCTGGCCTCTGTCATCTTTCTGCCACCTCCTCCAAGGTGTTCTGGGTGCCCATCATCTCCATTCCGTTTTCCCCTGCCTCAGCATCCTCTTCGCCAACACCCTCCTCATCCTCCACCGCCTCATCTTCGCCCTCATCATCTCCTCCCTCTGATTCCTCATCCACGAAGCTGTCCAATGTGGTGGTCTCCTCGATATCCTCGTCTAAGTCCCAGTCCCCCGGCAGGGGCTCGGCGCCGATGACCTGTACGGGATTGATACCCGAGACATAGAGCTCGACTTCGTCGATGTCCTCCGGGTCCAGTCCCTTCAATGTGAAGGTGATGTCCAGCTTTTCGGTGGAGGGTATGGACTTCAGCTCCCACCTCACCTTGCCGCTCTTTCTCACCCTGTTGGGTTTGAGACTGAAGCTCTTCTCGTCGATACTTCCGGGAGGCAGAACCGCATAGAGGTTGAACTTCTTGCGGGATGGAGTGTAGTTGTACACCGTAACCGTGACATGATGTTTCTTCTTGAATTCGATGGCATCGTCGATCCAAACCACATCCATGATCTTGGTGATGATGGGCTCCAGGCGTGGTACGGGTTTCCCAACGATGCTTGCAGACTTCTGTGCGATCTGGGGCGGGAGCCCCTGGACTATGTCGAATTTCTCCCTTGTCTTCTTCTTCCTGGCCTTCTTCTTTATGTGTATCTGCAGCCTCCTTGCACAGAGCCTCAGGGCCCTTTCAACCTCCTCTCGAATCTCTGTGACATCTGCAATAGCTTCCTTTGCCTCGGATGTGAAGGGTATCTTCGTGGAGGCCACATGAACAAGAATGATGGCGGGTCCGTACGGTATGCCCCTTCCCCCCCTTTGCTCCAGTCCGTAGCGCCGCCAGTCCACATTCTCCACGGCCAGCGTGCAGGCGCATCCTCCCTGCTGGTACAGGAGCGGCACCCTGTTTGCGAACCTGAGAATTTTAACAGGACCATCCTTTGAAAGGTCCCCTCCGTGCACGATGCCCACCTCAACCTGGAAGGGATTGCCCGAATATACAGAGGGCTCCCTGGTCACCGGCGGGGCATAGAAATCGGGCCTCACATCATCCAGCACGTTCTTCAGGCCCTTCTTTATCAGCAGCTCGCCTATGGGCGAAAGGCAGTCCGTGGGCGGTGCCATGATCCTGATGTCCTTGATGGCCTCTATGATGCTTGTGGCATGCTCCAGCTTCAGCCTGGTGGGTTTCATTGTGGGGTCGATTTCGGCGCGCTCGCATATCTCCTTTGCCACCCGGGAGCTGATCCTGGAGAAATCGCTGGTCAAAAAGGAGGTCATTCTCTTTGATTTGGTGGCCTTGGCCATCTTCATGAGTATGCCCAGCTCGATGCCCTGGGGATGGGGTTTTATCTCCTTTGTGGAGGGCGGCATCTTCTCAGTTGCCCGAGGAAACTCTGTCCTGGTGCCGTCAGGCTCCGTAAGTACGATATGGGCATGGGGGTTAACTATGGCGGTGCCCTTCAGGTATTCGTACACCGACTGCTTGCCCTTGACGTACTTGCCCTTGATGTGGATTTCAACCCTTGTGCCGTGGTCCTTTCCGTCCCATATGACGAAATCGGTCTTGAGCACCTCCGGTCTGTTCCTCTTGGTGTCCATCATCAGGGTGATTTCGTGGGCCACGTCCTCCTTGGCGGTCTTGGAGCGCACCTTTGTGGGCTTGCCTGTTGTCAGCTGCCCGTACATAACGGCTGCGGAAATGCCGATGCCCTGCTGCCCCCTGGACTGCCTGATGGCATGGAACCTGGAGCCGTAAAGAAGCCTTCCGAATATGTTGGGCACCTGTTTCTTCACGATTCCGGGGCCGTTGTCCTCGATTGCGAGCAGGTACTGATTCCGCGACACCTGCTTGATCTCGATGGATATCTCCGGCAGAATGCCCGCCTCCTCACAGGCATCCAATGAGTTGTCAACTCCTTCCTTTGCCGCTGTGAGAAGCGATCTGGTTAAGGTATCGAATCCCAGGATCTGTTTGTTCCTC
This sequence comes from Thermoplasmata archaeon, assembly GCA_020350865.1. Next base: position 699,970 of record CP070726.1, read on the forward strand.
TCGAAGAATTCGGACACGGAGATCTGCTTCTGCTTCTTGGCCAGCTCTTCGGCTATTGATCGGGTCATATTGTCCACTCTCCATCGGGAGTGTAATTCGTTCCCATCCCGAATCTTGGGGCCGGGCATTGATTCTCAGAGTCTTTCCAGCCCCATCCCAGCACGGGTGTAATGTGGTTTGAGGTTATAAATATTATCGGTTTTTGTGTGGATTATAGGGACGGGATTTAATTTGCACTAGCAATCCCGATTATGAAACGATAATTGCCCGGGTTCCGATCCCGTTTTCGTCGTCTAAGATATTCAGAGATACCATGTGGTCTAAAATGTGATACATTGATGGGGATTATAACCTACACGCCTATGAAGGTAAATACGGAAACTTTTGCCGTGGAAATCTGGTACCCCTCTGTCATCTCTAGCACCGTATCGTAGGCCCCTTCCGGCATCCTCGCGGAGTGCCAGGCCCAACGCTGAGCACTGATATTGTAATAATTAATTCCTACTGTGTCGGGGAGGCTTGTACAGTACCAATCTGCAGTGTAATTGTCAGCCATTTTGAGCGGTATACCAAATGTATCATGTTCAGCAAGATACTCCTCCGTCCATATGCCGATGCTGTACGTACTTGCACCCCTGATACCTAGAGAATTGAAAGGAACCACCATGAAATACAACATTGAACCGGGATTTTTGGCCCCGAGACCTGCGATGGTCGTTGTGTTGGTTCCATAATTGATAGGGGGGCAGGCAGGTTCATGATCAATATCAGGAGGGCTAAAGAAGCCATCCCTGGTATTCGAATAGTACACTTCGTACCAATCTCCACCACACATATTCGAGGGTTCCTCCCAGGTCAAGTTGACATTCCCATTGGGTTCAATTGCGACCGAAAGGTTTCTTGCCCCGGTTTCTGGGTTGAACCCAAGAAATCCGCTGTCGTCATCATAACTTATCATGGCACCGGGCATACCCGTAAATGTGTAATTCGTCCGGGTGCTGAATTTCACTTCATAGCCTTCACCCGGTTTCATTTCCGTATTGTTTGTTTCCCCGTCCAAGAAACTGTGCCGCATCCAGGTGTGAGTTGCGGGGTCCATATATTTGATATAATCGGCATTCATGCTCGTTGTATAATAATCGGTTTTACAGGTTTCAATCGGCTCCAAGGGTAGAGAGAATGTGGATATGCCTGGGAGGAATGCCTTGGTCCATTTTCCCACTGTTCTGCTGGTACTGCTCAACTCTCCATCGTCGTTCACAGCTCTGATAATATAGTAGAGCTGCTCCTTGTAGCTAAGATTACCAGGAAGTGCAGCGCTGGTATCGTTCCATATTGTTCTGAGGGGTATCGGGTACGGCTCACCTGATTCCTCTTGTGCTGATGTATTCACCCAAACCGAATTAAAATCGAAGCCCGTCTGAGATGTAGATCGATAAATCAAATAGTATTCAATGCCAAGAGATGGAGGCGGATCCCAATAAAGTATCACATCATCTCCATCTTGGCTCACATTTATGTAAAGTTTTGGCGGCAGTGGAGGAAGATCGTTTACCGTGACCGTAGTTGTATTATATGTTACTCCACCATCGTCATCCTCTACCGTTAGATTTATTGTGTAAGTACCATCATCATAATAGATGTGCCGTACAGAGTCGGTTGTGTTGAATGGAAAGTTACCTTCCGGGCTCGGATAAGGGTCTGGGATACTATTATTGTTGTAATGGATTGTCACATTGTCTGAAGTCCCGTCACCCCAGTCCCATGTGAAGGTCAAGTCATCACTACCGGGATCTGCAGCAATCGTGTCAATGGTAAAACATGTATCTTCGTCTACCACAAAAGGTCCAAAGGGGTGGATCGAAGGTGCGACATTCTTCACTGTTACGAGCATTGTATCGGTATCAGATTTACCATTGCTGTCTGTTACTGTTAAGGTCACAGTATAGATCCCGTCATCACCGTAGCAATGGGTCGGCGTGGGGCCAGTGGCTTCTGTGTCGTTTGTTGAGTATCCATCTCCATCCACATCCACATTGGCATCGAAATCCCATGAATAGGATACGATACTTGAGATATTGTCCCCTTCAGCCACCCAATATAGAGCGTTTACAAGAATTTGGCATTCCTTTAGGGAGGGTATACCGAGAAAGTCTCCTTCTTCGCTTACAACAGTATGACCTATAACATCAACAACCACTCTTCCCTGCCCATACTCCTCAGTTGTTAGATAGAAGTTTTTAGATTCGGGTGTGGTATCATGCTGTATTATTATATCGGCCGTGGTAACGTTGCTATAACTAGTGTGAGCATAATGAAACCAGGGAGGGGGATAAGGGGTCTTTGGTATCAGATCACC
>CP070726.1:702428-705343 GCA_020350865.1 Thermoplasmata archaeon
ATTATGTAGCTACTGGTTTTCGTATCACAGAGTTCTCTGATTCCGACTCTGCCCCGCCACAAATCGAGGTATTCAACTTAGGACGTCCCGATACAAATACAAATGACCTCTCCTTTTCCACCAATGGAGGTCCTTTAACCGGAACTTGGAGTTCACCGACGATTCAATCCTACGATTATGCAGTTTTTCAAGTTACAGGGGGGTCAATTGACGGAGAGGGCGATACGATCCAGCTTTCACACAGTGTGGATGGTTTGGTGGATGCAGTCTCATTTGGTCAGGAAGGAGTGGTTCCTGATCCCTTGGCTGGTGAATCCGTAGGAAGATACTATGGTACAGAATACACAAATGATTGGGTTCGCAACGCTTCCTCTGGCTCTACGTGGGGTTCACAAAATGATGTCGGCTATGTTGTCTCTTCACCTCATCCAATTCTTAATAGGGTGATGTTCAACCCAATAGTTGCCGCCGAGGGATACATTGAGCTTATGTACACAAGTGTTCCACCCCTTGATATCTCTGGTTATAGAATAGTGTGCGATGCCGAATACATAATACCGCAAGGAACCCCTGCTCTCACCACATCAAATCGATTTTATGTGCTACCACAGTCCAATTATCCTCCTGGCTTCGACTTGGACGATGGAACGGCAAACGGCGACAACGTTTACCTATATGATGATTCTGGAAATCTACTGGACATGGTGGGATGGAGTTCTCCCCACACGCAAGGATACTTCATGTCCAGAATGCCCGATGGAAACGGAACACATCAGGGTTACGACGATGCCACGTCCATTGCGGCAGAATGGGTATTCGATCAATTGCCAAGCCTACAGCTCACGGAGTTCTATGCGGACGGTACCTCCGCTCAAATAGAGGTTTACAACCCAAGGGGAGGGGATAAGGTCCTAGATTCCCGCTGGACAATAGATGTTGGTCTTGGCACATTAACGGGAACATGGACTGTTGGTACAGTGCTAGCTTATGGAGGATATGACGACTTCACAAGAACGGGTGGCGGAGCCCCAGGCGATGAAGGAGACACAATAAGTCTGTATTACGACCCAGGATCCGGCTCTATTTTGATGGACGAAGTGTCCTTCGGTTTATCCGGAGTGGCACCAGATCCTGTAAACACGGAATCCACTGCAAGATTTTGGAATACCTCCACACTTCAATATGACGATGTTTGGACAAGAGAGGACACACCATCCTTCGGATCGGAAAACGATGTCCCCGAGCCTTACTGGGATCCTATTATAGTATTGAATGAGGTCATGTTCAATCCAATCACCACTCCCAGCGGCAGATATGTCATAATATTCAATAGATATCCCGGGTGGTACATGAACGTTTCCAATTTCTATCTTGTCAGTGACGCTGCTTATCAGCTTCCCTCATATCCTTTGATACCAGGGGGATTTGACGGGAATCTCCTGCCGAATTGGAGCTTGATCATAAGATACAATGATTTTTCACCTGCATCCGATTCCTTCTTCAATACCATGACACCATCGGGTGACAACGTGTACTTTTATGACAGTGGTGGACGGCTACTGGACATGTTCGGCTGGAGTTCAGCCCATACCCAAGGAATGTGTGCCCGTAGGGTTCCAGATGGTTACGGTACCTTCCAAGGCCACGATGATACAACATCTGAGGCTGCAGGATGGGTTTTCGATTCACCCCTAGAGGTGCTTATCACCGAAATATCAGACGGTGGAACGGCAAAAATCGAGGTATTCAATCCCAGGTACCCCCAAATTAACTTCAATCTAGCCTACGGTTTCGGATTTGATTCGGATTTTTATTCGCCTCTTAGTGGGAGCTGGTCTGATTCAATTGCTGACCCCGGTTCATATGCAGTTTTCGACGTTGCCGGAGGGAATCCCTTGGACGATGAGGGAGATACCATTACCATGAACCAGAATGGTGCCTTCGTCGAGGAAATCTCATACGGAATAAAAGGAACGGTTCCCGACCCCTTGGCTGGAGAAAGTGTACAAAGATATTATGATACAGGATCATTTGTATATTTAGATCAATGGGGACGAAACATCACAACAGGGCCGAATTTCGGTACTCAAAACAATATTCCTCCTGCAAATTTTACATCATTGATTATGCTGAACGAAGTTCTATTCTATCCGAATGTAGCTGGCGATTATTTTGTGGAGGTCTACCACAGAGGTGCAACCCCTGTGGATATCTCGGGATACAAAATCGTTGGTGATACAGAATACATAATTCCGGCAGGAACCATCCTAGATTTTGATACCCGTTATTACTATCTGCTCCACGGCATGGCTAACAGTTTCTTTGATGAGCCAAACGGTTTAACTTCGACAGGGGATAATGTATACCTGTACGATGCAAGCGGTGCCCTGTTGGACATGGTTGGCTGGAATACTCAGCACACACAGGGAGGCACTGTATGCAGGGTGCCTATAGGTTACGGTAATAGGGATGGATTCGACGATGTTTCCTCAGTAGCCGCGGGGTGGCAGTTCGACTGCGCACCAACGGTTCAGCTCATTAAAATCGACACCCAAGACGGCAGGGTCCCGATTAAGTACGGTCACTTTGGATCCACAGTCACATTTAATCTCACAATCACGAACCTTCAATCCATAAGCGATATAATTGACATATTGAATTCAACACAAGAAGGATGGTTGGTGGAGATCTTCGATGAAACTGGAACATTCAAGATAACAGATATCACCCTGAATGCGGATGAAATGGGAAATATAACCGTGGTAATAACCTTGCCAGACACCATTCCCATGGCTGTCATGGACAACATAACAATCGAAATCCGCTCCTCAAACAGCCAAATAATCGGCGATAAAATCATTTTGAATGCAAGGATTTATCCCTTCCTCAATCTCACGAAATCCGTTGACCCGAAT
>CP070726.1:705443-708312 GCA_020350865.1 Thermoplasmata archaeon
ACGCATGTGAAAAGGCTGAGCCAGAGGATGGGCCTTTCCAAAAACCAGGACCCGAAAAAGATTGAACAGGACCTCATGGCCCTGGTACCCAAGGATATATGGGGACATTTCACTTACCTGCTCATTGACCATGGAAGGGCGGTGTGCACGGGTAGGAAAGCGAGATGTGAGGAATGCGCAATTGAGGATATATGTCCCAAGGTGGGCGTTCAGAAAAAGAAGGGGAAGGCAAAGAAAAAAGGCAAGAAGTAGCGGTGCTACACATGTCGAAAAATGAAAGACAGGAAAATGATGATCTTGGGGAAAACGTAAAAGAATTCGAATGGCCCCACGGCCGGCCCATATATGTTATCCAAAAGCACCAGGCAAGAAACCTTCACTACGACCTCCGCCTCGAGATGGAGGGGGTGCTCAGGTCATGGGCGGTGCCAAAGGAGCCGCCCACACAACCCGGCGTGAAACGCCTGGCTGTCCAGGTGGATGATCATGAGCTCGACTATGCAACCTTCGAAGATGAGATTCCCGAGGGAGAGTACGGCGCAGGTACGGTCGAGATATGGGACCGCGGAAGTTACGAGGTTATTGAAAAAGACGAGAAAAAATTCGTTTTGGAGATTAACGGTGAGAAATTGAAGGGCAAGTATGTCCTGCTTCATTTCGCCAAGGGAGGGGAGAAAAACTGGCTGTTCTTCAAGATGAAGGATTGAATACGTCCTCAGAAAAATGTGACAATTTGAATTAATACTTCACATCCTTTACAGGCAGATGTTTTTTCAGATAACCCAGAAATGCGTTCAAGATATCCTGTCCTATCTTGCCCTCAAAAGACACGGTGATCGGGGCCTCCTTCTTCGGATGCCGCTTTCTTATCTCGATTTCCCCGAAGCTGTGCGTACCGTGTTTGGCCCTGATCCTTATTTGACTAAACGAAGGTTTAGAGCCTCCCTTGATATCTCCGATGATCTCGTTAAAGGTCCTGTCGTCCACCTCGGAATCGAACAGCATTTTACCGTCAGCGATAACGGATTGAATATCCCGGTACTTGGCCTTATGAAAGGCACGCAGTAACACTTCGGCCGCCGTTTGGGGGCTGAAATCCTCCTCCACCTGCTTTCCGAAAAATCCCCCTTTTACTTCTTTTCTTTTCACATTGAGGGTGATGTTCAAAACGACATTCCCCAGTTTGTCGGGTTTCGATTCCCTGTCCTTTTTTTTCCTGCCTTTCCCAGCCACCGAAACCTGCCACTTGTAAGAGGAGGTGGGATCGCCCATGACCCAGGGTACCTCCGGAAGATTACCTGAGCGGGGGGAGCACCTGACTACATTTGTCATCGATTTTACAACACGGTCTAACTACTTAATCTTTCTTTCAATCAAAATTCGAATGATCCTCGGTTTGCACACAAACCTAATCCACAACGAATCGTACAAAATAGACCTCCACATATAGACGAATCTCGTCTAAAAAAACTCGGCGATTGACGATAATTTTTATATATCCTTAATGTATGCCCTGGGACACAGGGGAGGTATTCTATGAAATCAGACCTCGAAATAGCACAAGAAGCCAAAATGAAACCCATTATAGAGATCGCCAAATCCATTGGACTGGATGAGGACGATATAGAGCTCTACGGGAAGTACAAGGCCAAGATAAAACTGGATGTTTTGGAAAAGTACAAGGACAAACCCAACGGCAAGTACATCGACGTGACTGCCACAACACCCACCCCTCTTGGAGAGGGCAAGACAGTGATCAACATCGGATTAACCCAGGCACTGGCCAAGATAGGCAAGAACGTGATCTCCGCCCTCAGGGAGCCCAGCATGGGACCCGTGTTCGGAATTAAGGGCGGCGCTGCAGGCGGGGGATATTCCCAGGTGGTGCCCATGGAAGACATCAACCTGCACTTTACAGGGGACATACATGCAGTGGGTGTAGCAAACAATCTTCTGGCAGCAGCACTGGACAACCAACTGTTCCACCCCAGGTTCAAGAGAAAGAACGAGCTGAACATTGACCCGGGTTCCATTACGTGGAGGAGGGTTGTGGACCTGAACGATTCGGCCCTGACCACGGTTAAGGTGGGAACCGTATCAAAGAAAGAGCAGGATGGCTATCCAAGAGATTCCGGATTCGACATCACTGTGGCCTCCGAGGTCATGGCCATTCTGTCCCTGGCAACGGACCTGCAGGACCTGAGAAAGAGAATGGGCAGGATCATTGTAGCCAAGAATAAGGACGGCAAACCCATTACAGCGGAAGACATCAAGGCAGCAGGTGCCATGACAGTGGTGATGAAGGAGGCTCTGAAGCCCAACCTTGTGCAGACAGTTGAGAACAACCCGTGCATCATGCATGCCGGACCATTTGCAAATATAGCTATCGGAAACAACTCCATTGTGGCGGACAGGATAGCACTGAAAATGGCGGATTACGTTGTGACCGAAAGCGGATTTGCAGCAGACTGCGGTGCAGAGAAGTTCTTCAATATTAAGTGCCGCGCCTCCGGACTGAAGCCTGACTGCGTCGTGCTCAACACCACGATTCGATCCCTGAAAATGCACGGCGGTGGTTACGAGTTCCCGCCGGGCAAGACCCCGCCCAAGGAGGTTATGTTTGGTGAGAATGTAGAAGCCGTCCGAAAGGGCTGCGTTAACCTTGCCAAGCACATCGAGAACATGACCAAGTTCGGTGTGCCCACAGTTGTATGTGTCAACCGGTTCGGACCGGACACGGACGCAGAGGTGGAAGCTGTCATAGACGAAGCCAAGAAGGCTGGAGCCGAAGCTTGTGTTGCGGTAACCGTTCACGCCGACGGCGGCGACGGCGGAATCGAGCTGGCCAAGGCAGTGGTTGAGGCATGTG
>CP070726.1:708412-715293 GCA_020350865.1 Thermoplasmata archaeon
ATCGAGTCAGGCTCCCTGACAAGCCTCTTCGGAGAAGCGGGCAGCGGAAATACAAACATATGCCTCCAAGTGGCCAGAAATGTGGTCGTTTCTGGGAATAAGGTGGTCTTCATCGATACGGAAGGTGTGTCGTTTGAGCGACTCAAACAGATATGCAGTGACGATTTTGAAAAGGTGACCCAGGGCATTTTATTTTTCACCCCCTACTCCCTGGAGGAGCAGGAAAAGAACGTGGAGGACGCCACGAGGCTTTGCGAAGCCAAGGATGATATCGGGCTCATCATTCTCGATTCTGCAACGGTGCACTACCGAACCACCTTTGGAGAGGAATGCGAAATCAACGGCAGACAGTCCCTTCACAGGCAGCTCAATTTACTCCTGCAGATATCCAGAAAAAAGGATATACCAGTGCTCACCACCACACAGGTCTATACCGATACCAAAACTAACACCTTTGAGCCAATAGGTGGCCACGCACTCATGCATTATGCCAAGGATATCTTAAAGCTGGAGAAGATCGGAGACGGAGGCCTGAGAAGGGCCGTAATCAAGAAGTACAGGTTCAGGCCGGAAGGTATTTCAGCCGAATTCCTGCTGACAGAAAACGGTGTTGAGCAGGTAAAGTAGGTTCATTTTTTTCTTTGTACCATGTAATCGGTAATTTCGAGCAGCACATCCTTGTACTCCGAATCCGACAACACATCAAGAAGCTCTTTTGATTTATTGGTAAAGTCAAAGGCCATATTTTTGGCATAGGCTGTGGAGCCCATCTCCTGCATGATGGCAATGGCGTTTTCAACTTCCTTTTGCGAGGCATTTTCATTGCCCAATACCCTGAGGAACTCGGCTCTTTTTTCCCCCTTCAATCGTTCCAATGCATGGACCACCATCAGCGTCCTCTTCCCGTTCTTGATATCGCTGCCCACCGGTTTGCCCAGGAGCTTTTCATCCGCTTTGAGGTCCAGGTAGTCATCCCATATTTGGAATCCCATACCCAGCAGTCTGCCGTAATCGCTCATGGCCTGAATTTGCCGTTCATTGCCTTCTGCCACAATTGCCCCTCCCCAAGCAGCTATTTGGAAAAGCTTGGCTGTCTTGTATTCAATCATCTTCAGGTAATCCTTCTCCGATATATCGGTCCTCATCTCGTATTCCTTGTCCATCTGCTGCCCTTCACCTATCTTTCTCACAGCGGTGGCAACCTCGCGCACAAGACCTCTAAGAGCGTTATCGGTAACATCGGTGGTGGATAGGGTTTCGAAGGCCCTAGCAAACAGCACATCTCCTGCATTGATCGCCGTGGCCTCGTCAAATAGCACGTGCACGGTCTTTACACCTCTCCTCAACTCATCCTTATCCATGACATCATCATGCAGCAAAGTGAAGTTGTGGATCAGTTCCAGCGAGACACCGAATGGCAGAGCCCTTTCACCTCGTCCGGAAATGGCGTCCGCCGTGAGCATGGCGAGAATGGGCCTCAATCTCTTTCCCCCGGCCATGGGTATGTGCCTCATGGCCTCTCCGAGTTTCTCCTGCTCCGCAATGTCAAGTGCCTTGGTCAGTGCCTTATTCACAGTTTCTATCCTGTCACCCAACATGTTCTCTATGTCCATGTCATATCCCTCTAGCGCTCTGAAAGTTGTTCAATCCAATCCCTGGTCTTTCCGGTTATGACCACTTCCTTTCCCCTCAGTTCATCCAAATTCCCAGCACCGGTGAGAAACATGGTCACTTTGAGCTCCTGAATTATCGCATTGAGCTCCTCGATCACCTCATCGGAGCTCTGTGTTGCCGCCTTCAAGAGGGCACCTGCAATGCCCGCTGAGCTGGCCCCCAGAACCACAGCCCTAGCCACGTCCATACCGTTTCTGATGCCTCCGGTGGCAATGACATCAAGACCCACATTCGCCTCCACAACACTCACAGGTGTAGGTACACCCCAGTCCCAGAACGTCCTGCCCAAACGCTCCCGTATTTTCTCTCCCTTATCGCGGGCACGATACACCTCCACGGCAGAGAAGCTCGTGCCTCCCGAGCCACCCACATCTATACCCTTTACACCGATGCGCCGAAAAATCTTGGCTGTGGACCTTGATATACCGCTGCCAGTTTCCTTGGCAATTATCGGATACTTGAAAGCCAGCGCCTTCATGGCGGCAAGGCAGCCTCTGGCATTGACGTTACCTTCCGGCTGAACCACCTCCTGGAGGAAGTTCAGGTGAATTGCGAGCACATCTGCATCTACCATCTCGAAGGCCTCTTCGATTTTACCGGTATCAAGAGCCATAGAATCCTGTTGTAATATGAGCTGTGGAGCACCGATGTTGACTATGACCAATGGAATATCGTATTGCTTCACCACCGAGTAGGTACCTGCCAATGAACTGTCTTCCAGAGCCGCCCGCTGGCTTCCCACACCCATACCGATACCGAGCTTGCCGGCAGCAATGGCAAGGTTCCTATTTATGTTCTCGGCCTGGGGATAGCCTCCGGTAATGGCAGAGATAATGATGGGGGCTGACAGATCCTTTCCCAACAAACGCGTGCTTGTGTCTATCTCTGAAAAATCGATCTCAGGCAGGGCATTGTGGATGATATTTACGTCATCCCAGTAATTGTAATGCACCTTCACATCCTCTTTGAGGCATATGTCCACATGATCCTCCTTTCTTCCTTCAATCAGCCTATTTTCTCCTCCTTCATCCATTGTTACCCCTCAGTCGATTTTCATGAACTTTGTGCAGAGCACATCCTTACCCATCAACGCATCTCTGAGTCTGTTTTCAACGGTGCCGTTGAGGATTATGGTTTCCATTCCGTGTGCTGCGATTTCCAGCATTATCTTGGATTTCCCAAAAATACCACCGGTAACATCGCTTACTTTGCTTTCACTGTTACCGATAATGGACAGTGTCTCCTTATCCACGACGGGCAACAGCTCGGCCCTGTCATCTGCACTTGGATCGCCGGTAAAAATCCCATCGACATCGGCCACAAATACTACCGTTTTCGGCCTGAACGCTTTTGCCAGCATGAGCATCAGCTGGTCCCCGGAAACAATGGAAAATACCAGGCTTTCATCCACCACAACATCCCCGAAGGTGATGGGCGTTATGCCCAAATCCAAATACCTCTTGAAAATGCTTGCGTCCATGTGTTTTATCACAGCCTTGTCATTGACCACGAACGCACTTGGGGCCAGTGATACAGCATACATGCCACCTGCAAGGCAGGCGTCCAGGACCTTGAGGCTGAGGTTTTTCACATCCCTCTGAACCTCTGCAACGCCAGATAGCTGCGATTCGCTCCTGTAACCTTCGTGCAGCCCGTACTCCTTTGCAAGGATGTGGCCGAAGGAGCCTGCTCCGTGTACCAAAATGACCCTTTGGCCGGACTCCATTATCTCGGACATGAGCCGTGAGGTCACCTCCTTTTTGAAGATATTTTTCTTTGCCTTGTCTGTGATCACACTGCCTCCGAGCTTGATGATATACATGCCAATACCAACGCCCTACAGTATTCAAACTGCGGTTATGCCTTTAGGCAGTTTAAAGGTTTTGTGTATTAAGTGGGAGTGTGAATCTGATGGATTCATAGTTTCTACTGGGAGAAATAAAAAATTTAAAAGAAGGGAGTTTATCTCCCTTTCTTTAGGTTCATTCTCTTGTAGAAGATAATTCCCACTCCCAAAGCACTCAGGATGGCAAGCATTGCCACAAGTTGGGGCCAGTAGGAACTGTTCGCCTTCTTCTTCTTTTCCTCCTGGGGTATCACTTGAGGTTTCGTGTCCTCCACCTCTGTATCTGGCTCCGATTCCATCTCAGAACTGGGCGGTTCCTCAGGCGGGATTGTTCCCTCTGACTCTGTTCCTTCAGCAGCATTGATTTCCTGCACTTCTTCGATTCCTGATTCCTCAGAGGCCTTTTCAATTTCTTTCTTTGTATTGTCTGTGGAATCCTTCTGCGGAATATCAGTGCCTTCATCAGTGGATTCGTCATCCGATGTTTCCTCCGGGATATCTTGTTCATCAGGAGCCGTTTCGGAGGGACTCTCCTGCTGAGTGATTTCACTGATCATGGCTGTGCCGAGTACGATGGTTACCCCGTTGTCTTCATCGCTCACCGTGAGGGTAACATCGTAATTACCCGGATTCAGGTAGGTGTATGTAACCTGTGTACCTAAGGCTGTGTTTCCATCGCCGAAGTCCCAGTGGATGGTTAGCACATCATCACCGGCATCGCTTACCTTAGCTTTGAACTGGATGGGCTCACCCACTTCACCTTGATAGGGGGCATTCATGGAGGCCGAAGGTGCCTGATTTTGGATGGTGATCTCCATGACAACCTTGTCCTCCCTTCCATCGATGTCTCTCACCGTCAAGATAACCGTGTAGACACCGTCGTCGGAGTAGGCATGATTCGCATTTGAACCAGATAGGACTGTGCCGTCGTCAAGATTCCATTCGTAGGTAAGCGCTGATTCGTCTCCCAGATACGAGGCAGATGCAGCAAACGGTATATTCTCCCCCTCGTGAAATGTGGTATCGGTGGGACTTTCAATGACTGCGAACGGTCCTTTTGCAAGGATGTGGACTATAACAGAGGCCGCATCACTTTGCCCTACGGAATCGCACACTGTCAATGTCACTGTATAATCTCCTGCATCTTCATAGGCATGGGATATCAGGGGGATATCTGAGGTGTGGCCATCTCCAAAGTCCCAATAGAAGTCCACCTGGGATTCCAGATCGAAACTGGAACCGCCATCAAAGATGATATCCGCAAACTCCATAAATGTGCTTTCGTCCTCAGGCGAGGTAATCACAGCAGAAGGTGGTAAATCCGGTCTCTGGGTCACCTGTATGTTCCATGAGTGTGTGGCCGCAACAACGGTTAACAGTGACTTTCCTGAGAGATGATATTCCCCTGCCATCCTAACCTCCACGGAATATGTGCCAGGCGCTGAAGGTGTGAATTCATATTCGAATCCCTCAGCAACCTCCTCGTTATCCACGGACCACTTAGCAGAAAGGGGAAGGCCCGCTGGATTCTCAATCTCCACACTTAAGCTGTTTCCCTCGTCATCGTACATGTCATCTCCTAGGGCTGCAGAGTAGCTTATGATACTTGGCGGCGGTGCATAGGTGCCTGTAGCAGTATCTCCACCATCGTCAATAGCCTCGCAATACAGCCTGAGCGTATGGGCAGAATGCTGCTTGCCGCGGTCATCATCCCACTTGACAACACCGCCTGAGTTCATGATGTAGAAGCCTGGGGAACTGAAGCACTGATGGCCCTGGGGGAATTGCTGATTGTCGCCCGGATTTCTGTCGGTAAACACAGGCAACCGCATGATGGCAGACTCACCGGGAGCGAGTTCTCCCACCCACCAATAAATGTAGACCTTGTCACTGTTGGGCGGTTTTCCCCTCAGCTCGATGGTGACGCTGCCCTGAGATATATAGTACACATCGATGTCCTCGTCGATCTTGCCGTCACCGTCATCGTCCAGCATGTTGAATGCCTCCTCATCGATGAGACCGTCGTTGTCGTTGTCTGCGCCATCGCCTCCCACGCCGTACTCTCCTCCCCACCGATCCTCCATTCTCGTGCTTGTCCATGTGTAGTTGAGGTTGTTTGTGATGTTGTACTCAACAAGCCAGAAGATGAGCTCCCCCACCTCTATGATGCCGTCGCCGTCACCGTAATCGAAGAAGTATCCCGGTGTGTTGCCGTCAACCACTATCTCACCAGGCTCTGGTGGATTCGGTGGATTGTTGATGGGCACGAAGTACTTATCGAAGCCCGAATACCTGATCAGGATCTCGTAGGTATCGTAGACAATGACCTCATCATCCACCACAAGCTCTGCGAGGTTCGTGACATATATTTCGCCCTCTGGGTCCACAACCACTATGATGTCGAACTCCACCGTATGTATCCCACGTCCGATTGGTCCATAAATCACCTGGTTGCCATTTAGGGTCAGACCGCCTGTTATGTATGCGCCATTCACCATGAAGTTGCCCAGGTCCTCATCAACGAGGCTGTCACCGTCGTTGTCCAAGCCATCCTCCTTCTCCTCATCGATGAGCCCGTCGCCGTCGTCATCAAGGGCATTGCCTGTGTATTCCAATTCCGGCGGAAGGGTATCCACAACATATGCCAAGGGGAATGGGTTCTTCACCCAAAGGGTAACATGCAGGATGTTGCCGATCTTAGCAACATCCGGGGCAACCGTTTTCTCGATCTCCGCTTCAGCAATACCGAAATCTACATCCAGGTAGTTCTGTCCAACTGTCAAGGTGACATAAACTGGATTGGGTGTGGTTGGTCCCCAACCCCATGGCAATTCAATAGATACCTCGTAATCTCCGGGCGGCAGTCCTTCGAATAGATAATTACCGTTGCCGTCCGTGGTTGTGGAGGAGGATATCACATCCCCCCACGGTGTGGAACCTAGTAGATTGACGGTTACGCCTCCTACACCCATTTCACCTGAATCGTAGATGCCGTCCATATCGTAGTCGTGCCAAACGAAATCGCCAATTGACCCGGCATCGACGGTGGTAATCACAGTATCGGATTCAGGAGGCAGCATATTGCCGTTGGCATCGGCGTAATACAGGGTGGCGGTATTGATCAATTCCTCCCCGTCAGGTACAACCAGGTTCGTCTTTACGGAAACTGTGATCGAGCCGGTTCCACCACTTTGCACATCCCCAATCAACCAAGTGATGATGCTCCCAGAAATTGATGTGGGAGCCGGTGTGGCCGATTTGAAGGTAACATAATCGGGTAATGTGTCGATGACCTCCACGAGCGTGGCGTCACCCGTTCCCACATTTTCGTAGGAAATGGAGTAATCGAAGGGTTCTGCTG
>CP070726.1:715393-718210 GCA_020350865.1 Thermoplasmata archaeon
ATACAAACGGGAATTGGATGGATACAAGACGGTTCCTTATCACAAGAGACTACGATGAGGATATCATCCATTCCACATTGGTGGGCAGCATCGATGAGGCGAACATGGCCAGTCCCCAAACGTTAGTGGAATTCGTGAACTGGAGTGTCACGAACTATCCCGCGGAGCGGTATTTCCTGGATTTGTGGGGACACGGCAAGGGTTGGCAGGGTGTCACCTCGGATAAGTACAGCGGATACGACTGGCTTACCATGGACGAAATAAAGTGGGCCCTTCCAAAATTCAAGGACAGGATCGATGTTATAGGTTTTGACAACTGCAACATGGCCATGGTCGAAGTGTACACCCAATTCTTGGGCCATGTAGATTATATTGTGGGCTCGGAAAAGGAGGAGGACGCCTGGGGCTGGCCCTATGACAGGATATTCGAGGATCTCACGGCTGATCCGCTCACATCACCAGAGGATCTGTCCAGGATAGTTGCAGAGCACTATGTTGATTGGGCATCAGCGAGCAACATCATTTACTCCGCAACCGCATCCGTTGTGGATATGAGCAAATTACACGAGCTCATCAACAGAACAGACACCCTTGCCTGGGAGTTGAACAGAACAATGGCGCTGTACTGGAATGAGATTGACGAGGCGATCAGAGGGACCGAAGACTATTCCAAACCCCCCAATCCAAAAGACCTTTATCATTTCGCAGAGCGTGTAAACGAAAACTCTTCTAACACGCCCATCAAAATGGCTGCTCTAAATGTCATGGATGCCGTTGAGGACGCGGTCGTCGCCAACGAGCACTGGACAAGCCAAGGGGATCCCGGCAATCCGGTTTACAATGCCCACGGCATCACGGTTTGGCTTCCGATAAATGGTTTTACGAATTTCGCGATTTATCAGGGCCTCGATTTTGCACAGATGACCCAATGGGATGAATTCCTGGCTTCTTTCAAAGATCCTCCCCAAAGACCGCAGGTATCATTCGTGATGAGCCATGAACTCTTCGATACAGACGGCGATGGCAATGAAGATAAAATAGAGATAGAATACAAAACCGATACGGCTGGCCTCGACGTGCTCGTCGAGGTCCGCGACAGCGAGCAGGAACTGGTTACCACATTCTACACAAACGGCACAGTGGAGGATGAGGATTATTCAAAGAGCTTCACACATGAGGATTTCGGAAATACTGCCGATTATTACAGTTTTTTCGCATATTTGTTGGATGAGTTTGATTTATTGCAAAACTACTCGGAGGTTGCCAACATATGGCTCGGCAATGAAAAACCCGATGTGAATTTGAGCAGCGTGGAGCTCTTTCGAGCCGATGGGAAGAGGATTGGAGGAAGCACGGGCAGGAACCCCATTGACGGTGAAAGCACCCTGGTTCAAGCATTGCTCGTAAATGAGGGTAACACCCCCCTCTCAAACCTAAAAATCCAACTCTATGCGGGTTCCGCTCTCATACAGACCGAGGAATTGAACCTGGCAGTGGGTCAAGCAGCGAATGTCTCTTTTTACTGGGAGGCAAAAGCGGGATCACAAATCCTTCGGGTGGTGGTTGATGATGGGAATTTGGTGAAGGAAACTAACGAATACAACAACGAGGTCATAGAGGGCCTCGAGGTTGCACCGTACATACCCACTTCCCCAATAACGATAATGGGCAAGGTCCGTAACCTGGATAATATAAACATCGTTGGCGCAAAGATTCAGATAAGGAATATGAGAACTAATGCCACCATAAACATAAGCTCGGATGACAGTGGATATAAAAAAGAGATTGATACTGACTGGTTCCATGAAGGCGATATGCTGGACATTGAAGCGGAGTACAATTCAGTCACTTCAAATGTTACCGCATATGCCTATTCCGATGACGAAGAGATCTATGCCAATATAACCCTGGACACCGAGGTGTACGATTTCGTTTACTTCTTCAAACTCGGTCTGATAGTGTTCGAGGTCATAGGTTTCATACTGGTGATTAAATACTATATCGGCTCCAAACGTCAGAAGGGCGGTGATTGACAGCGAGATTATAACAAAGATTGTGAGGGCGTTGTATTTTCATGATCGTGAACGCAGATCTCCATATCCACGGTAAATACTCCGTGGGGGCGAGCAGGAACATGAGCTTTCCCGCCCTGTCAAAAGAGGCAAAAAAGAAAGGTATCCAGATTTTGGCAACAGGGGACTGTCTCCATTCCAAATGGAAATCCGAAATCGAGGAAATGAAGTTGGTGGATGAGGGGACCTTGGAGATGGACGATGTGAGGTATGTTTTGACCGCTGAAATCGAGGACAATAGAAGGGTTCATCATCTTTTAATTTTCCCGTCCCTTTCGTCTGTTACCGATTTTCGTGAAGCAATAGAATCCCATTCAAAGAATATCGATACGGATGGAAGACCGAACGTTTCCATGCCCGGAGAGGAGGTCGCCCAACATGCAAGGGATGTGGATGCTTTAATCGGCCCATGCCATGCCTTCACCCCGTGGACCGCCATGTACGCCTACCATGACTCCATTAAAAGCTGCTACAAGGACATGGAAAGCTATGTCTCCTTTGTGGAGTTGGGTCTTTCCGCAGACACGGACTATGCAGACAGGATAGCCGAGCTTCAGAAACTGACTTTCTTAACAAACTCGGATGCCCATTCAGCCAACGCAGTCAAAATAGCTAGAGAATTCAACAGATTCCACATGAAGGACATAACATACGGTGAACTCAGGAAGGCGATTCTAAGGAAGGGTAAAAGAGAGGCGGTGCTGAATATAGGACTGCCGCCCCAGGAAGGCAAGTACAACGTTAG
>CP070726.1:718310-721590 GCA_020350865.1 Thermoplasmata archaeon
CATTCCGATGAGGTTAACCTTCATGTCCACTTTACCACCCCACCAGGTACCTGAAGACCGCCTCGAGGTCGTCGTCCAGGCTCTTAAGCTTCGTTATGTTGCAGCCCAGTTCGTTCACAATGCCGGATATCTCCGAGAAGAACTCGTCGGGTTTGGAGACCTGCACCC
Organism: Thermoplasmata archaeon; assembly: GCA_020350865.1. The sequence goes on from CP070726.1 coordinate 718,479, forward strand.
ATATGGATTTTCTGTCTTGGTAAAATCCCACAGAAACTGTGAAATCCTTTTCTAGCAGTGTTTTTGCCAGTTCGGGAAGTCCATCCCCGGCAATCACTATGTTGTGGGGATGTTTATCAATTAAATCCCTTATCTCGGAGATGTGTCCTGTGGCTACGGCCCTGCCCTTGTAGACCAGGGCCACGTTCTTTGTCATCCTTTCTATCTCAAATAGAACATGCGAGCTCACAATGATGTTGTGGCCGTGGTCCTTGTGAAGCGATTGGATGAGGTCCATTATCTCCTTTCTCGCCAGAGGATCGGTTCCCGCAAGGGGCTCATCCAAAAGAAGGAGACCGGGATCATGCAGTATCGTTCCCGCGATCTTTATTCTCTGCCTCATGCCCTTGCTGTATCCTCCTATCTTTCTTCCTATGGCATCGGTCATACCCACTATCTCGGAGACCTCGGAGATACGGTTTTCCAGGGCATTGCCGGACATGGCGTGAAGGCCGCCCGTGAGCTGCAAAAACTCCCTACCGGTCATGTCATCCGAGAGGTTGTCGAAGTCAGGGCACAACCCCATTTTCGCATGCAACTGAGTGTTCATCCACGGTCTCTGACCGAGAACCTTGAGCTCCCCGACATTGGCCTTAATCATCCCGGTTACGAGCTTGAAGAAGGTGGATTTTCCCGCGCCGTTGGGACCCACTATACCGGTGATACCGGGTATGACATCCAGATTGAAGTTGTTCAGCCCGATGACCTGGCCGTACCATTTTGAAAGGCCCTTTGCGGAAATAATTGGGGCGGTCATTTACCCACCCCCTTGAGATGTATTCTCAGGTAAAGAACTACCAGAGGGATCACTAATATGCAAAGTAAAACAACCCCATGAAGGGTGCCGTTGATTCCTTCAGGAATCGAGAAACCATACAATATATCGTAAGAATAGTAAAGAACGCGGGTTGGATCCAACAGCACCCAGTTCCTGTCAAATCCGGCGAATATATTGCCAATGATGATGAGAACGAAGAATGACATAAATATCCCGATTGTTGCATAGGATTTTCTTTTGGTAAAAGAGGATATGAGGATTCCATAGGGAACAAAGATGAATGTGGTCAAAAGGCCCGCTATAAATGTGGAGCCCAGAACATTAAGGCTTGTACCGTAGTCACTCCCACTCTGCGTACCCATGACTGCGATACAGAAGATAATGAGAGGAAGAAAACAGAAGAGACCAAGAACCCACAGGGCACCCAGAATCTTCCCCGCAAGATAATCAATTGTCTTTATCGGCCTCGAAAAGTACAGGATAAAGGAATTATCGCCCAGGTCTTCTGCAATCAGATCGGAACACACCAGGGATGCGAGAAGTATGGTAAAGATAACAAGTAATCCGTCATTGAGGTATCCACCCCATCTCTCGTTGATTGTTTGTTCCTCGGCGGATTCTTTGGCCGATGTTCCTAAAATTAAAATCGTATAATTTCCGTCCAGGTTTCCGCTTCCTGTTATACTGCCTGAAATCTGCATTTCACCGTTGAGCACGATGGTATCGGTTATCAGGACTTCACCGTTGTCTGTAATTATGGAATTCGAAATCGGTGTGCCATTTCCGAATAATGAACCTGTTCCACTGACGCTCCCGTTAATATCCAAGTGACCCCCCACTCTCACTGTTCCATTTAATTCGAAAGCCCCCACCAAATTGATAGGATCTTGAATTTGGACATCTCCGTCTCCTGATATCGTGAAGTTACCATCAAAATACCCCACCCCGTTTAAACCGCCCGAGAGTTCTAATTCACCGTCCAGAACAAGGGTACCGATAATGAGAACAAAACCGTTGTCTGTGACCATAGTACTCGATACAGGTGAACCGTTTCCTTTTACTGTTCCGACTCCAAAAACACTGCCTTGAAGTTCCATATACCCGTTCAATTCCATCGAACCCAGTAACTGGAATTTACCGTTTACAGTGATGGGCTCTTTGGGCGCTCCCGACTCCTCGGTCTCCTCAGGATCCTCCCCTACCATCATCTGGGGAGTGAGACCTTCGTGTGGAATGACGGTAAGAAATATTATAGAAAACACATGGACCAGAATCACACCTATGATAAGCAGTGCCAGGATCCATTTGGACTTCAGCTTCTGTCTGAGGACATTTCTCGAAATAACCAGGAACCGCCGGTAGTAATCGGTTCTCTTCCCATCCCAGGGCCTGTACTCGATGGGGGTAACGCCCACTTTATCCACCACCCTTGAAGGCCTCGATGAAGATATCCTCTAAAGAGAGTGTTGCAGGGCCGTACTCCCTTACCTGGGCGTCGACTTCCAATGCCAGGGCAAAGACCTTCTGGCTGCTTCCGGTTCCCCTTATCACCAGGGTCTGCTGCCCTTCTTCTTCCTCGGTTGATATTATCTCGAAGATTTTGAGCAGTTCCTTTCGAAAACCGGCAATACCCTCCTGTGAACCCCTGATTTTTACCTTGTATACGTTTTCCTCACCTATCATCAGGGTCTTCATTGGGCCCTCCTTGACCAGCATGCCGTCGTTGATTATTATCACATACTGGCTGACCCTTTCGACCTCTTGTAAAATATGGGAGGAAACAAGAATCGTCTTGCCCGAGGCACCGATTTTTTTAATGAGTTCCAGCATCTCCTCCCTGCCCTGGGGATCCATGCCGTTGGTGGGCTCGTCCAGGAATAAAATCTTGGGATCGTGGACAATGGCCTGGGCCAGCTTTACTTTTTGCTTCATTCCTGTGGAGTACGATGAAATGATTCTGTACCGCTCCTCGCCCACGCCCACGAAATCCAGAACCTCGTGGGTCCTCTGGATGGCGTCCTTTGAGGACATACCCGAGATCTGGCCCATGTAAGATACGAGCTCCACTGCGTTTAGGGAATTGATGAGGCAGTCATGCTCTGGTAAGTACCCCACCATATCCCTGACTTCCGTGGTCTCCTTTCTCGGGTTGAGGCCGTCGATCTTAATTGTACCCTCGACAGCTTCAACCAGACCGAGCACGGTTTTGATGAACGTGCTCTTGCCTGCACCGTTGGGACCGAGAAGACCCACAATACCCTCGGGAACGCCGATCGAAAACGAATTGAGGGCCAC
>CP070726.1:721690-726803 GCA_020350865.1 Thermoplasmata archaeon
ACCCACATGATGTCACCTGTGGGCAAGGTGAAAAAACTCTTAAAGAAGATGGAAATCCCCCAGAAGGATGCCAAGTACGCCCTCACTGCCACACACCAGGAGCCCGAAGCCAGGACGGTGGATAAGATGGATGCAATTATTAAATCCAAAAACTTGACCAAGGCCGCGGATGGATTGATGGTCAGGGTAACAGGTACAAAAGGACCACTGGAGGAAGGCTGGGAGCAGAAGGTGGAGGGCTTCGCCTCTGAAATTCTAGGTGAGAAATAAAATAAGAAAAGTGGAAGGAAAAAAATCCTTTCACACCTGCAAATAGCCGTGTGCATATAATTTCTTATTCAGAAGAATGTCCCCGGTCTTTGCAACCTTCATCAGTTCCTCATCCGAAGGGTCCATGATGGCCGCCGTCAATCCCACACCCATGAGCATGGCCAGGTATGTCCTGTTTATGAGGCTTCTCTGCTTGGTGCCGTTGGAGATGTTTGAAAGGCCCACAACGGTTTTGGGTGCCGGGTCCGAGAGCATCTTGAACATGTTAATGGCATCGATTACCTTCTGCCCTTGATCCTGTGCCGCCCCCACAGGAAGAATGAGCGGGTCGAGATAGATGTTCTCAACCGGGATCTCGTAGCCCATGGCCGTTGCAATCATGAGCATGCCCAGCTCGTTCCTTTTTTCCGCATCGTTTGGTATGCCCTTCTCGTCCAGGGTGAGGCAGAAAATCTCGGCGTCGTACTCCTTGGCCAGTGGGAACAGGGTTTCCATCTTCTTCTGTTCCGCTGTTGTGGAATTCATCATGGCCCTCTTGTTGCATGCCGAAAGACCTGCCTCCATGGCCTTCGGGTTGGGCGTGTCGATGGAGAGCTGGACATCAACAGCCTCCTGAACGGTCTTTACCATCCAGGCCAATGCCTCAGGCTCGTCGTCCCTGCCAGGTCCGGTGTTCAAATCCAGGACATGGGCTCCGGCCTTCACCTGCTCCAATGCATGCTGTTTTAGGAAATCCTCATCCCTGTTGTCGATGGCCTTGCCCACCGATTTGAACAACCCGTTAACTCTCTCGCTTATCACAATCATGCAAACTCCTCTCCTATATCTGCCCCGACAATAACTTTACCCTTTAAATAGACTTCGCCCATTTCCGGAAACACATTGGTGGCGAAGACATTTGGGGTGGGAGGGAGGAGACCGAGAAAAACGACATATTTATAGCTTCCCAAGCCATACCCCAAAAGGCCCGACAGGGGGGAATAACATCAGGGAGATGAGAGAATTGATCAGCGTAAAGCGTGCATTGATAAGTGTATCTGACAAAGAGGGTATCGTGGAATTTGCCAAAGGCCTGAACGATTTGGGTGTGGAGATTCTATCTACAGGTGGTACGGCTCGAATGCTCAAGGAAAGCGGACTGCCCGTGACCCTGGTATCCGAGTACACCAAATTTCCGGAGATGCTGAACGGCAGGGTGAAGACGTTACATCCGAAGGTCCACGGCGGAATACTGGCCATGAGGGAAAAAGAGGAGCATATGAACCAACTGAAAGAACATGAGATCAAACCCATTGACATGGTGGTTGTGAACCTCTATCCCTTTGAGAAGACAATAAAGAAGGAGAATGTCTCGGTGGAGGAGGCCATAGAGAACATTGATATCGGTGGACCAACCATGATCCGCTCGGCAGCCAAGAACAACAGAGGTGTGGCTGTGGTGGTGAATCCGGGCAGGTACACGGATGTGCTCGAGGAGATGAAAAGCAACGGAGGGGGTATAGGGGACCAGTTCGCCTACAACCTGGCCTTGGAGGCCTTCGAGCACACAGCCAAGTACGACAGTATTATCTCGGAGTACCTGGCCAAGGTGTTCACTCCTTCGGTGACATTTCCGGATGTGGTCAATCTCGGATACGAGAAGGCCATTGACCTGAGGTACGGGGAGAACCCCCATCAGAAGGCTGCGTTTTACAAAAATACGAGGTTCCAAGGCGTGTGCGTGGGCAATGCGGAGAAGCTTCACGGCAAGGAGCTCTCTTTCAACAACATCATCGATCTTGATTCGGCACTGGATATCGTCATGGACTTCGAAAGACCCACGGCATCGGTCATAAAGCACACGAATCCATGCGGTGTTGCCAGTGCGGATACGATCTCGGAGGCTTACAGGGTCGGTGAGGCAGCGGACTCGCTCTCGGCTTTCGGCAGTGTGGTGGGACTGAACAGGGACTGCGATCTGGCCACTGCGGAGGAGATCAAGACACACTTCGTGGAAGCCGTGATATGCCCAGATTTCGCTCCCGAGGCCCTGGAATCACTGAGAAAGAAGAAGAACATAAGGTTGCTCAAGACAGGGAGGCCCATTGTCAGGGAATCTCCGGTGGAGCACAAGATGATGAAGGTCAAGGGCGGCCTGCTCGTACAAACAGGTGCATTCCCAGAGATCAAGCCGGAGAACCTTAAAGTGGTAACCGAGAAGAAGCCCACCGCCGAAGAGATCAAAACCATGATGTTCGCCGTGAAGGTGCTGAAGCACGTGAAATCCAACTCCATACTCCTGGCAAAGAGCGAGCGCACCGTGGGGATCGGCGCAGGCCAGATGAGCCGCGTGGACGCCTCGATGATCGCAGCCAGAAAGGCGGGTGATGACGCAAAGGGGAGTGTTCTGGCCTCTGATGCCTTCTTCCCGTTCAGGGACGGTGTGGATGCGGCAGCCAAGTTCGGGGTATCGGCCATCATCCAGCCCGGCGGCAGTGTCAGGGACGAGGAGGTAATTCAGGCGGCCAACGAGCACGGGATGAGCATGGTGTTCAGCGGGATCAGGCTGTTCAAGCATTAGGGGATATAAAATAGTACTATACCTCTAAAATCCCATCTCTATTTATTTTCAAGCTGAGCCAGAAGACATGCTGTATAAGGAAAAATAGGTGGGTTTATGCTGTTAAATTAAGCTTAAATAAAATGATAATAGTACATCTTGAAAACTGGGAAAAAAACAATAATTACGGAGGTGCCCAATTTGAATGTACCTCATAATATTCCGGAAGAGGGTATTACGGGGATTAATAATTGGTATGATAAGAAGAATGTCGTTAATAATATAGATTGGAAGGATTACCAAGATACAGATATCATAACATTTAACGAACATTATTCACTTCATGATTCCGTTTTATTAAATTTAATAAATACTGGGACTAATGATTTGGTACTTGTATTGCTATTTGATCCGTACTGGCAAGAAGAGTTAAGAAAATATCAAACTTCATCTGTTCAAGAATGGCCAGTATTGATTCTATATTTTCCGCTTGTAAAGAGTATTGAAATCGATTATGATTTATCCATTAAAGGGTTTCCATTCCAAATATATTATATGGAGATAACTGAAAAAAAAGGGAATAATTTAGTCAATACACTTATTAATAGCTGTTATGCCCATTATATAAAAATAATACATTCTAAGGAATTGAAAGTTATATTGTATGATAAAGAGGAAAATATTATTAGGCTTTCTAAATTGTGATGGCCTCTAACCTATAGAGAAATATTAAAAGAAAATGAGAGAATTTTTATCCAAATGCTCAAACAAACGAGTGAAAAAGGGGCTTCTAACTCAGCACTTCCCCCAACCTGCCCGTCTCATTTGCCAGCTTGATCTCCTGGGCGATTCTCCTCCCCGTGGACAGGTCGGGTGCTAAGAATTCGGAATACGGGGAGCCCGAGGTGAACGGGTTGGTGCCTGCCACAATCCGTGCCGAGACCTCGAAGACCTTGAACTCAAGCTTGTCGTCCACAATGGTTTCAAGACAGAAGGGGCCTATTATGCCTCCGAACAGCTCGAAGGACTTCTCAACCACCTTCTCCCCCATGTCGAACACATCGCTGAGCAGGGATTCCCTGATGGTCAAGGGGACATTGCCCACCACCACGAAACTGGGATAGATGTCCAGCTTCTTCAGCTCCTCCTGGGAGCCGAGTTTGTACATCTCGTCGATATTGGTCTCGTCCCGCCTGTCGATGGAAAGCAGCTCAAGGGAGCCCTTGCTCAGCTTATAGCCTTCCTCTTTGATGGGCGAGTAGAAATAATGGAGGTAGTACCTGCACCCCAGAACGTACTCCTGTATGTTGTAGGTGTCCTTCGGACTCACCTGTTTGAACTCCTGGTAATTTTTAACGATAAAAAATCCCCTGCCTCCTTTTGCCCCGTCGAACTTCACCACCGCAGGTCTGTCAATGTCCTCGGGATTGTGAAACAGTCTGGGCATTTTGATACCGGCGCCCTCAAGCCACTCCCTTTCCTTTTCCCTTGAGGATTCCCAGCGCAGCACATTCCTGTTCCCGAAGGTGGGTACATGGAGTTTCTCGAAATTTGCGGGGCCAAGGTATTCCACGAAGGAGCCGTGGGGTATTATTATGGTGTTTTTTGCTCGGAGCTCCTCTGTTTTCTCCAGAATGTCGATATGTTCCTTAATCTCGAAGAATTCGTGAGGCTTCCCGTTTGGAAAGGCATCGTAGAATTTAGGGGGTTTCCCCACAGAGATGCCCAGGGTTCTGAATCCTTCCTTTCTCGCTCCGTTGAAAATCTGAAGGCTCGTGTGGGAGCAAAGCGTGGCTATCGTTAAATCGGTTTTATCGTAATTTTTAAGCCAATTCAGCAGGTCGTTTTCTGCAACCATTATCGGGATATGAGCTTTCTGGTTTATGTAATTTTTTGCAGGTGGATGAGGGGGGTTCCAAGGGGGAAAGAGCGGCAGAGGGCACCCAAAAGGAAAACATTTATAGTAAAAACCACAAATATGCCAACTGCGGTTGATGGGTCATGAATGTCCGAAAGAAGATGTCGATTTCGCTTCTCACAATCATCGCCATCTTTATAGTGGGATTTCTCCTAGGAATGACCTTCTTAACAGGTATATTCGAATATTCAAGGACAGCGGCCATACCCGGTGAGATAGATCTTCCCGAATTGAGGACCGGAAAGTACTGGACCTACACATTCAACACTCCCGAGGTTTCGGATGTTCTATCCAGGATCGTTGTGGCGTCGGAAGACGGAACGGACTACAGCATAGGTGTGGCATCGCGGCTGGATGCCCAGCGCCACGCGGTTTTGAACTACAAC
>CP070726.1:726903-732287 GCA_020350865.1 Thermoplasmata archaeon
CCCGAGGGAGCGCAGTTCTACTACTCGGACCTTGCCATCGGATACTACAACAGCGGGATGCTCTTCCCCGAAAGACAGCTGAACATGACCGAGGAGGACATTGCCAAGAAGGCCCTGGAGTACTCCTTGAAGGCCCTGAAGATGGACAAGAAGAAGGCCATAGAACTGCTTTCGAGATGAGATTCATAGAGGAGTGCAATTCCCAAGGTAAGGGTTGAACGGAAGGTGTTAACATGGGCGTTGAGCTGAAGAAGATTTATTCGAATGTGGCTAAAAATAAGGAGACCAAAAAGAGAAGCGTGTACGTGAAGGTGAGCAGCAACGGGGCGGTGCTGGGAATAAACGGCAACAAGGAGAAGGTGGAGCTTCCGGCAAAGAACCTCTATGCCAGCCAGCACGATATCATCGATTACACCAAACTGGACTCCACGGACCTTTCCAAGTACCATTTGATCATACTGGGCTCTCACAACAAGAAGGAACCCAATTTAGACAAGCTGAAGAAGTACATCGAGGATGGCGGCTATCTCCTGGCAACGGGAGCCAGCCTCAACTCAATCGTGGCCGATCTGTTCCCCAATATGCTGTCCTTTGATAAAAAGGAGATCAAGGGGGGATTCTTCAAAGGGGAGGTCAAAAGCCTCGAGCATCCCTATTTCACAGGGGCCACAAAGAAGAAGGCCATGAAGTTCTGGATAGAGGACAAGAGCCATCCGGTCAAAAAGGTGGGGCCTGATGTCAAGGAGCTGGTCACATCGAAGAAGCTAGAGAAGAAGTACGGCTCGGGGACGATAGTGGTGACTTTCAACTACGGTAACGGCATTGTCATATACATGATGCCCAAGCTGCACAACCAGAAATCGGGTGAGCAGCCCAATTACGCCAGTGCGCATATCCTTTCAAACATACTGGACGAGGCCGTGAACAAGGCCATACCCGACGTGCTCAGAAAAGCGTCCGATATGGGACAGGTGGCTTATGTCAACATGGCCGTACTCGATGACCCCTCAAAGAAATGCGCCTTTTGCGGGAGTCCGTTCAAGGATTACGACGGCAAGGTCTACAAATGCGGTTCCTGTGACACGCATTACCACCAGTTCTGTCTCGACCAGCAGCTGTCTGCCGAGGGCACATGCAAAAACTGCGGGAAGCTCATGATATACGAGAAGTTCAAGCAGACCGTTGTGCAGGCTCCATGGCAGCAGCAGGCCCCGCAAACCGGACCCCAGCCCGAAACACAGGGGCAGGGCCCTCCGCCGCCTCCTCCACGGTGAGAAATTCACAGAAGTTTGTCAATTTCTGCAGACAGGGTGCTGTAAGAAACCAATCCGTTGTCTTCGTATGAGATTTTCCCATCCTTAGTAATTATCACTATTTTTGGAACGCCTTCCTGACCCTCGGTGTAATCGTTCCAGACATTATCAGTATCCAATGCATATATCCAGTCATCACCGTAATCCTCTCCGAATTGCCTCAGCTCGGTCTCGTTGTCCTCATCGGGCAGGATGTCTATAGTGATTATCACCACATCGTTATCATCATAATTGGAGAATACCTTTTTCAACTCCCCCATCTCGTCATCGCAATACTGGCAGGCCACATACATGAAATCCAGTATCACCACCTTGTCATCGAACTCGGTCAAGCTGAAGGTGTCCCCGTCGATGGATGTCAGTGTGAAATTAGGTGCTGGTTCCAGTTCCTCTTCCTCCTCTTCGTCATCACTGTCAGTGCAGCCTGCAATCACTAGAGATAAAACCAAGATGGCCGTCAATCCGAGCATTGCGAGTTTTTTCATGTTCTCACTCCAAAAAACCCATGGATTTTGAATATATTAAGCTTTGTGTGGAGTTAAAAGCCGTACCGGGGATGCCTGACTGCGCCTTTTTCTTACGAAAGGCGAAAAAGAGAAAGAAATAAATCGGCACAATCGTATCCCAAGCAACATCAAAGACCAAAAGGGGCATGGAAGTGGAAACGGCCATGGTGCTTTGTGAAGGGCAGTTCGGCAATTACGTAGGCAAGACCGCCAACGGCCTTGTCCGGTATTCCGGGAGGTACGAGATCCTCGGTGTGATAGACAGCACTAAAGCAGGCCGGATGGCCCATGAGGTTGTGGAAGGCGCAAAGGAGGGTATCCCAGTCTTCAAGGACCTGGCCGATGCCCTAAATGAACTGGAGAAACACCCGGACTATCTCATCATAGGCGTGGCCACCATTGGCGGGAAGCTGCCCCCTGAATTCAGACCGGTTATAACCAGGGCCATCGAGAATAAAGTCAATGTAATAGCAGGCCTTCACGAATTTATTTCCCAGGACGAGGAATTCATTTCAATGGCCAAGAAGCAAGGGGTTGAACTGATTGACGTGAGAAGGGAACCCCCCCTCAAAGAAATGCGTCGCTTCGCCGACCTGTGCAAGGCCCTTCCATGTCCGAGGATACCTGTCTTGGGGACGGACAGCTCCATCGGTAAGAGGACAACGGCGATCGAGCTGGTGAAGGCTTTAGAGGGCGAAGGCACAAGAACGGCTTTCGTGACCACGGGCCAGACAGGATTACTGCAGGGTTTTGAGTACGGTGTCCCTCTCGACTCCATTCAAGGGGATTACATGGTCGGGGAGCTCGAAAGGGAGATAATCAGGGCATACGAGGAAAAGCAGCCGCAAGTCATTATAATCGAGGGGCAGGGCAGCATATCCCATCCAGCCTATGTGTGCGGGACAAGGGCAGTGATCACGGCATCGCGGCCCGGTGCAATTATCCTCCAGCATGCACCAAAAAGGAAGTATCGAAACTTCAGGAAGGATGAACTAAAACTGCCCATGCCCGAACTGGACAGGGAAATCCGCATGCTCGAGATGTTCTCGGAGGCAAAGGTCGTAGCAATAACATTGAACCACGAAAACATGGATGAAGACGCGGTTGAGGAGAAGGTCAGGGAGTACGAGAAGCAATTCGGGGTTCCGGTTTGTGATACGTTTTTACACGGCTGCGGCAAGCTAGTTTTGGCGGTGGAGGAAATCATACGAAGGTGAGCTGTTTGGAAAAGATAGTGAGCCGAGCCTATGTGGGTCCATGTGAGATATGCGGTTCAGAAATTTTCTCCCCGGTTTATGAGGGACCTGCTGTAAAACCGCCTGTCTTGAGGATGTACTTCAACTGCGAAAAATGCAACAAACTGATATGCAGGTACTGTGTTAAAGTTCAGAGGAAAGGCCTGCACCGCCGTTATTTGTGCCCTGCATGTGAGCAAGGTTGAAAAGGGGGGCAAGAAAATCACTTTTGAATATGTGCCCATAACATTTATACTATAATATCAGAATATTTAAGTACGTCCCCAATCTCCTCCCTTCCTCGCATAAACGCGGCTATCTGACCCATTTATTTTATAACCGGGGTGATTGGGGGGCACAAGATATAACAAGAGTTTATTAGTGCATTAGATTTCCACATCCACCCCCAAACCCGGCCTTTCCAGTGGGATTAAAAATCCCTCCTCGAAAATGCATCCTCCCCTTGTTTTGTCATCGATTAAAGCGAAATGCGAATCCAAATCAGCGTACTTCACATTCTCCTGCGAGAGTGCAAAATGCAGGCCTGCGGCAATCGAAACCACATTCTCGCTCATACACCCGATCATGGTGTCCAATCCGTTCTGCCCGGCGATTTTGTTTATCTCCAGGGCCTTTGTGATGCCTCCGCACTTCATGAGCTTGATGTTGATTTTATCCGCGCAGTTATTCTCCACCACTTTCAAGGCGTCCTCCTTGGTTTTCACGGCCTCGTCAGCGGTTATGGGAATTGAAGAGCTCTCCTTTACCTCTTTTAAGCCCTCCAGGTCATCCCAGGCAACAGGCTGCTCGATCTGCTCGATATCATAGGGTTCGATGGCCCGTATCACCTCGATTGCGCTCCGAACGTCATAGCCTTGATTCGCATCCACACGGACGATGATATCTTCCCCAACAGCTTCCCTCACAGATTTTATTGTTTCGATGTCTCTTTCCTTGTCCAAGCCGATCTTCACCTTCAGGGCCTTGAACCCTTCCTTAATATGCAGAAGCGCATGCTCAACTGTTTCCTCTGTCCCCATTATCCCGATGGTCATGTCAGTGAGCATTCTCTGTCTCCCCCCGCCCCCCAGGAGTTCGCTGACCGGCACTCCTTCCACCTTGCCCTTCAGATCCCAGAGGGCGATATCTATACCTGCCTTTGCAGAGGGATTCCCCTTTATCAGGGCATCCATTTCGGTATTTGTCAATTCGATATCGCCGGCATCCTTTCCGATCAGGGCTTGGGAGAGGATTTTAAAAACCCCTGCAATACTCTCCGCAGTCTCCCCGGTCACAGAATTGGGGCAGGCGCTGCCGATTCCCATGCCTTCGTCGGTTTTGATCTTCACAATGATGTTGTGGGCCACATTCGAGGAACCCGTGGCAATGAAAAACGGCTCTTTCCTCTCACTCCGAATGAGTTGATATTCCAAGCTCCTGATCAACATTCAACCAAACATATAACTATAGATATTTATTGTTGTTGTTAAAACCCGATTCCTCTCCTTCAGGAGATTATTTTTAATGCAAAGCAATTCCCAAAATGATTGCAGCGAGAACAAAGGCGATGCCAAATTGAGCATTGGAGGGTCCGCCTGTGGGCTGGTCGTGTCTGGGGGGCATAAGAAAGAGGCCGAGCCCGAATAGAAATGCAATAACTCCACCTATATAAGAAATAACCATCCCGAAATAATATAATGCACTTGGACTTTCAAGGTGTGGGTAAAGATCTCTTCGGAAGATATTCTCAATCACGGCCCCGATGGCCATTAAAACCACCGAGAATGCCAAACCTCTTGAATAGGGGCTCACCGGTATCAAAGGAAAACCCGGTGATCTTCCTGTCTGATAATAGGGTCCAGGCGGAATAGTGCCTTGTTGATAAGAAGGGCCCTGATAACCGGGTGGTGGGTTAATGTTCTGTTGTTGGGCATAGAACTCCTGGGAACCTTTTATCCCGATGCCTCCCTGCCTTTGTTGCTCTGAGAATTCATGTTTTGGAATTTCCTGTTTCCCCTCGCTCGTATTTTCTACCATAGGACCACAATCATATGGAAGGATATCGTAATATAAATAAATTTGGAAACATAGGTTGGTTTGTACCAATAAAAAAAATCAAAATTACACTCGACGAATTTTGGTGCCAGATAACCGAACTTTTTTGCAGGAGAGGTAAAAAAACCTCTCCTGCGTTTAGATTTCGTAGGAGGTGATCCATCCGCAGGTTCCCCTACGGATACCTTGTTACGACTTAACCCCCCTTGCTGAACCCAGATTTGAACACCCCAAATAGAGGTACCCTCATCTGGACCCAACTCGGATGGTTTGAC
>CP070726.1:732387-735531 GCA_020350865.1 Thermoplasmata archaeon
TACCTCGCACCAATCTCCTGGGCCCATACTTGCAGGCTTCTGCCAGGTAAGAGTCACATTTCCATCAGGCTTCACCGAAACAGTGAGGTTTTTGGCCTCGGAATAAGGATCGAATCCCGAAAATCCGGTATCGTCATCGTATGAGATCATCGCACCGGGCATGCCGCAGAACGTGTAGTTGGTCTGGCTTGCGAATTTCACTTCGTAACCCTCACCGACCTTCATCTGCGTGTCGTTTGAACCACCCTCTCCGTGTTTCATCCAGTTATGTGTTGTTTGATCCATCCATTTGATGTATGCTGCGTTCATGTCAGTTAGACAATTATCTATCGTCATGTTCTCCAACGGTTCCAAAGGCAGCGAGAAGGTGGATACACCTTGTGGGAATGTCTTCGTCCATTTCCCCACGGTTCTGCTAGTGCTGCTCACCTCACCAAGGACGTTCACAGACCTTATAACATAATAATACTGCTCCTTGTAATTGGTCTTATTACCCGGAAATGCTGCGTTGGTATCGTTCCACACGGTTCTGAGAGGTATGGGACCTGACTCGCCATATTCATGATCACTTGATGTGTTCACCCATACGGTATTAAAATCGAAGTCAATCTGTGAAGTTGCGCGATAAAGGATGTAGTGAGAAAGCCCTGATGTACAGGGCTGAGTCCAGTTGAGGATAATATCGTCTCCGAGTGCTTTTATATGAAGCGTGGGCGGTAAAAGAGCGAACATCTCGAGAGCTTTCGATGCGATATTATTTGTCTCATTGGTTTCCATTATCATACCTGGTGGGGGGTAATCCACAGCCACATATATCTCGTAGGTTCCATCCGCTGGCGGCAACCAGATCATGTTCACGATATAGTTTTCGCCAGCCATCAAAAAAGGGATGGTCTGATTGACTCCTATCAGGGTTCCTCCCAATGCAGGATCACCGTTGTAGAACGATACCTTGATGTCATTAGCATCTAATGTTCCTATGTTGTGAATCGTTGCATTGATTATCACGGATGTTCCGTTCACTACAGGGCTATCTGGATTAAAAACAATATCGCCGCTTGTTACCTTCAAGTCTGGAGCTGGCGGGACAAATCGCCTGTAATATATATCATATTCGTTACTCCAAATTCCCTCCTGCCAAACCACATGGACTATGCCGTTCTTGACGGCAATATCTGGATTTCGTTGATCTTCGATACCGGTGCTGACCACTTCCACCGGTTGCCAATCTGTACCGTTAAAATATCTGTAGTAAATATCCGAATTAGTGGGGTCGACCCAGTGTCTATAAACCACATAGACCCTGCCGTTTTCCACAGCGATTGCACCGGGCATCTGATGTTCATTTCCCGAGATATCCACGCCAATCTCCTGCACAGGCTCCCAAACCAACCCGTTGAAGTGTCTGTATTTTACGTCTACAGTCCCATCACCTTCTCTCCAGATCACATAGACCTTACCGTTTTCCGCGGTAATCCTGGGCACACTTTGTGATGGTGTTCCAACGACGTCAACACTGATCTCCTGTTCAGGCTGCCAGGACATACCGTCGAAGTATCTGTAGTAGATATCTTTGTCGCCACCTCCGTCACGAGCATCAAACCAGACCGCATGCACCCTACCGTTTTCCACAGCAATATCGGGCTGCTCTTGGTGCACGTTTTTAACGACATCTGTTCCGATTTCTATGGATGGTTGCCATAAGATACCGTTGAAGTGTCTGTAGATCACGTCAACATCATTACCGCCGGAACCCATATTTTCAAACCAAATGACATGAACATCATCTCCCTCAACCGCAATCTCGGGTCGCTCCTGTCGCTCGTCCCCAAAAACATCGATGCTTATCTCCTGTTTCGGCTGCCATGATAATCCATCGAAGTGTCTGTAATAGATATCTACGTCCTCATTGGGGTCCATGGGGTCGAGGGTCTCCTGCCAAACGACATGCACCTTGTCACCCTCAACTGCTATCGACATCGCCCCTTGGTTTTCCGTTCCCACATCAGCGCTGATATCCTGTTCAGGCTGCCATGTCACCCCCTCATCCAAGCTATGTCTATAATAGATGTCACCATCTCCATCCTCGTAATCGGCCCAAACAGCATGGACAATGCCGTTATCTACAGCGACGCGAGGACCCCCTTGTGTTTCCATTCCCGAGTCTGTGCTGATTTCTATTTCCGGTTCCCAGTCCGCAACTGCCGTGTTTTTGGATTCCAACCTCAAATAACCTAAATAAATACCAAATATAAATAGACCGATAATCACCATCGTTGATACTTTCTTCATCTCCCTACTTCCATGACCCTACTTAACTAACCACATTCCTTTGCCCTTAATACCCAAATTTACTTGTGAATATATAAATGTATAGTTGCTCTTTTGAGACCTTCTTGATAACGAAGATTACACATAAAGAGATACCGATCTTAAATCCCTATGAAAGTGAACTTCGTTGCATCCGAGGTTGATACCTGATACCCCTCAGTCATCACAAGCAGGGGATCGTACACCCCCACGGGCATCCTCGTGGAGTGCCATCCCCAGCGCTGCACACTTGTGTCATAGTAGTTTATACCCACTGAGTCGGGAATATTATCGCAGTACCAATCCGCCGTATAATTATCACTCATTTTGAGCGGTATAGCAAATGTATCATATTCAGCAAGATATTCCTCCGTCCAAATCCCGATGCTGTATGTACTGGACCCCCTGACCCCGCTTGCATTGAAGGGAACAACCATGAAATACAGCCTTGAACCAGGAGCATTGGCCCCGAGGTCTGCGATGGTCGTGGTGTTGGTCCCGTAACTGACAGCAGGGCAGGCAAGGTCATGGTGAACGCCGGGAGTTCCGAAGAAACCATCCCTCGTATTCGAATAATAAACCTCGTACCAATCTCCTAGGCCCATACCTGCAGGTTCCTCCCAGTTCAGAATCACATTTCCATCATGCTCAATCGAAACCGAGAGGTTCCTTGCATCGTTGAAGGGATCGAATCCCGCAAATCCGGTATCGTCATCGTACGAGATCATTGCACCGGGCATACCGCAGAACGTGTAGTTTGTCTGGCTTGCGAATTTCACTTCGTAGCCCTCGCCCAGTTTCATTTCAACGTTGTGCGTGTTGCCCTCTCCAAAA
>CP070726.1:735631-738903 GCA_020350865.1 Thermoplasmata archaeon
ACACTGACTTGCTGGATATGCTGGAGCCCGGAGGGGAGGGCTCCTGCGTCTCGGCCTTGACGTAGATTGTATGGGCATCCGAAATCCCTGTGGTGTCCCAGTCCACGTAGGCGGTATCCTCCTCGTCCGGAGATAGGTTGAACAGCACGGTTGTGGGCTGTATCTGGTTTGCGGCATCGATTTCATCCTGGTAGAATCTGACCTCCGCGGCATCGATTGTGGCGGTGCCCGCGTTCTTGACTGTGGCGGTGATCCTTATAAGCTCACCGGTGATGGGATTGGGATCGGAGAGGCTAACCTCTGTGATCTTGATGTGGCTTTGCTGCTCCGAGACATGAAGCAGTTGGTTCAGTGAAACGTTCTCGATGAACTGGGTGCTGCCGCCCGGCCATCGCACCTCGATATCCACGGTTTGGAAGTACGTACCGAATCCGTACTCCAAGATAAGGGAGTTCTGCATGCCGTGGGGTCCCATGCCGCCCTCCACCTCCCGGATAATGCTCACACCGCCTGGTGCGGTCACCGTGACCCTGGCACCGATGGCCGCAGAATTGGTGAACACACCGTCCCCCTGGAGGTCCAAATGAAGCCAGCTCCCGGAAAGGCCGTCGTTTCTGAAGAGATGCACGAAGTGGGGATCGCCGTTGCCCCCCGAGTCCCTGCCCGAGGTGAGGAGGTCCAAATCGCCGTCGTTGTCGTAGTCACACCAGCACCCCGCGTATGTGTCCCATACGCGCACTCCAGCCTCCTCGGTGATATCGGTGAAAGTGCCGTCGCAGTTGTTCATGTAGAGGAAGGAATAGGCATAGTCGATGTCGTATATCTGGGGAAGAAAGAGGTCTAAATCGCCGTCGTTGTCAAAGTCACCCCAGGCACAGCCCACGAACAGCTCATCCCCCTCCCCCGGGATGATGTAGGGTTTGATCCTGATGCCCGAGAAGCCACGCATATTGGTGAACGAGTAGCTTGGCGGGCCGTCGTTGTGGTAGAGCAGGGAATCGTCCGATGTCCTGAAGTCCTTGTGGTTGAGGTTCGTGACCCAGAGATCGAGGTACCCGTCGCCGTCGTAGTCACCCCACACGGAGCCCACGCCGTGGCCCGGTCTGTTGTAGGGGTCAAGGTTTCCGGGGTCATATGGCGGGCCATCAGCCACATTCTTCTGTGCCGCAACTTCGGTGAAGGTGCCGTCCCCGTTGTTCTCGTACAGGTAGTTTGGCAGCTGCCTGTAGTTCGATATGTATATGTCCTGCCAGCCGTCATCGTTGTAGTCCGCCCATGAAACGCCCCTGGAGTACTTCGGGTCCGAGGACTCGTCCACCCCCGCCTCCACCGTGACATTGGTGAACGTGCCGTCCCCTTCGTTTCGCCAGAAGGAGTTGGGGAACCATACATAATCGCCGCTGCTCGAGTCCTCCCCCATGATTTTGAAGAGGTCTACATCGCCGTCGTTGTCGTAGTCGCCCCAGCCGCAGCCCGTGGAATGGCTCTCCCGCATGATGCCTGCCTGCGTCGTGACATCCGTGAAATGGTAGATGGGAGGGCCGTTGTTCCTGTAGAGGGTATCCGAGCCCGCAACATAGATGTCGAGGTAGCCGTCGTTGTTCCAGTCTGCCCATGTGCCGTAGTTTCCGCCCGAGAGTCCCACCTGGCCTGTGACCTCAGAAAAACTCCAGCTCGGAGGGCCAGAGTTCCGAAACAGTCTGCGGCCGTTCACCAGAAGGTCCTGGTAACCGTCGTTGTTGTAGTCGCCCCAGGCCAGGAACTGGCCGCCAACGTTCACAAGGCCCGCATCGTACGTCACATTGGTGAAACCTGCCTGCTCCGTGTCCCACGGGGTGGGTGCTGGGGATGTAACGGTTGGAATACAGATGAAGTTGAATGCCAGGGACATGAGGCTAAATGACACCATGATGGATAGGAATCTCATCAATATCGCTCCAAGGGTCAGTATTATAAGTTGCTCTGAGGTAATAAAATTTTTGATTGTTTGGCCTAAATTGGGCAAAATCTAAATACTTTGAATGCGGTAGCCGTGTTACTGTATAGCAATAGGGGGAGCAAAGGAAAAGAGGAAGAGCAGCGAATCGATTGCCATGCTGACAATGAACCGATATCGCGTGCTTCCGTAGAACAATAGTATTGCTCTTTACGAAGGAAAGCGCCGAGGTGGGGCGCCATGATAGGAGGGAGGAAGTTAGGAATCTTTCTTACCCACAAGTACCAATAGACCCTGGGAAAGGGAGGGGGTGAATAGAGAATGAGAAAGAGGATTGTTGGGATTCTGGTTTGCGTGCTGTTGATTGCCACCGCAACGGCTCTGGTGACCCCGATTCCGGCGGACTGGGAGGAGGGAGACGGCCACAAGATGCACTATCCCCAGCTTCCGAAAGACGGCGGCTGGGACGTGGAGTTCGCCATGTCACGCCTGGCTGATGACTGGTTGTGTACGGAAACCGGACCTGTGGAGGATATCCACTTCTGGATCTCCTGGGCAGGCAACCTGGTCCAGCCCATCCCTGTCTTCACAGTGCGCATCCATTCGGATATTCCCGCGAATTTATCCAATACCTCCTACAGCATGCCGGCCAACGACTTTTTGTGGCAGCGCGATTACTACCCGGGTCAGTATATTATCAGGGATATGCCTGATAACTGGCAGGGGTGGTACGATCCCTCATCGGGCGAGTTCAATCTAACCGACCATTTCCTCTGGCAGCAGATCAATATAGTGGACATCGAGGATCCGTTCATTCAGGAGGAAGGCACTATCTACTGGCTGGAAATCGATTTCTGGACGCTTCCGTTTGTTGGCTGGAAGGAGTCGGGCAGCGACCAATTCGGGGATGACGCGGTATTCTGGTATTATAATCAGTGGTACGAGGTGAGGGACCCGCTTGACAACACGTCCATCGACCTGGCGTTCGTGATCACCGAGGAAGAACCGGAACTGACAGCAGACATCGAAATCCATCCGGAGACACTGAACCTGAACAGCCAGGGCAAATGGGTGGAGTGCATAATTGAGCTGCCGGAACCGTACGATGAGGCGGACATAGACCCGGACACCGTATTCTTGGAAACAGATATCCCCGCTGAAAACCCCGTGTTGACCGGTCAGTCCCTGAACGTGAAGTTCGACAGGTCCGATCTGCAGGACAAACTCAGTCCTGGAGACGACATAATATTGACTGTGACCGGGCAACTCTACGGCGGCACGGCATTTGCAGGGACCGACACCATGGATGTGATTGACCCGCCATAGAGCCTAAACC
>CP070726.1:739003-746467 GCA_020350865.1 Thermoplasmata archaeon
AACCTGAGCGATTTGCAGAACAGCATAAATTATCTGAATCTAACCCTTCCGGCACATTTTTCCAACCTCTCCGCCCATCTCGAGGGTGTGAACGGCTCCATCATGGACACCATCTCCCAGCTCGAGAGCACGATTCTTGATAACATGACAGAATTCAACGACACCAATATCATGGATTATCTTGCGGGCATGAACCAATCCCTGTACAATGAAATCCAGAATCTATTGACAGATATCACGAACGATATAGCAGAGATGATGGCCAGTCTGACAATGCTCGAGGCAAATCTCACTGCCCAGCATGATACAGTAAATGGAACTGTGAACTTACTTTCGGACCTTGTGAACAACCAACATGCATTAACGAGGAGCGAGATTTTGGATGGCTTGAATGACTCCCTTGCTTTGCTCCAGAGCCTCGACGGAAACATGACGGCTCATGATGCCGAAATAAAGAATTTACTGACCGCATTGGACAGTCTAATAAAGAACGAAAACAACCTCACACGGGATCAATTGATCGATAATGCAACCGAAATATTGAACCAACTCCAGACGGTCGATACGAACATCCTCAATGAGTTGGCAACGATGAACACATCGCTGTCTGCCCAGCTTGCGAGCATCTTGGAGAATGTGACAGCCGGTGATGACACGCTCAAGACCTGGCTGGAGGGGGTGCTGGCCGCAATAGACGACAACATCAATGCAACGAACAGCACGCTGCAGACACAGCTGGCGAACCTGGAATCCATGACCACCAGCTTCTACAACGATATCCTTGCAGATCTGATGGAGGTGTTCAAATCGCTTGCGCAGTTGGAGCAGAACCTGAGCGTCCAGCACGACACTTTAAACGATACCATCAATACCCTGAACGACACGATTTCAGGTGCCCCTAGCCTTTCCATCGGGGAAATAATGGACAGGATAAACGATTCAATCGCCTTAATTGAGACGCTTGATGCGAACATGACCGCCCATGATTCGGATATAAATACGGTGCTAAATACCCTGAACAGCCTGGTGCAAAACCAGCACGACATGACGAGGACACAACTTTTGGAGAACCTGACAGGTGTTTTGGGCGATCTTCAGGATCTGGATGCAGACATCGTATCCCATGATGCCGAGGTGAAGGACAACCTGACTACCCTTGCGGATTTGATCGGCAGCATCGGTACCATGGACATCTCGGACATCATGAATGCCCTCTCGGAACTGGAAGGCAACCTTTCCGTAATCGACAGCACCATGGCCCAGGATGTGGCCGACATAGAGCAATCCGTTCAAAACTTCCAAGATGATGTGAACAGAGAGCTTTCCCACATCAACAGCACTCTAGACGACTTGGCCAAACTGGGGGAGATCCTGTCAAAATTGGATGATTTGGATACCGATTTGTCGTACGGAAACCAGCAGCTGGAGAACAAGATAGAGGAGATTCCAACGGAAATAAAGGAGGAAGAGGAGGGCTTCGGCATTACCGAGATTCTGCTCGTAATCGTGCTCATTCTGTTGATTGTCAACCTCCTTCTGTTGCTAACCGGGAGAAAGGGTGAAAAAGGAGCTGGTGCTGAAGTTCTACCTGGAGAGAGAAGGTATCCTGAGACATCAATCCCTGAAGAGGAACCATTAGAGAGCTTCGAAGCGGTGGAAGAGGAAGAACCCGTGGAGACGTTCGAAGAAGAAACAGGGGAGGAATTCGAGGAAGTGGAAGAGGAACCCGAAGAGGAATTCGAAGAAATGGAAGAAGAACCTGGAGAGGAATTCGAGGAAGTGGCGGAAGAAGAACCCGAAGAGGAATTCAAAAGGGAAGAGGAAGGGGTCTAAGGAATAAACTAAAGGCGCAAAACCATCAACTCAGATCCTGAACGGTTCGTACTTCACCTTATGCAGCACGGTAATCACATCGAAGTCGATCATCCTTATCCTCTTCAGATTATCTGTTATGAATCTTGTGATCTCACCTCTGTCTTCGAAAAAACCGATGGCAGTGATGGTGTAACGTCCTGTGGTTATGAAGACATCGGTGAGATAATCGATTTTTTTCAGGTAATCCACTGCTGAGTCGATGTTTTCTGGCAAAACATTGAGGTTGAAGAAGGCCGTGATGTTCTTTCCAAACATCTGTGGATCGAGGCGTGCCGTGTATTCCAGGATATAGCCCTCAGATTCCAGCCTGCCGATCCTGTACCTGATGGCGTTCTCTGTGAGCTTACCGATCTCACGGGCCATCTCGGCCACACTCATGCGGGCATTGTTCTGCAACATCGTAATCAATTTTAGGTCGATTTTGTCCAATTCCCTGGCTGTCATGCTTGCACCATCCATACACTATTTTCCAAGGGCACGTCGTTAATCATACAAAAATAGATGCTGTTTTTTGGGTCGTTTATTTTTCGGACAACACGGTGAGATAACATGTTTTGGGCCCGATATTCATTATACCATATGGTATATTTATATTTTTGGTTCCGAAAAAAATCTCCCATTTCACTGTGTTTTACTTGCTGTTTTAGCAATATTGTTTAGTAAAGATAAAGAAAATAGAGAATATTTTGATTTTTACGAAAAGGATAAATACTTGAAAGAAGTTACACCTCCCTTCAAACCTACGAAAAATATGGTGAGGAAAATATGAAAACGAATCCTGCTGCGTTTGCAGATACAAAGTGTACTGCTTCGCTTCCCTACGACGGTAGGCGGCATGAAGTATTTAAATCACTTTCGCAGTTCAATGCACAAACCGATAATTTTGGCTCCCGCAAATATTCCTTGCAACCTATAATTATCAAATCAGATAATCATACCACAAGTAGCTTATACACAGTCAAAGCTTTTTTCTTAAACCCTCTAAGTGTTGGATAGACCTATAAGGGGGAGGATATGGTGAACAATATAATAAACGAAGTAAAAAGCAAGGAAAGGGTTGGGGTGGGAATTGGGAACTTGACTCTCAGCACCGGGACCAGGCTCGCGGGCAGAAAAGCCCTGGTCACTGGGGCCTCGAAGGGCATAGGAAGGGAAATAGCCCTGGCCTTGGCACGGGAAGGGGCGGATGTGGCCATCAACTACCGCTCAAGCGAACTTGAGGCGGAGGAGGTGGCACGGTGGCTGGAAGGGATGGGAATCGATACCTGGATATATCCTGCCGATGTGAGCAGCATAGACAGTGTAAAGGAGATGAAGCGCTGCCTTACCAAGTACTTCGGTGGCATAGATATCCTTGTCAACAACGCTGGCATCAACGTGGACAAGCTCTTCGTCAAGATGGACGAGGAGATGTGGAACAAGGTCATCTCCGTGAACCTCACTGGGGTTTTCAACTGCACGAACACGTTCATCGACAGGATAATAGAATCGAGATGCGGCAGGATCATCAACATCACATCCATTGTCGGCCAGATGGGCAACATCGGGCAGGTGAACTATGCAGCCTCCAAGGCGGGCATCATAGGCATGACAAAGTCACTGGCCAGGGAGATGGCGAGGAGCCATGTGACGGTGAATGCCATTGCCCCGGGCTTCATCGAAACCGACATGGTGAAGGGCATCCCGGACAAGGTAAAGGAGAGGATATTGGCCCAGGTGCCCCTGGGCAGGTTCGGAAGACCAGAGGAGGTGGCACGGGCCGTTGTGTACCTGGCCTCGGACGACGCCTCCTATATCACGGGCCATGTGCTGAACATAAACGGGGGCATGTATCTTTAATCAATGTCAATTAATGATAAGAAAAAGAACGGAGGAATGAGAAATGAAGAAAAGTAAGAGCAAAGCCAAAAGGGGAACAACCCACAAGACAAAGCGAACAGCGCATACACCCAAAACAAAGCACGGTCAGGGTCCATTCGATTCCTGGGTGGACTACTCAAGGCAGCTGGAGAACCAGATTGTGGATGTTCTGGAGGAAAACAAGTTCCAGTACGAGAAGCTGTATTCCGGGTGGAACGATTTTTCCAAGAGCATGGCCCTGAAAATCAAGACAACCATGACCGAGGACAGTCCCGAGTACAAGGAGCTGTTCAATGTGTGGAAGAACTACTCCAACAAGATGGGTACAAGACTGACAAAGCTGGTGGATGAGAACAGGAACAACGTGGAAAACCTGACCCAGAGATACAGGGACTATTCAACGAAAGTGGTGGACAACATCATCAACAACAACGGACCGGAAACACAGGCCGTATCGGAGCTTTACACAGCCCTTTTCGATTTCTCCAACGACATGAACGACCAGATAACAAGGCTCATGTCGACGAACCAGACGGAGAACTCCAGGATATACGACATGTGGAACGATTTCTCGGACAAGGTCGGCGAGCTCATGAGCACCATGACCACAGAGGCGGAGTCCCAGGTCTCAGAGGTGTACACTGCATGGAACAACCTCTCAGACAAGTTCGGTGAGACCATGCTGGGGTTCATCGACGGATACAACGAGAACTACGAGAATGTGTACACCACATGGATCAACGAGACAAAGGAGATAGGCAGGCGGTTCTCAGAGGTCATGAAGGACTTCGGTACCGACTACGAGACTCTATACAAGATGTACTTCGACAGGACGGCGTCCTTCCAGAGGAACCTGATGATATTCCCCTACATAAGGGCCCAGAACCTGGCGGAGGAAGTAAAAGAACTGAGGAGAAAGATTACAGAGCTCGAAGAGAAGGTTTCCCAGTAGGGCTTCTCCTTTCTCCTCTTTATTTCTTTGAGTCTTATTTGAATCGAACGCGAGAGAAATAAGGGGTAGTGGATATGGCAAAAGCAAAGAAGAAACAATCCAAGGAGAAAGAGGATATATATATCTCCTGGATGGAATATTCAAAGGACATCGGCGACAGGGTCAACGACATGGCCAAGGAAAGTGCCAACGAATACAAGGAACTTTACAAGATATGGGGCGAATACACCCAGAAGATGACCGAGCATATGGCCGAGTTCCCGTCGGGTGAGACGGGTACCTTCGAGGAAATGCAGAACGTATGGGCACAGTATTCGAGCAAGTTGGGCGAGAGATTCCTGGATATGTCCAGGCAGGACAATGGCTCGTACAACGAGCTGTACGACCTCTGGACCCAGTATTCAGGGAAGATGAGCGAGCATCTCTCGGAGGTTGTGAGCGAGAACCTCAAGAACCAAAAGGAGCTGTACGAGCTGTGGATGGACGCCTTCGGCATCAAGGACGCAGGGGAGAAAGGTCCCGCATCCGGCATCGATTCCTTCTGGCTGGAGGTGTGGGAGCGGTCAAAGGAGAAATTCCCGCCCCCGACCCTATCGGACAGGGAATTCGAGATCTGGAGCAAGGAATGGAATGACCTGTGGGTCAACGCCTACTCCAAGATGGTTGCCAATGTCATGAAAAGCCCGGCCTTCGCCGCCATGGACGGTCAAACATTGGATGCGAACCTGGATGCGATTTCAGCGTCGGATAAGCTCGTAGGCAATTACCTCTCTTCCATGGGCATGCCCACAAAGGAGAACATCAACGAGATCTACTCCAAGCTCCATGACCTGGACAAGAAGATCAGCCAGATCGTACGGACTATAAACAAGATGAACGGCGGCAAGAAGAATTGAAGGGCGTTCTTAAATAACCGGGTGAGACGCATGACCGGACATATTCATGATGGTACAAACGGACCTACAGACCTTCAGAGAAGGACCGCAAAGGCAGCAGAGCTGCTCATGAACCCCCCCGAAATCAAGGTGGGGACCACGCCCCACGAGGTGGTGTACCAGGACGGCAAGATGAGGCTTTTACACTATCTACCTTTGACCCAGAAGCAGCATCCCGTGCCCCTGCTTGTCGTATATGCCCTGATCAACAAGCCCTACATACTTGATTTGCAACCGGACAGAAGCGTTATTAGGAGGCTGCTTTCCGAGGGTTTTGACGTGTATCTCATTGACTGGGGGTCACCCACCCCGGGGGACAGGTACCTTACACTGGACGACTATGTTAATTGGTACATTGATGATGTGGTGGACTTCATTAGAACCCGCCATGACCTGGACACCATTTCTGTTCTGGGGTACTGCATGGGCGGCACCCTGGCCGTGATGTATGTGGCATTACATCCAGAGAAGGTTAGAAACTTCGTGCTCATGGCAGCGCCCCTGGATTTCGAGGCGGACCAGGGACTGCTCAAACAGTGGTCGAATAAAGACTACTTCCACCCTGACAAGCTCGTTGACACCGTGGGCAACGTACCCGGAGAGTTTCTCAACTTCGGGTTCCTGCTCTTGGACCCCGTGAACAACCTGTACACGAAGTACCTCAAGTTCATAGAGAAGGTGGACAACGAGGACTTTGTGAAGATGTTCTTTCGAATGGAGAAGTGGATCAACGACGGCATCCCCCTTGCTGGTGAGGCCTACAGGGAGTTCATCAAGAAATGCTACCAGGAAAACCTGCTCGTGAAATCCAAGCTCACCATCAACGGCCATCGTGTGAACCTGAAGAACATCAAGATGCCGCTTTTGAGCCTTGTGGCACAGTACGACCATCTGGTCCCACCCGAGTCCAGCATGTCCTTCAATGACCTCGTTCCCAGCAGTGACAAGTACATGATCATGTTTCCCACGGGCCATATCGGCCTATCCGTTTCCTCTGCATCCCACGCCAAGCTCTGGCCCCAGGTTGCCGGCTGGCTTGCGAAAAGATCCGTTGTGAAAGAATCAACTGAAAAGGTCTCGCGCTCGAAGAAGCCCAAGAAAAAGAGGAATAAATAAAACCCATGACAGCATTATCCGCAGACGGGACTCACATGGACGAAGAACCAGGAAATTTTTTAATCACCAAAGAGGACGGCATCTGCACAATCACCCTGAACAGACCCAAGGCCCTCAATGTCTTCAACGAGGACACCTTGAACGAGTTTTTCAATATCCTGGATGATGTGAGCCGGGATGGGGAAGTGAAGGTGGTGGTGCTGCTCTCTGCCTGTGAAAAAGCTTTTACTGCAGGGGCTGACATCAAGCAGATGGTCCTGATGGGCCCTGCGGAGGGGAAGAGCTGGTCCCAGCTCGGCCACAAGATCGCAAGAAAGCTGGAGACCCTGCCCCAGCCCGTGATCATCGGCGTCAACGGTTATGTTCTGGGTGGTGGAGTGGAGTTCGCCTGCGCCTGCGATATCAGGATTGCATCTGAGGATTCGATTTTTTCCCAGCCCGAAATCGACATCGGCGTCATCCCCGGATGGGGCGGCACGCAGAGGCTGTCAAGGATTGTCGGGATAGCCAAGGCCAAGGAGATGATCTACACGGGCCAGAGGGTCGATGCCCACGAGGCCAAGGAAATAGGGCTCGTGAACCATGTGGTGCCCAAGGAAAAACTGGAAGAGGCCGTTTCGGCCAGGGCCCAGACCCTGGCAGCCCCGGGCACGCTGGCCCGCGGCGCGGCCCAGAACTCCCGCCCCCGCGGGGACGACTCATGCCGTCCGGCGGGCCGTGCGGCCG
>CP070726.1:746567-754672 GCA_020350865.1 Thermoplasmata archaeon
AATTCCAACCAATAGGCCTTAGGAATACACCAGAGCGAGGTTCACTTAACTCCGTTATTTTATAACCTGAAGGGAATAACTACCAAGGACAGTGGTTACCACGGTAAGCCAAATAACCGAGGGTTGGTGAATCCATCTAAATGTAACCTACATGTATACGGAAGTAGTTTATATTCTACATTTGATAAACATCAATCATGCAAAGTGTTCCGGATGGATTTTACATCCCACCTCCAAAAATTAAATTTGAGACTAAATGGAAGATCATATTATATGGAATAATAATCCCTATTGTTATCCTTCTTGCATCTGTAATGATACCCATTAGGACTGAGGATACAAAATCAAATTATCTATTCGATATAAAATTGACACCTTCTTTTACAGGCGAGTATTATGTCCATTTTCCCTTTTATATCGCTGAGGACCCACTAGGAATGGTAATTCGAGAGTTCCAAATGGATGGAGCTTTCGAACTGATAAACACCCAATATGGAACAACCCTAAATATAAGCGGAAAAGGTCCAATTATTATTGACGGTCTTTTTAGTTTTAATAGAAATAAAGAAAATAAGATTTATTCCATCAAAGAGGATGATTTTGTAATATTTTTAAATAATATTTCAGCGGAAAATACCTTGCAAGTGGCTTTTTCATCGTTCATTACAACAGGAGGAATACGTTATAATATATATGGACATAAATTAATGCATTGGCATGGCATTGGGCCAAGTCAATGGGGTAATGCGACTTTCGAGGATGATGGCTGGCAGACGTTTCCGAATCTTACTCTCAGATGAGTTGCCATTGGAGATATAAACGATATCCCCTATATACTAAGGAGACTTATGAACATTTTACTGGGTGGGAGTTGAGGCATAGAAATATTATTACTTGATACTAAGGAATAATTTCTAAAGCCGTCTTTTGTATGAAATCGGTTCCCAGGATGATATCGACACCCTCATCGTCAATATCGTCCGTATCGAACGGGATATCGGATACACCCACCACCATTATGGCCTTCTTCTCGCTCCACAGATCGATGATCTCGATATCTGCATATCTCCCTTCCAACACCGTATCCGATGCACATACTGCCCGAAATGTCCCGTACAGCTCTGCATCGATCTTATCCGCCAAGCGCTGACTTATAACTGTCTCATCTGCTCCAGTATCGACAATGGCAACAGACACTACTTTTTTCTCTTGGAAATGCACTTCAACCGGCCTGTACATCCGACCCATGCTTTCCACCGCTCAAAATCCACAGAATTCTTTCCCTTTTCTTGTAGTTGTGCAAATCGCCGCGTACCTTAATCTCGTTACCTTCCGCCGCTATCTCCAGTGAATTACCGTAAAGCTCCCTTAACCTTGAAATTATCGATTCGATTTTATCTTTATCGACCTTATACGCGATTTCCTTGACCTCTAGTGTCCTCATCACCAATGAAATCACCCTTATTCATTCAGATATAGCTATTATCTATTATTTATACCTTTTAGTAATTTTATCCCTCTCAAGCCCCGTTATTTAACAGATATTCGATATTGGTATCTTCTTAAAACCTCACTTGAAATGCACCTCTTGATGTTCTTGAGTCGCGTGCCGGGTTGAATATTTAAAGAACGTCACTAATACACCATGGAGATAGATGAACCTTTTACTGTCAATTAAACCCAGATATGTCGAATCAATAATGAGTGGAAAAAAGCGTTATGAGTTTCGCAAAACCATTTTTCGAAATAGAAATATAAAAAGAGCATATATTTACTCAACCGCACCCGTTAAAAAGATAGGCGGGTCATTTTTAATAGGCGATATTGTTGAAGATTATCCAGATAGACTCTGGGATAGGTTCCACAAACTATCCGGGTTGAGCCATGAAGAATTTTTCAATTATTTTATCGAAGGCAAAAAGGGATTTGCTATCCAAATTGAATCTGTAGAAGAATTCGATACCCCTATTGATCCCTGGGAATTAAATTCGGATTTCTCACCACCGCAATCTTTCTATTACTTTGAAAACATCTATTGAATGAGAACAATTGTCACTTATGGACAATTTCATCCCCATCATTTCAATATAATCGTACTATCAATCCCAACCGATAATGAAAATCTATAACCTGGCTTGATGTGACTGTCTGAATTGCCCCTAATAAAAAAGATATCGCCCTTATTCAGTAAGTTATTATCGTCAATGTCAAAGAATATGATCGTCCCATTTTTATTGAACCTGCCATCTATATCTCTAATATGGCCCCTGGTTTCGTTGGTGAGATGATAAAACACATGTAGGGAAAAGCCGCTGTCACCCTCCTCCCAGGCCCTATGAGATGCAGTTATCTTAATCAGCCACCCGTCCCTGATTTTTTCTTGTTCCAGTGCGACATAATCCCAGTCATCTTCAAGTATAGTGCCAAAAATTACAATATAACATGCAATCAGTAATGCGATGATCAGCAAGATCTTTCCTATCATCCACCATTTCGATTTTCGATGATTTGCATGCTGATAACCTTTAATTTTCGTAATCGGGACCTCCTAACATTAAATTTCTTCAATAACTTCATCTTCTAATATTTTGAATTGGTCTATAAACCATCTTGCTATACATGTAGGTGAAAAATATTATTGAGATATTAGATAATCATGATACTTGGAAGAAATTGATACGGTTTCCATATAATCACCGTATTACGATATTTGTATCGATGGAAAAATGACTTACAACTTTCATATCGATACCTAAATCGTTTACCTTCGACATCCCCCAAGCTCTATGTATAACAATAAATATTCCATTTCCCCGTCGGAATTGTTAATTCTGAATTATGATTGTCAATCTGACAGTTTCCTCCCAATGGCATAGAAACTCGGTATGAAATGGAAGGACAGGCCCTTGTTGATCCTCTCGATCTCCTCCGATTTGTAACTCTCTATCTCTTCATCTGTCCACCCGTCCTTTTTGAAGAGCTTTTCGAACATCCAGAAGTCCTTTAGATACATGTCCAGATATTTTTTATTGTCCCTGACGAGCAGGAAATCGGATTCCGTGTCCATCCCGATTTGGGTTTCCAGTCCCGCGCGGTTGAACAGGGTTTTCAGTTTCCGGCCTGCATAAATGTCCGAGCCCCTGTCTTCTATGCTGTTGAGGATGAGGGGGGTCGCAGGATCCTCAGGGTAGTCTATCTTGGATGCGTAGTCGGGCTCCAAAGAGCCCAGGACATAACCGCCCTTCTGGGTCACCCTGGCCATTTCGTCGACAGCCCTCTGCTGCTCCTTCACGTGCATCAAGACGATGTTGAAGACCACAAGGTCAAAGATCTCGTCCTCGAAAGGAAGGTCCACAACGTCCCCTTCCATCAGCTTGACATTGGGAATATCGGCCAGGGCTCTCCTGGCCTCCTCCAGTTTCTCGGGATCGATATCGATGCCTATGACCTCCCCTCCGGACAATTGAGCGATATCCAACGTCACGGCTCCCGTCCCGCAGCCCACATCCAGTATATTTTTCCTGCTTTTGAGGTCCACCTTCTCGTACAGTTTATGCCTGTATTCCCTGCTGTCCTCGGCCTGGTGTTTCAGTTTCTTTATCCAGTCTTCTGTAGTCATGAAGTCCTCTTTTTCCTCTGGCATTTTATCACGTTATCCTTTTTCTTCCCCAGCACAAAACACGTATACACCTATGACCTTAATTTATCTTTCTTAGACACAACGACATTAAAAACATACGGTTTCATAGTCTCACTGTCTCGGCCTTTCCCTGTCGTTTCCTCTTGGGTGGAACCTTCTCTCTCCTTATCGAATTGAAATGCGTCAGAATCGCAACAAACCACAGGCCAATCAACGGCCACATGAATACTGTATCGGTGGCGTAATAAGCGGATGCAATGATCACCGGCAAGAAAGCGAAGTCCAAAACAATCAAGATGTTGATTCTTAGACTATCGAACCTGATTGCGTTTCCCTGCTCATCTTCAATCGGAAAAATCGTTTCATAAATGAATGATATGCATACAAACATTAGAACCAGTATTATGGACATCAACGGATGTATCGTGATCCAGACCGCAGTCAATACCGAAATTACTAAAAGTGGTGCACCCTCGACAATTGTGCTCTCTTTGATGTCGGTGGGCGTTGCTACCCAGTTATTGAATGGAAATACGTTGGATTTCCCATCATCAATAACAATCTTTGCATGTAAACAAAACATTGAATAAAAGACGAATATTACATCCCACACCCATATGATAACAAGTATGCTCACAAGAATCAGATTTGATGGGAAAATTATTATACCCAATATCAACGGTCCGAAAAGCAATAACAAGACAGTATCGGTTATATACGGATTTTCCATATATGGTGAACCTGTCATCAATTCCCCTTCCCGGACTACACATTTTCTCAATCTGCTATTCTTTTTTAACGGTCACCTCCATATAATGTTCCTAATAAGATATTGTAAACGAACATATATAACGATTGTGCAGGCAGTTGGCACGGAAAGGGCATTAGTCTTAACAACATTATACAATGCGGGCAGTTTAGCCTACATTAAGGTAAAATATAATCCCAAAAAAACGAAATAAGAGGATATCCCCGGGAGGATTCGAACCTCCGTATTCGGCTCCAAAGGCCGAGATGATTGTCCACCTACACCACGGGGCCATGTATATACTATGATTACATCTGAATAGCCCCTTACCACAAATTGCTTTGGCACTTCAACCTGCTTACGCAATTTGTTGGCCACGGGGCTAACTATAAATTACATTGGTATTCCATTCAATTTGTGTAATTTATTAGCTGAGGGGCTACCCGGGCAGTTCGCCCAATAATTCCTTCCCCTTCTTATCTTTTGCCCAGGTGCTCGACCAGTTTCTGGAGTGCTCGGGCCCTGTGGGAATGTTTGTTCTTTTCCTCGATCTCCATCTCTGCAAAGGTTTTCGTCTCCCCCTCGGCCACAAAGATCGGGTCGTAGCCGAAGCCGTGCTCCCCTCTCGGCTCGGAGGCCAGCGTCCCGTCCACCCTTCCCTTGAAAACCTTGGGCTCTGAGCCCTTCTCGGCATAGGCGAAGCATGATTCGAAATGCGCGCTCCTGTCCTTCTTACCCTCCATGAGTTTCAGGGTGCCCTCGAGACCGATCGTCTCGAATATGAACTTGGAAAAGGGGCCTGGAAAGTCATTTAATGCATGGATGAATAGACCTGCATCCTCCAGCATTACCGCCCCGACCACCTCCGCCTCACTGTATATCCAGTGTATTCCGAAGGTCGCCACCTCCTGGAGGCTCGATGCCTGTATCTCGGGGTACGATATTTTCAGCTGCCGGACCTGGTAGCCCAATTGGGATAACAGCTTCTCGGCCTCCAGCATCTTGCCTTTGTTTGTGGTGGCGAACGATATCTCTTTCATTTTATTCAACTCGTCGGCGCTAAATCAAGTTCTCGGTTCATTATGGATGAGAGTATGTATTATTCTTTCCTATGTATACCTTCCCCTCTTTTCGATGTCCTTCACTTTATTTATCACATTATCGGCATCTTCGTATTCCTGCCGATAGCCGTCAAGGACATGGCCGAACATACCCAGGATCTCCGAGTGCGTGCTCTCGAAGGCTTCCATAAGCAGATGGAGGTCCACTCCCTTGGCCTCGATTTCCTTGCTCTTGCCGCCGAGACTGAAGTCAATAAAGTATATTCGGCCGCCTCTCAGGATCATGTTGGATGTGGTGAGGTCGCCGTGGACGAGGTTGTTCTTATGGAGCTTTCCAACGCACTTCCCGATAGCCCTGCACAGCTCTTTTTGCTCGTCCACACCAGTCTTGTAAAGAGCCTCCTTCACGCGCTCCCCCTCAACATATTCCATCATAATCTGGCTCTCCTTCGTGTCCACATCATAGATTATTGGAGTGGAAACCCCGAAAGTTCTGGCCTCTGATATCAGCTTTGCCTCGAGCTTTGTTCTCGCCTCCCTCAGCCTTCTGTCGATTGCCTCGTGACGATATGTCTTTGGGATGCGTCTTTTCAGAGCGACCTTTCTGCCCCGCCATTCCGAAAGGTAGATTTCCGCCTCGGCACCGCGTTTGATCAGCTCCATTTCGAGATTACCTCCAATTCACATCCACCTCATCTGTCCTGAACTTCTGCTTGACCACGGTGTCCGCAATCTCCATTCTCACCCCGGCCTCATGCATGACAAGGCCCAGCCAGGCTATCATGGCCCCGTTGTCTATGCACAGTTTTTTGGCGGGGACAGCGAATGCAGCGCCCCTGGCTTCGGCCATGGTAGCGAGCATATCGCGCAGTCTCTTATTAGCCGCAACCCCGCCTCCAAGGAGCACCTCTTCGATGCCCGTGTGCGCCATGGCCCTCTCTGTGACCTCTGTGAGCATGGCAAAGGCGGTCTCCTGGATGGAGTGGCACAGATCCTCCACGGTCTTCCCCTTCTTATACAGGATATTTGCTGCCGTGAGCATCCCCGAAAATGACACATCCATACCCTTCACCGAATAGGGCAGTTCGAGCAGGTGCTTGCCTGCCCCGGCCAGTTCCTCCATCTCAGCACCCGATGGGAAGGCAAGGCCGTGCTCCCTCCCGAACTTGTCCAGCATGTTGCCGATGCCGATGTCGAGGGTTTCCCCGAAAACCCTGTACTTGCCGTTTGCAAAGGCTATGATCTGTGTGTTGCCCCCCGAAACATAGAGGAGGACGGGATTCTTGCAGTGCTCTGTCTTGCTGCCTATCTCCAGATGGGCCACGCAGTGGTTGACCCCGATAATGGGGATGTTCAGGGACAAAGCGAGAGCCCTTGCAGATGTGGCTGCCGTACGAAGACATGGCCCCAGGCCCGGGCCCTGTGAAAATGCCACCAGCCCTATGTCCCCGTATTCCACACCTGCCTTTGAGATGGCCTCCCTCAACACAGAAACAATGTTATCCGCATGGTGGTTGGCGGCCTCCCTGGGGTGAATGCCCCCCTTCTTGGGGTGGTACATCTTCAGCTCGTTGGCCAGGATGTTGCATTCCGAATCGACTATTCCCACCCCGATGGTGTGGGCCGTACCCTCTATGCCGAGACAGAGCATGCTCGAACATGGGGTTCGGGATATAAAAGGGTATCATCAAGATAATTGTCTAAAAAGTGTACCAAAAAAGGTATTATAATTGCTGCATATTGAAATACGTTCGGAATGAACGCTTTCAGGGGTGTGAAGAAGGACATTGCCTTGGTGATCGGCTTTGTGACTATTGCAGTGGTCGTCATGTTGGTCGCTGCCTGGGGATTCAATCTCATGGCACCCCAGTACGGACATTACGAGCGCGATATTCAGCGTAATGCCGAAGGTGAGGAAGAAGTCCAATTGCTCGAGCTCGCCGAGAATTTCAGTTACGGGGAGGTTTTTGAGGTTGACAGATATGTTGGCGGGGGTGACGAGCTGTGGGCGAACTACATCGATTTCCAGGTAGTCGAGCACTACAATCGAGAGTACGAGAGATTGAGGGATGGGGAGGCCAGACACGATGTCACCTTCATCTACAAGGCCAAGGTTGTCAACACCGAAGAGCTGAAGATAACTTGCACATCAGCGAGAGATATCTATTCACGTGAGAGAATCATCTTCGAGGCCAATGGCTCGCAAGGGATGCTGGGGATAGAAAGCAGGGAAGGCGAGGATATGGCGGCCTTTTTCAACGGAACGGATTTTGTTGTGTACGATTCTATTACCGACCTCCAACTGAATTTCCAGGATGTGCACCTTGTCCGCTTTTATCTCGAGTATTCAGACACCTGGGACCTTGTGGGGGCCTACTATGTGGAGATTGAGCAGGTAATGGTTTTCGATGGCGAAGGGCAGCCCGTATTCATCTATGTCTCATGCATCCAGCTGGTAAGTTGAGTGGCAAACATCGGTTTTTTGAAAATAGGTCGACAACCCTTAAATATCATCCTGTACATACATTTAGCAGTTCTCCTGAAAATTTGCAGGGACCGGCATAGTTAGGATGTGCAAATTTGAGGGTTGACGCTCTTGACAACATTCATATGCCAGACAAGAGCGGCTTTACCTGTGAACATCCAATACAAGGGA
>CP070726.1:754772-758512 GCA_020350865.1 Thermoplasmata archaeon
GGAGTGACTGGAGTTCAGACGTGTCTCTCCGATCTATTAATGAAAAGACCAATTGTTGAGGCCTATGAATGACCCTACAGTCAACGGTGAGCTGCTCTTGGACATTTTCAAGATATTCATTGCCCTGCTGTGTGGTGGTATCATTGGCTTCGAAAGGGAGCTCAAGGATAAGCCTGCGGGACTGAGAACCAATATACTCGTTGCAACAGGCTCCTGCCTTTTCGTTATCTTCGGTATCAAAGT
This sequence comes from Thermoplasmata archaeon, assembly GCA_020350865.1. Next base: position 755,016 of record CP070726.1, read on the forward strand.
TGCCGGGATATACAGTGATGACCCAGGTCGTATTATGGGCCCGATAATCACAGGCATCGGCTTTCTGGGTGCAGGCACAATAATCAGGGCCAGAGGTTCGGTTCGGGGCCTCACCTCGGCTGCCACGATCTGGGTTGTGGCTGGCGTCGGCATGTCAGCGGGTTTGGGCCTGTTTTACCTGGCACTGGCAATATCGATATTAGTACTATTCATACTCCTCATACTTCCCAGGGCTGAAGCCTATATCTCCGAATATGGTGTCAAATACTCAGAATTTGTTGTCATATCCAAACCCAATGCCGCCATTGTTCACTGGATAAGAAGGCTCATGGAAATATCGGGCCTTGGATGCAGCCGGTACCAGGTAACAAGGGAGAAAGGTATGTTTAAGATCAATTTCGTGGCTCGTGGGAAGGAAAACGATCTCATCAACCTGCTTGCTAAACTACTGCGCAATTCCGATATCAAGGAGGCAGTGATGGAGGAGACCTAACCATTGGGCAGAATCTTGATTTTCGGAGGGATTATATAGCAAAGAAGATACTTTTCGTGTGCGTGGGTAACTCATGTAGAAGCCAGATAGCAGAAGGATTTACAAAATATATCGGAGGAAAAGACGTAGACGTGAAAAGCGCCGGAACCAAACCTGCGGAGGCTGTGAGCGGTAAAGGTGAGCGGGTCATGGCTGAGAAGTCCATCGATATATCGGGGCAATACCCCAAAGAGTTATCTGCAGAGGACCTGGAATGGGCGGACAGGGTCATTGTAATGGGATGCGGTGTGGAGGACCACAAACTGGAGGAAGTCGATGAGAAGACGGAGGATTGGGGGATAGATGACCCCATTGGCCAGCCTGTTGAAACATACAGAAAAATCAGGGACGAGATTGAGGCAAAGGTACGGAATCTCTTAGACCGAACAGCAGAAAAGTAAACTATTCCTGCGTATCTTAGAAAAGATATATATATTAAAAATGATCGTTAAACAGCACCGGTTTTGTCGGAGTTGACCTTTGTGCCGCACTCCCGGCAGAACTGTGAATTGACAGATAGGTCGGTTGCGCAATTGGGGCAGATATGTGCCGCCACCGCCTGATTGTTATGCGGGATTTTGGGATTTGAGAGGGCCTGATATTCTGCAGCAGGTTGAACAGGCTGCGGTGGTTGATGAGGATAAGGTGGTTGGCTGGACGTGACAGGCTGCGAAGGTTGAGGGGAGTATGGTTGTGGGGGGGCTGGGACGGGTTGAGCCGGATATGGAAAAGGCACATCCCAGAGTCTTCTCTGCTCCCACTTCTCTATTGTCCGGGCAGGCTGGTAGGCAACGAGTATCAAAAGTATGGAGGACAACAGAAATAAAAATAAACCGCCCCCCTGGATAATGCCATGCTCACCTAACGCAGCTGCGATCAGACCCAGGATAATAAAACGGGTGAGCAGTGCCGATATCCCGGCCGTAAGGGCCATCTTCTTGCCGGCTCTGGAACCCACGAAAAAGAGGAAGATAATCAGGAGGAGGAACACGAATGTCGTGCTGAAATTAGGATTAACAATCTCCCAAATGGGTACTGTCCATATGGATAAAAATATGGTTATTATTACGAAAAGGACCTTGAGGGGCAGGCCGTAGCCGTATATCTGCTTGTACCTCTTGGCCGTCTTCCTCGGTGACTCCATTTGTGAAACCACATATCCGATTGCTGCAGGATCCCCCTGGGCATTGGAAGAATCGATGATATGGGCCCGAAGCTCGTCAACAATGCCCTTCTTTGCCTTTCCCGGCATACCGAACATCCACAACTTGACACTGGACAGATACCGCTCCATATTCTGGGTCATTGTTCGACCTCCAACACACGGTTTACGCTTTTCACCATCCTGGACCACTCACCCCTGGCCTCGGTCAAAGCTCTGATGCCTTTCTTTGTCAGAGAATAGTACTTTCTTGGCATGCCGCTCTTCTGGGTTATCCACTGGCTTTTTAGGTAGCCCCTTTTCTCCAAGCGGTGAAGTGCAGGATACAGCGTACCCTCCTTTAGGTCGTAATAACCCGAGGACATCTCCCGAAGCTCCTTAATTATCTGGAAACCGTACTTTCGACCCGTGCTGATCACCGCCAGCAGGCACAGCTGTATCGAGCCTTTTTTGAGCTCTCTTGTCCATTCCTCTCCTATGTTCTTCATTCTGACCAATGGTATTCCCTACACTCTATTTTTTAGTTGTGCTCGGTTATAAAAATAGAGGAGGAAAAGGTATTCACGAATAGGGCGGCTTTTGTGGAATCTGGGACGATACGGGCTGCTGCCCTCCTACTGCTTTCGGTGGAATGGCCCTGTACACGGATTTACCCTTGCGTCTATTGATCATCACCACTAAGCCTGCAATTCCAAGTGCCAACAAAGAGAGCAGAAACTGCCCACCCACGATATTGCCCGGCAGCAGGTTGATGGCATAGTCAACCACATTGAAAAGCAAGGCCGTGGCCACAAGGGACGGGTCGTGGTGGATGTTGCTTCCAGCAGGATATATGTACCCTCCTTGGATAATGAAACCCCTGAGGTATCCGTCCTTTTTCTCGAACTCTTCATTGAATGGTTGCCCACCGTGTACTTGATAGGTGACATTCCCCTCTTCACCATCTATTACTGCATCGGAAACCCAGGTGAGCTCGCCGATCTCCTGCCAGTTGTCCTTGAAGGTGATCACATCCTTGGAAACGAGCTTGGGGTCTACGATTCCATCACCGTCGGCATCCTCTTCCTGTGTACCGTTGCTTACAACGGCTTTCACTGCATCCTCCTGGTTCGGATCGATGGCCTCGTACACCGCCTCTCCACCACCCTTCAGCTTGTACATGAACTGCTCCCCGAGCCAATCCGCCACCTTCTCGGGTATGCCGTTGGCAAAGAAACCGTGGTTGATGAGGACGAGACCGTCCCCACCCGAATAATCCCAGCCTTCTATGAGATGGTCGAACTTGAAATCGGCAGTCACGGAGTGTCCAACGTAGTCCTTGGTCTCGATAATTTCGGATTCTGTTACCGATTTATGATTTCCGGAATCCACGGTCACCTTGTACCACGGTACCCCAGTGATGTTCACCTCGTTTACATTGGCTGTGACATGAAACGTAAATTCTATCTTCTCAAGTGTGTTCTCTGGATCGCTTAAAATCAGCTCTCCCTTTTCATTTTCTATGCCGTAATCCACATCCTCTGCCCATAAAGAGAATTCCCAGGATTTCGTTGTTGGATCCTCCACATTGCTGATCTCCCTAACATTTTCAGACCTCGTCCATGCCCGGTTGAGATTGATGGCCTTTGTCACGGATTCGTGCTGATCAGAAACGGCCCATATACCTGGATTGTCCTCCCTTTTCACAAAGTCAAACACGCCGTTGTCCGCATATTCGGGATGGTCTTCCCATGTTCCAGGTATGGGTGAGTGGAACCTGCCGTCATCTTTGTACTCGAACATAACATGAAGCCTCTGACCAAA
>CP070726.1:758612-762644 GCA_020350865.1 Thermoplasmata archaeon
TCCGGTGATATTCCTTTTATTTGTAATCTTCGGGAATATTCTGGGTTGGTTCTATGCAGCCCCTCCGGTTAGGCTTTCATACCGCAGAATGGGAGAGCTGGCCACGGTTCTTACCGCAGGTATTCTGCTCCCGGGCATGGGTTACTTTGTGATGAAGGGGGAAATCGACCTGTTTTATCTGTTATTTGGTTTTCCCCTAATGCTCTACGGCATGGCGTTCATACTAGGGGTGGAGATACCGGACATGGAGGGTGACCGCATCGCAGATAAAAATACAATGATCGTGAGAAAGGGCCGCGCATTCGGATTTATCATTGTTGGACTATGCTTTCTATTGTGCACCATATACTTCTTTTCCTTGTCAATGGCCGTTCCATTTGCAATGGAATACGGTTTCTCGATAATCGGCCTGCTGTCACTTTTACCCCTATCTCTCGGCCTTCTGGGCTTGAAGCAAAGGCCCAGGGAGAGCACAGAAGCATCAAAACTTGCGAACAGAGGCGTTGCAGCCCTTTTCACATTCGTGTTCCTGGTTGACATCTACTATCTGTTCGCCCTGCTTTGAGTCACAAAAAAAAATCAGGTCATTGCATATTTCCTTTCGAACCTTCCCCCATCGGGAAGGCGGTGGTCCTCGCGAAGTGTCGACCGGAAATGGAAAAGATTTATGTATTAAACTGTTTTTGTGACCTGCATGGGATGTGACACCCAGAGCATTGTCGTTCATCCAAGGCCCTTAAAATATTATAGCTACACGCACATATCCCGTGCGCCGGAAAAGTTTCATCGGGTCCGTCACGAAACATCCCATACATGATATGGGGAATGATTAATGATTAACTATCTTGTCATCAACCTGCTCATCATTATATTTCCGCTTCTCTTCTCCTTTGAAAAGAGGATAAGGTACTACACCCATTTCAGGTCGCTATTCCCTGCCATATTCATGGTCGGGACCTACTACATCATCTGGGATGCGGTAGCCACGGCCAGGGGGGATTGGGGTTTCAATCACGAATATGTGATGGATTTTAATTTCGCGGGGCTGCCGCTGGAGGAGGTACTGTTCTTTGTAACCGCACCTTACTCGTGCATCTTCATCTACGAGGCCCTGCTGCTTTCCCTCAGGGATAGGGAGCTGACGGTCAATCCGAAACTCTTCATAATCCCGGCCGTAATTCTCGCCGCAGGGGGCGTCCTATTTCTACACCAGAACTATACATCTGCGGTGCTTTTTTCGTGCGCCCTGTTCTTCATAATGGCCATATTTATACTCCCCAGCATGTTAAAAAGCAGGGCATATTGGCTGTACATTATCATCGTGTTCATTCCCTTCTTTGTGATGAATTACCTGCTCACATCCATCCCCATCGTGCTCTACAATTCAGATGCAATCTGGAAGGCGAGGGTGACAACCATACCCCTGGAGGACTTCTTCTACAATTTTGGAATGTTATCGTTCTACCTGATGATCTATCTTTCATTCAAGAAGAGGGTGGAGAACGGCTCCCGCACCTGATTTGACATTCCGCTTTCCTATTTTTTCCTTGTCCACATCTCAATGGGTTTGCAGAAGGGAATCGCAGATCAGAGTTCCGGACAATTGACTGCAGCGGGTTACAACATAATCCTTTTATATATTATTCATAATCAACATGTTTGATGTCAAGTGGGGAGGTAGTTATTGTAGGCGCAGGCTTCTCGGGCCTGGCCACCTCTGCCCTGCTGGGAAAACAGGGGTTCGATGTTACGGTTATTGAGAAGAACGAGCAGCCCGGGGGCAGGGCCTCGGTGTGGGAGGAGGGCGGTTTTAAATTCGATATGGGCCCTTCGTGGTATCTCATGCCCGATGTCTTCGAGAGGTTCTTTTCAGAATTCGGAAAAAAACCCGAGGACTTCATGGAACTGAAGCGGCTTGACCCCTCGTACAGGGTTTTTTATGGTCCGGGTGATACCCTGGACATCGCAGCCGATCTGGGCAAGAACCTGGCTAAGTTCGAGGAAATGGAGGAGAACGGGGCCCAGAAGATGAAGGATTACCTGGCCAGCGCCCGGTTCCAGTACAATGTAGCAATGAACCAGTTCATTTACAAGGATTATGTTCATCTCACCGATTTCTTCAACCGCAAACTGATTGTGGAGGGTACAAAGCTCCACATCTTCGATAAGCTGGACCACTATGCCCAGCGGTTCTTCTCCAACCCGAAAATAAGAAAGGTCCTTGAGTACAACATCGTTTTTCTGGGGGGAACACCCTACAACACCCCTGCCCTTTACGCCCTCATGTCCCATGTGGATTTCAATTTGGGTGTATGGTATCCCATGGGGGGTATGGGCAAGCTTGTGGAGGCCATTGCAGATATGGCCAAGTCCCAGGGGGTTGAGTTCAGGTTCAACGAGCCTGTTAAAAAAATCGAGGTGGAAGGAAAGGTCGCCAAGAAGGTCGTCACAGATAAGGGTGAGATCTCTGGGGATTACATCGTGGTGAACGTGGACTATGCATACGCCGAGACCAACTTTCTAGAAAAAAGGTACCAGACCTACCCACCGAAGTACTGGGAGGGCAAAGCCATTGCCCCCTCGGCGCTGCTTTTCTACCTTGGTCTGAACAAAAAGGTGGAGGGCCTTCTTCACCACAATCTCTACTTCCATCCTCAATGGGAGAGGCATTTCACATCCATCTTTGACGAACCGGCCTGGCCCGAGGAACCGTCCTATTACGTATCCTGCACATCGAAAACAGACGATACTGTTGCACCTGAAGGTGGGGAGAACATATTCATCCTGGTGCCGGTGGCACCGGATCTTCCGGATACCATCGAGACCAGGGAGCGATATTACGACCAGATTCTGGACCACCTGGAAGGGCTGTTGGGAGAGAATATCAGGGACGCTGTGGTGGTTAAAAGATCCTTTGCCCACAATGACTTTGCTCTAAGGTACAACGCATACAAGGGTACGGCCCTGGGGTTTGCCCATACATTGCGCCAGACAGCAATCTTCAGACCCAGACACAGGAGCAAGAAGGTTAAAAACCTCTATTATACAGGGCAGTACACACATCCTGGAATCGGGGTGCCCATGGTCATAATTTCATCACATATACTGAGCGACGAGATAGGTAGAGATCATGCCAAATAGAACAATATACAGGATATTCAAGAGGGGAAGCAGGACTTACTTCTACAACAGCATATTCTTTCCAAAAAAGACCCGCGAGGATGTCTTCAAGCTGTACAGCTTTGTGCGCAAGGCAGACAACTACGTTGATACAATACCACAGCAGGTGGATGAATTCTATGCATTCAGAGACAGATATTACAGGGCAAGGGCAGGGGAGATAACCGGGGACTTTGTTGTGGATTCATTTTCTGACCTCGTTGACAGGAAGGATTTCGAAGAGCAATGGGTTTCCTCATTCCTGGCATCCATGGAGATGGATATCACACGAAAAAGCTACAGGGATTTCGAGGACCTGGACACCTACATCTTCGGCTCGGCAGAGGTTATCGGTCTCTTTATGGCAAAGGTTCTGGACCTAAATGGAGAGTCCCTCCCCCATGCACGATTTCTGGGCAAGGCAATGCAGTACATCAACTTCATCAGGGACATTCCCGAGGACACACTACTGGACAGGCTGTACATTCCAATGACCGAGCTGGAAAAGCACGGGCTTTCATCACTGCAATACGATGAGGTCAAGGATAACATTTCGGGATTCAGGGAACTTGTCCGCTCCCAGATTGATATCTATAATGGGTGGCAGGACTATGCCGAAAAGGGTTTCAAGTATGTGCCCAGGCGTCTGCTCATACCCATAAAGAACGCCTCGGAGATGTACAAGTGGACGGGAAAGATCATAAGAAAGGACCCCTTGGTGGTTTTTAAAAAGAAGGTCAAGCCATCTGTTCCACGAATTGTTCTCAATATCGGGTACAACACGATGACGGCGTGAACCGGATTATTCTTCGATTGTTACAGCTATTTCGTTTCTTCTGAATATACCCGGTATGAAAGGGGGATCGTATCTCA
>CP070726.1:762744-773264 GCA_020350865.1 Thermoplasmata archaeon
CTGGTAGAACCATCTCACATTGGACATGCGTATCTGGACCATCTCGTGGCCGTACTTGCCGCACAGGCCATCGTCATGGAACCTGCCAGAAGATGAGAGCCTCTCGCCCCCTTTTCCCTTCCTTGCCTCCACCCTCTTTTGCATGAATTCAAGGAACCACGGCATGGTTTTGATATTTTCTCCCCTTGACAGCTCCCTTTCCGCACTGCTCCAGGTACCTTGCTCGAAGAACCTTTTTACCCTATCTAATAGAGCCTTGGCCTCTCCCGTTTGTTTTTCCCCTTTTCCTTCGGCATATAGGATCGCGTCCTCAAGGGTGGATATCTCCTCTTTTAGCAACTCGCCCCTGTTTTTTGCCATGTCCTCATCCCCAATAAAAGTGTCTGAATAACCTCATCTTACCATAACAATATACACCTGAGAGCCAGAACCTCCAGTGGAATAGAATAAATTGTTGTTTTCCACGGTTTTATTAAAAGTTTCTTCTTCTATTTTAACAGAGGGCATTGGGGACATTTGGGCCCCGTCAGTCATCCATTTATCCTCTATGAACAGAACGGTTCCCCCCTTTACGGACCTGCCCCACCTCAGCTTCCAGGGTAAGGTTTTATCGGTGTCTAGATCAAAGTAAGGACCCATGATGTCGTTCAACCTCTCATCGGTGCTTATCTGGTAATCTGCATCATGCTCATCCAGCCAGTTCATGGCTGTGAACTCCCGGGTATAGGTGGCATCCTGTACACCATAAAACTCCTGGCCTTGGTATGCAAGAGGGACGGTGGCAAGGCATATCACAAGGAAAACCATGGACAGGGAAATCTTGAGATTGAACTCTGCTTTTGAAGACTTGACAAAGGAAAGGCGCTTTTGGACCGCATTGATAACATAACCCACACCGATACTCGCACATATGGCCAGACCGAAGTCAATGTAATCATAACTGCGATACACAAGAAAAAATGTAAAGGCATCGAACCCTTTAAGCATTGCAAAAAGGACTACTATCAAGGGTCCCAGCAACAAAGTGGCTATTAGCGGTTTATACTCGGTTGTTTTTGAAGCTACAACATTCAATCCAATAATCCCCACAGATATCAACAAGAGGTAAGGGATGAGGGAGAACAACATGGGTGTGGATGTGGGTATGGTACCCGGAAAAACGACCTTGTAGCGGTTTGCCACTAGTAAGGCAAAACCGGCCAAAGGTATCAAAAGGGTCTTATTGAAGAGGAGGTTCTTAGGTTTCTTTCCTGGTTTGGGTAGGGAAAAGATCACACAGAACAGAACCCCTATCAGGAAGACTGCTGCAAACAATGCCACATCACTAATATTCGATACCCTGCTGAAGAACTCCAGATCTACCATGTAATAATAAGCAATTGTGAAAACGAACATGAACGGACCCGAAAGAAAGTCGATTAAGAGCATCTTCATTTCAAATGTTCCCTTGCGCATGCTCAATACCTGTGATGTCAGCATGAGAAACGAGATCATTACTAAAGCTATCCACACCGTAAGATGATGGGTCAAGGTCATAATGAGGAGAAGGAGAGAAGCTATTATTCTTTTTTTAGGGTCTTTTCTTTCATGATAGAAATATACGGCGAGTATCAAAAGTGGTAAACCCAATGTCTCCTTCATCACCGCAGCACCCAGGTACACAAAGAAACCGTTTAGTGCCAGTGCAAGCCCTGCAAAAAAAGAAACTATCTCGCTTTTGGTTATCTTGAATGCTATGAGATATAGAATCACAACTGAAGTCGAGGATATCAGCGGTATGATCACCTGCGCTACCTCCAACGGAGGCATACCAAAAACCAGGGCGAAATTTGAAATTGTGAAAGAGAGCACCGGCATCTTCGCATTGTATGTTACGAACTCCGATGTGCCCGAGGGGTAATCCAACTGCCAGTGACCGGTCTCAATGATGTCCTCCGATATCCTGACCAGTGGAAAACCATCAATATTGAAGGGAAGATTGGAGAGAAGCAACGGAACATATCTAACAGCCAAACTGATAACATAAAGGCCGACAAAGGCGAGAAAATGCCTGTTCATCCTCATTTCTCACACCACTACTGCATCTGCCAAGGTTTCCAGCTCTGTGATCTCCTCGATTTCCTCGCTCTCCTTAATCAGTTTGCTTGGCTTTGCGGTAAGAATCACGGCACTTACAAGCAGCCCGGAGATACAACCGATTATTATGGCAACGAAGAATGTTATCACGAAAAGAGATAGGTCGATTGTGGGCTGGATAGTATGACCAAAGGCGACAATGAGATCGAGCTCCTGAACAACTAGCGCGGTGACGAAGCCCAGTATAACTCCGATACCTGACGATATAATCGATATGATCAGAAGGTCCTTTAGAAGTATCAGGTATATGGTCTTTTTATCGGCCCCGATGGCAGCCAGTATTCCAATGTCCTTTTTCCTCTCGATTATGGTTCTTGCCAGGATTGCGGTTACGCCGATGAATGTGAGAATAGCATTCAATGCTATGAAGCCAAATATCACCACCCCGATGGTTGTGGAGCCCTTCTGCACGAAGGTGGAAACAAAGCTCTGATTGGATGCGCTGAATCCTCCGGGGTCCGTATATTTTATGGCCAGGTCCTCGGCGATTTGCTCCTCATATGTTTTATTTTCGTTTACAGCGATAGGGGATGCGCCCTCCCAGCTCACGACCACGCTGTACTTTTCCTCTGTCAGGAAGTCCATGAGGGCCTGCTGATCCTTGGTCTTCACCCTTATGGCAAGTACGTCATCATCTTCCAAGTCCATGAGTTTTCTTGCATCCCTCAAAGGAATCAGTATATGGTCATTTGAAGAGGACTTACTTGAGAAAATTCCGGTTACCGTCAATTCCAGAATCGCTGGGGCAAGGGAGCCGGTTATCGTTATACAGTGACCTTCTTTCAGATTCAACCGCTTGGCCAATCCCTCGCCTACGAGCATGAAATCATCGCCGAAATCCCCCTCCAAAACCTCCGCATCCTCGATCTTCAGGAAATTTTCCGGCCCCACACCCCTCACAACCACAGGCTCATATTTTCCCGTCTCCCTGCTCAGAACGTACGAGAAGGCGTAGATTTCGGGGCTTGCCACCTCCACGAAGTCCTGCTCGTTTAGACGCTCTGCCAAACTGGCGCTGATGGGTGTGTTTATATTCGTCTGGGAAAGCGTGATGGTATCCTCACCCCTGAAGATGGTATCGGGGCTGGATTTGACACCCATCAATATGGGGACCGAGGCACTGAACAGCATTATGCAGAGGACCATTCCCACGATGATCTTTTTCTGCATGAGCAATTACAGCACCTCCCTTGATGTTCTGATCGTTGTCTTGGAAGCCCTGAAGGCGGGCAGGAAACCGCCTATCAGCCCGGCGCACAGCCCCGTGAGCAATGGCAGGCCCGCGACCAAGAGATTCACCTGCGGTACAAGAATGGATGTGAATCCGAGCAGTTCGGATGCGGACACGATGGCGTTTGCCGCGATTATCCCCAGGGCAAGGCCCAAGACCGCTCCCAGACAGGAGATAAACACGGCCTGGGAAATGAAAACATACATCACGATCATCGGCGAACCGCCGATATATTTGATGATCTTGATGTCGGGCACGCGGTACTGGGTCTCTATCTTCATGATGTTGTAGACAAGTATGACGATGATGACCGCCGACGATATGACAACGCCCCACAGGTCCCTTTCGACCCGGTAGAAACCCAGCTCGAAGAATTCCACGATGCTCACGGACTGCCCCATGTTGTAGTCCCTGCCTTCAAGATAATCCACCGCTTCTTGGTTCTCCCTTGGGATCACCAAGAACGAATACCCGTCTCCGATCGAAGGATTCAAGGTTCTCACCGTATTCTCCGATGCAAGGATCCAATTGTCAGGAAATATGGCCGATGTATAGGGTTTGTAGGTCTGGGTGATGTTTATTGTGATAGAGGCGGTTCCCGCTGTTATCTCGAGAACGGTGGCGTTTCCGAAAGGGAAGGCCTTTCCGGGCAATACTTCTTTATTAAGGGTAATATTCCCGCCGCCCAGGATATTGTGGGGATCCTTAATGTACAGCACCCTTGTTTCGGTGCCTGACACGTCAGCCACGACGATGATGCATGCAGCATATTTCCCGGGTATGGAATCGACGACCTCCGAATCGATGGTGCTCTCGCTCAGCGTATATCCATCGTATACGATCAGGAACCCCTCCTCAAAAAGACCGGCCACCTTCTGTGTGCCCTCGTGCAGGCCCGTGACCATGGACATCGTTCCCACAAGGTACATCACGCACAGCGAAATGCCAATCACCGTGGCAAATATCCTCTTGTTCACTTTGATGACCATTTTCCAAAGGATGCTCTTCAAACCCTTCACCTTTTTACACCCATCTTGAAGCATAAATGTATATTCATCCGTTCAGATCCTCATTCTAGGTTTTGGACTTCATCCCTCAATATACGATAGTATTTATAGTATTGTCGCTTCGAAACGCCCGTGTATTTTGATTCCTCTCAATCGATGAAACGACTGTTTTAGCCCTTGAAACACGGGATAATTTGTATTTTTCGGCGAACCATACATTAATATATTACTTTTACGTTTAGTAACTAGATGCACGCGTTCACCGTCAAAATCGAGGACCTCTGGAAGACCTTTGACGGGAATCGGAACATATTAAGCGGGGTGAATCTCACCGTTAAACCAGAAGAAATCATCGTTATCAGAGGAAGGTCGGGCAGCGGGAAAACCACACTGCTCAGCATAATCGGATGTATAGATACTCCCTCTAAAGGCAGTGTCATGCTCAACGGCTACGATGCAGCGAAGCTGAGCCAGAAGGAATTGGCCAAGATTCGACTGCATAACATCGGGATTGTCTTTCAATCCCACAATTTGATACATGATCTCACCGTCTTTGACAATGTTTTGTTACCTCTGAAGATAGCCAAATCGAAGGATGGTCTAAAGAGGGTCAACACCCTGCTCGATACATTTGATATACACGAGATAGCCGGCAAGAAACCCGCTGAAATCAGTGGTGGTGAGAGGCAACGAGTGGCCATAGCCAGGGCCCTGGCCAACAATCCTTCCATACTGCTGGCAGACGAACCGACAAGCTCCCTTGACACCATAAACTGTGGGAAGGTTACTCAAGCATTCAAAAAGGCAAACAAGGAGTTCGGCACAACCGTAATCATAGCCTCCCATGATCTAGATTTTGACAACTACGTTGACAGAAAGTTTCTATTGGTGGATGGGAAGATTTTAAGAGCGCCTAACCAAAAATAAATATGATAGATATTGCAGCTTTGTATTCTTGACCTTTTGCACGTTTAATGACGAATTGGAATTGGGGAATGATTTATTTGCTATTAGATTATATGGCCCCGAGGTGAGGGTATATATGGGATGAAAGGATTTATTGATAAAATCCAGGATACTATAGGTATAGACCTGACAATCGTAATAATTCTTGCGTCTTTGCTCTTAATATTCGCTTTATTGCTCCCAGATGGCAATATTCTGAGAATTGTATTTGGACTGCCGTTTCTTTTATTTCTACCGGGTTATTCCTTTGTCAGCGCCCTTTGGGCAAAAAAATCTGAACTCGAGCCTCTTGAGAGAGTGGTCTTCAGCCTGGGTCTGAGCCTTTCACTGGTGCCACTCGCTGGACTGGGATTAAACTACACTCCTTGGGGCATCACCCTCATTTCAGTTGTCGTCTGCCTGTATCTTCTTATCATGATTCTTGCGGGAATTGCTTGGCTCAGACGGTCCAAATTGAGTCCCAATGAGAGGTTCGCAGTAAAACCTGAGAGCCTTTTTTACAGGGCAGATACCATGTCCTCCACAGATCTTTTAATGGTCCTGCTTGTTGTCATAGTGGTGATCATCGGGGCGGGTTTGCTGACATACATTGTTCTGAATCCCCCGGCGGAGCAGTTCACCGAACTCTACATCCTAGACCAAAACGGCACCACGGAAAACTACCCAACCAGTCTCAGTGTAAATGAGAGCGCATCGATTATCATCAATGTCGTATCTCATGAGCGGCATTCCACCGATTATTCCGTTATGGTGACCCTGCAATCCGAAAACTATGAGAACAGCACCCTTGCCCGATACGATTTCTTCCTGGACAACTGGGACAAATGGTATCAACCCTTCAATTTCAGTGTTAATGAAAGTGGTGAATTCAAGTTGATCATATCTCTCTTCAAGGAAAACGATTCTGTCCCTTACGCAACTAATCATCTATGGCTGGATGTCAGGAATTGAGATATCAACATTTTTTATAACACAACCATTGCATTATTCCTAAAGGAAAAGATAATAAAGTATGTGCCTATTGGGATTCCGATTTATCCAAGGTTATATGTGGTGAAACCATGGCAGATGGAGAACGTGCTCTGATTACGGGAATCACTGGGTTTGTCGGGAGCCATTTGGCGGAATTACTGCTTGACAAAGGGCTTGAGGTCTACGGCATCAAGCGGTGGCGCAGCAAAACAGAGAACATAGAGCACATCATGCCGCAGCTGAACCTGATGGAGGCGGATATGCGCGACGGGCATTCGCTGCTTTCGGTTGTAAAGGAGGTTGAGCCGGACTATATATTCCATTTAGCGGCCCAGTCATTTGTTCCCACGTCATGGAAGGCCCCTGCAGATACCATGGAAACAAACGCCGTGGGCACACTTAATCTGCTGGAGGCGGTGCGAAAGTTAAGCATCGATCCCCCCGTTCAGATCGCCGGTTCCAGCGAGGAGTACGGATTGGTGATGGAAGATGAGGTCCCCATAAAGGAGACCAATCCCCTCAGGCCCCTTTCCCCCTATGGCGTTTCGAAGGTTGCGGCAGACAAACTCGGATTTCAATATCACCGCTCATACGGTATGAAAGTTGTTATAACTAGGTCATTCAATCATACCGGGCCGAGAAGGGGCGATGTATTTGTAACCTCGAATTTCGCAAAACAGATAGCCGAGATAGAAAAAAGGATAAGAGAACCCGTAATCGAGGTGGGCAATCTTTCGTCCCAGCGAGATTTTTCCGATGTGAGGGACATAGTGAGGGCGTACTGGCTTGCCGCCACCAAATGTGATTACGGGGAAGCGTACAATATCTGCTCGGGAAAGGCCTGGGTCATAAAGGACGTACTGGATGTCCTATTGAAAATTAGCGATGTCAAGGAAATAAAAATCGAGGAGGACCCTTCGCGAATGAGACCGTCTGATGTGGAAGTGCTTCTTGGGGACTGCACAAAAATCATGGAGAAAACTGGCTGGAATCCGGAAATACCCTTTGAGAAGACCATGACCGATCTGCGGGATTACTGGCGCGACAGGGTGGATAGTTTTGGCCCCATGTAGCCTGAGGGGGACTGCACATCATTGAGAACAAGAGTGTGTTAATAACGGGTGGCGGAGGTTTTATCGGCTCTCATCTGGTGGAAGCCCTCTGTGATGGAAACCATGTAAAGGTGCTTGATAATTTCTTATCAGGAAAAAAGGAGAACCTAAAAGGTCTTGGTGTTGAGATTATCGAAGGCTCAATCACAAACATCGACGAGGTGAATAGAGGGGTCAAAGATGCAGATTTTGTATTACATTTAGCAGATTTGCCCAGCGTCCCTCGAAGCATTAGAGATCCTATACAATGCAACGAGGTGAATATAAAGGGCACCATGAATATACTCATTGCATCGAAGGAACGCGGTGTTAAAAAGGTTATTTTTGCATCATCTTCTTCGGTCTACGGGGACACCCCCACTCTTCCAAAGGTGGAGACCATGCCTCCAAACCCTCAATCCCCATACGCTGTCTCCAAATTGGCAGGAGAGCACTACTGCAGGGTGTTTTACCAGGTCTACGATCTCCCAACAACCTCGTTAAGATTTTTCAATGTTTACGGCCCGAGACAGGACCCGAAATCCGAGTATGCGGCTGTAATACCCAAATTTATTACCCGTTTGAACCGAAATGAACCACCAATAATATTTGGGGATGGAGAACAAACAAGGGACTTCACATATGTAAAGGACGCGGTAAATGCCGTAATTTTGGCAGGGGAGTCCAATAAGACCTGTGGGGAAGCGATAAATATCGCTTGCGGGAAAAGAACCTCAATAAAAGAACTGGCAAGTAAAATAGCAGGATTATTGAGAAAAAACATCAATGCCAAACATACCGAAGAAAGACCTGGGGATGTTAAGCATTCTTTGGCTGATATTACCAGGGCGATAGAGTTAATGGATTTCATGCCCAGGTACTCATTAGAGGAAGGCTTGAAAGTAACAATAAATTATATAAAAGGGCAAAAATAGATTTTAAGAAGTGAAATACAGCGTTATTTTCCCCCTATCTTGTATATTCAACTTTTTTTACTCAGTTTCATAGGTAAAATGCCTTGACGGTTATAACAACCGATGTTTCTTAACGTTCAATACTGGGTTTGGAGGGGGAAAAAATAATGCCCATTTATCATTATACCAGCCTGATGAAGGTTTCGGTGGTTATCTGCACCTATTCTATTGACCGGTTGGGATACATTGAGAAAACTCTTAAATCTCTTTCAGCCCAGACTGAGAAACCTTTTGAGATTATACTTGTTCTGGACGAGAATAAAAACCTTATCAAGAGTGCCCAGGCAAGGTTGAGCTCGCTGTCATCGCAATTACGAATCCTCACAACCGGGGAACCTGGATTATCCAAAGCAAGGAATAAAGGTGTCTTAAATGCTACAGGCGATATAATAGCTTTCATAGATGATGATGCTTTTGCAGATGATAGATGGCTGGAGCAGCTGACACAACCATATGTAGATCCAAAAGTTATGTGTGTGGGTGGAAAAATTGTACCTCTTTGGGATGGAGGACGACCCTCATGGTTTCCTGAGGAACTTGATTGGATTATTGGGTGTACCTATAAGGGTCATCCCAAAAGAACATGTCAGGTCAGAAATGTCATTGGATGCAATATGTCCTTTAGAAAGGTTGTGTTTGATAAGGTGGGAGTGTTTGAAGACAGGATTGGGAGGGTTGGAAAAAAGCTACTGGCCGGAGAAGAGATGGAGTTCTGTTTAAGGATGGCGCGTAAACTTCCAGAAGCCAAAATCGTCTACGAACCCACAGCAATCGTAAACCATTACGTGCCTTTGGAAAGAAAGCGGTTAAATTATATCCTGAAAAGAGCATATAGCGAAGGGATCTCCAAGGCATTTATATCCAGACATGATGGAAAGAATACCGAGAAAGAGCTCAGCACTGAGAATAAATACTTAAAATACATCGCTCGAGAGGGAATCGTGGGCAGACTTAAAAGGAGACAAGATATGGATATCCTAAGAAGAATGGCCCAAATTTTAGTTCTCATACTCGCGGTGATGGCTGTTGGTGTTGGTTACGAGTTAACAAAAGTTAAAAAGAAGAACCATGGGGTAAGAGTCCTTATCTAGACCCTAGGTGTTGTAAATATGGTCCATGATGGAATAAAAGATTATTGGAATGCCAGGGATAATAAACTGTTTGAAAAAGGAAAGATATCCTATCTGGACCCCCATAAGATAGGAAATCAGGGTATTCTTGATGCTTTAAAGGGAGCAGAAAAATATGCAAAGGGGGAACTATTAGATATCGGTTGTGGGACAAAACCCTATCAGGATTTATTCAAAAATGTTGACAGATATATTGGCATCGATATGCCTGCAGAAAATAATAAAAGCGCGGATATTTTCGGCGACGGGTTGAAGCTACCTTTCAGATCGAATGTGATCGATACCATTCTATCTACACAAGTTATCGAGCATGTCGAAGAACCTAAAGAAATTTTGAATGAAGCTTATAGAGTTCTGAAAACCGGTGGACACCTGATTCTAACTGCTCCTATGGTGTGGGAGTTGCATGTAGAACCGTACGATTACTACCGGTTTACAAAATATGGCTTGAAATACCTTGCTAAAAGTACTGGGTTCCATATCATTGAAATAAAGGCGGAGACGGGATGTTGGGGGGTAATTGGCCAGCGAATGAGTGATTATGCATATACGTCTAAAGGGGCTCCCAAATCTCTATTAGGTGAAATTTTCAAAAGGAGTTTGTGTGCATCTATCCAGTTATTTTTTATGTGTCTTGACAAGATCTGTAGAAATGAGAAAGAAACTTTAGGTTATATTATGGTTGCCAGGAAATGAAGAACCCCTTATTTAAGAGGCTGGTTTATTTTACCCTGGGATAGGTCCGTTTTGCGCATTAAAACGAGTTTTACTATTACTCCAATAGCAACTAGCGAGTGGCCCATCAACCACCCCAACCCAACACCTGTTAATCCCCAGTCTATCATTAGATAATAACTTATACCCAATGTTAAACCAGCTATGAAACCATAAATGATAACTATGCCACGTATCTTCTTTTTAACTCTTAAATTTGTAATATAGGCAGTATTTATCGAAAGGGGGATTGCAGATAAAATCAGCAATTGCAGTAATGTCGTTGCATTTGATGAATA
>CP070726.1:773364-781002 GCA_020350865.1 Thermoplasmata archaeon
ATGGCGTTCGATGCAGAGGGCTTTCCCTTTGCCAGAAGGAAAATGCAGTATATAAACATTGCATCGGCTGCAGCTATTAACAGAATAAAAAGAATCCAGCCCGATCCCGAAAAAAGACCCAGCATTGCAGGAAGTGGGCTCAACAGAACCGAGGAAAAGATTGCCGTCGAGGCCATGATGGATGCGTTGGTGGTGCCCACCTGCATGGGGACTGTGAGCCTCCCCACGTCGCCCTCCACATCCTCGATATCCTTTGCGATTTCCCTGCCCAGGGTGGCGAGAAAGGCCAGTGCAGCCAAAACCATGGTATTTTCAACGGCCAGAACCGCTGCGCCGCCGAATAGGAAGGTCGTCCCTGTAAGCCAGCTTATGGTCAGGTTGCCGGCCAGGCCCTTGGCCTTCGAGAATATTTCATAGGAGACCATCACAACAAGGTTCGCCCCCACGATTATGATCACAAGGATATTGATGAAAGATGCTACGACAAGGGAAGAAAGAAACAGGATAAAGGATAGTAGAAGTGCGGTATCCGGCCCGATTTGCCCCGCGGGAATGGGCCGGGATGGATGGTTGATGCGGTCTATATCCCTGTCAAAGTAGTCGTTCAAGGCGTTGCCGGCCCCTGTGGACAGAAAGGCCACACAACAGGCCAAACCAACAGCTGAATAGTGCAAAGAAAGGCCCTCTGGGCCAATTGCAACCAATGCCCCGATGGCCACTGCTACGGCCACCATGAAGCAGTTTATCGGGCGAATCAACCTGAAATAGGCCCTCATCCGCTCGTGTATCAGGTTGTGGTTATAATATTTTTGCTTTTTTATACCTATTTCCAATAGTTATCAAATGAACCGGCGAGCCAGAAAAAGGTTATATAAAAGCGCCTCATTGCATATCAGTCATTGAGGATTTGAGGGCAGTGTATACCATGGCCAAGATACTGATTACGGGCGGCGCAGGATTCATAGGCTCCCATCTTGCTGACGGGCTTGCACAGATGAACCACGATATCATCGTATTGGACAATCTCGATCCATATTACGACCGTGAAATCAAAAACAAGAACATGGATATCGTCTCAGCTCATCCGAACTGCAGTTTCATCCACGGCGACATACTGGATTTCGCACTGCTAGAAAATATCGTTAAGAACGATATCGAGTTCATTTTTCACGAGGCTGCGCAGCCCGGAGTCAGGACGTCTGTGGAGAACCCTCTGAAGCCGAATGATGTGAACGTGAAGGGGACCCTGGCCGTATTGGAGGCCGCACGCAAGGGGAATGTTAAAAGGGTCGTCAACGCGTCCTCATCTTCCGTCTACGGAAAGGTGGAGTACCTGCCCTTCGATGAGGGACATCCCACCCAGCCCCTCTCCCCTTACGGGGTGAGCAAGCTCGTTGCTGAGCACTACTGCCGGGTGTATCACGAGATCTACGGCCTGCCGACATTATCACTGCGGTATTTCACGGTATACGGCCCCAGGATGAGGCCCGATCTGGCCATCCCGATCTTTACCAGGGCGCTGCTGTCGGGAAAACCCCCTGAGATATTCGGGGATGGTGAGCAAACACGGGACCTGACATTCATCGATGACATAATTTCTGCCAATCTCAAGCTTCTCGAGACCGATTCGGCTGACGGAACGGTGCTGAACATCGGGGCCGGTCACAGATTCTCGGTAAATCAGCTGTATGATAATCTGCAGCGGCTGGTAGGCTGTGACATTGAACCTGTCTACGTAGATGAAATGATAGGGGATGCCAGACATACATTGTCGAGCATCGAAAAGGCCAAGAAATTGATTGGTTATGAGCCGAAAACAACGTTGGCGGAAGGGCTCGAAAAGTTCATTGTATGGTACCGGGCCAATCAGGATTTTTACACGCAGTAAAGGAGGAAACAGGCGTAATGGCTGAAAAACTCAGGGTGCTGCTGATATATCCTCACCTATCCTCTTTTATCGAGAGGGACCTGGACATATTGAGTGGGCAGTTCGAGGTTGTGCCTTTCGAGTACAGGGGCAAGAAAGACCTGTTTGGATTGATGAAAAATATCCTGAGCGCGGATGTGAATATCTCATGGTTCTCCCTTGGACATGCCACAACTGCCACATCCCTTTCAAAATTCTTCAAAAAGAACAGTGTGGTCGTGGCAGGCGGGTGGGACGTTGTGGCCATGCCGGAGATAGGATACGGTGCCATGCTGGACAATAGGAGGATTAGAAAGACCCGCTATGCATTAAAAAATGCCGGGAAGATTCTGGCCGTATCGGAATCCACCAAACAATGGGTGAGAAAATGGGTGGACAGGGACGACATCATACTCCTTTACCATGGGTTTGACTCGGAGAGGTTCGCTCCGAAAGGAGCCAAGGAGGACATGGTCCTAACGGTGGGCACCTTAAAAAACGAGGTCACAATCAGGGTCAAGGGCCTGAAGACATATGTGGAGGCGGCAAGACTCCTGCCCGATGTCAGATTCGTTTTGGTGGGCAAGCACGAGCCTGAAATCCTGAAGACATGGTGGGGCAGGGCGCCGTCCAATCTCGAAATCCTCGATTTCTTGCCCACTGAGGAGTTGATAGGACTCTATCAGAAATCCAAGGTGTACGCCCAGCTGTCATATCAGGAATCATTCGGATGCGCCCTGGCCGAGGCCATGCTCTGTGAATGCGTGCCTGTGGTCACCAAAAGAGGGGCGATACCCGAGGTGGTTGGAGATACGGGATTGTACGTTGAATACGGTGATGCCGAGGATACGACAAGTAAGATAAAAGAAGCAATGGCTTCTGATAAAGGGAGTGCTGCAAGAAAAAGGGTAACCAAGCTTTTTCCTATTGAGGACAGAAGGCAAAGACTGACGAAAATAATAGATGACTGTTTGAAATAGAACTGAATGGATGGATAATTTGAAATTCAGCATCTGTACCACAAACTACAACTGTGCCCATGCACTAAGGCAACATCTGGACTCCCTTTATTCCTTGTTCGATAAAGATGAATTCGAATATATCATCGTGGACGGGAAATCCAGGGATGGCAGTATGGAGATCCTCAGTAAATATGAAGAAAATCACGGTAACATGGTGATCCTATCATTGAAATGCTCCATAGGCAGGGGCAGACAGATTGCCTTTGAACAAAGCCGCGGTGATCACATTGTGGTGGTGGATACCGATACGGTATACATACCAAGATGCAGAGATTTTATCGAAATCTGCCTGGGCGAATATCCTGACACAGCCGTGCAGGCCATATACTGCGGGGTGTACCCCCGGAAAGTCTGGAAGGATTCCGGCGGAAGAAGGGATATGAATGTCAAGGAGGATGTGGATGCCTGGATGAGAATCTGGAAGCTGGGGAAGATGAAATTCTACCCTGTAAGCATGGGTAAAAATGTCAAGGAATCGGATAAGACTGCCTATTCGGACCATCTCTCCAAAAGATACGGCAAATCCGAAAAGTTTCGTCGTTTAATAAGGCGGGAAATCGACCTTCTTAAAGCGAGATGGTACGAAAAATACGACTTTTTAAAGGTGTATAACGAAAACATCATTGATTTGGGTCTGGGACCCCATGAAGAATGGTTCTGGGAGGTGCAACACCCACCTTGGCCAGTTAAAATCACAAGAGATGTGGTAAAAATATTGAAGAGTTGAATGGTGTCAATCATGTATCCATTCACGTAACATAAATCTGCGGTCGAAGGAAAAACGGCGGGAATCCGGATGAATATCGATATTAATAATATATGGATGGTGTGAGATGTGAAGATCACTTTTAGCCCTCACATAAGAGGTATGGGTCACAGGGTGAGGTGCAGTCTGATCGCCGGGAAAGTAAATGCCATCAGGCCCGGTATCATGATTAAGTTCATGCTCAGAAGGGATGACCCGGTTCCACCCGATAAATGGCTTGCCTTCGATTATGTGAAGGGCAGATGGGGCCGCAGTTTTAACCTTATAACCTCTGCATGTTTGGTTGAGGACGGTGCCTGGTTCGATGATTTCAGGGTGAAGTTTCTGAAGAAAAAAGGAGGAAGGATCGTAGCCATTTCCATGCCCCATGGATTTTCCCCCGATATCACATATGTCGAGCGTTGTCTAAAGCTCACAGACCTGGTCATCGTTCCCTGGCCCAAAAAGCTCTTTTCATGGCCGGACGAACTTTCCGAGTTTAAGGACAGGGTAAAACGTGTGGAGCCCATATTCCTTGAACCAAAGATGAATGAACAGGGAAAGGATGTAAAAGGAAGGGAGGGGCACAATATCTACGTGAGCATCAGTGCCGAAACCGAAAAGATCTTTCCGATTATTGAGAAAGCGGTTGAGAGATTAAAGCCCAGGTTCCCCCATTTAGAACTGACTGCAACCAAGAGTTACGAAGAGGTAAGAAGCGCGGCGCAGCATATGAAGATAATGAAATCCTCTGATCTCGTCATCGCAATGGGGATGGCCACCACCTTTGAATCGTGTTTTGTGGGCGTACCCAGAATATGCATAGCCCTGCCTTCCTCCGGGGAGCAGATGCAGATGGGGAAAATGCTAACGGAGGAGGGTGCTGCCTATTCCATTCCTCTTCCCGAATTGAATGCAGGTAAGATGGCCGAATCGATCTCAACCATATTCGATGACCCCAAAGTGAGAGATGAGATGATTGTAAAGGGAAAAGAGATGGTTCCGAAATCCGGCCTTGACGATGCGGCGAGGTTGATACTGGATATTCTCGGGAAAGCAAAATGAATTAATCTAAAAAAGGGATCGTATGCTAAAAGAAGGAGATTATGGCCGACCCTGCAACCTATGCAATCGAAGTTCGTCGAATATCATATTCAACAAGAACGGCTATGACCTTGTCAAATGCCCCTCCTGCGGCCTGGTTTACGTGGGAAACCCTCCCTCTGCGGCCGAGATAAAAAGGCTGTATACATACGAGGCCGGCTACCATATCGGATGCAAGGACGACAGCACCGATCTCGAGCGCTGGTTTCACAGGGCCGAAAAGTATTATGATTTGATTGCATATCATAAAACAGGCGGCCGGATACTGGACATAGGCTGCGGGGGGGGGCTGTTTCTCAAGGTGGCCAAAGATCATGGGTGGGAGACATACGGGGTCGAGATATCTTCGGACACCTCCTCTCATGCAAGGCAGAGATACGGCCTGGACGTGACAACCGGTACACTGGAGGAAACTCACTTCGAGCCCAGGTTCTTCGATGTCGTAACCATGTGGGATGTAATCGAGCATATGGAGGATCCCTCGCATGCCATGACCATAGTACACGGGATTCTCAAAGATGACGGAATAGTGACAATTTCGACCCCGAACATTGACGGATTATTTCCAAGGACATCGTACAAGATATCCAGTAAAATCAAATACTGGCCCCACCCTGAGCCCCCGCACCATCTCTTTCAATTCTCAAAAGAAACCATTTCCCAGTTGCTCAATCGCACCGGATTCGAAGTTGTTGATATGCTCGATGAGGCAATCCAGATATCGTACTCCTTTGGCTCAATAAAAAGTCTGATTAGGTCCCCCAAAAGATTGCTGTATGCCTCCCTTTTTATTCCCCTGGCACTTATCGGCCCCAAGGTGAAAAGTGGGGACTGGATCACGGTTGTTGCAAGAAAATCTTCCGTACCCTTAGGCACTTAATATTAAATCATACCATTTCTGAGAGCTCGCTTTTTTCTTTAACCAACATCCATTTCTTCCTTGTAGCGGATTGCCTCTAATATACCCTTTATATCGGATCTCTCCCGGTCGTCAAGGCCGCGGTAGTAGAACAGCAGTAGATATACAGCCATACCAATGATGAAGTACACAACTACTTCAAGAAAATTGGCAGGTGTGTGAATCCACGTCAGCCCAAACAAAACGCCGGCCGACAAGAGGGCCCATGGAAAAGTGGACAGCAATACCGTCCGCCCGTAGTCTCTTACGCGTATGCCTATCGTCTTAAACGCGTACCACATGAAAACGGGGGCCATTACAATGAAGGGCACTGCCGTTCCCAATGCCACACCTTCCAGCCCGATTATATTGACCAAGATGATGCTCAGCACCAAATTGAACACGGCAACAACACCGTAACATCCGATGAACACCTTGATTTTGTTCATGCCCGTCAGAATGTGGAAGGACACCAGGTTAAAGAAATCGAAAAACAGGGATATAATCAGTATGTTCGTGACAAGATGATAAAGAGCAAAGTCGCCTCCTGTTGGATTAAATATGTATTTCAGGATTTCTTTTGACATAAGCAATATCGGTATCCCGAATAAAAATAACAACGCCAGGCAGTATTTTAACACTCTGAGAAATAGCTCCTGAAGGGCTTTTTCCCTCCTCAAGGCATCCAGCTCCGATGTTGCAGGGATCGTTGCACTCAACATCCAAATATATGCTTTGACAGGAATTTCGGATATCTTCCATGCAGCAGTATAAATCGTGATCATTACAACACCTAAAAAGAACCCGATCACCAGGGTATCGGTATAATAGATGATCCTCGCAAAGAACGAGAAGAAGAGCAGCATCAGGCTCAGCCTGAATAGTGTCCTAAATGTATCCCTTTTCAGGAAGGAGAACTTAATACTCAGATACGGCAGGTATCGATTAACCTGGAACGCGACAATAATGTGGCGGGTCAATCCGATACATATGGTATAAAAGAGGAGTTCAACTATTCCGTAACCCAATAAGAGCACTGCCATGGTAACCGCTGCATTCACAAGCGACATGGCAAAGTTAATATATGCCAATCTGTCGTATCTCTGCAGGCCCGCCAGCGTACTTGAAAATGTGTTCAAGCAAAAGCCAAAGATCAAGGTCACAGCCAGCAGGTAAGTGAGGAGCCTTGCTTTGCTCAGTAGATCGTCTTCTATCTTAAAAACATCAATAAAAAATGTTCCTATGATAAATACGCATATGGCCCCTATTACACCCACCAGTAAAAATATGAAGAATGCCGTATTCACGACCTCATTGACCTTCTGTTTATCCTTCTTGGCATGGTACTCAGCGATAAATTTTAGCAGGGATTTACCGATTCCCAGGTCCAGCAGACCAAAATAGCCTGTCAATGCGGCCACAAGCAGGTAAATCCCATATTCTTCCAGGCCTACAAAATATATAATTATGAGCATCAAGACAAAATTAAGAACGGTGGTCCATAATTGAACACCAGAATTCATAATGGTGTTTCTCATCAGCTTCTTTTTTACACTCACAAAACTACCTCATCTGCATGCAGCCTTCATCCCTTTACAATCCATCGACTGAAATAGTTCATGTATATATAGCTTATTCTAAAAGAATCGTATATAAAGGAAGTGGGGCCAGCGGGGTGTGGCCTGGCCCTTCCCGTTATTTTCTGATATGTTTCTGGGATTAATGCCACATTGTTCCGAGAAATTGGTAATTTCACCCAAATATACTCACTTTTTACAGGGGGACGTTCCAAGCTATTGTAACCTTTGAATGCATCCAGTAACCCTGACCCACTTCGAAACAATCCGTCGGTTCGTCGAGCTCAACCCATTGTTGCATGGTGGCATTGTAGGTCCAGACCGAGTCCACCTCCAATCCGAATGTGATGTTGTTAAGGGCTGCTGTTCTGTTCTTGTTGGAAAGG
>CP070726.1:781102-784857 GCA_020350865.1 Thermoplasmata archaeon
ACAAAATTCACTTTTATAGGGCGATAAATGATACATTTATTAGGTTTTACACCATACTGTGGGATGGAGGTAATATGGGGCTTCGAGTATTAAGATCCTGGAGGGGTAGCGAAAACAGAATCATATCCATTGGAATGGTTGGTTTACTAGTCCTGATGGGTTTTTTAGGATCCGTCATGTTCGAGTCCGATGTCGTGAGTGCACCGGGAATCACCATTTATGTGGATGATGACTATGTCCTGCAGGATCCCACACATTACAAGACTATTCAGGCAGGTGTCGATGCAGCGAACCCGGGGGATACGGTATTCGTGTACAACGGCATCTATTACGAGAACGTGGTGGTGGGCAAGACTATCAATCTGATCGGCGAAGACAGGGAAAATACGATAATTGACAGCGGTGGTAGCGGGGATGTCGTTTTTATTACTGCGAACTGGGTGAACATCACCGGATTTACGGCCACGGGAGGCGGAAGCGATTATAAGGCAGGCGTAGGACTCGACCATGCCCAGAACTGCAGTGTTTCCGACAACAGCCTCTCCTTTAACGGATGGTACGGCATGCGCCTCCAATCCTCCAACGGTACCACAATCAGCGGAAACAAGGTTATAAGTAATGAGCTGAGTATGTATATCAGAGAGTCTAGCAATAACGTTATTACAGACAATTATGCCTATTTAGCCAACTGGAGCGGCATATACATAGTATTTTCATCAAACAATAATCTAGTGGCAAACAACACCTGTAATAGCACCAACCACGGCATCCATTGCGGCACAATTAACAACGACATATACGGGAACACAATCACGGGTACCGATCAAGGCATCGAGGTTTTCGAATTTGATAATAACATAAGGGACAACAATGTGTCTTACAATAATTTAGGTATCTACTTTACAACATCATCGCACAACAACTTCGTAACGAACAATAACATTTCAAATAATAATTACGGTGTTTGCCTAAGCTCCGCATCGAACAACATCATAGCAGACAACGAAATAATGTACAACAGTATGGACGGCATCTACTCGACTGATTCCTCCTTTGAAAACATCATAATAAATAATTCAATAATCTCGAACACGTTGTACGGAATTAAACTCGAGGGCGCCGGCAACACCAGAATCTATCACAACCGATTCATCAACAACAATGGTGTCGGTGTGCAGGCAAGTGATAACAGTAAGAACTTCTGGAATGACAGTTATCCCAGTGGGGGCAATTTCTGGAGCGAATGGACGGTACCGGATAACCTGGGCGGTCCGAATCAGGATATTCCTGGAAGCGATGGTTTCGTAGATATGCCATATAATTTGGACGGCGGAACAGGGGCGAGGGACTACTATCCCTTAGCCATTCCTCAAGAGACACTGCCGCCAACAGACTTAATTACAAGGTACGATGGAATCAATGACAGTGTCGAACTGGAATGGACCCCTTCCCCCTCACTTCCATTGGACCACTATTTGATTTACAGGGCCGATTCCGCCACCGGTTTCGATTTCTCGACACCCTACAACAGCAGCCTGACCTGGCCGTACCCCATAAACACCACATGGGTGGATCCCGATCCCGGGGTTACGGCAGTGGATGACGATTTCTACTACATCGTCCGCGCGGCAAATTTCGATGAATCAGAGATAAGTATTACAAGCAATACGGCAGGGGTGTGGACGAGGACCTTCCAGGCCGGGACATCCACATTCTCGCTGCCTTTGGAACCCTTTGTGAAGGAGGATACCGAGTATTACTGTCAGGCCATGAATGCCAGCTACATCAAATGGATGAATGCAACCACGTGTACATGGACGAGGCATGATAGTGGTGATACCGGGAATAATACATTTTTAAAGGTCGGGGAAGGCTATGAGATCGCTTTTGCTGGACAAAACCGATATACTTTCTGCGGCATGCCGGGCGCCATGATAATCTACGATAACAATGCTCTATTTTCAGGCTTCAATCCCGACTCCGAAGCTAAAAACCTCTCGGTGGCTGTTGAACCAAATGGAAATGTAACCCTGGTATGGCAGGAGCCCGCAGGTATGGGGCCCGGGGATTGGTACGAGGTCTACCATTCGGATACGAGGGATGGGTTCTTTAAAACAGGTGGAATAGACTACGATCTTGCCTGTCCCCCTATCGGACTCGGAACAAACAACACAACCATCTCAGGCCTCGGGGCCAGTGATCCTGGGTCAAGGTTATACTTCATGGTGGTTCCATTCGATTCCCTAGGTGTCAGGGGGGCAAGCACCTACAGCATTGGGGTATGGACAGAGGAATATCTGGCCGAGTACGATACTATGGGGATACCGTTGAAAATTAGTGTGGACAATACAATTGATTGGTACTGCGACAATATCCCAAACACAGTGGGTATAAATTATTATCAATCCTCGGAGAGGCGTTGGGCATGGCACTCCACGAGGATGCCCCAGGGTGCCTACGATCCAGTGCTGGTGATGGCTGAGGGCTATCAGATATCGACTTCCGGTGCCACCAAATTCACATTCATCGGGCGATAGGCCTTCTTATAATATCATTATAGATACTAACCCGATTAATTTTAAATGCTATTTTTGGGATTCTAATAATAGGGGTACGAGTCGAGGGGACCAGAAGGACGGACGTATGGAAATCGAGGACTGCTCCTGGGAAGAGGTGTACCTGCTTTACAGATGCTCGTTCACCTTTGATGAATAGCAGTGAACGTCCCTTAGTGTTGACGGGAACTGAATTCCTATAAAAATCAGCAGATATAGTTCACGCTGCCCCTGTCAAACCCCTCCACCAGATCGATTTGGAGCTCTTCCGGCTCCCATTCCACATTGGGATAGATCATATCCGGAAAGTAGGCCGTTGTATCAAGGGCCATTGTAGTTGCTATGTGCTTTTCACCGAATACAGCCTTGGAGACCTCGTAGACCTTCTGCCGAACTATACCCTCGCCGAGATAGCCCAGGGAATGGAGGTACTCGTGCATAAGAACGTGGAATGCGTAGGGTTTGTAGAGCTCCGGATTGGCCTCCTTGATTCGGGCAAGCGGGATTTTGTTCATGACGATAATATTGGTACCAACCGGGTAAAAAGCCCCGAACCAGCCGTTGGGGTGATTGCCCAAGTCTGCCAGACCCAGCATGAGCCCGCCCCGGCTCTGTCCCAGGCTGTCCCTCACCGCGCATTTGACAACCTCGAATATATCAGCGAGACCTTTTGCATTCTCCAGCATCGACACAAAGTTGTTCCTCATCGCATACTATATTGGAAATCCGATATATATAAAATCTGCGGTGTTACCGGGGGTGACAGTCGCTTGAGCTCAATAATAAAGGAGCCAATGATACAGCAACCTCCCATGCCCAATGCCTCCAACAACTTCTCATCTTGCATCTTGTGAATTTCATCTATTGTCCTTTGATGGATATATTTTTGATATTCTAATTTATCGAGCCCCCAAAATAGTTTTCCAATCTCTTTTTCGACGGGATGGATTCTCTCACGATGAATTATGATATTTGTGTCGAGTAAGACCTTCATCTCTACCCACATCCACATTTATAATTTTAGGAAAATAAAGCCATACAAGAGGTTAATGAAAGTAATCCACCCATAATCTTCACTTGCATACTTATACCCTTCCTCATCAAAAGGTATAAAAGTGTAAAATCCCATTATCCATCGCTCCCAATCCCAACCCTTCCTCGCATAATCGCGGCTATCTGACCCGATTTTTCGAAAAAAGG
>CP070726.1:784957-788954 GCA_020350865.1 Thermoplasmata archaeon
AAATTAGAGGGGTGATACTTTGGAAGTTGCGAGTACTGCAGTGTTAGATGAAGAATATAAAGAGCAAACTTCTGGGACAACTCTTAGCTATACATATCCCACTAAAATGCTTTATGAAGGAGAAGATGAGGAGATTAGTAATACTTTTGGATCGGATAATCAAGATACATCTTCTACAAGACTCAATTTGCTACAATTTAAAAGAGAAATCGCATTAGAAATTCAAAAAAATATTTCTCCTCTAATTAAGAAAATTGAAGATCTATCAACTAGGATGGAGCATTTTGAAAAACTTCAAAATCAAAGTGAATATAAACCTTTTCACATTCCTGACAAAGAAGCTGAGAAATTAATTCGGAATCATCTATACCATCTTAAGAAAGAAGGAATAAATAAAGTCAATATGATTGAATTAATTTTTGAATATAATTTACCTCCTGATCAAATTGAAGATATAATGAAAAAATTATCTGAGGAGGGTGTAAAAGAAATTGAATAAAACAATTCAAATCCCTTTAATTGATGTCGAAGGCGAGTTATGGATGTACCTTGGAAGTATTTCAAAAGTATATACAATAAGGGCAACTAGTATAAGTAAAAAAAAGAGGGTAGTTGACCCGTCTGGACACAGGATGGATCAAATTAAAGCTGAAGGAAGTGTAAAATGTAAAACTCGTGAATGGGATATCTCAGAGTTTTTATCGAAGAAATAATAATATGCCTATTAAATTATGTTATATCGATAACAGAACAAGTTATCTTTCTTACACAAAAATAAATCTTATATAGATAAATTATGAGTTAGAAGCAAATATCGGTTTCCATGTATTCAGAAATCCTTATAACCGGCAAGCTCCTATGCTTGATGGGCGTGATTTCATGGACTCAGAGTACGATGTCATTGTGGTGGGAGCGGGGCCTGCAGGCCTTGCCTCCGCCAAATCTGCAGTTGACAACAAGGCAAAGGTTCTGCTTTTGGAGGAGCACTCGGTCATAGGCTCCCCTGTGCAGTGCGGCGAATCGCTGGCCCTCTCCTCCATCGAGGAGCTTGGACTGGAGATGTCCCCGAGTTTCATTGCAAATGACGATGTCAGGAAGATCATTTTATTTTCTCCGAATAGAAAGAAAATAGAAATCGTCATGCCCAGGAAGTTGAGACCCCCGGGTGTCATGCTCGAAAGAAAGATGTTCGAGAAGTTGCTGGCAGTTAAAATCGCGAATCTTGGGGGTCATGTGTTTGTGAAGAGTCCTGCCATCGGAATCATCAAAAACGATGGTTTCGTGGCAGGAGTGAAGGTCAAACATATCGATGAAACAAGGGAGGTGAGGGCGAAGGTTGTTATTGCCGCAGACGGCCCGGCCTCAAAGGTGGCGCAATGGGCCGGAATGGAGGTGTATTCTGATGTGCAAAAATTTGCTTCCTGCGCCCAGTTCCAGATGGCAAATGTCAGTGTTGACCCGCAGGTGGCGGAGATTTATCTTGGCAAGGTTGCACCAGGAGGGGGGTTCTGGGTGTTGCCCAAATCAGAGGGTTTTGCCAACGTGGGCCTGGGTATTGCGGGTGACGATCCGAAAACCGCCCTCAGCTATCTCAGGGAATTCGTAGAAAAGGATGAGAGACTGAAAAATGGCAGTGTCATAGAATTCAACGTAGGCCCTGTTCCTGTGGGCGGTGCTGCGAAAAAAATGGTGGGAAACGGCATCATGCTCGTAGGGGATGCCGCACGGCAGGTCAATCCCGCCACTGGAGGGGGTATGAAGTTCGGCATCAGGGCGGGCATTATTGCAGGGGAGGTGGCTGCAAAGGCCGCCAAATCCGGGGACGTCTCAGCCAAGGTTCTTAAGGCCTATGAAAGGCGGTGGAACAAGGAGTTCAGAAGGAGGTTCAAAGCGTTCGAGATTTTCAGGGATATGATACTGGAAATGCCTGACGAGAAGCTGGATGCCCTGTGCGAGGACATCGGCAGAAAGGTGGTGCCGGAGGAAATCGACAGCAGAACTGACCTGGCCCTCATGGGCCTTAGGCTGATACTGCCTGTGCTGCGCAAGTATCCCAAGATCATGCTGAAACTGGGCAGGTTTCTACCGTCTATAGGGTGAAAGGATGGGAAGGCGAGCAAGCAGGGTGAAGCGGTACCTCGAACTTGGAAGGGTATTTTCGGCCATGCTCACTGCCGGTGCCGCCATTCTCGGTGCTTATGGTGTGGGAGTGGTCGTGGAGTGGTGGCAGATCATCGTCTTTTTGGCTGTTGGATTCTTCTCCCATGCATTCGGCTGTGCGTTAAACGAGATATGTGATTACGAACTGGATAAGAAGGTGCCCGAGATATCGCACAAACCCCTTGTGAGGGGCGATATAACCTTGGTTCAGGCCTTTTCCTTCACACTTTTCTGCATCTTTGCAGGCTACGCTCTCGTCATCTGGTTCTTCCCTTACATGCCGGCCTTGATCTTCTTCACCTTAGCCAACATCTTTGCCGCGGCATACAGCCTCAAGGGCAAGTACACGCCATGGGCATATGACTTCACATTGGCTGCAGGTCTTTTCTTCTACACGCTTTACGGGGCCGCTGCAGTGGGCGGTTTTTCCCTGCTCCGGGAGATAATCAACTATCCCATGGCCATCATCGCCGCCCTCATCATCTTTCTCTTCGAGGTGTTTATACAGTGGGGCAATGCCGTGAAGGATGTGGAGACCGACAGGTTGTTGAACGTGCCCACCAGGGCGGTTGTGTGGGGGTACAACCTCGAGGACAACCTGGGGATCAGGGACCCGAACCTCGTCTATGGAGTCGTCATTAAGTACTTCCTCATCGTCGTTTTCCTCACCCCATTTTTACTCCACGAACTTGAGATTGTGGATTTCGGATTCAGGATGTATATGGGGGTGCTACCCCTATACCTCGTCTTCTTCATCATCCTGGGCCTGCCTGCGCAGCTGTACTCCATCTACAAGATGCTTGGGAGGCACACGCGTGCGAGCTACATCACCTTCATTGTCAAGGATGGTGTGCTCACCTGGCTTGCATGTCCGTTCCTGGTGGTGGACAATATCGGGATTCCGGGGGCCCTGGGACTGTTTCTATTACCCTCCTTTTGGTTCCTGGCAATCACCACGATCCTCTATGGTACACCCATGAGGCCGGGTCTTTAGAGCTTCCTGCTGCTTAGTGTGCCGTTCAGGTGCATCCACCCGTCCTGGGGTCCCCGAAGAATTATATCCCGGTACAGGTCCCAGTACCGGTAGTTGTATTCCTCGGACAGTTCATTGTTGTATCCTGCGAAGAGGTAAAACAGGGTTATGCTGGTGTTCTCCGAGGCGTTGTATCCGAAATAGAACGGGGACTGGAAGGTGGCATAAGTTCTATTGCCTTCCCTTTCCTGGATGGACACATTGGATTTCGGCAGGAGATTGTACTCGTTGCCGAGCGGATATGTTGTATAGATTCTATTTTGCTGGTTGAATTCCTTTCTAAGTATGAATGTGGATTCCTCCAATGTGTCGCCACTCAGCTGCAGCATTGCTCCATAGGCGGTATCAATGACTTTGATTTCCCATCCACTGCCATCTTCTGATCCATCATTTATCTTTCTTAGATTGGCATTCAAATCCGCAATCTTCGGAAACGTCAGGTTCCCCTTAAGAGGAACGGGCATGATGAGGGTTATGTTGGACAGGTCTCCCCCGTCCACCCTGAGGTTGAAGTAGAATTCGTAGTATCTTTTAGGCTCGTCAAAACATCCCGTAAGGGATGCGCAGATAAAGATTACTGCCACCACAAGGATCAAGGTTTTTTTACTGATAGGGGGCCCTCCTGAGATTTCAATGCAGAGGTTATTATGCAGATGCAACCTTAATAGATATTTCTGCATTAAAAGGGTTATTATCCTGCGAAATAATGCATCCCCACGCGACAATTATTAATATCAATATACTATTCAAGCCAAAGAAAAGGGAGAGATATTATGGCCATGAAGCACAAGCCAAGGGGACCCA
>CP070726.1:789054-792025 GCA_020350865.1 Thermoplasmata archaeon
GAACCGATGAGTGTGAAAAGAATCACCGCGACCAGCAGGACTATCGGACCCATGGATGGAGAGAGGAACAGGATTTGTCTAATACTTTGCTTTGAAATTTTCAGGTTTGATAATATTATGGAGAGTCTTCTCCTCCTTTTCACCTTACTTGTGCCTTGACTAAGACCACATGGTTCACGGGCAACGAATATCCTTAATCGAATTACAATTATCAGTATTGATAAAAATATGGCCTAAAAAATTGAACCGTGATATCCCCATGTTTTCGTGGGAGGAGGGTTAAAAGCCTTTTGCCAAAATTATCAGTTTTGATAATTTCTGTGGCTGCCATAATATATAATAATTCCACTAGACAGCCACATATAATCAAAGACCTAGCTATCTGGGATGAATTCACGGTCTTTGCTTACATATGGCTACCCGAACTTGACCTCCTCCACAGTGGAGTACGTTGGGCCCTCCCTGGAAAGCACGCTCTTTTTCAGTTTGATGCAGTCCACCCGTTGTGTCCCGAACACCTCATCCCTGTAATCCTTCAAAATTTGCTGCAGTTGGTTCTTTTTCCTCGGACCCTTGACCCTGGCCACGGTGATGTGGGGATGAAATCCCCTTTTCTCTCTTTTAAAACCCAATTTGGAGATCTCATTGTCAAGGGTCTTTGCAACAGCAACCAGGGGATCTGCATTCACAAGACCCACCCAGATGACCTTCATGTAGTTCGGATTGGGAAAGACGCCTGTGCCTGCAAGCTCCATTGTGAACGGCTCCACTCCTTCGATACTCGATTTCATGATTTCAGCAATGTTTTCCACCAGGCCCTCGTCGGTGTCCCCGAGAAACTTTAAAGTGAGGTGTATGTTCTCCAAATCCACCAGCTTAAGCGATGCACCCGATTCCCCCAGGCCCCTTTTCAGGTCCGCAAGCCTGGTTGGTGCATCCACATCCACCGCAATAAAGGCTCTGAATGGCATTGCAGATGCAAGGCTTTGAGAAAATATATATGTTTGGTCGGATAATGCGATAATTTATTATCCATTATTCCATACTCACTGCTGACATGAAGATACTTATCTTCGGTGCTGGGGGTATGGGTTGTTTCCTTGCGGGGGTTCTTTCGATAAAGGAGGAGGTGATGCTCTACGGGAGGGGAGAAAAAATCAACACCGTGGATGAAAAGGGAATTAAAATCATTGGTAAGACGAACTTGAAGGCAAAACCGCAAACCCTATCCTACCCGGAAAATCTGAAGGACCATAATTTCGATCTAATCATTATCGCGGTCAAAGCCTATGATACCGATTCGGCACTGGATATGGTAAAAAGGATAGAAGGTGGCTCTCCTGTGCTCTCCCTGCAGAACGGCCTGGATAACGAACTGAAAATCTCAAATGCTCTGGGCTCCGAGAGAGCCTTGGGAGGGGTCACGAGCCACGGTGTCACATTCATCGAGCCAGGACATATCCACCACGCCGGTTTGGGAGAGACAATTATCGGCGAGATGAACGGCCAAAAGACAAAGAGAATACAAGATATCGCCTCTGTCCTGACAAAAGCGGGTATCGAGACCGAGGTGAGCGAGAACATCAACAGGGAGATATGGGCCAAGGGTATCGTGAATGCAGGCATCAATCCCTTGACAGCGTTGACAGGGCTGAAGAACGGATTCCTTCTTAAGATTCCGAGCCTCACCTGGCTACTTGAAACAACCTGCAAGGAGTGTCTTAATGTGGCACGGGCCGAGGGCCATGAACTGGATGAGCAGGAAATTTTTGAGAAAACCAAGAGCGTGGCAAGGCTCACTGCCGAGAACAGATCCAGCATGCTACAGGACATGGAGAAGGGGAAAAGGACGGAGATCGATGCCATAAATGGCAGGATAGTGGAGCTCGGGAAGAGGCATGGAATCGAGACGCCTGTGAACTCAACTCTGGTGGCGCTGATCAGGGGTGTGGAGGAAGCGGGAGGATCCCT
Source organism: Thermoplasmata archaeon (assembly GCA_020350865.1). The sequence goes on from CP070726.1 coordinate 791,026, forward strand.
AACAGAATAGCAATATCTTAAAGAATCGATATTTAGCTACACAGCAGAGTAAATATAAAGATGAGGAGGAATAAAAAGGAAGATTTGGTATGAACGGCAAATTAATTTCGATCTGGATTGCAGGCTTGACCCTGATAGTCGTATTTATGGGGTTTATAACCTTTGATTCTGGTGATGTAGGTGCCTATACTCCCCATGATCCCATAATAATAAATGGCGATGAGAATTTCACTGCAGCCAATGGTGTAACCGGCGGAAGCGGAACCTGGGATGATCCCTATATCATCGAGGGATGGGAAATTAATCTCGACGAAACCGATGGCATCAAGATAAGCAATACGAACGCCCATTTCGTAATAAGAAATGTCCATATATATCACGGATGGAGTCACAGTGCAATATCTTTTTTCGGTGTGGAAAACGGTCGTGTGGAACATTCCAAGTTGGAGTTTAATAAATATTTCTTATATATGGCCGCGGCAACAAATATCACCATCGATAACAATACAATATCCTACGGCTATTGCGGGTTTTATCTTAACGCATGTTATGATATCTCAATCGTGAACAATACACTAAACAAGCCTCATTTTGGGATCTATTCATATTTTAATTTCGACAGCGTAATTGCGGGCAATACATTCTCGGGGTCTTGGCATGCCATCGATTTGAAATCTTCCGATAACTTTACTATTGCAGATAACGTACTAGCACGTAACTACTACAGCATATTCCTGAATACCTCAACAGACATCTCAGTTCATCACAACGATATTTTCAATAATGGTTATGAAGCTTATGACAACGGTGGGAGCGAGAATTCTTGGGACAACGGACCGATCAGCGGTGGAAATTTCTGGGGTAATTATAGTGGGGTGGATTTGAACGGGGACGGAATCGGGGATACACCTTATATCATAGATGAGGACAGTCAGGACAATCATCCGTTAATGCAGCCCAATCTCGTACCTGCGGCACCTGAAAATCTTCAAGCAACTCC
>CP070726.1:792125-794885 GCA_020350865.1 Thermoplasmata archaeon
CTTTGATAATCCACCGGCAACAAACGATACCTGGACCACAGCTGACACAACAGGACCCGAAATTCACATCGAGAGCCGTACGGGCGGTTCCACCGTAACCTCCTCAAGCTTTACTGTCAGATGGACCGGATATGATGCCACATCGGGCATGGACCATTATGAGGTCAAGCTGGATGATGGGGATTATGTAAACGTCGGCCTGGATACCGATTACACATTCGAGAAGGTGAGCGACAGAAGCCATACAGTTGCAGTAAAAGGTGTTGACAGGGCAGGAAACACCGAGGAAACCACTGAATCCTTGAATGTAGATACAAATCCGTTCAGTCCAACGGGGCCTTACAGCGGACTGCCTCTATTTCTCCCCATCATTGCCATTGTGGTCTGTGTACTGCTGGCACTTTTACTGAGGGCACGAAAAAGGGAGCTCGGTGATGTACTGCCTCCCGAGCAGATCGAAGAGCCAACTCCGCCTCCCTCACCTGAGACACCACAAAGTCCCCCGGCCCCTTCAACAGAAGTACCCAAACCACGGCCTCCGCCCCCACGTCCACCCAAAACATCTCAAATGCAGCCTCCGCCACCCCCACCGCCTCCCCCAAAGAAATCTCGACAAATACCTCCACCACCACCTAAATCGTAAGACTTTTCACAGGGTGGACAAATTAGAAGGAAAGATTTAAAACACACCATTGTTTTACCACCCGCAAGAAGTGATGTGGGTGAATGAGAGGATAGCAGCAGAGCTCTCAAATGCGGAAAAAAGATTCCTGCTCTGTCTCAAAGACCTTGGCAAGGCCAGCCCCGAGGAGCTCCAGAAAGCCGGGGGTTTCAAGAGGCTCGTTGAAGTGATGAACGCAGCCTCATGGCTGCAGTCCAAGGGCCTGATCGACATGACTGAGCAGGTCAGAAGCTACTATTCACTGGCCAAAAAGCAGATGGCCCACAAGGACCTGCCCGAGAGAAGGGCCCTTAAGATACTGAAGAAGAACAGAGGCACGGCTGACATAGATGCGCTGAGGAAAAGCAGCAAGTTGAAGCCCCAGGAGGTTCAATTGGCAGTGGGCTGGATGAAGAGAAAGGGCTGGGCCACCATAAGTAAGAGCCAGGGAAAAACCATCCTTGAGATCACCGAACTGGGCAAAAAGGCACACGATGAGAAGGGGGGAGACGAGGAGCTTATAGACCGCCTGGCCAAGGGTGAGTTATCAGAGGATGATGTGGACAGCAATATGGTAAAAACCCTTCTTTCAAGGCAGGACATTCTGAAGGAGAGGTCTGTCGTGATCAGACGGGTAACCCTCACCGACCTGGGCAAAGAGATTTCGTCCGGGGACCTGGAACTGAAAGAGCAGGTGTCCCAGCTCTCCCCGGAGCTTCTGCAGACAGGCAAATGGAAGGAAATGGAGATACGAAGGTACGATGTTGCTAGTTTTGCCCCCAGAATGTTCAGTGGCGCCATACATCCCATGCAGCGGATGACGAAAAAGATAAGGGACATCTTCCTGCAGATGGGCTTCACTGAGGTGGAGACGGATTATGTTCACTCGTGTTTCTGGAACATGGATGCCCTGTTCATCCCGCAGGACCACCCTGCAAGGGACGCCCAGGATACCTTCTACCTCAAAAAACCGGCCCGCTTTCAGCTGGACGACGAACTGGCCCTGCGGATCCGGGACATGCACGAGCACGGTGGAGACCTGCCGTCAAAGGGATGGGAGTACAGGTGGGACAAGAGGGAGGCGGAGCATGCCATTCTAAGAACACATACAACTGTGAACACGATTCAGTATCTCTCGGAGCACCCTGATCCACCGGTGAAGGTTTTTTCCATCGGGCGGGTATTTAGAAGGGAGGCACTGGATTCCACGCATCTGCCCGAGTTTCACCAGATTGAGGGCATAGTCATGGAGGAGGGGGCCAACCTCAGGATGCTAATCGGCATACTGACCGAATTCTACAGAAAAATCGGATTTGAGAAGATCCGAATCAGGCCGGGTTACTTTCCCTACACCGAGCCGAGCCTGGAAGTGGAGATCCAGTGGGAAGGAAAATGGCTCGAGTACGGCGGGGCGGGCATATTCAGGCCCGAGGTGACCCATTCCTTTGGTGTCACGCATCCTGTTTTGGCCTGGGGGCTCGGCTTGGAAAGGCTGGTCATGTTCAAGCTGGGAATAAAGGACATCCGCAAGCTGTACTTCAATGACATAGAATGGCTGAGAAACACGCCCCTCATCTAGAGCTTTCTCTCATATCCCGACCATTTTTTACCTTTGCACACCGAACACAGTCCTTGAACTGGGTCAAAGCAAGCCTTGCATACCACCCTCCCACACAGGGGACATGAGAGAATGGCCGGTGTACCGCATATCTGGCAAAGCCCAACGGTTTTCATGCTCCCACCTCCCGTTTGTCATATCGAGTTAATATCGCTCCACTGTTTATCTATGCCGGCATAATCATTTCTGACTTTAATAGTTTTTCTTTCAGAAAATATTTTGAGGTAATAACGCATTTCACACCGGCTAAGAGGTATTGCGATGCAGATATTCGATATAAAGAGAGGACATTACAAGCACCTGGAGAATGAGGGACTGGAGAACATAATGAAGGAGACCCTTGGCAATGTGGAAAAGGACGGGGATAAATACAGTGCCAATTACGGGGCCATGAAGCCTATAGCGGTATGGATCAAAAGCAAAAAGGAGCTGTGCATTGATATCACCACAGACAAGGATGTAAGCGATGATGTGGCATTGC
>CP070726.1:794985-797788 GCA_020350865.1 Thermoplasmata archaeon
AGCGTGACAACACCGTAGGAAGGGTCGTAGTCTGTTTCCAGTCTGACAATGGTGTCCCTGATCACTATCACATCCCCCGGTCTGTAATCCTCGTAGTTGTGACCCCCCTCTGTCCAGTAATGCTCCTGGAGGTTCTCGAATCTTGCAGCGCTCATGGATGACAGGGGCCAGTAGGCAACAGAGAGGAAGGCCCCGATGAGGACCAGTATGATACCTATCATCAGCATGGCCCGGTACAAACCCGAATAGTCGGGTTGCCTGGCAGCAGCCGGAGCCGGGGACGAAATGACGCTTTGGTACGGGGCGCACTGGGGGCAGAAATAGACACCGCTAAGATCGACGGCGCACACCGAGCAGACACTCTTGCTGCAAGAGGCACATATGAATGAGGCAGGTTTGGTCGGGTGGTAGAAGCACTTGCCCTGGGGAACTATCCTCGAGATCCGCGGACTCGGTTTGAAGGGCTTGATGACACTGACCCTGATGCCTTCCTCCGATTCAAGGTCTGAATAATCAGGGGGCGGGGGAGGGAAGACCTCCTCGTTTCCTGTTTCTTCCGCATTGCCCTCTTCCATGGCTATCACGGTGTCAATATATACAATTCGCATTTAAGTATTTCTATTTTTTCACCGCATCTATTCATCCCCGTGATCCTCCACCGTAATCTCCCTCATACGATCCCTGCCGCAAACAAAGCAGTTTTCGTTTCTCTCAAGGGCCAGTACCGTGTAGTTGTTCTTGAGGAAGTCCATGACCAGGACACCCGACAGCACGGGCAGCCCCACGACCACCTTCATGGCCTCGTTTGCCTGCACCCCTGCCACAACAGAGGATATGGTGGTGAAGCTTGCCTGTGCCCCGAATTCAATCCCCTCGCAGGGATTTGACAGCTCCATGATCTCGGCATACCTGTCCATGGGTATGTTGCATGCGAGACAGGCTTTCCCGGGAAGGTACGTCTGCACCCTTCCCTGGAATTCCTTGATGCCGCCGTCGATTAGCGGTATGCCGCATTTTACTGCAAAAGAGGCCAGCCAGACCCGGGTGGGCATGTTGTCCAAGGCGCTCAGTATCACCTGACTTTCCAGCAGCTCCTCATCGGCCTCCTCCACCCTTGACGCAACGGCTTTCACCTTTGCATAGGGGCTGTTCCTGCCGATTCTCTCTGCCAGCACTTGGGCCTTGTTCTTGCCGATATCCTCCTCCTCGAAGAGCCCCCTGCTCACGTTGGAGAACTCGATGTCATCGTAATCCACGATGGTGATTTCGCCGAAGCCCAGCCAGGCGAGGTTCTTTGCTATCTCGTTGCCCAGGGCTCCGGCCCCCACAACAAGGGCACGGGCCCGCCTCAATTTCTTTTGGTTCTCCTTCAGGGCGATCATCTGCCTGGCCCAGATATAGTCCACAATTGCGATTCTGGTAAAATCCTCTTCCACCTCATTATCGCTAAAATCATCCAGCTCCTCGGCGGTGATGGGTGTGAGATCCTCATCCAGCTTTCCGAAGATCAGGTTGGTGAACTCGGGTTCGATGTCCAGTTTTTCACATACCAGGGCTTTTAGGTGTTCCTCGTCTGCGTACTCTACGGTAAATGACGCCACCGAGGGCATCACCACCCTGATGCTGTATTTACCTTTTTTATCATTCGACACGCAACTCACCTTCGGTTATTTTTCAACAATCGGCTCAACAAAGACCCTCCTGGGAAATCCGTAGGCCTTGCATACCTTGGCCGCCGAGATGCATTTGGGATCCGGATACGTGTTGTCCGGATTGGGATCCGAAAGCAGAAAATAGAGGGCGTTTACCACTGCAGGCAGCGTAGTTTTTGGGGTCCATTCCTTGCCCAGGATACTAATGCACACCATGCCCTTTTTCTGGGGAATGATGTTGGGATGCGGAATGTCTGTAAGCCATGTCACTGCAGGTGGCCGGAAGGGGTGCAGCGAGTGCAGCTCCATTTTGAACCTGTGCCACTTGACAAACTCGGTAAAGGGCCATATGCCCTGCTTGGCCAGGGTTTTGACGTAACCGCGCTTGCAGCGCACCATCCCGCAAAATTCCGTATCCTTTGTCCTGGTGACCAGAGGGAACTGCTGCCGTAGGTACTCGTACTCGTCGTCGATCTTTTTTATATTCAAGGCCTTCCCCCGAAATTGGAGGTTTTGTTACGTTTAATTCCACAGGCCGCCGACGATATCCAGAGGCATTATGGCCATCTGTGAGTTCTCCGTGATACCCAGTTCCTGTATGGTTTTGTTCTCGTCCAACACCTCTCCGCCGTACATCAGAGCCACGGTGGAGCCTGCGATACCGAAGGCCTTGCAGACCTCCCTTTTCACATCCCTTATGGTGTGCTGGGGCGAGACATCTATTTCAGCCAGTCCTGCCTCTTCACCGATAGGTGCCTGAATCATCACCTTCATGTGTTTTGTCCCCCTATTGTTTCCATATTCATTATTATCAGCCGTGTGATACGATCACTCTTATATAATCCTCATTATTATATTTATTTCTATCCTCCGCAACAACCCTTATGCGGTAGGTGCCGTTTGGCAGCGGGTTGGTGTTCCAGGTGGTCATGTAAAGGATTTTTCCGCTCCAGTGCTCGGTATTATTGATCGGCACCCAGTTTCCCGATGTATTCTCGTAAGAGAAATCCACGGAGTGTATATTGTCCTCATCGTCTGTGACCTCCGCGTAGATGTTCACCTCCCCGTCTACTTCCGCCCAGTTCTCGGGCGAAATTATTGTGGGCCGCGGAACATCGGGTGCATTATCAATTATGAACAGAGGGGAGATG
>CP070726.1:797888-810841 GCA_020350865.1 Thermoplasmata archaeon
TACATTCCGGAGGACCCGCCGGATATCGGCTCCAAACCCGTTTGGATATACTTAAAATCAGAAAACGACAGCCGAAATGAAGTCCATCACACCTTCAATGTCCAGCAGTCCATAAAGCGCGACAGCGATCATTGGAATCATGTGGAGCCCTGGGGAGTGGAGCTGGACGAGCATTTTATCGGACTCCCATTTGAAATTACTTTACATATCACAGATCGGGGCAGTGATGACGAGAACTTGACCTACACTTATGGCACACAGGTTGTTAATAAGACATACCTCAACAATCCACCAGACCCGGACCCATATCCCTCTCCGGAGCTCAGCCCTCGGGATATCGTAGACACAACAGTTATGATATATGAAGGTCCTGGGAACCTATCCTTACTTGTTGAAGACGATGATGACGGAACGGCACACGCATATCTAGATATCTCCTAGATACGAGTTGTTCCCGAATAATAATATCGGTGTCTTTTATTTTAGATGATCTGGAAAATACCTATACGTCCACCCTTGAAATGAGGATATCGTTGCAGAGCAGCATGTCCAAGCCCGAGTTCTCGAACGTGTATATGGCATCCTTGGGTGAGCAGACTATTGGGTATCCGTGGAGGTTGAAGGAGGTGTTGAGAATGGCTCCGATGTTGGTAATTTTGTGAAACTCGTCGATTATCTCGTGGTATGGTCTGTTCGCCTGATCGAATAGCACCTGCGGCCTCGCAGAAAAATCATAAGGGTGTATGGCAGCGCATATATGCTCCCTTGCAAGATCCGTGGTCTCGAAGGCTAAGGTCATAAACGGTGCATGCAATCCCTTTGGATTGAGGAGGTAGCTCTCTTCACTCTTTTTTAGGATCGTGGGTGTAAAGGGCATCCAGAAGTCCCTCTGTTTAATCTGCTCGTTGAGGGTCCTGACATTGTTTATGTCCGAGGGATTGGCCATGATGGTCCTGTTGCCCAGTGCCCTGGCACCAAATTCCATCCTGCCTGAAAGGCGGGCGATGATCCTGTTTTCTGCCAGTTTTTCGGCGATGAATTTCGCATCCACCCCTTCCCTTATACTGTATTTGTTCTTTAATCCTACCTCACGAATGGCATCATGGATTTCAGTGTTCGAAAATTCGGGTCCCAGGTACGTGTCCTTCAGGGGTTTTATTTTTCGCTTATCAATACTGTGTTCATCGCAGTAATCAGCCATGACTTTATACGCGGCACCGACCCCTGTGGATTCATCGCCTCCGCTGGGTGCAACAAATACATTCTCAACCTCGGACATTTTAGCAATGGCCATATTTCCTTTGACGTTCATGGCCACGCCCCCGCTGAATGTCACGATTTTAATACCGGTTCTCTCGATGGCGTTCTTCACCCACTTTGTAAGGGAATCCTCAAGGAACTTTTGCAAAGCCCCTGCGATCCAGTCGAACCTGTGCCCAACAAGTTTCTCACGAAGGTGCAGGTACAGTGGTTTGTACCTCAGATCCATTCCACTGAATTTCAGGCCGTCCACATGTACCAGTTCATTGAAAACAGGAAAGGCCCTCATCGTATCCTTTAATTTTGCATAGGGTGCAAGGCCCATGACCTTGTACTCATGCTCCCCAGGCTTGAATCCGAGAAGGAGGGTGGTGTTTGCGTACACAGCACCGATTGATGGAAAGGAAGGGTCCTTTTCTATGCGTTCGAACTTTCCATCAATAACTGAGGAGACGGATGCGGAAAGTCCGTCCCCGTACTCATCGCATGTTAGAACCAGACAGTCATCTCTTATAGGGCTCGCATAGTAAGCATAATATCCATGGGCTATATGATGCTCCACCACTTTTATCTTGGACTCTGGAATGTCAAGATGCTTTGTGATTCTCTTTTTTCTCTCGGCTAGGAGTGCTTGGCCCCTTGTACTCTCCTTTTCCTTGTACCTCTTTTCAAGATACGGATGAACCATTTCCCTCACAGTCTCGGGGACATGCCTCTCCCACTTCCTCTTCTCAAAGGCCTCCACTTTTGAGGCTATGAGCTTCTGGGGATCCAAGTTGTAGCTCTCCGGAATCTCCACCCTGAAGCCCTGAGCTGCCACCGCATCCAGATCCTCTGCGTTTATCTGGCCTTGTTTCAGACAGAATTCGATGGCCTTCTCTGGATATCCTGCCCAGTTCTTCTTTCTCTGGAATCTCTCCTCACTGACACATGCAACGATTTCTCCGTCCTTCATCAAGCAGGCCGTGGCATTGTGCCCCTCGTGCAATCCAAGTATGTTCATTACCTCACCCGCCTTCGTTTCTGGCTGGTAATTATGATATCCTATTTTAAACTTTGTATTATTTTCATAGAACAATAAATTGAATAAAAATTGATTAACAACGAGGGGTCAAGGAAATGGAATTGTGGATCAACCCTTGGATTCCTTGTCCTTAAGTTCGGTGGCCACATATCGGCCCATACCCTTGGGATTTAGTATATCTAAGAACAGCTTCAGATCATCCTTTGTGAACTCCTTGAACAGGCTTAGTATCATTACATAGATGGCGATGCCGAGTAGGCTGACCCCTCCAAGCAGGACGATATAAAGCAACAGTTCGAGGACCCCTGCACCGAAGGGTTCGTACATTTCCCATATAGAGAAAGTGCTGGTCAGATAAAAGAGGAAGGCCCCCATTATTACCGCTGCTGTGATATGCAGCAGAATTCTCGGATTCCATCTGGTATCTGTAAATTTTTTGGCATAGTGCTTGAACATTATCAAACCGAATACAGCCGAAATGGCCGTGGCAAGAGCCGCTCCCTCGGTCCCTAATCCAAACAGGTTGATGCCAAGGGTCTTGATATCCTTGGGTATGAGGATAAAGTTCAATCCCACATTTATAGCGTGCATTGCAATGGATATCTTGGCACTGAGACCCGGTTTGTCCACCCCCATCAGTTGATTGAAGAATATCAACCAGAAACACGTGACAACGGCGTATACCGTCATTATCTGGAGCACGACATATGCGTTCTCGGATAGGTCGGGGCCGAAGAGTCGGAGAAAGGGCTTACTAAAAACGATCAAGAGCGCTGCGCATGGTATTACGACCAAGGATACATATCTTTCAGCAGAAGAAGTCAATCGCTTGACCTCCTCGTGTTCATTCTTCCCGTGGTGTTTGGAGAGCGTCGGAAAAAGGAGCATGGTCACGGCCAAGGACATGCTTATCAGGAACGTCGTGAGCTTTTGTACGCCAAAGTAATATCCCACATATCTTGATCCCCAGAACAACTGCAGCATGACCTTGTCAACATTCAGGGAAATGATGACGATGCCCGAGGAGATGGCAAGTGGAAGGGCGAATTTCCTGTATTTTACGAACAATTCAGCATCGAACTTTCCGATGGGATAGCCACGGAATAAGATGAAAGCGGTAACAAGGATGGCGAGCACACCCAGCAGGTATGAACCCGCCAAGGCTAAAACTCCAAAGGAGGCCAAGGCCACTGCAATGGCCACCGGAACCCGGGTGAGGGGTTCCAGTAGAGTTGGAATTTGCTGTTTCGCAGTTTCCCTTCTCGCTCCATACGTTGCCAGGGGAATACTGGTCAGACCAAAGACAATGTAATACAATATGAAAATATAAATCACGGGTTCGTGATACGGAGACTCAAAACCCCTGCCCAGCGCGAATTTCCAAATAAAAACGCTGGCCAAAACGCATATTGCCATGATGGAAATGAGAATAAATTTGATCACGTAGAATGTTCCGATGCAACGCCCGAGGTCTCTGCCTTCCGAGACTCTCTTCGTATGGGCTGCACCGAACCCCATATCAGCAATGAATGTGAAAAGCCCGACAAAGGCTAGACCGAAGCCAATGATTCCGTAATCCTCTGCTCCCATGTAACGCCATATGAAGAACAGTGCAACATACCCGAGTATGCTCCCCGCCACCATGTTGAGGAACACGAGAAAGGACTTCCTTGCAATCAACGCGCATTCACCTTGCGGCGGAAAAGGAGGAAGGGGTTTAAAAAGGTAACTAAGCCGGGAAAACCGCCAAATTACGGCCATTGGACCGAAAGATTAATTACCAAAAGATAACATTATAATGACTCAGCATATTTGAGGTATACTCAGCTCTCTAGGGGGTTTTGAATGATAAAAAGTGGACTATCCAATAAGATATGTTCAGCGATTGTCGTATTCGCACTATGCGCAGGCTTATTTTCGATATGTATCCTCAATTTGAACACCTTGTCAATGAATGTCAAAGCCGATCCCCCGGCGGGTTACAACCACAGACCCATAGATGAATTTTTTACCAGTCTTGCCTGTGGACCTTGTGTGGACTTGGCAGACCCGGTCCAAGATGAAGTCTGGAAGGAATGGGGTTATGATTCTGCGGTGCGGTATAATTGGGTGGTCTTTCACACCTATGCACCAGATCCCGATGATCTTTCAACCGAAGATGGAAGGGACCGCCAATCACTTTACAATCCCGCGCTGACTAATCCTACCATTATCTACGATGGTGGATATATCAAGGGAAGCACCGCGGATGATGCGGAGGAAACCAAGGGATACTTCGATGACTGTGGTACAAGGGATGTGGAAAGGGAAATCGAGGTATATATCGAGCAGGAGTACGTTACCGAAGGGATAGAATTCCATTATCAGGTACAGTATCTTGGAGGAGAGGGCACCATACCCGATGGCACCCCCACAGTTGATGATATTACGGCCTCGATTTATATCTTTGTGGTGGAGGATAATGTAACTGCATACAGCACTGTTATTGATGAGAATTATTTATGCCACAATGTCTTCAGAGAATATGCCCTTGAGCTTGAAACTCAACTAATGGAGGTCGGGGATTGGATCAACGGTTCAGTTGTATGGCCATGGCCTTCCTCCGAACCCACGATTCCCATACAGCCCCATCTGGTTAAGGGCATAATCGGGGTGTACGACGAAGAGGATACGAACTCGGGGGACCCAACAGTAAATGCACCAAGGCTTTCCAATTCTGCAAATTACATCTCCACGATATGGGACTGGGGAGAAGAAGCCCCCACCATATCCAATGTTCAGATCAACCGAGATAATTTTAATTTGACGATTTCTGCAGATCTTACCGATCCCGATGGCATATCATCTGCATGGTTGATTTACAATGTCACAGATAGTGCCTACAACTGGACAACATTGGAGATGGATATAGCTGGCGGGAATCAGGCATCTGTTACATTCACCGAGACCAGGGAAACTGTTGTGGATTACACGATTTTGGCGTTTGATAACAATCACCTGCAAAGTCAAACCCGACCTGAGCACTATTCCCTGAATGTTCCCCCGGCCGAAATCACCGATCTTGCAGCGACACCGGGTTCAGTTGAAGGAGAGGTGAACCTGACATGGACTGCTCCAGGTGACAATGCAAGTGAAGGAACAGCATCCAAATACCATATAAGGTACTCTGCTTCCGACAGCATCACGGAGGCTAACTGGGATTCAGCCATTAGTATTACAGATCCACCCACACCGCAGATAGCCGGAAGTACAGAGAAATTTACGGTGGGAGGCCTGACACCAGATGCGACCTACTATTTTGCAATAAAAGCTGAGGATGCTGTGGGAAATATCGGCGCAATTTCCAACAGTCCAAGCGCACTTGCCCCCTCAGATCCCGGTGATGTTACCCCCCCTGAAAAAATCGACAATTTACAGGCCGAACCGGGCGAGAATGCAGGAGAGGTGATATTGACTTGGACGGCTGTGGGTGATGACGGCAATACTGGAACCGCATCTAAGTATTATATCAAATACTCACAGAACAAGATATCCACAGAAAGTGATTGGGATTCGGCGACTACGGAGCCAAATACCATAACACCCAGAGCGGCGGGAAGCCAGGAAAGTTTTACAATTGATCAGCTAGATCCGGACGATATCCTCTATTTTGCGGTAAGGGCCGAGGATGATATGGAGCTCGTGGGGTCGATATCGAACAGTCCGAGTGTAACCGTTCCCGGAGCCGATGTTACAGCCCCTGCAAAAATTACCAATTTGGCGGCGACTCCGGGTGAGAATGAGGGTGAGATTACCCTAACGTGGACTGCACCTGGAGATGACGGCAATTCGGGCGGAAAGGCGGCAAAATATGAGGTTAAATATTCGCTTTCGGATATAACCAATGAGAATGAATTTAACGATGCCACGGGAGTTACAGGTGAGCCCACTCCCAAAAATCCCGGGGATACGGAAATATTCACAGTAACAGATTTGACTCCCGATACGGGGTATTATTTAGCAATAGTAACCGAGGACGAGGTTCCAAATCCGTCAGCTGTTTCGGATAGTGCATATGGTGTAGCAGCAAGCGCTCCGCAGGGAGTCATTGCGTTTTCAGATATTTTCCATACTCCAACGAATCCAACCGAGGATGATGAGGTTACGATATCGGCCACCGTGGTTGGCGAAAATACCATTGAATCAGTCAAGTTGGAATACTGTAAGGGTGATTTATGTTATCCCCCTGTTTCCATGGAAACCACAGGTGATGATATCTATTCCGTAGATCTTGGACAATTGGAGGCAGGGAAATATCATTACACAGTAAAAGCGGAGGACGATTCGGGAAAGGAAGGCGAATCAAATGAAGGGTCATTTACCGTATCTGAAGGACAGACCAGCGAAGTGGATACCGACGGCGACGGTTTTAATGATGACGACGACGCCTTCCCGAACGATCCTGCGGCAAGCGTGGATACCGACGGCGACGGCTTCCCCGACGAATGGAACCCCGGTAAAACGGCGGATGATTCCACCACCGGCCTCAAACTCGATGCATATCCCGATGACCCTGCAAAATGGGCCACCGAAAAAGAGGAGGAAATCCCATGGTACGAGGAGGAGGACAGCGTGTACATGATCGGCATTATACTGCTGGTCATCATCATATTGATAGTAGTAATTGCCATGACGAGAAGATCGAAGAAGACTTCAAAAGCCCCACCCGTTGCCCAGGCCGTGGCTGTGCCCATCCAGCCGGCCGAAGTCCAGACCGTAGCGGCACCCGTGGCAGTGGCACAACCCGTTGCAGCAGAGCCCGTATTCACTGCATTTCAGCCAACGCAGCCGGCCACAGAGGACATCTCCTGCCCGTCATGCGGCACCGTGTTCGCCATTCCTCTTTCGCCCAGACCACTGCAGGTTCAGTGCCCCGGCTGCGCAATAAAGGGCGTAATCGACTGACGAGAAAGCGATATCAACTATGAGCTTGATGCCAAATGGTCTACCGAAAATTTAATTATAAGAGGACAACATTTGATAACAGTCCATTGGAGGACTCAAGGAGTTGAAGGTGTATCACACGACATCTGAGGGAAAGGGTCGAACATGAGAAAGACATCCACAAAACTTACCGGTGTGCTCCTCATCCTATTGATGAGTGCAGCAGTGTTTGCCTCTACTGCAACCACAGCTGAAGAGGGTGAAAGCGATCAATCCCGAAAGCCTTTTCAGGATTTCACACATACGGTGCTCGCCGAAGAGCTCACCGGCAGCTGGTGCCCGTATTGTCCATCGGCGGCAAACACGCTGAGCAGTATCTACGAATCGGGTGATTATCCCTTTTACTTCGTGGCATTAATCGAGGATGTCAATGACGAGGCACATGACAGATGCGCAGACGAAGAACAATACAATGTCGGTGGATACCCCACAACCCATTTCGACGGCGGGTACAGGTCCGAGGTGGGTGCACAGGACGATGAGGTTGAATACAGGGCGGCAATCGAGGAATGCGGGGACAGGGTGGTGCCCGAGCTCGACGTGGAGGTTACCGCCTACAGCCAGGGTAACGCGGTTCTGGAAATATCGGTGAACATAACGAACCTCGACACCGAGGAGTACGGCGGCCATCTGCGCACATACATCACGGAAATCGTTTCAAGATATGATAACTACGACAGCGATCCCTATCATTTCGGTTTTCTGGATTATGCCTTTGATGTGGATATCGTGATACCCGCCAGCTCCTATTGGACAGATACGGTGGTTTGGGACGGCTCCCAGCATCAGGACAGCCTGGGCAACGATTTCGGGGACATCGATTATCAGAATATCATGGTGATCGCCTCGGTTTTCAACGACGAGCCAAATCCAAAGGTCCAGCCTGACATATTCGTGGCCTACTACACGGATGAGACGGCAGCCACACTGGTCACGCCGCCCCCCGTCTACGGAGTGGATGTCACCCCTGAGGTTCAGAGCCGCAGCATATCGGCGGGGGAATCTGCCGTTTACTACCTGACTGTGGCCAACACGGGAGATACAGACGATGATTATACACTGACATTATCGGGAACGCAGGCTGAATGGGGAACCCTGAGTGCAACTTTACTCAGCATTGCACCGGGTACAGATGAGCAGGTTATCCTGACCGTTGATGTGCCCTGGGGAGTTGCTGACGGGACCTACGATATCTATGTCACGGCAACCTCGAATTCAGATGCGGGGGCATTTGACACGGTCACCACATCAACAGATGTAAACACCGATTACGTTTACGAAATGAACCTATTTTGCAACCAGCCGAGCCGCACAACCAATCCAGGGATCTCGGTGGTGTACACAATCACCGTGGAAAACCGCGGGAACATCGACGACACATACGATCTTACATTGTCTGGAACCCACAGCGATTGGGCCACCCTGAGTCATACAACTGTAACACTTCCTTCCAGCAGTTCGGGTGATATAACGCTTACAGTGGATGTTCCATCAGATGCGGCTGAGGGGGAATATTTTATAGATGTGACGGCCACGTCATCCGGCGATCCCTCGGTGTTCGATGAAGAAAGGACCACAACAATCGTCGAGCCCTATCATTATGAGGTGGATCTGCTCTGCGCCCAGCCCAACCAGGATGCAAGGCCCGCAGAATCCATCATGTATACCATAACCGTGGAGAACATGGGTAACACGGATGACACGGTGGATATGACGGTATCCGGAGCGTACAGCCACTGGGCAACGGTAGCTCCCGCCACTTTATCCCTGCCTCCGGGCGGTTCTTCGGACGTCATCCTCACCGTGGATGTACCGCAGGATGCCGCAGGGGGAGATTATCCCATATATGTGAGAGGCACCTCACAGGGTGACCCTTCGGTTTTCAGCGAGATAACCGTGATCACAACAGTTCTCCCCTCTCACTACGAGGTATCGCTTTCCTGCGAGGCACCAGCTCTCGATGCAAGGCCCGGTGAAACGGTCATGTACACCGCTGCTGTTACGAACATGGGCGATACGGATGACACATTCGACATCACCACATCCGGGTCATACAGTGAATGGGGCACACTCAGCGATACGGAGGTCTCCCTTGCTTCCGGGGAGATTGCGGAAATTTCCCTCACTGTGGCCGTTCCGGAGGATGCGGCGGGAAACGATTATCCGATCCAGGTAAGGGGTACATCA
This sequence comes from Thermoplasmata archaeon, assembly GCA_020350865.1. The sequence continues at coordinate 807,343 of CP070726.1, forward strand.
AGGGGCGACACATCCGCATTCAGCGAAATCACACTGACCACAACAGTGATTCCGTTCCACTACGAGGTTTTTCTCTTCTGCGGGGCACCATCGGGGACCGCAAGGCCAGGAGAATCGGTGACATTCATCATACAGGTCGAAAACACAGGCGAGGTAACCGATTCCTACGATGTATCCAAATCAGACCAGAACGGTGATTGGGGCACCCTAAGCCACGATTCCATCGCGCTGGCTTCTGGGGAGCTGACCAATATTTCACTTTCGGTTGGGATTCCTGAGGATGCTGAGGTCGGGGATTATCCAATCGAAGTGCGCTGTACATCACAGACAAATTCATCCATCTTCCACGAAATCACACTGACAACAAATGTGGAGCCTTGGAACTATGCCGTGGAGGTGTCCTGCCAGGAATCTCAAAAATCCACCCTGCCCGCAACTTCCATCACCTACACTGTGAACGTATCCAATCTTGGGGAAAGAAGCGACATTTTCAATCTGACACTATCGGGAACATACGCCCAATGGGCCACCCTGAGCAAGACCGCATTATCACTCCCTCTGGGAGGTTTTGAGGAGATCACCGTGACGGTCGATGTCCCAGAAGATGCAGAGGCAGACGATTACATCATCTATGTGCGCGGCACCTCCCAGGGTGATGCATCAAAATTCAGCGAGACCTCGATTACCATTTCAGTTGAGCCCTTCACCTACGGACTGGACCTGGAGCCCGAAGACCAGGAGGACACGGCGGAGGCAGGTGATACTGTTCACTTCGCCATTAAAGTGCATAATTCGGGCAACACATACGAGGATATTCAGCTGACTATATCAGGAAGCTACAGCCAGTGGGGCAGTTTGACCGACACAGCTGTGGGCTTGGAAAGCGGTGACGACACAGAGGCGGTTCTCGTTGTCGAGGTGCCCTCCGATGCAAAGGCCAAGAGTTACTATTTCAGTGTAAAAGGTGCGGTCGAAGGCCATACAGGTATCTATGATAAGGTTTCCATCAAGGTAACTGTTTTGGGTCCGGAGGAAGAGGATGAGCCAATATCCATTGTCAACATCGATTCCACCCCCCAGAATCCCACAGAAGACGACGAGGTCACTGTGACAGCACAGGTAACTGGGGACAACATAGATTCGGTACTGCTGAATTATCGACTGATGGGTGATTCATTTCTTACTGTATCCATGCTTTCTTCGGGCAACAGCCAGTTCTATGCGGTGATAGGACCCCTTGACCCAGGGGATTACCAGTACGAGGTTACGGTAAAGGACGATAAGGGCATCGTGACGAAATCCGGAATCTTCGCCATGACTGTCCTTGAAATCGAGCCTGAAGTAAGCGATGAAGACGGTGACGGCGTCAGCGACGATGAGGATGCCTTCCCGAGAGATTCCACCCAGTGGTCGGATTACGACGGCGACGGTTTCGGGGACAATCCCGATGGTATCAATCCCGATGAATATCCGTACGATGCCACAAGGTGGAAACCCAAGGATGTGGAATCCGAGGAATCTCCCTGGTACGAATCGAGCGAGTCACTAATATTCATACTCATCATAATCATCGTTGGGGGCATTATCGCTTTAGTGCTGGTCTTAAGAAGACCAAGATATTATTGATCTGTGGAAGTCCCCGGAGGATTTAGTGAAAAGAGGGATTATTTATTCCAATGAATATATCAAGGTGTCAATTGAGGGAAATATAATCCAGCAGCTCGGATGCCACCTTTTTATCGTCGAGAGCATTTAGAAAATCCTTATGCGATGAAAAGGGCCTGGCCCTGGCTATCCTGGCCGCCCTCTTCTTTCCCACTTTCGGAAGGGAGGACAGGGCCCTAAGCGGGGCAGCGTTCACATTGAGCGGATGCTCGATGCCTGTCACGCTCCTCTGACCGTGGGAGGTTATTATGACGTCCATAACACCGCCCTCATCCACCTTGTAGGGAATGCCCACCAGAAGGGGATACGTGCCAACCTGCCTGCCGTAGCTTAGGTTTCCCTGGGTCTTTTCCATGAGGATCCTCCTCAGCACGGTCTTCTCTGGTACGAGGCGCTTCAGCATCCCGTGGTCGATTGTTTCTCTTACCTTCTTTTTGAAGCGCAGGAACTGCGAATGGGAGGCGGCCTTCCCGAATTTTTCCCTCACGGGGGAGACCTGCCTGATGTTGATTCTCCGAAGCAGAAGCCCGGAATCCAGGATGTCTTTGAGAAATCGAAAGTTGAGCTCGAAGGTCCTCTTTGTCTCCCCTTTCAGGCCGCTCAGTATGTTGATGCCCGGCAGGAGGTTCGGCATGCCTGTTGCGCCCCTTTTTTTCCCGTATTCGTTTATTAGTTCAGCAGCACACCTCACCTGCTCCGGTGTGGCGTTGAGGTTGTTTTTCTCTATCACCTCAGGGTCCGCGCTCTCCATGCCCAGGGCCAGTACGTTGCCCCCTGTGCAGTATCGGATGAGGGCCTTCAGGATTCTTTTTACCTCGTTTCGATGTTCAGCCATTATTGCCGGATTGGCATTGTCTGTGTGGAGGACCTCCAGATTCGGTGCCGCGGCCCTTATACCTTTGAGCAGTTTTTCCACGGCAGAGGGATTCGGTTGGGGCACTTCCGAAGAGCCCACTCCTTCTGCGTTGTACGAGAAGATGCAGGACTGGGCACCCAGCCTGAAATTGACAGCGCCCCATTTGCTCAGTGAAAAAACCTCGTCTGCGATGTCTTTTACCGGCCTGAACAGGGGCTTGCCGAAGAGAGGCTCGATGCAGAAGGAGCATCCCCCAGAACGGTACCTTACGCAGCCTCTAAACGTCTCGAGCTCCACCATCAGGGGGAAGGGGAAATCGGGATGCTGCTGGATGATTCGGCTGCCTTTTTGGGGCCAGGAGCGCCATTCCTCTTCCCCCCTGAGCCTTTGGTTTTCCGTGCCCTGTGTCAGCACATCGTACACGAAGGCGTCGGGGTCCTTTTCTATGATGAAATCGAAGACCTCACGCAGCCTGTGGGCCTTTTTTGCCCCGGAAAACCCGAACCTGGCAACAGGTCCGCCCAGAACTTTAGTTTTCGAAAAATCCGCCGCAATATCATAGATTTCGTTTACGGAGGCAGGGGTTCCCCTGATGTACTTGCCCGGGACTACGGCCCCACCTATGATGACGAGCAGGTCCGATTTTCCTAAGGCCTTTTCCTTTTCGTCGCCCCTTCTGTACTCGTCGATGGTGATGTAGGTGACATCATGGCCAGAATCCAGGATCGCACCTGCGCAGTACCGTATATAGGGCGAGATGAAGGGGGGCACGCCCAGGCAGGACGGTTCATCCACATAACCGTCGAAAAGTACGACGTTCATCGGCAAAGTGAATGTGCGGGAGGTCTAATAAGAGTTGCCGAGGACGAATATCGAAAAAGACATAGACAGGGGCCCCCCGCACATTGAGCCTGATGTGGATTCTTATATTGTCTCGATTTAATAGGATATGCTGCATACATTCCCCCTTTTAACAAA
>CP070726.1:810941-816242 GCA_020350865.1 Thermoplasmata archaeon
CGAGACTAAAGGTAATTGTGTCCTGAGAATCGACATCTGTTGCATTGACATCGTAGAAGTACATCACATCCTCTGTGGCAGTTGTTATAGGCGATGAATTGATGATTGGATCATCATTGATATTGGTGACAAAAAGCTCGTACATCTGCAGGTCGAATTCCTCTCCGTCAGAGACATTTACTGTGATATCGAATGTAAGTTGGGCCTGCTCATCCTGGGGTATCCAGGTGATGCTTCCGGTTTCGTTGATGGTCATACCCTGCGGAGCCGAATCGAGTCCATATGTGATAACTTCATACGCTGCAATCAAAAAATCGTCGTCCTCCACCACCACATCGTATCGGTAGAGTGTGTTCTCGATTGCTATAGTTCCGGGTTCGGAGGTTATATAGGGAGGGTCGTTTGTGTTGAAGATATCCAATCTGAGCTGAATTGAACTTTGGCCTCCATCATCGTCACTGACCGAGATGTTGATTATGTGGACCCCCACATCCGCATTTTGCGGCGTGAACGTTATGAAACCCGTTACGAAATCAATATCGAAGAGGGTTGAATTGTCATAGAAGTGAATTGTATCGTACATAACATCCGTTGCATTGATCTGAAGCTCAAAGGATGTGTCCTCGAACAGGGTTTGGGCGGGAACACTGGTGATTGCAGGTGGCAGGTTGCTCACCGTGACATTGGCCATGTCGGTATCCACCGCACCATCATCATCCTCCACTTCTAGGGTTAGGATGTACAGATCGTTGTCCGGATAGGTGTGTGTGACGGTGATTCCGTAACCTACACTTCCATCCCCAAAATACCAGGTGTAGTTCAGGGTGGCTGTATCGGAGGGTGTGTCACTGGAAAGAGATGCAGAAAATTCGATAGCAATCCCCTCATCCCCAGCCCTGTCCCCCCCTGCATTTGCCTCCGGCCTGACATTGCTCACGTTTACATACATTGTATCCGTATCCTTTACACCCCAATCGTTTGTCACGTTGAGGGTGACAGCATAGAGGCCGGACAGGGTATAGGAATGGCTTGGGTAAAGCCCGTACCCAAAATCACCGTCACCGAAGTCCCAGGTGTAATTGATGATGCTGGAATTGCTTGTGGAGCCCGAGCCGTCGAACATGTGGCTCTCATCCTCGTCCACCTGTGCGTCCGAACCTGCATCCGCCACGGGATAACCGTCATGCACCGTCACGGTGTTGTTTGCCATGTTGTTGCCCTCGTTGGATTCGTAGTAACGGTTTGTCGTGTCAACCACCACCGTGATGTTGTAATATCCCAGGTAACCGCCACTCTCCCATGAAATGGACGTTGAGTTTTCATTCGAGCCGTTCACGTCTACGGTGCTGTTGCCGAGATATACGCTGCCGCTCCCCGGATCATCAAGGAAGAAGCGCACCTCGACACCGTATGCCGGAGCCAAACCAAGATTCCTCACATTGGCATGGATGTTAATGCTCTCCCCGGAGAGAGGGCCGGGATTGGAAAATGAGATATCGGATGTGTTCACAGTCAGATCGGGCACGATGTCCAGGTCGTACGGGGAAACCTTGGGATCGCCTATAACGCAGTCCATCCAGCTCAGGTATGCAGAGGCCATGTAGTAGCTGTCGGCCATTCTGAACCCCTGGGTGTAGGCGTCAAACAGTATGTCCGGATGGGCGCAGGCGCTTAGATAAGGCTCGTAGACGTACCCTTTGACACCCGTCACACCGTCCCTTATTAAATCTGCCACAAGCGATTGGCCGTATGCGGTGCCGTAATTGAAGCTCCTGCCCCCTGTGGATACGTAGGTTTCGGCCAGGGAACCCGGGATCCAATCGTTGTGGGGTTTGATTTCGTAGAGGTAGATATCGTCTATGAACACCGTCCCGGTGGATTTGGAGAATGCCACACCCAAAGATATGTTTTCGACGCCCTCTATGGGTTCGAAACGCACCTGTGAAAGGGAGACCCAGGAAGTCGTAGTACCTGTGCGGGCGCTGCCGTTGTAATACTTAATGATGCTACCCTGGGAATCATGGGCGGCAAATTGGAGTTGAACGCCCCCCTCCGAAGATACCCCGGACAGGTTGACATAACCCACCGCATAATATCGTGTGTTGGGTTTTACTGTGTAGTTCTGTGCCACATATGATGAGTTCCCGCTGGTTGTGAGTCTTTCTATCCTCACGGACCAGGCGCCGTTCCTCACCTCTGTGCCGTTCCTTTCACATATGCCCACTCCATCGTCATTTTCAAAGTACCAGTTGTCCGGCACATCGTCCCCGTTACCGTCGTTTTCCAACCCAGAATTCAACAAAGAATTTTTTGGGTAATTTGCGTCGTTGCTGCCCCAGCTCGTGTATCCGGAGGTGTTGAGCCGGTTGGTGAGGAAGGTGTTTGTCTCGTCGAGATAACTGTCGAATCCGTTGGCAGTTAGGATTGCATGGGCATTTCGCATCCAGTCGTTGCCTTCCTGGTAACCCCCGCCGTCATCCTTTCCAGGGTCCACATCGAAAGAAAAGGTGCCGTGCCTGCCGATGGCGATCTCGGGTTTGTCCACCAAGGCTTTGATATCCCCGAAATCGTAGCCCGTGAGCCTTGTCACAATGAAAAACTGGTATTTCACAGCCGAGAATTCCTCGAAAGGGTCAATATTGAAATAGGGATTGTTGCACCAGTACGGTTGGCCGATGTAGGCCTGGTTCAGACCCAGGATGAGGGCCAGATCAGAATCAACGCAGGCCCGGTCCCATGTGTGTGTGTTCGACGATATCCTGAGGGGAACACCTTTGGTTGTGACCATGTAGTTAATCTTGTTGCCCAGTTGGTTATCTATGATATGCTGCTCCACAGGAATTTTTATTGTGTTGTTGAATGTATCACGATTGATGGTCTCCCCTGTGGGGGCGGTGATGTTGCATACGTTGATTGCAGGGATATTTCTCTTGGAGATAAAGTAGTCCGCAATCTGCATGGACAGGGGGGAGTTGAGGTTTCTTATCACGAGCACATCGTCGTAGCTGATGTATTCGTAGTACTCCGGCTGCGAGCGGGTGGAGGTTGATGGGATATCAGGGATATTGGGGCTGTCATGATTCGTCTGATCTCGGAATTGATCTGCTTCCATGCCCTGGGAGGGCTGGGTTGTTGTTTCTACCCCATTCAAAACCTGGAGGGCCATGAACAGAAGGATAAGGCCTGTGCTCAGGAGAATCAGAAGGGGCTTTACGCCCGGGTCGATTGCTGATTTTGATTGTTTTACCGATGAGCGGACCATTTCTCTCCCCTTGGACAAACCGGGATGAATGCGAAAGATGACTTGGACCTGGCGTAATATTATACGACATCGTATTTAACCTTTGACCAGCTCCCTGGCCGTTAGACGCACTGCCTCCTGGCTGCCGTATTTCGGGGTCCAGCCCAAATCCTTCAGTTTCTGAATGGAAAGCAGCATGGTCCTCACATCCCCTTTCCATCCCCTGCCGTCATCCACGCCCCCGGTCCAGTGGTACTTCACCTCAGAAAGGTCCATCTCGCGGCATACGATGTCTGCAATCGTCCTCACATCAATGTAGTCCTCGGAGCCAATATTGAAAATGCCCACCCTATCCTTACAGTGCTCATGTGCATATATCATGCCCTCTACGGTGTCCGAGATGTGTATGTAGGATTTAGTGGTTCCGGGCTCCCTGCCCAGTATCTCAAGTGTTTCGGGATTACCTCTGAGCTTGTTTATGAAATCGAATGTGACGCCGTGGGTGCTCCTGGGACCGATGACATTGGCAAAACGGTATATGACGGTGCTCATGCCGAACGTGTGGCAGTATGCCGAAATCAGCGCCTCGCAGGCGAGCTTCGAGGCCGCATAGAGCGAGAGCGGAATGAGGGGCCCGTAGTCCTCGGGGGTCGGTATCTCGGTGGGCTCGCCGTACACCGTTGAGGTGGAGGCAAATACCATCTCGCCCACATCCCTCTTACGCATGGCCTCCAAAACATTGTAGGTGAGTATGATGTTGTGGTCGATGTGCATCCGAGTTTGGTTTTCGGTTATCTGTACAACGGGATTGGCGGCGAAATGATAGATGGCATCGCAGTCCTTTAATACGGGCATCAAGGCATCGGGGTCCATGAGGTCAGCGGTTACTACCTGGATATTATCCCGGCTTTCGGCCAGGAACTCACTCTTTCCGGAGACGAGATTGTCCACCACAATGACCTCGTTTTGTAGACCGACCATCCTGTCCACAAGATTGCTCCCTATGAACCCTGCACCGCCCGTGACAACCAGCTTCTTATTCTTCAGCTTCATCGTCCTTTTCCTCCGTTCTCCTACGCCTTTTTATCAAGTAGAATGCCGAAATACACAGTATCACAATTAGCAGCACCACCCCGACGATCCAGTTCGCCTGGAATATGGCCTTGAAGGTGTTGAAGGCATAGGCGATCATGAGGCATCCCGATATGGCGCCGACGATAACCGCACCCCACACCTTGTACGGATCCATGCCGATCATCCTGCCGATGATGCTGGCACCAACGGCACCGCTGCCCTGAAAAGGAACTATGACAAAGAGCGTCACCCCGATGAACGACAGGGCCTCGATGTACTTGTTCCTGGCCAGTATGTCCTCGCCCTTTTTTTCGAATTTCCTGATATACCTCCCGAGTATGGGTATCTTCTTGGTAAGGTCGAAGTTCCACACCAAAAAGAGGCCCACGATGATGTCGATGGAGGCGATGGCAAGGGCGATGAGCAGAGGATCCAGTGCAATGAACGTTTCGGGATCGAAGAAGGGCACCCAGGCAGAGACTGCCTCACCCGAGATCCCCAGGGGAATGACGGTTTCCTTCCCGAAGGGGGGAAAGAAGTAGAGGAGCATCCAGAAGCCCAGGGTGACAAAGGTCTTGTTGTCCAGAAACACCCAGAGCAGCGAAATCTCGATGAGGGCAATGAGCCAGGGAGTGAAGAACTGGGCTAAAATGATGCCCTTGCTCTTCTTCTCGGGTTCGGTTTCGAGGATATCCTCCGGCTCATCGATTTTTATCTGCTCCTTGTCCTCGACTGTCTCCCTCTCCAGGTCCCTCTTCTTCTTCTCCATGATGCCAACTCGTGACCGAAGCTGGAATAACTTTGCGATATTAAATGATTATCCATTATTCCTATGCTGATAAAATTTATAGTCCCCTATTTTCATGCCCCACTGGGCAGGAAATGAAGGATGATGGCCGGGAACCGGATGTTGCCGAAGGCGACAAGGGCAATCTTTTGTGGGAAGAGCGGGAGGTGGACCTGGACAAGAGAAAAAGAGGGTACTC
>CP070726.1:816342-820095 GCA_020350865.1 Thermoplasmata archaeon
CACCTCCATCAGCTCCTGCTGCCTCATACCCTGCTCCTCGACATAGCATCTCTTTTCCATACAGAACTGCATGCCGTTGCTCAGAATCCGGTTCATCAATCTGAAGCTCGGGAAGAAGAAGGCTGTGTTCTTTTGAAATGCCGCGCTCAGGCTCGCGATGTACTCCTCCAGCCTCTTGATGAGCTCTTCGTTTTTGGCCATGTCCTCGTACCTGGTGGTAACGTCCTCCACATAGTAGACCATCCTGTTCTCCTTCGGGAAAGGTGAAGGAAAGGAAGCCAATGCGGTGCTTTCGGGTAAGCCTATGGAATCACGGTATTCCTCCAGGGGGGCCAGGGTCCCGGACATATGGACCGAGGAATGGCAGTCCATTACCGGCTCTGTGGCGTGGAAGGGCTCGAGGCAGTACACCTCCAGCTTCGTGTTGACATTTCCTGCAATCAATTTCACGAAATCCTCGTGCTGCTGCTCCATCCACATAATCAGAAAAGAGCCCACGGCATTGATATAGGAACGGGGCAGCTTGCCGTCCTTGAGCCTCACGTCCTTGATGATCTGGCCGTGGATTATTAGGTCGCTGGCCATGGCCTTCAATCTCCTGCTTGACATCTGAAAGGCATGCATCAGCTCGCCTAGGAATTCCCCGGGCGGAAGCAGTGAATCATCTTTGTCATCGCTCAGGTACTCCTTTCTAAGAACCAATATGATGGACTTCATTTTATCCAAGAGGTCCACGATGAACACTCCCTCCGATGTGCGCAGGTCGCCGAACTCCAGTGCCTCCTTCCTGGCCATATCCAGGATTCGGATGCTCAGCTCCGCGGATTCGATCTCCCGGGCATAATCAGGAAGGTTGTGTGCCTCGTCAATCACGAGTATCAGGTCCTCGGGCTCGCACCCCATCCATTCAAGGAGTCTCGTCCTGATAAACGGATTGAAAAAGTACACATAAGGAGCGACAACCAGGGTCGCTTCAATGATCAGCGACTTGTTGACCTCGTAGGGGCAGAAACCTTCTTTTTTGCATCTGGCCGCAAATTCCTCCACCGTGGGCAGTGATTCCATCATCCAGCTTTTTATGGGCGAGATATCACCCTTGCATACCTTCGAAAAGTAAGTGCAGGATTTGGATTCTGTGCCCTTGGATATGGCCTCCAAAACCTCCATTTTACGCTTGCCGCACACCTTTGAAAGCTCCTCGGAGGACCCGCTGGCCAGGATTTCATCCTGCTCGATTGCAGTGCACATCCCCCGCCTACCCTGGACGCCCAGGCCGTAAATCCTTTTTTTTGCATTTATCCTTCTCAGCTCGAATATGACCTGCCTCTGCTGGGAATTGGTTCGGGTGAGATATAGCACCCTCTTGTCATGCTCCAGGGCATATTCAAGGGTTGGCACCAGGGCGCATACGGTCTTCCCGGAGCCGGTTTTCGACTCCATCACAAGATGGGCTCCGGATTCCACTGAATCATGGATGTGCTTGAGAATCTCACTTTGGCCTTTCCTGAGCGGATAGGGAAATAGCACTTGCTCCATATAGGGGGAATTATTGGCAAGAATAAAAGTATTTACTCTTCCTCTTCCTCATCTGGGTTCCTGGTCCAGATATCGTCTGGAATCTCGGAGTAGATAAGGCCCTCCTCTTGGGCCTCCATCTTCTCCTTTTCCTCCGCAGCCTCAACGAGCTCTTTGATCTTCTCCTTTCTGAAGAGCCAATAATGTATACGCCATTCCCTTCCATCGTAAAGCGTTGTCTCTTCCCTCTCAGTTGTTAGAAGACCTGAATCCTCAAGCATGTAGAATGCGTCCCTGTCCTCCGGCTCGAGAACATTATCGATTATCCTGTCACTGTATCCGAAGAAGTTCAGAACATGCTTTGCCATGGTCTTGGCAGCATCTTCCTCCATGCCGCTCTTGTCGATGCTGTTCTTTATAGCCTTCGCCAGGTCATCCACTGTGAGCGTGTCTACGGGTCCTTTCTTAAGTTTTGTGAGATATGCCATTGCAACCGCTCCTTGCCTCTCAAGGGGATGTGACAGATATTTACAAGTCAGGGTATATATAGTTTTCGAGAAGATAAGGGGGAAACTATATATAGGGGGTGTGTTTGGATTTTATATTCAAGCCTATTTCATGTCCACAATGTGTCCAAGTACCGCTTTTAAATTCATTGTGTTATTGAAATCTGAAATCTCGTCTCTCATCGTTTTTTCAGCTATATCCTCGTTTCTCGCCTTTTTAACATGCTCAATGATTACGGGGAGGGCCCTTACCACATCATCCACTATGCTCACATCCGCGGCTTTTGAGGTTCTCGAGAGTGGATTCAAATCCACGGTTATCACCGTCTTTCCCATGCGTTTTAGCGCCTCTGCCCTGTCCCCGTCCTCCAGGGGTACGAGGATGACATCCGCCTTCATGGTGCCTTCCTTTGTGCACAGGGCCCTGGCATGCTCCAAACCGGGGATTGTGGCGTTCGGCTCCTCCCCCAGAACCGCTTCTGCCCCGCTTTTCCTCAAAATATCTGCTATTTTCCTTGCCCTCTCCTCTCTCCTGTAGAACAGGTTGATCTCCAGTTTCGCGGGTACGATTTTGGAAAGGGCCACAAGCTCTTCTGGCACCAGCACGGCCGTGTTGCCGTTGACAGATAACACGGGGTGCGCTGCCAAGAGGAGATGATATGCTGTGATTTTCTCTGCCAAATCTGCCTCCGGAAGTGTTCTTTCCCCGATAAGGTAGTCAAAGGCCTCGCCCCTGCCGTGGGCGATCAGGCCGGCCTCGGCCACGATGCCCTCCCTCATGCCCTCGATTATCTTCTCCCTCGTCATCAGGGACTCGTACCGGGGATGCGATTTCGGGACCTGCATGTTGAAGAGTTAATCCCTTGTTTGGATTAATGCTTTTTGCCGAAAAAAACAGTACATTCCCTTTTTCCGTTTATACGGTCCAGATGTACTCGATACCGCCTGCGATCCTCAGGTCCAAATCAGCCTCCCCTGTGAGAACGAGCTGCACCTTCCATTCTCCGGAATCGCTGGGAATGGTGCCCAGGGTGCTTTCCACTGTATTTGAGCCGAAACCATGCCTCACGGATTCATCGGATGCGGGATCGGTTATGGTCAGGGTACCCCCGGCATTGTCCCCTGTGACGATATTATAGTAGTAGATAAGGTCGTTAAAAGTACCCCAGTTCGGGTGGCCTTGATCAATGAAGCTGTTGTAGAACTCCACTTCCGGCGAACCCCGGGCAGAGCTGTACACCTCATCGAAGATGTCAACTCCCCGTATGAAGTACACATCTCCCTTGAAACCCTGGCCGTGCGAAACGAGAGTCATCTCAAGCAGTTTATTTTCCGAGGAGTCCTCGAGAACCAGGGAGCTCACCCATTGGGCCTCGGTATCGTACGAATAGGTGAGTTGAGCACCCGACGGTGCACTCGCCCTGATGTCCACAAGCACGGTTGAACCTCCCCCGGGAAGGTCCGCCTTCCTGATCCCTGTGACCTTAGCCGAAAAGTCATCGACGTTGAATATGGAGAATGACCAGCGTGCATCCTTCTTTAAAGGGAAATTGAACAGAGGCTGCGGAAAACCCTTTTCGTAGAGGGAAAGGCTATCGACCTTTATCCTGCCCAGCATGGGGTTGTAGTTCAAAACCGCGTGGCGCTGGGCATCCAGCCGCGATGCCACACCTATGCTGTAGTCCGTTCCGTCTTCCGACGCCACAACGATCCTGGATAGAACATCCGAAAC
>CP070726.1:820195-827860 GCA_020350865.1 Thermoplasmata archaeon
GATGCGGGGTGGCCGGAATGATGCGTTGAATACCGAAACTTTCAAACCGTAAAAATAAAAGACAGCCACTGCAATACTCCGGCGAAAGTGAAACTCATGAAGGCCCTTCTTCATGCAATAGCAGACACGGTGGAAGAGACTGTCAATGGGTTGGTAAAGGAAACCGATTTGGGCGAGGACCTGGGACTGGGGGCGGACGGCACACCAACCAAGCTCATCGATGACGCCGCGGAGCAGGTCTGCATCAGGGTTTTAGAGGAGAAGGGGGGAAACCTGAACATCCTGAGCGAGGAGGCGGGCTTCATAGACAACGGCTCAAAAAGAACCCTGGTCATCGATCCCATCGACGGCACGCATAATGCTGTCAGGGGCATACCATTCTATTCCCTCTCCCTTGCAGTGGGATATTCGAAACTCTCGGATGTTGAGTACGGGCTGGTCAGAAATCTCGTGACAGGCGACACCTACTGGGCAGAGAGGGGCAAGGGTGCGTATTTGAACGAAGGGCAAATCAGGACGAGGCCCCTTCCATCCGAGGACACCATGTTTTCGGTGTACATCGGCCGCAGAGCCACGAAGGAGGCCATGCAGGTGGCCAAGATGCCCAGGCGCGGCAGGGCCCTGGGTTGTGCATCCCTGGAGATGTGCCTTGTGGCAACGGGGGCCTTCGATGTGTATTTTCTCAACTACTTTCCCAGCAATTACAGCATGCGCATCGTGGATATTGCCGCGAGCACCCTGATTCTGAGGGAAGCCGGAGGGGAAGTTTTTAATGATACATACGATATATTGGATATGGCCTTCGATATAAAGGAAAGGACGAACGTCATAGCTGTGGGTGACAGAAGTGCTTTGGAGTATCTGAGCAATCTCGATGTGGAAGAAATGCTGGCATAGAAGGCAATCTGGAGGATGATGGATGAAACTGGGTGTCGTGTCCAATCCCAACATCGAAAAGGCCACAGACGTGGCGAAAAAGGTCATCGATTTCCTCAAAGATAAGGCCGAGCTGAGTGTTGAAGTGGAGCTCGCAGCAAAGCTCGGCCTTGAGGGCGTCTCACTTGCGGAGATAAAGCCGGATATCCTCATTATCATAGGAGGAGACGGCACCGTATTATGGGCCCTGCAGCGCACACATTCCAAGGTGTTCTGCATCAACGCAGGGGTCATGGGATTTCTCACGGAGGCCAGCCCCGAGAACGCCCTGGAGGGTCTGGAGAGGATACTGAAAGGAGATTACATCATCGACAAGAGGGCCAAACTGAAGACTATCCTGGACGGAGAGAGGCTCTTCGACTGCACCAACGAGGCCGTTATCCACACCGCCCATGTGGCCAAGATGAGGCATTTCGAGATCAAGGTGGACGGCAATGTCCTGGCTGACATCAGGGCGGATGGGATAATAGTGGCCACCCCAACAGGGTCAACGTGCTATGCCATGAGCGTGGGGAGCCCCCTGGTGGACCCCCGGGTTGCCGCCTTCATCATCGCCCCCATCGCACCGTTCAAGCTGTCTGCCAGACCCTATGTGGTGCCCATAGATAGCGAGATCACCATCAAACTGCTAGAACCCGCCAAACCGTGCGTTCTGGTGCTAGACGGGCAGTACGAGACGCAGGTTCAAAGCGAGGCCACCATGCTATTCACCGCCTCTGAGAATCCAGCGGAGCTGGTGCGTTTTTCAAGGGATTTCTATACAAGGATTTCCGAGAAATTGATATTGTAACCCTTATTTATACGCGATAAACCGGGAGAAGTTTCATGGTAATTTTCAAAAAGAAGAAGAAAAGAGCAATACCAAAGGAACCGCAGAAAAGGAGGATCTGGGGTATCAAAAAGAAGACCTTGATGTTGATTCTAGAGGTGGCCAAGGATAACTATCCCAACGAATTCGCAGCCACGCTCATTGCTAAAAAGGGAATCATCGAGGAGATAAACCTGCTGCCCGGCACCATCACCGGTGGCACCCACGCAATACTCCGCACCCACATGCAGCCCCCGGATATCACTTTAAGCGTCGTTGGTGTGGTGCACAGCCACCCCTCCAGCAGTGTGACCCCGTCGGGAGCCGATGCCCAGCTGTTCGGAAAATTCGGACACACCCATATCATAGTGGGCGCGCCGTATGACCTTGACAGCTGGAAGGCGTACGATGGATACGGACAGAGAATAGAGCTCGAGGTTGTGGACTAGTCCACCCCTATGACCTCGGTGTAGACACCCTCAATCTGGCTTACCACCGTCTCCCAGGAAAATTCACTCTCCACCTTCCTTCTTCCCTCCTGCCCCATCTTGTTGCTTTTGTTTTCGTCCGAAAGAACGGTGTTGATCTTGGCTGCCAGGTCCTCGGCGTTCATGGGCTCTGCCAGCAATCCCTCCCGCCCGTCGGTGATGAGCTCCATGACGCCGGGTATGTTGGAGATGACTACCGGTTTTGAGGATGCCATGGCCTCCAGCACCACGAGGCCGAAGGCCTCGAGCCTAGAAACCGAGGGCAAAACGAACACATTGCAGGCGGCAAAGTACCTCGGGATATCATTAAAAGATACCTTCCCGGGAAATATCACCCTTTCCTTTACACCGATTTCCCTGGCCTTTTTCTTCAATTTTCCAAGGTATTCACCGCTTCCCACAATGAGATAGCACACCTCAGGAGGCGTGGACTTGGCCGATTCTATCAGGTAGTCCAGACCCTTGTGGGAAACCAGCCTTCCCACGAACAGCACCACCTTTTTCCCCTCCAATCCATGCTTTTTTACTATTCTCTGTCCATCGACGTGTTCTCCGAAGCGTTCAGGATTGACGGCACTTGGAATGACGGACACGTCGAAATTCCATATGGTCCTGGAAGTGGCTCCGTACGTCTTTGTATGCACGATTATCCTCTCGGTTTGTCTGAATGTGTAACTGCCCAGAGTCCTCTTGTACACCCATGTTGCCATGCTTCCTATGATTCCCGGAAGCTCGAGATCGCAGTGGTAGGTGGCAACGAAGGGAAGCTTCCTTTTCTTGCATGCCTTGGCGGCATAGTATGCACTGAGGGGCGGTGGGGTGTGGGCATGAACAATGTCGTGACTTCCCGCTGCCACGGCCTTCTTAATTGCTGGGGTTATAGGGGTATAAAAAAGCTCTGCGATCTGTTTCACCCTGATCACTTTGATGCCGTGGAATTCCTGGGATTCCTTCAGGTCACTGTAATTGGAGGTGTACACAGTAACATCATGTCCGTTGTTCACCAACTTCTCTGAAAGGGTTTGGACATGTGATTCAATCCCTCCCACGTGGGGATAGAAGAAGGGTGCGACCTGTGCGATTCTCATCTTGCTCATCACTTCCTGGAGTTCATAAGTGAAGATGATTTCATAACGGGCTCGCTTGAATCGAAGTATTATGCATAATCATCGAGTCTTTACATCCTTTTTGCGCAAACTCAATGTATCCTGCTTCGGGGGGCGATATTGCCCTTCACAAGCGCATTCGGACCCAGATAGGAATCCTCTCCGATGATGGTGCCCGGTTCGATGGAGCAGTTGATCCCCGTTTTTACATCGTCGCCCATGATGACGCCCAACTTTCTGAGGCCGGTATCCACCAGTTTTCCCCGCAGGACCACCTTGACATTTCTCTCATCCAGCCTCAGATTTGCAACCTTTGTTCCAGCGCCGAGATTGCATCTCTCGCCGATGATGCTGTCCCCTAAGTAATTATTGTGCGGCACATTGGAGGAGTCCATCACCAGGCTGTTTTTGATTTCAACGGCATTGCCCACCTTGCATCCGTTGCCCACGACGGTATACGGTCTAATCATGCAGTTCGGCCCGATACTGCAGTTCTCTCCGATGATGGTGGGGCCTATGAGGTATGATCCGTTCTTTATTTTAGTGCCTTTGCCAATCCGCACCGCCCCTTGGATCTCAGTGTACTTTTCGATTTCGCCGCTCACCTGGGATTCAAGAGAGGCCATCAATCGTTTGTTGGCGTTCAGCAGGTCCCAGGGCATGCCAATCTCCACCCAGGGTTCGTCAAGTACATGGCCGTAAACGTCACTTCCCGCCATCATGAGTTTTATGGTATCGGTGATCTCGTATTCGCCCCTTGCAGATAGCTCCGTTTGCTCAATGGCTTCGAACACTTCCTTTGTAAAAATGTAAATGCCTGCATTGATCAGGTTGCTTGTGGGTGTCTTTGGCTTCTCGATGATGTCCTTGATGCGCTCCCCCTCCAACTCCACAACCCCGAAGCGCTCAGGCGATTTCACCTTGGCGAGGCTCATCACATTGCCTTTACTTTCCTTGTGAAACTTCAGAATGCCCTGGATGTACGCACTTGTGACCACTATGTCCCCGTTGAGGCAGAGAAAATCCGAATCGAGCACAGGGGATGCCAGTCCCACGGCATGGGCCGTGCCCAACCTCTCCTCTTGATAAAGGTATCTTACATTCACATCGAAGTCTTTTCCGTCCCCGAAATATTCCTTGATCTTACGGTCCTTCCACCCAATTAACAGATAAATGTCGGTAATCTGCTGTTCAGAAAGCGTTTCAATTATGTGCTGCAGAAAGGGCTTTCCCGCCACCGGAATGAGAGGCTTTGGAGTGTTGGCGGTAAGGGGCCTCATTCGGGTGCCCTCTCCTGCCGCAAGTATCAGGGCCTTCATGGTTTTACACAACCCTTTACTACCTCATAAACCTTATCATACAGGGTTTCTGCCATGTTCTCGTTTTCGGCCTCTACTGTGAGGCGTATCTTGGGTTCTGTACCCGAGGCCCTTATCAGGGCCCACGCATCGGGAAATTGTATCCTGACTCCGTCCACGTTGCTGAGATCTTCATAATCGAGAGATGCAAGATTTTCCTTTACGAGAGCCGGTATCCTCTCCTTCATTTCGTTGGGACATGCGATCGTACCCTTCTTTCGGGGATATCGGGGAAGGATATCGATCTGATCTGAAAGGGGCTCCTTTTGAACAAGTTCGGCCAAGCGGGCCGCTGCAAAGACCCCGTCCGGGCACAGACAATGTCTCGGGAATATCCAGGTTCCAGAAGGCTCGCCTCCGAAATCGCCTTTTTTCTCCCTCAGCATCTCGGAAATGAACACATCCCCCACTTTCGTTCGGATAACCTTTGCATTGCCCACGATATTATCTATTGCGATTGAGGCAGAAACTGGGACCACAATACTCGTGTGCACCTCATGCTTGGCATACAGTGCCAGCAGGGAATCACCATCCACGAACTTCCCCTTTTCGTCCACAGCCACCATCCGATCAGCATCTCCGTCATGGGCGATACCGAGATGGGCTTTGTTGGCAACCACCGCCTCCATGAGGGCCCCCAGGTTCTCGCGTTTTGGTTCCGAAGCACGCCCTGGAAAGAAACCATCGGGCTGGCAGTTCAGGGTCAGCACCTCGCATCCCAACCTGCGAAATAGAAGGGGCGTTATGGTGGAAGCAGCACCACAACCGCAGTCCACAACCACTTTCAGGTCCAATGATCCGATACTGTCCTTGATGCTCCTCATATGTTCCTCTATTGCGTTGTGATAAGTTCTTGGGTAGCTGATATCCCTTGCCTGGGCCCTGGAGGAACGGTTTTCGTTTATCATCCCCTCCACCTCCTCCATCTGCGTTGCCCCAAAACCGCTGCCGTCGGGATTGAAGAACTTGATGCCGTTGTACTCCGGAGGATTGTGGGAAGCAGTTATCATTATCCCGCAGTCGAAATTCCTTGCTGCATATGCCAGTGTGGGAGTAGTCACCATTCCCGCGAAAAAAGCCTCGCAGCCCGTTGAGAGCAGTCCTGAGGTTATGGCGTGAAGAAAAAGTTGGGAAGATGTCCTTGGATCATGGCCCAATACAACGCGCTTGTGCAGTGTTCCTATCACCTCCCCGACATTGACGGCCAGTTCCACACTTATATCCGTATTGACAAGTCCCCTGATACCCGAGGAGCCGAATAGCTTCATGATACCGCAGAGTGTATCATAATCCATGATAAAAGGGTTTTTGTCCCGCCCTTCCTTTATAAAATACGGCCATTTCAACAAATGTTATATATAAGGTAAGCGGTTCATAGTGTATCCAAATGGATGGGAAACAGGTTGGATTCATGGCTTTCAAGGAGGTTGAATCATGAAGAAGGAGATGGCATTTTATCTGGCATTCTGCCTTGTGAGCTTGGGAATCATTCTTCTCCTTCCCACCGGTTGCGCCCAGCCGTACGGCGGAAGCGTGTGGACCGGTGACGAGCAGGAGAACCACAAGGATTATTTCGACAGGGAGGAGGATGTGTATTATTATATAGAGGCCACTGAAAATGGAGGTGCCCCCCTACAGGATGCAGACATCAGGATCGAGATCTCCGGGCCCGTTGGCATAGTCCACAATGTGACTATTCATACAGATATCTACGGAAGGGCCAGCGGTTTTTGGCATGAAGATTTAGATAAGGATATTGGAACTTACACATTATATGCCAATTATACCATACACAATATTGGCAGCCGCAACTTCAGGATATACACGCCCATCCCGCGGTTTGCCGAGGTGGAAACCTATATCGATGGTTACAGGGATTCAGACGGCACCCCAGGCCGATATTTTTCCTCGGATGAGCTGGTTTTCTTCAGTATCTATGTTACAGATCAGCACGGAAATCCGTTTGAGGACGACGGGCCCGTGTATTACGAGATCGGACATAATGGACAGACGCTCACGGAATACTGGTGGACTTATACTACCGATTCAGAGGGCTACATTGATGACTACTACGAACCGGGTGATATCACTGGAGATGCGGTCTACGGGCTATATTACATAAATGTAACCGATGAACAGGACTTCTCCATAGGCAACACGACCTTCGAGGTTGTTGATGTGAGCATTGACATCTCCCCCTACAAAACACAGTATGTCCAGGGGGAGGAGATAACGATAGTGGTGACCAGCTCTGTTCCGGGTCCCATCGATGTGCGGATTTTGGACCCGGATAAAGAAGTGCTGCCGTCCGCCAATTGGGTTGACCAGGATCTGATCAACAGCCAGTGGACATCAGATTATATTTTAGGAACTGGGCTTCCTGATGGAGAGTATGAAATCCAGGTGATCAAGGATGATAACCTCATGGAATCGAATACCATTGTGGTGAAGAAATACGCCCTTAATATCTGGACGGACTCTGGGGCCTACCTGCCCGGGGAGACAATGACCGTGTTCTATACCATCACAAACAACAAGGACGGGAGCGGAGTTGATGACGCCACACTCCAGTGGATATTCCAGTACTATGATGAAGATGTATGGGATTTGAGGGAGACAAGACAGGATATCATATCCACCGGTTCGTTTGGAGATTTCAAGGTGACCATTCCGAAATCCGCTTCTGGCATAGAAACCGGGGCGCTGCATGTTTGGGCGAACGACACGAGCGGCCGTTCAGACCTCCAGAAAGAGGACATCGACATCGGGGAGATCGTTGCCCAGTTGGAAATTGATGATGATGGATACTTGGCTGGGGATTTTATACTCGTTGAGATCGAGGCCATGATCGATTCCATGGCGCACCCCCTAAAGAACGGTGATGTGCATCTCAATGTCTCAAAAGAAGGTGTTGAGTTGCGGGATTATACAACATCCGGTCTTAAGACAGATGAACGGGGCAGACTGGA
>CP070726.1:827960-830833 GCA_020350865.1 Thermoplasmata archaeon
ATGAGGAAGAATCCGGCAAAAGAGCCTGGATGAACGCCAGCACAAAATCCGTAACAGATGCATATACGGGGCACACTGGTTACGGCTCCTTTACCTTTGACTTCCCCATGAAGCCCACGTTGAACCGCACCCTGGTCCCAAATCAGGATGTGGAATACAACATCGTGGTCACGGTACACCTGGAGGCTGATCCGGACAACCCTCTCAGCCCCCTGTCCCCCCTGCGCAATGTCTGGATAGAGCTGACAATAGGGGACAGAGAAACCCGTTCGGATGCACCCGATAACGTTGAGCCGGGGTACATCACATTCAATCTCCGCTCCGGACGCAACCAGGTTCCTCCCCAGACACACATCAGCCTGACCCTCCATTTCGAAGTGGTTGAAGCCACGTACTCCTTTTACACGGACGGTACAAGCAACATCGATCTGAAACTTCTGGAGGACACGGACTTCGACGGCGATCCGGATACCACTGACCCGGATGACGACGGCGACGGTTTCTCGGATGAGAAGGAAATCGAAGAGGGGACCGATCCCAAGGACCCGAACTCGAAGCCCTCTGAAAGGGAAGAGGAACTTATGGGCCAAACTTACGAACCGATAACTACCTGCTTGATATTGTCGGTGGCCTTGACTATTTTGATAGTATGCATCTTAATCCTCTATTATGTTAAAAAGAAAAAGGCATGACCATCCCTTAATCTCAAGCCTTTTATACCAAAAAATTGATACACTTTCCCCGTTCCCTTTTGGGATTCACAACAATGGGCTTATGGTCTAGCTGGTTTCGGCCTTGCGTAATTGCGGGCCGCCAGAAATGACGTCGCTCTCACACAGCGGAGGTCGCCGGTTCGAATCCGGCTAAGCCCACCACTTTCTTTTTCCAGTTAATATAAAAAAAATCCAATCAAAATGAAAATTGAGGATGGAAACTGAATTCTTGTTAAAAGGTATCAGGGGAACCGTTATATTGAAATGTGATATATCCATCCGGTATCGCTCAACCGTGGTGATTCAAGATGAAAAAAGAAAAGGACCTCATCAGCAGTGCTTTCAAGGCATTCAAGGAAGAAGCTCCAGAACATGCCGAGGCATGGATGAAACTGGTTCAAGGATTGTCCGGTGCAAGTGCCCTTGATCCGAAAACACTCAACCTTGCATATCTGGCGGTACTTGCTGCAATGAGAAGGATAAATGGAATCCCCTTTCACGTATGTATGGCAAAGCAAGCGGGCGCATCAAGAGACGAGGTAATAAGTGCAATTCTAGTCGGTCTACCACCAGCAGGACACATTGTTACTGAATCATTGCCAGCCGCTATCGAGGCTTACGATGCCGAATAAAGATCATAAGCCTGGCCATGCATAGGTGAAATTCCGGCAACGCCCACCATCTTCCCTTTCCCCTTCAAAGAAAAATCTTATCTACTTTTAAGAACTTTAGTTGATGAGGCGTTTAGAGAGGGGTGACCTTATGGAAGAGGAAAACGAAATCAAATTTGCGAAACTGAAGAGGTTCAACCTGGTCATGGGCATGATTCACATGATCCAGGGTTTTTTGATGCTGATTCTCAGTAACGATTTCACGCTGCCCGTGACCCGCGGATACCTGGAATACGATTCCGTGAATCAGAGACTGACTCCAGCCACAGCAACGATATTCGATCTCAGGCTCGGCCCAATGGTGGCCTCGTTTCTGTTCATGTCAGCAATAGCCCACTTACTGATTGCCACTGTGCTCTATGAAAAGTACAAGAAAGATCTTGCGAATGGCATGAACCGGTACAGGTGGTATGAGTACAGCATCAGCGCCTCGGTGATGATAGTGCTCATTGCAATGCTCACTGGGATATATGACATAGGCACACTGCTTCTCATATTCTTCATCAACGCCATGATGATACTATTCGGCCTGAGAATGGAGGTCCACAACCAGCTCACGGAAAAGGTGGACTGGAAACCTTTCTACTACGGCTGTATTGCAGGAGCAATCCCGTGGATCGCCATTGCTATCCAGTTCTACGGGGCGGCGCAGAACGAGGGCGGAGGTCCGCCCGATTTCGTTTACGCGATATTCATAACCCTTGCCATATTGTTCAACAGCTTCGCAATAAACATGGTTCTCCAGTACAGGAAGAAGGGGAAATGGAAGGATTACCTCTACGGTGAGAGGATGTATGTGATTCTCAGCCTCGTGGCGAAGTCCGCCCTGGCATGGCAGGTGTTTGCAGGTACGTTGAGGCCGTCCTGAAACAACACGGCTCTTCATATCATTTCAGAAATTCGGAAAGGTTCGTCTTCCCCACGCTCAACTGCGGGAATTTGTCCCTGAGATGTTTTGCGACCTCTGCGAGAACCTGCTTTACACCATCGGTTTTCTCGATATCAGGTATTGGGTGTAATCTAACAACTATGCCGTCATCCCGCTTGCCTATCAGAACGAAAAACTCGATCTTGTTTCCCGGTTCTATTGCCAGGGATTCGATGAGGACACTGCCCTTATCCTTCCCCAAATAGCTTGCCTGGGTCTTGATTATACCGTTTTCTTTCTTTTTAAATATGGGCTCCAGTTTATCGAAAAGATCTTCTATTGCTACCTCTCCATTCAGGACAACGTGTGGCATTTTTTCACCTCAGTTGCTAAATTCCTAATGTCTGCTTTTTTATTAAGGATTGCCCATATCTTCTTCCGTTTATTCGTGAAGCATGAGGTTACACTTGTTCGGTTGATAGGATATTATTTAAGGCCCCAATAACATTCGCAACCGAAAAATATAAATCAAGGGCAGTTTAACATAGGACTGGGGGAAAGTTGCTTGAATCGGGGGACCATAAAAGATATTCTCATACTGGGCCGCCTCCACTTTGTAAT
>CP070726.1:830933-833950 GCA_020350865.1 Thermoplasmata archaeon
TGCCCTGACAAATCCGGTTCTCGACCCGCTTTCCAAAATACCAGAGCTGAAGGTCTGTGCTGTCAGGGTGGAGAAGAAAGCGGATTGAATGCCTCCTCAAAACCTTTTAAATCCTTTATCATTATATCAGGACAATGAACTCCCGCTGCATTGCCGTGCCCCTCAGGGAGGGCGAAAACATCAGAAAAGCGCTGCTTGAGCAGGGCATTTTGAGAAATGATGTTGCCATTACCAGGGACGATGGATTCATATATTTTCCCGTGACCGCAGAAGATGCGGAGCAAATTTTGGGATACGGGATTCAAGAAAGGGATTTCCAGGCTCTGGAAAGTACAACCAAGAGTTACAGGGATGTGGTGGAAATACCTGAGGAGCTGAGAGAGCATCTCCCATCCTCCTTTGATGTGATAGGGAGGATCGCGGTTATCAAGATCCCCGAAGAGCTAATGGACTATGGAAAGAATATCGGTGATGCCATCATTGAAGCCAATAAAAGTGTGGTTACAGTGGCTGTGGATTCCGGGGTGGAGGGGGAGGAGAGGCTCAGGCAGCTCCAGGTTGTGGCTGGAATAAATGAGCTTCTCACGGTCCATAAAGAATATGGCATGGAGCTCGAGGTGGAACCCTCAAAAGTCTACTTCTCACCTCGCCTGGCCACAGAGCACTGGAGGATCGCCGGGATGGTTGAGGAAGGGGAGGTGGTAATCGACATGTTCTGCGGCGTGGGACCGTTTTCCATCCTCATTGCCAGGCATGCAAGGCCGAAGAAGGTCTATGCCCTGGACATCAACGATTCCGCCATCGAACTGGCAAGAAGGAATATCCAGAGTAACAAGGTCTCAAACGTGACAGCCATATGCGGTGACTCGAACATCCTTGTTACTGAGCTCGAACCTGCAGACAGGATCATCATGAACCTGCCGCATTCTGCCTATGATTTCCTTCCTGCTGCATTCTCCAATATCAGACATGGGGGTACGATTCACTACTACGAGGTCCTCCCACCAGAGGGGGTTAGGGATAGATTTGCAGATATTGCCGATCTCGCCGGAAATCATGATATCATTGCCATGAAAGCGGGCGAAAAGGAGGTCCATACCTACTCTCCGCAGACAAACCTGTACTGCCTTGACCTCAGGGTCCAAAGGGGGGAGGACAACGTATGACCCAATAGAGAGAGCCAAGGCCTTTGAAAAGCATGCATTCAGGGGAGATAGCAGGGCCTATTACCGGTTCCGGCCTGCACGATGGTACGGGGGCATTGTGACAGGTGATGTCACTGTGTGCAACCTGCTGTGCGCGTTCTGCTGGGCAGGGGACGAGATCAGGCACCACCCCATGAAGGTGGGGAAATTCTACACGCCAAAGCAGGCCTTTCAGAGGTTGTGCGCCATAGGGGAGAAAAAGGGCTATCGCCTCATGCGCCTTTCTGGTCAGGAGCCTACCATAGGGAGGGAGCATCTGCTACGACTGCTTGGACTTGTTGAGGGTACCAAATTCAATTTCATCCTCGAGACCAACGGTATTTTGATAGGGCATGTAAAGGACTATGCAGAGAGCCTCGCTTCATTTAAAAACCTCCATGTGAGGGTTTCATTGAAAGGCGCCAGTGAGGAGGAATTTTCGGCTTTGACAGGTGCAGAACCGGAGGGATTTTCCCTTCAGATAAAGAGCCTAGAGAACCTTGTCTCCGCAGGGGTCTCGTGCCACCCTTCGGTGATGGTCTCCTTCTCCAGCCCCGAAAACGTCAGGAAACTGGGAGAGCGGCTTGCTGCCGTGGCACCGTTTCTGAAAAAGGAGATGGAAATGGAGGAGCTGATCCTCTATCCCCATGTAATAAAAAGGTTGAGGAAGGTGAATTTGGACTACCAGATCGGTCACGATCCCGGCTGTGTGCCAAAGGAATTGGTATAGATATTTGAAAGGGGTTATTCCCGCTAGAACTCAACCCTTTCCAGGCTCTCTTTTCCCTCAGAGGACTGAATCTGCCAGGCCCCCTCCCGCTCATAGTACCCAAAGTATCCCTCGAATATTATCTCGTCACCTGATGATACCCTTTTATCGTCCCTATCCCTCAATTCGGTGAGGTTGAAAATGATGCAGTTCACAGAGTAGTAACCACTCTCACTTGAGTTCTGTAGGGTGAAGGTTATTGCTTCGATGCTCTCTATAGTCTCAATGTCCCAAACCCGTCCCTTCACCACAACATAGACCCCAGAAAAGACCTCCGGTCTCTCAAGGATGACATCCAGTGACAAGGTATTGCTCTGGGCGGTTTTCAGCAGCTTGATACCCTCCGAGGACATGACCCTGATTTGCAGGGTGCCTTTATAATCCTCCACGAGACCTGAAACCCTGATCTTTGCCCCGGGGATGAGCTTCTCCTGCCGCTCCAGGTTCTCTGCTGCTCCGCTGTCGATCCGAACATCCATGGTTTTCCCGGAATCGTAGTCGACCAGGGCAAAGAGCAAATCACCCCCGCTCTGGGCATCCACCTCCTTTATGTGCCCCTCCACCTCGACAAAGCTGCCCAGGTCATCGTAACCAATATCAGCAATGGACATTGTCTTTGACTCGATGGAAACGGCATAGAAATAGATGCCCAGAATCCCGGTAAGGGACACGATTATCACGATAAGGAGGAGTTTCGGCTTTTCGATCATTCAGAAGAAGCATAAGCGGGATTATTTATAATATTGGTGCCGTTGGTATCGCATTTTGATACTGAGCCAAATTTTTTACAAAAATTTGGATAAAAAAGGTCCATCTCTAAAACTTTTTGAGGCTCTTCTGGGCGTCGCTTCGCTCCACCCTTCTCGCCAAAATTCCGATGGAATTTCGTCGATCCTCCGCTGGCTCGGTATTCGTAAAAAGTTTCAGCCATCCAAAAACTCATACCTCACCTGCTCGGCCCGCGCTCAAATGTGGAACGTTATGATATTTTATTATTTTTTGAGTGACCGTTTGGTTACCCTATCAAATGAATCCCTGCGTCTTTAGAGTCTGGATGAACTTAA
>CP070726.1:834050-837078 GCA_020350865.1 Thermoplasmata archaeon
AAAGCAATGTAGATGAGTTTTGAAATGGCCATGTTGGGTAGTTTCGGGGATTTTTTGCCGGGGTCAGTGTTCTTAAAATCAATTTTACTTTCACCCTCCCCGTTCCTTTATAGTTATTAATGTCAACAACCCTATTGAGCTGTACCTACAAAGCAGAAATACGGTAGGAGGTGAATACATATGTTCATTGTCCCGAGAAAGGGAAGATATGTCCTTCTTCCGGCTTTCCAGGCCCTAAGACACCTGGCCTCGGAGGGTGTGGAGGAGCACTGCAATGGATGGAAGCTTTTAGGAAATCCATAGTAATTGGACAGATCCCTCCTACCTTCATACGCTTTGGGTCCATCGTAATATGGCAGGGAGAAAACATTATCTAGCTGGCTTTCAGGTCCTTTTCGAAAAATGTCTCGTCAACGATAAGAACGTTCTTGGGTGAATGGGTACCCTCTATGAATCCGAACCAGTAAACCACAATACCCTGGCCGAACATCTCTGTATATGCCCTGAGCTGCCTTTTGGTGTTTCTTCGAATCTCTATTTCGTCTCCGAAGCTGGCCTTGGACTCTATCCATTTGATGCTCATGCCATTGGTACTTATAGGTTTTTTGAGCAAAGCATCCGGTGTTTTCTGGTATTTACCCTTCAGCTGATCCTCTGTCTGATATTCAATGTCCTGGCGGTCCAGCCATTCGCACAGCCTCTTTTCCCCCAGCTTACCCCTGGCATACTGCAGATCGTTGCCCTCAGGGGAATACACGATGTCCTTTTTTACTGCCTCTGCAATCTCCCTTCTCAAGCGGTTGTCCTTGATCGTATCTGGATTTCGCACGTATTCCCAGAATCTCTTGCGTGATATCTTGCTCTCCTGTAATATGATGTAGGCTGTGAGGATGGGAGGGAACTTCAGCTCCTTTGACAAACTGAGAAATGACCTGCCCGAATTCCATTTCTTTAAAAGGGCTGGAACCCGGTGTTTTACCTTGTAAAACCGCTTTGTGGCCATTCTCACGGTCTTCTGGGTGTACAGCACCAAAAGCAGCTCCTCGTCCAAGCCCGTCTTTTTGGCAAGATGTTGAATATCCTTATGATTGTTCAGTGCATCGTATAATCGCTTGTATTCGCTTTTTTTCATTGAAACACATTCCAACTTAAAACGTGCCATTGCCTTCTTTGGGTTGTGGAGTTGGAAATGGGCTTATTATATATGAATATTTCCCGTGGGGTTGTTCGAAAGGATAACATTTCTTTCACCCACCCCTCCCCCTCAATTATATAAGCGGGTACGTCATTAAGGTTCCTAGACCATTCCATGAAAGAAAACGGAGGAATCTGAGATGACTGAAAATGAGGATATCGCACCCCATGTTGAGGATATTGCCCGGGTGCTCAAGGACGAGGTGGATTTGGAGACAATCGAAAAGGAGCTGAGGCATTACTTGACAGAATACAGAATCCCGTTGAGCACGGCAAAGCAGATGCTGGTGAAAAAATACGGCGGTACGCCATCTGAGCTGGGACTTGGCGTTTCCAAGACCATAGACGGGCTCCAGCCCAACGAGCCCAGCGTGGACCTGCTGGCCAGGTTGATCTCAGTGAACTACAAGGAGGTGGAT
This sequence comes from Thermoplasmata archaeon, assembly GCA_020350865.1. The sequence continues at coordinate 835,664 of CP070726.1, forward strand.
GTGGGTGGAGAGAAGAAGCGGATCGCCTTTGGACTTCTGGGGGACCAAACAGCCAGCGTACCATACACCGTGTGGAATGTGGGCGAATGGAAGTTCCAGAAGGGGGATGTGATAAGGATTCATAACGCCTATACCAAAGAATGGAGAGGTCAGCCGCAGCTGAACTTCGGTGACAGAACGGCAACCGAGCTGGAATCCAAGGATGCACTGCCGAATTTCGTTGTCACACCTAGGTCCGAGCCGGTAAACTGCCAGGTAAAGGACCTAAAGGGGGGAATCTCCAACGTGTCGCTTTCTGCCATGATCCTTTCCATAGAAGAGCGCACAGTGAATGTGGGAGGCGAATCAAAGCGGGTCTTCTCAGGCCTCTTAGCCGACAGGACGGGCAAGGTGCAGTTCTCTTCCTGGCATGATTTCAGTCTTTCGGTTGGGGATGTGATTCAAATACAGGGAGGCTATGTCAAGACATGGAGGGGTATTCCCCAGTTCAATTTCGATGAGAGGGCACAGGTTACAGGGCTTAAAAGCGATGAAATGCCGCCCCTGGCCGAGCTGGCAAAAAGACGCGTTTCCGCCATAGAAGAGATCGCGGAGAGGGGAGGTGCAGTGGATGCCGCTGTCGAGGGTGTGATCATCGATATAAGGAGCGGAAGCGGTCTGATATTCAGATGTCCCGAGTGCAACCGTGTTGTTCAGAAGGGCGTATGCAGGATACACGGCGAGGTTGCGGGCAAGCCCGATCTGAGAATCAAGGCCGTCCTGGACGACGGCACAGGAGCCTTGACAGCGGTTATGGGCAGGGATATCACAGAATCCCTTCTCGGCAAGGATATGGATGGGTGCCAGAAGCACGCCAGGGAGGCCATGAACCAAGGTGTGCTGGAGGACGAGCTTAGAAACCTGCTCATTGCAACCCCCATGCGCATCTTCGGGGATGCCACCATAGATGACTTCGGCATCATGCTGATAGCCAAGGGTGCCGAACTGACCAGTGTTGATGTGCAGAACGAGGCCAGGACCATGCTTGAGGAGCTGGAGGGATGAGAATGGTGGCAAGAGAGGTTGCATGGCGTGTTTTTGCAGGTGAGTACAACTACACCACGTACGTGGAGACAGGTTCCGACGAGCGGGCACCGAGCTATGTTGTAACACCCTTGGGTGCGAGAATCAACAGGTTGTTTATAGTGGGTGTGCTCACAGATGTCGAGAATATTGGCACGGACACCGAGCCCATGTGGAGGGCTAGGGTTTCTGATCCAACAGGTGTGTTTTACATCTCAGCAGGGCAGTATCAACCCGAGGCGGCCCAGATACTGTCCACAATCAAACCCCCTAAGTTCGTGGCTGTGGTGGGCAAGAGCCGCACCTACTCCCCGGAGGAGGGAGTGATCTATGTCTCGGTGAGGCCAGAGACC
>CP070726.1:837178-843816 GCA_020350865.1 Thermoplasmata archaeon
CGGTGCCAGTAAAATCGATTTTTACCTCTTTTTCTGCAACCGAGACGGAAACCGCGATTTTCACCGGTCTATCCTGACAGCCGTCATCGTCCATCAGGTCCTCTGCCGTGTATGTACCGTTGGGAATATTTCGCAACGCCTTTCTCACCCTAAGTTCGCTGTAGGCAAGAACCGCCTCCACAAACTCATTGTACTCAGCTCTTCCGTATTTTTCCAGGAACGTATTGAGCCTTTTGGAGCCCGTATTGTTGGCTGCAATCTGGGCCCTCAGATCGCCCAGCCTTTCCGTGGGTGTTCTCGTGTTATTTCTTATGAATTCGAATATGTCCGTGCATTCCGCACCTTCTTCCATCAACTTGGTGGGTTCGAGTGCAAAGCCCTCCTCGTCAAGCCTGCGGCTCCCTGCGGGCATGGAACCGGGTGTTCTCCCCCCAACATCTGCGTGATGCGCCTTGTTCACCGTGTAGCCCACGAGATCGTCTTGGAGAAAAACCGGCCTGACCAATGTTATATCGTTGAGATGGGAGCCACCGTGGTAGGGGTCGTTGACCACTATCTGATCCCCCTCCTTCAGGTTATCCTCGAAATATTGCTTCACATAGCCCACGGCCATGGGCATGGACCCGAGATGTACGGGAATATGCTCCGCCTGGGAAAACATCCTGCCCTCGGCATCGAACACAGCACAGCTTGCGTCCATCCTCTCCTTGACATTGGGGGAATAGGCCGCCCGTCTCAGCACCGTGCCCATCTCCTGGGGTACGAACGAGAAGGCGTTTTTCATGATCTCCAGCTTCACCGGGTCCAGCTAGGCCACCTCCATGTGAATGATGCCGTAACCATCCACCCTGAACCGCACTCCGGGCGGCACTACAGTTGTGGCGGTGTGCTCCTCCACTATGGCGGGCCCCTCCCCTTCAAAACCCGCTGGAAGATTGCTGCGGGAATAAATGGGTGCTGGAATCCGTCCCTCGTCAAAAAGCACCTTCCTTTCGCTTCTCGGACTGCCGCTGCCATTGCCCATAATATCGGGTACATGCTTCTCCCTTGGGTGGACTGCAAAGAGCCTGATGTTCACAAGCTCCAGGGGCTCGGAGGGGACGGCATAACCGTACACCCGTCTGTGCTTTTCATGGAAAGCTTCCCTTAAATCGCCCTCGAGTTCAATATTGATCTCGTAGCTCTGACCCCTGTATCGTACATCAAGTGAGGGAAGAAGGAGGACCTTGGAAAAATCGATGTTTTGTCTTTTGAGATCCTCCTCAGCCTGTAGCCTCAGCTCACCGAATCCCTCCTCGATTGCCTGCTCGGCTCCATTAAGCGGGGAAAGCACGCCCCTGCTGTAGCTCAGCCTGAGGTCGGAGACGAGGATGCCGTAGGCCGAGAAGGCGCCCGGGAGAACAGGCACCAGCACCTTTTCTATCCCCAGCTCCCTGGCCAGTGCACAGGCGTGCATGGTCCCTGCACCGCCGAAGGCAACAAGGGCAAAATCCCTCGGGTCCAGGCCGGATTTGGCTAAAGTTATCCTTGTGGCCAAGATCATGTTGGAGGAAACCACCCTGAAAACCCCCGAAATGAACTCCTCTTGGCCCAGGCCAAGCTCCCCTGCCATTCGGGCGGCGATTTTTCCTGCAGGCTTGGCAGTGAGGGCCATCTCCCCCCCCAACAGCCCCTCCTCCCCTAGATGACCTGCCAGCAGGCTGCAGTCCGTGACCGTGACGTCTTCACCGCCCTTGCCGTAGCAGACGGGACCGGGACTGGCACCTGCGCTTTTGGGCCCCACCCTCAGGGCCCCGCCGGAATCGAGCCATGCGATGCTGCCACCGCCTGCGCCGATGGTGGTGATGTCGAGCATGGGAACCCTAACTGGGACGCCTGCAATCTCGCCTTCGGAGGTCCATTTGGGGCGGGAGTCGCACACGAGGGAGATATCGGCGGAGGTACCGCCCATGTCAAAGGATATCAGGTTCTTTTCTCCTGTCAGCTCCCCTACATACCTGGCAGCGGCAACCCCTCCTGCGGGACCGGAGAGGAGGATGTTCACTGGCCTTTCTCCTGCCGCCCTGGAAGTGGTGACGCCCCCGTTGGACTGCATGATAAAGAATTGTTTCTGAAAGGCCTGCTCTATTTTCGACAAGTAAAGGGAAACGATGGGCTTGACATAGGCATCCAGTACGGTTGTGCAGGTGCGCTCGTATTCCCGGAACTCGGGCAGGATTTCCGAGGAGGTGGAAAGGGGCCATCTTTTAAGTTTTTCCCTGAGCCTTTTTTCATGCTCAGGCCTGAGAAACGAGAAGAGCAGGGAGACGGCCACGGCCTCGACATCCCTCTCCTTCAATTTCATTTCCAGTCTCTCAAGTTCGTCCTCATCAAGAGGTTTGATGATATCCCCGGCAGCAGACACCCTCTCATCCACCTCGAGGCACAATTCCCTTTCAACATACGGCTCGGGCCTTGTCTGGGTGAAATCATAGAGGGAAGGCCTTGTCTGCCTTGCAATCTCGAGCATGTCAGAGAAGCCCTTCGTGGTAATCAGGGCGCATCTTGCACCCTTTCGTTCGAGGACCGCATTGGTGGCCACCGTTGTTCCGTGGGAGAGAATGTCCGGCGTTGTCTTCTTGTACCGCTCCAGTCCCCGCTTCACTGCCAGGCTCGGGTCTTCTGGGGTGGAGGGAAGCTTGAACGTTCTGAGCGCTCCATTCTCCAGGACAACAAAATCTGTGAACGTGCCTCCTATGTCGGTGCTCATGTGCATGGGGAATCAGATGGGTATGTGGAAGGCGGGTAAAAAAAAGTTTTGATAATTTACATTATAAACTGTGAATTATGCATATTGAAAACCTGACAAAATGATATTTTGACGAACGTGCCAATAATTTGAGAAACGTGCCAAAAAAACCTTTTACATAGTTCAACAGAACCAGTCTACATGCCCGGTAAAACAATTGACATGTCGAATTGGAAGGAACTTGTTGATGACATGTTCAAATGCATTTTAAATAACCGTTAGCAAATCAATACGATATGGAGATGATACCCATGGACAAAGTGGCAATATATGGACGATTTGGACGGATTTTGGCACTGCTGGTGCTCTTCTGCCTGTGCACCCCCCCGCTCCTCTTCGCGGAAGGGGAAGACGAGCCTGTGGACTACATATTCGATTTCGTCAGCATAAAGGGGGCAAGTACCGGGGAAAAGGCGTTCTTCAATCTGACAGGTAATTTCTATGTGATCGAGGAGAAGGTCGTTTTGGTCAGGATAATCGGACCTCCCTCAAACATCGGCATCATCAGCCTCGAAGTCGACGGTGAGGCTGTTCAGATCTTCTTTACCAGCGAGTTCTACTACTTCGAGAGCAATCTATACTCGGGAAACCATCAGATATCCCTTAGGTTCGAAACAAGGCTGGGGGGAAGCGTGCAGAGAAGCCTTGATTACATCATTTTCGGCCATGCCCTCAGGTATAACGTTGAATTCGAGATACCGAAGCATAACGACATGTTGATCAACCTGGTAGACCCCAACGGAGCCTCAGTGAACGAAATGGAAGACAAAATCGTACTGACCTGGGACTACTACGGGATAGAAGAACAGCACATCAAACCGAAATGGAGCGAGCAGAAGAGGTTCACCGCTGTTGATTTGGAGACCCAGATTTTGACGGTGATAACATCCACTGTGACGGAGACCACCATAACCAGGTACATACTTCTGGATTTTTGCTCCTCTCGATACGCGAACATCACGGTTCACTTTCCCTCACAGGGACAGGACATGTACAGGGAGCCTGAGATAGGCCTTATGCCACCGTATGATCCGTTGTATCTGGAAATAGAGGGCTCTGCATGGGATCCAAACACGAAAACATTGTTCCTGTACTTCTCCGGTCAGCCCCACGGGCAGCGGCTGTTGATATTGCAACAGCATGCAATGGACGGGAACGTCAGTGTTGCGCCAATTACGATTTTCGAGTCGGACACTTCAAAGGATTTCGTAGCTTATCGCACAGTCCCCGGAATGCAGGTGGACATAACAGGATCGGAGAACCTAACAAGAACCCTGCCGGGTAATATCGATGAAGTCCTGAGGACAAGAGCGGACCTAAAGGGCGATTTTAAAGTCTACGAGGCCTTCGACCCCTATATCCTCGATCTGCAGATTACAAGGGTATTATCCCAATCCTGCATCATTTTCGAGAGGGTCTGGGTTTCCGATGATGAAATTGACATCGAGGAAACAATTGATGTGGAGGCACCCAACCATCCCATAAACGAGCTTTTCATGGTGCTGATTGAAGATATGGTTGTAACGGATGTGAAGGGTGTTGACGATTGGAGAATCGAGGATGATATCCTCCACCTCGATTTTATCGGGGGCCTCAATGGCAGCGGAAGGATCGTGATCTATGCAAAAGTTCCAGTTGATAACCGCACCTTGACGCCCCTCGTACCCTCGAACATCAACGTCACAACTGTCTACACGGTTATCGGCTGCGATGACTCTTTCAACATCGAGGTTACGCCGGAAAATGCCACACCCCTCAAGTATGATTCGTTGCCCTTGATGTATCAAGCCCTAGTACGCTCACCCAAGGCTGTTTACATCTACCAATCCCAGGAAATCCCTGTGTTTGAGATAACCATCTCCTCCTACACGACAAAGGAAGTGCAATCCACTATCATAGAATATTCCCAGTTCACGTTGATTGTCACAAGGGACGGGAAACTGTTTGCCAAGGTCGTGTACCTCCTTAAAAACAAGGACCAGCAGAGGCTCCAGGTGAAAATGCCCAGGGACAGCGAGATATGGTATGTTCTGGTGGGTGGAAAGGTAACAGAGATACTGTTTGAAGACAATATCCTCATCATACCCCTGATACGCTCGACACTCACAGGGATGAACATCGCATATCCCGTGGAGATAGTCTACGTGGTGCCTGTACAAAATCAGGAGATGAGGTATTATCTGCCGACAACCGATGTCCCAATCATTCTGACCGAAGCAAACATCGGTATTCCCTCCTCATACGAGGTGAAAGATCCCCAGCAGAGCAATCCGCATTTCGAATTTGTGGGGGAATTCGAATGGAGGAACATTGTCATTTCGATGTCGGAAAGTACCAGCCAGGAACCCTATTACGACGAGGATTATTACGACAGATTGCAGGGAACGATAACGGAGATTGGCACCATGGGAAAATCCCAGGAGAGGGCCACCGTCAATATATTGGACCTGGACCGCGACATGAACGAGACCATGCTTAAAGTGATGAATAATGACGGCGATGGTTATGACACCATGATTCTGGGACCATCGGATATAGAGGAGTACAAGACTGCCGATGATGCTGTGGCCTATATCGTTGAGCTGGATCCCGGTCAGTATAGATTCGATTATAATGGCGCCTCACACACCATGACGGTGCTGCCAGGGACAGAAAACCAGCTTGTAATCGACTCAGGCCAGGAGAGCTGCATTGTGCCCCCTCCCCTGATAATAGACCTCCCCGAGAGCGGCAGGATCCTCAGGTTCCGCAAGATATACACCACACCCGATGAGGAACTGAACCTGACTGTGAGCCCGAAAGCCGTGAAAGCGGAGTTCAAACCATTTCCCAGTGTAATCGAGGAGAATCCCCTGGCAATCTCCATTCTCGGTACAGCAGGTATAATTGCAGTTTGTGCAGCCTGTATTCTGAAGAAAAGAGGGAATGGCTTTACCCAGGAGGGAAAGGATGAGAGGACGTACATGGATTATGGTGGTTTTAAGAAGAATGAAAAAAGTCACCCTGACGAGGGTTCAGAGGAGATGGAAGCAGAAGACAAGGACGAAATTACGGGGAGCAAGAAGTGAGCCTCGACCTGATTTCACCTTATGGGTTTCATGTTGCACACGGGAACCTTTGGTACCTGCGGCCTTTTCTTCTTGTCCACGGTGATGGGGGGCGGGGTGGGAAGAGGGCCATCCAAAATCTTCTCTCCCAGGGCGTGAAATGCGGCCTCCACGTGCTCCCCCGTCTTGGCACTGGTGAGGAAATAAGGGCAGTCGAAGTCCCGGGCCAGGTCCTCCTGCTCCCCCGCCCCGAAATCGTGGCTGTCCGTTTGGTCGCATTTGTTGCCTATGAACACCAGGGGGATTTCGCCCCACTCGACAAACATGAGGTCCATCCAGTTGTCCAGGCGCTCCAGGGTCTCGCGCCTGGTGAGGTCGCACACCAGAAGCGCTCCCCTCGAGCCCTTCAGGTACTGTGGAAGAAAAACCTGCCTGAAGGTGAGCTGCCCCATGATGTCCCAGATGATCAGGCTCAGGTAGACGTCGCTTTCCCCGGGCCTCTTGATGGCGATTTTCTTCTTGTAGGTGTTGGTGCCGATGGTTAGAAGATAGCGGTCAGTGAAATGCTGCTTCACAAATCGGTTGATGAGACTCGTTTTGCCCACAGCCCCGTCCCCCAAAAGACAGATCTTGACCTTCCAGATCTCTGGATTATCATGACCGGTATTGTTGTCACCGAATTTTATACCCTTGAAGTATGCATTGTTTGGTGTCACTTAAAGCCCCCGCATAGTTGTAATATTCCATTGGAGGGTATATGAGATTTCTTTTTCCATTACCACCGTTGATTATCTAAAATGATA
>CP070726.1:843916-848838 GCA_020350865.1 Thermoplasmata archaeon
CACTGTATGGTACTTGGCAAATGTCTTGATGCCCACGTTCTCTATCTTCGGCGGGATGGTCTCCTTGATGAAGGGGTTGAACTGGTTAGGGATTTGAACCCACAAAGTGGACCCAGCGGGTGTCCAAGATTAAGACGACATTGATGTACAAGTATAATTTGGACACTAAGCTGGGTCCACGGATAGATTTAACAAAAAAGCATAGTGGACCCAGCGGGATTTGAACCCGCGGCCTCTGCCTTGCGAAGGCAGCGATCTTCCACTGATCTATGGGCCCTCAGTTGTAATTAAAGTATATACGGGCCCAGACATTCAGAAAAGAGGTGATTAATTGCTATTTACCTTTTCTTCATGTCTATGGGCCCTCTCATAGGGTAGTCTCATCTTCATGCCCAGACAGTCGAAAAAGTGATGATTTTACTTTATTTTCTTTTTCTCCTGTCTATGGGCCCTCAGATACGGTTGGCTTATCTTCGTTGCACAGATGGTTGTCTGGAAAATGGAAGATGGATATTAAAATGTATCTCTTATTCGAACCTCAGGGCCTCCGCAGGCTCCACCTTGCTGGCCTGATGGGAGGGGGGAAGGACGCATATGAGGATGAAAACAATTGCAATCAGAAGCACAACGCCTATCCTCATCCACGGAATCGTGAACACGTAATCCATTTCCCTGAATCCTGACTCCCAGATATACCAGCCGACATAAAGACCCTGGAGGGTGCCGATGATCAGACCCCAGACCGCAATGAGGGTGGCCTCGAACAAAAAGGCCCTCCTCACCATCTTTCTCTTGAACCCGATTGCCCTCATCATTCCGATCTCGAGCCTGCGCTCGTGAACCGACCTCAGGGTTATAATCCCGAGAGCGGAAACGCCGATGATCAGACCCGCTCCCAGGAAAGCGCTGAAGAGGTTGAAGAACATGTTTGTCGCCTGGGTGACCTCCTCTATTATTTCGGCAATGACGATTGGCTGCAGACCGTACTCGAAGAACTCGCTTTCCAGCTCCCGTGCAATCTCGCTGACCTTTGAATCGTCGCTGAGCTCGAACATGAAAAGCGTCGGGGTAGTGACGTTGAACTTCTCCGCAATGGTCACATCCGACATGAACAGGCCCTGTATGAAAGTCTCCTGCAGGATGCCGATGACCTCGAAGCTGTGATCGCCGTCCGTGCGGTTGGTGAGTGTTATGGTATCGCCCACATCAGCGGTGATCAGACCGAGACTTGGGCCGTATTCCTGAGGTTCCACCGAGCCGTCTATTATCACATAAGAGGAGTTGGTTAAGAGAGCCTCCCACACCTCCCTCTCGCTGTCGTACCTGTCCGAATACCTGACAAAGGTGTACGAGTTGTTCCCGATGAAGTCTTGTGGACAGCCAATTATGTTGTAATAGAGGACGCCATTGCCGTCGTACTCCTCCCCATTGACAGATCCGACCTTGGCATAGGAATATTGAAGCGGGTATATCTCATCGAAGTCGGACATGGACAGATTCTCGCTCTGTTCTATCTCGGATTTGATATCGGTGAGCGGAAGATTCTCGTTGGTGTAGGCAAAGATGTCGAACCCGCCGCTCTGCTCCTCGGTTATCTTCTCGATATTGACATTGAATATGTTCACTATCATGGAAAGAACAACGATGGTGAAGATGATCAGGCCGAAGATCATGATGGTCATTCCGGTCCTGAGCTTGTTCTTCAGAGGATAGCTCACGGCAATCTTGAACACTGCCTGACCGGCTCTCTTGGTACTGCCCAGGGAGGATACCGCGTTCAGGATCGTTTCCGAATTGAACATGACAAGTATCACACTGCTGCCCACCAGGACCATTCCGGAGAGGATGAACATCTCCATCCCGGCAGAGTAATCCTCGAATAACTCTATCGGCCCCATCCAGAGGAACAGAACTATAAGAGAGAATATGGAAAAGGAAGCCCTGTCCCCTATGAACCTGCGCACCAGAATAGCGGCTCCGTAAAATATCAGCGAAAGACCGGTCATGGCAAGACCAGCCTGCTCACCCTGGATGCCGCCCATCAGTAACAATACGCTCAGGACAATCACTATTATTCCTGTGATCATGATCCTCGTGTCCTTTCTGGGAACCAGAGGCTCGGGAATCTTTCTTATGGCCCTGACGATGTTGAGCTTGGATATCCTTCCGGTAACAAACAGGATGGTTCCGACAGTTAGGTAGAAGCCTACAATGTAACTTACCAGGAGACTTGAAATTGAAAACGAGAAATACCGGAGAATATCGATGGACTGGTCTCCCCCGGTGGCCATGTCCCGAATGGCCCACATGGAAGCATAAGCTATGACTATGCCAAAGAGAATCCCGACCACGCCTGCCAATAGGGCATAGGCGCTGCCTTCATATAGAAACTCCCGCTTAAGGTGCTTCCTCTTCATGCCTATGGCGCGGCTTATGCCCATCTCCGCCTTTCTCTCCTCTGCCAGCATCACAAAGATGTTAATGATCAGGATAACACCCGCAATGATTGTAAAGGTCCCGAATACCAGGAACAGATCGGTGAGCTGACTTATGTTCCTTCGGTTGTTCTCAATGACCTCCCGCTTGTTTGCCATGGCCTCCAGGTTGGGATAGTCCTCAATGAGGGGCTCCACCGCCTCCTGAACCTCGTCGGAATATCTTGCACCCGTTATCTTGTCGCCCTCGTTTGATATCTTGATCATGTTCACGACTTCATCGACCTCGAATAGTGCCCAGGCCACCTCGATGTTTACCAGTATGTTGTTCCTCAGGTTCCAGTTGGCGTAACCATCCGAGTCCACAACGTCCTTGACCATGAAGTTCTGGGGGCCTGATGAATTGTATATCTGTATGTAGCCTCCGGCCCTCACGTCCAGGACATCTGCTGCCCCCTCGTTGAGATAGACCTCGTTTGCCGCCAAATCGAAATCCACTTTCCTTCCATTAACCTTGATCCCCCCGAATCCGTCCAGTTCAGATGGGTCCAGCCCCATGATGGGCATCGTGGGTTCCGATTGACGGCTCAGGGTGCTGATAACGGGCAAACCGTCGGAATACTCGCCCATGACGGCTTCCACGTGGGGTATATCCAGAATCTGGGTCCTGAGATCCCCGTATTCGTCCAGCGGCAGGGCGCCCCCTTCGCCTTCTGCCGTGATATCCACAATAATGAGGTCCACCTCGCCCAGTCCATCCGTGACAACGCTGTCCACCATATTGTCCATGGTGTCCCCGATGGTCAGTGAGGCCGTGATGATGGCCGTGCCGATCATCAATCCTATGACCATAATGATGGTGTTGCCCTTCCTCCGCCCTATGTTCCTTACACCCAGATCGAAAACGATCCTGTTCCTTGCGGCTGAAAAGCCGATACCGACCAGGACGAGCAGTAATAGAATAATCATCACTAACTCTATGCTCATGTCTCACCCTCGGGCACGGAAAATTGGGGATTCTTCCAGTCCTTGACGATAAGGCCGCTTTCCATATTGATGACCCTGTGGGTCATCTCGGCGTTCTTGGAGTCGTGCGTAACTATGACAAAGGTCTGCCCCTTCTCCCTGTTCAGTTTCTGCATCAGTTTCATTATCTCCACACTGTTCTCCCTGTCCAGGTCGCCTGTGGGCTCGTCGGCCCAAACGATCGCCGGCTGGTTCACAAGTGCCCTGGCTATCGTTACGCGCTGTCTCTGCCCCCCGGAAAGCTCGGCCGGTCTGTGCGCCGCCCATTCCCTCAATCCCACCATGTCCAGGGCCGCCATGGCCTTGTCCCTGGCCTCCTTTCTCTTGGTGCCAGAAACCAGCAGGGGCAGCTCCACGTTCTCCACCGCGGTCAGCACGGGCAGCAGGTTGTAGAACTGAAAGATGAAACCCATCCTCTGGGCCCTGTACTCAGTCTTCTGGTTGTCGTTCATGTCGGCCAGTTTGTTTCCCTCTATCAGCACCTCGCCCTCGGTGACAGAGTCAAGCCCGGAAAGGCAGTTCAAAAGGGTGGTCTTGCCGCAGCCCGAGGGGCCCATGATGGTCACCATCTCCCCCTTTGCAACCTCGATGTTAACGCCTCTGAGCGCATCCACCTTGATCCTGCCCGTGTCGTACGTTTTGTGAATGTTCATCCCTTTGATTATGGGGTCCACGAAATCACCTGCTTTTTTTCCGGTATAGCCCGCTACGATATAAACGTAACCCAAGATATAGTAACTGCGCGGTTCGATGTTTAAGAGTGGCTCAGGAAACCATCCCGTATACCTCCACCCCGTCGGCCTCGTACACCTTGACAAATGGCCATCTGCCGAACTTCTCCTGGGCTCCCTGGCTCATGGGCTCCGCGTTCTGCCACTGGAGCAGTGCCACCCCTTCCTTGATGTCATCATCCAGTAGGATGTAATCAATGGGTTTTCCCCCGGACGGTGTGTCCACCCCCTCGATTTCATCCCTGCATTCGTCATATGTCGGACTGTGGAACGTTTTTTCGGCGGCGTCCCAGGTGGCGTTCAATTCTGCAAATCCGAAGAGCATGGAGCTCATCCTGTGATCTGAAGCGATCGTGGCATCGCCGGGAAGCGCCTCCCTGGCCCAGAACACGGCCTGCATATCCTCCGGGCCCGTCCCCTCCTGAAAACCGCCCATGACTTCTCTGGGAGGATAGGCCGTCACCGCTGTCAGCCCGAGGAGGCAGGCAATGACGATTGCCCCGAGCATCCGTTTGGACCATTTCACCTCGAGCTCAGCGGTTGTGAACAGCATAACCAACCCCAACCCGCCAAGCAAGGCCAGGGGAGGTATCAGGTACTGTGTATGCCTGTAAGGCAGCAGAACGTGACTGGAGGTGATGATGCCCAAGAAGGCCGATAGCAGGAGCGCCACCATCCAGCCTACAAGGCTGGGCCCGTGCCGAAAGAACCTCGCATATCCGGGGCCCAC
>CP070726.1:848938-854860 GCA_020350865.1 Thermoplasmata archaeon
CCACCTTCTTCATGTCCCGGAGGTAGGTGCAAATGCCAACTATGGTTTGGCCTGCAGTGGTGGGATCCTTCTTCTCAACCTCCACAACCGTTTTCATGGTGGCCCTGATGGTCCTTGAAGGTAGTTTATTTAATATCCCAATGTCCCCGAAAAGGGCCTTTTCGAGGGTGGTTTTAGACAGCTGGAGTGTGTATGCGATTCTTCTGAAAAGATCCCCTATTAACGTTCCTTTCATTGTCACACTTGTTTTTCGAAACGCAATCTCAAGAGGATCGCCTTCCGCGATTCTGCTGCCCAGCTGAAAAAGTGCGTCTGGGAATTCTTTTTCCATCTGGATTATCTCGTCCCTCCGCTTCTTCTGCCAGGCTGAGGTGGCTCTGCAATAGTATGCCAGGCCAAATCCTATCCCCCAGAGCAGTGGCAGAGAGCCTATGATCCGCCCGAAATCCCCGAGCTGCTCGTTCACTGGGCCGAATGCAAATATTGCAAGGCCAATTGCAATTATTAGAGATATCATAATTATCGAAGTTTTCTCATTCTTGGTTAATCTGCTTTCAACTTTGGGTGGGGATGTGGTACCCGGTCTTTTCCCTAGGATATGATATGCATATCCTAATGTTGCCACGGGAAATACAATGTCCATTAAAAATACGATCAGTGGTGTGTTGTCAGGCCCAGTGGGCTCGGTAGTTGTTGTTCCGGGCTCGTAATTTGCAAGAAAGCTCACATCTAGGCTCCCCAGGGCCATCATAGGCAGCATTGCCCCAATTACCATGGGTAACAGTATCCCCACCGTAAAAAGAATCATTGTGGGGCCTGAAAGTGAGTGAACGAAGTCCTCTATCTTTGTTTTGGTTCCGGTCAGTATGATATCTGTGGCCTTATCCAGGCTTCGATTGAGGCCTTCGTCAGTTGGTTCGAGGGTGGCACTTCTGATTGCATATAGCGATCTTTTAAGGTCATCATTCCACTCGCCCCAGTCGTATGCGAAGCCTAAAAACGCTTCCTCGATGCTGTCATACTTCCTCATATAGATATCCCAGAAAACCTTCTTAAGGCCCGAGGCAAGCGGTTCTTCGGTATTTTCGGCTGCAAACTCGATGGCCCTGTTCAAAGAAGGTGAGAGGCGCATGGACATTACCATGTAATTGATTGCTTCGGGCGTTCGCCCTAGGGACTTGGCCTTTACACGGGAGGCCAAGATCTCCGGATAGGACGAGAAGAATCCCAAGACAAACAATGGAATAACAACCACAGAAGGGACCACGAACATCAGTATTTCGCCGGGCCCCAGACCGAATATCAAAACGGCAATCGCAGCGCATATGATGCAAACCAACATGGTCATCATGGTAGCAAAATACGCAAATGTAAGAACCTCGTGCATTTCCAGTTTTATGCCCGTAAAGTAAACAGCCTTCTTGAATTTCTCCTGTTTATAGACCCTCTCAGCCTGTTTGAACCGGTTCTCTGCCCTTTTAAATTCGTTTAGTACCTTTTTATATTCTTTCGTGTCTTGGGCCCTAGATAATTCCTTCAACCTGAGCCTTTCCTGGGCCTCTCGATATTCCTTTTCCACTTCGATGTACTTATCATGGGCCTTTTTTTTCATTTCCTCCACTTTTTCCGGTGGTTTTCCCACCCACGAATAAACCTTTTTGCTGGTGTTCACATACCAACCGGCTTCCTGGCTTTCGGAGAGTCCTTCCCCTGTCTCAAACATATTTTACCTTCCTCTTAAACCACTTGTTCCAGTCATCCATTACCTCGCTCATGTTGACCTTCCCTTCCCTTTGCTGTCTGTCAACAATGTTCCAGAAGGTGGTATTGGCTGCAACTACCCAATCTGCTCTGAGAATATCGGATTTTTTATATTTCCTGGCGAATTCCACCATGGCATCCCTGTAGGCTGCCCTTGTTCTGATATTCTCAATAGCGGTGTCATATGTCATTCCCCAAGAATCTGCAATATTCTGAATCCTCTCCGACCTGCTCTTGAAGACGTCGTTTTCAATGAGCGCATCCACATCCTTGTCATAAGCTAACAGGTCCGCGAATTGGCCGGTTTCGCCCTGGTTCTTCACAAGCTCCGTTATATTTGTCACCCGTCTCTTCATCTGCTGAGCCCCTCCGGGCCGGGTGAGTCCTGCAATGATGATGATGTCGGTGGCATTGAAGGCTTCGGGTTTGATGCCCATATCATGCACTATGCGTTCATACACCGCCTGAGGTGAGTTGCCATGGAAAGTACCTAAAACGGAACTGCCGGCTGTACCGGCCCTCATGGCCTCGTACAATGTGCGTGCCTCCTGACCTCTCACCTCACCGAGAACGATGGCGGATTCTCCCAGCCTCAGAGACACGCGCAGGGCCTCGTCCGCGGTCATCTGACCCTTTCCCCCCAGGGAGGACTGCACATACATGCTCTGCAGCTTGTAGCCCAACTTCTGCATCTCGGGACCGGGCAGTTCAAGTGTATCCTCTATGGTCAGTATCCTCTGGCTTTCTGGAAACTCAAGCATTATCGCCCCTAATAATGAAGATTTACCTGACCCCCTGCTGCCTGCAATAAGCATGGTGGACCTGCCATCTATAAGAAACGATATCAATCCGGCTGCCAAGGGCGATATGCTCCTGTTGTGAATGAACTTCAATAAGGTCCATGGGTCTGTGGAGTGTCTTCTCAGGGCTATTGCTATTCCTTCAGGGCTTAGAGGCCTTCCTATAACCGTTACTCTGGTATTGTACTCATCCAGATCCGTTTCGAGAACTGGATGCGCCTCCGAGAACGGTCTGCCACTGGCATACCTGAATCTCGACAGTAGTGAATCGGCATCCTCATCACCCAGAATAACGTTTGTGAAGCATTTTCCATGCAGGAGGGTATCCTTTATGCCTCCTATTGTAATATAGACCTCGTTCTCGGAAGCCGGTGCGTCAACATAAATATCCTGGATATAAGGATCCTTGAGGAAGATCTCGGTTATGCCAAAGCCAGCTGTATACTTTGCCAACACCTCGGATAGGGTTTCAACCGTCTCCATCTCCTCCACACTGTCTGCACCCAGCCCGATATCGTGCTTTTTAGCCAGTTCGTAGAGCAATTTTTTGCCTAGATCCAATACATAGCTTCTGGCCTGCTCAGGTTTGTTGAGCTGTATGTGCTCAGGAAAATGCTCGGATATTTCGGCCCTAGCAAAGTGAACCAGCTTGACGTGATCCTTTTTCAGTTCGTATTCAGAGGGCATTATCTGGTACAGTGTTTCCGTTTTCTCAGGGACATTCCACAGTTTCACCGTGGTGTCCGTGACATTGTATTCCTTTACCAGCTTGGCATCGTCCGGTACATTGACCGAAACCCATGAAGCGGAAAAACCAGGTCTCAGTTTCTGGTTTCTTGTAAAAATGCGGTTCAGTCCCCTTTTTATGGCTGCAAAATCCATCTCCTCTAGAGATGTGAGGATCTCGGGGACCGTCATTATCTTCGCCTTGGTTTTCTTAACGGCTTTTGCTTCCGGCACTTTTTTCCTTGTTTTCACCCCCGTCCTTGTACCTGGGGGTGGAGGAGGTGTTGCAGCCGATACTTCATCCGGTTCCACTGATGCAGTAGTGTCCACTTCTTGCGGCTCATCAGGGGTGCCAGGTCCTTCAGGTGCATCGATTTTTTTCTTTTTGGGTTTTAGAACTGGATCCATTGCCATGTAACTACCCTCCTCTTTTCACTTTTATCTTGAATGCCTTATAAATGATATCCTCCCTTAGGTCCTCCAATTTATCAAATAAATACACGATGTCGCTGTTGGTTGTGGAAAGGCACTGTTTGCACTTCGGGTCCTTTGAAGCGCTGTAAATGGACCTGACCCTATCTAAAAACACCATATAGAAATTCTCCACGTTCATGATGAATTGCTGTCTCATTTCCGGAAACAGATTCTGAGGATTCATATCGCAGCCCTGACATTTGCTCCTTTGAGCAGGTATTTCCTTTTCTGAGAAATACTGTTTCAGAGGATTTCTGATGGACAGCCTGTCAAATTCCTTTACCAGGCGTGCCATGTGGCGCAGCACATCAACTGCGTCCTTTTCATACAGCCGCTCAATATAGTGGGATAAGATAATGGAATCGATGTTGAACTCCTTGGATACGGCATTGAGCATTCCCATCAAACATTTTTGATCTGTCAAGCCGCCTTCACCGTCGCACTCCTTGCACTTGGCCACCATGACGTTCTGCCTGGAGCTGAATTCGATATCGTACTTACAAGGTAACTGTTCCACCGATTCCCCGCTCTTGTCCTGTTTGTTCTTTGGCATACCCTGCCCTCCGTGCTCAGAAAAGCACTATGTGGACATAAACTTTTTGCCCCTTCAGCACTAGGTTTATAGAGTAAAAAGCCTATGCGCAGATACCATGTCACTGCGGGGAGACAACTGGGGCATAGCCGGACCTTTCGAAGATATCCCTTCCTTGATAATAGTAACGGTGGGACTGGGAATATTCTTTCTTAGCCTGGTCCAAACATATACTATATATGCCGAGAGCATCGAATTGAGTCAGATGTACAGCGAATGCAACGACATATCAAGAATCGTTAGAAGCTATGATAAACTGCTCGCAAACGGCACCTACACGGCGCAACCAACGGAGGGGCGGTTCGATTTTACAAAGCTTTGTGAGATGACGGATGATCAGATTAGAAAGGATATTGTTTCTGACTACAAATTCAACATTACCATTGTTCAGTTCGGCGGGGTTGACGAGGATGGGGAAGGGATTGTTGAGGAGCAGTGGGGTTTCGGATACAAGATTCCGACAAGCGGTGATATTACAAAATCCAAGGTGAGCACCACCATAGTGATAAAGGTCAACGAGAGCGTGTTCAGATTGGGACAGCTGAAGGTGACTGTGTGGAGATCGACATGAGAGATATAAAGCATGATGAGGGGGGACAGTTTTCGGTCTATGATTCCATCATGTTCTTCCTCATACTCATTATCGGCTCCGCCGTAATCATGGCCTCTGTTTCCTCGATGATCAAGTTCAATCCGGACGTGAGTGCAAAGGAATACGGGCTTCAATACACGGACGATGTGCTCAATTCGGTGCTGGCAAGCACGATTCACGGAGCCGATTTCACCATAAATGGGGAGAGCTATAACCTCTCTGACGATACGGTCCAAATGGCCATATTCAACTACCTGAAACTGAAACAATTGGACCAGACCACAGGCGATGTATACGGACTGGCGTACATACGGTCCCTGATTCATCAGAGCGTGGACATAGCCGTGAAAAGCAACTACAACTACGCATTATATTCGAAGTACAGTGATTCTTCCTATCCATACTTGTATGTATCGGATACGACAGGTTCCCTGTCAGAGCTGCCCGATGAGAGGTTCGCATCCAAGGTGGAGCCCTATACAGGGGAGGAGTTCGTTGAGATCACCCTGTTCCTGTGGAGGACATGAGGTGGATTGTGTAAAGGTATGAAGTAGTAGGTAGATTAAAATGAAAATACCGGACAAACTCGAAGATGACTCCTGCATCCCGGAATCGCATTTATCGCGTGATCTCCAGAAGGATGAAAGGGCAAGAATCCCCTTTGCCCTGATTGCCGTCATGCTCCTCATGTTCTCTGTTTTCTCGGGGGTTTACCTGGCTGCGGTGAACATGCAGAGAATCGAGGAGATCACGGCACGGGAGCGGGGCTTGACCACCATCCTGGAGACCTACACGAACGAGGTCAAGCACCTCGGGGAGCTGGCTGTCTACACGGCCCTAGAGGAAGACGAAACCCATTCCGCCCCCATGTGGCAGGTCAACGAGGATTCATACAACAATTACCTGGAGATGATCAGTCCTTATACTGCGGAGGGCGGGTACGACACATCGGATGGGTATAATGTGCAGATGAGCTC
>CP070726.1:854960-859785 GCA_020350865.1 Thermoplasmata archaeon
CCATGGGAGAATAATAAGGACGAACCACAATAACCCATTCATCCCCCTGTCTTCCGCATCCTTGTAGACCAGAAAGGCTATGACCACCATGACGAGCCAAAAACCCAGCATCCCGAATCCCATGAACGGTACCCCCCACCAGTCCATACCCATCATATCGCCGTCCATCATATGGCCGTCATTATCATCGGCCAGGGCCTGACCGCTTATTATAATCAAGAGACCAAGGACACCAAAGACTATCATCAATTTTAACTTCATATCATCCCTCCTTTAAATTTAAGTATTCATTGCTCCACTGTAATTCATTTTTTGTACCCCTCACGCGGTTATATCTTTTTTCATCCTAAGATACTCCTCTTTTGTGATTTCACCCCTTGCATATCTTACGTCAAGGATGATTTCCTCATCCGACTTCTTTGTCGTGTGAGCTCCACAGCAATGCACTTTTCATCACCTCGAAATTGAATATGCTCTTGGTTACCTATTGGATTGTCGATAGTCAAAATGATAAATAAACAATGGGGAATTTTACGAATGTAAAGCGATACCTCATTATATATGAGGCAACATTGTATCCATTGAAACAGTCCAGTGAATTGAGAAATGGAGATGAAACAAATGCAGAACATTTGGATGGTTGGGATAATGATCGCAGCCCTGGTGGGCTCCGGTGCGGTTGTCGGCATGGGGGCATATAATGATCACGATGACATGCACCGCAGCATGCATGGCGACGACGGCTGCTGGGGGCAGCAGGACTGCCGCTATTCCCACGAGGAATGCGAGGAGCATTCGGAGGAGTACTGCGAAGAGGAGCATGAGGAATGCGATTACCACCACACCGAATTCTACGGATGCTGCTGAGTCAGGTCTGCAACCCATTTATTTAATCTGGTGTGCCAATCTCGGTGGGAATGTACATTCGTAGTGCCCAAATAGGGTGAATGGATGACCGAAAAAACGCATGTGCTTGAATTCTACCCAGAGGTCATATTCACGATTCCCAAAACCGCAGGTGGAAGCTGCTGTCTGAAACCCGTGCCAAAGCAGACCCAGCGCAGCAGGGAAATGTTAAGGTTCGCAAAGCACGCTCAATGGGAGAACAAGGATAAAATCGACTTCGTCATCCCCTCGAAAACCGAGACCAGGATAAGGGTCCTTGTCAAGTGGAAGAAGTTTGGGGCCAAATTAAGGATGTGGAGGCTTGGCATAGAAAAGCTTCCGGCACTGGTACTGGACGGGAAGGTGCTCTGCCAGGGTAAGCTTACAATCAATGAGCTGAAGATCTAAATCTCTTTACAAACGTAAAGTTTAATAACCGTGTATTTTATGTGAGAAACATGAAACTCGACAAGGTAGATGTAAAAATACTAGAAATCCTGCAGGAAAACGGTAGAACCTCGTTCCGGGACATTGCAAAGAAGGTGGGTGTAACAACACCCACAGTGAGCAGCAAGGTGAACATGTACGAGCAGATGGGGCTGATAAAGGGTTTCGGTGCCAGGCTCGATACTGACGCACTAGGGGAGATCTCCATTATTCTTTCGGCAAAATGCAAACCCTCGGACGTCCCCAAGGTGGCTGAAAAACTGAGGGAGATGGAGGAGGTGAGGGAGGTGTACCTTGTTGGGGGCTCATGGATGCATGCCAAGGTCACGTTGAAGGATACGGCACATCTGAATGAATTCCTCTCGGAACTGACCAAGATTCCGGATATTCAGGACTATGATTACAAAACCATAATCACCACTGTGAAAGAGGAGCCAAGAGCGTTTTTGTCGGAGGGTATCAATGCGGTACTTGCATGCTTCTACTGCAAAAAACCCATGCACGACAAACCGGTGAAGATAAAACTTGATGGGAAGGATCACTTCCTCTGCTGCGATACATGCGCACGGGAATACAAGAAGAAGTACGAGAAACTGAAAAAGGGCATGTGAGGCATGGATTCCCACTATTTCTCAATCGAGGTTTGAAAATGTTTCCCAAGCACTGCAGTCATGTGAGCATCAAAGTGGTCTCCTTTCCCCTGACCGGGGATGATATTCAGGACAACCTGCTCGGCAAATCCGTCTACAAGAAAACCGAGTTTCTCATACTTAAAAACGGTGATGATTGGGCTGTTGTGGGGATAAGGAAGGCGTCCACTGAGGATTTATTCTCCGAGATCGAAGAAATGGAGATCATCTCATTACCCGAAAATACGAAATATGTGGAGGATTCCAGCATCAACGTTCTCAGCCCCACAATGATGGCTGAAAAAGCAGATGCTTTGGGCACAAAAACCCTTGTCGTCAAAGGCAAATTCGAGCACGTTTCGTTCATTCATGAAGAAGAGCGAAAAACAGTGGTCGTCCACGAGGTTGTTCCCCCAGAAGCCCCCAAACTGGTGGAGCTAGTGACAAATGCACTGAACTATGGTAATGTTCCATTTGCAGTGAAGGTCGCCCCTCAAATACTTGATCTCAGGGACATTGAGAAGAATTGCACCAAGAAGAACATGGTGTTCCCCTGCCACGCATCCGGACTTGAAAGCAGTAAAAATGTCTATTACCTCGACGAGGGACCTGAACTGTCCCGGGAGGAACTAGCGGAGGTATCACTGCTCGGCTGTGACCTCTCCCTGAGGATATTCAAGAATCTCTATGGTATCGAACCCGAGTTCTTCAACTTCTGCCCCGAAAGGGCGGCCATGAACTTGGAATCCGATACACTGGCCATAGCCAAATGCTGCAAGGTCAAGGAGGGATTCGAGCGTACGGGCAATCTTGTGGTTGTTCCCTGGGGTGCCACCCAAAAGGAGGTGGAGGAGGCGCTTTCGAGTCTTCTTTCCTCCTGACTCTACTTTGCACTCACAATCCAAACGCCAGTGTCGAGGATGTGAAAGGTAAAAGCCAAAACTTTTAATATGCCATTGCATATATGCTTTTCCAATCTAATTAGGGCTACTTTGCGGCCCCCAATTTGGACCGAAATACCCTTGATAATCCTGATTTGGAGGAGATACGATGCCAGATAATGTAACCGACTATAGAAGGGAGTACGAAAAGGAGCAGGAACGCCTGGCCAAGCTCTGGGATGCCTACGAGCTCCAGGAAAAGGATTTTGAGCAGTCAAAGGAGAAGATCAGGGTTCTCGAGGACGTCATCGCCGAAAAAGAGCGCATCATCTTGAGCCTCAGACAGGTGGCCGAGAACAGGGACACGGAGATCAGGGACATGGAGATCCGCCTTTCTTCCCTGGAAAGGGAGAACTCCGAGTTCGAACCGAAAATCAAGGAGCTGGAAAGGGAACTGAAGAAACAGAAGGACCAGTTCGCAAAGCTCTACTCCCTGGCCGAGGAGCTGGACGAGGAATTAAGGTACTCGAGGAAGCAGATCGAGGAAAGGGATGAGTGGTTCAGAGACCATGTACAGGTCTTTATCGGCCTGTGCAATGCCATCAAATCAAGGGAGGATATCATCAAGCAAACGACCATGAAGAAGACCGTCCGAGCGCCCAAGGAGGAGTTCGTCGATATCGAGATGGGATAGTTTTTCCGGTCTTCTCCGAATTATGCTTTGCATTGAAACAAATGACCAAAAGAAAATAGTTTCTCTCAGGTGGCCAAAGCTCGGTTGAAGAAGGGGCTCATAACTCGACTGCCACCAGGGTCTCGGTGCTGGTTATCCCCTCGATCTTGTGGATCTCCCTGACCACGGTGGACAGGATCTCGGCAATGCTGGCACCCTCGATTTTAACGAT
This sequence comes from Thermoplasmata archaeon, assembly GCA_020350865.1. The sequence continues at coordinate 858,708 of CP070726.1, forward strand.
GATATCGTACGAGCCCGTGACAGCGCTGGCCTCCTTTACGAACCTTTCTTGGAGAACGGTATTCAGGATGTCTTCGATGTGCCCGGGCTCCACCTTCACCAGAACGTACAGCTTGTCCATTCTCTCCCCGCAAAGAATATTCCAGTTACTCGGACATGGAGATGGCGCTGTTCGGGCACTCGTCCACGCAAGATTCGCAGTCCACGCATTCCTCTGGGTCCACCTTGGCCTTCTCGTCATCCCCGATTGTTATGGCCTCAGAGGGACATGACTCGACACAGGTTGCGCATCCGTCACATTTCTCCTTATCGATCAATGCCACCATTATCTTACCTCCCAAATGGGCGTTTGGGGTGATTGGCAATGGCGTTTATAACGGTTTCCCTGCGAACTGCCATTGGTGTAAAAAATCGATTCTAATCCATTATTCAAAAGCCTACACTATTCGAGCCTAAATGTCAATATGTTTGATTCCAGGCGCCCCTTCCATACTTCCCCCTTACCTTCGAAATCGAACCTGTTCTCGTACACCGCCCTGATTGTATATTCGCCCTTTTCTTCAAATAAGAAGTCATGGGCGGCATCGTATACGTGTTCTACCGATTCCGAGGGCCCCAATTCCGCAATATCATCCTCATTTGGGGGGCCCACATTGATCCTGGTGCGAAAATTCAGTATTTCTTTTGATGGGGAAAGTATCTCGAAAGTGACCTCACGGAATGGCTCAGGTGCATGCGGTGTGTTCACCAAAAGTCGTTTGTTTACCGGCACCGGTTTTGACCCTGTATTCGTAAGGATTACGGTGCACAGGATTCTTTCATGTGGTTTGTAGATGAGCCTGTCGAGCCCAATTGTGAGTTTCAGGTTTTCGTCTGGCATTTATACACCCTTTCTAAATATAAAAAAAAGAAAAAAGGGTTATTAGGTATTCTCCTGTCCCGGCGGCAGCGAGTAGTCACCGCGGTCAACCCTCTTTTTGTTCGCATTGTTCAATTTGTTGTACCATTTGTCCCTTCGGTCCTGGAGTTCCTTCTTCTCGGCTGCCGTGAGCCCTTTCTGGTCGGCGTTTTCCAGTTCG
>CP070726.1:859885-863189 GCA_020350865.1 Thermoplasmata archaeon
AAGGTGGATCTCGATGTCCTGGACATCACTGAAATGGTGCTTAGGGCAATGTCTGAGAACTGATCTTGAGGTTGATTGAGGTTGAATCCTGAAGGGGCTCTAAGTAAGAACGGGGCAACCGGCTGACTTAGAGCTTTCGTAAAAAAGGAGATGATTGTATGGCATATGAATGGGAAATAGAGGAAGAAAGATGCAAAGGGTGCGGTTTGTGTGTTGCGGTATGTCCTAAGAAGGTTCTTGAGATATCGGGTGAAGTGAGCCCCAAGGGGTATTTTCCTGCATACCAGGCCCGTCCGGAGGACTGTGTTTTCTGCACCACCTGCTGCCTTATGTGTCCTGACGTGGCCATCACGATCATTGAGATTGCGCAAGAGGCGGCATAGGAAGCGAAAAAGGGAGAGAGAAACATGGGCAGGATTTTAATGAAAGGGAACGAAGCGATCGGAGAGGCTGCCATCCGGGCTGGATGCCTGAACTATTTTGCCTATCCCATCACGCCCCAGTCGGAGGTTGCCGAGTACCTGGCCCGGCGGTTGCCGGAAGTGGGGGGTGTGTTTTTACAGGGAGAGAGTGAAGTTGCGGTTTCCTACATGATTTTTGGTGCGGCCGGTGCCGGTGCCCGGGTTTTTACCACCTCATCGAGTCCCGGGATCAGTCTGATGAGTGAAGGGCTCAGTTATATTGCGGGTGCGGAGTGCCCGGCGGTGTTTGTAAACATTATGCGAGGTGCTCCTGGGCTGGGAGGGATACTGCCGTCTCAGGGCGATTATTTGCAGGCGACCAAGGGAGGGGGCCACGGGGACTACAGGATGCTGGTGATGGCTCCTGCGAGTGTTCAGGAGGCTGTGGAGATGGTGATGATGGCCTTTCCCCTTGCTGAGAAGTACCGCAATCCGGTGATGGTTCTGGGGGATGGTTTGATCGGTCAGATGATGGAGCCGGTGGAATTTTCCGACCATCTCAAGACCGAGCCGAGCAACAAGGATGAATGGGCCTCAACCGGTATGGATACCCGCAAGAGCGACAAACGCAACCTGGTCAGGTCCATGTATCTGGATCCGGAGAAGCTCAACGCCCATAATTTGAAACTAAAGGGCAAGTACGAGCAGATGAAGCGGGAGGAGATCCGATATGAGGATTACAACACGGACTCCGAGTATAGGGTCCTTATTGTGAGCTACGGCACCATGAGCAGGGTATGCAGGACCGCCATTGATAACCTGAAGGAGGAGGGTCTTGAGGTGGCGATGATCAGGCCGCAGACCCTGTTTCCTTTTCCTGAGAAGGCGGTTGGTGAAGCGGCGGCAAAGGAGAGCTGCAGGGCCGTTATCGACATTGAGATGAATATGGGTCAGATGCAGGAAGATGTGGAGCGGTGCGTGATGGGGAAGCGCCCGGTATCCTGGTACGGGAAATGCGGCGGTGAAGTTCCCACCCCGGAAGAGGTTATGGCCGAGGTGAAGGCTTTAATCTAGCCTGCTTTTCCTTCAAGAACGCTACAGCATGTTTTCAGTTTCACCTCCGGTCCAGACCCACTCCCTTGAGAGGGGGGAGGGCAGGGTGGAGGTGGAAAGGAGCCGATATCATGGGAAAGACATTCAAGAAACCCGACGCCCTCTCGGAGCAATATACCCACTACTGCCCGGGGTGTACGCACGGCGTGGCTCACCGGCTGGTGGCCGAGGTGATTGACGAGCTGGGTATTCGTGGGCGTACGGTGGGTATTGCCCCTGTGGGGTGTGCGGTTTTGTGTTACAACTATTTTACTTTTGATTTTCAGGAGGCATCCCACGGCCGTGCACCGGCCATGGCCACAGGCATGAAGAGGGTTCGGCCGGACCTGATTGTGTTTACTTACCAGGGAGACGGTGATCTGGCCAGTATTGGAATGGCTGAAATCATTCACGCGGCCAACCGGGGAGAAAAGTTCACCACCATATTTATTAATAACGCGGTATACGGCATGACCGGCGGTCAGATGGTGCCCACCACCCTGGCCAATCAGCGGACCACCACCTCTCCTTTCGGACGCGACGTGGAGGATGTGGGCATGCCCATAAAGGTTGCCGAACTGCTTGCTTCCCTTCAAACCCCCGGATATATCACAAGGCAGGCGGTGATAAAGCCCAAGTATATTGTCAAGGCAAAGAGGGCCATCAAAAAGGCCTTTACCTATCAAACAGAAAACCGCTGCTTCAGCCTGGTAGAACTGGTGAGCACCTGTCCCACCAACTGGGGGCTTACCCCGCTGGAGGCCGTCAACTGGGCAGAGGAGAACATGCTCAGCTATTATCCCCTGGGTGATTACAAGACCCCGGAGTAGCGTGAGGATTTGGCTGGGTGGTGATTTTCAAAGGGCTAAACGCTCGCGTGTGAGGAGGTAAGAATGCAGAGTGAAGTGATGTTTGCAGGTTTTGGGGGTCAGGGGATTCTCCTGAGCGGGAAAGTCCTTGCCACCGCGGCCATGCAGGAAGGATTTGAAGTGGTCTGGATTCCTTCTTACGGCCCGGAGATGCGGGGCGGGACCGCGTATTGCATGGTGGTCATCAGCGACAGGCCCATCGGTTCCCCCATTGTTAGAAATCCCCAGCACCTGGTGGCCTTGAACCGTCCATCACTGGAAAAATTTGGTTCCATGGTCAAACCTGACGGGGTCGTCCTCATCAACAGCTCATTAATTCCCACTGGCACCGGCCGCGACGATGTGGACGAACTCTATGTACCGGCCACCGAAATCGCCAAGGAGATTGGCAACGTAAGGGCGGCAAATATTGTGGCCCTTTCCGCCTTTGTCGCCCGCAGCAAGGTGGTGGATCTTGATGTGCTCAGGGAATGCGTTAGGGCGGAATTTGCCAAAAAAGAAAAACTCATACCGTTAAATATGGAAGCTCTGGAACGGGGTAAAAAAGCGGCACAAGACTAATGCTTCAACAGACATTGTTCAACACCTGCGCCGCTAAAGCCCCGCCAATCGGTGCTTACTGTTTCTTCCTCGCCTCCATTGCTTTTCTTAGTAACTCAATGCTCTCAGGATCGTCGAGAGTGGTGAGATCTCCTTTAATTTCACCCGTGACCCTTATGTCTCTTAGAACTCTGCGCATTATCTTTCCAGAAATTGTCGAAGGCAGTTTCTTCAGAAAGAATATTTCTGCCAGCTTTGCATAGCTCCCCAATCTCTTCGCCACTTCGTCATTAATTTTCTTTCTGGTTTCATCATTTTCGGGCACAGCACCTTTCAATTTTACGAAACCCGAGGGAACCTGTTCCTTGATAGGATCAGGAACGCCGATCACAGCTGCTGCCT
>CP070726.1:863289-867317 GCA_020350865.1 Thermoplasmata archaeon
CATACCGGAAGGGGACAGGTTCATGCGGGAAGGCAGGTTCGGAGGCTGGGCTCCAGAGCTCATGCTTGGCTCGGATGTCAACGGTAAAATTCTTGGAATCGTTGGATTGGGAAGGATCGGCCAGCTGGTGGCAAAGCGCGCCAGGGGTTTTGACATGAAGGTGTTGTACCACAGCAAGCGCCGAAAACTGAATGTCGAAAGGGAAATGGGCATCAGATTCGCCCAGTTGGATGATCTCTTACAAAAATCGGATTTCGTATCCCTGCATGTTCCCCTGACCCCTGACACAAAAGGATTGATCGGTAAAAGAGAACTTGAGCTCATGAAATCCTCAGCCTATCTGATAAACACTGCAAGAGGGGAGGTTGTGGACGAGCCCGAATTGATCGCAGCCCTGAAAGAAAAGAGGATACGCGGGGCGGCTCTGGATGTATTCTGGGGTGAGCCCACAGACGTTAATCCGGAGCTCTATGAACTCGACAACGTGGTCTTGGCCCCCCATATGGGCAGTGCCAGCCTCGAGACCAGGTCCAAGATGGCCGGGATGGCGGCCCAGGCTGTAATAGATGCACTTGAAGGCAGAAAGCCCACCCATATCGTAAATCCCGAGGTATTGGGAGCATGAGCATCTTCCTGAATTACGAGGAATTGATAAAAGATGAAAACAAAAGGAGAGCCCCTGTTCTCGAAATACTTGAGGCGGGGGTCAAATCGGTTCTGCCCGAAAAAGCGATGAAGGATTTTTTTTCCGGAAGACCGGATATAATTCCTCCAAAGGTAACGGTATTCGGCTGGGGGAAGGCCTCGCTTAGGATGTTCAGCGCCTTTAAAAACAATTATCATGGAGACATATCCGCAGGGCACATCATCACCCTTCCAGGCGAAGAGATATCCCACGATGATCCTACGGTAGCCATTTCTTATGGAACACATCCCCTGCCCGACGAATCGTCCATCAAAAGCGGGGAAAAACTGCTGTCACTTGCAGAGGAGTTGAATGAGGAGGATACGCTTGTCTGCCTTATTTCCGGCGGCGGCTCGGCCATGTTCGAGGTCCCCAAGAGGGGAGTGGAGCTTGAAAGCCTTCAGGAAACCTACAAAATACTTGTTGAATCCGGGGCCGATATTCACGAGGTCAATTCGGTAAGAAGGGCCCTGTCCCAGAGCAAAGGTGGTCAACTGGCCAAAGCCGCTCACCCAGCCGAGGTGATCAACATCGTCATCTCGGATGTTCTCGGAAATCACCTGGAAGATATTGCCTCCGGTGCAACCGTGGAAGACCCACTGAAAATAAAACCCCTGGAGGTTGTCAAGAAATTCAATCTGGAGGAAAAGCTGGACAGCCAAATCCTCAAAATCATTCAAACCTACAAACCGGTTGACAAGAAATACTTTGAAAATGTCCAATCGCATATTATAGCAGACAATGAAAAAGCCGTGTGGGCCATGCACGACAGGGCCGAGGCCCTCGGTTATGAGCCCACCATATACAGCAGCTACATTCGGGGGGAGACCCGCACTGCTGCAGTTCCGTTCATGGAGGCTACGGGGGAGCTGATAATCGGAGGCGGAGAGACAACCGTCACCGTAACCGGGAAAGGAAGGGGAGGTAGAAATCAGGAGTTTGTGCTGGCTGCCTTGAAGAGTTTGGAGGACGGGATTTTAGCCTCCATTGGCACCGACGGCGTAGATGGAAATACGGATGCCGCCGGGGCAGTGGGCGACGTGAAGGTCCTGGAAACCGCAAGGAAAAAGGATTACGACATCGACTTCTTTTTGGAAGATAACAACTCCCATGAATTCTTCAATGAATGTGGAGGGTTGATTAAAACGGGGAACACGGGAACCAATGTGGCGGATATCTGTGTGTATTTAAGAAATAATAACACTGTTTGACTTTTATTTCGTGGATTGGGATTTCCCATTTGACATTTATATTAACACTTATCTGTAATCGGTAGAGACAGCTCTATCTGATTCCTGCCACTGAGCTGGACACAATTAAATCAGCAACAGAATTATCAATCTGGGGTAAGGTTAAATATTTCGGAATATATTTAGTTATACTATTAGGATTGAAATATCAGGTCACATATAACGGGTAGCACAATAAAAAGGGTGATCCGCGAAAACCACAAGGGGAGTGAATTTATGTCGAAGAGAGGCCAATATTTCATTGCTGTGGTGCTGGTAACTTCATTAATTTTGGCTATGTTCCATTCAATCCCAATCCCGGAGCGTCCCGACGGGGATCCGGTACTGAAGAGCATGGACAAGGAGATATTTATAAAACATGGAAACAGGGGAACCCGCGCAGCCCAGAACAACATGACCTTGTCGGATAACACATATACGAACTTTTCTGGGGCAGAAGACCTTACAAACGTGGAAATCTATGACCTGGGCCCATACGGTGCACGTGTCGGTCTCGCTAACGGAATAGTCGATACATTGAAAGTGGACGGGGGGACAGTGGTTTATACAACGTTGGGAAAAACAGATTTTGATTTCGTACATATCACGTCCACCGGACATCTTGTATGCCCCACTGATGTACCTCTCGAGATCAATGCCGAGGTCATCTTAATTGAAGCGGGCGGAAGCATTAAATCCAATGCCGTCTCACCGGATGGAAACGGACAGGGAAACCCGGGCACCGACGGGGTCAACAACCAGGGTAATGGCGGCGGAGGTGGAGGAGGTGGCGGCTATGGATCCGTTGGCGGCAACGGCGGCAACAGCGGAGGGTGGCAAGCTGGTGGAGCCGGCGGTCCGGCCTACGGGACTGCGGATCAGAACGATACATACAACGGCTCCGCAGGGGGGCCTGGTGGATTCGGAGGGGACGGCAATCCGAATCAAGCGACCTACCCCGGTGGAGGAGGAGGTAATGGTGGTGCACCCGGTAAAGGAGGAGGGAACATCACTTTGAATGCCACCGAAATCATAGTGGCAGGAACAATATCAGCGTACGGTTCGAATGGTGCACAAGGTTCCGGTGGCTCTGAGGGGGGTGAAAACGGCGATACCCCCGGAGGCTATGGTGGTGATGGCGGTGGCGGTGGTGGCGGTGGTGGTGGGGGCTCTGGAGGATGTGTGTTTATATCAGCCTGGCACGTCGATATCACAGGAACCATCTCTGCACAGGGCGGAAACGGAGGTAAAGGCGGTCGTGGCGGTAGAGGAGGGGAAGGCGTATCTTCTGCTTGTTACGGGGGTGAAGGAGGCGATGGTGGTGGCGGGGGCGGCGGCGGTAGTGGAGGGCGCATAAAGATACATTACGAGGATGCAGCATCTGTTTTGTCGGGCACGTTCACCGTGAATGGAGGGGCGGGTGGGGCAGGGGGATTTGCGGGCCCTGGGAATGTTGGAATTACGGTGAGCGGTAATGTATGGGGACCTGCTCCCAATGGAAGTCCGGGTTTCGCGGGAGCCGCGGGAGCATCCGGCACCGTTATTCAAAACAATACGGCATGGAGTTCTCCTTTCTTCCACTCAATCAAGGGGTCATTCACCTCGAGAGCGATGGATGCCGGGCGAATTGCCAATTGGACTAACATCTCGTGGGGCGAACGGATAGTCGGGGGAGACATAACCTTACAGACCAGGACAGGGAACGGAAGCGATCCCGGTCTGTGGCCTGAACCCTGGACCCCCGATGCACCGGGGGAGTTCTCGGATCCCATGGTGGAAAACTTACCCTTGTCCCCACCAGACCGGTATATCCAGTACCGAGCGAACCTTAGTGCACCGGATGCCTACCGTACACCACTGCTCTGCTACGTCACCACTACTTGCGACATCCCCCATCTGGTTGTCAATGAGGTTTTCCATTTAGGCCCTGACTTACCCGGAGGGAATGACTGGGTGGAATTGTACAATGGCTATCGGTCAGTACTGAACTTCCTTGGTATTGTATCCCTTTCCAACAAAACCGGGATTATTTGGACCCAGAACACCAGTCTGACATCTATCCAGCCCTATTCTTATACAATTATCGAGGGTCTTACGCTTTCGGAAGAGGATTA
>CP070726.1:867417-870012 GCA_020350865.1 Thermoplasmata archaeon
AAATCTTTACCTGTCAAAAGGATTCTCTTGGACTGCGCAACAGAAAAGACCCCTTTCTCGCAGAACACATCGCAGAATCGGGCCAGTTTTCGCTCTGCAACCTTGGGGAGCACTTCCTCTGTTACAAGCTGGACGTACCCATCGGAATCATCCTTGAATTCGGGAGGTATGGCATGAGCACCGAGGTATGTGGGCACGAGGTCTACGGCATGCTCCCGGTCAAGTTTATTAATGACCTCAAGGGATTTTATCTCGCAATCCATATCAAGGCCGTACCCCGATTTCGCCTCCACGGTGGTGGTGCCCAGGGCAAGCATGCGGTCCAGTCGTTTTCGGGCGGTAAAAAGGAGTTCCTCGGAGCCTGCAGCCCTCGTCTCCCGGACAGTGCGCAGTATGCCGCCGCCAGAATTCAGGATATCCAAATACGATTTTCCCTGAAGTTTCATGTGCAGTTCGTTTTCACGGGAGCCTGCGAAGATGAGGTGGGTGTGAGGGTCTATAAAACCCGGCATCACGGTCTTGCCCTCGGCATTGATTATCCTGGTTTCGGGGGAGGATTCAACCTTGTTCTCCACTTCCTCTGTTCTGCCTACGGCAATGATTCTTTCCGTAGAAATTGCCACCGCCCCGTTATTTATGATGCCCAGATCAGTCATACCCTTTCCTTTTCTCGGGCTCGCATTGTCCCCTGATAGGGTTAGAAGCTCGGATATGTTCCTGATGAGGATATCTGCCGGTTCTGCCATTCTTCCTACCTCCCGGATGCAGCTGTGAACGTCAAGATTTGAACCCGCCGAACAGAAGGGGCTGGGGCAATGAGCGGTATACGACGTTGGACCTGTAAAGGTTTTTTAAAATCTCACCCATGCCCGACATGCCCGTGGTCTTTATGGCACCGTACCCGATCTTTCTCACCCTCCGCAGCACCCCGGTTCTCGGATTGGATTTGGAAAGGCCGTAATTGAGCAGATCTTTCATTTCCTCAGATGAGATGCTGGGATGGTTCCATACGAGGTGCTTGGCATTGAATTTATGCCAGTCCTTTTCAAAGATGCCGTAATTCTCCTCGATTTCGTCCCAGAGGGGGGTTGCAGGCAGGGGCATTATTATACATATCTGGGCCGCTGCCAGCTTCAATGCGGCCAGGTTCTCCAGGTCTGTCTTGATGGAATCACGGGTTTCACAATCAAAGCCTATCATGTAGTATCCGATCACACCCACATTCTTTTTACTTAGAAAGTTCACTGATTCGATGATGTCTTCTGCCTCCTCTTTCTTGTTGATTTTCTCGAGTACGTCCTGGTTGAAGCTCTCAAGGCCCAGGCCCACTCCCGCAAGTCCCAGCTTGCCGTCGGCGTTCCATGAGTTGTATTTCTTTGCAATGAGGTCTGCTCTTGTCATGCACCACCACAGCATCCTGTACTTTTTCAGAAGCTCGATTACCGCCTTGGCATGCTGTGATTTCATGCCAAAGAACTCATCCAATATGATGACGAAGCCGATGCCCATTTTTCGATAGTAGGCCAGGACTCTTTCGATGCTCTCCATGGGCAAGGTGCTTATTTTGTTGGCAAAGGTGGGCGTCTGGCAGAACCTGCAGGCGAGGCCGCAGCCCCTTGTGGTGAACAGGACACCCATCCATGTGAGGTTCATGCCAGAAAATCCCACGGGCACGATGAGAGGGGGGTGAACGATATTTCCCACCTCGTATCCAAGTGCCTCGCCAATTTCTATTTCCGAATACCCCGTAAAGATCCTATCGAAATGGGATTGTACCTCCTTGGTGAGCACGCCGTAGTTGCCCCCCCAGATCTCGGGTATACCCATGTCCCTGGCCTTCCTTATCATGTCTATGAGCTCATGGGTTTCGTTCAGGTAAAAAGAGAATCCCACGATGTCAAAGCCCTCCCTGAGTTTATGGACATATGCGTCCCAGGTGGGGTACTCAAGGATCTCTATTACGGGCATATTCTGCTTGATGAAGCGCAGTCCCGCGGATATGGTCCTCTCAGCATGGAGCCTTGACCTGTAGGTCACATTGGACTGCATCCAGTTGTACAGGTCACTTCTGTCCCTGATATATGCTGTGGCAAACAGCACCTTCTTTCCCCTTGCCAAAGGCTCCCCTGATTGAAAACGGGAAGTTGTTATATAAATCTATCCCTTTCTTCGGGTAAATTTAGAAAATTATAACGATGTTTCTTTTGGGTTTTCTTTGTGTTTCCCGGGGCATTCCCTCAATAGATTTATCTTTCTGTCCGGCAATTATCATCTGACAATGTCAGAACAAGATAATTCAAGTCCCGATGAAGAGCCGCAGGAAGCACCGGATTGGCGGGCATTTGCCCTTGTGGGCCTCGTAGCATTGGCGGTTTTCACTGGATTATATTTTTATCAGACGAACAACTATATAGGAGTCGGCATTCTTTTATTGCTGTTTGTGATACTGCCCTTTGCCCATGCCGTATATGATGATATAAAATACGATCTGAGCGATTTCTTTTCAGAACACAGGCACACCATCCTGGTCGGTTCCATCTTTTTCGTCGTACTGAGCCCTCCTCTATTTTGCTGGCTCGTAATCGATTATATGAA
>CP070726.1:870112-874118 GCA_020350865.1 Thermoplasmata archaeon
CTCTGCAGGACACCTTCAATCTGACCCCGGACGGATTGCCGAACGGAGACTGCACAGACGCGGACATCAAGGCATATTTTGACTACATCTATTTCAATGATACGGCACCCATCGGCAACGAGACCTTTGGGAATTTTGCCAAGAAGATGATTTACCGGGAGCCTGAGGACAGGAGCCAGGAGGGCAGGTACACCGCCTGCGTAATCAGGGTGGTCATCGCCACCTTCACATCCACGGACAACAGGGAGATGTACCAGGATTTCAAGGATGATATTGACGGCGTTCAATTCGAAGAAGGCACAAAGGTGACGGTCACCGGCCTCATGGTCCTCACAATCGATATCGTGGATTCCCTGCAGGCAAACATGATAAGGTCCACGGTGATAGCCGTTATTTTGGCGGCAATCATTCTGATTTTCCTGTACAGGAACGTGCTACTCGGCCTGATGCCCCCCATCCCGGTGGTGCTGTGCTCGCTGTGGATTGTGGGCACAATGTTCCTGCTCTCCTTTTCGCTCAACATTTTAACCGTCATGGTAACGGCCCTCACAATCGGCCTGGGAATAGATTATTCGATACACGTCATGGAGCGGTTCAGGGAGGAAAGGGAGAGGAACAGAAGGGGCATTCAGCAATCCATCCACAACACAATCATGAGCACCGGCACTGCTTTGACGATCTCGGCCGTCACCACGATACTGGGCTTCGGAGTTTTGGTATTCTCCCCCATGCCCATTGCCCAGCAGTTCGGTGTGATCACCGCAATAACCATAATCTTCAGCTTCATGGCCGCCGTTCTTGTTCTTCCCGTAATTCTTATTGCGTGGGCAAAGAGAAAGGAGAAGAAGGATGTGGCCAGACTGCCCCAGTTCGCCTCACTTGAAAAAATCGAGGTGAAGAACGTTAAAAAAAAGTAACTGGCCCTTGATAGCTCTTATTGATTTGCTGGTTTTTTGGATTCAAGAAACGCTCAGGTCCGTCAACTCACCCAATGATTGGATATCAGGGGGAAAAGGGCGCTGAAATAGGTCAAGATGGACCGTTAATCCTTAAATACCAGAATTAACGTATGATGCCGAGTGCCGAGATACCTGGATTCGACAAAATAGGTGGTAGAATGTTCAAAAATACAAATCTCTCAGCATTCTTTGTGCTGATAGTGGGTGCGGCTTTGTTCTTTCCGACTCTCAGTGTTTTTCTTGCGGTGGATACGGACTCGCCCGCAGATGATGTGGGTTATGTGGACATTTCCGATCCTGTCCCGCAGACAGGGCAGGAAAGGGGGACCAGGGCGGACAGTCCAAGGACGGTTCTTGCGGAGCTGTTCACCAACTGGGACTGCTATCCCCACTGTCCGTATGCAAACGCAGCATTGAACGAATTGCTGGATGCATACGGGCCGTCAGAATTGATAATGATCGCATATCACCTAGGCACACCTACAGGAGATGACCCGTTCTATAATTTCAATAAGGCCGATAATAATGATAGATACGATTATTACGGTGGCAATTTCGGGGTTCCAAGAGTTTATTTCGATGGACCACCGTACAGAGGCCATAATTGGGAGAACACTTACAGCACATGGAAGAACTACATCAACACCGCACTGGCGGTCTCGAGCCCCATGAACATAACCCTTGATGGCTCCCTGGGTGCAACAACCGGCAACGTGACCGCAACAATCGAGATCACATCCTCCCTTCCCAGCGGGAATCTCAAGGTAAGGTTTGCCGTGGTGGAGGACAACAAATACGCGGCAGGAACCAACGGTGAGGTCCGCCACCGGTATGTGATGAGGGACATGCTGGCCGAAGAGGCCCTCCCTCCCCTAGAAGTCTGGGAGACATACACCGTTTCAAGGGATTTTCCCCTCAGTGGGGTGTACGACCGGGATAAGCTTTCCGTGGTCGTTTTCGTGCAGGATGATAATTCCAAGGATGTGCTTCAGACCGCCGTGTACGACTTCATACCCCAAGGGATACTGGTTGTGGACGACGACGGGAGCCCCAATCCCTACGGATACGAGGACGAGTACCACGAGCTTTTGACCTGGATGGAATATGCCTTTGACGGCTGGACGTTAAACGAGAGGGGCGGCCCAACAAGCGAGGACCTCGGGCGGTACGAGGGTGTCATCTGGCTCACGGGCAATACCACCACAGATACCCTGACCGCAGCGGACCAGAGCGCAATATCCGCCTACCTTGACGGAGGGAAGGGGAGCCTGTTTTTATGCGGAGAGAACGTGAGTGAAGACATCGGAGGGAGCCCCTTCTATCTGGATTACCTCCATGCATTCAATATGCTCAATGACACCGATCAAGGTACTATCACTGGTGTCGAGTTCGATCCCATAAGCGACCCATTTTACGGCGGATCGTTACCCGTTCTGGACGGTTCGCCCAGTTGGGTAATGCCAATAGATCCTGCAACAGCCGTCTTCTATTATTCCTCCGGGGGGCAGGAAGCGGGGCTTCGGGTGGAGCATGACCTGGATTCGAGGGTCGTGTACTTCGGTTTCCTCTACTTTGAAGGGCCGGATTCGCTTGCCAACAAGGAGACGGTGATTGAAAGGGTCCTGGATTGGATGATAGTGGACATCGATTACGTCGCCTTCAGGGACGCCCCGGGCGATTCAGGCAACGTCGTTTGGGGCAAGACGGTGGATGTGGGCGAAGACTTCACGTTGTGGGCTGCAGCCTACAACCATACAAAGGGCTTTTTGGGCAACTACAACTTCACGCTCTGGAAAGAGGACAGCCAGGGCTCTGTAATCACCCTTTCACCTTCCCTCGCAACAACCACTGCTCAGGCGGGTATAACCGGGGGGAGTGCCGTCATAACAGTCAGATGCTTCAGCACCCAGAATACGACCACCGTCACCGTGAACCCTCCGGAGCCCGACTACATCCAGATAAGAAGCGCACCCAACAGCGGGGACAGTGTGGTTTCTGATATGACCCTGAGCGTGGGCAAGAACCGTACACTGTGGGCTGCCGGCTACAATCATACGGCACATTACGTGGAGGATGTGGCTGCAACCTGGTCCGAGGACAGCGGCGGAACCATCGCCACGGTCACCTCCCCCGGTGCCTCCACCAAGGTTACAGCGCAGCTCATAGGAGGGATATGCAACGTTACGGCGTCCTATAATGGCATGGAGAACAGAACCACCGTAAACGTCACGGATGCCACGGTGGATTACATCCAGATAGAGGATTCGCCCTCGGGTTCGGGCAGCGTTGTTTCAAGCCACACCTTGAATGTCGGGGAGACTTTGGAGCTTTGGGCATGCGCATACAATTACACTGCCAATTGGATAGGGGATTATACCGAGACAGCCTGGTCCGAGGACAGCTCGGGCAGCGTCGTCACGTTGAATTCCCCTACAGGTGCGTCAATAATCGTGGAGGCAGGCCATGACGGGGGCTCTGCTACTGTAACCGCCGAATACGAAGGCAAACAGGCCTCTGTTACAATAGATGTGAACGAGCCCACACCCGATTATATCCAGATCAGGAATGCGGGAGACGGCCAGGGCGATGTCGTAATCAACCAATACTATCCAGTTGGCGAAGAAGTCATTTACTATGGGGCCGTGTACAACAGCACCTCCTCCTTCCTGTACAATGTCCCCTCCTATTCGAACTGGGTGAGCAACAACACCGATCTCATCACCCTGGACCGTTTTGCCACCGCATCAACCATAACGGTGAACAACGTCTCGGGCGGATTGGTAAAGGTCACCCTTAACGCACTGGGCCTTGTAAACTCCACCACCATAACGATTATCTCCCCCACAATCGACAGCATCCAGATCAGAGATTCACCAAACGGAGAGGGAGATGTGGTGGCCGCACCGGTATACGATGTGGGGCAGGAGGAAACGTTCTATGCTGCAAGCTACAACGACACTGCAGGCCACATAGGGGACGTGGGTGCGTCCTGGGACTGTGACGTTGAGAGTGTGGGCAACATCTCGAACCTGGGCGGCAACTGTCAA
>CP070726.1:874218-885484 GCA_020350865.1 Thermoplasmata archaeon
ACCAAATTATATATATATAAGGAAAAGTATAAACTAATTAACCTTTATTTTATGAATGACAGGTGGGATGACGTAAAGCAGGTGAGTTTAAACAATGTATCAAGGAGGACATTAAAAAAAATCTCCTAACCTAAAAGTCCCTTGTTTGCAACAGAACCTTACACCAAATTATATATATATAAGGAAAAGTATACCCTATTTAACCTTTATGGGATGCATGACAGGTGGGATGCCGGAAAGCAGGTGAGTTGCAACCATGTAGCAAGGCGGACATTAAAAAACATCGCCTCACCTCAATGTCATGCGTCTTTATGGTTACTTTGATATGAGAGAATGGAGCCCGGACACGAGGAAGACTCCTGGGCCGGGCTTAATAAGACCCAAAGGAGGCATTGTATATGAGGTCGATAGTTCAGGATGCGTTGACGCGGAACACGAATATTATGAGTGTGGAGGACGAAAAAACACGATGGGCCCATGAAAACAAAGAGGTGGATGCTGAGCTGGAGCAGATGCTGAGGAAGTTGAAGACGAACATCAAGATCATAGGCTGCGGAGGCGGGGGCTCGAACACGGTGGCGAGGATTGCAGAGGAGGGTGTTGTGGGTGCTGAGCTCATAGCAGCCAATACGGATGCCCAACACCTGTTATCAATCCGGGCTCCGAGGAAGATATTGCTCGGCAGGAGGGCCACCCGCGGCTTGGGTGCGGGTGCACTGCCGCAGGTGGGTGAGGAGGCTGCCAGGGAGGCAGAGGAAGATATTCGGATGGCCCTAAACGGTGCCCATATCGTGTTCGTCTCATGCGGGCTTGGAGGCGGGACCGGCACAGGCAGCACCGCCGTGATTTCCAGCATAGCCAAGGAGATCGGTGCCCTCACCATCGCATTCGTAACCGTGCCCTTCAAGGGAGAGGGCAAGTTGAGGATGGAGAACGCCCAGTACGGGCTGGACCGTCTGAGGGATGTGGTGGACACGGTTGTTGTTATTCCCAACGACAAACTGCTGGAGCTGGTACCGAGGCTGTCGCTGAACGCCGCCTTCAAGGTGGCAGATGAGATTCTCATGCGCTCCATCAAAGGTCTGACGGAAATCATCACAAAGCCCGGGCTCGTGAACCTGGATTTCAACGACCTCAAGACCATAATGAAGAGCGCAGGAGTGGCCATGATAGGTCTCGGTGAGAGCAGTACCGAGGCAGAGGACAGGGCAATGGAGGCTGTAAACGAGGCCTTGAACTCACCTCTCCTGGAGCTGGATATCAGCAATGCCAACGGTGTCCTCGTGAACGTTACAGGCGGAGAGGATATGACGGTGAGCGAGGCGGAGCGTGTGGCAGAGGAGGTTCACGCCAGGGTCAATCCCAATGCCAGGATAATATGGGGTGCGGCAATCGATCCAACTCTCGAGCACACTGTCAGGGTCATGCTCGTCGTGACAGGGGTGAAGTCAAAGCAGGTGCTGGGCAAGAAGAAATATTACGAAGGAACTGAGCATATGGGCGTTGACTTCGTCAAGTAGACAGCAAGTGAGTGCCGGTGGATTTACCGAGAACGAGGAGGGTATTTCATTCGGTCTATTTTCAATAATATCAATAGATTTGATATACAACCTTCATTCCCTCGATAAATTGGACTAAAAAAGCTGTCAAGCGAAACTTTTTATATTCTAAAAAGCATTCCCCGACGGATTAATATTTGGAGGATTAACATGAAATACATTGTTCAGGAAGTGTTGTCACGTTCAAGCTCAGAACCACTTGCCCCGGAGACGACAACAGGCAGGAGAACCTACACCTCGGATGATGAGGAGCTTGAACGTGTACTTGCTGGTCTTAAAACGAACATCAAGATCGTTGGCTGCGGTGGCGGGGGTTGCAACACCGTCAACAGGCTTGTTGAGGCGGGGGTATTAGGTGCTGATCTATACGCCCTCAACACAGATGCCCAACATCTTCTCACGATTCACGCTCCCAATAAGATCCTGCTGGGCCGAAGGGTAACCAGGGGATTGGGTGCAGGCGCACTGCCGCAGGTGGGCGAGGAGGCCACAAGGGAAGCTGACGAGGAGATTCGCGGCGCCCTCATGGGCAGCGATATCGTTTTCATCACCTGCGGACTGGGTGGAGGAACAGGCACAGGTTCTGCCTCGGTTGTGGCGGGGATAGCCAAGGAGATAGGTGCTCTCACAATAGCAATCTGCACAACACCCTTCAGGGCAGAGGGCATGGTCCGCATGGAGAACGCGGAGTACGGTATGGAGCGGCTAAGGGAGCTCGCGGACACGGTCATTATCGTACCAAACGACAAGCTGCTGGAGCTTGTGCCGCGGTTGTCACTCAACGCCGCTTTCAAAGTGGCTGATGAGATACTCATGCGCTCAATCAAAGGCATCACCGAGATCATCACGAAACCTGGCCTCGTGAACCTTGACTTCAATGACCTGAAGACCATTATGAAGGGTGGTGGCGTGGCAATGATAGGCCTTGGGGAGGCGGAATCCGAGAACAGGGCCGAGGAAGCGGTGAACGAGGCCTTGAACTCCCCGCTATTGGAGGTGGATATCAGCGAGGCCTCGGGAGCACTGGTCAATGTCACTGGAGGCAACGATATGACGGTGAGTGAGGCGGAGGCTGTGGCAGAGGAGGTGCACAGCAGGATCAGTCCCAATGCCCGCATCATCTGGGGAGCCACCATCGATCCATCCATAGAGCAGAGAATCCGGGTCATGCTCGTAGTAACAGGCGTGAAATCCAAGCAGATTTTAGGGCCTGGAGGCATAGACAAGAGCAGGGAGATAGGCATCGATTTCGTCAAGTGATATCAAACACCGAGAGGCTTATTTCGGGAAAATTAAAGGGATCCTTATGGCGAGATAACTTTTTATAATAGATGAGCAATAGTAGAGCACGATTTCTGAGGGTGACCAATGAAAGTCGATATCGTGGAAAAAACCTGGGAAATACAGGATAAGATCGAAGAAAAAACGAAGTACATGGGCAAAGGCAAGTACGGTAGAGTATTGAAGATGGCCAGAAAGCCGGATTCGGAGGAGTACACAAAAACGCTGCAGATCACCGGTTTGGGCATCGTACTCCTCGGAGGGCTTGGATTCCTCATATTTCTCATATGGACCAGGGCCCCTGACTTCTTTATGGACCTGTTCGGTCTATGATTCGGTGCCATCCAGATAGAGTTAGGAGGTATGACATTGGTTTTGGAGAACGAGGACAAAACACAGGGTCTTGTTTCCTCACAAGAGGAGGTGGACCCTGAAAGCGCAACCGATAAAAGCCCTGAAAAGAAGGAAGGGGAAAAAGAGCCGAAAAAGGAAACACTGGTGGAAGGCTATGGCATGGAGCTTTCCGCAGATGAGCTAAAAGGCTCGATTATCGCCGGCAAAATCACCGGCTTTGACATGAAATTACGCAATAAGGGAAAGAAGAAAGACAGAATTGTCATGACCATCAACACCATCAATCCCATGAAATCGGAGGAATCACCCGAGTGGTTCATCAGGCTCCTCCTCGGTAGAAACGAGATGTTTGACAAGGAGATGCAGGATTCAATCGATTTCGAGTTCGATGCGGATGGGGGAAGCACCCACAATATAAAAATCGAGGTCACAGCACCCCACAGCGTGAACTACGGGGAGAGGGTGGACCTAGTGGTGACGTGCAGGTCGAAAAATGACCCTGCCCAGTCCGATTCAAAGACCTTCACACTGCTCGTCAAGCAGAGCATCATGGCCATCAAGACATCCATTGGCCACGAGAAGACCGTGGCCGATACTCTCTACGGCAGGGCCAAGCGCAAGGATACGGGTATCTATTCCATTCTTGCCCCGGAAAAACTCAGGGGTTATGTGCTTGTGGAGACCATCAATCCCGACGGCCTCGGCAAGCTTGTAAAGGGTATAAAGCGCGCCCGGGGTGTGATCGAGGGGGATATACCATTTGGTGAGATCGACCATTTCCTCACACCCAAGCCCCTGGTTGCAGGGATCGTCGAGGGCGATATCGTGGAATTGATTGCAGGGCCGTTCAAAGGCGAAAAGGCAAGGGTGCAGCAGATCGACGAATCCAAGGAGGAGATCACGGTGGAGCTGTTCGAAGCCGTGGTGCCCATCCCCATCACCATACGGGGGGATCATGTGAGGGTTCTGGAAACAGAAGGGGGTAAGTAAGCATGCCAGAGGTACTGGAGATACTGGTAGAGGGAGGAGCTGCCTCCACTGGGCCGCCGGTTGGACCTGCCCTAGGTCCATTGGGCGTCAATATCATGCAGATAGTCAAGGAGATCAACGAGAAGACAAAGGCCTTTGAAGGAATGAAGGTCCCTGTAAAATTGACCATTGACACTAAGACCAAGGAATGCGAGATATCAGTGGGCACACCCCCCACATCCAGCCTCATCATAAGGGAGCTCGGTTTGGAAAAGGGCTCCTCGAATCCCCGGGAGGACAAGATAGGGAACCTCACCATGGAGCAGGCAAGAAAGATTGCCCTGATGAAAAAGGACACCCTGCTGGGAAAGAACCTTATCGAAAAGGTGAAGGAGGTGGTTGGAAGCTGCATTTCCATGGGAGTTACTGTGGAGGGCAAGGACCCCAGGGAGGTCCAGCAGGAAATAAATGACGGCAAATACGACAGTGTACTCACCGCATCAGGATAGCCCGCATTACATGTTTTGAATTCACCTTATCATCAATACCGGATAATCTGCTCTATTTCAAGATAAGCTTTTTAAATTCCCAACCCATTATCTCCCCAATATAATCGCGTGCAGGGGATGAAAATGACCAAGCATATCACCGCAATCACCATAAAACGCCTGAAATACTCGAAAGGAGCCACGAGATCGTTCGAAGACCCGTACATATGCGACAATGACTACATACTATCGGAGGTCAAGGGTATCAGCGGCACTTTCGACACCGACCTTCGGAGGGCGGGTCTTGTCACCACCAAGGACCTTCTTTCCCGCTGCAGAACACCTGTTGCCAGGAACGCATATGCCGAGGAGATAGGCATGGATCCCAATCTGCTTCTCAAGTGGACTAAGATGGCTGACCTGATGCGTATCGAAGGTATTGGCCAGCAGATGGCAGAGTTGCTCCTGCTGGCAGGTGTGGATTCGGTTAAGAAGCTTTCAACCCTGGCCCCTGAGCTCGTTATAGACACTCTCCAAAACCCCGGTTCTCTACCCATAAGAAATCTGAAAATAGACGATGAGTTCGATGTCATCGACGGTAGGGAAACGTTGAGAAGGGCAGCAAAGTTGATGGTGGGGCAGAACCTGCCGGATTTGGTAGTGTGTGAGGACAAGAAACCCATGGGGGTTCTCACCTTCAGAAACATTGTGCGCGCCCTGGCCGACGGTAAGGACGTCGACGAGGTGACTGCAACGGATGTGATGGTAAAGGATGCTCCCTTGATCAAGCCGGATACATCCATTGAAATAGCCGCAGAAAAGCTCATATCCACTGGTCTGCCCGTTTTACCTGTGGTGGAAAACGGGGATCTGATCGGTGTGCTATCGAGATACGATATAGAGGATGTGTTCCTGAAGATATCAAAACGCAGGCCCTCCGTGGAAGAGGTGGGTAGGTGGGTAAAAGAGGCCAAGCATCACAAGCCCATAATCATTCGCTAGGCATCCCCCAACAAAAAAAAAGTTTCAAGCTGCGATCATTTCCGCATATCCCATGGCCTCATCGTATTTTTTGAGCTTCATGAACAGGTATCCCCGGTTGATCTGTGCCTCCTTGTTCGAGGCATCAAGATTGAGAGCCTTTTCGTAGCATATCTGGCTCTCTTTCGTGTGCTCCATTCTGAAAAGGGCATTGCCAAGTTTGTTCCATAGGGTCGTGTTATTGGGCTCCTTTTCCAGGAGTTTTTTGTACAGCTCCGCTGCTTTTTCGTATCGGTTGGTTATGTAGTAGATGTACGCTTTCTCCCTGATCACATTGGGGTCATCGGGGCTCAACTTCAAAGCCTTATTCAGACAGTCCGCAGCCATATTGAATTTGCCCAATTTTCTCAGAGCAACAGCCTTCTTCAACAGGAAGCTCTTGCATATATTTCCCGTCTTTCTCTCCTTTTTCTGGATCAACTTCGGAGGTGATTTCACCTTTACTTTCTTGTCCGCCATTTTATTCATCTTGTCGAGCACATCGAATTCTTCGGCGTCATCCGTCATCTGTACCGGATGGGTTCCGGACCCAAGGGTCATCTTCTTGAGCACATCCATGTTATCGACTGGGGCTACCACCTCTTCTTCGCATGCAACCGGAACCTCGGTGAAGTCCTCATCGTAAGGCTCCTCGGCGGTCATCTCAGCCCCACAGGCGCTGCATACCTGGGCATCCTCTCCAATGAAAGCACCGCAGGAGTCGCACATGAGGAGGGCAGAGGAGGTGGTTTCGTCCCGGCCTTCCCCGGTTTTGTCGTCTATCTCCTCCCGTATAATCATGACGGTTTTTTCCACACCGCACATGGAGCAGCTGTTCGCATCCGAGCTCATGAAGGCACCGCAGTGACCGCATACCGTCAGTTCGCCCCGGGAGGAAAGAACATCCCTGGAATGCATTTCCCCATAATACAATTCCCCATCAGGGCCTGAGTCCTCGCCATCGTCATCTTCTATCCCCATCCCACAAATTCCGCACTTCTTTGTGTGTGTGTGGGTGAACGCACCGCAGCCTCTGCAGATGAACAGTGAGGTGGAGGTTTCAAGCCATGAGTCCGCATGGGACTTACGGCCGTATTTTGACTGTATACGGCTGAGAACACCGCCCAGCTTCGTCGCCATGGACACCCTTCCAGCCCCGCAGGCGGGGCATGTGGTTGCCTCATCTCCCATGAACGCACCGCAGCTGGCACAAAGATAAATGGAATTGCTCGATTCCAACAACCTGTCGGATGCTGCCGTTTTTTGCAGCTCATCTGCCCAAAGAACACACCCGCATTTGGGACAGGCTCTTGCCTCCTCATCGATGAATTCCCCGCAATGTGGGCAGAGGCAGATGACGATATGGGGGCCCTCCATCTCCACATTGGTAGCGATGGTTGCGGTCCCTTGGATGCCCTCACTTGTCGTTTTATTTGGCATACATTGTAATCTATGGAAAAATTCATATTAAATAGAATTGCCCCTGAAAATATCTGGTGATTATCACTTGTGAAAATCAGGTGGTTTCTTTCACTATACTTCCCCCGTCGATGAGTTTATAACTACTAGGCACCAATGTTCTTCTCACATCACGGTGGGGGTTTCATGTGCTCTTGCCTTTCTGCTAAAAGTCGTATTAGAACGTATAATACGATGAAGATAAAGAATCCGAAAAGAAAAAGCTCTCCTCCGAAAAGAGGGAGGCCGGACACGTTAAAACCTGCCATGGGGCCGCCCCATTCCATCGTACCGGGTTATTATGCGGTACGATAACAAACCAAGGGCTCTTGTAGTTTTCGGTGGACTTTTTTTGCATGCCAGTCCACGCTGTCTTTTACCGATAACCTTTTAAACACCCACACCCTAACAACCCTGAATGGCAGAAAAACCCGTTCTTCAGGTTGCATTGGATGTGATGAACCTTCACAGGGCATTGCAGATTGCAAGTGAGGCAGTGGAAGGTGGTGTGGATTGGATTGAAGCGGGCACCCCATTAATAAAAAGCGAGGGACTGGATTCCATCAGACAGCTCAAGGAACATTTTCCGTCACACACCATCGTAGCAGATATGAAGACAATGGATGTGGGCACTGTGGAGGTGGAGATGGCATCCAAGGCAGGGGCAGATATCGTGTGCATCATGGGTGTGGCCGATGATGGAACAATAACAGAGGCTGTGAAGTCGGGAAGAAGGTACGGCGCCAAGATCATGGTGGATCTGATGCGCACCCAGAACCCTGTTAACAGGGCCAAGGAAGTGGAGTTGATGGGTGCAGATTACATCTGCCTCCATGTGGGTGTTGACGCCCAGATGCGGAAGATTGCGGCATTGGATGAGGTGAAGGAAGTATCCGAGAATGTCAGCATACCGGTGGCTGCTGCTGGAGGTCTGAACTCGGAAACTGCCCCCAAGGTGGTGAAAGCTGGGGCGAAAACAGTGATTGTGGGAAGCGCCATCATAAAATCGCCTGATGTCGCCCAAGCGACAAGGACCATCAAGCAGGCCATTTACCAGGAGGAGATCATCCCGTCCGAGCTCTTCAAGAAGTACAGCCAGGAGGAGCTCCATCAGGCCTTCATGAAGGCATCAACCCCCAATATTGCCGATGCCATGCACACCAAGGGGGCCATGAAATACATCACACCGAGGATCAAGCACGGGGTAAAGATGGTGGGAAGGGCCATTACCGTGGCCACCATGGACGGGGACTGGGCCAAACCCGTGGAGGCCATAGACAGGTGTGAGGAGGGGTCTGTCATCGTCATTGATGCAGGTGCCGGTCATACGGCTGTCTGGGGTGAGCTGGCCTCGTGGAGCTGCAAGAAGAAGGGTGTTGCAGGGGTTGTTATTGACGGCGCTGCCAGGGATATCGATGATATAAGGGACATGGACTTTCCCCTGTTTTCCAGGCACATATCACCCAATGCCGGAGAGCCCAAGGGACACGGGCATATAGGAGCGGAGATCACCTGCGGGGGACAGGAAGTGAAGACAGGTGACTGGGTGGTGGGGGACGAAAGCGGGGTGGTGGTGATTCCCCAGGAGAACGCAGTGGAGGTGGCGAACCGGGCCTTGGATGTGCACGAGAGGGAGAACAGGCTTCGGGAGGAAATACAAAGGGGCAGCACGCTGTCCAAGGTATTGAGCCTCAAGAAATGGGAGAAGAAAGGGTGAAAGGCGCGGGACCTCGTCCTAATTGATATTTCCGGTTCTATCTTTCACATAACCTTCATTCCTGTTATTTTAAGTACATGCATGTACAAACCAACCAAAATAGTAGACTATATATATATCAAAGACAGTACTTCATAACAGAGGATTAATGAGGAAAGCGAGGATGATATGATGCAGAACTACACCTGCCCGAACTGCGGCAGTGGTCTGCGGTACGTGCCTCAATATCAGAACTGGTACTGCGATAACTGCAGGATTTATCCATTTATGCAGCAGGCACCCGCGCCTTATCCCCACAAGCCCACAGAGAAATCCGGAACCCTCCCTTGGATTGTGGCCATTGTGATAATCTTGATAGCCATTCCAATAATTATTGGCGTGGTTTATGTGATATTGGATCCTATCCCCAATGAGCACGAGTGTGGTACATCCGGGGCCCTGGACTTCTCAGAAAGCACCCAGACCCCAGGGCTTTACACGGGCGCCTTCTTGTCGCTGTCCAAGTCTATAAAGATAGCTGAGACCTCGGTGACCATAACTGACGACAGCTCCGGTAATTCGCAGTCCCAGGATCCACTGAATCCGGGCACCACTATAGGCACAGGTTCAGGAGGTCTGAACCTCATATACTACGACTCCACAGATAACAATAAGATCGATGGCGGTGACGTCATCAGAGGCTACAACGCTGCTTCCGGCGATATCGTGAAGTTCGTGTACAAGCCTACTGGAGGTATGATTGCATCATATTGTTTTATTTAAAATCAGATGAAATGATAAAATAATAAATATTGGTAGAATATACGGAGGACGAGAAAATGCAGCAAGGCTACACGTGTCCCAACTGCGGAAGGCCCCTCACATATGTCAACGAATACCAGAACTGGTACTGTCACGGCTGCGGGATGTATCCGTTCCAGCAGCATATGCCCACGCCCTACTACCCCCCTCAAAAAGACGATTCCACTAAGGTTATTGGGATGGTTATCCTCGTGATCGTTATTGTAATTGTGATAGTAATAGTTGCGGCCGCGGTCCTGTACGTCATGGTATCCGGGATGATGAGTAGCAGCGAGACAACCCCCACAGGGGCCCTGGATTTCAGTGAAAGCACCACTGAGGTGGGCACTTACACAGGGGGTATTGTGGCACTTTCGCGACAGGTGGACATATTTGATGTCTCCATGACCATTACGGACGACAGCCTGGGCATGTCTTCCTCCCTGGACCCTCTGAGGGATGAGGGACCTGCAAGTATTTTTAACGGTATGAGGTGCACATTTTCAGATGTCAACAACAACGACCGGTTGGATGCCGGCGATTCATTCAGGGTGGAAAACGGGGGCCCTGGGGATGTAATCAGGCTCGTCTATATTCCCACCGGCGGTGTCATGGCCCTCTACACACTCCGCTGAGGGGCAGTTACGTTTTCTTACCACCTAGATGAACTCATCCTGGATTACCACCACTTCCTTGCTCGTCTTGGCCTCCGAATAGGCCACCAGGGGTTCTCTGTTCACCTCTAAGAAATGCGGACCCCATTTGAACTTGCCCAGGATGTCCTCTGCCTCCTCTTTTCTGTCCAGAATATACAGCGCCGCTGCAAAAGCCTCCACAGTGGACAGCTCAAAGGGTTTTCCGAACTTGGTGGGATTGGATGCCACGAGAAAGGGCAGGGCTCTGCTTCTTTTCCTTCCTTTGAGCTTGAAAAGCAGCTCCTCGGCCTTTTCCCACGAGCAGTCGAGCACGGCGATCCCATGCCTTTCGGCTGCAATGGCGTCCTCTTTTGAGAAGGCCTTCTCTGCTGCGGGATTGAGCAGGATGGCATCGTGGGGGAGCTGCGCCAATCTTTTAACGACCTTGGCGTAACCCAGCCTTTTGAGCTTCATGCCTGTGCAACGCTTCGGGTCGCACTGCTCGGTATGAAATATGAACAGTTCTATGGGCTTCCCGTACGGTTTTTTCAGCAACTTTTCACGGGTGATTTGGTCCATTTCACAACTTCTCCTGTTGATAAAATACACATGTGAATTTAGCTCCATTGAACGATAGTTAGTTTGTTCTTTCATTACGTGTGGATGGAGGTGAGGAAGAATGCGGTGGAGATGTTGCTCAGGACGGAGATGAGGGGGGTTCTTTGGCGGGTGAGGGCGGGGTTGATGGTTCTTCGGGCGGTGGGGGAGGCGGCTGGTCCTCTTCACCGGGTCCGGGAATATCGGAAGGCTCGTAAGGCGTATCCTCTCCTGGAGGGGGCGTTTTCTCCTTTCCTTTCTTTCTTGATGCTGCAGCTAGAAGGATCAATAGAAATATGATAATGAGCACTATCGCAAGCAGAATCCACAGATAATCAGGCAGCTCATCAGGCTCATCTTCGGTTTCGCCTTTAACCTCCAGCTCCATTGCGTTGTTGTCGAAGTCGT
>CP070726.1:885584-898152 GCA_020350865.1 Thermoplasmata archaeon
GCTCCTCGCTTTCACGCAGGGCCATCATCATCTCCTTGCGCTCCGTGATATCCCTCGCACTTATCTGGAATCCCACTATCTCCTCATCTACCTTTACAGTTGTACTTGAAACCTCCACCCATCGTTCCTCTGCATTTTTTCTGATGATTTTGAGTTCGTAGGGTTTGATGGGCTTCCCCTCGGAGAGCCTTTTGAATCTCTTCATTATTTTTGGGAGGTCTTCCCTGTGCATTGTCAGAAGCTTGTCAAATCGCTTTCCCACGATTTCTTTCTTGGAATACCCAATCAATTTCTCAGTGGATGCGTTGCAGTCAGTAACAACCCCCGTTGTATCAACCAGTGTTACAGATATCGGAGATCTTTCAAACAAGGTCCTAAACCTTTTTTCGCTTTCAACCAGTGCCTCCTCAACCTTTTTACGTTCTGTGATGTCCCTGGCTGTTGCTACAATGCCAAGCACTTTACTGCCTCTTTTCCTCAGTGAAACATTTATTTCCACAGGGATGATCCAACCGTCTTTCCGTACAATACTTATCTCATACAATGATGGGACTTTCTTTCCTGCCACCCTCCTTTTGAAATTATCAATAACCATTTTTTTTATATCCGGTGCAATGAAGTCAATGAAATTCTTACCTATAATCTCCCCCGCTGAGTGACCCAAAAATTCCTTGACGTTCTCTGTGATAAATGTGATCCTCATACTGGAGTCGACCTCGACCATCACATCCCTGCTCACCGACAGCACCTCGGCCAGTTTTCTCTCGGTTTCCCTGACCTCTTCCTCGAGAACCTTCTCCTTGGTGATGTTTTTGGCGTAGTCCACAACTTTCATAACCGTACCTTTGGAATCGAATATCGGGTACGAGTAGATTTCAAAAAAGATATCGCTTCCGTGGATGTCCTTTCTTCTCAGCATCGTATGCTGTGGTTTTGCGGTTCTGAAGACCTCGTGGGCTGGACATTCCGCACATCTCTTCCTCTTGGAATGATAGACGGAATAGCACTTCTTTCCGATGATGTCCTCAGGCCCTTTGTATCCGTAGAGATGGGCCAGGCTGTTGTTGGCCATGATAACCTTGTAATCCCTGTCTATCACCGACATGCCATCTGTAATGGCGTTGAATATGGAACTGAGTATCTCCTCGGAATCCTCTGGGCTGTCAGCAGCCTCACTGGCCGTTTTTACCCTTTCAATTCCCGTCTTTGCTCTCCCCTTCTTTTTCGTCATGATTTCACCGCCTTTTTCCTATTGCCCAGATAAACATGGTCAGATACGGTTAATCATTTATTTGCACTGTCTGGCTATTTTTTCAAACTCAACAGTGTAAGTCGATTATATCACAACAAGTATATATTTTTATGGCTCACAGTGTCTGAGGTGGATTTGAGCGCTGAATTCGGTACCTTATTGTGCTATCATTTTGCTAGAAAACACTGTATAAAGGGGGAGAAAAGAAGGGCCATTTCACTATTTTAATCTGTTATTACATTACTCTAGCCCTTCTTTATCTTCCTCTAGCAATTGTTCAGGCAAATCCGTTCATTCAGAAGCTTCTGTTCTCGGTTCCTCCTCCACATGTCGCCTTACTCCGGAGCTCCTTTTTCTTCTTCCTCGGGCTCTAAGCCTTCGTCTCCCAAATCTTCGCTGTCCGAGGTTCCTTCTTCTCTTGGCTCCTCGACTTCCTCTTCTTCAATGGCTTCTTCCCCGGGTTCCTCTTCCATTGGCTCTCCCACGGGCTCTTCACCCTCTGTCTCCTCCAGAGATTCTTCTTCGGGGATTCCCTCTTCGCTTTCTATAACCTCTTCTTCTCCCATTTCTTCTTCAGGTCTCTCTTCCCCAGCTTTCTCTTCGGGAGGCATTTCCTGTTCCGGATTGCGCTTTCTCATGAGCAGGAGCAGGAGCAGCACCACAACGACGATGATGATTACAGGTACAATCAGAAGGGCCACAGGGAGTCCTTCTGCCTCTTTCTTCCACTTCTCAGCATCCAAGGGATAATCGTCCTCGCCGTCATCGTGCCCATCGCCGTCGGTATCCTTTAGAAGTGGATTTGTACCCAGAGATTCTTCCTCCGTATCGGAGAGACCGTCTTCATCGTCGTCGGTGTCCACCAGATTGAATTGACCGTCTCCGTCCGTATCCTTGTCTGACTGTTTTCCGATCTCAGAGGTGGCAGGGGAATAATTGGGCCCTGCATCGTAGGCTTGGATATAGTAATAGTAGATTGTTCCATCATTTAGGTCTGTATCTGTATGGCTTGTGCTGTCTCTCCCCACCGCAGTTGTGAGAAGTGTGAAGTTTGCCCCGGATTCTGTTGAGCGGTATATGCGGTATCCAGCAACGTCCGCTTCGGTGCTGGCTGTCCATGACAGGGTCAGTGAGCCGCCCTCCGCCACCTGGGTGACGGCAAAGTTTGCTGGAGCTGCAGGCGAAAGATCCACAACCAAGCTAACTGTGGCCGTTATCCCCTGGAATGCGGCTGTGAGGTTGCCTGTGGCATTCGTACCGGTTGCACTCGAGGCCGTGAGGTTCGTTTGATACCCGGAATTGATGTCGATGCTTCCAAGTCCGGTGGCAAGGGTCCAGGTCACTGGAATATCCCTGACAGATGTTCCGGTGGTTGAATTGTAACCGGCAGCATAGAACGGGAATGTGTCTCCGCCGTCCAGTGACAGCTGGGTGAGTGGATTGCCTACCCCGCTCAGCGCGTCTCTTATGATTATCTGGTCAACGGTCAAAGCCGGTACCACAACAGTTACCGTGAGAGTACCCGTTTCATCCGTAATACCTGGACCATAGGTCGCCGTCACGATGGTTGTCCCAGAAACGCTGCCTGCGGTGAACGTGGTATAAGCACCTGTTGCAGGGCCTACATCGCCTGCATCCGTGTTCGAGCTTGCCCAATTAACAGATTTGTCTCCGATGAAGTCTGCAGTGTGGTTGTATGCTGCCGCATAGAAGATATCGGTGTCGCCCTCGGAAAAGCTCACTGCCTGAACCTCGCTGCCTCCGTTGTTGGCTGTGTCCCTGATGCGTATGTAGTCCACTGTCGGTTCTAAGATCGTTAGTGTACCTGTTGAATTACTGGGAGCGGGCAGTGTGTCGTTCGTGGCAGTGATTGTTGTGGCACCACCCAGATTGCTGTTGGCTGTGAAGGTTGTGGAGGTGCTCGGCCCGAAAACCACTGTACCACGGGCAGTATTGCTGCTCGTCCAATTAACCTCCACATCCTCTACGTAACCAAATGTGTGGTTGAAGCCCGCTGCATAGAATATATCTGTTGCACCCACCGCATAGTCCCTTGCAGACACCACATTTCCGGTGCCTCTGGGGGCGTCCATGATCACTATATAGTCTATGGTGGGCGGGACACTAATATTGACTTCTGTGCTGTTGTAAATCGAAGGATTCATACTCACACTCACATTTACAATATCCACGCCTGTGGAATCGTATTTGACTGAGCGGTTGTACGGTGAGACCAGGGTGAGGGTCCCCAGTCCTGGCCCATCCCAGGTCCAAACAGGGGTCCACGACCAGTTCTGGTTGCCGTCTGCATCGTAGCCGGTTGCATTGAATGAGCCTGTATTGTTCAGGAAGTCGATGACGGTTGGCCAAGGTGTAGGCTCGATACGCACAACCTCTCCCGGGACAATTCTGATCTCGCCTGTGATGTTGCCCATGGTGGTGTACGTGGCCGAAACGGTGCCCAATCCAACAGAGGTGGCATTGAACTTCACAGAGCTGCCGGTGGTGATATTCAGGGTGCCGATACCGCCGTTGACAACCCAGTTTGCGACAACATCCCCCAGGGGCCCCACGGTGCGGTTGTAGCCCCGAGCGTACAGGACGATTTCATCATCTGCGCTCATGTTTGTCCCGTCGGTCACAAGTGAACCGTCGAAGTACTCGATCCTGATATGATCGATTGTGGGCGAGCTTATCACTGTGAAGTTGGCGTAATTCGAGGTTGTCCCCGGTTTCTTGGTGCCATCGTAGTCGATGTAGTCCAGTGTGGCCTGGTTGTCTATTATCGAGCCTATGAGCCCGGAATCATCGTCCAGCTGGACCAAAACTGTGAGGGAGTGGGTTCCCGGCATGACATCGAAAAACTGCCAGCTTGAACCTATCCTGTTCATCTCAGCACTGCTTGTGATGATTGTTATATTCGTATGGAGGGTATCGTTCACCCACACCACATTGGCCTTTGCTCCGCCTGAGTTGTTGTACCAGATGGTATAGGTGTTCATCTCTCCTGGCAGGAGGAACTTATTTTCCACGGATTTCTCCAAAGACATTACAGCCTCCATGGCCACTGTCATTGTGGTGACCGTGTTGGAGAGCATCCCAGGCACAATATCGTTGCCGCTGGGATCCGTGTAGTTCAAATGGACAAAATTGTCGATCATTACTCCACCGCCTACGCCTGCATTCACCTGCACGACGATGGTGAAGCTGTGCGGCCCAGGAGTCACATCATTGAATGTCCAGTTGTCACCGATTCGATTGGCCTCCGCACTGCTTGTGAAGAACGTAACATTCGCATCAAAGGTCTCGTTGATGTACACTATCTTGGCATTTGCCCCGCCTGTGTTGTTGTACCAAATCGTGTAGGTGATGTATCCTTCGGCCAGTACCGTTAAATTGTCCACATTCTTCTCAATTGACAGTGCGGCACTGAGCACTGTGGTGGTAACAGTGTTTGAATCGTACCCTGGTAAAATCTCCCAACCATTCGGGTCCGTATAGTTCAGGTGTGCCAAGTTTGAAATCATTACCCCATCTATCAACCCCACATTCACCTGCGCATCGATTGTGAAGCTGTGGGGGCCGGGCAGCACGTCATAGAATGTCCAGTCATCTCCCGTCCTGTTCGCCTCGGCACTGCTTGTAATGAAAGTGAGGTTCGGATCAAAGCTCTCGTTTATCCACACGATGGCCGCCTTTTCACTGCCGGTGTTGTTGTACCATATCGTGTAGGTTATGGTATCTCCAGGTTGGGCTGTGACCATATCTGCATTCTTCTGGAGGTTGATGTCGGAGGATGATACCGTGAAGGAGACCGAGTTGGAGGTGCCCACCACCTTATCGCTCTGGTTGAGGGCTGTATAATCGGCATAATTGCTGAAAACGACTCCATCTCCAAGCCCGTACTTCACCTGCACCACCACCTCGAAGCTGTGGCTTCCAGGTGTAACATCTGTGAACTCCCATGAAAGGAAGGGTGGCGTATCCACTGTGGGAGTTACCGTGTACGAAAAGATGCCTAAATCTTGGTCAAAGGTATCGTTGATCCAGACCTTCCCTATGGGTGACGAGCCAGTGTTGTTGTACCATATCGTGTAGGTCACAAATCCTTCAGGAAGGACGGTGGAATTGTCCAGTCTCTTCTCAACTGTGATGCCTGGGGGCATGGGCGGCTCGCCCATAGCTTCCAGAGGGACTTCTACCAGCATGCTGATACTGATGTTGCCGGGGCGAATACCGTGCATGGTCGCGTTCCATCCCAAAATCTCGAAGGGGGTGTAATAGGTCCAGAGAGCAGCATCCCGCATATATTCCGTGATGACCAGCCAATTGACATAACCCTGGGCATCGGCTACGAAAGATCTATCGTAGGTGCCGTTGTCGTTGTCGATGACGCGGACATTTGCGCCGGCAACCCCGGGTCCGCTGATGGATTCCACGACGCGCACGTGCAGGAACCACTGCACAGTGAGGGTTGAGATCCCGTCATTGAACATCACAGTGGAGTTGACGAAGCTGGTATTAAGGGCCACGGGGTGGGAATTTCCATCCACATAAAAATCTGATACGGTGGATGCAATTGTCGAGTTGACAACAAGGGGTGTGCTGCCGTTCTCGCAGTAGACACCGTAATCCTGGGTGGGCCAAAGGATCACGCTGGCATTCACTATTGGATTCGAGTCGTTGACATAGATCCCAAACGATGACAGGTTGACACTGGTGACATTGGCAATTTGGGTCTCGTTATGGAAGTTGTCCTCATTGTTTTCCAGATAGAGACCATATGAAGTCTGATTGGATGTGATGTTATCAACCGAGTTGTCGTAGAAGATGGTATCGTTTGAAAATCCCGCGTAAATGCCGTAGGATATGCCGTTCCAAGCGGAAACGGTGTTGATGGTGTTATTTATGAAGAAGTCCCCATAAGAATGATTGTACCGGATCCCGAAAGCCTCCGGATTGGTGCCCGCGGGTCCGTCGTTGAACACATTTGAGATGACGTTGTTTTCAAATGTGATGTTCTCATTTGAGTTCACATCAAAACCGACAGACCGTGTCCCAGTTGCGATGGTGCCGTCGGTATTCATTCCTGTCGCTGTAATCTGGATAAATAGGCCATCTGTAACGTCGTCGATCAATATGGCACTCACATCCCCATCGCCGGAAATATCGCTGATTGTTCCCTCGGAAATCTGATAACCGCTGCCCCCACCCAGGCTCATGCCATAAGCATTCCCGAAACTCGAAATAATGTCCACGCTAAAAGTGCGCAATTCCAATCCGTTTATCCCCGATAATGTACGACGAGTGCCTATTCCCCCAACAATGGTTTTTCCGGCAACACCCATGACACTCACATCATTAAACTGAATGTTTCCGCCGTCGTTTATGTCCAGACCCATGCTGTCCCCATCATTGGAGGCAACATCTAGAATATCGATATTGACAAATGTCCCGTCTGTCACACCATCGAGGTTCATTCCTTTTGCACTTGTTATTCCGTTAACGGATTCAACCTGTACATCGTTTAAATCAACATTGCTGCCACCCAGTATGTCAATTCCTTTGGCTTCTTGACCGATAACGCCTAACAGTCTTGCCAGCAGTAGGGTGAATGTATCTGCATCCGTACTTATGAATCCTGTGGCACTGCTCATAACGGACTGGACATTTGAAATGTCTATATCATTGAAATAATAATCCCCGCCAGCCCAAAACTCAATCCCATAGGCCTCACCATTTTGGGAATGAACACTGTAAATTGTCAAATGCTCTAATTGGACACCATCACAGTTCTCAAAAGAAATCCCCCCTGCTTGTCCATCATAAGCGTCCACATTGTTGATGTCGAGCATCCAGAAAGTGGATAAGCGTGAATCCATCGACAGAACACCCACTGCGTCCCAGTTGGAATTCATTTCGCTTATCGTAATGTCCTTGAATGTATTGTCAGAACCGTAAGATTCCATTATACCAGCACAGAAGGTTTCAGCAAAGAAATACACTAGATCCAATCCTGAGCCTTCGAAGGTGATGTTGTTTGCAGTAGCTATCTGCACACCGATGCAGTTTCCCCCGGGTGAGGAGAGTTTTTGAATCTTAGTTTCGTTGAAATAATAGCCGTTTACGGTCGTCCCGTCCCCCTGAAGGAGGATACCTACTACACCCATTGTTCCATTGAGATCTGTTATGAATGTATCATAGAAGGTCACGTCTATGGCATTGAAACTGTGGATCCCATATGCAGCAGAAGAGGAGAGAATGTACTGGACTTTGGTGTGGTTAAAGGAAATGTTGTCCACGGACGAAGACTGCCCAACGTAGAATCCACGGGCGTAATCTACATAGGACGAGATATTTTCCACTGAGGTGTAGTTGTAGAACGCGTGGGAATGTATTTCCATGAAGAAGCCGAAAGCGGTGCTGGAAATGCTGGATATGTTGCCGCTGAACGTGTTATTGAATAGTAGATTATAACTGTCAAATATATACACACCGTAGTTGTCTAAATCGGATGAGACATTGTTCACGGAGTTGTTGTCAAAGATGGTGTTTGTTGAAGACACCACCAAAAGACCAGAAGAGGTCCCGTTGAATGCAGATACATTGCGGATCGTGTTATTATAAATAAAGGCCCCCGATGAGTCGATGTGCACGAGCCCTCCGGCCTGGGGAGCATTCATGTTTGGAGCGTGATTCAGGATATTGGATATGTCATTGTTCTCAATAGTATTTACTGAATCATAGTTCGATTCCATATATAATCCTGCAACCCAAGCCATGAAGCCCGCCTGGGTGCCGTACACTCCGTCGATGGTATTCCCTCTTACGACGGTATTCGAGGTTAAAAACTGAACCGCAATCCCAATGGCCGAGCCATCCAAGGAACCAACATCTGTGATGGTGTTGTCTAGAACCTGATTTCCAGAGCAATCCTCTACCAATATCCCATAAGCTCCATTACCCGAGTTATCATAGACATTCTTAATCTGATTGTTAAGAGCGATTGCCCCTGTTGTACCGGCTGCAATACGAATTCCAACCACTGGTGAAGAACCCACTCCCGTGTGATAGACGCCATCGATGACAGTGTCCCTGACTACTACAGCATTTGAATTGTCCATATCCACGGCGATCTGGGCCTGGTATATGTTCGAGTTGTTGACCCAGCCAATACTGCTATCCATATAAAGAATCCCATCCCAAACGATCATAGAGTCATTACCTGTGAAGGTCACCTGGTTTATAGGGCCCCCTGCAAGGAGCGCACCCCCGACTACACCCTCACCCACAGTCAATGAATAGGTGCCGTTGAACCGAACCTCCACAGGTCCCGCACCGTCATTAATGGTTAGCGTCTGAGTGTCCTGCACAACGATGTCCCCTTCCACCCAGTACGGGCTGCCGGTGGCATCCCAGGTCCCTGAGACAGGCCCCGAAACAACGGTATCGGCCCTTGCATTCTCCATTCCGACAAGCAGGATTAAAAGCAGAACAAAGCC
Source organism: Thermoplasmata archaeon (assembly GCA_020350865.1). The sequence continues at coordinate 894,339 of CP070726.1, forward strand.
TGCTGCCAGAATGCACCATCTCAATATCTTCCAATAATCTATATTATATTCTATTCTATCTTCTTGAAACAACACGATTTATACCCCCATGTCGCCGCATAAATCATTGTTTTGCTGCGGAAAAGTCCCCGCAGGTTGAGGGGGGAATACGTTATACCTATAAATAGATTAATGTAATTGAATAATGGCCATATCATCCATAAGGAATCCGTTTATTACATATCATATTATTCATCAAATTCTGAACGGAGCTTGTCCAATTCATCCATACCGTCTTCTTCCTTTTCTTCATCTGCCTCCTCTTCTTCTCCGGGCTCTCCTTCCTCCTCTGCCTCCTCCCAGGATACCTCTTCTTCACCCGGCTCTCCTTCCTCCTCTGCCTCCTCCCAGGATACCTCCTCCTCTTCACCCGGCTCTTCTTCCTCCTCTGCCTCCTCCCAGGATACCTCCTCTTCCTCACCGGGCTCTCCTTCCCCCTCTGCCTCTTCCCAGGATACCTCCTCTTCACCCGGCTCTTCTTCCCCTTCCTCCTCTTCCCAGGATTCTTCCTCCTCCTCTTCCCCCTCCTCTTCCCAGGGTCCCTCCCCTTCACCGGGCTCTTCTTCCCCTTCCTCCTCTTCCCAGGATTCTTCCTCCTCCTCTTCCCCCCCCTCTTCCCAGGGCTCCTCCTCTTCCACGAATTCCATGTCCTCCTCAGATACCTCTTCCAGTTCTTCTGCGGGCATTTCCTCTTCCGGCTTACGCTTTTTCATGAGCATGAGCAGGAGGAGCACCACGACGATGATTATGATTATGGGCACTATTAGAAGGGCAATTGGGAACGCCTCCTCTTCCTCCTTCCACTTATCGGGATCCAAGGGGAATTTATCCTCGAAATCATTATGACCGTCACCATCGGTATCCACGAGCTTAGAATTCGTGCCCAGTTCAGCCTCCTCTGAGTCGGAGAGACCGTCGTTGTCGTCGTCTATGTCTACAGCATCGTAATTGTTGTCGCCGTCCGTGTCGGTATCAGACATCTTGTTTGCTTCACCTGAGGCCGGTGAGTAGTTCGGACCGCTGTCAAAGGCCTGGATGTAGTAATAGTACGTGGTTCCGTCTGTAAGGCCGGTATCCGTGTACGATGTGTTGTCCCCTCCCTGTGCAGTGGCGATCTGTACGAAGTTTGCTTGCGATTCAATGGAGCGGTAGATGACGTAGCCCTGGACATCAGGCTCTGGATTCTGGCTCCATGTGATTGTCAGGGAACTGCCCTCCCGCCTCTGTGATACCTGAAGGCCCAGCGGCACCGAAGGTGCCAAATCCACTGTGATATCCACTGCACCGGAGATACTGTTGTACGTGGCGGTGAGGGTGCCCACAGCGTCGATTCCCGGCAAATTCGATGCAGTGAAATTGGTGGAGTATCCCTCAGTCATATCCAGGGTGCCCAGCCCCGAATCCACGGACCACACAACCGAAACGTCATCGACGAAATCTCCCGTGGTGGAGTTGTACCCGACGGCATGGAAGGTATAGCTCTCCCCTGCGATAAAGGACTTATCTGCCACAGCATTGCCTGTGCCGCCCGGGGCATCCATTATCACTATCCTGTCGATTATGGGAGCCGGCACGATAACACTCACGGTGAGCGCACCCGTGCTATTGGAGATGGGTGCCGTGTAAACGGCATTCACCGTGGTCGTACCTGACGCTGTTCCCGCCGTGAAATTGGTGGAGGTGCCTTGAGCTGGTGAGATGGTGCCCGCCGCAGTGTTCGTGCTCTCCCAGTCCACAGAAACATCGCCTAAGTAGCCTCCAGTGTTGTTGAAACCTGCAGCATAGAACCTGTCGGTTTCGCCTGCAGAATAGCTCCTTGCCCCAACCAAGCTGCCTCCGTTGTCAGGTGCATCCCTGATCTGTATATAGTCCACAGTGGGTTCCATGATGGTGAGCGTGCCTGTGAAATTGCTGCTCACAGGTAAGGAAGTGTTGGTTGCCGTGATTATCACAAGACCGCCGTGGGTGTTGTTGGCAGTGAACGTGGTGGAATTGCCTGGACCTGCACTAACCGTTGCATTTGTGTCGTCACTGGAGGACCAGATAACATCGATATCCATCACGTACCCGGAAGATGTGTTGAATCCGGCAGCATGGAAGGTGTCTGTATCACCCACCGCATATTGCTTAACATCCACAGCGCTCCCGGTACCTCCCGGTGCGTCCATGATGACTATGTAATCAACTGTGGGAGGCAATGTGACGGTAACTGATGTGGTGTTGTAGATACCGGGCTCACCTTCCACACTTACATTCACATTATCGGAGCCTGCCGTATCGTATGATATGGAATAGTTGAAAGCAGTGATGGGGGTCAGCCCACCCAGACCCGCGCCCTCCCAAGCCCAGATCGGAATCCAGGTCCAGTTCTCGTTGTTATCCGCGTCATAACCCATGACACTGAACATCCCAGTGTCACCTGTCAGTGCCGAGGTGGAAGGCCATGGTGTGATCTCCACCCGGGCAACCTGTCCTGCGGACACCACAACCTCCGTGCTGTTGTAGATGGTTGAATCACCGGTAAAGGTGACATTGATTGCAGACGTGCCCACCGTGTTAAAGGGGACCGTGAAGTTGTAAGGATCAATGGTTATCATCGGGCCCAGGGAATCGCCATCCCAGATCACAGAATGTGACCACGACCAGTTGGCATTGCCGTCCGCATCGTAGCCCACTATACTGAACGCACCCTCGTCATCTGTGGTGGCTACAACAGAAGGCCAGGGTGAAATCTCGATTCTTGCCAGCTGACCTCCTAAAACGGTGATGGCGGAGGCGCCGAAAATCGTGGGATTGGTGCTCAGACTGACCCTTAAACTATCCGAGCCTACGGTATGGTAATCGACTGTATAGTTGTAATTATCAGTGGGAATCATATCTCCGAGAGCTGCCCCCTCCCATTGCCATTGCGGGATCCAGTTCCAGTTCTCGTTGTTGTCTGAATCGTAACCAACTGCACTGAACGCTCCCTGCTCGTCTGTATTGCTCCAGGCGAATGGGGGTGTGACAACAATGCTGACAACCCCACCTGGCGTTACAGTGATTACACCCGTGCTGTTAGAGAGGGTCAAGGTCGCGTTCGTGAACTCGGCTGTGATACTGCCCGCACCCGCGGTTGTGGGATCGAACGTCACCTGGGTCTGTGAGATATTTGAGGTTGTGAAAGTGCCGATTCCACCAAGTGAGGTCCAGTTCACTGCAAGGGCGCCGAGGATGCCCGCTGTTTTGTTGTAGGCCCAGGCATACAGCGTGAGCGTGTCGTCTGCTGTCAGGTCAATATCTCCAATGGGGACGCCCGATGCATTGGTAATTATGACATCGTCTATGGTGTACATGGAGACCGAGGCATTGAAGGTCACAGGCTCTCCTGCCAGGGTGAGGGTGGTGTTGGTGGCATTGATGTAATACAGGCCTGCGGTGTCACCCAGGGTAAGGGTTGTTGCGGCCTCTCCATTGGCATCTGTTAATGAATTGTAATCGGAAAGCGACTGGCCCGAAGCACCTGAGGGCCATGCATCCAGGCTCCAGTTTATCACCACATCTGGCACGGGATTGTTATCGTAATCCTCAACCTTTACCACGAATGGAGCGGAAAGGGAACTGTCCACAAAGCCTATCTGGCCGCTACCTGAAACGTACAATATCCTGTACGGGGCTCCCACTCCGACTGTTACGGTTTTGGTGTTGTTGAACACAGCTGGATTTCCGCTGTCGCTCACGTTGATGACGCTTGAGCCGACATTTGTGAAATCGATTGTCACCGTACGGCCGAGAA
>CP070726.1:898252-902046 GCA_020350865.1 Thermoplasmata archaeon
CTCGTCATCCACCTCGGAGAAGTAATTCCGCATATCCAGGGTCTTGGAGCGCTCCTCGGAATCCAGACCGAGGGTGTCCGCTTTCACCAGGGCAATGGGTGCGTCGTTTGCGGATGTGACTGTCACCCGCACCACACCGTCAACCTGCCCCTGGCCGTCAGAGGCAATGAACGTCACATCCTCTGTACCGTGCCAGTTGGCTGGGGCCGAAAAGTCAACATGACCGCCATCTCCTATCTGAACCTGGATGTGCTGGCTGGAATGGGCGACCGATAGAATGCTGTCCACATCCTGGAAATGATGGTGCAGGTCGAGGGCATCCAGAAGTTCCCCGTCCTCCTGAAACGTTACCCCTGCTTCGGGAAACGGCACAACGAGCTCGGGTTCGTCGTTTACCGGCCTGACCGTGACCAAAATGGTGTCCATTGCCTTCTGATCCCCGTCTGAGGCGATGAAGGTCACCTCCTCGCTCCCGAACCAGTCCGATGGTGCCCTGATGTCCACAAGGCCGGAATCGTGAATGGTGACCTGGAGTTTGTTGTCGGTCCCCACATGGGAGAATTGGACCTGGGAATCGCCGGAAAAATAATCGTTCAGATTTAATGCACCCACAGCATCATCATCCTCGTCGAAGGTGATGTCGGGAATCGAGGCTTCAACCGTGGGGCCTGCTGAGACAAGCGGCAGCGCTGCCAGGATGAGCATGAAGATGATTGCAAGAACCAAGGTCCTTGATAGGTTCAATTCATATCCTCCGGTAAACATACATTCGATACGGTGGCTTCGCCAGGTGAATGCTTATTACAGGTACTTAATATTTTTAGAACAACATTTGAATAATCCAACCTCATATCGGCCAATACTTCATCCCCTCGTGATTTTCACCGTTTTTTCCATCTCTATTCCGCCGGGTTGCTCACCGTCCACACGCAGTCCTCGGTGGCGTGGATCCAGAAAGCCTCTCCCGGATGCATGTAATCGCTGGATTCGAGCCTGACCTCTCTATCTGTTGCAGTGTCGAACCGCTCCACCATGTTGTAGCTGCCTGCAATGGTCTGCAGGGCATCGTCCCTCAGTTTGGAGGTCAGGCAGGGATTGCCCACCAGGTTCCACCCGCTCTTCAGATTGATCTCCACCTGGTCCGCAACCTTCCCTGCGGTGACGAGATCGTCTGCTGCCAGCATGTCGATGTAGTAGCCTTTCTTGTGGTCCATTTCAATGACATCGTTGAAGTAGTGGGGTTTGTTCCTGTGCCAGGAAAGCCAAGGTCTGGACTTGCCGGCATGGTAGCCCTGGACCTTCAGGTAGTCTATACCGAGTGTCTGCAGGACCGTCTCCCTAGCCGTGTCGCCCTGGACCAGGGGCACCGATATCATGTTCCAGCCGGAAACCAGTTCTGAAACGAACTTGCCCACCCGGTTCTGGTTGTCGTCTTCCAGGCCGTCTCCGTCCTCTGCCCTCACAATGTAGAAATAATTGCCCGGATCACCGTCGCCACTGCCCAAATCCACCCATGTGTACACGGAGGAGCCGTTGGCCAAAACCGTATCCATATATGTGTAGGGCCCGTCAACCGATTCGGTCCTGTAGATGTTGTAGCCCACCACGTCGTTCTCACCGGCCCCGTCGTCGGGTGAGGCTCCCCAGGAGAGCTCAAGGTCCGAAAGGCTCCCCGGGACGAGAATGATGTCCAGTCCTGTGGGCGGCAGCGGAGGCTGGGGCACAACCCCCGGGGAGATGTCGATTACAACATACTGGCTTTCATCGATGAAAACCTCGGCATATCCCGCCTCGGAGCCCTTGCTCGCCGTTATGTTGTGGGGCGTGTAGTACACCCATGTATATAGCTCCCTTATGTACTCCACCACCTCTATCCACCTCACCCTTCCGTCCGAGCCCGTAACAAACCCCTGGACCCACGTGCCGTTGGCATTGTCGGAAACGGTGACATCGGCCGAGGCCACGGGCCCCGAGGTATTGACCACCAGAACGTGCAGGTACCACCTCACCTCCAAGGCCGAGAGATCATCCTCGATTATCACCGAGTAGTCACCAAATGAGGTGTTCAAGGAGGTGATGTACGCGTCGTATTGCAGGTAGTAATCCTGTATCACCCCTGAAACGATATCGCAGTTCTTGACGATGATGTCGGAGGAATTGGCCCAGACGGCGTACTCGTTGGAATCGAAGAGGCCTTCCTCAACCGTGAACTCGGATTCGTGGCCATACAACCCGTAGTAGTTGTCTATAAAATCATTATAAACCATGTACGGTGAACAGTTGTACAAATATACACCAACGACCTCGTTGCCGATGATATCGTTGTTGCTTATGGAAGGATATCCGCCGGTTGGTGGCTGTCCCTCCCTCCCGCCGTAGCACTCGATGCCGGGTTCCGTGTTGTAGGCGATGTAGTTGTTGTGGATGGATCCACCCGAGGTGCCCGGGTCGGTCAGCAGGAAGCCCCCGAGGTGGATGCCCACCTTGTTGTAGGTGATGTTGTTGCCGCTGATATATGATTCGTAGCCGAAGGTGGCGTATATACCGTAGTAGTCGTTGAAGTGGATCTCGTTGCCCATGATATTGACATAACCCTGCCAGTAGTCCCCGCAGGTAGTGCAGTAGATACCGTATACCGTGCTGTCGAGGATATTGTTTTCCATGATATACAGATACGAATAGAGGGCGGTCTCAGTCCTTATACCCCCGATGTTCTCGTTGAAATCGTTGTAGATTATCGAGCCGGTGGAGGATGCATCCGCGTAAATACCTCCCCCTTCGCAGAAGTACGGGTCCGGATGGGGAAATATTCCGTTTGAGTTGAAGGTGTTGTACGCAATATATCCGTCACCTTCGATCAAATGAATGCCCCACACATTATGTAAGAACTCGCTGTTCGTAACCGAAAGTGAGGTGTTCACTATTAAAACCCCGTTCTCGGCATATGAGATATCCGCATAATCGATGCCGGAGGTGACGTTGTTTCCCCCGCCGCCGTCGCCTCCGTAGAAGGAGATGCCGTCCCACTCACCCCAGATCGGGGAGGGCGAACTGGGCGCGAAGGTGATGAGGCTAACATTGGTGCCCAATGCACTCAAAGAGCCGTTCACTGAAATACCGCAGCCGGAATCGAAGTACACCGTATCCCCCGCATTCACGGTCAGGCTCGAGTTGAACGGGATCTCGATATCCTCATGAACGGTGTAATCCCCTGCGCCGGGGGACGTCACGATGCCCCCTGAGTTGGCCACCAGGTCATCCATGTCCCAGCTCACATCATCTGGCATGGTGTAACCCATTGCCGTGTCCGATGACAAGGGCAAAAGCACTGCAAGGCCCCCGAAAACAAACAAAGCGGTCACAATCCCGGACACCAGTTTCTTTTCAAAAGTCCATCTATTCTCATGGCTATCATCGAACATATTCACTCCGCTCCTATGTTCTTATCCCCCATTAAGGACAGGGGTAATAATGCGCGATTTTGGTATATAACGGTTTTAGAACAATATTTGAATGTTTTATTTATTGTCAATCAATTCAATTTAGAATTACCGTCTGAAAAATGAGGAAAAGTCACCAAAACTCCGTAAAAAAGACCTCACACCCCGAATCCACCGTACTTCTTTCTCAGCTCCCTGTGCAAAATCTTGCCGGTTGTCGTTCTCGGCATCTCGTCCTGCCCTATGAAGTCCACGCTCTTGGGCTTCTTGTAGCCTGCCATCCTGCTCTTGCAGAACTCGATGATCTCCTGCTCGCTCGGGCTCTCCCCGTCCTTGGGAATCACCACGGCCTTC
>CP070726.1:902146-904655 GCA_020350865.1 Thermoplasmata archaeon
AAAGCAGTTGCTCTTGTGTTAAAATAAAGAGTGATAAAATTAGGTAGTGAAGGCAGACAAACTATTATAATAATTTTGTTGCCATCATAAACTTTTAATCATTTTCATACCAACACCTGCCTTCCCGCGTTATGCGTTTCTTTTCTTTCGTGCTGCGCATATTCCTCAGGGCGTGAGAACAAGAAAGAAGGTAAAAAAATGCGGATTATGGGAGATAGGTTGCATCGAACAATGCCCAACGCACTCCTTTTGCGCGCATCGGGTAAGGCTGTATTATCGTATTGTCATAATATATTTATCATAAGTTTTTGAAAGGGCGTAAAAATGAAACACGCAGTCATCACAATAATGGCATCTCTGTTGTGTGGACTAAGCATTTATCCATCTTCGGCCCGGGCCAAATATGGCGGCGGTACTGGAGAGCCAGATGACCCGTATCTGATTTACACTGCCGAGCAGATGAATGCCATCGGGGCGGACACAAACGACTGGGACAAGCACTTTAAACTTATGGCCGATATCGACCTTAGTGGCTATACAGGACCGGATCAGCCTCCTCCACCTTATGCCTACGATCCTATTCCTGTTAACGGTGCGACGGGTGTTAGCACAAACGCTGATTTGAGGTGGAAAGCTGGTACCAGTGCCACCTCACACGATGTGTACTTTGGAACAGGCAGCATGCCCCCGTTCGTATGTAACCAGACTTTCACAACATTTGACCCCGGTACAATGGTTTCCGGAACTAAGTACTACTGGCGTATAGATGAGGTCAATGACTCGGTCACAACCACCGGTGAAATCTGGAGTTTCACGACTTATGGGCTTCCACCTCCACCGCCATCACCCACGGCCGATGTTGACCTGAACGCCTTCACAGGAACAAGTTTTAACATTATTGGATATTATTCTTACTTAGCCTATGAATCTTTCACGGGTGTCTTTGATGGCAACGGCCATACGATTTCAAATTTTACCTACACCTCTACAGGCACAAGTTACATCGGAATTTTCGGATGTGTGGACGATCCAAACGCAGAAATTAAAAATCTGGGATTGATTGAGGCTAATGTCAATGCTGGAACGGGATATGCCGTTGGCTTGTTGGTTGGCTACTTGCGGAATGGAAGTGTGTCTAACTGTTATGTTGAAGATAGCAGAGTTTCAGGAGGTTCTTCGAAGATCGGTGGTCTTGTAGGAAAGAATAATGGCACAATCACTAACTGCCAGTCAAGCAGTACCGTCTTAGGAGGGCATGCTGTCGGTGGCCTTGTGGGAGAGAATGGGTCGGGCATGGTCACTAACAGCCATTCAAGCTGTGAGGTCTCAGGGGATTTAGATGTCGGGGGTCTGGTGGGAGATAATTGGTCGGGTACAGTTGCCAACTGCTGTTCAAACAGCGATGTCAGTGGAGGTAATAATGTCGGTGGATTGGTTGGTTTAAATTATGATTATGGCAGTGTCTCAATCTCCTATTCTACCGGTGATGTCAGCGGAGGTAGTAATGTCGGCGGCTTGGTGGGAGAGAGTTATTATAATAGTACAATCTCCAATTGCTATTCTGCCGGCAATGTCTCTGGAGATTTAAATGTAGGGGGACTTTTAGGATTGAATGAGGGCGAGGTTTATAGTTCTTTCTGGGATATTGAAACAAGCGGCCGGATTAGCAGTGATGGAGGAATAGGCAAAACAACGGCTGAAATGCAGACGGCCAGCACCTTTCTCGGCTGGGGGTGTGATCTTGCCTGGACGATTGACGAAGGGAATGATTACCCCAGACTTGTCTGGGAGAATGTCCCCGGAGAACCTATAACCACCCCATCCTATGGGGGAGGCACTGGAGAACCGAATGACCCATATCTGATTTACACGGCTGAGCAGCTTAACACTATCGGCTTAATTCCCTGTCATCTGGACAAACACTTTAAACTTATGGCCGATATCGACTTGAGTGGTTTTACTGGGACAAGTTTTAACATTATTGGATACCTTAGAACTTACTTAGACTATGCTCCGTTCGCTGGTGTTTTTGACGGCAATGGTCATACAATTTCGAACTTTACATACGATTCAAATGATAGGGACTACATAGGGCTTTTCGGGCATGTTTACGGTGGCGATATTAAGAACCTGGGATTGATTGACCCCAATGTTGATGCGGGAACGGGAGAATGCGTCGGTGCGCTGGTAGGCTGGTTATATAACGGAAATATCTCTGACTGTTACGTTGAGGGTGGTAGCGTGAAAGGATATTCTTATATCGGCGGCCTGGTAGGGACCGTGGGATATCCGTGGGGATATAGTGGTACTGATACTGGTGCAATGACTAATTGTTATTCGACATGCGTCGTTTCAGGCTATTACAGTATCGGTGGTCTTGTCGGAATTAATAGTATAACAATAACAAACTGCTGCTCTACTGGAGATGTTTCAGGAGACCAATGGATTGGCGGCCTGACTGGTGTAAATTACGGAATGATCTCCTGTTGCCATTCGAACCGCGACATTG
>CP070726.1:904755-908003 GCA_020350865.1 Thermoplasmata archaeon
TCCCTTGTGAACTTGAACTCGTCCGGGAGCACTTCGGGGCTCTTCGTCTCCCTGAGCTTGGCCCCTTCCAGGTAGTAATGGCCCAATAGTATCTTGAGGTCAGTGTCCATTTCTTCGCACCTGTTGGCTATCCACTGCTTCAATAGCCTCTGCCCCACCAGAAACATCTGCTCCCTGGTGATATCTGAGCCCTCCTTCTCCTTGACGAGACTGGCAATGTGCTCGGGGTGCAGGTACGGCACTATGATGAATCCCATGCTCTTGCCCTCCAGCTCCACCTGCTCAACCGCCGGATTGCGGAAGACCTTCACATGGCTGTACCCGCGGAAATCGTCGATGGAGGTGCCCTTCTTGTCTCCGTGGGGCTGGTCGTGGTTGCCGGCAAGAATCCAGACCTCTATATCCTCCCCTTCTAAAGGCTCGATGATGTCCCTTCTTATCAACTCCCTGAACGTTGGGCTCACATGCGTGCGGTCGAACATGTCCCCCAGGACCACGAAAAGCCTGGCTCTGTTTTCAATGGCATATCGGGCCGTCCTTGCGAAGTTTGCGTGGATGTCCAGGGCGCGCCTTGAGATACCTGTCTCTGCATCCATGTTGAATCCGAAGTTGATGCCCTCGTGGACATCACCCACGCAGACGATTTTTTCCAATCCAATGCTCCCTCCCGTAGAAATCATGATATCCGTTAATGATGGCGGAGATGATTTTGGATGTGGCAGGTTAAATTTAATCGATTTCGAAAGCAATGCACCTAGACACACCTAATCGTCTTGAGTTTATTTATAATTGAGGGCGGGGGAGGTGGGTGAAAGGATATGGAAGAGAGGGAATTATGATAATGAAAGGGTGCTGTTATAAGAACCTTCGGAGGGAATCTGGGGCAGGGCAATATTTGGTATATCTATATCACTATTCCGCCTCTTCGGAGGGTTTGTCCGCCTTCCGGGGCGTTCTCATTCTCACTTTCTGCAACCTCTGCTTTGATTGCCTGCGGTCGGTGATGTCGATTCCGATACCAAAAAAATAGTCAAACTCGCCGTTTTCCTTGAAAACCGGGCGTCCATGCCACTCAACTAGCAGTTCCTTTCCCTCCTTGGTCAACACATGGTTCTCGTTCAAAGTGGGTTCGTTTGTCTTAACCAGCTTTTCGAATATCTCGGAGAGCTTTTCATGGTCACTCTCCGGAACAAAGGTGGTCAGATAATCGGTGCCCACAACCTCCTCTGCGTTGTAGCCCAATGCTTGGAGTATTGCTTCATTCATCATCATGGTCTTACCGTCAGCGCTGATGGCGACAAAGAAGGTGGGAGAGGCTTGAATGATATTGTTGCTAAAGTCCCTTTCTTTGCGCAATTTCTCCTCCGCCTGCTTGCGCTCTGCAATTTCCATTCTCAGCTCGATTGTGCGCTCCTCGATCAATTCCTCAAGATGGTCGCGGTGCTTCTTCAATTCCTCCTCCGCGAGCTTGCGCTCAGAGATATCCCTATGTATGCCCACGCTACCTATAGGGTTTCCTTCTGCATCTCTTAGGAGTGCCGCACTGCTTTCAGTGATCCTTCGGCGGCCATCCTCGAGGAGAATTTCGGTTTCCTGATTCTTGAAGAAACCGATTTCCAGCAGTTTCTCCATCAATGTCAACGTTTTGTCCACGGTCCCAGGGACGACAAAATCAAAAGAACTCTTTCCAATCAAATCTTCCTTGTGGTTCACGCCGTACAATCTCAGGGCGGCTTCATTGACATCCAGAATATTCCCCTCAAGGTCACAGATTATGATGGAATCTGCAGACATCCTCATGGCGGTGGCCAGGCGGATAAATTCCTCCTCTGTCTTCTTGCGCTCAGTGATATTCCGGGCAACCATGGTGTAACCCGCAAACTCGCCGGTGATATCCCTGCGCATGGTAACCTTGGCTGAGAACCACAATTCCTCACCCCGTATGACCAAGGGATAATCGAACTGCTGTACCTCACCTGTGGCTACCAATTCCTCCTCGGCCTTCTCCATCAACTCTACGATCTTTGGCGGCATTACCTCTCTATAAGATTTCCCCAAAAACTCCCTGGGAGGGGCATACAGGTCCGAGAGATTTATCGGCTGGAAATAATCCAGGAATACGCCTTCTTTATCCAAAACGAATACCAGGTCTTCCAACGAGGAGAATATGGATAATAACCGTTCCTCGCTCTCCCGCAGCGCTTCCTCCATCTGCTTTCTCTCGGTGATGTTATGGGCAATGATTCCCAGGTCACTTCCCACTTTAAAGGCCTTTAAAGACAGGTACTGCTCGCCAAATTTCGGCCGAAGGACAAGCTTGTCAGTTGTGAAGGGTCTTTCCGTCTCTATCACTCTCTTACACTCTTCATATATGCCTGTCCCTTCCAATTGTGGTATCAATTCCGCGATGTTTTTCCCTTTGATGTCCCTTCTCTTGGTTCCAAAGGGAAACAGTGTCTTCAGTCCAACCTTATTGATTTCAACGATATTTAGTTCCGGATCCAGAAGAGCAAATACATCGGGTGCCGATTCCATGAAGGCAGTCAATCTCTCTTCGCTCTCCTGCAGTGCCTTCTCCGCCTTCTTGCGCTCGGTGATGTCCCTTATGAACACCAGGTCAGTGGGTGTGCCCTCATAATCGACGAGTGTGGCGCTCACCTCCACAGGCAAAGTGGTGCCGTCCTTCCTGATGAGCGCGATCTCGTAAACGCCAGGGACATCCTTTCCCGCCATCCGATGTGCATATCTTTCTCCCACCAGCTCCAGGCTCTCCGGCGCCACCCATTCCATGAAGTCGGTTCCGATCATTTCTTCAGGGGTGTAACCAACCATCTCCGTACATGCCCTGTTTGTGAATATCAGCACCCTGTCCTGGATGATCACGATGCCGTCCTTGGAGTTTTCCACCAGGGCAGAGTACTTCTCCTCGCTCTCCCGCAGCGCCTCCTCTATTGTCCTCTTCTCTTCGGGTTCCATTTCCGGCTCTGCTGCTGGCTCTTTCCCAGGACGCTGGGGATCATCGACCTGGTTCTCCGGTTTTAACTTCTTATACCGTCGCCTGGAGGATCTTTTCACGGTCTTCTTGCCCTTTTCCATGGCAGCACTTCCTCGGAGAGGGATTTGATATAATTCTCAGTTCGATTATTTGGGACCATTCTGCATCTGCCTGTTAAATTTCGATCTTAGGACAAATACGTTGACATTATTTACAGTAAAGTGATATGTCCCGGCAGTTCAGTTGTGGATAA
>CP070726.1:908103-911036 GCA_020350865.1 Thermoplasmata archaeon
TAGTTTTTATACACCTTCACATCGGGCTGCACCCTATCCTCGAAAAACTTCTGGGCCTCCTCGTACTTGCGGTTAAAATCCATACCCAAACGGGAAAATATCCTGAATGTGTACGCATCAACCACGAATTTAGGCTTATCCCCTGCATAAAGAAGGATGGAATCTGCGGTCTCTTGGCCTATCCCCGAAAACGACAGCAGTTCGTTTCTTATGATACCCAGGTCTCTTTCAAAAAATACGTTCAGATCGCCTTTATAACCTGCAAGAAGATGTTCTGCCAGGCGTTTTATCCTGTCCGCCTTCTGCCTGAAAAACCCGGAGGGTCTCACGCATTCCTCGATTATCTCGGGTGGAGCTGCGGCCAGGGCATCTACACTTAATAGACGCCTATCCTTCAGGTTCTCGATGGCCCTAGCCACATTCCTCCAGGTGGTCTGCTGGGTGAGTATGGCCCCCACCATGACCTCGAAGCGTGATTCGGCAGGCCACCACTTGCCCTGGCCAAAATGATCGGACAGGCGGCTGTAGATGGCCATTAGGTCAATGAGCCGCATGTACCTGTGATACAAATCGATTTGTTTTAACGTTTTGGTTGGCTCTGTATCCGCGGGTTCTGTTCCTGCATCTAGGTCATTACCAAAGACATATACCGGATAGCAAAAAACCTAATATGAAGAGGTACATTAGTGTACAAACCGTGCTGGGGGGATAGAATGCCTTCTGAACTGGGTAAAAGGATGCTCATCATCGTGGCCAAACGCGGTTACACAGGGGCCTCAAGAGAGGTTTTCTTCCACCATATAAGGGGCATCAGGTATGCTGATCTGGAAAAGGAGGTCTTAAAACTGGAAAGGGAGGGGCTCATCACCATAGAATGGGTAGGACCCAGCAACTTCACTGTGAACATCACCTCAACGGGAGTGGATGTGGCCAAATCCTACCAGGAGGATGTGTGGCAAAAGAGCACCGAGGCACTGGAAAAGGTCCATAGCACAAAGCATGTGGAAAAGAGTATCGTAGACGATGATACCGATCATTCGAAGATGATCGATGATAAAATGCTCGTAAAAGAGGTGGGCTCCGTTGCAGATGAGATTATAAAACAGCTGGACCAGCAGATTCTGGCGGAGCGGGCGGAGGCAGCCTCTGACGATGCGGAGGAGGCCCTACCTCTGGCAGTTGGAATTCCAGCCTCTCGGGCCATCGGGGACTCAGAACATGTTGCGTACGACAAGGATGTTGTGGAAAGACGTATCTCCGGTGAAATCGAGCACGAGGTGAGAGAAGGAGGCACCCTTATTGAACTGGAAGCAGGTGATGACCAGGTGGAGGCAAGGATAGGGAAGGAGGCAACCACCTTGGAGACGAGGGTCAAGGAAAAAAGGATCTCCGGAGACACTGACCCCAGGTCTTTGGCAGGTGCATCGGGTAGGGGGAAACCCCCAAGACCCCCCAGGGGAAAAATGGGAAAGGGCAAACCACACGCCCCAAAGAGCTTTGTGGAGGAGAGCGCCTACGAATATGAGGAAGAAAACCCACCTGCCGAAGCCGAAGAAGCCGTATCTGCCGAAGCAGAAGAAACTATGGAGGCCCCAGCCGTCACTGAAGCTCCCGAAGTCACCGAGGAAGCAGAGCCAACGGAGGAGCCCGTGGACACCCTTCCAGGCTTCACGCTGGAGGAACTCTTGGCCGATGATGACGAGGCTACCCCCGAAGCGGATGCAAAGGCGGAAGCTCCCGCAGAAACTTTTTCGGTGAAATGCCTGTGGGAATCCGAAAAAGATTGCCCCATCCTCAAGGCCAAGGAATCGGGATTGGGCACGGAACTCACTCCCAACCAGTGCATGGTATGCCAACTGGTGCAGATCAAGCATCTTTTAAAAAGGAGATAGATCACAGGGATTTTGCGGCTGCATCTTCCTCTGCGCCCATGGTTTTCACCCTGGCTTTGAACCAGAAGTACGCCCCCAGTCCCACCAGTGCCGCTCCCCCTATCATCAAGACTATGTCAAAAGTGGTGTAATCGAACATGGTGGACGAGGATTCGAAGACCGAGGGCAGCACCACGCCGAGGTAGCAGAATATGCCTATAAGAGTTATGAGCAGGGGCAGCGGCGATGCGGTGTCCACACTTTCCCGGGGTTTGTCCTCGTTTTCGGATTCCGAATCTAAAACCTCATCCTCCCCTTGGGTCTCGGGTTCTTCCATATATGGATAGATTGGCATGAGAGATTATAAGGGTTTTGGTAGGCTTTAAAGTAACCATGATAGGAAAGGAACAAATTGACCGAAAATGTTAAGTATTACCAAACGGTAATACCTAATGGTGAGAAGATGGAAACAAGTACGGTCACCAAAAAGGGGCAGGTGACTATCCCATTGAGATTGAGAAAACTGTTGAATCTCAGGACCGGGGAAAAGGTCGTATTTGATCTGGAAGGCGAGAAAGTCGTGTTAAAGAAGGCGTCATGCAATCCCATAGATGACATGATCGGGCTGGGTGTAGGTATCTTTGAGAAAGGAGTTGAATATCAAAGAAAGATCAGGGCAGAGTGGGAAGAGACATGAAGCTCTTCATTGATACCAATGTTTTTGTTAGTATACTGAACAAGGAAAGGAACTATCAGGCATCAAAAGATATCCTCGACAGCATACATAAAGGAAAGCATACCGGCATAACATCTGCCATATGCATTGCCGAGGTGCTTAGCGGTTTCTATTCGAAGGGCGAGAAGGAGAAGGGAGATAGATTTCTTGCGGATGTCAAATTGATCGAGAACCTGAGCATAATTGACGTGGATATCGGGATTGCAAAGGAAGCTGCACAAATCCGGGCCAAGTATAAACTGAAACTGCCGGACGCCATAATCATAGCCACCTGCATGGCCCACGGTTGCAGTCTCGTAACCAAGGACGAAGCACTCACCAAAATA
>CP070726.1:911136-915593 GCA_020350865.1 Thermoplasmata archaeon
CAGGCCCTCCGGGATGCACAGGTCAAATACATGTAGATATATGTTCTCGTCGGCCAGCTGACTGTTCATCTCGAAATAGGTGTGTCTGTTCTCCCACCATTCCCCAGCATGTCTGTCAGGCATTCTCTTTCCGTATTTCTTCAGTATTCCATTGGCCTCTTTGACCTGAGATTTCACAACCTCCTTTGGACCTTCATAATGGACAAAGAGCGCGGCCTTGATGTTGAGCATCCTCACAAGGGCCTGCTCCACTTTGGGCGAGAGCTTTACGGCCACCTTGGGGAGTGTTCCGCCGATGTAGCTGCCCGGCTCCAATCCCTCTTCGCACAGGGCAAGCACCGCTTCAAACATCCTGGTAAAGGATGGGAAGGCAAATCCCATTTCAGTGTGATGTTTTGGAAGGGGCGCTGTTCGGAAGGTGACCTCCAGGATCACTCCGAGCATTCCCGAAGAACCGATGAACAGGGAGGGAAAATGCGGTGAGGAGGAGCTTTTCGACGTGTTTCTACCAATGTCTATGATCTTTCCATCTGCCAAGGCCACCTTCATGGACAGAACAAGGTCGCCTGCCGAGCCGTATTTTGGATAGAGGTTGCCTGCAGAATCCAGGGCCACGGCACCGCCCACAGTAGCCGATTTCAGGCTCCAGGGATCATGGCCCAGTGTTAGGCCCTTCCTGTTGAGGGCACACTCCACCTTTTCAATGGTGGCTCCTGCCTGGACGGAGACTGTGAGATCCCCGGTCGAGATGTCAAGTACCCTGTTCAATCCTTTCATGTCCAAGGCGATAAATTCCCTGTCCGGTGTGAGGGCGCCGCTTAGGTTGGTTGCACCTCCCCAGGGTACCACGGCGACCCCATGCTCGTTGCAGTACCCGAGAACCTTTGAAACCTCCTTGTAACCAGAGGGTTTGACAACCATGCTCACCTTTGATGGTTCATCCGAATAAATGATGTCCTTGTACGCCTCAAGCTCGGCTCTGTCGTCTGAAATTCGGGCCTTTGGCACGAGCTTCTTAATGGCTTTCTTATGGCTCTTCATGAAACCCACACAATCCGGTTGACTGCAATCGTCATCTTAGGATTTTATACTATCCCTGTGAGCAGGATTTGCATACCATACAGCGGGCCGTTATGTCGTAGGCGATATCAAAGCAGAGGAAGGCGACAAGATGGATGAGCTCGGCGTATCCGAGGAGCGTGCATATGACTGCGGCAACCTTCAGTGCAAACCGGTGCTCGAAGAACAGATTGAGGACCCTTGGCCCCTTTCTCATGCTCATCTTTTCGTGGCCTATTTCATCGGCGTAGCAGCCTATGAATGCGAAGGGTATGATGTAAATCGATGTGGCGGCTATCTTGAGGCCACCCAGAAGCACGAGCAGCACTATGATCCCGATGAAACCTATGATACTGACACCAAAGCCCGGATGGTCCATTTTACCGGAAAGTATCAATCCGAGAGCCGTACCGATCACCATACCGAAGACGGGATCGTGGACATAGGCCAGGTAGCCGATTATCAGGGGAATGGCAACTCCGAACGGGAGTATAAGGGGTCTGAACCTTCGAAAACCCTCCACATCGATCAGTTGATCCATGGCCTTGATGAGCATGCCCAGTATGATGCAGAGCCCCACAAGGCTTCCCCCGGAATCGCTGATAAGAAACCCGAAAGCTATCATGAGGAGGGCAAAAAGGAACAGGATGACCAGGGCCAAAACGGCATTTTTCATGTGAAAAAGAATGGGGCACGACTTATTTAATGTTAACCGGGCAGAGGCTGTCCTTAGGGAAAATACACCTTTATAATGTCTCACATCTATCTGGCCTTGAAATGAGCGATTCAAGCATAATGCAATCAATCATGGAGTATGTGAGGGCCCTGGCAGAGGACATCGGGCCGAGAGGCCCCACCACGGAAGGGGAGGAGAGGGCTGCACGATACATACATTCCACACTGAGTAAGCAGGGAATGGAGGTGTGGAAGGAGGACTTTTATTCGCCTTCCACTTTTTCCTGGTACTATGCATTTCCGAATTTCATTATATTCCTGTCCTTTATCGTTTTTCTATACCACCCTTTAATCGGTGTTCTGTTATCCATAATAGGGGCCATCTTCTTCTTCACAGAAATAAACACCATTGAAACAATTTCCAGGTTCTTCCCGAAGAAAAAGAGCGCAAACGTTGTAGGAAAGTTAAGCACCAGAGAGCCAGCAAGGGAGAGAATCATCATCGTGACCCACCACGATACATCCAAACCGAGCATGTCGTTTGATCCAAGGTATATCAGATATTTCCGTATAAGCATCGTTATGATGATTTTTTCCGCCTTCATGATTCCGGTCATGCTGGGACTTGAGCTCTTCTTGGGTTCGGGAGGAATCCTACCTGTGCTCACAGGTCCCCTTGCTCTCTACCTTCTCGTATCGGTATTTGTCCTGGTTCACAGGGAATTGGTCTATGAACCGGTGTGCGGGGCAAACGACAACGCTTCCGGAACAGGGGTTATGCTGGCGCTCGGGGAAACCCTGACTGCACATCCTCCAAAGAATACTGAGGTCTGGTTCCTGTCCACGGGATGCGAGGAGGTGGGCGCTATTGGCATGATGCGGTTTTTGGAGAAGCATGGAAAGGAACTCGGGGATGCCTATTTCATCAATATCGACAATGTGGGAAAGGGCACCGTCAGTTACACGAAAGGGGAGGGATTGGTCAAGGCGTTTTCATGCTCAGAAGAACTCGAGGAAATCGCCCGAAAATCCAGTCGGACCGCCCTGGTAGGGGCGAAAGGATTCATCAGCAAAATCTACCCTACAAACACACTGCCCTGCCTAGTGAGAAATCACAAGGCAATAAGCATCCTGGCCACCGATGACAAGGGCCTGATATACAACTGGCACTGGGAAACCGACACCTGGGAGAAATTGGATGAACACACCCTGTGCAGTGTCTATAAATTGGTGCTGGAGATGGTAAGGACCATCGATTCTATTGCATAAAAAAAAGATTTGATACCTCAGGGTTGCCTGCCCCGAGGTATTTTGGTCGCATTATACGGGCTGCTAGACAATGAAGCTCACTTCTATGAACTTGTTTGCCTTGAGCTCCACCACTTTTACATCTACCAAGTTGCCTAGGTCATCAAACAATTTCACTGTGAACTGCTCCCGCTTTCCCTTGTGCTTGTAGTAGATGAAGTAGTAGCCGTCCTCGTCAGTCACTGCGGTGCCGATGAGGTTGCCTTCTGCATCGTACACCTCCACTGTGTAGCCCTCTATGGGGGTCCCGGTAATGTCTGTAACGATACCTCCGAAGCCCGGGTTGCGCTTGAATGTGTTCTCGTTCTCCACGGTCTGGGTGTCCTCCATATCACCGCTCACCGAAAACACATAATCATCGTAGTTGGGCACCAGGACCTCAAGGGTGGTTGGGTTAATGGCGTCATCATTGTAGTTCTTTCCATATCCCACCGTGCCCTTTAGGCCGTAGTCCAGGTGTATTGTCACATAGACGAGGCCGGATGCCGGGACCTGCCCTGTGACCGTTACTGTCACGAATCCGTCCTCACCGTAGTCTCCAAGCGATATACCGACATTTCCGCTGGGTGTTAAAGTCTCGGTCCCAGTTATTGTGAAGCCGCTCAACTCGTCTTGTGGGATGTAGCAGCCGCATTCACTGTAGCCAACACCGCTCCAGACATGTATCGGCACCGCACCCTGTGTCACGAACGGGTAGGGGATAGTAATGTCAAGGGTAACCTCATCCCCCTCGTTTCCAAGGTAGAAGACATTGTAGTAGTACTGACCTGGGTTGCTTGCCGTTAACTTGTATGTGCCGGGGCTGGTCGGGTCCTGTGTGAAGATGAGGCGGAACTGCTGCAGGTCGCGGTCGGGGTTGCGGTCGAAGTAGCAGAAGCTGGTATCTGTGACCTCGCTCTTGGGCAGGGTTATGACAATCACCGTCCAGCCATCACTGTCCGAGACAGTGAGCCCGAGGCTGTCGGTTCCAGTGGCTGTGACGACATTTATGATGTCCTCGGAGCCGTACGGGATGACATAGATCACGGTGAAGGTATTGGTCTCACCCACATCCAGGGTCGTGTCGGGCAGGTATCCTGTGAGATTCCCGAAGATGGTGTCGATCACTGTCACATCATAGAGGGGGCAGTCGCCAACATTGCTCACAGTGAAGGTGTAGGTTACTGTGTCTCCCCAGTAGGCGTAGGTCTTGTCGGCGGTCTTTGTAATGTCAATAGCCGGGTGTAGAATATCTGTGGAGTGGTCATCCGATCCAGGGGTTACTGGGTCCCCGTCAAGGTCCTCGCCTGAAGCAGTTGCCACATTAACTATGGGATCTGCCTCTCCGAAATCATGGGGACCTATTGTACCCGATACCTGATAGGTCCAGGTCTCCGTCACATCCAGCAGACCATCCCCGTCTGCATCACCGCTTA
>CP070726.1:915693-922607 GCA_020350865.1 Thermoplasmata archaeon
TAAAAATCCGTTATCTTGCCTTTTCCTTCGTCACCCCACTGGGTCCCCACAATGGCTGTTGCACTCATGAGTGTTTGCCCCCGTATCTTCGATTTTCCACCCTTATATTCCTTAAGTATTATAAAGGATTAGTAGATTTACTATATCCCTTCCGCTCATAAGACATCTAAAAAGGAATAAATACAACAAAAACATTGGGGTTTAGGATGATACGAAAGGCCGAGAAGAAGTACGACCCGCCCACGCTCGAGAAAAAGGTACAGGCGCTCTGGGAGGAAAACGGAGCCTACGAAAAGGTAAAAGAGCACTGCAAGGATGGCGAAAAGTTCTACTTCATCGACGGTCCTCCCTACACCACAGGTCACATCCATCTCGGCACCGCATGGAACAAGATTCTCAAGGATACCATACTGCGCTACCGCCGCATGCAGAAATACAACGTAAGGGACCAGGCGGGCTTTGACATGCACGGTCTTCCCATCGAAGTTCAAGTGGAAAAGACCATGGACATTGACGACAAGAGGCAGATAGAGGAGATGGGCATCGATGTCTTTGTGAACAAATGCAGGGAATTTGCCCTGGACCACCAGAAGAAGATGGCGGACGAATTCAAATCTCTGGGCGTATGGCTGGACTGGGAGAACCCTTATTTCACCATCACCAACGAATACATAGAATCCGAATGGTGGACCCTGGCCAAGGCCCACGAGAAGGGGCTTTTGGTTCAGGCTGAGAGGGTGCTCACGTGGTGCCCACGATGCCAGACGGCTTTGGCCGAGGCGGAAGTGGAATACTGGGACGAAACCGATCCCTCTATTTATGTAAGATTTCCCATCAAGGGAAGGGACAACGAGTCCATACTCATCTGGACCACGACACCCTGGACACTGCCTGCCAACCTGGCTGTGGCGGTTAACCCTGACTTCACCTATGCCAGGGTCAGGTTCGGGAAGGGGAAGAAGAAGGAGACTCTGATCATCCTGGAGGACAAGGTAGACGATGTCATGCAGCTGATAGGGGCCAAGAAATACGATATTCTCGAGCTTCTTGGGGGCAGCCAGCTCACTGGCCTTGAATACCATCATCCATTCCTGCGCGAGCTGAAGTATCACCAGACGATATCCGGGGAATGGATCCATAAAGTGCTCCTTTCAGACACTGTCACCGCTGAATACACGGGTGTTGTGCACATCGCACCCGGTCACGGGCCCGAGGATTTTGAGATCGGGAAGGAATTCTCCATCCCGCCCTTCTGTCCTGTAACCGAGGATGGCAAGTTCTCCCAGGACGCCGGAAGGTACGCGAAGATTCCCCTCAAGCGGGGAAACCACATCATCATCCAGGAGCTGAAGAGAAAGGGATTTTTGCTTTTCGACGATGAGGTAACCCACAGGTACGGGCACTGCTGGAGATGCAAGACCCCCATCATATACCGCACCACAGATCAGTGGTTCCTCAAGGTGACGGAAATAAAGGACGATATGCTGGAGGAAGTGAAGGAGATATCCTGGTATCCCGACTGGGCCGGCTCCTCACGCATGCTGGACTGGGTGTCCAATGCCAGGGACTGGTGCATTTCACGGCAGCGGTACTGGGGCACCCCGCTGCCCATATGGGTCTGCGAATGCGGAAACATCAAGGTTGTTGAATCCCTGGAGCAGCTCATGGAGGGAAACAACTACGAAGCGGGCATGGACCTGCACAGGCCATGGATTGATGCAGTCACATTGCTCTGCTCCGAATGTTTCAAGGACATGAAACGGGTCCCCGACGTGATGGACGTTTGGTTCGATTCGGCGGTGTGTGCCTGGGCCCAGCTGGGCTTCCCCATGGATAAGCTCGAATTCAACACGTGGTGGCCCTGTAAGTGGATCACTGAGGCCCACGACCAGACCAGGGGCTGGTTCTATTCACAGCTCGGGGCAGGGGTCATTGCCTTCGACGAGGTGCCCTACAAATCGGTGCTCATGCACGGCTGGGCCCAGGATGATCAGGGCAAGAGGATGTCCATAAGTGCGGGAAATGTCATCGACCCCAAGGACCTCATCGAGAGTTACGGTGTGGACACACTGCGTCTTTACCTTCTTAAGACATCGGCTCCGTGGGATGACCTGTCCTTCTCGTACGACGGGATAAGAACGGCCAAGCGAACCCTCAATATACTGTGGAACGTGTATGTTTTCGCCACAACGTACATGACCCTTGACAAGTTCGATCCGAAGAAGGCGTCGTTTCGGTCCCTGAGGAAAGCCCTGAGGCCGGAGGACAAATGGCTGCTTTCACGGACCGAGAACCTGAAAAAGGAGGTCAAGGAGGCTTTCGACAGCTTCAATATGCATGCTGTAACCAGGGCAATTGAGAATTACATTCTTGAGGACCTTTCCCGATGGTACGTCAGAC
Organism: Thermoplasmata archaeon; assembly: GCA_020350865.1. Next base: position 918,094 of record CP070726.1, read on the forward strand.
TCGTCAGGGACAGGACATGGGTTGAAGGCGAAGGCAAGGATAAGCTCTCGGTGTACAAGGCGTTGCACGAGGCCCTTTTGACTATTACCAATCTCATGGCTCCCATCACCCCTCATATAGCGGAAGAAATCTACCAGAACCTCGATGGGAAGTTAACCACGATTTTCATGGCAAATATCTTGGAGCACAACGAGGAGGTTGTGGATCCGGAACTGGAAGCACAGATGGACATTGTAAGGGAAGTGGTGGAGCGGGTGGCAAGCGCAAGACAGAGGGCGGGTATTAAACTTCGATGGCCCGTGGCCCAAGTGGTGATAGATGCAAACAAATCCGAGGTGGAGGACGCCGTGGATGCCTTGGAGGGCATCATCCTCAATCAGACCAATGCGAAGTCCCTTGAACTGGTACCAGTGGATTCCGAATGGGGAGGCATGGACCTGGAGGTGAGGCCGAACATGGATGTTATCGGCCCCGTATTCAGGCAGTGGGCCAGCAAGATTGCGGCACTGCTTGAATACCAGTCCGCAAAGCGCATCAGAGAGGGCATAGAAAAGGGGGAATACACGCTCGGCATAGAGGGTCAGCAGGTGAGGATCATGTCAAATATGGTGTCCTTTGCCGAAACCCTGCCCAAGGGGGTGCTCCAGGAGAAATTCTCGGGCGGGATGATATACGTTGACACCATGGTTACAGAAGAGATAAAATCCGAGGGCTACTCGAAAGAGATCATCAGACGTATCCAGGAGATGCGCAAGGAGATGAACCTGGAAGTGGACGAGAAGATAAACACGAAAATCTTGCTGAGCGACACGCTCTTTGATATGCTGGAGTCGCATAAAGAATCCATTTCCCGGGAAACCAGGTCTGAATCCCTGGATTTCGTTTCCGAGGAACTCACTGACGGATACATAGTAGAATGGAATGCCGAAGGCGAGAACTTCACAATAGGCATAGTCTCAACAAGAACTGTGGAGGAGGAAGGTGTCGAGGAGGAATTTCCCCCAGAGGAGGAACTGCCCCCACCGGAAGAGGAGGAGGTGAAGCCCTGCCCCACCTGTGGGAGTGACATGAAATATGTGGAGAGGTACGACAGGTGGTACTGCCGTCACTGCAAGAAATATGCTGAAAAGGAGGCGGTTGAGGAGGAAAAGTATGAAGAACCGGAACCGGTGGAGGAGGGGGGGATCATATGTCCAATGTGCCAGGCCACGCTTCCCGAGGATGCAACAGTATGTGACAAGTGCGGATCATCCCTCGTGGAGGCACCGCCGCCCGAACCCGAAGAAGAGGTTGGGGTCCCGATAGAGGTGGAAGGTGAGGTTCAGTACCTCAGCATCGATAACCTTAAATGGGGCGGACTGCACCTGATGAAAAGCGAGGACACTGAGCCGGTGTACGGTTTGATCGAGGAGGCTGTGTCCAAGGGCTACCCGGCCGTGTGCTTCACCAGGGACTTCCCCAAGAAAATCAGGGAAATCTACAATTTCGGCGAGACCAAGATATATTGGCTTTCCAACATAGGCAAGGCGGACACCATAAGGCCGAAAAATCTCGAGAAGCTGAGCCTTTCCATGGAGCAGTTCCTGGCCCAGGACAAGACGGGCGTCATCCTGCTGTCCGGAATAGATTACCTTATAACCAACAACAATTTCATAACCGTTCTGAGACTGATCCAGTCACTAAGAGATCAAGTGGCTGTAAGCAACTCGATTCTAATAATACCTGTGAACCCATCCGTTCTCGAGGAGAACCAGTTAAGGCTCCTGGAAAGGGAAGTTGACTTCATTTTATAATGCTCCGGGGCGATTCGGATTGCTCGATCCCCAAAACGGTTATTTTTCATGGATTACGAAGTGATTCTCAAGTATCTCATGGAATGTGGGTTTCTTGCAGTAGCAGATGTCTTTTACAGGAAACAGCAGGATTTCCGGGGATTTTGCCAATGACATGTGGGATTTGTAGAAGGATAGGATTTGCTCCCTCATCTTCTCGTATTCTGAATATTCCCTTATAGCTGCAAACAGGATGTTCTCGAAATTGCTCGAGACACCCACGAAGGCGGGGGCCAGGCTCTGCGTGTATTCAAGTCCGCTTTTCCTCATCCGAAGGGGGGCCCTGGGACCGAAGAATGTGTATGCGAATACGAGCAGCTCGCACCCCGTATGATCGAAATTCATGATCCGCTGAGTTGAGAGCAATCCCTCGGAAACGAACCTTTTCTTTATATTTGATACCCCCTGCCTTGAGACACCGAACCGCTCAGCGATATTGCTGTCGGGCTCCTCCGGGTACTTCACCAGGCCAAACAACACCATTTTCTCCTTCTTGCTTAAACTCACCTGTCCAGCTTCTTTATTGGCTGAGAATTCGGGCACGTTGATCTTCTTCTTCTGAAAATGGACGTATCTGAGCACCGGGGGGAAAGAGAAGAAATTCCAGAACTTAGATGTCTTAAAGGGAAATATGGCCCTTCCCCAGCTTCCCTCGTCTACCAAATGATGCGATGTGAAGAAAATCTCCATTCTTTCTCGGATGGTGGCGGCTTCAGAATAGTTATTTACGATGTTGAACACCACTCCGTTGGCCCTGCTCATCACCGCAAACACGGCATTTGGCTCTTTTGATACGAATTCCTTGAAGTATTTTACCCTTCTTTCCAGGGGTGTGGCCTCATTGAACTCACCGTAGTCAACACTCAGCATCTCGTAGCCCAGCCTGTAGAGATCAGGTATGTTCACCGTTGAGAAATATCCCCTCTCCCGAAGGCGTCTTCGAATGGCAGTTACGGTGGAGAGTTTCAGGTGGATTTTCTTGGCTAAGGCCTTGTCATTCAGCTGCGGATGGTTCACCAGGCCCCAAAGCGTATCCTTTTCGTTTTTAGTTAGGTTCTTGGTACGCATAAATGACATTATAAGAATTTTACCTTATAACTTTTGTTATTATTTCATTATTTCTAATAGGTGATGGGAAAGAATCGAACTTGGGAGATTTGAGAGAGTTCGCATATGTAATGGATTCCAATAACTGAGGCGTGTGGGTAAACTGGTTGTGGAAATAGGACTGGATTTCTTTATTAAAAAGAAGTTATTCACCGATAATTTTATAATATAAGTATTTTACCATCAGATGGCCTATTTTCTACTATAAAAGAGTTTCTTAGAATTTCATAAAATAGGTTAATATATCAAGGTCATAGAATAATTTTTTTATCACCAAAACTAAAGGAGGATGGTAAATGACAAGAAAGAAAAGAAAATTGATAAGTGGGGGTTTGAACTCCATGGTCATCGCAATATTACTTGTGGCGATGATTGTAGTGCCAGCGAACGTGAGCGCTCAAGGCCTTGTGTACGAATGGAGTTGGGATACGGGCTCTGACGTGCTCTGCATTGATATCTCTGATGGCAGTCCGACACAAAGCGAAGTGTACGTAGCCGCCGGCAGCACACATAATCTGTCTCTTTTTGATGGGGACGGCAACCTGGAATGGTACGATGATGATATACAGACAGCGGAATATTGGGCCTACGGCAACAGTCATGCGGTGGCGATCTCCGGAAATGCACAATACGTGGCGGTGGGCGATATCAACGGAACTGTTCACGTGTACAACATATACGGAACAAAATTGTGGTCCCGTAATATGGGTTTCTACCCGGCCTATTCGGTTGATGTATCCAATCCGCACGCACTTCTACAGTGGGACAATTACGATGCATTTGTAGTTTCATGCAGTGGCAGCACGTTCTATGTCTTTAATGCATCAACCGGCAGTTTGCTTTGGTCCCGGACCTTAACTGGGGCGGGTTCTGTCATCAATGTCAGGATATCGGAGAACGGAGACTGGATCGGCGTTAGCACCAATTATAGGAGGATAGAGTTCCATAACAACACCGTTCCACGTTTCCATCAAATGGTATGGTCCTATACCACAACTGACAACATCGTTAATCTTGACATAGGCAGGGTTGGTATAGTCGTGGTTGCAGGAGAGGACGACCCTTCAAATCAAGGCACCAGTAATGTATATGAATTTGATGCAGGCACGGATTGGACATGGGGAACTTTAGACGATCAGGTACCTCGCTGGAGTAGAGCGGAACCCAATGATATCTATGCAGTTGCTGTATCTGATAGTGATTTGGTTGCGGCTACATACCCCCCCTTCAGTGTGATTTCGGGTAAAACATGGGGCGATAACGAGAGTGAGGAATCCTATTATACGAGCTCCACAAAGATACGTAACTGGCCCACTGGTCTGGTCTGCCGATGCCACTTATGATCCTAACTCAACATACAACTTTAGATTGTTCGGGTGCTGGGACAACAAGGTGTACTTGGTCTCACAGGCTTCAGACAGCATAATTGATACCTACACAACAAGCGGTAGGGTCAACGATGTTGCGATCAGCTATTCTTTATTTAGCGAGACCATACATCGAACCAGGTTCGACTATTTTGCAGCCGGTAGCGCCGATGATTGCGTGTATTTCTTCACCTATGATTATCCGTGA
>CP070726.1:922707-926210 GCA_020350865.1 Thermoplasmata archaeon
AAAATTATTATTCGATACAATATTGTTTATAATTGTATTGTTATTTGATGACTCAAGCTCGATACCCCCAGCATTGCTCGAATAGTAAATACCTTCAGAGGAGAAATTATTTCCTTGAATATGATTTTCATAAGATCCCAACAGGCTGATACCACGCGTATTTGAGGTTATATGGTTATCTGTTACCGTTATGCTTCTTGAATATTCGATGTGAATCCCGTATTTATTATTGGTAATTGTATTGTTCGTAATTGTGATGTTGTTGGAATCGAGTATGCTCATACCATATTCGACATTAGCGGTAACAGTATTGAACATAAGAGTAATATTGCAGGAATCGAGTACGCGTATACTGTGTTCCAAATTAGCGTAAATGGTATTGTACATAAGAGTGATGTGCGAGGAATAAGTCACATCAATACCGCAGTAGACGTCTGATATCTCCTGATTCTCCACACTGACATTGGTACAGTTAACTAGTATTACCTGTCCTGCACCCAGAGGAACCGTGTCTCCCTCTCTGTCCAACCAGTAATACACGGGTTTCCCGTGAACTGTGTTAGATTCATCTATGAAGTGAGAGTAATAGTGTTCTTTGGAATAGCCCCAGATGGTGATTCCCGCACTTTCAAAGGAATTATTTGTGAGGATGATATTTTGGGATTGAATAAGGCTGATGTCATTTTCTTTGCTTGAAGATATTATACAATTGTCCACTGTAATATTTGCAGAATACATTGTAGAGATTCCATCATCGTTATTCTCAAGAAGGCAGTTTGATATCCTACCATTGAAAGCATTAATCAAATAAATACCACAATATGAGGGTTCTCCATCCCGTACATATACGTTTTTTATTTGAAAATAAACAGATGTTTCGGTGATAAAAATGCCGTTGTTGGTTGAAGCATTTATCTCATACCCGTCGATAATGTACGGGTTACCCTCACTCCCATCTCCGGGCCATCCCTCGCTTGCCGCCTGCGCAGTGAAATCGGCATTGCCGTCAATGTGTATCGGGTCATGGGGGGTATATGCTGAAACAGGCGACGGGACAACGATCAATAGTGCACCATAGCCGGTCAGAACCAGCAACAGAACTGCCAATATGTGCCCCATTCGCTCCATGAACAATGCCCCTTCGTATCCCCGAATGTACCTTATTATATGATGTCTAGATATAATAACTATTTTGGAGGGGTTTTTTGACTATTAGGGGGTTTGTGGGGATGTTAAAAAGAGATTTTCACCGTCAGGGGAGAGCCTCTACATCACTTGATGTTGTTGTCGGTCTCCCCTTGGTTCAAATCTCCTGCACAAATTATAATTGGATATAGCTTCAATTTCCGTATTGATTTGAGTGGAAGATGAGGAAATTGCGCCGAGCCAACGAAATAAGATAGAAGCATTTGAAAGCATATTTCGTGGCAAGGCGCTGTTTTCGAAAATTGGCAAATAGGATAAGAAGAAAACAGCGCCGAGAGGGAGATTTGAACTCCCGAGGTGCAGAGCACCACGAGCTGGCTGGTGGATCAACTCCAGGCTCGCGCCTTACCTGGCTGGGCCATCTCGGCATGTGAGGGGATGCATTTGGCCCGCGGCTCATGATAATGTTCTTGCTTTTATTAACATTTCTGTTGGTTTTGGGCGGCCATATCGGGGCATACGAGGTCGAATCCCAATTGGCAAACTTTATATTGAGAAAAGGGTTATTCCCAGAAAAGGCATGAAAAAGGAGAGAGGCAAAAAACATGGCAGAGGAAGAGAAGCCCGCAGGCGGTTCATCCTCCATGATGCTCATGATGGTCATGCTCCTCATGATGCTGTTCCTGTTTGACGAGGATATCAGGCGCGGCCTGGGCCAGGCCATGGACCCCGCACTGAGCCCAATTTTATCCCTGGATTACAGCTTTCCCCTAATCACGCTCTTTTTCGCCAGCCTCCTGTCCATGACGCTCTCCACCCTGCTTCGAACATACACCACCGACTGGATGGAGCTTGCCAGGGTCCAGAAGATACAGGCCGACTTCAACAAGGAGATGAAGGATGCCAGGCTCTCCAACAACCAGGCAAAGGTAAATAAACTCATGGAAAAGCAACCCGAGATCATGCGGGAGAGCATGATGGCATCCACGCAACCCATGAAGGTGATGCCGGTCACCATGATCTTCGTCATTCCAATCTTCGTCTGGCTCAGCTTTTTTATAAGCCGTTTGCCAGTCAGCACGGTTTCTGTACCATGGGCGGAAAAGGTGGCCCTTACCGGTTTCAACGTGTGCTTCTTTCCCAACTGGATAATTATGTATTCGTTGATGTCCATTCCGTTCAGCCAGGTGCTGTACCGCTCCCTAAAACTGTTCAGGTTCAGGGAGAAGATAGCTGCGCTGCCCAAGGAAGAGGGGCATGAAATATGATCGTCACAATCGGCGGCCCGCCGGGAAGCGGAAAGACCACTGTTGCCAGGATGCTTGCAGAGAAACTAAAATTAGAGCTGGTGATTATTGGGGAGCTCTTCAGGGCCCAGGCCAGAGAGCAGGGACAGACCCTCGGTGAATTCGGGGAAACAGCCGCAAAAGACCACAGCATAGACCTCTCCATAGACAAAAGGACTGTGGAGCTGGCCCGCAAAGGCGATATGATACTTGAGGGCAGGCTCGCCGGGGTGATGATGAGAACGCACAAGATCCCATCCTTTAAGATATGGCTCGAGGCCTCGCTTGAGGAGAGGGCCAGGAGGATTGCCGAAAGGGAGCATGAGGATCCAAAGGATATAGTGGAGCGCATAAGGGGAAGGGAGCAATGCGAGAGGGAGAGGTACAGGGCCATCTACGACATCGAGTACGACAACAGGGAGATCTACGACCTTGTCATCGACACCTCCAATATAGCACCTGACGAGATTCTTGCACTCATTTTGGACCATCTCAAGGTGTAGCCATGCTGCCCCAGGAGAAAATCAAGAAAAAGCGGCTGATCAAGGCCCGGGCACTGACATCCAGCAAGTTCGGCACGCCTCCCGGTGAGCGGGGCATATCGGAGCTTATTGAATCGGGTGTTGTCCTTCTGGACAAACCGGCAGGACCCACGAGCCATCAGGTTTCAGCATGGGTCAGGGATATTCTCCAGATCAAGAAAGCGGGCCACGGAGGTACACTGGATCCCCACGTAACAGGCCTTCTCCCCGTAGCACTGGGAAGGGCCACAAATGCCCTGCGCAGCCTGCTTGTGGGGGGAAAGGAGTACGTAGGCATCATGCGCCTGCACGGGGACGTTCCAAAGTCAAGAATCCAGGATGTGTTCAGCGAGTTCACGGGCAAGATATACCAGTTTCCGCCCCTCCGCTCCGCCGTGAAACGTGAACTGAGGATAAGGGAGATATACTATCTTGAGCCCCTGGAATTTGACAAGAGGCTCGTTCTGTTCAGGGTGGGCTGCGAGGCGGGAACATATATCAGAACCCTCTGCCGGGACATGGGAGACGCCCTGGGCACAGGGGCAAATAT
>CP070726.1:926310-929640 GCA_020350865.1 Thermoplasmata archaeon
AGGTTCCTATCTCCACTCTAAACAGTTGGATCCGTCGGTATGGAGACGAGATCCCTTTCACAAAGCTCAGAAAGAAGTACACTCTCGACCCCAACCAAACCATAAAAACCCGCCGCCTCTTTCACCCGCAGCCCCACCTCTTCAAAGTACACACCCTCAAACTGAACATTAAAGGTAAGCAGTTCCCGCAATTAAAACAGTACATAAATTCAGTGCTCAAAGATCCCAAGGATTACCTCTTCCAGTCCAAAGACATCCTGCGCTGCTCAACCCTGGCAAACGAAATCACCCTACCGAAACCTACTGTCAGATCAGTAAAGGACAGCCCGGCATCAAGGATGACGGACTTGGCATTGGAACTTGCCAAGACCAAATCTGAGAGGCACCAGAAGGTGGAGGAGTTCTTCTTAGTAAACGATTCCGCAACTGTAGCCGTGGAAGTTCCTGTTTACCTAACAGAATCCGAGTCAGGATTCGAAAAACCCCTCACAGGGCACATAGACGTGATACAGGTCAGAGGGAACTGCATACACCTTCTTGACTACAAGCCGGACGAGAGCGGGAACGTGATTAACCAACTCCAACTTTATGCAAAATGTTTAGAGAAGCGGACTGGAATCCCGAATATCACATGCGCGTATTTTGACGAGAAAGGATATTTTCAATTTCCACCTTATTATTGATGTCTATTATACCAAGAGGTATTATACCAAAAGGTATATATATTTGTATACCTATAAGTATAATGATGGCCCACAATCCATTCAAATACGGCGTCGTAGTGACGGGTGAGGATTTCGTTGATAGAAAGGAAGAAATAGAAATTCTTTACAAAGAACTGTCCAGTGGAAAGAGCATTATTTTGTACTCGCAAAGGCGCCTTGGCAAAACATCTCTTCTTATAGAGTTCATCGATCAGAAAGCCAAGAAGATGATACCTGTTTATATAGATCTATACGGGATCACCACAAAGGAGGATCTTGCCATACAGATGGCGAATAACGTTATCAATGCATCCTACACCAATTTAGATAAGATAAAGAATGCAGTAAGGGATTTCTTCATAAATCTGAAACCAAAAGTAATCATTTCGACAGACGGCAAGATCACATTGGATCTTTCGACAAAAAAAACCTATGATGAAGAGGAACTGGTTGAAATTTTCGACTTCGCAGAAAAGGTGGCAAAGGAAAAGAAAACACAGATTGTGATGATATTCGATGAATTTCAGGAAATCGCGATGTTAAACGGCCTAAATATTGAAAAACTTATGAGGTCAAGGTTCCAACATCATAAAAATGTTTCATACGTTTTTGCTGGGAGCAAGGAACACCTGCTTCGCCAGATGTTCGAAGAAAAATCACGTGCATTTTTCAAATTTGCCAGGCCGTTATCACTAGGCCCGATTCAAAAGGAAGAGTTTGTTCCTTTTATCCAAAGCAAGTTCAAGATGACAGGTGGAAAAATTTCAAATGAGCTGATCGATAAGATACTTAGTCTTACTCAAGGTCATCCATATTTCACTCAATACCTCTGCCACGAGATATGGTTCATAACAGAATCCCCAAAAGATATATCTGTCATCGATGCAGCTATACAGAATATCATCCATCAACAATCCTTTGCCTTTGAACATATTTGGGATGAACTTAGAAGCAGAAATCAAAGGGCCCTGCTCGTGGGGATTGCAAATGAAGGTGGATATACTTACTCTCCGGATTTCATAGAGAAATATAAATTAAAATCCCAGTCACATGTTGAAAAATCCTTGCAGATGCTGAAAAACAAGGGAATTCTCGATGACAATGGTCAAATAAGGGACATATTTTTCAGAGAATGGGTACTTTCGAGGACAAAACGTTGAAGATTTCGCTAGGTCTGGTGCAGGCTATCTGTTTTTTATATCCAATTTCCCAAAGGGCTCTGCCCTTTTAAACCCCTTTAATAAATTCCTGACAAATATCCTGGGGGAGAAATCCCCCTGTGACTCCCTTTTTTCTTTCCGGTCTTTTTCTTCGGTTGTTCAGAAAAGAAAAATTTAGGAAAGGATACAACCCTTTCAATCCCCCGCAGGGGCCCCAAAATCGCCCCCATCCCCCGCAGATGGCAGCTCCCCCGCTTAAAAACAACACACAAACCCCATCTGCGCGGTCCAAAAAGCCCCCCAAATCAAGGATTAAAAGGGACCAGCCAGTGTACCAATGCTCCTCCAAAAACCATCACTACCATCACCCGCAAACGGCATGCCAAATCCGTGAGATATCCAACAAATCCACCGCCAAATGAGGGTTATGGATGGCATGCCAAATACGGGTGATATCACCCGAAGATTGTATATGAAATTCATGTGATGGATACTTACAACATCTTATAACCAACTTATAACTAAAATATCACTATCTTTATACTCCCCACCCATATTATGATCGGCTGTGCCAGCCAACCCCAAGCTCCAGTCCATGCAGGAAGTCACAACCCAAGACTTCCTCTCCTTTTCCAAATCCCACTCCTATGTTACCTTCTCTGATCGCCTGGGCAAAAGACAGGTGAAAATTCCTATCGGACTCCCTCATAATATCAAATCCTTCCAACCTACCGATTTCAGACTACAAATATTCACCACCTGGTCCTTCCCCAAGCGCGGCAACTGGGCCACCCACAAGGGCAATTACAGGGGAAATTGGGCCCTCGAGATCCCTAGGAACCTGATTCTGAGGTACTCGCAGCCCGAAGATACTGTGCTGGACCAGATGTGCGGGTCGGGGACCACCCTAGTGGAGTGCAAATTGACCGGAAGGCATGGAATAGGGGTGGACATCAACAGGAATTCGGTGATGCTCTCAAGGGACAGGCTGAACTTCTCCTATGAGACCATTGATAACTCCATTCCCAAGACCACCCAGAAGACCTATGTCGGGGATGCGAGGAACCTGGACAAGATAGAGACGGAGAGCATCGACCTCATAGCTACGCATCCTCCATATGCCAGTATTATTCCTTATTCGAAGGAGAGGATCGAGGGGGATCTGTCAAATGTGCACTCGATAAAGGAATTCGCTGAGGAGATGAAGGATGTAGATAGGGAGTGCTTCAGAGTTTTAAAACCAGATCACTTCTGTGCTATATTAATTGGGGATACCAGGAGGAACCTGCACTATGTTCCGGTAGCTTACAGGACCTTGGGTTCTTTCTTGGAGGTCGGGTTTATCTTAAGGGAGGAAATAATAAAGCATCAAATGCAGTGCAAACATGACATAACACCCGCCGAGGGAGCAGGCTTGACCGAGTTTCTTTTTGACCCATTTTTTTCTTTGGAGGTCAAGCCAGCGG
>CP070726.1:929740-933248 GCA_020350865.1 Thermoplasmata archaeon
GCAAAGATGGAAGAGAAAGCGGCTGTTTCGGCTCCTCCCCTGACCACTGAGTTGGCTTTGGATGAACTCGAGCATGAGCTGGAGAGCCTTGTGGGGGAGCAGATCGGAGAGGAAGGAGAGCTCGTCGAAGAAGCCGTGAAGTTCGAGTGTCCAGATTGCGGTTCCCTCGTTGCAGAGGATGAAACCATCTGCCCGACATGCGGAGCCGCCTTCGAGGAGGAGGTGGAAATCGAGGAACCCGATGTTTTCGAAATAGAAGAAGAGGAGATCCTCGAAACCTTCGAGTGCCCGGCCTGTGGAGCAACGGTCGATATTACAGACGTCAAATGCCCGGAATGCGATATAGAATTTGAGGAAGAGGAGGAGCTGATCGAGGAGGAGGTCGTACCCGAAGTAGCGGAAGAAGAAGAGATAGAGGCCCTCGGTCTGGAGGCCGAGGTGAGGAGCGATGCCCTAAGGGCGGTTGGCTTGACAAATGGTCTTACAAATGGCCTGGAGAGAGGTAGACGAGGTCTGACAAATGGTCTTACAAATGGCCTAACGAACGGGCTCACAAACGGCCTGACAAACGGTTTGAAGAGGGTAAAACGGGGATTGACCAATGGCCTAACAAACGGGCTCACCAATGGCTTGACCAACGGCCTGAGGGCCCTGAGGAGAGGCGTGACAAACGGGATCACGAACGGGAACGGCATCACAAACGGCCTGGCCAGGGATCAGAGGTTCGCGGAAGGAAGAGGTGCAAGGTTGAGACTGATTTTGGTACCGTTGGTTGTGTCATTGTTGATTATCGCGCCCTATTTCATATTTCTGACTCATGAGACCCCAGACACCATCAATGTAGATGGAAAATTCGGGGATTGGATAGACGTGCCCAGCATCACAGATTCCCAGGAAGTTCCACAGTTCAATCGAAATGTCAACATTGTGGATTACCGCATAGATTCCAGATATGTGGAGCTGTCCTTCTATTTGGAGGTGGAGGGGGAGATGCTGGCAGGGGAGGCCGGAGGTAAAAGACATGTGGATAGTGCCTACATATTTATCGACACCGATCAGGAGCATACTACCGGCTTTTTCATAAAGGGCATTGGAGCCGACTACATGGTTGAGGTATACGGCCAAGACGGAAGATTGGTGAAAAGGAACCTATTTGAATACACATCCGATACGCAGGATTGGAACAATTGGAGAAGAATAGGGGGCAGGATTAGCACAGCCGTTTCTGGTTCTCAGTTGGAAGCAAAATTACCGTATACATCGTTGAATCTGAATAAAAATGATGTGGTGGATGTGCTGTTCTACATGCAGAGCTGGGACGGATTCGAGGATTTCTCCGATACGCAAATAAGCAACGAGGAAGGCGTTTTGGCAGTAACACAACGGGGTGTGGCAGGGGATGTTATCTCCGGCACTGGGAACCAGTTAATGGAATTTAAGCTGAAAGCTCATAATGCCGACATCACATTGGAAGGGATCAGACTCACCAGGCTCGGCAAAGGTGAGGATGGGGATGTAAGTGAAATAAGATTGATGGATGGTGACACCGAGATAGCCAGTGGCACCTTGGTAGGCGGGATAGCCGATTTGCAGGGCAGTTACACGATAAATGAGGAGGCCGAAAGAACACTCTATTTAGAGGTGGGTGTGGGAAATGCCCAGCCCGAAAACAGCGTAGGATTTCGGATTCTTAACAACCGCGATGTTACCATAAACCGAGGCACGGTGGCCCTGAGCAGGGATGAACCCCAGCAAGGACGTTACGAGATCACCTACCTCATAAACATACCCTACAACATCACAATCGATGGAGCCTTTGCAGACTGGCTTGGAAAGACCGTCAGAAACGACACTGACTCAGAGGTGACCCGTTCCGAGTTGGACATCGCAAAATACGGTGTATCCATGATGGATGACGGTACAGCATTCTTTCTGAAAATGGAAGGTGAAATCGCAGGAGGCGTGGAGGTGCCTTATCGCAATGATGCCTTTGTTACAGAGTCCGTGGGAAGGGAAGGACCTCTACCATCCGGACCACCGGAGTTGCCAGAGGAACCAAAGACAGGAGAAGATGTTGTTTACGTATTCTTGGACACTATTCCCGGTCCGGGATACCGAGGCGGGGGGCTCCCAATGACCGCTGATTACCTTATCGAGGTTCGAGGCAGGTACAACACCATAATCAGCCAGGCATACTACGAATGGAGAGGCGCAAACTCCCTCGAATGGAACTGGGAACAGATGAACACGGTGGAGGTCTCGGTGGGTTTGGATACATCCCGAATGGAGATTGGACTGACCTGGAACGATATCAATCTCGACCCCGCAAATGATACCTTCGCCGTCTATTTCATGGCCACCGACTGGGAGAGAAGCGAGGCGGATTATTCCGATTACGAAGGCGAAATTTACGGACCCACGAGGGGGGTGGTTGTGGACGGCTCAAGCATGGGGTACGATGTGAAGTATCACCGGGATTTCAACGTGTACTTCGATGAAGACTCAGCCAAGGTGATGTTCGAAACAAAAGAGGGTTATTTTCTGGCATGGCAATTACCGGGTGAGCTTAAATGGGAGGACGAAACCGGGGAAGGAATATCCATTGCATCACTGAATGCAGGAGGGCTGACTGTGGATTCCTCCAGGGCATTGTGGGAGAACGTCTATTTAGGTGCGGATGTGTCGGTCGAGTATCTCTTCTCAGAGGGCTCCCTTAAGGAGAATATTATAATCGAGCACAGAATCCTGGGATCGGAATCTTTTGACGGAACAAAATATCTGTTGCTGGAAATGCCCATCGAATACAATGAAGGGCTGATGATCCTCACCGACGGCGTGGAAAATGAAGGAAGCCTGGTCACCCCCTCCGACATGGACTTCCTTTTCGAGGAAAAGGTGGTTTACACCCTCAAAGCTCCCGTTGCAGTGGATGCAGACGGGAACATGGTCCAGTGTGAATACATCTATGAAGAAAGTGAGCAAAACTGGCTCACGCTTCGCTGCCCTTCAGAATGGCTGGATGATGCAGCGTATCCTGTAAAAATAGATCCCAATATCGTCACCTACAAGCTGGAGAGCGGCAACGCCACCGCCAACGGTGACCAGGTCGGTTTTTCCGTGGCAGTGGGCGATTTCAACGGCGATAACAAGGCCGATGTGCTTGTGGGTGCGAAGAACAGCGATTACAACGGCACAGATTCGGGGTGCGCCTACATCTTCCTGGGACCGATAAACAGCGATGATACCTCCCCTGATGTCACTATCTCGCCCGGGACCGCGACATACAGCTACTACGGTTATTCAGTGGGTGCTGGGGATTTCAACAACGACGGAATTGACGACGCCATAGTGGCCGGTTTCAACAAGGATATCTACATCAAGTACGGTGGTAGTTCGCTTTCAGGGACGTATTATAACTCGGATATGGATGTTAACCTACCGTACAACACAGACACGAACTACTGGGGACATGCGCTGGCTGCAGGTGATCTGAATGCCTCAACCGACA
>CP070726.1:933348-937728 GCA_020350865.1 Thermoplasmata archaeon
AATAGGGGGAATTCTATTTATCAATAGTTTTTATATAAAACCAAAACAAAACGAATGCAATAACCTTTCAAATCAATTCGAGCAGTTGCGGAACTCGGAAGCGGGGAGTACTAGGGCAGATATTTCAGTGCGTTCGCTCCATTCACAGAAGGTTGTGAATATGCTGACAGAGCCCCTGACCAGCCTCGAAGGCTACTGGTACAACAATGTGCAGGGGATCGGCTGGGTCTCGAGCGATTTGAAAGACCAATTAACAAGGCAGCTTCACGGTATTCCATCCATGCCACCGCCTTTAAGTAACCTTCCTCCTCCCGATCTTGTAAAAGTTCAATAGTGAAGAATTGCAAATGGTCCGTTTTTTTCAGAAAATCTAGGTATATATAGGAATCAATCGCAAACTTTAAGAGGGGCTTATTATTAATGTATGTATGTCCCTTGATCCCAACCCTTCCTCGCATAATCGCGGCTATCTGACCCGATTTTTTCGAAAAAGGGATTGAGGGACACTATTTATTCATCCGGCTCGTCCCCTTCCTTCAGGTTGGAGAGATAGATGCGGCTGGTTTTTTCCTCGTATACTTTATCCTTCAGCTGTTTGGCCAGTGCTTCGGGAAGGTTGCCCGACTCCAGGTCCCTGGCCAGCTTTCTCGTGTTGAGGGTGGATTCGCTGTCCCACATCCCGGCTTCTCTGACCTGATGGACCATCTCCTCGTAGGCCTCCTCATCTGCGGATTTGGAGGGCAGCCTTGTCTCTGTCCTGATGGAGACCCTGGCCCTTTTTTTGGTGCCCCTCACCACCTCCACATCGTTCTCTTTTGCATAGTTGATG
This sequence comes from Thermoplasmata archaeon, assembly GCA_020350865.1. Next base: position 934,178 of record CP070726.1, read on the forward strand.
AGCTGCTCCTTCACATCCTCGATTTCATCAGCCATATGGGAAACCTGCTCCTTGAGCTCCACGTACCTGTCCACGCACACATAGCCCTTCTCCTTCTTCCTCTCCTCGGCGGGCATCTCCTCTATCTTGATGAGATGCTTCTTGGCAGGGCAGTGCTCCCAGTATCCGCACCAGTCGCATAGGGCGGTTTCTTTGGGTGGAAAAACCTTCTCATCTTCGATTTCGTCGATGAGTTCAATGTACTCCACCTTCAGCTCTTCCAGCTGTTTTTTTGTGCGGGAAGAGCGCAGCTCGTCATCGAAAAGAACGTAATGCCAGACAAGCTCCACATTCTCGGTATCTGGATAGGCCTCAAGAACGGCAATCTGGTACAGGGCCAGCTGCCTGTCCCTGTCCATTTTTTCCTGTGTGGGCATCCTTTGGGACGCCTTGTAGTCGTGTATCTCCAGCACACCTTCCGGTGTTTTATCCAGCCTGTCCACAACACCCTTCAATCTATGGTCCTCGTCCCCCAGGGAGAACGTCACCATTCTTTCGGTCCACAGGGTTTTGGCCCGATCGAAGGGATGATATGTGGCATAATAGTCCCTGATGGCCTTCTCACCCGCCTTCCTGTAATCCTCCTTCGTCATGTTCTCCTTGTTGATAAAAACCTCTTCGTGCCACTCCTCCTTCCATTTTTCGTTGTAGTATTCGATAAGCTCCTCTACAGTGTTCATCCTGGAGAGGATAAGGTCGGCATACAGCTTCTCCAGGGTCTCGTGGACCCTGGAGCCCATGAAGGCCTCGACGCCCTCCTCCTCCGTGGTTATCTTATCGATGTACTGGAGCTTGTACTGCAGCGGGCAGTTTTCGAATGTGGATATTCTGGAATACGAATAAACAGTCATTACTCTCTCCTCCTCACTTATGGGATAATCGACTTTGGGGATTAACTATTTTTGGATAGGGCTGATAAGAGCGAAACGGTAATAAACGAACAACACGATGGTCAAAAGGATCAACCGGACTGGAGCGATAAAATTGGAGGAGAAGGAAGCCATATTGATGGATAAGGAAATCGAGCATCTCGCAAATTATATCAGATTGGTGAAGAAGATCTATATCGGTGCTTTAATAGTTCTTATCGTGCTGTTTGCGTCTTTTATATTCGTATATGGTTTGGAGCTGTTCAGGAACATATATGTTACGGGTTTGTTCATAATAACCATCATGGTTCTGTATTTGATTAGCATGATCCTCCTTTTCAATTTCAGGAGGAAAGTGAGGAGGCTGAAGGATAAATTATAGGGGGGGATGAATTACATGCTCGAAATCCGCGCAGAGACCGAAGAAGACAGACAGGCAATTTTTGAGGTCAATGAACTGGCCTTTGGGCGGGAGAACGAGGCATATCTGGTTGATGCACTGAGGGAATCCGATGACTTCATCCCTGAATTGTCCCTGGTGGCTGTGAAGGAGGGAAAGGTTGTTGGACATATACTGTTCAGTCCGATAGCCATTGAAACCGAATTGGGGTTTGTCAGAGTACTGAGCCTGGCCCCAATGGCTGTTTTGCCCGAATTCCAGAGGCAGGGAATCGGAACAGAACTTGTCAGGCAAGGCTTGAAGGAGTGCGAGCGTTTCGGTCATGAGGTCGTGGTGCTGATCGGCCACCCGGAATACTACCCCAGATTTGGATTTTCCTCTGCAAGGGCAAAGGGTCTGGAGGCTCCGTTCGAGGTGCCCGATGAGGCGTTCATGGTGCTTGAAATCAAGGAGGGGGCGTTGGAAGGGGTTTCGGGAATGATAAAGTATCCGCCGACATTTGATGCGGCGTTATAGCAATCGTTGCTACGGTATCAAAGTCATAGGAAAAAAACGAGAGAGGGAAGGTAATACCATGGCATCAGATGGTAGTGAGGTGGCATTGATAGCTATCGGAAATATAGTTATTGCATTTATGGTTACGATATTGATTTATGCAAAAAGATACAAGAAAGTGCCCCCGAACAAGGCAATGGTGGTATTCGGTAAGAAACAGATGAGGACAAGGAAAGGTTACCTGATAATAACCGGCGGAGCTAAATTCATTATACCCTTTCTGGAGGATTTCACATTCATGCCGCTGGACGCCCGTTCATTAAGAATTGCATTGAATAATGTCAGGGTGGATACGCGGAATATAAAAGCAAGCATTTCTCTGAAAGCAAATTCTGTCGTTAGAATATCCAGTGATCCAAGAATTCTAGATTTGGCTGCAGCAAATCTCTTAGGGAAGTCGGATAAGGAAATCAATGACATAGCCATGAACATCATAGAAGGGCATGTGAGGAATACCTGTGCCCATACACCCTTGGAGGAAATTAGGGATAACTTCCCGCAGGTATCATCAATGATCTTGAGCACTTCCAACTTCGATCTCAATGGAGTGGGGCTCGAGATGGTTTCATTCAATATTGTTGATGTTCAATAAGAGGTAATTTAAACAGCCGCCCTATCCCAGAACATTGATTCAGCCTCAAAGGGGTGCCTTCCCCACCGCAATCTTTTTCCCTTCCATAGAGCATATGAGTTGTGATGTGCACTTGCTATGACTGCGAGCATTTCGGCAGTGAGTGCGAGGGCGTTATCCCCCCCTGACAAGTTCCGGAACAAGGTCGAGGAGTTCTACAAGAAGTTCAAGGTGATCAGCTGGCGGGAGGACATGTTCAAGGACGGGGGGAGAAGTAGGCTGGGTAAGTAATTCCTTCGCCCGGTTTTCAGGCGGGCGCCTTAATTTTTCTTTTCACCAGATTCTTTTTATTGCTCAACCTCCATTCCATGCTCATGGCGGGCAAGAAACAAAGGGAAAAGGAAAAAAGGACTCTGAAGATTATCCGACTCTTGGAAAAGGAGTACACTGATGCCAGAATCGCCCTCAAATTCTCAAATCCATTGGAGCTCCTTGTGGCGGTGATGCTGTCGGCCCAGTGCACGGACATCATGGTCAATCAGGTCACAAAGGATCTTTTCAGGAAGTACAAGAGCCCTGAGGATTATGCAAGGGCAGACGAAGAAGAACTTCAGGATGACATCAGGAAGACAGGATTTTTCAGGCAGAAAGCCAAGAACCTGAAGGGTGCGGCAAACATGCTTGTGGAGGATTTCGGAGGTCAGGTGCCCGATTCCATGGGCGAGCTTCTGAGGCTCCCCGGCGTCGCCAGGAAGACTGCCAATATCGTGCTCTACAACGCCTTCGGCATCCAGGACGGCATCGCTGTGGATACGCATGTGAAAAGGCTGAGCCAGAGGATGGGCCTTTCAAAAAACCAGGACCCGAAAAAAATTGAGCAGGACCTGATGGTTTTGGTGCCCAGGGACATATGGGGGCATTTCACTTACCTGCTCATTGACCACGGAAGGGCGGTGTGCACGGGTAGGAAGGCGAGATGCGAGGAATGCGCAGTTGAGGGCATATGTCCCAAGGTTGGCGTTCAGAAAAAGAAGGGAAAGAAAAAGCAATAAGTAGTGGTGCTAAACCGTATTGATAGGCAAAGACAGAAGAGATAAAAGAGGGTAAAAGAGAGAGA
>CP070726.1:937828-946556 GCA_020350865.1 Thermoplasmata archaeon
ATCGCGGAGAACCTGGAGGGTGTGCGGGCTTGGAGCAGCATTCGAAGTGCCCGGGCAAAACGAGATGCCTGATGATCATCTCGCACTGGGCTCTTGCAATTGCGTGGTTTCTTGTGATGATGTCCCAGTAGTCCTTCACGTTGGACAGGCGCTTTGCGCACCGGCTGTTGCCGTACTTGAAATCAGTCAGGTACAGATCGATCACCCCGTCCAGCAGGCTCATGGATTCCTCTGTGAGGTACATGTTGGAGTTCCACACCTGGGGTATGTTGACACTGCATTCCGTGAGCGCCTCCAGGATAAAGGGGAGGTTGGATGTGGGGTCCCCTCCCACCCAGTTGACGTTCCTGGCGGAATCGGCGCGTCTCTCTATGATCTCGGCCACCCTTCCCGGAGACTTGATGTCCCCGCTCTTCGGGTTCTGGCTGATGTCCCAGTTCTGGCAGAAGGCGCAGTTGAACGTGCAGCCCGAAAAGAAGATGGTGTGGGATGGAACTAGTTCCGGCTCCTCGCCCCAGTGGAGGAACTCGGTGGATATCCTGGACTGGAGAACTCCGCAGTGCCCCGGATCGCCCCTCATCCTGTCCTTGGCACACCGCCTCTCGCACAGCTCGCACGAGAGCAGCATATGCCTTGCCAGTTTCAGTTTCAAATCGAGAAGAGAGGTCTTCGGAGCCTCTGCCAGTTCATCACTCCGCATCCTCTTTACAGCTTCGGAATGGGCTCCCCACAGCTTATCTTCACTCTCCCCGAAATCCGTGTCCACAGAAACCTGCTTGCTTTTAAGGTACGATGCCGTCCTGCGCCCTTCGGAAATATCGAAGTAATTGGGCAGGACCTTCTTTGCATCCCCAATATCGGCAATCCGGAGCCTCAGCAACATGCGTATCACATATAAAATATCTGCCTTATCAGGTTATCGATTTTTTTCAATGGCAGGATGAAAATTTCAACTTTCTTGTTGTTCACCTTCCAAAAGTCAAAATATAAAGCTGGTTGATACTTCCAACGTAACAGGTAAAAATGGATTAAAAAAGGTATGATGTCCTACTTCTTGTATATGGTATGTCCGCACTTGCTGCATTTCCAGAGCTCGAAGAGGTCCTGGCCCCTGGAAAATGGCAGTAGAATGCCATCCACGCACTGCGGACACGGCGGAAATATGCTGCTCATCCCAATCCACCTCCAAACAATATGGTTTCAATCACCTTTTAAATGCCGCTTCGCTCAGTGAAAAGCCTTAATATCATTTAAAGGTTGGGTATGGCTCGTATCGAGCAAAAAGAGAAAATAACCCGGAAAATTACGCCTGATTCCCATAAATAAAAAAAAACTATGGTACGGCCACTACACCCTTTTCCTCGGGTATGGCCTCTTTCAGCCTCTTTTCCACACCCATTGTGAGGGTGAGCTGGGACATGGGGCAGCCACCGCATGCTCCCTTCAACCGGACCTTCACGGTGCCGTCGTCATCCACTCCCACGAGTTCGATGTCTCCCCCGTCCATCTGAAGGCCGGGCCTTATCTGCTCGTCGATGATCTTCTCGATTTTCTCCTGCATTGAAACCACCAATCTGTACTGGTTTTTTACTATTTCTGTGGTCTTTTGTCATGTAACACTGGATTAAATAGTTTTGGGTGTGCCTGGAGGGGGTGAAAAGGTCTGGGTTATGGAATATGGAAAATCAATTTCTTATCAGCTCCACCTTCACCTCTTTTCCTTCCACGTCTATAATTGCGGCGTATCCCTGGGACGCGGGCCCGGGATTGACATAGGTGGTTGCACCTTCCTTTTCCACACCCCTTGCCTCGTGTATGTGGCCTGAGATGACCAGGGGCGGTTTGAACTCTGAGACTATCCATGAAACGGCCTGGCTGCCCAGCTTCTCCAGTGTGGCGGTGCTGTCCAGGTGTCCCTGGGCAGGCGCATGGCTCACCAGGATGGATGCCTAAACCATGACATCCTACAGGGCCTCGAATATCTCCTCCTCCGGAACCTCGAAGGGCGTGTCCATGGGTGTGGGATTGGAGCCCCCGAAGCCGACGAACGTGTACCCTTCCAGCTCCACCTTTGCACCGTGAAGAGGTATTGCCGGGCTGTTCTCTATAGCCTCAATTACGCCTTTCGGGTCCAGGTTCCCTGGTATGGCCAGGGTCTTGAGGGCGATACTGTTCAAGAAATCCTCGGCCCATTCCGGGGGCCCGAACTGGGTGAGGTCCCCGCACACCACAACAACATAGGGGGTGTACTCCATAATCTGGGCATTGACCCTTTTCCTCGCCTCGTTGGAGCCGTGCACATCGGCAATGGCCAGTATTCTCATAACACCGCCTCTTACTAGAAGTTGAGATTGAAACCGAAACCGAAATCCCCGAACACGATGAGGTACGCCAGCATGTACCCGATGACAGCCCCGGAATTGAGCAGGGGCAGGCCGGCCTGGGGATTTCCCTTCATCACGAACCTCATCAAAATGGAGAATCCGAAAAGAATGCCTATCATGGTGCCGAAGGCCACCAGGATGTTGCCTGTGATTCCCACGCCGCTCTGCGTTGCTGGGAGGAAGGCCAGGGCGGATACCGCCAGAAGGCCGGGGATCACAATATCGCCGAGACCCATGAACATGGCCTCCCGCTCCTCCCCGGAATCCAGCTGCTCTTTGAGGCGCGGCTTCTCCTTTCTGTAGGAGTAGGAGAGCGTCTTGGGGACCACTAAAAGCACCGGAAGGTTGAGCTCTATGACGCTGTCGGCCAGGCTGATCATGTGCTTCGTCTTGTACACGGAAATGGCGTCGTAGACGGCAAGCACTATCAGCAGAACGATGGCGGGCAGTATGCTGAAGGTCACCCCCAGAATAACGGTGGCGCCGATGGCCATGACGATTCCCACAACGTCCACCACGTACCACTCCGGAAATTTATGAACCAGCATGGTGAGGGAAAAAGCGGTGACAATGGCGATGACAAAGGGTATCAGGAGGTTGGGGCCCTCGGAGAACACGATGGTCGTGTGTTTGTAGCCGTCCTCGTTTCCGAGCAGCAGCTCCTTGGAGCCATCCCCGTCAAGGTCCGCGGACAGGATGGTGTTCAGGTCGTACCTGAAAGAGAGGTAGTAGTACCCCTTCTCGTCCTTGACCAGGTCCGGGATGATATAGATGGTGTCCTCCCCCAGAACGATAACATCGGGCACGTCATCATCGAAATCGGGGATGGAGTAGTCCTCGAGGTACACCGCCCTGATATCACGGAGCTTCGGCCCCTTCCTTTCATATGTTTCACTTGTGAGGTTGTAGACGTAGCACCTTTCTCCATCCGCGGCTATGATGTAGTCCTCGCCGTTTGGATCCTGGTAAACTGTCAAGGCTCTGACCTCCTCGAGCTCCGTGATTTCGAGGTCTATCTCAGGGGCAAGAGTCCTTGCGTTAAAGACAACGATTGTTGATGTATCTGCCGCAATGACCGTGATGTTCTCGGTAACCTCATCATAACATGCCTGGAGAAATGTTATGTTGTTTAGCACTGTGGAAAGATCATACTCGAAAATAATTGTATCGTTGGCTAAGATCATAACCTTTCCATCGCTGGTGCCGGCCAATAGGGCCTTGCCAATTTCATCGACGGGGAGTAAGGCCCCTGTGGAGATATTTGTGGCGGCATAACTCCACTTTTCGGATTTACTGGTGCCATTATAAACGGTGATACCCTGGCTGAACACAACCACATCCTGGGTGCCGTCAAAATCCACATCACCCACCAAAATCTGACTTATATTTGAGCCAAATTCAGCGCTCTCCCACTCCAGGGTGTGGTTCTCGCTCTCGTAGACTCTCACCCTGTTGTCCGAGCACCCGGCTATGACCTCCACCACACCGTCATCGTCGATATCCCCTGCATTGAGGATGAACACATCGTGTCCTATATCATTGATCTCCCACCCTCCTCCTCCTGAGGGGTACAGGGCGGCTATGGTCAATGGAATGAAAAGATAGGTCATGGTCATGAAGATGGCCGCCAGAATCAGGATTTTTATGAACTTCTCCTTCTTCTTCTTGGCAATCCACAGGATGGCGAACGTGAAAGCCAGTATGACGCCCAGGTACAGGAAGGCGAAACCGGGGTTCTCTATGGTCTCCCTGCCCCCCATGGCCTCCGACTGCGTGGTGCTGTATATGGGTGCGATGGAAACGGCGATGAGCTGCACTGCTAATAGCATGACGCCCATTGCCACCACACTGTAGATATTGTTCTTCAAGGAACCACGGAAACCGAGTATGAAAAGTGCCGTATTTAAGGGATTGGGTCTCCATATCCAAAGGGACACGCAACTTTGCACGAATCCAAGCTACAAATCGCCCTCATCATTCCGAAAGGTTTTTTATTCATCCGTCTCATTCGGAACCATGGGTCTGATGAAGTACATACTAGGAGGATTGGGGCTGTTCTTTCTCTTCTTTGGCTTCATCTACCTGCTCGCATCCGGCCTGGGTCCGAGATATGCCCTCATGGGGGTGGGCTTCATTGCAATAGCCTGCGTCCTGTTCTTTTTCGCGTACAGGCTGGAAAAGGCCAGGATCAGCCGACCCCGCCTCGTATCACAGGACATTCATGTGGGTGTGAGCGGGGATGTGCGAATGGAGAGATTCAACTGCAGGGGATGCGGCAATCCGCTGAAGGAAAAGGACGTGAAGATGGCGGACGGGGCCGTGGTCATGTCCTGTCCGTACTGCCAGGGGGTCTACCAGCTGGAGGAGGAGCCCAAATGGTGAGTTGGAAATACCTGTTTTGGACTTCCGTTATCACTTCTCTGTTTTTCATCTCGGCCTTTGCACCGCATGGTTTTACTGAGACAACCTCGGCACAGTCGTACGATTACTCCTTCAGGGTTATAAACGAGAGCGTGGAGATAACGATAATCGAGGACGGCTCCATTGACATAGAGTACAACATAACCTTCATAAACTACAGGAAGATGGACGGGGTGGACATCGGTCTGCCGAACTGGTACTAGAACCTGAGCTCCGCCGAGGCCAGAATATACGTGGATGACCAGATATACCTGCCAAGCGAGATACGCAAATCGCCCTACGTCAGTATCGGTGTTGCCGTGGAACTGGGCTACAATGCCCGGGAGAGAATCGAGTATAAAGATGAAGGCAAGGAGTTCTCGGTCTGGTTCAAGATAAACAATCCGCACATGGTGTACGAGGACGAGAAGAACCCGGGTAATGCGGGCATTCAGTTCCGCCCCACGTGGTTCGATGCCAATTTTCAAATAGGCCCCACACAGGCCATCCATATCACCGTTAATCTGCCTCCCAGGCTCAACAGCACCGAAACCATCCGGTACCTGAAGGGCCATCCCTACGATTCGCTGGAATACAATGAGACGGAGGGCAGGTACATAGCCCGATGGCACTACTACAGTGTTTACCCCGATGCCTGCGAGAGGGGCGATGCCGATGCGGGGATCTCCTTTACAAAGGATGCAGTGGACAAGTACTACACCATTTCCCTGATGGAGCGCATTGCCGATTTTATGGCATCCCTCTGTGCCTTCGCGTGCATCCTCTCCCCCATCTGGATACCCGTTTTGATCGTTGTCGTGATATTCTACCTTTTGAGAGCCGAGAAGAAGCGCAAGATGGACTACTTCGATCCCGTATTGTCTGTGCTTGGTGCGGGGCCGCGAAGGGACCTCACGGCCGTGGAGGCGGCCATTGTCCTGGAAAGGCCCCTGGATAAGGTGGCAACAATGATTCTCTTCGGCCTGATCAGGAAGAACAGGATGGAAATCGTATCCCAGTTTCCCTTGAGATTGAAGGTGCTGTCCAGACAGAAACTGCGTCTATACGAGGAGAACTTTGTAAAGGCAATTGGCAAGAACGGTGAGGTTTCGAAGAAGGGACTGGAAAAAGCGCTCACCAGGCTGATAAGAAGCACCATGTTAAAGCTGAAAGGATTCGATTACGAAGCAACAAAGAAGTACTACAAGAAGATCGTGGACAAGGCATGGGCCCAGGTGAAGGCAGCCAATACACCTTCGGTGTTCCAGAAAAAAGTGGAGGAGCAGTACGAATGGCTGCTGCTTGACGATTTCGATAAGCGGATGCATACATACGATCTTATGGACCATATCGCTGACAGTTTTGACCGTTCTGGATCGTCATCCGGTACCTCAAAAGATAACGGGTTCAGCATCCGCGATATGGCAGAGGGGTACGTCACACAGGTGGAGAACGTGAGCCGCGGCCTCGTATCAGATGTCGAATCCCTGACCCAGGGCATCACCAAGATCACCAACCCTCCTCCCGTGAGGACATCGAGCGGGAGCAGCTTCTCCGGCGGCTCCTCGGGTGGCGGCTCCAGTTGTGCCTGCGCCTGTGCATGTGCCTGCGCCTGTGCGGGGGGTGGCAGGTGATGCTGTTCAAGAAGCGCTCGAAAAAGGAGGCCGGGCCCCTTATCCGCCATTACCTCCCCGAGGGGGAGCTGGGAGCGCACAGGTTTCATCTGAGGTCCGATACGGGAAAAGACGGTGTGCTGATAGTGGACTCCTCGAAGCTGATATACCTCAACGGCACCGCCCTATCATACACGCGATTCTACCTGGAGGGACTTTCGGATGACGAGGTTGTCAAGCATATGAGGTCCCTTTACAGGGGCGCCACAAGGGAGAAGATGAAGGATGATTTCAAGGCATTCAAGAGGAATTTTATAGGGCTCATCAACGAGGATGAAAAGGTCACGGGCAGCATCGGCATCCAGCCCATTAGCAACGGGAAGATGGTGCTCTCTTCCCCCTACCGCATGGACCTGGCAATAACATACCGCTGCCAGAACAAGTGCGGCCACTGCTACAACGAGCCTGAAAGAATCAAGAAGGAGTTAACGACGCAGGACTGGAAGAAGATATTGGACAGGCTGTGGGATGCGGGTGTCCCACATGTGGTGTTCACGGGAGGGGAGCCAACCTTAAGGGATGATCTCCCGGAGCTCATTGCCTATGCCGAGGCCAAGGGCCAGATTACGGGATTGATTACCAACGGGAGAAAGCTCGCAGACAAGGGCTATCTGGATGGTCTGGTTCAAGCGGGCCTTGATCACGTGCAGATAACAGTGGAATCCTTCAATCCCGAAACCCATGATGAGATAGTCGGTTTCGAAGGGGCCAGGCAGGAGACGGTATCGGGCCTTAAAAACGCGGTGTCAGCGGACCTTTACCTGGTGACTAACACCTCTGTTCTGCGCCGCAACATATCCGGGATTGGGGATACTATGAACTTCCTTGCGGGTTTAGGCCTCAGAAACACCGCCTTCAACGGTCTCATCAGGGCGGGCTTGGGAAAGGAGGCCGATGCAGTAACACTGGACGAACTGCAGCCCGTACTCGATGAGGCAATGAACACGGCCCGGGAGAAGGGGATCTCCCTTATATGGTACACACCCACACCGTACTGCGAGCTCAATCCCGTGAACATGGGCCTGGGTATAAGACAGTGCACGGCGTGCATGATAAACCTGGCAGTGGAGCCAAACGGCGATGTGTTACCGTGTCAGAGTTACTACGAAACCCTCGGAAACATGCTTTCCGATGGCTGGGAGGATATCTGGCACCATGAACTGTGCGAGAAGATCCGTTCCCGCAGTTACGCGCCGGACGGATGCTCATCCTGTGCACTTCTGGATGTCTGCGGGGGCGGCTGTCCCCTTTCCTGGGCTGCAGGGGATTACATGTGTATGGACAAGCTGTCCTCGGGTTGAACAGCATTCAAACCATTGCCGCAGCATAGAAAACGGGTGTGAACTGGAGTCTTGTCCCTTCCTCCATCGCTTCTTTTGCCTTCCCCTCCAAACGTGCGATTTCATCGGGCGGTGCGGCATTGGATGACCGGAGAAAATCCCATTCGTCCCTGAATTCTGCACTGAGCTGTTCTAGGGACCAAACGGAATCCATGACCCCGATTCGCGCAGCCAATCCCGCTTCAGAGAAGTACTTGCGCAGTTTCCGCCCGCAGAACGGGTCGCCCCCGTCCCTTATGATGGAATCGGCAATACCCCCTCCCAGTCCCTCCAGTTCTGCGGGGTGGTCCACCCGGGCACCGTAATCGGGCTCGGCAAAACAGATGACCCACTGCGAGGAGAGGCGGTGCATTTCCTTCAGGGCAGCCACGGGATCAGAAAGCCACATCAGGGTGAAGGTGCAGTGCACCAGTTCGAATCCTCCGTCTTTAAAGGGTTGGAAATGCGCATCTGCCTGCACCGTCTCAAGGTCCCTGACCTTTGCGGATAGCAGCATCTTTCGGTCAACGTCCATGCCCACACCCCGGATGTTGTATTTTTCACTCAGCTCTTCCATAGAAAAACCGGGACCACAGCCGACATCCAGGGCGGTGCCGATTGCTTTGGCGCCCCCTACAATCTCCTCGAGAATCCATTCCCGGGAGGCTCTCAGCCATCGTTCCTGTCTTCTGAGCTGGGTTACCATGATGCTCCTTGAGACCACGGCTCGGAAAGCAGGTGGGAGATAGATTATATTTTCGGAGTTTTCACCCACCCGAACAGGTAAAATATCAGAAATACCTACGACTTCTCATGCTCGACTTCATCACGAGAATGATCCCGTCACTGGAAATTATACTCCTGGTCACACCCATAAGCATACCTGTCATCCTTGTCACGGCTTACATCTCAGGTCATCTTAAAATGAACAGGGATATCAAGACCAACTACA
>CP070726.1:946656-951494 GCA_020350865.1 Thermoplasmata archaeon
CCTGACAGAGTGAAGGCGGTGCCCTCATGATATTGGGAATCGATGGTGTACCATACAAAATCGTTTGCGGTATGGGGGGTTGTAGCCTCCAGCGTGAACGGGGTTTCTTCGGTAATGTTCCAGTGATCCGAACCTTCCTTTTTGTATTTTGGCTGCCCAAGGTGAAGGGTTGTGGATGGCAATACGGTGTTCATATAGAAACTGGCGCTGCGGGTATCCTCCTCGTTTCCGAGATTGTCAACACTGCCCCAGGTGATGGTGTGGTAGCCCTCCTCCCAGTCACTCAGATTGAAGAATGTCCCCTGGAAGTTCCTCCCGTCGATGGTGCACCAGGTTGAAGCAACCCCGGCGTGTGAATCGTTTGCAGCAAGTGAGAAGGAAGTCGTCTTTGACACATTCCACTCGTGGTCTTCATGGGCGCGGTATTTCGGTTCTCCCAAAATCAATGCCGTTTCGGGGGGAGACGAGTCCAATTTAACTGTGATCGTATGGGCGGATTCGTTCTGTGCCAGGTTATCGATGCTCCCCCATGTGATGTGGTGCTCCCCGTCCAAAAGATTATCCAGCCTGAACTGCTCCTCCTCGTAGTAGACGCCATCTATGGTATACCATATCCCGCTCTCCCGCACGCCTGCAAGCTCGTCGAACGCAGACAGCCTAAAGAAGGTGGCGGGAGTGACATTCCAGAAATGGCCCTCTTCGGCCCGGAACTTGGGCTCTTGGATGCTCAGGTCGGATGTGGGGGGATGCGAATCGAGATAGAAGGTGTGCGAGTTCTCTGTCTTGTTGATACCGAGATGGTCCACGGCACCCCATTCCAATAGATGGGGGCCGTCTTCATAGCCCTCCAGCGTGAGGCTCGCTCCCGTGGAGAACTCCCCGTCAACGGTGTGCCAAGTGTAGTTCAGCCCTGCGTAATCGTCGTACGAATCGAATGAGAAGACGGTTGTATTGGATACATACCATTCGGAAAGACGGTACTTGGGCTGCCCGAATTCGAAATCTGTTGAGGGAGGGGTCCTGTCCAGGACAACTGTTTCCGCATTGCCTGTCTCGTTATGACCAAAGACATCGGCACTCCCCCAGGTAATGGTATGCGGGCCTGCGAAGTAATTCTTCAGGGTGAAGTTGGTGCCGACATAGAAATCCTCGTCGATGAAGTACCAGGTGAAATCAAATGTGCTTGCATCCGCAACATCCGATAAGTCAAACAGTGTATCGATGGTCACATTCCAAAAATCGGAATCCACACCGCGGTGCTTTGGATGGCCTATGAACATATCCGTTTTCGGGGGACTTGAATCCACATAAGCGTAAAGTGTGAAGGTCCCGTTCACATTGCCATTGATGTCAGCACTGTAGTACTGAACAGTATAGTTTCCCTCGCCCCAGTGGAGGTCGAAGGTACCACCGGAGGTGGCCTCAACAACCTGGGTTTCATATAAGATGGTATGCCAGATGTAATCCACCCCGCTTCCAGCACCGTCGTCCGCATTAACAGTGAACTGGGTTGAATTCACAACATAATATATGGGGTCGTCGTAGTAATTCGGCAGCCCGACGGTGATGGCTGTTGCTGGAGGGGAGTTGTCCACAAAAACCGTTACATGCTCCATGTGCGAATAGGAAACCCCGTTGAAGGCCCTTGCGTAGATGGTGTACTCACCGTCGGGTAAGCTTTGTGTGTCCCAGGTGTACGACCAGACCAGAGTCCCAGTGGCAACATTCCACTGTCCGCTGCCGATCTTCACCTCAATGTGTATCGCCTCATCAAAGGCAGTCCCCGAAATCGTAGTAAAATCGCTTACGAACTCCCCCGGTGAGGGGTTGCTTATGTTGATGGCCACCTTCTGTACCGCATTGGAGGCCACAAGGGAATATATCTGGTCATCGTCGGTTGTGGCCTCATAACCGTCGAAAGGGATGTGCTGTCCGATGATCTCCACGGTCCAATTGCCCGATGTCGGGTTCTCGATAAAGACGTTCTCCACATTGTTCTTTGTATCCGCACTACCGCCAGTAATGGACCATTTCGAGGACGTCAGACCGCGGTTGCCCCAGTACTCGTAGCCGTCCGGATCAGTGACCTTCAAATCCAGGTTGTTGATGAGATGCTGTGCGGATGAAGTCGTACTGGGAACATCCGTCCAAACCAGGGTTATCTTTAAAGGGCCGTCCCCTGTGGGGATCACGGAGTATACGGTGCTTTCACCAGTTTTGAGCGGTTGAGGCTCATCAATGATGACATGCTCCTGCCCGATGCTGTACACATTGGCTATGTCAACACCCCCCCAGCCCTGCTGATACCTGTTCGCCTGAGAGAAGTCGTACTGGTAGGCATCCGCAATCAGAATGGCTTTCACAGTAGAGGCATGGGGTATATCGCCTTCCGGATTGTTGCCGAAGTGGTTCTCCTTGTACATCTGGTAAAGGAGGCCCACAGCCCCTGCAACCACGGGGGTGGCGCAGCTTGTTCCGCCGAAATCCGGATAGTAGTTGCCAGTTGGATCTTCCGGAATGTCAGTACCGTAGCGCGTATCAACGCCGTGGTTGTTGTAACCGTTCTCACCATCACCGTCCACACTGTCGGTGGTGAATGTGTCGTCGAAAGGTCCCGAGATGTCAGGCTTGATTCTCCCGTCTGATGCGGGACCCTGACTCGGTGTGGCATCCGGCCCAGTATTGACCCACCTATCGTCCGTTCTATCGGTGTTGTCATAGTGCCTCAAGGCCCCCACACAGATGACGTTTTTGGCCACCGAATCCTCGGTGAGTGATTCGGAGTAAACACCGTAATCACTGTTACCGGCAGCGTAAAGCATTGTGATGTCGTAATCAAAGACCGCCTCATCGTTCTTCCGGGTGATCAGTTTGTATTCGCTGTCCAGGGCACCTGAGCTCCAGCTGTTGCTCTGAAAAACACCGCCCCAGTAGTTCTTGAGTTTGGCCACCGAATCCACCCTGTCCTCATCCCATTCGCAGAACACTCCTTTTCCCCCGGGCATCATGCCCATGGCGGTGCCTTCATTTTCCCCGCTTGAAAACACGATACCGAATGTGGCTGTGCCGTGGTCCCCGTCCGGGGGGTTGCCATCGGTGCCGATTATCTGACCGGCAAAATCCGGATGGTCCAAATCTATGCCGTCGTCTTTTACCTCCCCCACAATGCCAGAGCCGTTGAAGCCGTTTATGCGCACCATATTCGCCCCGGTAAACGCCCTGACGTTGTTCATATAGGCTCTTGGGGCCGCATATTCCTCCATCCATTCCACTTCAGGTATGAAGGCGATATCATCTATTTTTGAGGAATCTATTCTCACCCGAATGATGTTATTGAGCTTGCCGTCTCTCACAATCACCGCACCCATCCCTGCCAATTGATTTCTCACCAAAGCAACGTTCCCTTCCCTGTTTCCGAATACCAAAACGTTGAGCTCCAGTTCCCCCTCCTTTTCCGCCAGCTTACTTTCAAACTTGTATCCAGGGTGATAACCCCCCACCCATCTGATGAACGGAAGTTCTTCCAAACCCTCTTTTGCATCCCCATCCATGAAGACCAGGTAGGCATAGTCCGGAATGTAACCCAGAATCTGGACCCCCTCGGCCCTGATATCCCTCCCCCAGTGGGGCTGAATGGGTCCTGCGCATTGAATGATATAATAGCCACTTTCGATGTCATAGGTCATCTTCGATGAAATTCCCGGGTTCTCTACCATGGGGTCGAACTTTGCTGCTTTAAGTCGGATGGAAAGGGAAGGCTGGAGGGCACCCGTTTGGGACAGTCCATCATGGATGTCTGGATCTCCATTGTCCACCCCTTCTTGGCTCCCCGGCAAGGGAATTAAAGCCGAAGCTGAGCTGATGGGACACGCTGCGAGGATCAGTACCAGTATCAATCCTGCCCAATATACCGCAGGTGCAGAGGGCTTTTTCCGAAACCTTACCTCTTCTCCCCTCATCTCATTCACCCTGTTGCATCATTTAGGTGCCTTGCGAAAGGAAGAGCCAATGCATTTCCTTGTATCTTATAATGATGCCTATATATAAATATTGGTGGGTAAGCACCATTCAGATACCATTTACACCCAAAAATTGCCCAAGAAATGGTGGTTATGAGGGATTTTTCATGGGCCTAGCATTTAAAAACGTGGAGATTCATTATACTGAACATATGAAATCCTACCCCCGACTTCTTTCCGAGAACTTTGAGCCCTGTGACCCTTTAAAGCTGGCGGAGGAGACAGAAAAAATCGTATGCAGAGAGGATGCGAGAAAATACACGGACTTCTATGCAACAGGGGTTTACGGCGGGATTGCCACCGGTTACACGGTGGGCTGCTGTCTTCGATGCTGCTACTGCTGGGTTGACTGGTCAAGGGATTTTCCGGAAAAGTTCGGGTCGTTCTGCTCTGCGGAGGAGGCCTTCGAGAACCTGAAAAAAACAGCTCTTAAATTTAAGGTTAGAAAGATGAGGATATCTGGGGCAGAGCCCACTCTCGGGAAGCGCCATCTCCTGGGGCTCCTTGCCCGGGTGGAGGCATCGGAGTTTGACCTGTTCGTGCTGGAGACCAACGGCATTCTTTTCGGTGCCGATAAAGGCTATGCCAGGGATATAGCCAGGTTCGAAAAACCCCATATCAGGGTGTCCCTGAAGGCGGGGAATCCAGAGGGCTTCGAGAAAAGAACGGGAGCTGCAACCGAAGCATTCGAGCTGCCCTTTCGTGCCGTAGAGTATCTTTTGGAGGCGAATGTCAGCTTCCACGTTGCCGCCATGACAGATGACCGCATCATGGGTCAGGAAGAGAGGAAGGAATTGATACAAAGGCTGGCAGAAATCG
>CP070726.1:951594-954208 GCA_020350865.1 Thermoplasmata archaeon
CTCAGCCCGGGCTCGAAGACACCCACATGCCTTGCACGGGTCTCCTTTCGGCGGTAGTCAGGTAGTATCATGGGAGAATGTGCATCCTCCTTTATACCGGCCTTTTTCAGGGTCGAATGATATTTCTTCACACGATCCAATGTCAGCTTTCCCGGCTTAATCTTTTTGGCTTTTTGGGCAGCGCTCGCCCCGGCCCTTCTTCCGAAGACCAAAATATCGAGAAGGGAGTTTCCCATGAGCCTGTTTCTGCCGTGGACCCCCCCCGAGTTCTCACCGGCAGCGTAGAGATTGGGCACATCTGTCTCCCCTGAATCTTTGATTGCAATCCCGCCGTTCTGGTAGTGCTGAGTGGGATACACTAATATTGGCACCTCTGCCATATCTATTTCGAAACGGGCGAACTGCCTGTACATGGCTGGGAGGCGTTTTCTTATGGTGCCCTTTCCGTGAATTTCCTCTATCAGCGGTGAGTCCAGCCAAACACCAGTCATGCCGCTTGGTGTGGCAACACCCATGCCTTTCTCTGAACATTCCCTGATGATGGCGGCGCTCTCCACGTCCCGTGTTTCCAGTTCATAGATGAACCTTTTGCCCTCCCTGTTCAAGAGTTGGGCCCCTAAACTCCGCATTTTCTCGGTAATCAGCAATCCCACGATCTGCTCTGGGAATGCAGCACCAGTGGGGTGGTACTGGACAGTGTCCATGAATGCCAATCCTGCCCCGGCCCGATATGCCAAAACCAGACCATCCGCCGTGGCCCCGTAGTGGTTGGTGGTTGGAAAGTTCTGGATGTGCAGTCTTCCCGAGCCCCCAGTGGCCAGAATAACGGTTTTTGCCCTGGCGATGATGTACTCCTCGGTTTCCAGGTTGTAGAGGATAGCGCCTGTGATCTTGCCGTCATGCGAGAGGAGCTCTATTGCCGGGGAAAATTCCATGGTTTCGATACCCCTGTTGAGCACCTCATCCCTTAGGGTCTTCATTATCTCCCCGCCTGTGTAATCCCGGCACGAGTGCATTCTCTTGCGGGATGTGCCCCCTCCATGAATGGTGACCATGGTACCGTCATTTTCCTTGTCGAACATCACACCCAGGTTTTCCAGCCATTGTATCACCTTCGGGGCGTCCATGACCAAGGCGCTCACCAGTGCGGGGTCGTTGTGAAAGCCTCCCCCGCCCATAACATCCAGATAATGGGTGTCTGGTGAATCATTTGACTTGTCTGCAGCCTGAATGCCGCCCTGGGCCATCATGGTGTTGGCATCGCCCATGCGTAGTTTTGTGGCCACAAGCACTGTGGCTCCCTGCTCCTGGGCCGTAAGTGCGGCGGCTGCACCAGCCCCACCTCCCCCGATGATGAGCACATCCACATCGAAATCGATATCCGAAAGGGGGAACTTTTTGGGATTTATGGGGCTGTAGGCCTCGAAAAGATCCGCATATTCTTTATATACCATCTTACCCTTGCTGGCCCCGACCTTCATCTTTCGTGTGGTGTCAGGCCGAAAATCTGGATGGAATTGTGCTAGGAGCTCTTTTTTCTTCTCTGGTGAAAGAAGAGGCATTTCTTCCTTTCTTCGTTGCCCTCTCGTCTCCTCGACGAGCTTCATGGACTCTATCATCTCTTGGCTGTACATACTCTCTCCTCCTTTTCAAGCGGGCTCGATATCCCTTTCGTTATAGAGCTTCCTTAGGGTCTTCTCATCGGCAGAAATGAGTTTCTCAATTGCGGCATCGTATGTGCTATCCTCGATTTCTTTCACCCTTTCCTGCAGATGCCCTGCTTTCGGGGCTATGTGCCTGGCATAGAGCCTCCTGCACAGTATGGCCACATTGTACTGCACTATTTCTGCTGGACATCTTGCCGCACACAGTCCGCACATGATGCAGTCGAAGGACAGGTCCGCGGTCTTTGAAATATCGCCTCGAAGGGCGGCGTTGACGTAATTCATTACCTCGATTTCCTGGGGGCATATCTTGGTACAAGTGTTGCAGCTCACACATCTGAATATCTCTGGATAGAGGCGGATAACCTCTTCTGCCGTGGGTTTGAGGGCTTCCAGGTCGTATACGGCCTTGTTGGCAGGAAAGAACGGCATCTGGGTGAGGTACATGTCCTCTTCCACAACAGATTGACAGGCCAGCCCTGCCTTGAGTTTGTAGTCCCCCTTGGTGCGGTACACCGTTCCGCATGCTCCGCAGAAACCACCCCTGCAACCGCAGCCACGGATGAATCTCAGACCCGCAAACTCCATGGCCTTCATTATGGTGAGGTTGTCAGGTACCAGGTATCGCTTCCCCATGATGTAGATGGGAATCTTATTTTCCTCTGATGCTTTTTCAGCCTTCTTTTTCACTGCTTTGGCCATATCAAGTCCTCCTTTCTGTAATGAATTCACCTCGGCTCAAGCTCATCCTCTCTGAATGTGAGCAGGGGCAGCGGTTCATCCAGGCTTCTTCCGGGCACGTATTCGAAGAGCTTCTGGGCCTTGTATCCTGCGGTTTTATAGAACCGTAAAAGCGCAATTTCACTGGGACAGGCCTGCTCACACATTCCGCAGCCCACACATGAGGTTGACATGTGGTTCAGCCTTGTTAGGTGGAAGAGCAGGGTGTC
>CP070726.1:954308-958392 GCA_020350865.1 Thermoplasmata archaeon
GCGAATACCAAAGTGTTACCGATTCCCATTCAAAGGTATATACATGGGGAGAGTAAATTGTTTTTAAGGAAAGGCTGCACAGGCATACTATCCATACTTGTTATCTTCTCAATCATGTGCATTCTTGTTTTGGCTACCAGTAACTGCAGGGCTGCAGTCTCCAGGGAAATCTCCCTTGAAATGACGGATGTAAGCCACTTCAAGCTTGTAAAGACCAAGACATACTCCGGCAATGAGACGGGCATGATCAGGGCACAGCTTGACAGACAGTTCGGCAACAGTGATGGATACCTGGATGGAAACGAGGCTGACTCGTTCATAGCATCGTACAACGATTATTTCGAAGAAACACCCTTGATAGTCATGGACGAAAGTGCGGTGATCAAGCAGAACGCATCCCTTGTGGTGTTCAATTTGACGGGCAGCGCCTTTGATACCACCTCTAACGTGACCACAAGTTTCACTTTCGATGCACAGCCCCTGTCACTACCCTCCCAGAGGCAGTATTATTTCGAGTTCAAAAGGGACCTGTGGATGTACAAGGATATAAACGAAAATGATCAATTTACAGTGGACAACAATCTCACCATCATCGCACCTGAGGGATGGCGGATTGCCTATACCGCAGGCCTGCTGAACGAGTCCTACAGGGATGACAGGAGGGTGATGACGTCCAATGCAAACCTCGATTTTGAATGGATATCGGTGAAGATAAGCACGGATGTGGAGGTGGATGAAAATGGAGAAGATGACCCATTCTTATCTCCCGACCTTCTCCCCTTCGTCATTATCGGAGCGCTCGTAATCGTGATCATAATCCTGCTCATAATTATTGTCACTCGACCTGGAAAAACCGCAACGATTATCAAACCGATGACGGAAGCCGAGAGGGAGGCGCTCGCCCTGGAGAAAAACCGGATAGGAAACGAAATTCTCGAGATAAGGAGGGATTTTAGAGCGGAAAAAATATCCAAAAACGAGGCAAAAACAAAGGAACAGGCATTAAAAGAGAGGCTGAAGGAGATAAACCGCACCTTATCGGCTGCTAAAATCGAAAAATAGTAGGCATAAAAACGGTTCAATACACTTTTATTATACCTGATTTATACGAACACCTGGATTTTTGGCGAGTTTCGTCTCATATGCTACGAAAGATATATATATTCAGACCGGCATACATGGGGCCAAGCGGTACCTTAACCCCTTAAATGATTGAACAAAGTGGCTATTGAGGTACGGAACAATATAGGGGAGAAACGCATGAAAAGACGAACAATGCTACTCGGCGTTGCGATATTGGCCATAGGATTTATGATATTGCCATTCGCAATGTCGGCCTATGTACCAGGCTCCCACGACTGGAAGTACGATGGGACTTGGGACGGTTCGGACGACGTGGACTGTGGCCGGTGTCATACCGGTGCCGGGAACGGCGGCCCTTCAACGGCATACCACCAGACCCTGAACTGCAGCAGCTGCCACGCCCGTGCGGCACCCACGACCTTTGGTCACACCAACATAACAATACCCACATGCACGGATTCGGGCTGTCACTCCAGCGTGGCCACTGAGTTCACAGGCAATGCCAGCACAGAGCCGCACTACGAGATGTACAACAACGCCACCACCGACGATACCCATTCAAAGGTCGGCACAGCCAACGAGGCCTGCATCTCCTGTCACACAGGTGTGAACGTGAACGTCACGCTCACATGGACAGAGACCGCGAGCACCATCATCTACATCAATGCATCCGGTGGAGCGGCAGGCTGGACCGTATTGACCTACGAGTAGCCTGGTACCTGAAACTAGGAAAAAACCATCCGCAAACCTTAAATCTTCCACCCTTTATACTATCTCAACATAGGGTATAACGATGTTTAGCATCACCTTGTTCGTGGCATGGTTAATCATGTCTCTCTTTTTTTTATTTATTATTTTTATCCTTAAAAACGGCAGAAGGCATAAGTTAGGCCATTATGCGCACAAAAGGGAGATGTTGCGGGCCTACAAAAGGAGGAAATACCATAAAGCAGCGTACCTGAGGCATCTGAGGACCCTGGTCTTCAAGCCCAAATTGGCCAGGGCATTTTTACCCCTGGTCATACTCTTCCTCATCGTCCTGCTCCTGCTGAACAACTTCGTGTACTTTACCGTTATAACCTCCGACAGCATGGCCCCGACGTTCAGCAAGGGGGACATGGTCCTCATGACCCAGTACTCGGAGCCAGATGAGGGGGACATCATCATGTTCTCGGCACCCAACGAGCAGATGCCGGTGGTCCACAGGGTGCACGATGTGGAGGGGGACAACATCACAACAAAAGGAGATTTCAATCCCAAGGAGGATTCATGGGTCATCAACGAAAGTGCCGTGTACAGCGAGGCTGTCACTGTTAACGGCAAACCAGTGGTCCTCAAAGGGGTCGGCAACTACTTTATTGAGGATTATGAATCTCATGGAATGTACTCGGAAGAAATCGAATTCAACAGGCTGCTGCTTCGGGGAATGAAGAATACGGCAATATACATCTTTCTCATAGCGGTCCTGCTGTATATATACTTCACCATAAAGGAGATCCGTGAGCGGAAAGCGTGATGGGAATCCGGTTCACACCCATAGAATGGAAATAAAGGGAATGTACAACTGGATGTGTAAGTTTAAAAGGGCAATGGCATATCAGAAAAGAGGAAAAACTTAAATGAGAATAACAGGTAAGGTGTCCTGAAAGGATGGCAAAAAAGAAAGAATTGAGGAAAAAGACCCTATCACCCAAAGACCAAGAAAAGGAAGAGCCTGAGAAGCCCGAATCCCCCCAATATACGAATGACGAACCAACAGAACCCGAAATCGACAAATTAATCGAGGATCTGACTTCGCTCGGTGAATCGGTGGAAGAATTCCCCGCCAAGGATGAGAAGGTACAATTAGAAGAGGAGCCTTTGCCAGGTGAAGGGGAAGAAGAGCCCCTGCCATTTGAGGATGAGGAACCCCATACCGGTGAGGAGGAAGAGCCCGAAATTCCCAAGGAAGGGGAGAACAATTTCAATTTGTGTCCGAATTGCGGGAGGGAGCTGTTCTCCGGCCAGTGTCTGTTCTGCGCCGAGAGACTGGCTGATATGGAGGGATACAAGGAGGTGGAAGAGGAGACACCCGAGGACGAGGTGTACTCCCTGTGGCGGGAGGAGATGAGACAGAAAGGGGAACTGAACATAATCGGCATATTCTGTGTTGTGGTGGCTTCCATTTATATGATATACATCTCCTATCCGGAGGTGCTTCAGGGTCTAACCGGTGAATTCGACCTCGAGCACTTCACTTTCTATTTTTTTCTGCTTGTGATAGGGCTGGGAGCCCTGTTCGGCGGATTTGTCATGGCCAGGCATGTGATCATCTACGGCAGACTCTTCGATACCACCTTCGAAAGGGAGATCTATTCCAGACTGGAGCCCGCCTTCGCAGAGGTCGGCGGCATAAGAGGCGACCTCCAGGAGCTCTACGAGAGGATGGAAAGAATGAACCTCCACATGAAGCGCATGGAGAAAAGGGTGCTTTCCTCGACGAACGGAGGCTCTGCCGACCGGGAGCTGAACAGCTCCACAAGATACATTTTTCTCATGATACTCACCCTTGCGGTTTTCTTTTACGTTCTCAGGGCACCTGGTGAATATGTGATATACGTGACCACGGCCATGTTCCTGATATGGTGGGTAGGCATAACCTCTGATTACAGGCTGTGGAGGGTCAGTGTCGCCTGGACATGGGCTTTCTTCGCCGTATTCGTGGTCCCTGTTGCCTCCATGCTCTCAAGTGTGGTGTTCGGGATCAGTCTGATGATAGGGATTTTGGGAATAGCCCTTACCCTGTATGCGCTCTCGTACTACTCATGGGCCAAGTACTATGTGGAGGGAGTGGCACCTGACTTTTTGCCTTCCTTGAAAGAGGAGGAATAGATAATTTTATACCGTACGAAGGGGTAATATCGTGGTCATGAAGGTGAAGAAAATAATGACACATGATTCATATGAATCTTCTGAGAAGAACAAAAATCGGAGCGGATCGAGGATTCTCAGGTTATGGACC
>CP070726.1:958492-964063 GCA_020350865.1 Thermoplasmata archaeon
GGCAACTACTGGAGCGATTACGACGGCTTCGACAACTACTCGGGCCCGGGACAGTTCGAGCCGGGCCCCGACGGCATTGGGGACACTCCCTATTATATAGATGACGATTCCTATGACGAATACCCCCTTATGGACCCCGTCCGGATTTTCATGTTCCTCCATGAGGGCTGGAACCTAATTTCGATGCCCCTCATTCAGTCCGACACTGATGTTGGGGCTGTTCTATCCTCCATAACAGGTTATTACAGGGCTGTTCAGTGGTATAATGCGAGTGATCTGGGTGACCACTGGAAGAGTAACTTCACCACGAGAGCCCAGCATCTCAACGATATGGACAACATTGACCATATTATGGGGTTCTGGATAAACATCACCAAGCCAGGTGGCGTCAAGTTTTATTATACTGGTTACAGGCCAATAGAAAACCAGAGTATTGCGCTCCACCCGGGTTGGAACCTCGTCGGCTTCCCATCCCTGTCCAACAAGAACAGGACTACAGCCCTGAACAACCTTACATTCGATGTGGAGGTGGATTCGGTCTGGACCCACGACCCCGCAACTAAGAAATGGGAGGAGGTTGGGTCATCGGATTCATTCCAGTTGTGTAGGGGATATTGGGTTCACGCTACACAGGAGTGTGTGTGGGAGGTTCCCTTGTAATTTTCCAGAATTCAAGCTATATTCAACCCGAGTTAAGCAGAAAGCCCTAGTCCCAATTTTTATTTTGAGAGCGATCTTTTATAGCCTCCCAAATTGGGCACGTTACTTCTATATTTTCGTTTGAATAAAAACTAATTATGCTGACCTGTTCTAGTATATAAACCTGTCGAAGAAAACTCTCCAGAAGACTTAAATAGAGGGGGGGGGGGCAATATACTCTGCGACTAATGGGCGATAGCCCGGAGGGTGGTTAAAATGAAAAGAAAACACGAAGAATTTATGCTTTGAAAGTAAGTGCTGATAATGGCCGTCTTACCTTCGGGTTCTGTTCCGATAATAAAGCCGATAGCCTATAAAATGAGCTAAATGAATCTATGCCGCATCCGGGTATAGAGGAAGGAGAAATAAACAGATGAGGGGGTGATAAAAGGTGAGAAGAATCATCGCAATACTGGGGACATTGCTAGCAGTCGCTGTACTTATTAGCGGACCAGTATTCGCTGCAACATGGCACTACGGTGTCTCTGTAGAAAGTTATTACAACTGCACGAATCCAAACGAGATACTCGGTGCACCGGACGATAAATATTGTTCCCTTGGGACTTCTGCGGAAGATCTCGGAGAGATCATAATCAATCTGAGCTACAGCGGTGCGATGGGCCGCAAACAGGTATTCTGGGTGTTCGCTCAATCTGCGTACCAGGAGCCATACAATGTATATATATCCACTCGGCCCGATTTCGCGGATTCCGTAGACTTGGGTTTAGGGTATGACGACGCCGACCAATATTTCGAAACACCAGATGAGGCGACAATAGGATGGCGTTACATCCAGCTTGTTGGTGTAGACGGCGTATCCGACCCCGATCCGGTATACGGACCTGATATAGATGCGGTAGGCTGGTTTGGATAAGCACAGATCCAACTATAACGGAAGCTCTCTTCTACTTTCCAGGAGAAAAGCAAGCCTGAAACCATCTTTCAATTTTTTTCTTTTTATTTGGGATTGAAATGCGAAAATCATATTAGGAAGAATGGCTATAATATATACCTGCAAATGGGGACTTTAAGTGGTTAAGAGAGGGTAGGGTGGCATGATAAAGAGATTAATTTCGATTGAAATAATTTGTCTGCTCATTACAGCGGGATTTCTGGGATTTTTCACTATCGAGCTGGAAGTTGCGGGTGCAGCAGGGATAACGATCTATGTTGACGACGACAATGTGATGGGGCCGTGGGACGGGTCTTTGGGCAACCCTTATAAAACGATCCAGGACGGAGTAAATGCCTCAGGTGATGGAGATACCGTCTTCGTGTTCAATGGGACCTACAATGAACACGTTGTGGTTGATAAGGCCATAAATTTGACCGGCGAGGACAGGGACATCACGATAATCGACGGCGGAGGCAGCGGGGATGTTGTGAATGTGAGTGCGAATGGCGTGAACATCTCGGGTTTTACTGTCACTGGTGGTGGGCCGATATCAGATTATGGAGCAGGCATAGACCTGCATGATGTGCAGTACTGTAGTGTGTTTGAGAACAATGTCTCGAACAACATATTCAAAGGCATCTATCTTTACGAATCACTGGGCAATGAAATAACCAATAACAAGGTATCGAACAATCAGATAGGTATTGAACTTCTTTACTCATCGGACAACAGGATAATAAACAACACTGTTTCATGGAACAGTCATAAGGGTGTGAGGATTTGGATTTCAAATCCTACAGGTAAAACATCTAACAACAATATAATATCAAATAATAATGTGTCGAACAATCCAGATTGTGGTATCGAACTTGATTCCTCAGATGACAATACAATTATAGGTAACAATGTATCGAATAATAATTATGGCATAGTTTTGTATGATTGCAATGGGAACAGTATCGCTGGCAACTTCGTGTTGAAGAACGAACTAAGTATAGGTCTCACCTCCTCATCGAACAACGACATCATAGAGAACGACGTTATCAACAACAACCCTCCACCAGGCAGTTATAAGGCAGGCATCAGCCTTCGCGGGTCACCGGATAACAGAATAATCAACAATAATATTTTATCTAATAATGGGAGCGGGATATATCTTGACGATTCAGCTATTGGGTCGTCCGACAATAACACTATATCAGACAATATTATGTCATCGAACACGGGACACGGCATCTATCTTAGGTCGCCATCAAACCACAACGTCATAACAAACAATAAAGTCTCGAACAATGCAGAAGATGGCATCTATGTTTATGATAATGAGGCATCATACAATAACATCATAGGCAACACGGTATCTTCAAACGAAAATCAGGGCATCACTATTTTTGGTTGCAGCGATAACAACGTCACGGCCAATACTGTTTTCTCCAACAAAAGAGACGGGATCTATCTTTACTCGGCACAAAGAATCAACATGATAAACAACAAAGTATGGAACAATTCAAAAGGCATCTCCCTTGCCTCATCGGCTGACAACTTAGTAACAGCCAACGACCTATCTGACAACCACCAGGGACTCTTTCTCTCGAATTCCTGGACCAATAACATCACAGCCAACGATATTTTCTCAAACAACGATGACGGCATCCACCTTGATTCATCGAGCGGCAACAATTTGAAAAATAATAACGTTTACCTAAACACCGGCAACGGTATATATCTGGCCCTGTCATCGGACAGCAATATCTCAGGCAACCATATTTCAGACAATCAGGTAGGCATAAATGTTACCTTATCTTCAAATAGCAATAATATCACAATTAACTCGGTCTCGAACAACGACCACGGCATCTATCTCGAAGGCTCACTGAACAACAGCGTTTTTCACAACAACATCATCGACAATTTCAATCAGGCTCATGACGACTCCAGCAACGGCAATCGATGGGACAACGGCTATCCCTCCGGCGGCAACTACTGGTCCGATTTCGATGAACCGGGAGAAGGTGCATACGACGATTATAAAGGGCCAGACCAGGATGTGTGGGAAAGCGATGGCATAGTCGATACCGGGTCGGCTGCGGGTGGCGGCAAGAATCCCTATGTGATAGACCTCGATAGCCAGGATACCTACCCGTTGATAGAGCTTGCCAAGTTTCTCTTTCTGTACGAAGGTTGGAATCTCATATCCGTTCCCCTAATTCAGCCCGATACAAAACTGGGCTCTGTCCTATTACCAGTAAACGGAACCTTTGACGCGGTCCAGTGGTATGATATTTCCGATGTCCAAGACCACTGGAAGCTCAACCGCACCTCAAAACCCGCTCATCTGAACGATCTGGACACAATAGACCACAGGATGGGCTTCTGGATACATATCACCGAACCGGGAGGAGTCATATTTTATTACACAGGCCTTTTACCGATGGAAAACCAATTCATTTCACTCTTTCCCGGTTGGAACCTCGTCGGCTTTCCATCCCTTTCAAATAAGAACAGGACTGCCGCATTAAATAATCTCACATATGGTAATGAGGTGGATTCGGTTTGGACCCACAACTCCGCAACTAAGAAATGGGAGGAGGTTGGGTCATCGGATTCATTCCAGTTGTGTAGGGGATATTGGGTTCACGTCACAACCGAATGTACTTGGGAAGTACCGCTTTAAACACTTGACTTTTAGTGAGATATTCTAAAAAAGGCAGTTAGTGCCCTATCCCGATATTCTCTGATAATCCAAGGGAAGGATAAAAAATGAAATACCAGACAATATAGATGAAGGTATGTTTTAGCAATATGATGAACACTGTTGCTTATCCATTACCATGAGAGGATGAACCTAAGCCCATCGATGATAAAAAAGACAAAAGATAATACCCTCCATCCCTATTCTCTAGCCATGTTCGAGCTGAAGGAGAGGGACGGACTTGGCAGGATGGGCCTGCTTCATACCGGGCACGGTGATGTAAAAACACCTGTACTGATGCCGGTGATCAATCCCAACCAGATGCTCGTTTCACCAAGGGAAATGAAGGAAGTCTTTGGAGTGCAGATGGTGATAACCAACGCCTATATCATCGGCAAGAACCAGGGGCTCAGGGAAAGGGCCCTAAAATCCGGGGTTCACGGTCTCCTTGATTTTGATGGAGCGGTGATGACAGATTCCGGTACATTTCAAAGTCATGTGTACGGGGAGGTGGCGGTGGGTTCTTCGGAAATCCTTGAATTTCAAAAGGATATCGGCTCCGATGTGGGTACGATCCTGGATAAATTCTCGGAAATGGATGATTCCCAAGATAAGGTGAGGGAGGATGTGGAGGAGACCGTAAGAAGGGCCGAGGAAGCAGTGCCCCTCAGGGGGGAAATGGCCCTGGCATGCCCCGTGCAGGGCGGCAACTTCCCTGAATTGAGGAGGCTGTGCGCCGAGAGGGTGTCGAAGCTCGAATGCGAGGTGCACCCCATCGGCAGCGTGGTCCCCCTCATGGAGAGCTACCGCTTCAGGGAGCTTGTTGAGGTGATCATAGCCTCAAAAAAGGGCCTTTTGCCCTCAAGGCCAGTTCATCTGTTCGGTGCGGGCCACCCCATGATTTTCGGGCTTGCGGTGCTTTTGGGCTGCGATATGTTCGATTCGGCCTCCTATGCCAAGTACGCCAAGGACGGCAGGCTGCTTTTCCCCGATGGAACAAGGAAGCTTGAGGAGATCTATGAGATGCCGTGCTCCTGCCCCATATGCAACAAGCACAGTGTTGAGTATCTCAAAGAAATGCACGAAGAGGGTGACACCAAATCCCTGGCCATGCACAACCTGTATGTGAGCTTTGCCGAGATCAGGAGGATCAGGCAGGCCATCCACGAGGGCAGCCTGTGGGAGTATGTTGAGGAGCGGTGCAGGGTGCACCCGAGTCTCCTATCAGCCTTGAAAACTCTCAGGCATCACAAAAAATATCTCGAGAGGTACGAGCCCACAAGCA
>CP070726.1:964163-970761 GCA_020350865.1 Thermoplasmata archaeon
CTCTCCCTCTCCTTATTTCATCTCCCGTGATGAGGTCTTTGCTCCCCCCTCATCCAAACAGATTTTGTGGTTTTTTCCTATTCCAGCCTGTGTACCACGAATCCCGTATACACCTTGGGATAGAAAAAGGTTGACTTCTGGGGCATTGTCTCGTGGTTTGTTGCCACCTCCTCAACCTCCGCAACCCTGGTTGGATTCATGAAGAACACGGCCTGGTAACCCTTTTCATTCACTTTGTCCACGGATTTCTGGACGGCATCTCCGATGGCCTTGATGTACTCCACGAACGAGCCGCCCTCGATGGTCCCTGCCGCCAGTTTCTCCTTGTCGATTCCCAGCTGATCCTCCAGTACGAGCTTGTGAAGTATTGTGACATCCAGGTGTTTCCATGCATCGGAGTGGTTCTGTATCCCG
This sequence comes from Thermoplasmata archaeon, assembly GCA_020350865.1. Next base: position 964,578 of record CP070726.1, read on the forward strand.
TCCATTTTGTGTTCATTCTTTAATACCAATGAATAGTACCTGTTGTTCTTGCAGTAGAGACCCAGGGCGTGCTTGCCCGAATCGAAGTGCTCACGCATCCTGCGAAACATTGCATCCCTGGCATCCAGGTCTCCATTTGGGCCGAACTCGAACTCCTCGATTGCGAAATCCTCCGAGAGCGCGGAAATCAATTGCCCGCAGTCGAAGCCCTCCACACCCTGAACCAGCCTGTGGGTGGGTAGGACCACCAGCCCCTTGTTCATTGTGTTCACGAAGGCGAGCATCCGGTACTTTGACGCCTCGGAATCGGGGTGCTCCCTGCTGTACTTCAGTGCGGTCTTGTACCTGTGATGACCGTCGGCGATGATGATGTATTTGTCCCTCATCACTTCCTGGATTTTGGCAATGTCGTCTTTGTCTTTGATGGCCCATAGCTTGTGTGTGATCCCGTCATGGTCCGTGATTTTTACAAGCGGCTCTTCTTTCATCCTGGATTCAAGGATGTTATCCACTCGCCTCTCGGAATCGGAATAGATCGAGAAGATCAATCCGAAATTGCCCCTTGTGGCTCTCAGCAGGTTGAGCCTGTCCTCGATGTCTTTTGGAAGGGTTTCCTCATGCTGATGCACCCCTGAACACGTGCCCTGCACATCTGCTTTCGCGCACATCTCCTCGAGTCTCACAAGTGCGACAAACCCGGTCCGGGTCATGTGTTCTCCTTCCACTTCGAAATCCTGTGCAAGGATATAGATTGCCGGGGCATCCTCCCTTTTCAAAACTTCGTTATCTATCCAAGAGGTGAGGTGATCTGCAGCCCGTGTGAACTCGTTGTTATCCGAAGAATCCCCTTCGAATTTCTTGCCCTTGATGATGTGGGCTATGTTGTACGGAGATGCATCGTGCAGCGTTTTCTGCAGTTCGGGGTTTATCACGTCGTACGGTGGAGCCACTGTATTTTGGAGATCTGGGGCTTTGTCTTTGTTGTACCTGAATCCCTGGAATGGAGCGATTGTTACCATGGGAGACCGATAATGAAATTTGCAGTTAAAAAGATTATGATAACACTGTTATAGGGGAAAGATTCAACGTTTTCTGAAAGGCACAGCAAGGAGCGTGAGCACAGGGAATATCTCGAGCCTGCCCACCCACATCTCGATAATCAGCACGACCTTGAGGTGGTCTGGCATGCTGGCATTGGTGATACCCACCGAAAGGCCCACATTGCCCTCTGCGGAGGCCACCTCGAACAGTGAGTCGGCCGCTGTATAGTATTCAGAGCCATCGGGTCCATAGAAGTCCTCCGCAGGGGTTGCCATGAAGATCATTGCCCCGATGCACAGCACTATGATGTAGAGAATCGAGTAGAGGGTGGCGGTTCTTATCTCCTCGATGGGAAAGGTCTGCCTGCCCACCTTGAAGGGGATGACAGCGTTTCTGGAATAGAGGAATCTTTTTACCACCCATGCCACGGCATAGATGATGATCACCACCCTGATCATCTTCAGGGCCGAAGATGTTGAACCGTAACCCCCTCCCATCACCATGAGAATGGAGAGCACGAACTTGGAGAAATCGTCCCAGGCCCGAATATCGGCGGTGGAAAAGCCGGTGCCAGTGAGGGCAGAGGAGGTCTGGAAGAAGGCGTCAAGGCCGCCTATCCTGGTCATGAGCAAGAAGCTGGAGATGAAGATTATTATGAGGATGGCCTTGACCTCCAAGGTGAAGAAGTTTTTCAGCTGCCCTTTTAAAAGCTGTGTGTGTGATGCAAACGATATGCCCCCCAGGACCATGAAGGGAATGATGAAGGCAGCGACTCGCCAGTCTTTATAGCCTGCTATGCTGTCATTTGTCACTGCAAAACCGCCGGTGGCAAGACATGTCATGGCCACATTGATGGCATCGAATATCTTACCTGGGCCCATAATAACGATAAGTCCCAGCGCACACAGCACCGTATACAGAATATACACACCCCATATCCGCCTGGCCGTGCTCACTACATTGTACGCTATTCTGTCGGTTCTTCCTTCGGCCTTGTACAGCTTCGCGGCAATACCCGAGCTTCTAATCAGAATGGAAAGGAAGAGCACGATGACGCCCACACCGCCGATCCACTGGGTCAGCGAGCGCCAAAAAAGGATGGCTCTTGGAAGCTCCTCCACATCGGAATACAGGGTCAGGCCAGTTGCCGTGAAACCTGACATGGATTCAAAGAACCCGTCAAGGGGGGAGAGGCTGCCTGACAGTGAGAACGGCAGGGAGCCCACAAACGTCACAAGGAGCCATCCGAATGCGGCAATGCTCAGAGCCTCGTCGTATCCCAGCCTCGAGGGCCTTCCCAAAAGGAATATCGAAAGAAAACCGACAACCAAAGAAAAGCACCCCAGTGCAAAGAAGAGGATTGCGAGGTTGGCATCGCCATCGACAATGTATGCTACTAGCCCAGGAAGGAGCAGGGCCATGCCCTCTATCACCAATAGGATGGATGAATAGTACCAGATCTTGCCGAATTTGCTGTAATCAATATCCAATTCCTTCACTTCCCATCCATCACATCTTCATCCTATCTCAGACCCTTAATATAACCTTATTTTTGCATCATTCGCAATTTTACGCCCCTTAAAACAGCTTAACCAGTTTGGGAATGGTGTCTGTCTTGGCGAACACGATAAGGCTGTCTCCCACATTGACCACATCCTCGCCGCCCGGAATGATGACATTGTTGTTGCGCACGATGGCACCTACCAGTGTGTTCTTTGGAAAATGGGTCTTTTTGAGCTTCTTACCCGCGATTTTCGAATTGGGGTTCACCTTGAGCTCCACGATTCTTGCCTCGCCCTTGTGGAGCACAGAGAGGGAGAGCATCTCCGCCCTGTGGACGTGCTGGAGGATGCCCGCCACAGTGGCCAGCCGCGGGCTCACCGCGATATCTATGCCAATGCCCTCCAGCATGCTCTTGAGTTCCGGGCGGTCCAGCAGGGCAATGGTCTTTTTTGCACCGTACTGCTTTGCCAGTATGCAGGACAGAATATTGATCTCCTCGGAGCTGGTGGTGGCGATAAAGGCATCCACGCTTCCCACGCCTTCCTCGAGCAGCACCTCATCGTCCGTGCCGTTGCCGTGGATGACCAGGGAGCTCAAAAGGCGCTCCGATGCCATCTTGCACCTCTCTTCATCCTCGTCTATGAGTACGATATTCACCTCCTTTTCAAGAAGCCGGGCGAGATGCATGCCGATGCGCGTTGCTCCGACCACCATGATCTTCTCTATCATGTCCAGACTCGGTGCGGGGGCGCCGGTGCCGAATAGGCGTTTTATCTCGGGCATCCCCCTGGGATCACCCAGGGCCACCACCACCCTGTCCCCCGCCACGAGCCTGTCCGTTCCCCGTGGGATGATCACCTCCTCCCTGCGGAATATGGAAACGAGGTTGCACCGCGGAGGGAGGGCGATGTTCCTTATGAGCTGCCCGTTCAAGGTCGATTTCACACTGACAGTGGATTCGATGATCTGGATTTTCCCCTTGGCAAAGACATCCGTATCCAGAAGGGAGGGCATGGTCAGCATCCTGGCCATTTTTATGGCCGCCAGAAGCTCGGGGCATACGGCAACGTCGATGCCCATGAACGAGAACCTCTTGGTGGCGATGGGCTCGTCTATGTAGTCCAGGCTGTTGATACGGGCTATGGTCTTGCAGCCCCTGGTATGGGCGATGCCGCAGGACACCATGTTTATCTCGTCTGAGCCTGTAACACCGATGAAAAGCTCGGCGGTGGTGATGCCCGCCTCCTCCAGTTTTGCGAGGCTGGCGGCGTTGCCCCTGACAACCAGAGCGTCCAGGCCCTCCGCCTTCTCGCACGCCTTGCTGTCCCTGTCCACGATGGCCAGGTTGTAGCCCTCGTCGTACAGGGATTGGGCGATATGCAGTCCCACCTCACCTGCACCGCCAATGACAGCGTACATCGGGTGGCTTTAATATCCAGGTGTATTTTAATTTTTCGACAAAAGGCTATATGGGGGTTGGTTCTGGCCCGCGCTTTTTACGAGAACGAGCCTTTCTATCTTTATTAGTTGTACGGCTAACTTCTATATTTTCATTTGAATAAAAGTCAATTATACTGGCCGGTTCTAGTATATAAATCTGTCGAAGAAAACTCTCCAGGAGACTTAAATAGCGGGGGGGGGCAATATACATAGCGACGAACGGGTGATAGCCCGGAGGGTGGTCAAAATGAAAAAGAAGAGAGGAACTTTCGCGGTATGTGTATGCCTGTTTATGATCGCCGTGATATTCACGGGAAATGTACAAATCATCAGTTCGGATGCTCAATACCCATCCTACAACAACGGCGGAGGAGACGCCTTCCTGTCGAGATTAGGCACTTAACTGCAGGATAGGCAGAAAATTGTTCCAAAAAAGATATAAAGAAAATATAATTACGTCAAATAAACCAGGAGGCAAAAGCCAAGGAGGGTTGGAACGAGCAACCGGATATTCACGATAATGATAGCCTGCTCCCTTATCGCTACAGGATTCATCGGCCTGCTTGACCTGGTAAGCGAAGACGTTCAAGGAGGCACGAATGTCAGTGGAACTATATCACAGCCCGGAGCAATCTGGGATATTGAAGGTAGCCCCTACATTGTCGTGGATGATGTATGGGTCGAGGTAGGAGCCACACTGACTATCGAACCCGGCGTATTGGTGAAGTTCAATGCCGGTTTCAGTATCTACGTTCAGGGGAATCTAATTGCGATAGGTACTGAATCTGACAGAATCAACTTCACCTCCAACCAGGCAACTCCTACCCCCGGCTATTGGAGTTCACTTTGTATCGAGGGACAGGCAGAAATTCAGAACTGTAACATCACTTATGGTAGCGGCATAATTCTGAGCGGTCCTTCGAATACCAATATATCAAACAACAATGTCTCGTTCAATCGTTACGGCATCAGTCTAAGTTCTTCCAGCGGGAACAATATCACCAACAATACGATGATCGAAAATGGGATCGGTATTGGCGGAGGTACCCTCGAATCCTGGAACACGCATAACATCGACACCTCAAATACGGTCAACGGGAAGCCTGTGTATTACTGGAAAAACAAGAACTCGGGAACAATCCCGCCTAATGCGGGGGAGGTGATCCTCGCGAATTGTACAAACATCATCGTAGAAAACCAGGAGTTCCGCAACGGCTCCGTCGGGGTTCAGCTCGGCTTTTCATCGGATAACACCCTTATAAACAACTCGATGTTGTATATTCATGGTAATGCTGTCGATATCGTAAATTCCGACAATAATCACATCATCAACAACACTATTTCCAGCGATGGAAGTTATAGTCATGGTATTATTGTGGTTGGTTCAAAAAACAATAATATCAAGAATAATACAATCCTCTATCTCTATGGGGACGGTATGAATCTCCATTCATCCGATGGCAATAACATTACAGGCAATAACATCTCTTACAATGGAGGAGAAGGCATCTGGTTGCATTCGGGCTCTTACAGGAACACCATCAAAGGAAACGAATTCCTATCAAACGATAATCGAGGAGTCCGGGTTGGGGACAGCGGGAACAACATCAGTTGCAACATTTTTTACGACAATTATATGGGCATCACCATTGGTGGTCACTGGAACAATATCACCGGTAATGTCATATCTTTAAACGATTACGGCATCGTTCTGGGATCAGATGCACACAATGTCAATAACAACACCGTGACAAACAACGATTACGGCATATTCATCACCGAAGCATTCAGCAACCGCATCTACCACAACAACATCATCAACAACACGAACCAGGCCTACGACGACACAAGCGGTGGCAACCAGTGGGACAACGGCTATCCTTCCGGCGGCAACTACTGGAGCGATTACGACGGCTTCGATAATCACTCGGGACCCGGACAGAACGAACCTGGTCCCGACGGGATCGGAGATACCCCCTACTTTATCGATGGAGATTCCCTGGATCAGTATCCTCTGATGGACCCCGTCCGGAACTTCATGTTCCTCTATGAGGGCTGGAACCTGATTTCGATGCCCCTCATCCAGTCCGGCACAAATGTTGGGGCCGTTCTTTCCTCCATAACCGGTCATTACAGGGCTGTTCAGTGGTTCAATGCGAGTGATTCGGGTGACCACTGGGAGAGTAACTTCACCACGAGA
>CP070726.1:970861-974105 GCA_020350865.1 Thermoplasmata archaeon
ATAACACCCCTTTTCCTCTCGTCCTCCGAAAGCAGGGATAATGCGTTGTACGCCCCGCGGAACTTGAAGGAACCCGTCCTCTGGAAGTTCTCGCACTTGAAAAAGACGGATGCCCCCAGCTTCCCATCCACCGTCCTGGAGGTCTGAACAGGGGTTCTGTTCGCAACCCCGTTGATTCTCTCAAACGCCTGCTCTATTGCCGCGAGGTCAACCAATTCTACCCCAACCGATAATCCATTTCCTTTGCCATATTTCACGTACAACAGTCTCTTATACCTTATCCTTTTTCCCAAAGGGACAGACGGCAACACAGATCCCGCAGATGGAATCCCCCACTCCCACCCGCTTTTTTGCCAGGGCATTTGCCGTCCTCCTGCACGAGAATGCATCGAAGAAGTGCTCCCTTTTCATGCCCGCAGTCCACTGCCTGCCGCTGGCGGCCTGTGCCGGGCATTTTTTCACACATATGTCGCAGTCACCGCATAGGCTCTCCTCCACAGGCTCTCCTACCGCCAATTCTTTGTCGGTTAGCACGGTCACCAGCCTCAACCTCGGCCCATGCTCCTTCGATACGAACAGGGCGGTTTTGCCTATCCAGCCCAATCCGCTCCTGGTGGCTGCCGTCTTGTGGGGAAAGTCCACAGCCAATACCTCCTCGTATTCCGGGAGTTCATCAATTTCTTCGTCAGATAAAGTGGATTTGATCAAAACCGCTTTGCTTCCCGATTTGAGCATTGCATCCTGAATTTCCTTTCCCATCCTGTCCAGCAGAGAATTGGCTTCATGGTACAGATTGACGTACTCCCGGGTGGGCCCGTCCGTAATACGGTCGATTATCGCATCGTCCAACCTCATCCCAACGGTTATGCCGTATTGGAGGGATTCGTATTCTTTTGGAAGGAGTCCTCCCAGAAACGAATACCCGACTATGTACCTTTCCGGGGCCTTGATGTGGTCTTGAATGATCTCCTCTATCTCTGATTCCACACTTTTCATAATCCATTCCCGTGCTGTCGATTATAACTTTACTATGAATTCTCAGTCTTACCCGAAGGTACACTTCTTCTTCTCCATAATTTTATGGAGTAAAAAAAATGTTGGGAATTTCAGTGTCTCCGTCCGCAGTTCGGACAGAAATGAGTGCCATGCTGTGGCGCACCGCAGTCGGGGCAGAACTTCGGGATCTGCGGGCTTTGCTCAGTGCCAGCTGCCGGCGGCAGGTCGGTTTGAGGTGCCGCCTGCTGCGGCCCGGGTGGCGGTACTGCATATGCGGTTCCTGCCGGCATTGCCATGTTGTCGATTATCTGCCAGAACTGTTCGGGTAACTTGGCCTGCTTGTAAGCACCGTACGCAGCCGTGACAATCAACGGGGCAAAGATCAAGGCCCCCACCGCACCCACTGCGGCCTTATCGGCCCATTTCTGCTCTCCGAGAGTGACAAGGATTCCCTCCTGTGTCTCCCTGAACTGTGCGGACATCACCCTCTGCATACCCGCAACCGCCCGGATGACCCCCCTCTTTCTCACCTGGACCAGCATGTTCGGGGGGGTTCCCAGGGCCTGGGTTTCATATCCCTGGGCCATGAAATATGACTGGAGCGCCTGTGCAATTTGACCTACGTTTATGTCCTTCGAATACGTCCGTTGTTCCATGGAATCACCTTCCCTCCTTTTTTCGACCTTATCACCGTTTATATTTATATAATTATCTTCAATTTAAACCGATTTCGGGTGAGGTCCAATACATCCATACCCCCAATCCCATTTACAATAAAGTATAAATTTCCAAGAAACATTATCACGGAATGCTGGGGGGACGGTACACCATGACCACAGATCAACATGAATTACGGATTCGCGGTCTATCATCCTTGATTGGGAACACACCGCTCTTGTGCATCGATTTCAAGTACGACGGCGAAGCGCGGACCATTTACACAAAGGCAGAGAATCTGAACATGACGGGCAGCATCAAGGACAGGATGGCCTTTCACATCCTTTCGGAGGGCTACAAGCGGGGGGCTCTCAATCCCGGCGACACGATTGTTGAGGCCACCTCCGGCAATACCGGTATCGCATTTGCGGCCATCGGCCGCGCCCTGGGCCATCCGGTGCTCATTTTCATGCCCGACTGGATGAGCACGGAGCGGATAAACCTGATCCGGGGCCTGGGAGCAGAGGTGAGGCTCGTGAGCCGAAAAGAGGGGGGATTTGTGGGCAGCATCAAGATGGCAGAGGAATATGCCGAGCAAAACGAGGCGACATTCCTGCCGCGCCAGTTCTCCAACGAGGACAATTGCGAGGCCCATTATCTAACAACAGGCCAGGAGATATGGTGGCAGCTGGGGTTTCGCTCCCTCATACCCGATGCCTTCATCGCCGGTGTGGGGACGGGAGGGACCCTCATGGGGGTGGGGCGGTTTCTCAGGGAGAAGAACCCTGAAATCAAATTATACCCCCTGGAGCCCTCCAACTCGCCCACACTGTCCACGGGCTACAAGGTGGGGGTCCACCGCATTCAGGGCATCTCGGATGAGTTCATTCCCGACATACTGGACCTGAAGGGACTGGACGAGGTCATCAGTGTCGACGACGGCGACGCCATAATAATGTCCCAGAAACTGTCAAAGGACCTGGGCATCGGTGTGGGGATTTCGTCCGGGGCAAACTTCCTGGGTGCGGTCATCGTCCAAAACAAGCTTGGCCGCGATTCCATTGTCGTAACCGTGTTTCCCGACGACAACAAGAAATACCTCAGCACCGATCTTTTAAAGGAGGAGCCGGTAAAAGACGATTTCCTCTCACCCAAAATCGAGTTGATTTCCTATTGTGCCTTCAAGAGGGTATGTCACACCTGCTGCAATCCTGACGAGTGCATGGAATCGGTAGATCCGGAATTCGACAGAAAAATCACGCTGCCGCACTGCCCGAGGCGGCCTTAGGAACGATTGCTTAAGATCGAATCAAAACCCCTTCCCGCATGACTCCCGCTCTATCTCCTCCGAAAGATCCTTCCCAGCCTCTGGATGAACCTTTTTACCAAAACACCCACAATTCCGAACATAAAAAAGGCTGCCTTGTCCCCCTTGGAAAAACCGCCGGTGGAATACTTCATCTTATGGTACTCTCCCGAGCCCCTGCCCGGGAATTTGGCCTCCAGGGAATCATTCACCTTCATCAGTTCCGGTTTGGTGAGGTCGCCGTGAAAAGTGAGGTGCAGGCGGTATTCCCTATTTTTCCGCTCG
>CP070726.1:974205-988605 GCA_020350865.1 Thermoplasmata archaeon
AGGGGAAACTTGCTTTCCCCGATGAGCTAAGTGGGGATTAAAGCGGTTAATGGTCTAACCGCTTGCTCCTCATGTTTGAGGATTTATAAAGTCTTTTCGTAGTGAAAATTTGAGAGGTCCACCCCTGAAAAAGGGGTGGGTAGGGGGGCCACTGGCTGTGGGTCAAGTACTAATCGCTTGCCTTCCTGTTGAATATCTCGATTGCAGCAATGAACACCACTATGAACCATAATATCAGGGCCAGAAGGGGTGCGGATTCGGAAAGGCCCAGTATCTCTGTTCCCCGCAGTTGCTCAAGGTTCATATTGTAGGCCCCTCCAAAGAGTCCACCGGGATTGAAGAGCGATATCCTCCATCCCAATTCACTTTCAAAAACCACATACAGGATGCTCAGAATCCCCAGGGAACCGGAAGGTGTTTCCTCACCCGTGATGAGATAGACCAATATAAGCACTATCGCCCAGAAGAAGTTAAAGAAAATCCACAGCCCCACACCCGTGAGAATGGCGGTTGCACTGGTTTTTGCAATTGTAGATAATATCAATTGGAACAGTGCAAAGACGCCGATGAGGACAACTGAAAACACAACAAATCCGTACACCATTTGCGGGGAGGGATAACTGCCCATAATCCATGCGATAAATGGCACCACGAGGATTGTCAGGATGACGACGGGTAGAACCAGGGCACCAATGACTCCCGCGAATTTACCTAGGGCCACACTTCGTTTGCTCAGAGGTCTTGAAAGCAGGAAGGTCAGTGAACCGACGTTCCTTTCCCTGGTGATTGTATCGAAGGAGAGTGCCACGGCGAACAGCGGGCCCATGGTGCATATTAACTGGGTTCCTATATCCGCTATAACATCATCTGGCCCCACGGGATCTATGATACCGGGATCAACGGCAAGATAGTAAGCATATGCAAATATGGAGATGCCAAATATCCCGGCAATCGTAACCATCCTAATGCTGAACAGGGTTGAGAGAAATTCCCTTTCCGCAATCACCCAGGAGCCTGCAACTTCCCTTGCGATATTCTTCAGGCCTATACCGTGAAAAAACGGATTCTTCAGCAGATAAAATGCAATTATCTGGCCGCAACCTAGGGAAAACAGTACGTAGATCAGTGAGACGGTGAAAAGCACCCTGTAATGACTCACCCATAAAATAATACCCAATAGGAGGATAAATGCCGCCCCGGGTGCACCCGCCAACAGACCGATTCTTATGACATCTCCCCTTGTCGGTTTGGGAGAAACTAAAAACACCACTCCGGCTGCGAAAAGGATGAATCCAAAGGAAAAGAGGGATTCGTACAGTATGAACTCAGAAGTTCCGCCAAGGCTTCCCCAAAACAAAGTGGTTAAAGCCCCTACAACAAGCATTAATCCGAGAACAATTACGGAATAATAAAGCAATCGGTAGCGCTCAAAGGCCTTCATTTTGGGAGCAGTGAGGTTCGAGCCGCATTGCGTGCACTTATCAAGACCAAATGGATTCTTAATGCCGCATTCAGCACATTTTATCTTGGCCATTTTGCAGACCCTCTTTCCACCAGTTCTTACATTATCCCTTCCATTTACCCCCTTCGGTTATGGACCTGAATATATCCTCCAGGTCAGGCTCATCGGTCTTAACGAACTTTATTCTGGCCCCCTTCTTGACCAGGGCATTCACCACATCCGGGACAACGGCCTCTCCCCCCGAGACCTCCATATCTATGCCCTTTTTCGTTTGTTTGATGTTGGAGACCCCCTGCATTCCCCGTAAGGCCTCCATGGCTTCACTTGGCACCTGCTCCACCTCAATATGGAGTCTTATATCGACCTTCTTTCTGATGAGCTTGGAAAGACCGTAAATGGTATCGGTGGCCATAATTTTACCTTCGTGTATAATGCCCACCCTGCTGCACATCTGCTCCACCTCGGGTAAAATGTGTGAGGACAGAAAAATGGTGATGCCGTTCTCGTTCAGTTCATCGATCAATTCCCTGAAATTCCTCTTACCCGGAGGATCCAGTCCCCCAGTGGGCTCATCAAGAATCAGGAGATCCGGATCGTTAATAAGGGCCTGGGCCAGAGCCAGTCTTTTGCGCATGCCCAAGGAGAATGTCCCGATTTTTCTCTGTGCATCATTTTCGAGACCCACCAGCTCCAGCAGTTCCCTGCAGTGCCTCTTCCTTCTCGTCTTTGAAATCCTGTAGAATCTGGCATAGAAATCCAATTGATCCATGGCCTTCATCTCGTCGTAAAAACCGGGATTCTCAGGAAGTAGTCCGATGTTGTCCTTTACCTTGTTGGGCTCCCTGAGGATATCGTACCCTGCAACCAAGGCTGTTCCATGTGTAGGTAGGAGAATGGTGGTGAGCATTTTAATCGTGGTGGTCTTTCCAGCACCGTTCTGTCCAAGGAATCCGAAGATGTCCCCCTCCTTCACCTCAAAATTGATGTGATCCACAGCCAGGACCTCTTTTCCCCTCGCCTCCTTGTATACCTTTGTAAGGTCGTGGGTGTGAATCATTAAATAGCTCCCGATATTGATACCTATTGCTCGGTAAAAGGTTTTCGGTATTGATATCATGACGGCACATCTTTTAGACGGCAAATGTGTGATAAAAAATGCTTTTTGCCGCAGTAAATCATCCATGAAAGAATGTCCCTAGGATTGGGAACAGCGCAAAGAATAAGAATAAATAAGGCATTTAGTCACCAAAGAAGCACTATTGATGGATAATAGGGAGGTTGAATGATGACGAATGTGGGAGAGAACTATCTATGCGAAGTGTGTGGAAACAAGGTTCAGGTCCTTGAGGCCGGAGCAGGAACCCTGGTCTGCTGTGGAAGGAACATGGTCCTGCAATCCTAATCGGTCCTTTTAGGGGGAAGAGAATGACAGAAGAGGAGCCATCCGAAGGGGGAGGTGGGGAAATAAAACCCGATGCCTCACTGGACTGTATAGGTCTGTTCTGCCCCATACCCATTGCCCGCACCAGGGAGGAAATAGATAAGCTTGAGCCCGGCCAAATCCTGGAAGTGGAGGCAGATGACCCTGCAGCAGAGGAGGACATCAAGAGGTGGGCCAAGCATACCGGCCATGAGATCCTCAGCTATAAAAAGGAAGGAAACATCCTACATTTCATGATCAAGAAGAAATCGTAGTCAATTAAGGGGGACTGTAAGGTGAAAAACGAAAAATTTATTCTGTATGTCCAAACCAGTGATGCGCCTGAGCGCCAGTACTCTCCATTGGTTTTGGCCCAGACGGCGAAAATGATGGACCTTGAGCCAAAGGTCTACTACTTGGGAATGGGTTTAAAGATACTGCTGCCAGGAGAGGCGGAGAAAATCCAGCTTGGCTCGTTCCCAAGTGTGGGGGAGATGATCGACAAGACCCTTGAAATGGGTATCGAGATTCTCGTATGCGAAGCATCCAAGCAGATGCTGGGTTGGGAAACAGTGGATCTGAGAGAAGGACCAAAGATCGTGGGTGCTGCCACATTGAATGATTTAGCCCTGGAAGCCGAGGCAACGATGTGGTTTTAGTAATATACCCGGCATACCTCCCAGGAGGGGTGATAGTTTGAAAAGGATTTACTTAGACCACGGGGCTTCTATGCCCCTAGACGACCGTGTTTTAAAGGCGATGAACGGGTACATGTTAGATTACGGGAACCCATCTTCGCTGCATACCGAGGGTCGGGCAGGGAAGAAATTGGTGGAGGAGGCAAGGGAGAGGGTAGCCAAACTGATAGGAGCAGAGGACCCGCAGAACATTATCTTTACATCCAGTGCCACGGAGGCAAACAATATTGCAATCCATGGAGTTGCAAGAAGAAACAAGGGCAAGGGCAATCATGTAATAACATCTGCAATAGAACACATGTCTGTTGTAAATCCCGTCAAGGACCTTTCCAAGAACGGTTTCGATGTGACATTCGTGCCTGTTTCTCCCGAAGGGATTGTGGATCCTGAAAAGATCAAGGAAGAAATCTCTGATAAAACCATCCTAATATCAATCATGTATGCAAACGGTGAAATTGGGACCATAGAGCCGGTAGGGGAGATTGGTGGGATAGCCAAGGATTCAGGTATCTATTTTCATTCAGACTGCGTTGCTGCCGGGGGCAGGATTTCCATTGATGTGGATAAGGATAATCTTGACTTGGTTACATTATCCTCAAATGACATATATGGACCTCGCGGTGTGGGTGCCCTCTACATAAGAAAGGGCGTTAAGATCCAGCCCATAACGTACGGCGGTGGCCAGGAACGTGGATTGAGGTCGGGAACCGAAAACGTTTACAGCCTTGCTGGCATGGGAAAAGCTGCAGAGATTGCAATGGCAGAGATGAAGGAGGAGAGTGCACGCCTCACGAAGCTAAGGGATAGACTCATTGATGGCGTTTTGGGCAGAATCGATGAAACCTACCTCACAGGTCACAGAACCCTCAGGCTGCCCCATCATGCCAGCTTCAGGTTCAGCTACATCGAAGGTGAGAGCATCATCCTCACCCTCGATATGGAGGGCATTAGTGCCTCCACGGGCTCTGCATGTTCATCTAAAACACTGGAACCATCTCATGTGCTTATCTCTCTGGGACTCAAACACGAGGAGGCACACGGCTCCCTGGTTCTGACACTGGGGCACGCCAATACGGAAGAGGATGTGGATTATGCACTGGAAGTGATTCCAAGAACAGTGGAAAGATTGAGGGAGATGTCCCCGCTTTATAAGAAAAAATAGGTGATGATAGGTTGGAATGGAAATGTTCGGACTGCGGATACCAGCTCTTGGCAGATCAACCCCCTGCGGAATGCCCGAGCTGCAAGCACAAATGCGAGTTCGTGAACGTTACATGCTATATCCCCGAATGCGAAGACACAGGAGTGGACAAGCGTCTGTAACCGAGAGCAATCTAAATGCTCAGATTCAAGAAACGGATACCTGGAGCCCTTGGCTCCGATGAATTAAGGAGATGGTGGAATGCAAGAGGAGATAAAAATTCTGCAAAAGGCAATAGGAATGGAGGAATTTGGTTACTACTACTATAACAAACTGGAGCGGGCTGTGGAGAATAACCAGGGAAAGGCCCTTCTCAGCTACCTTGCTAATGCGGAAAAGGAACATAGGGAGACCCTTGAGAAGATACTGGTAGAAGCGGGCGGTGTTCCGGAAAAGACGCCATGGGACAACCTGGTTTCGAACATCATCATGAACCCGGGAATCGAAAGGGTGTTCAAAGAACTTACCGAAAAGGAAAAGCTGAGTCAGGTGGATGCCGTTGAGGCGGTAAAACTGGGCATCGATGTGGAGAAGAAATCCATAGAATTCTACTCCCAGAACGCCAAAAGTGTTGTCAAGGAAAACATGGCCAAACTCTTCAGCGAACTTGTGGACATCGAACAGAAACATCTTGAAATCCTTGAGGAGAACCTGCGCAACCTTAGTAACGAAGGGGTTTGGTACGGTTATGTGCCCATTCTCGAAGGATAATCCAAACTACATGTCCAGTTGTTATACACATCCAAATCTTCATTATCAATTCAGGAGGATGAATCATGGTTAAGGAATACCTTGTAAGCAAAGAGCCTGGGAAGGTCTTCATGCTGTGCAACGAAGCCATGGTGAGGGGCGCCCTGGAAGCCGATGTCAAACTGGCATCCTTTTACCCAGGAGCCCCAACAAGCGAGATCCTTGACTCGTTCAACACCCACCAGGAGCATTTTGACTATAAATTCACTATCGCCACCAACGAGAAGGTTGCCCTCGAAACCGCTGCCGGAGCCTCCTTGGCAGGCTTTAGAAGTTTCACATCCATGAAGTCAGTGGGCCTCAATGTGGCCTCGGATGCCTTCTTCTCACTGGCCTATACCGGCATCAAAGGTGGGCTTGTGATGGTGGTTGCGGATGATCCCCACTGTCACTCTTCCCAGAATGAAGAGGACGGACGATTTTTTGGTCCCAACGCGTACATCCCAATGCTCGAACCGTCCAATCCTTCCGAGGCCAGGACCATGGTCAGGGAGGCCTTCGACATTTCGGAGAAACATAGAAGTATCGTTCTCATAAGGACAACAACAAGGGTGAACCACCAGAGCGGCATAGTCGAAACAGGTGTAATGGAGCGCAAGCCTTTCAGCCCGGCTAAATGGTCGGAGGTGGGTGATACATATTTTACGGTTGGCGAGGAAGCCAGAAAGAAAAAGCTCGCTCTGATGGAAAAGATTAGTGCCATAAAGGAGGAATTCGAGGATTCACCGTATAATGTTGTCACGGACGGAGACGGTGATGTGGGCATCCTGACCTCAGGTGTGGGCTACTGCTATGCGGTGGATGCATGCAAAATCCTCGGAATAAATCCGCATTTATTCAAGGTCGGTACCACATTCCCGTTACCTGAAAGAAAGATGGCTAAATTCATGGAGGGCATTAAAACACTCGTCGTGGTTGAAGAACTTTCACCATATCTCGAGCATGCGGCCAAGAGAATTGCTAAAGATGCCGGTTTGGAACTGAAAATATTTGGCAAGGGGACGGGCCATTTCAGCGAGGCCATGGAGTATAATCCTTCCATCGTTGTGATGGGCATGGCAAATGCCATGAAACTCGATCCCCCTGTGGACTATAATGCCCTTTTGAAGAGGGCAGAAGAGCTCAAGGCCATATTGCCCGAGAGAATACCAGTGTTCTGTGCGGGGTGTCCTCATCGAGCCACTTTCTGGGCCATCAGGCAGGCCGTACGGGGCAGGAATGTGGTCTTCAACAACGACATAGGTTGCTATTCAATGGCGTACTTCCCGCCGCTTTCCATGACCATGTCGCTTCTGTGCATGGGAGCATCCCTTGGCCTGAGTGCCGGTCTCTCCCAGGTTGTGGAGGATGATGTCATGTGCGTTGTGGGCGACTCCACATTCTTCCATGCCGCGTTGCCTGGCCTTGTTAATGCAGCCTACCACGACCTTCCCCTGACACTTGTCGTCCTTGACAATCAGGTCACTGCCATGACAGGACAGCAGACGCATCCAGGCACACCTGAGGGCAGGGGCAAACCGGAGGGCAAGAGAAGAATCGAGATAGAGGATGTGTGTAAGGGTATCGGAATCGAAGATATAACGATAATAGATGCCTATGATGTGAAGAGCAACATCCCAAAGATCAAGGAGGCCCTGGATTTTTCAGGACTCTCTGTGATCATATCAAGGCGCTCATGCGCCCTCCACGGAGACAGAATCAAGCGCCGATCAGGGGAGCCCATCGTACCAAACGAGGTGGACAAGGAGATCTGCAAGAAACCCCACACATGTATCAGAGATTTCTACTGCCCTTCGTTTATATTCGATACAGATGACAGGGCGGCAAGGATCCAACCCGAAATCTGCGACGGCTGCGGTGTTTGTGCCAAAATCTGTCCTTTTGGATCCATTCATCCGGTGGACGAGAAGGCTGAACAAAAGGAGGTGGAGAGATGAGCAAGGATTCCGGGTTTGACATAATGTTTGCAGGAGTGGGGGGACAGGGAATAGTAATGCTCTCAAACATCATTGGAACCGCCTGTGCTAAGGCCGATTTGAATGCCATCACAGGGGAACTTCACGGCCTTTCCCAGCGCAGCGGCACCGTCTTCATTCATATGAGAGTGGGAGGGGACAATATCTCACCTCTGATACCATATGGTGGGGCAGATGCCATAGTGGCGTTAGAGCCCCAAGAAGCGTTACGTTATATTGAGTACCTGAAAAACGACGGCATTATTATCATGAACACCAGAATGATTCATCCCCCCATCGAGGTTGCGGCCCTTTCGAAGGAGAAACGAACCGACTTCATAACATTCGAGGCGGTAAGGGAAAACATAGGTGCGGTCACAGACAATATCGCATCTCTTGATGCCCTAGCCCTGGCTAAAGAAGCGGGAAATCCTCTTACGGAAAATGTGGTCTTTATCGGGGCCCTATCGGCACTTGCAGCCTTTCCCCTTGATTCCAAGGTGCTCAAGGAGAGCGTGGCCGAGACTGTTCCAAAGAAGGCATTGGATGTGAATATCAGGGCATTTGACCTGGGGTATAAAGCAGCATACGACAGCCTGTGCCAGAAAGTGGAATGCATAGAAAGGGAGCTGGACTGATGACACAGGTCCTCGGAATAATGTGCAGTCCAAGATTCGGCGGCAATTCTGATATATTGCTTGACAGCGCTTTGAAGGGGGCAGAGGAGGGTGGGGCTCAAATTGAGAAAATCAGTCTCTGCGATCTACATATAGCACCCTGCAAAGAATGCCTGGCATGCGATATCTCCGGGGAGTGCGTGCAGGCCGACGACATGCGCCTTCTCTATCCGAAGCTCATTGAGGCGGACAGGCTGTTTTTAGCCTCTCCCATATTCTTCATGGGTATATCTGCCCAGGCCAAGGCCATGATAGACCGGTGCCAATGTATATGGGTGAGGCGATACAAGATGAAGCAAACCATCGGCCGGGGGAGGGAACACAGGAAGGGATTCTTCTTGTCTGTTGGCGGTACAAAAAATCCAGAGAAGTTCTCAGGGGCGGTTAAGTGCGTGAAGGCCTTCTTCGCAACACTGGATGTTACTTACGAAAAGGAACTCCTCATCGCAGATGTGGACGAGAAAGGGGCAATTGAAAGGCACCCTTCTGCCCTTGCGGATGCAAGGAGGATGGGGAAGGAGATTTTAAGGTATAGAATCATCGGAAAATTGTCATAAAATCATAGGTTCGGTCACAATATCTCTTTTTCTTATACGATATTAGAACCGGTGAGGCCGAGTGTGACGGATTGAAGGGAGGAAAAAAACTCCATTTGATTTGCAAGAAGGGCAAATCCCAAGTATGGGCCTGAAGTCAGTACCATACATTTACGAGCGCCGAGGAGTTGGGGAATATCACTCTTCAATCTTTCGCCCGGTTTCGGCCTCACCTCGCACATGGCGTTTTACAGAAGGTCAAGATGAATTTCCCAGCTATTTTATTACGATAGGATAAGGGAGTATTCCTTACTGCTCCGCCCTTTCCTCAAGCCGCAAGCATATTCCATGTAATAACTACTTTGTCTGAAAGTCACCTCGCCTCTGCAGATACTACATGTATCCGTAGGCTTATATATTTTACGCATTGAATGACCCAATAATGGCGGATTTGCCCGTTAAAACCCCGAAATACGCCCGTTTTGTCGTAGTTATACAAAATGAAAACCCAAAAGGATATATCCCACTATTTACTGGGGAAAGACCATGAAAATCGCCCTCTCAGGCACTCCCGGCGTGGGAAAATCCACCACCGCGGAGCTGCTCCGTGATATGGGTTATTCGGTTATCGATGTAAATCTTCTGGCTGGGCAGCAGGGATTCATCGTGGACCATGACGACGTACGAGATACGGATGATGTGGATTTGGAAGCAATGGATGAGTATATGATGAAACAACCTCAGGAAGAAGAGGTCATCTACGAGGGACACCTGGCACATCTGCTTTCGGTGGATATGGTGGTGATTTTGCGTTGCAATCCTCTCGTCCTCCAACAAAGGCTCAACAAAAAGGGATGGCCTGATTCGAAGGTCAAAGAGAACGTCCAAGCCGAGATACTTGACGTGATCAAGGTGGAGGCCTATGAACGACATGAAAGAATCTATGAAATCGATACCACATCCTGCTCCCCTGCGGAAGTAGCTGAAGAATTCGAAAAAATAATGGATGGTAATCATACTGAGCCAGATATAGCCTGGCTTTCCGATTTCAATTACCTTCTCCTGGAGTAGATAATGCAACAAAAGTTCCCACAAATTGCTGGAAAACTACCTTATTTTATAAAGTTGAACTGATTTTAATTTATGAGAAAATTATTTATAGTCTCAAAAGCATAATATAGAACCCAGTATTGTAAAGTTGCCACTCGGTTTTAAAAGATAACAGGAGCGCCGTGTGGGGGCGCAGTGATACAAGGCATTGAACGCAGCCTTGCCCGAAATACCTGTAAGTTCAGTGGAGCACCGTTGAAGGGGGCTATGACACACCTTTTTTAAATATTGTTATACGGGAAGTTCTTACCTCAGCCATGCAAAATCGCTGCCGTCCAATGCCCCGTGGAGGACCACCATGATTACCGCCACAACTGAGAGCATTAAGTGGATTCTACGCCATTTATCCAATCCCCATCGCTGTTTAAACTGCTGCTGCTGCCAGCCCGCATAGCCCAAGGTACCAAGTATCAATAGGGAAGGCAATCCCAGGGCCAGTCCTCTCAGGGAGGAAGCATAGGGACTGAAAGGAAGGAACGTACCGTGCAGGGCGGACAACACTAGTAGCACAAAGGAGAACCTGCAGTGCCATTTGACCCTATTTTTTCTTCCCGCAATCATCTTTTCAATTCTCGAGTTTACGGGTTTTACCAATCCACTGAGCAAAATCGAAACAAACAGCAGGGTTCCGGATAAAAGACCAGTGATTCTCTCCATTAATATGATGGAGACAGAGACATACTCCTCTTCTTCCGGAGGGTTGTACACCAGTTTGTCACCCACTTTCAAGCTCGATTCCCTCTCCTCAAAATATTCATGTCTGTCCCGGTTCTCACCTTCTTCGTGATCATAATATGCGGTTCCGGAGACCCGAACACCTATTTGATTGTCCCCCCTAGATATTGACTTAAGAGACCAGTTGAAAGTGTATTTCTCACCGGGTCCCAGGTCAGGTCCCTTTTGCCGCATCTGGCCTGCGCCGTACTCCACATCAATTGTGAGGGTGAAGGATACGCTCGGCGGGCCGATGAAGTATATAACCTCTGCTTGATATTCGCCATATCCGCCCCTTTGGATATCTCGCTCATCCAGCTCCACCCGTTCATCTGCTTCTGGGCTTTCAGATACCCACTGCTCACCGTTTGGGCTGGTGACGCTCAAATCGATGTCGTTCCTGCCCAGTATCCCTTCATTGCCATCCAGTGAAACAACCGCGGAAAAAGCCCCCTCCTCAACCGGGAACGTGTAGCCCATGGTGATTCCTGGTCCCACTGTGCCGCTCACTTCATCATGAAACGGCTCCCCGGGTTCTGTTTTTGATCTCAAATGCGGAGCGCTTGTGATATCTATTACGGCCTCGACATCCTCCAGGGTATGCTCCCCCGGGTTCTTGACAACGACCTTGTATTCGAATCCATAATCCACGGGCACCTCTTCGGGTGCATCGAGGATGACCGCAAAGGCCTTGAAATTGGAATGACACTCCTCGCAGCCGTTCTCCTGGGAAAGTGAATTTGAGTTGCCTATGGGGGGAATAAGCATCACAGTGATAATGAGGATTGAAGAAATCAGAACGGTATATGCTCTGTTCATGAGCCTCAGTTAATGGCTTTTATATATATAGTAATTCCTGAAATACGTTAATTTGTATAATTAGAAAATGCTTTGTCAGGAGGGCATATATCCAATTTGATTTCCGAAAAGTTTTAATGAGGTGAATCATTCACTGGAAGGGAAAAGAGGATATGCGAATGTCTGAATCCATCGATGACCGTAGTTTGAGAAACAGGTGTGCTTATGGAAATCCGGGGAGTACTTCGGCAGAGTCTTCCCCTATTGCTCCTGTGCGGGATAGGGGAGGTGTTTGCAGGGGCGGTGCTTGGCAGAAACACTCGTACCCTAGATATGCTCCCTGGCCTTCTGGTACTCGTTCCGGCATTGATTGGTCTCAGAGGCAACATCAACACCACATTGGGCTCCAGGCTCGGCAGCGCTGTGCACATGGGTCTCATCTCCACAAAAAACTTCTGGAATGACGAGATGAAGGAGAACTTCAAGGCCTCGCTTTTTCTTACTATAATCATGTCTGCTGTGGCTGGCCTTCTGGCATATATCACCACAGTGGCCCTGGGGCAATCGGCCCTCAACATGCTGAAGCTCCTTGCAATAGCCGTGATTGCAGGCTCAATTGCCGGTGTAATTCTGGCATTTATCACGGTGGGTATCATCTTCTATGCATTTAAAAGGGGCCTTGACCCGGACAATGTCACGGGCCCATCCCTCGCCACATTCGGTGATATCATCACCCTGGGCTGCATAATAGGCGTTGCCGTCATGATAGGAGGCATTTAGATGACGGTATACAGCACCAAGAGGATCATGAAGGAGAGCATGCCCCTACTTACCGTTTGTGTGGCAGTTGGTATTGCAGGGGGACAGGTGCTCAGCCAGAATCAACAGGTACTCATCTCGTTTCCCATATTCCTGGTTATGTTCCCGGTTATCAACGCCCTAGGCGGTAATATCGGCAGTATAATGGGGGCGAGACTGTCGTCAGGACTGCATATGGGTACCATCTCCACAAAGAGCTTTGGAAAGGCTCTCCAAGAGAATATTTCAAGAACCCTGCTCCTCGGGATAATTTCTTATACCTTTCTCACCATATTTATACTGTTGATATCCCCACTGCTCGGGATATTCATCGACTCAGATATTCTCTTGAAAACAGGGTACATCATGATAGCTACAGGGCTTATACTCACCTT
Organism: Thermoplasmata archaeon; assembly: GCA_020350865.1. The sequence goes on from CP070726.1 coordinate 986,720, forward strand.
CATAGTCATCCTCGTCGCCATCGTAGTTGCGAGGTTCTCTTATGAGAACGGATTTGATCCCGATAACACAGTCACACCCATAGTAACCACGCTATGCGATATTTTGGGCATCATCATTCTCACAACAATGATAGGAGCGGTTGGCATATGAAAGCCCCAAGGAAAAAAGAGGAATTCGAGGAGATAGAATACGAGCCCACCAGTGTAAAGGAACTGCTCACCGAAATGAAGGACGTCTCTGAGCTGATAGTGGATCTGGCATATTCCGCCGTGCTGTTCGACAGCAAGGAGATAGGAGAAGAGGTTGCCTATCTCGAGTCTAAGATGGACACACTGAAATACCAGATACGTCTGGCGTCCATGCTAGCGGCAAGGAACGTGGAAGAGGCTGAGCAGCTTGCTGGCATTCTCCAGGTGGCGGGGGCGGCAGAGACCATAGCCAATGCGGCCGGTGATATGGTAAAGCTGTTGGATATAGATATCGAATCAAGACCATTTATTCCATCCATCCTAAAAGATGCGGACGAGAAAATCAACACCACAGTCATTGCTTCCGGCTCCTCTTTGGATGGAAAGACCCTGGGGAAGTTGAGTTTGGAATCGGAAATCGGTGTGCGGGTGATTGCGGTGAAGCGCAATAAAAAATGGATTTACGACCCCGAGGAGAAGATGAAACTTAAGTGCGATGACAGGCTCATCGTACGAGGTGTCGCAGACGGCTTCGACCTACTTAAGGGAGTCGCAATGGGGGAAATATCATGGGAGGCCATGGAGGCACAAAGGGATCATGGTCAAGACAAGAAGATGGGGGTGAAGAAGTGACAAAGGACATCGAGGCATTACTTCTTGAGCTCAAGGATACATCCGAGCTCATGATCGATTTGGCCTATTCCGCCCTGCTGTACGACAACGAGGAGATTGCAAAGGAGGTGCTCGTTTTAGAAGAGGTGGTGGACAAATTGAACTACAATATTCAGAGAAGCGCCTTCTTCGTTTCATTGGATGATAAAAATGTGGACAAGGCCATGGCCATGATAAGACTGGCCTATAGTATAGAAGCAATTGCCGATGCTGCAACAGAGATTGCCGATGTGGTGCTCAGGGATATTGAACCGCATCCCATCATCAAAATGAGTGTCATGGATTCCGATGTCATCATCACAAGAACACCTGTTTCGGGCAGATCTCCTCTCGTCAACAAAACCCTGGGTCAAAGCAGGCTCATGACCGAAACGGGGATGTGGGTCGCCGCCGTTAAGCGGGGTAAAACATGGATTTACGGCCCCGATGAAAATACAGGAATAAAGAAAGGGGATGTGCTTTTTGCGAGAGGTCCAAGGGAGGGTGAAGAGGAATTGCTCTCGCTCACACAAGGGAAGATAAATAAGAAAAAATAGGAGGCTTTGAGGCTTCAATCGTATATATCATTCATGCCTCTACATCATACCGGGCATGCCTCCCATGCCGCCCATTCCTCCTGGACCACCCATGCCACCCGGAGGTAATGATGGCATTGCTGTGGCCTTTGCTGCGATCACATCGTCGATTCTCAGTATCATGGTGGCCACGTCCGTTGCCGAATCCAAGGCCTGGGTTTTTACCCTCAGCGGTTCCAGCACCCTCAGTTTCGTCATATCAGCGATCTTTCCTGTGAACACATTCAAACCGGAATTCTTGTTTTTCTTTTTACCGCCATGTGCACTTTTCAGGTCGATGAGTGTGTCTATACCGTCCAAACCGGCATTCTCGGCAAGTGCTCTCGGAATAATCTCCATGGCCTCTGCAAAGGCCTCAATGGCAAGCTGCTCCCTGCCGCCCACAGTGGATGCGAACCGCCTTAGATGAAGGGCCAGCTCGATTTCTGTGGCTCCACCACCAGGTACGAT
>CP070726.1:988705-991231 GCA_020350865.1 Thermoplasmata archaeon
CTGGCGATTACAGCAATATTACCCGCCTGGAGTGGATGGGAGATGGGGAACCTGGAACCTACGAAGAGTACCTGCTCCGTTGGGGTAATCGGCCCTTTCACATAGAGCACGTTTTTTCTGATGGACCAAACCGTATGGGAAGCCGCACCCTCAAAGCTCTTGTTTTGGTTAATTCAGGTCTATATCCAGGCATTCAGAATAAACTAAATCGCTACATATCCGATCTTACCAGTGATGGTTATTCTGTTGAACTCTACACGACATCAGGAGGCACTCCCCAGGAGTTAAAGACTTTTATTACAGCCAACGCAGAAAATCTTGTCGGTTGCCTCTTCGTGGGAGATCATCCTGTGGCATGGTATGAGCTCAATGTCTGGGGCTATGAACAGTTCCCCTGCGACCTCTATTATATGGACCTCGATGGAAACTGGTACGATAACGATTCTGACGGCAGGTGGGATGGGCATACTGCCGGAAGTGGTGATGAGGGTCCGGAGATCTTTATCGGCCACATGGATGCTTCAATGATGAGCGGGAATGAAGCTCAGATTACGAACGATTATCTCGATAAAAACCATTCGTATAGAATTGGCGAGCTCTTTGTGCCTGGATATGCACTAAGCTACACGGAAGACGACTGGGCTTATGACACGGGTATTCGCAGAGACATCAAACACGCCTATGCCTGCTTTGATGATATTTATGCCCCCGATACCAACAGAGATGACTACGTCAACAATAGGGTTCCGAATACGAATTATGAGTTTGTTCAGATGTGCTGCCACTCTTCTTCCACAGGGCACTATTTCACCCGGGGTGGTTGGGCCTGGAATTATCAGATCCAGGAAACCATTCCTCATGCCACTTTCTTCAACCTCTTCGCTTGCAGCTCATTGCGTTACACCGATCAGGATTATCTTGGCGGTTCTTATATCTACGACACGAGTGAAACAAGCCTGAGTGTTATTGGAAGCACAAAGACAGGATCCATGTTGGTTTTTTCTGCCTTTTATCAACCCTTTGGATCAGGTGAAACCTTTGGCGAGGCATTCCGTCAATGGTTCAATACAATTGCGCCGTATAACAGCCAAGAAAAAGCGTGGCATTTTGGCATGACAATTACTGGTGATCCATTCCTTGGAAGAATAGGCTATCCGCCAACTCTTACTGAAGTAATCCCCTGTTCCGGACCCATTAAGGGAGGAACCCGAGTTACTCTCCGTGGATCAAATTTTAATTACAGGGTAGCGTCGGTTTGGTTCGGGGATAAGGAGGCAGATATTATTAACCGAAACAAGAGTTCAGTGTTTTGTAACACTCCTCCAGGGGACGCGCTTGGGCACGTAGACGTCACTGTGATCTCCCTCTTTGGGTCAGAAGTCTTGCCAAACGGTTTTGAATACATCCCCAATCCCCCTGAAGTCATCAATGTAGATCCTGGAAGCGGTTCCCATGAAGGCGGAACCCCGGTAATCCTTACCGGAGATTACTTTACCAGCACTCAGGACACCCAAGTACTTTTCGGCGGGATCCCTGCAATCGGTGTTGATGTAGTGGATAGTCAGCATATCACATGCACCACCCCTCCTTGTCCAGATCCAGGTTTTGTGAACGTAACCGTCACCAACAGCAACGGTACTGGAACTGGAGTGAATCTCTTCTGGTATACCTACCCCCCTCCGGAGATCGTTTCCATTGATCCGGATCATGGTCCCTATGGCGGCGGAAATACGGTAACCATTCATGGAAACAATCTGACGAGTAATACCTATGTATTTTTCGATATACTGGGTGCTTTCAATAGGCAGTGGATCGATGAGCATACCATCACCTGTTCTCCACCACCGTTGTTGAACGGCACTGTTGACGTTCTTGTCATAAACGAATTCGGACATAATTATCTCTACAACGCGTACACGTATCTCTCTTACGCAGAGCTTTCCTACCTGGGCGGAAGTCTAACTCCAGGTGGGACGATTGCCCTCAAAGTTGAAGCACCGTATCGTCCAAATCAAGGATTTGCAATATTGACCAGCAGTGTGCCTGATAACATCTTCCTGGCAGGTCTCGGTATCTGGCTCAACCTGAGCCTTACCGATGTTATCATTTGCTACAACAGTTTCTGGGGTGGACAACTTGGCTTGAACGAAAACGGTGAAAGAACCGTATTGATAAAAATCCCTTCCTATCCTCCAGGTTTATCTTACTGGCAGGGAATTGTAGGAACACTTACTCCAATTGATCTCATTGTGAGCAATAGGCTTGACCTCGAGATTACAGAATAAAGATCCATTATGGAAATCGGGCGGGTGAAGCAGGCAATCGATTCGGGACAAAACATTCTAAACAGACTTGTTCGGGAGAAATTCAATTAAAAAAGGGAGTATGTAATGAAGAAGCCTATGAAAGAAAGCCGCATGCGTCTGTGGACATTTTTCATTATTCTCGCTCTATTGGTTCTGTCTGGCCAGAACTTTCTAGCCGCTATAGAAACAGCCCCAAAGGACGTACAAACCTCTGTAAAGC
>CP070726.1:991331-997966 GCA_020350865.1 Thermoplasmata archaeon
CAGGTCATAGAGCACTGCGCGGCAAAGGGGCCAGTTGAGTGGGATGCACTGAACAGGGAGAGGGCAAAAGGGGTGGTGGAGGACGCCTATGTGGACGGCACCACCCTTGTGATGAACACGAGGATCGGCGAGGGGGAAGTACACTTCGGCCCCGCAACCAGGGAAACCGGCGGCCAGGCCCTGAAGGCTCTCAGGGTGAAAGGCAGTGAGGTGCATACCACCTGGCTCGGCCTTGCAGGCGCCAGCGTGGGCATAGGAGCCTGTTTACCCCAGGCTCCTGGAGTGCTCAGAACCGAGTACAAGAACCTGAAGGGCGTAGGCGGTGCCAACGTTGTAGAGGTCACCGTGGTCTCCAGGAAAATGAACCGGCTCATCCTGGGAATAGACGATACCGATTCCAAAGAGAAGGGCGCCTCGTGGGTACTCATGCTGGAGTTGATGAAAAGCATGCCACATGCACATCCCCTGCAGCACAAGATCATACAGCTGAATCCAAATGTACCGGAGAAAACCACGAGCTGCGTTTCAATCGGGGCATCGTTTGCAGTGGAGCCCAGAAACATGGACGGGGCCATCCAGTATGCCATGGAATTTGTCAAGGAGCGCACACTCTCCGACCATACCTCCATGGCCGTGTACGAGGGATTGAGAATCCCCGAAGAGGTCAGAGCTTACGGCCTGAAAGCCAAGGACAAAATTATCACGATAAAAGAAGCCGTGGATGCAGCACAAAGACATGCAATCAGCCTAATAGAAATCACGGGCTCCAGGGGTAAGATCGGGGCCCTGGCGGCAATCGGCTGCTTTGATATGGGTCTTACGGCCGCAGGCCTCCCAGATGATTTTATAGAAGAGTCTTAAAAACGATATTTCGGTTTCTGTATAATAGTAGAATAACACCGGATGGACCGTCAGGTGTCCTCGGAAAAAAGCCTTTCCACCATCCACTTCGGGTCAAAGGGTACGAGATCATCGTATTCCTGACCTACACCCACGAAAGCGATGGGCTTGCCCACGGCATGCGCGATGGAAAGTGCGGCCCCGCCTTTGGCATCGGCATCGATTTTAGTAAGAACGGCACAATCGATACCCACGGTCTCGTTGAATTTATTGGCCTGAATGATGGTATCGTTCCCGGACAGGGCATCCCCCACAAAGATGATCAAATGGGGCGGCGCCACCCTCTTTATCTTCTTCATCTCGTCCATCAGGTTGATGTTGGAATGCATCCTGCCTGCCGTATCTATGAGCACCACGTCCTTGTGCCGGGCCTTGGCATGCTCTATGGCGTCGTACGCGACTGCCGCGGGATCAGCCCCTGCCTGGTGTTTTATGAGCTTTACCCCCAGCTTCTCCGAATGCCTCTGAAGCTGCTCGATGGCACCCGCCCTGAAGGTATCTGCAGCGGCTATCACACAGGACAGTTTCTTCTTCTGCATCCTGTGGACGATCTTGGCAATCACTGTGGTCTTCCCCGTGCCGTTCACGCCCACGAACATGAGCACCACAGGTTTTTCGTGTCCTCGAACAAAGGCATCGAGGTTCACCGGATTCTGGGCCAGAACCTCGATTATGGCCTTTTTCAATGACGCTGTCACTACCTCTTCGATCTCGATACCCCGCCTCACCTTCCTGCCCAGAAGGTCCTTTTTCAGGTTCTCCTTGATTCTCTCCACCACAGGCACCGCCACATCCGATTCAAGCAAGGCAACCTCCAGGTCCCACATCAGGTCCTCCACACGACCCTCCCTTATCTTCTTGCCCCTGCCTTCAGAGAACACCGGTTCTGGGGAAGGGGGCTTCTTTTCGGCCTTTTTCGCCGCCTTTATCGCCTTCTTCTCCTTCCTTGCCTTCCTCTTTTCCTTTTTTTGTTCTTTCACTTCTTTTGAATGTGGAACAGCCTCCTTCTCAATCTCCTCCAGCTCCTTGCCAGCCTTGTCAGCAAAAATCTTCAGTTTCTTCTTCAAGCTGCGGAACATCAAAACGCGCCTCGAAAATCACTCATTGTAGGCCCCTTGAATCTTTGAGGCGAGCTCCGAGGCCATGACCGTTACCTCCGAATACCGCGAATTGAGGCTCTGCATGGCCTCCTCCACCTCCTTGATCCGGGATTCCAGCATGGCGATGGCATCGTCTATGCCCGTCTCCACGGCAATGTCGGCCCCGATACCCACAATGGCCTTATTGGTCCCGGAGGCCTTTGTAAACAGAAACGAGCTGCCCCCCACCGGAGTCAGCATCTCGGAGCCTTCCTCCACCTCCTTGTACGCCTCCATGGTCTCCTTGGCCTTGGTGGTTTCCCTCAAGGTTACGGCCATGAACTCGTACTGTTGATCGAGGCTATCGAGCTGGGCCCGGTACAGCTCCAGTGTCCGTAATGACTGCTGAAGGTCCTTTTCATCCATCTCTCTCACCCCTGCTTCTTTTTATCCGATCTGCTGCTCTCCAGCTGGTATTTGGTGACGGGGTCCTTAACCTCATCATGTGCGATCTCCTTCACATCGGTTATCTGTATCTTAGACCTCCTGACCCTGTGTTTGCTGCCCAGAATGGAGAAAACGACCTCCTTGACCCTCTCATCGTCCTCTCCCGCCACTTCCTTTGTGAAGTCCTGCCATCGGTCGCCCATCTTGAACCGTCCCGAAACCCGGTAGGCCTTCATTTCTCATCACCGCAATTCATAGTAATATTTGGTATATCAGCACCGCTTGCTGACTCAAGCGATGGTAATGGCCTCTTAGCATTAATACTTTTAGCATACAGCGGTAAAAATGTGTTGGCAGCATTCGTAACTATTATTCGTAAATCGAGGTCTTCTCGTACCTCTTCTTCAGGGGCAGCAGGTATATAACCCAGCATGCGTTCATCATGGCAAATACGCCCGGAAATATGGTGAGGTAAAATATGATGTTCTGTGAAACATCCCTTCCCATTGTATATGTCACATTCGCGGTGGCGCCCCCGGCGCTGATGTAAAGCACGTACTCGCCGAAGGGCAGGTAGGTGTCCCTTTTATAACTGAGGTTGGTGATGCCCTCGCTGTCCCCCGGATAGGGATTAAGTCTCTTGCCGAAATCACCTTTATTGTAGTCTTCCTTGAGGAGTATGTACACGTCAAGGGGAACACCATCATCTGAAGAGAGGGTGATGGAGGTGATCCCAGTAATCCCAAAGGCATCCTGGGAAAAGAATTCGGGCACGAACACTCCGTGCACTGTCTCTTCCTTTGTTGTATCCACATTCTCCTCCATGACCGGGTACAGGCCGTTTATAAGGGCGATGATCACCACGGCCACGATGATGACCACAAGGCCCCTTTTTATATTGTCCTGTGCCATGAGGAACCGCTCGCTGTCCGTCTTCGCCCATTTGATGCCAAAGGACCTGAAAAAGAAGCCCTCACCGTCCACGATGACAAGCATGACGCCGATTACCAAAACATAGACGGCAAAGGGGAGATGCAGGGGAAAAAGGCTGAAATCAGGTGTCAGAATCGAAACCAGTATCAGCATCACCAGCGTAAGCACTGCCTGGGATGCGTGGACCACGAAAGTGACTTTCTTCATTCTTCCCAAACGATAACTGGCAACCAAAATCTCCCGCGAAGTCGGCATATCTACACCATTACATCCCTTTCTTTAATCCCTTGCTGCGAGATATATAGACCTCCATCACAACCTAAGGGTATATAAAACCTCGCATCAGGGATATGAAAATACCAGATTGTATATTAATCATATCTATAAAACTTTGTGACACCATTTTCGCATGGGCGTGCCATATAGATCTCGCTGCCTAGTCCGACATACTACCGCTCAGTTCTGCAAGCCGCCTGCATAAAAGGAAGATAGCAGCATACTCGGGGATCTCTGTCTCACCCTCCCTCAAATCGAAATGCTCCCCTTTCAATTTCACGTTCACCGGCCCTGCAACTTTTACCGCAACAGGGTCATCTGGGAAAAAGTCGGATACGGCATCCCTCAGGGGCTCGAAGGTATCCAGATCGTCCCGCGAGAGCACGGTTACGCACAATCCGGTCTTGCCGTGGAGGGATGAGGGCAGCCTGATGAGCCGTTTGATGTCCGAGGTTACGGGCTCGTCCGTTTCCCCTTCCAGCTTGTCCTTCACGGTGAGGCTTTCAGCATCAATTCCCCTTTCCTCATCTCCCTCGATTCTGACACTCACCTCTCCCTTAACGATATCAAGGAAAATATCGAGATACTTACCCAATACCTCGATGTTCTCTTCGTTTCTCAGCCTGTCCACCTGTCTATTCCCACTCTCATCTTTGAATAGGTGTGTGTAGATTCCCCTTGCAGTTTTATCCCCCACTCCTTCTATGGTGCTTAACCTTTTTACGGCTTCTTCCTCACCCATTACCTCGAGTTCGTCCAAGAGCTTGAATATCCCCTCGCTCATCTTTTTCTTCCATCCGCCTTCACCTTTTCGGGGCATAAATGTCTTGTGCAGCACTTTGACATGTCCTCCAAAGCTTCTCTTGTCGAAAGCCTCCTTTTCAAAGACCCATCCCCATTCCAGATCCCTGCCGGTGATATAGTCCACTATCTCCCTTCTCTCGTGGCTTGTCAGGGGCACCACCTGCGGGTCCCGGATGTGGATGTGGTACCCTCTGCCGCCGGAAAAGACGATGAGCAGCTGTTCTTCGGAAAAACCTAGATCGGAGAGGAGAAAATCGTCTATGAGCCTGATGTACTCCTCTTTGACCTTTGCCAGGGTCTCTTCGTAGCTCAGGCCCTCAGCGCCCTTGATATGGTCAGCGTCCAGGTCGAAAATGAGGTCCGCTCCCAGCCAGTTCTTCTCGGCCATGGTGGACGCGTCGGGTGTCTGGTAGTAGGCCGAGGAATGATACACGTGCGCCGGGGCCCTTTCCACCAGAAAATCCCGAAGCCTTCCTTCGCTTTGGAATGCCAAATGACGCTGCATGAAGCCCCCTTCGAAGAACATGAACCCCCACTCGCGTTTTCCGAATCTTTCGGGCAGGTAGAGCTCCTTGGACCTGTAGTATTCTGAGAAACGTCTTGTAAGGAACGCGATGGTATCGCTCATTAGAAGGATAAGGGGATTGAGGGGATTTATTGGTTGTTGTATTTACTCTCGCCCTTGTCAGTTGCCATTTCCCCATGATAATCTTCTTGGGAAAGGGATGGGACCTGTGGTTTTTCCCCTTCCACCCCTTCTTCTTCCGGCATCCCTTCATTAGTATCAAAAAGTAAGGGCTCTTCCTCCCCTGTTGATTCCGGAGGAACTGCTCTGGCCATTTCGGCGGTCTTTGATATATCATGTATCATCCAGCCCAGGGCAAGACAGGTCACAAGACTGGCCAGGCCTCCGGTGAGTAACCTGATGAGGTTGGTGCTCTCATATGCCGTCACCAGCTGAACAGTGCCATCGATGCCTATGGGCACCAGGCCCCCAAGCAGCCACCACCATTTCAGCTCGAACCGATAAAAAAGCGTTATCAACAGGCCCAGGGTCAGGCCGAAGAACAAACCCACATCCCTGACGCAGAAGGGCATCTGGTTCCCGTTGATGTAGTAGCTTCTCTCCTTTATGGTATGGCACTGGGAGTCACCCGCCTCGTAGAAGGCCTTGGCATATGGGTTCATGTCTTCCGTCACATCCGTGTTGTCCATTGGGCCCACCGTACCTGTCAGATCGGTAACACTGCTCGCAGGCAGGGATAGAGGTGCCAGGACCATGCCCGCGCTCCAGAAAGCGGAAATGGCGAAAATGATGAGGGTTACAACAGGGATCTCCACCCCGCGCATTCTGACGATCCACTTGAATCTCATGGTATCATTCCGAAGTTCCTAAAAGGCCGGTGGGTCTTTTCGCTGTCCTACCGATATTATCCAGAATATAAAAGGCTTTGTTCCTCCTAAAAGTACGAACACCCCTTCCAAGAGATATATTCAGGACTGCCCGCCCACCTCCTTGCGCATGTAATACCAATGACCCATTTTGTTGTCAAAGGATGCGGTCCTTAAGAAACCCAACCTGTCATAGAGTCGCACAGCAGGATTGTCGGTTTTCACGCTCAGTCCGAAATGCTCCAAACCCTGATCTGAAATCCATTTCTCAGCACTTTTGATCAACTGGGTGCCAACGCCCCTGTTCCGGACCTCTTCCTGTACTCCAACCGCCTCCAGCCGCGCTTCCCTGTCCAACCGGGTGGGGAGGCTTTTTTCGTAGTTGCTCACGAGCCTTGCTGCACTGAGGGCACCGAGATATCCGATTTCCTTTCTCAGAATCTTGAAAGTTTCGGGGGGCAGTACTATCTCCTGGGTGGATACGATGATTGCGCCCACTGGCCTGTGGTTCTCTGTGGCCAGTAACTTCAATCCCGCAAGCGCGTCCAGGATCATGGGGATTATTGCCAGGGCCCGGCCGGCATCACCCAGAATGGCCTCGGCCTTGTCCGAGAAAGCGGGAACCAGTATATGTGTCAAGTCGTCATGATCCCCTGGTTTTGCCTCTCTTAAATCTACGTTCACAATAACACTCCGTCCCATTCACAACAGCTCGACAACATCCATTACCGGTATCTCCCCGTTGGAGGCTTCCGAGAGGGCTCGCTGGCAGAGAGGGCAGAAAGAGGCGAGGATATCGGCTTC
>CP070726.1:998066-1005562 GCA_020350865.1 Thermoplasmata archaeon
ACTATCAACTGGGCAATATGGACGAGGCCATAAGGGCGTATCAGAAGGCCTTAGAGCTCAACCCCGAAGATGCTGATGCATGGTTCCAGAGGGGAAATGCTCTCTACAGGACAGACAATTACACAGCGGCAATAAAATCCTACGATGCTGCCTTGAGCCTGAATCCCGATGATGTGGGTGCCCTGTTCCAAGTGGGCAACGCCTTCTACGCCCTGAGAACCTACGAAAAGGCATTGGATTACTATGATAAAGCCCTGGCAATCCGGACTGACGACGAGAACATCCTCAACAACAAGGCCGTGGTCCTCAGAAAACTGGAGCGGTACGAAGAGGCGCTCGAATGCTGTGATACTCTGCTTTCCCTGAATCCGAACAGCGCCCGTTATCATTTCAACAAGAGCAAGACCCTTGAGGCCATGGGTCATCAGACCAAGGGTGATGATGGGCAATAAGTGGATTCTTAAGTCCATAAATATCATGGATCGTCAATTATTTCAGGTTTATTAATAATGATTTAAAGACCCCAATATTCATATAACCTGACTATATTCCGTGTGCTAAGTGCAATCTTTCAGGCAGGGAGCGTACTTACATGGACAAAAAAAAGATCGTCATAATGGGCGCTGCGGGACGGGATTTCCATAATTTCAATGTGTACTTCAGGGACAACAACGAATACGAGGTGGTTGCCTTCACAGCCACACAGATTCCAGGTATTGACGACAAGAGGTATCCTCCCGAACTTGCAGGCAAGCTTTATCCTGACGGCATACCCATTGTCCCAGAGGAGGAGCTTCCCAAGTTAGTAAAGGAATATGCGGTCTTGGAGGTGGTGCTGTCGTACAGCGATATCTCCCACGGGGAGGTGATGCATAAAGCCTCGCTGGTGCTCTCGCTTGGTGCGGATTTCAGGCTTCTGGGCACCATGAGCACCATGCTCGAGCCAAAGGTGCCCGTTATATCCATTTGTGCCGTGAGGACCGGCTCCGGCAAGAGCCAGACCACGAGAAGGGCAGCCAGTATTCTGCGTGCCAGGGGAAGGAAGGTGGTTGTGATACGCCATCCCATGCCCTACGGCAACCTTGTGAGGCAGGCGGTTCAGCGCTTCGAGACTTTGGAGGATTTGGACGTGCATGACTGCACCATTGAGGAGAGGGAGGAGTACGAGCCGCATATCAACCAGGGCACTGTGGTATACGCAGGTGTTGACTACGAAAGGATCCTGAGGATGGCTGAAAAAGAAGCGGATATCATCATCTGGGACGGCGGTAACAACGATTTCTCCTTCTTTAGGTCCCGTCTCTATATCGTGGTCCTTGACCCCCACAGGCCCGGACACGAGATCGAGTACTATCCCGGAGAGACCAACTTCAGGATGGCGGATGTGCTCATCATCAACAAGATCGGCACCGCCAGCAGGGAGAACGTGAACACTTTGAGGAAGAACATCGAACAAATCAATCCGGACGCCCTTGTGGTGGAGGCGGAATCCACGATCAGTGTTGATGACCCGTCAATGATTAGGGGCAAGCGGGTTTTGGTTGTGGAGGATGGGCCCAGCGTGACCCACGGCGAGATGCCGTACGGAGCCGGGGAAATCGCGGCTGAGAAGTACCATGCTGCCGAAACGGTGGACCCCAGACCCTATGCGGTGGGTTCCATCAAGGAGGTGTTCGACAGGTATCCGCATCTCACCGGTATCCTGCCTGCCATGGGCTATTCAGAGGAGCAGGTGGAGGAGCTGGAAAGAACCATCAATGCCTGCGAATGCGATGTGGTGGTGGCAGGTACACCCATAGATCTTGCCAGGGTGGTGGATGTGAACAAACCCGTGGTTCGGGTGCGCTACGAGCTGCAGGAGATGGGTGAGCCGAACCTGGATATAATCCTGAGGGATTTTTAGTGGGCGCAATCCACCTAAAAAATTTCAAATCAGCAGGGCGAAATCTATTTAGATAAAAAAAGGTTACCCCTAATCCACATTGGAACTTACAGAAAATCTGGTGAAATCATGGCGAAAGCCGAAAATTGCAGCTCATGCGGAAAAAGGCTCGTTGGACCGGGCACCACGAGTTTCCCCTGTCCATCCTGTGGAAATTCGGTTATCGGAAGATGTGCAAACTGCAGGGACCAAAGCGTGGTCTACTACTGCAAGGCCTGCGGTTTTCAAGGACCTTGAATGGCTTTTTATGGAGATGATATAATGGGTGAGGTTGCCATTATTTACAGGATAATGCCGGAGGGCACAGACATCGATCTTAAGGACCTGAGCGAGAGGGTGAGGGAGGCCGCCAAGGATGTGGCCAAGGTCCAGGGCATGCAGGAAAAGCCCGTGGCATTCGGCGTCACCGCCCTGCTCATCAGGGTGATAATAGAGGATAGGGAAGGCGGGCCCGAGGAGATCGAGCAAACCCTTTCCAGTGTTCCCGGGGTTCAGAGCCTTGAGGCCCTGGAAATGAGCCGTTTACTCTGAAAAGTACGGTTTTCACCATCACAGCAGAATATTGAGTTTGACCTCATCTCCGTCCGAAAGGGACAGTGTCCTTCTCATATGGACCTTGGAAATGACCTCTATCACCGCTTTGTAATGGGATCTTTTGGGCATCACCACGGCGCACTCCAGATTCTCGATTGTGGCCAGAAAACATTTGACGGCACCAAACGTTCTTTTTCCCTGCTTGAAGCCCGCAATTTCAATGCCCTGTGAATTCTTAAGCATCTCAAGGGTGCCCAGTTCCTTGGAGGAGAGCCTGAGGTTGAGGGTGCCCTCGTAGGGCTTGAATCCCAGCTTATCCCGGAACTGCTTCATGTACCCCTCCTGGTTTATGTAGTAACCCCCCTCACCGAAACCCGTTGTAACAGCACCGGTTAATGTGAGTGTACCGGGGGTCTCGAATATGCGCTGGTAATCGGTGTACTCCTTTCTGAGTGCGGCGGCCCCCTTCTCGGTGAGCTTGATATGCTGTTTTTTAGCCCCAAGCTGTCTCTCGATGTACCCCTCTTTCACCAATCTGAGTATCCAGTTTGCAGCGGACTGCTGGGAAAATCCCATTCCCTCCCCCAGTTCCCTGGAGGAAACCGGGGCAAAACCGCTCAGTGCCCCCAGGGTGGCCAGATACTTCAGAAACGCAACAAGTTTTGCATCTTCCATGGGAACAATAATGTCAAAACAGATATTTATTAGTTACCATAATTTTAGTAGATACCATTATATTAGGGGTGTTCCAGCACGAGATACGATTGCTGCCGAAGGTAGATTATGGTGATCCCCGCCAGTTTGAGCCTCTTTTTCAGTTCCTTGTCATTGGTAACCACAACCGCCCCCATCCGGGCTGCCAAGTCCAGTATAGCCTCATCCCCCTTTCTATCGCTCTCAACCAACTCGTACCGCCCCGCAAATGTCAAAGCGGCCTTTGCATGCCTGTCGGAAACGTGTTTCAATTCCTCAAGGACAGCGGATGGAACCAGGATTTTATGGGCACCCAACAGGCGCTTTAGTTCACCCTCCAAATCGAACTTGAACTGAAAAGGGGCAAGAATGGCGTTCGTATCCAGGATAACTGGGATGATGCCCTTTTCTTTCACCATAGATACCAACCCGGAAATATCCGTGAAAAAATGAAATCAATATATTGTACCGAAACCTATGAGCCGCCACTTGCCCCGTATGCGCCTGGAAATGGCCGCCCTCTGACCCTCTTCCGCACAGACAGGCAGTTTCAAGGCGGCATCCACCTCCTCCCCCCGCGCGCTGGTGACCATGCCCACAGTGGTTGTGGTCCCTATGCTCAGCATCAGGGGCTCGGCTGTCTTTATATCCTCCACCTTGATGTCCTCTGCAGAGCCCACCACAAAGTCCAGGAGATGGACCCTCAGGCTCAGCTTATCCCAAACTTTGGGCAACGTGCCGGGTATGCCCACCACCTTCCCTGTGAGCGAGTCGGATTTTGTGAACACGGGATCAAGCAAGGTACCGATACCGATCAAGCCGCCGGGCCCCACTTTCTTGTACGACTTACCACCTGAAAATAGGGAAGAAACCTCTGTGATGAGCATCTCCTGGCGCTTCTTCCCTCCCTCGGAAATCACCCTGCCCGGGGTTATCTCCACCCTGTCACCGATCTTGAGCTCCCCCTGCATGAGGGAGCCGCCGATGACACCACCCTGTATTTTGGTCGGTCTTGTACCGGGGTTGTTGATGTCGAAGGAGCGGGCAATGAACATCCTGGCGGGTTTGGATTCGTCCAGTTTGGGGGTGGGAATGAGTTCCTCTATGGCCTGGATGAGCACATCCAAGTTGGCATCATGATGGGCAGAAACAGGTATTATGGGTGCACCATCGGGTACCGCATCCTTGATGAAATCGGATATCTCCTTGTAATTCTCCTTGAGCCTTTCCTTGCTCACGATGTCTATCTTGTTCTGCACCACCACTATGTTCTTCACACCTGCGATTTGAAGGGCCATGAGGTGCTCCTTGGTCTGCGGTTGGGGGCATTTCTCGTTGGCCGCAATGAGCAGTAGGGCCCCGTCCATCATGGCTGCACCCGAGAGCATGGTGGCCATGAGGGTCTCATGGCCGGGTGCGTCAACAAAGGATACAGCCCTGAGAAATTCGGTGCCCTCGCCGCAGACAGGGCACTTCTCCCTGGTGGAGTAACATGCTGGCTCTGAGCATTTCGGGCACTTGTAGAATGCTGTGTCGGCATAGCCGAGCTTGATGGATATTCCCCGCTTTATCTCCTCCGAATGTCTGTCTGTCCACACGCCTGATAGGGCTTTGGTGAGGGTGGTCTTGCCGTGGTCCACATGCCCAACCATACCCAAATTGATCTCAGGCTGCTTCTTCACCTTCATTTGCTTTCCTCTTCCTTGAGTAGATCCTCTATGGATTTAGAACCGTGAACAGTGATCCTCATGTTTATTTGAACTATATCGGGGGAGATGGTTCCTCCCCTTACGGTCTTCCTCCTCCTCACGCCCTTGTCATCCGGATGAAAGCCCACACCCTCTGTAATGAGCACCTTTCTCCTCTTCGGACCAGGCAGTTCGCGCCTCATGGGAAAGCCGTCCTTATCACTTCCTCCCGTTATAACCAGCTTGTAGCCGGGCAGTCTTACAAATATGCCGTCCACCTCATCCCCCATGCGCTTGCCGACAAGGGAGTTGGCATGGTGGCCCGTAACCTCCCACTGATAGGTCTTGCCTGATTTGGGATCCGAAATGACTGTCTTGAACTCCACCATCGAAAGCCTCCATTGGCTTGACTTGTGGGTCTGCCCTAAGTATTTTATTTGATATATAGTTAACCATTATTAAATTACTGTGAATTGAGACCGGTTAAGTTCCCGATTTTTTTTAATTGAGATTGAATTCCGTCGGTGTCCCTTTTTTGTAAAGCCAGAGTGAAAAAATGTGAATGAGGAACAATGTCCATTACATAAATTATTTATATAAGTAAATTCATGTGTATTTTGAGGGTCTATCACCCCATTATCCCTCGGTTATGGTGAGAAGAAACTGCCCTAATGGAGGAAATCGATGGACAAGAAAATAGAGCTGAAAATCGACAAGAACGATGATTCCATCACTCTTCAGGACGTTATCAATACCATCCAGGAGATCCAGGAGAAGAACCCTGACCTGGATGTGTTTTTCGACGGTGACGAGTTCGCCGTGTGCAGCAGGCCCAAAAAAGGGGGAAGTAAGTAACAATGGGGAAACGACCGCTAAGGCAGCGTTTTTTTCAAACAGGTCCACTGTTTCAGACCGAAGTCAGATAAGATACAAAGAGAGGGAATAGCTTGAGCGAGATTAAACTGCTGATTCTGGATGTGTTGAAGCCGCACTCACCGTCCATCGTGCAGCTCTCGAAGCAGCTCAGCGAACTGAGAGGCGTCATGGGTGTGAACTGCATGCTAGAGGAGGTTGACCAGGAAACAGAGAGCATCAAGATCACCATCGAGGGAACCAACATACCCTTCGATGAGGTGGAGAAGACCATCGAGGCCATGGGCGCCGTGATCCATTCAATCGACGGCGTTTCAGCAGGCAAGAAGCTGGTGGGTGAGGTGGAGACGCCCCAGGACAGGTAGGTCTCACCTGCTTTTCATATACATTTGTGATTAAAAGAGTTACATCAGGGCAGGCCTCACTTCGGCAGCGCCTTGCCGATGGCCTTCAAAAGCTCGGTTTTTGGCATCTTCCTTTCCACCAGAACCCTTCCCCTTTTCTTGTGCCAGAACCTTGGATAGGACTTGTCCTTCTCCACAACGGGATTCAGACCCAGTGATTTGGCTGCCTTCTCGATATCCTCCACAGTGGGCGCCGGCTTTGCCAGGCTCTTGGGCACCTTCCTGCCCTCCGCTCTCGAGTACTTGGAAATAAAATACTCGGGGTAGATTACGATGAACTTCTGCTTTTTCGCCGGCATATCCTCTACCCTACTCACCAATTAGAATCGCGTTTATCACGCCGTCCTGACCCGGGCGGGATGTGACCTTGGCGCGGCCGAGTTCGGTTTGTATGATGGCTCCTTTTGTTATGATGTTCCGCTGCACGAAGTGCGGGTTGCTCGGATTCTCCAGCACACTGAGTATCTTTGCGGTCTTCACCGTCTTTTTTTTCGGGTCCACAACACTGGATTTTTCTGCCGAAAGCACCCTCACCTTCTGGTTGCCAGCCCTTGTGCGCGCGTACTTCTTCCTCTCCTCTCCTATGGTCGTGGTCTGGGCCTCCGCCCCTATCTCGAACTTCCTCTTCTTCCTTGCGTGGCGGATGCGCCCACCTGTGGCCTTCTTGTCGGATTTTCCCTGCCAAAGTCCCATTTCTGCATTCTCCAGCGTGATTTTTGCCCCAATTGGCAGGCTATTATAAAAACATTTGCTTGGATATCGTGTTTGGCTTTGCTATCGAACAAATGATCACTGATTTATCGTAGCGAGCATTCCGCAGCTGGGGCACTGCACGGTCACAGGTCTCTGAGGCGAAGTGACGTTGTACGGTATCCCGCAGCCGGGGCAGCCCACCTGCACGGTTTCTCCAATCGCCTTTTTTTTCCTCACATAAGTAAGGATTGAAACCAGCGTGACTATCAAAATCAGTACCACGACACCAAGAGCAATGGCCAGTGTCCTGGTGTCATCATCTTCCCCACCCCCGAATATTCCTCCCCCTTCCTCCTCTTTTTCCTTGACAGTCAACGTTACTTCAGCTGGTTCGGACCACGCACCCCCGTTATCTTCCACCTTGAAGGTGATGACATGCTCCCCAACCGAAAGCGAGGACGTGCTGAATGTACGCTCGTTGGAGAGCAGCCCGTCGATGCTGGATTCCCAAGAATAGGAGATTATAGTTCCATCGCTGTCTGCAGCCGATCCCTCGAATGCCACCGTCTCTCCCTCCTCTGCGGGATTCGGCTGCACCGAATCTATGCTGGCTGTGGGGGCAATATTCTCGGTTGCAGAAACGACGGTGAGGTTTTTTGATGCAGGCTC
>CP070726.1:1005662-1009403 GCA_020350865.1 Thermoplasmata archaeon
TACCCCCGCAAACCCTAAATACGGCCTATCTTTTCCCTTTTTTCCGCAAAACCGGTGCATCATATGACTTTCATCGATTTGGTGGATATGGAAAGGGCCAGAAAGGCCGCCCACATGGGATTGTGCCACCACTGTCTGGGAAGGCTGTTCGCCAAGGTGGGGCACGGCATGTCAAACATGGAAAGGGGGGAAAAAATTTGGGCAGCCCTCATCCAACAATACGAGGAGGAAGAAGGGGCCCGAAAAGCCGGCTCTTCCTTTGCAATGCCTGAAACATGCTGCCTCTGCGAGAACCTTTTTTCAGAGGTTGATAAATTCTCAGATTTGATCGTCAAGAAACTCCTGCCCTATGAATACGACACCTTCCTTGTGGGCTCCAAGGTGGATTTCGAGGTAATGGAACGAGAGGAGCAGCTCTGGGGGAGGCTTGGGTGCGAGCACTACGAGCCCATCAAGGCCGAGATAAACAGGGAGGTGGGCAAGCTGGTGGAACATAAAGTCGAAAAAAAGGTCGAGTTCGAAAGGCCCGATATCACGGCCGTCATCGACACCAGGTTCGACAGTGTTGAGCTGCAGATCGCCTCCCTGTTCATTTACGGCAGGTACAGGAAACTGGAGCGGGGGATTCCCCAGACGAGGTGGCCCTGCAGGGCCTGCTGGGGCAAGGGCTGCGTAAAATGCAACCAGACCGGAAAAATGTACCAGACCAGTGTGGAGGAGATCATTGCAAAGGAGGTCATGGAGGCCACCGAGGGGGAGGAGCACAGTTTTCACGGCATGGGCAGGGAGGATATCGATGCGAGAATGCTGGGCTCCGGAAGACCCTTTGTCCTGGAGATAAAGAATCCGAAAAAGCGGCAGCTTGACCTTGAAAAATTGAAGGGGAGAATCAACAGATTCGCTGACTCCCGGGTGGAGGTTTTGGACCTGCGAAAATCCAAGAAAGATGAGGTCGTTGCCATAAAGGATGCAGAGTTTCCCAAGACCTACGAAGTCGAGGTTGAGTTCGAAAAACATGTAAAGGACGAAAAACTTAAAGAGGTAGTGCGTGCATTCAAGGGAAAAACCATCGAGCAGAAGACCCCGCAGAGGGTGATGCACAGAAGAGCCGATAAGGTTCGGAAGAAAAAGGTGTTTGCAATCGACGCAACGTCCAAAGGTGACAAAGGCGCGGTATTCACTATCACAGGGGAAAGCGGTATATACGTGAAGGAGCTTATACACGGGGATGAGGGCAGAACAAAACCCAGTATTGCAGAATATCTTGACACGCATTGCGCAATCAAAAGCCTGGATGTCATGAAGATCCACGATAACGGAGGCACGAGAACATGGTAAGAAGGTCCAAGGGCACGCGTTCAAAAACAAGGCGCATTCTCAGCAAACGCCCCAGACAGAAGGGTATGCCATCCACCACCACCATACTGCAGAAGTTCGAAAAGGGCGAGAGGGCGGCCATTGTAATCGACCCCAGTGTGCACAAGGGGCAGCCGCATCACAGGTTCTACGGCGCAACCGGCACTATAGTGGGAAAGCAGGGAAGAGCGTATCTGGTCGAGGTGAAGGCAGGCAACAAGATAAAGAGACTGATCGTTGGACCTGAGCATCTTAAGAAACAGGAATCATGAGGCGGTACCGTGGCAGAAGAATCAAGATATGTTTCCTTGGCAGAGGTTAAGAACCTTCTCGAAAAGGAGGCCAAGAAAAGGGAGCTGTCGTATGAACAGAACCTTGCTTTGGATCATGCCAAACACTTCTCCGCAATCAGCATGACGAAGGCCAAGAAGATGGCCGATGAGCTCATGGAGCTGGAGCGTATCACCGAGCCTTTTGCGTACAAGATCGTGGACATCCTTCCAATGCACCCCGAAGAGGTGAGGGCCATTTTTGCAAAGGAGAGGTTCACGCTGGAAGAGGATGAAATCAAGAAGATATTGAAGATTGTCGAGAAACATCGGTAAGGGGGTTTCGCATTGGAGGATTACGCTTATATCTTGGATTATTTACCACAAGGACTAGCTGACGAAAGACGGTTCAAGCGGGAGCCCTTGGCCTACGGCCTGGGCACGAACCAGTTCAAGCTATTGGAGCTGTCCCCCAAACCCGATATCACCCTCCAGGTGGGGGAGAAGGTGTACATAGGCAAGGAGGCGGAGAACAGAAAGAAGATTCTGCACGTTAAAAGAAGGGTGGGATACACCGACCTGACAAATGCTGCGCACAGCGAGCTGCCCTTCATCATACAGGAGCTCGTTAAAGCGGACCCCACCCGGTTCCTGAAGGTGTACAACGAGGCGCAGGCCATAACAACCAGGCTTCACATGCTGGAGCTGATTCCCGGCCTGGGCAAGAAGACCATGTGGGCCATCATCGAGGAGCGCAAGAAGGGCCCCTTCAAGAGCTTCGACGACCTGGAGCAGCGGGTGAGCACCATACACCATCCCGAAAAGCTGCTTGCCAAGCGAATCGAGCTGGAGCTCTCCGATCCGCATCAGAAGTACCATATCTTCGTGGCACGTTAAGCCTAATTTGCTCCTTGTAGTTATGTTTATATATATTCTACAACATTATTACCTTTGAAAGGCAGCTTGAACAGCCCTGGCTAAATCGTCCGATTCAGGTGATATCATGAACAGAAAAAAGGGTTTTGCGGTGCTGATTACTTCAATTATAATCATAGCGGCTCTGGCGTATCTCCTTTGGCCGCAGGAGGTGAAGGCCAAACACAAACCCACAATCGACCTCCCCTCAGATTACATGATACTGGTTGAGGAGCCACAGGATGAGTGGGACATGACATTCTGTGCCGCCCTGTCATCACTGGCCGTGCGAGATGCGTATCATCCAATGTTCATAGTGGAAGAGGGCGGCTTGGATGATTATCAGTTATGGACAATCGAGCACATGAGCATCAAGGACTGTGCGAAATTCCTGTTCACAAACTCGGATGCCACGGCAAACAGCGTGCAGTCCCAGGTGAGCAATGTGGAGGTTTTCGAAAAGAGCGCCGACATCCTCAGGGAGTTCAAGGGCTTTTCCGGCTCGATTACCGTGGGCTCGTACGAGGAGGCCCTGTGGGTTGCGCCCCTGGCAAATGTCGAGAACAAGAACATAATCTTTGGCAAGAGCACATACAAGTTCCAGGAGGATGTGTGGGGTGAACTGAAGGGTCTGGGCGTGAACGCAGACTACGTCATCGTTACAAATCCCGAGGATTACAAAACAGATATGTTCTATTCTGAGGGCATGTCTTACAAGAATGACGGGGAGCCGTCTGAAGGCACTCCGTTCAACGAGACCTTCCACGTTCCAAAGCTCTCTGCAGTGGCTGCTGAGATGGCGGCCTACCACCAGGCTTACGTGGTAACTGATTACACCCCGAGCACCGAGGAGATCGGTTACATGGACGTGGAGGTAAACTCGCATGCCATTGGCCTCTATTTGCAGCTGAGGGAGCTCTACTCTGAGTACGGGCCCATGGAGTACATCTGCCTGGTGGGCAGCGCGGAGGCGGTCCCGCAGTTCAAGCTGCCCGACGAGACGAGCACCGATCCTGCATCCGTGGAAGGGGACCACATCGTTGAATGCGATGCCATATACGGATTCCTGGGCGATGACAGGTACATCATGGACACGGCTGTGGGAAGGGTCATCAACAAGAACGTCCAGGGGGTGTCCAACCAGATATCCAGGACCTTCGGATACGACTATATCGTGGACGAGGTGGAGGTTTCCTACTCA
>CP070726.1:1009503-1014821 GCA_020350865.1 Thermoplasmata archaeon
ATCAATGTCTCAGCGTACAGCGGCTTCCCGGATGACGATGGCGACGGCCTGCCGGACGACTCGCTCCTAGACGATGTAGAACTGCTCAGCTACAGGAACCTGGGAACAATGGAATTACTTGAAGGGGTATCCATGAACGTGGATTTCAAATGGGATACCACGAACCAAATAGGGGATCATTTTATTTACATCTACGTGACGGATTCCACCGTTATCAACACCTACTCCATTACTGACAAGAAGCTGGGCAACAACAACATCTCCGAGACGTTCTTTGTGCATACACAGCCCGATTTCAGGCTCATCGTGATACAGCCGCAAACCGATAATATTTTGGTATTTACGGAGACTACTGGTGAACAGATAACAGGGGACCTGGAGATAGGCCAGCGTGTGAAGTTCCAGGCCACCATCCGCAATGACGGGGAACAGTACGTCCCAGCCGTCAATGTGAGTTTCTGGCGGGGCGATCCTGAGGATTCGGTTACCCCGGGAGTGCAGATCGGGATTACACAGGAAGTCACGCTGGGCGCCAGGAGCTATGCAAATGTGACCGTATTATGGGATGTAGACGGGCCGACCAATGAAACCGAGATATACGTCTGGATAAACGAGCCGTTCAGGGATGTCCCTGAAACCGACTTCTCGAACAACAAGTACTCGGAAACGTTCAACGTGGTTACCGCTCCCATCATTGTGCAGTGGCAGACATCCCTTAAGGATTCCTATACAGTAGGAGATAAAATCGAGGTGAGGGTGAACACCATATTCTCGGATACGCTGGAGGGTGTACCCAGCAGACCCTATACCATAAGAATCCACAATCTGGTTACCGACCAGCCCGTGGGTGAGGCTACGACGGGGACGAGCAGTCCCGTGGGGACGATCTTCGTGGAGCTAACCGCACCCACCACAGAGGGCGACTACTATGTCCAGGTTCTAGTGGATTACGGCGGTCAGTCGCATGAATTGAGGAGTGGATCATTCGAGGTCAAGCCTGAGGAGCCACCGTTCCCGTGGTTGATCGTTCTGATCCTCATCATAAGCGCCGTTGTTGCTGTGCTTGTGGTGGGCGTGGCACTGGCCAAGTTCGGGCTGGGCCGCCTGGTGGAGTGCGGCGAGTGCGGAGCATTCATACCCGAAGGCGAGAAGAAGTGTCCCAAGTGCGGTGCCGTTTTCGAGACCGAGACCGCAAGGTGCAGCGAGTGCGGTGGATGGATTCCTGTAAAGTCGAAGTCCTGCCCGGAGTGCGGTGCCATTTTCGCCGGCATTGAGAAGGACAAGAAGGACTACATAGAGAGAATGAAGGTCCAGTACATGGAGTATGTCGACCAATACAGGGACGAGGCCAAGGGAGACCTGGGAGAGGAAATGACCGACGAGCAGTTCATGGACTGGTGGAAGGCCAATCCCAAGTACGTGGGATTCGAGGAATGGCTGGCAAGGGAGGAGGAGCTGCGCAAGGGCAAGACAAGGCCCTGCCCGGAGTGCGGTACAGTCAATCCAGAGAGCGCATCCATCTGCTTCAAGTGCGGAACCATATTCAAGGAAGAAGAGGAAGAAGAGGAGATAATCGAGGAAGAGGCTCCGCCTCCAGAGGTACCTCCCAAGGCAGTGGCAGCTGAAACCGCCGCTCCGCCCACGGTGGTGCCCAAGAAGGTGGTGAAGCCGGGAGAGGGCGCACCGCCTACAGTGGTGCCCAAGAAGGTGGTGAGGCCGGGAGAGGGCGCGCCGCCTACAGTGGTACCCAAGAAGGTAGTCAAGGCGCCACCCACAGTGGTTCCAAAGAAAGTGGTGAAGAGGCCTCCCGAGGAAGAGAAGTAGGGAGGCTCTTTTCTTTTTCTTTTTTTTATTTACTTTTCTCAGAAACAATTAATATCAGCTTTCTTCCTACCCACCCCCGAAATCCATGTCCTGGTACATCCCCCTAGCGGTGACCTTCACGGCCATTTTCCTGGCGGAACTGGGCGATAAGACCCAGCTGATCACCATTTCCCTGTCATCCAAATATTCCCATGTACCCGTGTTTTTCGGCGTGTTCCTGGGTATGGGTGTGGTCACCATCATCGGGGTTTTTATCGGTACCGTTCTTTTTGAAGTTGTAGAGATAATGTATGTGAAGATTCTTTCAGGCCTTATATTCATAATATTCGGTATATGGACCCTGTTCTCCATGGTTAAGGGGAAGGAAGAGGGGGAAGGAAAGGATGAGGTAGCAGTTAAAACAGAGGAGAAGAGCATCTTTTCCACCGCCTTTATCATGACATCTCTGGCCGAGTTCGGTGACAAGACCCAGTTTGCCGTGATAGCATTGACCGCTCAGTACGCATCACCGGTCTTGGTTTATGCAGGTGCAATGATGGCCTTTGCCCTCATAATTGGCATCGGCGTCGTGCTGGGCAAGAAGATTGCGGAGAAGGTCTCGTCCAAATGGATAGAACTGTGCTCAGGCGTGCTCTTCATCGTAATTGGGGTGCTTTTCTTGATTGAAGCAGCGTTTCTATAATTTATTGAACCTTCCTGAGAATGGTGACTGCTGCGTTGTTCCCGAAGCCCCCCATATTGTGGGCCAATCCGATCTCAGCGCCGTCCACCTGTCTTCTGCCTGCCTCACTGACCAGCTGCCAGTACAGTTCACAGACCTGGGCAAGACCTGTTGCCCCCAACGGATGGCCCTTGGCCTTCAGTCCACCAGATGGGTTTACGGGCACATCCCCTTCCACTCCGGTGGCCCCACTTTTCAGGGCTTTAATGCTCTCTCCACGCCCGAACAGTCCAAGATCCTCGGTGTTGATCAGTTCCAGAATGGAAAATGCGTCATGGGTTTCCACAACATCTATTTTTTCGGGCGCAACACCTGCCATCTCATAGGCTTTGTGGGCCGTCCGCCCGGTCACCGGGAAGTTGGAAATGGAGCTCCGGTGTTGATAGTACAGGGCATCTGCACCGTGTGCAAAGCCTGCGATCTCTACATCGCTTTTATCGGCAGTCACCACTACACCGCAGGCGCCATCACTTATGGGTGCGCAGTCATAAAGCCTCAGAGGATCAGCTACCAGGGGGCTTGAGAGCACATCATCCACCGTGATGCTCTTGTGAAAATGTGCGTGGGGATTGTGTGAGGCACAGTTATGGCTCTTCACCGGGACCAGGGCCAAATCCTCCCGGCTCAGGGAATGCTCGTACATGTATCGCCTGGCCATCATGGCCACCAGGCCGGGCATGGTGGCCCCAGATACACGCTCCTCTTTCGGTGTCAGATGTGCAATATATTTTGACATCATTTTGGTGCTTATTTGGCTCATCTTCTCTCCGGCCAGAACCAATACAGAGTGAAACATTCCTGCTGATATGGCGAAGATGGCCTGATGCAGGGCTGCGGAGCCTGATGCCGGGGCGTTTTCAATTCTGAAGGCGGGCATGGGATTCAGGCCGAGCCTGTCTGTGATATTGGCGGCGATATTGTCCTCACCAGTGAATTGGGCGGGATTCATGGTCCCCACAAGGAGCGCATCAACCGAAGCTTTCTTCGATGAAATAGAATCCAAGGCGGCCTGGGCCGCCTCCCCCATCATCTCCGTCAGGCTTTCTTTCCACTGCCCGAATCTTGTATGGCCGACTCCGGCGATATATGCTTTCATGGTCATCATTTTCCCCGGGGATTTACCCTTCCATTTCTAGTAATTCACAGAAATAGAGGTCCTCTTCTGTTTTGACCCTCACCTTATCATCTATATTCAGTGTATCCGTACCCTTGTACCCGCACATGAGCCTCGCCGTGCAATCCAGCTCCACCAGGGCCAGTGTAATGGGCGCTGTAAATCCCTCTGGAGCTGCATACAATGTTGTATGGGTGAGCACACTCCCTTCTTCCGCAAACACCGCCTTTTCCATATCTTTTCCGCACAAGGGACATAATGATCTGGGTGGTACCACTTTTCTTCCACAACCGCATTCGGAACCCTCTATCATGCACAAACCTCCAATATTGTGACTAGATTGTTGTTTGCCAGGCCCCCTATGCTCTGGGCAAGACCAACTTTTGAGCCATCCACCTGCCTTTTTTGGGCATTGTGTGTGAGTTGCCAGTAGATTTCCACGATCTGGGCCAGACCTGATGCGCCCACGGGATGCCCCCTGGCCTTCAATCCACCCGAGGTATTGATGGGCAATTCACCATTGATTGCTGTCATACCGCTCTTCAATGCCTGCCCCCCTTCACCTTTTCTGAAAAAACCCAAATCCTCTGTGCCAATAATTTCAAAGGTGGTGAAGGCGTCATGCACCTCAGCCAAGTCCACATTTTTGGCATTTATATGAGCCATCTCGTATGCACTTTTAGCGGACAATTGTGTTGAACTGAAGGCAGTCAAGTAATGCCGATGTGCCAGTGACAGTGTATCTGTAGCATGACCTATACCCAAAATCCGTACATCTCTGCTCTTTGAGGTCAAAATCACAGCACAGGCCCCGTCGCTTATGGGAGCACAGTCGTAGAGGGTAAGAGGTGCTGCAATGACCCTACTTTCCAGCACTTTATCCAGGGCAACCTCTTTCTGAAAATGGGCATAGGGATTCAGCGAGCCATTTTTGTGGTTTTTCACAGCCACCATACCCAAAGTTTCCCTTTCGAGGCCGAATTCGTGCATGTACCGTTTGGTAACCAACGCCGCCAGGGCCGGCATGGTGGCGCCATATGCCCGTTCAAGGGGCGAAATGACCTTGGCAAGGATCCTGGTGGTTTTTTCTGTGTTAAGATGTGTCATCTTCTCACCGGCTAAAACCAGTACATTCTCGTATTGCCCCGAGGCCACGGCACAATACGCTGCATGAAAAACGGAAGCTCCGGTGGAAGAAGCCGTTTCCGCCCTCAATGAGGGTTTAACCAGGCCCAATCTATCCGCAGCCTTCGTCGATATATTGCCGTCTCCTGTGAACTCCTCTGGGTTCATGGAGCCAACGTATAGAGCATCTATCTCTTTGATTTCAGATGCTTCCATGGCCCGGAAAGCACTTTCATAGAACAATTCGGATAGGGATTCGGTTCTCTTCCCGAACCTTGTCATCCCGGCACCGGCAAGATATACGCAAACCATGATATCGTTGGGTAATGGAGGATATCTGTATAATTCTTTGGGATTCAATCCGGTAAAAACCAATAAATACTGCCTTGGGATTATGCGGGATTAGGACAACTGGGAAGAGGCATTTCATTGGAAAAGAAGATGACATTTTGGGAGCATATGGAGGAGCTGAGGGAGAGCCTCACCATCATCGTCGCCAATATCTTCATCCTGTTTGTCTACTTCTTCGCTTTC
>CP070726.1:1014921-1019525 GCA_020350865.1 Thermoplasmata archaeon
ACCTCAGGGAGAAGATGGTGATGCCCCGACTAAAAGATGTCAAGCTCGTAAAAAGGCCCGAGGCGGAGAGCAACAAATCGGTCTTCGGCGGGCAGCCCGTCCCGGCCATGATGGAATTCGGGTGCGGGGGGTTCATCCATGTCACCGGCTCCACCCACAAGACGGACGGCATGAGGGATGTCGAATCCCAGAAGGTCCACGAGGAGCTCATCACCAGGATCTACAGTAAAATAGAAACCAAGAGAGACGATATCGTTATGGTGGAAAGCAAGCACTTGAAGAGCGCAAAAGTAGCTGTGGTCTCGTACGGTGCATCGGCAAGACCCAGCCTGGGTGCCGTGGAAAAGGCAAGGAGGAATAAGAAGAAGGTGGGCTTTCTCAGGCTGATTACGATATGGCCCTTTGCCCGGAAGCAGATTGCAGAACTGGGAAAACAGGTGGACACCATTTTGGTCCCCGAGATGAACCTTGGACAGATTTCCAGGGAGATCGAGCGGTTCGTGGACTGCGATGTGGTCTCGGTCCCCAAGATCGGGGGCATCGCCCATTCCATTGATGAGATCTATGCCAAAATAAAAGAGGTGGTCTGACGGAGAAGCACAAGCACAGGCTCATGAAGTACCTGCGGGAGGAGATCTTCCCAACGAAATTCTGCTCCGGCTGCGGCTGCGGCACCGTGCTCAACTGCTACGCCCATGCAATAGACGAGCTGGGCCTTAACCCGGAGAACATAGTATCTGTGACAGGCATCGGCTGCTCATCCTGGATTCCCTCGCCCTACCTCAAATGCGATACACTGCACACGACCCACGGAAGACCCCTAGCATTCGCAACAGGGGTGAAGATCATGAAGCCTGACATGGATGTCGTCGTGATCGCAGGGGACGGGGACATCGCGGGCATCGGGGGCAATCACCTCATCCATACGGCCCGGAGAAATCTCGATATCTCGGTCTTTCTCGTGAACAACTACATATACGGCATGACCGGGGGCCAGGTTTCACCCACCACACCCATGGGACACCCCACCACAACAACCCCGTACAAGAACATCGAGCACCCCATGAGGATCGCGGAGCTCGTGGCAGCCGCAGGGGCAAGCTATGTGGCCAGGTGGACCACCTACAACGTCTTTCCACTGATGGAATCCATGCAGAACGCCTTCAGAAAGAAGGGATTCGCATTCATCGAGATACTCTCGCCCTGCCCAACGGCTCACGGAAGAAGGATCGGAATGAGGGAGGGGCAGGATTACCTGAACATGTTCAAAGAGAAGACCATCAAGGTGGAAAAGGCAAAGGATCTGAGCGAGGAAGAGCTCGAGGATAGAATCGTGATCGGCAAGTTCGTGGACAGGGACAGGAAAGAGTTCACGGAAAGCCTGAGACAGCTGAACCGGGAGAGGATCGGAAAATGAACCTTCGCTTCTCTGGTTTCGGAGGACAGGGAATAGTGCTTTCCGGCTTCATACTGGGCAATGCAGCAGTGCTTGACGGCAAGAACGCCATCCAGACCCAGTCCTACGGCAGCGAGTCCAGGGGCGGTGCCTGCAGAAGCGATGTGATAATATCCGATAAAAATATAAACGAGCTTTCTCCTCCAGAGGTGGATGTCCTTGTCTCCATGTCACATTCAGCATTTGAAAAATATATTCCCATGCTGAAGAAGGGAGGAACCCTCATCATCGATACCGATCTGGTGTTCCCTGAATCGGTTGAGGGGTTCAAATTTTACGGAATTCCCGCAACAGATATCGCCTACAAGAAATTCGGAAGAAAGATCATAGGCAACATGGTGATGATAGGTTACGTCACCGCAATTACAAAGATCGTTACCAAAAAGGCTGCAAGGGAATCCATTAAAAGCAATGTTCCCAAGGGGACCGAGGACCTCAATTTCAAGGCCTTTGAAGAGGGATTCAGACTGGGGCAAAAGGAGGGTAAGAGATGAGAAGGGAGATTCGAATCGCCGGATTCGGGGGACAGGGAATAGTACTTGCAGGAAGGATTCTGGGCGAGGCCGCCATCAACTCGGGTCATAAAGCGGTCCAGACGCAGTCCTACGGCCCCGAGTCGAGAGGGGGCGCAGCACGCTCGGAGGTGGTGATATCGGATAAAGAGATCGATTATCCGAGGGTTGTGGATGCCGATATCCTTGTGGCGCTGTCCCAGCCCGGTTACGACAAGTATCATGATGATGTGAAGAAAAGTACGGTGATTATCGCGGATGCGGATCTGGTGGAGGGGGCGGTAAAATCGGCCAAACTGGTGCCCTTCACAAAGACGGCTGACTCCCTTGGCAAGAAGATCGTGGCAAATATCGTCATGCTGGGATACCTCACCGCCGTAATCGACATGATCCCGAAAAAGAAGATGGCGGATACCATAAAGGACAACATTCCCAAGGGAACCGAGAGCATCAACATGAAGGCCTTTCAGAAAGGCTATGCCCTTGGCATGAAGGACAGGAGGCGGTAAAATGAAGGGAAAGGAGATGTCTGCAGAAGAGTACAACAGGGTCCTCAAAGCTCTGGGCAAGCAGAAGCAGTTCATACAAGGCGACACCGCCGTGGCTTACGGTGCCGTACTTGCTGGCTGCAGGTTCTTTGCGGGATACCCCATCACCCCCGCCACCGAAACCGCAGAGATTCTGGCCAGAATCATGCCGAGAATTGGCGGTGCCTGCATCCAGATGGAGGACGAGATAGCCAGCATAGGGGCCGTGATAGGGGCCGCCTGGGCAGGCGCCAGGGCCATGACCACAACCTCCGGTCCCGGTTTTTCCCTGATGCAGGAGAACATAGGATATGCATGCATGACCGAAACCCCCTGTGTCATCGTGAACGTCCAGCGCTCGGGTCCCTCGACAGGTCAGCCCACAGAGGCCGCGCAGGGCGACATCATGCAGGCACGCTGGGGAACCCATGGTGACCACGAGATCATAGCTCTCAGTCCCAACTCGCCCCAGGAGAGCCTGGATTTGATGATAACCGCATTCAACCTCGCCGAAAGATACCGCAATCCGGTGATCATACTGACAGACGGCGATGTGGGTCACATGAGAGAGGAGGTCGTGATTCCCAAAAGAAAGGACGTCAGGTTGGAATACAGGAAAACCCCTTCCACTGATAAGGGTGAATATTTACCATTTAAGGGGGATAAGGACAAGATCCCCGCGATGGCCAACTTCGGGACAGGCTATCATACGTATGTGACGGGTCTTACCCACAAGGAGAACGGCCTTCCGTCCACGGATGACAAGAACATTCATCATGACCTGGTAAAAAGACTGTCTGAGAAGATTGCGGATGACAGGGATAAAATCACCATGGTGGAGAAAAAATACCAGAAGGGCAGCAAGGTAGCCATGGTGAGCTACGGCATATCCGCAAGAAGCACATTGAGGGCCGTCAAAATGCTGCGAAAGGGCGGTGTAAAGACGGATTTTCTCAGGCTCGTTACCATATGGCCCTTCCCCATAAAGGAGATAGAGGAATTGTCAAAAAAGGTGGACACGATTTTTGTCCCGGAGATGAACCTCGGACAGATAAATCATGTGGTGGCAGAGCATGCCCGAGGGAAGTGTCATGTTGTGTCCGTTCCCAAAACCGGAGGCGAGATGCATTCTCCAAAGGAGATCGTGGACGCAGTAAAAGGGGGGGTGTAGTGTGTTCAACAAGGCCAGAGTTATCAGGGAAAAGTACCTCGAAGAGACCATGTACCCGTCCATATTCTGCCAGGGGTGCGGTATCGGGAATGTGCTGAATTACGCGCTGAGGGCCATTGATGAATCTAAAATCGACATCGATGACGTTGTTTTCAGCTCGGGGATCGGCTGCTCGTCAAGGCTCCCGGGATATATAGACGCTGACGGGCTGCACACCACCCACGGGAGGGCCATCGCCTTTGCCACGGGGGTCAAGGTGGCGCGGCCGGATCTGCATGTGATAGTCTTTACAGGAGACGGGGACCTGGCGGGAATCGGTGGAAACCATTTCATACACGCAGCAAGAAGGAACGTGGACCTGACAGTTATCGTGATCAACAACTGGAACTACGGCATGACCGGCGGCCAGGTCTCGCCCACAACGCCCTCGGGGGACTTCACCACCACAACTCCCTACAGGAACATCGAGGAGCCCTTCGACCTGTCGGAGCTGGCCATCGTATCGGGTGCACCTTACGTGGCGCGTTGGCCCATGGGCTACCCGTACGAAACCGTGGGCTCCATCAAGAAGGGGCTGAAGAAGAAGGGTTTCGCCTTCATCGAAACCCTGGTGCCCTGCCCCACCGGTTACGGCAGGAAGAACAAGCAGAGGATAGCCAAGGAGGCATGGGACTGGTACAAGGCGAACACGATCCTCAACAGCAAGTGGAAATTATTATCGGACAGGCAGAAGGACGAGAACAGAAAGATACTCATTGGCGAGCTGCAGAACATCGAGAGGAAGGAGTACACTGAGGAGTGGGCGAAGCTGGTGAAGAGCTTCGAGGGGAAGTGAGGACTGAATAGAATATTATTTTTAACGTTCTGGCTGCCCAATTGATCCCCAATATATCACTTTTCGATTGTACAAATCTCTGGGTAACCAATGAGAAAGTGAA
>CP070726.1:1019625-1022475 GCA_020350865.1 Thermoplasmata archaeon
CCTTTTCGTCAGTGGAGACTCTTCCGTCCTTCCAAGCCTGGGAAAGGGCTTTCTTGTAAACTGCAATATCGTCCCTTTTCATCTCCTGTGTTTCTTCTTCTTTTTCCCCTCTCACCTTCTCCACATCGAATACTCCGTCTGGCGAGATGTACGAGACAACCTCAGCAAGGGATAACGACCCCTCTAAAAGAGTGCCTAAATCCTTTATCTCCACTTCTTTGATGTCCCTGGTCCCGTCCTTTACCTTGATTACGATGCCCTTGATATGATGCCGCAGCCTTCGTGCTTTCTCCTCCCCCTCCATGGTCAGAAAGTAGGTTTTCATCCTTTGGCTCTTCCCTGTAACATGTGCGGTCCTCTCCGATAGGAGACCATTCTCCTTCATGGCCTTGAGCGACCGTGGCACATGTTTCTTCTTGATGTGGACGCCTTGGGAGATGCCCTGCTGGGTAATGTTCGGCGGGACCTGTATTTCGTCCCTTAATTTCACGAAATCCAGGAGATGCAGCAGTATCCTATCCTCGATGGTGAAACGAACTTTATCCCGGGAACTATTCATGTCTGGAAATCTGATTGGATGTATAAGTAGTTAACGCGTGCATGAGGCCGATGATTTATTATTATCAAGAAACGGGCAGACAACAGGTGCCATCAACTTCAAATGCCCCCTAATCATGGAGAATTGCCCAATCTCGCAATACTTCACATCAAGTGAATATTGGGGTGTCCCATGGATATCCCCCACATTCTTTATAACAATCGGGGATGAATAACATAATAGAGCGCATTTTAATGAACATGGATGTGGACATTTTCATGTGTAAAAGATGAACAATACGGTTGAAAATGGATTGATATAGACAAAGGGGAATATCATGAAGAAAACTAACAACAAGGGAATACCAAGCGGATTTGGCTACTTAATCGGCACAGGAATGGCTATTGCTGCTTTCATAATCCTTGGGCTAATTTTAAAGAACATTCCCTTAGGAGCTGCATGGTTTGTTTCGGGTTATGCGGTGGGATTCACCATTGAAGGAGATAATCAGAGGCCTTTTTCCAAAAGGCAGAAGAGGATGGCGCTATCATCGGTTATTTCGGGAGGAATTTCCCTCGTGCTGTCCCTTCTTCTCTTCAATGTTGTATTCTTCTAGGCATGCTTAATAAAGCATCTCTTCCAGAATCTCTGCAGCATCCTTCACAAACCTGGGACAGAGCGTATTGAACAGGTCCCTTTCCTTGGCGATCTGTCTTCCCTCCAATGTACTGATATTGCAGTTGAGCAGGTCCCTGCATCTTATGGAGCCGTTCAATATCTTGAATTTGTTGATGAATTCGCCCACCTGCTCGTATGTTTCCTCCCTCGCGTTATCATCTGATTCACCCGTCATACCGTATTTCAGACCAAGGACAATGATGGCCCCCGTGGCTGCTCCGCATACCTCCCCATGCCTGGCAATACCTCCTCCGAACCCCGTGCCCAGCCTCATCCCAATATCCTTAGAAAGGCCGAAATCCGGTCCATAAGTCATCACAATTGCCTGACAGCAGTTGTAATCGTCCTTAAAATACCCGGCTGCTTCCTCGGTTTTTATTTCTTCCATATCATCACCTCAATAGCCCACTAAAAGATTTTTCAATAGCCTTCCCTCAGCTTTTCTGAGATGCTCAAGAAGCGTCGCTTTGCTGATTCCAATTCTCTTTGACAGAGCTTCACTGTTTATCCTCTTGGGGTAATCATAGTAACCTGTTTTCATGGCTGTAACCACGATTTCCCTCTGCTTATCTGTGAGACATGACAGAAGGTCATGCTCCTTGAATGCTCCCTTTTTGAAACTGATGTTCTCTGCAATCCCGATAAGCTTTATTGCGTCAAGGAATTTTTTGATATTCTCCTGGTCTCCCATGGCACTGAATACCAATTTTTCATTGGAAACCAGCATTGGGGCGTCCCATATCAGGTCCAAGTCAAATTCTCTCATCATCTTTCGAAATTCAACTGGGACATGACCTTTTATTATACAGGTGTACTTATTCCCCTCTGATTTCAATACGTTGAGAACCTCCATGTTCTTCTGCTCCCTGAACTCATCTATACTGTGTCCCTCCTTTAATTCCATTTCTGCGACAAAGGCCTTTATTCCCCGGTCAAAGTCGATTTTGAGGACCTCTAGAACCCTTAGGGCTTCTATGTTGTCCATTATGGGGGCACCGGCCTTTCTCATCTCAGGATTTAGTCGGATCTCCACTATCACCTTTCGCATCGTTTGGCGAATTGATTTAGAGGTATTTAAACTACCCTATATGCATGGCTTAAATCTTAACAATATGTCTGATTATATCGTATCGTGGAGAAAGATCGATGTGAAAGTCACTTGGAAATTTGCTTATATCGGGGTCACCCTGGGATGTCCCATAAAATGTTTAAATACAATTACTGACTGATAGTCAGTCAGTTGGTATATACAGAGGTGGTTTGAAGATGTGGAAAAGCAAAAAAACAGGGGGAGAAGGCCCCGATATTCCCGATTTTAGTACAGGTATTATAAGAAAGATTAAAGGGGTGCGTATTTCATTTGAACACTTCAGAATCGACGGCCAGTCATTTTATTCGATATCTTGGGAGGATGCTGCATGATAAGAGTTGTAAAGGAACCAGAGGAGAGACGCGAGGAGCTCATGGATGTTGCTGAGAAACTGATAATTAAGAAAGGCTTCGAGAAGACCACTGTATCGGATATCGTAAAGAAGGCAAAGGTGGCACAGGGTACGTTCTACTACTATTTTGAATCAAAGGACGATGTCCTGAATGCCATAATAAACCGTTTTGCAGTGGAGATGGAGGAGTAC
>CP070726.1:1022575-1025232 GCA_020350865.1 Thermoplasmata archaeon
GAAGTGGAGATAGACGGCACGCCGTCATCGGCATCCATAAAACCCGGTGAATACTATAATTTCACGATAATTGTTAGAAACAAAGGTACGGGAGATGACACCTTTGAATTCTACGTTGAAGGGACAAAGAAGGATTGGGCCAAGATTTACAACGGCTCGACTGAGCAGTACCAGGTCTTCGTTCCCGCGGGGCACACGGCCACCATGACCCTGAAAATATCCGTTCCCTTAGATGAGTTGATGGCAACAGGCATCAACTTCACTTTGAATGCATCTTCAATGGAATCCCTTGAAGAGATATTTGTTACGTTTGACGTCACTGTTGATGTCGAACAATCTTATGAGGTTAGATTAGGGGGTGTTTATCCCATAATACAGATTCACAACGAAGGTAATGGTATTGACAGCTTTTTAATTGATGTCGAAGATCCAATCCCTGGATGGGAGTATAAATTCAACGGGCAAGATCCTCCAATAATAGTGGTAGTAGAATCTGGCTCTTATGTAACAATAACCATTGATATAATACCACCTCCCGATGAAGCTCAGGGGGCATATATGATTAAAATAACGGCTATTTCCCAGGGAGACCCCTCGGTATATACCAATTACACCCTTACCGTCACTGTGGATCAAGCCTTCGGTGTTGAATTGGAATCATCGGGCCCCGACACCCGGGATATCGATATCGAAGGAGGCTCCACCGAGTTCAAGGTCAAGGTATTTAACAGGGGCAACGGTCCTGACGATCTGCTGCTATCGATTGATAGCCAGTACGACTTTTGGGTGGAAATGAACTACGACGAGGTCTCCCCCAGCCAGAACCAGTATACGATGGTGAGCATCTGGTTGAACATCAGCAGCAGACAAGATTGGGAAGACGAGGGCGAACCGGACCCGATCCTCATCGACGTGATAGCAGTGTGCTCGGTGGCCGATCCTTCGGAAGCTGAGGGCACAAAGGATATTCTCACCCTGAGAGCGGACGTGAAACCCATATACGAATTCCATGCCTCTGTCACACCGAGCACCCATCAGGAGGTTGAGATGGGCTCGTCCGTGACATTCTACTTTGACATAACAAATACAGGCACTGGGCCGCAGAATTACAGGGCCAGTACAATGGGGTACGATTCAACCAATTTGTCTGCACCGGCACTCAGCCCATCAGGGATTTTCCCGGACGGCCAGCAGCTGCAGGTGACTGTTTCTCCCAGGGTCGATGCACATATGGGCCCGTACATCGTCTGGATAAAAATAGTTGTGGACGAGGATGATGCGGTACAGTTCCATGTCAATCTCACCGTACACGTGAAGGCGGATTACGGCGTCCAATTATGGGCCCAGAACAATGAAACCAACAAGGAGACGCTGATAAATACCCATGCGAACTACACCCTCATCATCAAGAACACAGGCAACACGGAGGATACTTTCTTCCTCGGTGCAATCGAGCCATATTCTCAACTGGTGTCCTTTATCCCGGATAACGTCACCCTTGCTCCCGATCAATCGGGTGATGTGTTATGCAGGGTCTTTGCAGATCAGGCAATAGTCGAGGTTAACAACCTCTACGGCACGGGGATACCCAGCTGGATTAAGGTCAACTCCAAGGGCGACAACACCGTGTCCGCCGACCTTTCTCTGGACACGGACATCACGGCATCCCACGGCCTTTTCCTGCGGTGCCAGGACTCCATAAAATATGTGGAGCCCGGAAACTCGGCTGACTTTGATCTATATGTGGACAACACGGGAACCACAAGCAGCAGGTACAACTCGGCCGTGGTGGGATTTGACACCTCGGTTTTGGGCAACCCGACTTTCAGTCCCATGGGCACGTTTCCCCTGTCAGGCTCGGTTGCACCTGGAACCTCCACGACGCTGGACGTGAGCGTTCCCGTCCTTGATGTAGATCCAACGGTACCGGCTGGAGAATACTGGATGGTTATCAGAATTTCCATAGATGGCCATCCGTCGATTTATGAGGATTACAATTTCACGGTAAATGTAAAGCAGGTGTATGTTCACACCCTAGAGGCGGTGGAGGACAAAAAAGGTGCTGATGTCAACGAGTATGTGGAGTACACGCTCACGCTCAAGAATACAGGGAACAATCTAGAGACATTCGTCATAAGGGCCACGGGTTATTACGGCGGCCTGGTCACCCTCGAAATGACGGAAGTGGACCTGGCCCAGTCGGAATCAATAGACTTCTATATACTGGTATATACTGACCCGATCATAATAGAAAGGGATGACCTGTACGGCATGGATTTGGAAACATCAGTTGAGGTGGTTTCGAAGGGCGATCCGGACAGCTATGCCGTTGAGGTCCCAATCTACACCACAATAGAGCATTCCTGCGATTTCGAGCTGACATCTCCCCAGACCACAAAGATGGGCAAGCCCGGCGATCTATCCCTTCAGTTCACACTGCAGGTGAGAAACATCGGCACCACCCATGACAGCTATAGATTCAGGGTCACGGGTATGGACGAGGAGATATTCCATGTCCCAGAGCCCACCAGCATATATAATCTGGGTGCGGACAGCTACGGAACGACAGCCGTTTTCGTAACCATAACCTCGGAAAAACACCTGGCGATAGCAGGGGAATATCAAATAGAGATCACAGCCGATTCCGAGGAGGACCC
>CP070726.1:1025332-1034994 GCA_020350865.1 Thermoplasmata archaeon
ATCATGTCCCTCATTGGTATGCCTGCATCCGCAAGAGCAACAGAGGCCGCAGTCAAGCCCGAGCACCGAGTGCCTGCATCCGCCTGCAGCACCTCGATGAACACATCTACCGTTGTCCTGGGAAACTGTTCCGTGAATACCACGTACTCCAATGCCTCTCCCAGCACTTTGGATATCTCTGTAGACCTTCTGTCTGGGCCCGGCCTTTTTCTGTCCCCCACAGAAAAGGCTGCCATATTGTACCTGCACTGGACAATGGCCTTCGTGGGTTCCTGCAGGTGTCTTGGGTGAACCTCCCTGGGTCCATAGACCGCTGCCAGGATTTTGTTCTTTCCCCATTCAAGATAGGCCGAGCCGTCGGCTCTCTTAAGCAGATTGGCCTCGATTTTGATGGGCCTTAATTCATCTGCCCGCCTTCCATCCACCCGCCTTCCTTGTTCGTCAATCAACTTCAATTCGAAAACTTCATTCATTAAATCCACATCCTCAATAAAACCCGAGCATTTACACAGATCATTTATCAACTCAATCTCACGATTTTACCTCTCATTCAACTGATCCTGGTATCTTTTGCATAATGCTCTTCCAGGAACGTCTTGATGGATTCGGTCAATCCAATTACCTGGGCCTCGGCCTCGATTCTGTCGATGACCTGTATGGCCACCATTATGTCATCAGCATTGCCGTCTATCCAAATTCTGCCGTTCTGCCCAACGAACATCCTGCACTTCGTGTATCGTTTTATCAGCGTTATCATGGAGCCTCCTTTGCCTATCACCCTGGGTACCTTGAAGTGGGAAATCTCTGCTATATGACCCCCTGTGAGCTTCTTGAGGTCATAGTCGTTCATGGTCACGTGCACCCGCTTGATTTCGTCCACGTTCTGCACCTTTGTCAATATGACATCCCCCACCTTTAGAAAACGTGCGGTATCCCCGAAATCCACCCGCCAAGGCACATCATTGACATGCAGGGGAGCCGGGTAGGGAGCATTGATGTCCAAAAGCCAGTTAGAGGGGCCAATATCTATTACCTTGCCGATGATGTAATCCCCCGCTCTTGGAATGTACCTTCCTCCAAGGGGTACCACATTGATGTATCCCGCCCTCGTGTTCTTAATACCCAGCCTTGAAGCATATATCCTGTTGTCATCGCTGTACGTACCCATACCAGACTTCATATCACTTTCACTTAGAAGGTCCCCGGGTATAACAAGCTCCCTCTCAACTTTCTGCTCTTTCGAAGAAGTAGCGTTTTTACTTGAATTAGACATCTAAATCAACCCAACTCTAGTCAACTCAACCAATCTCATCATCACATGAAGCGCAACCTTAACATACTTATGTTATTTTATGATTTTGGTCTCCACATCCCCTTTTGTCTTCCTGTTCAACCTTTCATAGAAATCTGACTGAAGGCCTGCGGGAATCTCAATAACCCCGATCCATGACCCGTCATTCTGCCATTCCTCCTTGAGGATCTTGCCGAACCCTGTTATATCCCCGTATGTTTTTCCGTAGTTGTCACCTGATAACTTCACTGCGATCTTCAGCTTCTCAAAGCGTATGGGTATGAGGGGTCTGAGTCTCTCAAGAATGTGCTGAACCTGCACGTCCACGGGCTTAAAGGGATCAATCAAAACCTTTGCCTCCTTCATGGCCAGCTCGATTCGTTGTGCAGGATGAGGGGCCCCTGTTTGGGGGTTGATGGCGTTTCTTACAATAGAGGCGACAATCTGCTTTCTCTTATTCTCCTGCATCTTCTTGCGCTGATCTGTGGTGAGCTGAATCGTTCCATCCAAAAGAATCCTTTTGGCCACGGTGGCAATTTCGTTTGTGCCGAAGATCTTGACCATCTTCTCGTCGGAGGCCTTGTCTCCCTTCTTGGAATCCTTGAATATGGTG
Organism: Thermoplasmata archaeon; assembly: GCA_020350865.1. Next base: position 1,027,237 of record CP070726.1, read on the forward strand.
TCGATTACCAGGCTATCGGCAATGGATATGTCCTCTCCGTCCTTGAATTTCTGGGCAGCTTCAGGGTCAATTAAAATCTCGAAATCCTCGCCTTTTATCTCCAAACGAGCAATAACCGCATCTTCCAGCTTTACCATAGTAAACTCACACTAACTCAATTATTTTCCCATCTTGTTCACGTACTTCTCCACTTCCTTTGGCTCCAGTTTCTTAAAATGCTCCCCCGTCTTTACGATGCCGATTTCCACGGAGAGGGCACTTGATTCACCCTCCGTGGCCTTCTGAAGAGCCTCCAATCCCAGCATGATGGAATCTGATACAGGCATGGAATCCTTGTACTTCTCCTCGAAAATCTCGATAACGATATTCCTGCCTGCCCCTATACTTCCCGCCTTATAGGCCATGAGTGCACCGCTTGGATCCGTCTCAAAAAGATGTATGCCCTGCTCATCCACACCTGCCACCAACAAAGCCGTGCCAAAGGGCCTCACCCCTCCAAACTGTGTGTAGTTCTGCTTGTAATCGCATATCTTCTTGACCAGAAGCTCCACTGATATGCGCTCGTTGTAGGTTACACGGTTGATCTGACTCGTGATCCTGGCATAGTCCACCAAAGCCCTGGCATCCGCAACCAGACCGGAGGTTGCACAGCCTATGTGCTCATCCACCTGGAAAATCTTCTCGATGGATGTGGGCTCTATGAGCCTGCTTGTGATCCTTTTATCTATGATTAAGGCTACGCCGTCCTTGAACTTCAAGCCAACTGTGGTTGTGCCCCGTTTCACAGCCTCTCTGGCGTACTCCACCTGGAACAGTCTTCCGTCAGGGGAAAAGACCGTTATAGCCCTATCGTAAGCCATTTGTCCTGGTTGCATGGAAATTCCTCAGTTGGTAATTGCCGATATTGAATATAAAGGTAATGGTAGGAGTGTACATCAAATGGGTCTGGAGAGGAACTTCATCTTGACCTTTTTGATTGAGCCCGATGTCCCCAGCGTCCTTATCTCAACCGGGACCTTTTCCCTCCCGATATGTGTTATGGAAGTCAACAGGGATATTGCCTCCTCCTTTGACGTGTGAATGCATCTCAGGATGCCTTCGTTATGCTCAAAAACCGTAAGCCAGGGCATTATCTTATCCCATTGCTGCCTGTCCTTGACCTGCCCTCTGATGGCTGCAATGATCTCCTTGCGAGATATCTCCCTGGGAGCAGTAACCTTGAATGCTATGTATCTTTTTTTGTGTATTTTGGCCCTATCAGGCATATCCAAGGAATCGGGGAGGAGGTAATTTAGGATTTCCATGGTAGATGGATTTCTATATTGTGTTATAAATCCCATCAGAAATATATTTTATAGGTTCTTCTCAGATATTTCATTGGACACTTGTTTCGACGGCCATAATGAGTGTCTATCGATTTACCTAAACTCAATCATTATATATGTCAAATGCATTATCGCCTCCGGGTCATGATTGCTAAATCATATCCTATAGGAGGTACTAAAATGAAACGGTTCGATTTTTTTCTGATAAAGGGTGTGCTGAGGAAATTACCAGTTAGTGCAGTCTTGATGTTATTGGTGCTTTCGGCTTTTACCCGGCAGCTGGTGATCCCATCTTCTGCTGGGCCAGTAATATCCGGTTCGGGCTGGGCGGATAGCTTTGACGATGACCTGGGGGTTTCATCCCTGTCCAAGGTCAACGTCAGCGAAGGTGATGTGCTGTTAAGGGGATACAGAAACGATTTCGAGGATGAAACAATCGGTCAAACCCCGCACGGTTGGGAGAAGTTCGTCAACAAATCCGGTGCGAGCAGTAACAATATCCTTGTCAATGATAACCCCTACGAACCCGGTCGATCCGTTTATCAAAGGTGCAACGACGACGGTTCCAACTATGCCAGCCAGAAGTTATGGAAGGACTTCGATGAGTACTTCCGTTACATCCAGTTCGAGCTGGTCGTGAAGGGTATTTCGGTGGAAACGAACAGGCAGGGCTTTGTGACCATCGAATTCTACAATTCCACAAACGAGGTATATCACGTTGTCCGCTACTACTGGGACGATGCGAGATCGGGAACCCCGGCAAGTTTCTGGTTTCTGACCGCAGTGGATTTGGGATTCAGCCTGCCCACGGGTTCGGATATCGGGTTGAAACTATATGTCAACGAGAATATCTCAGAGGACATAAATAACAATCCCGATGCTGATTTGGATTCGATTCTCGCCAATATCTCCAAGGTAAGATACGGATTCTATCAGGACGCGGGACCGAATTGGAATTGCTGGGATCAGGTATATCTGGACAATCTGGGCATATACCGGGACGATTTTGGTAATTTGACATCAACAGGGATATCACTTCCACCGGATCTTAACTGGATGACACTTGAAATCAATAAAACGGAGCCCAACGGTGATACCCATCTCAATATTTCAATTCTTGACGGTGATACAAATGAAAGCATCCCCGGTTTCGAGGATATAACGGGTTCAAGTATAGATATCTCCGCCATCGATCCGATAACCCATCCAAACCTTAGATTGCACGCAAATTTCACGGGAACGGGTAATGCAACACCGATATTGCACGACTGGTCGATATCGTGGTTTGATGCCAATGCACCGGCAACCCCTAAGGGATTGGCCATTTCAAATCCTTTAAACGGGTACTCGCTGATGCTCAGTTGGCAGGCAAACAATGAACCCGATTTAACCGGCTATATTCTCCACTACAGCACCGATAATATCACTTTCTCATGGCTTTTGAACGTGTCCAAAGACTCGATTTCCTTTGCCCACTTCGGGCTATCCAAAGGAATAACCTACTACTATAAAATCGCGGCCTCGGATGATGTGCCAAACCAGTCACCTTTTTCCGAGGTTGTGAAAGGGACACCGGACACTGATTACGACGGTGATAGCATCGGTGATATCGAGGACCCTGATGACGATAACGACGGTATATCCGACTTGGACGATCCCTATCCCCTCAACCCTCTAAACGACATGGAGACCACGGTCGATTACATTAATGGTTCCGTGGAGGACATACAAGATAGGATCGTAGATATCAGACTGGACATTGACAGTATGAACACCTCTCTTTCAGAATTGGGCGATGACATCGACTTCTTCAACCAAACCATACCTGTAAAAATCGATCAGCTCTCGAACCAGCTCTCGGGCGTTAATGACTCCATGGTAACCCGGGTGTCTGAATCCGAAGTAAACATACTGAGTTATCTCGCGAAAATGAACTCCTCGCTCTCGGATGACATTCAAAATCTTCTCGTCAGCATAACAGAGGACATCACCGGCATGAACGCCTCTCTTTCAGAAGAGCTGACAAACCTTCTTTATACGATGACCTCCGAGCACGATGCCCTACAGGAGTGGCTCGATATCGTCCTTTCCGAAATCGATGCCAACCTCACCGCCACAAATGACACGCTGCATCAGCAATTGGATGACTTGGACAGTACCGTGGCAACCTTCTACAACAATTTGACAGATGATATAAAGGATATAGATGATGATCTCCGGGAGCACGATCAAAAAACAGGGGAGAACCATTCATATCAAATCGACCTGCTGAATCAGCTGATCGACGGTCAAATAGAAAAGGAGAAGATCCAAGAGCTGAGGACGGTGCTCGTCAATCTGGCGGGCAATCTCTCTGTGCACAATGAAACCATTGCAGACGACCTTATGGGGGTAGTAAATGACATCGATGAATTCCAGATGGACACGGACAGACAGCTGAAAGACATCAACACGACGTTGGAAGAGCTGGCTAAGCTGGAGGAAATCTTAGGTGACCTCGAGGAACTGGATCAAAACCTAGAAACTGCCGAGGAAAATGTCCAAGACTCGATCGATGAGAGATCCACCAGGGACGAGGACAGCGAGCGGTTCTTCATACTCGAGCTTCTGCTCATCATAGTGCTGGCTTTCCTCGTAATAAATATGATTATCACGCTCACGGTGGCCGTAAAAAAGGAATCACCGCTCCAGGCCCACATGCCCCAGAGCATCCCGCAGCGGCAGGAAATCCATCCGGGATTCGTGACACAGGACTCGAAATCCGTAAAGGACGCTGTGCCCGAGAAGAAAACCCCGCCCCGTCCTCCGTCTAATCTGCAGGAAGAGGTTTAATTGTGACTTTCCCTCCCTCCAGCTCATCCCTCATAGCCAACAGACCCTCCTCGATGCTCATGGCTGGTATTCCGAGCCTCTTTTCCATTTTCTCCACGTCGAGGCAGCATTTTTTCGGCCTTTGGGCAAACCAATCGCCCTTATCGCTGGTTGTGGCGGAAATAAGGTCTCTGTCAAAACCGAACACATCTGCCACCTGCAGACCGATTGAGTACCTGTCCACACAGTGTTTTCCTGCAACATGGAAAACACCTTTTTCATCACTTTTGTACATGGAAACAAGCGCTTCACAGGCGTTCTTTATGTAGGTGGCATTGCCGAATTGATCCGTAAAAAGTGCCATCTCCCTGCCCTGTCTGAGCGAATCGTACACCCATGCACCGAAGTTGAAGGTATGGTGGAACGGATTCCAGTCGTAGAGCACGCTCACCCTGGCAATGGCGCAATCGTCCATGTTTGCGGCAACCTCACGCTCTCCTTCAAATTTCGTCCTTCCATAGAGATTTATCGGGTTTGCCCTGTCATCCTCGACGTAATGCTCGGATTCCCCGTCGAAAACCAGGTCGGTGGAGAGGTAGATCATTTTCGCACCCACCTTTTTTGCGGCCGCAACCACGTTCTTCGGACCCTCCACATTGATTCTCCAGACCTCGCTTTGGTTTTTCTCGCAGTAGTCAACATTGCGCTGGGCTGCTGTAAGTATGATAAAATCAGGTTTTATTCGAATAATGGATTTCTCGCAACTTCTTGCATCCGTAATATCCATGGGAATCGTTTTGCAGCCTTTTCTTTCGAACGGATGGCTGTTGAAGGTGGCCCAAACAACGAATTCATCTTGTGCAAAATCGATGAGATGACCACCCAGAAGACCGGAGCCTCCCACGATCATCAGTTTCTCCACAGGCAATCACCATCCCTTCTCAACCCACCATATCCATCCCTTGTGCTCCTTGGAAAGCATGCCCAAGACAAGGCCCTTGTACCGCATTTTGGAAAGAAATCGCACGGCCGAGTCAGGACACTGCTTGCCTTCACCCTGCACTCGGGCCTCCACCTCCCTTGTTGTGAGTGGCCTATCCGCTTCCTTTAGCAGTGTGATGATCAGTTTCTCGGCCTCATCTTTCCCCAGCTGCTTTAGCATGACACTGCCTCTGCTCCTTCCAAATAACGTGACAAGATAAAAAGATATTTTCCACACAGAACATGTAATTTTCACAAGAATAGGGGTGCAAAGGGGTTTCTAGTGCAAATCAACCTCCTTGACCACCACTATACCGCACTCGTTGCATATACCGGCCTGGTCAAGGGAGAACTCCCCTGTGAATTCCTGCAGGAAATTGTCGATAACATCCGGGATTTCATCCAATTCAGCCCTTTTGAGAAGCTCCTTGATTCTCTTCCGTCGGTTTGCCACGGCCGGTCCCTCGCCCTTCATGAATATCTCACCGACAATCACATCGTTGTAGTTACCTATTCTGCCGCCGTATTCCTCCCTGCACTCCTTCAGAATGCATTCCGTAAATTTCCCCGGTATCCTCTTCTCCTTGTATTTTGTCAGTTCCGTGGGGTCTATCCTGCTGAAACGCATATGGCAGTTCTTGCAGTAGTAAAAGTTTCTCTCCCTGACATCGAAATCGAACCATATTCCCTTCTCGGACCCCTTCTCAGGTTTCAGCAGCATCTTCACATCGCCGTAATCCAGAGGATCCATTATCACCAGCAGCTTGTACTTTTTGGTCTCGCAGATGGGACACGTGTATGGCGTTTTTTTGGCTTTTGTCATACCATCACTTCAAATCGATCTCCTTTGGACAAACGAAATTGCACTGGGTGCAGATCCCGGCATCATCGTATGAGAACTGTCCGGACACTATCTTGAATTTTATGGGTTTGTGCTTGCCATAAGTCAGGATTACATCTTCCGATCCCTCTTTCGGGTATATCTTGGCCACCGGCACCTTACTGTACGTTTTCAGGGAGCCGTCGCAGTTTCCTGTGGGGCAGGGCGGGCCCACCTTCCTCTCCCGGCGGCGAAGCTTGGTCCTTTCAAACCTGGCTCTGCAGGATTCGTTGTAGCACAAAAAGAAATTGTTGTTTTTTGCCTTGCATTTGAACTCAAAGCCCACATCATCCATGGTATTGAACTTGATATTCACACAACCGAAGTCCTTTTCCGTCCGAACTTCGATGAGGTCGCCTTCCTTGCAAACGGGGCAGCGGTACCCTGATCCCTTCACCGTCTTCAACCGCACCTTGGTCTTTTTCATCAGGACACGAATATAATAGTCATATATAAATATCTTCTTGTCAGCTGTGAAAGCTTATTATGGGCCCTAAAGCCTCAAAATTATTTAATACATGGAGTTATATAGGAAGATAACCACAAAACCTTAGTGATGTATATGGATAAAATATTGCCCAATAAATGCAGATGCGGGGGGACAATGAAGGAGACCCTGGATGAAATCGAGTTCTTTGGAATCGATTTCGGGATCAAGAAGATCGAGATGTGCACGGGATGCGGCGACAAATACATTTCCGATGAAGTTTACGAAGAGGTTGAAAAGAAGGCCAGGGAGCTGGGCCTGTTCGGATTGGAGCGAAAAGTCAAGGTGACGAAATCGGGCAACTCCCTGGTCCTGCGCCTGCCGCCCGACATCGTTAAATTCGCCGGCATAAAATACAAGGACATACTGAGTATCCTCCCCATCGAGAAGGGAAGATTCGAGATAAAGGTCCTCTGAGTTGCCCGGTAATTAACTTATCCCCCTTTCCAGGATTATTAAATCATTATATTGAACTTATAAGTTATTAACCTCCCAAACACGGTCCTAATTCACATACAGCCAGTACCCTCGCCCATATGTTATATAAGCCAAATCACCGTGAATATGGGCCCCTACCCGCACTTCGTGTACCCGCAGCTCCTGTTCAGGCACTTGGCGCATCCTTCCTCGAATATCAGGGGTCCCCCGCAGTCGGGGCACACGCCCACGATATTGCCCGCATCCCTGTCCTCCACGAAATTGTCCAGGGTGGTGGCCTCCTCGATGATCTCCTCCTCCCCGATGTCCCTCTTCTTCTTTACATGCCGTTCAATGGCCTTGCATATCGCATCGGGGCAGGACAGCACGACACCTCCCTTGGCCAGGAGCGGTGCGGGGCATCTGATACCCCTGAGCTGCTTGAGAATGGCATCCGTATCCACACCGGCCCTAAGGGCCAGGGAGATGAGCCTGGACACGGCCTCGGACTGGGACATGGCGCAGCCTCCCGATTTACCCATCTGGGCAAAGATCTCGAACAGCCCCTGATCATCCTCGTTTATGGTGACATAGAGCCTGCCGCAGCCTGTTTCGATCCTCATGGTCGTGCCCTGCATCACCGAGGGCCTGGGTCGGGGCTTTATTGCCGGCAGTGCTTTTCCCTTGACAGTGCCGATGTTCAACACCTGCTTGTCTCGGCTTCCATCCCTGTAAACGGTGACGCCCTTGCATCCCAGCTCGTAGGCCAGCACGTATACCTTCTTGATATCCTTGGTTGTTGCCTTGTTGGGGAAGTTCACTGTCTTTGATACGGCGTTGTCCACATACTTCTGGAA
>CP070726.1:1035094-1039153 GCA_020350865.1 Thermoplasmata archaeon
CAATCAAACTTGGGAAAAGAACCGATGCCCTAAAACTCGTTCAGCAGGTGCGCAACGAGGCGCATAGATTTGCCCTGGCATACAGCAGACTGCTGAGAAAAAAGGAAAAGATACAATGAAATTCGAACTGTATTCAGACTTTCAACCCAAGGGCTCCCAGCCCCAAGCAATTGAACAGCTCGTTGCGGGAATCAAAGAGGGTAATAACTACCAGACCCTGCTCGGGGTTACGGGCTCCGGAAAAACATTTTCCATGGCCAATGTCATTGCCGCAGTTCAGAAACCCACACTTGTCATTGCCCACAACAAGACCCTGGCGGCACAGCTGCTCGCCGAGTTCAGGGAGTTCTTTCCGCACAACCGTGTGGAGTATTTTGTCTCTTACTATGATTACTACCAGCCCGAATCGTACATACCATCCAAGGACCAGTACATCGAAAAGGACGCCGACATCAACCTGAAGCTTGAGCAGATGAGGCTTGCAGCCACTGCCTCCCTGCTTTCAAGGAGGGATGTCATTGTCGTTGCCTCCGTATCCTGCATATTCAGTGTGGGTAACCCCCATAATTTCAAGTACATGGGCTTCGAGATTGCCCGCGGACAGCACAAAGAGCGCAATGAGCTCATGAAAAAATTCATAGACATCCAGTACGAGAGAAACGATTTCGAGCTCGCTCCGGGGAGGTTCAGGGTCAGAGGGGACACAATTGACTTTATCCCGGGCTATTACGACAACATCATCAGAATCGAGATGTTCGGGGACACAATCGAGAAGCTCACCGAGATCAAAAGAACCTCGGGGGAGGCCCTCGATGCCATGGACTATTACTACGTCTATCCTGCCACCCATTTTGTCACACCTGAAGAGGACATGGAAAGGGCCATCGAGTCCATCAAACTGGAGCTGGAGGAGCGACTGCCCAAGCTTGGAATGGTCGAGGCGCACAGACTGAAGAAGAGAACCCTGTACGACATCGAGATGATGGAGGAGGTTGGGTACTGCAAGGGCATCGAGAACTACTCCGCCCATCTTGAGGGCAGAAAACCAGGGGTAAAGCCCTTCTGCCTCCTGGATTACTTTCCTCAGGATTTCTTGATTATCATCGACGAGAGCCACAGGACCATCCCCCAGATCCACGGCATGTACGAGGGGGATTATTCCCGGAAAAAGAATCTAGTGGATTACGGTTTTAGATTGCCCTCTGCCTTCGACAACAGACCCCTGAGATTCGACGAGTTCGAGCGGTACATGGGACAGAATCAGGTGGTCTTCGTCTCCGCAACCCCGGCAGCCTATGAGAGAAAGGTTTCCTCCCAGATCGTGGAGCAGATAATCAGGCCCACGGGCCTTGTGGACCCCGAGGTTTTTATTCATTCCATCGAGGGCCAGATCGATCATTTGAAGGAGAACCTCAAGACAACCATTGAGAACGGCAACAGGGCGCTTGTCACTACCCTCACAAAAAAACTGGCAGAGGAACTGAGCGAGTATCTAGCCAATTCAGGTTTTAAGACACGATATCTCCACTCCGAAATCGATACCCTGGAGAGAACGGAGATCATCAGACAGCTGAGACTGGGCAAGTTCGATATTCTGGTGGGCATCAACCTGCTCCGGGAGGGCCTTGATATTCCAGAAGTCGGTTTCATTGGAATCCTGGACGCGGACAAGGAAGGGTTTCTAAGGGATGCCACGAGCCTGATTCAGATCATCGGAAGGGCAGCCAGGAACGCCAGTGCAAGGGTTGTCCTTTATGCAGATAATCTAACGAAATCAATTGAAGAAGCCGTTGAAGAAACACAGAGGAGAAGGAACCTTCAGATCGCATTCAACAAGGAGCACGGCATCACCCCGGCAACCATTATCAAGCCCATCAAGGAAAAGGAAGTGGACATCAAGGACACCAAGCACATCCCGAAAAAGGAGATCCCCAACGTGATCATCGAGCTCGAGGCCCAGATGAGGGAGGCGGCAGAGAACCTGGATTTCGAGAGGGCCATCGAGCTCAGGGATATGGCAAGGGAGCTCAAGGGGAGGATGAAGTAGACTTACCCCGCCGTCCTCTCCCGAATCGTCTTCTCAGTATCAATGCTCCTCGCGTACCTTATAGGGACGAATGACGAGAGCTCCACGAACATCATCCCCAGTATGAGTATCATGAATGTCGAGCTGACTATGAACATGATGGGGAAGTAGAATATCACGTCCTCCATGACCCTGGCAAGGATTTCTGCAAAGAGATATGCGAAGGGTATGCTCACGACGGCGGAAAGGGCCCCCAAAAATCCCATCTCGATCATTATGGACTTGGCTGTCCTCCACTTCGAGACACCCAGGGTATCCAGGGTGGCGTATTCCACGTCCCTCTCCATGGTGGATATAATGACGGCCGAACCTGCCACCGCGATTGTTATGAGCAGCTGCAAAAAGAAGAAGAAGCCGAGCATTCCCTCGGCCATGACCAGTAGCTCATCGTAGGTTTCCACTATGTCATCTTGCACCACGACATATCCCACTGTGTCCTGGGCTCTGATATTGTTGACCTTCTCGTCCACCTGGTCGCTGTTCCGGAACTTGATGAAGGCCCCGGCCGATATGTTGGTGGGAAACAGCTGTGCTATGCTCTCCCTGGAAGTATATACTGAGTACACTATCATGTCGTTGATTGTGCCCCTGACCTTGAGATCAACATGGCTGGAGCCGAAAGTCAATCTGATTGTGTCACCGATATCGGCCTTCAGGTCCAAAGAGAGCTTGTTGGATATGATGGCACCATCGTCAAAATTTAGCTTTCCCTTCTGCAAATCAAAGTCCTTGATGAGCCTGAGATCATCACTTGCCATTATCACCGTACCCTTGCTTTGGCTCCCTTTGCTTGCTTCTGCCTTCATGTAAGCGTAAGGAGCGATCCATTCCGTATCTCCCGGATCCAATCCAAGGAATGATTCATTTACCGAGTCTGTCGGCATGGTGGAAACAAAGTCGGCCCTCACGTCCCACTTCTCGGAATTCAGCTGCTCCCTTACATAACCGTACGCCGAGTCGGCCATTATGAGCCAGCTGCCCGCTGAACCGATGGTCAAGGCGATCACGATAATCGTTATGACCGTTCTTCTGGGATTGCGGACTGTGTTCCTCAGGCCCATGGTGGTCATCACAGACCTTCCTGTGCTGGACCCTTTGATCCTCCTGACACCCATCCTCGGCCTGTACTCAAGGGCGTCCCTGACAGTGGCCCGAGTGATGAACCAGATGGGGACATAAACCGATACAAGCACCGTCACCAGTATCGTGAATATGGATAGGGCGAAGGGCATGATGGATAATGGATATACGACCTCATAGGAGATACCGAAGAAGGCGATCTGGAAATCGAGGATTCCTACCGCGAACCATATACCGAAAATTATGCCCAATACCACACCGATACTGCCAATCACAAGTCCAAGGACCATGTAGGCCCTGGTTATTTCCCTCTTCGAGTATCCCAGGGACATGAGTACACCAATGTACCTGGAATCGCTCTGCACCAGCCGAATCATTGTCATGAATATGGATATGAAACCCACCAAAAGAAAGATGATGCTCATTACAGGCATCATATTCCTCATCTTGTTGGAACCGATCCTCATGAACGAGCGTGATGGATGCTCGTCCTGGTACGTGACCGACCTAACACCAACGTCCTGGAGCGAGGATATGACATTCTCGTCATCACCACCGTCGGTGAGGAGCACTGTGACCTCATTGACAACCGGCCCCAGGCCCGTTATGTCCTGCAGCTCGTCCAGAGGCATCACAATGACAACCAGGGTCCCCGCCGCCGGTATAGAATAGTCGCCGAAGGCTGTTGAGAACACGAACTCTGGCCCGGTGACGGTCCCCGAGATTTGGAGGTTCAAATCCTTGCCCATGAGCTGGAAATGCAGTACATTGTCCACCTCGACTCCTTTTGTATACATGCCCCTTACCGCCACGGCTTCCCCCGGGGATGAGAAGAACCTGCCCTCATCCAGCTCGAGTATGTTGATATCCTTCTGATCCGGATCCTCGACCCC
>CP070726.1:1039253-1042929 GCA_020350865.1 Thermoplasmata archaeon
ACCCTTCAGTAAGGGTCACCCAGGGTGACGGCGGCGCAACCGACGAATGGCATGATCACCTCTATCCTGACATGAAATATGTCGATCCAGGGTTGAGTGTGTCATGGATCACAACGGTCAAGGGCGGGGGCGGATGCAGCGGCTATGAGCATTGCACGGTCACCGATAACGATAACCTGCCATCGGGATGGTCCTCGCGCATAAAAATGCATGCGATTCGGAGCGGCAACTTCCACTACATCGAACCAGGTAATCCTTCTGTAAATGTGAATGATGACATAGAGGACAGAGAATTCTACATAGGCAGCTACTGGGATTATGATATCATCTACACCATCAATTCACCTCTCACCGCACCCGGGGGACAGCAGGCCCAGATGATCTGCACCGTCAATGTCGTGGGATATTCTCCCGAGAACCAGCACGACTGGGTTTACGTCCACTGCACAGCCGCCATAAATGCCCCGAAGCCGCCGTGGTGTATTGTGACGTATCCAAACTATGGGGATATCGTGTCTGGAACATTCTATATTACATGGGATATTGGACCCCAATCAGGACTCAGCTACGAGATATATCTGAGCGATGACGGAGGATGGACATATCCTCATACCATCGATTTGAGTGTTGGCGATGTGACTTCGTACGAATGGGATTCCACCGCTTACCCTGATGGCCTCGAGTACAGATTAAAGTTCATAGTTTGGGATGGAGCAGCCCTTGGCTACTGCTATTCGGAGGGTGTCTTTACCATCGATAACGTTGCTCCGGAACCCCCCCCGAACCTGGACATACAATTCGGCTTGACAACCCACGCCGAGCCCACAGCTAAAGGCACTACCACTCCTTTTGATGATACTACCGGCAACGATTTAAGAAGATTAAAAGAGGATGACGGCCGGGGCTATGGAGTTATCAAGGGTGGTAAGTTATCCATCGATACATTCAACGTCACGACCCAGACTGACCCTGTTGAGAGTGCGACGTTATATGTGGAATACTTCGTCAATGCCAGCGGATATTCGGGCATAAATACAATCTGGTGGAAACTGGAGACTGACCCCGGTTGGAACGATACCGGCATCCAACCCCTACCCACCGAGCTATCACCTGTAATAGCAACATTTGACCTGAAGAACGCCGGTGTGGACACCATTGACAAGATAGCCAACCTCGATATCTTCTTCCTAAACGATGATGATGATAAATCCCAGTCCGTGATATTCGATTATATGTGGATAGAAATAGAGGCCAGCTCAAACGACCTGGGGCTGACATGGGATGCGTCCCCTGCAGCTGACATCAACCACTACCACATCTACAAGAGCACTGACAACAGCATATTTAGCCCGGTTGGCGAGGTGTACTGCACCTGGTGGAACGATCCCGGGACGGCTGCACCTACTGATACGAACAACTACTTCTACCGGGTCCGCGGTGTGGACCACGGGGATGCGGAAGGCCTGCCAGACTACACGGTGGCAAAATACATCACCTCCCTTTCGGACGGATGGAACATGGCATCCACGCCCCTTGCCCCGGTGGGCGACGCCTCGAGGAGCACAGTGCTCTTCAGCATCACCGGGAATTATGATGCGATCCAGACTTGTCAAGGAGGGGCTTCGCGGTCCTGGCAGGACTGGAGGGACTCCAAACCCTCGCGTCTAAACACCTTAACCGATATCAGCCACAAGAAGGGCTATTACCTGAGGATGCAGGGGACGCATGACCTGGTGTCCCTGGGCAGGGTGCCCGAGAGCCCATCCATAGATCTGGTAACCGGCTGGAACATCATAGGATATCCGAACCTCGACACCCAGCTGAGGGATACTGCCCTGGTGTCCATAGACACCAAATACGATGCCGTATACAGGTACGATCCTGTGACAGACAACGAAGTGGAGGTCACTGTAAGCGACTCTCTGGAACCGGGTTACAGCTACTGGATTCATGTGACAGAGGACTGTAGCCTCACCTTGTAGCTGATTGTGAAGTCCGGTCCTTCTACTACAACATAGACTAGGTCCACCCTTGGCTCTGTTTTTTTTATTATTATAATGCAGACCAGTGCCTCCAATAATGGGAAAATGAACTATAAAAAACCAAAATATACAAATAGGGGCCAAATCCTATTAGGTGGCATACAAGAGGTCCGCATGTAAATGAGGACAATGGGGGTTATTCATCTGCAACGAATTGTGAGGTATATTGTTATAACATTTATTATTGCATTTATTCTATCCGCATGTTGCAATCCGATACTACCAAACTACGGATCCCCGGTTGCGGATGAGAACCACCCCCAGCCCGGGATATGGGAGTTTCAGAACACGAAGAATCAACCGGGCAAGGCCTTGGTGATTACCCTCCACCGACAGCAGTGGCAGGCTGCGGCTGCCGCATGCCTCGCACCTGCATTCATTGGCCGCAAATCTGCGACACCATTGTTTTACGATGACGGCACAGAACAGAGGAATATCCAAATCCCCCACGATACAAAGGCCGTTTCAGCCTTCGGAAGCGATGCATCCTCTGCCTCCGCAGGCATCGCCACTACGTACTGGTCGAAAGCCGAGATCGTTTTCATCACAGATTCGTACGACCATGTGCTGTGGCTAGTGCCCGCTGCCTGTTTTCTTTCAGCTCCAATTTTGATGAATCCCACCACCTCAACCCTGACCGCGCTCGGTGTAAAATGCGCCGTCGTCCTGGGAGCAGGGGAGCCCGAGGTGGAGGAGGTCGTCTCACTTATTTCAAAAGAGGATGTATGGCGGTTCCAACTGGAACTCTTTGATACAAAAGGACAGGTGTGCAATTATGTGATCATGACCAATCCAAAGGATACAGACGATACCTTGAATGCCAATATCGAATACCCGTACATGTCGATGGCAGCCGCACCCCTTGCGGCCTTCAGGAAGGCCCTGGTCCAGACGGGGGACTACACAGGCGACAAAGAGAAGTTGGATCAGATTCACAAAAGGACTTTTAAGGATGACGAGCTATATTTGCAGGTAACACCGTATTTCGAGCAGGTCAAGACCGATTCCTATGAGGCGGTTAAATATCTATTGGACCGCGGCCATTCCCCCGAGTTCATTGCCCTGGTGGGCGGGCCCTTTGCACTCCCCGATTTCTACTACGACATTCACACGCAATACCTGTACTGGTCCCAGGAGGTCCATTACGTTCCGTCACACAGCCCCTATGCAAGCCTAAAGGAAACCGTGTCCTCTAACCTGACCGTAAAGGAGGATTTGGGGGCGGGAAGAATAGTGGGTCATTCCATTTTGGATGCCACGAATCAGCTGGCCAGGACCTTCTTCTATAGAGATTACCTGCCTGGCGGCTTGTACTCGAACCTAGGACTCTCGGGCTGGGAGGGAAAGGCGGTTGTGGTGGATGGGCACAGGCTGAACCAGCCCAGGAATGGCGGTCCTCCGCATACATCGTGTGACGAACCCTTTCACCCTGCGGGGGATGTGAAGGCAGCATTTGAGACGAACAATTTTTCAGCATCCTACATCACCCCCAAGAACAAGACCGACCCCTATGACTCGAATCCCGGAAAAAGCGAGATATTAAACACCATTCAAAACCAATCCATGATCCAATTCATAGCCCACGGCGGCAGCATGGCTAATCCCGCCACCATGTGGATGGAGGGCGGTTACGA
>CP070726.1:1043029-1046446 GCA_020350865.1 Thermoplasmata archaeon
AAGTCGGTAAACGAGGATTTCAGTTTCGACAATCCGAAGATCGAGGTTCAGGAGGAGGAGAACCCCAGTTTGAACGCCCAGATCATGGCCGAGAAGCTGGCCTCGGCCCTGGAGCGGGGGTGGCATTTCCGCAGGGCAGGCCATTCCACAGTGAGAAGGATCATGGAATCAGGAGCAAAGGGGTGTCAGATCGTCATTTCCGGAAAACTCACTGGTCAAAGGCACAGGATGGAGAAGTTCAAGGAGGGCCATATCAAGTTCTGTGGGGAGCCTGCTCTGGAATGGATGGACGAGGGCTTTGCCGTGGCCAAGAAGAAATTGGGAGTAATAGGTGTAAAGGTTCAGATCATGAATCCGAATGCACGACTACCAGATGAGATTGAGTTGATCGCAAAGGAGGAGGCAGTGGAAGAAAAACCGGTGGAAAAGGCGGTGGAGAAGGTCCAGATAGACAAGAAGAAATTGGAGAAGGAGAAGGCAAAACAAGAGATTCCTGAGGGTGAATTGGAGGAATTGGAAGAAAGCGTGAAGGTCATTGAGGATAAAGATCAGGAAAAGGCTGAGAAGGAAACCGAGGAAGTAAAAGAGGAAGTGAAGAAGGATGAGCCTGATAAGAACCAAGGAAATTAGGGAGATGAATGCCGAAGAAAGGGAGGCCAAGCTCAAGGAGCTCAGAAACGAGCTCATGCACGAGCGGGGTGTGGCGGCCATGGGCGGTGCTCCTCCCAACCCCGGCAAGATCCGGGGGCTGAGGACATCCATCGCCAGAATGCTCACAATAATGCAGGAGGAAGAAGGATAATGGCTGGAATTTGCCCCGTATGCGGATTGCCCGAAGAGCTGTGCATGTGTGAGGAGATCGCCCGGGAGCAGCAGCAGATAAAGATAACCACCATGAAGAGACGCTACGGCAAGATCGTCACCATCATCGAGGGTATAGACAGCAGTGACATCGACCTCGATGACCTGGCAAGAAAACTGAAGACAAGATGTGCTGCAGGAGGCACGGTGAAGGAGGGGAAAATCGAACTCCAGGGCGAGCACAAGAAGAAGGTTAAGAAGGTTCTTAACGAAATGGGATTTCTGGTGGAGAGCAAATGAACCGAACCAGGCACAACATCCACAGGCATGAGCTCATCGGGCTAAACGCTCACATAATCCAGTCCACGGACGAAACCCACGTAAATTTGAAGGGCAAGATCGTGGACGAGACGAAAAACACGTTAACAATCGAAGTGTCGAAAGCTGAGAAGAAAATACCCAAGGAGGGAACGGTCATTGCTGTTGGCCTTGGAGACGAAGTGGTACAAATCGATACCACGAAACTCACATACAGGCCCGAGGACAGGATAAAGAAAGCAAGCAAAAGGGCGGTGACATAGATGGCGGATGAAACCGAGAAAAAGAAGAAGGTTCCGAGAAAGCCCAGGAAACCAAAGCTCGTAAAAAAGGAGAAGTCCAGGACAGCCGAGCCGAAGGGGTACAGGGACATTGGTGTTGACGTGACTCCGCCGAAGAGCCCCTGCAAGGATGTGAACTGCCCGTTCCACGGCACTCTTTCCGTCCGGGGCCAGATTATCGAGGGCATCGTCGTTTCGGACAGAATGCAGAGCACAGTGACCGTGAAGAAGGATTACAGAAGGTACATCCCAAAATACGAGAGGTACGAGCTGCGAACAGGGAAGTACGCAGCCCACAATCCCCCTTGTATAAACGCCAAGATGGGAAGCCGGGTCAAAATCATGGAATGCAGACCCCTTTCCAAGACAAAGTCCTTTGTAGTCATCGAGCAGAAGACCTGAGCACGGAGGGGGAACGAGATGAAAGGCTTGCCAGGAAGACAGATGAGAGGATTGCCCGTGGGTGCAAAGGTAAAATGCATTGACAACACTGGTGCAAAGATAGTGGAGATAGTCTCTGTGATGAAGTATCACGGCGTTCATCGGAGATTGCCCTCCGCAGGCATAGGCGATCTGGTGGTTGTGTCCGTGAAAAAGGGCACCCCGGAGATGAGAAAACAGCTGCTAAACGCGGTTATAGTCAGGCAGAGGAGACCGTTCAGAAGGGCTGACGGCGTTATGGTGGAATTCGAGGACAATGCTGCCGTCATCACCACCCCCACAGGTGAGACAAAGGGCTCTGATATCAAGGGCCCCGTGGCAAGGGAGGCGGCAGAGCGGTGGCCGAGAATAGCCGCCATAGCATCCATGATAGTATGAATCGAGGTGATGGATACGACGAAATCTAAAAAACCGAGGAAACAGCGAAAAAGGGTGTACGAGGCCCCGCTGCATACGAGAAGGAAGATGATCGCCGCCCACCTCTCCGCCAAGTACCTTGAGGATGCAAAGCGGTACTATCCCAGGTCGGCAGTGGTCAGAAAGGGCGATACCGTGAAGGTCGTCCGCGGCTCCTTTGCAGGTCATATCGGAAAGGTGGAGGCTGTGGATACCAGGAGCATGAGAATAACGGTGGACGGCGCTACCATTGCCAAAGCCGACGGCACGCAGATTGCCGTGAAGATCCATCCGTCCAATGTGATAATTACAAAACTCGATCTCTCTGACCCTGTGAGGAAGAGAAAATTCGAGGAGATATCCAGGGAGTGATTGCGCATGAGCAAGCATATGAAGCGGCTGGCCTCGCCAAGGGTTTGGTCCATTCCGAAGAAAACCAACATCTGGGCTGTGAAGCAGTCTCCAGGCCCGCACCCAATAAAAAGGAGCGTTCCGCTCCTCATTATGTTACGGGACATGCTGGGATACTGCGACACTGCCAGGGAGGGAAGGCTCATCATCGGCAAGAGAAATATCCTCATCGACGGCAGGATATCCACCGATTACAAGATGCCAGTGGGATTCATGGATGTGGTGAGCATACCCAGGACAAAAGAGAATTACAGGGCCCTTTTGGATTCTAAAGGCAAGCTCAGACCCATCAGGATATCCAAGGACAGGGCAAAATGGAAACTGGTGAGAATCGAGAACATCACCACCAACAAGGGCGGCCGCACTCAGCTGAACCTCCACGACGGCAGAAATATCCTGGTCAAAGGAGTCAAGTACAAGGCAGGTGACGTGCTCAAAATCGAGCTCCCATCCCAGAAGATCCTGGATTACTATTCCATGGAAAAGGGCAATGTGGCCATGATTATCGGGGGAAAACATTCAGGCCAGATAGCCACAATCGAGAACTACAAGGTGATCAGGAGCCCCAAACCAAATATCATTGAGTTCAAAGAGGGATTCTCGACTCTGAAGGATCATGTCTTTGTGGTGGGCAAAAAGAGCCCGGAGATCACGGTGCCAGAGGTGAGCGCAGTTTGAAGGAGATAAAGGAGGGTAATTGACTTGAATCCCATGCGTGAAATAAAAATCGAGAAAGTGGTGGTAAACATCGGTGTCGGCGAGGCCGGAG
>CP070726.1:1046546-1052659 GCA_020350865.1 Thermoplasmata archaeon
AATATTCATAATTCGCCCCCAACGCACACCTTTTATAACGCATATCCCCATTATGGGCGGGAGACCGGAATAAATGGCCGCAGCACCCCGTCTCACGGTATCGGAGAAGATACTGCTCCACCTCCTTGAGAGGGTCAGATTCGAGGACAGGTTCGAGGTGCCCTACTCCCTGACCCAGGGGGGCATTGCGGATGCGGTGCATGTTCGGCGGAGCTATGTGTCATCATCAACCAAGGAGATGATAAAGAAGGGTCTGGCAGAGGAGAGGCTCTCCCATGTCACGGGGGAGGCCAGAAGGCGAAAGACGTACCTTCTCACACCGGAGGGCAAGAAGAAGGCCGAGAGGTTGAGAGATGAAATTGCGGCCCTGCGGGTGATTTTCAGGAATGAGCAGGGGGAAAGAGAGGCTGCCTTGGGTGATATCAGAAAGGAGATGAAGTCGACCCTTCCCCTCATCGATATGCTGGAGGCCGTTTCAGAGGAGGGGATTCTGGATTTTGATGCAAAAGGGCCCGGTGAACAGGAGGCCAAGATGGATTATCCCCAGAGGCAGCCCTCGCCCCGGTACTTCTTTGGGCGGGAGAAGGAGCTTGGAATGTTCTCCCAGTGGCTTTCCTCCAAAGAGGGAAGGATCCTGGCTGTAAGGGGCATAGCGGGTATTGGCAAGACCACTTTCATATCCAAGGTTGGGGAAAAAGAGAGGGAGAACAGGAGGGTGTTCTGGTACAGGTTCCATGACTGGAGCTCCCAGAGGAACCTGCTCTCCGCTCTCGGGGATTTTCTTGCAGGGGCCAGAAGGGAAGGGCTCAGGCTGTACCTGGATGAGAACAAGCTCATCGATGTGGGGGATGTCCAGGCCCTGCTTGCAGGGCAGCTCAAGGGCGTGAAGGCCCTCCTGGTTTTCGACGATTTCCACAGGATTGACGAGGCAGTGCTACCCCTGTTCGAAGCGGCTCTCGAGATACTGGACAAGCATCCCGGTGTGAAGGTTGTCCTGGCGGGACGGAGCATACCCAGGTTCTTCGACATAAGGGATGTTGTGGTGAGAAAGACGGTGTGGGAGCTCAAGCTGGACGGCCTGGACCTGGCATCGAGCCGCAAGCTCCTGAAAGCCAGGAACATCGACGAAAGGAATTTTGACGAGATATACGAGAGCACGAAGGGCCATCCCCTGAGCCTGGAGCTTGCCGAAATAACAGACAGGGGCGTCGGAAAGGGGAACATCGAGCAGTACCTTTCCGAGGAGGTGCTGGCAAAGCTCACCGAAAAGCAGAAGTGCCTGCTGCGTTTTGTCTCCGTTTTCAGGTATCCCGTTCCTTCGGATGCGTACCTTTCGATACCCCAGAAAAAGGGCGAAGAGGTCACGTTCGAGACACTGGACGAGCTCGTGGAAAGGGCCCTCATCACACCCTCCGATTCGTTATTCGATGTCCATGACATCATCAGGGACTTCTTCTATTCCAGATTGGGTCCCGATACGAAGGCCGCCTACCACCAGAAGGTGGCCGAGTACTTCGAGGACGAGGCAGGGGATCTGGCTGCGGTGGAGGCCATGTTCCACCACATCAAGGCGGGGAACCAGGAGAAGGCAGGCACACTGGCACTGCAGCACGGCGAGCACCTGATAAACAGGGGATACCTCGACGAGTTCCTGGAGGTGCTGTCCGCTGTTGAAAGGGATGTAATGCCCCCGGAGCGGCAGGCTAAACTGCTGGTGATGGAGGGGGACTGCGCAACCACCATGGGGCAGTGGGACAGGGCCTATACCCTCTACAACCAATGCCTTGAGGCGGCATGCCGGGCAGAGGACAGCATGCAGGAGGCGCAGGCCTACTACAAGATGGCAGCCATACACCTCCGCAGGGGTGCTTTGGGTGAAGCCCTGAGCCTGTCCAACAGGAGCCTTGAGCTACTGAAGGACGGAAAGGAGCCTGCGGAGCTTGCCAAGCTGTACAACAATATCGGTGTGATATTCTGGAAGAAGGGCTCCCTGGACCAGGCCATAGAGAACTACGAGACCAGCCTGAAAATCGCAGAGGACATTGGAGACCTCCGGGGTGTGGCCAGGGCCCAGAACAACCTGGGCATCATACACTGGGAGAAGGGGAATGTGGAGGAAGCCATGGACTTTTACACCCGGAGCCTGGACATCTCGGAGCAGCTTGCGGACAGGAAGACCATGGCGCAGCTGTACGACAACCTGGGGGAGGCCTTCAGGGTGAAGGGAGAGCCTGACCGGGCCTTGGAATTCTACAAAAAGAGTCTGGAGCTTTCGGAGAAGCTGGGTTTCAGGTGGCAGATTGCCGAGGTGTTCCGGAACATGGGCAGGCTGTACGAGGGGGAGGAGAGGAGGGGATACCTTTTGAAGGCCTACGAGATGTTCAATGCACTGGGGGCAAAAAAGGATGCCGAGGAGCTGAAGGCAAGCCTCGAGGAGCCTTAGTTCATTTCTTTTTCTGTGTTCTCTTTTCCCTGGCCTCCTTTCTCACATCCCTCCGGCGCTTCTTCAGCATCTCGGGGGGGGCGGCATCGGGCATGAGGCCCTTGAGGGCGTACCAGAACAGGCCCACTGCCAAAACAGTGGCCACGAAGAGGGGGGCATATTTCACATACTCGCCTGACCACATGTATAGAAGGAAGAAGAGGTTGTAGACGGCATGCAGAAAAAAAGCCCTGGAAAAATAGCTCAGGATCTTTTCCTTGGCGCATCCGTACCCTATCATGACGCCTGTGGCGCTGTTCACCAGGCAGAAATTGAAGGAGAGCACCACGAGGTCGAAATAGGTCTGGGGGTTGCTAATTGTATCCGGGTTGTTGGAGAACACGCTGAACGAAATGGCGATGATGGACATGGAGCCTATGCCCAGACCCAGTGCGGCACCGTAGTATATCGTGTAGAACTTCCCGTGCAGCTTGGGCAGGTTCAGTATGATGAGCTTGGCAGCCTCCTCGAAGAGCGGGAAGAGGACCACGAATATCAGCAGTGTGTACTCGCTTATCAGGTGGAAAACCGTTATGATCATGCCCAGGACCATGCCGGCTGCCAGGGCCAAAAAGATGTTCCTTTCGGCAAAGAAGGCCTCGTAGCGCCTGAGAAGTATGTACAAGAGCAGTATGGCTGGAGCAAAACCGATGACACTGGACAAGGCCATTTGGATATTCACGGAATCGGGCTTGGAATATCCTTGCGGGTTTTTAGGGTTTAGGGTGAATGGGAAGGGAATAAACCGTTGACATTCGCCTTCTCGTCTCGTGCAGGTGCTCCTGCTTTTCAGCAGGCGACATGTGCTCCCTTTCGAGCTTCTTCAAAGGAGCGATGGCATATTTGAAGTAGATGTCTATGCCGATCCTCCGCCCCTCCGAGATGGCAAGGACGTACATCTCCGACATGTCCAGATGGGACCAGCTCCAAAATTCCCCATTTTGGGCCAGTATGTCCATTTTGATTCTCGCGGCCGCATCCCACGAATTGGTTGAGTGGTGGATTTCGGAAACCTCGCAGCCGCCGTTTCCGTTCTCCTTGTGCACGGTGTATAGCATCAATTTCCTGATGATGCCGGGCTCCTTCTGCTCTATGAAAATATACAGATAATACGGGTACTGCCTCGTTACATACAGCTTCTCGATTACGGCAGGGTCCATGTAATTGATGATCTTGTATATCTCGTTGACATAGTATACGGCAAAGGCTTTCGCTGCCTTCTTGGCTAGTCCGATTTCGTGATCATCCAATACATCTTTTACACAGTCTTTTGGTGCACGATTCTCAGTGGATAAAGAGGTGTTCATGTCACCTCCCCCTACATCGTCGCCCTAACCTAATAAATATATTATTAAACCTATAATAATTTTTCTATATTGTATCATAATTATTTAATATACGGTTCAAATATACTATATTTTATGAAATAATGGTACAATTTAAATAATAGAAGGGCTTTTTACCCTTGTACAACTCATTAGCATATGTATGAAAACGGCATTTACTGTACATACCATACAAACGGGCTCATAAGGCGGTATATCACCGATATTTCAAGAAAATGGCAGTAAGGAGGCAATAGCATGCAAAAAGACCGTTATTTGCCTGATGAACTCGACAAGAGGATCATGTCCCAGCTTCAGAGAGACTGCAACACCTCGATTCGGCAGCTCTCCGCGAGGCTGGATATCCCCACGTCCACTGTCCAGCGCAGGATTGCGAACCTACACGGAAAGGGCATAATCAAGGGGTACCAGGCAATGCTCGACAGGGAGTCATTGGGTTACTCAACCATCTTCTCCCTGGTGAAGGTGGCAACAGGCTTCATCAAGGACGATGGGGGCTACGTCAAGAAGTTCGCAGAGGAGGAGATCAGGGGCCAGTACGAGGTGGAGCCCAAGCAGTTCTTTATCATGGATCGGGCAAGCAAACTGATGGCCAATCCCTGGGAGTTCGTGCTCAATGTGTTCTCGTCTCTCAAGCCCAGGTCGTACGGGGAGGATATTGCAGCCGTCCAAGTGGTGTACGCCCTCTACGGCAGGTTCGACGTTTTGATGAAGGTCGTTGGTACGGACCAGAAGATTTTGGGCCGGTACCTGGAGGACAAGGTCTCCATCATACCCGGTATAACGAACATCGAGACCTTCACTGTGTTCGATGTTCTGAAGGATGACAAGAGGCTGCCCTTTGCAGAGGAGGTGGAGGAGTAGGAAGCGTCAATGTTTTCTGAAAATAAGCACGTTCTCCCTCTGCATCACGTTGTACAGTCCGAAGATGATCTTGTCCATGTTCTTTTCCAGCTCGAAGCCCAGGTCCCGGCAGTACTCGACGGTGGCATCCACCGTCTTGATCTCCTTTCCCCCCAAGGTAGCGTTGCCGATGACAATCACGCAGTGCTTGCCGGGCTTGAGCACCCGGTACATCTCACCGTAGCTTTATCTGATGTCCCTGTTGTACAGCTCCACCTTCCTTGTGCCTGTGCCCCTCACCCCGATGAAGTCGTCTCTTACCTTTTCGAGGTCGTAGCCCAGAGCCGAAAGGGCATGGGCATCGTTCTTCACATAATCCAGGGCAATGGAGTAGGGCGGGGAGGTTATGATGCCGTCGATGCTTTCGTTTTTCAGATCCAGGTTCCGGGCATCGCCTGCATCTATCCGCACCTTTCCCAGGGGTAGCTTCAGTTCCTCGACGAGTTCCGAGTAATCTCTGGTGGAGGTCAGCATCTTCTCCACATTGGTCTGAAAGGACCCGTAAAAATCCTTCTTCTTCCGCCTGCTCTTGTCGCTGTGGGCAATGAGCTCTGCCGCCTTGTAGAAGTTTCTTACCCTCTCATCCTCAATATTGTTTAGGGTTTGACCCAGGTCCCCCTTTTGCTTCTCCTGGGATTCATCGAAGGTGAACAGGGTGGTACTGCGGCAGGCATTAAGTACCTCCTCCTTCACATCCTCGAGCTCCTCCAGCACATCCATGGACTGCGTCTTAACCTTGGAAATCAGGGTGCATACGTGTGAGACATCGATGCCTATGGAATCGATGCCGAGGAGCTGGCATTCGAGAAGGGTTGTTCCCGAGCCCACGAAGGGGTCGAGGATGACCTCCCCGGGTTGCGCGCCGATGACATTCAAAAGAGCCCGGATCATCTGGGGGTGGTACTTGCCCTTGTAGGGGTAGATCCAGTGGGTGAGGTACTGGTTGGGGGAGCGTGTGATGTTGCGCTTCACGATACTGGAGTAGTCGGTTGCTAACCCGTCCACGTAATCGAAGTACGCGAGCCTCTTTCTTAAGGCATCTGAATCACAGGTAGATAGGCACTGAAAGGATCGAAGATTGTCATTAACCGAAAAATCCAACTCGAGTGCGGCAAGCTCCATCTCCGCCAAGACGAGCTCGTATATGAACTGGACATTATCGAACAGTTTGAGATTCATGGCAGACTCCCGCTCCATTGAATCCAAATGGCAAAGGACGTATAAGAGGGTTCTGAGTTGTACGTCACCCCAACATTTAAATCATTGGAAAGGATTTAACGATTCTGCGAAAAAAGGATGCCGGGGTGACAGAGCGGCCATGTGGCGGACTGCAGATCCGTATACGGGAGTTCAAATGTTTCGCCCTTCAGGTCACAGCACCT
>CP070726.1:1052759-1057971 GCA_020350865.1 Thermoplasmata archaeon
GTTTCCTCGTCGTGGTCCTCAATGTCGGATCGTACCTTATCTAAGTCATCCTTCAGACTATCGTGGAAGTTTTTCAATGCGTTATCCAAGCTGTTTAACTGCTGGTGAAGGGTGTCGTTGGTGGCTGTGAGGTTTGTATCCACCTCATCTATAACGATGTCGAGCCACTGCTGGAGAGCATCATGTTCGGAGGTCATATTGTCCATGAGACTTGTCAGCTCATCTGACAGGGAAGCATTCATGCCGGTGATGTCGTCTGTGATACTTACCAACAGGTTCTGGATCTCGTCTGACAGCGATGCATCCACATTTGCCAGTTCGCTTAAGATGTTGGTCTCTGCGTCGGTTACCCTCCCCGAAAGGGAATCGTTGACACCGGCAAGCTGGGTCGAGAGGTCTTCCATCTTCGGAGGAAGCGTTTGGTTGAGGTAATTTACTGCATTGAGCAGTTCGGTGAGGTTCAGGTTTTCGAGAATTGTCTGAATGATAATAACCCTGGTCTGGACATCCTCGATGGTCGTGTTCATGTAATCGATTGTGGTCTCTATGTCATTTAGGGGATTGAGGGGATATGGATCGTCATCATCAAGAATGCCATCGTTGTCATCATCTAAGTCTGGAATATCACCGATTCCATCGCCGTCATAATCCCGGTCCGGCGTTCCCTCGACAGCCTCCGAAAATGGCGATTGATTCGGGACCTCATCCGCCGCTGCAATCATGTAGTACCAAGTGACATTCACAGAAAGTCCGTAGTGAATGAATGATACCTGCTCTGATGAGATATTCGCAAGCCAGGAAAACGTGGCATTATCAAGGCTGTAGTACAGCACATAACAAACCATATCCTGCTCGGAGTTCATGTCCCAGCTGAGGATCAAGGAATAACCTGTAAAGGGATTGTTTACGGTGAGTCCTGTTGGAGTTACGGGGGGGATGGTGTCAAGCCATTCCACAGTCCAACCGGAAAGCACCGGTGATGCCGAGCCGTTCCCGATTAGGTTCGCCTGTAACCTGATGGTTGGATGAGCGACATAATCGATGGAAGAAATATCGATGTCAGAACCGGTTAGATTCTCGTATCCTAAGATAGTCTCATTGGTCTCTCCATCCAATATCGATACATTGATGTGATTATCCACCCCAGGTTCATCCTTGTTTAAAACCAGCCTGCTCCATGTCTGGCCTGTGGGCAAGGAGATTTTGTTGGAGAGTATATAACCCATATCCAGTGGATACGGCGATATGGCCAAAAAGATCTTCATGTTCGTTCCGGGACCTCCTTGATACCACATCTTGTAAAAACCATCATCATCCTTTATCACGGATGGAAAACCAACATGTATTTCATCAGGTGCACCTGGATTGCCATGGTCTAGGGCCAGTCCCTCCTTGGTCCAGTCGGTTTCGTTGGGAGAGGAGGCATAGAAGATCCGGTAATCGCCGCTGGCACCGCCGTGCCCGCTGTACCACATCCTGTAAGTTCCACTTTCGTTCAAAATTTTACAGCCGCCGATGTGCGTATCATCCCGAGGGTCCGGCCCTAAATCGAGCACCAGACCCTGTCTGTTCCAGGATGTGCCGCTGGTGGAATTGGCGTAAAAAGTTTTCCAGTTACTGCCATCGAATCCCCCGTACCACATCTTGTACTCGCCGTTCTCCTTTATGACAGTATATGGTCGTGTGCCCCCGTCATCCAGCTGACCCATTGTTCCTTTATCGAGAACCACGCCCTGCTTTGTCCAATCGGTGCCATTCGGGGAGGTTGCATACAATGTTCTGCTGTAGCTGCCATCAAAACCATTGTACCACATCTTATATTCTGAACCGTCCTTTATCACGATGGGTTCTGATGCATGGACAGAGTCATTTTCACCGGGGTCACCCTTGTCCACAACCAAGCCCTGCTTGTTCCATACAACCCCATCGTTGGATGTGGCGTACATTATCCTGTAATTCACCCCATCCCAACCGGCATACCACATCTTGTAGATGCTTCCCTCCTTCATCACCCAAGGATGGCAAACGGTATTGGAATCGTTGTCACCTGCGCCCCCTTTATCCACTACCATGCCATATTTAGTCCAGTTGGTGGGATCGAAGGGCTGCAGATATCCCAGAAATACATCCCCCTCCTGAATCGTGACATTGCTCTTTACCTCGATTCCCTCCTCATCATCGAACGTGTCAGACCAGGAACCGCCGCTGTCCTCATCTATTACAACAGGGGCCGATAGTACGTTAATTCCTGCTACCAGGCTCAGAATAAGAATCAGAAAAACGCCCCATGTTGCAAACCCTCGCCCTATTTTCATTCTACCTTCATTTGGAGAATCGTACTTTTGGGCTACCATGGTATCCTCCTGTGTAGAACATGGGAATGGGATTATTTAAAGGTTTTTTTGAGGGACTATGTTACCGTTTTAGCTCGACCTTTACCTCCCCCGCATGTCCCTGTATCCGCACAATCGCTTCAGTTACCTTGGTTACCTCTTCAATGGCCATATGGGAGAACAGGGGAAGGGAGAGAACATTGCTTGAAACATCGTCGGTTACGGGCAACTTTTGGGCATAATCCTCATAGAATTCGGCATAAGCCCTCTGTTTGTGCAATGGTGGGTAGAAATACTTCTTTGTCATGATGTTCTCCTTGGCCAGGGCCTCGCAGAGTTCGTCCCGATTCAATCCAAATCTATCAGGCTCGATATATATAGAGAAATCCTTGTATGTTGTCTTGCAGTTCGGCGTGATCTCCTGGAACTTGATACCCTCCAACTTCCCAAGATCCTTCTTGTAGGTTCCAGCCAGCATTGCCCTGTTGTCAAGATTTTTCTCCAGCAAGCTCAGCGATTCGAGCCCGAGAATTGCCTGCATCTCCGACATCCTGGCATTTATTCCCGCAAACTCGCAGTCGTAGCTGCCGTCATCACCATAGTTGCGGCCGATGGAAATCTTCCGTCTGAGTTCATCGTTATTCGTTGCAACTATTCCACCCTCCCCCGTGACCATGAGTTTGGTGGGTGAGCAGCTGAAGACCTCCGCATCCCCGAATCTCCCTGTCTTATCGCCGTGATATTCGGAGCCCATGGCATGGGCCGCATCGAAAATCAACCTGAGCTCATGGTCTTTTGCAATCTCCTCCAATGTCTTTATATCACATGGATTGCCGAAGATGTGCACGGCGAGGATTGCGGAAGTGTCTGGGCCTATGGCCTCCTTCATCTTTTCAATGTCTATAAGGTAGGTATTTGCATCGATGTCCACGAACCTCGGTTTCAGATTGTTCCACAATAAAACATGGCCCGAGGCAGAAAAAGTGAAGCTGGGGATGATTACTTCCCCTTCCAGGTCCAGGCTCTTCAAGGTCAGCATCAATCCTGATGTGCAGCTTGAGAGTGCCATAACATGATCGACCCCGATATACTCTTTTAGCATCTGCTCGAACTGCCTGGCATATTTTGAATTGGTAATCATACCTGTGTTGAAGATATCCTCCAGTCGGTCTTTCAGGGAACCTAGGTCCGGTAGTGTGGGCTTTGTAATGGGAAGCAGGTTTTCAAAGACTGGTTCCCCTCCCAGGATGGCTGGCTTGTCCATCTAGATCATCTCCGAAATCGTTCTCTTCATGACGTCAAGGCTGTCATCGGGTTTGAAACCTATGAGACTCTTTAATCTGGATATATCTGCCACTGAATCGTACAGCTCGCCTGCAAATTCCTTTCTCTCCAGTCGCATGCTGGGAAAACGCTCCCTCACAAGCTCAACGATGTCCTTAATGCTTCTGCCAACCCCTGTTCCGATGTTGATTGTCTGGTTGGCGCATTTCTGGCACTCGATTACCTTCGAAAAGGCTCCTGCTATATCTGCTATATGGATGAAATCCCTGAGCTGATCCTCGCCGAAAAGTACCACGGGCTCGTCATTTGAAGCACGCTCAACAAGTATATTGATTATGCCCGTACCCTCCTTACCGTAGACGTTGAATAACCTGAGTATCGTGGATTCGATATCATAATTCAGGGCATAGCACCGGCATATCTCCTCTGCGATCCATTTGTGATATGCATAGGTGTTCGCAGGATTCGGGGGAGTTTCCTCGATTACCGGGCTCTTTTCGGTTCTCCCGTATATTGCAGCGGAAGAGGGCAAGATAAATTTCCCAACCTCGGTTTCCCGCATGGCTTCCAATATTGCCTGTGTGCTTCGAACATTCAGGTCATAGCTCAACTGCGGTCTTTTTTGGGCCTTCCTGGCATTGGGCAAACCCACCATGTGGATGACGCAATCGCAGTCCTTTAAGATCTCTGAGACGTGTTTCGAATCGAAGATATCACCCTTGATATGCCAGATTCCATTTACCATGCCGTCCCTTGTGTTGATATCGAATATTGTAACTTCATGACCTTCGTTTCTCACCTTATCCGCTATCTTTGAACCTATAAAACCGAAGCCTCCGGTAATCAAAACATTCAATGATATCCACTCCCTTAAAAATCCTACGGCTGTTTATCCTCCCACTTCTTCAGTGCCTCCCATCTCTCATCCGGTATCACCCGGGTGCCTTTCTCCACACAGGGCGCACCCCCGTATACGGTCCATGGCTTGAGTTTAGCGTTTCTGCTCACATAGCTGAAGGCTCGCACCACGACGCCCTCGCCTATGTTTGCTCCGGGCATGATAATGGATTTAGAGCCGATATAGGCATGATCCTCGATATTAATGGGTGTGAGGTACTGGGCCCTGGCCGCCGGCTCGTCCACCTGGTCTGTCATGACGCCATCCATCCTGTCCGTTCCTGAGATCAGCATGACATCGTATGTTATCGATACGTATCTTTTTATTGTAAGTCCCCCGGCCCCAATGACCTTGCAGCCTGCATGAATGTGGGAATAATCGCCGATTTCCACACCGCCCCTGCAGTTTACGAAGCAGAAGTCACCTATCTCGGCCTTTTTGCCCATCTTCAGGTTCGTGCCCTCAGAATCGGATTCGGGTATGAAACCGAAGACCTTGGCCGTGGGAAATATATTGGCGGTTCTGTGCCTGTTTTCAGAGGAGTATATCTTGACCTTGTATGTCCTGTCTTTCCATTCGTACAGCAGCGATTCTTTCATATCTTCCACCCCCAACCCAACTTGCCTATACATGTCTATTTGTTTATAGTATTTTTGATTGGATGCATTTGAATCAATCCCTTTTCAGAAGGGCCTCA
>CP070726.1:1058071-1061137 GCA_020350865.1 Thermoplasmata archaeon
AGAAAACCCATCGCGAACCTCATTGTCGCTTCAACTATCTGGGCAGGATTGGTCGCATCAAACTCGCTCGACATCGCGAAATAACCCACGAAAATTGTTATCATCAACGGGACAGTCATGGTGCTGCCCAGCTGGTAAAAGCCTATGATAAAACACACCACTGCGGTCACTTTAGCCAGGCTCCTCAAGACAGCGAAACCGTGGGCCGATCCCTTCCGCCAGCCGAAGAAACCCCAAGGCTCGTTGGAAGCTTCCTCACCCGAAGGGCACACAAACATCACACCTATCGACAGGAAACCGATGAAGAACCAGATGTTGCCTGAGTAGGCCGCAATGAGAACGCCTATGAAAGTTGCCAGAATGGCACCAAAGGCTGCCCCGGTTCTGGAGGGCAGCCCCTGTTTCGGGAAGAACTGGCCGAACACGGCTTTCCCTTTATTTTTCACTCTGGGCCAGACCTTCTCCTTTCCCCATTTTCCGGCTTTACCTCCCAAACCCCATGCCCTTCTGACACCATAAGCTCCAATATCTTGGCCGGCCTGCCATGCTACGTTAAGCCCCCTTCTTGCGGGAATCTGTGCACCCCGCATCATCCTTCCAGGGACGCTTGTGGACCAATCTTGAAATTTCTTATTTGCTGCCTCTCCAAAATCTCCTGCGAAGAAGCTCCCCATTTCCCTCCATTTTCTCCAACCTTTCTTGTAATGTCTAACAATCTGTCTGCTTTGATCTTCATCGTATTCATCAAAAAGAACACATTTCTGGTTCATGCATTTACCATCACGCATCGGTGCATTGCATAGTTGACAAAATTGAACCCTCTCTCTTCTTCCACCCCCTGGTGGTGGTCGAAAACTCGGACAATTCCGATTAGCACAAATATAACGCCCTGTAGCATCATTATAAACAAGGGGTGCTCCGCACTGGGGACAAATCCCTCTCTGAGGTGGTGGTCCAGGTGGTGGGGGTCTAGGAGGAGGTTGTGGAGGTATCGGTGGCGGGTACTGGAAAATTATAGGCCTGAACCATGATCCATTCATCATTTATTCACCTTCAGATTTCCTTCCTCAACCCCAATCAACATTAGCCGTAAGCAGTTCAATTGATACTATAAAGTAATTGGTTAGAAACCTATAAATCTATATATTTTCATACCTGTATCAGTTTATTTATTTTTAATTATAGTTTATTCACATATCGAAAGAATGCTTCTAATACTCTTCATAATTCAGAATCAGCCAAAAAGACGTCTTTTCTTTCCCAATCTCTTGAACTTCTTTTTCGGCATATCACAAACTGGGCAGGTCCAGGTATCAGGGAGGCTGTTAAAATCCGAATTTACAAGTCCCAGAAAAACAGCAACATGGGTTAGTATCCCACCGACCTCATCCTCACCCAACTTGCCGGGTACCAAGAGAGGACCCAGTGCGAAGGCTGCACACAGATAACCCTGGTTCAGCATGTCCCAGCGGTCCGCCTTGAAACCACAGTTAGTGCAAACGGAAACATTTCTTTTCTTTCCCGTTAGCCTTTTCATCCCCCCGGCACACTTGGGGCAGATATTGACGGCTTTCTTCGCAAGGTCAATGGCCTGTAACTGCATATCAAAGAGCATGTGCCTGTAAGAAGGCATTTTAGCAGGCATTTTGATTGAATTCTCAAGCTCTTTACCAACCTTTTTAACAAAGCTTTCATTCCACCAGGGCGGGGCTTTCATTTCCCTCGCAGGTGTTTGTGCTGTTCCACCTTTTGTTTGTGTCCTCTGGGGACCAAGAGAAGCAGGAGCATGAGGACGGATTTTGGGAACTGTCCCGCAATTGGGGCATTTGCTATGCTCATCCGTATCATAAATTGTCTTGCATTTCCTGCATCTTATCCTGGCCATTTCTATAACCCCCTTGTAATTGAACAATGATTTATGATTTTGCATATCTGATGAGATGTTTATTGTTTATTATTTGAAGTCCATGTTTATTATTTTTTCCATCCAATTTCCATATTATAATATTCTATTTCGGGTTATAACTGAAAATATATCTAAAAAAATATGAAGAATTCTTAAGGAATCAGGAAACTGGAATTTATGCAACTTCCACGCTGATGTCGCCGACATCGAAGGTCCCTGTGCCGCTGACCTCGATCCAGTTCGAGTCGATTTCCATCAACTCTCCCTTGAATTTGATCGTGTTCCAGCCGGCCTCGGCCAGGGTGGATCCCCCGCCCTGCTCGTTGATCTTTACCCACAGCTCTCCCGGCCTTTCTATCTCATTGACATAGATCCTGGCCACACCTCCCGATGCCTTGATCATGTTCACCTGTTCCCCGGTGAGCTCGAAGCGCTCCTTTACGGTTCTCTGGTTCTTGGAGATGTAGGTGTTCATCAGGACGTCGTTCAGCTCGAAAGAGCCGTTGACCGCAATCATCGTGAGCCTGTTTTTTCCCGGGCTTATTTGGATGGATACCGGGCTGGTGTCCGTGAAGGTAACGGTCTCCTGCCTGGCAGGCTCGTCCATGTAAACCTGCACCCCGTTCACCTTTACAATGAGTTTCCCCCTTCTCGTGGTGGTGTACCACTTCAGCTCGAATTTGTTCAGGGATTCAAGTTCGTCCTGCGTTACCTCGAAATCCAGGAATTTCGCTGGGCCATATTCCGCGTTCACGACGAAGTCGTTTATCTCGTATACAGTGGCCGCCCAGAACAGGAGGCCAGGGCCCTGGGCGGATATCTCCAGGGTGTTTTCAGGCTTGATCAGGGGAGGAGCGATATCAATTGAATGTACCCCTTCGCTCGCCCTCTTGTTGTATAGTTCGGCCCCGTTCCATTTTATTAGCAAGTTTCCGTATTCGTTCGTGTTGTCCACGGTGAATGCGATCTTCCCTCCCTTCTTCCATTCAACCACATAGTCAGGGACGCTGATCGTGAATTTTTCGCTGCTTGAGCCGAACAGTCCGGCGGTTATGTCAAGCCTGGCGAGCGATTTGAGCCCGTGCTGCTGGGCTACGCCAACGCTGAAAGAACCGTATTCCTGCGTCCTCGAGACATAGTTTTCCGAATATCCTATCTTC
>CP070726.1:1061237-1065484 GCA_020350865.1 Thermoplasmata archaeon
CACTCACGGACCAGGTGATCATCGGTCATCATACCTCGAAGGAGGGTATGGCCTACGACGCGGTGGTGGAGAAGCCCTTTAGGGCCGGAGCCGACTACACGCTCTTCGTTTCGCTCAAAGGCTCCACCCTGAGCATTTCCCTGGACGGTTTCGTAGTTTGGGGCCACGTGTTCAATGCCATTACAGTGGATGGCGACTTCGGGCTGCTGGCTGTGGACGGAGCCAGCTCCTTTGACGAGGTGACTGTGAGGACCGACGATCCGGCCTTCCGCGAAAAAAAGGGACCACTTGATGGATGAGATGGTGCTCAGACATCAGGTTATTCCGGGACATCCGACCCTGGAGGAACACCGGCTCTTTTGTTCCCCTCCTCGGTTAAGTGGCACCGCTCTTCCCCTGAGACTCAATTCTACTCCTATTATCTGCTTTCAGGTGTTACACAAAATCCGAAGAACAAATGACGAATACCGCAATGATAACTTGCGAATTACGCAGTAAATATTGAAAGACATTATATCATTCCGCAAATTATTTAAACTATTAAGACAATTAGTAGCCAGCATTTCAATAATACAATCGATAAGGAAACATCACTCGAAAACAAATCACGCTTTTCTTGTCGCCCAAGAGTAAATGCACAGAAGGAGTTTACATAGGAGGGACCTAGCCTTAGGAAATGGGCGTGACAAGAGGGGGGAAGGAAGTAATCTAGCGAAGATAATAGAACAGTGCAAGGAATCTTTACTCTCTTTTTGACATTACCTTTGGCCTGACCCGCGAGATACACCGATAGGAGGAAATAACATGGAAAACAGAATTGTAAAAATCTTGAGCTTAGTGCTCATTGTGTCCTTGTGCGCGGTTGCGATTGCCCTGGTTGGGCCGGGAAATGCGGCTTTCCAGGAAAAAATGGAAATGGATACGCTGGAACATACTGCCGGGGGAGAGGATGGAGGTACAGACTCGTACTCCTCAGAGATACTGCTTATGAACGACCCCAGACACATAGATGGCACTGCCTATTCAATTACAATCCTGCCCCAAATAGAGACGTATGGCCAGACAACAGGTGAGGAAAGGTCCGACACGGCCGGCCGTCCAATGGAGACCGAGGACCAAACAATGGACATGGAAAATGCGGATGCAGCCGGACAACCCATGGAAGCCCAGGGCCAAGGGAAGGATAAATCCAGCGCGCTAGCGGTAAAAATCGCTTTTGTGCTACTCATGACGGCGATGATGCTCGCTGTGGTTCTAATATATAATAAATCAAAGAATATAAGTATGAAGAACAAGAAGACCATCGGATTTCTGTTGGTCTCCATCATGGTCATATCCATGTTCGCGGTGGTGCCCTTGGGCGAGGGGGGTGACAGTACAAATGAGGAGATCATGTACACAGACGACACTGCAGACATCACCGAATCCACGGCCGTTCTCAGAGGCGAGATTTCCAACGTCGAGACAGTGGGCGACGTCGATGTCTCTTTCGAGTGGGGTCTGGAGCCGGGCTCCCCGTACGCCCACGAGACCGACACCAGCACCATGTCATCGTCAGGTTCAGTTGAATTTACCATCGACGGCCTTGCACCCAAGACCACCTACTACTACCGGATGAAGGCCGTAAGCGAAGACGAAATCTATTACGGCAGGGAGAACAGCTTCACAACGCCCCTCGAAAACCAGGTATTCTATGTCCATCAGGCTGCTCCAAGCGGAGGGGACGGCAGCTCCTGGGAAAACGCCTTTACCAATATCGAAGACGCCTTTGAGGCCGCCGACTCCACAGACGAGATCCTGGTGGCGCTTTCGGAAGAGAGGGGAGACAGCAGCCTTGCCCTCAGGCTGAACAAAAGCGAATCCGGAGAGGTGCTCGTCAAAGACATCATCGATGTGGGACCTTCGCAGATCCTGGAGGGTTCCGGCACCATCGACAGCGACGTCGTCATTTCAGGCACCCACAGTCCCGGGCACTCGCCCGGCATAGATATTATCAATGGTGACTATACTGTCACCGGGACACTGCAAATCGAAATCGGGGGTGTGAATCCGGGACCTGGAGCCCCCAATCCTACGGACCCCGATTATGATAAGGGTTATGATCAAGTTCAGGTCACAGGCAACGTCCAACTCGGCGGGACCCTGGAGGTTGTCCTCATCAACGACTTTGTTCCAGTGGCTGGTCAGACCTTCGATTTCATTCTTTTGACCGGTACAGGCACTTCGATATCGGAAAAATTTGCCGATGCCACTGGGCTCTATGGGTTTGGAGACGGAAACCTGTATTTCGAGATCGTCGAGAAGAACGACAGAATGCAGCTGGAGGTCAAGGAGATCCCCGGGGGCAGTGATATCACCATCGATGTCGAAGCCACCTCTATAGATGAGGATATAAATCTGGGAATGACCTTCTCAGCATATTTTTCGGATTCTGTTGGTGTTACCATCTCAAACGGTAAAATAGCGATTCATGATTATTTCTATCTATCGGGAAGCTTCAGTTTGGATCTGGACCCCCAAGAAACCGTAAAACTGAAAAGCACTCCCTCCGAACAGGTGAATGTAAGGTACATTACCATCGGGGTGAAGATAGATCATGCCTTCGCGGGTGCGAACGGTCCGTACTGGACGGAGGATACCGATGGTGATGGCGTGATGGACGAAGATGAGACAAACCCTGAAGCCGTGGGTCTATCATTGACCGATGTGGAATTGGGTCTGGCGCTGTTCCAAGCTGACACAACGAATCCGAACGATAAACGTGCATGGATAGGACTGAAGGGCCACGCATCGAGTGTGGAATTCGTGGGTGTGGAGAACCTGACCATCGAGGGCAGCGTGGCAGTTGACATCAACACGGGCTGCGGTACAAAGGACAACATCGAAAACAAGCGTGTCGTGGACTTCCCAGAAAGCTTTACTCCCGACGGCCTCGAGGTGAACACAGGCGACGGCACCCCTGTGCTTTTGGACTTCGACTCCGAGTACCTGAAAGTGGAGGGCGCTCTCACACTAAACATATTCGGTTTCTTCTATATCGACGGCACGTTCGCCTTTGAAAAGGGTCCCGTTGTGAAGGTGGACGTGGCCACAGGCCTGCCTGCGAACCTGGGGGATCAGTTCCAGACCCTGTTCGATGCACTCGCAGAGCTGATCTATTTCGGGGCGGAGCTGGTGTACGATAACCTGCCGGAGTTCATTAAGACCTGGCTGTCTAATAATGGTTATGATAAGAATAATTTCGAGGACGGGGTGGAGAAATGGAAGGAGGACAACCTGTACATCGATTCGAACCTGTCGATGATACACAACGTCAAGGCGACCATCACGCAGATAGGGGTGAGCAACGCCCGGCTGTTCATAGGCGACCGGGGTCCGTACTGGACGGACGTGAACGGGGACGGCGAGGTGAACTGGCTGCTGCCGGACGGCACCATATTGACGGACGACATGTATTTCCCTGACCCGGACGATTACGTGGATGTGGTGACCTACACCGATCCCGTAACCGGTGAGGAAACGGACTACGGGGACATCGACAAGGACAACATCAAGGATGCCAACGAGACGGCGGAGCTGTCCACGGAGTCCACGGGCCTGTGGGTGGAGGAGGTGGACATGGGATTTGTGACGATGACGCCCAAGCCCAACCAGATTCCGTTACCATCAGGGGAGGACCCGCCGACGTTCTATGCCCTGAAGGCCGAGACGGGCAACATCGCCATGGTGGGAATGGGGGAGTACTTCGAGCTTTCAGCCGAGAAGACCACGGTCACGGTCAACGACGGCGACCCATGGCCATTTGGCCTGGGCCCGCCGGTGGTGGACTTTACCTCGAGTTTTCCGGCAGAGGAGGCCGGTCAGGATCCCGACAACGACGGCAAGACCGGAGAGCCGGAAGGCTTTGAGATACTCACAGGCGGCGAGCCCATGTACATCGACTGGGACGGCAACCAGCGCATCGGTGCCACGGCCACCGGGGCCACGCTGAAGATCTACAAGATACTGCATCTGACAGGGAACGTGGGCTTCGAGATGGGGCCGGCCTTGCGTGTGAACGTTTCCACCAATTTCCCAGCCGACCTATGGAATTTGATCGGTGGGACCTTTTTCGAAACGGCACTGGAGGACCTGCAGGCAGCCCTGGGCCTCGGTGATGATCTGTCCACCTTTGAGAATGTGGACGTGACGAGCCTTCAGGTGGGAGGCAGCAACCTCAACGCGTTCCTGGGCTGGAATGCCCCCTA
>CP070726.1:1065584-1069832 GCA_020350865.1 Thermoplasmata archaeon
ATGAAAAGCGGGGAGGCAAAACTCCTGATTGTAGCGATTCTGGCCATCGCAGCCTTAATTTTGTCGAGCATGTCCCTTCTCTTTCAGGAAGAAGATGAGTGGGAAACCAACAAACCCCCAACTGCTCAGATAAATATGGACCCTGCGACGGTTAAAGAATTTGATACAATCCATTTCGATGGCTCGGGATCAGAAGATTCAGATGGAATTATCATCGAGTATACATGGGACTTCGGTGACGGAAATAAGGACAGCGGTATGTACTCAAGTCATTCCTATTCGTCGGCAGGGATTTATGCCGTATCCTTGACAGTTATCGATAACTTTGGAGGCGCTGATGCTAAAACGCAGACCGTTAATGTAACAGAAGGCAGCAACACCCCACCAACCGCTCAGATAAGTGAAATGACAACCAGCGTCATTGAAATGGAACTGCTGTATTTCAATGCCTCGGGGTCTTCTGATTCTGATGGGACGATTACCGAATATTCATGGGATTTCGCTGATGGCACAAAGGACAATGGCATGTATTCGATACATTATTACTCCTCGGCAGGAACCTACACAGTGGAACTCACCGTTGTTGACGATAAAGGAGCCATGGACACCGATATGATTGAAATAACCGTGGCTGCTCAGGATATTGAGGCCCAAAACGAACTCCCGGTGGCCGCCATTATTGTAAATGCTACAACCGTTGAGGCGGGCTCATATTTGGGTTTCAATGGCTCTGCTTCCACGGACACTGATGGAGCCATCGTCGAGTACACATGGGATTTCGGGGATGGGGTAAGAAACAGCGGAATGTATTCGAGTAACATCTACCACACCGGGGGAACATACAGAGTTATCCTCACTGTGATGGATGATAAAGGCGGGATAAACAGGACAAACATCATCATCACCGTAACCGAAGAGCCGGAATTGACCGCACCAACAGGAGTGCTTCAATTTACCGAGAGCACTCAAATCTCGGGGAGTTTCTTGGGCGGCTGGGTTTCGTTGAGCCCACTCGTGGACCTCTCTGACACATCCATCACGATAACCGATGACAGCCTCCAGCAATCCACCATTCAGGACCCAATCGATGATGGTGCAACTTTACAGATACCGGGTGGTATGAACTGCACATATTATGACAACAACCTCAACGGCAAAATGGATGGCGGAGATACAATAAGAATATACTATGGAGATGATGGGGACCAGATAAAGTTCGTCCATAAACCAACCGGCGGTATGATCGGCCAATACGTTATCACGGTCACACTGACCACACCCATGGGAACACTGGAATTCACCGAGAGCGCCACCACACCGGGGTTTTATATAGGGTGCTTCGTGGCCCTGTCTGCATCCGTGCCCATATCCGATGTATCCCTGACGATAACTGATGACAGCCTGGGAGCTTCGCTCTCCCAGGATCCTTTGAATCCCGGATCCACCCTCCAGATCCCGGGAGGATTGAACTGTACTTACTACGACAATAATCAAGATTCGAAAATCGATGCCGGGGACACCATAAGATGCTACAATGTCTCATCGGGGGATATAGTAACTTTCGTCTACAAACCCACCGGCGGTATGATTGATCAATACATTTTCACTATCACCCAGACCACGCCCACAGGGGCACTGGACTTCACCGAGAGCACCACCACAACCGGGCTGTACACGGGGAGCTTCGTGTCCCTGTCAAAATCCGTGCCTGTATCAGATGTATCACTGACGATAACGGATGATAGTGCGGGGACTTCGGAGTCCCAGGATCCTTTGAACCCGGGAACCACCCTCCAGATCCCGGGAGGATTGAACTGCACTTATTACGACAATAATGCAAACCTGAAGATTGATGGCGGGGACACCATAAGATGCTACAATGCTGCTTCTGGGGACATTATTAAGTTCGTCTATATACCTACCGGAGGCGTTATCGCCCAGTACACCTTTCTTTGATAATTCCTCGCCTGTCTTGTTAAAATTCTAGCACATATTGCCCTTTATTATCCTACCCAATATCCCCTCATGCCTCTCGCAGAATTCCTTTCCGCCCAGCTGTGCCTGGATCATGTCCTCCTGCCAGTGGGCATTGAAGAGCCTGCAGTGCTTGTCATGGCAGAAGGGATCGAATGTAGCATGGTAGAAAAGGGCCTGAATGATGTATCCTTTTAGAATATCTATTAGTCTTTTATCTCCGTAATCGATGAACCTGCCTGCAAACTTCTTCTTCAGTTCCGCTTCCACGATATCCCCTGCCATGCCCGAAGCCACAAGGGCCCTTCTTGCAATGTAGAACTCCCTGGGCTTGGCAGGGGCCTCGACAACTCCGGTGGTGGAGATGATGCAGGGAAAACCCAAGACACAAACCCTGGCATGGTAACTGCCACTGCCCTTCTCCCATGTGCCGATGAGCCTGTTCGTGAATATGATATGAAGGTGTTTGAAGCTTAGCTCGGATTCGGGCAAAAGCTCCCTGAACAAGTTCATCAATCTATAACCATCGTACAGCACGCCCAGGGGTCTTTTCGTCGGGTCTAAGATGGCCTTTTTCTCATGTTCGATTTCTATGGGAAAAGGATCGTAAGCCTTGGAAGGATCGGATATATCAAAGACCTTTGTCCTAACCATCTTTTCTGCAATAGAGGTGATCTCGTCTTCCTTTTTCAGATGATAAGGAATGTATGGGTCCCTGATATCTGTTTT
The DNA here is from genome assembly GCA_020350865.1 of Thermoplasmata archaeon. Next base: position 1,068,288 of record CP070726.1, read on the forward strand.
ATAAGTGCAGTTGATGTTGATCTGAATATAATCTTTTAGCGAGGGCCAGCCTACATTCCCACCGGTCTGATACATATGGATAAAATCAGGCATATGAAGGTCTTCAAAGGGGGTGTTCTCTCCCTCATTTCGAAAGCTTCTCGACTGCAATCTCGGCCCCCTTCTTGCCTGAGATCAGCATCCCGCCAAATGTCGGGCCCATGCGCGGCAGGCCAAAGGTTGTGGCCACGGCCATACCGATGACAATCAACCCGTTGTGAACCTCACTGGTGTACTCCACCACCATATCCTCCGATTTGTCCACCCACATGGGATTCATACCCCTCGTCTTGATGAGGCCCCTCTCCTCGAGGGACTTGACCACTGTGGCGTCATGGCCCGTGCCGTCGATGATGAGCTTTGCCTCCAGGGCGATTGGATCAACACACGTGATCTCCCGGGGCATGGCAGATACAGGTGTCCAGTTCACAACAACGCCCCCCACCCTGTTGTCCTCATAGAGCACCAGGTCATCGAACTTGGTCATGTTGAGCACCTTGACACCGGCATCGCAGGCTGCGGCGATGAGTCGGGAGCAGGCATGCGGTCCATCTGACACAAAGAGACCCTCTGAGAACGGTTCATAGGGTATGCCCAGCTCCTTCAGAATCTCATGGGCCGGTGCCCTGATGGTCACCTTGTTCATCAGGTAGCCGCCTATCCAAAAACCGCCCCCCAAATAATTGTTCCTCTCGACAATCAAGGTCTTTACTCCCTTTTTGGCAAGCTCCATTCCTGCCATGAGTCCGCTCGGACCTGCGCCAACGATTATGACATCCGATTCAGTATAGTCCACGAACTGCTTGGAAAAGTTTTCCACAATGGCCCTTGTGACCTGGCTCTCCGTGGCCTTTTCAAATACGGGCATTCTCATCCCCCCTTTTTCTTCACCTGATTAATGGGTATAGCCCCATACATGCATATAGATATAATAGTTGTGGTTGGGCAATAATAATTATGATCCTTAACTGCCGCCGCCGTGGGGCTGGACCTCGAATACCACGAAAATGAAGATGCCCATCAAAAAGTAGCACAGTGCAAATTCCCTGTACGAAAGCTTTGGAGTAGGAGCCTTTTCGGCCCTTTTCATTGCGAACTTGAATCGACCGAAGAGCTTCCCGAAAATCTTACCTTTCATGACCCAGGCCCGGTTGAGATAAATGGGAAGTGCAAACAGCAGAAGTGTTATAAAGGACACGTTGTCCGCATTGGTCATCTCAAATGCTTCCGGATTCCACATTGCGGGAAAACCTGTCCATGCCTTGGTGGGTCCGTAATACATACCTGCTACCCACATACCGAGCGGTACCGCAGCAATAAAGAATATTAGCCAGGTGAGAAGAACAATGAATATAAGGGGTTTTGGATTAGCAAAGAGCTTTCTTATTGTTGATGTGTCAGATACCCTCTTACCCAATATGTTAATGGTGATAAACGCAAGTGCAACAAGACCTGTCACAATGTAGAGAAAAAAGGACATGATAATGAATGCCACATGCGTCTTGA
>CP070726.1:1069932-1076816 GCA_020350865.1 Thermoplasmata archaeon
AGAAACCGAGGTATGTGACGGCAGACTGTACGGCCTGCGGTGACTGCTCAGATGTGTGACCCGTGGCAAAACCCAATGAATTTGATGTGGGCCTGGCTCTAAGAAAGGCCATATACACGCCCTTTGCGCAGGCTGTGCCATCCGTGTACATCATAGACATGGACAGCTGCCTGGGTTACCAGCCCATTGCCTGCGGAAAATGCAAGGAGGCCTGCGAGGCCAAAGCAATAGATTTTGACCAGGTCCCCGATGAACTACATCTGGATGTTGGTACCGTCATTGTGGCAACGGGAGTCGACACCTACGATCCCACAACCCTGGATGATTACGGATATACCAGATATGAGAACGTCATAACATCCCTGGAATTCGAACGCCTCATCAATGCAGGGGGACCATCAGGGGGAAAGCTCATCCGGCCCTCGGACGGCCAGATCCCCAAGAAGGTTGGATTCATACAATGCATTGGCTCACGGAGCCAGAAGCAGGGCAACCCGTACTGCAGCAATGTGTGCTGCATGAACACCATCAAGGATTCCCTCCTGATAAAGGAGCACTGGCCAGATACTGAAATCGAGGTCTTTTACATAGATATCAGGGCCTTTGGCAAAGGTTTTGAGGACTTGTACAAGAGGGCAAAAGAGGAGGGTGTTGCCTTCATCAGAGGGATTCCCGCCGAAATCGAGGAGGACCCCGAATCGAGGAATCTCAGAATCAAAGTCGAGGAAACTGCCATGGGCAAGATAATCGAACGGGAGTTCGACATGATAATACTCAGCATAGGCATCGAGCCCAGGTACGACAGCGACGTGGTGCAAAAGCTCCTCACCCTTTCAAGAACCAGCGATGGATTTTTCATGGAAGCTCATCCAAAACTGAGGCCTGTGGATGCCCCCACACCAGGCGTGTTCATATGCGGTTGCGCAGAGGGGCCAAAGGACATTAAGGACAGCGTGACCCAGGCCAGTGCTGCTGCATCTAGGGCCAATATCCTCATGGCCAAGGGCAAGGTCACTGTGGAGGCCATTACATCATGGATCAATCCTGAGGTATGCACAGGGTGCGGCAAGTGCGCCAAGGTGTGCCCCTACCACGCCATAGAGGTGGACAAAGAGAAGAAGACGGCAAAGGTTATAGAAGCTGCATGCTCGGGGTGCGGGACGTGCGGCGCCGAATGCCCCTTCGACGCCATAACCATGCGCCACTTCACAGACGAGCAGATATACTCGCAGATAGATGCGGCCACAGAAGTAGATGCCGATAAAAAGATAGTGGCATTCTGCTGCAACTGGTGTTCCTATGCAGGGGCGGATTTTGCAGGGGTTTCAAGGATGCAGTACCCGCCCAACGTCAGGGTCATCAGAACCATGTGCTCGGGGAGGGTGGCAGAGAAGTTTGTGCTTTCGGCCTTTGAGAACGGCGCTGCCGCCGTCCTGGTCTCTGGTTGCCATATAGGTGACTGCCACTATATCGATGCGAATACATACACTGAAAAACGCGTGAACAAATTATGGAAACTCCTCGAGGAGAACGGCATAGACAAGAACAGACTGCAGCTGGCTTGGGTCTCTGCAGCAGAAGGAGAGAAGTTCGCCTCCAAGATAAGGGACATGCAAAAAATCGTGGACAATGTCAGCGAAGAGGAAATAGATAAAACAGTGGCGTGGCTCAAGGAGAGAAGACGTAAGAAAGAGGAGAAAGCCCGCGCAAAGGCAGAAAAGAAGGCTCAAAAGAAACTCGAGAAGGAGAATGCAGATGAACCCGAAAAGGAGGCCTAGAGGAGGGGAATGACATGGCTCAATTGAAACTGTGGAGAAAACCGCTAGATGCCGATGATTTCCAGGCGCCCAAAGGCGAGGTGCAGGTAATACCGGAACGATGCAAGGGATGTGGCTTCTGTATCGAGTTCTGCCCTCGGAATGTTCTGGCCGAATCCAAGGAATTCAATTCCAAGGGGTACCATCCCCCGGAAATCGCAGATATCGATTCCTGCGTATACTGCCAGCTCTGCGAGCTCATCTGTCCCGAGTTCGCCATTTATGTAATAGAGGTCAAAAAGGAAGGTGAGGAGGGGACGGACAAGGGTGAGGATTGGCAATCATCGGGAAAATCAAAGGAAGAAGATAAAGACAAGAGCAAGGAGGAAGCGAAATGAACCCTAAAAGAGAGGTCCTTACCGGCGTGCATTTCATGAACGGTGATGAGGCAAGTGCTGAGGGGGCCATCACAGCAGGCTGCCGGTTCTTTGGAGGATATCCCATAACCCCTGCCACTGAAATTGCCGAGCGCATGGCAAGACGCCTTCCGGAGGTTGGGGGCATTTACATCCAGATGGAGGATGAGCTGGCCTCAATGTGTGCCATTCTGGGGGCATCGTGGGCCGGTGTCAAGTCTATGACAGCCACCTCGGGACCCGGTTTTTCTCTAATGATGGAAAACTACGGTCTCGGCATCATGACAGAGACACCGTGTGTAATTGTGGATATCATGCGGGGGGGACCCTCAACCGGCCTTCCCACCTTGGTCAGCCAAGGGGATGTGATGCAGTCGAGATGGGGCACCCACGGTGATATCGGTGCCATCGCATTCACACCCTCATCACCCCAGGAGATGTTCGACTACACCGTGAAAGCCTTCAATCTTTCTGAAATCTACAGATTACCTGTGGTCGTTCTCGGCGACGAGATAGTTGGCCATATGACAGAGAAAGTTGTGATCCCAAAAAAGAAAGATCTTCAAATCGCAAACAGGAAGAGGCCCAAAATGAAACCCGAAAACTACCTACCCTTTGCTCCAGAAGACAATCTAGTTCCAACCATGGCTTGTGCAGGTGAAGGGTACAGCGTCCATGTGACAGGGCTGACACATGATGAGCGGGGCTACCCTATAATCAATGCAGAGGCACAGGAGAAGCTCGTGGCACGATTGGTTGATAAGATAAGGAAGAATGCGAAAAATATCATCGAGTTCGAGGAGCTACAAACGAAAGATGCGGATATCGTTGTTGTGGCCTACGGCAGTGTGTCGCGATGTGCCAAGGAGGCAGTCCGCATAGCCAGGGAGGAGAAGATGAAGGTGGGGATGCTAAGACCTATCACCGTGTGGCCTTTCCCTGAGGATCGTATGAGAGAGCTCTCAGAAGACGTGAAAGCCTTCATCGTTCCCGAGGTCAACTATGGCCAGGTGGCTTATGAGGTTGAAAGATGTGTTTCCTCCAACTCAGAGACACACCTATTACCCAAAATGGGGGGGGACATCCACACACCTGAGGAGATATTTGAAGGCATAAAGGAGATGATATCATAGCAAATAAGGGATGGGATGTACATCGCAGTAGAGACAGGTTCTCACCGCCTTACTTGGAGCATGACAAGTGGAAATTGGGCGATTACGGAGCCCACCCCATGGACAAATATCTGAGGCCGGGGAGAATCCCCCATATATGGTGCAGCGGGTGCGGGCTGGGTGTGGCAATGACTTGCTTCATCAAGGCCATGGAAGAAAGCGGCATACCCCTGGAGAACAACTGTGTGGTTTCCGGCATTGGCTGCACGGGCAGGGTAGCAGGTTACCTAAAAATCGACTCCTACCACACCACCCACGGCAGGCCCATCCCCTTTGCCACGGGCCTGAAGCTGGGCAACCCAAAGCTCGTGGTCACCGTGTTTTCTGGTGACGGGGACCTGTTCGCAATAGGGGGCAACCATTTCATCCATGCGGCAAGGCGCAACGTTGACATCAACGTCATCTGCGTCAACAACTTCAACTACGGCATGACAGGCGGCCAGGTCGGGCCCACAACGCACATGATGGCCAAGACAACCACCTCCCCTTACGGCAACTTCGAATTCCCATTCAACCTGCCCCATGTGGCCATTGCCAGCGGTGCCGTTTATGTAGCGCGGTGGACAGCACTGCATGCAAGAAGACTCAAGGACTCCATGGTCGAGGCGCTGCAAAAAAAGGGATTCTGCTTCATCGAGATCATCTCGCCCTGCCCCACTGCATACGGCAGGAGAAACAGACTGGGTACGGGCTTGGACGAGATGAAGTACTACAAGGAGCACAGCGTAATCAAGCACAATGCAGATCCTGCCGAGGCTGAGCTGAGCCTCGGCGGCGATATCATCGTTGGAAAGTTCAGGGACGAGGAGAGGCCCACATTTCTTGATATGCACAGGGAGGGTATAGATTTGGTATTCGCAGAAGGGGGAAAAAGAAGTGAAACGGGATGAAATAAAATTATGCGGCTTCGGAGGACAGGGTATCATATTGTCAGGATATATCCTGGGCAAGGCGGCCACGATTTTCGAGGACATGGAGGCGGTTCTCACACAGAGCTACGGCCCAGAGGCGAGAGGTGGTGCATGCAGTGCCGATGTCGTCATATCGGACGGGGTAATCGATTACCCTTATCTGAAGGACATCAATATACTGGTGGCCATGAGCCAGGAAGCGTACAGTACCTATTCAAAGGGTTTAGCCAAGGGTGGATACCTTCTCGTTGACGAGGACCTAGTTACACTGGATGAGAATTACATTAAAGAGAAAGAATGGCGGGTTTTCAAGATTCCTGCAACCAAATTCGCAGAGGAGCTGGGCAAGAAGATAGTGGCAAATATTGTGATGCTGGGTTTTTTAACAGCAGTAACCAAGGTTGTGAGCTACGAAGGCATGAAGCAGGCAATCATGTCCTCTGTGCCTAAAGGAACAGAGTCATTCAACGAAAAGGCATATGAGAAGGGTTACAATCACGGTAGGGAGGCACAAAGTTGAGTGATTCCACTCTTGTTATAGGAGGGGGGATCGCCGGCGTTCAAGCTGCCTTAAATCTGGCAGATGCCGGTGTGCAGGTCTATCTGGTTGAGATAAGTCCATCCCTGGGAGGACGCATGGCTCAGCTGGACAAGACCTTTCCGACAAACGACTGCTCTACATGCATTCTCTCACCAAAACTTGTGGAAGCCGTAAGGCACACCAGAATCGATATTCTCACCAAATCCGAGGTTATTGAATGCAAAGGCGAGGCGGGTAACTTTGAAGTCAAGGTACAAAAGCACGCCAGATATGTAGATGAGAACAAATGCACAGGCTGCGGTAATTGTGCAGAAAAGTGCCCTATAAAGACTACCAGCGAGTTCGACTGCGGTATGAGTAAAAGGAAGGCCATATACATTCCCTTTCCACAGGCAGTCCCCCTGAAGTACACAATAGATAGGGACCGTTGTTTGTACTTCCAGAAGGGTAAATGCAGGAACTGCGAAAAGGCCTGTACTGCTGGAGCCGTTGACTTCGGGCAAACTGACGTGGAAATTGTACTCTCAGTCGGCTCCATTGTTGTGGCCACCGGTTTTGACCAGTTCGATCCTTCTGCACAAAAGGAGTACGGCTATGGCCAGTACAAAGATGTGCTCACTGCACTGGAGTTTGAAAGGCTGCTCTCTGCATCGGGCCCCACTGAAGGGCGCCTCTTCAGACCCTCCAACGGTGAGGTGCCCAAAAGCATCACATTCATACAGTGCGTCGGCTCAAGGGATGAAAAACACAATCCCTACTGCTCCAGGGTGTGCTGCATGTATGCCATCAAGGAGGCCATGCTGGCAAAGGAGCACGAGGACAGCATAACAGAGCTCAATATCCTGTATATGGATATACGTACTTTCGGCAAGGGTTTCGAGGAGTATTACACCAGAGCAAGGGAGGACCCCGCTCTGCATTTCCTGAGGGGTAGGGTTGCTGATATTACACAGAATCCAGACGACGGTTCTTTGATAATCCGTCATGAAGACACCGAGAAGGGTGATCTCACTGAGATTGCCACCGACATGGTCGTGCTCTCCTCGGCTTTGATACCCTCCCCTTCCAATCCGGAACTTGCCCAAACTCTTGGCATTGATTTGGATGAAAACGGATTCTTCAGGGAACTCCACGGAATAACCGACCCGATCTCATCCTCAAAAAAAGGTATATTCATTTGCGGCTGTGCCCAGGGTCCAAAGGACATTCCCGATAGTGTCTCCCAGGCACAAGCTGCTTCGGCTAGGGCGGTAGCCTTTATTGAAAAAAGAACAGAAGAAGAGATTTCTGACATTGTTTGCGATGATGAAAAGCCACTTTCTTCGGAACAGGAGGAGCCCCGAATCGGTGTATTTGTGTGCAACTGCGGTATCAACATCGGCAACGTTGTGGATGTCGGGGCAGTGGCCGATTATGCAAAGACACTGCCCCATGTGGTGGAGGCCCAGGAAAACCTATTCACATGCTCGGAGAGCACGCAGCACAAGATCCAGGAGGCTATAGAGGAGCACAACCTCAACCGCGTGGTCGTGGCAGCCTGCACGCCGAGAACCCACGAGCCTCTCTTCAGGGAAACATGCCAGGATGCGGGTGTCAATCCGTACCTCTTCGAGATGGCCAATATCAGGGAGCACTGCTCGTGGGTCCATTCAAAAGATGCAGAGAAGGCGACAGACAAGGCAAAGGACCTCATAGAGATGGCCTGCGCCAGGGCGGCAACATTGAAACCTTTGACCCCAAGGACCGTGGATATCACCCAGAGCGCACTGGTCATTGGCGGCGGCATTGCAGGCATCCAGGCTGCTCTGGACATCTCAGCCCGGGGCATACCCACATACCTTGTGGAAAAGGAGGACTCGCTGGGCGGCACATTAAATGAACTTCACACGCTCTCACATCCAAGAGAGAGCGCCTCAGAAATACTTAAAGGAAAATTGACCAAGCTTCAAGAATCACAGGTCAAGGTCTTAACCAATTCAATTATTGATAACATCGACGGTTTTGTTGGCAATTTCAAAGTCAACGTCAAATCGAAAGACAAGGAACACGATCTCGAGGTTGGTGCAATAATCATTGCCATTGGCTCC
>CP070726.1:1076916-1086832 GCA_020350865.1 Thermoplasmata archaeon
TCGAGCACTCTTTTTTCAATCCCTGTCCCCCCAGACATTCCATCTAAGCAACTGTTCTCAATTCGGCTTCCTTTGAGTTCGCTTCTATGTTCCTGAACCGGCCCATACCCGCCCCACCCAACCGCCTCGAAAGAAAGGTAGCACAATGGGATGTTTTAAATCTTTCCTTTCAAGAACTCTCCAAGCTCCCTGTCCGCAGTCTTGATGTGCAGGATGAGCCAGTCGATGAGGAAACGCTCCACCGTGGACGCCAGAAAATCCATTTCCGCGTCCGATTCCAGCTGGCCCGTGAGCCTTTTCGTGGTCTCGTGGAACCGCGCATGCTGCCTCTTGTGCTCCTCTGTTCCGGGATAGCCGTACCTGTCCATTAGCTCCTCTTCGGATGCGAAGTGCAGCTCTCCGTATTCCCTCATGAAACTCAGGACCCGCCCGATCTTGTTTCTTCCCTCCCTTCTCAGGATGGCCTCTGCGAGAAGGTCTATTTTCGCGATCAGCTCCCTGTGCTGGCTGTCGATTTTTTCGTTTCCGATTGAAAGGCTGTCGTCCCATTCGAATATGGGCATATAAGGCCCTCCATTAAGTCATTATTCGATACCCAGAGTGAGGAATATCCCAGATTATGATGGGAGACGAAATGGAAATCTTCCGTAATAAAAATATCCCCCGTCCCAGGAGGGGCGAATTGTTTGGGCGACGCAGCATACGTTCATTTGTGCCTGATCCCAAATGCGTTACGGCCTAAAATTTAAATAGACGTAAGAGGGTTAGTATCACAGAGGCTTGGAAGGACCTTCTAAGAAGAATCAGTTTAGAGGGAGGGTTCAGAGATGAAGATAACTGAATGCCGCGGCAGTCTGACAATATGTTTAATTCTGCTCATCATATATTCAATCAGCCTTTTACCATCGGAATCAACTCATCTTTTTCAGGGAGCCACTGCTGAAAATAGAGAATTTGAAGCGGAAAAATTTGATGAGAACTTAACCCTTTCACCGAATGCCATCGGAATCCCACCACCAATACCCGCAACAATCGACATCGACCCCGACACCTTAAACCTCAAATCCAAGGGTAGATGGATCACCTGCTACATCGATCTCCCAGAGGGATATGATGTCGACGAAATCGACATCAGCACAATCCTACTCGAAGACACAATCCCCGCAGAATGGGGTGACGTCCAGGGCACAACCCTCATGGTGAAATTCGACAGAGGCGAAGTTGAGGATTATATCGGAGCACCACAGGATGCCATTGAGCTCTGGGTAACTGGAAAATTCTATGATGGGACCGAATTTAAGGGCAGTGATACGATTAGAGTGATTTGTCCACCGTAGTTTTAAAGAATTATCTAACCTACCTAAAAAACCGCGTTTCTCCCAGCGATTTCGCAAAACGTGCAGAAGGGGGGAGTCGGGAATCTTACAATAAATATAAATAATTTGTATCACGTATAGTATACAAAGTGATTAACATGCCGTCAAAAGTATCCCATGTCAGATTGCCCGAAGCGGAATACAAATTCATAGACGAGGTCATAGAGAACGGATATTTCACGAGCCGCACAGATTTTATCAAGAGTGCCATACGATTGCAAATTCACGAAACCTCGAAGAGAATGCTGGCAGATCTTAAAAAGAAGGGGAAAAGGAAAATCTCGCATGCGGAACTGCTCAAGTCGGCCAAGAAATCCCGGAAGGCCGTGTACAAGGAGATATGGAGTTGATAAAGGCATACCTCGATACAAATATCTTCTTGATTTTTTTAGAGGAGGAAATCAGCAACTCGGAACTGGTGATCGAGGCCGCAAACGAGGGATTGTTCATTCCCGTTGTCTCGTTTCATACCTTCAAGGAAGTGATGCATAACCTCAAATCAAGATGTTCCAAGGACACGGCTTCATGGATGCGCACCCTGATTTGGACCATCCGGGGGCTTAATATTGTCGGAAAGGAAGAAATCGATGCAATAGGCGATATGTATCGTGAACTGGTAGACGATGAAGACGACCTGCCCCATGTCAATGCATATTTCGCCTCGGAATGCAGTTATTTTGTCACCACAAATCGAAGATTAGCGCAAATGAAGATAAAGAGAAAAATAAATTTCATATCTCCGAATGATTTCTTGACCGAGCTGGGTTTGGAAGTACTTGATAAAAAAGATGGAATTTAGAAAACATTACTAATCCTACTCCCACACCAAATACTCCTCCACCCGGCTTCTCGCCTGCTTCCTCTTCCTTGCAAGTTCCAAAAGGAATTCCTCCATGAGTTTGGCGGCGAAATTCTTGCAGTTCCCGCACATCCGCTCGCCGCTCCTGCATGTCTCGTAAATCTGATTCAGCTCGTCGTCGTCCTCAACCAGATGGTACAGGAGCAGCTCGTAGACCGTGCACTCCTCGGGCCTGCCTCCGTGCTTCTTCTGTTCCTCAAGTGAAACCGCACCCCCGGTCTTGGCGTTCCTCACCTTTCTCGCCCCCACCTCGGGCTCGTCGTTGAGCATAATCACGCTTTCCGGGACGGACGAGGACATCTTGCCCCCGGTGAGCCCCGACATGAACATGTTGTACGTGGAGGAGGGCAGGTAGAGTCCGTAGCCTCCCAAGTCCTTCTCGATGGGGATGAGCAGGTTGTCCATCTCCCGGATCTTCTCTGGTGTGGCATCCTTGACGTAAAGGGCCTTGTACGCGTAGTTTGCCTCGAAGTCCTGGAAGCCCTCGGCGGAAAGTGCCTTCTTTGCCTCATCCAAAAGCTCCTCCACCATGTCGTCGCCCTTCACGAACACACCTATGCCCGAGTCGGCCGTCTCCTTGATGCTGTAGTACCTGAAGGCGGATGCAAGGTTCCTTGTGAGCCTTATGTGCGGGTCCTGGTCCACACCCACAGGCACAAGGGTGGGTCTGGGCCCCCCGAAGTTTTCCAGCTGCACATGCAGTATGTCTCCAACCTGGACCAAAGGAGCGAAAACATGGCCCATATTTGTGGATTCACCAAAACCGTATATGGCCTTCATCTCAGACCAGTTCACCTTCTTGCCCATGGTGTACGCCAAATCCTTCACCGACTCCCTCTTGGACTGGAAATATATCTCGCAGTTGTCCGGTTTCAGACCCATGGCTATATAGTTGACGATATAGCTCTCGATGGCTGTTCTCTGGGCCTCCTTGAAGCTCACATTGCGCGTGGCGTACGCCTCGATGTCTGCCACGGCCACGAAGACCTCGGCCCCCACCGATTGGAAGTAGATGACCTGGTCCAAGACCATCTTGTTGCCTATGTGCATGTTGCCCGAGGGCATGAGGCCTGTGAGTATCACCCAACGCTTTCTGTTCAAAATGGCATCCCTGATCAGCTCGAAGCCCCTGTGGCCGAATATCGCACCGCGTCTGAGCAGCTTGGCGGGATTGGGCAGTCCCATGGGGTCGAAGCTCTGGATGCCGAACTCGTCCCTCAACCTAGCATAATCCTCGAACTGGGCAGATGACCATGGGTCTATTCGCAAATTATATCCTCCATTGGAGTTTTATCGGTGGAACAAAAGCGAATGGTAAGATACCTTTTCTGGGAATCATTTCCTTCTGACAAGAACAATCAAGATGATGATGGCCACGATCACAATGCCGACAACAGCGGCGATTACGGCGAGGTACTCCATTATGAGGTCCCACAAATCATCCTCATTTTTATCTTCCGGGGAAAGCCCGATGACCCGCAGGGTTACGGCATCTTGGATGGGCACGGTCCCGTTGCCTTCGACCTGGAGGATTTCCCCGGTTATAGAGACCACAAGTTCTGTTCCGTTCTCCACGTCCTTGGGGGGCGTCACAGAGACAGAAACGGTTCTCGTTTGGCCCTGGGCAATGGTGGAGCTGGTGGGATTCATTGTCACATTCCAGTCTTCATCTCCGTAATTTGCGTAAAGATCAACTGTGAACTCGTTGGTGCCGTTATTTCGCACGTACACGATAAATTCCGCAGGTGTGCCCCCGTAGGTGGTCTTCTCATCCTCATCCACCGAGAGCTCGACATTGTAGTCAACACTCCCCTCCCCTCTGATGCGGTAGGTTCTACCTGGATCCGTGTAATGTGTCTGACCATGATCCCACGCTGTGAGGGGGTCCCGCTGGGTATTGGAGGGATTGTCGGTGAGGTCCCATACGGCGGCCCACGTGTTTGAAAGCTCCGTTCCCCTTCCCTCGAAGCCGTTTAAAACGCCGATGGATTCCTTGGTTATCGTCCATGTGATGATGGCCTGTTCGCCGTCAAAGTCAAAATCATCAATTGTTTCCACCGGGGTTTCGTCCTGTATGATGTCTGTGAAGGTTGCATAGGTCACCTGACGGAGCTCCATTTCCCATGTCTGGGTGGGGCTGTAGACCCCGCCGATGGGTGTGCCGGCACCGATGTAAGCTGCGTACTGTATCTCAGCCACCACGGCATAGCCGGTTCCCCCCACATCAAAATAAACCTCGTAATCGAAGGTGGCGGTATCCTGGGCACTGGCAAGATCCGCAAGGCCGGGGGGCTCTCCCACCAATTTCAAAGCGATCTCCAGCGTGGTATTTCCCTCTCCCCCGAGCCATGCAGCCTCGATATCCCTGAACTGCATTGCGGGGTCCTCGGAATCGCCGATATCATCTTCCACCTCGGGATCGTATTGGTCCCCTCCCATGACAGTGGGAAAAGCCATGGTGAATGCAAGGATTGAAACCGTGATAAGAACCCACAAATACCGTTTTCCCATTGGAACTACTCCCTGAGGTTACGAAAAGAGTATGATTGGATATAAAAGTTTCGAAAGCGGTCAGAACCCATGTTTTTAAGGGGTCTGTGGGCTTTTCGTACGATGACGGGGCGTAAACCTTATAAAGAATCGTCAATATTCATATAGATTAATGGGTTGAAAAACCCGGTGACCCCCGACACCTAAAAACGGGGTGGTGAAAGGGATTGGGCATACACCCACCCCCACCTTTTTTTACCTGTGGGCAAAATATGCCTCATATCCGCCGTTCTTTTTTTCCACGCGTACAAATCCAAGTCTCTCGAACTGCACTACGGATCCAAAATCCGCATCCAGGATTTTCTCGGTCTTACCCTCCATTACCGTGCCGTCGGGCATGTACAGTTTTGTGGGAATGCTGTTTTCACCCACCCAGTGTACTATCCTTACCCCTTCCTTGACCAGGGACAGATCATCTCCGAAATAATCTGCCTGGCTTTTTGAGACAAGCTTTATATTGCACAGGTCCTTCAACCTCAGCTTCTCGCCTGCGGTGGCCTTCTCCATATCATCGGATGTCAGGAATAGGCACACGGTTTCATCGCCCGAAAGAACCGTTTCTCTTATGCCCCTTTCTGGATGGTCCGGATGCAGGGGCGCGTGACCCTCGAGTCTCTTGGTCCCTTTAATGGAGACCTGCCTGGGATCCCAGACAAAGAAGTACCGGTTGGCCTTGGAATCCACGATGTCCTTGTTGTAGGCAAAGAGATTGTCCCAGGAGAACCGTATATCCACTTCCTTGATTCCCACCTCCATCCAATAGCGCCGTATGGCCCCCGGCTGTATGCCCCTTCTTGCCAGTGCCTTCAGTGTGGCCAGTCTCACATCGTCCCACCCTGAAAACTCACCCTTGGCGATGCCCTCCCGAATCACCGTGGTTTTCAGGGTCACATCCTCCATCTGTACAAGACCGTAGTGTAAATAGACGGGTTTTACCCAGCCAAAGTGCTGGAAAATGAACTCCTGCCGGTATGTGTTGTTGAGATGGTCCTTGCCCCTGAGCACATGGGTCATTTTCGTGAGGTGGTCGTCTATTGCCACGGAGAAGTTGTACAGGGGATACACGATGTATTTCTCGCCGGTCCTGGGATGTGGGGTTTTCACTATCCTGGCACCCACGAAATCACGAACAGCGGGGTTGGGATGGGAAAGGTCGGTTTTGACCACAAATGAGGCCTCGTGCTCCTCGAATTCCCCGCCCAGCATCTTTTCCCACATCTCAAGCTGGGCCCCGGTCTCCAGGTTCCGGTGGGGGCAGGGTTTCATCCTCAGTTTTGCACCTCTCCAATCCTCCACATCACACTGGCAGATGTATGCCTTCCCCGTCTCAAGCAGCTTTGCGGCATGGTCGTAGTATATATCGAGCCTGTCGCTTTGGATCAGCATCTCGTGGTAATCCACCCCCAACCACTTCAGGTCCTCGATTATCAGGTCATATGCTTCCGGGTCGATCTTCGCGGGATTTGTATCCTCGATGCGGATCCAGTACTTGCCCCGGTATCTTCTTACATACTCATCATTGAGCACGGCCGCTCGCGTGTGGCCCAGGTGCAGGGGTCCTGAGGGCCCGGGGGCAAAGCGCATCACCACCTCGCCCTCCACATCGGGCAGGTCGGTTAAGGCAATTTTCTTCTCCCTTTTTTTGGGTATGAGCTCGGGGGCCTGCGCAACCAACATCTTTTTCTGCGCATCCAGGGGGAGGCAGTTGACCTCCTCCACAACCTTTCTTATTACGGGAATGATGTCCTTGATTTCTTTTTTCAGCTCGGGCTTTGCGGCGATGACCTTGCCTATCACCGAGCCTGGGTCCGCCCTCCCATCGTGCAGCACCGCATTCTGCAGGGCATACTTCCTGGCTAGCTCCTCGAGCATGTTGCCTGAAAGGTGTTTACCGGTTTAATATTTTGTTGCTACTCAAACTCAATTTTATTGAACATCGACACCCTTTTATCCCACAAATCCCATCAGCCGCCCGATACCATGAGAAAATTTCACTTCGAGGAAATCGAGAACAAAGAGGTGGGCAAGGGATGCAAAGGCGTTTTTATCAGGTGGCTCATCACAAAGGACATGGGGGCTAAGCATTTTGCCATGAGAATGTTCGAGGTGGAGCCGGAGGGGCACACCCCCCTTCATTCCCATGAGTGGGAGCACGAGGTGTTCGTGCTGGAAGGAGAGGGTGTCGTGCTAGGAGCCCAAGGAGAAGGGCCGATAAAAAATGGAGATGTCATCTTCATGCCTTCCAATGAACAGCACCAGTTCAAGAACTCCGGGGCGGGCAAACTGAGGTTCCTCTGCCTTATTCCGTACTCTGAGGATGAATGAAACATCGTCCTATGAGGAGAAGGGAGATCATTCGAACCTTCATCCCTTTTATTATTCTAGTAGTATAGCTTGTACATTTGTTGTGCATTCTTCAGCATTGCGTGGTTGTTGTTGAAGAAAACATGGACCCGATGCGGATTGGTGGCAAGTATCCTGTCCCTTATCTCCTTGAGCTCGGAAGCACTGTAATCATGGTCGTACCAGCCCGTTCTACCATGAATGCGCTCGTACACATGTTTTTCACTCATGATTTCCAAGGGCAGGTCGGGGGCGTCCACGCTCACCAGTAGAACGCCATGCTCCTTCCCCCACCTCTTGACCTCGTCTGTGAACACGGAAGCATCCCTGAACTCCACAGCCAGGTTCGCATGGGCGAACTCCTCTGCAAAATGCGCAACAGCATCCAAGTCGCGAAACCTGGGCGGGAGCTGAAGGAGATAGTAGTGTATATACTCATCAAGGGGCTCAAAGGTCTTCAGGAACTTCCTGAAGGTGGGATAGGATTTGGGATTCAACCTGCTGTAATGCGTGACCTGGCGGTTGACCTTGATGACCCAGGCAAGGTTCTTGCCCTTCTTAGCCCAGGACGCAACCATATTGGGAAAGGGAAAGCGGTAGTAGCTCATGTTCAGCTCCACGGCATTGAGCCCCGATTCTTGTACATACCATTCCAAAGAACTCCCGCGGTTCCATCCGTACGACCAGCCTGATGTGCCCACAAATACTTCCATTGCTCACAGCTTAGGGTTTAAAGGGCTATTTATTTTTTCAAAAAAGTATAAATCCCATTTGCTACCTAGGGAATCATCCATGGAAGGCGGTCTCTCTGAAATTGCAGAAGGGATCAAAGGTTGCAGAGGCTGCCCCCTGTGGAAGAGCAGGAAAAAGGCAGTTCCCGGAGAGGGACCTTCCCGTGCAAGGCTGATGCTCATCGGGGAGGCTCCGGGTGAAAAGGAGGATGAGCAGGGCATCCCCTTCGTGGGCCGCTCGGGAGTATTTTTGAACGAGCTGCTGAGTTCCAACCACATTGATAGAAAGCAAGTATTCATAACGGGATCGGTGAAGTGCCGCCCTCCCAAGAACAGAAATCCCACCTCCGCAGAGCTTGCCGCATGCAGACGATTGTGGCTAAATAAGCAGATCGATGCAATCAAGCCCGACCTCATTGTTGTCCTGGGCAAGGTGGCCCTAAAAAACCTACTCGGAGGAAACAAGGTGGGTGACCTGCGCGGAAGGGTGATAGAAAGGGGCGCTCGCAGGTATTTTGTCACCTACCACCCTGCATCAGGGATGCGTTTTCCGAAGATAAGAGAGGCTATGAAGGAGGATTTCAGGAAGATCCAAGGCTGCCTGTGACTGGATATGCTGGGCAAACCGTTCCTTGACCCTTATCCATTTAACCGGTGGTCGTCGCCTGCGGTGGGTTGATATGCCTTGTTATCGTTTGATTAATTCAATACCGAATGTTTTCTCCTGATGGAAAATCTGGGATCGTCTTTGACCGCAACCAGCACAGCAGACAGGAGAAGTGTGATGTTTGTAAGGAGGAGTAGGAATGCTTTGTCCATTACGGTGGCCTTCTCTGCTTGAAGCAACCACACCCCCTTCGTCTGATCGCCGCCGGTCTGGGAGGGGCCCTCATCTGTCATCTGGGCTCCCTCCCCAAGGCCGGTGTAAGTAGGAGCGGCCGCATTATGGGCCGCCACCAGTTCTCCGGTTATACCCAAAATGCTGCTATCCGGAAGATAGCGCATCCCGGGCTCAAGGTCTTCTGCCATCAACCCTTCCTGGGTATGTCCAAGCATCAGCACATGTCCCAGCTCGTGCATCACCGCGGTCAGGAGGTCCATACGGTCCGCTGCAGGACTTGTTGGGGGGGCAGCCAGCCCGCTGCCGGACTCCGGGGTAAACTCCGTGTCGTCACATGGGGTGTCATCCACGAACCAGCCCCAGCGCGCTGCGTCCACATCGATTTGCACGGTGGTGCCGATTGTGTAGCCCAGATTCAATCCTGCGAGGTCCACAATCTCGAAGACCACATCGTCCAGTACTGCCAAGACCCTGTCGCTAAACAGACCGAAGGCGATCCATCGGTTCTTGGCTTCCTCTGCTATCGGGATCAGTTCCTCCAGGGTCAGGGACCTGGCAACAGCCGGCCCCTGGGACAGCATCGTAGCCAGCAGGTTTTCTCCCTCCTCCCGGAAGGCCGGGTCATCGGTTTTCACCGTCACCTCGTCAAAGGAGCTGGCTTGGTCCACTGAAAGCAGTCCGAAGTCACCATCCACTGTAATGGCATTGAACACATGGCCCCAAACAACGTAGCCGTCCAGGGAAACGCTCAAGGTGGAGCCTTTGAGCGAAATAAAGAGTGTGTAGTCGGCCCCTGCCTTAAAGGACCTCTCAACCACCGCGTCGTATGACATGCCGTCTTTTGAGGTATAGTGGCCGATGAGCACCTGGTCCGTGGCCGCCGAAATCATCACGAACTTGAAGTCCTGCGGACCGTAGTAGTCGAACACGAAGCCCCCCATCACATCGGTGCTGAACGTT
The DNA here is from genome assembly GCA_020350865.1 of Thermoplasmata archaeon. The sequence continues at coordinate 1,086,577 of CP070726.1, forward strand.
GCTTCCAGCTCGAGGATGCAGTTCGCCTCCAGCCCCCTGCCCAGACCGAGATCCACGAGGCTCACCGCCGGGTCCTGCGCCGGAACGCCCTCGTAGCGGGACCTTACAATCTGCCAATCACCTGCCACCGGCATAAAGACCAGGTCTTCGACGCCGTCCTTGAAGTCTTCCGTTTCGTCGAAAGTGTACTGTGGAGGCAGGACCTGCACCGCGATGTTGTCGTATGATCCCCGGGAGTTGTCGGAGCCCATCCCCA
>CP070726.1:1086932-1092753 GCA_020350865.1 Thermoplasmata archaeon
TCCCGCAACCCACGCAGTAATTCATAGGCGGAATCATACACACTGGGGACCAAAAAGAGAACAAACAGGGCAAGGCCCAAAAGACCCAGAATGACGGGCCGCGATGCCTTCGATGATATGTCCTTGATGTTCTCCCCAAGTTCGAACGTGGCCTCTAAAGGCTCCTCGACGGCGCGGGAAATGATATAGGTCGAGCCAGACGCCTCAGATTTCATTGAAACACGCCGAAAGTTATGACTTCTCATATTTAAAACTTATCGGAAGATTTTTACTAAAGAGTTTTTAGTAAGTCTCTTTCTTTCCGCTATATATACGCTGAATGAGATTAAGGTATAACGACACGCAAAAGGTGGTGAAAAATGACTGAAAATGAAGCGGACAACGGAAAATCCCCTGCGGATTTCCCAGGACAAAACCAGCCCTATCCGGGGCAGTATCAGGGATACGACAAGAAGAAGCTGTACAGGTCCACCAGGGACAAGTGGTTAGGTGGGGTCTGCGGCGGTCTTGCCGAGTATTTCGATATGGACCCGGTAATAATCAGGCTGCTGTGGATCGTGGTTACCATATTCAGCGCGGGTGTGGGTATAATCGCCTACCTGCTCTTCTGGGCCGCTGTGGAGAAATATCCCAGCTACTACGCAATGCACGGGCCGTACGTTACCCGGGACGAGCAGGGTGGTCTGCACTACCATTACTATTGCAGAGTAACTCGATAAAGAGGTGAAGAATATGGAAGAAAATCAAAATGAAGGAAAAGTCCCCTCCGCTCCCGCACAGGAAAGGAGGAGGCAAGGTTACCCGTACCCGCCGTACGGAGGGCCCCAGAGACCGTATTACGATGTGCATTATCACTACTACTACGAGCCGCCCAAGGCGAAACCCGGGAAATCCATCAAGCCGACCGTGGCAGGTGCCCTCCTTATCATACACGCCATAACCACCTTCGTACTTGTCGGGTTTCTAATCCTCGCCGGCTTGTTCGTTGGGAACATGGGCAGAGGTGTCTTCTTTTTTGGTATCGAGGACAACACCGATGTCACGGGTACAATCGTGTACGAAAACGGCACCCCTGCCGAGGGCGTTCTGGTTTCCGTTGTGGGCGAATCACGAAGCACAACGACAAACGAGTACGGTAACTACTACTTGTATAACGTCCCTGCCGGGAACCAGGAACTCAGGGTTGAAAAAGAAGGGTACAACACAATCATCTACAAGGCTTTCTTCGATCCAACGGACTCCAGCAATAATACAGACTTTCAAAACGAGTTCGATTTCACACTCACTGAAGGCAACCAGACCCTGGAACGGGGCAGCCATCTTCCCCTCGAATTGATCATGAACCTAATCTATGTCTGCGCAGTGATACTGGTGGTCTTCTCGATCATCGCTTTGATCGGCGGGATATACGCCATTCAGAGGAAAAAATACGGAATCGCGCTGCTCGGTTCGATTGTCGGAGTCTTCTCCGGCGGTCTGTTCCCGCTCATAGCCCTCTTTATCCTGCTCTTATCCAAGGACGAATTCAAACCGAAGGATGAAACCCCTCCTCCTGCGACCCCGCCAGGGGGGCCCCAACCATCAGAGGGTCCTCCCTGATTTTTTAATTTGAAGGAGGCAAAAGAACGCGAATAATATGATGAGAATCAGTGTAAACTCTCTAAGAAAGAATCCGAAAAACAGGAGGTGAAGAAAATGGTGAAAATAGAACTGAAAAATCTGGAGAAGATATACAAAACAGGCAAAACAGAGTTTCGAGCCTTAAAGGACATCGACTTGGTGATGGACAACGGAGGCCTCATCGCCATAGTGGGACCTTCAGGCTCAGGAAAGTCCACAATGCTCAACATGATCACGGGCATTGACAGGCCCACAAAAGGAATGGTGATTGTGGATGGAGAGCGAATAGACAATCTGAAGGAAGACGAGCTGGCGAGATGGCGCGGGGAGAACATCGGGATCATATTCCAGTTCTTCCAGCTCTTTCCCACGCTGACAGCCCTGGAGAACGCCATGCTGCCCATGGACCTGGCAAAAAAGGGCAGCCTGAAGGACCGAAGGCAGATTGCAAAAAACAATCTGGAGCTCGTGGGGCTCGGCGACAAGCTGAACAACCTCCCCTCCGAGCTGTCGGGCGGGGAGCAGCAGAGGGTGGCCATTGCCAGGGCTCTGGCAAACGACCCTAAGATCATAATCGGTGACGAGCCCACAGGGAACCTGGATTCCAAGACAGAAGCCGCCATGTTCGAGCTGCTCTCAAGGCTCAACCGCCAGGGCAAGACAGTCATCTACGTGACCCATTCCAAGGAACTGGCAGCAAAGGCCAAAAGAAAGATCACGATCCTGGACGGACAGGTAGTGAATACATAGGGGTGGTTATGATGGTATCCTCGCTATCCAAGAAATCGTTCAGTGATCTCGGCAAGAGGAAGGCCAGGACGGTCTTCACCGTACTCACCATCGCCCTGGCGGTGGGTGCGCTGGGTCTATTTGCTGTTGTGCCCCTCATGGATGTGGCCATGGAAAAGGAGGTTGAAGACAGCAACATGTATGATGTCCGCATATGGGTGAACGACCTCAGCCTCAATGAATCCCAGATGGAAGGGTTGAGTCAAATAGACAATGTCAATTCGGTGGAAGCAAAATCCGTGTTCTACACGAGGATGTACATCGGGGAGAGGCGAAATGACGCACTGATAGTGGGTGTTGATGATTTTTCCCGGCAGAGCGTGGATATAGTTTCAATTGATTCGGGAAACACGCCCGGGCACCTGGAGCTGCTCACGGATGCCAGCAACAGCAGGGCGAACCTGTACAGCGGCAAGGCCGGCGATACAGCAAGGATCTACGACTTTTCTGGAAATGTCCAGGAGCTGGAAATCACGGGAACGGGACATTCCCTTTTGTATTCGGATTACCCGATGTTCGGGCTGGCCGTATTCTATACCGATATCGATACTGTCCATACCCTCTCCAATACAACAGGCGTGAACATGATCAGCTTTGACCTGACTAACAATAAAGAGGAAGACGCGGAGAAAGCCATATCGGACATCGAGGATTACCTGAAACATAATTCGGCCTTCGTATCCTTCACAGACATCCCCGATGTCAGGCTCAACGGCGACTGGCCGGGAGAGCAGGAGTTCTCGGACATGTCGAGCTTCTTTGTGATCCTCACCCTCATGACGCTCTTCTGCAGCCTGTTCCTCATCTCCAACACCATGCACACGATGATCACGGAACAGAAAAGGGAGATAGGGCAGCTCAAGGCGGTGGGTGCCACAAAGCTCCAGGTGGTCAGGTCCTATGCCACCACAAGCCTCATCATGGGGGGTGCGGGATCTGTTATCGGCAGCATATTGGGCATCGTGATTGCCCACCTCATGGTTGCATTTCTGGCCAACAACTTTTTCGGAATCACTCCGGAGTTCAATATATTCATACCCACTGTTCTAATAAGCGTGCTCGTGGGTATAGGCATAACGATCGTTGCCACACTGCCCTCCCTCTGGAAGACCCTTCGGGTCACTGCCAGGGAGGGCATGGAGAATCACGGTATATCGGCCAACTACGGCTCCTCGAGATTTGACAAGGGTTTAATGAAAATGAAAGGATTGCCCAGGACCGCGCAGATGGGCCTTAGGAACATGGCGCGAAAGAAGGGGCGGTCGGTCTCAACACTGCTGCAGATCTCATTGGCGGTTGGCATGTTTCTGGCCATCGCCTCCATCGGATATTCCATCCAGGCCATGGTGAGCCAGGAGTTCGAGTACTTCACATGCGACATCATTACGATGGGTTCCACGGAAGGAGGCCGGCCACTCACCGAGGATTTACAGTACGTGCTTGAGGACATCGAGGGCGTTCAAATAGCCGAGCCCATTGTGGGCACCGAGATTCTTGTGGAGGACAATAGCCTTTCGGTCTTTGGGTACACTTACAACACCGTTGGTTACGATATGGACAGTACGATTTACAGGGGCAGGTGGTACACTCAGGAGGACCAGGAGAATAATGCCACTGTCATTGTCCTGACAAAAACATTTGCACAGTTTGAGGGCATAAAGGTCGGAGACACAATCACTGTCCAGATGGCCACAGGGGACTTCGAGTTCGAGGTCATAGGCCTGTCCTCGTCCCAGATGAACAACGGCATGGCATGTTTCATTCCAATAACGACCCTGCAGGACAAACTCATGATGGGCAATGTTGTCTCGGGGTTCGTGATCAAGACCGAATCCGGCTCCCACGACCTCATAGACAGGGTGGCAACAGAGATCGAGGATGAGATGCTCTCCCGGGGTTACGTTGTTACCAACCTCATACTCTATGTCGCCGAGGAGCGGAACCACCAGGCCAACCAGCAGATCATGAACCTCATGGTTGCAGTCGGCAGCATCATCGTGCTCATAACCATGATCGGCCTCATGAGCATGCTGACAATGAATGTCATCGAGAGGACAAAAGAGATAGGGATGATGCGGTGTCTGGGCTCCACATCCCGGAGCCTCCGGTCGGTTTTCGGAACGGAGGGCCTCGTCATAGCCCTCATGGGGTGGACAGCCGGAATTCCCATCGGTTACCTGGTGGGAAGCTACCTCAACAAGATGATCTACGACCTGCTGCATGTGGAGATGACCTTCTACTTTCCCATGGAGTACATCTGGATTTCGCTCATCGTGACCGTTGTACTGACACTGGCCGTGATCCAGCCCGCCCTGTGGAGGGCCACGCATCTCAAGCCGGGTGACGCGCTGAGGTACGAATGAAATCTGGTAGAACAAAACGTGGGGCCCTGTGGAGGGCCTCACTCCTCCCCTCTCAGATACTTCCTGGGCAGCTTGATTGCGCACAGATCGCCGCACATTGAGCACACGTCCTCGTGGGCGGGTCTGCGCTCATCCCTGTACCTTCTGGCCTTCTCGGGGTCTATGACCAGGGAAAACATCTTGTCCCAGTCCAGGTCCCTCCTGGCCTGAGCCATCTCCAGGTCCCTTTCCATTCCAATGCCCCTGGCAAGGTTCGCTGAATGGGCTGCGATGCGCGCAGCTATTACCCCTTCCTTCACATCCTCCACAGTGGGTAATGATAGATGCTCGGAGGGGGTGACATAGCACAGGAAATCGGCCCCGGCAAGGCCCGCAATGGCCCCGCCGATGGCAGATACGATATGGTCGTAACCCGGGGCGATGTCGGTGACAAGCGGCCCGAGAACGTAATAGGGCGCATTCTTGGTGGCACTCTTCATGATACTGATGTTGCTCTCTATGAGATTCAGGGGCACGTGTCCGGGTCCCTCCACGATTGTCTGCACACCGTATTCCCTTGCACGCTCCACCAGTTCGCCGATGATCAGCAGCTCTTGAATTTTCGCCCTGTCATTTGCATCGTAGATGCACCCCGATCTGAAACCGTCCCCGAGGCTCAGCGTCAGATCGTATTTGCCGGCCAGCTCCAGTAAATAGTCATAGTTCTCATAGAGGGGGTTTTCCTTTTCATTGTGCAGAATCCAGGCCGTGTGAAAGGATCCTCCCCTGGACACCACGTCCAGAATCCGGTGCTGCTTTTTGAGCCTGTTTACGCTCTCCATGGTAACACCGCAGTGGGCCACAGCGAAATCGACACCCTCCTTGGCATGGTTCTCGAAGGCATTGAACATATCGTCCTCGGTCATGTCCACCACGGCACTTCTCTTGGCAGCTGCGATCCCCGCCTCGTATATGGGAACCGTGCCAAAGGGCACTTCCACCACCTCTAAGAGCCGTTTTCTTATGTCTGGGAGGTCCCCTCCGATGGACAGGTCCATCACGGCATCCGA
>CP070726.1:1092853-1096933 GCA_020350865.1 Thermoplasmata archaeon
AACCTTGCCAAGCAGTTGAACATACTGCTCACAGACTTCGGAGTGAAACCTGAGAATATTATCATGGACCCCCTGCAGGCGGGATTGGGCTACGGTCTTGAGTATTCCTATTCCGTAATTGAGCGCATTAGACTTGCTGCACTCATGGGTGATCAGATGCTCCAGATGCCCATTGTCTGCGACTCCTCCATAGCCTGGAATGCAAGGGAGGCCAAGATAGAGAACGCCGAATGGGGAGACGAGAAGGCAAGAGGTCCTTACTGGGAGGCCCTGACGGCCCTGTCCGCTGTATCCGCCGGTGCAGATATGCTCATTATGAGAAATCCTGCAGCAGTGGACCTGGTCAGGGATACGGTTTCTAAACTATCAACCAAAGGGGGTGAAAAGTGATGGCACTAACAGCCATAGAAATCTATAAGCTGCTGCCCAAGACCAACTGCGGCAAATGCGGTGTTCCCACCTGCCTGGCCTTTGCAATGAAACTGGCCAACAAGCAGGCGGAGCTTTCCACATGCCCGGATGTATCCGAGGATGTGAAGACCCAGCTCGAGGAATCCGCAGCACCGCCCATAAGGCTCATCACCGTTGGTGTGGGAGACAACGCAGTTGAGATGGGCAATGAAACAGAGCTTTTCAGGCACGAGAAGACCTTCTACCACCACACGGCTTTCTCTGTTCTGATTGAGGACACCGCAAGCCCCGAGGAGATTTCGGCCAAGGTGACAGAGGCAAATGAACTGGAGTTCGAAAGGGTGGGACAGAGCCTCAAATTGAGCATGCTGGCAGTGAAGGCAACTTCGGGGGATTCTGCTCAATTCGCAGAGGCAGTAAAGGCGGTTTCAAGCAAAACGTCACTGCCCTTGATTCTGATGGGCGACAAACCAGAGGTTATGGAGGAGGCACTGAAATCGGTCAAGGATAACAAGCCCCTGATACACGCCGCCAACAAGGGAAACTGGGAGGGCATGGCAGCTCTTGCAAAGAACCATGCATGCCCACTGGTCGTGTACGAGGACAGTGGCCTGGACGCGCTGGCGGAGCTGACACAGAACATCAAGAAGGCCGGATGCGAGGACCTGATGCTGGATTTCGGTGTGAAAAGCCTCGGTGAGAGCATGAGAATGCTCACCATTATAAGAAGGCTTTCCGCAAAGAAGAACTTCAGGCCCCTGGGATATCCGGTGATATTGAATCTCGAAGGCGATCCCCAAAAGGAGGGTCTGGCTGCCGCAATCTATACCATGAAGTACGCTGCCGCCCTGATATTCAACGATATTGCGAGATGGAAGATGTATCCCCTGGTAACCCTGAGACAGAACATATACACTGACCCCCAGATTCCCATCCAGGTCAAACCCGAGCTGTACGAGATAAACAGTCCCGACGAGAATTCCCCTCTGCTCTTCACAACGAACTTCTCGCTCACCTACTTTACCGTGGCAGGGGACATCGAGAACAGCAAGATAGGAAGTTTTCTGCAGGTTGTTGACACGGAGGGACTCTCGGTGATGACGGCTTTTGCCGCAGGCAAGCTCACAGCGGATTCGGTTGTGGAGGCCCTGGAGAAATCCGGAGCAAAAGATAAGATCAAGCACAACAAGATCATCATACCGGGCATGGTGGCCAGGATGAGCGCCAAGCTCAACGAGAAGTCGGGCAGGGAGGTGCTCGTGGGCCCCAGGGAATCCTCGGGCATCCCGAAATATTTGAAGAGCCTTGCGGAAGGGTGAGAAGCGGATTGATGACAAAGATTTAAGTAGTGCTGTGATATTTGGAAGGTCCGGGGACATTCATGCAAAAACCTCTTAATGTGCTCAATAAAAGCCTCAACAAGAAGGTGCTAGTTGAGCTGAAGGCAAACAGGGAGTATCGCGGGATATTGGACGGTTACGACCCACACATGAACCTCGTTTTGAAGAACGCTGAGGAGTACATCGAAAACGATCTGAAAAGAAAGTTCGATATCACTATCGTGCGCGGAGACAATGTGGTGTACATTTCACCGTAAGGACACGGGTTGAGGAAGATGAGCAAGGGCACGCCGTCACTGGGAAAAAAGCATAAGAAAACGCACATCCGATGCAGGCGCTGCGGTAAGAGATCGTATCACATAAGAAAGAAGAGATGCGCTGCCTGCGGTTACGGTTTCTCCTCCAAGATGAGGACCTACAACTGGGTCAAGGGGCATTGATGGATGGTTTTTAAGGGCGAAAAATATCCTGAGGTTCTTTGTAATTCACAACAGCCCTTGCTCTGCACCTCATCTGACAAGTTCTTGGACCACTGCGGCATCGTCGGCATGATCTCTGATTTTGAAGTGGCTCCGGTCATCTACCAGGCGCTTCGGGCGCTGCAGCATCGAGGTCAGGAGGCGGCAGGCATCGCCACCTTTAAAAACGGGGTCTCGGTTTCCAGGGGCATGGGGCTTGTGCACGATGTTTTCAACGAAGAAACCCTGGAGGACTTGAAAGGTACACTGGGCATAGGCCATGTGCGCTACTCCACAACAGGCACCTCTGTACTCCAGAACGCCCAGCCTGTGGTAGCCTCGAGCCACGCAGGGGATATGGCACTTGCCCACAACGGGGACATCGTGAACTCGGATGCCATAAGGGGACAACTCAAGGACAGGGGATGGGCCTTCATCACCACCTCCGACTCCGAAGTCATCGTCAGGCTGCTTGCCAACGAAATCACGGCAACGCAGGACATCACAAAGGCCTTGAAGAACCTCATGAAGAGGCTTGTGGGTTCGTACTCCATTACACTGCTCATCAACGACAGGATCTTTGCTGTGCGCGATCCTTACGGGATAAAGCCCCTCTGCATTGGAAAGCTGGGCAACTGCTACATCACGGCCTCGGAGAGCGTTGTCTTCGATGCAATCGGAGCCGAGTTCATAAGGGACGTGACCCCGGGTGAGGTGGTGGAGCTGTCAAAGGACGGTGTCAAATCCACACACGCCTCCATTCCAAAGCATCAGGCCCACTGCATGTTCGAATGGGTGTACTTCTCCAGGGCGGACAGTGTCATCGATGGCAGGCTGGTATACAATGTCAGATGGAATATCGGGCGGAGTCTGGCAGAGGACTATCCTGTGGAAGCGGATCTTGTTGTGCCCGTACCCGATTCGGGAAGGACGCATGCACTGGGCTATTCCCATGCATCGGGCATCCCCTATACGGAAGGTCTGATAAAAAACAGGTACGTGTGGAGAACCTTCATCATGCCAAAACAGCTGCACAGGAAAAGGGATGTGCGGCTGAAGATGAACCCCATAAGGAGGATCGTTGAGGGCAAAAGGATCGTTTTGGTGGACGACAGCATAGTCAGGGGAAACACCATGGAGAGGATCGTTTCCATACTGAGGGATGCGGGGACCGAAGAGGTCCATGTGAGAATAGGCTGTCCCCCCATTGTCGCCCCCTGCTACTTCGGAATAGACATGAAAACCCGGGATCAGTTCATTGCTCATAGCCGAACGGTTCCTGAGATTGCGAAAACCATAGGTGCAGATTCGTTGGGGTATCTGAGTATAGACCGTCTTGTGGAGTGCATTGGGATCGTTAAAAACGACCTCTGTCTCGGGTGCCTTACAGGGGCGTATCCTGTTGCGGTGCCGGGTGAGAAGCACAGGTTCCAGAAGAGCCTCGAGGGCTTTTCCTGAGATTTTGGATGGATTTATCGTTATCAATTCAGGTGAAATATCTCCAAAAGGTTTTATACGGGCATGGCAATGAGGATTAAAATTCTGCTCTGCTTGGGATGACCCAGAGGTGATGAGATGGCAATGATGGACACACTCCTGGAGGCGCTGGGGGCCATAATAAAGATACTGATTGGTGTGATTTTGGCGGTTATCGCCGTCAACATAGGCCTCATACTCTTCGAGAAGATCACCAAGATGGGCAAGAGGGGGGAGCTCGACATCCTCAAGGAACTGGAGAACGGGAATGCAGCGGTTGCCATCCTCATGATAGGTGTTGTGCTTGCCATTGCCATTGTCATCCGCTCCGGAATTTTGAGCATCACGAGAATTCCGGTGTTTGATTTCAATTATATCTGGGCCGTTGTCTGGGG
>CP070726.1:1097033-1104530 GCA_020350865.1 Thermoplasmata archaeon
CGTATCCGCATTCTCCGTCCACTCGAGCTTGATGGAGTTTGTGGTGTTTTCCGCAAGGGACAGGGTCACGGGTTGGGGAGTGCGGTCAAGAGGCTCGTAACATGTGGTGACGGTGACAATGTCAACGGTTTCGTTCTGATTTAATCTGTCGTCAGCCCTTATATGCAGGGTGATGGTGGCTTCTTCGGTGAATAGAATATCGTCAGGGGGTATCACCTTGAAGGTGAACGGATATGTCACGGTGCCCTTGAGGAAGAACTCGTTGTTTTCGTAGATCACTCGACCGTCCATATCCAGGACCTCTGTACTCCAATCCATGGGCACCCCCTCCGTCCAGAAGTAGAGCCAGTATGTGTCCTTACAGCCAGGTCTCAGGTAGATCTCGACGTCGTAAGTGGTGTAATGCCCCTCGTCAACACCGTTATTGGTGTCCTCACAGGTCACTTCCCAGGTAAAACAGGCCTCAGTGTTGTTGGAAATCACAACAAGAGAACCGAGTAAAATCCACATGGTCAATATTGTCGCAAACCCCTTCTTGGACATTCAGGAACCCCCGATAATTTGGCATCCAAATCGATACCGTTTACGAACTTCGCAATACTTTTTTCGAATCAGGCAAATCGTGGTATATTTCCTCTTCTAGGCACAATTTGGCTGAATTCGCCCGTTTATGCCATAACTATATAATTCTCATTTCCCTTATATCTTTCCATCGCACTATTAATCTAAGTATCAGGTTCTAATCCATGGTTACGGCTCTATCCCCGCTTCAAGCATCTCCAAGAAGGCATCCACCCTTATCTTGAGCTGCTTGATATCCCCTTCGCCGTAGCTTGTCTCAAGCTTCAGGACGGGGATGCCCTTTTCCTTCAAGGTCCTTTCCATGCGCCACACCTCACCGCCGTAAAGCTGACAGCCCTGGAGGTTGTGGTAGACAACACCGTCGATTGAATAATCCTTGACGTAATTGCTGACCTTCGTGATTCTGGGATCGTTTGGCACGAAGCACGGGCAGGCGCTCATGAGGTAGTGGTCAGCCAGGCCGATGAGCATATCATACATGGTCCATGCCCTCACTTCGATTTTGTCGAGCAGGGTCTTGGCGGCGCTGCACAGATCGTCCATGACAATGATACCACCAGCCTCCTCGATTAGAAAAGGGATCTTCCATGTGGGTAGTATTATCGGCGAACCTGTGAGCATGATCCGGGGATTCTGCTCGCCAACAACTGGCTCCTTGTCCTTGAGCTCAGAAAGAAGCGCTTCGGTCTGGGCTATCCATGTATCGGGATCTGCATAAAATGAGGTGTGGGTAACAAGGAGGGCATCGGAGCCCCAGATGGGAGGAGTCTTCTTCCTCAGCTCGTAGAGCTCCCCGAGCAGTGCCCTCTTCCTGTTGGTCTTCCCTATGGCCTGTTTCAGGTTCTTTTTGGCGATCCTCTTCCCAAGATACCTTTCAAGGTTCCTTTTCAATGTTCGAACCTCTGTGAGCCACAGTCCCCTGGCCTGGGGACTTACTATGGTGTGGGGCAACTCCATGATGAGGGTCCTCTTTTTCTCGCTCAGAATCTCGGCTGCCTTCTTCTTCCCGTCGCATGTGGTTGGCACCACGATCATTTCCACTTCATCAAGCACCTCGGACATGAACAGGCCCACAGAGGACTTGATAAGCGGGCAGAACACCTGGGGCAATATTCTTTCGGAGACGGATATGGTTCCCTGGTACCCCGCGCATAACCTGAAAGGCCTCGCCCCTGCTGCCAGTATGAGCTCCTCCGGGACCAGATTGCAGAATGTACCTATCAGGGGGCCCGGGTCGGCCAACCTCTTTGGATCGTACATCCCCAATGCAATGTCGCGGTAGTAGCTCATGGCCGCAATCGTGCTTTTCTGCTTCATCCTGGCCATCTGCTCCTCTATGGAGGTGGTCATATCCGACCTTATGTCCCTTTCTGCCATAATCCACCTCCCTTGTAGATGCTTTTACCGCTGAACTTCAAGGCCAGGGCCTTCTCGGGGCAGGCCTTGACGCACTTGAGGCAGTAGATGCAACCCGTATCACCCACCTTGCCGGTTTTGCCGTCATCTGCCACGCTCTGAACCCTTGTGGGGCACACATCCGAGCATATGGAGCATTTGGTGCACTTGCCCTTCTCCTTGTAAATGGATATCATGCTGATCTTGTTGAAACCACTGCTCAATGCCCCCACGGGGCACAGGTACCTGCACCAGAGCCTTGGTGTGGAAAAGACGCCCACGAAGAATAGTAGAAACACGAATATCTGCAGATAGCTTGTTGGATCGGAGAAATTGGGCATCTGGTTCTGAATAACATCCACGACCATGTACCGTATGACTGGCACTGGGCAGCCCACACATACAGGCGATGTCTGTGCCATGGCAGGCCACTGGGATTTATAGGCCTCGCCTGCGGTTTCATCGGCCAATGCTGAAAGGCCTATGCTCAATGCTATGAGGGTCACAAACAAAAGGATGCCGAATCTTATCATTCCCAACCGCTCGTGCCGGCCCTTTGAAGGCTCCAGGGGGCTGATGCCCATTATGTTGCGCAGCTTGCCGATTAGATCCTGGGTCAGGCCTATGGGGCATGCCCATCCGCACAGCGCCCTTCCGAGCACGACACAGATGAGCACAAGCACTGAGAGCAGGGCGATCATCAGTGCCATGGCCCAGTACAGCGTAAGTGTGCGCTCCCACGAGCCCAAGATGCACAGGGGCACACCCTCTCCGACCATTCCCGGGAAGATCTTCGGCAATCTCAGTATGGGCAGGAATGTCGATACCACCAGCGAGCCGAAGGCAGTGAAATTGAGAAGGATCAGGGCTATCGCCTGAACAAGCATGCGAAATCGCTCCACCGAAAGTCCCTTTACCATTCTGATCACGTCACCAGGTCTACGATATCACCGAACATGCCAAAAACGGCTCCGAGCAGTACGATGCACACTGCCGATATGATGAGAACAATACCTATGATCACCTGTATATCCCCCTTCTTTTTATCACCCTCAAGTTCGCCCTCCTTTGCTGTTGCCAGAACCCCTGCTGCCCTGCGCCCCTTCTTGATAAATATATTCTGGATCAGAACCATCAGCAAGCTTCCGATTACGGTGCCCAAAATCAGACCGATGTACAGGCCGGCAATCATGGCATCCACGGCCTCCTGGTCCACCACCTCCATGGAGAAAAGGGAGCTCGTGGAGTTCTCTCCTAGGTTGTCCTCTGCCACGATCCAGAAGTGGAGCGTGCCGGAATTTTGGGTTCTTAATCGTGCTGTCCACTGCTCGGATGTGAATTCATCCTGCTCCATGGTTAACGCCCGGCCCTTGATTTCCCCCCCATCAGCGAGACGGATCGTATCATTTTCAGGGTTACCATCCACCGCTGCCTCATTTTCCGTGTAGAAGAGGGTGACGCCTTCAACGAACCTGCCTTCAAGGGAATTTGTGGCGGAAATCAGGATGATGTTCTCCCTACCCACCAGGGGCTTCTCCGGGTAGATTTCAGGGGAAGAAATGCTGCATCCCTCGACTATTTCGATTGTAATGACCTCTGCCATACTGCCGCAGTTTTCGGTGTACACATCCACTGTTAGGTTGAATATGCCCTTGGATTCGCAGAGCACCCTCCATTCGAAATGTACGATGGTGGGCACACCCCCCGGCTGGGCATCCACTTCCTCGTAAAGTTCAGGTGCTGGGCCTGTTATCACCGTTACCTCTTCGGGTGCAGAGAGGTTGGCGGTCACATCGAAAGCGTACAGGTGATAGCAGCAGCCTCCGAAAAAATAGACGGCTGCATCCACGATTATCTCACCGCCGATGCCCTGGACGGAAGGGGAGGCAGAAACGTCGATTTCGTGGAGCTCCGCATCGGCGCCGTCCGCTGAGGCCGCAGGCAGGCTCGTTATGCCCAGACACAGGACCGTGACGAACGCAAAATAACTTATGTATGCACGGTAATGATGGTTCTTCATTTCCTGCTCCTCTTGAATTCGTACTTGTTTTTATATTCTTTTATTTTTCTGCGGATTATTATGGTTCTCCCTGCAAAGACCACGATTAAAGCTGCCAGCACGAAAACACCACTTATGTAGAGCAGTCTCTCTTTCTCGCCAACATTAATGCTTTCTTCTGGGGTATTAACCGCATTGCCAGCGCCGTCGGCAGCAGAGATGTAGAAGGTGATTTCACAGGTTTTGTCCTGCTTCGGTATCATGGCCTCGTACCTGTTATCCCCCACCCTGAACATCTTGACCTCCTTCCGATCTCCCCCGTCCACGCGATAATAAAGGCTCACGCGCGAGATGGAAATCACACCCTGATCAGTAACCGCAGTTGAGACGGTTATGTCCTTTCCCATGTTCCACTGGCCCGGGGCAAACGAGATGTCTGTAATTATCGGAGGTTCGTGATCGCTCCACCGGAAACTCACGTTTTTGGAGGAGGACAGTATGATGTTCTTGGTTTCCGAGAAGCCCAGGTACTCTGCTTTGACCGTGTAATCTTCCGTGATGCTGTCGGTGGTGTCGAGAATGAACCTGTAAGGAAGGTCGAATCCGATACTGCCTGATGCGGTGTCGCCCCTCCATTCCCCTTGGAGATCATCATGTACCACTACTCCTGTCTCTATGCCCTCTCCGTTGAGTGTAACCAGCACGGTGAGGCGATGGAAGACCTTTACCGTGATGTTCCTATTGATTCCGTCAAAATCAGGGAGGGTCGAATCGACATCTATGAAGGACAGGGTCACATTTCTCCCGTACCGTCTATGTCTGATGTTCTCCACGGTGGAGCCGACGCATTCGAAGGTGGCGTTCACCTCATCGTAGAAACTGAGATTGCCCAAGGTGACACGGTTTAGGGACAGAGCCGCCGAGAAATTGGCGTTCAGGGTCATCTTCGATATCTGCGTCTCGGAAAAAACAGCCGCTTCCTCATCAATGCCTTCCCCTGAACCATAGAATGTGACATTCACTATATGCCCGCACTCCTCCACCTGGATGAGGGCCGTGTCCTCCACCACCATGGATTCCACCCCCACATCCTGTATTTTTACCGTGGAGAAATCCATGACGGAGAGGAAGCCAGAAAAAGTGGAATTCGCTGCTGTGACAGTTGCGTTTTCGCTGGCACTGAGCCTGTCAAGCGATGTATGCCCGATGTCGGTTGTCGAGTTGCCGGCACACCTCATATAATTCTTCAGCGTGGAGCCTTCGATGTGAACTTCGGTCTCGGGTGCCCTGTCCACCTCAACGAGGGCCAGTGCCGAGCCCACGGTGACATCCCTTTCGAACGTGGAGTTGGATATGTATGCCACTGTCTGATCCTTGAAATCGACCCTGGAGGCGAAGGTGCAGTTCTCCATGTGGATTTCGGAGGTGACCTCGCATTCCATGGTGCCTGCAAGCAGCCTTGTGTTCCTGAGGGTGGTGGTGCCCGAAACGGGCTTTAGCATTGTGTAACCGGATGATGCACCCAAAAGCTCCATGTCGCAGTTCTCGACGGTGAGGGACGAGCGCTGATGCAAAGAGCACCAGAACCACCTGCCGGTGAGTTCTCCTCCCTCCACCTTGACCCTCCCTGTGATCTCCGAGTTCACCATGTGCCAGGTGGCGTATCCTGAGAGAAGGTACACGCCCGCGGTCACGGAGGCGATCTCGAGGGACTGGTGTATTATGGCGGGCTGATCCCCCGAAAACGTTGAATCTATCACATAGAAGCTGGATTGGTCCTCCAGGAGCATGTACGAGACATTGGTGGCTGTGGGCTGGGGATCCAAAACAAAGTTCGAGCTGTCCTTGACGTTGATCATGGCACTGTCTTTGACATGGATGACCATTGTGCTGTCGTTTAAGGCGGAAGGCCTCACCCTCACTGTTCCGCGGATTACAAAGAACCGTGCATTGTCCTCCATTCTGACGAGGCCGAACACCTGCAGGTAGCCGCTCTCGACTATCAGGGTGGCATCGTCGCGGATTGTGAGATTGTTGCAGGTGGAGATGCCCGATACTGTGAGGGTGTCCGAGCCTGAAAGCTGAATGTCCCCGAAGTCCTCGGCCTCTGCCGATGGAAAATATGTGAGAGTGGAGAGTATCACCATGTTCATGATAATAATCGTGAATGCACTGATCTTGAAATTCAAATGGATACACACCTTCAAGTTTTATTTTTCCTTTTTACTGCGACAACCGCCACTGCCATAACAGCCACGCCGATTACTACGAGAATTACCCGTATGGGAGGATCGTTTCCGTCTTCGGGGCCGCCCCTAGGGACCACGTATTTGGCAGTGGTTTCATGATAACCGCTCTTTTGCGCATTGACCTGGATTTCGTAATCCCCCTCTTTTTCCGGCACATCAAATGAGGCATCAGGACCTGGTTTTGTCTCCCCATTGAATGTGATTGTGATCTGTGGATCATCAATAGCCTGCCCCGAGCTCAAGTCCCTTACCTCCACATTCACATCCAGCTTTCCTCCTGCCTTCACCTCCCCATAGCTCACATACACGTCCATTTCCTGTCTGGAATCAAAGGATACATTCGTCTTCAAAGGCTCGAAGGCAGGGTCCCCAAATAAATGAAAAGCCGGGCAGTCGGGCTCCTCTCTTGGATCGCCGTCGATCTTCCACTCATTATACGCCTCCCATTTTGCCTCTGCCAGGGCTGTGCCCACTGCCATGTTCGATTCCAACAGCTTCTCCCAGAAGTATATACACTGGGTTGCAGCCACACCCTCAGGGGCCTGATCCCAGAAGCAGATGGACTGGCATGTGACTGGAGCTATGTAGCTCACCGCACCTGCGTGGGTGAAGGCCAAGGGCAGCAGGTCATATCTATCCATATCCAGGAAGATATGGCCCGTGTGGCATGCGATGACATATGTGATGCTGGGTGAAAGGTTCAGCTTCATCACATCCCCGGCTTCGATTTTGTGCTTGCCGATTTCTTCATCCCCAGCAATATCGTAACCGCCCTCCATCCACATGGTGGCGGGATTAGCCATGCTGCCGCCGTGGGCTATGAATTGGATCATGGATTGGTTTTGAATGGTGTTTAATATCTCGCTTTTTCCGGGATTCGAGTCATAGGGATCGGTCTTGTTCTTGGGGGTGATGTAGGATGCTGAAAAATTGTTCGCCTCAAATGCCTCCTTCCCATCCCCCGCAGGGTGAAAGGGTTCGTCACAAGATGTATGCGGAGGACCGCCATTCCTGGGCTGGTTCAGCCTGTGCCCGTCCACCACTGTCGCATTTTCCTCCCAGCCCGAGGGTGCCAGGTTCGAGTACATGCCGGAGGGTAGGTATTCTCTGTAGAAGAAGGTCCTGGCCAGCTGATTCGTGGCATCCAAAATGGAATGACCCACTATCCTTCCCGCCCCCAAATCCTCCTTTACGGTCAGGTTAGAGGACACGGTTTCCTTTAGGCTTGCATAGGGGCTGTGTGACGGAACGTAATGGACCTCCTGGGACCAG
>CP070726.1:1104630-1108628 GCA_020350865.1 Thermoplasmata archaeon
GATGGAAGGCATGTTTCCGCAGGGGGTAGAGGGACAGGCAAACATGAAGGACATGATGGCCTGCTGCCAGGAAATGATGCAGAAGTGCATGGAATACATGAAACCTGAACCCGAATAAGCTAATGACGCAAATAAAGATATTAACATATAACAATCGGCTTGTGATTCATTTATGGCACGAGTAAAATTGAGAGAGGCACTGGACAATCTGGACCCGAACTTGACAAGGGTATTTTTACCGTGGATCCTCCGCCATCCGAGATACCTGCGGGCATCTGCAAGTCTGGTTCCGGCAATCAATCGAGCATGGAAGGTAAGGAGGGAGGAGCAGGCCAAGGGATTGATTGTTCCACCGGTTCTGATACTCAGCATCACAAGCAGATGCAACCTGCAGTGTGTGGGCTGCTATGCCGGAGCTGTTGGAATTACCCCGGATGTTGATTCAGAAGGAAAGCTGAAAACACTGGTCGAGCTCCCAAGGGAGCAATGGCGGAAAATCATCACCGAGGCAAGTGAACTGGGAGTGTTTGCCTTTGTCATAGCGGGCGGGGAGCCCTTCATGTTCCCGGGATTAATCGAGCTATGCCAGGAGTTCAAGAACAGACTTTTTATCATAATCACGAATGGATTGGCTATTTCCGAGGATGATTTCAAACGGTTAAAGCGTTCCACAAACATCGCTGCAATAGTAAGCATTGAAGGTGACAGTAAAATAACGGATGCCAGGCGAGGCAAGGGGGTGTATGGGAAGGCAGTAAAGACGATACAGCGAATAGCTAAATCCGGAGTGGTCACCGGTGTGTCAGTTACAATCACAAATCTGAACTACAAATACTGGATGGACCCCGAATTTATCGATGATTTTATCAACATGGGTGTCCGCATAGGAGTGTTTACGGAATACATTCCAACGACACCGGAAATCGAATTTGGATTGAAATCCAGACAGGCAAATATACCAGGTGGCGATAATGGACTCATGCTCGATAAAGAGGAACGTGCACAATTTCGGTCCCAGGTCTTAAAATTTCGGGATACAAAATCCATATACATCATCCATTCTCCCGGGGATGAGGAGTTCTTTGGGGGCTGTGTTTCTGCGGGCAGAGGTTTTGCTCATGTGACCCCCGGAGGGGATCTGACGCCTTGCCCGGTATCGAATATTGCGACTCACAATCTTTCTGAAAAAACCCTCCGCAAGGGGCTTGCCAGTGAACTTTTCAAAACGATCCGGGAAAACGAAAATCTTCTTGAAACAGAGGGTTTTCCCTGTGCCTTGTTTGCACATCCAGAAGAGGTGAATACCTTGGCCAGGACAGTGGGTGCTTACAGGACATATTCGAAAAGGGATTAATAATTTCAGAGGAAAATTATGAGAAGTTTAAGGATGAAATCTAACGAAATAGTACAATAGATATGACCTGCACACTTAAAAGAATAACCAAACTTATTTATGGTTATATTGGATTATATCCCTGCTCAAATGCAAAATTTGGAGTGTAATAACATGCCTTCCGAACTTGTGCAGATACTGTCCCACCCGGTCAAGCTCGAGATTCTCAAGGTCATTAAGACGCAACCCGAGCCCGTGGATAGGATTGCGGAGAAGGTGGACATCAGCGTACAGGAGACCACAATCCATCTCGACAGCCTTCACGAGGTGGGCCTCGTAGACAAGGAATCGGATGGAACGTATCGTTCGGGTCCCCTGGGGCATCTCACCCTTTCGATTCTTCTCGACTTCGATTTTGTGGCAGCTCACTTCGAGTATTTCCGCGACCTGGAGCTCTCCCTTCTCCCCCTGTTTTTCGTGGAGCGCCTGGGGGAGCTGAAGGAGAGCGAGCGCATGGAAGGGGCTGTAAACAACCTTCAGTATACAGAGAGGGTCTTTGAGAGGGCCGAGAAGAGCATCTGGGTTGTGGCAAACGAGGTGATGCTGGACGCGGTCCCTGTCGTCAGGGACAGGATATCAAAAGGCGCCGATTTCCGCTTCATCATCGACCAGACCTTCAAGCCTCCGGCCGGATTTGAGATCACCATGCCGCAATTTTGGAGACGGATTTGGAAGATACCCGCAGCCACTGTGGTCACCGATAAGGAGGCCGTGGTGTTCTTCTTGAACCGCAAACTCAAGGTGGACTACTCCATTGCCTTTTCATCCAAAGAGCCAACCTTCATGAAATGGTGCACGGACCTTGTAGACTACCTCTGGAACCACGGGCAGAAGGTGGAATAATCAATTTTGGTCCATCTCATGCCCCGTCGATTTTGATGGTTTATCAATGAAAAAAACAGGATGGGAACTAAGAACCAGTAGCCTGAACAACAAAAGTTCCTGTGAACTCCTCGTACGAATAATCCACCTGCCACACACCCGGTTTTGCATCCACAGTTTTCTGGTCGGAGACCGTGTCCGCACCCGAAACCTCCCCTGAATAGACCTCGTTTCCCTCGGAATCCGATATGGTCATGCTCATGGTTCCCTCGGATGAGGAAATATCCACCTGTATGAGGACCTTATCGTACCCTTCCCCTACATCGAACTCGTCGTGCTCGTCGCCGTTTTCCCCTGTCACCGACTTGGTCTTCTGGTAGAGCAGTTCACCCCCCGGGCCTGTGGCATTTCCGCTCTCGTGGTAGTAGGTTATCTCCAGGCTGTAGTGCACGTTTGCGGCGGCGAAGGGATCGATTACGGCGGTCCAGGTGCCCGGTTCGATGTTACGTTTGATCCTTACGCTCTCTGGCTCACCCGGTGCGTTGCCCGATGAAACCACTTCATTACCGCTGGGGTCCTCGATGACCAGGTCGAGGTCCATGTCCTGCGGATTCCAGGTCAGGACGATATCCATCTGGTACACTGTCTCGTTCACTTCAAAGGGTGCCCTCTCGTCTGGAATAAATGTCAGGGGTCCGCCGCCCGATATGTCCCCTTCGATTGTTTCCATATTCTCCCATTGGGTGGGCTCCGTGTACATATCGTCTTTGGTTTCGGAGCCGTTGCCCTCCTCTTCTCCGAGCAGCACGGCTGCAGCCACGGCTGCCGCGATTATGATGCACACTACCACCACTAGAATTACAATGGGTGAGGCAGGGAGCCTTCTTGCCTTCTTCGGCGGGGGTACGGGCTCTGGGGAGGGCTCAGGCTCCATCTCAGTTGTCGTATCCTGCAGTTGGGCACCCTCTTCATCCACTTGCGGAGCCGTCTCAGTTGCTGGAGGGACCAGGGCTTGTATATCAGCGGCTGTATCCTCCGCTTGACCACCTTTCGAGCCCGGTTTTTTGATTCTGCCCTTCAACCTGTCAAATCCCTTCACTTGCTTCCCTCCGCTCCGATTCCCCCTTGTCCTAATTGTTTTTGAGAGATTAATATCTTTCCATAGAAGGCGGGTGGATGTCAAATCAAGAAAATTCAAACGTTGTAACAAAGATTTCTCCTTAACCTTCGGCAAAGGGAGAGGGGCAAATAGAATAATACTGAAAAGTTTCGTAAAAGGGTAAATTAGCGGGAATATATACACTAGGGTTTGCCTAAGTGATACAGCAAGGCCTTTGTTTATATTCCAGATAAAAGTTCTTGATACCTTTATCCAGGTCCTGCTTCTTCTATCGGAACTGCCTCCCAAAAACGATAATCAACAGGTCCATTGAATCCGTCATCATTCGGAGGATCTGAGCCCCAATAATTATGTATTGCACTAATATTTATGGTATCATCCAAGTTACTCACATTATAATTCGAATTATTATGGATATTATTCCAATGGACAGGAGCATTAGAACCGCTCTCGCTTAATATGCCGATTTGGTTAAATGTAATATTATTGAAAGTAATTACTGGGGAAGAGTAAAGCTCACATTTTATACCAATTCCATTGTATGAAATTGTATTACTGTCTATAGTAGCGTTGGAACATTGAATATTTTGAATGCCCGAAACAGTGTTATTAATTATCGTATTATTACCAATGATTGCGTCTGAGTACAGACTTGTTTATGCC
>CP070726.1:1108728-1118700 GCA_020350865.1 Thermoplasmata archaeon
ATGGCCAGCTCCATACCGAAGAAGACCATGGGCCAGTTCATCTTGCCCCCGAATATACCCTCCACGATGCCCTTCATGGCCAGTGCCTGCGGTGCAGCCAGGTTCTCGCTGCCGATGGTATAGGCGGCATGGAGGACCATGAGCGTGGGGGCTATGACCACGGCCGCCGCAACAACACCGATGAACATGGAGTACTGCAGGTATTTTGGTGTGGAGCCGATGATCTGTCCCGTCTTCAGGCTCTGCGTCACATCCCCTGCAATGGCCGCACAGCAGCAGATCAATGCCGCAACCCCAATGGCTGTGGCCATGGCAGGATCGCCCCTTGCACCCAATAAGAAAAGCACGATTGAGATTATCAGAAGCACAGCGATGGTGACACCCGATATGGGGTTGTTCGAGCTGCCTATGATGCCTGCAAGATAGCCAGCTACTGTTGTGAAGAGGAAGGCCGATATGAATCCCACAATGGCGCAGACGAAGGCCTGTACGAAATTGCCTGACAGGTAGTAGTAGACCCCGAAGATCGGGATGATCAATGCCCCGGCAATCATGAGGGACTTGCGTATTGAGAGGTCTTCTTCCGTTCTCACCACAGCCTCCACCTCCACCATGGCTTCCTTGGAGGGGAAGGCCTTCTTGATGCCGCTTATGATGGCGTTTCTCATCTTCCACAGGGTCCAGAAGCTCCCCACTATCATGCAGCCCACCCCGATGAATATGAGATGGTCGAACCTGATCTGGTTGAAGGCTGCAACGGGATCCGTGATCGTGTTGCCTTCCTCGTCAACAGGGAGTCCGTTCACACCGATGATGATGGGTGCGATAATCACCCACCCGATGACGCCGCCGATGAATATGAGCGACGCGATCCTCAAACCTATGATGTACCCCACACCCAGGAGTGCGGCGGAGAGGTCGGAGCCCCCGTACATCTTGGTTGGCCCAGCATCCCCCGCACCCTCCACCTTGTCCTTCCAGAGACCCAGGGCGTACTCCTTGCCGTTCACAACCAGGGATGCACCCATTTTGAAAAGGGCTCCGATGCCCAGTGCCCCGAAGACATAGGCTGCGGCCTTGCCCCCCTTCTCTGCCGCGATGATCACCTCTGCCGAGGCCACACCCTCCGGAAACGGCAGGTCAAGGTCGATGATCAGTATCTTTCTGAGCAGCACGGTGAAGAGCACACCGAGTATCCCGCCCACGAGGGCAACCGCCGTTGTGATGGTGTAATCGATGTTGTCCCAGACCCCGATGATGACCAGGGCGGGAATGGTGAATATGACTCCTGCAGCCAGGGATTCGCCTGTGGAGGCCATGGTCTTGGACAGCGTGATCTCGAGGACGGAGCCTTTCAGGCCCTTGAACACCGCCGCTGAAATCACGGCGGCCGGGATGGCGGCCGAAACAGTCATGCCTACCTTGAGGCCCAGGTATGCGTTTGCCGCGGCCATAACAACGGACAAGATTACACCCAAAATCACGGCCCGAATCGTTAGTTCGAGCATCCTCACCTCTGGCCTTACATAGGGCACAAAATCCTCGTCTGCCAACTTAACTACCTTGCAATGGGAAAGCAGTAGGGGTTTAAAAAAATAATCCATGGGCCTATCTGTACCAGCCCTAATATTTCAGCCCCAGTCTCGGCAGGCTCACGCCCTCCCCCTCAACAACCTCGCCCACCACCTTGGCCTCAACCTTGCCCTCCAGTACCCCAAGTATTCCCTCCGCATCCTCCTTCTCCGCAACCATGCAAAAACCCATGCCCATGTTGAAGGTTCTGTACATCTCCTTGTCCCGGACGTTGCCCAGTTTCTGAAGGTGGACGAAAACATCCTGGGGCTCAAAGGGATCAGTGATCTTGAATTCCACACCCTTCTTCAGTCGTGAAAGGTTTTTCAGGCCGCCCCCCGTGATATGGGCCATACCCTTGACCTTGAACTTCCTCACGACCTCAAGGACCTCCTTGACGTAGATGCTCGTGGGAATGAGCAGTGTCTCTCCGACAGGAAGGTTCGAACCTGGAAAGCAATCTTGGTAGGACAGCCCGTTCCTCTCCACGATCTTCCTGGCCAGTGTGAGCCCGTTGGAGTGTATGCCCGAGCTTTTCAGGCCGATTATCACATCGCCGGGCGCGATGTCCTCGCCGGTGATGATCTCCTCCTTTTTCACATAGCCGAGGCACGTGCCCGCCAGCTCGAAACCGCTGATGATATCCGGGAGGCTGGCGGTTTCCCCGCCGATGATCGAAACCCCGGCCATCTCCGCGGCCCTTGCCAGTCCGATGCCGATTTCCTCTGCCATATGCTCGTCGTACTTCTCGATGGCAAAGAAATCCACAAAGGCGATGGGTGTGGCGCCGATGCATATCATGTCGTTTGCGTTCATGGCCATGCAGTCGATGCCCACCGTGTCCCATTTTCCCAGGGCATCCGCGATCTTGCCCTTTGTACCGATGCTGTCCGTGCAGAGGGAAAGCGCCACTTCCCCGAAATCCACCAGGCCCGTGTAGTGCCCGGGAAGGTCCAGGGGTTGTGCAAATCCCCTGCCCGCGGTCTTTATCTTGGAGATGATGGCCTTAACCATGCCCTCCTCCTTGTCAATGTCCACCCCTGCCTCTGCGTAGGTCATGTCCTTTTTCTTCTCCTCATCGGTCATGGGACCACGGCGGTTAATGGGGATTGGGGATAGTAAGGTTTTTGATTGGCGATCGCTTAGAACCCAGCATTTGCAGATATGGAGGGAGGTAATTGCTCTTTCCGTGCCTCATCATTTTGATCTTATAACAATCCTTTAAGAAAAGGTGTCAAGGATACAGCTCCAAAGTCCGCTGGATTTTCTTGTTCACCAGCCGAGCCAACTTCCCGTGGACATACGACAGAAAAACAGCATACGCAAAGGACTCTACACCCCGCATGCGGGAGAATATTTTTTTGGCTTCCGAGCCGAATTGGGATACCTCGCTCAACAGCCAAAGGTATCCCTCCAAAAGTTCTCTTCGGGTCATAAGCTTGGGTTGAAATACGACGTCCATACCGGAATACCGACTCCAATCCTCCGTAAGAATCCTTCCCTCCTTTTTGTATCTCGAAAAAATATTGGTGGTAGGATAAGGGACAAGAAGAAATCCCGCAGGAAAATCGATGCCCATTCTCTCGAAATTCTCCAAACTTTCTGCAAAAACACGCTTATCATCCGTGTCCCATCCGTAGATAAAACTGCCCATAACCTCTATTCCCCGGTCATGGAGCTCGGAGATCACCATTTGATAATCCATACCGAGGTTTCTGTACTTTCTCATGGACCTTAATGTGGCATCGGAGAAGCTCTCGAAACCGATCTCCAAGGCGAAGCAGCCTGTTTCTGCCATGGTATCCATGATCTGCGGGTATTTGACTATATCCATGGAAGCCAAAGCCATCCATCTAAAGTTATGATCTTTCAGCTTCTTAATGAGAGCCAGGCATTTTTCGGGATCGGCCAGCAAATTCGGCGCGCTGATGAGAAGGAATCTTTTATTTATTGATGTCAGTTCCCTTTCCAACAGTTTTGGATCCTTGTAGACAAATTTTCCCTTGCAACTGAACCCTACAGAGCAGAATTCGCATTGGTTTGGACACCCCCTCGCAAATTCCACACACTCCAAAGAATAACGATATCGGGAGAATATGCTTCTATCTGGAATTGGCATGGTTTTTGATTGCATCCACCCTCCGTGGTATATGTGTTGAAGGTTTCCGTCTGTAAAATCGAACAGGGCCTTTTCCCAAACCGGTTCCGCATCCCCTACAACCACACTATCACAATGAGCCAATGCATCCTTTGGGAAAAAGGAAGAATGGATACCGCCCATGATGCAAGGAACCCCTTTTCTCCGGCACAGATCACCGATCCTATATGCCTCATAGATACTCGGTGTGAAGGTGGATAGGGCGACGAGATCAGCTTTTTCAAAGGTATCCTCCGTTATTTTCTCCCGTGCCCCTTGTATGAACCGCACATCCCAGGATTCATGAGGGGTAAGACCAGCCAAAACTCCCGCCCATAGAGGCACTCTTGCGGTCTTCACCGTACTCAGAATTATCGGGGAAGGGGGGCTGAGCAGCAGCAACCTTTTTTTCAAAGCTGACCTCCTTTGGCCTTACTAGATCGTCGGAATTATTTTACCGTATGTTATGATATTGGAAATAATTGCCCATGAAAGTGGGAATACCGTTATGAACAGCACAATCTCAATCGGGAGCGCAAGCATAAAAATCGTAGGTATCAGGAGATATGACAAAATCACGTAATTCCTGATCAGGGCAAGTACTTTTTTCCTGTTCGTGGGGGCTGCGCCCGTAAAATTGGTAACAGCCCTGACAATGCCAAAACTGATTAAAAAAACAATCGCGTAATAGATTACCAGCCGAATCGCATTGAGGGATGGAAGAACGAGCCACGGCGCCAAAACGGTGACGAGGAACAGAGCGAACAATTGACATGTCAAATAAATAAAATACGAATCTGAAAAACGAAGCCTGTCTTTTTTTACCCTGATACCCAAAACCCACGCAGTGGTTCTCCCACCACCTTTCGGATCATGAACGATATCCTTGAGACCACCGATTACCGCCACGTTGAAAAACATAACCACGCCCACCATTAAAAGCAGGACTATCGTTAAATTGGGAGGCCTAAGAGCCGTACTTGCGGCCCCCGATAAAGTGAATATGACTGCCCAGGAGGCATAGATTACTTCCATTCCCGGGACCTTCTTACTGAACAGAGCATACACGATGCCCAAAGAAAAGGAGAGATAGAGGAGCATTATTACGATTAGCTTGTGAAAGAAAAGGGGGGTAATGATAATCCCGGCGATTCCAAAAGACCAGACATATGCCTCGGCCTCGGCAACCGATACCGTACCCTTAACCAACGGTTTATCTCCCAGGTCCTTTGATTTCGAATCGAAGCGGATATCGACGATCTCGTTCAGGATATAGCCGGCACCGTGGCCCAAAAGTCCGATGATGAACAACTTCAACAGGAGTATTTTATCCCACGAACCGGTAGAAAGAGCGCCCAAACAGGGAAGAAATGCCATAAATCCCGCAGCATAGAGACGGTATAATTTAAAACGCTCCTTTATTTTATCTAGAATGTTCATTTACACATCAACACCGATTACCAAGACGAATCCCAGTAAGTTCATAAGGACAAATCCAAAGCCTGCTAAGAATATCTTTTTCGGTTCCGGGATGATTTCCTCTTTACCTTCGATGATAAGTCCCTTTAAACGCGAAATGTTGATAGAATGTAATGGTACGGAAAGGGCAATTAACAATGTAACTATCAAAGGAAATCCGAAAAAAACGAAGATTATACAGAGAAGGTAGCATAATATCAGAAGCGTTAGATATAACAAGGCGGTCCTCCTTCTGCCTAATTTTACAACAAGGTTCCTTTTTCCTGATAATCTGTCCGAATGCCAATCGGGAAATTCGAGACCCAAAAGGGAGATGAACAATATAAAGAAGATGGGAACCGAGGTCAAGATGGAGAGGGGTGTGATTGTGCCTGTCTGTAGGTAGACCACCGCGGGTATGATCAATAGTCCTGCCGCCGATCCAACAGCTATCTCGCCGAACCCCCTATAAGCGAGTTTGAACGGTGGTCCGACGTAAGCATAGGCCAGAAAGGCCCCTATTAAATACAGGGGCAAAGTGAGAGGCCCTGTGTTCAAAATAAATGCAAGCACGAGAAATAATACCGCGCTAATAATAAAACAGAGCGTACTGAAAATCATCGCCCATTTTCTATCGATAAGTCCGTCCACCAAGGCGCCGCTCCCACCGCTGAAGCCCCCGCGCTTTTTGTTTATCAGGTCGGTTTCAAAGTCAAAATAATCGTTGCTGTATCTTGCTGCCTGCTGGGTCAAGATGATGCCGAAAAAACCAACAATTAATACATCCATGCGGATGGAATTTTCCTCATATATGGTGATAAGAAGACCTATGCAGTATGGTAGGATACCGACTATCAAAAATTGGGGACGGGAAAGGCGGATGAAACCTTTGATAAACGTGCTTTTCAATATCTCACCAACCGGTAAACCCTCATATCGGATTCGTATTGTGTGATCCACGGTAGTCAGGTGACCTAGATTTATCATTGATTATATCCTGAAATATCTCCTCGCCAGATTATTCGTTGGTAGAAATATATAAATAATTTACTCATCTAAATTTGGGTTTACATGTAAACTTGAATGTTTTTCAAAATATCGTATAGTTGCCGGATGGCATTTTTAAATGTCTGAACTTAGCACCACCACACCATCTCCCTTCTTGATTTCCATGGGGTGGGTCCTATCGTCGTGGTCCGAGCCTCTGAGCTTCTCAACGGATATCATCCGCCTGATCCGGTCCTTTTCCCGCGCCTTGTGCAGCCGAATCTCGCCCCTTGCGAGGAATATCTCGGGAGTGAGTCCGTACTCCTCGGGTGTCTCAACGGTCAGAAGGCATGTGATTTTGGATTCCGATAGGAACCTTAAAAACGACTGGAGGTGCACCTCCTCGTCAGAAACCATGCAGAAGAATCTCAGGGCGGTGAGCGAATCCAGCACCATGCGCTTGTACTTCGTCCTTCTCAGCTCGTGCTTCAGCGTGGTCTGGAGCGAATGAACACTCACCACTATGGACTTGTACCTGGAGGTCTTCCTGATCTCCGGGGATATCTCCCGCATCCTCGTCACCCATCTCTTCGGCGATATCTCCATGACGGGGGTGGGCTCGTACCGCCTGATGTCCGAGTTTGCATCCAGGATCTCCACACCACCAACCTTCAGGTCCAGCGCTTCCATGTTCTGCTTTATCTCGTTTGGCGGCTCCTCCAGCGCCACGAAGAGCACCCTCTCCCCGGTATGCAGCCCTTCCAGCAGGAACTGCATGCCCAGTGTGGTCTTGCCCGAGCCCGCAGGTCCGGATATCACATACGGTCTCTCCGGAATAAGACCCCCTTCGAGCATCTTATCGAGACCCGGGATACCGGTCTTCAATCTGTTTTGCCGCCTCATGGCACTCGACCTGTCTTTTTCTCAAATCTCCAATATCTTGTTGGACATGACCTCTATTCCACTGGAGGCTATCTTCATCGGCCTGATGATATCATCGAAGGCCGAGCCTCTCATCTTTTCAATGGATATGCCGCGCATGACGGAATCATCCTTTTTCACCTTGTGCAGCCTGATCTCCCCTCTTGCCAGAAATACCTCGGTGTCTATTGCGTCGGGCTCCGGCAGGTCGGTTATTATGAGTACGGTGGCCTCCATTTCCGACAGGAACCGGAAGAACGATTGTATCAGTGTGCGCTGGTCCTCGCCCTTCATGCCGAACAGCTTCAATCCGGTCAGGGAGTCGATTACCACACGGGTGTACCTCTCATCCGTTTCTTCGTAGAGGTCCTCGGCCTCCTGTCTTATCATCTTCTGCACCGAGTGGATGGATACCTGTACCCCGCCCCTGCTCCTGCTGGGCCGAAGCTCCCGGACATCCCGCATGGTGCGGAAGTCCAGAACCGTGCCAATGTCCACTATGGGACCGCCCCGCATGAGGCCTCTCACCTCCGGCACCGCATCCATGATCTTTATGGCATCCGTATCAAATCCGAAGGACTGGGCGTTGGCCTTGATCTCGTTGGGGGGCTCGTCCAAGGCAGACATCATCACGTTCTCGTTGTTTCTTATTCCCTCCATGAGGAAGTGAATGCCCAGCGTGGTCTTGCCGCTGCCCGGTGGACCTGTCACCACATACGGCCTCTTGGGTATGAGGCCGCCCATGAGCATATCGTCCAGACCTGCAACGCCCGTGCTTATTCTTTCCATTTGCGCCCATCCATGAATTCCGGGGGGGTGATAGCATTCAAAAGAGATAAAATAATTGCCTTCAATCTCGTTGACATTCTCGATTATCAAAGCCAAAGATAAGGGATTTATCGGTTCCGAGATAAAGACTGTAAAAAAGCAGATTGGCTCCTCATCCGTTTGACGCTTGTATTGTGGTTACAACGACACCGTGGTCTGTCTTACCACCATCATTGACTGTACCCTCATCCATGTCTTCATGTCCGTGATACGTTACATCCTCCTTGAATGCAGCAAATTCCAGGGCGTAGTAAAGCACGTTCACGGCGGTAATAAAGATGATGAGCAGCAGGTAGTTCCATATATGGAGGCTGAACTCGTATTCATTCCAGGTCTGGTGGACCACGGGCTCCCCTCCCAGCAGTGCAAAGACCCAGGCCAAAACCAGGAGCACATAAATTTCATTGAGAGTGAATCTTCCGAGGCTGCCCTTTGTATACCTCACCTGGAACTGTGATATGAGTATCAGGATAAAAGCTATGGGCACGATCCTGTACAGTATCCCCATCAGCCTTTGCGAAGAAAGCTCGGGGTAGGTGCCAATAACGGTAAGAATTGCGGCGGTGGGCAGTACGAGATAGAACGCGCAGGCAAAGAGGGCCTTGCTTGATATCTTCCGGTTCTCACCTGTAATCAAAGCTGAAACCCTCGAATGCGATTTCATATTCATCCACCTCCATTTTCAGTATAAATGAGAATTCGAATGTAAGGCTGTGCTTTCCATTGAAGACATCCAGGCCCAGCCTTGTTATGATGCGGCTGGTGTTCTCTCCGATAGGCCACGATTCTATTCTCAGCGAGGCATCGTTAAAATCAAAGCCCGTAATCAGGGCGGAGCCGCCGGCATCATCCAGCAGTGTTCGCACAAAATCGTCAAGGTCCGCATCCCCGGATACGACATATCTTACCAGGTCCACTATCTCCTCGTCTGTCCCGTTATTGGTCTGGGTCAGCGGGGCCTCCCACGGATATTCCAGAACATCGTCCACAACAAAGGTACCAAGGCCCCACAGGTAATTTGCCCTGATATCAACATCGAGATAGAACACCGAATCGTTGACCATAAGGCCCCTCCATTCCTTGGTGTCAATATTTTCAAAGGGCATCTGGGCAACTATGTTGAACGTCTTTTTCTGTCTGCTTGGAATGGTGAGGTCCTCTTGTACATAATCCACCAGCCTGTTGCCTTTCTCACTTATGACAACGGCGTGAATGTCGAGATTCTGGATGTCGTACAGACCGCGGTTCTCCACGGTGAAATTGGCAAGAAAGGTGGCCTCCTCGTGCTTCGTATCGATTGTCCATGCAAAATCGGTTTCCTCGGGGATATCCACCTTGACGGCGCCCACCGAAACGGTGTAGAGGTTGATCAGTGAAATGGATGCCAAAAGGCAGTTTAGGGCGATGACGACCAGCCTGAATCTGATTACCGCATCTTTCCTTTTCAAGCGCATCCCCCCGTAAAGGACAGGCATCTCCTCCCCTTTAGGGAATATTGCGGCGAATGCGCAAAAAGAGACCCGGATTTGGGCACGGCTCCCGCAACTGCACGGCCCGGGCTGGGTTTCAGCACCTAACCTGGAGTGCCGGAAGCAGTGCTCTTCTTGCGGAGCGGAATGGGCCTTATGCCCTCAGAATCGTCCCATTCTTCCTACCACATGAGAGGAACCTCTCAGTTTTTCAGGGAAGATGTTGTTGAGTGTGATTGCCCACTGGTTACGCCAAATATGCATCCCAAGTTCTTCTTACGATTCGCCAGTGTATTATATGTCTAGTTCTTCTATAAAATGTTTTCGTTTTGATTTCGTTTGCTGGCTCCTGAATTTGAGATTGAAGTTTTGATCACGGGTTCAAGTTTGAACTAACAGCCTTCCCCCTACTTCACCAGCTGCAGAACCTCTTTGAACTCCTTTGTGTCAGCCCTCTCCATGATCTCGTACATGGCCATCTCGGTACTGGAAATAACTGCTCCCAGGTGCCTCATCTTCTCCACACCCAGGTCGTGGTCCCTCTTTGTTCTCGAGGAGGTGGCATCCTCGATGACATGGACCTCGTAGCCTGTGTGCATG
>CP070726.1:1118800-1123803 GCA_020350865.1 Thermoplasmata archaeon
ATTGTACGGGGTTACCCTGATTGGAACTGTTAACTCCTCTGCCGTCTGCACTGGAATGCCCACCTCGTTTATGGAGAGCAGTGGATCCGGGGAGATAACTGTCCTGGCCGAGAAATTCACCCGCTTACCCGAGAGGTTGGACCTGAACCGCCCCTCCTTCCCCTTAAGGCGCTGAGCCAAGGTTTTAAGGGGCCTTCCGGAGCGGTGCCTTGCGGGAGGTATTCCGGACGTCTGGTTGTCGAAGTATGTGGTAACGTGGTACTGCAGCAATTCCCAAAGGTCCTCGACAATGAGTTGTGGTGCCCCTGCATCCCTGTTCTCCCTCAACCGCTGATTGATCCTCAGTACGTCCACCAGCTTGTGGGTGAGGTCATCTTCTGACCTGTCGCCTGACTCCAATGTGATGGAGGGTCTGACAGTGACCGGGGGGACCAGGAGGGCTGTGAGCACCATCCATTCTGGTCTGGCTATCTTTGGATCGATTCCAAGTGGTATCAGATCCTCATCGGAGATCTTTTCCAGACGCTCTCTTACCTCCTTGGGTGTGAGTTTGTGCCCGTCCTCCCTGAAGGTTGTGGGTTTGTCAAGGGTTATTTTCCGCTGCTCAGCATCGCAATGTGGGCATGTCTGCCTCTTGCTTGCATCCTTTGCAGTCTCCTTGGTTACCATTATCACATCCAGGAAATCGCCGCCGGTATCGGCCACTCTGCTCATATCCTTCCTGTACGCCTCAGCCTGCTCTGTGGATAGAAGCAGTCTTCCGCATTCCCTGCACGTGGCTTTAAGAAGATTTTTGATATCCTTCACATAGCCTACATGGATTACGGGCATGGCCAGGTCTATGTGGCCGAAATGACCCGGGCAGTCATCCACCTTCTTGCCGCAGGTCTTGCAGCGCAGCCCGGGCTCGATTACACCCAGATGGGGATCCATGAGTCCCATATCGATGGGAAAACCGTCATCATCGTATGTATCCGCAGTTATAATTTTTGTCGCTGACAGCTCCCTCATCTCTTCTGGGGATAAGAAGGCGAACTTGATGCTCTTGATCCTTTTGGACACTCCTCTTCTCATCATCTTAAGTCCTCCAGTCTGAGTCGCATGGCCACACCAAGTGAGAGCAGCTCATCCAGGAGTAGCTTAAAGGCGTAGCTCGTCTGGATGGGGTGGATATTGGCATTGTTGCCGCACACAGGGCACCGCATGGCTCCATGTCTGTCGGCGAGGGCTATGTGGCCGCATTCCTTGCTGCCGCAGACATACTGCAGGGTCCCGTCCGATTCATCGAGCAGACGGTCCTTGATGACCATGGCGGCTCCGTGCCCAATTAAGCAGTCCCTCTCCATCTCCCCGAACCTCAACCCCCCCTGTCTGGCCCTGCCTTCGGTTGGCTGGCGCGTGAGAATCTGGACAGGTCCCCTGGACCGGACGTGATGCTTTCCTGCCACCATATGATGCAGCTTTTGATAGTAAATCACACCGATGAAAATCTCAGCCTTAATTGCCCTACCCGTTCTTCCGTCGTACATGATCTCCTTGCTGTTATGCTTGAATCCGTTTCTGATGAGTCCCTGTCTTAAGGCGTCCTCCCTCTCTCCCGAAAAGGCTGTGCCGTCAATGAGCCTTCCCTCCATGGCCCCCACCTTCCCACCTATCATCTCAAGCACATGTGCCACCGTCATTCTGGACGGAATGGCATGGGGGTTGATGATGAGGTCGGGTGTGATGCCGCTGGAGGTAAAGGGCATGTCCTCCTGGGGCACTATGAGTCCAATGACACCCTTCTGTCCATGTCTGGATGCGAATTTATCACCAAGCTCAGGCCTTCTGGGGTCTCTCACCTTCACCTTCACAAGCCTACTGCCATTCTCGGATTCGGTGAGCATGACGGAGTCCACATAACCGTGTTCTCCGTGCCTCACCGTAACGGAGGTCTCCCTCCTCTTCTGGGGTGTTAGAAAATCCTGCTGCTCCTCCAGAAACCTCGGAGGGGAGGTCTTCCCGATGAGTACATCTCCACCTTCCACGTACACCTCAGGGCTTATCAGGCCGTCATCTCCCAAGTTGTTGTAGGAGAGGTCGGTTCTCGCCCCTCTCACATCTGGGCTTGGAATCTCGAAGTGGTCCTCCTGTCCTCCGGGATATCTCCTTTCCTCTGCACGGTATGTGCGCATGAACGTTGAATGACCCAGACCGCGCTCGATGGATGCCTTGTTGAATACAAGGGCGTCCTCCATGTTGTATCCCTCGTACGACAGCACAGCCACCACGAAATTCTGTCCTGCAGGCCTTTCATTGAAATGCACGTACTCCATGGCCTTTGTCTGGACCATGGGCTTCTCGGGGTAATGGAGAAGATGCCCCCTGGTATCAGGTGAGATCCTGTAGTTCGAGGAGCCAAGACCCAGGGACTGTTTTGCCATGCCTGCACCCATGGTGTTTCTAGGTGAGGAATTGTGCTCGGGATAGGGTATGAGGTTGGTGCATGCACCGAGGACCACCATTGGATCTATCTCCAGATGGGTGTGCTCGCTGGTGAGTTTGGAATCCATCTTGTACTGCTCATGGCAGAAGCTACACTCCAGGAGCACGTGCTCGTCTGCAGAGCCTATGTTAATCCACAGCATATCCTTCTCTGAGATGTAGGATTGGCATTTATCGCATCTATCGGGTGGGTTGAAGGCTGAAACGGCGATGTATGTGTCCTCCTCCTCTTCTGCGTCAATCCACTCGATTATACCATCCCTTATAAGATCGATGACTCTGAGTTTGCCGGACTTCAGGCCCTCGAGATGCTTCTTTGTCAGAAGCACCTTTTTATCCTCCACAACAAGCAGAGGTCTTCTCAATCTGCCCTCATCCGAGTTTATTAGTATCTCGTTCATCTCTTCATCGAATCTTATGTTCACCTCATGGGACAGTGCCCCGATTCTCCTTTTGCCCCTTATCTCCCTCACCAGTTCCTCGGGATTGTCACACAGTCCGATGAGATTGCCGTTGACATATACCCTTGTCTCCTTCGTCATCTCGCCCTTCACTTTCTTAATTCCAAAGTCTGTGAGCAGCATGAGGATTTCATCCTCGGCAAATCCCTCCGAGACATCTACTATTAATGTACAGTTCTTAACCAGGCCGCAATTCTGTCCCTCGGGTGTTTCGTTGGGGCACAGCCTGCCCCACTGGGTCGGGTGCAAGTCACGGGCCTCGAAGTGAGGCTGGCTCCTTGTCAAGGGTGATGTGATACGTCGAAGATGACTCAAGGTGCTCATGTTGCAGGTCCTATCCAATAGCTGCGACACGCCCACCCTTCCTCCCACCCAGTTGCCTGTAGCCAGGGCATGGAGCAGCCTTTGAGAAAGAAGATCAGGTCGAATAGCGGATGATATCTTAAACTCCTTCTTTCTTGAAAAATTCCTCTCCAGCTGGTACTTCAAATCCTTCATGAGGTTCGTGAATGCAACCCTGAACAGGTCCTCCATAAGATTCCCGGAGAGTTTTAAACGCTTGTTGGCGTAGTGGTCCTTATCATCAGGGTCCCTTTTACTAAGTGAGAGCTCCAGCACTGTGCGTGCGATCCTGCCCAAGAAAATGGCCTTTTTCAGCCGATCCTCCTGCCTATCTCCCAGATGGGGCAAAAGTGATCTGTCCAGTATCGATGCAACTTTTTTGACCCTGTACTCCTTTGCCTGTCCAGTGGCGAATTTTTTCTCAAGAAACAGTATGGCGTCCTCGGTTGTGAATATGCCATTTGGTGGATAGTTCTTCTTGTCCTGCACTTCTTCGATGTTAGCGTACACGATATTGGCCATCTCTGGATCGCTGACAATGGACTCGAAGATTGACTCATCGCTTTCCATGTCCAAGGCTTTCATGAGCACCACAAGCGGTATCTGGCCTGAAGCGGAGGGCACGGATACCATGAGCATGCCATCGCGTTTTTTCTCCACGAGGGTGAGGGCTCTATAACCTTCCTTCTGAGAAAAGACCTTGGCCACCTCTATCTTATTCCCATATCCCTCGTTGAACTCCACCATAACCCTATTTGGAGCCCGATCCTCAAGGGAAATCAGGCTTCTTTCCGTCCCGCCGATAATGAAGTAACCACCCGGATCCAGTGGGTCTTCCCCAAGCTCTATTATCTTCTTGATATATTCATTTCTTGCGAGTTCCACTTCGCTGTCGATGTTGTCCGGATGGATGTTGCACTTCTTGGATTTTACCATGATGGGCAGATTGCCGATGTGCACCCGCTCTGGTTCCTTGTCCACACCGTTTTCAACCACAGTGCACTCCAGAAAAATCGGAGCCTCGTAGTTGAGGTTTCTGAGCCTGGCCTCCATGGGGGTGAGTGGGTTGGTGGCACCGTTGGCCTCCTTCACCTTTGGCATGTCCACGAATATGGTGGAACGAGCATTCCGGTCTATACCCCCTGTCTTTAAATTTCTCTTCCTTCCTATCCTGATTTCAACTGTTTCTCCGCCGGTCTTGTCGATTTCCAGCCTGATTAAACCCCTCTCTTCCTCTGTATCACCTATTCTGATATTATCCACAACCCGCTGCAT
This sequence comes from Thermoplasmata archaeon, assembly GCA_020350865.1. The sequence goes on from CP070726.1 coordinate 1,123,363, forward strand.
TCCGCTGTTCAGGTTGTCAGGTGTCGGAAGGAAATCATCGAATGATGCGATGTGGTGGTTGACGATGCTCCTTTCTCTAAAAAAGGCTTCAACCAATTCTCTCATTTACCTCACCCTCTCTACAACAGTTCTATATACAATACACATACCTGCAGAATCGCTCTTTCTCGTTATCTTGATGATGCTCCCTTCTTTGATGGATCCATGTATCATCTCCAATATTTTAACCGCTGGATCATCGTTTCTGATCTTTGGGAGCTGATCTGAGGTTACCTTGATTTCCTTAAGTAATTTTTCAGCCTCCTCATCGGAGAGTAAGACATGCTCTGGTACCAAATCATGTAACATCACATTGACATCCGCCATGTAAAGACCCCCATTATTGATTTTCAGTATACCCTCATTCTGTTCCTTTCAGATTCATTAACAAAACCAAAGATG
>CP070726.1:1123903-1128851 GCA_020350865.1 Thermoplasmata archaeon
ATATGGTGGGCTGTGACATGCAGGAGTACGTTTCGCAGTTGATGTCCGCCTTGGAGAATTCAATTAAAAGATGTGTCGAAGGCGAGTATGAGCTGGGTATCCTGTTTTCTGGTGGGCTGGATTCCTCCCTCATCGCCTATCTTGCCAAAAAGCATGCCGGGGATGCCAGATTATGCCTCTACACCGTTGGCTTGGAGGATTCTCAGGACCTCAAGTGCTCGGAGGAGGCTGCGCACCTGCTGGGAATGGAACTCAGGAAAGTGATCATCTCAACCGAGGAGGTCCTTGAGGCTGTACCTAAGGTGTCCCATATCATTGGATCGCGGCATCCCGTGAAACTGACCTTCGAACTCCCCTTGTACTTCTGCCTTCAGCATGTTGGGGAGGACATGGTGCTGGGCGGTCAGGGAGCAGACGAGCTCTTTGGAGGGTATGCCAGGTACCTCAAGATGGAAGAAGAGGACCTGGAAAGTGCCTTGAAAACCGATGTAAAGAACCTGATCGACCGGGATATCAGAATGGACCGCAGGCTCGCCGCCCATTTCCAGAAGGTGCTTAAAACCCCGTATCTGGACCCCGACGTGATGAAAACGGCCATGGATATCCCGGTGAAGGTCAAGGTGGACCAGGGGAGAAGGAAGATCATTCTGAGAGAAGCCGCCGCCAGGATTGGACTCCCTTTAAATATCAGAAAAAGGGAGAAAAGGGCGGCCCAGTACGGCTCCGGGATACTGAAGACCCTGAGAAAGGCGGCCAAGGGAAGGGGCATGCAGGCAAACGAGCTTATCGAGCATCTTCTCATGAAATGAACACCGAATCGGCTCCTTCGGTTTGGACGGGAATTGGAAAAACCTTTATACCAAATGAGATAATATTCAACGCTCCCACCAAGGAGGTTTGCATTGATAATAAGGAGTAAGGCTCCCTTGAGGATCAGCTTCGCAGGAGGGGGAACGGACGTTCCGCCGTATCCCGAGGAGAGAGGCGGTGCTGTACTCTCCACCACCGTCAACAAGTACGCCTTTGCCACCCTGATTCCGAGGGAGGACGACGCCATCAACGTGGAGTCCCTGGACTACGACATAGTGGCCAAGTACCACACGGACGAGCAGCTGCCCTTCGACGGCAAGCTGGACCTCGTGAAGGCTGTGATCAACAACATGAAGACCCAGCAGGGCCTGGACCTGTTCATGCACAGCGATGCACCCCCGGGCTCGGGCCTGGGCTCTTCATCCACGGTGGTGGTGACCCTTGTGGGCCTGTTTCAGAAATGGCTGAACCTGCCCTTAACCGACTACGACATTGCGGAGCTGGCGTACAAGATAGAGAGAATAGATATGGGCATAAAAGGCGGCAAGCAGGACCAGTACGCCGCCACTTTCGGGGGCTTCAACTACATCGAATTTCACAGGGATTCAACCATCGTGAATCCGCTGAGGGTGAAGCGGAACATACTAAACGAGCTGGAATACAGGCTGCTTCTGTGCTACACCGGACGCACGAGGCTCTCAGCCAAGATCCTGGACGAGCAGGTGGAGAAGTACGTGAAGAAGGAGAAAACATCTGTGGAGGCCCTAGATGAGCTGAAGGCCATCTGCATAGACATGAAGAACGCACTTTTACGGGGACGTTTGGAGGAGTTCGGGGAATTGCTGCATGCGGGCTGGATGAACAAGAGGAAGCTGGCCTCCAAGATCTCCAGCCCCGAGATAGACAAGCTGTACGAGACCGCAAGGAGCAATGGTGCCATCGGAGGGAAGCTGCTGGGGGCCGGTGGAGGGGGATACCTCCTTTTGTTCTGCGAATTCGACAAGAAGCATCACGTGGCCGAGAAACTTGAGAATATCGGCGGTCAGATCGTGAATTTCGGGTTCGATTTCAAGGGTCTTCAGACATGGAGTGCGGAGTAAGGAGGGCTGAATGTGGAGGAGGTTGTAAAAGAGAAGCTGAAGGAGAGCGCCCAAACAAAGCTTCAGTTGAATGCCAAGGTGATTGCGGATATAGCAGAAGCAATCATCGGGGCCTATAAAAGTAAGAAGAAGGTGGTGCTGTTCGGCAACGGAGGCAGTGCGGCGGATGCCCAGCACATTGCAGCGGAGCTGGTGGGAAAGTACAAGCTGGTGCGCGAGCCTCTGCCCGCCTTGGCCCTTTCGACCAACACATCCATACTGACGGCCTGCGCCAACGATTACGGTTATGATACCGTCTTTGCAAAGCAGGTCGGAGCCCTTGTCGAGGCAGGGGATGTGGTCATCGGCATCTCCACAAGCGGCACCTCCCCCAATGTACTGGAGGGAATAAAACTGGCCAAGGAAAAGGGAGCAGTCACGGTAGGTTTCACCGGCGAAGGGCGGGAGGGTCTTGGCGGGTTGGTGGACCTGTGGCTTTCGGTGCCCTCCAAGGACACACCGAGAATCCAGGAATCGCACATCACTGCAGGGCACATCATATGCTTTTTAGTGGAGCAGGCGCTCTTCGGGGAGCAGGGATAAGGAACGGTGGGAATGACGAACAGGGCCGTTTTTCTGGACAGGGATGGGACGGTTAACGAGGAGGTCAGCTACCTGAGCACTGTGGAGCAGCTGACCATCCTTCATGGTGCAGCCGAGGCCATCAGGCTTTTGAACGAGCATGGCTTCAAGGTGATCATCATCACGAATCAGTCGGGTGTGGCCCGGGGCTATTTTTCAAAAGAGACCCTCAAAGCGATAAACGAGCACTTGAGGGCTGAACTCAAAAAGGAAGGGGCCGTCATCGATGCCGTTTATTACTGCCCCCATCATCCGGATGACGGCTGCGGATGCAGGAAGCCCATGACCGGCAACATCGAGAGGGCCGAAAGGGAGCATGACCTGGACCTGGCAAAATCCTACATGATCGGTGACACCATAAGGGACATGGAGACAGGATACAATGCAGGGATGAAAACCGTCCTTGTCCGGACAGGCTACGGAAACGATGAAGAAAAGAAACTGAGCGGGATTTCCTTTGCACCGGATTTCATAGCCAGGGACCTTCTCGAAGCCGTACTGTGGATCCTCCACGGGAAAGCTTAAGTAAATGGATATTTTGCCCAATCAGGATAAGCGATGATACCAGTAATCACCCTGAGATACCATCCCGCACTGGGCGGCGTGGAAACGAGGGCCCTGGAGGTCACGAGCAGGCTGGCCGAGTCATTTGACCTGAGGGTGGTCACCTCCGATCTGAAGATGGAGAGGCCCTTTAAGAAGCTGTCCCAAAAGGAGAGGATCACCGAATACAAGGGTGTCCCAATCGTTCGACTGAAGGCTAAGAGATTACTGCCCGTGGAGGGCTACGGTGTCAGACTCAAAGGGTTAGAAGAAGCCCTTTCGGGTTCGGAGATGATCCACTGCCATACTTATGGGGCCTACCAGACGGACAAGGCCGTGAAATTTGCCCAAAAAAAGGGCACCCCCTCCCTTCTGACGACCCATCTTCACCCATCCACGCATTCGCACCACAAGATGCTTAGGAGCCTGTACGACGGCCTCTTGGGCAAGAAGACGTTCCAGAGGTGCACCCACATCATCACGATAACCGAGATAGAGAGGGACTATATCTTCAAGAGGTTCGGCATTTCAAAGGAAAAGATGACTGCCATACCCAATGGAATAGACCTTGATAAGTTCAGGGACCTTGGCTACGAAAGGGAGGAAACCACACTCCTCTTTGTGGGGCGCCTCTCCCCGGTGAAAAGGCTGGACATGCTCCTTGAGGCGCTGGCACGGGTGAAGAAAACCAAACCTGAAATCAAGCTGAAAATCATTGGCAGGGACTGGGGGGTGAAGGGACAGCTTGTAAAGCTTGCACAAAACCTGAAAATCCAGGATAATATTGAATTTCTGGAGGAAATCCCTTTTGATGAACTCATCGAGCACTACAACCGGGCCAAATTATTTGTGCTCACATCCAGATACGAGGCCTTCGGCATCACAATTATGGAGGCCATAGGCTGCGGAACACCCGTGGTTGTGACGAGCGTGGGCGGCATTCCCGAGGTGGTGGGAAATTCGGGTGTGCTGTGCAGGGAAAACCCCAAGGAAGTGGCCGAAAGTATAATCGATGTGCTCACCCATGAAGACAGATACAATTCATTAAAAGAGCGCACAAGAGAGCGCAGGAAACTCTTTGACTGGAATATCATCGCCGGAAATGTAAAGCAGGTGTATGAGGAGACCCTTGAAAAGGCGTGACTACCTTGGAGCGGAAAGGATGAAGATCAACTGGGTTGCCCCGCATTTCCACCCCGAAACAGGGGGCGTGGAAACACATGTTACCCAGGTCTCCAACTACCTCATAGAGAGAGGACATAAGGTCACAGTGCACACGAGCGCTGTCACCGTGAACAAGGAGAACCTCCCCGCCACCGGCGAGCTTGGAGAAATCAAGATCAAGCGGTATCAGCCCACCTTCAACCGGAGCTTCTACATGAGCCGGTTCAAGCCCGAAATATATCTAGGAGACATAATTGTCATGGAGGGATACCCAAGCCTCACCAACGATTACGTCGTGAAAAAATGCTATGGTAGGTTCCCCATGGTGATATTTATCCAGGGTGTTGTACTGCCCCTTTCGGGTTTCAACAAGAGGATGAAGGGATTCTACGATGCCCTAATCGGGGTGAGGACGCTCAATTCGGCAGACAGGCTCATTGCCATGACCGAGCTCGAGAAGAACTGGTGTGCAGAGGAGGGCATCGAGACAGAAAAAATCGAGATCATTCCCAACGGCATCCCGAAAGAGGCCTTCAAGCGGTACGACGGGGATGCGCCCAAGGGAAAATTCGGGCAGGACCGTTATCTCCTCTTCATAGGCAGGATGTACCAGGAGAAGGCCCCCTCCCATCTGGTTCACGCATTAACAAATCTGCAAAATGATTTTCCCAGGCTGGGCGCCATATTTGTAGGGCCTGATCAGGGAGAGG
>CP070726.1:1128951-1132037 GCA_020350865.1 Thermoplasmata archaeon
TCGAAATGGATGAGGCTAAACTTACACAAGCAGTCAGGAGGTACCGAACACTGGTACGGGCCATAAATATAAGTAGAGGCATGCGAAGAAAAGATGAGAAACCCCCGGAGAACCACTGGAAAAAGAGATTTCCCGAACTGGAGAAAGAACTCCTGGATGAGTATTACAAACTCAAGGGGTGGAATGACGATGGAATTCCAACCAAAGAATCTTTACAGGAATTGGGCTTGGAATACGTGAGCGAAGACTTTATCAAGCGAGGGATTTTAACAGATGGAGAAGACAGCCCACCCAGACAAGCTTCGCAGGAAACAGGGGCAAAATAATGCAGAAAGGTGAAATCGCAGTGGCCGAGAAAAAAAAGAAGATAGTCAAAATAATCAACGTCGATCTTGATAAGTGCAATGGCTGCCGGGCATGTGAGGTCGTGTGTTCAGCCTTTCACTCTCTGCCAAAATACAGCAGTAATAATCCAACCAGGTCTCGAATCCGAGTGATTCAAGATCCCATCAGAGATGTTTACGTCCCGATACGCGCCGGTGATTATACTCCTGCCGAATGTACTGGTAGACATACGTATACGATTAACGAAAAGGAATATGACGAGTGCAGCTTCTGCGGAGTTTCCTGCCCGTCCAGGGACCTTTTCAAAGAACCCGATTCCGGGCTTCCGCTGAAATGCGACATGTGTGAAAGCGATCCGCCTCTAGATGAACCGATGTGTGTCAAGTGGTGCCTGGCTGATGCCCTGACTTACGAAGAACGGGAGGAGGACGTCGAAGAAGAAGAGACGCGGGAAGAGAGGGAGATCGGATTGGAAGCATTGGCGGACAAATTTGGATTACCAAAGATAATGGATGCCATCGCCCGAATGTCCTTGACACAGAAGGGTCAAGAACTTAAGGCAAACAAAGAGGATTGAAAAAACGATGAAGACGGCAGCTCCCTCCAAGGAGATCATTGAGGTCATTAAAGAGTGCGGTGGAGAAGCCTTCAAAAGATGCTATCAATGCGGATTATGCGATACAGTCTGCCCGTGGAACCTGGTTAGACCCTTCAGCATGCGCAAGATAGTCCGACAGGCGGCATTCGGTTTGACAGAGATCGAAGAGGAAGATATGTGGCTCTGCACGACCTGCGGGAAATGTCCCCCCCAGTGCCCGAGGGATGTGAAACAGATTGATTCCGGGGTGGCATTGCGCCGAATAGCCACGGAATACGGGGTCTTCCCTGCTACCGCCAAGCCAGTTTCTGCCATAAGTGCAAGCCTGGCCGGCGAAGGCAATCCCTTGAATGAGGAGAGGGAAAAACGGAGTGATTGGGCCAAAGGCCATTCCTTGAAGTCCTTCACCGAGGGAATGGATTATTTGTATTTCCCCGGATGTTATCTCTGCTATGATCCAAGGTTGGTGAAGGTAGCCAAGGCAACCGCTGAAATACTCAACCTGGCAGAGACAGATTTTGGGATACTGGGTTCCAAGGAGAGCTGCTGCGGAGAAAGCATCCGTAAGACCGGGAATGAGGAATTATTCAAACGCCTTGCCAGAGAGAACATCAAAACGTTTGTGGAAAACGGGGTTAAGAAAATTCTTGTTTCTTCTCCACACTGCTACCACACCTTCAAAAACGAGTATCCTGAATTCATGGTGAACTTTGAGGTGCTGCATATCTCCCAATATATACACGAACTCCTTGTCAAAGGGAGGCTTAACATCAACAAAGGTTACAAGAAGAAGGTGGCCTATCACGATCCATGTTATCTCGGTCGACACAATGGCATATACGACGAACCCAGGGCGGCTCTAAGGAGAATACCAGGCCTGGAACTGATCGAAATGTCCGATTCGCAGGAAAACAGCCTCTGCTGCGGAGGGGGAGGAGGCAGGATTTGGATGGAAACCCCCAGGGGCGAACGATTCTCCGACCTCAGAGTCGAGCAGGCTTTGGCAACTGGGGCTGAGGTGCTGGTTACGTCCTGCCCCTACTGCATCACCAATTTTGAGGACAGCTGCTTGACCCTGGAGGTCAGTGAAGCTATAGAGATCAAGGACATCACCGAGATTTTCCAGGAAGTGATATAGAGAACGAAGACGTAAGATATGCAAAAAACGATGGGCAAAATTGATCTGAAAGGTGTCACACCGAACGTCGTATCCGACAGTTTTTCGGGCGAGGGCTGGCGAAGGAGCTCTGTTCACGTACCCAGCGAGACGGCACTCGCAATCTATGTCAACCGTCAGGAACTGGTCACCATCCTCTGCACCCCAACCAAACTGAATGCCCTTGTCCTCGGATTCCTGTATGCAGAGGGAATCATCTCAGACATGGGAGACGTGGCCACCATGCGGGTCTGCGAAGAGGAATCACTGGCCGAAGTGATGCTGAGCGATCCTGACTATAAATTGCCAAGACAGAGGACTCTTACATCAGGGTGCGGTGGCGGCGCAACTTTTAAAATTCAGGAGCAGAGGGTTGATTCGGATCTGGTTGTTACACCAGAGGAAGTGTTATCCCTGATGAAGCAGCTTCAGATACAGATGAAGCTGTATCGATTGTGTGGCGGTGTGCACACCTCGGCTCTGTGTGATACCAAGGACCTTCTGGTCGTGACTGAGGATATCGGGAGGCACAACACCCTGGACAAGATCCAGGGTGAATGCCTGTTGAGGGGACTTACAACCAGGGATCGATTGCTGCTGTGCACCGGGCGTGTTTCATCCGAGATGTTGCTCAAAGCGGCAAGGATGCAGACCCCGATTGTTGTTTCGCGGCACTCACCGACGGGTAGCGCTATCTCGCATGCCCGTGATCTGGGGATTACTCTGGTTGGCCATGCGCGGGGAAGCCGTCTGTCGGTGTATTCCCACCCGGAGGGACTTGGCCGTTCAACAAATAACCTGAAGTATTCATAAAAAATGCCGAAGACATATTCTCTAACAGCAACATCAGGAAGCTATCCTGAATAGGGCAGTGCGAAGTGGAAAAGGACTAATGGACAAAGAAAACATCGAAATGTTTAGCAAAAGACTCGCATACAGCGAGTTTGGAGATGTCATGGTTGTGGGTGGAGGGATCAGCGGTATTCA
>CP070726.1:1132137-1140788 GCA_020350865.1 Thermoplasmata archaeon
ATCGCGGTTACTCAGTGAACCACAAACGGGTGCTCAGTCTGATGAGAGAAGACAACCTGTTATGCATAAAGAAATAGTTCAAGCCAGTAACTACAAACTCCAATCATAACCTCAGGAAATATCCGAATCTGATAAAGGACCTGGAAATAACCCAACTGAACCAGGTCTGGGCTTCGGATATCACGTACATCCACTTGCCCAGAGAATTTGTATATCTAGCCGTAATCTTGGATCTCTTCAGTAGAAGATGTATTGGATGGGGCCTGAGCAGGAACATTGACACTCAGCTGACCCTAAACGCTCTTGATAAAGCTCTGGAAGACCGTTGGAATGGGGAGATGCGAGGTAATCTTATTCACCATTCCGACCAGGGTGTCCAGTACGCATCTGACCTGTACATCAAATGCCTTGAAGACCATGGAATTCTGATTAGCATGAGCAGGAAAGGAAATCCCTATGATAATGCATTCATTGAGAGCTTTATCGGAACACTGAAATGTGAAGAAGTGTATCTCAATGAATATGAGACATTCTCGGATGTCCTGGATAATATCCCATCATTCATTGAAGACGTTTACAACAGAAAAAGACTGCACTCATCCTTAGGATATAGATCACCTATCGCCTTTGAAAAGGAGGTGAATTTGAAAACATTAGCTTAACTATGTGTCCATTATAAGGGGTTCACTTCAAAACTCCTTCTAGTACTATCCCTATAGATAACCAAAAATAAATTAAAAATATAAAAAAAGCAGCTGGGTATATTTCATTTTTATGCCAATTATCCAGTTTTTCTATTAGTACATTTTTCTTTTTATAACGATGTAAAATAAATAGGGCACCAGCTAAACCAATAACTGATATAATTAAGACTAATACAATAACAAAAATATAAAATACATCTAGACTATTAAAACCTAATATTAAAATAGCAACAAATATTAGTAATAAAATTAATAATCCCCAAGCCATAAATTGAAATCCTTTTTTATCTAAATCTTGAATTATATCATCTGATGATTTCAATTTTTGTAACTTGTCACCCTTCCGGCATAGGATTACCGAAAAATTTTCGTAATTGAATGTATTACCCTATGAGTGGATGCCCTCTAACAAGAAGATAATGGCTGAGAATAAACGCCTTAAAAAGGAAAACGCTAAATTACGAATGGAGAATGCTCAATTACGGCAATTACGCCAACAAGTCGCGGAGCTAAAGAAACGAGTGGCTGAACTTGAAGCCATTGTGAAACTGCTTACAGCAGGTACTATTCTCAAAGAAACTCCCTCTTGGGTCAAACCCAGCAATCAGAAATCAAGACCCAAGAAATCTGGTGCAAAGAACGGGCACACCCCGAATCATCGTGAAGTTAAAGAAATAGACGAGGAAAACGAGGTTATGCTCGCATCCTGCCCCCATTGTGATACGCCTTTGGGGGAGCCAATTGACATGTGGGAGCGTATTACCGAAGATATCGTTCCTGCCCGTTTGAAGGTCACCAAACATCGAATATATAGATACTGGTGTCCCATGTGCAAGGACAAAGTGGAAGGGCACCCGGAGGGTGTTCTTCCAGGTCAGCACTTCGGCTTGCATCTAATGCTTCTTGTCTGTTATTTGCGTACCCTCGGCCTTACATGGCAAAAGATTCAAACATATTTGTACGAGGCCTTTGGCATCCAAATCAGCCATGGTGGTCTGATTCATATGGAGGAAGTGGTGGCTAAGGCACTAGGACCTTTATATGGACGGTTCCTTGAGGAAATCCGCAAGGCCAAAAACGTTCATGCGGATGACACCTCCTGGAGGGTAGATGGAGAAAACCATTGGCTATGGGTTCTCCTGACAAAGGCTGTGGCGTATTATACGATCCGTGATACCCGGAGTCGGAAAGTCATTGAAGACTGTCTAGGACCAGATTTCCATGGGGTAGTAGTTCTCGATTTCTACCCCAGTTTCATGAATCTCCCCTATGAGCAGCAGAAATGCATTGTACATCTCTTACGAAAGATGAGAGACTTCGAGAAGAAACCTGAATTCAAACCCGGAAGGGAATGGAAGCGAGTCAAGATGAGAGTGAAACGTATGGTGACCGAAGCACTTGATGCCAATGAGAACATGAAGGATATCGAGGAACGGTCCCGATTGAAGCAAAGACTGATTGCAAGGGCGGAAGCTGTGTCACAGCTTCCACGAAAGCATGAATATGCGAAAAAGATTGCCCGTCTCGTAGGGCAGTACAAGGAATCGTTATTCACCTTCCTTGACCACGAAGGTGTTCATTGGGAAAATAATCCTGCCGAAAGAGGACTGCGCCCTATGGTGGTGAATCGGAAAACAAGCTTCGGGAGCAGGTCTGAAGAAGGGGCCGAACGCCGAGCTATTCTACAAAGTACTGCAGAAACAGCTCGATTACAAGGAACATCATTCATCAGTTATGCCGGAGCAGAATTGGGATTACCGCCTCAACAATAACTGCCGTAGTTGTGACCTATTACAAAACTTCTTATTTGTCTTGGGGGGTATCATCAATTTTGTTTCTATTGTGAACCCTATCCGGCTCATCTTCCCGGGTTTGAGTTTCGGTGGGGGGTTCAGTTTCAGGTGAACCTATTGACTGCCCCTTACTCTTTCTCAGATACACACTCAGCCCGAGAATTAGCACAATGGGGATGATGATGATCAATATTGCAAGATATACCTCCAAGTGATCTGGAACCAGGTTGTTGTTGAAGTCGTTATCTGCATTATCACCTATACCGTCCCCATCCCTGTCGCTCCACTCATCCGGATCATTTGGAAAGACATCGCTGTTGTCGCCGTGTCCGTCGCCGTCGCTGTCCTCCCATTCCTCCGGATCAGATGGAAAGGCATCCAATTCATCAGGGGTGTCGTCATCATCCGAGTCTATCCATATATTGACAACATTGTTTACGAAGGTATTGTTCGATATGAGGTTGTTCTCCGTTTCCACATGGAAGTCTATCCCAGTTTCGCTATTCGAGATGAAATTGTTCGTGATTGTATTGTTGTGAGCATTAATATGCAGAAATATAGCTGTCTCACAGTTGGATATGTTGTTGTGTTGAATCGCATTCCAACAAGAATACCGTATCCCGACACCCTCGTCCTCATTGAAGGAGATATCATTTTCAGAGATAATGTTATATCCCCCACCCACCACCCAGATACCGATGGTACCATGGGATATTTCATTAGCAATGATAGAGTTATTATAAGAACCTGACGTGAGTTCGATTCCTTCGTTTTCGTAATTTGATAAGGTGTTTGCAAAAATCGATGTGTAATCACATTCACGAAGTAATATGCAAGTCCCGTGTTCTTCGAACGAGTTGTGGGCAATTGTAATGTTGTTGGAAAGACGGATGTACAATCCATCTTCACATCTCGATATCGTGTTGTTGGAAATCGTGATATCAAAGGAATCTAAAACATCAATGCCCTCTTGGGACATATTGATTATTCGGTTACTATCGATCATAATATCCGATGAACGCCATATCCCAATACCCTCGTTCATAGAAACCATATCGTTGTTTATGATATTGATGTGGTTTGAATGATATAAATTTATTCCATGCCCGCCGTTAATTTCGTTTCCCACGATGTTATTGTTATGCGAAAATTGCAGTGACATCTGCCAGTTACTGTCTATTATTCTATTTTCCAATATCTCATTTTCATGGGAGTAATAGAGATGAATGCTGCCACTATTGATCGAATAAATATCGTTGTGGGAAATGAGGTTCCCATGGGAATATTCGAGTTCGATTGCATGATCACTATCAGTTATATTGTTGCTTGCGATAATGGTCTCACAGGTATGCGTGAGATAGATTCCTCTCTGATAGTTATTCTGGGCATTATTGCTCGAGATGTTGCACATTGGTGAATTCCATATGTAGAACCCGTCCGTGTTCCCTGAGACGTCGTTATCCGTGATATTGACATATACCGAGAAACCCACTGTTATACCAGTGCAGACATCAGAGATGAACTGACCCTTTACCTCTGAAAATGAACAGTTTGCAAGGATTATCTGCCCCACATCAGGTGGGATTATGTCCACTGATTCATTTTTCGCATAGAACACGGCTTTCCCGTTCACGGTATTGGTCCCATCGATTGTGTGGGTGTTCCAGTTCGAAAGCCTGACGCCGGCAATAGAAAATCCTGAATTGGTTAAAACATTCCTCTTAATATCCAGATAACTGCACCCTTGGAGCGTTATGGGACGCTTCAATTCAATGGACACAACATTATCAGTGAATGTACTATGGCTCACATTACTCATCATCAATGCAACCCTCATGTCAGTTATGATATTTTTATAGATGGAGGCATTGTCCGAATCTCTGATATACAAAGGATAACAATCAACTGAAATGTCATTGTCGTGGACCTTATCACCAGTGGACCCCTCTATACGCACACCTCCGTATTCACCAACAATAGAATTGTCTGCAATCTCGTTGTTCCTGGACTTCACTAAAGCTATACCATAATATCTACTCGAGATATTGTTGCCGGTTATTGTGATATTTGAAGACGAGAAGGCCAAAATCGACCCGTGCTCGAAAGTGCGGTTCGCAATCTCCATATCAGAGCAGTTTACGAGTATTATCTGTCCTGCATCGGATGGAACTGTAAACCCAGTTTGACCGGTGACGTAATACACCGGTCTGCCGTTCACAGTATTGGTTGCATCTATTGTATGGGAATCCCATTCCTCACTTGACATACCCTGGATTGCAAAAGCGCTGTCAATAAAGGTATTGTTTGCAAAGGTATTGTCTGGGGAGTGCCTCATATATATTCCATTATCGTTATCCACCAAATCATTCCGAATAAATGTGTTCTTCTGGGAATTCTCAATAGTGATCCCATCGTCATTATCATATAGGCTGTTGTAAGACAATATATTGTCCCATGAATCCACCAGCTCTATTCCTTCCCTGGCATCGGTTATATTGCAGTTGGTGATCAGATTGCCGTAACTGTACTCCAATATGATGCCTCTTGTTATATCACTATTTATACCGGAAATCGTATTATTCTTGGATCTGTCAAGAAAGATACAGCGGATCCCACACGCAGTAAAATCGATATTACTGATTTGGCAGTTGCCGACCTTGAAAAGATACATCCCGTATCTGGAACCTGCGCTTGCTACGCTACCAATTGTGAATTCCGAGATATTAACCCCGTCTGCTGTAATGTTTACGACTTCATTGTGCCATGAACTATGAATTATGATCGTTCTTCTGTTCTCCCCCTGCAATGTTATGCTCTTGTCAACAATCACCCCCTCCCCCTCGTACTCACCTTCGAAGACGAACACCGTGTCACCGGCATTGGCACTATCTACGGCTTCCTGGATTGTGGTGAAGTTGCCCTCTCCCATTCCCCCGACAAAGAGTGTTTGAGCCTGTTCCTGTGCTGCGGCATGCCATTCGACTGCCACTGCTCCCAGAAATGAAAAAAGCAGCACAAAGCAAAGGACCCACGACCCAGCGCTCTTCCTCATGGCATAATAATTGGCGCGGGAAGGTATATACCTTTCCTTCGGACAGATAATAACCGCAACGTTTTTTAGGAAAGCACGCGATTATAATGCTTGTGAGTCCATGGGAAAGGGCATCTTTATTCTCGTGCTCGCAACCGCCCTCACCGTCATCTGCGGTGCCGCCTCAGCGGGCGTGCCCGAGGTGTACGCCAACGATATCTTTCACGCGGAGCCCGGAGTGGTGTTCGAGTTGCTGATCTTCGTGGAGTGCCACGCAGATGCGTCCAACTACACGGTGACCGTGAACCTGCATCCGAGGTTCGTATTTGCAGAGGAGGGCAGCGACATGACCGTTTCCGACCGCAACGCCTCCATCACATACCTCGGTTATGACGCCGATACCCTGAGATTCGAGTTCCCCATGGCAGCTGAGAACAACACACCGGATGGCAAGTACCTCACAACCTATTCTGTACACTGGAACGGCTCCGAAACCGGATTCACACCGCAGCTTGCGGAAAGCGGTCATGTGAGCATATCGGTTGGGGAGGGAACCAGCGGCTCCTGCACCACACTCGGTTTCGTCGTCCTGCCACTGCTCGCATTGGTGACCTCGTTTATGATCGTCAAAAGATATGAAAGGTGATGTCCTTGGAACCGAAAGTGAACTGCTCAAGAAAACCAAGACCGGGAAGGGGATTTTCCCTTCTGGAGCTGAAGAAAGCCAAAATCGACGCGAGAACTGCAAAGAGGCTGAACATCAGGGTGGACCGCCGGAGAAAAACAGCCTACGACGAGAACGTGAATATCCTGAAAGACAACCTCAAGCCCAAGAAGAAACCCGAGGAAAAGAAGGCGAAGGGCAAGCCGGCAAAGAAAGCCCCAGTAAAAAAGAAGGCGGTCAAAAGCAAGGAGACCGAGGAAACAAAGACTGCCAGGCCTAAGAAGCCACTGCCTCCGCCACCGAAAAAAAAGGAATCCGATTGAGGCATCTTTCTAATTTGGTGACGGTTTTAAAGGTCTGAGTTCTCCAACCAAATCAACGTCTCCCGGGCATCAGTGATTTTTAATAAATAATCAGGGTCTCATCCGCTTCAGCCTGACGTACTCCGCGTTCTCCTTTTTGACCCTGCCCAGCAGCATCTCCTTTTTCACTCCGTGCGCCAGTCTCACCGCCCTGGATATCTCGGGCCACGTGCTGTGGTATGACGGCGAAACTGCATGAACGAGGTACAGTGCATGCCCCTTCTCGGGGTTGCCCTTGTACACCCTAAAGTGCGTGCCGTACTTGAACCCCGTCTTCACTATAAGGCCCCTTCCCTTCAGGTCCTTGTACACCTGCAGCCTGATGTCGAAGTCGGGCTGCACGTCCCTGGCCTTGGAGAGAAAACCCCTCTGGGCCATCTTCCTGCCGTTCTTTGCATTCCTCAGGGTGAGGGCACCGATTTCCAGCAGGTACGCGGTCTCAAGCAAAGACAGCTGCAGCTCCTCTCCTATGAACTTGCCGAAGAACTCCCCTTCGTGCAGCACCTCGGCCTGCGCGGAATCCACCACCATGACCCTGTCCCCCAGAAAGAGGGCATCGGCCTTCACGTCGTATGTCTTGGGCTTCACCCTGCCCTTGGGCCTGATCAGCAGTGCCTGGTAGTAGGTGAGGTCCCCCTCCTCGTCCACTATGCCGATGAGCAGTTTCTTTCTGGCCTTGAGCACGCCCCTGATCCTTTCCACCATGTCCTCCATCTCGAACATGCTCCTCTCGCTTGCGGCAAAGACCCAGAACTTGGAGGGATTTTTAGAGGGCCTGCCGCCCCTGGGAAACACCCTGAAATGGGCCGTCTGGATGTCGGGCTTCACCACATAGCCCCTGGCCCGCAAATCCCTGTATACGATGTACTTGATCTCGAAGTCGGGGTGGAGGTTGTTTGCCAGCCGGAAGAGCTGGACGTACCGCATCCTCCGGTTGTTCCTCTTGATTTCGAGCCTCCCCGCCTCGAAGAGGTAGAGGGCCTCGGTGAGGCTGAGCTTCAGGGCCCCCCCGGACTGGGGCTGGCCGTGGAAGCCCTTGTTGTATATCTGGCTCGCCTCCTTTTCGTCTGCCACAATCACATGATCCTCTATCAATTCACCTGCCACGCCCTCAACCTCTCAACTCGTATCATTTTTTTCGTCTCAAACCTCACGTACAATTTATTTATTCATCAATGTAAATTCTTAGTTTCTATATATAGCATCTGTCATCTTTACTGCCCTAACAGCCTCCTTGACATCATGCACCCGAACGATATCGGCTCCGTTCATCACGCACATCGTAACCGCAGCCAGCGTCCCCTCGAGCCTGTCCTCAACAGGCAGATCCAGCGTCATCCCAATAAACGACTTTCTTGAGGGCCCGACGAGGATGGGCAGATCCAGCTACTCAAGCTCCCCAAGGTATCTTATTATTTCATAGTTGTGCTACCGCCCCTTCCCGAAACCTATTCCCGGGTCGATCAGGATATTTTCCCTTGGAATCCCTTTTGTAACAGCAAAGCCCACCCTTTCAATAAGGAATTCCTTTATCTCCCCCATAACCGAATCATAGGTGGGATTCTCCTGCATGTTCTTCGGGCTCCCCTTCATATGCATCAGGGCCAGTGGAACGTTATTTTCCCTTGCCACATCCGCGATCTTCGGATCGAACCTCGCCGCAGAGATGTCATTAACAATTGATGCCCCAGACTCGATTGCCTTATTCGCAACCTCAGATTTACAGGTATCAATTGAAATTGGCACATCCACCCTCCCAACCAGACCCTCTATAACCGGAATCACCCTCCCCAGCTCCTCATCCAGGGAAACAGACTCAGAGCCGGGCCTCGTGGACTCGCCCCCGATATCTATGATATCGGCCCCCTCCTCTGCCAATCTCAGACCCTGGGCAATGGCCTTCTCCGAATCCAGGAACTGCCCACCATCCGAAAACGAATCGGGGGTCACATTGACAATGCCCATAATCAGGGTTCTTTTCCCGAATTCCAGGGTATATTTTCCGCATCTGATTGTCCTCTTTACCATAAGAATCCTCTTGGTATCGGGTGATAATGACCATCACAGATAAGAAGTTTTGGTGGAAGTGAACATAAT
>CP070726.1:1140888-1156722 GCA_020350865.1 Thermoplasmata archaeon
CCGAGCTCATAGACAATACGGGCTCGCTGTTCAGCATCGGAAATTTTTCAGAGGTGGACAGGGCCCTCGATCAGATCTGCCGGAAGTCCTAGACCCGAAGGAATTCTGGAAAAAGCTGGCGAGGATGGCTTTTGATATGCCATATGGCGCATCCCTTGCCCTTATGACGGTGAATGTATAATAAAAAGCGAATTACATAAAACGAAGAAGAAATAATTGTTTAGATTGACCCAGTTAGAATGATATTTTTTTTATTATCCGGTTACGGTCTGTGAATAATCATTAGTAGGGGCATAGTGCCAATCACCATCATAATAGGCATAGACATATATCCGTACGCCATGGTAAGCGTTATAATTAATCCAGATATTGGCAAAAACCCAACCTTGGTTGTTTGTATATACTGGCCCATATGTTGAAATAATGTCATCGTTTGATTTGAGACGAGCCTGAAATCTTATCGGTTCATTTGGAATCGGTACACCTGTTCTGTCTGAGTATAAATTTGCCTAAGCATAGACAGTGCAAGCACCTTGTGGTTGTCTATGTCCAACTTCAGTTATATGGACACCAAGTCCCGTAGGAATACGAAAAGTCAACGCAAAATTATCGTATCCCTTGAATGATATTCCTTGTGTAAGTTGACCTGAGACTTGAATATTATAAGCCCCTGATTGAACTTGCTTGGTTACGAATGAGTCTGAGTAAATTAACTCCCCTAGCTTTATGCGAAGGAATTTGACCATTAGATCAGAAATCCCATCATTATCATAATCTCCAATTACAACTTCTTGTCGTTCTACTGGAATCGACGGTAATTGAAAAGGGTTTTCCAAAATCAACTTCAATTTGATGGTAGAAATGTCAATTTCAGCTGGTTCGTAACCTGATGGGAGTTCAATATATCCTGTAACCCATTTCCCCCTGCTTTTTAGGTTTAAGTGGTCAGGTTTCAAATCAATTTCTGCATTTAATGCATTATATGTTGATTGAGCAAAAGTTGAAATTGCACATGTAAAAAGTGTAGCAATCATAATGGTGGAAACCATAATCGCTGTTACCTTTCTCATCGCAATCACCTCCCCCATCTGTTATTACCAGTCCTTCATGCTCGATGGCGGCATGAACTCATCCGATCGATCACAATTCCCCGATACCGAACCGATATTTTCCCCGGATATTCTTAACCTCCATAATATGTTCATTTTCAGGGTATATATACCTGCCTTGAAAATTTTTAAATAATCTATTTATAGGAGCATTTCAAGAAGGATACATTGTCCCCGACCCTGTTCCCTCCTAAAAAAAATTTACTATCTGACTAGAACATCTTCCTCTAGTCTGGGGTTGGGGACATCGGGTTATAAAACAATACAGAGGTGTGCCATATAACCCTCCCCAGACCCTCCCAACGGTGAGCATGAAAAAAGTGGGCTCCTGGAGGGTGAAATGAGACGGCAACCCTGAGAGCGAGCGGCTCTTCTTATGATTGCGAAGGTTATTTTTCGAGTAATGAAAATAGAGAAAATGCGCCCCCAATTCCCCAGAAGGGAGGTTATCGAGATCGAATAACTTGCTTTGCAAGAGGAAGTTCGGGGAATTGAGGGCGGATACAAACCTTGTTAGGGTTTCATCGGTAACAGTATGTCTGGTGTAGGATTTACCACCAAACCCACTCTCGATACGTCCAAATTCCCAATTGTATCAGGGCTGCACGTATACGACTGTAATCATGTTGTCGTCCACTGTCAGCCATTGTGTTGTGGAGGGCCAACCCGTAACCCATGCAACTACCCTGTGGGGGGTGAACCAGACGGTTGTGCCACCGCTGTTTATCTGGAATTCGGTTACCGTGACCATGCTGGTCATGCCGTTTGCGCCCGTGACCCCGCTCCAATAGGGAACACCGGATCCACCCGGTTGGTAAATCCGAACGTTGGCACCTGCAACGGAAGCCCCGGTACTGAAACTTTTAACCCAAACCCTGAGCCACCACTGCTGCCACACTCTTCCGACCCTATTGTTGCCTGGAGTAAATGTATTGTCCGTTCCGATCGTGGCCTTGTTGATCGGAGCGCCGTATCTCATCCAGATGCCCCAACCGTCATTATTGATGATGGTATTGGTCTTGATCGTTGGTGTCGAGTAGTAGCCGAAGATGCCGCCGTAGTCGTTCACCCATGTCCAACCGTTATTGTCGATCGTATTGGCTTCGATTGTCCCTGCAGAATAGCTCAGATAGATACCTGTGAATCCATTATCATGGATGCTGTTCCTTTTTATTATCGGGTTGGATCTGTAGCTGTAGATACCATGGTAACCGTTGTATCTTATGATGTTATAACCGTCTATGATTGCCGAGGGGGTGTAGTAGCAGAGGATGCCGTGGTAGGTATGTCTTTCTACCGTGTTGTATTTGATGGTAGGGTTACCTCGGTAAACCATGATGCCGTAGTAGGAATATGCAATCCAGTTGCCATCGATTGTCGGTGGAGAGTAATAGCACAGGATGTTATAATACCGGTTATAGTATATGGAATTGGATTGGATCGTGACCTGCTGCGATGAGTAGTAACAATAGATACCGGTCCAGCTATTCCTATAGATGATGCTACCGATAATAGTTGCTGCGCCGGCATTATACAACTTTATCCCGTGTCCGAGGATATTATTATTCCTGGCATTCCACAGGATCCAGCTCGATTGGATCAATGGGTTGGCAGTGGCTCCTTCCACGTAAATGCCTGTACCGGTACCCCAGGAAGAACCACAGTAAAACACTGCAACATAGGGCCAGAGGGTAGGTGAGCTGCCGTAGCATCCGATGCCGACGGTATCGCAATCACTGACATAGGTCCGCCTGAACATGGACTGTTTGGCGGGGTTGTTGTTCCTCAATTGGATGCCGCCTGAATCTGTTTGACCCCAGACATTCCTTATCCAAGACCAAGTTCCCGTATTTGGCGATTCACTGCATATCAGTCTGCCGTCAACCTCGAATCGATAGGTGTTTGCGGGATTGAAGGGCCATCCGTTATGAATCGTCGAGCCGCGCACCATGAGCGTTCCGCGGTGCATAACCCATATTCTCCATTGCCCGCGAGCCGTGCAGCCCATATTGACGCTGGTGTCGAGATAAACGAGCGTCCCACTTTCCACTATGACGTCCGGCGCTACCATATAGCAGTTTTCCAATGTTAGGGTTGCCTCGTCGGTAACCACTAGATCGCCCCTGAGAATAAGGATCTCATCTGTGATGGTGGTGTCCTCGTTTACTATCCAATCCTCTGTTATCTCTGTCACGGGGATATCGTCCCTTGCCACGTAGAACATTACCCCGTCTTCATATTCGATAGTGGCATCATTAGCCTTGTAGCTGAAGCCCAGTCTTAGTTCATAATCCCCGCTCGTAATGGGCGTCCATGTAAATGTCGCTACTACTTCTTCTCCGGGTATAACTGCACCGTAAGCAAATGTCGTTAGATAGGTCGCTGTCTCTATATAGGGCTCTTCAGGCAGGTTGCCCTCCTCAGGGTCTAGGAACTCGAAAGTCACTGCATAGACCTCGATATTCACGTCGGTAACATACCCTGCACCATTATTACCAAACGTAAAGCTTAGGGTTGTGTCCGCGTTTACAAAGAGTATCTCGGGATGCATCGTGGCCTGAGTTGCAGTGCTGTCTGCTAGATAGAAATCGTACTCCTCTACCTCCGGCTCACTAGGAATGGATTCATCCGGTGGTAACGGAAAGTCGGGTTCCGGTTCTTCTGCACTTACGTTCGTGGATATCGGTTCCATTACGTTCTCAAATGCCGATGACACAAGCATAGCAGCGAGTGCCACTATGCAGAGCATTATGCTCAGTTTCGCTTTTCTTCTTTTTTCCATTTTCTTTTCCTCCAAGAACGTCTTGTTATTTCCATTGTCATTCGATATACAAGGGATTTATTGGAAAATTTAGTACAAAATTATATATAGTCATGAAAAAGGCCAGTCTATAGAAAGGTAATTATATCGTAAGTAAAATGTTACTTTCAAAGCCTTTCATAACGGTTTTAATTATATCGATTTTTCTAGAATTTTATTAGCATTTGCACACATGGGAGAGAGGAAATACCCCGTTCTTTTCAACAAAATTAGCAGAAAAAATATTATTCCATAATCTGTTTCAAGCGCGCTAAGAACGCAAATCCGAGAATACCGCGGCGTAGGTGTGCCAAGGTGCACCCCCAAGGATCTGATATAGGCAAAAAGTGTTCCACAAAATATATATGGAATCCTGAAATAGGATCGCCTGTCCCCAATCCCTTCCCTTCCTCGCATTCGCGGCTATCTAACCCGAAATTATTTTTAAGGGATTGGGGGCGTGTTTCTCATTAGATCTGCAGCTGTGGTGCACCTGCCAGCACCACACCGCGTGGACCTGGAGCTCACCGCAACGTTCGATAATTGTGTTGCGATTCTCGAAGGATTAGGCACCACACGGAGCGCCATTTCCGGAACATCAGCATGAAAGTCTGGAGAGTATCCTTGTTGATTTTCAGATGAAAAATTTTATAATCAATTAGAAAATAATAATAGCTGTCAGGTCAACGCCCCGGTTATCAACAACCCGTCCCTGCACAAACTCGACTACCTGACCCGAAAATCTCCTCCTATGTTGAGATCGGGGCCTTTTTTCTTCATTAGCTGCGGCAGGGCAGCCTGCAGGATTTGGGACCGGACCGCATCCGGGGCATGCCCCTGTTCTTGTCAGATTTTTTGAAAAAGGTGCGAATACCCCCTTCTGGGTTGCCATCCATGCATGAAATTCATAGGGGTAAACGCCTCTTTTCACCGATCGAGAGGATTGTTTTCGAGGGTAAATGTAAAAATGCCATTATCGAGAGAATTGGTATACCATGTCTACAGGGTATACACTGATGAGCCGCAGTGTGTTCAGGCCTCCCCCCTCTGCCATCTCAAGTCCTCCCTACCCGGTGGGCCGCAGGGGATCATTCCTTACGATAACCGTAAATACACTTCATCTTTCCCCCAAATGACAAACAAGGAAAGTTATGTGTTCAATTTTATGCCTTGTAGGTTCATTATGGATAGTGTGTCTGCACTGCATCGATCTCGGGTCCGGGCCAGCTGCCACCGGTTCCGTCAATGGCAAATATTGCTATCATGTTGAACCTTTGCATGCTGAGGCCGAGGTCGAAACTAACCGTCCAATCGGAATCATAGGCATAACCGCATACTGTCGATATGAAAATGGGCATTCGATCCCATATTCCGTAATGCACTTCATAACCCTCGCTCGAATTGTCGATATCAAGGCCGTAGACAGTGACATCCGTTCCATTGCGGAGTTCAAATGTGCTGTTGATGATGATATATATCCTTCCATCGTAATTGGTTGATATTCCAAGACTTGTGACATTATAATCCGGCCTGCCGATGATATTTCTCGGTTGTGTGGCGATTGAGAACCTTTTGTCCCAGTCTTCACCCCAGGCTGCACTCACGGAGTTCGCAGTAAACAACGTTAGCATGATTATCACGAACATAGCAAATAGAAATGCCCGTTTCATTTGTATTCACCTCCCCCATCTGTTATTACCAGTCCTTCACGTCCCGATGGCAGCATGAACTCATCCGTTCGAACACAATTCCCCGGTGTCGTTCCGATATTTTCCCCGGTTATTCATGCTCTCTTTGATAAGTTCATTTTCAGGGTATATATACCTGCCTTGAAAATTTTTAAACAATCTATTTATAGGCGTATTTCAAGAAGGATACATTGTCCCCAACCCCGTTCCCTTCCCAAAAATATATTTTACTGTCCTACGAGAGTGCCTTCCTCTTTTCGGGGTTGGGGACGTTGGGTTATAAAACTAGAACAGAGGCGTTCCACATAAACCGCTCCCGACTATTTCAAAACATCCCTCCCCGCATCATCGTTTTTGTCCCGCGGGCAACCGAGTCGAGGCCACAGATGACAGTGTCGGCGACACACATGCCTTTGTAACCTCAAGTCCTCTACCACTTTCTTCTGTCTTCAAATACGAAAACGATTTTGAGCCTAATTAAGGTTATATGAAGAATCTCCGTTAGACTGGTTGCGCACCTCTCCAGATCAGTGTGGCGCAGGTGTGTCACATGGCACACAGCTACCCTTTTTTTAATAAAGATATTCCTGAATTGGAGTCCTACTTGCCCGAAACTGATACCTCCGCTTTTGACTTTTAAAATTTTTATGTTGTGGATAATAATCGGCTTTTTCCACAATTAGGGCAGGTTTCCACATTGTCGTTCGTTTGGTAGAGACAACGAGGGCAATAGAATTTATAGATCTTAGGGAGGTTGCGAAGATTATCAGTTGTCAATCTTCTAATCTCTGCTCTCTCTTCTTCTCTGCCTTTTGATTTTGCTGTATGAAAAAGATATAAGACTATGGTAAGCATTAAAAAATAAATCAAAAAAAAGAAATGTGCTTCAACATTTATCCCGATCATAAATAAGATTGAGGTAAGAATATATGTGGTCCCGAAAGCGAATATAAAGAGAGCCATTATTTGGAAAAAAAAATACGTAGATGATTTCTCTCTTTTGTTTCTCGTCATAATCTGACAGCCTATCCTATTCCTTCAATCCTCGCTCCGATAACATACCGAGCTACCGTACAACAATATATTCAATTTATGATAAATAATTTCCGTCCCTTAGAATATGGTTCGCCGGGGTGTGTGAGGGCGGTGCCAACTCAACCACAGTGCGCTCAGAGAATGAAAGCGCAGGTGTGCCGCATGGCACATCCCCCTATCATGAGAATCGCATTTCGCACCTGGACAGTCATTCCAAATTCAAACCCGCGTCCTACGACACACAATAATATAAAGGTAAATTGGAAATTGGAATATCTTCATGAAGTGCCCCTCGAAGATGGTTTTCCAATCGTTTTGTATCGAACTTCGGTATCAGACGGCTAATGTCTTCCGGGATGCATGGGATCCGGCCCAGATAGGCTCCTGCGGTGCCCATTTGGGTGACGGTATTCGTTATTTTTCCTATTCTCGGGAAGGATTTCGAAGCGATATATGTGTGGTTGCAGAATGGGCCGAGGCCTTGAGGATACCCGCCCGGAACAAGGCCAATATCCTTGTCTTCGTCCAAAAAAACCCCTTCTCGGTTATCATCACGACACAAAATCCTTAGGGTGAAGAGCTCTTCCAGGTAATGGTGGGGCACCTTTTCCGGGCGGAATGCCCAAGAATATCGATATTGATAATAATATGGCCCGGAAACCAAGAGCCCCCGACCCCCAAAAAACATTTTGAACTCAGATAGCCGCGATTGTTTGAGGAAGGGTTTAAGGATCGGGGGCGAGGTTATTTATTGATTTGCGGGCGGATATACTTTGTGCTACAGGATTTCGGGGCACGTTTTCGCGGCGCGCGTACCTAATCCAATTTTTCTAAAAGCCCGAAAATGCCCGAAACAGGCTCCAGAGGCCCCGAAACGGCCGTTTCTATTGGTAGCCCCCCTTCCTATTTTATATGGCCAATTTACAGCCAGGCTTATCGGATTTTTATATATTCCACAATCCGGGACCCACGCCATATAGGAAGATGAGTTATTCAGCACAAGCTATTTGGCCCTCCAATACTTTTCCCCGGTTTGACAGAAAACATCGATGTAAACCGTAAAAACAACATACAACGGTGAAATTTCATGAGGGAAAATTCTGGGCAAAATATAAAGGATGCAGTCTCGGACCTGAAGAAACTGCATCATAAATTGAAAGAACAAATTGTTGAAAGGCTCAAGGATTTCCATGTTATATGGGAGCGGGGGAGTGAGGAGGATATCTTTGCAGAGCTCGCTTTTTGTCTTTTGACACCCCAGTCAAAGGCAAAGTCCTGTGAAATTGCAGTGGGATGTTTAATCGAGGAGGATTTGTTATTTTTCGGGACTCAAAGTCAGATTGCAAGGGCACTGAGAGGCAAAACTAGGTTTCACAATACGAAAGCGGGCAACATCATCCGGGCAAGAAAGCTCTTTTCACGGAATGACGGTATGGCCATAAAGAAAGTTATTTCAGATTTCGCAGATGCGTACGAGGCCAGAGAGTGGCTCGTGAACAATATTAGGGGCATGGGATACAAGGAGGCGAGCCACTTCCTGAGGAACATAGGGATGGGTGAAGAACTCGCTATCCTTGATCGGCATATCCTAAAAAACCTTGCGACTCTTGGCATAATCGCCGAAATCCCCGGTTCACTGTCAAAAAAAAGATATCTTGAAATCGAAGATAAAGTGAAGAGGTTCGCCAAAAATGTTAAAATACCCGCAAGCCATCTCGATTTATTACTGTGGTACAAGGAGACAGGCGAGATATTCAAATAAGGGGGGAAGCAATGATGGAGACGGAATTTGTGAAGGTGGAGATGCCTGCCGATGCCAATGTGATCATAGGCCAAACCCATTTCATAAAGACGGCAGAGGATATATACGAGGCCATGGTGAACTCGGCTGCAGGCATCAAATTCGGCGTGGCATTTTGCGAGGCCTCTCAGGAATGCCTGGTTAGAGTCGAGGGAAACGATGACGAGCTGAGAAATCTCGCGGCAAAGAACGCCCTGAACATAGGGGCTGGGCACACGTTCGTGATTCTTATGAAGGAGGGGTACCCCATCAATGTCCTGGGAGCCCTGAAAAATGTGCCCGAGGTATGCTCCATCTTCTGTGCAACAGCCAATGAGGTGGATGTTATGGTAGCACAAAATGAGAGGGGCAGGGGCATCATAGGTGTGATTGACGGAATGAAACCAAAGGGCATAGAGGGCGAGGAGCAAAGAAAGGAGAGAAAGGATTTTCTGAGGAAGATTGGTTATAAGCTGTGATTTTTCACAACAAAGCGGATGATTGTATGGGAATACTATCGGATAGGGATATCAAAGATTATATCAGGAAGGGCAAGGTATACATCGAGCCGTTCTTCGAAGAGAACCTCACTCCCAACGGGTACGACCTCACCATCGACGAGGTGTTCATTCCAGAGCTAAAGGAGAGGGTGAGGGAGGCGGCAGCGGAGATATCGAGTATGAGGTGGTTTCTTATCAGCACCAAAGAGTACATCAAGCTGGGGGGCGAGGTGGCAGCTTCGCTGTGGATAAGAACCACGTACGCAAGGAAGGGAGTGCTAAGCTCATTTGGGAAGGTGGATGCGGGTTTTGAGGGGAATCTTACCCTTTCCGCCTTCAACAGCTCCGACCACCCCATTAAAATCAGGGTAGGGGATACATTTGCCCAGATGGTATTTGAATGCTTGGAAAACGCATCAGATAAACTATATGAGGAGCGCTCCGGCAACTACATGGGTCAAAAAGGCGTCACCATGGAAAGGAAATGATAATTCGGATACTGCTTGTCAAATCGCTAAAAGGCCGAAATACCACAACGCGCCGACAATTACGATAAAGAGAACAATTGCCACCATTATCAGTAACTTGATCATTTTGATGATTCCGATGATGACTAAGATGGCAACGATCGCAAGAAAAGGCAGACATACCAAGGCTAGATAGGGATCCATCGAATGAGCATAAATCTCTAAATACTTAATTTTTGCTGATAAAATGATTTTTGAGAGGCTGTTTATATTTAAAGGATAATAAGCACCTAAAAATCACTCTCAATGCGAAATTGTTTGTCATCGTATAATTTAATGGGTTCTCCACAGGTAATATGTTTGAATAACCAGATACGATAACATCACAGGTTTTGTCTTGGTTCCCCGAAACCCTCATCCATCATGTGCCTTATCTTCCTGAGACTATCTTCAATCCGGGCGAGTCTACAATTCATACAATTGCAGTCCTTCCATACGTTCTCCCTGTATTCATTCATCAGGAATGAGAGCCTGTAATTCGTATATAAATCATTCTGTAATTACAATCAATTATGATAATAACAAAACAGCGTTTTCTGGCTGAGAATTGGCAAAAAAGGCCTAATTGTGCAAAATTGTTATAAAGGGGTTATGCAATTTAGGCCTCCCTGCGCAAATATAAATCAAGGTGGTATCATTGGGAAGAAAACCAGGTCGTATGTATAGGGAAATCAGAGGTCAAGCCTATACGAGAAGGGAATACATGGGCGGAGTTCCGGCCACGAGAATTACGCAGTTTGACCTGGGAAATACGAGGGGCGATTTTCCCCTTTTGGTGACCTTAAAGGGGTTGGAATCCTGCCAGATCAGGCACAATGCCCTGGAATCAGCCCGCATTGCAGCTGTTAGGCATTTGAATAAGAGGGCAGGGACAGTTAATTTCCACCTAAAAATAAGGATTTATCCCAATGTGGTGCTCCGGGAGAACAAGCAGGCCACGGGGGCCGGGGCCGATAGGGTATCAGATGGCATGCGAAAGGCCTTCGGAAAGGCCATCGGGACTGCGGCCAGGGTCAATGCAGGGCAGAGCCTTATGTCTGTATGGACAACGAAAGCGCATTTTTTAGCCGCCAAGGAGGCACTGAGAAGGGCCAGCATGAAGTTGCCCACTCCCTGCAGGATCATTGTGGAAAGGGGTGCAGAGCTCGTATCTTGATATCGTTTTAATCACTACGGTTTACCCCCTTCTGTCCAGGGCAAAACATATTAATCGACTGATGCATTCTTATGCCGCTATTGTTAAATAAGTGGTCATATGAAGGTTTTGCAGTTGTGCGTTCGTTTCCCCCCAGCACCAGGAGGAGCAGAGAATCATGTGTATCATGTTTCCAGGGAACTGCTATCGAGGGGATATGCAATAAACGTGTTCACATCAGATTTATACACCGAGGTGCCCTTCGTAAGAATGAAAAAAACCGAACCGTCATACAATGGTGTCCCTGTGAGAAGGTTTAGGGCCTATTCCCTTGGAGGGGACATGCACTACCTTTTCATCCCATCCATGATGAGGGCCTTACTGAAGGGAGAAACGGACATCATTCACACCCATTCCTACGGCTATTTTCAATCCAATCTGGGTGCGTTCACAAGTAAGATGAGGGCCCTTCCGCTGGTAATCACACCCCATTTCCACCCTCCATGGAGCATGTGGGGCGGCAGGAGACGAAAGCAACTCCGGAGGATCTATGATATGCTCTTTGCAAAGAGAGCACTGGATGCAACCGATATAGTCATATGCCATACGCAAAACGAGCAAAATCTTCTGTCACGGTTCTCAATTCCCGAGGAGAAAATCAGGATCGTGCCTGCAGGGATAGATTTCAGCAGGTTTGAGTCGATTCCTCCACCAGATATTTTTAAGGATTCATACGATTTACATGGCAAGATAGTGCTCTATGCTGGACGGTTGGCCTCGAATAAGGGTCTTGCTCATCTCATGAGCGCAGCACCCGGGATTCTAGCCGAATTCAAGGACACCACATTCGTGTTCATAGGCGAAGATGAAGGGGAAAGAAAATCGCTGGAGAAACGAGCCGGGAAGCTGGGTATTTCCCATAAGGTGTTATTTACAGGCCATATCAAGGATGATGAACTGTTCAAAAGTGCTTTTTCTGCATGCGATGTGTTTGTTTTGCCGTCAGAGTACGAGGCTTTCGGTATCGTGCTTTTAGAGGCCATGGCCTGTGAAAAACCGTGCGTGGCCACCAACGTGGGTGGGGTGCCGGAGGTGGTGGAGGGGGGAAAGACGGGTCTGCTTGTGGATTACGGAAATCCAGACAAGCTTGCTGAAGCCATAGCAGGGTTGCTAGGAGACGAGAAAAAGAGTAAAAGCATGGGCAGAGCAGGACGGGAAAGGGTGAGAGAACGTTTTACCTGGCCAAAAGTTGTAGGTCGATTGGAAGAAGTTTACAGAAGTGTGGTGGATTAGAGGAACGATTCCCTCTTCCTTCTTCGCCTTTTCCAGACGGCTGCAATCAAAATGGTGAACAATAACGGTATAACGACCTCCTCGTACTCGGGAATTTCCAGCTCCCCCCAGGAATCGCTGTTAAAGAGATTTATGTTCTGCGCGCCATCGGGCCATTCCTCAAGGGGATCGGTCCCGTTTAATATGATAACCGCAAAACCGATCCTTTCGTTATCCTCGTCAAAATTGTAAGAATCATTTAAAATGGACCTGTTTATTTGGGCTTCGTACTCCATTCCCGATCCCATCTGGTAGTTTTCTGCGATCACCACGCCAAGGGGCAGCTCAGCTTGAACTATCCAGTTACCCGCCCCTCCCAGGGCCCATTCATCGTTCCATAAAGCTCCGGTCCAGGTGGTGCTAAGTTTTTTATCGTAGTTATTGTTCACGCCGTTGTTCCAATGGTCGGTTTCGAAATAGAATGCACATGAATCACCGATGTCATTTTGAGTGGTGTCATTCGTAGTAACACCAAAATATACATGGGTGTCATCCATTTTGACATAAACCACCAGATTGCCGTTTGTAACGAAGTTAGCGTCATCCCATTCCCCGCCCATAACATTGACGTTCCCGTTAATTGTGGGGGTATTACCCGCTGCGCAAACCAAAATATCAGTCGAGTACCTCGTCCCCCTCATGATTATTTTCGGAGGTGATCTGGTGATTCCCTGGCCCGATAAGTCCTCCTCGCTTTCGCTCCAATCCGTGGTTCTGAAGCGCACCCTGAAATGACCCGTGATATCAAGCTCGTTTTTATCAAGCTGCGACTCCAGGCGTAACGAATCTTTAATCGCATTCACGTCCCCCTCATTCACCCAACTCCAATCCGTTGGGCCTGGTCCATAGAAACTCAGATGGCTCTTAGAGACAATATCACCGTGTTTACCTTTAATCTCGATGAGATGGTCCGCACCAAGGCCACCCAGATAGTATCCTGAGAGGGTGTCATTATCACTGTCTATATATATATGAATCACATCCTCACCGGTTGCCGTTTCCAGCGGTGGGGGAGGGGGTGCAGGCGACGGCGGTTTCGAAGGTCCCTGAGGAGCGGGTTCTGTGGCCTCCCCACGGTTCCAATAGGGCACCTCGGTTCCCGAGGCCAACTCACCGTCGACCTTGAGGAAGAATGACACCGTATCTGTGGTGTTTGAGACCGCATACTGAACGATATCTAGGCTATCCTTTTCAACGTCAACCTCATCGTCATCGAGCAGGTCGTTTGTGCTCCAATCCGCAAATGCACCATCGATTGTGACATTCTGGGGAACACGTCCGATATAGCTCACTTCGTAGCCACCGTCTTCAGGTAGGAGAGTTTCTAGTGATACCGTACCCCTATCTGTGGTCACATCGTGAGGGTTCATGATTCTGAAACCAATGCTGGACTCGGGCTGGGCACCGGCTCCAATATCGACCACCACTACAAGGGTTCTCGAATCTCCAAAGGCGATCATGAAGTTTGTTTGAAAGTCCACGAAACCAGTGCTCAGCAGGCCTGTTGCGATTATGTTGCCACCTTCCTTCAACCTCACACTGCTTGCATCTGCATCGTTTCCGAGCCCAAACCGCTTCAGTTCGATGTTTGTTAAGGTTATGTCCTCATTATAGGCTGCGACAGACAGTCGCAATAGTTCCTTCTCAGCACCTGAGATCATATCCCGCCCAATACCTTGCTGTTTCACCACCATAACGCCCTTTTCGTTACTTATCACCATGTCCGAGAAATCATGGTATCCATTGTAACTCTGCATGTAGAATAATACATCCACATTGTCGCCGTTCTTAATATTCAATGTAAGATAAGGCACCTGCACTTCTAACCTGGGGCCTGATGCGGAAGATGCTACCCTACCCACCCGAGTCCAGTGATACCAATCCTGGATTTCAGATTCGTATCTGTAGATTTGTCTGGAATGAATTCTACCCTGCCAACCCTCAATTTTTATCATGCAGTCTGCACCTATACCCCTGATGATATAACCTGTCTGCGGATTTTGGTCTGTATCTACAAATATATAGGCCGTGTCAAAATGTCTGCCCTGCCCTTGGGGCTCACCTTCAAGTATATTTCCTTCAACCCTCAGAAAGAACGAAAGGACCTGGAGTCTGCTGTCAACACGAAAATCAACGATATCGACATTTGGATTAAAATCCTGGCTCTCCCCGACATCCGAACCGGAGGCAACATTCTCCCAATCACTGAAGTTGCCGTCGATCTGAATTCCTTTGGGGGTTTCGGTTAGATTCAGAGCCAAATAAGGAGTTAGTATGACGATGAAAATGATGATCGGGACGACTATCAGTGGCCATCTCTTGTGTTTTCCCTCGATGATTTTTTCTCTGGATCCCAGTCCATTTGTGATGCCGTTGCCATTCGTGATGCCGTTGGTCAAACCCTGGCCGAGAGCCTTCAAACCGTTGGTGAGGCCATTGGTGATACCCCTCATCCTATCCAAACCATTTGTGAATCCATTTGTGAGCCCATTGGTGAGGCCATTTGTTAATCCCCGCTCCATGAAGCCGTTTGTAATGCCCGCGGTTAGCCCCTCTCCACCGGGTATTTCCTCGAATTCGGTAGCAATGAGGCTAACTTCCTCTTCTTCCTCGAATTCAAGACCACACTCCGGGCAAAATTCGTCCTCGGAAGTCACATAAGAGCCGCAGTCAGGACATTTGAATTCTTCAATCTCCTCACCCACCTCCTCCATATCGAACTCGGTGCCGCACTGGGAACATACAGATACAGGTTCGGTGAACATCATGCCGCACTCGGGACACACATATCCTTCCCGATAGGCCGCTGCCTCCTCCAGAACCTTGATTGCGGCACCGCATTCTGGACATTCTTCCTGACCAGGTTGGACTATGGCGCCACAGTCAGGGCACAGCACCTCCATCTGCTCAGGAATTTCTTCCATGGCGCTCCATCTCACCTCATCTTCAGCAATCCGCTCCTCTGCCATTGCCTCCTCGTAAATGGCAGCTCCGCAATAGGGGCATTCTTTTTGGTCTGACTCCACAAGCGTCCCGCAGTCAGGGCATTCGATTTCTGCCCCCTCAGGAATCTCTTCCATCACCATTGTCGGGATCCTTTCTCTTTCTGCCTCAGCCTCAACGATTTCGGCCAGAACGGCTCCACAAAAGGGGCATTCGGACAGTCCCGCCTCCACCATACTGCCGCACTCAGGGCATTCAACCTCCCTTTCCTCTATGGATTCTTCTGGTTTTTCCTCCCATTCGACCTCGATTTTCTTCTCGGGTTCCGGGGGTAATTCCCCTATCGGTTCCGCAGCTTCTACTCCTTCCAACCCTTCCAGTGATTCCCCGCAGTAAGTACAATTGATGTTTCCAGGTTCAACAGAATTGAAACAATAGGGGCAAACGATTTCCCTTATCTCCTCTGCCATTATTTCGAGCCCTTCCTCCTTCTTTTCCGCCCTCACCTTTTTCATATCCTCAACATGCAATCCACAGTCCGGGCAATTCGTGAATTCAGGCCCGAATATGGCGCCGCACTCAGGGCATATGATCTCGACCTCCTCCTTCTCCTGCGTTTCGATAGCCCTGCCTTCCTCCCTCATACGACCCAATTCTTCCTCCTTTGCTTTCTTTACAGATTTGAATTTCACCTTCCCTCCCTTAGCCATCTCCTCTTCTTCTAACTGGGCACCGCAAAATGGACATTCTAATAGATCGGCTTCCACATTTGCACCACAGTCGGGGCATTTGGATTGATCCTCCTTTTTTACCTCCCTTTTAGCCTCTTCTCTCCCCTTTTTGGTCAATGCCGCTCCGCAGTAGGGGCACTCAGCCTGACCGGACTCAATGGGGGCATCGCAATCAGGACATTTTATTTCGGCCTTTTCCTCCGCTATTCCGCTTTCCCTTTCCAGGGCTGTAAACGAGAAGCCACAATAGGGGC
>CP070726.1:1156822-1162048 GCA_020350865.1 Thermoplasmata archaeon
AACCGGCCAGGTTTTCCTTCCAGGTCTTCAGTGCATCCTCCTTGTTTCTTGTGCCTAGAGCCATGATGTATGGCTTGGAGGAGCTGGCTATGAAATAATCTGCTATCCTCACGTACCTGTCAAAGTGCTCCTCAGGCATGAAGGGCACAAGCTCAGCCCTTGTGGTTTCTGCGTGGTCTCCACCTGTCAGCACCGCCACGACCCCGCGATCCTGATTGATGAAGTTCAGCAGTATGGGGATTATTATGGAATGATATTCCTCACTGGATACTTTGTGCCCTATTTCAATAACATTGTAACTGCCTTTCCTGAATCCCCCGCCCAGGAGGCCGTCGAGGTCATTGATACCGGTACTGTAGTGAAAATCGGTGTCAGGCTTCACCTCCCAACCGTTTCCCTTTGTATGATCAGGGTAAAAAGGCTCGAAGCACTTGAACCTGCCAAACTGCAATGTCAATAGGTAGCCGGGCTGTCTTATCTCCGTGGCTCTGAGCTTGTCCAATAACACCTCTCTTGTCCGCCTGCCATTGAGCTCACCCATGGAAACCGAGATGACACCGTCCACCAGGTATTCCAACTGCGGGCTTGAGGCCTTTTCCAAAACGAAGATAATATCAGAATTCGAATTTTCCACCAAATCCTTCTGAAGCGTGGTTATGAGTTCCTCGGCCTCTATGTTATATTTATGGGTGATGCCCTCCACACTATCGATTACCAGCGTGGTTTTTTGCGGGAGCACATACTCCACCCTGTCATATGTTGCCTCTATTTCGGGCATTCTCGTTTTTTCGAGAAGACCTGATAACCTCGTCCTGTCCACCTTTGTGGGTGGGCCTGTGGGCTCGTCACCGATGGATTTTAGGAAATCCTTTGCGGATGATAATGTGGGGGGTTCCTTTGGACTCTCAATCTCCTCCACCTCGAGGTGAGCCGCATACAGTGTCTTCAAAAAGATCCTGCCTGAATCCACTATCCGATTCTTCATTTCCTTGTCCTCAAGCCAGGGAAATTGGGAGTACAAGGCATCGTCAGACACCCTGGTGGATAGATAAAAACTCTTGTCAGGATCTGCAAGTTCCTCCAGCAGTTGAAGGGCAAAAGTGGTTTTTCCTGTTCCTGGACTGCCCTTTATCATAAGCGATCTGCCCGAGGTTGTGTTGAGGAACGATACTATCTCGTTGGGAAATGAGGTTTTTTTGCCGTTATTTTGCATATGCAAGCACCTCTTCGATCTTTGTTGCTGCCGTTTTGATATTCTTCTTAAGGTCAGGGGTTTTTGTGGCGCCCATAACCACCAACAAGGCCTTGGGGCCAACACCCATGGCAATGTAGTTTGTACCATTGGCCTCGATTAGAACGCGGCTAGGGGCCTGTTTCCCCAGTCCCGAGTAAATCACCTCAGAAGCTCCCAAAATGGTGGCTGACAGTGTAGAAAAAGCATCTATATGAGCCTCCTCAGGGAGTTCATAGGCCAGCGGTATACCGTTTCTGGAAACCACGGCGCAAATCTCGATTTTGTTCTTTTTCTTGAGGTCTGAAAGGATACTCTTCAACTCCTCCACAGCCGACATGCTCTCACCTTATCTTTTATTCCATAAAGGGTATAAATGGGGGTTTTTTTTTACTGTTTATGAGGTTAAAGCCATGCACCTTCTTATACTTTTTGTATTTATTTAATAATATGATAATAATAAAAACAAAAGAAAAGGCGGTGTTTTCCCCCTAAAAAATTGAGATTTCCCAGCGGTAGAAATAAGGGGAAACAACGGATTTTCTTGATGAGAATAAGTGAACCATAACAATTTTTTACCCATTATATTAATTAAACTTTAATATAACTATAAATTACCGCAAATTATATAAATACATAACTATTAAGGAATATACCCAGTATGTTTGGGGGGCGATGAGGCAACAGGGCACATAATGGCCTTTTCCTATCGTACCAAATCTCTCGAGGTAATGAAAAGAATCATCTAGGAGGGAGATGTGGATGAACTCGAAAATAGCAAAAGCAAGGTCTGTTATTTTAGGTATTTTTTTAGTGCTTGGAACGCTTGTTATGGCCGCCCCTCCCCAGGGAGAGGAACAGGGAGCACAGCTTCCCTCTTGGCCAGACGAGAGCGACTGGATCGACTATAAGGTTGGTGGAGAGAGGGTGAGGGACCATGAGGACAAACCCTACGAAAACGACCCCACTCACGGCATTGCCAATGTCCAACCCAAGGCTGTGGACATAGCCTCGGGTGTGGATGCTTCGGGCGGTGGAGCCGAGAACAACCCAGGGAACTACACGTCAGTGCAGTACTTCTACCTTGACCCCAACGGGGATAGCGTTGAATATACGAACATTGATGACGACTGGATATTTTTCAGATTGAGGGTGGCGGATGATCCGAGACACGGCGGGAAATATGCATACATGTCCTATCATTGGGATGTTCTCATTGAGGTAGACGAGGACCAGTGGAAGGAATTCGTGGTGGATCTGAATGGAGGTGATGGGGCCTATAAATTCGGAACCATTGGAGTGTATTATAACAACTCGGAAACCTATGAATACGACCCCGATGTGGATGCCATTTGGCAAGCTGAGGCCAGTGCTAATTCTAACGATTACACAAGACCTGTGAAAATCGAATACGGCAACGCTGATCCAGATGATGACCAGTGGTGGATCGAATACAGGATTCCCGTTTACACCTTCAAGGATAAAGAAGGGAACCAGCTCCTTGGAAATGGCACCTACTTCCAGTTGTTTTTCAGTACATCAGCCTCCATGACAAACCCGCTACAGAAGGACTGGATGGGCCCGTTTATATTTGGTCAGCCCCCGTATATCGTCGTGGAGAAGATCAGCGAGGAAGAGGTCGTTACACCCGGGGATATCATTCATTACACGATATACTACAACAATACCGGCGATTTTGAGTCAAAGTATGTTTGGATCAACGACACCATCCCAGAGGGTACTACATTCCATAGCTGCTCTCCCGACTACGATTCATTTGATGGCAACGTCGTAAAATGGTATTTCGAGAATGTTCTTCCCGGCAACCATTCCATCCTTTTAAATGTCACGGTTGATACAGAGGTAGCAGACGGTACAACTCTCACGAACTGGGTCTTTCTCAATTACACTGACTCTGTGGGAGATCCCCTCAACGAGTCCTGGGATAGTGTTGACACGCTCGTAGCCACTCCCATCATGGAATTCTCCAAGACGGCAAGCGCGGATTATGCAAATCCTGGGGATACGATGATATACACGCTGACATATTCAAATACCGGGAGCGGAGTTGCAACGGATGTCACGGTTACAGATACCCTTCCACCCCATGTGACATTCGTGAGCTCCACACCCGATTACGATGATTTGGATGGGTACACTTATACCTGGTATGTCGGGGCGGTGGCAAGCGATGCAGGCGGAGCAATTACCATATCAGTTACCATCAATACTTACACTCCAGATGAAACAGTACTAGTGAACTATGCAACACTGGATTATAATGACCTGAACGGCAATCCGCAGGATGGGCTGGACGATTATGCCAATGTGACGGTGACTGCACCCATAATGACATTATCCAAGGTTGCCGATGTTGAGTATGCAGATCCCAGTGATAACATCACCTACACGATTACATACGAGAACATCGGAACGGGCCAGGCGACTGATGTGACCGTAATCGATACCATTCCGTCCTACACCACATTCCAGAGTGCCACTCCCGCCCCTGACAGCCAAAGCGGAGATGTGCTCACATGGAATATAGGAAATGTTGATGGAGGAACCGGGGGGACGATCACAATAATTGTGACCGTGGACGCGTACACCCCAGATGAGACTGTACTCAACAATACTGTCACACTGGACTTTGACGACGCCAACGGCAATCCGTACGACCAACTCTCCGATTATGCGCTTGTTTCGGTCACATCACCGATTTTAAGTATAAGTAAGGATGCGAATACGGATTATGCCGATCCCGGCGATACTGTCATGTTCACCATCACCTACACCAACTCGGGAACAGGTTATGCTTATAATGTAATAATCGAGGATACGATACCTGCTTATACCACATTCGTAGACTCAAACCCGCTTTATACTTCGGTTGATGGAGACACCTACACCTGGGAGATAGGTACCGTGGCTCCGGGCACAACAGGCTATATCTTCATCAATGTGACCGTGGATCCCGGCACCCCGGACCAAACCGTTCTGACGAATGTTGTCGTGCTCAGCTACGAAGACGAGGGCGGTAATGAGCAGGAGGATGAAGAGGACAGCGAAGATGTCACTGTGACAGCTCCCGTAATGACATTCTCCAAAACCGCAGATGTCTCAACCGCTGACCCAAGCGACACCATCACCTACACACTTTCCTATGAAAACACTGGTACGGGAGATGCCACCGATGTGACAATCACAGATACTATACCTTCAGATACGACCTTCGTGAGTTCTACACCCTCACCCGATTCCTCAAGCGGGGATACTTACACATGGAATATCGGAACAGTTGCAGCTGGTGCAAGTGGAACTATAACGATTACAGTCACAGTTGATGTTGGAGTAGCAGATGGTACCCTTTTGCATAATATCGCCACACTTGATTACGATGATGCCAACGGCAATCCATATGACCAGTTGACAGATTACGCGGATGTTACCGTCACAGCTCCCGTGATGACCTTCTCAAAAACCGCGGATGTCTCGACAGCTAATCCCAGTGATACCATCATCTACACACTTGAATATGAGAATACAGGAATCGGGGATGCCACAGACGTGACAATCACTGATACAATACCCGCCGATACCACCTTTGTGGGCTCATCTCTAAATTATAGCGATGTTAATGGGGATACCTACACCTGGGACATTGGAACAGTAGCAGGAGGTGCTGGTGGCTCTATCGCAATTACCGTAACTGTTGATGTTGGTGTGGCAGATGGCACGCTTCTGCATAACACAGCTACGCTGGATTACGATGACGCCAACGGCAATCCATACGCCCAGATGACAGATTACGCGGATGTCACTGTGACAGCTCCTGTGATGACATTCTCAAAGACAGTGGATGTAACTAATGCCGATCCCAGTGATACCATCGTCTATACGCTCGATTACGAGAACACCGGTACAGGTATTGCAACGGATGTGACCATCACCGATACCATACCCGCTGACACAACCTTTGTGAGCTCCACACCCTC
>CP070726.1:1162148-1169096 GCA_020350865.1 Thermoplasmata archaeon
CGCCTCTAAAACAGGTGATATGGAGGTGAAAAGGATCATCGAGGGCATACTTTGTCCATATAAATCTACGATGATCGAAAGGGAGGCGAATTAAGCAAAACGCAAAATATCAGCATCCTTAGTAAAAATATCCTGTTCCACAGCCCCCTATCATTAATGATCTCCTAGACACTGCCATTGAATGGAGATCTGGAAAAAACATCGTAACCCCCGAAAGCATAATATAAACTCGCTTTTATTCACCCAACACACCAAGAGGGTGGTATTTCGATGAAACTTCATGAATACAAGGCCAAGGAGATCTTTGCCGACTATGGTTTACCGGTGCCGGAGGGCCTGCTGGTCAAGCATCCCGAGGACCTGAAGGAATTCGACTTTCCCGTGGTGCTCAAATCCCAGGTTCTGGTGGGCGGGAGGGGCAAGGCAGGCGGAATAAAGTTCGCCGATACCCTGGAGGAGGCCAGGGCAAAAATCGGGGAGCTGCTCGATATGGAAATCAAGGGCCTTCCCGTGAAACTTGTTCTTGTGGAGAAGAAGGCAGACATCGTCAAGGAATTCTACGTCGGTTTCGTTGTTGACAGGGCCGCAAAGAGAAACGTTCTGATACTGTCATCTGCGGGGGGGATGGACATCGAGGAGGTGGCCAGGACAAGTCCCGATAAGATCGTGAAACTAGCAATCGCTCCAAAAGAGGGCCTCGAGCCTTATCAGGTGAGGGTGGCGGTCAAGAAGCTGGGACTTTCCGGAAAGGAGATGGTGAAGGTGGCGGATGTGGCCACGAAGCTCTACAGGGCATTTACGGAGTACGACGCTGAACTTGCGGAGATCAATCCTTTAGCCCTCACGCCCGATGGATTCATTGGTGTGGATGCCAAGATGAACATAGACGACAATGCGCTCTACCGCCACAAGGAGCTGGCAAGGGAGTTTGCCAAAAGCGAGGAATACACGAGCATCGAGAAGATGGCAAAGGAGGCCGGTCTCTCCTATGTGGAACTGGAGGGCGATATCGGTGTGATCGGGTGCGGTGCGGGTCTCGTAATGGCCTCTTTGGACACACTTGCGCTGTACGGAGGGAAAGCCGCCAATTTCCTTGATGTCGGAGGGGGGGCCAATGCCGAGAACATGAGGCGCGCCCTTGAGCTCATTTTAATGAAGGAGGGGCTCAAATCCATTTTCATCAACATCTTCGGCGGTATTACAAGGTGCGACGAAATCGCACACGGCATCGTGGACTTCGCCCCCGAAATCCCCATTTCGGTGCGCATGATGGGCACCAACGAGGAGGAGGGGAAGAAGATACTTATCGACAACGGTTATGTGATCAGGGACTCCATCGAGGAGAGCGCAAAGGAGGCCATCCGGCTTGCGGGAGGCGGGTGAGTGGCCATCATCATCGATTCCGAAACCAGGGTTGTGGTGCAGGGCATCACTGGGGGTCAGGGGAAGTTCCACACAAAGGTCATGAAGGAGTACGGCACGAACATCGTTGCAGGTGTCACACCGGGTAAGGGCGGAGGCTCGGTGGAGGATGTCCCTGTTTTCGATACCATAGCAGAGGCGGAGGGAGAGCCGAACGCATCGATCATATTTGTCCCTGCCCCCTTTGCCAAGGACGCGGCCTTGGAGGCCATTGACTTCGGCTTGAACCCAGTAGTAATCATCACGGAGCGCATACCCATTCAGGATTCAATCCACATCATGAGCAAGGCGCAGGAGAAGGGCACAATAATCGTGGGCCCGAACACGCCGGGTGTCATCTCGCCGGGCAAATCGAAGATGGGGGTCATGCCCGCACATGTGTTTTCCCAGGGAAAAGTGGGCCTGATCTCCAGGAGCGGAACCCTCACATACGAGATCGCCAACAGCCTGAGCAGGGCAGGTCTGGGGCAGTCAACGACCGTAGGATTGGGAGGGGACCCAGTGGTGGGCCAAAACTTCGTGGATGTCCTCGAGATGTTCAAATCGGATGGGCAGACAGAAGCCGTGGTCCTGGTGGGCGAGATTGGGGGCAGTGCCGAGGAGCAAGCCGCAGAATATATCAAGAAGGGATATCCGAAACCTGTTGTTGCCTACATCGCCGGAAGAACAGCACCCCCGGGAAAGAGGATGGGACATGCAGGTGCCATCGTATCAGGTGGTATGGGAACCGCTGACAGCAAAATTGCGGCATTGACCGAGGCGGGTGTTGCGGTGGCGGAGCTGCAAAGCGAGATTGCCGGGATGATTTCAGAGAAGATACCATGAGAATCGCCGTACTTATGAGGGACAGGTGCCAGCCCAAACGGTGCTCGCTGGAATGCCACAAGTACTGTCCGAAGGTGAGAACAGGGGACGAGACCATTGTCATGGGGGAGGACGGCAAGCCCATCATCTCCGAGGAGCTGTGCCCCGGTTGCGGTATCTGTATCCACAAATGCCCTTTCGAAGCCATAAGAATCGTTGGCCTGCCGGAAGAGCTGGAGGAGGACCTTGTGCACCAGTTCGGAAAGAACGCCTTCAGGCTCTTCAGACTGCCCACACCGAAAGAGGGCCGCGTCATAGGCCTTCTTGGCCCCAATGCCATCGGCAAGACAACCATCATCAATATCCTCTCAGGCAACCTCATTCCCAACCTCGGTGACTACGAGTCAGAGCCTTCATGGGATCCTGTCCTCGAGCATTACGCCGGCACCGAGGTTTCCAATCACCTAAAGAAGCTGGCGGACGGCTCCGTAAGAACCTCGCTAAAACCCCAGTACGTAGATAAGATACCCAAGCTCTACGAGGAGCAGGTGGACACCCTATTAAAAAAGAGCGACGAAATAGGCCAGCTGGATAGGGTTATAGCGGGCCTCGACTTAGAAGGCTGCCTTGACAGAAGGACCTCGGATCTTTCAGGGGGAGAACTCCAGAGGCTGACCATTGCCGCCACCATGCTGAAGGAAGCTGATATCTATTTCTTCGACGAGCCCTCATCCTACCTGGATATTTACCAGCGTTTGTCCGTGGCCAAGGCCATCAGGGAGCTTTCTAGGGTAAAGCAGGTGATAGTGATAGAACACGATCTGGCGGTACTGGATTTTCTCGGGGATGAAGTATACCTCATGTACGGCTCCGAGGGAGCGTACGGTATAATCGCTCACCCCAGGGTTGTGAGAAGCGCCATAAACACGTATCTATCTGGCTATATGAGGGAGGAGAACATCAGGTTCAGGGATACCGAGATACACTTTGAGACCCATGCACCCAGGACAGGCTGGGACACGCCAATGCTCATAGAATTCGGGGAGCTGGAGAAGGCATTCAACGGTTTTGTACTGGAAACCAGGGCCGGAAAGGTCAATTCGGGCGAGGTTGTGGGTGTCGTGGGAAGGAATTCCACAGGCAAAACAACGTTTGTGAAGATGCTGGCCGGTCTCATCCTGCCCACAAAAGGCTCCTTGAACACACAGGTGAAGGTTAGCTACAAACCCCAGTACCTGAAGCCCGATTTCGAAGGCAGTGTGAGGGAGTTGTTCCTAACCAAGGTGGGAAAGGAATTCGAGTCGGGTTTTTATCAGTCCGAGATATTCCATCCGCTCAATCTGAAAGCCCTTCTGGACAGCCTCATACCCAGTCTGTCAGGTGGCGAGCTGCAGCGGGTTGCCATTGCCCTGTGCCTCATGACGGAGGCCGATATGTACCTCATCGATGAGCCCTCGGCGTACCTGGATTCAAGCCAGAGGATGGTTGCCGCAAGAACCATTAGAAGGGTCATGGAGAAGAGCGGCAAATCCTCCCTGATTGTCGATCATGATGTGTACTTCATTGACCTGGTCTCGGATTCGATCATGGTCTTCGGAGGAGAGCCTTCCAGGCACGGTATAAGTGAGGGGCCTTTCCATTTAAGAGAGGGTATGAACAAGTTCTTACAAAACGTGGGAATCACATTCAGAAGGGACCCCGATACAAAGAGGCCCAGAATCAACAAGCTGGATTCAGTGCTTGATCGCGAGCAGAAGGCGAAAGGGGAATATTACTACACCGATTGAATTTTTATTCCTTCATTTCACGTTTTTCTTCCGCTTTTAATGGGCTTACAAAGGATTGTGATATACACACAAATTAATGGAAGACTCAGTGTACAAATACGCTATATTTCGCTTATATACACAGTTTTGGAATAGGTACTAACGTTCAATCTAGGAGCTAGAATTTAGAGAGGAGTGGAATGGCACAGTCCGAGAACGACAGACGCAGATGTCCTAACTGTCGATCATTTGTTTCAGCCGAGGATAAGAGATGCAACAAGTGCGGAAAAAAGCTGACAAAGCCCGATGAGAACGGCTCGAAAAAAGGCCTTGGCAAAGCTCTCTCGGAGAAGTACAAGGAGAGATTTGCACCAGGGGATAAAAAGAAAAAAAAGGCAAGGGATAAAGAGAAAAGAGAAAACGCCCTGAGCATGTTCTCCCTTTTACCAAACATAGGCAGGACAAGGGCCATTACACTGTGGGATGCGGGTTTTCGGAGCCTCGACGATCTGAGGAAGGCAACCGTGGATGATATAGCTTCTGTAAAAAGCATAGGCAGCACGCTGGCAGAGAAGATCAAGGAAAGCCTTTCCACCTTCGGGGAGGGGATACCAGAGAAAGAGGGCATAATCATATGCTCCTCCTGCGGTGCCCTGCTTACTGCGAAGACGAGCGTATGCGGTCTGTGTGGCACCAAAGTGGGTGAAGGGGAGGTGGAAGAGGAGGAAATCATCCTGGAGGAGGCAAAGGTCGATGAGGGTGTTTTTGTCTGCGGCAACTGCGGATCATTTGTGGAGGAGGCAGCGGGTATATGCGACACCTGCGGTGCCATTTTGGAGGAGGAGCTGGAGGCGGTAGAAGAGGAGATATTCGAACTGCCACCCATTGAAGAGGAGGAAGATGTAGAGGTCATTTTTCTGTGCCCAGAATGCGGCGGTTTTCTCACTGCCGATGCCACCATATGTCCGAAATGCGGGGTCCAGTTGGAGGAGATTGAAGAGGTTGAAAAAATTGAGGAAATCGAAGAGATTGAACCCGAACCAATTGAAGAAAAAATCGAACCTGAAGTGGTAAAGGAAGTACCTGATGTAGAGCCTGAGCTGTTCTTGTGCCCTGAGTGCGGTGCCTTCATTACGAGGACCACCACAGAATGCAGTACATGCGGTACCATCATAGAATTCGAGGAAGAGGCGGCATTGGAGCCTGAAATCACCCCTGAGATTGAGGCCGAGGCAGAACCTGAGGAGGAAAAACCTGAACTGTTCTTGTGTCCCGCATGCGGGGCCTTCGTGAGAGCGGATGCCGGGGAGTGCAGTGCCTGCGGGGCCATCATAGAATTAGAGGAAGAAGCCCCAATTAAGGCTGTGCCTGAGCCCGAGATTGCGGAGGAAATGGAAGCCGAGGCGGAATTGGAGGAGGTGAAACCGGATCTCTTTATCTGCCCTGAGTGCGGTGCCTTTATGACCTCCAGGGCCACCGAGTGCGGTATCTGCGGAACGGCTTTTGCCCCTGAAATGGCGGAAAGGGAGATCAGAGTTGAAGAACCCAAAATTGCAGAAGAAGCACCAGAAATCCCCTATGAAGAAGCTGAGCCTTCTTTGCTGTACATCTGTCCCTCCTGCGGAGCCTTTGTTAAGGATGATGCCGAGAGATGTTTGATATGCGATACAGACCTCACGGGACGAGAGCTGGAGATCCCACCCGTAGAAGAGCTCATAGTCGAGGAGGAATTGAGAAGGGCGGAGATAGAACCCGAGGAGGAATTCGAGGCCGAAATCAAGAGCCTCGAGGCATCTTTGGAGAAGATAAAGCCCGTGATAATGCCCGGCCTCTCCAACGGCCTGATCAACGGTGTCAGGATGAGAAGAAAGGTCGTTGCAGGTGTGACAAATGGCCTCACCAACGGCCTCACCAATGGCCTGACAAACGGACTGAAAGCCCGGAGAAGAGCACGGTTGGGCGTCACGAACGGCCTAATAAACGGTCTCACCAACGGTCTGACGGAGGGGCTGACAAACGGCCTGATAAACGGAATGAGGGTGAGAAGAAGGACTCTGCCTGGAATCACAAACGGTCTAACCAACGGATTGACAAACGGCCTGACAAACGGTCTTCGGCGGCTGAAGCTTGGACTCTCGGAAGGTGTGACAGATGGAAACGGAATAACGAACGGCCTGAGCGCCGTGACAGAAACCCTAAGAACTTCCAGCGGAACCGCCAGGATGATTGCCGTGATCATATTCGTTTTGGTGCTTTTAACATCACCTATCCTGATCAACTCGCTGGTTCCCCCACACAAGGCCATGGAGATCGATGGGGAATTTGGGGATTGGAGTGATATCCCAGCCTACTCGGACTCATTGACCGATCAGATGTTGAATGAGGACGTCAATTTAGCAGAATACAAAATGTCTGTGAACAGGTGGGGTGATGTTTCCCTGTACATAAAAGTGAATGGAACCATACTGAACGGTGTCCACGGTTTGGATGCTGTGAATATCTTTATTGACGAGGATAATGACCCAAACACGGG
Source organism: Thermoplasmata archaeon (assembly GCA_020350865.1). Next base: position 1,168,674 of record CP070726.1, read on the forward strand.
TTATAGGATCTCCACATTGGGTGCAGATAAAAGGGTCATTGTCACAGGATGGAATAACTTCATCTATCAAAAAGGATACAGTGAGTTCAATTCGTCGCGCTCCCAAACGGATATAAACGGCTTCGATAACTTCTACATACTTCCCGCTGCCATCAGCGAAAATGAACTGGAGACGAGGTTATGGCTTTCCGCTCTCACCCCAGACCTCGATAAGACAATAAAACTGGTATTCGCCACAAGGGATTCGGCTGGAAACGAGGACCTATCTGACATCATAATCGGCCAGATTTATGGAGCTCTGATAATAAACCAGAAGAGCATTGCCTCCCAGCTCATTCCCAAGGGCTACAGTAATATTGCCATGCTCAGATTGGATATGGAGGCCCTTGGTGAAGATATGAGTGTTGGCATGATAAATGTTAC
>CP070726.1:1169196-1174286 GCA_020350865.1 Thermoplasmata archaeon
GCCTCCCTGATCCTCTCCCAGTTCCCCCCGTGGAGGTACATGGTCATTATGGCCCCGACACCGCACTGCTCCCCGTGCAGTCCCGGCTTCTCGGCGATCTCATCCAGTGCATGGGAGAACTTGTGTTCGGCACCACTTGCAGGCCTGGACGAGCCAGCAATGCTCATGGCCACACCGGAGGATACGAGAGCCTTTGCTACATACCACGAGGACTCCTCGAGTCCCGGTTTAATCAATTCCGAATTATCGAGCATGAACTTGCCTGTGATGTCAGCCAGCATGCTGGCGGAGCTGCTGAACTCCTCGTTCCTCAGCCTTTTGGCGAGCTTCCAGTCCAAAACAGCCGTGATATTGGCTATGACATCTCCGCATCCCGCCGCAAGCAGCCTGTATGGTGAAGAGGCAATGATCTGTGTATCTGCCACCACTGCAAGGGGTGTTCTCGCTGTGAGGGATTTTCGCTTGCCGTCAACCATTATGGAGGCCCTCGAGGAGACGATGCCGTCATGAGAGGCAGCCGTGGGAATGCTCAAAAAGGGTGAATAGCACTCGAAAGAGGCGCATTTGGCCACATCTATCGACTTACCACCGCCCACACCCAGGGCGAACTTGGCTTTCAGCTCAGTAATCTGGCGCTTGACCTCGTCTATATTGTTCTGGTCCGAATCGGAGATCAGAATCTGCTGTACCTCGTACCCGATATCCGCGAGAATCTTCTCCACAGTATCCCCGGCTATGACTTTTGTGATCTCATCAGCCACGATCAAGGCCGGGCTCTCAAGGTGCAGCTCCCTGCAGACGTTGCCCACCTCGTTTATTACTCCATGGCCCACCTTTACCATTCTGGGCAGTTCGGTGGTCTTGGATTTCGTGAAATTACTGTTCATCCACATACGCCCCATTTAAGATAGAGAGGTTAATATAGGGCTTTTCCCTTTTCAAGTTATCGGTTGAATCGGGAGCGGGTATGGAATTGAAGGATTTTAAAGCATTCTATAAAAAACACGGCACAAAGGTATGGTTTGCCGTCATTTTCGGCATTATCATCGTAATCACGCTGGGATGCCTGTTTCTCCCGGAGATCTTCTGGGACAAGTTCATATACAGGTATTATTGGGGTCCGCTGGAGGTGGATGCCCTTGAGAGCGGTCCCGTGGTCCAGGATGACGGCTACGAAATAAACCAGGGCTATACACTTGTCAGTGAGATAACATACGGCATAGTGCTGATTCTTGCGCTGTACGGCCTGTTCCGGCTCCTTGAGCGTTTTAAAATACGAATCGACCTCAAGATGACACTCTCTATTTTGCCATTCATATTCCTGGGAGGTGCACTGCGGGTCATGGAGGATGCTGAGCTGTACCAGGAGCCCTATGTCTATCTCATCATATCTCCTTTGATCTACTTCCTCATAGGGGCACTTATTGTGGGTCTGCTCCTGTATTATACGGCCGTGGAGAGAAAGGAGAATTATTCCCGAAAAGTGAAGCTCGCCTTGGCCTGGAAGCCCTTTGTGATATTTGACCTCACATATGCCTTGATATACATATTCGGTTCAGAAAGTTTCAATTTCATGGTCAATCCGTTCGTGCCAATCGCACTGTCCATAGGCCTGTTTTTCTTTCTCATGCTGTATACCCGAAGGGAGGACAGGTTCGACGGTTATTTCTCACTCTTCATCTTCGGTCTCTTCCTGCTTGCGTTCTCAGTATTCGTTCTCATGCTCTGGCCGGAGATACCTGCTTGGAGGAATGCCTACGGCAATGCCCATGACGGGCTGGATATATCCACCGAGCCCCTGGCCTACCCCATGGTGCTGGGGATTTCCTTGGGCATCACTTTTCTGGTGTACATGCTCGGGAGAGTGCTCTCCAAAAAACGCGAAGTCTGGGGAATCTTTACGAATCCCATGAACCTTCTCATCGTGTTCGGCCAGATGTTCGATGCCGCCGCCACTTTCGTCGGTGTGGACTTCTATGGGTACGCGGAGAAGCATCCCATACCCGACTTCTTCTTCGAGACCTTCGGGACCTCGGCTGTGTTCCTGCCGATAAAGCTGGCCCTGGCTTGCGCGGTTGTGTATCTCATCGACGTATCCTTTTCTGAGGAATTGAACGACTACCCCGTATTGAAGGGCCTGATCAAGATCGTCATCATGGTACTGGGTCTGGCACCGGGGACCAGGGACATGCTCAGGACGGGTCTGGGAATCTGAGGCCAAAGGTGTGCTATGAGGCGGTAGCGAGATGGAGGAACAAACCACAGAGAAGGAAGAAATGAAATCAAGCATTCCCGCGCGGGTCGGCTCCCTTGCCCAGCGCAGGTCGGGATCAATAATCTTGATTGTGGTTATCGTCACTTTTCTTTTGTTCTTTCCGATAATGTACATGGCTCCCACTGAAAGGGCTTCGGACAATCCCGGGGGTGAGGTTTTTAACATCCGAAAGGAGATGGAAACGAAACTGCCTCCCTCGGTTCACCAAGTTCCTTTTATAATTGAAGCCAGGGACGGCGACATACTCACCCAGAAGGAACTGTGGGAATTATATCAAAACGAGGAGAAGCTGCGTCAGTCCGAGATAGGACAGGACATTCTCATTACCCGCTATGATGTCGCATCCGGGACCATGACGTTTGGCGTGTATTCGCTGGCAGATGCCGTATTATCCTTTTTTACCATGCACCCGGAATTTGGTGTAACCCTGGCGAACGCCACGGATGACCTGGTGAAGCTTGCAATTCACTTCATTTTTTCCGACCCCTCAACTTCCGATTTGTCTCAGGTATTATCCACGAAGGCCACAAGTGAAAACCGGACGATCCTAGGGCAGCAAATAGTATACTGGACATCACCCGCAATATATTTCCCGGTCAATGCAAACAACTCCAAGATCAGCCTGGAGACCACCCAGGGTCTTACGGCTGGCGCCAGCGGGGGTCCCGAGCATCAGAAGTTCAACAGGGATGTGCAGGAAATCCTTCGCGGTGATGAGGACACCTACAGACTGTGGGGTGTTGCCATCGATATCACACTGGAGGCCGAGGACGAGGGGATGCTGAGCGTACCGCTGGTTGTTGCCGCAATAATATTGATTCTCGTGATAGTCACCCTTCATTTTAAATCCCTTCAGGTTACGCTCCTCACCATGGTGGGTCTTGGGATGCTCATTATCTGGCTGAAAGGACTCTCGAACCTCATCGGATTAAAATCCTCACTTACACTTGACATACTCATACCCATAGCGATGCTGGTACTTGGGGTGGATTATGTCATTCACTCTGTTCACCGCTATCATGAGGAGCGGGCATCGGGTGCAGATCCGGGAAATGCCCTCCGCCTGGGCATCGCTGGTGTGGGCGGTGCGCTCTTTCTGGCCATGGTCACCACGGTTGTGGCATTCCTCTCCAACATAAGCTCCGGTATCGAGGACATCATCGGATTCGGAATAGCAGCTGCAACTGCCATAATATCCGCCATGATCATCATGGGGCTGTTTGTTCCCTCTGTTAAGATGAGGTGGGATGCACGCCGCAGTCAAAAGCAGGCGGGAAGAAAAAGGTCAGAAGACGAGACGAATTCGAAATCGGATACTGCCGAACACAGATCAGGCAGCGTCCGTTTGGGGAGGGTCGTTGTTTCAGTGGCCGAAAAAAAAGCGGTAATACTACCAGTTGTGGTCGTTATCACATTAGTGGCCGGATTCTATGCAACCAACCTCGAGTCCAGACTGGATGCCAAGGATTATTTCGATTCCCAATCATCCTTTGTGATAAGCCTGGACAAGCTGGATGAGCACTACGGGGAAACAGGGGGCGAACCCGCATATTTCTTTATCAGAGGCGACCTGTCGGAACCCGAATCACTTGCGGCCATCAGGGAATTGATAAACAATGTGGACGACAATGAAAATGTCGCCAGAAGTATTGTTGACGGCAAGCCCAGTGTCGATGCCAGGATCTTTGATTTTCTCGAGGCGGTACTTTCTAGTGGGGTGGCTCGCTCCCGAATTGAAGCGTCCAGCCCCGGTCTCACCATAACCGATGATAACAATGACAGTGTACCGGACAGCCGGCCCCAGCTCAAGGCCGTATACGATTACATGGTCCAGTACGGGATACCTCTCAATGAAACCGTTCTTTACTACGAGCCGAGCCAGATCTGGGAGGCTTTGTATCATGACCCCCAGGGAATAGACGAGGATGTGACCATTGTGGCGGTCTTCATTCCCGGAACCCGCGAGCAGGCGGTGGTGAGGGAAGCGAAACTGGAACTTACGGAAGATATAAAGGCACTGGATGTGGACAGCATAAGCTACTACGGACTGGCGGGTCCGGCATTTGAACGGGATATTACGCTGGCCGCTGTTACCGATTCTCTAATGTCGTCCATCATCATTGCATCTTTCCTGTGCTTCATCATCCTGCTTGCGGCCTTCAAATCCTTAAAATACACCATCGTGACCATAATACCGGTGATACTGGTTGCAATCTGGCTTTATGCATTCATGTATGTCGCCGGTTTTTACCTGAATGCAGTGAGCGCCACCATTGCGGCCATCTCAATCGGTGTGGGCATCGATTATTCGGTTCATGTCACCGTTAGGTTCCGCCAGGAGCTTGGCAAAGTCTCCGATAAAATCACTGCTCTGGAACGCACTGCCAGTCAATCCGGCTCGGCGCTCTTCGGCTCCGCAGCCTCCACGATGATCGGCTTTGCCATAATCGCCTTTGCCCCCATGCCCATGTTCTCTTCCTTTGGCATACTTACGGCCCTGATGATCCTCATGGCTTTCATTGCTGCACTGCTCGTTCTCCCCTCAATGCTCATGCTTGTCGAAAGAAAATAGGTGGACAACACACCCTCATAACAATCTTCTTATACCGACATATTGATTTACTTCTGGTAGAATCGATGAGAAAGGAAATCCTGGCAATTGCCATATTTGCACTGCTCCTGGTAGGTGCGTATGTTATTCTGGGTGGATTCGATTTTGGTTCAGACGAAGAGTTCGATGTTTCTGAGGTCATAGACGGTGACACCATCAGACTTGAAAACGGGGAGAAGGTTCGACTCATAGGAATCAACACAC
>CP070726.1:1174386-1179544 GCA_020350865.1 Thermoplasmata archaeon
AATAAAGAGATTTTAGGGTATAGATGACCCAACGAAAGTGTGCTTATGTCGTGTGGATTTTTTTAGTAGCCAGGCACTTTTTACAACAAGACGAAAGTGTCGGGTGAAGGACATAAGCCCCCTTCTGTTCGGGGGGTTGAAAACCCCCTTGACAGCATTCGACTTAGCGTCCTACCCACCGGTCTCGAGTCGTCATCCCGGTTTCTTTGGACTTGCTCCAGTGGGGATGGCCGTTTCACCAGATCCCTATCCGACGTCCGGGGCAGACCCCCTTCATCCCGTAAGGAAAGGGCTGTGTCGTTTCTGCTCCATCTCGATGATTTCGCACCGAGCCCGATGCGTATCGGGTGCCAGGACTCTCGCCCCATCCACTTGCGTGGATCCACATTGCTCACGGAGGGGGGACTTTCCTCAGTTCAGACCTCCCGGGGGAGGGAACCGTTGGCTGTTCGCCTTCTCCCGACGTCACAATAATCGACCTCCACCGTAAAAAAGGTTGCGCATGATGTCTGGATTTTAAGGCCCTTCACCTGAAAATCTGCATATACAGGGATAGGCGGTATGGGCAAATTTGATGGTTGACGCTCTTGAATAACACCCACAAGTCAGTCAGGAGCGGCTTTACAAGAAAATCACGCTTTCTTCTTCACAGACCCCTGGGAAAATATAACAAAGGGGGTCTTGTACTCAAATAATTGGGCTTCACCGGGTCTAAGGGTAACAGTGAATGTGGCAACACCACAAGCTTTCCCCATGTAAGGGAACTGGACCGAGAGCTGGTAGGGGTAGTTCGGCACAAGGGGTACGAAAGTGCTCTGGTCCCATGCCAGAGGCCTTGTTTCCATGCCGTTGATCACACAGTATGGCCTCTCGGTTATCAGGAACTGTCCCGCCCTTCTCTTGCAAACGATACTGACTCCCGTGTACATGACGGCAATCACCCTTAGCCTACGCCATATTCCTCCCGTTTCAAGTAAAAAAGACATTATATTAAGGCACGATAAGCTTTTTGATGCTCCCCGAGCCCGTCAAACCCAGAATCCAAGCATTCGCAAATATTTTATCCCCTTGAACAGATATAGGGTGCGATTTCCCATGCTTCGCGAATGCAGAGAACACGGATACTTCAGGGGAGAGGAATGTCCCATCTGCGGAGAAGAGGGCAAGTTTCTGGCCAACGAAAGGGAGGTGGACAACCTCGGAAGGCTCATGGCAGGTGTCCTGAGACATTTCCCCGAGAGGTTCGGTCTAAGGATGGACGATCACGGCTGGGTGGACATCAGGGAGTTCATCTCGGCCACGCAGGTGAGGCGCCGCGACCTGCACTGGCTTCGCCCCCATCATCTACAGGCCTTGATTGAGACGGACCCCAAGGGCAGGTACCAGTACAGGAACGGGACCATACGGGCCACATACGGCCACTCCTTCACAGTGGAACTCGAACTACCCACGGACGACATCCCGGACAAGCTGTTCTACCCCACCACCGAAGAGGAAGTGGACATCCTGCTTGAAACAGGCATTCGCCCGTCAGATAGGAAGATGGTGCACCTCAGCAGAACCTTTGAGGATGCGGAGATTGCGGGAAAACATCGGGTGGAATCCCCAATAATCCTGTCAGTGAATGCCAAGAAGGCCATAAAGGACGGCATCATCATTCAGAGGGCCGGAAAGACGGTTTTTATCACCAACGAGATCCCTCCCAAGCACATAAAAAAGACCGCAAAGAAATGACTATCTTCTTTTCCTTCTCGTCCTATCCCAGGTGAACAGGACCGCCAGGAATCCAAGAATGAACAGGGCAATGCCCACTGCAAGAATGGTGTTCGCGTCACCCTCCACATCCGGGTTCGAGTACAATACCTGACTCACATAGAGGACAGGGAGGCTCAGTGCAACCATGAGAAAGCCTTCGAAGTACATGACACTGGATTGGCCAGGAGTGTAGTAACCCCTGCCGCGAATGGTGTTTCTTCGCATTAAAAAGGCTATTGCAGCGAAGAGAACGGACACGGTGATCAATGTGAACAAGAGGCCGGCATTTCTGAAGTACATTATGGGATGCAATTCCCTCTCTGGTCTCTCGCCCACATAGATTGTCCTGCGGATGATGTTGTCACCGGAGTCGAACTCCAAGAGTGCCCCGTTATCATTGAGCTTCACCACCACTATGTGCTCGCCCTCATCCTTGGTGGAGGCCACCCATTCCACATAGATACTCTCGGTGCTGTTGGCGAGGACATCCACTGTCCTGTTGCCGATCAGATTACCGTCCACATAAAAGGAAACGACCGCTCCCGAAACATCGGCAACACCGGGATTCCTTACAGTGGCTGTGATATTGACTATATAGGGCTCGAATACCGTGACATCCTTGAAGACCTCGCCGCTCCATTGGATATTGGTGTCGTTTGTGGAGGAGGAACCGTTAACGATCAACGTAATCTGCTGGGGATGTTGTGGTGTGGTGACATTTAAAACGAAGATGTTTTCCTCCGATGTGGCGTTCTGTGGATCCAGCTCAGCTCCAATGGGTATGGCTTCCTCGGCCTGCATCCGTGCAACAAAGCTCCAGTTGCCACCGCTCTCCTCAGCAGGCCCACCTGTTATTCGGATGGTGTATTCCACGGTGGTGTTTATGGGTAGGGTATCGGGGCCTGTTACGAACACGTGTACATCCGAATCCTGTGCCATAACACTGCAGGGAACAATAAAAAAGAGTGATACCAGAAGGACTGCGAGGCACAGGTTTCGGCCTGTACGAATCATCCATTTGGTACTACCGAACCGCTTCATGGTGACCGCCTCCTTCTCAACACGATTGCTGCTCCAATCAAGGCTGCCAGCAGGGCAAGTGCCTCGAACCCGGGAATCGTTGAGGTGTCCACAGGCCCCTCCGAAACCGACTCTCCGGTTATCTCAACATCTTCATCCCCGAGCTCCAGGTTGACCAGGGTCACATCCAGTTCCCATACCGTCGTCTTGTTGGATGCGGACTTGGCTTCTATGCGAAGCAGGGCGCTCTTCGTGGTGGTTGTATACGATATGTTTATCGTCAAGGGAACACTTCTTATCTCCCCGCCAATCAGTGCGAGCTCGGTCTCCTTCAACGTTGCGTCCCAGTCGGCCGGCACACCGTATAAACTCAGGGTGAAGTTCTCGTCCCCGTTACCGCGGTTCTCCACGTTGACCGTGTATACCAGGGAATTGTTGATCGCCGTTATGGGTTCATCGCCCAAGGTGATGTTGGCTGCCTTGAAGATCTGTGTGATATTCACCTCTATTTCAACGGAGTCTTTGGTATTGGGATCGTTTCGGGACACGGCTGAGATCTCGATCTTGCCGTGATCCACCTTCGCAATGGTTGAAGCGGTGATGTGCACTTCAAATTCCCTGCTTTCATGGATGTCAAGGGTGATTGAGGAATTAAAGGTGATGTTCCAGGTGGCGACCCCCGTTCTCGAGAGGTCGAAGGTCTCCTTTGTATTGCCAGTGTTTTCAATGCGCATTCGGTAAATAGTGCTTTTGTTCTGCGCAATCTCCGCCACCTCGCCCTCAAGCCATTCCAGCTCAACACCGTACTCCCTTTCCTTGTCTAAAAACACATACAGGTTCATGTGGTTTTCCAACCTCATTTCCCCGGAATACCCGTATTCCATTGACATATTGTATTCGAAGGTGGAGTGTTCGGCCCTGAGATTGTAGGTCCCTTTTGGCAGCCATATCTCGAACTGGCCGTTGGCAAGGGACCCTGTCGTGACTGTTCCGCCATCTTTGAACTCCACAGTGACCTGTGCGCTGTGGTTCTGTTCAGTGGAATTGATGTAGTAGACATGACCGGAAACCTTCAATCCCGGTTCAAGCATAATCTCCAGCTCCTTGGTTTCCCTGGGCTTTGCTGAGATCTGACCAAAATAGACGAAAACGTCGGATCCAGAGGCCTTCTTTGCGTAGAGCGTATATTCACCGGATGGAAGCTCGATTGAGAAATGTCCGCTGGTATCTGATATTGCGCTGCCGTTTTTAGCAGCCTCGCTTTCAGCAAAGAAGTACAAAACCGTGTTACCTATTGGCGATTCGTTCAACAGTGTCTGACCGCTGATGGTGAGATCCAGAGGGGTGACGGCGAAGTCATGGGGATTATCCCTTATTTTGAACGTTCGGTTGAGCTCTTCATCAACAATGGGGAAATCCCCGCTTACGGTGATGTTGTATTTTATATCATCCAATAGGAAGGCACCGTATACACCGCTCCCGTCCGTTGTAACTGTCACGTTGTGCAGAGCACTTTCGAACATGACTGTGAGGTTGTCAAGTACCTCTTCCGGATCCGGCGCATCGTTTTCATTGTAGTCGATGAAGACCGCGCCTGAAATCTGACCGTACTTCGTCAAATCGATATTAAAATCCCAAACGGTCGAGGTGTTAACAACCTGAGCGCCCGAATAAGTGTACCATAACAGGCCGTCATCATCTTCCTCCGTTTGGTTGACTGTCACATTGTAGGTGCGGTTCGGGGGCAAAAATACGGTGAAATCGCCGCCAGAATCGGATTTTACGGTGCGCATGCCGTCTTCTGAGAAGCTCACATTGATTCCGCCCTTGTCTGAATCATCATCCCGGACCTCGACTATCACCTCCACCCCAAGCGACACATTCAGCTGGAGGGTCTGCGATTCTAAGAAGTCGAATGTGTTGAGGTACACATAGTGTGTAGCCGCGTCGGCCTCATGGTCTATCCAGAGGTTGTACTCACTAGATTCGAGGTACAGTTCGAAACTCGAGTTCACTGTGGTTGCAGTTATGGTCTCATCTTCCCCGTCTTCCAGGGGTTCGAAATTGATGGTGACATTCTCGGTTGTCCCGGCAACCGAGCCGTTGATCTTGACATGCTTTGTGAGGTTGATGTCCCTTGCCCTTGAGCCCTCACCCACATCCAGGTGCAGTGCAAAGTTATATTCGTATCTCACCGGTTTGTTGTTCTCGGTTGTGTTATGGTTGACGATGATACGATATTCGCCCGGCATGAGATCCACAACATAATTCCCGGCAGGCCCCGATTCTGCGGAGTTATTTACACCTCCCTCATATCTGACAGCCACGAATGTCATATTGACATTTCCGATTGGAGCCCCCTGCCATTGTGTCTTTCCTGTCA
>CP070726.1:1179644-1189234 GCA_020350865.1 Thermoplasmata archaeon
ATCATCGGTGACAGGGCCGATTTCGGATTGGGTGTGATCACTGAGGGCAGGGTGTTCATCGGTGAGAAAGCCAGAATAAAGGGTGATATTTCCGCCGGAAGCGACATCCACGTGGATATGTGGTCGCAGATTGAAGGAGATGTGAAGGGGGAGAAGGACGTTTATCTGGCAGACAAGGTAAAGGTGAAAGGCAAGCTCTCCGTGGGCAAGGATCTGGAGCTTTCCGATTCTGCGGAGATTGGAAAGTTCGAGGCCAAGGGCTGGATCAATGTACGCAGCCCCGTTTCGCTGGTCATTTACGTCTTCCTCTATATCATGGAGCTTTTAAGACAGGGGAAGAGCCAGGAGGTGGAGATGATCCTTTCGGAGCTGGATGCGGAGGACGAGGAGTATGTCATCTCGGATGACTTCCTCTTCGTGCCCAACGATTCCGAGATCACCCTGCAGAGGGCCGAAATAAAAGGCAATGCCAGAATAGGGGACAACTGCCGGGTTCTCGGCAATTACTATATCTCGGGCTCCATGAAGATCGGCGGCAAGACGAAATTTCACGGCTCCATTGACACTGGCAAGGGCATCACCATCGGCAGCGAAGCCGTGATATCGGGCAATATCTCCTCCAAGGGTCTGGCCAGAATCGAGGACCAGGCGCAGGTGAAAGGAGATGTTTCGGCAAAGCGCATAGAGATGCAGAAAAGTTCCACAGTGGAGGGCACCATCCAGGCAAAGGACGGCGTTTCATTCACATCTGCCCATGCAAAGGAGGTTTCGCAGAAGATCGAGCGCTTCGAGCGGGGTATGGAAGAACTGGATGCCGTGCTTGATTGAGAACAAGACCACCCAATGATCGCGACATATTTTCGATATGGTTTAATTTCTGTTCCCCCCACCCCTCAACTATCAAATAATCATCTATATTCATAGTATAAGCATATACATATAATAGAATTAGAAGAAGAGCATCGAATGGTCCATCAACCCTTCGGCCTTATCCAACAAAAACGTATTTTCACACAAACAATTAATCTAACCGAGCTTTACCATTTCGTAATCGGTTTTTCCCAATCCCAGTGTTTCAGCATAATTTACATGCACGTACGGGTCCCTGCCTGTCAGACCCTTGAACAGGCCCACTTCGGGGGTGAGTTTATCGGCCTTGGAATCAGGGGCCCTGGCCGCCCCCTCGATTATGTCCAGGGAGGCCTTGTCAATGGCAACTATGTCGTCCCCTCCGATTATGCCCTGGTCGGAAATAACGGGCACGTCGCTGTGCGGGTGGCAGTCGCAGTGGGGTATGACCTCGGTGAGAAAGTTGAGGTACACTGTCTTGTCTTTGGCGAACGTGTCCAAAACCGCCTTTGCAGACTCTGCCATGGCCATCTGGAACTCGTCCTCCGAAATCGGTAGGAACAGGGCATCGTTTTCACAGACCTCCACACAACGCCTGCACTTGTGGCACATGAAGTGATTTATCTCGATTGCGTCGCTCATGGTCAGAGCATCGTGGTCGCAGATGTCCACGCAGTCACCGCACAGCTCACATTTATCCTCGAACCATTTGAGCTGTGTATCTACGGAATGAACCCTGCCCCTCTCGGGCCTCCCCTCCCTGTTCTTGGAGGCAATGCCCCCCATGGCGAGGTTCTTTATGGCTCCCCCGTAACCGGACTGGATGTGCCCTTTGCAGTGGGTCACCACCACCATGGCATGGGCATCGTATATCTCCGAGGCTATACCGATTTCCCCGAGTATCTTTCCCGCCTTCCGGGTTTGACTGTTTTTCCCGAAGATGCCGTCCGCCAGAACAACCGGGCACCCAACCGAGAGATGGTTGATGCCCTCCATGTTGGCGACCTCCAGATAATCGAGACCTTCAAGGCGCACGGTATCGGTGACAAAGGGCTTTCCACCCACAGCCTTCACTGCTTCCACCACCTTTCTAAGAAAAATCGGTCTTACGATCCTGTGACCGCCCTCCGAGCCAAAATGCGTTTTCACAGCCACATAATCCCCTTTATCGATATATTCTGACAGTTTCATCTTATCGAGCATCCTCTCGAGCTTTGCAACCATGGAGGCGGCATAGCTGAACTCCTCTGAACGCGCAGAAACGAAATACAGTCTGCTCATGTGAAATCACCCCTTGGCAAGTCGGCTTTTTATCTCTTTTTTAAGGGCCTTTTTGTCGGGAAGACCCCCTGCATGCCATACCTCATCATCTATGACAATTGCAGGGACCATTTGAAATCCAAGTGACAGAACCCTCTCCTGATGTTCGAAGGCATTGAGCTCCTCATAAGTCACCTGTGGATATTTCTTAACCACCTTTGCCACCATCTTCTTGGCAATGGGGCAGACGTGACATGTGGGATTGTAGAACAATTCGATTTTCAATTGCCTCCCCTCTTATCGAGCGGTATAATAACTCTGTATTATAAAGCCGTTTCTCATCGATTGTAATCAGGATTAAATACTTCTATTCCTTTTTGGCCACGGTGATTGCATGAATCCAACGAAAGATGTTAGTGAAAAAGCAGGGCACATTATCGAAGCCATAGGGAAGGTCTACGAAAAACTTCCATCAGCAGAGGACCTGATGCAGCTGATAGAGAACAAGGAGACCGAACTGAGACTGAAGTTCGAGAGCCTCACCCTGGATGGCGATATTGCGCTGAGCATCACCCTGTTGAAGCAGGAGAAAGGCAAGGAATGAAGGAACTCGAGCAGGTATTAAGGCTATGGAACGTGATGAGCGACGGCTCCGTTGAGTGCATACTATCGCAAAAGGAGGAGATGCTGTCAGTTCATATAACCTCCACCACAATAACCATCGACATCAGGGATCCGTCCGGGGTGGAGTTCATATCCCCTTTCGTCAAGAAGAACATGGAGCAAAGGATGTCCACCAAGGAGTACGTGAAGAACAAGAAATCCATAATACTGGGGCTTTTAGGCTCCATGAAGGCAAAGACAGACGATTTCTCAAAGAACCTCGCAGTTATACAGGACATTGCCAACATCCTTGCAGAGAACGAAAAGGACCTCATCATCTCCGAGAAGGGCAAGCAGCTGGCAAGACTCGGTTACGGGGTTGACTCCCTGGGCATGCGCCTGCTGAGCCTTGAGCATATAGAGGTGAACGATATCACAGCCCTCAAGCGCCTGATGGACAAGATGAAGGCTGATAGAGGTGAATGACGCATGATGATGTTTACCACCTGGTTCGGCACTTTTCTGTACGAGGACGATGCAGTGGTCAAATCCAAGCTCTTTCCCAAGGATGCCCATGAGGTGGCGGAGCGCATGAGGGTTGTGGCAGACTCCGAAATATTGGAGGAGGAGCGGGCCCTGGCTGATGGGCAGTCTAAATTCCTGGTGCTTGAGGAGCGCCTGACACAACTGGGCGGCGAGCTTACCGAGGGTGAAACCCCATTCCTCGACCCTGGGGGGTTCGGTTTTTCCAGCGACATTCTCCACGAGGCCATGATGGCGGTTGCCAGGGAGAAATCCAGGGCGCCTGCAGGTGCCGATGAGAACATTGCACAGGCTGTGAACGCCCTGGACGACCTCACTCAGACCGCCAACCTGCTCTCCGAACGGCTGCACGATTGGTATGCCCTCCATTTCCCTTCGCATGCCAGGATGGTGAAGGATGAGGAGTTCATCGAACTGGTGCTCAAAACGGAAAAAGGGGAGCTGAAGGAGGGAGCGGGGGAGGTTGCCTTGGATATCAGTCCTATTTCGGAGCTTGCCAGGGTTCTTTTAAGCATCCACGAAAGAAGACAGGGGCTGGAGGATTATATTAAGGAGGAGATGGAGAAGAGCGCCTCAAATATTTCCCATCTTGTGGGGCCTGTTATAGGTGCAAGACTCATTGCCAAGGCCGGTGGCCTTGCGAGGCTCTCAAAACTGCCCTCGGGCACCATCCAGATGCTGGGAGCAGAGAAGGCTATGTTCAGACATCTTCGGGAGGGTGCAAAGCCCCCCAAACACGGCATCATCTTCCAGCAGCCACTTATACACCGAGCACCGTACTGGCAGAGAGGCAAGATAGCAAGGGCCCTGGCATCCAAGATCGCCATAGCCGCGAAGGTGGATGAGTACAGGGGAAGTTTCATTGGGGAGGAATTGAAATCGAACCTGTTGGAGAGGATAGAGGAGATAAAGGAGAGATATCCCAGTCCAAAAGATAAAGGCAGAGGTAAAAAAAGACAGCCCGTGGGATGATTAAGGCGGTTTTTAATGAACAAACTCGAAGCCTGGATAAGGATCATCAGGCCCCCCATCCTGTTCATCAGTGCCTTTGGTGCAGCGGTGGGTGCACTGAATGTCAACAACGACCCGGACCCCATTTCGTTTTGGCTGGCTTTGATCGCTTGGGCCCCGCTGGTGTACACAGGAATAATGGTACACAACGACTATACGGACCTGGAATCTGACAAGGTGAACCGGCCCCAAAAACCTGTTCCCTGCGGTGCAATATCGCCCAAAACCGCAAAATGGACAGGGCTGGGCATGATGTTCGGAGGAACTGTCCTGGCCTTTTTCATCGACTTCCACCGGGGAGTGATCAATTATTCGGCGGGGGGTGTGGCCCTTTCCCTGACAATCGTTGGCATAGTCTACAACAATTGGGGAAAGGGGTGGGACATATGGGGCCACATTCTGGTGGCCTACGGTGTGGCCATTATCCCCTTCTACGGGGGAGTGGCCATGGAGCCTGCGGATGGTATTATTGCCATGGCTCCCCTGACCATCAGCATATTTGTCATGGAGATAGGAAGGGAGATCATCGTGGGTGCGGAGGATGTGGAAGGGGACAGAAAGGCCGGCTTCAAAACCGTGGCTGTGCGCATTGGTGCGAAAAGGTCCATGTACCTTGCCGTGCTGTTCTACATCGGCTACACGGTGATCTATCCCGCGCCGTATCTTTTCAGGTGGAACATACTTCCATCGCTCTACTACGACCCGGTATTTTTACTCGGTGCAACCGGATTCGCTGTCCTCCTGTTTGTGACCTGGTTTTTGACATTGAGGCAGATGACCGAGAAGGCCTTCTGGAACTACATAAGGACCGGTACGAGGGTGGGTGTGATATTTTTCCAGTTCATACTGCTCCTTGCCGCCTTTTACCCGGAACAGATATGAGGAACAACCCTTAAGTAATCCCAAGTGATTTTTGGGGGTGTAAAAACTGAAAGGAGGAACCCGTAATTTCCGGATCAAACAGCAACAGGAAAGGCGGTACGAAAGGCCGCCTCACAATCAACGAGAGAATCCTGCTTCATCTGCTGGAGAATCTCAAGGCCAGGGAACTGCGGGAGGCCCCCCTGGCCATCACCCAGAGAGGCATAGCCGACGGTGTGGGCATAAGATGGAACCACGTGCCGAGGGCCATGAACAGGCTCAAAAAAATGGATTATGTCTTTGAGAGACTGTCTCACATCGAGGGAAAGACCAGAAGGCAGAAGGCCTATTTCCTCACGGAGGAGGGCATGCTTTCGGCAAGGAACCTGAGGGAAAGGGTTATGGACTGGGATGTGTTCCTGAAAAATGTCGACGGTCAGATAGTGAAGATGAAGCTCTTTAAGGTGAACTCCTCATTGAAGACCCAATTTTCCCCCTTGAGACTCGTCATGAGCCTCTCCGACGAAGACATCATCCACGCCAGCTCCCTACTGCAGGATGTCGAAGACGAACCCGTAAGAAAGGCCCCTGCCCAGTTCTTTGTGGCAGGGGAGATATCGTGGCCAAAGGAGTTCATTGGCAGGGAGAAGGAGAGGGCCAAAATCAGCAAATGGCTCTCCGGAAATGAGCCCAACACTGTTGTCATTTACGGCAGCATCGGCATAGGAAAAAGCGCCCTGATGGCAGATGTGCTCAGGGATTTCAAGGATGAGAGGCACATCTTCTGGTATCAGATGTCAGATGCAGATACGGTTGGGGATATCCTTGCCAAGCTGTCGGAATTCATTTCCCAGATGGGGGATTTAAGCCTCTCCTCTTACCTTGACTCCCATGATGAACCAGGGCTCCCAGAGGCTGCAAAGGTGGCGGACAAGGCCCTTCGGGGAAAGGAGGTCATCTTAGCCTTCGACAATTATTTCAATGCCTCTGAGGATGTGGTGGACCTCTTCTCCTACCTGTGCAATATGGCCTCCAAGGCAAAGAACCTGAAACTGATGCTCAATGCCATGGACACGACCCCCTTCTACTGCAGGTTCTACGATAAGAGCGAGGTGGGCGCAAGGAAGATAGCCGAGATCACCATAAAAGGACTGGATATGGAGGGGAGCAGGCAACTGCTCGAAACACCCAATATTGACCCTGATGCCCTGAGGAAGATCCACCTCATGACCAGGGGCCATCCTCTCACCTTGATGCTCATGAAAAAGGGGGACGTCAACAGCCTGAAGCGTATAAAAGGCTTCACAAGGCAGGAGGCCTCACTATTGCTCTACTTAAAGACCGTTGAAAAGCAATGAAGGTATTTCAAAATAATGTCTATAATCATCGTTAATATCGCTTCTGCTCGTAAGGTGCGAACTCCTTTTTCTTTCGTCCCCGACTGACTGCGAACACAACAACGGTTACTATGATCAATATCACTCCGATTAGGAGGAGCAATATGATGAGGGAAAGGTTAAGTTCCTCTCCGCCCTCCTCTTTTTCTTTTTCAAGCACCACTGTCACGGATTCCTCCACCTCGTATGTGCCGTCATGGGCCCTGACGCGCACCACATACGTGCCGCTCTCCAAGTCCTCTGTATCCCAGTCATAGTGCCATCTGCCGTTCCTCAGTTCCGGGAGGATATCGCTCCATGTTCTGCCGTTGTCAGTGCTGATCCGAAGTTCTGTTAGCTGTGTGTTGTCCGAGGCCCTGCCCATGATTGGGATGACCGCACCTGTGTCGTATTCCGAATACCCTTCAGGGGAGGTGATTTCAAGCTCAGGCATCATCAGATCCTTGATGTTCACCGTAATTTGGTCAAACGTAGGCTCATTGGCACCGTCTTCTGCGGTGACCTTCAAAGTAAGGCTCCCCAACTGCAGCCCTGCCGTATCCCAGGTATATGACCATTCGCCGTTTGATAGGGAGGGGAGGATGTCCACCCATGTGGCACCGCTGTCGAAAGTGATCTTGAGCTCAGGTACCGCAAAGTCGTCTGAGGCCGTGCCGCTTACGGTCACCACATCCCCGGAGTTGATGTCCTGGCCCTGTGCTGGATTCGTTATGGTGAGCAGGGGTGGTGTTGCATCCACCAGCTCAACTGAGATGGTATCGCTGGACTGAAATATGCCGTCAGATGCCCTGAGCTTGATGTTTGTGGTTCCGAGGGCATATCCCTCAGTGCTCCACTCGTACGACCACTGACCGCCGCTCAGGCTGTGGAGAATGTCCTCCCAATCGCTTCCCTTCGTGGCCAACTCGAGTTGCGTAATTCCCACGTTATCGGAGGCCACACCCTTTATTATGATACTGGTTCCTATTCCTATGGTGGCACCGTCTTCCGGGTAGTTAATGGCAATATCCGGGGCCTCCGAATCTATAAGCTCGACATCAATGGAATGGGAGGAGTTGTATGTGCCGTCAGAGGCGTTGATTGTCAAGGTGTACCAGCCTAGAGATAATCCCGCCGTATCCCATTCGTGGGTCCATTTGGTGTTGTTAAGACTGGATATGACATTCACGGGGCTCTCTTCACCATGGATTTCCAGTTGAAGCCTTGTGATGTTCCTGTTGTCCTCGGCCTCGCCCGCGATGGGGATCACATCACCCACATTCAATTTCGAGTTGTTCGCGGGAGATGAGATGGTGACACTTGGCGGGTTGCTATCCAAAATGTCGATGTGGACAGAATCCTGTTGCTCATTGTTACCGTCAGAGGCCCGCACCTGGACAACATAGCTTCCGGGTTCCAGGGAGGATGTATACCAGTTGGACGACCAATAGCCCCCTGATAGACCAGAGATGATATCGATCCATGTTCCCCCTCCATCGGTGCTCATTTCCAGAGACGTGATTGTCATGTCGTCTGTCGCGGTCCCAGCAATTCTCACCACGTCTCCGATGTTGAACTCCGAGTAATCCGGAGGTTCGGAGATTATCAGGTCAGGGGGCTCTAGGTCCATGAGCTCCACGTCAATGGAATCGAAATCCTGGGCAGCCCCGAAGGTGGCCTCAACCACAATGGTGTACCAGCCCAAATCCAGTGAAGCCGTATCCCAGTTATATGACCATTGATTGCCGTTTGGGCTGAGGTAGAACCAGGTACTGCCCGAATCAGTGCTTATCCTCAGGCTCGTCAGCTCCTCCTCGTTGGACAGGATGCCGGAAATTGGGATGATGTCGCCGATCTGCAGTTGCGAGCCGTGGACCGGATCAACGATCTTAACACTGTAAGGAGAGGGCATGTAAAGCAGATCCAGGTCCAACTGGACAACCTTGGTGGTTTCTATGCCATCCCTGTTTGAAAGCACGAGGTACCAATCATCATCCTCGGTGAGAACGAATTCGAAGGTACTTGAATTTGAGTTTTCCAAGAATTCGTAGGACTCGAAGCTTTCGCCCCGAAGGAAGTTGGTGAATGCCTGGCCGGTGGCAATGAAGGAGTCCACATGGTTGCCGACAAAATCCTGAACTTGGGACTGGGGAGGCTCATGAGGGGGTATTTCCTCCGGATGGTAGTGGCCGGTGAGCAGGTTTCTGGGTCGCTGTACGCCCTTCACAACCTGGTAATCTATCCCGAGCTTGTACCTCGGATCGGGGGGGTCCGGGTTGACCTGGGGGTCATGGTCGAGCTCTGGGTTGGGTGCGGAACCTTCCAGGCGGTACGTAAAATAGTAATCCTGGCCGTGTTCCAACTCCTCTTTGCCTGATTCTGCGCTCCCCACCTTGCTGATGATCTTGAACGTGAAATTGTGGTTGCCTCCGGGTCTCTCCTGGGTGGCCAGTTTGAACAGTGTTTCCCCGTTGGCGTCCGTGTAGTTCCATATGCACGGGAAGGGTATATCCACCTGGAATCCCTCGATATTGACCGAAAGCCAGTAACTCAACGCCAGCACCCTGGCACCATCCACAGGGTCGCCGTCGATGTCCACCACCCTGATTGTGACATAGCTGAGGTCCTCCTCCGGTATGTACTGGTCGGTCACCTCCCAGGTATCGTCGTCGCCGTTGAACTTCAGTATGCCCGAGCCGCCCCTCTCGCCCCAGCCCACCCAGTAGTTGTCGAAGTTGTCGATTACGCTGCCACCGTCGCTCCAGTAGTTGTCCCACTGGTGCCACCCGTTTTCGTAGAATTCTATCCAGACATGGTCTTCACCGAGCAGCATTATGGGCGCTGCCGGAATAAGGGCTGTTCTCGCCGCGGCAGTGGTCAGATCCTGCAGCTCACCGCAGTTGCCGTTGTGGTGATGGGCGATTCTAACAGGCTGAATGGGTCTCTCCTCGTCGGAAACCTCCTGCTGGTTCAGAACCAGTGTTTTTCCCACCCAGTTGCTCACCCGAATCACGGCATGCTCACCGTAATACAAGGGCCTGATGTCATCCTCACCAGTGAACTGGAATTTGGTGGAATTACCGCCTG
>CP070726.1:1189334-1193016 GCA_020350865.1 Thermoplasmata archaeon
ACCTGTAGTGCAGTCCTCCCTGCTGTTCGAAGTTATCTTGCCGCCTGTAATGTCGATAACAGAGTAGTAAAGGACCATGCCGTCGCCATTGTCCTTAACCTCGTTATCGATGAACGTAACCTCGGAGTAGATGGCATATACCCCCACAGGTGTTGTGGCGATCTCGTTGCCCGTAATCGAAGGTGAGCTCGATATGATGGTTATGCCCTGTTTTTGATTGTCCTTTATGGTGTTGTACCTTATTTCGGGGGAAGAATTGTACACCATGATGCCGATGTAGCAGTTCTGTATTGCAGAGTTCTCAATGGTGACGTTATCCGATACAATCAGGATGCCCCCCGAGCTTTGATAAGTGCCTCCATCGTTCCAGCCGCAGTCCTCAATGGTGCTGTTGGCAATGAGCCCGCGGCTGCCGTTTTCGAAAACGAAATCGTAGTTCACCCCGCTCTCCCCTTCGGTTATTGCCGAATTATTGATGACATAAAGCTCCCCGCCGTTCTTCACCCGAATTACTGCGCTGCCGTAGTCACTGGCATTGATTGTCAGTGCGGAGTTGTCCAGGGTCAGGCTGGCGCCCGGAGCTACGGTGATGTTCCCCGAAACCTCGATGTCTTCGTCGGTGATGAGGGTATCGGAGGCAATCTGCCAGTCCCCCTGGGCCGGGGGCGGGTAGTCACCGCTGCCCTCCCCCCTGGTTACCGGTAATAGATGATTGGTCATCCCTGTTAGAAATACCGAAAGCAAAATCAGAGCAATTGATAAGGCGGCCTGCCAAGTTTTCCCGCTCGTCTTCATAGAACCGACCGAACCGATGTCACATATATGAACCTTGCCATTAAAAATAGTTTTCGGGAGCGCCCTGGGTATTCCCGCAGAACCTTTTTAAGGGGAGTAATCAATTGTTTATTGGTCGGAGTCGACAGCGACCTGCCGCCTCTGCCCAA
The DNA here is from genome assembly GCA_020350865.1 of Thermoplasmata archaeon. The sequence continues at coordinate 1,190,279 of CP070726.1, forward strand.
AATCCCGGACAAAGGCCAGGGAACAGGGAGTAAAGAGGCCGTTACCGCGAAGACATGCGCTCCGCATGTCCTCATACCAAGGTGGAAGGCCTCTCCCTCCTTCATCTGCCTGTTGGCTCCGCCACACGGTACTGATTTTTTATTGTAAGAATTACAATACGGCCCTGGATGGAATCTTACCCTGGCTGCGGCCACTTGAGGGGCCTTCTGCCCACCTCCAGCCTATCGGCAGTGGGGTACTCCTCCACAATATAGCACGGAAATATGATATCCTCGTGGATCTCCTCCAGAATCCACGGTGCAATCTCGATTCTCTTTTTCTCTGAATCGATGTGGATCAGCTCATCTGGGATTTTGAACCTTCCCTTTATCCGTTTGTACTCCCCTTCCAAATCATCGCACTCAACCACGCCCTTGATGAACAGCCCCTCCTCGGTTATGACATCGCTCTCCTTTGCAGTGTTTTTGGCCCTTCTTTTGATGCGCCTTCTCAGCTGCACCCCGTCCTTGAACCTGGACGAGCAGTAGTGCAGTGACATCTTCGTGTCCAAGTTCTTCAGGATGTCGTCTGCCACCCACTGGCTGCCCTTGATGGCATTGGAGGTCTCGCTCCGAATCTCGTAGCCCCTTTCCTTCAGGGCGTCCCAGTTGGTCTCGGAGTATTCCAGCTCGTTGAGGTTGAGGAAGTGCACGCCCAGTGTATCCAGTTCAATTGCGAGCTTTTTCAGCTGCTCTGTGCGATCGGGGAGGGCAGGGAGCTCCACCCCCACCCTCATGCCTGTTTTCAATGTATCCGATATTGCCCTCTCGTAATCCGAGCCAGTGAATTTCTCCCAGAGGTTGTGGGGGATGTGAAATCTCAGCTCGTTAAGCCCCGCATCCTTCAGTTTTTCCAGGATTTCTTTATCTGGAGTGTAGGCGGTGTAGAGGTGAATGTGGTGCTCCTCTCCGAATTCCTTTTTGAGCATTTTGATGTACTAGACGGTGCGGTCCAGAATCTCAAGGGGGTCCCCCCCGGTGATTCCCGAGCCCAGGGCATCTATTGTTTTCGCTTCGTACAAAACGTCCTCGTCCTTCTCCACGAGCTTCTCATTGGCATAGACAACATCCTTGCCCTTCTTCCTGGCCGAAAGCGGGCAGTAGAAGCAGTTGAACCTGCACAGGCCTGTAACCAGGAGCACCATCTTTCGCCCCTGGCGGCAGTACCTGCAGCCCTCGGGGAGGGAGCCGGTGTACTTCGAGCCCTTTTCGAGTTTCTTTGGCTGCATCGCGGGATGGATGGATTCGGATGGTTTAAAAGGTTTGGTTGGGGAAATTAATTTATTTCCCTATTACATATCACGTAATGCTCACTTTAGTTGAGTTAACTAAAAGTTGTGTGGGGACATGGCCAAGAGGTACTGCGGTAACTGCGGGGAGCTAATAAGAAAGAAAAAGCAGGTCTGTGAACAATGCGATATTCCTTATAAGGAATTTAGAAACCCTTATCATAAATTACCATCGTGGATGAAGAAATCAGTAATATTTACAACTATTGCTATGGCCATCTATCTTGTAATTTTTATAGGCTCCTGGTTGAGAGGTGAATCGGGTGCTCGACCTCTGTGGGCGACAATTGTTATGTTGATTTTCTATATCTTGATTGGTTATTTTTACACCAAGGACCAATTGAAAACCGGTTTGAAAAAATGCAGAAAGTGCAAGAAGAATTCCTCCCTGCATGCTAAATACTGTATTCACTGTGGCAATAAGATTAAATGGCGCTACAAAAGAGTCAAATAGTCATTCCTTCAGCAATTTAATAATCTGTAACTCCTAAATCTTCGACGATGGTCGGACGTAATCTTAATATATTAACTAAACCATTACTCGCACCAGACCCTAAAAAACGAACTAGTACATATGTGCTTGATAAGACAAAAGGGGGGCCTCAAATGGGTGAAGGCAGCGGCTTTGGAAAGGTGATTCTGTTCAACGAGCATTTTGTGGTGTACGGCATTCCCGCCATAGCCTCGGCACTGGGAAACAGGACGGTTGCGGTGGTAAAGCCCACGGACGACCTGACACCTTCGGGGGCCGACGGATCCATGGCAGGAGCAGGCGGGGTGCTGGAGGACGAAAGGCCGGCCAATCCCGGGTACAAGACCGAGAAGCACGACCACCAGAAGGAATCCATAGAGCGAGTTCTGAAGGCGGCTGATTTCAATGCAATGGAGCACAACATCAAGATCACACTGTCCGGCGATTTGAAGGCAGTGGGAGGAGTGGGGGCCTCGGCCGCGGTCTGCGTATCCATGGCCAGAGCCCTCAACGAGGAGTTCGGTTTGGGTTTTGACGATGACAGGATAAACGCCATTGCTTACGAAGGCGAAAAGGCCTACGCCGGAACCCCCAGCGGCATCGACAACACGGCCTCCACATACGGAGGCCTGCTCTGGTTTGCCAAGAACCTCCAGGGCGGACCCAATACAATGGAGAGAATAAAACTCAAACAACCTGTGGAGATAGTCATGGGCAATACAGGCCTCACAGCCAACACAAAGGCCGCTGTTGCCGGTGTCAGGGAGAGAAGTGAGCAGAATCCGGAAAAGTACGGCAAGCTCTTCGACCAGTCCATGGACCTGGTCAATAAAGCGAGAGCCGAACTGGATAACCTGAACCTGGAGACTGTGGGGGAACTGATGAACATGAACCATGAACTGCTCCAGGAAATCGAGGTGTCCCACGAGAGGCTGGAT
>CP070726.1:1193116-1196431 GCA_020350865.1 Thermoplasmata archaeon
AGGGTGGACAACCTCTTTAAAACTTGTATCCAGCAGCCCACCCTGGCCATCAAGGAGAAAATGCCCTGGGTGGCATCCGTTCTCTGGGACAATGCCGGGGCAGCCTATTTGAATGAGGATTACCTCTACACCATAACAGGAGAAACCCACAACAGCCCTTCCAATATGGAAGCCTATGGGGGTGCTATAACTGGAATCGTTGGAGTCTACAGGGATCCCATGGGGACTGGCAAGGGATCCAGAATCATTGCAGGAATGTATGGATATTGTGTCGGCCCACGGGATTACAAGGGGCCTCTGCGGCCCCATCTTCATCCCAAGCGCCTTCTGGATGGCGTTATTGAAGGTGTGCGGGACGGTGGTAATAAAAGCGGCATTCCTACTCCCTTCGGCAACCTCTTTTTTCATGAATCGTATTTGGGAAAGTGTCTGGTTTTCGTCTCCGCAATAGGGATCATGCCTTCTCGCATCAAAAGAGAGGCCGCCCATACAAAGGCAACAAAAGAGGGGGACCTTATTATCATGGTTGGGGGCAAGGTGGGAAAAGATGGCATTCACGGCGTTACCGCTGCCTCTGATTCATACAGCGAGCACACGCCGGCTGGCCATGTGCAGATAGGAGATCCTTACACCCAGAAAAAAATGCAGGATTTCCTTTTGGAAGTGCGTGACGAAGGGCTTATAGAATTCATTACTGACAATGGTGGAGGGGGCCTTTCCTCCTCTATTGGCGAATCCGCCCGCTTCAGTAATGGCTGTTATGTTGAGCTCGATAAGGTTCCGCTCAAATACGAAGGGCTTGATCAATGGGAAATCTGGGTCTCTGAGTCTCAGGAAAGAATGACCGTTGCCATTAAGCCCAAAAACAGGGAAAGGTTTTTTCAACTCTCCAGGAAGCATGATGTAGAAAGCACCGTTATTGGAAGATTCACCAGCAGCGGCAAGCTTCACCTCTTGTATGAGGGGAAAACCTGCGCCTACATTGACATGGACTTGCTGGAGAAAGAGTTTCCCCAGTGGGAGTTTCAAGCAGAGTGGATTCCTCCTGAACTCCGAGGTCTCAAAGAACCTGTGCTGGGCGAACCAACAGAGCACGGGGATATCCTCCTCTCCATGATGTACAGGCCCAATATCTGCAGCCGAGAGTGGGTCGTCCGGCAGTACGATCACGAGGTTCAGGGTACTAGCATAATCAAGCCCCTCGTAGGGCGGGAGAGAGATGTACATTCCGACGCCATAGTATTAAGACCGGTTCTAAAGTTAAACAGGGGTCTAGCTCTCACCCAGGCTATCAACCCAACGTACAGCCGCATTGACGCCTACCATATGACCATGGTGACCATGGATGAGGCAGCCAGACGAATACTGTCTGTTGGAGGAACTCTTGACCATATAGGGGCAGTAGATAATTTCTGCTGGCCAAACATACAGCACCATCCAGAGAATAATCCCGATGGAAAGCTCAAGGCAGCGCAACTTGTGAGAGCAAACTGGGCGCTAAAGGAATCCTGCCAAGCATTTTCGATCCCCCTACTTTCTGGAAAAGACAGCATGTATATCGATGGCACCCTGAAAGGAGCCTTCGGGGAAACCCACAAAGTCTCTGGATTGGAAACCCTCCAGATCGCAGCCGTGGGACTCATCGAAGACATTGAAAGATGCGTTTCCATGGATGCTAAACTTTCAGATGACCGGGTCTATATTGTTGGGCTAACGCGTAATGAGCTTGGTGGATCAGAGTACTATGATCTTTTCGGGCATATTGGCCTTATTGTTCCTACTGTTTCCCCTGAGGATGTTATTCCGGTTTACCGCGCATTAGAGAAAGCTGTTTCTGCGGGCCTCGTCGCTTCGCTGCACGGCGTTTACCGTGGCGGCTTGGGAGTGCATCTTGCCCAAGTAGCTTTTGCAGGAAATCTTGGGATGGAGATCGACCTGCGCAGGATTCCATGCAAGGAGGTCAATAGGAATGATACGCTCCTCTATTCCGAATCGGGGGGGCGCTTCATTGCTACAGTTGCGCCAAACGCCTGTGACGACTTTGAAGAAACCATGAAAGGACACCCCTTTTCCAACATAGGCGTTTTAAAAGATCACGGCAGATTGAAAGTGTCAGGCCTTGATGGAAAGGAAATAATTGATCTTTCTGTCTCCAAGCTTAAAAAAGCCTGGAAAGAGACCTTTGGAGATCTTGTCTGAACGGAGGCCTTTGTGAGTGTTTTTTTTGTACCCTTTACTTTAATGGAGGGAACAAGCCTTGGGTAAACCAAATGCTCTTGTTCTAACTGGATATGGCCTGAACTGTGACGAGGAGACCCATTACGCCCTCTCCCTCGCAGGTGCTGATGCAAAAAAGGTTCATATCAACGAGCTAATTAAAGGAAAAGAGTTGGGCAGCGAGGAGAGCCTCGACAATTACCATATCATGGTATTCATTGGGGGATTCTGCTGGGCAGACGATCACGGAGCCGGTGTATTGTGGTCTGCCCGGTTTCGTTACAATATCTGGGACCAATTGGAGGCTTTTATCAACCGGGGTGGATTGATCATTGGAATCTGCAACGGGTTCCAAGCCTTGGCGAATCTTGGGCTTCTTCCTGGATTCGATAGAAACTATTCTGCCAGGAGGATTGCCCTCCTGAACAACGATTCAGGCAACTTCCGAGATGATTGGACGACTTGCAAGGCAAATCCCAAATCCCCCTGCATTTTCACCAAGGGCATTCATCTTATCGATATGCCCATTCGCCATGGAGAAGGAAAATTATTCACCGATCCCAAGACTCTCGCACGGTTGAAGAAGGAAGGTCTCATTGCCCTTCAATACTCCCGAAAAGACGGTGGAGAAGCACAGGGAGAATACCCATTCAATCCCAATGGCTCTATGGAAGATATTGCAGGAATCTGTGATCCCTCTGGAAGAATCTTTGGCCTAATGCCTCACCCCGAAGCATTCAATCACCCTGCCAACCACCCGGACTGGACCTACCAAAAGGAAGAGGCAAAAAGAAGAGGGCATGTTCTTGAAGAAAGGGAAGGCCTGGGCATTCGGATCTTCAGAAATGCTGTCGATTTTGCCCGCGAAAATTTGGTGATCGGGTAGAAATTAATAATAATCAGAGAATTCAGCACTGTTCATTCAATCTTTGATGAAAAAGAATGGAGATAGAATGAACAGTGCCATTATTTCTCTACATTTATTAAGAGAAATGAGGACTACTCTCTCAGGTAGAAACACCAGGGTCTGGTTTCTCCATCTTCACCCCCTACCATACCGGGTAACATTGGCCGAGGAGGAAGGCATATTACATTGTC
>CP070726.1:1196531-1201743 GCA_020350865.1 Thermoplasmata archaeon
CTGCTCTGGCCCAAGATGATGTTTGCGGCTGTCATATCACGGATACCGAAAACCTCCTTTTCGAATTCCACGATAAGAGCCCTCAACTCGCTGTCTCCGGGCGTGGTGCTGTAGGCTCCGCTCTTATGGAACTCATCAGGGTCAGAGCAGATCTTTACATACTGTTTTCTGAACTCCTCCGGTGCTGCATGGTTGACCCACCCCCCTCCGAAAGAGATGACGTCATCAGGGTCCAGGCCCATATTGATGATGTTTTTGCGCTCCGCCATCTTCATTATCTGCCGAATCGGAGAGGGCTTTTGTATCTGCTCCTCAACGATTTTTGACAAGGTGAGCTCTGCCATGATATCACGAGAAAGGGTATTGGTTGGGGTGATATTAATGTTGTGAGAAATATTTTGCATTTGGCAAGAATGGCCTCAGGGTTTCAAATGAAATTTCATGCCTTCTGAAAAGTGGGTCGCAATACATCATCCGGGGAGCCGTTACCTTAAAAACGATTTCAATACGGGCGGTATCCTTTCGATGATATCTGAGGCCATCATCGAATGACCAAGCCCCTCGAAGGCCAATTCCCCTGCCAAGCCGTTTGTGAACGCGGCGATCCTTGCCGAATTGAAGGGTGAGGCCCCCTTTGCAAGCATTCCCCCCACCAGGCCAGCCAGGACATCGCCGGTACCACCCACGGTCATGGCCGGATGGCCGGTGATGTTCAGTTTGATATGCTCGCCGTCGGATACGATATCCAAGCTTCCTTTGAGCAGAACGGTAAATTCCGTTTTTTCTGCAAATGCCCTTACCTGCTCTGACCGTTCCTCAATGTCCGTTTTCACAGCCTCACTGCTTAATATATTGAATTCACGGGCGTGTGGCGTCAGCACACCCTTCTTTCCCTTAAGGATGCTGATATCCTCTGCTGTGGGTTTTACGGCATCTGCATCGATGACCAGGGGTTTTTGGCAGTTAGTAATCACCGCCTTGACCGCTTCCGCTGTAACCTTTGCCTCGCCAAGGCCAGGTCCGATTATCACGGCATCTATTTTTTTCATAATGGAGTTAATTGATTTGATATCATCCTTGGTGAGGACATCGCCTCCTAGCCTGTGGACAATGAAATTGGGGGAAAACGAAGCAATGATCTCGAAGGTTTTGGCGGGGGTGGCTATGTGAACCAGATCCACACCGATACGGTACGCGGCAAGACCGGCAAGGGCCGGTGCACCCGAGTACGGTCCTCCCCCTATGATGAGCAGCCTTCCGTTGTCCCCTTTGTGGGAATCCTTCTCCGGTCGTGGGTAGTACACGAACTCCCCTGGGCCCAGGTATTGCTCGGCCTCCTTGGGAATACCGATATCCACTACCCTGATTTCACCTGAGTTCTTCTTATCCATGCCCTCTTTCACGTCATGAAACGTGACCGTCATATCTGGAACTACAGGATACCTTGTGCCTAGACCGCTCGGTACGTCAACCGATAGAACGGGAATATCAGCTCTGTTTATCGTTTCTATACATGACAGATACGGCTCCCTCATCTCACCGGCAATGCCTATGCCGAGCATGGCGTCGATTATGAGATGGGCGCCTTGGATTTTTGTGTCCAATTCCGAGGCGTCCACTATCTCCATTTTATCCTCGATTTTATGGAAGTTCGCCCTTGCTATATCCGAGCGGATATTGTCCCTTGGCCTGACTAAAATCACATCGATTTGGCATTCTTCCCGCAGGTGCCTTGCGGCCACAAAGCCGTCACCTCCGTTGTTTCCCGGTCCGCAGATAATGGATACCTTCCTACCTGCGATTCCGAATCCCTCAAGGGCTACCTGGGCCGTTGCCTTTCCCGCATTTTCCATTAGCTGCGATGTTGGGACACCCAGGTACTCCGCATTGATATCCAGTACATTGACCTCTTTGAAGGGTATCATTGGGACAGAAAAAGTGCTCTGTCTATTTCAAGGTTGTGATTGGGAGGCTATCTGTGTCTTTTGATGGCAGATAGCTTCTGTTAAGTCTTATTATCTAAAATACTCAGTAGTTCCCCATTCTCTTCCTCTCACCGCTCCAGATCAAAACCAAGGCAACAGCCGCAACAGCAATGATTATCATCACGATAAAGGGCAGGAGCAGGTAAACACCGTCTTCCTCCTCCTCTTCCTCATGCCCTTCGATGTGTATTTCGATTTCTACCTCATCCTCGTTTCCTGATTTGTCCTTTACAGTGATTATGAGGGTCTTTTTTCCAGGCTCAGTGCGCTTAGTTACAGGCATCTCATAGGAAAAAGTACCGTCTTGGGATTTCGAATCGCCGTGAGTTCCGTCATCGTACATACGCTGGGCAGCGCCTCCCCCCAGTTCTGAGAGATCGATTCTCACGCTATCTATGTCCCCAAGGCCGTTCTCGTCCTCCACCGTCACCTTGAATACAATGGATTCCTGTTCATCGATATCTACTTTCAGGGGATATGGTTGGAAGTCCTTGATTATCGGTGGGGCATTGGGCACAACCTCGATTTGAAGGTTTTGTGAATCGTTTGCGCCCTTCGGGTCGTAAATAGTAACCGAGACAGTGTATTTCCCCTCCTCTTCCGGTGCCTGCCAGTAAACGGTTGCGCCTTTCCCGGAGATGTACCCGTTTGAAGCGTGATAAGTGTAGGTTAAGTCATCACCATCATCGTCTTCTGCAGTCACACTAAGCTCACTGCTCTCCCCGGGAAGCAGAACGGAAGGCTCAGAATTAAATTCCAATATCACTGGCGGATGGTTGATTTCCGGCTGGGGCGGGACGGCAGGCTCCTCTTCGGGCTCTTTGACCTCAATATCCACGTTTGCCTGGTTATTGCTGACATCGAATTCCTGCGGTATGCAATTTCCAATGGATGCAACGATGGTATGGCCGCCTTTCTCGTTTTTCGTATCCCACACCACTTGGGCGATCTTCTGCTCTCCAGGTTTGAGGTTAGTTATAGTGTCCATGCCTATGGATTCAGATAAGATGTCGCCGTCATAGAACGTTATCTCTGCGTAATCGGCCTTGATGTGGCCTATATTCACTACGGTAGCGTAGATTGCCACCTTATCCCCCTCCTCGGGTTTTGGATCAGAGAAGGTAATGTTGGATACTATGAGGTCCGGGTTCTCGTATACAGTTATTTTCTGATCAAGCAAAACACTGTTTACCCTCCCCTCCTCACCCGACGGCCAGGAGATTCTTATGTCCACGGGACCATGATAATTACCAAAGCCGAAATGCTGGATCAAGGAATGCTGGTAGGCGTGGCCTGAGGTCCCGCCCTCCACTTCCTTCATCTGTGTAATGCCGTTGTAGGTGACCGATATCCTTGCTCCGATTGCTGCGAGATTGCTCACTGAAGCATTGAGCTCCACCTCTAACCAGTGGTTGGTGCTGCCCCCGTTGTTTCTAAACAACCTCACCTCGTATTTGCCGCCCTCATAGTGATACTTGCCCTCCGTTATTAAATCGATGTAACCGTCGTTGTTGTAATCTGCCCAGCAGGCCCCGTCACTATCCCACACCCTAACTCCCACATCATCGGAAACATCTGTGAATGTACCGTCCCCGTTGTTCTCGAAAAAGAACGAATAGGCATAGTCCACGTAGTTTTTTATCTGCGGGATGAACATGTCGTAGTCGCCGTCGTTGTCGTAATCCCCCCATGCAATGCCGAAGTGAAGCTCGTCCTCGCTCATGTACGGTTTCTTCTCGATACCTGTATCGTCCCTCACATCAGTGAACGAATATCCCGCGGAAGGTCCGTCGTTGCGCAGCATCTGTGAATAGTCGGTGTAAAAGCCCCTGGGGTCAGTTGTGTGTGCCAGGTTGCTCACCCACATATCCAGATCCCCATCGTGGTCGTAATCTGCCCACGATGAGCCTGCTGTATGACCAAAGTACTGGCCTCCCATGGCCTCTCCCGCGGCATTCTTCTCGAATGCCACATCCGTGAAAGTACCGTCCTTGTTGTTCTCGTAGAGATAATTCGGGGTGACGAGGTAGTTGGAAACATGGATGTCGGGCCATCCGTCGTTATTGTAGTCCCCCCAGTTCACCCCCATGCCTGCATAGGGGTTGTCCCCCTCAAAGACTCCGGCTGCAACAGTGACATCCGAAAATGTTCCGTTGCCGTTGTTGTGCCACAGCACATCGGGATACCTGATGTCCGCGTCGTCCCTCCAGTTCACAACATAAAGGTCAATGTAACCGTCCCTGTCATAGTCGGCCCATCCAGCTGCCAGGCCCGGCATACCATCGTTCATGTTGCCTGCGCTCTCCGTGACATTGATGAAGGTGTAGTCAGGGGGACCCTGGTTCATCCACAGCGTGTCCCAGTATTCATATGGATGTCCCGCAGCATAAAAATCCAGGTATCCGTCGTTGTTGTAATCCCCCCACACCGCATATCCGCTGCCCTCCAAGCCGACCTCTCCTGTAACCTCGGTGAAGTGCCATTCGGGGGGACCACTGTTTCTGAACAGCCTCCCGCCTTTCACCAGCAGGTCCTGAAATCCGTCATTGTTGTAATCGCCCCAGGCAAAGGAGTCCCCTCTCACACCCGAGAGCCCTAAGTCCTCGGAAACGTTGGTGAAGGTGACATTACCTGCTCGAGTTGTTGAGGAAAGAGTTAGTTTTTGTTCCTTCCTTTCAGGCTTTATGCTCAACTCTTCAATGGGTCCTCCATCCCTAGGGGTATTAATCCCTTCTAAAAAGAAAGAGTTACATGAAAGGAAGATCAATACAATCGAAATCACAGTGGCCGTTATTTTCATTTTCATATGCTATGACCGAAAGATACAGTGTCTTCAGATTATTTAACGATTTTGCGATATTGGGTGTTATACCCCTGAGATCGTGAAGGAATGCCATATTTCGTTTTGATTCTCTATTCGAAAAATATATTACGATGAAACGAATTCTCAACTCAAAGGATGGATGATAATGAAAAACAGAACACTATTAATTACGATTATGTTGTGTCTGGTATGGATTTTGGTCATCACATCTTTGGTCGGGAGCGGTCAGGACGATAGAACAGAGTATAATGATATATTTATCGCAGAGAATAGTACCTCCGCAAGTGTTTTAATGTTTCAAACCGTAAAAGAATAGTGCCTATTGCGCCATTCCTCCTTTAACATCTACCCGGCCATAGGGCCGAGGAGGGATGGGATGCAACAGGCGATAAGAGGTATAGGA
>CP070726.1:1201843-1207425 GCA_020350865.1 Thermoplasmata archaeon
AGACCTATCTCAATTTCGATATGGCCGGCATCAATTACCCTGCACCATTCGCTCTCAACGCGTTTATCGGGCCCGATGAGGACCCTGAGGTGGTGGAGCAGGAAGATTTGGTCAGGCTGACCAACAGAACGGCCCACGACATCCTGAAATATCCAAGGGTGTCGGGGGTGAACGTGGAGGAGCAGTCACACAGGGGCAGCGACCACTACCGCTTCGAGGAGATCGGTGTGCCCATCGTGTTCTTCTACGGGCTCTCCGCAAGCGAGTACGATGCCTATCACAGCCCCGATGACACCCTTGAGGAGATGGAGAGGGTGGCGGGAGGCCAGGACAACCTCATGGCCGGTTTTGACACGGTGGCCTGGATGGGTTTTTATCTCACAGTGGTTCTGGACAACGATGATACGGTTCACCAGCTGTTCTGAAACCGTATGATTCTAGGGTCTGTTGGAAAAAAATTACGGCTCCTCTTCTGTTTCGTTTCCCCCGTAAAAAATCTGTATCTGGATGGTGTACTGCACATCCTCTCCTGTATAGCAGTCCACCCTCAGGGTCCAGTTTCCGGGCTCTAGCCTCTTTGCAGATATTGCTTCCTGGATGGAGGCGGATGCCCCCTCGTAGTCGGGGTCCGTGCTCTCGAAGTCCCCCCCCGCATCCTTTTCGGGGGAGTACAGGTACAGGTCCACATCGTTTCTATCGCCGCCGTCGATTCTGGGTCTGCCGCCATCCCCATCGGACACGATTTGGACCTCCGAGGTGTTGCTTTCCACTGGCACCGGATACAGGTTGTAGGTCTCCCCCTCCCCCTCGCCCCTGGGGTCGTCCATGAGCTGCTGGAAGGCGTACATCTTGCGTCCGTGCGCAAGCGAATCGGATATGATGCCGCTGTCGTAATCATCCGGTATCTCTTCGTCTGGCCCCTCATCCTCCCCATCGGAATCCGGGGAGAAGGAGGCAACGTCTATGGCCCCGGCCCAGTAGGCGAAGTCCAGAGCCAGGATGATCACGATGACGATCATTGCGACTATGCCCTTCATGTTCTTGGGTTTGGTAAACCAATTTACGATGTTGTCGAGAATTGCCATGGTCGATAATATAATTGGTCGGAGCAGTATTATATTTTTCCATGGTAAAAAAGGTCGTGATTACTCCCTCAAGGGTATCTTTTGGCCGCATTTTGGGCATTTTCCGTCCTGTACATAATGCCCTCTCGTGGAGAAACCCACCCTTTCGATGAGCAGCTCCCCGCACTGGGGGCAGAACGTGTTCTCGTAGTCCCCGTGGGGAACGTTGCCGAGGTACACATGCTTCAGACCCGCTTTCTTGGCGATATCGTGGGCCAAACCCAGGGTGCTCATGGGTGTTGCGGAGGCGTCGAGCATCTTGTAATCGGGATGGAACCTTGAGAAATGTACGGGCGTGTCCTCGCCCAGGTCGTCTGCCACCCAGGTGGAGAACTCACTGATTTCAGGTTCGCTGTCGTTGTGCTGCGGGATGATCAGGTAAGTGAGCTCAATTAAGATTCCGAGCTCTTTTGCACGCTTGCAGGTTTCCAAAACCGGTTGCAGTTTGGCCTTGCATATCTTCTTGTAAAAATCGTCTTTGAATGCCTTGACATCCACGTTCATGGCGTCCAGATAGGGGCTGATCTTCTCCAAGGGCTCCTTTTCGATAAAACCGTTTGTGACGTAGCAGGTGTACAGCCCGGCTTCCTTTGCTAAAACTGACGCATCGTACGTGAACTCGTACCAGATGGTGGGCTCGTTGTACGTCCAGGCGATGCCGTCGCACTTGTACCTCCTGGCCGTGTCCACCACCTTCTCCTTTTCCAGGCGCTTGAATCTCATGCCCTCGAAATCGGCCTGGGAGATGGAGTGGTTCTGGCAGTGGAGGCATTTCAGGTTGCACCCCACCGTTCCGAACGAGAGCACGTATGTTCCCGGATAAAAGTGGTAGAGCGGCTTTTTCTCTATTGGGTCGGGTGTCACCGATGTTGCCATGCCGTATATCAGGGTGTTCAGCACGCCGTTCTCGTTTACCCGGACACCGCAGATGCCCCTCTTGCCCTCAGATATCTTGCAGTTATGGGGACACAAGAGGCAGTGGACCTTCTCGCCCTCCTTCTCCCAGAACTGGGCCTCCTTCATCGTTGCCACCTGAAATGCTCGAACCCTTTATTCTCAAGAGTATTAGGCACGCCATCCTTTATAAGTGTATTCTTTTCATTCTCCACAACCCTCCCAATGGGAGTAATCCTTGTTCCGATAGCCGACAAGACTTTCCTTGTCTCCTCCCACCCTTTATCTTGGACTGTGAATAACAGCTCGTAATCACCGCCGAAATAGAGGGCAAGATTCTCCACGTCCATTTCCATGATCTTGGCCATGCCCGCAGCCTCGCTGGAAACGGGGATGGTGTTGAGGTCCAGTTCATAGCCTGTTCCGTTCACCCGGCCCATCTGGTATATGGAGGAGGCCAGGCCGTCCGAGATGTCCATGCACGACGTCACGCAGCCCGTTCTGGCCAGGGCCCTGCCCTCTTTGAGCCTCGGCTGTATCTCGAGTAGGTTTTTCACGGCTGCCTGCTCGTCCATGCCGCTCTTCAAGGCATGGTACGCTGCGGCGGCCTTTCCCAGATCGCCGGTGACGGCCACAACGTCCCCGGGTTCTGCGCCCGTTCTCAGCAGAACCTCGGATTCAGCCGCTCTGCCCAATGCGCAGCCGGAGATGGTGAGGGTTTCCGCCTCCTTGGTGTCCCCGCCCACAATGGGTGTGGAATATTCCCCTGCGCATGCCTTCATTCCAGAAATCAGTTCCGAAAGCATGTCCGCCTCATAGTCCCCGGGAAGACCCAAAGAAAAGACCAGACAGAGGGGCTCGCCTCCCATTGCAGCAATATCGGAGAGGTTCACTGCAGCCGCATGCCATCCCGCCTGCCAGGGTGTTGCCTGCTTTGGGATGTGGGTGTGGGCCGATATCATATCGGTTGTCATAAGCAGGTACTCGTCCCCGAATTCGAGGACGGCGCAGTCGTCCTGCCTTCCCGCAAAATCCCGCCCGTCCTCACCTAGGAAATCGCGGATGAGCTCGATTGCCTTCCTCTCCCCCAGATCACTCAGTTTCACCCGCTCACCATCAAGAGATTGTTTATTAGCATAATGTAAATGTTCTCTCCTCCGAAAGAACGGAAATCGATTACGCCGCTTTCGCCCTGGCCTTCTCGATGCTCATGGCACCCACGGGGCAGACTGTGACACAGGAGCCGCAGTCCGTGCACTCGTCGTTGTCGATGTCCACCCAGGCCTCATATACAGTTATGCAGTTCACGGGGCACACGGCCACACACCCGCCGCACAGCATGCACATGTCAGGTTCCAGCTTCACCATTTCGTTCCCGGTGGTTAATGGAAACGGGTATAAAAAAGGTTTGGTGCGGTGTTCGAGGGAGTGGTTACATGGGGACTTGCCAGACACAATCCGTTTTGACATGTATCCAGTACCCATATCCGGGATACATCAGGTCTTCAGGATCCAAGGGCTCCTCCTTTCCCGTGGTCGTATTGTAGAACTCCACCCGGTTGTACTTTCCCGAAATCGAGGACAGTGCCTCCTCCACCGTTCTGATGGTTACGGACGGGTAACCGACCAGGTTCCACCCCGTCTTCAGGGTAATCTGCGTGGAGACAGGGACCCTTCCCGCAACAACGAGATGATCCGAACTCAACATGTCGATGTAATACCCGTATTTATGGTCGATTTCTATAATATTGTTGAAATAGTGCGGTTTGTCCCTGTGCCAACCGAGCCAGGGCCTGGACTTCCCAGCATGATAGCCTTGCACTTTCACATAATTGCCTTCTATGGTCTGAAGAACGCATTTCATGGAGGTGTTGTACTGAACCAGGGGCACCGATATCAGGTTCCAGTCCTCCACAAGGTAGTTCACGAACTTGCCCACTATGTTGTTGTTCTGCTCCTCCTTATCGGAAGTATCGTTGGCCCTGACGAGATAGAAATAATCGCTCCAGTCCCCGTCACCTGCGCCCTCATCGGTCCAGTTATACGTGAGTGACCCGTTTGCTGGTACCCAGGCTGCGAACTCGTAGTCGCCATTTAAGCTCGAAATCGATTTGTACACCGTGTATCCGGTAACATTGTCATTGCCACCGCCATCATCCGAAGAGGCGTTCCAGAACAGCTCGATATTGGCAGGTGCGCCTGGGGATAGTCTCGCATGAAAATTCGAGGCCGGGGCGCATAACCCTGAGATGGTGTAATTAAGTGCCCAGCAATGTAAAATTGGTGTTTCTTCTTTAGTCCCAATGAAATTACCAACAAGTTTTATTGAAGGGTGTAAATTTGAGTCAATTGAGGAGATATCTATTACTTCCTCCTTTAAATTCTCAAAACCGGGAATGGGATTGCCACTAGTTCCATCAATTAATGTAATATTGATATAGGTATCTGTTAGCTCTGTTTTATCTATTAATAGTTCGTCCCATTTATAGCCATTTGGTAAAATTATTTCGACAGAGGTTAATATTCCTTCTGATAAATGTTTCGGCTTAAAATTACCTGAAGTGTTGAATCTGATATTATCCCACAGTGAATTGCTATAGTATCCTGACGAATCTGATGTATCACCGAATTGGGCGACATTGTTTGAAGTGGAACTTGTGTATTTATTTGTCCCGTTGATGCAGAGGAAATTATCAACATAGACCATGAAATCAGTGTTTTTAGCTGTAAGCCGATATGTATGAATTCTATCAGTGGTATTTATGTAATAAACAAGCGAGGAATCATACCATCCCTGAATTCTGTTTTCGAAAAATTGTATTCCTTCATAGCGTAAACCATCCCTTATATAGAGGAAAAGGTCAGAATTAGGACCGATATCTTCGACCTTCATTTTCGCCTCTAATGTTGTCCCAACCGAGTTAGATGCGTTCCAATCGTAATTATACATCCAATAAGCATTCTCCGAGGTTGTATTTAAATAAAGGTATCCTCCTGAAGCATTAGCAAAATGCGATGCTGCATTCTCGCTCAAATTCCATTCATCTAAATCTGGTTCAATATCTGCTTCATATTCATATTCCCACTTGGAACCGTTTTCATCGAATTCTAGTATAACATATCACTCGTGAAATATAAGATAATCTGATGAAAAAACCTTGCCTTTATCTTCAAATTGATCCACCCAATCGAATATCATGAGGGGTTCTGTTGCTGTTACTAAATTATTGTGATAATAATATTCTTCAGTTTCATTCTTTGGGTCTACCCAGACATAAATATTATATGTGTCCTTAATGGGAGGTGTCCAAATTATTGAAGCTACAGAATATGTATCTTCATCAACATCGATTGTAACATTGGCTATTATTTCAGCAGTATCATCTGGAATCAAATCACCATTTTCATCTGGATCCCCATTATAGAACCTCACTTCAACATTTTGCTCTGATACACCGGAATTATGGACTGTTGCATTAATGAATAGTGAGTGTCCATTTTCAATTGGGGATGGTGGATTGAATTGAATATCTGAAGGTGTTATGAATAATTCTGAGAAAGGGC
>CP070726.1:1207525-1211626 GCA_020350865.1 Thermoplasmata archaeon
CCAGTACCAAAAGCAGGAGTTGGCCTTCCGATATATCTGCAACCAGCTGTGACAGGGCCTCAAACAGCCTTGTCCTTTCCTGGTGTATGTCTATTTTGGGAATCTTTGACTGCTGCCCATTCTCTTCCGTGTCAATGGGAAGAAGCCCCATTGGAA
The DNA here is from genome assembly GCA_020350865.1 of Thermoplasmata archaeon. The sequence goes on from CP070726.1 coordinate 1,207,682, forward strand.
CAAGATCCCCGGTATCCTCCAGGGTCTGAGTGGTGATTTCTGAGGGTAGATCCGATCCGTTGGAGAAACCCACAAAGCCCATAGAAAAAAAATCCTCGGATGTATGGGACTCCAAATCAAACTTCCCCTCCTCTGCCCGCCTTCTGCCGGATATATATTCCCCAAAAGCATCAATGAAGGGCAGATAGGGCTCTGCATTCTCCTGATACAAACAGCGCCCCCGAAGAAACATTGCACCCTTTGATTCCGCGTAGATACTGAGCTCATCTAAAAGCCTGCTTTTTCCTATCCCCGCCTCTCCCATGACGAACACGAGTCTGCCTTCCCCTTTTATGCTCTCCTCTAGATGCTCCTTCAATTCCGCAAATTCCCTCTCCCTGTCCACAAAATGGGATTCGGATAAGCCGGTCAGTTTACCGATGGTTGCCATACACAATTCCCCGTTAAAGAGGCTGTATTCTGGGCGCTTAATTCCCCTTAAAAGATTTCATGCCATTTATACTTTTCAGCTCATCTTCAGCCTTTTTACACAGCTCCTTGGCACCCAGATTGCTGAAAATTTCCAGGGCTTTTGTAAGCAGTTCCCTTGCCTTCTCTATATCGCCTTTTTCCTTGTAAAGGAGGCCGAATTCGAAGTACCCGTCTGCAAGCCTATAGGGCATGTCCAACTCCTCCCTGATGCGCACGCTCTCTTCGAAGTACTGGATGGCTTCATCCCATTTCTTACGTAGCTTGTAGATGATACCGTAGGACATGTAAGCACCTGATATTCCCAACTTTTCATCCAATCTTTCAAAAATCGAAAGCGACTTCTCGCAGCAATCCAATGCCCTGCCAAAGTTCCCTGTCCTAGCATAGGCCTCCCCTGCATTGAAGAGGGCCCATCCCACCATTCTCACATTTCCTGTTTTGTTGGACAGCTCGATGCTTTTCTCGTAGTTCTCTATGGCCTTCTTCATATCGCCCTTTCTTGCATAGGTCACACCGATGTTGTTGTAGTTTCTGCCCATCTCGTAGAAATCCTCGTGCTTTTCCAGTAATTTCAGGCTGTTTATTTGATAATCGATCGCCCTGCTCCAGTCTGAAAGCTCGCTGTAAACGTTACCCAGTTCAATGCATGTTGCCGCCATCACCCTTTCGTCTCTGATTCCCTGGGTGATCTGCAGACTTTTTTCAAAGTGTTCGATGGCCTTATCAAATTCCCCTTTTCTCCAAAATACCCTTCCGGAGCCCCTGTAGGTGTCTGCCATTCCATGAAGATCACCCACTCTTTCTGATATCTTCAGCCCCGAATCGAAGTGCTCCAAAGCCATATCGTAATCCCCAAGGTTCTGCTCGAGGTGTCCTATGTTCCTGAACGTTCTGGCCATGGCCAGCTCATCCTTCAATGCCCTGCTCAGCTCAAGGGCACAACTGTGGTATCTGAGGGAGGTGTCCCATTCCCCTAAAATACTGTATATATCTCCGAGCTTTGCCACTACAGCCAGTTTCATGGCCTGATTCTCGTCGCTGTCTTCCATAACAATGAGCGCCTCTACGGCCATACGGTAATAGCCTATGGCGTCCTCGGGGGCATAGGAATTGGCTGCCTTACTGCCTGCCATGATGGCGTAAAGCAGGGTTTTTTTGGTATCTTTCCCTTCGTAGAAATGATGCACCAGGTTGTACACCACCTCATTTGTTTTATCCATGTAAAGCTCTTCCATTGCACAGCCGATCTTATCGTGCATAAGACGCCTTCGGCTGCTGCTCATGCTGTTGTATATCACTTCCCTTATCAGTGTATGGTCGAACTTGTACTTCTCCTCCTTTGAAGTCAGATCCTCACATATGATGTCCGCTGCAATGGCCGCATCAATTGCATCGATTAATTCCTCTTCACTTGTATCAATGATTCGGTGTAAAAGCTCAAAAGAGAAACTGTTGCCGAACACCGAGATGTATTTGAGCGTGTTCTTGGTCTTTTCATCCAATCTGTCTATTCTTCTGGCTATCACATCCTTTACCGTTTTTGGTAACCTTATCTGGGAGGTATCGATCTTTGGCTCACGTCTGTAGCTATCCACATCTATTAAACCCTCCTTCACGAGGGACTTCATCACCTCTTCAACAAAGTACGGGTTCCCATCGCAATCCTCGTACAGTTTCTTGGTAAATTCCCTTGGAAGTTCCTTTTTTCCTAAGAGCCATTCGATCATATGCCTTGTTTGTTCCTCGTTCATTCTGTCGAGCGCGATTTCATGGAACAATTTCTCGATTCTCATGCGCTTTAACGTCTCTGGCAAGTAACTGCGCTTCTTGCCCTTGGAATTGAGATCTTCAGGGCGGTATGCACCGCATATCAGCACCTTGGTTCCATGGATGTTTCTTGCCAGATAGTGAAGCAGCTTTAGCGTGCTCTCATCAGCCCATTGGAGGTCGTCCAGCACCAGTAAAAGGGGTCTTTTCTCTGATATTTCAATGACGCTGTTATAAAGTGACTCAAAGAGCCTCTCCCTTTCCTCTTTGATATTTGGTCCCCTTCCTTCAATGGATTCCCGGGTAATATCATAGGCCAAGGGTATAAGGCCAAGGGAATCGGGCTTGTCAGAGAATCCTCCTATCTGGAGTCTGATATCCATGTCCATGATATCTTGGTTATCGGAGATAGGGCCATAGAACGCCTGGATGAATGGCAGATAGGGTTCTGCACTTTCCCCGTGCAGACATTTCCCCTCGAGGCATAGCACCCCAATTGATTCGGCATATGTTCCCAGCTCTTCCATTAACCTTGTCTTTCCCACACCCGTCTCCCCTACGATAAAAACCAGTCTCCCGTTTCCAGTGAGGCTGTATTCGAGATGCTCCTTTGCCTCAGTCATCTCCTTTTCTCTACCAATGAACTTGCAATAGGGTGAGGCGCTGATCTTTTGGGGGCGACCCATACGTACTCCCTCGCGGTTCCAAACAGGACGAAATAACCTGTAATCGTCATGTTCCATTGAATAATGTGAACTTATCCGTTATAAAATTTACCCTTTAAGTTTCCTATTTTGGGAATGGCAGTGAAAATTTCTGAATATTCAATCCATATATGCAATATCGACCTCAGTTCCTGGTCCAATTCCATGCTGTGCGGAAAGGCCCAAATTCATCTCAAGCACATACATTGCGGACCCGTTGCTGTGGTACCTGGTGAGCTCGTCATCGGAGACCCCTGTCTCCACATGGGCCTCCTCTACATTGAGAACCAAACCATCTTCGTCGATGAACACCATGTCCAGGGGAATTAGTGTATTCTTCATCCAAAAAGATAGTCTTCTTGGAGTTTCGTACACAAATAGCATGCCCTCATCCTCAGGGAGTTCTGTTCGATGCATGAGGCCAGTCCGTTGCTCTTCTTGTGTATCTGCGATTTCGCATGTGATGTTGAGGAACCCGGAATCATCCAGATGAAATGAGACCAGGGCCAATTCCTCGGAATCTTCTTCCAACTGAACTAATACATTCCAGATAACGAGCCCCGCAATCAATGCCCCCGTGGTAATGGCGGCCGCCATAATGATGCCGTCTTTTAATCGTTTCTCCATTTCCTTTACCCCTACCCACTAAAGTGAGGTATCTCAAATCCTTTGCATGAGGTTATTTTGCAAGGCCCAAGTTTATTGCCAACAATCAAACCTAATATGTGGGCCTCTATTTAAACATCCTTGCCACAATATCGTAATAAAAGGGATATTAAATGCCCATTCACCGCCCCTGGTTGGTCCCCAAGAAAGCATCCACCTTTTCGAACTGATCATCGTTTCCGAGAAGTATCACGATGTCCCCTTCCCGGAGCCTGTCCTTGTCATCGGGGTTGGGATACATGTCCCATCTGTCCCTCTTCCCCTCCTGGGTTTTCTTTTTTGCTATGGCAACCAGGGTCGTTTTTGTCTTATCGCGCAGTGTTTTGGAAAGCTCACC
>CP070726.1:1211726-1215531 GCA_020350865.1 Thermoplasmata archaeon
AAAGAGAAGGCGAAAGGCAGTATTGATTCTGATTTTCGGTTGTTCATTAGCAATAATCGGATCGGTGGTGATGGGTTTCGTAGCTGGATTGTTGTTCTGAATCTTCTGATTAGGTATACCTTTAAGAGACTTGGTCTGCATCGAATGGAGCTCATGACATTTATGTCCCTTTTGAGTGATGAATATAAGGATGGCTTTGGCCGAAAATAACATAAACCTATAAAACGAATATCCATTGGGAAGGTGTTGATGCAATAGAGGAATATACACACACAACACCCGATATCGGAAGGGGAATGGTATGGATGTCAACCTGACGATGATCATGCCTGTGATAATTCCGTCACTTTTTATTATCTGGCTTGGGTCCTTGTACCTTAGGAAAAAAACCGTTGTTCTGTCCATGAGTGTGCTGTGGGGGGTAATCATCCTCATGTTCGTCCTCATGATGGTTGCGCAGGTGTTTGTTGCATATGAGGAGCACCTTGAACTGGAAGAGGAATGGAAGGAGGATTTTGGAACGCGCCTCGGGAATCCCCCGGAGTTCAACTGGTATCTGTACATTCTCCCCCTGTTCATGGTCCTGCCTCTGTTCATCATCTTCATGTTCCTCTTCAAAAACGCCATCTTGATCTACAATATACGGGATGAGCACCTGTCGAGCAACCTCAACGATGCCCTGGGTGAATTGAAATGGGAGTACGACAGGGATTTCACGTACATCCATGTGAAGGAGCCGAAGATCAAAATCAAGGTGGCCATGGTGGACCCCATGCGGACAGGCCAGATATTCTTTCGGGATATGGAGGATAAGGAGGCGGTCAATCGATTCAAGGAAGTCCTCATATCCAAAATCAGGGGAAACGAGGTCAAGCCCTTCCTGCCCGTGGGCCTCCTCTTCTTCTTCATGGGCATCTTTTTCCCGCTCTTTACGTACATCATGATCGCGATGATATGAAGGGAATGAAGGTTGGTTCTGCTCCCTGAAAAACTTAATGCTTGGGATAAAGAACAAGACCATTTTTACAACATACAATTGTATTCAATACAGCGGCTCCTCCTTGTACTCCCTCATCTTTTAGGCGGGTAATAAATTCCGATGATAAACCAGGTTGGATATTGGGAGTACATACCCATTAGAAAGTAAAGGTTTCGTTTTTGTTTCATCCAAAAGAAAAATCTTCCTCTAATCTTTTTCCATAATGTTTCAGGATCTCCGTACAGTGGACCCCAACTGCGGTATGACTCGAATAATTCCCAATCCTCACATTGCATGATATGCTCCCCTTCTCGGCATCCGGGACATGTAAATCGGTATTTGAAAATATGTGGAATCTTGGTAACTTTGGTAATCACTTTCCCGTCAAGGTTTAAGGTGAAAGACCACCCGTTTTTTTCATATATTTCTAGTTCTTCGGTTTTTATGAAATCCAAGAGAATTGAAGGTTCAATTAATCCAAGCGAGGTTTTATCTTCATCATATGAATCTCTTAGGGCTTCAACAGAGTTATCCAGCTTTCCGAGAATAATCTTATTCCTAGCCTCCCAATCTGCCTTAGGTTTGGTCAGGTTCCTATCAATTATACGAATCGAATCAGACCGAACCTTGTGGCTCTCCTTCCTTTCTAGTTTGTCCTTGTCCTTTTTCACCTCTACTTCGATGATGTCGAACTTGGAAATCTTATCCTTTCCAATAAAGTGCCGCATATCAATCGGATATAGGCGTATCCATTCCCTTTCATCGGTTATCCCGGCAGTACAGGCCACATCCCCATATTTTGCACTTGGTTCAGGGTATGCCTTGGTTATCACTGTTACCCGCTTTTTCTCCCAAGTCAATTTATTTCCACCCTTGACCCTCGGCTCCTCAACTCCTCAGCTAAAACACTTCTATGACAGTAATTAGGATCCTTTTCGAAACACATGAGTGCAATTCTCTTCCTTTTCGCCATTTGACTCAGGATATCGAGTTCCTTTTCTCTTTCTGCAAGGACGGTTTTGTAATTCTTGAACAATAATTCATAGTCTTTCTTGGATGATAAATTCTTTCTGAGTTCTCGAGGAATTCCGAGGGAGGTAAAACCCATGTATTCAACACCCACTCTTTCACATAAGGACCTTAACCCATACTTTTTAAAACCGAATTTCATGCTCCAAGGATTCTTCCTGATATCTATTAGTACATGGACCTTTTCCCGAATCAACATCATGAGAAATTCATCAATCGAAAGACCTTCATATCCAACTGTAAATACTCCCATTTTATCTTTTACATATTTCTTTTTGCTCTCGATCTCACTTAGAATAGTATAGTCAGGATATTTATTATAAACATAATTCATCAATTCCCCTTCGTTCATCATGCGGGTCTCATTAAAAAGTCGATTGAGTGGCTTTTGGATATCGGGTCGCAATTCAACGCTTCCCTTAAAGTAACTCACCATATTCTCATCCGCAATCAACAATTTTTCATCTTCAAGATTATCAATATCGTTAAACATTTCAAAGGAATACGGTCCAAATCGATATGGGACAAAGCTGTAAAATTTGAACCCCTTTTCAATTCCCCCCTCTTCCTTTGCAAGAAATAAAACCTTGGCGAGTTTTAATTTTGAGCATTCTTTGGATCTTTTTATAAAATAAAGAAGACATTTCTGCCTAGTGTTTAGCATGAATCAATAATCCTCTTGTATATATTTAAAACTCTCTAAAAGGGTAGAATGAAAGTATTTTTCGGCAATTAATACAGCGGCTCCTCCTTGTACTCCCCGAAGACCTCCCTGAGCACTCCGGAGATCTCACCCAATGTGCAGTAGGCCTTCACGCAGTCGAGTATATAGGGCATCAGGTTCTCATCCTCCTCTGCCTTGCTCCTCAAGGTGTCCATGACATCCTTGGCCTTCCTGTTGTCCCTTGTTTTCCTGGTTTCCTTCAGTCGGGTGATCTGTCTCCTCTCGCCTTCCGGGTCCATCTCAAGGAGCTCGATTCGCAGGGGCTCGTCCAGGATGTAATCGTTCACTCCCACAATCGTCCTCTTCTTCTGCTCTATCTCCTTCTGGTAGCGGTATGCCGCGTCCGCGATCTCCCTTTGGAAGAACCCCCTCTCGATGGCGGGGATCACTCCTCCGAGGGCGTCGATCTTGTCAAAGTACTTGTAGCACTCCTCCTCCATCTGTTTTGTCAAGGCCTCCACAAAGTAACTGCCACCCAGGGGGTCGATGGTGTTGGCCACACCGCTTTCGTGCGCCAGTATCTGCTGGGTCCTCAGAGCGATTCTCACTGCCTTTTCGGAAGGCAGGGCAAGTGCCTCGTCCATGGAGTTGGTGTGCAGGGACTGCGTGCCACCCAGAACAGCGGCCAGGGCCTGGATCGTCACCCTGACGATGTTGTTCTCGGGCTGCTGGGCGGTGAGGGAGCACCCCGCGGTCTGGGTGTGAAACCGAAGCCACCAGGAGCGCGGGTTCTTTGCCTTGAACCTTTCCTTCATCTCCCTGGCCCATATACGCCTGGCCGCCCTGTACTTGGCAAGTTCCTCGAACAGGTCGTTGTGGGCGTTGAAGAAGAAAGAGAGGCGTGCCGCAAAGTCATCTACGTCCAGACCCCGCTCAATGCCAGCCCTCACGTATTCGAAGCCATCGGCCAGAGTGAAAGCCAGTTCCTGGACGGCTGTAGACCCGGCCTCGCGGATGTGATAGCCAGAGATGCTGATGGTGTTCCACCTGGGCAGGTATTGGGTACCGAACTCGAAGGTGTCCACGATAAGGCGCATGGAAGGCTTGGGGGGGAGAAGCCACGATTTCTGGGC
>CP070726.1:1215631-1219166 GCA_020350865.1 Thermoplasmata archaeon
ACATCGACTTTGAACCGTACGAAATCGAGTTGAAGTCGGAGCTTCTATCAGGGAACACCCACCATGAGAACGAGATAGAGCTGGACACTGAAGATAAAAACAAGGTATCAATGGAGTTCAGCAAGTACAACAATACTCCAGAACCTGAAATCGAGATATCTGTGGAATTCCGGGAGATTATCGAGTTCGAGGATAACAATGATAACGGAATCTACGACAGCGGGGATGAGGAGGTCTCGGTGTACGATCTCAGGGAGGTTGATTACCGCGAGATAGAATATTCGACAAGAGTCACCCAGGACGGCGAGACAGAGCATATACTCACCTCCCAGACCACGGACAGCGTATTCAAAGTAGTGGTGCATGCAGTAGGAAACTTCGCCATAATCGAGTCGGGAGCGATATCTCCTTCCGAGATTAAAATCGACCTAATAATTCAGAACTATCCATACAAGGAGGAAGATACTCAGCTGGCCCTCGAAACCAAGCTTGAATCCGAGGAGGAGATGGAGGAGGAACACGGAGGAAGCGGTGACGATTCCGAAGAGGAGCGGAAGGTACTCATCACTGCTGCCGATGCTGAAGCCTACTTTTCATGGGCCGAAACCGCGGAAGTAGATGGAGTCGAAACTCCGGTTAAGACATCAACCGAAACCGAAGAGGACGGGGACCTGAGGATATATTTTGCCTACGAGAGAGGAACCCTAATCAACCACGATCCTAAACTCGGCGTGCCTTTTCTCACACTATCATCAGTTTCACCGGATTCGGATGATGATTCAAGTATGAGAGTCGCCGCATATCTTGCCGCACTGCTTGTAGGCGGGATGGCCATTGTTGGAGCCGTGTACTATAGGCGAAAGAAGAACGGCTACTGATAAAAATAGGAATAGGAAACCCGGACAAATATGGGGGGAGCAGAAACGAACCAGGGTGCTCTTGTGAAAGGCGAAAGGCCCCGAAAGAAAAATCCGTTCTTCTGGATGGCAGTCATAATTGGGTTGGTTCTTTTGGTCCTTTTTCTGATTCTTAAACCCCTTTCTGCCGCCGTGGATGTCATGGAGGGCAATGGAGTATCCCAACCTCAGATCGTGATTCTCCTCATGGTTCCCATAATCGCCTTTTTGATTGTGGTCTTTCGGAACCTTATTGGCCTAAAGACATTCGGGATATTCACCCCAGCCTTGCTGGCAGTGGCTTTCTTGGCCACTGGTCCTGTATTGGGACTCGTTCTCTTTGGAATCCTTCTTGCCGTTGGCAGCGGTGTAAGGCTGCTTTTCGAGCGATATCCCCTTTTGGCCTTTCCTAGGATGGGAGTGGTTCTTTCAGCAGTGGCCTTTACGGTCTTCATGCTCCTTTTTGTGGGCTCTCTATGGGGAATTTCATCGCTCGCTCAAGCCACGGTACTCCCTCTGGTTATATTCACAATGATAATAGAGCGTTTCATCACGGTCCAGGAGGAAGAGAGTCCCCAGGAGGCAGCCCGCCTCACACTCAACACTCTCGTAGTTGCGGCAATTGTCTTTTTGGTCCTTGAATTGGGATTGTTTGAGAATTGGTTGATTCGATTTCCAGAGGCATCTATTCTTGCGGTTTATGGAAACATTTTAATCGGGCGATGGACTGGTTTGAGACTCACCGAGTACTGGAGATTTAGAGGTGTGAAACATGCTGAATTATACTGAAGTTCTGGGGGTGAACAGGAGGAACCTGCGGTATGTTGACAGATGCAATGGAAAGAAGGACGTGCTTTTGGCAAATAACAAACTAGCCACAAAGGCCGCTCTTTCTGAATCGGGCATACCTGTTCCCAAGACCCTGGCCACAGTTGAAAACCGCAGGGATTTGCTTACACTGAACTTTGAATCCCTTTATGCATTTGCTCTCAAACCAAACAGTGGACGGGGAGGCCGTGGTATTCTCATAATCTCGGGAAGGGAAAACGGAGGTTGGAGGGGCCCACAAGACCGGTATTATGAGAGGAAAAAACTGATGCTACATGCATTGGACATACTTGACGGCTATCACTCAAGACGGAATAATCCGGACATAGCATACTTCGAGGACCTGGTAAGACCTGATCCTATGTTCAACAGAATTTCCAGTGAGGGGCTTTCTGACATCAGGGTAATCGTTTACAAGGGAAAACCGGTTCTTGCCATGGTACGTCTTCCTACAAAACACTCCTGTGGTAAGGCCAACCTTCACCAGGGAGCAGTGGGAGTCGGAGTGGACATAGATTCTGGGCTGACATCCTGGGCAGTGTGCATGAGAAGATTCATTGAGAATCATCCCGATACAGGGATGAAGTTAAGGGGATTGCACATTCCCAATTGGGAGAAAATCCTGGCCATGAGTATGGGTTGCTATGAATCTACAAGAATTGGTTACATGGGTGTAGATGTAGTTTTAGATGGATCTCGAGGGCCTATGGTTCTTGAACTTAATGCGCATCCTGGGCTCGATATCCAGTTGGCTAATAAGATAGGCCTGAGGGAACCCCTGTCCATAATAGATACTATCTGATTTTTCATCGGGATATTAAATAATTTTTTTCAACTAAATTAATAAAGAAAAACAGTTATTTACCTGCTCTTCTATGAGGTTATTATTCCTTCTTTCAGAGGAGATAATAATGTCCAAGGAAACGAAAATTGCACGAAAGAAAATCAAAGCAACTTCCCACTTCAAACGAATCATGGAAGAGCACTTTCGGGAAGCTGACTCGGCTTCCATGGACCCCAACCAAAAGGTTGCATGGTGCACCAGTGTGGGCCCTGCAGAACTTCTTACCGCCTTCGGATTTAAATTGTACTTTCCAGAAAATCACGGAGCAATGTTGGGAACCACCCGGTTAAGTACAGATTACATACCTTATGCCAATGCGGCGGGTTACTCTCCCGAAATTTGCTCCTATCTAACAAGTGATGTTGGTGCCTATCTAAAATCCGAAACACCCCTTACAAAGGCTTATGACATAAAATCCATACCAAAACCCGATGTTCTTGTGTACAACACAAACCAGTGCAGGGATGTTCAGGAATGGCTCTCATATTATTCACGGGAATTCAACGTGCCAATCATGGGGGTGAACGCACCCAAAGCCGTGGATGGATTAGAGGAACATCACATAAAAGATGTTGAATCGCAGCTTGAAGCCATGGTGGTACCTTTGGAAAAGATCTCGGGGAACAAGTTCGACCCCAAAGCTCTTTCCGAGGCGGTTAGACTTTCAAAAGAGGCAACAGACCTCTGGAAGGATGTCCTAAATACAGCCATGAACATTCCTTCTCCTTTGACCTTTTTTGACGGCACAATTCACATGGGCCCCATAGTGGTTATGAGGGGCCTTGAGAAGGCTGTGGACTACTACAAAGAGCTGAAATTCGAGATGGAGGAAAGGGTCAAAGATGGGATAGCCGCAGTGGATGATGAAAGGTACAGGTTATACTGGGACGGTATGCCAATTTGGGGAAAACTAAGACCCCTTTCCGAACAGCTGTATCATTTGAAGACCTGTGTTGTGGCCTCCACC
>CP070726.1:1219266-1222883 GCA_020350865.1 Thermoplasmata archaeon
AATGGCAAGCTGTACAATTGAAGGCCGATAGAGCGCAAACAGGGTCAGCCAGAAGGGGAGAAGGATCACCGCTGTGTGGACGGCCTTGGTGATGTAGGCGTACGCTCGAAATTTCGTTGTCACAACCAGCCTGCTTCCGTACACCCTGCATCCCAGATGAACAGGTGAGGTCTTCGCCCCTGCAATGCGGTCGTGGGGAATATCCTTCATACCCCCCGTAACACCGGTCTGGAAGGAAAGCTGGATGAGAAAGAGGAAGGCCACAATGAATACCACGGGGGTAAGGGAAAGGGAGACCGTTAACGCACCGAACAGTGTGAAGAAGAAGATGTTGAGACCCAAGACGAGGTCGGCGCCGAAGAACTGCTTTCCGAAGATATCGTATAAAGCACCCAATAGAATTGCAATGATAAAGGCCGATAGAGCCCATGGATTCTTGAAGTACGCAATGGACAAGGCCAGGGCAATTGATATGGATGCAAAGGCGGCATACAGGGCGTGCTGTCTTTTGATGGTTCCGGCAATAAGCGGTTTTTCGGTGAGGTGCCTGGAGTGCATGTCCACTTCTATATCCGCATACTCGTTTAAAGCGAAGCCGTAGAAATGGGAAAGTACGCCGATGATGAACAGAACAATGAGATGGAGGATATCGAGGTCCCCTTTGGGCATGAGGAGTATGGCCCCGAAAACGGCTGTGATGGCGGTGGCGGCCCCCGACTGCATCCTCACGAGTTTGAGCCACTGCCGAATTTTACTGCTGGCCATGATTAAACCGGCGACCTATCAATATGTCGATTGATAAAAGTTTGGGTCACCTTGTATTCCTGGTGAGAGAGGGGTGGGGGAAAACCCCGCATCACAGATGACAATCTATTTATACCAACCCCCGCCTACCTTTTCTTCATGCCAGATACCGTTTCAGAAAGCGATCTGTTAATGCTCATGGATAAAAAGGGCAACAAGGTGCTGGTTTCAGCAGAGCCGGGAGCCAAGAAGATCAGGGGTCTCGGTGTGTACGACCCTGAGGAGCTTATTGGAAAGGAGTTCGGGGACATAGTTCCCATGGGCAACCGTGAATTTGTCATCCTAAAGCCGTCCATTGCCGATAAGGTTTCCGCTGCCGAGCGCAAGGCCCAGATCATACTGCCTAAGGACGGCGTTTTCATCATCCACTTCTGCGGCATTAAATCGGGGGATATCGTTGTGGAGGGGGGAGCAGGCTCGGGGGCCCTCACCATCCTTTTGGCCCATGCTGTCATGCCCGAAGGAAAGGTGATATCCTACGAGATCAGGGAGGATTTTGCCAGGATAGCGAAAAGGAACGTCCAGACAGCAGGTCTCAAACAATATGTCGAAATAGAAAAGGCCGATGTAACTGAAGGCATCAGCCAAGAGCACGTGGATGCCGTGGTGCTGGACATCCCCAATCCCTGGGATGCGGTGAAAAACGCCCATGATGCCTTAAAACTCGGGGGTCATCTGGCCTCCTATTCCCCCACCGTCAACCAGGTGGAAGGCACGGTGAGGGCCATGAAGGAATGCGGATTTTTCGGTGTAAGAACAGTTGAAACCCTGCAGAGGGAGATGGTGGTTGGCAAGCGCGGTACAAGACCGAGCTTCGATATGCTGGGCCACACGGGGTACGTCACCTACGGAAGGAAAATAGGCTTTGGACCCGGTTAATGCCCAAAAACAAAACTTCAGCCACACTGAACTATTTGTTACCGCTTCAAGTTTATAAGAAGGTTTATATATCTTCTAATACAACTATCTATTACTGGAACAGGGGAGGAGACGATAACATGAAGATCAACTTGAAGGGTAAATCTGTACTGACCGTAGTTGTGGCCCTGGGCATTGTGGCGGGGCTGGCAATAGGAGCAATCGTTCCCATGATGGGCGCACCTGCAGGGGGCTCATCTCCCGAAGCATCCGTATTCAGGTACGATTTAAAGAGAACGGGAAACTCAGGGCTTGTTTCTGATATCACCACACCCTCGGAGAGATGGATATTCGATTCGGGATCAACGGCAGGTTCGATGCCTGAGGTGGGTGACATCAATGGCGATGGCAGAACTGAGGTGGTATGGGGTTCTGGTGACGGCGTGGTCTATGCACTGAATGAGAATGGCCAGATCATATGGACCTATCAAGCTCTTGGCCCATTGTACGCCTCACCGGGCATCGGAGATGTCGATGGCGATGGGAAAAACGAGGTGGTTATAGGTGGATACCTCAATAATGGAGGCGACCCCAACCTATACGCTTTGAATGGTGAGGACGGAAGCCTTTTGTGGCTTTTCCCAACAGCAGGAATACAGACCGCCCCCACATTTTACGATGTCAATAGTGATGGCACGCTCGATGTGCTCATTGGCTCAATGGATTACTATTTCTACGCACTTAACGGGCCCGATGGATCAATCATTTGGAAGAGCGAATTCGAGCATTTCATCCGCATGACCCCGCCTGTGGGAGATATAGACAAGGACGGCATTGATGAGCTGCTCGTGGCAGATAACCATGCGGTAACAAGGCTCTTTGAGGTGGATGGCAGCTTGGACTGGGAAATCAACGCTGGATACGGTATGGCCCCAACACCCATCTTTGCCGATGTGGACGGGGACGGATGGGATGAGATTATCACGTTCTCCTTTGGATGGTGGGACAGGGGCATTCTGGGTGCACCGAAGGTGTACAATCACGACGGCACGCTCCTTTGGACAAACGAGCAGTACACATTCTTCTATTCCTTGCCAACCCTGTATGATGTGGACGGGGACGGGCTTGCAGACATCATCAATGTGGATTCAGACGACCAGGTTCTCATCGCATACAGGGGCACTGATGGCACTATTCTTTATACGGCAGAACCCTTTGAAAAGAATTTCATGCAGCCAGGCCTGACAACAGCGGATATTGACGGAGATGGGGAACAGGAGCTGTTGGTGAGCGGAAATCCAAATTTATTCAGTATCAATGCCGCTGATGGCTCAGTGGATTGGGTCTACGATTCAGGTGGGGAGAGGGTATACGGGACGTTGGTGGCTGACCTAGATGGCGATGGCCTTGCAGAGATACTCCTCAGGATTGGAGGGCGGCTCATTTGCCTGGAGAACGGATTCGACCCCTTCGACTTGCTTGACGAGATCATCGAGTACATCCTCAACCTGGAGGACGAGTGCTTCAAGAACAATGCGGACAACAGAAAGAACGCATTGGTCAACAAGCTCGAGGAGGTCAGGGAGATGATCCTTTCCGGGGATTACGAGGGCGCCATCAACAAGCTCAAAAACGATATCAGGGCCAAGATGGACGGCCAGGTGGACGGCGACTCAAACAATGACTGGATAATATGCCAGGATGCCCAGGAAGACCTCACAGAGATGATCGACAGGCTAGTCAACTACCTTGAATCGCTGTTGTAATGGAACTAGTACGCCTGATTCTGTAGCTTCTTGGGTTCCAGAGTGTTTATTGAGGAGCCCCATATCGATGGTCCCCTCCTTCGCATTTTTTATGGCCTCAATGATTCAGTCCCCGACGTTATATTTTTTTGATGAGGAAATCTCATTTTGAATTGGTAGATGTTTTTTTCTATTGTCAGTATTTTATCC
>CP070726.1:1222983-1227527 GCA_020350865.1 Thermoplasmata archaeon
AAATATAAGGGATGGGTATCATTCTTGATAATTTTGAAGCTCATTTTCCTTCATTAACCTCTGAGCCCTTTGGATGGAGCTTTCTACCTCCAGCATGGCCAGGCCTAAATATCCGGTTCTTTGCGTCACCACCAGCAGCGTGAGGTCATCCATTAACCACTTAGCCAGTATCTTGCACCCGTTGTAGTCCTTTATGAACTCAGGGAACATGGTGTTCTTGGATGTGAGTGGTAGAGAGCCTTTCCATTCATGGATCATGTCCAGTATCTCATCTTCTTCCATCCAGGTATCGGTATCCTCTGGTAAATCACTGACAATTACGGCATGCCCCCCCTTCACAAGAATGCTGCCTTTGATATCCTTCCCTTCCCTTATATCGGCCATGACCCTTTTTATGTTAATTGACAGTTCATCTCCCTGCTCATATAGCATGCTTAATCCCTTTGGTGGTTTCATAACCCCTCCTCCTTTTTAGAGTTTATTTTATTCGCAGCGCTTCCTTTTTCCTTCTTACGAAAATATGATGTATGAAACAAGAAGAAGATCAAAAAAATCGTTACTATCGGTATGGTGATGTGTTCGAACTCTGGGATGATCTCTGTTGGACCACCGCTCAACGGAAACGTTGTCCCTGTAATGCTGTCCTGCGTGGATGTGAGGTTGAAATCCTCCTCAGATGAGATATTTATGAAGTGGTCATCTCCCACGTCATCCGAGGTGGTTGTGAATACGACCGAGATCAAAATGTAGGTTTTATAATCCGGACCTATATCCGTATCGATGATATCGATTTCTGTGACATCACCAGATAGTATGGTACCCCCGGAATTGAGGAGATCCTCGCCTCCATCGAGGGCTCCAGGCGCAGTGCCAGTCTCGTTGTAGATGTAGACCCTGCAATCGCCGAACTGCCCGCTTCCCCCGTGTGATATGTTGATTTTGTCTATGGTGACTACGTCCCCCGAACCTTCCATGGAGAAGTTCAGCATCACGGTTTCTGTGGTATCACCGTATCCGATTGTCAGGGGAGCCTTGTTCTCCTCACCCACCACGGTTGCCTCACCCCTGGTTCCCTTTCCATTTGCAATTGTGATTTCAGAGGAAAGCGGATAATCACCCCCTTTGCCGCTTACCCCCTCGTTACCAAGATGATCTTCTATTGCACCTTTCCAGTCAGTGGTTTGAAAGTACAGCTGAAAGTCCTCTCCAATGCCCAGTTTGCTTCTGTCCACCTGTATTTCAATTCGGGTGGTGTCAGTGGCAGCCTTGATATAATCTTCTGTTTCCCACTTCCAATCGAAAGGGGAGGAACCGAGAAAGGCAAGATGTCGTGATGATGTCAAATGACCCTGCCAACCCGCAATTTCAATGAGATGGTCAGCACCGATTGTGCCCATATTGTAACCTGTTGATGAGGAATTATCGCCGTCAATGAAAATGCGCGTTACATCCTCCCCTGTTCCCGGCATTTTCTCCTGGGGTGGGGTTGAGGGTGGTTTTGCGCTTTCCCCTTCCGAACCAACTGTAAAAACCACCTCAGCATCGTTTGTGAAGGGAACTAAAGTTCCCCAGCACACCTCGTTGTCAACCCTTACATAAAATGAGTAAGTTTCTGTGGTGTTGGAATATCCGCATTCGATCAAATCAAGGCTCCTCCTCGGCACATCATGCGACGCATCTGTGTACATTACTCCGTTTTGCCAGTCAGCAAAGGCACCATCGATAACGATGTCCTCTGGTACTGCGGCAATATAGCTGACATCGAACAGACCTTCCGTTGGTTTCTGATTTTTTAGGGCAACCGTGCCAGTTTCGACCTGCACATCACGGGGTTTTGCTATTCTAAAACCGATGCTGTTTTCAGCTACTGCAGAGGGCGTTACATCCACTTCCACATGGAGGGTTAGGGTATCACCCTCGTACAGTAGGATGCTTGTTTCCATCTCAACGATTCCCTGGCTTAGGGTTCCCGAAGCAATGTTCCATGAGCCTTCCATCACCCTCACTTTACTGACATCGTTGTCCTGGCCCCCACCCAATCTTTTCAGAGCCATCCCCGAAACGGTCATATCCCCGTTGAGAGCTTGCATCGTTATGCTCAGCATTCCTTGGTTGATACCTGTTATAAAGCCCTCCCCTGCACCCTGCTGGCTTACAAGTAAAACACCCTTTTCATTGGATATGGCCGTATCCGAGAAGTCCTCGAAACCATTGTGACTCTGCATGTAGAACAGCACATCCATCTTGTTGTGATTGTAGAGGGTTAGCTGTTCATGACCCACCTGCACCTCCATTGCTGGACCTGAGACCGATGCGGTGATGCGGCCAATTTTTTTCCATAGATTCCAGTCCTGGGCAGCGGAAGGGTATTCATATAGGCTCCGGGAATTGATCCTGCCCTTCCATCCATCCACCATTATCATGAAATCCGCACCGATGCCGTTCACCAGATAACCTGTATGTTGGAAGTAATCAGTGTCAATAAATATTATCGCTGTATCAACGTGCTGTCCCTGGCTCTCAGGTTCACCGGCAAGCATATTGCCTTCAACTTCGAGGTAGAACGAAAGTTCTGTTGGGCTCTTCTCGATGGTGTATCTGACGATGTCCACATTGGAGTTGAACGGAATGCCTTCCTGAGAGTCTGTGCTCTTCACAATACCGCTCCAATCAGCAAACTCACCATCTACCTGTATTCCAACTGGAGCCCTGTAGCTCAAATACGGAATGTAGGGGGCCAAAAGGAGCACGATAACGATCAAAGGCACCAGAAAAAGTCTCAGGTGAGTATTTCTCCCCTCCAGAAAGGTTTGTTTTCCTCCAAGACCGTTTGTTATCCCGTTACCGTTGGTGATACCGTTTGTGATGCCCTTTCTAAGGGCCCTTATCCCGTTTGTGAGGCCGTTTGTTAAGCCGTTCGTGAGACCATTGGTCAGTCCTCTCCCTCTTTTCAATCCATTTGTGAGGCCGTTTGTGATGCCATTTGTCAACCCATTGGTCAGGCCCCTGCCCCTTTTCAATCCATTTGTAATGCCATTTGTCAGCCCGTTGGTTTTCCCCTTCCATCTGTCAATTCCACTGGAAAGGCCGTACTCCTTTCTGGCCTCCACCATACCCTGGGTGGTAAGGTCAAGGGCCTCTGCCTCCTCCTCTGTTTCAGAGGGCGGGTTTTCCTCTGCCACCAACATTTCTTCCTTTGGCTCTAAGGGTTCTACCGCATCCTTGATTAATCCCTCCCCTTCTGCTGGTTTCTCATGTTCGGCCCCCTCTCCTATCAACTTCTCTTCCTCTTTTTGGAGGATCTCATCAAGGGATTCTTCGCCATACCATTCCCCCAGCAGCACCTCCATTGCACTCTGGTAGCATCTCGAGGCTTCTTTGAACCTTTTCAGTTGCCTCAGCACAAAACCCCTTGCAATCCAGGCCTTATGGATATGCTTGTCTAAATCGAGGACGTAATCGAAGGCCTCCAGGGCCTTTTCATCAGCTCCCAGACTGCTGAGAATTATGCCCTTTTGGAACCAATGCTCAGGATTCTTTGGATTCTGGCGTATTTTCTTGTCGTTGGTAATCAGCTTCACCCTGACACTGCGTTTGTCCTTGACCATCCTGGATCGCTCCATTATGGTCTGCACCTTTGTCATATAGTCGATTATTCTTTCTTTCTCGGATTCATCAAGGCCCCCAAGAAAGGATGTGCATCTCCTGCACGGTTGATTGGGTTGAGCGACAAGACCCCTGCAGATGGGGCACTCATCCTCCTTTTCCCCTTTTTCCTCTTCGATTTTGTCTGCAGGGAAAACAGGCTCTTCTTCCAACGAATCAAGTATCCTTCCAATGACATCAGCCTTGGTTCCCTTGGGGGAAAGGCCCAAGTTCTCTGCGATACTGACGAGTTCGTTTTTTCTCATCCGCATGAGGTTCGATGTGGAAATCCCAGCCCTCGAGCCTTGTGCATCCAAGGGCATGAGGAACGATTCCACTTCGATTACCTCCTCTTCCAATCTCTTATCCTCAGATTTTTCCTTGCGGCCTTCCTGGATGTATCCATATATACTCTGGATCAGATCAGCTTTTATACCTTCTGGAGAAAGCCCCATGCCCTCCGCGATCTCAATCAGTTCCGCCTTTCTCATGCGCCTGAGTGTGGTTAAGGTGAATTTTTCTTTTAAAATGGGCCGGGTCTTTTTATCCTCAGTTTCTGGACCCGCTAGGTCCGCTTTTCCAGGATGCTCGGTTCCAGTTTCCATGGGTTCTGCAGGCTCGAGCTCCTGCTCTTCGAAGATCAGCTCCGTATCCGCATCCGGTTGGATGGGAACAGGCTCGTCGAAGACAAATCCGCAGTCCGGGCATTTGTCGAAGGTGAAATCATCTGCAAAATCCTCCTTTTTGAGGCGCTCAAGGTCGTAGTAGCACACAGGGCATATGGGTGCTTTTTTGCCGTCCTGAGCAATCCTTTCTTCGTAGTAGTAGACGTTGCACTCCCGGCATATGAACTGCGGTGCATTCAGCTGGCTACCGCACAGTGGACATCCCTTTTTAGT
>CP070726.1:1227627-1238244 GCA_020350865.1 Thermoplasmata archaeon
CTTGGCAAGGTCCTCCTGCGTGAGGTCGTATCGCGCCCTGAATTCCTTGATTCTCGTTTTCATTCCACGTCTCCCTTGTACTGGAAGTACAGGTATGCAATGACAAATGTCAAGCCGGAAACCAAAACCACCGAGGCGGTCACCAGTCCCCCCCTGAGGTCCTCATCATAAAGCATTACTGATATGGTGTTGCTGCCCACTGCGCTCCATATCGCGGCAATGAATCCGTAGTACCCTGCCTTGTAGTTCACCTTTTTCGACCGTTCATCCTCCTGGGGCAGACCCGCCCTCATGCTTTTTACCCTGTCCCACAGTATGTACGAGGCACTGAGGACGATTACAATTGGAATTGTTATTAAAAGATAGGCAGACGGGTCCTGACCACCTGTCGCCAACATATATATGATCAAGGTTGCTGCAACTGCAACTACCACTCCGATCCCCGCCACAATTTTTATTTTATCCTTCAATTACATCACCTTCATTGTTAATCTTCTCTAACTTTTTGTTATCTTTTTCCAACTTAATGTTATGTATATGTAACATTTTATTTAAACCTTTCCTGTCTTTGATTTCAATTTTTTATGCTTGTAAAATAAAATTACGCATCATTCAAAAACTCAAAGGACCATTTGTCAGTGAAGTTACATGGAATGACAAATACCAAACGTTAATATAAAGACAATCCGTTATACAACGGTCCCGATTTGCGCAACCGATTAGGGAGAGGGGGTCCCTTGGGAACGGCCATGAATAACACCAACCCGAACAGGGAGGCAGAGAAACTTCTCCGGGAAACCTGGGCACGCTTTGTGGACGGCGAACTCGTACCCGCAGCAGAAGAAATCGACGAGAAGGATGAGTTCCCAAAAGATATGTTCAAGAGGGTTGCGGACATGGGTGCCTACGGCATACGCTATCCGAAGGAGTACGGCGGCTCCGAGGGCACCGCAACCATGTTCTGCATCATGTGCGAGGAGCTTGCCCGGGGCTCCATGAGCGTTGCCGCCTTCACCGCCATGCAGTGCCTCATGGGCACAAACTTCATCTACGCCCACGGCACCGACGAGCAGAAGAAAAGACTCCTGATCCCAGCAATCAAAGGCGAGAAGGTGGCAGCCTTCGCCCTCACCGAACCCGATGCGGGCACAGACCTCATGGCCCTGAGCTCGTCTGCAAGGCTGGAGGGGGACGAGTACGTAATCAACGGCACCAAGACCTGGACCACGAACGCACCCTATGCCGATTTCTTTACGGTTCTCTGCCAGACAGACAAGAGCAAGGGGGCCAAGGGCCTGAATTTCTTTTTGATAGAAAAGGACACACCGGGCCTCTCCATCAGCCCCAAATTCGAGAAGCTGGGCACCAAGGGCACGTGGACATCAGAGCTGGCCTTCGAGGATCTGCGCATCCCGCTCGAGAACAGGCTGGGGGAGGAGGGCAAGGGCCTGGGCAATCTCATGAGGATACTGGCCGAAATCAGGGTGATGACGGCGGCCCTAAGTCTGGGCCTTGCCAGGGCTGCATTCGATGCCAGCTTCAGATATGCCAACGAGAGGGTGCAGTTCGGAAAACCCATTGGCAGGTTCCAGGCCATACAGATGAAGATCGCCACTTTGGCCACAGATATCGAGGCCTCGAAACTTCTGACATACAACGCCACCAGGATGATAGACAGAGGTGAGAAATGCATGAAGGAGGCGAGTATGGCCAAGTACTTCGCCTCCGAGACGGCATGCCGGGCGGCAGACGAGGCCACGCGCATATTTGGCAGCTACAGCTACTCCATGGAGTACCCGGTGCAGCGGTTCTTTCGGGACACGCGGTTCCTGCTCTTCGGGGGAGGTACCTCGGAAATCCTGCAGGTGATAATCGCTAGGGAATTGGGTTTGGGCAAATCGAAGTGATCAACATTCAATAGGGGGACGAGAACATGGTGTATAAAATGAGGGGCATGACCTATGACGAGTTCGAGGTGGGACAGGAATTCACAACAGCGTCAAGAACCATAACAGAATCTGACGTCGTGACCTTTGCCGGGCTCTCCGGTGATTTCAATCCCATTCACATAGACAAGGAATTTGCGGACAGCACTCCACTCAAGGGCAGGGTGGCCCACGGCATGCTGGTGGAAAGCATTGCCACCGGCCTCGGGAACCAGCTGGGTATCTACGAGGGGACCACCATTGCCGTGCTATCGATGACCATCAACTACAAGGGGGCCGTAAAGTTCGGTGACACGATTCATCTGGTAATCACCGTATCCGATAAAAAAGAGACGAGCAAACCCGGAAGGGGTATTGTTACCTTTCAGACGAATGTAATGAACCAGAGAAACGAAACAGTTATCGACGGTCAATGGGTGGTCATGATGGTAAAAAAAAAGGGGGATTGACATGAGACTGAAGGAGAAGGTGGCATTGATCACAGGAGGCGGCAGCGGCATCGGTGAGGCCACGGCGCTGAGGTTCGCAGAGGAGGGTGCCAAGGTTGTGATATGCGATGTTGATGTGGAGAACGCCAACAGGGTGGCAGGTGACATCAAATCCAGGGGCGGCGAGGCCCTGGTGCTGAAGGCGGACGTATCCAACAAAGGGGAGGTCGATGGCATGATGACCCTGATTGTGGAGCACTTCGGCAAACTGGACATCCTCGTCAACAATGCAGGCATCAACAGGGACGCCTTTGTCAAGAAGATGACAGAGGAGCAGTGGGACGATGTGATACGGATCAACCTCAGGGGGACGTTCATCTGCTGCCAGGCCGCCTTTGCCCAGATGAGTGGGCAGAAATCCGGTAAGATCATCAACACCTCCTCCATTGGAGCCGTAGGCAACATCGGACAGGCCAACTACGCTGCATCCAAATGCGGTGTCATAGGCCTCACAAAAACCCTGGCCCTTGAAGGCGCCAGGTACAACATCAATGTGAACTGCGTGGCACCTGGAGCCACCAAAACGCCCATGACCTCAAAGCTGCCCGAGAAGATGACGGAGATGATCACCCAGAAAATCCCGCTGGGACGCTGGGCCGAGCCAAAGGAGATCGCCGCAGCCCATGTGTTCCTGGCAAGCGACGAGGCCAGCTACATCACGGGCCAGGTGCTCTTCGTGGACGGGGGCATCACCACGGGACTGTAACCAAAATACCCTTTGTGCAAGTAGTTGTTTCATATTCCCAGCTTTAAATGAGATAATTTACGAGGTGAACAACATGCCGGATAGGCCGATAAAGGTGCTGATTGCAAAGCCTGGGCTCGACGGTCACGACCGCGGTGCCAAGGTGGTGGCCCATGCCATGAGAAACGCGGGCTTCGAGGTGATCTACACGGGCCTTCACCAGACCGTCTTGCAGATCGTCCAGACGGCCCTGGACGAGGATGTGGATGTCATCGGCCTCTCCATCCTTTCGGGTGCCCATATCCCCATAACCGAGAAACTGATGAGGAGACTGGATGAGGAAGGGGCAAAAGACATCCTGGTTATCGTGGGGGGCAACATACCGAAAAGGGATTTTGACAAGCTCGCAGAAATGGGTGTCAAGCGTGTTTTCCAGACGGGCTCCAGGTTCGAAGATATTGTTGAATTCATTCAAAACAATGCGCAGGTGAGGGCATGAGCGGTTCAAAACCCCAAATGAATATTTCAGATGTGGTGCTGGAATCCGGCATCATGGTCAAGCCTGTTTACACCGTCGATGATGTGACGGGCATCGATTACGAAGGGGACATCGGGCAGCCCGGCGAGTTTCCCTTTACACGGGGCATTCACAAGTTTATGTACAGGGCAAGGCCCTTTACAATGAGGCAGTACTCCGGCTTTGCCACGGCCACTGAGACCAACAAGCGGTTCAAGTACCTCATC
Organism: Thermoplasmata archaeon; assembly: GCA_020350865.1. The sequence goes on from CP070726.1 coordinate 1,231,491, forward strand.
GAGCAGGGGCAGACGGGATTGAACGTTGCGTTCGACCTGCCCACCCAGATGGGGCTGGATTCGGTCGATTTTCTGGCTGAAGGGGAGGTGGGCAGGGTGGGCATGGCCGTGGACACCCTGGCAGACATGGAGGAGGCCTTCCGGGACATCCCTATCGATAAGATAAGCACATCTCTTACCATCAACTCCACTGCCTCCATTTTGATTGCCATGTACATCGTCGTGGCTGAAAAACAGGGTGTGAAACCGGGTGATATAAGGGGGACCGCCCAAAACGACATCTTGAAGGAGTACGTCGGCAGGGGCACATGGATATTCCCAGTGGAGCCCTCCATCAGGCTCATCGGGGACATCATCGAATACTGCACAAAGAACGCGCCGAGGTACTACCCGGTCAGTGTCTGCGGATACCACATTCGGGAGTCGGGTGCAAACCCTGTCCAGGAGATAGCATACGCCTTTGCCATTGCCAAGGCGTACATCGACCATGTGCTGGCCAGGGGATTGAACGTTGACGACTTCGTGCCAAGGTTCTCCTTCAACTTCGACATCCACGGCAACTTCTTCGAGCAGATAGCCAAGTTCAGGGCTGCAAGGAGGCTGTGGGCAAAGATAATAAAAAATGACTACGCAGCTGAAAATCCCAAGTCCATGCAGATGAAGATGATCGCAGGGGGCGGAGGCGGGGGGCTGACAATCGAGCAGCCCGAGAGCAATATAGTGCGGGGTGCGTACTATGCGCTGATTTCCGCACTTTCGGGTACCCAGACCATGGCACTGTGCTCTTACGATGAGGCATATACCATTCCATCCAAGAAGGCGGCTTTGATATCACTGAGGACAATGCAGATATTGACCGAGGAGATGGGCCTGCGCGATACTGTGGACCCAATGGCAGGCTCGTACTATGTGGAATCCCTAACAAACCAGCTTGAAGAGGAGATTGTGAAGTGCATGAGGGAGGTGGAGGAAAGAGGCGGCATTGTCAAGGCCGTATCCGACGGTTATATCCAGAGCGAAGTATCGAGGCAGGCCTACCTGCACGAGAAGAAGATCCAGTCGGGGGAGATCGTCAAGGTGGGGGTGAACAAGTACCGCATGGAAGAGGAGGAGAGAAACATCGAATTCCATGAATACGATTCCAAGCAGGCAGAAGAGCAGGTGAAAAGGCTCAATTCGGTGAAATCGGGAAGGGACAACGATCGTGTGAAACAGAACCTGAACGCCCTTAAGGAAAAGGCTCAATCCGATGCGAATCTCATGCCCTGTATAATGGATTGTGTGCGCAGTTATGCAACTGTTGGGGAGATCACGAAAGTGTTGAAGGAGGTCTTCGGCGAGTTTTCGGAGCCTGTGAAGCTCTAGTGGTTGTGCTCCTCGTATTCAACTTGTATGATAATGGCATAAGGTCTCTATTTCATTAAATGTAACAAGAAGATCCTTATGGGAATCAGGACAACTATTTGCCTGCCTTCTTTTTCTCATCCACCATCCAGGATTCCACGATCTGCTGCATCTTCTCTTTGTCCGAGGAAGCCATATCCGATCCCGTTATGATGGGGAGGAGCTTGTCGTACTCCGCCCGGCTGATCTTGCCGTCGATGAGCATGTCCTTGATGCGCAGCTCGATTTCCTTGGGGATGTCGGTTACCTGGGAGTGGAGGCTCTCGGAGCGAATCTCCGAAATAATCTCATCAAGCCGTTGCTTGAGTATGGAGTAGTTGTTCTCGTCTATTACGTTGCTCTTCAGATCCTCGTTGATTTCACCCCTCATCTTCTCAAGCTCGATTTCGCACTTGTGGGGGTTTGTCTTGAAGGACAGATATATATCATCCAGCTTTGTGAGCAGTTCCGAGAACCGCCCCCGCTTCTTTTTTCTGCGCCAGACCCCGTACGCCGAGCCCCCGCCCAGGGCCACCAGACCGATGATCCCAACAAGGACCTCGGGCTCGAGCCATGCCTCAGAAATAGCGATACCATCTTCCCCGTTCACAACGTCATTTCCAGTTCCGTCCTCCCCCATAAAATCGCTCACGACAAAAGGATACCCGTCAGTGTCGTAAAGGGACGTCCAACTGCCCATCTCGTCATCCGCCTCGAAGTAGAACCTGGTCGACGTGTTGACCTTCGATTCCAGCACATGCACCACGAAGTTTTGGCCGGTGAGCGGATCGGGGTCCGATGTTTGCATCAAATGGGCCTCGTCGCCGATAAACAGCCGCACCTCACCCGTATCACCGTCCACATCCCGGTAGGTCACGTTGAAGACCCAGTCATCATCGTCGAAATAGACATCGGCCTCCGACAGGATGGGCGGGTCGCCCCATCCATCGAAATCACCCACTAAAAAGGCGTACCCGTCCTCATCCTTAAGGAAAACGGTGTTGCCGCTGCCGTCGTCCGCAGAGAAGTAGAACTGGGTGTTATCGTCGATTCCTGTGTCGGGCAGCTCCAGCCAGAAATACTGGCCCTCGGATGGATTGCCGTCCCCGGAAAGCATGGACTGGCCTGCGTTGTCCTCGATGTAGATGGACACAGCGCCCGCATCGCCGTCCTCGTCCCGGTACGTCACCGAGAAGTGAATCTCACCCTCGTAAAAGTAGGCGGAAGGGTCCAAAAGCTCGGGCGGATTGTTCTGGGCCTTTGCAATCATTGGGCCGGACCTCAGAGGAAAACAGAGGTGAGATGCTGCCATGAGGATGGTAAGAACCGCAACGATCAATGCCCTCTTTTTCATGGTGCTGTTCTCCAGTATCACTTGTTGTATGATATTACCATGTTGTATTAATTAAACGAATATAAAAGATTCGGATATGACTTCCCTGCATAGGTTCAGAAAGAATCCCTACGGTGGCGGTGGAGGTGGCGGGGGATATTCCGTTTTCTCGGTATCCTCCCTCACCCAGGATCCGATGACCGCCTGCATCCTCTCCTTGTCTGTGGCTGCCATGTCCGATCCGGTGATTATGGGGAGTATCCTGTCGTATTCCTCTCTCGATATCTTCCCGTCTATGAGCATGTCCTTGATGCGCAGCTCGATGTCCTTTGGTACGTTCTGCACCTGCGAGAGCAGGTTCTCCTTGCGTATTTCCGATATGATCTCGTCGATGCGCTCCTTGATTATGGAGTAGTTGTCCTCGTCGATGGTGCTGTGCTTCAGGTCCTCGCTGATGACCGCCCTCATCTTTTCCAGCTCGATTTCGCATCTGTGTGGATTCATCTTGAACGAGCGGTAGATCTGGTCAACCTGCGTTAGAAGCTCCGAGAAGCGCCCCTTCTTCTGCTTTCTGCGATAGATTCCGTACGCCGAGCCTGCACCCACGGCCACAAGACCTATGATACCAACGATGACCTCGGGGTCACCCCAACGACCAGCGAGAATTCCACCGCCCTCCTCCTTCTTTTCGGTAGCCGTCCAGTCCTCTTCAGAGATATAGTTCCCTAAAACGTAGTTATCATCAAACAGGCCTGGTAGATAACTCGAGGTTCCAGTGGTATCCTCTGCATAGAAGTAGAATTCGGAGGAGCGTCTAAGATCTGATTTCGGAACCGTGGCCCTGTAAACCTGGCCTGACAATGGATTCGTATCCGTGGTTTGCATGACCTTCACCTGCTGGCCGATGATATAGAGGTAAACACTACCGGAATCACCATCCGTATCAGTGTATCTGACCTCGAAAACCACATTATTGTCTTCCACCCCAACTCTTATGATTGACAGTGTTGGAGCGTTACTCGTTCCAATATAATCCCCGAGAACGAAGTATCCGGTATCGTCAATAAGCACGGTATAATCACCATTAACATCTTCGGCATAAAAACCGAACACCGTGCTTTCGTCCACGTCAGCACTGTCAACATCGACCTCATAGAGCATGCCCGTTGAAGGGCTGCCTCCCTCCGAGTTTTCCATGAACCGTACATCATCCTCGTTTAGAACAACAGATACATACGAGGCGCTGTCACCATCCGGGTCCTTATAGTACACCTCGAAGGTAACATAAGAGCTCCCTCCAAATTCCCATGTATAGACATCCTCGTCGTACAGTATCGGGTCACTATCTGCGGGATATCCAATGTAATCTCCGAGTATGAAGTTGGTTGCGCCCTCGTCTAAAAGTATGGTGTCATTGCCGGTAACATCTTCGGCATAGAAGTAGAACTCCGTATATGCATCGACTTCTGTGTCATAAAAATGATATTCATATAGAACGCCTGTCAAAGGGTCCTGTCCCTCCGTCCAGTTGTACATCTCAATTAAATCAGTATCGTCTAGCATGATATATACGCCATCAGCATCGTCACCATTCGGGTCCTGATACCACACCTCGATGGTAACATATCCGGTTCCTCCATACTCCCATTCATAGGCATCCTCGTCGTACAAAACAGGCTCATTTGCAGAATCACCCTGAGCCCTTGCCGTATTTCCTTCCAGAGATACCCAAAGGCAAAGGGAGGATATCATTACAAAGCCTAACAGCACAACTAAGAGGGTGAATCTCGTTCTCATACCCCATACCTCCATTTTTGTATGTTCATAAAGCTATAAAAAACATTCGGATGGATATATCCCTCAAATTCCACAATAACTGAGCCAATTAACCCTTGTTTTATACCGATACAGCCTGTGGAAAATGGAAAATACGGATTTTAAGCCCGTCTCCCTACCCTTCCACACGGCAAACGACGATCTGATTGGGAGAATCCGAAGAAAATGGCGTTTTGTCATAATTCCCGTATTTCTCTTCGATTATGAACCCATTGTAGCGTAGGATGGCATCCAGTTCACGTGGAAAGAAGATGCGCATGTCAAGGTTTTTGACCACCTCATTCTCACTACCTATTTTATAGTACCACTTGATACTGTTTATCTGGCTTGCAGGGTCGTATATACTGGACTCGGTAATCACCACCGTGCCCCTCCCATCTGGATCAGGATATTCCGTGATCTTTCTCCTTTCATCAGGGTCCCTTATCAGAAAATCCAGTCTTGGATTGAAGTAATCCAGGATGAACCTTCCCTTTGGTGCAAGATGCTCTTTTACACAGGATAAAAAGGCCTCAATATCCTCCATTTTGTGAAGGTGGGCAATCGTGCTGAAGGGCAGGATGACAAGGTTGAATGTCCTATTCAAATGAAAACCCCTGATGTCCCCTTTGAGCCAATCCACTTCCACACTCCTCTCCTCCGCCTTTGTCCTTGCAAGGGACAGCATGGGCCCCGAGATGTCCAGCCCGGTGATTGCCATCCCCTTCTCTGCAAGGGGGATGGTGATTCTCCCTGTCCCGCAGCCCAGTTCAAGGACAGGCTCCCCGTACCTCTCAGCCTGGTCGAGCCAGAAGGGGATATCCTCTTTTAGGTCCCTGTATTTCAGGTCGTAGTGCCGGCCGTCCCAGTAGATGTCATGGGAGTCCACGGGATTCACGGTGTATCATCTCCATTTTCATGTGCATGTATTTTCGATATAATAAATTGATTGGAAAGGACAGGTTCCTTTTACTTGTAAGCCCTGCTCCTCCTGTAGGATTCCAAGGCATTGATTGCTTCCACAGCCTTCCTCGAATCCATGGGTTGAAAGACGGCCGAGACGGTGGAGGTGAGCATGTGAAATATTACAGCCGTGCAAATCCCCAGGATCAGAAGTCCCCTGAGAAGGTCTGATAACGCCACGCTAACACCGTGAGTACCTGCCACGAGGCACAGGACCATAAGAAGCCTTCTGCCCCCGGGCGACGATTTTAAAAGGCCGATACCAGAGCCGAAAATGAGAACGGCGAAAACCATGACCACCAGCAACCTGTGAACCCTGGAATTCAGGGCATGAAGTAGCCCATGGTCCCAGAATACGGCCTCGTAGAAGAAAACGTACACAGCGGCAGATATGATGATCAGTGCAATTGTAAAAAGGAGATAGGCCAGCAACGAGATGCTCAGGGGCCTTTCATAATCCACCATATCAATTACTATTGGACCACCAATATTATATAATTTGTGCTCTGAATCCATTCAGCCACCACAGAGAAGGGTTTATAACCGCAGATACCCTTTATCTCCCCGACGATTGCATGGCCAAGAAAAAGGCGGAAAAAAACCGCATTGGCGTGTTCGTGTGCCACTGCGGGGTCAACATAGCCCAGACCGTGGATGTCAAGGCAGTGGCCAAGTATGCAAGGAGTCTGCCGGACGTGGTTTTTACAGTGGATGACCGGTTCATGTGCTCTGAATCCGGACAGCAGGCAATCAGGGATGCCGTCAAGCGGAAGAAGTTGAACCGGGTTGTAGTGGCCTCATGCTCCCCGAGGCTGCACGAGCACACGTTCAGGCAGGCGGTTTCCGAGGCGGGATTGAATCCCTTCCACTTCGAGATGGCCAACATCAGGGAGAACGTGTCATGGGTGCACCACGATGCCCCGAAGAAGGCCACCCAGAAGGCCAAGCAGATGGTACAAGGTGCTGTTGCAAGGGCGAATAAACTGGAGGCCATAGGGACCATGACCGTCCCCATGGAGCAGGCCGTGCTCGTCATCGGGGGCTGTATCGCGGGTATCCAGGCGGCCCTGGATGTTGCAGATAACGGAATTACGGTGTATCTTTTGGAAAAACAGCCGTCCATTGGGGGTATGATGGCCAGGCTGGTGGAGACCTTTCCCACAAACGACTGCGCCATGTGCATACTCTCGCCAATGGACGGCTGTTTTTCCAAAAGATACACCGTAATTCCGTTATCTGCAACATCCAGGGCCGCCTGGA
>CP070726.1:1238344-1240952 GCA_020350865.1 Thermoplasmata archaeon
CACCTTTTTTATCAAATCCTCAGGATAACCAACAGAGGCCGTGGCTGTGTAAGGGATCTTGTGGGCAACCATTATCTCCACCATGTTCTTCTTGGGGCCCTTTTTCCAGGAGCCGGTCCCGCCCACAGGGGTGGTGGTCGTCCAGGCCCCCTCAGGCGTGGAAGAGCTCCGCTGTATGCCAGTGTTCATGTAGGCTTCATTGTCGTAGCATGCGTAGATGACGTCATGGCCCCTTTCCACTGCACCGGAGAGGGCCTGGATTCCGATGTCCATTGTGCCGCCGTCACCGGCCCACCCCAGGACATTGATGTCCTTTTTGCCGAGAGCATCAAGCGCGGCTCTTATTCCGGAGATGGAAGCACCGGTGGTTTCAAAAGCGGTGTTGACCATGGGCACGCGCAGACATGTATTGGGGAAGATACCGCTCATTATTGCCCAGCAGCAGGCCGGTACGCTCACAATGGTCCTGGGCCCCAAGGCCTTGAGCACATATCTCATTGCCAGGGCACCGCCGCATCCCAGACATCCCATGTGGCCGGGCACCAGGAACTCCTCTTTTGGTATTGTGAGTTTTCCCATCTTATTCACCCCCTTCCTTGAGTTCGATCCATTCGATCTCCTTATCCAGTCCCTTCTCCTGCAGGCTTATGGCATTGTTGAAAATCCCTTCGACGGTCTTTGGGGTGACATCCCTTCCGCCGATGCCCACCACATAGTTCTTCAGAACAGGTTTTTCTGGAATGTTGTACAGTGCTCCCCCGGTCTCTGCAAAGAAAGCCCCGCCGTACCCAAAGGAGTAGCTCCTGTCCAGAACACCGATGACATCGACTTTCTTTGCGAGCTCCCTCATCTCCTGGGCGGGAAAGGGCCTGAAGACCCTGAGCCTGGCAAGACCCACCTTGTGCCCCTGATCCCTGAACCGGTCCACGACCTCCCTGATTGTGGAGGCCATTGTACCTGCAGCGACGAGCACCACCTCCGCATCATCGCATCTGTAAAGATCGAGAAGACCGCCGTGGCTTCTGCCGAATATCTTTTCATATTCTTTATCAACCTGAAGTATCTTGTCCCTTGCCCTGCCCATGGCCTCCTTGATCTGGTACCTCCATTCCATGTAGAACTGGTGCGGAAAGGACAGTGAGCCAAAGAGATGCGGATCATCCACATCGAGTTTGTAGGGCGGGTCAAAGGGCGGAAGAAACTCATCGACCTTATCCTGGTCCGGCATGTCCACTGTCTCGTATGTATGCGATAAATAGAATGCGTCAAGGGTGAGCAGGGCAGGCAACAGCACCTCTCGATCCTCGCTGACCTTGTAGGCCGTGATAATCGTATCCAGGACCTCCTGGACGCTCTCGCAGTAGTACTGTATCCACCCGGTGTCCCTCTGCGCCACCGAATCGAGATGATCGGCCCAGACGCTCCAGGGCGGCGCCATGGCGCGGTTCACATTGGTCATCACAACCGGTGTTCTGGCCCCTGAGGCCCATATCAGCATTTCGTGCATGAGGGTCAGGCCGTGGGCCGACGTGGCTGTAAACGTTCTTGCCCCCGTCTGTGATGCCGTAATACAGGCCGCCATTGCAGAATGCTCGCTTTCAACCTTGACATACTGCGTTTCCATCTCACCGTCAGCCACAAAATCCGCGATCTTCTCCACAACGCTGGTCTGGGGTGTGATGGGATAGGCAGCAATGACCTGAACCCTTGCCAGTTTCGCTCCGTAGGATGAAGCATAATTTCCAGTTATGACCTTCTTGGCCAACGATAACCCCCCTGAATATCAGTCTTCAATACTCTCGCTCACCATTTCTATGGCTTTTTTTGGGCATTCTTCTGCACATATGGCACAGCCCTTGCAGTGCACGTAATCGATGACAGGCACCTCTTTTTGCTCATCATCCACAATAATTGCCACTTCCGGGCAGAACTTCCAGCATATGTAGCATTTGTTGCACTTCTCGGGATCCAGTACGGGCTTGACTGTCCGCCAGCCCCCGGTCTTGTTCACATCAGTGGTATCCCAGGTCATTGGAACCTCGGGCAGATCCTTGTACCCCTCGAACATCTACTTTCCCCCCACTTGAACGGATTCATAGGCTTCCTTTGCGGCCTCGGCGTTTTCTTTTCTTTTGGCCGGAGCACTCTCCAAGATGCTCTCCACTATGGATTCGATCTTGACTGTGCCTGTGGCCCTTGCAAAGGCCCCCAGAATGGCGGTGTTCACGATTGGGGCCTCCTTGGAGCCCAGACCGTGTTTCACTGCAATTTTTGTGGCATCCACGGTGGCAACCTTCCCCTTGACATCCTTGAGATCATCGGGTTTCTTATCGGTGTTTATGAGGACGATTCCTTCGGGTTTGAGCCCCTGCGTCACATCAACCGCTTTCAATAATGACGCATCCAACACTATCACATAATCAGGCTCGTAGATCTGGGATTTGATTCTCACCGGTCTATCGTCTATCTTGGTGAACGCTGTAACAGGTGCCCCCCTTCTCTCCACACCAAAATACGGGAAGGCCTGAACATCCTTGTTCTCCCTGAAGGCAGCCATGGCCAGAATGTTGGCAGCGGTGACAGCGCCCTGTCCCCCCCTGCCGTGAAA
>CP070726.1:1241052-1244713 GCA_020350865.1 Thermoplasmata archaeon
GAAGGTGGAGAAGTAGAATAACACACCACCCAGTTCATCCTTTTCTCATAACAAAAACATGATATTCCATATCATACTGAATGAACTCAGGCCAGTCCCAGAGACCTAATTTGACAAGACCGGTGACCTGTTCGGTCATATCTATGACATTTTGTATCTCCAACCCCGCCTCCTGCGCAAGTGTCTGAAACTTCGTTTTTGTTGGGGCTCCTGCGATGCAGGCACTCCACAGATGTTCATCGTTTTTTTGACAGCACTGCTTATTGGTCCTTGCTGTGCAATCACCCAGCATAACCATGCCCCCTTCTTTTATTACCCGGGCAATCTCTAAAAAACCCTTTTCCTTGTCCAAGAGGAGGTTGATTGTGGCATTGGAAATGATGGCATCAAAACTGTGATTTTGAAAGGGAAGGGCCTCTGCATCGCCTCTAACGAGATAAATGGAATGAATTATACGATTTCTCGCTATGGCCTTATTCCCAATTTCTATTGCCTTCTTCGCTATGTCTATGCCGATTATTCTAACATCCAGGATATCAGGATTCTTTTGGGCGATCCTTAAAGGAATGATTCCTGGGCCTGAACCGATATCAAGAATTCTTGTTGTGGATCTAAGAGTTAATCCAGATATCATGGGTTCGATCACATTTTCAAGGTGTTCAACCCTCCTCAACACGTCCTCCTCATTGTAATCCTCCCACTGCTCTTCGTAATGTTGTCTCACACTGTCTTTCCTTGTATCGCCCAATGATTTTGTCATTATCATCCTCGCTTTCGGTCTTCACTCATCTAGGGATTATTTCATGATAACCACTAACTTCTTCTTACCCTCAGGATGAATTAATACCTCCTTACCTTTTTGGAGACCCATAAAATCCGCTATTGCCTTTGGTATCCTTACTATCATCGAGTTCCCGGAATATGATATCTTAGATTCCCTTTCCAGTCCCCATACACCGATTTCCTTCGCCTTTTTCTCTATCAACCTTGAGGCGTCTTCGGTAAAGAAGATTTCCCCGCATTCACTACATACAAGTGAATCATACTCTCCGAACTCGATTTCTCCATAAACATATTTCGATTTCTTCTTCACCATTTTTCCTTTATCGCATACAGGACATTCCATACTATCACCTTCTGTATGTTGTTATGACGAAATGATGGCATGGTCGTGTTCGATAGACGACTTCAATTTTTTTATGCAAAGCGATAACCTTCTTTTTTCTGATTCGTTTCGCACCTTTGTCGATAGCCTCTATTATTTCATCCACAGATATACCTCTTTCATTCATCTGATGTTGGGAATGTATTGAGTGATGTAATTTGCATTTCATCTATTGAAACTTCCTATAACTTATAAGTAAGTGCTTGTATTTATAGGTATCGGTATAAGGCCAATTGGGCGCATATTCAAACTAGTAGGAAACAATGGTCATAAAAGAAGAAAGAAATAACTCACCTCATCCTTTCGTCCTATACATCTCCCTCAACCTGTACTTGTATACCTTAGCCGAGCCTGTCTTGGGGAGCTCCTCTGTTAAAAACACCTTCTTTGGTGCCTTGAAGGATGCGAGATTTTTTTTACAGAATTCGATCAATTCCTCCTCTGTGGGCTCTCTGCCCTCCTTCGGCACCACAACACCCGTGACCATCTCGCCCCATACAGGGTCCGGCAGTCCGATGACGGCAGCCTCCAGAACACCTGGGTGCGAATAAAGCACGTTCTCCACCTCTATGGAATAGACGTTCTCCCCTCCCGTGATTATGAGGTCATCCATCCTGTCCACGATGGTGACGTAACCTTCGGAATCCACCACAGCCAGGTCCCTTGTATGCAGCCACCCGTCCACTATCCGTGTGGAGGTCTGATCCGGCAGATGCCAGTACCCTGGTGTTATGGTATCGCCCTTTACCAGGATCTCTCCCGCATCCTTGCCATCGGGCTCCACCTCACTGCCGTCCTCCTTTACCACCTTGAGCTTCACATTGTGAAAGGGCCTTCCCGTTGTTACCATGTAATCCAGCCTTTCTTCAAAGGGCAGCTCCTTCATGTCCTCCCTGAGAATGGACATGGTCAGAAAGGGGCTCGTCTCAGTCAGACCGTAGGTCTGGATGTACTGGCAGCCAAATATGTCGATTACCTTTCGGACGACCTCCCTGGCTATGGGTGCACCGCCGCTCATAATCAATCTTAATGAGGAGGTATCGTATTTATTCACCTCGGGATAATTCACCAGGATGTTCAGCATTGTGGGGATGAAGTTGCTCAGGGTTACCTTGTGAGTTTCGATGGCAGAAAGCACGGCCTCGGGTTCGAAATCGGGGACAAATACATGGACCCCTCCTGCCCGGGTCACCGCCCACACTGCCCACGCGTCAGCCAGATGGAACATGGGCGAGACATGCAGCCATCTGTCGGAAGAGCCCAGGCCGATCTCCCCGATTACGCCTTGGGCATGCACCAAATTGTTCTTATGGGTCAGTATAACACCCTTCGGCCTTCCCGTGGTGCCGCTGGTAAATTATATCTGTGCAATGTCGGATTCAAGTATGTCGTTGTTTCTCATGTCCCTTTTGAACGCCTTTCCCAGCATGGTTTCGTAGTCCGAGATTCTCTCGTTTGCGGGACACTGCTTGTCCGGGGATTCGGTGAGTATGATATTCTCGATTAAGGGCACCTCAAGGTTGTTTTGATACACCCAGGAAATGTATCGGGGATGGCAAATCAAGGTGTGGACCAGGCAGTTGTTGATCACATATATGTAATCTTTCGATATCAACCTGTAATTCAGAGGAACGAGAATGGCACCGAGTTTTGCTGCGGCGAAGTAAGATTCCAGGCACCTGTGGCAGTTCCTGTGGATCACGGCAATCCGGTGCGAGCGTGCAATCCCGATATCCTTCAAAGCATTCGCCAGCCTGTCCACCCTGTCCAAAAGCTGAGCGTATGTGAATTGCTTCTGTCCGCAGATGACTGCCGGTTTGTCCGGCTGTGCATGCGCCGTCTCTGCTAGTATGTCGTAGAGCAGAACCTACCCTCCATGATGCACAGCACATCATGAGCCAGTTATATATAATTAGTGGTTCTATTGGTGAGTTATTATACCTTTTTCATCGTCACGTTAAGTTATTTTCTTCTTTGAAATATGGGAAATAACATCAATAAATTGTTGAGGTATATCTTCTTTATTAATATTTTGAGCAACATAATGAGCAATTCTAGGTTTACTCTTGCTATATCTCTTCTTACAATCAGCTAGTAATTTGGCATGGCCAGTATCTTTCAATAAACCTTCGAAGTCATAATCCAACACCAAAATATTTTTTTTGCGTAATTCGCTTTGAAGTTGATTAAAATAGATTCCTTATAAAACTCCATTTTCTTTCTTCCCGTTGTATTAGACGTGATATCCGAGTCATATTTTTTAATTTTTACCGAACCAATCATTTTTAAATCGCGCATTTGTCTTAAAATCCAACTTGTTTTATATTTATTTTTTCCTACATTAATACTTGTTTCAATATTCATAAGAAAGTATTGAATGTGGGGTTTATAGATAGTAGAAATAGTGTAAATTGGACTTACCATCCTTTTCTTAATAAGGGAACTGTTAAATATAATCAATCTTATTGCATCAATGAAGGTTATATATTATGGGTA
>CP070726.1:1244813-1250420 GCA_020350865.1 Thermoplasmata archaeon
CCGTGTATCATGTAGGTCACAGTTTCTATGCCCCTGTGGGGATGCCAGGGAAATCCGGCCAGGTAATCTGAGGGATTCTCGGAATGAAAATCGTCCAACAGCAGGAACGGATCCAACAGCTCGGTATCGTGATACCCGAAGACACGCTTCAGATGAACGCCTGCACCCTCGATGGTGGGGATGCTTCTCGAAATCCTGTGAATCTCGCCATGGTTTTTCATGCTCTTCACCTCGATGTCACCGCTGAAATTTAATCACTTCTGGATATAGTATATTGTCCTGTTACCATAACCAGGGACAGCAAGATGGTTCTGGCAAGCTAAGTGATTGTATCGATTTTGCAGGAGCTCAATTAGATCCAAGGAATTCCCTCAATTGCGCCATTGTCGGGTGCCTGCCCTCCGGATCCGAGATGTAATAGCCGGCCGCCGCATTGGCCAAAAGCAGCCTTTTTTCATGGGGTAAATTCATAACCTCACCCAATATGTCCCCCGCATTCCATGCATCCCCTGCCCCTGTCAGTCTTAGGGGCTGCACATTAAACGAGGGCACTTTTTCGGTTTTTCTGTCATCATAATAGCTGACCGAATAATCTGTCGTATGCAGATCCACCCTCGAATGCTTTTTGAGTTTCTTCATTCCACCGTACCGTTCTGCCTCATCCTCGTTCACGCTCAGGACATCCACCAGACCTTGTGAAATGACCTCATTTACCAGCTCTTCTATGCTCTCTTTGCTCCCCTCCCCTTTTGGAGATGGATCCCCGGGATCGAAGAAGGTTTTTCCGCAGCCTCCATTCCTCACAAGTTTGAAAACATGCCTTGCAAGTTCGGTGGCCCTCTCGTTTAAACCCCAGTCCGAGATGCATACGAAGTCCGCTTCCGCAATCAATTTCTCATCCTCTTCGGTCAAACGCTCGGGACCGAAGCGGGCCAGGGAGCCCGGATCGCTGAGCATGACATTGGCTCCCGCCAGCTCCATAGTGGTTGTGAAGGCGAGATTCCCGCTCCTGCCCACATGCGAGATGTCCATGCCCCCATCCTTTACCAGCTGTTCGAGCAGTGTGTATCCAAGCTCGTCGGTTTGGGCGATCAGATAGGCTTTCAATCCAAGAGAGGCACAGGCCGAGGCGCAGTTGGCAGCCTTGCCGCCCGTACCCATCCTCTGGGGCACAGCCAGGTTCCCGCCGCCATGGGCTGCTGTACCCTTCATCCTTTCGAAGAACGTATCAGGTTTTTCCTGGACATGGAGAAAGTTGTCCAGACAGAAATGGGGCATGAACACCACCTTTAACTTTCGGGGTGTTTCCACTTCGAGCCTTCCCGCCAGTTCTTCCTTCAGGTGCTTTATTTCCATGTGCTGCCCCTTCTCTTGCGTGGATAATGAGTTGTTCATATAGGAAGGTTGCGGGGGAGGCTGGGAGTCGATGTTTATTCCTCTGCCTTTTTTACGAACTTTTCTGCCTTCTTTCGGGTGGCGGGCCTGGTGCTCTTCAACTGCCTTTTGGCAAAGGCCATAACCTCTTTTTTATTCTCGATTAATTCAAAATACTCTTCAAAGGCCAGGATGGCCTTACCCGAGAGGATGTTTACGCATTCGGAGTTTCGGGAGATTTCTTCCACCTTCAAAAGCTCCCGGGTGATTTTTAGGGCCAGATGGGGTTTGGCCATGGCTATCTTGCCAGAATTGTCCACCACATGGGCGGCGGTGACCATGCTTTCGTCCTCCAAAAGGGCGTAGTATCTGTGGAATACGTCCTCGAATTTCTTCTCGGAATCAACCCTTGTGAGATTCGCTACAACATCCATGGCATTCCATCTGATTATGTTGTTGTCGGAATCCAAGAGGTCAATGAAAAAATGCATATCAGGATACAGGGCGTCGGGCCTTTCCCTGCTCACGGTTCTTAAAATCTTTGCGCAGCCGAACCTCACCTCGGGTTTTTCGGAGGAAATGCCCTTGATTATCGAGGGCAGCATATCAAGGTTGCTTACCACCTCGGTTGCGAGGTCATCGGCTTTGATCTCCTTTTTGGCTAGTTCTTCCAAAATATCACGTTGCGCCATTACATCCCCACTCCCAGAAGTCCGGACGGGCTACTTGGTCTTGTACCAGAGCACTATGTTATCAACAATAAAATCGTCGAACCGCTCGTCGGCATAGCCGATGTAGATGATATTCTCGCCGGGAGTGAGCCACCCTTCGGGCACGATGGCGATATCCATCATCCATTCGTTCTTGTTCTTGGGATGCGGCTCCAGGATCTCCTCAAGGACGTGAAAATTGAGGAAGAACCTTTTGTTGGGCAGCTCGTTGTGCTTGGTGCGGCACTGGATGATGGCCTCCTCATTGATATCCAGATTGTCGGGCAGGTCGAATCTGGCCTCATAGAGAGGTCCAACGAACGTGCCTTCGCCGCCAATGGATTTCGGTTCGTCTCCAAGATGCTTCATGTCCCCCATGATTATTACGTACTCGGTTTCCTTTTGGATGATACCACCTCCTCTCCAGCCGTGAAAACGAGTATGAGTTTAAGCGTATAAATAGTTTGGTTTCAAAATTCGCGGTTCAATCCCTCGGCTCGTCTCTTTTAACATCAATTTCCTGAATGACCGATAGATGATGCAGGGAATCCACATCCTTTCCCCGGATCCGTCCTTTCTCAACGGGCTTTGTCTTGTACCAGAGTACGATGTTATCCACCATAAAATCATCGAACCTTTCGTCAGTATAACCGATGTAGAGGATATTTTCACCGGGTGTGAGCCATCCCTTGGGTACGATACCGATTTCCAGTAGCCATTCGTTCTTGTTTTCAGGGTGCGGCATGAGGAGCTCATCTAGGACATGGAAGTTGAGGAAGAATTTCTTATTCTTGATCTCATTGTGTTTGGTGCGGCATTGAATCACCGCCTCCTCCCTGATATCCACGTTGTCCGGCAGGTCGAATCTCGCCTCGTACAAAGGCCCAACAATTTCCTTCTCCCCGCCAATGGATTGGGTTTTATTGCCCGGCCCCTTTATAACGCCCATTATGACAACGTACTCCGTGTCCTTAAGGATGGTCTCACCTCCTACCCACCCTGCAAGGAGAGTATGAGTTTTAGTGTATAAATAGTTTGGTTTCAAAACGGCCTATATTACACTGTCTAACCTTGATAAATGATATGCCACAAATTGAAGCCACACCGCACTCCTCAAGGGGCTTCAATCCCCATCGGATTCCTCAGTTTTCGGTTCGGTTGTCGGGAGAATTTCTTCCTGAAGATCCGACAGATGATCCAGCGAATCGACACCCCTTCCCGCTCCCGCACCTCCCTCTGTGTGTCGTGTCTTGTACCACAAGACAAGATTGTCCACCACGAAATCGTCGTACCTTTCGTCTGCATAGCCGATGTGGATGGTATTTTCACCGGGTTTCAGCCAGCCCTTGGGGACAATGGCCAAATCAAGCATCCACTCGTTCTTGTTTTTGGGATGGGGCTCAAGTATGTCAGGCAGGGGCTTGTTGTTGAGAAAGAACATTTTGTTGTTGAGCTGGTTGTGTTTTGTCCTGCATTGGACAACCGAGAGCTCCGAGGGCTCAATATTGTTGGGAAGCTCGAATTTGGCAACGAACAGCGGGCCCACAAAAATACCAGCCTCGCCGATGGATGTGGGTTGATCGCCAAGATGCCTGATTTCCGCTATAATGACCTTGAACTGTGACTCTCCGGGCATGATACCACCTCTCCCCCAATTCGGGCGGGAGTATGAGTTTGGCTGTATAAATATTTTCTCACGAGGAAATCTTGCCATATGGCTGTTTCAGGGGAATAATACGCACTAAATGGCGGTTTGAGCCCTCAATTCACCAGTGGTACATGATCCCCAGTATCTTATTGTATCGGTTGTACTGCCCAATTCTCTCAACGAACTTCCCCCATGCCTCCTTCTCCTCGGAACCATCCCCTCGGCGGAGGCCAAAGAACCCCTCGCAGGGCAGGCCCGCATCCTTCGATTTGAACTTGTACCATACAGCCCCCCGAAACCAGGGGACATGCCTTATATGGTGATCAAGGCTGTCAAACACCTGATGTACATAGGATGCCTGGTCTGCCTCGCTGCCACCAAGAAAACCGGTGCAAAAACCCGTCTCCATGATCATGACATCCCCTCCCCAAAGCCCGTGATAGCGCTCCAGATCAGAAGGGTAATTCTGCGGAGTCTTGCCGTGCCATGTGGACCTGTAGATGTCCATTCCCAAGATGTCGATTGCGTCCCTCAGCTTCTCCTTGTAACTTAAGATGAACCGCTCATCGCGGAAGATGTCTATCCCGCAACAAGAGAATGGGACCTTCCTTTCGAAGAACACATTTGCCGCCGTTTCCGCATGCGGGCATCGTTCTCTGATGGCTTCGGCCCCAGCGTCCACTATTTCCACTGCAAGCTTCAAATTCATTGACGGGAGAAGATTGTGCCACGGGTGATTGAGCTCGTTGTCCACCTGCCAGATGTCAACATAGGGTCCCAGTTCGCCTGCAGCCTCCGACACACGCTCCTTCCACTTCCTCTTCCAGTCGGAGCCGGGCAGGTAATGTCCTGCGGGAAATCCAAGGCCCCGAAGCATTTTTTTGGACAGAACGACGGCGATCACCTTGAGGTCCAATCTGTGGGCCTCTTTGAACACATCCACAGTGCTCTGCATTGGTTCCTTCACATCCAGCCTGACCCAGGTGACACCCGCTTCCCTGATTCTTTCCAGGTTCCTTTTGTCGTTCTCTTCAATGCCCATACTTTTACACCTTCCTCGATTTCTTCGGAAAGTAAATGTCGTGTCAATTGTAGCATATCATCCGTCTTTTATTTGAATTCCACCAATTCGTGCACGTTCCCGAACGGATCCTTGAAGGCGGCATACAGGCCAGCAGGAAATTTTTGCGGTGATTCATGCACTAATTCAACGTCCTTGTCTTTCAGATCATTCATACTTGTGATTATGTCATCTGTCTGTATGCAAATCAGGGTCTGCGCAACGTTCGGGTAGTCTATCTGTGCTGCCTTGGAGGTTCTGTGCAGAAGGAGGCGGCACCCCTCGTGGACCAGGTCAACGGCGACCGGGTAATTATAGTGCTCTGATGCCACCTTGAAACCGAGAACATCGCAGTACCACTCAATGCCCCTGTCCATATCGGGGACACTTATTTGGATGATCCCGACTCTCACCATGTAATTTCCCCTCGTTTGCAGGAAATATCGCGGCCATCACTGGCCTGACCTTCTATTCGCTTTTCAGGTCCTGAAAGAGCCCTATTATGTTGCCGTCCGGATCGGTGATATGGGCGAACCAGCCCACCTTGGGGATCTCCTTCTTGGGTTCATCTATCCCGCCGCCCAGTTCCTCGGCCTTCTCTACATAGGGCTCGATCTCGTCCACCTCGATGTAGATGTACGGCGATCTGCCTGGCTCCACCGCATCCACCTTCATGATGCCCCCGTTAGGGCCTTCCGGCGTCTTGAAAAGGAGATAGTCATCCCCCCATGGGGTGAACTTCCAGCCGAACAGGGCTGAAAGGAACGTTCTTGTGCGCTCAAGGTCGGTGGAGGACCATTCGAAGTGGCACAACG
>CP070726.1:1250520-1257420 GCA_020350865.1 Thermoplasmata archaeon
AAGGGACTTCGGCAGCACAGGCTTCGACGTCTGGATGTACAATGTATCAAACGGCACTGAAATGCAGCTAACCTCAGCCCCGGATACCCAGGGCATCCCCGCCATTTACGGTGATACAGTTGTCTGGCATGACGATAGGAACCCCGGCACAGGCTGGGATGTCTGGATGTACAATCTTTCAAACAACACCGAAATTCAGTTGAGCTTCAATGTTGAGGACCAGTTTGACCCGGCGATATACAACGATATTGTCGTCTGGCGTGACAGCCGTAATCTCGCTGATGGTTATGATATTTATATGTACAATATTTCTTCAAGTACCGAAAGACGTGTTACCATAGACTTTACTAATCAAGATTGTCCAGCTATATATGGGGATATCATCGCTTGGCAGGATCCCAGGAATGCAAACTATGATATCTATATGTTAAACACGATAACGTTCACCGAAACACGGGTCACGACAAACACCCTGATGCAGCAAAGCCCGGCCATATACGGCGACAGAATCGTCTGGGAGGATGACAGGCCCGGCCATTTCGACATCTACATGATGTTTCTGGATGCCGATAATGACGGGGTGGGGGATTCGGAGGACGCGTTCCCCAACAACCCAACCGAGTATATGGATACTGACGGTGATGGGCTCGGTGACAATCTAGATCCGGATGCCGATGACGACGGCTGGAGCGATGATATTGAGGTTCAGTGCGGAACCGATCCCCTGAACCCGCTGTCCATGCCGCAAAACAGCGACGCGGACGAGATACCGGACCTGCTGGACACGGATGATGACAACGACGGTGTTCCGGACCTCAGCGACGCCTTTCCCCTGGACCCCACAGAATGGCACGATTTTGACAACGACGGCATTGGGGATGTATCGGATCCGGACGATGACAACGACGGCATCCCGGATGATGATGATCCCGAGGATTTCAATCCCTTAAACGGGATTCAGAGCCAGATGGATTACATGAACAACACTGTAAACGACATCCAAAGCAGGGTCATCGATATCCAGGCTGATCTGGACGGGCTGAATTTGACTGAGCTTCTGAACAGCCTTGACAGCCTGAACACCACCCTGGGAGGCAAGATGGACGGCCTGGGAACCCAGATGGATGCTTTGGGAGATTCCATCTCCGATTCATTTAAGGAGATCGAAACAAACCTATCAACAGATATCGGCGATCTGGACACGGCACTGACCACTGAAATCCAGAACTCGGTGACCTCCATTACCAGCCAAATTACCTCCGAAATGACGGGAATGAACGATTCCCAGATCACCTATCTGGAGAGCATACTGGACACTGTTGCAACACTCGATCTCGATGCACTGAGAAACTGGCTTGAGGTGGTGCTCGATGTGCTGGAGGCAAACCTCACCACCATGAACGATTCACTCACACAGCAGCTGACCTACTTGGATTTGGCCCTGACGACCTTCTACTCAAACCTTCAAACCGATATCGCGGACGTTCTTGTGGGAGTTGAAGATCACGACAGGTTATCGGGGGAGAACCACACGGAAATAAAGAGCGTACTCAACGACCTGCTCTCCCAGGGAATAGAAACAGCTAATCTGGAGGACTTGAAGGCCATGCTCACAAACCTTGCTGCCAATCTGTCTAAAGTCAATTCTTCCCTTGCAGAGGATGTGGCGGCAGTTGTGAACGATATTGATGTCTTCGAGAGTCAGATCGGTCAGGAGCTGGGAGAGATAAACGGCACCCTGGAGAACATGGCAAGCCTCCAGAGGATCCTGGACGACCTCGCGGCATTGGATGATGATTTGGCGAGTGTGCAGTCTTCTGTCGATGACATACCAAAGGAAAAGGAGCCGTTGGATTTTGGGGCCGTAGTGGCTCTTCTGATTGTGGTGGTCATACTGCTCGTAATCAATCTCCTTCTCATGCTGATGGGGGCCCAAAAGGGTAGGGTGGGCGAGGAGCCGCTGCCCGATGAGGACCCCTACGCGGAAGCCGGTTGGGGGGAGCCGGAGGAGGAATCGGATGAGGATAAAACAGATTCAGAACCGGTGAAAGAGGATGAGGACACAGAGGATCAGAAAGAGGACGATGAAGGGGGGGAGGACCAAAATTCGGAGGAGGATGTTGGGTACCAAAAAACAGATGATGCAGGAGAGGGGGATCAGACACCGGATGATGCGGGTGAGGGGGACCATAATGCGGAAAATGAAGGGGTGGTGAGAAAGAAAATACCCGAGCATCTGATAATATTGGATGATAAGAAATGAGGTTGATTCCACAGGTACCAAACAACAGTATTACCAACAATTAAATACCAAGGATACAATCCCAAAAGAGGTTTTGAGGTGATTTTATATGCAGGAGGCAGTTGATACAGTTGCGCATCTCATGGCAATAGCAGCCACAACAGCTCCTAAAGGCAAGGGAGAGGACTTTCTCGAGCTCAAGGTGCTCGTGGGGGAGGACAAGGACAACATTGCAGAGGATATGATCAAGATCGCAGGGGAGAGGGGCATTCCGAACTTCAAAAGGGATGGGGACAACGTTCGGGATTCCCAGGCAATACTTCTAATAGGCCTGAAAGACCACAAGGGAGCCGGCTTGAACTGCAAGGCCTGCGGCTTTGAGGGCTGCAAGGAATTCGATGCAGCAAAGGCTGAAGGCGATTTTTCGGGACCAAACTGCTCCATACGCCTTCTGGATCTGGGCATAGCCCTGGGATCCGCAGTAAAGACTGCAAGCATACACAATGTTGACAACAGGATCATGTACAGGGCCGGGGTCTCAGCGGTCAGGCTCGGTATAATGCAGTCCAACATTGTGATGGGCGTGCCTCTCAGTGTCAGTAGTAAGAGTATATTCTTTGACAGGTAAGATTGGTTATGTCGAGATTATACATCCCCAGAAAAGTCGGTAGGTAGAGGGGCCATGGATTTTGGTAAATGATGGTAATATGGTCGTCTAGTTCCTCCTAAACGAAGGGTTTATAAGGTATTATCCACGTTTAGTTTTAGGTATTTCAGCGTCATCTCAAGGGAGGAGAGGTTAGGTATTGATTCGAGTAAATACCAGGACTTATTTTCTCCGCTTTGGATGAGAAAGGGGCTGAGGGAGGCTATAAAATGAGTAAAATAGATAAGGGCCCGATTCTGCATAGCGCAAATGAGGATTCATACATAGACATATGGAAAAGGGAGAAGGTAAAGAGGGTCGTGCAGATCTTGGCCGTGTTTTCCGTGGCAATAATGATAACTACAACATGGGCCGGACCTGTGAACAAATCTGTGGAGGAGCAGGCGGAAAAAAGCATGAGCAGCTCCAATAAACCCACCTGGACCGTTAAAAAGGAAGAGGATATCGTAAAGAGCAATATGGAATTGACAGTCAACGGAAATCTGATAGTAAAGAGGGGAGGAAAGCTGACATTGGATCAAGTGATTTTAAAGATGAACTCCACCAAAAACGGGGAATATTCAATAGTTGTGGAAGAAGGCGGGACACTGATGATTACAGATTCTGAAATCACGGCTGCAAACCCCCTTTTCCGGTATAAGTTCCTTGTGTTCGGGAGCATGATCATGCAGGACAGCCAGGTTAACTGTCTGTGGGGCTCCAAAGATGAAGGCTCGAAAGGCAAGGGCGGAATACAGATACACTCAGATGACGTAGTAATCTCGGGCAGCACCATATCAAACAGCCAGACAAGCGGGATTTACATATCAAAGGCGGCACCTTCCATCACTCACAATGAAATTTTTGACTGCGAATACGGCATCTTTTCGGAGGGGACATACCTATCCATGGTAAGCACACAAACCCTCTCCAATGGTGCTGTAAAAAAGACTACTGCCATTCCCCCTGGTGGATGGAACGATTATTCGAGTTTCTCCCTACCAAAGCGTGCAAATGTGATTTCAGCGAGCTTTGAGATACAGAATTGTATCCAAGGTCCGCGTCCCGGGGTGGCAATCACAAATCTCGCTCTCGACATAGGGTCTGACGGTGATATTGAGTGGTCAGATGCCAGTTTCACAGGGAAGGTTACATTGGACGAAGAGAACGCCCATGTGAACCTGTCGCTAGCACTAAACCAATACATTTGGACCCATGAACCGGATGCCGAGGGTAACATCATCATTCCCCTGAACTTTTCATCCTCGTCTGGAGGTGAGATAAAGATCTCCCACATCAAAATCCATTGGGTCATCCAATCAACTATCAGCCATAATATCGTACGAAACAATACATACGGTCTATACTTCAAGAGCACCCCAAGGAATTTTGGGCAATCAACCGCCTTTTCTGACGGTTCCGTGAAAAAGAGCCTTACAATTCAGGCGGGCGGATGGAGCAGCGGTGCGAGCCTGTACCTCCCGAAATATGCCGATGTTATCGATGCCAGCTTCGAGATTAAGAATCCCGATAAAATCCCCATTTCAGATCTAGCAATGGACATCGGGGCGGATGGGGATATTGAATGGTCCTCTTCCAACTTTAAAAAGCAATCCAAAATCGACGATGGGAACACCGAGCCAAAATTGACAGACAAACTCAATCAATATGCGATGACGAGCGAGGCAGATGGGGAAGGCAATGTTATCGTACCACTTGCCTTCTCATCGTCTTCCGGCGGAAAAATCGAGGTTTCGAAAATCCGCATAAGATATGCCGTTCAAATGACAATAATTGGCAATATTATAGAGGAAAACACGTACGGGGTTTACAGCACACACTCCTACCTGACCCTTGTAAACAACACAGTCTTGGACAATGATTGCGGTATATTATCCGATTTCTCGTATCTGGTGCTCATCGACCTTGCTCTATCATCCATCACTTACAATCTTTATCTGGAGCACAAGTCAACTGTGATCACTTACAACATCACTTTTGATAAGAGAAAGGTGCATGTGGACGACCCCCATTCGATTCTCATGGTCAAGTTCTACCTCACTGTAATGGTGATCGATTCCGAGGGACAGCCCATGCCTGCTGTGAATGTGGTGATCAAAGACAGGGATATGAATCAGGTGTATTCCGGGGAGACAGCAATCACTGGAAAAACACCGGCACAGATTATCACAGGGTACACCCAAACCGCAACAGGCTTTACATTCCCTACACCCCATACCATCTTCCTGCCGAACGGCGGGAACGAGGTGGACGTGGTTGTGGATGCCACAAAGGATGCCATGCTCTATTTTGGCGGTGACTCAGATATCGATTTAATCCCGGATACCGAAGAGAACAGCCACAATGTTTATTGGTTCGAGGCTGAGCACCATGTGTTTGACAAAAGCCAGGTTAGATATGATTTCGCGGCAAGTAACGTTTTGGCTGTGGTCAACAGGACGGACAGCAGGATAGTGATCGACGAATTCTTCCTTACTGTGCCTGCAGGCACCTACAAGTTATTTGTCAGGGCCAAATCGGTTTACGAAACAGGCGCCGCCCGGATGTCCATGAGCCTGGGTGATGGGACAACAACAATGATAATGGACGACACACACTTGTTAAAGGGGCATTACGCATGGTATTCAACACCACTTTTCACGTTGATTGCAAAGAAGTCCGGCGACCTTGTGGCCATCGAGGCAGCAATCGAGGATGTCACATCGACCCAGGCAAACGATATCACCATCAGGGTGGACATGTTGATGCTGGCACGGCTGGCAGATGCCGCGGGCCTTCCCACGGATACCGCCTTTGGACAGATAACCGATCCTCTTGACATCGACACCGATGACGACAGGCTGATTGACAGCCTGGAGGTGAGGAGCGATACCTTCTGGTTCGAGGGCGAGGACTTCCCTGCAACAGGCCCGTCACAGATAGTTGACGACCTGAGCGCAGGCAACAGCAAGGCGGTGACTTCCTCTTCAGCCGATCCAAATACCTTCAGAATTGTAACTATGGTTCCAACCTCCGGGACATACAGATTGTATGTAAAAGCCGCTAACGCCCAAGGAAAGGCTGGACAGCTCGATCTCAAGGTCGATAGCACAGTGGTCGGAACAGTGAGCTTATCCGATGAGTACCAATGGTACCATGCAGACGGTTCCATTGCTGATACCTCCATAGAACACATCCTGGAAGCCGAGGATGTGGGTATGAGCCCGCCAACCTGTCTTGTTGACAAGGTCATCTTTGCCAAATTAGGGAGCATCGAGTTGACTGAGATAGTGGACGAGTTAGGAAATCTTGTTGCTTCCACGACCCTGAGCTTCGCCCAGCCCAATGACATGACCAAGACCCTCCATCTCAGAGTTCCCATCGATTCCCTTGTCTCTTCTGCCACCCTAAAACTCCACAGCCAGGATGATTTAGAAAGTATTACATTGGTGGACGGCGCAGGAGACCAGCATTCACCTTCGATATACGGACATTCCCTGGTGTACGTCGATGACACCAGCGGAAACAGCGATATCTATTGCTACGACCTTTCCATGGACAGCGACGGCGACGGGATACCCAACTTCCTCGAGAGTCCGAGGCCTTCACCCGACCCCGCAATGATTCAAATTACCACTGATTCTTACAATCAAATCAATCCTGAGATATACGAAAACCACATCGTCTGGCAGGATGATAGAAACGGTAATTACGACATCTATTCATTCGACCTGAACTCAGGGTCGGAGACACAGATAACAACTGACACGGCCAACCAGGTAGAGCCCCATATCTTCGGAAACTCCATCGTCTGGGAGGATGATTCGGAGTCAGATACAGAAATCTACATCCACTACATCAGGGAAGGGCAGAACAGTAAAATCACGGATGACGGAATAGACCAGCACAAGCCGAGAATCCACGGTGAGAAGCTGGTATGGGTGGAGGGAACCCTTGCTTCCACAGGTACAGTGCTCTATGACCTGTCTATGTGGGCTGACACATATGAATA
>CP070726.1:1257520-1262219 GCA_020350865.1 Thermoplasmata archaeon
AAGCGTTTGCAGGTTTTTGAGATTCCCGATCTCCTTTGGCACTTCGGTCAATTGATTTTTGTGTAGGTAAAGACTTTTCAGGTTTTTGAGATTCCCGATTTCCTTTGGCACTTCGGTCAATTGATTTCTGCTTAGACTTAGCCTTTGCAGGTTTGCGAGATTCCAGATCTCCTTTGGCACTTCGGTCAATTGATTCCGGTTTAGGTAAAACCTTTGCAGGTTTGTGAGATTCCCGATTTCCTTTGGCACTTCGGTCAATTGATTACTGCTTAGGAAAAGCCTTTGCAGGTTTGTGAGATTCCAGATCTCTTTCGGTAGAGAAGTTAATTCACAACCTGAGAGATTTAACTCAGGTTCATTATTATTTGCGGCTTTCATAATTCGATCAAGAACTTCGGCTCGATTCATGGCCTTCCTCACGCATCTTATCGTTTGATAATAGACAGGATAATGTAAATAATTTTTGGTAACAAAATATAAGTAGGTTTGAAGAAATTTTGTATTATTTAGAAGTTAAATACAGAAGAACTTGGAAGATTTTCGCGGCGCGTACGTAATCCACCCAACATTATAAATTATCAAATTTATCATCGATGATTTGCCATCGATTCGTCCCTGATTCCCTTTATCGCATATAAAGTATCGTTTCCTTTATACGGGACAACTGAAAGTTATTGTTAGAAATATGCTTCCCTTAAATCTGGCTCCTTTAGTGCGGCCTGCAAAAAAATTAAATGAATGAAAGTGGTTTTCGCGAAAGGGAGCGGTTGATTGCCCAACAGGTGACGGTTGTGATATAATGGAAACCTTTGATTTGATCGTGATAGGCTCGGGTGCGGGGATGAATGTGGCCTCCAATGCCGTCAATTCAGGGATGAGGGTGGCGGTGTGCGAACACTATCTCATGGGAGGCACATGCCTGAACAACGGCTGCATCCCATCCAAGATACTGCTCTATCCTGCGGACGTTATCCGGAAGATGGGGGATGCAGCGGACCTGGGCATCAAAGGCAGGGTGGAGGCGGTGGACTTTGCGTACATCATGAACAGGATGCGCGAGTTCGTCCGTGAGGACAGGGTGGGCATGGAGAGGGGCGTTCAATCGGTGGACACGCTGGTCTGGTTCCGGGACACGGCAGAATTTGTGGAGGACTATGCGGTGAAGGTGGGCAAGAAAACCATAACGGCACCCAAAATCATCATTGCCTCGGGCTCCAGAACCCTGATCCCGGCCATCCCGGGCCTCAAGGAAACGGGATACCTGGACAACATCTCTGTTCTCGAACTCAAGCAACTGCCCAAGAGCATAATAATCATGGGCGGGGGTTACATAGCCTGTGAGTACGGGCATTTTTTCTCTGCACTGGGAACCCAGGTGACCGTAATTGGGAGGAACCCGCGCCTGCTCAAGAGGGAGGACCCTGATA
Source organism: Thermoplasmata archaeon (assembly GCA_020350865.1). The sequence continues at coordinate 1,258,948 of CP070726.1, forward strand.
TTTCGGATGTGGTGAAAAAACGGTTCTCCAAATTCGCAAAGATATACACGAACTACGAGGCCGTGAGGGTAGAAAAAGAGGGCGATCAAAAAGCGGTGCTTGCCAAGAACAGGGCGGACAACAAGGTGTACAAGTTCAAGGCCGAGGAGATCATGGTGGCCATAGGCCGGAGGTCCAATGCCGATTATCTTAAGCCTGAAAAGACAGGTGTGGAGACCCACAGGGGGGGTTGGATAAAGGTTGATGAATATCTGGAGACCACAAAACCCGGCATATGGGCGCTGGGTGATGCCCTAGGAAAGCACATGTTCAGGCACACGGCCAACTACGAATCCGGTATCGTATGGAGGAATGCATTCACCGAACACAAGGCTGCCACCGATTACCATGCCGTGCCCCATGCCGTATTCGGGTACCCGCAGGTGGGGGCAGTGGGACTGACCGAGCCTGCGGCAAGACAGGCCGGCTACGCGGTCATGGTGGGAAAGGCCAGGTACACGGACGTGGCCAAGGGCTTTGCCATGGGAGAGGACTGGGGCCTGGCCAAGGTGATAGTGGAGGCCGAGTCGCGAAGGATTCTTGGAGCCCACATATTGGGTTCCGAAGCCTCCGATCTGGTGCAGCAGATAGTGTACCTCATGAACGCCGGCAATCAGGACTACATGCCCCTGGTAGACTCCCAGATCATCCATCCTGCCCTTTCGGAGGTGGTCATAAACGCCTTTGCCAATCTGACAATGCCAGGCCATGAACATGGACATGGGCATCAGCATGAACATCAAAATGCTCAACGCCAGAAGGGAAGAGGGGGGCACGGGCATCAGCATGAACACTGATTTAGAAAGCTAATACCAAAAAATCCTGCTCCTTTTGCCGGCACGGTGGGTGATGAACGTGGAAGAGGAACGTAAGAAAGCCATAAGAAGCGTGTCGTTCGATACCTCCTTCCTTTTAAAAGATAGTCCGGACATAGACAAGGTCATCAAGCAGCTCAAGCGTTACAGGATTCCATGCTATGTCACTTCCACTGTGCTGTCAGAACTCGAACAGCTCAGGGTGTGGGGGAGGATCGACGAGCGCACCTACGGCAGAGCCATGTCACGTTGGAGGAGGGTCAGAGGTACTGTAATAGATTTTCGCAACCGACTCATTTCTTCAGAGATTGGCAGACAGTGTATGGCCTCCATGGAGGAGCACCACGGTGTCAAACAGAAGGACATAGCGAACGATTGCAGCATCATCGTCACGTCACTTAAAAACGGGATTGATTTGTTCCTGTCCGAGGATTTTCACTTCACGTCCAGGATAACCGAGGATGTACTTGATGAGATTACCAATAATGCCTGCATCGAGTACAAACAGATGTGCGGGGAGGACATGCATGCAATCGATTCAAAAACCTTTCTTCAGGCCTACATGGGAGGGGAACTCGATCTGAAAATTGTTGCATCTGCCCGAAGAGATGTGAAGAAACCTGGTAAACGAATAGGTAGATTCTAACCGGTCATGGAGGTCTCGTTTGCATCGTGGCACATCCCAGTTTCATTGTCACTCAATCGTGTAAAACAGAAAACATAAAATATAAGAAATGCTTAAATGGGCCGAATTCAAAAAATCACGGGGGAGAGTATAGAAATTCCCCTTAGATAGAACAATTGGGAGGTTGGATGATATGGATAAATACGAATGTACAGTATGCGGATATGTGTACGATCCCGCGAAGGGCGACTCGGGTGCGGGCATTGTCCCGGGCACGGCTTTCGAGGATTTACCCGGGGACTGGGTGTGCCCGGTCTGCGGGGCGGGAAAAGAGGACTTCGAAAAGGTCGAGGCGTGATACGGTGAATGCGGTCCAGATCAAGCCTGATGTTTACTGGGTGGGGGGAATCGACTGGGATATCAGGAACTTCCATGGATATCTCACACAGAGGGGTACAACATACAACGCGTATCTTATCCTCGATGAGAAAGTGGTACTCGTTGATACAGTCAAGCACTATCTCTTCGATGAGATGCTTGCACGGATCAAGACTGTTATCGAACCTTCGAAAATTGACTACATCGTTTCCAATCATGTGGAGATGGACCACTCGGGCTCATTGCCCAAGATCATGGAGCACGCACCCAATGCCGTAATCGTCACATCCACCCAGGGGGAGAAAGGATTAAAAAGGCACTACAAGAGGGATTGGAACTTCCACGTTGCCAAGTCCGGTGATACTCTGAATATAGGGAAGCGCAACCTGACATTCGTTCATACACCCATGGTGCACTGGCCCGATAACATGGTCACCTACATTCCGGAGGACAAGCTTCTCCTGCCCAACGATGCCTTCGGCCAGCACATAGCATGTGCAGAGCGCTTCGATGACGAGGTGGGCTGGGAGATACTGAGAGAGGAGGCAGCCAAGTACTATGCAAACATCGTCCTGCCGTACGGGGACAGGGTCGAGAAAGCACTGGACGCCCTTTCTGGATTGGACATAGACATGATAGGCCCGAGCCACGGGATAATATGGCGCTCGTTCATTCCAAAGATACTCGAGGAGTACACCCGGTGGGCCAAACACGAAACAGAGAAAAGGGCACTCATTGTGTACGACACCATGTGGGGCTCAACTGAGAAGATTGCATTCAAGTTCAGGGAGGGGCTGGAGGACGCAGGTATTCCTGTAACCATGAGGAATCTGAAGACGACCCATATGTCGGATGTGATGACAGATCTGATCTATTCAAAGATGGTGCTCATCGGCTCTCCTACACTGAACAACGGCATGCTCCCCTCGATTGGAGGTTTCCTCACCTACATAAAGGGACTGAAGCCAAAGAACAGGACGGGACTTGCCTTCGGTTCGTACGGCTGGGGCGGGCAGGCCGCCGGGGAGATAGAGAAGGTCATGAAGGATCTGGGGTGGGAGATACCCATGGAGTGCGTGAAGATCAAGTACATTCCGGATGATGATGAATTAGAGCAGATGAAGGGAATAGGATCGCATCTGGCAAAACATTTAGATAAATCGAATCACGATAAATCAAGGAGGTGAGAGAATATGTGCGATACATGCGGATGCTCGGGTTCCGACAAGCCGGTCCAATATGAATGCGACTGCGGAGAGGACTGCGGCTGCGGCATAATCGAGTTCGATGAGGAGCCGAAAGCCACACCGTACTGCTGCGTTGCGCCCATGAAGAGGATCTAGTAAGGTGAAGGATAGGGAAATATGGAGATGCAAGGTGTGCAATTACATTCATGAAGGTGACGCCCCTCCAGA
>CP070726.1:1262319-1278208 GCA_020350865.1 Thermoplasmata archaeon
ATAATATCATCCGAAATAACGGAAAAAAGGAAATTCAACGGTAGTTCGGTGATTGTAACGCCCGCATATAAATTCCTAATCGAGCACGAAAATCTGCCATCAAATACGGAAGTAGAGTAATTCTAATATCACAAAAATACGAAGGAAATTTTCGACGAAATTTTGCCACATCTTGAGGAAATAAGGGGGCTCATGTCCTTGATTCCACACTTTCAACCTTCATACATCATGGACCAGAGGTCAAGCACCTTCTTTAACCATCCCTTATCCTTGATAGTTTCCTTCTCAGCTTCTGATAATTCCTCCAGGGGCAGCAGCCTAATGATGATTTCATGTGCTCCTTCAAAATCCGTCATTTCACCCGGCCATTTATAAAAAATGCCCCCATATTTTTCCTGAATTTCCCTTATAACCGCGTCGGCTTTGTCAAGTAAGGCCTTATTCTCCTCGCCCTTAATTACAAGCGCAATAAAGAAAGACTGCCCCATCCTGAGGATTACATTCTTTTCCCCCAATATGAATTTATACGGCCCCCCATCTCCCTTGGCCTCTTTTTTTTCAATAACAATACTGAGAAGGTCTTTTACGGCAGTGAGCATGGCACCCACGACATCCTTATCTTGATGTTCGTCCCTTTTTAAAGAAGCATAGGAGATCAGGCGCCCGTCCTCATGTATCAGGAACACCTGCTCCACCATGGGGCTTTTCACTTTCGAAATAATATTGACAATTAGGAGGAAAAATAAATTGATAATACCCACACTCCTTGGGAAAGACTGCATTCTGTTTACGATCAATACACCACCCATTACTTGAATAGATACATAACCTGTAATCAGCATCATGTATTTATGGTATATTATTATTGACCTTAATCCCATCAAAGATCGAAAGATTTGAGGGTATTCATGAAATCAGGCATACACCAATTTCTACTAATTCTAAGAGAAAAAGAAGGGCTTAGTTCTTCATCCAGCCTCGATTCCACTAATCCCCTTTTGGATTCACTGTATCGGTTTCAACCATCAGCACAACCGTCTTTTCCTCGGCCCTTGTCCGGTGCTCCACCCCTTTGGGCACTGTGTAACCCTGATTTTGGTTGATTTCTATTGTGCCGTCTCGTAGGTCCAATAGCAGCTTTCCGGATATAACATAGAAGAACTCATCCTCGGAATCGTGATGGTGCCAGTGAAACTCTCCTTCAAAAATTCCGAGTCGAACAAGGGAATCGTTCACGGCACTCAGGTTTGTGTTGTACCATTTTTCCGAACATGCATCAACGATGCTCGGTATATCGATAATCTCCGACTGGCCGATCTTTTCACTCAAGGCAAGTCACCTCCGTAAATTGGGATTTGGAATTGATGAGGAGTAAACACTCGTTATTTATATGCTCTTTGTTGGTCTTTTGATTCACAACATTGAGAATGCAGGTGATTTAATCGAAAATAATAAGGTATTGTTAGACCAATATTCTCCAGCTTCGATAGTGAAAAAAGGGGCATATGCCCTACTCGATTGGGGAGATTCTTTTCGAGTCGTTTGATACTTTCTGCTAACAAAGCGAATATTATCAGGTTATCTTCTTTTTGAGAGCCTTTCTATCGAAGGATTCGGTATAATTGACCCATTTTTCAGCCTCTTCCCGCCCCCAATTGGCTTCTTTCATCAATTTCTTTATCTTCCTCTCCCTGTTTTTAACCATTTTCTTTTTATCCCTTTCGGTAGTTTTCATGCTCATCAACTCCTTTCTGTCTTTAACTATTGGCAAAAACGAATATTAACCTTTTTTTGGGACAGCCCCGGGGTATCCCGAAACTGTTGCGAAGTTAAAACCATTAACTAATACAGAGAAAAATATACAATCCAAATTCACTCGAAGAACTTGCTTGTCACCATCCGGCCCATCTTTTGGAATGCGACTTCTACGTTCTTTCCTGTCTTGGCACTGGTGGCAAGTAGGGGAGCGTCGTATTTCTTCCTGATTTCGTCCAACTTCTATTGGTAGAACAGTGGAATCGCATCATCAGTCAGGTCCACCTTGTTTGCCAGGAATACGAGCGGGATGGGTCTTGTCTTCTCGAACAGGGAGGTTATCCACCAATCCATGCTGTCTATTGTTTCGGGTCGGGTAAGGTCGCACACAATGAATGCCCCGTTAGTACCCATATAGGCGGTGGTTTGCACTGCATGGAACTCCTTCTGTCCGACCAGGTCCCATAGCAACATGGTTAGATTGACCTTTAAAAGGGGATTTTTCCTGATATTCTTGATGACCATGTTCTTTCTCGAAACCTTGACGCCGATAGTGGCAACATAACGGTCCTCATAGATGTTGTACACATATCTGCGGACAAGGGAGGTCTTTCCTGATGCCCAATCCCCCAGCACACAGATCTTTTTTTCCACCTTTTTTACCATTATAATCCCTTGTTAAAGCCGTTATTGCGCTTCCCATACTTATACTTAATTTTGTGGGTATAATTTCTGATATTCAGCTTTAAACGCCTTCCATCAGGGAAATAACCGGTAAATTGAGACCCTTGATATACGAAGGGAGCCTCCATTCCTCAGGTAATACTTTCGTGTTCCGGTTGACATTCCTATGTTGGCACTTTCTTTTGGCGTTTTTTCAGCATAATACTCATTAATGTAAAATCATATTCACATGGATTCGGAGGTTGAGTACATGAGGTTTGCCCAAATCAATCCGCATTCTTGCAAAACCTACCTGATAGGTGATGGCTCATCCAACGAAGTGGTTCTCGTAGATGCGGTTCTGGACCATTTCAATGAATACCTCGAGTATCTCAAAAAGAACGATTTGAAACTTACCATGGCCATCGACACCCATACCCACGCGGACCACATATCTGCGGGTTCTGCTTTGAGGGATATCACTGGATGTGACTACATGATGCATGATTTGGCTCCTGCAAGGTGTGTAACCCAAAGAATTCAACAAGGCCAACAATTTAACATTGGTAGTATACAGGTGAAGGTAATTGAAACCCCCGGGCATACACGGGACTCAGTTAGCCTAATCCTACCTGACAGGATACTTACCGGGGACGCTCTGTTCCTCGACGACGCCGGGGCCGGCCGGGATGATCTGCCTGGTGGGGATCCGGTTCAGCACTGGGAGAGCCTTGAGAGGTTCAAGGAGCTCCCTGAGAATCTGATAGTATACCCGGCTCATGAGTACCGCGATAGACAGCCCTCTTCCTTGGGCACCCAGAAGAAGACAAATCCCCATCTTGCTCACCGAACCAAAGAGGAATTCGTCAGATATATAGAGGACCTTCGATTGGGGCCCGCAGAATGGATGAAGGATGTCCTTTCGGCAAATTACGCATGTGCCAGAGATCCCAATGCAGCATGGATACCGGTGGATGTTCCAGCCTGTGAGATCAAAGGCACCCTGGAACACGGTGTCAACGACATAATTGCCACTGAGATTTCCCCAGAAAACCTAAAAAGTATGCTGGTTTCCAGGGAACCGCCATTGCTTTTGGATGTAAGGCAGGCTTCCGAGCTTAAGGGAGAACTGGGGCACCTAAATGGCATCAAACACATCCCCATTGGAGAGCTGTCCAAAAGACTCGAAATTCTGGAGGCATATAAGAACACCCCGATAATCACTGTCTGCCGGTCCGGTGCGCGGGCCCATACAGCGGCCCAGATACTAGAGCAGGCCGGCTTTTCCAATGTCAGTGTACTGGCTGGTGGTATGATTGCCTGGAGACAGGCCTTCGGTCAGCAAAATACATGAATTCCGGGGTTTAAATCCCTTTCCAGCCTTTTTATCACCATCACAGATTGTAAAAGTTGTCAAAAAGCCGCTTTGATATCTGCGATCTTTCAGCCCCAGCAATGGCCTGGTGGAGTTCTTCTTTCATATTAGGCACCATCTGCAGGAGGTCCATTAAGAACCTCTTTCCAGATTCCATGTCGATTTCGGGATGGAACTGTATCCCCCACATGGGAGCATTTCTTACTTGAAAGGCCTGAACATCGCATTGAGCTGAGTGGGCAAGCACCTCGAAATCTCCTCCGAGGTTGCACACCTCGTCAAAATGCGAATTGAAGATATTGAAGTCCTTTTGTAATCGAAAAAGAAGGGGATTGTCCTTGTCAATTCTTACCTGTTTCCAGCCGATCTCGGGTTTTGGAGCCTTTCTCACCCCCTCAAGGCCTAAAATTGCCCTTGCTATCATCTGATGCCCGAAACAGATGCCGAGAGTGGGTATTTTCTTTTCGAGGATTTCTGCAACCAGCCTCATCTCCTCTCTTATCCATTCCCTGTCGTTCAAAATGGAATCTTCGGAGCCGGAGAGAATGATGTGGTCATATCTATCAATATCCTGGGGAAATTCGGATTTTGAGGCATTGAATATCTCCAGGTTATTTTGATAGTATCGCGAGAAATAGCCTGAATATCTTTCATCCAGAAAGTTGTCAAGAACCAAGGTGGTCATGCAACACCCACATAAATACCGTTATTAAAATATTTGCTAGACTGCCTTAATTGGGATTATTGGCCAGGAAAAAAGGCTTGATGACATAGGATTTGGATGTTACCCGGGAAATCTATTATGGATGTTTAAGAAGCAGGATTGCTTTACCGCATACCATTATTTGCCAGTCGATTGTTCTTTTTCCCGTTTTACCATTAATTCCCAGATGTGGGATTTCATGCTCCCCCGGCATACTATTGCTTTTTCCATGGACAGCGTTCCTTTGTGGTTATTCTTCCTTTTTTCCGGCAATGTATCACCCTTGTCCATTACGATTTGGATTCCAACCGTAATTAAATCATGCCCCCTAATTTCATCCGTGATTATCAATCTGGATATCGTTTTAATCATATTCGTCAGGAACCAGCAAAGGAATGCGACGGAAGCGTTTTCATTTTCCTGGAAACAATTGGTGGATGCATCCATAAGAACTTTTATATCGAGAGAAGGCATACGCATACTTCCAAGAGGATACTGGAAATAGATAATGGAGGTATCGAATTGGTTGTAGCAAGCAAGGATGATGTTGAAGGTTGGTTAAATGAGATCGGGCTCAAATCGCTGGAAAAAACCGAGACTGGTAATTGGTACTTCCTGCAGAAGTACGGGGAATCTGCCATCCAAATTAACATAACCTATGATGAATATGAGTCTCCAGTTCCGCCCATGGTTGGAGTTGGATGCCTCTTTATCGACCAGCCCGAGAAGAACCAATGCGATTTGTACAAAAAGCTCCTAGAACTGCAGACAATAAGTTTGGAAACAAAGTTTGGCATAGCAAAAAACGGCTCCATCGTCCTTTTAACCCAGAGAAGCGCCGTGGATCTTGACCCATCGGAGCTCAGGGACATGATAGATACCGTTCTAAGTATATACAATCAATTCCATAAGGAATGTCTGTCCATAATTGAGTGATATATGCTTTTATGGTCCTCATTTCACCAGCGTTTTATCCGGCCTTTGCAATAAGATGTGGACACCTGCCCCTTCAAAGTGGCAAACAACCTGGATTTCTTAGTTCTAACGGGGGACTATTCGAAAGTTTAATGAGGACCAATTCATTTGCTGCATGGAATGTTTCTCTTCGGCCATATAGGAATAACCATGGCAGCAATTTACCTGCTGGCAGTAGCCTTGTCAAGTCTTAAGAAAAACAGCGGACATTATGGCCTTTTGGTAAAGGAACTCGATTTCAGGCTCGTTGTAATCACAGCAATGCTTCCCGATATAATCGATAAAATTGTTGGTATGGTGATTCTGAAAGAAGAGATTGCCAATGGCAGAATATATTCACATACCATTCTGGGCTTTACAATCATCTCCATCTGTTTATTTATCGCAGTTAAATTAAGAACCGATAAGACAGTAAAAACTGCGTTATATATCCTGCCACTGTGGATCCATTTGGTTCTTGACAGGATGTGGGAGAATCTTCACACATTGTTTTGGCCCAGCCGCGGTTTCAGTTTTCCCAAACTCGATATCGAATTTTCGGATTACTTTCCAATGCTTGTAAGTGAGCCCTATATCTTTCTGGGTGAAATTCTGGGCATCGTGGTAATTCTCTTTTTATTTATAAAGCACAGACTGCTTAATCCAAAACGGTTTGTATCTTTCATCAGGAGTGGAATACTGGCCACGGAAGCTGAAGATTACAAAGTAAGAATTCACAATTCTGATTCCGATAGCTGTGGTAAAAATCGTGGCTCAGTAAGATAATTTCGGGTGGAATTGGTCTTCTTTAGATCTGCACGGTATTGTTTCTCGTTTTGACCCGCTTTTTATATATTTCGCTGAGCATGTTCTCGGTAAGCGTTTTAAAAGCGAGTTCCACGTTCATCCCGGTCTTTGCACTGGAAAGGAATACCGCGGATCCATCAAACTGGGATTTGAATTTGTCAATGTCCTCCCGATGGACCTCCTGGTCTCTCTCAAGGTCGCATTTATTTCCAAGAAAAACAACCGGGAAGCCGTTTCCTACCCCATCTAGATATGTCATCCAGTTTGTGAGCTCTGATAGCGTTCTTTTTCGTGTGACATCACATACTCCCAAAACACCATCTGCTCCTTTGAAATAAGACTCCTGCAACAGATGACGAACTCCTTTTTGCCCCATGATGTCCCATATCAACAGGGCTACATACTCAGGTTTGTTAGTTTTAGGGTGCTTGATCTTTATCTTTTTCTTGGTGATTTTCGTTCCGATGGTGGAGATATATTTATCAGAAAATTGGTCAAATACAAATCTTCTTATCAGACTGGTCTTTCCCACTTCATTCTCGCCTATCAAACACACCTTCAGCTTCAAAACCCCGACTTCTGACACGTTCTATCCCTGCAATAAATGTGGAAGTTACTCTCAATATAATAAATCCTCTGATATAGTCTTAAATGTTGGTTCCCCGTTATCAGGCCCGATATTTATCTGGGAACATATGAACCCAAATACAATTCATTCTAAGGGACTACTCAATACTCTTTTTCTTTTACCAGCCCCTAATTTCTTTAAGGAATAGACTGTATTAGGAATGAAAACGCTGCGCGGAAAGAGTTACTGGAAGAGTGTTTCATATGGAAAGTGGGGTCTGCTCCTTTCCTTGATCCTTTCTATGGTGTCCAGACCGAACAAGCGGATTTCTTTATTGCCCTGATGTTCAATAATCGCCGATATTGCCGGTATGGATTTGGCTCCGTATGCAGAGAGGTTGTATATCACATTGTGGACTATGTTCAGGTTTTCAGTTTCAAAAGCTATATCCTTCAGTTTCTTTATCTCCTCCTCATGTGACGTTTCCTACTCCCCCCTAATGCGATATTAGGTCTGAGTACACATATACTTATCCCTGTAATTAGCTTTTTTCCAAACTTCATTACGGTTAAACATTGAAACCGGAGTTGGTGGAAATTTGACGGAAATGGGGTTTTTGACGCCGTTTCTGCCCGTATTCAAGGATTTTTAAAGATATTATGATAGAGAATAAGGTCTTGCCCCTTGAAAAAGATACCTTCAATTGACCCGAATTGAACGATCTAATTCTGATCAGATATTATCATTTAGAATGTTCTCTGTTAATTTCTGGAAGGCCCGCTCCACATTGAATCCCGTTTTGGCACTGGAAAGGTACGCCTCAGTTCCGTGGGACCTAGAAGCAAAGGACTTGATTTCGTCCAGGCCAAATCGCTGCTCTCCTTCTATGTCGTATTTATTCCCAAGGACAACCATGGGTAATTCTCCGGCCACACTCTCTGCAGTTTCCACCCAGCTTTCCAGGCCCTGCAAGGTCGCCTTTCTCGTCACGTCACATGTGGCGAGAATGCCCTGGGAGCCCTCGAAATAGGCATTTTTTAGCAGCTGATGAAAGCCCTGCTGTCCGATAATATCCCAAATCAGGAGGCGGACATCCTGATATCCGTTTATTGGATTTGAAATCTTCAGGTCCTTTACCGTTATCTTTGTTCCCAGGGTGACAATATAATCATCTGAAAATTGATCGAACACATACCGTTTTATCAAACTCGTCTTCCCTACCCCACCGTCACCAACCAAGCAAATTTTGAATTTGGGGGGTTTTGCCTCCGGCAAGATATACTCTCCTTTCTCACACTTTGCACTATTGGTAATCAAAGTGTATCTCCTCAATTAAATAACTAATCTTCCAACTATCAATACTGATATTTGTTTGGCCTCCAGGCCCTATGGTAGCATGTTTAGCACGTTTATTACATATAAATCCACAAAAAGGGCTGCTGTTATGGGGAAATAACACCCTTCTAATCGTATTCTACCGGCCCTGATTCGAATAAATCCTCCACAATCTTCTTGCTTATGGTATCGAAGACGTTATCCACGTTTAATCCTGTCTTGGCGCTTGTCATTAGGGAATAACTGTTATCATACCCCGTAGCAAAGTTCTTGATATCGTTTAAATTCACCTGTTGAGCCGAAAGATCGCACTTGTTTCCCACAAATACCACTGGCACCTTCTTGGCAATCCGTTGAATCATCTCCATCCAATTGTGCATTTCCGAAAGGGTATCCTCCCTTGTAACATCACAGGTTCCGATAACACCCTGAGTTCCGTAGAAATATGATTCTTTCAGCAGTTGCCTGAAATTCTGTTGACCTACAATATCCCAAATAAGCAATTGAACTTCCATGGAAGAACCGTTGCCTGGATTCGGTATTTCAATGCTTTTCTTTGTGACCTTCGTCCCAATGGTAACTATGTATTTATCTTCAAACTCATCATACACATAACGCTTAATTAAACTGGTCTTGCCCACGGCACTCTCCCCGATTAAGCATATCTTCAATTTGAGCGGGTCTTTATTTTTCACGAATATCAGCCCCAAATGATTGTTTGATAATCCCATGTTTGTAGACCTTTTTCTCATTAAAATATTAGTTCTCCAATTATCAAAGTTGATATTATACAGGTTCAAAACACCGTTTTATTCCCATATTCAATGATTTGCATGTCTCATAACGATGAAGGAATGAACGTAGACTAGCTATTCCGAACCTGTTCTTGTGGTTTAGGCGTTGCCCTTCTTGCTTACCTTCTTTTTCACTTTTACGTTCTTTACCTGTGGTTTCATTGTATGGCAAGGAACCACAACAGTCTGACCCTTGGTTTTATAGAAAATGGCCCACTTAGGTAAACCGTGTCTGTGCAGAATGACCCATTTATCTGTCAGTTCTGCCACGCCCCATTGATACAGTCCTTCTTTCATATCCTCATCTTTAACATTTCTTATCATTGATGTCATGGTAATCACATACACCGTTTTTTTGAAGCACCGTGATATTTCCTAATAAAACCTTGTGCACATTTCTCATTTGTAATTATCACCAAAGACTATCGAACTTCTATGAGGGGTGTAATTATCAGAAAAAATCCTGAGTTTATATTCGATTTTGTCATGATATAAAACACGCTTATTTTCCCAATAAGGCGGGATTTTTCGTGGTATAAATTTAGATTTGACAATACTTAATAAAATTAATAAGTTGGATGGCCGCATCCAAAATCTTGAGAATGATAAATGATAATACAATGATTTCTCGGCCCTGTGTGAGGACCTCTTGACTTCATTTTAAAAGAATGTGAAAGGGGGTTTGAAGCGTAAAAAAAAACGATGGATCTTCATATTTCTCAAAAAATAACTCAACAGCATATTGACCTGGTTATAGAATGATACCCAAGAAAAGACGACTATGGCTATCTGTTCTGCTGAGGGAGATGGGGAATTAAGGACTGAACAAAGGCATGTAAATGCCTGGTCTGCATCATTATCTTACCCGGGCCAGTGAAATCGGTGACCAGGCTCTCTCCGCTCAAAACCGTTGATTTCCATCCACCAACCCTGCGCACCTCGAACTGTAGGTTGTTCGGGAAGGCGACAAGGTGGCCTGTGTCCACAGACAGGGTTTCACCGTGTCTGAGGTTCATCTCGATTATACCGCCGAAGGATGATAACCATACACTGCCAGACCCGGAGGCATGCAACATGAGAAAATCCTTCTCCGCCAGAAAGCCCTTAAGGCCCCGCCATTTGGAATCGAGATTGACTTCGGGCGATGAGGCCAGGTACGCACTGCTTTGGAGTATCATCCCGTGCTGGGAAACATCCTGCACTCTAACATCGCCTGTTGTGGGGCCCACGAGGGCCAGCTCTCCTGATCCGTGCATGGCAATGAACGCATTTACCGAGAGGGACTCACCACCCAAATTTGATGTACCAATCCCCTTTAATATCCCTTCTTTCCTTGCCTTGGTTTGGATCTCGATTGTCCTGTGCATGTACATCATGGCACCCTTCTTGACCACCACGCTTTGCCCCTTCTTCAGGTAGAAAACAAGGGCAGTGAATGTTGGTGAGTGAACGGTTTCGAACTCCAGGTCCCCTGCCTTTAATCCCTTCTTGGCTTGGGCTACTGGCTGCTGTTCCTTGGGTTGTACCTTTGGTGGTTGATATTGCGATAATGGTGGTTGGTCCCGTTGCTGTGGCTGCATGTACTGCCCGCAGGTATAGCAGAACCATTGATTGTACTGCTGGATATACTTCAATTGCCCACTGCACCTTGGACATGTGCTCATGATACCACCATTGTTCGTTAAACGGCGATTCACATACGAGCCGCTCGGGAAAGTATCGAGACAGAGCCGCCTCGCAGCAAGGGGGTTTATTCGGCTACACCTTTATATGCCTATCCCTTACCGGATCTGTTGCATTTTCGGTTAAATGACCCTTTGTTCCCCTTTTTGATGCATGACGGCATATTTATTAGGTTAATGGCTAGCAAACTCCCCCGCATTTAAAACATAGTGCTATATCATTTTCTATATAAATATCCGGAAATCTGCAGGTACATATCCCAAACTCCTTTAACTGTTCTTTTCTCATACGAACCTCCCCCTGAATGTTTGTACTGACCCAATAAAATCTGAGTTGAGGCTACAGAGGATAGTGTCGGTGACACACATGTCCTTATAACCTCAAATCCTCTATTACTACCCTCTATCTTTAACTCAGATAAAGACATGTGTGTCACCCGATTAAGTGAATATAATTTGAATACTTAAATCTATCTCAAAAAGGTTTAATTCGATATTCGGGACATCTTCCCGTCATTCATTTATTATTCATTGGCGGTTGATATTATAACGTTGGAAGAAAAGACCCCAATTCCCAACTCTGGAGCAAAAATTTGGGTCATAACAGCCTATTTGTGCGAGGAAGGGTACGTTGGGAATTGGGGCTTAATCTGACGTCATCATTATTAGTTTAATAAACTATAGTTTTTTCTGTGTGATCTGGAAAAAAGAAGTGAAATTCCAATATGCTCGGCCTTTATACGCATCTAAAGGAAAAGTGGAGAGGAAACCAAATCGTATACTGTTAGAATGTTCTTTCACCTAAAAAAAACCGGAAAAATTGGATTGGTCCTCATACCTGGATAACTGTTGGGTAATTATTTTCATATAATCTGCTAAGTGTCCTGAGGTTCTGATGTTGAGCCTTCAGTGACTTCCACAGTCTGAGAGGCATCGTCCTTCTTATTTACCAAAACCGCCTCTTCCTCTTCATTATCCTTTTCCAAAGCACCTGCTTCTCCGCCTTTCTGGGGGTCCTTTCCAACCAGGAGCTTGAACATCACACCCCAGAATAATCCCACCCATATCATGAAGATGATGATGCCCAGGTTATTATGGGTCCATAGCAGGGCTTCACTGCCGAAATGACTGCCCACAGCCACTATGAGGGCCATTCTGAGGATGTTGGCGAACCAGGAAGTGATCACACCCAATGTGAGCAGGCTGGCCACCTTGACATCAAATTGCCTGTACTCCATGAGTATGAAGGCCGTAAAGCCGGATATGAATATGCTCACCGAATAGAGACCTGTGCATGAGAGCCCAATCATCACAGAACTCCTTTGCCCCGCATCCACGCCAAGGTTCTGGTAGATGATGTACACACCACTTTTGGTGATATTCACCCCTTCTATTGTCCTGGGGGAGCTCACCATATGTGCAGATGACTGTATACCAAAGAGATTGAGCAGGCCTGCGGTGGGTTCGGCCAGGAGGTAGTATATGAACGGGGAGTTCACATTCTCCTGAACAGGTCCCGAATACAGGCCGTAGATGGTCAGGGGCACCACGAGAATCAGGAACAGGAATACGAAGAAAAGGAGCACAAAGTCCCTCTCAGCCTTGAATTTAACGGGAACGTAGTTGTAGAAAATCAGTACTAGGCCCAAAAGAATGGTGATCGTGTCGTTTACCCCGAGCCTCAGAGTACCGTACTGCATGAGGTTGAAGGCGTACACGAGAACAACCAGTAAAATGCCTATTGCGGGCAAAAGAACCGTCAACCTGCCCCTGAGTGTGAGGGCTGAGATTAAAAGCTCAGCCAGTGTCCCTTTTTCACCTTCCTCTTTTGGCTTTGCCGCTTCTTCTTCCCCAGCAGCAGGCCTTCTCTGGGCCAAAAATATCATTATTGCTATGCCTGAGACTATGAGCACCAGACCGATCCATCGGGCAAAATATGTGAGGGTCACAGCAATCTCGATGCCTGCAAAAATCAGAAACAAGCCCAAAATGAACCACTTGAATCCCCTGGTGCCGAATTTCATGCTGTATATACGATACAGGTTATGCGATATAAATATTGTTGCACTTCATTGCGGTAACTGAGTCTAAAAAAAGATAATAATGATGGGGTTGCCCCCATCTTTTCTACTTCTTCAGCATCAATGTGGTGCCGCATTCGCAGGGTATCTGGAGAGGTCTCTGGGTGGAGGTTACCTCCTTGACCTTGCCGCACTTGGGGCATCTGACACGCACAGCCTCTTTCGGTGCGGCCGTTTCCTCCTCTTCACCTTCCCCTTCCCCAGGCGGAGCGGCCTCTCCCTCCTCACCCTCTGGTCTCTCGAAGGGTGCGGGACCTTCCATGGGGCCCTTCATTGCACCCTTATCGGCGCCCTCGGGCATCTCCTTTTCGAAGGCTGCGAAGCTCGGTCCGGCTGCCGGTCCCTCGGGGCCCCTGCGCCTTCTAGCAGAACCTCTGCCCATGACCAACCCGATGATGAAGAGGATGATGCCTATGCCGATTCCTATGCCCATGCCCGTGATCCCTGCAGGGGAGAGAATCTCCCCGACTCCTACAGCGCTGGGCTCCTGGACTTTCACTGATTTGGAAGTGTCATCACCGTCGCCCTGGGCACCCGACAAATCGATTTCAGCCTTGATGTCGATGCTCTCACCCTCCTTGTCGGGCACTTCCCATTCCACAGAGGCCTCACCGACCTCGCCGAAGTCGATGTCAATGGTATCTATATCGATGACCTTCGTGCCTTCGTAGAACTTCACCACGACATCCTCTGCATTGCCTCCTTCGTTCAGAACAAAGGCCTTGAGTGTGATTGTTTCGCCGGGTGCGGGATTGGACTTGCTGAGGTTGAGCTTCTCGCCGTCGAAGGACAGGTCCGGTCTGAGGTCCATGATGTCCAGTGTCAGCTCGTTGTCGCTGTCGTCTGTCTCGATGACCTCCGAAACCTCCACCTTCAATTCCACCTCCTCTGCCAGAACGGTCCACCTGAAGTTCACCGTCTTCACGACCCCGGCATCAATGGAGGAGATGCTCTTTGTGCCCCTGACATTGCCGTCCTCGTAGAACTTGACCTGGAGGTTCTCTGCCTTGGCGTCGCCCTCGTTTGCCACATCAACCGAGATGGTGATGGCATTTCCGACCCGGTCCTTCAGGTTGTCCAGGTTGTCCACGCCGTGCACGTCCTGGATGACCAGATTGGGCTTGGTTATGTTGATTCTCACGTATACGTAATCAGAGCTGAAGGATTCATCGGTGGATTTCACAAACACCCGCAAATCGTGGGTGCCGTCCTCGTCATTGGGTATATCGAATTGGAGGGTGAATGTACCGCTTGTGCCGGGGTCCAAAGGCTCGACGCTGGGTTCGTTGGTGCCCCAGTTGGTGGGCATGTCCTCCACCCATACGCTTATGCCATCCTCGAGCTCATTGCCGTTGTTGGTCACCCTGAACGAGATCTTGGGTGGCGACTTGTTTGGGTTGTAATCGGCTGAGGGGGCGCCGCGGCCCGAGTAATCGAGCTCAAGGTCCGTGTAGCTCTCCACCTCTGTGGAGACAGTGGCGGTATCTGAAACGTCCTCCGTGTTCTTTGAGGACGCTTTGATGTCGATTTCGTAGGTCAGGCCTGCGTCTGTTTCACCGGTGCCCGGAATCGTCACCCTTACGATCACGTCCACGAACGAGCCCGGCTTTTCGGTGGGTCCGAGGTCCACCTGGGTGGTCTTCGTCAGGCCGCTTGCATCGTAGATTTCTGCCCAGTCCTTGTACGGGCCCAGTAACGTCAGCTCGAACGTGTCGTTGTCATTACCCTTGTTGCTGATCTTGACGGTGAAGTCCACCACATCCCCTGGTTCGCCCGTGTCCGAGCTTACCAAGGCATCCACCTCCACATCAGCTGCAGCCAGGATCTTTACAGTGAACGTGATCGAGTATGACTTGCTCGGATCCTCCTCTGAATCGGCTGTAATCTCTATTGAGTATGTGCCTGCTATCGCAAGGCGCTTCTCCGAGGTTATGGTCACAAAGGCGGTTGTCGTCTCGAAGCTTTTCACCCCAAGGCCCGATATGCTGGTGGGCTCCGGGACATCGAATATCTCCTCGTCCCTGCCCGTGACCCTGAATTTGTAGGTATCCTCCGCCGTGCCGATGTTTCGCACCTGCAGCGTGAACTGCAGGGGGAGATCGCCGGGTTTGCCCTCCTTTGTGGTCTGGGGGGACGTCAGCTCGAAATCGTAGGATAGCTCTATTCTGGTGTAGACGTTGACCTCGACGGCGAAGTCATCCGGATCGTTCTTTGAAACCACCTCAATCGGTGTTAACAAATCGGTTCCGTACAGCTCCTCCCTGTCTATAATGATCGGATCCGTAAACACCTGAATATCGAAATCTATTGATTCCGACTGTGTGAGGTTCACTTCCGTCATTTCGAGGGTGACCAGGCTGCTGTAGTCGCCTGTGGCCCTTATCGTGAAGGTCTCGAGGCCGTTGCCTGTGTTCTTGATTGTGAGTGTGTAGTCCACGTACTCGTCCACATCGGCATCCTTTCTGTCCTCCACAATTTTAAGTGTGTGTTCGTACACCTGTTTCACTTCGATTGTGAAGTTGTAATCCTCGTATATCGACGGATAGCCCTCGATGGAGATCCTGATCACCATCCAGTAATCTCCAACCGGTACCGTGGGATCAACATCCAGGACGGGGACATCGATACCCAATGTTGTTGATTCTCCAGCGTCAACTGAACCTGATACGGGGAAAGAGGTTCCAGGATTGAAAATTGGGTTTTCAAGTGCCGAGGTGTCAAAACCCACGACTGCGGCTTTGTATTTGTCATTTGTAGTGCCGACATTGTCCACATAGAGTATGAAGTCAGCTGGGTCTCCAGGATAGACATCTTTTACGGGATCCGGGCATCGCAGGAAGAGGTCGTGGGTAACGGTGATATCCGTATCCAGTGAAAGGCTTGCAGTCACAGCGTTGTCGCCCTTGGAGTTGACCCTTACTTCATTGGGTATTCCACCGCTGTAGAGGTTGTTGGCCTCGATTATGACCTGGTCCGCCAAAACACTGCACAGCACCTCGCCCGATTCATCGGGGGCGAGGGTGACGTTTTTCGGGCTGAAGGACACCAGTTGGGAATAGGGCTCAGTTGCATCTAGGAGGAAGGTATCCGCAGCATTGCCCGTGTTCTTGATGATGAGGGTGTAGTTCGCATGGGTGTTTATCAGCGTCTCCTTGCTTGTTTCGTCGTTCTG
>CP070726.1:1278308-1281050 GCA_020350865.1 Thermoplasmata archaeon
GTTTACGAGATAGATGTGGTGGAGGCTGGAGGGTCCATATGCGTCGTAATAAATATCAGTGGTGCAGTTCTTGAACGTAGAATTGTACAGGCGAACAACACCGGGATTGCCCTTGTATATCCCACATTCACAGTCCTCGAATGTTACGTTCTCCAGGGTTCCTGCTTCAATGGTAAGGATGCCGTCATAGGCATTGATGATGGCGACATTTTCGAGAGAGATCACGCCCTCGTTTGCATGAACGGCCCAAAGCGAGTTTACAAACGTGGAATTTCTAATCCAAAGGGACGTTTCGGAAGCTGTATTACGTATATAGACGCCATCACTGGAGTCAATAGAGGAACACGATTCAACTGTCCCTTTTGAATACCATAACCTGATATCCCCGGTATTGTTCTTAAAATCCAGATTTTCCATTAATACATTCTCGCAGTAGTACAACCTCAGTCCGTCTCCGTGATTAAAGCTCGAATCCCTGATCATGAAGTTGTTGGAATGGAATATATGGAGGTTGTTATAATCCAGGCCCTCCAGGACCTGGCCGTCAATGTGTTTAAGATAATGGATCGGCTCCCCGTTCATGGTGTTGGATGTGTCAATATCGTGGTCGTAGTTATACTCATCGTATCCATGAAAGGATAGGCAATAGTAAGTGGCGTTTAGCGTGCAGTCCCTGAGGGTGATAAAGGAGCAGCTCGCCGTATTTATCCCATTGGAACCATTGGTCGTGGAAAATTTGTTGAGCTGCATGCGCTCCGAATTGGAGCCACTCACACCGGTCTTATAATCCTCGATTCGGATGTTGTTCAGTGTCAAGAAGTCAGTTTGAACAACAGATATGGCCTTATCAGAATGGGGATAACTCTCATTCCACCTGAGGCACAAATTCTCGATGACGGTGTAATCCGCATGACTCAGGTTCAAAAGCACCGGGGGACCGAGTATGGTAACCCCTGTGGGGGATTGGCCTTTTAATGTGAGTGTCTTATGGATTTCGATGGTTGACTCGCTGTATATGCCCGGATAGACGATTATGGTATCCCCCTCGATTGCGTTGTCAACCGCCGTTCCAATGCTCGTGTAATCCTGGCTGCCGTCGCTGGCCACGTAGATGGTGGCGGCGGAAGCCGGAGGTGCCATATCCGGTATGAAAACAAACAGGCTCATCAACATGATCACAATCAACCCCAACGCAGGTACCCTCTGGCTCATGGAATCGCGCATGGGGGTAGAGGATATATAAACATTGTCGGCCAATCGTGCAAATACACCGGATCGTTATAGGTTATACAATGTAAAGAAATTATTATAGGTTGAAGATTCAGCCTAGTCGTTTCTAACGATAAACCTGTATACGAATATCCCAATTACAAGTATCAATAGCACCCAGCCTATAAGATAACAGGTTCCCTCTGCCACGATGATTGCTGTAATACTGACCGCGAACAGAACAACGGCTATGGCGACATATAATATCGCGTCCGAAGGACCAGAAACCATCCTTTACCCGATTGGTCTAGGGAATAATATTATTTCCTATCAAAAACTTTCATCTGCGCTTATTTTAGTGATGGAAGTTACTTTCTGTCCCCAAGCTTAATAGAAAGCAGGCCCTAAGGCAAAAGCCTTTCGAAATTCCCGGAGAATATCTTTGCCTTCACGCTTTTTGCTATCTCCGCTGCCCTCACAACCTCCATCTGCACACGGTAGCTCAGATAGGGATAATCGGAGCCGAACATGATCCTGTCTTCGCAGGTCTCGCAGGCGTGTTCGAGGAGCTTGACCCTGCTTCCCGATGTGTCCGAATACACGTTCTCGTGGGCTCGCATCAGGGAAATGCAGGCCTCCTGCAGGTGGCCCAGGATGATCTTCATTTCTGGATACTTCTTCAAAACGGTTTTGAGATGTCCCGGGGAGGAGAACAGGGTGCCCGTGTGGATCAGGATGACCATGTCCAGTTCGTGGATCGTGCCGAATAGGGCATCGAAAAAGGGATGGTCCGGCCTGAAGCATTCGACATAGGGGTGCAGTTTGACTCCCTTAAGTCCAAGCCCTTGCATGCGCTTCAGCTCGGCGACTGCCTCATCTCCCCTCCTTGGGTCCACCCTTCCGAAGCCGATGATGCGTGCAGGATGGTTTTTTTGGGCCTGTGCCATCAAATCGTTCAACTGGGGATACCGGTCACCCACATGTGGGTTGGGAAAGACTATGGATTTTGAAATACTGTGTGCCCCCATCTTCTCCAGCACATCCTCGATTGTAACCTCGGGATCCACATATGGGACCCACTGGGTTGAGGGACCGAAGTGCACGTGGGCGTCGAAAATGTTTTTATCCATGTGAATGTGAAGGGGTTTATTGAATAAGGGATTTTCGCAGGCCCCCGATAAAAAATTTTCATAATTGATAATTGTGAGAATAATTGTTTATATAATCGGTTTGTTGGAATAATGAGTTTGAAGGAATTTTACACAGGAAAAATTCGGGCCCCCAAAAACCCATGTTCGAGGCTGTTTGCAGGATAGAAAAAGACCTGAGGAAATCATTCGAATGTAACCAAAAGTTGCAAATCAGAAGCGAAGTGGAGGAATCCATGTGAGGGAAACAGGATACGATGCCGATAATTCCGGCACGCTTCAACGACCCCAAAATGAAGGATTGATGCACCATAAGGACCTTCTTCAGAGCTTGATATACAAGGCTCCCAGTGTGGTGATAGGAATCGATCTCAGTGGCTCGATA
>CP070726.1:1281150-1286263 GCA_020350865.1 Thermoplasmata archaeon
CTCCACCTTGATGGCCAACATTCTCAGCGGAAGGCGGTATTTCCCGTATTGGGTGGCCTTGGTCATCGGGGGAATGGACAGCGAGGGCGGACATGTGTACTCCCTGGATGCAGCCGGCGGTGCCATTGAGGACAAGTACGTGACAACAGGCTCGGGCTCCCCGTATGTATACGGCGTGTTAGAGGACCACTACAAGGAGGGGCTTTCCACCCAGGATGGAGTGGATCTGGCCATACGCTCTCTAAGTGCTGCAATGAAACGTGACGCTGCCTCAGGGGATGGGATAGACGTCTCCGTAATCACCAAAAAGGAGTTCAAATCACTCTCAGATGACCAAATCGAAGAGAGGAAAAAGAAGATGAACATCAAGTGAAACGATGGGCTTACATTGGAAATAAAGCCGTATCCGGCGTGAATTTTATGAGCGCGGAAAGCGTACTGAATGAGGTATCTGCCACTATTAAGAAAACGGTGCCCGAGAACGTGGAAGTAACTGAAATCGAGTTCGAAGGCTCGGTGGTGGTGATCTATACCAAGAACCTCGATGAATTCGCAGACAACACCGAGATCGTTCGAAAGCTTGCCCAGCAGCTCCGAAGAAGGGTGGATGTGCGTCCTGACCCTTCCCTTTTGGCGGGAATGGAGACCGCTGAGGAGTTCATCAAGGAATTCGTGCCAAATGATGCTGAGATCACCAATATCTATTTTGAGCACGACACGGGCGAGGTGACCATCGAGGCCATTGCCCCTGGCATAGCCATAGGCAAGCACGGCGCCATCCTCAACGAAATCAAAAAGAAGATCGGATGGGCGCCTAAGGTGGTGAGAAGCCCGCCCATACCCTCAAAGACGGTGGGGGAGATCAGGGAATACCTGCGCACCGTTCACGAGGACAGAAAGGATTTTCTCATAAGGGTTGGCCACAGGTTGAACAGGGAGGAGAACAGGGGTGAGAGCTGGATCAGGTCCACGGCTTTGGGGGGTTATCGTCAGGTTGGCAGGAGCGCCACACTCATCTCCACAAGGGACAGCAAGATACTTGTGGACTGCGGTGTGGACTTCTCATCCGAGGAGGCCAGCAACCCGTTCCTCAACGCTCCAGAGGTCCAACCTCTGGAAAATCTCGATGGGGTCGTACTGACCCACGCCCATCTGGACCACTGCGGTCTCGTGCCAGCGCTGTTCAAGTACGGATACGACGGTCCTGTGTACTGCACCCCGCCAACAAGGGACCTGATGACCCTGCTATTGCTTGATTACATCAAGGTCGCGTTCGGAGAGGCAAAAAAGGCGCCCTACGACTCCTCCAATATAAAAGAGGTGGTGAAGCACTGCATACCCCTGCGCTACGGTGAAACAACCGATATCGCCCCTGACATCAGACTCACGTTCCATAATGCTGGGCACATCCTCGGTGCGGCCATAGGTCATTTTCATGTGGGGGACGGCATGTACAATATCGCTGTGACAGGTGATATCAAATTCGAGAAGACCTGGCTCTTCAACCAGGCGGTAAACAAGTTCCCCCGCCTCGAAACCCTGATCATAGAGTCAACGTACGGGGGGCACAAGGACAACCAGCCGTCGAGAAAGGACGCGGCAGAGCAGCTGAAAAGTGTTATTCTGAGAACTATGGAGAGAGACGGCAAGATCCTTGTCCCTGTCTTTGCCGTGGGCAGGTCCCAGGAGGTCATGATGGTGCTGGAGACCCTTATGCGCTACGGCGAAATACCCACGTATCCCATCTACCTGGACGGCATGATATGGGAGGCCACGGCCATTCACACTGCACATCCAGAGTATCTGAACAGCCAGCTGCGCACCCAGATATTCCAGAAAGGGGAGAATCCGTTTCTATCCGAGGTATTCAAGCGCGTGGACAGCCAGGAGATGAGGGAGACCATTATCAACGATACAGAGCCATGCATCGTTTTGGCCACCTCGGGAATGATGAACGGCGGTCCCGTGATGGAGTACTTCAAGACCTGGGCCTCTGAGCCTTCAAACACCATCATATTTGTCGGGTACCAGGCCGAGGGCACACTGGGCAGAAGAATACAGAGAGGCCTGTCCCAGCTCATGATGAGCGACAAGGGGCACCAGATAACAGTGGACATCAGGCTGAACATAGAGACCTGCGAGGGATTCTCTGGTCACTCGGACAGGAAACAGTTATTGAGCTATATCGGCTCCATGGACCCCAAGCCCGAGCGCATCATCATCTGCCATGGAGAGGAATCCAAATGCATCGAGCTGGCCTCCACGCTTCACAAGCGGTACGGTGTGGAGACCAGGGTGCCTTACAATCTGGAGACCATCAGGGCTAGGTAAGGGTGGTTGTGTTTTTTTCAAGAACCTGGCCTTGTTCTCGATTAATTCTTCCTTCCTTATTTACTCGTGAATACCCTGGTTCATCTCATCTATCTGATCTTGCACTTCGTCCTGTCCCTTCCCAGCAGAACAACCCTGGAATCGCTCCTCTCCATTAACAATTCATAACCCAAAATGGAGCCCAGCCTCTCCCCGAAGGCCCTTATCCTCTCATGAGAAGGCATGTTGTCCATGCTCATTCTCTGCCGGGCACCTCCCACAAAGACGAAGCCCTTGGGCTCGATGAACATGGGCTGTGCCTTTTCATCCATCTTTGCGAATTCCTCCTCGAAAACCATGTTCCAGCCTTCAACCAGGGTGTGCCGGATCACGGTGCGGGTGTTCAAGGAGGGAAGGAGCTCAAGGGTCTCGTTCAGCAGTTCCCAGGCATTCGAGATCATGGGGGCGCAGAGTTTTTTGTGGACATCCTCTGTCGGAGCGGCCACAGTCACATACAGCTGGGTGGGGAGGGGGGATAATTCTCCGAGAATATGCGGCGCGGTTCCGTTTGTTACGAGAAACGTGGTCATCCCCTTTTTATGACACAGTTCAATGAAGTCTCCGAGATATGGATAGAGCGTGGGCTCCCCTGACAAAGAGATGGCCACCTGGTTGGGCTCCAGGGCCGCATTCCACATATCCACATCGCAGCTCCCATCCCCTTTGAAACCTGAGATGAGGGGCTTTTGGGCCCTGATGCTCCCTTCCAGAATCATCTCCGGATCGTCGAAATCCTTTCTGAGGGACCGCGAGAAGCCCTTTACCCTCCAGCAGAAAAGGCAGTTCTGGGTGCACGAATCGAGCATGGGTGTCATCTGGAGGCAGCGGTGTGATTCGATGCCGTAGAAGGTCTCCTTGTAGCAGGGCCTGCCGCGGAGCAGCTTTTCCCTGAGCCAGTGGCACACCTTGACCCCGCTGTGGCCGCCGATTACACGGTAGTGCTGTCTTTCCAAAAGCCTCTTCAATTCTGCATCCATGTTACATCCCCGAAATCGGGCTACCGGGCAGTGAAAATATAGCGTGTGGGGACCCTTCTTTTCAGGCCGGTCCAATAGGGGCAGTGGGTGCATTCGTGGCCTATGTTCACCACGCCGTTAAAAACGGTCTTGTTTTTGATGATCTTGAGCTTATGGCCGCATACCGGGCATCTGCTCATACCGCGTCTTGTCTCGGATTCCCGGCAGTGGATTTCCACACCCACGTCGTTTGACGAGAGTGCCAATAGCCGCAGCCTCTGGGGGCTTACGCGGTATTGCTTGTCCGTTTCCTTCAGGTCACGCTCCACCAGGGCCTTCAACTTCGTCTGGGAGTTGACGATGCCGTAGCTGTTCATCACGTTCTTTATAGCTCTGAGTACCTCCTCATCAGACGGGACCTTGTATGGCATCGGGTTGTAATCAGCGATTTATTATTTAGATTTTGTCGCATGCACCCGGGATTCAGCCTATTTTTCGGCCATTTCCATGAATGACCATCAAGCCCTTGAGGTATTTTGTTGCCCATCCGTAGGCTATAAACGAGCCTGTGAGATTACCGCACACGATCCCCAGCCACACCCCAACAAGGCCGAAATCGAGAATGAAGGCGAAGATGAAGATGAGGGGAAGGGTGAGTACAAGGGTCCTGACAACGGTGACTGTGAGGGCATTTAAGCCCTTTCCTGTCCCCTGAAACAGGGAGGAGGACATCATACCCCATGCCACTCCGGGATAGAAGAGGGCCATGATTCTGAAATAGTCCACAAGGTCGTCTGCGATTCGGGCGGTATCCTCAGCCTGGGTGAATGCCGCGGTGATTTGGGCGGCAAATGCGATGGTTAACAGGGCGATCACAGTTTCGATTATTGCCCCCACCTTGACTGAGTACCTGTGGGATAATTTCAGTTTGTCGTATTCTTTTGCTCCGTAGGCGGCACCGGTGACCGAGACGACGGCAGTGGCAATGCCCAGCAGCGGCAGTATGGCGATCATGGAGACGCGCCAACCCACTGTGTATACCGCCACGCCGTCCGTTGCCCCAACCGGAACGATGAGGATAATTGTAATCAGCATTGTGATTGCCATGGAGGCCTGCAGCAGGGCCGAGGGCACGGCAACCCTGGCAATGTCTTTTGTGATGTCGCGGTTGTACTTGAAGCGGATGGAGCCTAAGGAGATATAGGTGTCCTTTCTTATGAAGAGCCAGTAAAAGAGCAGTACGGATGTGACGGCCATGGAGAGCACGGTGGCCCATGCCGCACCTGCAACACCCAATCCGAGAATGTAGATGAAAATGGGGTCCAGCACAATGTTTACCACGGAACCCAGCATCAGGGCGTACATGGACCTCTTTGCGTCACCCTCCCCGCGAAGGAGTGAAGTCCCCACGTACATAAAAAAGATAAAGATCGTTCCTGCGAACATCACCCTGCCGTATGCCACAGCCATGTCAGTGGTCCTTCCGGCACCGATCCCACCGAAAATCTGGGGCGAAAATATGTACAGGGGAACAGTGAAGATACAAGCGAGAATCACCATGAATATGATGGTGTGGAGCGCGACATTGTCCACCCCCTCTTTATCGTTGGCCCCGATCCTTCTGGAGACCGCAGCCCCTCCGCCGGTTCCAAGACCGACAGCAATGGACATGGCCCCGAAAAAGAACGGAAAGAAGAACCCCACAGCGGCCAGTGCATCTGCGCCAAGACCCGAAACCCATAAGGCATCCACCAGGTTGTAAATCGAGGTTGCCGACATGGCAATTA
>CP070726.1:1286363-1290488 GCA_020350865.1 Thermoplasmata archaeon
ACCGGGGAAGAATTTGCCACGATACAGGCCGCAATAGATGACGGGGATACCCTGGATGGACATACCCTCTGGGTGGGGAAAGGAATCTACCATGAGAATGTGGTGGTAAACAAGACCTTGAATTTAATAGGAGAGTATAAGGAGGGCACCATTATCGATGGTTCCGATAGCGGGACTGTGTTGATGATCCTGAGCGATGGAGTAAATATCACATGTTTTACATTCGAAAGCAGTGGTTGGGGGGGTCCGGATTGCGCGGGAGTAGGAGTACATTCCGACCACAACAACATCTCCGGTAACATCTTGACCCAGAACTACCATAATGGTATCTTCCT
Organism: Thermoplasmata archaeon; assembly: GCA_020350865.1. The sequence continues at coordinate 1,286,699 of CP070726.1, forward strand.
GTATCCAACCGCCGAGGAGAACCTCATCTCCGAAAATATCCTCTCAGGAAATCGTCACGGGATCTGGCTCAATTCATCCTCGTACAATCACATTGTTCACAATGAAATTGATATAGAACACTGGGATGGAATTTCACTGTTTTCCGGCGGCCACAACAACACCATCACAGCAAATACCATTTTGGGAGCGGGTACGGGAATCTATCTGTACTCCTCATATGACTATACCGTATTCGACAACACGATTTTATATGCCGATTCGAGGGGTATCCGCATTTTATCTTCGCACAGAAACAATATTACCGGCAATAACATTTCCTCGGGTTCCGGAGACGGCATCTACCTTCGCTATTCGGATGAAAACGATGTCACGGATAACATTGTGATCAACAACAACTACGGTATCTATTCATATTCCTCCCATCTCAACAATATCACTGACAATATTGTAATCAACAACGGCTACGGTATTGATCTATATTCTTCCGATCTCAACAATATCACTGCAAACAACATATCTTTCAACAACGATTTCGGATTATATCTTGAAGATTCCTCCAATAACAGCATTTTCCACAACAGTATCCTGGACAACACAAACCAGTCGTACGATAACGGGGCTAACAACTACTGGGACAGCGGTTACCCGTTCGGTGGTAACTACTGGTCCGACTACGGCGGCGAGGACAAGTACAACGGCCCCTACCAGGATATCCCGGGGAGCGACGGGCTGGGCGACACCCCACATGTTATTGATGGCGACAGCCAGGACAACTATCCTTTGATGTTGCCATGGGAGGACTTCCTCAAAATGGATATAACACCCCCCGAAACCACCCATGACTACGATGGACTGTGGCACACATCCGATTTCACCATCACATTATCCGCGTTCGATGAGATCAGTGGAGTAAACGAGACATACTACATGCTCAATTCCGGCCCCGTCAAATCATTGTCCATCCACGGGGATCCATTGATTTCAACCGAGGCCAGCAACAACACCCTGGAATACTGGAGTATCGATAATGCCGGCAACGAGGAGCCCCATCGATACATCTACAACATAAAACTGGATAAAACCAAGCCCTCCACCACAAACGATTACAACGGATTGTGGCATTACACGGATTTCATCATCACATTAACCGCCTCCGATGCCACCAGTGGGGTGAACGACACATTCTACAGGATCAACAGCGGAGATATCTATTCCTTGAGCCTGAACGGTCAGCCGGCAATCAACACCGAAGGCGCAAACAACACGTTGGAGTTCTGGAGTGTGGATATGGCAGGCAACACCGAGGAGCACCAATTACTGTGGAATATCAAATTAAACAAGACTTATCCCGATCTTACCGTCTCCTCGGAAGACATCTCCTTCTCAAAACCGAGGCTGATTGACGGAAGCGACGCTTTCATAAATGTGTCCATTCACAATATCGGGAACCTGAGCGCCCAGGCGCAGGTCATGTTCTACGACGGCGAGCCAACCACCGGTTCCCTCATAGGTTCCGTATCTCTCGAAATCCCTGCCGGAAATTCAGCCCCTGCTTCTGTGAGGTGGAACACAACCCTTGGAGTTCACCGTATCCACATTCTCATCGAGGACTCCCTTCCCGCAGAGCCCTTTACAGACAACAATATCGCCAATGTGAGCGTGACAGTGGAGGTTCGTCCCGTGCTGGTGCTGTCAGTGGGGGACATAAACATCTTCAGGTTCGAATCCGGAGAGGAGAGGACGGTGCCCGTTTACGTGAGCTGCTACAACAACTCGGCAACAAATGTACGGCTCCTGGTTCTGGATGATAAAGGTCTCAATATCTCGGTTGTTACACCCCCCCAGAATCTTTCCAAGGATCAATCCTTTGTGTTCTACCTGCGAATCAAAGCCCCCGTGCTCAAGGAAAAGCAAAAATACGTTGAGGAGGATATTTTGCTGCAAGCTGTAAGCGATGAGGTGTCAAGCAACGAGGAGTCCATGGATGTCCTCGTCGGCAGAGAGGCGGCGGAATTCCTCGGGCTGTTCCTGTTGATAGGAGGAGCCTTGGCGGTGGCTGGTGTTGTCGGGATCCTCGGAGGCACGGAGATCGGAAAATATGCGCTGTTTGCAGCTGCCATGAGCCTTTACACGAGACTGAGCAGGAAGGATATAATGGACCAGGAGACCAGGGGCATGATAAGGGGGTACATCATGGCCAATCCGGGCGAGCACTACAATGCCATTAAAAGGGCTCTCCATTTGAAGAACGGTACACTGGCCTATCATTTGAAAACTTTATAGAAGGAGAGCCTGGTAAAATCCACAAGGGACGGAAGGTACAAGAGGTTCTACCCGCCCGGTATGAAGATTCCCGAGGACGTTATCACCTTAAACAAGGTCCAGGAGATGATATTGGGGGAGATCATAAAGAACCCCGGGATATCCCAAAAAGAGCTGGCCGAGGCAATAGGTCTGAGCACCTCCACCGTAAACTATCATATCGGGACAATGACAAACGCGGGATTCGTTCGGGTCGAAAGGAAGGGAAAGCACACCATGTGCCACCCTGGAAACGGGGTGCCTTGAGCAAATCATATCAAAACAAAAATATACCTCTACTACTTTTATCTCGCCGGTATTCATGCCAGTCATATCCATCGAATACGACGACCTCATAGACCTCCTCGGCAAGAAGGTCCCCATGGAGGAGTTAATCGAGATCATCCCCATGATGGGGGCCGACATCGAGAGGATAGACTACACCCAGATGGATATAGAGTTCTTCCCAGATAGGCCCGACCTCTATTCGGTGGAGGGTGTGGCCCGGGCCCTGCGCAGCTATCTGGGCCTCGAGACGGGGCTCAAGCAGTATCCTGTAAGTGACTCGGATGTCAAGCTCATAGTGGATCCAACTGTGAACGAGGTGAGACCGTACATCGTATCCGGCCAGGTCAAGGGCGTCACCATGACCGATTTCTTCATCCAATCCCTCATGGACATGCAGGAGAAGCTGCACCTCACATTGGGAAGGAAGAGGGCCAAGATGGCCATCGGCGTCCATGATGCAAAAGACATCACTCCCCCTTACACATACAAGGCCGCGGACCCGGAGAGCATACAGTTCGTTCCCCTGGGTAAGTCGGAAACAATGGACCTGGAGGAGATCCTGAGAAAGCACGAGAAGGGAAGGGATTATGCCTGGACCCTGGAGGGTTTTTCCAGGTATCCGATCATTGTGGATTCGAACCACGAGGTGCTGTCCTTCCCACCCATAATAAACGGTACCCTCACCATGGTGACCGAGGACACCAAGGACATCTTCCTGGACCTCACAGGAACGGACATGAACGCAATAAATCTGGCCTTGAACATCGTTTCCACGGCCCTGGCCGAGAGGGGCGGCAAGGTTGAGCGCGTGGAGGTCGTGTATTCGGACAGGAGCATAAAGACCCCCGATCTCACGCCCGGGAAAATGGACCTGGAACTGGATTACCTGAACAGTATGCTGGGAACGCACCTGACCGCGGAGGATGCCGTTGGGCATCTGGAGAAAATGGGGTTCGGCGCCGAGCCGAAGGACGCCGCGATTTCTGCATCTGTTCCGGCCTTCCGGGGGGATATACTCCATCCCATCGATCTGGTGGAGGATGTGGCCATCAGTTACGGTTACATGGAGTTTGCGCCCGAGCTTCCGAAGAAGATGACGTTCGGTGAGCCCATGGAACTCGTGGATTTCTGCGGCAAACTCAGGGTCATCATGGCCGGATTCGGCTTCAACGAGGTCATAACCCTGACCCTTTCCAACGA
>CP070726.1:1290588-1296099 GCA_020350865.1 Thermoplasmata archaeon
AAACATCGAAGTCGAAGTTGAAAGAGCACTCCGCAAGGGTCATAAAGAATATGCTAGACGCCTAGTTATACTTCATAAAGAGCTTAGTAAGATCTGCGGTATCGATGTCAATCACGTCTAAAAAAATTTGTTTACCAGAAAAGATAAATATTGTTTTTATTATTTTGAGGCTCTCTTTCGTTTGCAGGGGTAGCCAAGCCTGGTCAACGGCGCAAGGTTGAGGGCCTTGTTCTGTAGGGATTCTTGGGTTCAAATCCCAACCCCCGCACTTCAATTTATAAAAATAGATCCAGTCATCTATTGATGAATCGAAAATCAAATTTCCCTGATTTTTATACGATCATCCTTAACCACAATAAATTTACCTTCCACCTTGTGATTATCAAATAAAAACCTTAATATGTCGAATCTTTCGTGCGGATCAATTGTGGATGTTCTTAAAAGGATGACACCTTTTATCGGTCTTTTAAGCCTAAATACCAATTCACCAAAATCTTTGTCATCAGTGATAAGTATGCGATTTTCTTTTTCAGCTTTAGCAATTACCTCTCCATTTGAAACACCGGGAATAATATCCCCCACGAAAATTACATCATGTCCTGCTTTCTTAAGCAGAACGGATAATTTCTTACCTGTACATTCGTCGATAAGAAAACGCATGATTACCGGCTCTCAATTTCTATAACCGGAATTATATCTTCACCATTAACTATTTCTGTGGAATATATAAGTGCTGCTTTGATGTCTTCCTTTGTTAGATTTGGATACTCCTCAAGTATTTCATCGATCGATAGCCCCTCTGCAATCCTTCTTAGAATTGCATCTACAGGGATTCTTGTTCCCTTTATGATGGGCTTTCCAACCATAATGTCAGGATTAACTACGATTCGGTCCGTTAAATGTTCCATAAACCCGCCAATTGTAATTATTGATTTTAAAGTATATAATGGTTAGCTATCACCTACCCTTCAAATGAATATAAATGCCCATATGTTCCATTCGACACCTATTCTGATTACGAATAGAGGGTTCATTGGGAAAAGTGCATCCTTTTAATTTCGTGATTAACCCATTTACCCCCATTAATTTCCTACCTGTTCATACCCCCAAAAAATCGATTCATTCCCAACCTACCTACGTCTATAATAGCAAAAACTTTTAATAAACAACTCCTGATACATTCCCGGGTGAGACATTGGCTTTCGACTGTCCCACATGCGGCAAGAAAAAGAGTGTTGATGAGTTTTTGACCGAGGAGTTCTCCCAGCGCGACTATGCCAATATCAACATATTTTCGGAGGACCCGACCCACTCCCTGGATATACTGTACCTGCTGCCGCCGTGGCGCTGCGAGGCATGCCAGACCGTCATGCTCCGCGGAAGGGGGGACAAGCAGGTCAAAAAGACGGACCACAAGTGCGGTTTCTGCAAGAAGGGCAAGTTTGCACAATTCGAGAACGCCTCCATAGGGGAGATCGTGGTCAGGGACACATTCGAGAGGGTGGGTGAGTTAACCATAGACGAGGCCCTCGTCTGCGATAACTGCGGCTATCTGAGGGTGATCGAGACGGGGAAGGAAGTGGAGGATTAGAACAAGAAAGTTCCAATTTTATTGGGGAAGGGCACCATCTACTATAATACCAGATAATCTCTACTCTGTCATTGTTCTTTACCATCAAGGTGATCTATTATTTCTGAAACCCCTACTCCACCTCTTCCTCCTCTTCTTCCTCCACCAATTCATCCTCCTCATCGAATTGCTCTCTGGTACCCAGATCATACACCAGTGAGCGCGCCGAGTTCTCGTAGAATTTTGCCAGCTCCATGAGTTGCGAGGGCTGGATCAGCTCGCCGTTGGTCAGGCGGGTGATTTCCCTGAGGGTGTCCACGGCGACCTTGCCTCTGGGGCTCTCGTCATCTCCTATATAAACGGCGTTGATCACCACCCTCCTGTCCCCGATAAAGCCCTTTTTCACCAGCTCGATGACCTTGTGGGAGACCGCTTCAACATCCTCGATGGTGGCAAAACTGCCCTTGTCGCCGTTGAACTCACCGTCAGACAGTATCACGATCATGGTGGGCAGGGTGCTCTCATCCTCCCTTGCCATCAATTTGAACAGCTTCCATGCCTCCACGAAGGCATTGTATCCGTGCGTCACCTTCTTTGTGTCCTCGCCCACGGTTTCAAAGAGGGTCTTGACGAGCATTTCCTTGTACTGGTCCGGATTGTTGATGCCGCCTCTTCCCACCTGGAGCCACAGCCTGTTCTCGTCCCCGTACTTGTATCCGGCTATCCTGGCCTTGTTCGAGTAAGAGATCAGACCCACCTTCTCGGAAAGCTCCCGCTCCGCCTTCTCCGAAAAGTACAATAGAACGGCACCCAGGGCCCCGTACAGCCGTGGCACGTGCTTGTCGTTCTCTATGGCCAAAATCACCTCTTTCAACTGCTTGTACTTGGTCTTGTACATGAGTTCATTGATAATAGGATCGTCCGAAAGCCGAAGTGTGCCCGGGAGATTGGTGATCATCTGGCTATACATGGAGCCTGAGGTGTCCACCATGAGGATTCCGTTAAATGGCGAAACCAGGGCCACCCTGACCTTTGTGCCCGGAACATATGCGCCGAAGGGATGCGGATCCACCCTCAGTATCTTGAGGTCCACATTCTTGTCCTTCCAGTGTACTTTGAGACCCTGGTTGAACACGGGCTTTTTCCTTTTGAAGAACTTGTGTAAGATCTCGCCCTGGTTTTGGTTTATCTCGTTCAACACGGTGATCAGTTTTTCCCTCTCGGCCTCCTCCATCTCCACCCGTACGAGCACCTCTTGTGCATCCACTTGCTTTTCCTTGATAATTTCCAGCTGGTCATTGTTCGCTGCCCCGTCAAGCTGTGCTGATTCTGTATTGATGATTCCGGCATCCCCCTTTATTCTGCCGTCCAGCCTCACTTTGAGGAACCGTGAGCTTCCCCTGTCCCTGTTGAAGACCTCGCAGATGTCGTTCCCCTTCAGGTTGTTGTTCATTGCCACCTTTGTGTTGATCTTTATGACCCAGGAGTCCACAGTATCCTTCAGTTGAGCCCTAAGAATCATAGCCATGGATATCGAATAATAAACTGCACATTGATTTATAATACTTTCGCGTACTAAAAGGGAATCAGCCGACTACTCCCCGGAAAGACACTGCTCCAGCTGCCTTGTGCGGCTCATATGGTACAGGGGTGAAGCGGCCAGGTCATAGGGGTTCGGCAGAACCATGTTCAGGGGCTTTTTTGAATCGAACAGAGATTTGAAGAGGTAGCTTTTTGTATCCCCATCGGTGAGAACACTTACAACCGCACCGGAAGTTTTCACTCTCGGAAAATTTTCTATGACCGGCGTTGCCCCTAGTATCTTGGAGTCCTTCATCAGAAGCTCCATCTGCTTCGAGTGGAATCTCATGTTGTTGGAAGCCCTCTTCATCCCTGCATCGAGATTCCTTGTGGCCTTTGGTGCAATCAGTCTTGAGGCACTTGCTCCCAGTATATTCTGGATGTCTGAGGCGCAGCCGGGAAACTCTCTGCCGAAGAGATGTTTTAGCAGCGGTGCGGCATCATGTGACGGTGGATATGGTGTGTCAGAGCCAAACATCAGTTTGCTTGACCAGTAATTGATGTTGTTGTATCCGTAGTAATTGAAATACTCACGTTCCAGTGATTTTCTGTCAAGACCGGTCAGAGGTTCCACCTCAAATATGCGCTCGTACCTGATCTTGGCTTTCGAGTTTTCAAAGAACTCCCTGCAGCTTTCTGCCCTCAGAGTGGAAAGCTCCCCGAAGATGTTGGGGTGGGAGAGGCATCTGTACAGATCCTCGCTCTGCACTCCGTTCCAAGGTGCATGGCCCAAAATCACCTTGAGGCGGGGGGCAAGCTCCCTTCTGCCCGAATCGATGAGGTCGGACAGGGTATCGTTCACAACCTTCTCGATTTGACGGAAGCTCCCTTCCTGGGTGTGAAAGATAACAGGCATGTTGTAGTGGGCCGCTCTCTTTAGGATATCCACCACCCGCTTGTCCGTAATATCGAAATTCTCTTCTTTTGGGTGGAGCTTCAGTCCGTGAAGGCCCAGCTGGAAGACGTTGTCGAAGGCATCCAGTGCATCGCTGTGGTTGGGATCCACCCTGCCGAAGCCAATGAATCTGAGGTTGTTGTGGGGGGTGTTGTCCGGGGATTTCTCTATCAATGCCTCCCTGATCTTCGTGTTGGCAATCCTGTAGTCCCTTGGCGAAGGAGTGGTGAGGCTGGCCACAAACGTGATTATGAAATCCGGGCCTGTGAAGTGCTCAAGCCCGTGGCTCAAATCCTCGCCGGGATGGAAGATATTGTAGATATCCTTCTGGCAGTAGGTGTAGTAATCCGGATTTTCGTCCATCATATCCCATGGAAAATGATATTTATACAGCTTTTCGTTGGATTTGATATCCAGGGCAACATCTCTTACCAATTTCGAAAATCGCTTGATAAATTCATATGGAACTAGCCCCTCACGTCCTTCAACCTGAAGATGTGTGTGGGCATCCACGAGCATGAAATTGTGGATGACATCATATTCGTCCTTCAAGAGGAGCATCCGTTACACCTTTTACCTTCATACCGATAAGGTCATTTAAAACAATGGGGTCATTTACCAGGGGATCGTACCAAATGTTCTGTCCTTTTTTGGCGGCCTCCAGGATTTGAAAGATGATACTGTCTATGTCCTGACCCGATTCTATATACTTGAACAGCCAGTACTGCGCCGGCGAGATGCCGTCACCCTCAAGTCCGTAAATCGACTGTCTTATGGGGTCAAGAAAGTGGGAATATATGAGGTTGCTTTCACGGATTTCAGTCCTGATTACATAGATCATCTCCAGCACCAGGTCCGAGAAGATATTCTTTTCGATTCTGGAGTGCTTGAGTTTGACAGAACCCGAAGCTTCATTGAAAATGGGGTCCCTTCTCGGCTTGAACCAGCTCCCTCCCTCGCAGGCCATTTTCTTCAGAGCATGCAGACTGTCGTTTCTCTCCTTCAAAGTGTCAAGGATGTTCTTTTCGTCCTTTTCTGCCAGTTTTTTGGCCTTCTTTGCCAGCATCTGTAAAAGTGCAGCCAGCCCCACCCTACGGGTAACACTGGGCTGCGAGTCGAAGAACCTGATTTCGGTTGTGTGGTTGTTCTTCGAATAGGGATCCACGTCCAGGAAATGGGTGTCTGATCGGTACGAATTGGACTGCTTCTGAAACTCTTTTAGAAAGTACCTGGTGTTGAGCCAACCCTGCTCGAGATAGGGCATGTACTCGCCTTCCTGAAAATTGCAGAGATGTTTCTTGTTGTAAATGACGCGTATGCTTCTCAGGCACCTGGGAAACGGGAGTTCGGGATCATCCGGATTGAAGCGGCCCCACAGCCTTCCTGAAGCGAAGGGAGAGCAGGCGGAGAGCAGTACGAGATATGGCTCAAAGAATCTTACAAGATGGTAGAAATGTGTGAAGAA
>CP070726.1:1296199-1301284 GCA_020350865.1 Thermoplasmata archaeon
AGAAAAAGAAGAAATTCCATATAAAATAGAATGGATAATAGACACCTTGGCATCGGATGGAATCATCCAAGAAAAAGTGAAAACTCAATTAATATGGGCTGAGGCCCCGATTTTCGGCCAGGGAGGGGGGCCTTTGTTTCGTGTGGAAACCATGTTTTCCAGTGGATTTTAACCTAATATAATTTGGAATTCAGAAGTGAAAATACATAATTTGATAATATCCAGTGTAAATATAGTATTGAAATGAGCAAAACAAGATGTATATTGATCTCATTGGATGACGATGTAGTTGAACTCAGGGATCTGGCCCAATCCCTGGATTTCGAGGTTCAGGAAGCATTTATACAGCACAGGGATAAACCGGATCCAAGATACTTTATCGGGAGGGGAAAGGCGAATGAGATTCACGATTTTGTACAAAAGAATGATGTTGATATTGCTATTATCAATTCCTATTTAAAACCATCACAACAGTACAATCTCGAGGATTATCTGGATATCACGGTATACGACAGAATCAGATTGATATTGGAGATATTTGCTGATCGGGCCCACAGTGAAGAAGCGCGGTTGCAGGTGGAACTGGCCAAAATGGAGTATGAGATCCCCCTGCTCAGGGACTGGATACACAAGGCAAGATATGGTGAGAGACCTGGATTCATGGCAGGAGGCGAATATGAGGTAGCCCAGTACTACGAGATTAGCAGGAGAAGAATCAAGAAAATAAAACAAAAACTAAAGAAAGTGGAGAAGGAAAGGGAAATAAGAAGAAAACAGCGTAGATACAAGGGATACGGTCTTGTCTCTATTGCAGGATATGCAAATGCAGGAAAGAGTACGCTATTCAATTTGATATCGGAAGAAACTGTAGCGGTAGAGGATAGACTGTTCACTACTCTGTCAACAACCACAAGAAAAATACCCGAATTGAAAAGATCTATACTCCTCACTGATACTGTAGGGTTTATCGAAGACCTGCCTCACTGGTTGATTGAGGCCTTTCATTCCACTTTAGAGGAGATATTTCTTTCAGATGTGATCCTATTGATAATGGATGCCAGTGAGCCACCAGATAAGATCAAAAAGAAACTTGATACTTCATTTGATATATTAATTCCCGATTTGGACCCCTCCAAGATAATATTGGTTTTTAACAAAATAGACAATATTAGAACGGATATAGTGACGTATCATGGAGATGGAAAGGCTCTTTCCATTCCTCTTAATGCTTTCATTCAAAACCCTGATGATATTGCTTTTAATTTGGATATGATTCTAGATACCTTACTATCCCAAATACCGATAGATTATGAAATTGGGGATATCATAGCCATATCGGCTATTGATGTTGGATACAAGGACGTAGTTCTTAAATCGATTCTGAAGAATGTTCAATATGCGAAATCCATTACAATAAATATTCCAAATCTGCCCGAATCACAGGCTTTTATCGGCTGGCTGTATTCAAACTGCGATATTATTTCAATAGATTATGGAAAAGATGTGCAACTCAGGATCAGGCATAAGGATAAGGACCGGGGGTATATAACAAATAAGGTCCAAGAACTAGGAGGCAGGATTGATTAAAGCCAATTCAAATGCCCCCAACAAGTTCCACAGGAAATGAAGGGGTCTCCCAGTGTGCACTCCTTTTATAATTAAATATTTATGGAAAGATAAAAAAGTCTAATGAAGACAAAGGGAAAGAAAAGACAATAAAGAAAAACGAAGAATGGGGGTGGGGGGTGGGGAGAAATACTTATTTTCTCTACTCGTACAGCTTGACAACGTTGATGTCGGTTTCCAGACCCATATCCTCTGCCACGGGCGCGCATTTTGTACGGAGGAGGTGGGCGATGGGCCTGTATTCGGTCTCGGAAAAGGTTTCGTAGTTGGCCATTCCCTTGGAGATGATTAGGTCCGCTTTATCCAGGGCCGTTCTAAGGTCCTCTCCCATTTTATTGAAATCCACACCCACGGCATAGCAGCCTGTGGTGAGCACCTCGTCGGCCACCTCGTCCAAGCCGAATTCCCGAACATCCTCCAAGGTGGCGTCCGTGAGGATGGGCTCGCCCCTGGCCACAAAGGTCAAATGGATATCGAACTTCTTGATTCCCCGGCACAGCAGCTTGTCAAACACGATTTCACCGCAGTTGTCTGCAAAATAAAGGACTTTACCGCCCTTCTCCAGATAGCCTCTCAACTTATCAGAATCGTCCACACCCAATCCTTCGGATAAGATATTATCAAAATGTTCTGCCAGCATCTCGGGGGTCTCGGGGCTCGAGGGTATGCCAAAATCCAGGACATTGCCGATGATGGAGCACAAAATGGCCGCCTTTAGTTTGTCCTGGGATTCGGAGATCATTTTCTCGGCCTTTGGGAGAAGGTAAAGAGCGATCTGGTTGCACCTGTCCTTGATGGTCTTGTAGGGGTCTGCCGTCCCCAGTATTTCGTATGTTGCTTTGTGCACCTCAGAGGCAACAACGGCAGAGCATGAATCCGGGAGGTCATACCGACCTATAATTCTGCAGGCCTCTTCTATGACATTAAGAGCCTTTGAAGAGTCGATTAGGTCAGTTTCGTACAGGGCCCGATTGAGCAGGCACGGCACGCATTTTGGACGGATTTTCATGGCTGTGGGAAAGCGGGATTGTGCTAAAAAGGTTGTGGTAAATTCACTCCCCTCTCCCGATGGCGACCATCCTGTCCAGGGGCCTTTTGGCCTTCTCGATGACCTCATCGGACAGGACCACCTCGGACTCGAGGCTCTTTAAAGCCTCCAGAGTGTTTTCCAGTGTGATCTTCTTCATGTTGGGGCACAGGGCGTCGGGGATGGCGTAAAAAACTTTTCCGGGATTCTCCTTTTTAAGCCTGTGCACCAGGCCTTCCTCCGTGCCGATGATGAACTCCTTAGAATCGGAGCCTGCACAGTGCTTTACCATGCCTTCTGTGGAGAACACAAAATCGGCCGCGTCAATGACATCGGGACTGCACTCGGGGTGGACGAGCACCACGGCATCCGGATGCTCCTTTCTCAAACCATCTATCTGCTCCACAGAGATGTCCTGGTGGACATGGCAGTAGCCCGGCCAGAAATCGAATTTCTTCTCGGGTACGAACCGCTGGGCATAGAGTCCCAGGTTCGAGTCAGGTACGAAAAGAATCTCGCTGCTGTCCACGGATTTGATGACCTTCACAGCATTGGCAGAGGTGCAGCATACATCGCTTTCGGTCTTCACAAGGGCGGTGGTATTTACATAGGTAACCACAGTGGCCTCGGGGTTCTCCTTTTTGGCGAGCTTCAACCCCTCCACATCAACCATGGCTGCCATGGGGCATTTGGCCCTGGGATTGGGATGCACGACCCTCTTTTCCGGATTGAGAATCTTGGCCGACTCGGCCATGAAGTCCACACCGCAGAAGATGATGAGGTCCGATTCTACCTTGGTGGCGGAAACAGCCAAGGCCAGCGAATCACCCACGATATCTGCAAGGTCCTGGATTTGGGGGATTTGGTAGTTGTGGGCCAAGATCACTGCGCCTTTTTCCTCTTTGAGCCTTTCAATTTCATCCACGATTTCGGACATCAGGCTAAGGTATTTTGCAGATTGTATAAAAGCGTTATGGACTTCGGGAGACGCCACCGTACAGAATAATGATAAACCAAAATTTAATAAGGTGGAGGCCTTTATGGGAATAAAACGGGGAGAGGCATGGTTGAAGCTGTTGAAAAAAAGTGGGACGAGGGGCAAGAAGAGAGATGCATTACGGGCATCGACGGCTTGGACAGGATCCTCAACGGCGGCATCCCGAGAGGCAACACAGTGCTCATCACCGGCAGCTGCGGAACAGGGAAGACCACTCTCAGCTACGAGTTCCTCCTACGCGGTGCGTTGAACAATGAAAACGGCCTGTTCATCAGCGTTACCGAGAACTGGCAGAAGCTTCTCAGAAATGTGATTCCGTACAGCTTCTTCGACGACTCTCTCCTCAAGTCCAAGAAGCTCATTTTGATCGACCTCAATGCAATTTACAATAAACTGGGCCTTGAAAAGCAGGAGTTCTCCATGGAGGATATCGATATCATTGTCAAGGCCGTGGGAGATATCGTCAGGGAATGGAAGGTAAAGAGGCTGGTAATAGATTCGATCACCTCCATCTGCTTTCAGCTGAAGACCAAGGAGAAGATCAGGGATTTCATACTGCACCTGGGAAAGAACCTTTCCTCTGCGGGGTGCACGAGCATACTCGTGTCGGAGATCTCACCCGGGGAGCAGAGCTACTCCATGTACGGGGTGGAGGAGGCCATAGCGGACGGCATCGTGCTCATGGCAAACCTCGAGAGACGGGGGGATCTCTTGAGGACGCTGCAGGTGGTGAAGATGCGGGGCACCATGCACTCCCGTGCAAAATATGTGCTCGATCTGACACCTGTGGGAGTATTACTTGTTCCTCTATTAAAAGGCGGAAGTGTAGCTGGAGGGATCTAAACGAGCCTGACAGGTGAGATCGCAGCAAGCCTGAGGGACCTGCCTGAGTCGTCTGCCGTGGCCCTGGTCATAAAGATCGATGATTACCTCGATACCATGCGTGCTGTCCTGGACGCCTTCATAGTGGAAAAGGAGCTGTCGGCCATATACATCACCTCCACCATTCCCTCCCAATCCATTAAGAACGTGCTAAATATCCTTGAGATAGACCTGAACCGGGTGCGATTCGTGGACTGCATTTCCCACATCATGATGGGGGCCGAGGTTCAATCTGAGAACACCCATTTTGTCGAGAGCCCCACCATGCTCGAGAACATCATGCTGAAGGTGGAATTTCTGATGAGAAGCATCCCCGGAAAGAAGCTGGTGCTTCTCGATTCCATAAATTCCCTTGCCATTCACAACAACACGAAGATCCTTTCAGAATTCCTCCACATCCTGGTGAACAACCTCAGGGCAAAAGACGCGTACACCCTGATACTGTCCGTGGAGGAGCAGTCATCTGGAGAGATCACGAACATGCTGGGTCTGGTATGCGACGAGATGCTTGTAATTTCCGAGACCTCTTAGGTGATACCAAATGGATGTAAAA
>CP070726.1:1301384-1304161 GCA_020350865.1 Thermoplasmata archaeon
AGATGATCTCATTGACACCATCGTTATCGCCGTCACCTATGACAGTGTATGGACGACCCGGGAGATTGCTTGCCACCATATCACCATAAAATACGTTGCTAATGTTCTCCCACACCGATATTTGTGACTGCCCTGAACCGAAACCAGAAGCCCCAAGGATGATCAACTCATTTTTCCCATCATTATCGGTATCGCCCACCCCCCCCACCCATAGCATGGTGTTGGGGGCTGCAGGGTATTTCAGCTCCAGTGCCCAGGTTCCGCTCTTGTTCTCGTAGGTATGAAACTCCGAGCGGGTGAAAAAGTCGGCACAACTCACACACACCTCGTTTTTACCATCTTCGTCACAATCACCTATGACGATCGAGAGAATATCATCATCTATCGTGTCAGTGATATTGTCCTCCACCCAGATAATTCCCGACTTCTCATAGGTCCTTACCTCGTTTGGTATGTACACCGGGGGAGGTAGCGGGAAATTGCCGTCAAGACCAATCACGACTTCGTTTGCACCATCATTGTCCGCATCTCCTATTGCCAGCCGGGCCACATCGTAGTCCACATCCGTGATATTTTCCTCAACCCATATACCGAGTCTTCGATACGCCCTTAAGTCATTTGTGGTATTGGCCATGCCTATGACAACCTCGTTTGATCCATCGTTATCAGCATCACCTAGTGCAACCGAATATATCTGAACAGGGGCAGTGGTTATTGTCTCCTCCACCCAGCTACCACTTACATACTCGTACATCATCACCTGGTTTGCGGGTGAAGTCAAGGTGCACACGATTTCACTGGCCCCGTCGTCATCAGCATCCCCTACGACCAGATCGGAGACACCCACTGGTGTGTCGGCGATAAGGGTCTCCTTCCAGAGGCCGTTTGTCTTCTTGTACATCCTCACCTCGTATGTTGTGTTCTCCAGGCCTACCACCACCTCATTTTCACCATCAAGGTCAACATCACCCAGGGCCACAGCCCTTGCACTTGTCGGGACATCTCTTATTAGCTCCTCGATCCAGTCCCCCTGGGTATCCGCTTTTCCATTATGGGGGATATTTACAATGCTCACAAACAAACTCACAAAAAGAACAGCGATCATGATGGTTCTCTTTATCTTCCACATATTCCTTCCTTTCCATCGTTTCCCATAGACAGCCTGCTAAAGCCTCTTTGGTATGCATTGAAATAGGACACGAACGATATTAAGAATATTGGAACTTCCCTTTGACAACTATTTAATATTTTGCATCACACGCCGTCACAAGTTCCTATATCTCTAGAAGTGGATAACGGCATCTCGATTTCCACACAGAAAATACATTGAGAGACTATTATAAAATTCGTAAAATCAATTTCCCAAAAATCCGACCGCACTCGTAACCGGCCTCAGGAGTTCCCTGTTGCCTCCACCGGGTAATACCTTATCTTGCGGCTTCCCTCCCTTACACTGCGGACGAGGCCGGCATAATCCAGGATATTGATGTTGTAGTTTATCTTCTGTCTTGATGTCCCCAAAAGGGCCGCGATCTTGCTCTGGGTGGCGCCGGGGTACCGCTTCACCACGGAGAGGATCATTTTCTGGATTTCATTGATATATATCGAGAGATCCTCCGATTTCGAGAAGACACCCCTTATGTAGAACCGCTTGTGCCTTCCCTCTTTGGCGGAGTGTATGAATTCCATTTTCTCCAGCAAATTCAAATGATACACGAGATTGCCGTTTTTGAAGGAGAATCTCCTTTTCAGTTCAGTGAACGTGACGCCTGGGTGGTTTTCGATGTAGTCAAAGAGCCTGCCCCTGTGAAAATGGTCCAGGACCTTATCCTTCTTGATCCGGGTGTATAGAGGAATAAAAATGAGGAGAAGGATCTTGTATTTTCCCAGCTCAGATCCGCTGTACAAGATTCCCAGGCCCATTAACGAGGCCAGCACTATGACAAGAAAACCTGATTGAACCGTGATAAAGGGTTCACTTTTCCCGTAGGAGACCATGAGATCCTTCGAGGTCGATCTGTGAATCGGTCCGTAGGTGATGGATACATCCACCGTATAGGTCCCGGTACCGTTAGGAGCGGTTATTGACAGCCTGTAATTTCCATTCGCATCTGATGAAATGGACCAGCTGTCCCCGGTTTCGGTTATCTGTATATTCACAGTGAGAAGGGGTATCTCGATATCAGTGAGCCCGGTGGGAAACTCCATTCCGATGCCGCCAAAAATCTCCACCTCCTGTCCGGGGCGGCTGTTTGAAGGCTTAATATTCACATCCAGTGTGATCAAGAGGGGGAGGTGGCGAACCTCAATTGTTAACATATCCAAACCCTGTGCCAGACCGCCATCCCTCACCGTCAGAGTAACCGTGTAATTCCCGATATCAAGGTATGTGTGCTCGGTGGTCTCTCCGTATCCTGTTGTACCGTCGCCGAACTTCCATGTATAGTTCAGAGTGTCCATGTCCAGGGGCGAATCGTGTGAGCCGCCTCCGTCCAGTGTTACGGGATGGCCAACAAATGCTAGAAGATCGCCCCCTGCATCTGCAATGGGTTTCTGGTTCACAACAATATCTCTTTGAACCACGTTGTTGCTCTCATCGGTTTCGTTTACAGCATCTTCAGGATCCACCACGACAAAGATCACATTATCCAGTTCCTCACCTGAGGTGTTCCACTGTGTTGAAACTGAAACGGCCATTCCGTGCTCCACGAGGACCGTCTCAGAGCCGATGAGGTCATCATCATCAGGATGCCCGTCATAGAAGGCCACGGTTGCAG
>CP070726.1:1304261-1310842 GCA_020350865.1 Thermoplasmata archaeon
ACTCTCAGGCAGTTGTGATCAAAATGATCATGACTTATGAGAACCACATCAGCCTTCGTATTAGGTGGCTTTATACCAATTGATTTCCCATCATGGGGATCTGTGACTATGGTGGTCCCATCGCCGATTTCAAAACATGCATGCCCATGCCATCGGATCTTCGTGTGGCTCCCCCCCACATTTCCGTAATGCCAATATGGGTATTTAATTGCTACGGAGGCGTCGATGTGGTGAGGAGGTGTGTAGGCGGCTCAAAACGGAAATAATCATGCTTATTCCAAAATAAATGGCTGAAATTCCGCTGTAAACCTATATGTTTATATACTCCTATAAACTTAGAACGTGTTGAGAACAAGTGCACTATCCCGGTATCAAGTGGCAATGGGATTCCTGTATCGAGTGAACAAGGGATGCCTTCGATTACGGTAAGGACAGCATTAAACCCGCAGATGAGAGGTTAGGAGCATGAAAATGCCTTCGGCTCGCAGAATGCAAAAAATAGAACTCAGAAGCGGTGCCATTGAGAGCAAAATGAATCCTTTTTATTTGAATTCGAAGACTGCCGTACACAAATGCCTAAGTATATCCACCGTATTGCTCCTTATCTTTTGCTTTTCACTGCTCTGCACCGTTTCATTAAGTGATGCCCAGGAACCAAAGGAGCCTATTATTGAAGATGAGGGGCAGGGCATATACACAGCCACATGGGCCTTTGGTAACGAAAATTTCTATAATACCTCCAAAACCACTATACATCCCAACTATGAGGTAAGCTTACAGTCACATAATTACACATGGACCCAAAGTACAAAAAATGAGTTCGACCTCGGCACAAAAAACAACGTTACTGTGACCCAAGAATCAGGAACAGACCTCATACTGAGCGGTGATTTCGAGGACGCCGAGCATGGGATTTTAAGCGGTCAGCATAGCGACTGGCAGCTCGGTTCGGAGACGGCTGCACCTGACTTCATACAAACCGGTGATCCCAATAACAGGATATGGGGGACCAACCTGGCGGGAAAATACGCTGAGATTGGCACCCCAAAGGATATTTTCCTGAGATCTCCCGAAATAGACCTGAGCAACTCCATGAACACCGAGTTGAGATTTTTTCATTATTATGATTTTGAGGACGATATTGGAATAAGGGACGGAGGAATGGTCGAGGTATCCACTGACATGGAAAACTGGGTGCAGGTGTACCCGGAAACCAATTATGATGGAAAAATAGCGGATAACAACAACCCTCTCAATGGAAAGTTCTCGTTTGGCGGCAACAGCAGTGCATGGGTGTTGGCTATTTTCGACTTGAAGGAGTACGATGGGGAGTCGGATTTCTATTTTCGATTCCGCTTCGCCACAAACGGTCAGGTATCCTATTATGGATGGTACATCGACGATATCGAGATCATAAGCACCATGACAAGCGAAGGGGAAGTGGTGCTTGAGCCGTTACTGATAGAAATGGGGAATCCGGCTTACACGAACCTGCAAAGAGGGGCAAATGAAACGGTCATAGACGCGAACAATCCGGTGAATTTCGACGGCGACCTCACCAGATGGGAGGTTCACATCGCCGAGCCCGGTAAGGGTTTGATGAGGATTTTCAGAATGGAGGGTGGCACCTTCTATTTTGTTGATGAGACCGAGATGAAGGATCTGGTCAAGGGCGAGAACTCCTTTAACTGCTCGATTCCGGTGAAAGAGGGCGATCTAATTGGATGGTACGGTGAGACTGCACAAATCTATGTCAAACTCGATGGCACAGCAAATTCTACTGCGGGCAATGTCACTGAAGACAAAGCGGTTTCAGAATGGACGCCCATCGACTACACATTTTCAATCAAAGCCCAAGGCAAAGCCAGGTACCCCCAGGGCGATTTGACTTCCCAGGTCTTTGATGCTCTCTCTCCTGCAGTATGGGAGAAAATACAATGGGAGGAAGACGTTTCCAGCCCCGGGACCGATATCGTCCTTTCAATCCGGTCCGGTAATTCCGACACACCTGATGATGGGACATGGAATGATTGGACACCTGGGTTTACAAATCCGGATGGCTCCACCATAAGAAATATGGATGCACGGTACATTCAGTTTAAGGCCACGCTCACTTCATCTGAACTGCTCAATACCCCCATTCTCAATAACGTAACGATCTTGTATAGAAAATATTCACCCTCGGGAATGGTGGAAACCCGGGACTTTATGCCGGATGCTGATAATGATGACATCCCGGATATTGTTGTCCAGTGGCGCTCTTTTACCTCTTCCGCCACTTTGAATGGACAAAACATCTCGTATCAATACTCGACTGATTCGGGAGTGGACTGGGAGAACGTCCCACAAGACGGAAATATGAGGGCTGAAAGCGTTCTTTCTGGTAAAATCCGGTTCAAGGCGATCCTTTCTGCACATGACACCACCGTATCGCCTGTACTGAGGGAAATGAACCTCGAGTATTCATCTGCCCAGCCGAAAATGGCACTATTCATAGAACCCCTCCAAAAGACAGTGAAACCCGGTGGCACGGTGTCCTATAAAATCTACTACGATAACCAAGGTATTGGAGATGCCCAGGATGTCAGTATTACCCTGTATTTGGATGGTAACATAACTTATAAGAGTGACGACAGCACAGTTGTACCAACTTATGAAAGTGGAAATGTAATAAGGTGGCAATTCAACAGTGTTGCCCCTGGCAACAGAACCATTACGGTAGATACAGGTGTGATTGATACAGATGAAGAGTTCACTACCTCGACCTATGGCATTCTAAACTATACGGACATCGGGGGAAATAGTTATAATGAAACCGTGTCCAACACGGCACAAGTAAAGGTGGAGATTGGCCCGGATCTACTGTTATTCTATCTTCTCCTTGGAGTTATATCAGTGATCATTGTCGTGGTGTTATTTTCTCTCTATAGGTATAGAACCTTGGACGAAAGCACTCAGAAGATCTCGTTTGAGGTTGTGGAGAGAGGTATAGGATACCTGATAATGGAGGAGAACCCCAGGAAAAGTTACACGCTGTTTTCAGACCTTATCAATGAAGGATACAACGGTCTTTGCATAACCAGAACCTTTCCCGAGAGGGTGAGGAGCCACTACTACTTCGAGGGGATCTCCATTCTCTGGCTCAGCAGGAGGGGGGATACGGACAGCATACTCCCCACGAACCTGGGTTCTGTGGTGAGCAATATAAAGGATTTCATGAAAAAGAATGAGGACAGCGTGATATTATTGGATGGGTTGGAGTACCTCATTGTCCATAATGACTTCGAGAAGGTGCTCAAATTGGTGCACGCCTTAAACGAACTTACAGCCATAAACAAGTCGATACTGATCATGCCTGTGAATTTCTTAACGATGGATGATGATAAGGTGGCCCTGCTCAAGAGGGATTTAAAAGTGCTCGGTTGAGACAAACGCTTCTTTAATAATTGAATTTTTTCATTAACAATGTACCTGCTCATATCCGGCTTCTCAGCAACCTTAAAATAACCCAAACCCTGTAGGGGAAAACATGCCAAAATCAGCGAAGGAATTGCTCATCACAATAGAGGGTATCGATGGTGTTGGTAAGAGCACGCAGGTACAATTGCTGGCAGCATACCTGAAGGAGAGAGGTTTTTCTGTTACCTCCCTTCGGGAGCCTACTGGGGGATACTGGGGCAGAAAGATTAGAAATCTCACAAAACAGGGGCGGACAGCCTCTCCCGAGGAAGAGTGCCAGTGGTTTTTAATGGATAGGATGGAGGATGTTGAAAAGAACATAAAACCTGCACTGGATGATGGGCATATAGTGATCATGGACAGGTATTATTATTCGACCATGGCCTACCAGGGGGCCCTGGGTCTGGATGTGGAAAAGATCAGAAGTGAGAACGAGAAGTTCGCACCGAAACCCGATTTAGTGATCATTCTGGACGTATCTCCGGAGACCGGCCTGAAAAGGATCACCGAGGGAAGAAAGGAGAAATTGAACTACTTCGAGACCCTTGAGTACCAGAGGAGGGTCAGGAAGATATTTCTCAGCATGAAAGTGTTAGACAATGTAAAAATCATTGACGCAGGCGGAACCCAAAATGAGGTTTCGGAAAAGATACGAAGGGTGGTGGAGGAGCTGATTGGGCCAGCATTCGATGGTTGATTCATTGAGTGCATGTCTGGCACTGCAATAGTAATCAATATATTGATGATCTTACCTTCTTTATTGTTACTAATGTAACAGTTACGACAATCGATATTATCAACAGCACACCTTCAAAAACAGAAGGTGAATTGGAATCCTTGTAATGATAGCCGTCAAAATCGGAAGCATTCTGTGAGTGATTCAATTCGTTTACTGCCTCCACACAGATCATCCCGTTCCACACACAGTCCGTAAAAACGCTTTCTCCCACAAGAAGGGATGCCCCCCAAAGAACCTCGATGTAGTAGTAGATGTCGTATTCATGATTCGGGTGGGTTGAAAACGTCTGCAACACAGTTTGGTTCTCACCGGGCTCCAGAAGGAACCCGTTTTCGCTGAAATCACAGTGGGGGTCGCAGACGACACTGATATTGTACGTGAGATAGGTTTCGTTGTTGTACACTATCCAGTTAAAAACCGCACTCTCCCCGGGAACAACCTGTTTCTGCTCCTCATCCACAACCACTTCGATGTCCGGTTCAAACAATGGGACTGCATTAACATTGATACCGGGTATCAAAAAGACCATGAAGAGCATCACAGAAAAGACCACAAGAGCCTTAAACCATATCCTAGTTATCAGCAGACGACCAATAGAACACAGCCCCGAATTTTCCATGATTCCACGAATATACACTATGTGACCAGCATATTAATATAAAGATTGGAGCACCGTTTTGACAGTCAAAAATTTATACCAGGTTGCGTACTAGTCCCCTTCCCCCTCCAGCTTCTTTCTGATTTCGTTCAATTTGTTCAGTGCCTCAAGAGGTGTCATCTCGTTTAGATCCAGTTTCTTCAGCTCCTCTAAGACGGGGTGGGGTACAGAATCAGGCTCGAAGAGCACGAGCTGCGTGAGTTTTTTCGTGCTTGGAAGGGCATCGCTTTGAGGTTTAGGACTATGCTTGCCCCTTGTTTCATCGCTCACCCTTACTATGTTTTCCTCCTCGATGGTTTTCAGCACCTCACTTGCCCTTTCTATGACAAGGGAAGGCAGTCCCGCCAGCTTGGCCACCTCAATGCCGTAGCTCTTGTTGGTCCCTCCAGAAACTACCTTTCTCAGGAATATGATGCCTTCCGAATCCTCCTTAATCGCAATATTGTAGTTGACGACACCTTCGTAGATGTCGGCAAGTTCTGTTAGGTTGTGATAATGGGTGGCAAACAGGGTTTTGGCACCTATCTTGCCTTTACTGTGAATGAACTCCGCAACCGCCCAAGCGATGCTGAGGCCATCGAAGGTACTCGTGCCCCGTCCGATCTCGTCTAAAACAATGAGACTCTTTTCAGTGGCCGAATTGAGGATGTTCGCCAGCTCCGTCATCTCCACCATGAACGTGCTCTGGCCCCGGGTAAGGTCGTCGAACGCCCCCACGCGAGTGAACACCCTGTCCACCAGCCCGATTGTGGCGGATTTGGCAGGAACGAAACTGCCCATCTGGGCCAAAATCGCAATCAGCGCAATCTGCCGCATGTACGTGGATTTGCCTGCCATATTCGGCCCTGTGAGTATTACAAGCCTTTGATCCCTGCAGTTCAGATGTGCATCGTTTGGAATGAACGAAGAATGCAGGGCCTGCTCAATTACCGGATGCCTGCCATCCAAAATTATGATCTCATCTTCGTCATTCACATCGGGCTTTACGTAGTTGAAATCAAGTGCCACTTCCGCCAGTGACACAAGACAGTCCAGCTCCGATATTGCCGAGGCGGTGCTTTTGATTTCGGAGGAATGTGAGGCCACCTCCTCTCTCACCTCGGAAAAAAGCTCGAACTCCAGAGCGCACATCTTGTCCTCGGCATTGAGTATCAGGGATTCCTTCTCCTTTAATTCCGGTGTAACGAACCTCTCCGAGTTTGCCAAGGTCTGCTTTCTGATGTAGTCTGGCGGAACCTGAGATAAATTGGCCTTTGTTACCTCTAAGTAGTACCCAAATACCTTGTTGTACCGCACCTTAAGGGATTTAATGCCCGTTCTCCTCTTTTCCGGCAGCTCCAATGTATTAATCCAGTCCTTTCCGCCCCTTGCCACTTCTCTTAATTCATCAAGCTTTGCGTTATAGTCTCGCTTTATCAGACCTCCCTCCCTTACGGTTGCTGGAGGCTCCTCGATGATGGCCTTTTGAATCAGGGCAGCCACATCCTCAAGGTCGACAAACTCGCCTGCAATCCTCTTCAATATGAGGGACCTCACCTCGGCTTGGGTTATGGCCCCCTTGATTCTTGGTACCGATTTGAGGGATTCCTTCAGTGCGAGCAGGTCCCTTGCATTGGCACTGCCGTATACGATCCTGGATGTCAGCCTTTCGATATCCTTTACAGATCTGAGCAATTCACCTAAATCCTTCCTAAGGAAGGTGTTGTCTACAAGCTCATCAACACC
>CP070726.1:1310942-1313505 GCA_020350865.1 Thermoplasmata archaeon
AAAGAAAGCCATTCTCAGACCAAATGTTGCCCAAAGCACTCCACCGTTGCAGGATTTCTCCCTTTCATGGCAAATCAATGATTATAGGAAAAGATACCTGAAAAGGGCCGTATGGCTCATAATTCTTCAACTGGTGCTGATCCCTGTATCAATATGGCATGTTTCAGAATGGGGGACGGATGAGGGTCTGGTTATATACTATTACCCTGTCATATTAGCCGGGGTTCTGTCAATGACCCAGTTCTGGATGCCCTCGAAGATCGCATTTACAAACGAGGGGGTCTTTATCAAGAAAAAAGGCACGGTTACCGGGCACAAATATGAGGATATTGAACGCATTTCCCTGAGTATGAGGGGTATAAGAATCGGATACAGAGGTGGAGTGACAAAATCCATTGACTTCATAACCCCCTCTACCGCGACCAGGATCATCACAGCCATGGAGCAATACAAGGCATCTCTCGGTGTTCAAACGAAAGCATTCTCGGGTGCAACGGATATCGGATGGAGGACGAACAGGGCCTACACATACTATCAACGGTTATTTTTCACACCGATACTTGCTGTTGGTTCAGCTACAATTATTCTGATTGCACTCATTTTCTTTTCTGTCGTTGACATGTTTCTTGCTTCCTTAATTATATTGATGTTTGCTGTGTTTTTGGTTTTCCTGATATATCCGTGGATCCCCCTGCGGTGGGCACCCAAGGAGGTGGGATTCTCAAGCGAGGGTTTGCACTGCAGATATGCCGAAAGGGAGCGCACCAGAGCCCTGCTCAGGTGGGTTGCATGGACAGATATCACAGAAATGGACCTCGACTCTGGACCAGAGGAATATATCGGCGGCCCCGTACTGCGTGCCAGGAAAAACAGAAATTATGCTCATATCCAGAAGAGTACGGGAGCACGGTACCTGCTCGGTCCAGTGGATGATGAGATACTGGGAGAACTTAGGCTCAGGCAAAAGCGATAGAAAAGTCATTGACTAAAGACTTGCGGTTTTTACCGATCTCTCACACACTGTTGGGATTGTAGTACGCACCGTACGGTCTTGAAGACGAAGGGGCAATCTTAATAAATTCCCTTTCCCAGATCCGTTCCTGGGGCACCTTGAAATAACCGCAGAACTTCTTGATTATGGGGGTGAGCGTTTTTCTGTCTTCCTCGGTAAACGGCTGAACCTTGGCCCCAACCCCCAGGTATGACTTGGGCACCTTCCCCCTGACGTGTATCACCCCGCCGTGAATGCCTGATCCGAGACTGCCCCGCACAACCTCCTTTTCCGGTGCATCCGTAACATCGCCGTTTGCGATTATGAGGCCCAGGGCAACCAGGATTCCACCGGCCATGTACTCCCCGAAGAACTCCTTGACACAGCCGCCGTAAACAACAATGGGCCTCTCATCCTTGTACTCCTTCATATGTATGCCGATCCTGTATCCGCCGCTGCCCCTGACAAATATCTCTCCGCCTCTTGCCGCCAGGCCGGTAACATCCCAGGCATTGCCGTGAACTATGATTTGTCCGGCGTTCATGGTGTTGCCTGTCTGGTCCTCGCAGTTGCCAAAGACCTCGATGGTCGGTCCTGACATGAACACACCCAGGTCGTTGCCCGGTGTGCCGTGAATGTCGAGCTTTAGATCCCCGTACTCCATGCAGTCGGCAATGAAACGCTGGCCCAGAACATTCTTCACGATGATGTGCCTAGCGCCGTTCTCCGCTGCATTGTGTATCTTCTCGTTTAGAACCCAGTACCGCAAGGGTTTTTTGTCCTTTCCCAGGGCATCAATTGTGACCTGCTTCTTTCCCATAACACTTCACCCCCAAGCCTCGCCAGCATGCTTCACATCCAGGATATCCGCTATCCTCGGGTTCGGCCCCACGTACCTCAACCTGTCCCTGTTGCCCACGAAGCTCTCCACCGAATCGATGCCCATTGCACCGCATATCTCACGCAGCTCCTCTGTCCATGCGTGAAACAGGTTGGCGATTCTCTTGGCCGCCACATCGATGTTCAGCCTCTGTGTGTACGCGGGGTTCTGCGTGGCGATTCCCCAGGAACAGAGGCCCCGGTGGCACTGCTGGCACACCCTGCAGCCCATGGCAATGAGTATGGGTGTGCACACCATTGCTACGTCCGCACCCAGGGCAAGGGCCTTGACAAGGTCGGCCGAGTATCTTATGCTTCCCCCGGCACACAGCGTTGTCCTGTGCCTGATGCCCTCCTCCCTCAGCCTCTGATCCACTGTGGCGATGGCGAGCTCTATGGGGATGCCTGCATGATCCCTTATGATCCTGGGGGTGGCCCCGGTGCCGCCCCTGAAGCCGTCTATGGTGATGAAATCGGCCCCGGCCCTCGCCATGCCCGAGGCAATGGCGGCGCTGTTGTGGACTGCCGCGATTTTTACGCCCACCGGCACCCTGTACCGGGATGCCTCCTTCAGTGCATATATCAGCTGCTGCAGGTCCTCGATGCTGTATATATCGTGGTGGGGATAGGGCGACAGGGCATCGCTGCCCTTCGGAATCATCCTGGTTTCTGCAATGAGCTGGCTGGTCTTCT
>CP070726.1:1313605-1318149 GCA_020350865.1 Thermoplasmata archaeon
AAGTAGGATCTTCCTTTTCATCCAACACCAGATGAAACACATGATATGGATTTAAAAAATAACAACAAAAACGAGATATATCATTAGCACACTACATTCTAAATTCCCATAGAAAATCAAGTTCATATGTACGATTCCTACCACCTAAAAGAGGTGTTCGATGGACAGAAAACGGATACAAAGAAAGATTTGCTTGCTTGGAGATGGGGCTGTGGGAAAAACCAGCCTCATCAGGAAGTATGTTCTCGACAAGTTCGATGACAAGTACCTTCCGACCATAGGTACAAAGGTTTCCAGAAAAGAGGTTGTTATAACATTCCAAAAAGAGCAAGCCGTTGTTGATTTAACCATGATAATCTGGGATATTGTGGGCCAGAAAGCTTACCAGAAATTACGCCAGATGTACTACCAGGGGGCCAATGGAGCCCTGGTAACATGTGATGTCACAAGAAGGGATACTTTGGATAGTATGAGAGAATGGACATCATCTCTTTATGCGGTAGCAAAGCCCGTACCCATTATTTTACTTGCAAACAAATCCGACCTTATCCATAAAGCCGAATTTAAACCCCCGGAGCTCGAGGCCATTGCTGCCGAGTTCAAAGCCCCGTACTTCTATACAAGCGCGAAAAGCGGAGCCAATGTGAATAAAGCCTTCTACAGGCTTGGTGAATTGATGACCTACCCGGTAATAAGGGGAAAACGTTAGAAAGGTGATATCCGAATGGAAGAATCGGAAGTAAAGGATGAGATAAAGCAGAAACCCCCCGTTGCCTTCTTCTTATTACCTGTGGATATCCTGAGGGGCATTCACGAGGAGCTATCCGATTTGCTGGGTCCTGATGTGGCTTCAAAGGTTCTGTATAACTGTGGAGTAAGGAGCGGTAAGAATATTATCAATGAAATGAATATCAATTTCCCGGATTTAAAAACCCTCTGCAAAACACTGCCTGAACTGTGGTTGCAGATGGGAATGGGCGTATTCAGCATAGACAAGATGGACGAGAAAGAGATGGTAATGAAATGTCTCGAATCCAACGAAGCGGAGGCCATGGGGTATACTGGCAGAAACACCTGCGATCTCACATGTGGATATCTGGCTGGCATGGTCTCAAAGATTTTCAATAAGGAATATGAATGTATTGAGAGAAAATGCATTTCCAATGGTGAGCCTTACTGCGTTTTCGAGATTCACATAGTTGAATAAGATATTCCTTTTCTTTTGGAAGGGACGAGAATTAATGCAGCCCATTTTTTTTAACTTCTAATCTCCAGAGCATCCACACCGATGAAAAAGATTATGAACACGTATTCCAATTAACCCCGACCGCCATCGAGGACTTTACATCCTCTTTTTTCAGGTGGGCAGGTTATGACTGTTTACGATGAAGAGATTATTCAATTACTGGAGCAGAAGGCCAATGTAATACGGAAGCATGTTGTGAGGATGATACACGAAGCAGGCTCAGGGCATCCCGGAGGCTCACTTTCAGCTGTGGATATCCTTACTGCCCTCTACTTTCATAAAGCAGTGGACAAGACCGTAAAGAAAGGGGAAAGGGAGCCTATTATGAATTATGATCCGAGCAATCCACGCTGGGAGGATAGAGATAGATTCATTCTGAGCAAGGGTCACGCGGCCCCAGCCCTTTACGCAGTGCTTGCAGAGGCCGGATATTTCGACAGAAAACCGCTTTTAGCCTTTTTAAATGAAAAGAACGGGGAAATGTACGACAGGGTGAAACAGGAGAAGGTTTTCAAAACCAACCTTCTCATGACGGTAAGAAAGCTTGGTTATCCCCTTCAGGGCCATCCGGACATGAACAAGACCCCGGGAGTGGAAGCCTCAACCGGTTCTGAGGGCCAGGGTCTGTCTATCGGTGTGGGACAGGCTTTGGCTGCAAAGCTGGATCGGAAGCTCTATCATATCTTTGTCATGATCGGGGATGGTGAATTGGATTGCGGTCAGATATGGGAGGCTGCCATGTCTGCTGCTCATTTCAAGCTCGACAACCTTATAGCCATTATCGACAGGAACAAATTGCAGTTGGACGGCCCAACAGAGCAGATAATGTCCTTGGAACCCATCCCAGATAAATGGCAATCATTCGGGTGGCATGTGATCGAGATAGATGGACATAACTTCAAGGAGATCCTCAGTGCCCTCGACACCGCCAAAGATGTGAAGGGCAAACCCACCATCATTGTTGCCCATACGGTTAAGGGGAAGGGTGTATCATTCATGGAAGGTGCCGTCCATTTCCACGGCAAAGCCCCGGACGATGAACAGTTCAAACAAGCGATGGATGAGCTGGAGAGTGATAGCAATGCCTGAGAAAGTGATGGAGAGCCAAAGAATGGCCTTTGCCGAGACCCTGGTTGAATTGGGAAGGGAAAGAGGCGAAATCGTCGTACTCAATGCGGACCTGTCTTCTTCAACCAAGACCCAACAATTTTTCAATGAGTTCCCGGAAAGGCACTTCAACTTCGGCATCGCAGAACAGAATATGATGAGCACGGCCGCAGGACTTGCAGCTGCGGGAAAAACCGTGTTCGTCAGCACATTTGCTGTTTTCGGCACAGGAAGGGTATATGATCAGATAAGACAGTCCATAGCATATCCAAGATTGAACGTTAAGATAGTGGTCACCCATGCTGGGATCACTGTAGGAGGAGATGGTGCCACACATCAGATCACCGAGGATATCGCGTTGATGATGGTTTTGCCAAATATGGCTGTAATCGTTCCAGCAGACGCACGAGAAACATCAAAAGCCATCAAGGCCGCTGCGGATTACGATGGCCCAGTATGTGTGAGGCTCGGTAGAGCAGATGTGCCCACCATAACATCTGAGGATGAGCCCTTTGAGATTGGCAAGGCTACGCTCCTGCGGGATGGAAAGGATGTTACCCTCATAGGTACAGGCATCATGGTCTCCGTCTGCCTTGATGCGGCTGAGGTATTGAAGAAAAAAGGAGTTGATGCCAGGGTCATCAACATGAGCACTATCAAACCCATTGATGAGGAAATGCTTGGGAAGGCAGCTCGCGAAACAGGTGCGATAGTGACAGCTGAGGAGCATAATGTGGAGATGGGAATGGGCACCGCAATATCCATGGTGATAGCGGAAAAGAAGCATGTTCCCATGAAAAGGGTGGGTATCCCTGATGTTTTTGGAGAATCCGGAAGCTCTGATGACCTGATGGAAAAATACGGGCTGACTGTGAAGAACATCGTATCTGCAGCGCATGATGTGCTCAGAAGAAAAGATAAAATGACCAGACTTCAACGGATGAGCAAGAAGCTGAAGAAAACTGAGCGGAAGAAGGAGAACAAAAAACCCACAAAGAAGAAAAAATCAGGCAAATCCAAAAAGACGAAGAAGAGGTGAGTGAATTATGAAAATATTTCTGGATACGGCCAATGTTGACCATATAAGGGAGGCGAACAGCTGGGGAATTATCGACGGTGATACAACCAATCCAACCCTCATCGCCAAGGAGGGCCGGGATTTTAGGGAGGTTGTGGAGGAGATATGCGGGATAGTGGACGGCCCGATAAGTGCAGAGGTTGTGAACATGAAAAGTGAAAAGATGGTTGAAGAGGCCAAGGAACTTGCCGCCATTCATAAAAATATCGTCATAAAGGTGCCTTTGATGCCCGAAGGGCTAAAGACCATAAAGCAGCTTGCAGGCCTTGGAATAAAGACCAATGCTACACTTGTCTTCTCTGCAAATCAGGCACTATTAGCAGCCAAGGCCGGGGCCACCTATGCCAGTCCCTTCATAGGCAGACTGGATGATATGGGTCATATAGGGATGGACATCGTACGTGATATCATGATAATTTACAGCAATTACGAATTCGAGACCCAGGTCATCGTGGCCAGTATAAGAAATCCTCTTCACGTGATTGACGCTGCCCTCGCAGGAGCACATATCGCGACAGTTCCTTTTGCCACACTCCAAAAGATGGTAAAGCATGCACTGACAGATGTGGGTATAGAGAGGTTCCTCTCGGATTGGGAAAAGGTGCCGAAAAAGTGAGGAAGATAAGCTTTTTCTATCTGGGATTGATGGAGGGGAGTAAACCTCCTACTACTTTCTTCTCCATCAACATTAATTTTTTATAGCGAGGATGACCTTCAGCTTGCGGGAACACATCCGAGGTAGCTGAGCCCGGTTTGGAGCCCTCCCCGTGGGTGGCCCGGTGCCGTTCTTACCTCCTGGGTGTGTCACTCTTGCCGAGGTAGCTAAGCCCGGCTCGGGATTCTCACTTTAAGTGGGCCCAAGCCCTTCTCAGCCACCTCTCCAGACGCAATACCTCGATGCTGAGGTAGCTAAATCGTGCTAGGGTTCTTAATTAGGTGGGTCCCAGCACTTTTCAGCTACCTCTCTTTCACCTCAATTGCTGAGGTAGCTAAGCCAGGCTTCTGGGCCCTCCCTTCGGGCGGCCCTGCGCCGTGTCTCAGCTACCTCTCCAGACGCAATACTTCGATGCTGAGGTAGCTAAGCCAGGCTTACGGCGCCGGCCTTGAGAGCCA
>CP070726.1:1318249-1321324 GCA_020350865.1 Thermoplasmata archaeon
ACCAGTACGGCTACCTGTTTCGTTTCCGCACCCCTGGCCATTATGGTGGCCAGCTCGTTTTTCCTCTCACTGATGGCAATGAACAGGATGAGTGCGAGCCCAACAGTTATGAGGATGAGCAGAAAACCGATGTTGATCAGCATTATGTACAAGGTCGACCTGGATGACATGTCGTTGCGCACTTTGGAGATTTCAGAATCGAGGTTTTGTATCTCACTAATTTCCGATGAAAAGCTGGTCTGGATGGCAGTTTCCACCTCGGCCGGATCCTTTCCCTTCTCCACATCAACCAGAAAATGCCAGCCCGAATCGATGGTGGAAATCGGTGTCTCCATGGAGGAATAATCCATGTAGATCTGGTCGCCCCAGTGATGCTCTTCCCATCGGAATACCTCGAGGCCGGGCAGTGCCCTGACGATGCCGGCAACCGTCAAAGAGTTGTATCTCAGGTTAAGATCCTCATCCCGCCAGTACTCGGAAAAAGTCGAGATCGACTCAAGGTGTATGACGCTGCCTATTTCGAGAGAATAATATTGGGCGATCTCCTCTCCTATGATCACGTAAATGCCCTTTCCGAGTTTGTCGAAAGCCTCCCCTGCAGTGCCCTCAAGGAAGTAGTAATCAGGCACCTCCACATGGCGACGGTACAGACTTGCATTGAAAAGGGCGATCCGTGCATTGAGAAAATCATCCTCCGAGAGAAAATCTCCGTCCAGCCAGTTGACAGGGACCACTTCCTCAACCCCTTCGATTTCTTCCAGGTCCATTTCAAACGTGAGGTTCTCATCCATTGAATCCACCTTTAGGTCGGCACCGATCAAGGCTCGAACCTCGAGCTCCTCACCGTGCATCGTCGTTCCGATCAGTGTTGTCAAAAAGACACCGAAGCCAAGGGCCAAGGCGATGATGATGCTCACCCTGGATACCCGTTTCGGGTTCCGCATGATGTTCTTGTGGATCACATCCCACAGATTTCCCGCGTAGGGCTTGAGTATCCTGGAAAAGAACCTGTAGACCTTGTCAGTCCCCCTTGTAAAGAGCCTGGTGAGGCTGAACATGAGTATGAAAGGGGAGAAGGGCAGCCATACAACGCCTATCAGATAGCTCGCAATTATCAGGAAGGTGAAGATGAGCCCCGTTTCGGCGGGGTCCACGTATTTCAGATTGATTTCGGCCACAACGATGTAGGCGAATACGGCGAAGCAGACCAATATGATATCTATTACCGGCCTGTACCTCTTCTCCCCGCCGGCACCCGAGTACCGGCGCATGGATTCGATCACAGGGGCCCCCACCAGCCGCTTTGCGGGTCTGATACTGGCAAGCAGCATCAGTGTCACTGCAAAGAACATGGCCGAGAAAATGGAGAACGTGGAGATATTCAGGGAAAAGAAATCAGGGGCGGTGGCGATGTTTTTGACACCGGGAATAGCGGTCAAGAACACCCTGCTGACAAACACTCCAAGAATCAAGCCCGCAATCCCTGCGATGATGCCCAGGACCAGGGCTTCCACCATGAGGGAGGCGAGGATCTGCCTGTCGTTGGCCCCCCGGCTCTTCAGAATGCCCAGAACCCTTCTTTTCTGGCCCATGGTCAGTTCTATGCCCACCAGTCCCAGGTAGAATCCCACGGCGATCACGGGAACGGAGTAGGCCAGCATCTCCACCCTGTAACCTTCGAGCCAGGTATAGTAATCCTTGAGGGCATCCTCGAGCTCGTTTTGGAACATCAACTCGTATTTGGCATAGGTTATGGAATTGATCCTGTTGAGCAGCCTGGTCATGGAGAGCTCGGTAAGTTCCCTGACAACGGGATCGATGACCGCATCCCTGTTGATTTTAATGTACACATCTGTACCGACATCCTCCTCATCATATCCGTACAGAGTGATCATCAGTTTATCAAAATCGGATTTGCCCAAGAGGATATCATAAAACGACCTTCCGTACTCCCCGCCCCTGGTGAGGATGCCGGAGACCGTGAACGAGCAGACGGATCGGTTGAGGAAATAGGTCTGGTTCTCCTCGTCAAACTCATCCTCGCTTGTGGACAGTTCTATCTTGCCTCCCACTTCGATGTCATATTCATCTGCGATTGTATCCGATATTACCACCTGTCCGTCACCGATAGTCAAGGAGCCATTATTCAGTTCGATTGAAGACATGTCCTGGAGAAAAGCGAGCTGCTCGGCTGATTGGGGCAGCCCGTATAAGGAAACGTACTCGGAAGGGGGGTTAAGGGGATTTGTGCTGTATTCACCGTCGAGGCTAATGTTGTACTTACCTGCAGGCATGCTGATATTGTAATAGCCGTCATCATCACCGGCATATGCCGTTGCATGAATGCCATCATCTTCCGAAACAAAGTGCACCTCTCTGATGAGATCACCTTCCGTTGTGAGAATATAACCTTCAAGCCAGGAGCTCTTCGGCGTCAGATAAAAATCCAGCTCCTTTTGTTCACCGGGCTCAAGGAAGATCTGGGTCTCGAAAGACAGGTAGTTCACATCAGAATCATACGGATAGACCGTTTTTACCTCGATGGAAAGATTCCCGGGGATGGTATCAAACTGGTAAAACCCCTCTTCGTTTGTTCTTCTTTTGCTTGAATAGACACTATCCGTGCTCTGGACTTCAATAGTAGCATTTACTATGGGCTCCCCGCTCAGCTCATCGTACACATGACCGCTGAGAAGCACATCCCTCCGAGGTTCTGTTTCGATGGTGAGGTTGAGCCATAATGTCTCATTGTAACCTATTTGCAAGGGGGTGTAGTCCACATATCGGATAATGCCTGCCCATCCAAATATGGTGTGGTTGCCCGGGATTGTGTAGAAGAGGTATGAACCGTTGTACGGGTAATCCAAATCGACATAATTCACGGTGAAGTTCTGATAACTCGTTGAATTCCATATGACCAAAACTGGTTCCCCATCGTACGGCTCCCCCGTGAGAGGGTCAATGATATATCCCTGTACCCAGGAACTCCTCCCTTGGATGTAAAAGTCGTGCCTTTGCCCTGTGGCAGATGGAATGACGCCTACTGTTCCCTGCATTTCAACATTGTTCCAACTG
>CP070726.1:1321424-1328146 GCA_020350865.1 Thermoplasmata archaeon
AAGAACATCATCAAAATTCGCATTGTATCCTTCCGATACATCCAGCATGTCTTCGAATCCGAACTCGAATCCGCCTGTCAGATCGGATTTGTTGCACGTGAAGACCAAGGGCACTGAATCGACGATATTGAACAGGGACGGAATCCAGTATTGCTCCAGGTTCTCCAGGGTCTCGTTCCTGGTCATGTCGGAGACGAGAAGGGCGGCATCCGCACCCACATATGTCATGGCATGCAGGGAGTGGTATCCCCTATTGCCGATTAGGTCCCATATAACGAGTTTGAGGTTCTCCGTTTTATTGGGCATCCGTATTTTTAACTGCTTTGTTGCAACCTTGCTGCCCACGGTAGCCCTATAGGAACCGTCGAGGCGGTTGAAGATGTATTTCCGGATAAGACTGGTCTTCCCTACCGCACAGTCACCGAGTAGTACGATCTTCTTTTTCACGGTCATATTGTCACCCGACCGTTTTACGAGAATGTATTGTATGTACATATATCTTCTTATAAAAGTAAAAGGAAATAGGGTATTTGGGACCAGGTTTACCTGTATTGGGAAAGGTATTAAACCGTATTTCGCTCATATTTTCTTTGGAATTCAGGATTGGGAAATATCATCGAGATAAGAGAACCGAAAGTTTTATACCAAATCAGGATAATCCAGAAACAGGATAATACTATGGTGGTATAATATGAAGTTCTTTGACCGGGAGAACGAACTTGATATCATAAGGAATGCTTTATCCAGAAAGAACTGTTTTGTTGTGGTTACAGGACGTCGCCGGATCGGCAAGACAAGGTTGATCAGGGAGGCACTGAGGGGGACCGAGCATATAGAACTTTTCATACCTCGAAAACGTTTGACCTTGGCTATGGAAAGTATAAGACATGATCTTCAGGAGCAGACCGGGTACGCGCCCTCATTTGCCAGTCTCAGGGATGTGTTCGAATATCTATTTAGGATCGAGAAGAAACCGGTCTTCATAGATGAGATATCAAATCTGGACCATGTTGACAGGGGAGCGTTTGCAGACTTACAGGCGATAATCGACAAGGAAAAGGACAACTGGAATGTCCGTCTTATCGTTGATGGATCGTACGTTGGGATCATGAAAAAGATATTCACTGATCAAAAGGAGCCTCTTTTCGGCAGAACCACGGATGTAATCGACCTGAACCCGCTTCCTGTAAGGGATGCGGTTCTGATGTGCATGGAATCCGGGTTCGGTTTCTCGGATGCCCTTGAGGCATATTCTCTTTTGGGGGGTGTGCCGCGATATATTGAGCTTTTATCCCGTTATAAGGATATAAATGATCTTTCGAAAAGGATATTTTCCCCAGGCTCGATCTTTCTTACCGAGGGAGAGAACATATTGATTCAGGAATTCGGTGCCTCCTGGGATACCTATTTTTCCATAATGGAGGTTATTGCCCGTAGCAAGATGGGCCCGAGCGCCATTGCGAACCAACTCGGTATGCCCGTTCAGATGTTGCCGAAATATCTTGAGGTTTTGGAGCATCTGCAGTTGATTCGGAGGAAAAGACCGGTTACAGGTAAAAAGAGACATGTCCGGTACCGTATCAAAGACCCATTCTTTCAGTTTTGGTTCGAGGTCTGCTACCCGAAGATCGGACATTACAGGGATGGTTCATCGGCGGTTCATTCGAACCAGATTCAATCAGCAGTCGGCAGGGGGATGGAGCGTGTGATTTTGGAATTACTTATCCCTTCTCCCATATTGCCCTTTGAACCTGACGAATTCGGTGGTTGGTGGGACCGGCTGGGGCATGAAATCGATGTGTTGATGTATTCGAAAAAGGAAAGAAGCCTGGTGGCCGGGGAGGTCAGGTGGAGGAAAAAGCAGGTTTCCCTCAGGGATGTGGGGCATTTACTGGATAATCTAAGGCTTGTGGACTGGTACAACGACTCTAGAAAGGAATTCGTGTTCATTGCCTCCAAATCAGGTTTCTCGGAATCTGCAGAGAAACTTATGAAGATAAAGAAAATATTGGGTCTTGACTTGAATGTAATTCAACAGTTGGTCCTTGGAAAAAAGAAGGTTAAGTGGTCACCGGTTCCATCCGAGTAGGGCTGTCTGAGCTCATCCCAAGTCAACCAGTGGATTCTGTGACTCCTTAGATCATGTATTGACTGTTCGAAGTGTATGAATGAGATTGTAGAACTTGAGCTGGTATTGCATTGATAAAAATATTTATTCCTTTATCCTGTCCACCCACTCCATCCTCTTTCTCAGGTTCTCGTGGACCTTGCTTTCGTCCTTGAACTCGCTCTCCGCTTCCGCCAGGTACTCCACGGCCCTCAGGATGCCCTCTTTTGAGGGATTGTTGACATCGAATGAGGCCCTGGCAAGTTCCTGGCGCAGGACAAGCATGGACACCTTCGAATCCTCGAACCCGTCGCAGAAATCCACTATGATTGAATCCAGGGTGCCCACTGCCGTGGTCTTGTCCGTTGATCTGTGGATGCCCAGGGCGACGAGGCTTTCGTAGAG
Source organism: Thermoplasmata archaeon (assembly GCA_020350865.1). The sequence goes on from CP070726.1 coordinate 1,323,937, forward strand.
CTCCTGTATGGGGTCGGCCAGCTCCTCGCTGCACAGGACGAGGTGCCCCAGGCTCCCGAAGGCCTTCTCCACGTTGCTACCCGTCTTGGCACTGGTGGAATAACTGGGCTCGAGTCCTTCTTGGAGCACGTTGCTGACATTCCCGTTGTACCTCTTGGCAACATCTGCCAGTTCTTCAGGCTGGAACTCGAATTCCCCTGTCAGATCGGATTTGTTGCAGACAAAAACCAGAGGGACCTTGTCCACCACCTTGAACAGGAACGGGATCCAGTGGCGCTCAAGGCTCCTGAGAGTCTCCTTTCTTGTCATATCAGCCACCAGGATTGCCCCGTTGACACCCACAAAGGTCTTGGCCTGGACGCCCTGATATCCTTCCCTTCCGATGATGTCCCATATCATGAAGGTAAGGCTGTGGGTCTTATCGGGTCTCTCGATGGTCAGCTCCTTCATGGTGACCTTGCTTCCGATGGTGGCGATATAGGTATCCTCGAACTGGTCGAACACGAACCTCCTGATCAGGCTGGTTTTGCCCACCGCACTGTCTCCGACAAGGACGATCTTCTTCTTTACGGCCATCAATCACCCATATGCATGCATTCATATAAGTTTAACGAATGGAGACTCCCGATACCGCTTCACCGAAACCTATTAATGGAATAATTGTGATTTCCCGATGGGAGGTGAATAAGATGCCTGACGAGGCAGATGTAACGCCAATCGACAATAAATGGCCGAAAGCGAGAAAGGCCACGGTAATAATAAAAAAAGAAACACCTGGACCACAGCAGGTATATAATGACGTTGATATCCTAAATATTCCGTGGACTCCCGCATCCATCGCAATAGACAAAACCAGGTACCCCAAGGGGGTTGTGATTTTAAATGAGATAACACCCCCGGACGATCAGAGCACTATAACAACCAAAGACAAATCCACATTTAACTTTAAAATTTCGGGAGACAACAGTGAAACAGTTAATATCATAAGAAATTCAGGCTGGCCCTGCGGTGAGATTATATTGTGGTAGAATTATCTTAAGAGCGCGGCCTTAAAGCGCTCAACTCTTTTTCTACCTTTTCGATCATTTCTTTATTTTGTATATTCTTAAAGATATCTAGCGCTCTTGTCAATCGTTCGATTGCTTGATTGACATCACCTTTATCCTTATGCAGGAGCCCATACTCGAAAAGACCGTATCCAAGGTTGTAGGGCGTATCCAGCTCCCTGCAAATCGCAAGTGCCTTCTCGAAATAATCTGCTGCGAGCTCCCATTCCCTCTGAAGTCTGTATATTGAGCCGTAATTTATGTAGGTCATGGACATCGGCATCCTTTCCCCAAGTTTATTAAATATTTCCAAGGCCTTATCCAAAGAACTGGAAGCCTTTTCCAGTTCGTTCTTCTTGATATATGAATATGCAATGTTCATGAGGCCATATCCCTTTATCCTAACATATCGTATTTTGTCAGCTATTTCTATGGATTTTTTATGATATTTTATAGCTTCGTTTACATCAACTTGGTTAAAGGTCGCACCCAAATTCGCATATGCCTTGGACAGTTCCCCCAAATCCTGCGTTTTTTTGAGGATCTCAACGGCCTTTTTTATAAAGTCAATGGACTTGTCGTAATCACTCTTTCTCGCATGTATCCTTCCGATTCCCAGATAAGCATCAGCAATCTCGGGACTATCACCGATATTCACGGCTATGTCCATGCATTTTCCGAAGTATTTCCTCGCCTCATCAAGCTCCCCTTTTTCATCGTAGATGCCGCCAAGATAATAGGATATGTCAGCCATCCTTTGACTGTCATCGATTTTTTCTGAAAGTTCTACGCCTTTATTGAAGAACAAGATGGCCTTTTCCCATTCATTCCTGTTCTTGTAGATCAGGCCGATATTCCTAAATCCTTCAGCCATCCTCTTCTCATCCCCCACTTCCTCACTTAACCCAGTGGCCCGATGATAGTAACCCAGTGCACTGTCCCACTCCCCCCTCAGATAACAATTGTTCCCCAGGGCCATGATGATCTCCAACTTTTTCTTCTTGTTATCGAGGGAATCCCCCATTGTCTCCACCACGTCCAGTGCGCATCGGTAGTACTCAAAGGCCTCATGCGGGGCGTGCTGGCCCGTGGCCTTCTCCGCGGCTTTGAGGATGTAGGGAAGAGCCTTTTCCTTCTTTTGGCAGCGGTAGTAGTGGAATGCCAAATCTCCGATCACCTCGTCCAGGTTATCCTTGTTCTGCTCCTCGATGCAGGCAGCGATGATGGAATGGTATTCCGTTCTGAGCTCGTTTGGGATCTCGTTGTACAGCACCTCTTTGATCTTTGCGTGGTCGAACTTGAATTTTGCTTCCAGGGACCGGATGAGCTTGTGCTTCTGCTCCAGGCTCCTCAACTGTTTCAACAGGTCAATTGTCTGGAGTTTGGTGGCGGAAACCAGGATATCGGAGGTGAACTCCTCTCCCATGACGGCGGCATAGTCAAGGATCTCCCTCCCCTCATCCCCCACGCGGTTCAGTCTCCGGACAATGACATCATGCACCTTGGAGGGCATATTGGCCTCCTTCAGGTCCTTTTCAAGCATCCAGACATTATCCCTCATGGCAATGGTCCTCTCGTCCACCAGCAACCTGACAAGCTCGACTATGAAAAACGGGTTGCCCTCCGTTTCCCTGTACAGCTGTGTTTTAAATTCATCTGCAAAATCTGTTCTCCCCAGAAGCGAGTTGAGTATATCGTCCATGTATCCCTCATCCAGCCTTCCCAATTCGATCTCCTGGTACAGCTCCTCTCTGCCCATCAGCTGCTTGGCTTCGATCAATTGATGCACCTTGCCGTCCTTTGTGGCCGCAACATCTTCGGGTCTGTAGGTTCCGAGAATGAGCAGATTGCACTCTCTCGTATTTCTGGAGACATAATGCATGAGCGCCAGTGTGGAAGGGTCCGCCCACTGCAGGTCCTCGATGCAGAGCAGTGACGGGTGAACTTTGGCATGCCGCTCTATGCCCAGCAGTATGTTCTCAAACAGCCTGTTCCTTCTGATCTTGGGGTCGTCCTTTGCATAATCGATGCCGTCGTACTTCCCCGAAGTGATGAGCGGCTGTATGAGGTTCTCGATGCCGGATACGCTCTTATCCCCACCATCCCAGGACTTGAGCACGCTCCCGTACTGCTGCTCGACATCAACTAGGATGTCCTTCATCTCGTTGATCAGAAACTCGTTCTCCTTGCCCGTAAGTATGACCACTAAGTTCGCGTTTTCACCGCTTTCGATGAGGATCCGGTAGTTCTCGTATCCCAGGGAATTCAGCGATTCCTTCTTCTCCTCCCCGCTCAGCATGGAAAGGGAATCCTTGACAAAGATGTCCACTGCGCTGAGCATGCCTGCGAAGATATCCGGATTGAGCTCAGTTTCGCGTCTTTTGACATCCTTTATCAGTAAACCGCTGTGGGTCATCAGATATGCGGTCTCAACCCTGGGAGTTTCGTCTGCGAAGAGGTTTTCCAGTCCCCCCGATCCCAGCGCTTCCATGAACGGCATGTAGGGTGTCAGCGATTCGTAAAAGGACCAGCCCTGGAAGATATCTACTCCCTGTGACTGTGCGAAGCCGATAATCTCGTTGAGCAGCCTGGTCTTGCCCACCCCTGCCTCACCTGCGATGAGCAGGAGATTGCCGCTGCCATGGGTGGAGTTTTCCAACTGATGCTTCAGCTCCTCAAGCTCTTGCTTGCGGTCAACCAGCGGGATTTGGGATTTTACGTCCTTCATTTTCTTCCTCGCCAGGAATTATAACTCATCCTCCCTTATGGGATTATACGGTTATTTGCCTTTTCCCCGGGTTGCTCAGGGGTCGGGTGGGTGCATGTCATCTACTTCCGGCTATCTGCTCCTCGATCTTCTCCGAGAGGTCGTAGGCTCCCGGGAGCACCTCTCCCCCTGCAATGATATTCTCCCCTTCTACCCTTACCCTCCCCTCCGCAAATTCTTTTATGGTCTGGATTATGAGGGGCAGTTCCCTTCTCACGCCTTCCTTTCGAATCTCTGCAAACAAGGGCTCTGCTTCACCTTCTTTGCGTGCTATCTCTTCGAGGCTTGCGCCCTCAAGCTTCTTTTCCAGGCCTTCCCAGAGGGCGTCGAACTTGCCACCTTGGATAGGGAACGTGCAGTAGGTTATGGGGGGCCCCCGGTCGAGCACGGGGGTTAC
>CP070726.1:1328246-1336942 GCA_020350865.1 Thermoplasmata archaeon
ATCGAGTCCGTCGTTGTCCACATCAGTCTGAGTGGGGTCCGAGCTCACAGCATAGGGCTGCTGGCCCACCACCTGCACGACCCAACCCACGAACTCGTCCTCATCGGTTAAACGATCGTTGTCCGTATCAAAATCAAGAGGATCTGTTATGTAGCCGTCATTGCCGATGCTGACCTCCTCGAAATCGTCCAGCCGGTCGTTGTCAGAATCGTAATCAAAGGGGATGGTGTCATGAAGGTTGACCTCGTCTCCGTCCGATACGCCGTCGGCGTCGATATCAGTGTCATCGGGATCAGTTATATTTGGCGCAAATTCAATTCTTATGGCTGACATGGTCACTGTTACTGCCGTGTCGGATGTGATGGCCACAGGCACTTTGATGTTACCTGCGGCATCGATTAGATGTTGATTGGAATTGATGTACTTTGTGGCGGCACCCGAGAAGTCGGGCACAAGCTGGTTGATGGGATTGCCCGTCCCGCCCAGTGTTCCCTGCCACTCGGGGTCGTTGTTGTTGCCCACGTCGAACTGGATGTTTGCCGCTCCCGAACCGGCCGGCACCCCTATAAACAGCCTGGTGCTGCTCACATATGCCGGGACCGGTTGGGATTTGATTGGCAGGTCCAGACCGATGACAGTGGTGCCGCCCCCTGCCCCGAACTGAACCTGATCACCCTGTGCGTCGGTATTGGTCACGCGCATTGAATCATCGAACTCCACAAACCCCACCTTATCAATGAAGGCCGAATTGCTGCTCCCAATCTCCAGTGCATGCACTGAAAAGTACTGCCCGTTTATGGTAAAAGAGGGCATGGAGTACCACAGGTAATTGCCTGCCAGATTGTGTGTCGTGGGTCCCGCTATCACGTTCGAATTGAAATCCTCGATCTGAAGTGTTATCTGGGGACCTTGGGTGAGAGCCCGCCTGGCTTTGGTATAGAATTTATAGGTGCCGTATAGGTCAGGGGGGAAGTCCACCTGATATCCCCGGGTATTCACCCCTCCGTAGTGGGGTGAGGCAATTATTTCCGACCTGTTGTCACCTATGAGGTTGCCCGCTGCAAGCTCCACACCCCCCGCATGCCCGGGGACAAGGGAAAAGAACTGCCCGAGTATGTTCCCGCTTGTATCGTAGATGCGCACAACCGGAACCGAGTTCGCATGGGGTCCCAGGCTTGCAATGATCTCCTCATTACCGTCCCCCGTGACGTCCCCGAATGCTATGCGTACGCCCGCAGCCCAGCCGCCGTACCCGTCGAGGCGGCCCATGTAGCTGAGGTCGGAATCGTACATGTACATTCTGCCGTCACCCCGGGTCCAGCAGGTCACCAGTATCTCGTCGTTTGCGTCACCGTCCAAATTCCCGGAGGCGACACACAGTCCGTCGTCGAAGTTGTTATCGATTCGCGCGTACCCTGCATCCACAACCCAATTCCAACTTAAAAGATAGTACTGCCAGGGATTGGTGTTCTTGTTCACACCTATGTCCCATTTCCACAGGTCGGGATCCCCGTGCCATGTGGGAACAGCGACAACCTCGTCCATGCCGTCCGCGTCAAGGTCGCCGCAGGCCACATTGGCACCGCCGTGGCCAAAGGCGAACGTCATGAGCTGCACAAAACCGCCCGAATCAGTGTAGTTGTAAACATGGATGTACTGTGTTGAGGATGCGGTCTGACCCTGGCCCGTTACAATCTCGTCATCTCCGTCGCCGTCGATGTCACCTGTGGCCACGAAGACACCTTTGCCGGAGCTGTAGGGATAGAATTTGTCCAGCTCCACACCGTTTGCGTTGTACACCGCAACACGGCTGAAGACATTCTTGCCGAAGAGTGCTCTGGGTCCCTGTCCCACAACGATCTCGTTTCTTCCGTCACCGTTTACATCGCCGACAGCAGGATGGGCCCAGCCGTTGTAGCCCGGGAATGCATCGAAATCGATACTCGAATCCGTGACCCTGATCGGTATGTCGATGAGCTCGTCGGAGGGATCCGAGGTGCGCACCGCCGAGGACAGGAATAGCTGATTCGGTGAGCGTCGTGCAGGGCCGTCAAGGAAGGCTGTCGCACCAGGGGCCGGGAAGTCCTCTGCCTCGAACCACCACACGTATTTGCTCCCGTAATAGACCTCGTAACCGTCCAGCAGCCCGTCGCTGTCCACATCGGAGTTGTTGGCGTACTGCCCCGCCAGCTGCATGCTCATTCCCATGGCGCACCAGTACCGCACCTCCCTGCCGTCCAAAAAGTTGTTGTTCACACTGTCATTGTCCGTGTCCGGGTTCCACATGTCCAGGCCGTACTCGAGCTCCTGGATGTTTGTCAGCTCGTCATGATCATAGTCCGCGGTGGCATCCCTCGGATCGAGGGGATCGAAACCGTTGGCCACCTCCCATCCGTCGTCCAGGCCGTCACCGTCCGTATCAGGGTTGAGAGGATCTGTGCCGTGGGTTGCAACCTCGTCGTAGAAGCTGAGTCCGTCGTTATCGTAATCCGAACCCTCTATGTTGTCAATGTATTGGGTGAGATTGGTCCGCACGGAATCATCCACCACCCAGTCGTTGCCGGCGTAGTGGGGCTGCTTGTGATGGCCCTTGCCCTGGCTCTTGTCAGTATGATTGGCATCGCCGTCCATCTTGGAGCGTATCTCCTCCAGCTGGTCCAGGGCAGCAGTGTAGTTGCCCTCCTGAATTGCCCCCAGAAAGCCGTTCAGAAGCTTGTTGCACAGCGTCTTTTTCCGGTTGGCGGAAGGATATTTGAAGGCCGAGTCGGGCGAGGCGTTTATGGCTGCGCAGAAAGCCCTGATATCCTGCTCCAGGAGATCGTACGGACTGGCAGTGGAGCTCTGCGCAGAACTCGGGCTGCTGCTCGAAGGACTCTTTTTGGGAATGGAACCGCCGGAGCCGCCGCCTGATGGACTTGCCTGAATTTCAGGATCGTTGGAGCTTCCAGGGGTGGTTGTTGAATATTGGCCTGCACCGGCCTCCCCGGCTGGGTTGGATTGAACCGGATTTAGCGGGGATTTTTCTGCCTCCGGATTGCCGAAGGCATTCCTGCCGATGAGATAATTTTCGCAGTTCTGTGTTGCAGCCGAAACAAAGACGGCCGAAAAAACGAGCACACTGATTAATATAGCATATGTTTTCCTTAACTGAAGAGACATAACCTCTCCCTCCTATGGGGTTTCCCCTTGTTACAAAATGGCATTCAAATTATATAGATGTTTCGTAAAAAGGGCATTTAATGGCCCCTCTTTGATGGTTAAAGCCTGTTTTTGAAGTTGCTCATGATAAGATTATATAATACTTCACTCATAACAAAATCCATGCCCATGCCCAGAGAGATCCTCAACGAGCTCAAATGGCGTGAGGACAGGGACATATCCAGGGCCGAGATATGGTACGTTCACAGGGGTGCACCCGACGACACCATGATCGTCTCGGGTGAGGAAATCGAGGCCCTTGAGCATTCCTTCATGGTGCTTGCAGATGCCTCCATTCCCTATCATAGAATCTTCAGGATTATCTACGAGGAACGGGTGATATTCGAGAGGAAGTGAACCTGTGCCAGAAGATGTATCGGAATTCGTACCCCCTCCTGAAAAAATCAAGGACCTCCTTGAAAACTCCAAGGTCATTGCAATCGTGGGTCTTTCCGATAACAGGATGCGGCCCAGCAACAGGATAGGCAAATTCCTGAAGGCAAGGGGGTACACCGTGATTCCCGTGAACCCAAGGTACGACACCATCTTGGGCATGAAATCGTACAAAAGCCTGCTGGACGTGCCGGAAGAAATTGACATCGTTGATATCTTCAGAAAGCCCGAGGCCGTAGGAGAGGTGGTGGACGAGGCCGTAAAAAAGGGGGTGAAGGTGGTGTGGATGCAGGAGGGCGTGGTAAACACGGAGGCCGCTCAAAGGGCAAAGGACGCAGGCATCACCGTGGTCATGGACAGGTGCATCTACAAGGCATACACCAAGTACGTCTGGGGCAGGGGATGACTTTCACTCCCTGAAACTTGTTTTGGTGACAGATAAAGGTATATATCTTCAGTTTTGAATAACGGTATTGTATAAAGATTGCAAAACCGTGGAGGTGATGTATATGGATGAGCTCGAAACCATACGGGCAAGAAAACTGGAGGAGCTGATGACGGATATGCAGCCCCCCTCCGTGCGCCTCGAAAGAAAGATGCCGAACAAGCCTGTGGAGGTCACCGACCAGAACTTCTCGTCGATGATAAGGGATTACGGCTTCATTGTGGTGGACTGCTGGGCACCGTGGTGCGGCCCCTGCAGGATGCTGGCACCGATAATCGATCAGCTGGCCCGGGATTACGAGGGCCGGGTTGTCTTCGGCAAGCTGAACACGGACAACAACAGGCTCGCAGCCGGGCAGTTCGGCATCATGAGCATACCCACCCTGCTGTTCTTCAAGAACGGCAGGCTTGTGGACACCATGATAGGCGCCGGGTCCAGAAGGATGATCGAGGAGAAAATCATCAAGTACATATGAAACTGAAGGAGTCTGGTTCATGCCCGCGGAAGTCAACGAAGCGCTCTGCTCAGGATGCAGGGCCTGTCTCTCCCGCTGTCCGTATGTGGCCCTCAAAATGGAGGAGGGACACGCCACTGTGGTTGCACAGTGGTGCAGGAACTGCGGGTACTGTGTTGACCAGTGCGGGGAGGAGGCCATATGGGTCCACTCGTAATTTTTTTCTGTTGCTTTTTTCAAAAAAAACATTTAAATAGGAAATAGCCGCATGCGTCCTTCCCCATGAGCACACTGGTGATTTGCGAAAAACAAAATGCTGCACAGCGTATCGCAGATGTCCTATCGGGAGGGAAGGCCAGAAGGGCTTTTATCCATTCCGTTCCCGTGTATGTTTTCGAGAAAAATGAAGAGAAGTTCTCTGTGGTCGGGCTCAAGGGCCACATTCTGGAGCTTGATTACCCCGAGGAATTCCGGGGATGGCACAGGATCAAACCCCAGGATCTCATCAAGGTGCCCCCGAAGAAGGTGCAGTCCAAGGGTGTGAAGAACATAGTGGCCGCGTTAAAGGAGCTTGCAGGTGAAAATGACGACGTCATCCTGGCCACTGATTACGACAGGGAGGGGGAGCTGATAGGTGTCGAGGGTCTGGAAATAGTTAAGGTAGCAAATCCCAAGGCCAAGGCCAGAAGGGCCCGGTTTTCTGCACTCACCAACGCGGAGGTGAAGGCGGCCTTCGAAAACCTTGTGGACATAGACTACAATCTTTCGGCCTCTGCAGAGTCCAGGCAGGTGGTGGATTTGACATGGGGCGCCACCCTCACACGCTTCATTTCCATCGCCTCCAGTCAGGGCGGAAAGGACTTTCTTTCCGTGGGAAGGGTCCAGAGCCCCACCCTGGCCATCATCGTTGACAGGGAAAAGGAGATCAAGAGCTTCAAGCCGGAGCCGTACTGGGAGATTCTGGCCAAGCTTGACAATAAGGGGGAATTTTCAGCCAAGCACTCAAAGGGCAGGTTCACCCAGGCCGAAAAGGCCAAGGCCGCATATTCACAGGCGAAGCAAGCTGAGTTTGGAAGGGTGGTTAAAGTTGCTAAAAAGGAGAAGAAGGATCGGCCTCCCGCCCCCTATCATACAACCGCATTTCTCAGGGATGCCACCCGGCAGGGCTTCAGTGCCCAGAGGGCCATGTCCATTGCCGAGGACCTCTACACCAACGGGTACATCAGCTATCCCAGAACCGACAACACGGTGTACCCCAAGTCACTGGACCTGAGAGACATCCTTGAAAAACTCACTGAGTCCGAGTTTACAGAAGAGGCGGAAGAGCTTCTTGCACTGCCCCGCCTTTCCCCTTCAAGGGGCAAGACCCGCACAACCGACCATCCCCCCATCTACCCCACCAGCCCGGCAAAGAAGAATAAACTGAACAGGTACCAGTGGAGGATATACGAGCTTGTGGTAAGGCGGTTCTTCGCCACCCTGGCTTCAGAATCTGTATCCGAGATCACTGATGTCAAATTGGATCTTTCCGGAGAAATCTTCGAAAGCAAGGGCATGAGATTTACCGACCTGGGATGGAGAAGGTACTTCCCCTACTACACACCCAAGGAGACCGTGCTGCCCAAGCTTGCGGAGGGTGAGGATGTTAAGGTGCTGGATGTGGAGCTCAAAGAGGACCTCACAAGGCCCCCGAACAGGCTGGGGGAGGGCTCCATCATACAGGAGATGGAGAGGCTCGGCCTGGGTACCAAAAGTACGCGCCACGAAATCATCCACAAGCTGTACCAGAGAGGCTACGTTTCAGGCTCGCCTCCCAAACCCACACCCTCGGGCATCGCCGTGACAGAGGCCCTGGAGGAGAACGCACGGGCCATTACACGTGCAAGGATGACCGCCACCCTGGAAAACGACATGGCGCTGGTTGCAGAAGGCAAAAAGGAGTTCGACGAGGTGGTGAGGGAATCCCAGGACATGCTGGAAAAGGTCTTCATACTCTTAGAGGAGAACAAGTACCGGATAGGCAGCTCCATAAAAGAGGCCTTAAAGGAGCAGAGGATCGCAGGAAAATGTTCGCGGTGCGGCGGGGATCTGCTCACCATGCGCTCCCGGCGGGGCAAGAGGTTTGTGGGGTGCTCCAACTTTCCCAGGTGCAGGAATTCCTATCCGCTTCCCCAGAGGGGCAAGATCGATTTTTTAGAGAAAACGTGCGAGAAGTGCGGCGCCCCCATGATCAAGTTCGGCAGGGGCAAGGGGAAGAAGCAGGAGGTCTGCATCGACATGAAGTGCGAGGGGAGCAGGGTTTCCGCAGGATGATTATCATTACCATACATTTTCCTCTACAGCAACCGGGACGCGCTGCCAACCTGTGGGTAATGTTGATATCATTTCATAGGTGCGGTCCGTCCAAAATTCCGGACCCGATTCACTGTACTCATAAGTCAACCGAATACTGATGTTGTCCGTGTCACAGTACACCCAAAAGAAGGCCAGGTCCTGGTCAAAAAATTCATCCAGCATGCTGAGGAGCTGGAAACCTTCGATGGGCTCGTCGGATTCCTGTTCAAAGAACATGTCAAAGCCCGCATCTCCCGTGCCCATTATATTTATTGAGGGACCCTGGACGCTCTCATTGGTTCCGTATGTGAAGTTCCCTTCGGTATTTCTCACACTTGTTAAAAACTCCGGAAGGACCTCGTCCTGCTCGTTGACCGGCAAGGGCACTATAACTTGAAACTGCACCGTCTGGTTCTCCGGGTAGAGACGCAGCTCGTAGAAATAACCCACCCAGTGCCAATCGGAGATGGGACCGTTGCAGCCTGCAAGGACAACGAATAGCAGAACCGCACCAGTTATCAGTATTCGCCTCACACGTATCCCGACCGTTTCCCCAGGAAATTTCTTCTATTAATTTACAATGAGTGTAATGGTTATTAAGGCTTGCGCATCCCCTCAATCAACCTGACCATCTCATCGATGATGAAATCGTTGATCTCCCGTCCCTTTTCCTTCGAGGCACCTGTTGGGTCCCCCAAAACACCCGTGGGAAAGTGCCTCTCGGGATTTTTTTCCACCCTGAATTTGGGGGGCCTGGTCTTTCCCGCTACACCTCCGCCTTTGACCAGTTCTTCTTTTATGGCCAATACCCTTGAGGTCTCGATTAGACCCGAGTGCCCGTCGTCGTTGGGAATTGTATCATCCCTTTCTATGAGGTCGTATGCAATGTCGTAGTCCGATAGAACCATGATGTCTGCCTCGCACTCCTCCACAACCTTCCGGGCGGCGAGCCTCAGGGCCGCCATGTGCACCCTGCCCGCATGACCCGATAGGACAACGATATTTTGTATTCCATTTCTGGTGAGCTCCGAGAGGATGTCATATATCAGAGAGCGCAGCGTATCAAAGGAAACGGTGATCGTGCCCGGGAAGTTCTTTGTGGAGGAGCAGAACCCGTACCTGATAGGCGGGGCGAGAAGAGCCCCCGTTCGCTCGGCCACCTTTTCTGCGATGTACTCCGGCTGTAAAGAATCAGTGCACAGTGGCAGATGGGGGCCGTGCTCCTCCACCGCTCCCAGGGGCAGGATGACCACAGGATTTTCCTTCACTTTTTCTTCGAACTCGGGCATTGTCAGCTCGTCGAGGTACATGGGAATCTCCGCCACTGCATGAGAATGGAATGGGAAAAAGGTTTTGATTTTTGCCCCTTCTGGTGTGGATAGGTGGAATCATGTTGGAATATCTCTTAGGAACTATCTCACCGGAGGGTATCTCTCATACGGATTTTGCTCCCCCGAGAAATCCTCCTCGAACCACACGTCCTCGGGCCAGGATTGGGCCGGCTTCCGTCTTTTCCCTTTATCCCCCCGGTGAATCCTATTAAGGAACACTGCGAAGAGAAACACACCCACTATAAGAATAACGAACAGGGCAAATACCTTGACTGCCCTGGCAATGTTTTGAACCGCTGCATCCTCCGATTCCATGAGGACCACATCCGAGGTTGAATGCCTTATAATAGATTCATGCACAACCCGGTTTACCGAGCGTAAGATACGCTCGGTTTCCTCCTCCTCCATCATCGGCACCGGCAGATATATCAGCGATCTCGAGAAATCCGTGTTCACGAAGGTCAGCCTCATCTCGGTTGTGATGCCGTTGTAAAAGATGTTTATTAAGGAATCCTGCATGGTTCTTCCGTACCGTGCGTAC
>CP070726.1:1337042-1340200 GCA_020350865.1 Thermoplasmata archaeon
GCAGCCAACGAAAAAACGGCCACCAATCACCAGAAGATCAGGGAGTTTGTCAAAACGTTCGGAATCACCAATTTCTTTGATATCGGGGAGGGCATTTGCCATCAGGTGGTGGTGGAGAAGGGTCTGGGCCTTCCCGGGAAATTGATCCTGGGTTCCGACTCCCATACATGCTCGTACGGTGCATTGGGATGCTTTTCCACGGGTATCGACAGGACAGAGGCTGCCGCCCTCCTTCTGACAGGTGAGACATGGCTCAAGGTGCCCTTCTCAATCAAGATGACACTGAAAGGTACATTGAATCCGCCTGTTTCGGCAAAGGACCTGATACTGCATATCATCGGGGACATGAGGGCGGACGGGGCCACATACAACTCAGTGGAATACCACGGTGAAATCGGGTCCCTTGATGTGGAGGACAGGTTCACAATGGCCAATATGGGAGTCGAGATGGGTGCCAAGCTGTCCGTGTTTCCTGTGGATGGGGTGACAGAGAATTATTTTAAAACAATCGGTGTGGCCGAGGATTCGTATGAACCTTTCTGGGCCGATGAGGGGGCCAAGTACATGCTTGAAAAGGAGTACGATTTGTCCCAGGTGGAGCCCGTTGTGGCCTTCCCCCACACAGTGGATAATGTGAAGTCCATCTCGGAAGCTGCTGGCATTTCGGTAAACCAGTGTCTTATCGGGACCTGCACCAATGGCAGGCTATCGGATTTGGAGGCTGCGGCAAACATCCTCAGAGGGAAAAAGGTCCACCCCGCAACGCGGCTTCTGGTTCTGCCCGCATCGAGAACCGTCTACGAGCAGGCCATGGAAAAGAATATAATAAGAACATTCCTGGATGCGGGTGCAGTGGTCCTGCCGTGCGGCTGCGGGCCGTGCCTCGGTGCCCACCAGGGAGTGCTGGCACCCGGAGAGAAGTGCATATCAACTGCAAACAGGAACTTCAAGGGCCGGATGGGCTGCAGGGACGCGGAGATATACCTGGCCTCACCTGCCACTGTGGCCGCCTCGGCTTTGACCGGAAAAATAACTGACCCCAGGGAGGTGGGGACATGAAGGTTTGGAAGTACGGCGACAGCATCAACACTGACATGCTGTTTCCAGGTAAATACTGCTATACGGCCAGTACAATAGAGGAGATAAAACCGCATCTTCTGGAGGATCTGGACCCCACGTTTGCAAAGGAGGCCAAGGAGGGCGATATCATCTTTGCGGGAAGGAACTTCGGCTGTGGATCCTCAAGAGAGCAGCCGGTCTTGGGCCTCAAGGCCTTTGGGATCAAGGCTGTGGTTGCCGAGAGCTTTGCAAGGATATTCTACAGAGCCGCAATCAATCAGGGTCTTGTTCTCATCGAGAATCCCGAGGCCGTGAAAGCATTCACAGGGGAAGAAGAGGTCAGTCTTGACCTCGAATCGGGTGAGCTTGCGGTGGGAGACAAGAAATTCACGTTCCCGCCACTCCCACCCGAGATAAAAGCAATTGCCCAGGCAGGAGGTCTTCTGGAATACACAAAAATGAAGCTGAGGGGGCAAAAAGGATAGACAGTTACCATTTCAAGGAGGTATTGAGAATGAGTCTGGAGGAAAAATATCCGAAGGCGGCAAAGATGTGGCCCGAGGTGGAATGGATTGCCGATGAGGATTTGAGGGATAAGGTGCTTTCTGTCTGGGAGTATGCATTGGACAACAGCCCCCTATCACCTGAGGATTTAGAGGAAATTCCGTTTACATTATTGGTTAAGGATTTGAAGGTCTCGTTCATGACCCACAAAAGGGCTGTTGTGCATGTGTGTGTGGCCGCGGCAAAGGAGATTACGAACCAGTTCGGAGACGAGCTCCCAATTGACCTTGATATCCTTACGGCCGCGGCAATACTTGTGGACGTGGGTAAATTGCTGGAATACGATCGTGTGGAAGGCGAGCTAGTAACATCTGAAACCGGCAGGGTGCTGAGGCATACATTTTCGGGGGCCGGTTTAGCCATGAAGTTCGATTTGCCCCCCCGGGTCGTCCATGCCATCGCATACCACTCAAAGGAGGGTGATATGGCCAAGAGAACGCCCGAAGGATACATACTGCATCATGTGGACTTCATGACGTTTGAGCCCTTCAAGGATCATCTGTGGTAGGACCCCAAAATAAGGAACAGGAGGAGGTAAGAATGGATTTCAATACAAATGCCCTGGGAAGACGCGTTCCCACAGAGCTTGCGGAACGTAAGCTGAGACCATATGAAGGAAAGCTGGCCGACCCGGCGTACAGGACTCTCCAGAGAAATATAAGAATGTACCGTGGCGAAAGCAAGCTTACCGATTCACTGGAAAAAGCCATCAGGAGGACCGGCCTTTCGGACGGCATGACGATTTCGTTTCACCACTGCCTCAGAAACGGGGACGATGTCATCAACACGGTGGTGGACACCATAGCCCGCATGGGCATCAAGGACCTCAGGCTTGCCCAGACGGCTGTATTCAAGAAGCACGAGCCCCTAACCGAGCATATGAGAAGCGGTGTCATCACCCGCATCGAGGGCTCCATGAACGGGCCCGTGGGAGCCGAGGCCTCGAAAGGTACACTCAAGGCGCCTGCAGTTCTCAGAACCCATGGAGGAAGGGCCAGGGCCATCGAAACCGGTGAGCTGAAAATCGATGTGGCCTTTCTTGCAGCATCACAGGCGGACGAGCACGGCAATTTCACGGGCATCACAGGCAGGTCGGCCTTCGGACCCATGGGATTCGCCTTTGCCGATGCATGGTAGGCTGACAAGGTGGTTGTGGTCACAGACAACCTTGTACCCTACCCCTCCCTGCCCATCAGTATCCAGGAGTCGTACGTGGACCAGGTTGTGACAGTGGACAGCATCGGCTCGCCCGAAGGCATTGCCTCGGGAACAACAAAGGTCACGTCAGACCCCGAGAGACTGAAGATCGCAGAGCAGGTGGTGGACATCATCGAGCTTTCCGGTTTGCTCAAGGACGGTTTCTCCTTTCAGGCAGGGGCCGGAGGCACCTCCCTTGCCGCAGTGAAGTTCCTCCATGAAAGGATGAAGGACAAGGGCATTACAGGCAGCTTTGCCGTGGGCGGGGTTACGAAGCTTGTGACTGATATGCTCCACGATGGAACGATAAAGGCAATCATCGACGCACAGGCCTTTGA
>CP070726.1:1340300-1345546 GCA_020350865.1 Thermoplasmata archaeon
AGAATTTCAGTTGCAATTGATAATAATTGCTTTACTTTCTTTTCTTCCCCAAGTTGGATAACTGGGAGCTCCTCTTCGGGGAGCACCTCTGGTACTGTCTCTTCATAGGTATCAACTGGTTCTTCTTCATCGATTTCCTCAAAATAGGTCTCCTCTGTTAAGGGTTCGAATGCAGTCACTTCTTCCTCTGCGAAAGTGGCCTCCGCAGGTGGAGGGGGAGGAGCGTATTCTCTCTTTACATGAGCCACCTGGTTAATGGCATTCCTCACTGCCTTCATGGCCAATATCTGGCTGTCGAGATAATCCCTCGAATCGAAGGCATATTTGGCCGAGGAAAACAGATCTTCACTCTCTCCCACATTCAAATCATGGCTCCTGAGATAATCTATGATCTCGCCTGCCCCCTGAATCAAATCCGCAGTCTGGTGGATTTTGCTGCTACTTTCAATGGAGTTGTTGATGGCTGATTCTGCCTCTTTTAAACAGCTAACAGACAAATCGTAATTTCTACTGTCTCTGGCCTCCTTGGCCATGGAAAGCAGTTTTTGAGGGCGAGCCAAATCCAAGCCCAGTTCCCTGGCCTTTCTGATGTTCCGCTCAACTGTTTGTATATATCTATTTGCATAAGAGACCTTAATTGATATGGAATCCCTGGAGTTGAGCCTCTTCCTTGCGTCCTTTTTGGCCATATTGGCCAGAATCGTGGCCCGCTTGGGCTTCTTCAGTGTGTACGCCCTTTTTGCCTCCCCCAGGAGGTTTTTGGCATGGGTGGTGTCTATTCCTTCCTGGGTTGCGAATTCGATGAACTTCTGGGCATCCTTTATATAATCCGGGAAGTCATTATTTATCGGGAGGTTGAGCTCTTTGTTTCCAAGCTTCAGTTTCATTGCCAAATCCCCGCAAGCGCCCAATGATTACTCACAGATAAATAAAGGTTATGGAATCATCAATATTTAATCCTTTGTTACCTTATTAATTATTACTTTCGCGGTATTTGAAAAGCAGGTTTGCCATTAACATCTAAGGCGGTGGTGGTATGGCCTGGCTCTGATCGTGGCTGCAGTACGGACATATCGTCACTTCAGGGAGGATCTCTCTTTCGCAGTTTATACATTGTGTAACTGCCTTGGGCTGCAAGGGAGAGGGTTTGGTATAGGTTTGAGGCTTCGAAGTTATCGGTGCTGCTTGGGGGGAGGTATCATACCCGCAATTCGGACACATGCTGATTCCGGTCGGTATCGATTTTCCGCATTGAGCGCAGTATTTGGTGGGTGTCGATGGAGGCGGGGCCGAAGGGGGTGGGGTTGAAGGTGGCGGTGCCACAGAGGGGTGTGGCGGCGGAGCCTGCGGTGTTGGTGGATAAGGTGGGGTTCCGTATCCATATGCGGGCTGGGGCGGGGCTTCGGTTTTCTTGAAACCCGTGACCGCCAGCACAATCCCGACAATCAAAACGACTATTCCGATGGCTATGCAGACCGGATCAACCTCCAATGGATCATATTCCTCTGTCTCGGGATCATCCGGTGCAGTATAAGCGCCGATTCCAATAAAAAATAGGCCTAGAAGAATGAGAATTATTCCAAGGACTACCGAAGTTTTTTCCATGTATAGGCACCTTTTTCCAACCCGTAGGTGTACCTATATGGGATTTTGTTATTATATTTTTTGGCAAAGCTTCGAAATTCTACAATTCCAAACAATTGAATGTTGTCTTTTTTTCTTTATTTTTCCCCATAATATCAAACACAAAGCCACATATCGAAAGAAAACCTATATAAACAAATAGCGCTTTCCCCTGGGCCAAAGAGGCAGAAATATGAAGCTCATCGATGTATGCAGGGGTTGCGGGGCGAGAAGGCTGGTGAATCACCTCAAACTGTGTAAGAGGTGCAACAAGCAGGCCTCAAAACTGCTATCGAAAAAGGACATCGAGGCAGCCAAAATGGAGAGAGAGGCCCTTCTTGCCGCCAAGGCCGAGCTGAAGGCAGCCGAGGAACTGGCCAAGGCAGAGGCCGAAGCAGCTGCAGCAGCCGAGCGAGAAGAAGCAGCAGAAAAGGAGGAGCCAAAGGAAGGGGAGAAGCCCAAGGAAGGGGAGAAGGAAGGCGAGAAAAAGGAGAAGAAATGAGGCTCTCCAGACCCAAAATATCCCCTTTTTTTATTTTTACAGAAAGGGTATTATTCTAACTAGTTCCAAATATATTATCCAGTAACGAGTTTGCAATGGTTATACAGTGATCCGAGTGATAGCTTTTAGGGCCCAAAGATATGATATGTGCCTTACAATCTTGGATTACAGCCTCTTCCTCCGGGCTCAAATCCCTGTCATCACCGAGTACGAACGTGAAATCTGATGTTTCACTGGGGGGTTGAAAAGGTGCTCCGTTCTCCCTCAGGTAAACTATATCGGATATCTTGTTTAGGTCTCGTATGACCTCCCCAAAACCCTTTTTGGATATATGTATACCAGGTGTTGACATGACCTCTTCTATACCAGGTTTCTTGAACAAGGCATTTCTCACAAGGGCTCCCGTGCTGCGCTCATCTGGATTTAAATATTTGAGCTCCCCGCCGACCATCCTTATCGTCTTGGGAGGATCGGGATCACCTAAAAGAATCAGGTAAAGCTCCACATCCCTTCTTATATCATGCGAAAGAAAGAAGGCGGAATTCACACACCTCAATAGCACATCCAGTCTGCCTGTGGAGCCGCACAGGTCTTTGAGTTTGAAGTCCTTTGATGTGATGGCTCTGTGGCCAATGACAACGAACCTTCTCATTCAATTGCCAGATACCTTCGAAATACTAATTTATATTGCAGAAAAGTATAAGTATTAAGATGCATATATACTTATTGATACGCATTAATACGCATAAATACCTGAGGTGCGGCTCATGCCAAAAGTGAGTATTACTCTGAGTGAAGAGATGTGGCAATGGTGGCAGGCCAATAAATGGATCAATCTTTCCCAGCTGGCCGAAAGAGAACTAAAAAGGTTGAGAATTCTGGAGGAGCGAAGCTTGGGCAATTGTCCATCCTGCGGCAACGCGAAACTTAAATTCGTTGATGGTCTGCATTATAAATGCACGAAATGCGGATTTGTTTATTGAAATGGGAGGGAATATTATTCATGGAAGTATATGAAGATTCAAGGTTATCCACAGCAAATGAAGCTCCTCGATCAAGTAACGAAAAAACCATGGGTGCAGAAATTATTGATCCGAAGTGGGCTACATCGGCCTACACATTAGGCGGTGCTCTTCTCGTTTTGGCAGGCGTACTTAATATGATGGCAAGAATCGATATAGTCATTAATTTTATTGTTTCATTTCTACTTGTGGCAGCAGGTTACGGGTTGCTCGGAAAGAAGGATTGGGGGCCCGGTATGGGCATTGTGTCCACTGTAATTGCGGTCCCATTTACTCTTTTCGAATTGGCGTTGTTCTACTTTGTATTTCCAGTGTACATGGAAAATCTTTCAGGTTTGGAATTGGTGACTTTGGCATCCCTTTTCATAATCCCCATGGACATCATGTGTATTATCTCGTTCTATATATCCCATAAATTGAGATTTCGATTGAGATTGAGCCCTGAAAAACAGCAGATGTTAAGGGAAAGATGCGGCACTGCCAATGAACAATGTCTTGGCAATTGCCCGATATGCGGGTATGATGAACTGGAATATGTTGATGGTGTGGAATTCAGATGTGCAAAATGCGGATTCATATACTGATATAGATGGTGTTAAAGAAAAACATGGAGATGATAGAATGTTGGTGACGACCACAGAAAACGTCCCCGGAAGAGAAGTAAAGGAGATCCTAGGTGTGGTGTTCGGAAGTTGTGTGCAGACAAAACACCTTGGAAAGGATATAGGTGCTGGGCTCAGAACAATGGTGGGTGGGGAGGCAAAAGGATACACCGAACTAGTGGAGGAAGCGAGAAGAACCGCAATGGAGAGAATGATTGTACAGGCAAAAAAACTCGGAGCAGATGCGATAATAGGTATGAGGTACACAACCACCCAGACAATGGCAGGTGCAGCAGAACTTGTGGCTTTCGGTACAGCAGCAAAGACATACTGAGTGAAAAACAAAATCATATATCGGTGGGCGTAGCTACATGCTGATGTCCCCGAACTTCAGCTGCTTCATCAGGGCCTTTCTCATCTTTCTGTTGGATGAGAACCCCTTGAGCATCTTTCTGGTCTGGTTGTAGTACTTCAGAAGCTCCTTGACATCCTTGGGTTCACATCCACTGCCCCTGGCAATCCTGGTGATCCTGGAAGATTTTATTATCTTTGGATTGAGCATCTCCTCCTGCGTCATGCTGTTCATGATGACCTTGAATTTTGCCAGTCTGTCCTGGGTTTGGTGCATATCCATATCAGAGATCTTATCGGAAACACCCTGCATCGTAGGGAGCATGCCGAACACCTTTTTTAGGGGGCCCATGCCAGAAACCATATCCAGCTGATCTCTCATCTCAACCAGCGTGAATTTCCCGGAAAGGAGCTTCTTAGCCGTCTCCTCGGCCTTCTCCTTGTCCATGACCTCTTCTGCCTTTTCCAAAAGGGACTGTATGTCCCCCATTCCCAGCAATCTGGAGATGAACCTCGGTGGCTCGAACTTCTCCAGGTCGTTCACATGCTCCCCCGTACCAATGAACACGATGGGCGCCTCTGTTTCGGATACTGCTGATAAGGCTCCTCCACCCTTTGCCGTACCGTCCAATTTCGTTAGAATCACACCAGTGATTTTAACGGCCTCGTGAAAGGCCGCAGCCTGAGGACCCGCCTGCTGTCCGATGGCCCCGTCAAGAATCAAGAAAACCTCTGTGGGGTTTGTCACCTTGGCTATATTTTTGATCTCGTCTATCAGATCGTCCTCCAGCGAGTGCCTGCCTGAAGTGTCAACTATGATGACGTCATTGTCGGAAACCTCAGCAAGCCCAGCCTTGACAACTTTTACAGCTTTCTTAGCTTTGGGCTCGCCGTAAAAGGGCACATTGATCGATTCTGCAATCTGTTTGAGTTGATCGTATGCCGCGGGCCTGTGCGTATCCCCCGCAATCAGGGCGGGCTTCAGGCCCTTTCTCTGGAAGTACCTGGCGAGCTTGCCTGCGGTTGTGGTTTTTCCCTGGCCGTACAGACCCACCATGAGAATGACCTGCTTTTTTAGAGGGATTTCCTTTGTGTGGCCGAGGACGGCAACGAGCTCCTCGTAGATGATTCGGATGACGTGCTCCC
>CP070726.1:1345646-1349142 GCA_020350865.1 Thermoplasmata archaeon
GCAGTATGAACAGGAGTGTCAGAATGATCACAATCACCCAGCCGTAAATGCCTGCTCCGCGTAACAGGATGGCTGCAATGGCCCCGATGAGTATGAACAGAAATAGCCAGACGAGGAACAATGTGGTGGTCATGCCTCTTTTCAACGCGCCTAAAGATGCCATCGGATGGGTTATTACTTTTTAATAGATAAAAATCTTTTCATTCCTCCCTAACAGGAAAAGGAATTGTAATGCTGTTTCTTTTTGGTAATCCTCACAAACATGCGGTGGATGCCAGTGGGACTAAGCTGTATCGTCTTCAGACATATTTTTTGCATGTATAGCAGTACCATCTCCCATGTTCCTGTATCCAGCCCAGGGGGGTGCTGCAGATATTGCAGTAGTAAACGGGCTGCTGGGGCTTGGAATCGAATATGCTCCCCAATTCATCTGCGATCCTGTCGAATTCGCTTTTTGGAGGCGGAACGGCGGGCGGGTACAACACATTGCATTGCTGGCAGAACCATTGGTTTTGGGCGTTATCCCAGATCAAAACACCCTGACAAGCATGACATATGGGTTGCTGCATGCCTAAACCTCCGGAATGTTGTAAATGCTCTAATAGTGTGATAGGATATAAATCTTGGCCTTCTATTATTTTGGGTGTTAGGGCTCGGGTATGGAAAATACAGTATAATTCATAAAAAGGTTTATTACTGAACAGGACAATTGTTGATGGGGCAAGTGGCCCATGAAATATCCACAATCAGATGGCATTAAATTCGATAAATATTCCTGGAATTGAGAAGGGATCAGGATGAAGAAGCTCAGCGTGTTCCTGGTAATGTTTGCCCTCATACTACCCATCTTACTTGTTGAAATGCCGGATTCCGCCCGAGCGCAGGGCTCGCATGATGTCACTCTCTACTTGTGCGGTGACACTCCAACAGGCGATGACGCGTACTTCAGAACAGGGATTCCCCAGAACTCCACACCCAAAAGCCATAGTTACGGTCCCATGGGCGGTGTCGCTATCATATATATATTGGGAACTTGGGAAACGGGACCCCTCGAAAAGGACCTGCACATCCAAGGAGAGCTTTCAGTGACCGTGTGGCTGGAAAACGACGAACTGGGGCCCGCGAGGGTGTTGTTAACATGCACCATTCTCATTAACGGTGAAGAAACCGGTGAGGTGGTGGAGAGCGAAAATTTCATACTGGACGGCTCATTAGAGGAATTATCATTCAGCGGTCATGTGGATGTTCAATTGAATGCAAGCGATACTTTCGGGGTGTACATTACCGCAAAATACACTGGCACCGGCTTTACATTCTACTGGGAAGGGATAAACCACGATTCCCGGATTGTGGTCCCTGCAGACTGGGTCTTAACCGATATTCACCCGCCGGTTGTGGATGCGTTTTACGAGCGGGTGACAATCGAGACCGAGGTATGCCACGCCATAGGCATTGAGGAGATAACGGATTACACCCTACAGATAGAAGGCCCCTCCGCAGCGAATGCTGTTGATGGGCCCTCGCTTGTGCCCCAAGGCAATGCCATGCTGGCGTCCTGGGTATGGAATTACAGTGAGGATGATGCGGAGACCGGAACCTACATTGTCACAGTTTCGGTTGTGGATACAAGCGGGAACGAATGGGTGGAAAACGGGGACTTTGTTATCAGTGGAGAGCCCACTCCCCCTCCGGCATACAACTGGACACTTATCGGGCGGGCAACCTACCACACCAATGACGATCGATATCCTTCTTTGATGATAGATAACAACAGTGTTTTCTGGATGTCTTTCGAGTCGGACAGGGCCGGGGACCCGGATATCTGGCTCCAGAATTCCTCGGACGGCATCAACTGGAATCCGCCGATTCAGATCACGACCAACAGCTCGCCTCAGATCCAAAGTTGCTTAATGCAGGATTCGGCCGGCACTTACTGGTTGGCCTGGGATTCCTATGATGGCGGTGCCAGGCATATCTGGATGAGTAGTTCTCCGAACGGTTGGATTTGGGATGAGCCCTTTCAACCGGTCAGCTTTGAGGGTTATCACACAAGCCCTTCATTGATTCAGGACTCAGATGGTGTTTATTGGCTGGCATGGGTAAATTACAGGTGGGACATAGAACAGCATGATATCTACATAAGTAGCTCCTCAGACGGAACGAGCTGGAGCTCTCCTGTAGCCGTGAGTTCCGATCACCAATGGAAGGAGGGTGCGACTCTGATTCAGGATGACCTGGGTATGTATCGGGCTGCCTGGTCATCGCACACCCCGAGCACCCTTTCTATGGAGCTGTGGATCAGTTCGTCTGCTGATGGCCTGAATTGGGCCCCTGGGATACAGATCACTGATTATGCCAACCAGAGCGAAAATCCTTCCATGATCCAAAACGCCTCGGGAGGATATGAAATAATATTCGAATCAAGGATTACCGGTTATACTGAGATATGGTGTCTCAGCTCTGAGGACGGCCTCGGCTGGGGTCAGGGGGAGCAGGTGACGAACCGTACGGATTCCTATGCATATTACCCATCCCTTGTTCAGGATGACAAGGGGACCTTCTGGGCAGCTTGGGTATCCTCCGACGGTGGTGAGGATATATGGGTGAGCAACAAAATAACAAACGAACCTCCCAGAGCATTGATTTACGATATAACGGAAGAGCAGTCAGGGGATATCTCCTTCCAGTATTTGCTGATAGATCCAGACTCTCACCCATGTACAATAGAACCAGAGTACAGCACAGACGGCATATCCTTTTTCCCTGCAACTGGTGGAACGGGCGGCCACGGTACATCCGGTCTCAGTTCCTCTCCTTCGGGGGAATCCCACACATATATATGGGATTCTGAAACCGATTTGAAGGGCATCGACGGCCAGGTCCGTTTTAGAATAACTCCCCATGATTTCTTTGTGATTGGGGCATCGGATACCACTCATGCATTTCATTTGGACAACAACGCACCTCCGGCCGTGGAAATCGCCACCCCAACCGGAGAAAATGCCGGTGATGTGATGATTAATTACACGCTGGTAGACGATGAATCCGATGCATTGAGTATCTCTGCCAAGTACAGTCGGGACGGAATAAATTATCATCATGCAACAAGGGGAGACGGGGGAGATGAAATATCAGGTTTGACATCGTCACCTGCTGGCATCCAGCATTTGTTTGCCTGGGACTCGAAGGCCGATTTGGGTGGTGTGGAGGACGAATCGGTTTACTTCAGGATCACCCCTTCGGATGCTGATGCAGGCTCGACTAAAACAAGCGGTTCGTTTCGTTTGGATAATAACGATGTACCTTATGTTGTGATCGAGACCCCCTCAGAGGTGCTTAGCGGTGACATCCAAATTAATTATAAGCTTTTAGACAACGAGTCTGATGACTGCAGCATAACGGTGGATTACAGCCTTGATGGAACAAGCTATCTACCGGCTGCCGAAGGTGCGGGTGGTGCGGGTATAACGGGACTGTCGAGCAGTGCGAGCGGGGA
>CP070726.1:1349242-1352341 GCA_020350865.1 Thermoplasmata archaeon
AGGCCTTGATCCCAGGGCCCGAAGGGACACATGGGGGGTCATAAAAACCCTTAAGGCGGAGGGGAAGACCGTCTTTCTTACCACCCATTACATGGAGGAGGCGGAGGTTTTGGCGGACCATGTTGCCATCATCTCGAAGGGCAGGATCATTGCCCGCGGAACGCCCAGCGACCTCATCGACGAGCACTGCAAGACCGCCCATGTCACCGTAAGAAACGGCGGGGTGAGGGTGGGAACGGTGGCAGAGGAATTGGGTCTCTCCTCAAAGGCCCTGGGCAACGGGGATTACCACATCGACGTTCACAGCAGCGATGAGCTGCTGTCCATCTTGAACAGCCTCAAGGAGAAGGGCATCAGATATGACGGACTGGACGTGAGAAAGGGGAACCTTGAGGAGGTATTCCTGATCCTAACCGGGGAAGCCCTGGCACCCGGGGGTGATGACGCTTGAACCCCCGCCGCATCGGAGCCAACCTGAGCGTGGACTTAAAGGAGTTCGTAAGAAACAAGGCGGCAGTGTTCTGGACGGTGATGTTCCCCATTCTTCTCATCCTCCTGTTCGGTTTCATCTTTCAGGGTGAAGACGAGGTGAGCTACACCCTGCCCGTCCAGGATGCGGACGGCGGCTTCTGGTCCAAGAACCTCACAGCCACCCTCAACGAAACAGGCCTGTTCGAGGTTCACATGGTGGACCCGAACGCGGATCCAGAGGAATATATGGAGGACAACAACGCCAATGTGCTCCTGATTATCCCTGAGGGTTATTCCCAGGGCATCAACGACACCCTTGCTGCACGTTCTACGGGACAGCCTGTAAACGATACGGTGAACGTGACGGTGATTTACGATCCAGCAGTATCCTCCACTCCGGCCAAGATGCAGATTCTGGAATCCATAATTCAGGGCATCAACAAGGGAATCAACAGGGAGATACTGGGGGCCCAGGACACCCTGGGCATGGATACCAAAACCACTGTTTCCGAGGAATTCAATTTCATTGACTTCTTTGCACCCGGTATCATCGGCATGTCGGTCATGGCAACCAGCCTGTTCGGGGCGGTGACCATCAACACGGAGCTGAGGCAGAAGGGCATACTGAGGAAGCTGGCAACGACGCCCATCACACGGCCCGAATGGCTCATGTCCAATGTGCTGTACCAGCTGGTGATGTCCGTTTTTTCCATTGTCGCCATTCTCGCCATTGGCTATGTTGTGTTCGGTTTGAGGCCGCAGATCAACCTGTTCTTGCCTCTTTTCGTGCTGCTCACGGTATTCTCCTTTTCCGGTGTGGGTATGCTCATCACCAGGTTCGTAAAGGAGGCCCAGAGCGCAGAGGCTGCGGCAAATGCCGTGATGTTCCCCATGATGTTTCTTGCGGGAACGTTCTTTCCGCTGGAGATGATGCCCGATTTTCTCCAGCACATCGCAAAGGTCCTCCCCCTCTTCTATGTGAATGAGGGCCTCAGGGATGCCATGATCGACCTCAACTTCGAGGGGGCCATATTCAACGCGGCGGTCATCGGCATCTTCGGTATCATCGTGTTCATCCTGGGAATATTTGTGACCTCCTGGGAAGAGGAGTGATTCCAATAAAAAAATCACAGCTCACCGCGCCAGATTGGATGGGAATCCACAAGCTTCTTCTTCTGCATATCCCAGCAGTATTCCTTCTCAAACATCCTCCTGCCGTTCTTCCCCATTTCCTTTGCTTTCTCGGGATGGGTGCTGAGGTCCTTGATGATCCCGGTAATCCCCTCTATATCCATGGGTTCCACAGCGTATCCGCAGCGGGCCTCCTCGACTACGATCTTTCTCATATTGGGAAAATCACTTACGATCATTGGGATGGATTGCGCCATGTAGTCGAAGAGCTTGTTGGGCACCCTTGCAACGTGATTGGGGCTGAGAGGATGGAATAGTGCGGTGCCGCAATCGAAGGCTGCAATGTCTTTAAGCATTGTGCCGGGATCGACTCGCCCCGTGAATATAACCCTTTTTAAAACACCCTTCTTATGCGCGTACTTTCGGGCTTTTGTCAGGTCCTCGGATCTACCGCTGCCGCCCACCACCAGGAATTTGAAGTTCTCGGGCAGTTTTTGGAGGCTGTCCGCGGTCTGCTGGATCCCGTTCTCCAGGCTTGCGCTCCCTGCAAATCCAATGACAAAATCATCTTTTTTTAGGCCCAAACCTGTCCTTATTTTTTGGCTCTCATCTCCGGCAATTGTGGGTATGGCATCCAGGGACTTCGAATTGTACAGCGTGGCTGCGGCATGGCCCATCTTTCTATACTTCTCAGTAAGGTCGTTTCCGTAGGTATAGCTGTGGGTCACGTGCCTCAGCAGTTTTTTCTCCATGGACGCGAAGATCTTGGCCTCCAGTCCGCTGTTTTCTGCCACCATGGCAGGCCAGTTCTCATGGGCATCGAAGAAGAGGGGCACGTTGAGTTTTTTCTTAGCCACAACCCCCGCCCTCAGTATCTCCAGGTCATGGCATACGATTGCCAGTGGCTTTAGTTCGATGACTTTATTCGATATCTCCTTGATTATCTTCCTATATGTACGAACCCTTTTGAAAAAGGATGCTTTGGGGGGCTTGAGCAAGAACCTGTGGATGTGAATGTTCTCTCGAATTTCCTCTGAGGGCAGAGACAGATCGTCCTTTATCCAGGAAACCACGTGAACCTCGTAGCCGTGCTCCTTGAGCTGCGTAATTTCCCTTACCGCCCGCACCACGGGCCAGGGTGTGAATACATCGGCATGCATGACAAAGCACACGCGTTTCATTTTTTCTTGCCTCTATTACCGGATTTGATGCCTTCCGCAACAAAGTTTTAATGAAATTTCGAAAAAGAAAACTCCTTTGCCTTTATTACACTTTCTATGGCCCCCTTTTCCCTCTCAATTGCAGCATTCCAATATTTCGAGGAATGTTACCGAGAGAAATCACAACCTTTTTAATACAGTTGTCATTTACCAACCTGCATGGCAGATTTGGATTTCTTCTTCAACCCGGGTTCCATTGCCGTAATCGGTGGCTCCTCGCAACCGGGAAAAGTTGGATATCAGGTCCTCGAAAGCATCATTGCAGGAGGTTACGGGG
>CP070726.1:1352441-1357630 GCA_020350865.1 Thermoplasmata archaeon
AACAAATATGGACTGGGGCAGGATTTATCTTCATACCGATGAGGATTTCAAGGCAGAGGAGATATTGGCAAAAATATTTGGCGTAACATCTTTCAGCAGGGTGATTGAAACCACCTCCGATTTAACGGACATATGCAAAACCACTGCCGAATACGCAAGGCAGGTTATCCCCCCAAAGGGTACATTTGCAGTGAGGGCGAGAAGGGCAGGAGACCATGCATACTCGAGCCAGGATGTGGCAAGAGAAGCGGGCTCGGCAATCCTCTCTGCCAACGAGGATATGAACCTGAAGGTGAACCTATCACAGCCGGACATCGAGTTATTTGTGGAGGTGCGGCACAACAGGACCTTCATATTCAGTGAAAAGCAGCAGGGCCCGGGAGGTTTTCCGCTGGGTACGCAGGGTAAGGTCTTGGCTGTGATATCCGATAAAAAATCCGTGTACGCCGCCTGGCTCATGATGAAAAGGGGGTGTACATTGAAAGTGCTCTGCACGGATGAGGATGCTTTGACCTATGCCCAAAGGCTCAAATTATGGAATTTGGGCTCGCAACCGAAAAAGGTGCAGGAGGAAAGTAATCTCTTGGATGCGGCAAAAACATTGGCAAAGAAAGCCCGCGCCCAGGCTTTAGTTCTGGGGCACTCTTACAAAGAGTTCGAATCCGCCCCGAAAATCCAGGCTGATATTCCCATTTTCTATCCCCTGATAGGGATGAGTAAAGAGGAAATAGAGCGAAAAATCACTTCCCTTTTCGGTGATGACTGGAAATAGAGGGCCTATGCTTCTCAGAACCCTTGCCCTTGTGGGTGTGACCCCTCCCTTTCTTGCCTGCGGCGGTCAGGCCCCTATAAACCCTCTTTTTATGTGCGGGATCGCATATCCAGTTGATCTTGGGATCGGATTTGATGACCGGATGGTGGGGGTCCACAAGGATCACCTCGTAGTACTTGCTCATGCCGTCCTCACCCACCCAGTAGGAGTTGAGCACCTCGAGGTTGGGGTACCTCTTGGCAGTGCGCTCCTCTGCAATGCGCTGTATGCTCTTGGCCATGGTGATCTTGGTCACGCCCTTTCTCTTGGCCCTTCTGCCGCCCTTGATTTTCCTCTTTCTCAGGCTGCCCCGTCTGACCCGGGCCCTTACAACCACATAGCCCTGCTTGGCCTTGTAACCGAGGGAGCGCGCCCTGTCTATGCGTGTGGGTCTGTCTATTCGAGTAAAACTCTGCTCTGACCTCCATTCCACCATCCTTTCCCTCTGCAGCCCCTTCACATACGATTCTGACGGGTCCTTCCAGGCAGCCCGCACATGTGAATAGAGGTTCTTTGGCTGTTTCTTCTTTTTCTCCCCTTCCTCTTCTTCTAGAACAGCGGTTTTTTCTGCCTTTGGCTTTGGGGCAGGCTTGGCAGGTTTTTTTGCGGCAGCAATCTTTTTCGGTTTCGCAGGCGGTCTTGGTGGGGCCTTCACCATCTTGACCTTCTTTTCCGCCTGCGCTTTCTGGGCCGCTCCTTTCTCATCTACACCACTGCCTGGTGCATTCTTCTTTTCTTCTGCCATTTTTCTCGCCTCTTGTGGATTCACTCGAATCGAGCACATCTCCAAACGGGTTTTTTGCCCGTGAGCGCAGGGAAATGATGGAGCCTGTATAAAAACCTTTGCGGGGTATGGAAGGCCCTCGGGATACAAAGTGAGCATATTCACCTCTTTATCTTTTCCCGGGCAAAAGCCAGGTCCTCTGCTATTTCATCCAAAAGCTCGATTTCTTCCTCATCGATTTGGTGCTCCGGTTCCAGACATACGACCATTATGCCCACCAGGGATTCATTGTACATCATTGGCAGGAGAAGCGACTGGTGATCCTCACCGTGCTTGCAGAAACGGCATCCCTTGCAGGATTCGAAAGTGCTTGAAATCATTTTCCTGGTCTTTTTCGTGACAATTGATTTCACGCATTCAGGGGCTTCTCCCCTCCCCTCCAGGGACACCTCCCAGGGCGCTCTCTGATGCCTCCCACTGTGGGCAACGGGAACAATCAGCTTATTTTCCTCGTCCAGAAGGGAGATGGATATGTCCAAATAGCCCCTTGTCTTCTCCAGTATAGTGCAGGATTTCGTTGCCAGCGATTTCAGCATTGTTTCGTGGGATATGAGCTTGCTGATATCCTTTGTGGCCTTGAGCAGGCTGTTGAGATAATTGATCCTCTCCTCTGCTATCTTGCGTTCTGATATATCCCTTGCCAGAATCGAATATCCGATAATATTATTGTTCTCATCCTTTAGTGCGTCAACTGTGACACTTATATCGATTTTCTTATCGGGCCTGCACTTGCCAATTGTTTCGATATCGATGACCTTCCTGCCTTTCCCCGCTTTACTTAGCAATTTAGTCTGGGTTTCCTCGTTGTAGAATATCTGGGTCGCATCCCCCAGTACCTCTTCCTTTCTGCGCCCGAACATCGACTCCGCGCTCTTGTTCCAGAAGAAGATATGCCCCTCGCGGTTGATAATGATCACGGCATCGTTTGTCTGCTCCATAACCCTTTGGAAGAATTTCGGGGATGATGTGAAGTCCTTCAATTTCTTTGAAACGTGAAATTTCTTAATTATGTCTTCAAAAAGTTCCGCGCTCCCCTCCATCTCAGGTGTTAAAAAATATACCTCCCCGTAACCACCGGTTTTGGAAGTACTCACAAGTTCGTTCTTTAAAAGGACATCGATATGATGCTTGATTGTTCGGTAATTGAGATTCAAAATCTCTGCCAGCTGATTGAGGTTGTACGGCCGCTCCCTCAGCAGCTCGATGATCTGGATCCTGTTCTGGCCGCCCTTCTGGCCCAAAATCAGGTGCGAAAGTCTGTGTTTTATGGTGGGCATACCGATCACATCCCCTCAGGTCATTTAACCCGAAATGATGCGCTTGAAACCAAGAAATCGTATATAAAGATTCGTGTGTCACGATTTGCAGGTAATTTGTATGTAATCCTCAACAGATTTTGAAAATTAGATATATATGGTTGAGTTCTTTCACGGAAAATGAGGTGAGTGAAAATGACTTACACGCTAGCCTGTAGCGATACAGGAATGACGGGGTGCCCATATGTGGCCCGGGGCCAGACCATGGAAGAGCTAATGGATGACGCAGGACAGCACGCCAAGAGAGTCCACAGCTATACAGACGAGCAACTGAACGACCCCGAATTGCTGAAACAGCTAAAGCTAGTAATAAAGGAGGAGTGAACCAATAAATAACTTGGTGGCACCGCGTTTTTTCTCGGTGTCTTATTCTTTTTTATTTTGAATTTGCATGTAATTTGTATGTAATCCTCAACAGATATTGAAAATTAGATAAATATGGTTGAGTTCTTTCACGGAAAATAAATTGAATGAAAATGACTTACACGCCAGTATTTATTACAATACCGGCAGCCCGTACGATGGCGACTAAATACTGGTGGAGCTCCACTCCCCGAACTTCGAGGAGATCAAGGTTACATACATCGAATATGACAACGAAGGCGAATTTAAGGGAAATGTTGGATAATCCTGGAAGTTGCAAGAAGGAGAGCCTTGAGGATAACGTTTTCTCCCCAACCTTTGTGGATTGTGGCCAAAACATTTAGGGCAGGGATTTCATGGAAATGATAGACATAAAAGACATTGAAAAAGGTTCTGACTCAAAACCGGTAAAAAAAGTGCCTATCTTAACGGACCAGCTCATGGCCACGATCCTTACAATCGGTCCAAACACGAAAATCCCTGCCCACATCCATCCCGACAGCGATGAGATTCACTACATTGTGAAAGGGACTGGAAAGATAACTGTTGGAAACAAATCGATAACTATCAAAGAGGGCATGTTGATTCTTGTACCCAAAACCGAATCCCATTACTTTTCCACTTCAAACGAACAGATGATTGTGCTGTCGAACAGCCCCGTATGTGGGCCAAAGGATCAAAAATATATGGAAAGGAAAAAGGAGGTATAGAAGATGAAAGGCGAGAAGTTTATTTTGTATGTTCAGACCAGTGACGAACCGGAGAGGCAGTATTCCCCTCTGGTCCTGGCCCAGACAGCCAAGATGATGGACCTCAAGCCTGTTGTTTACTATCTGGGCTCGGGACTGAAGGTACTGCGGCCCGGCGAGGCAGAGAAGATAAAATTGGGCACATTCCCCAGTGTCGGAGAGATGATCGACAAGACCTTGGAGATGGGTGTGGAGATCCTGGTGTGCGAAGCATCCAAGCAGATGCTGGGATGGGAGAAGGTGGATCTGAGGGGTGGGGTCAAGATCGTGGGTGCAGCCACTTTGAACGATCTGACACTGGAAGCAGATGCCGCACAGTGGTTTTAAAGAAGCAGAAAATCCAGCCAAAACCGGAGCAAGAAGATATATTCACTGACTTCCATATGAGTGATAAGAGGGTCCCTTCAATTTGCAAACCTATTCAGATACCAATTGCCGCGGCATGCATATTGGTAGACGGTAAAATAGCCGGTAAACACATATACTACAATCGGAAGCTCTTTATAGAAAAGCTGGTAACCAGTCCGTGGTGACAGAAGGGAAATTTCACTCATTTCGAGCCTTCATTAGCAAAGAATTCTGCCCCGACAGCCTTTTATAATCATTACATTTATTGTAATAATAATTCGAAAGTTGTACAAGATTTGTATGTAAATTGTAAAACAAATATATTTTTTTTATATGAAATCTTGAAATTCTAATATATATTAGGAAGTGATTTCTGTATATCAAGATGAAACAGGACAGGAGGTAAAAAAATTGGAACATGAGGGGTTCTTGTGCATCATGTTACATTTTCCCTATTTCACTTAATATACAAATATTCCCAATTTGTACCTTAACTTGGAGACACAGGAGGGCATATCCATGATGAAAACCGACAGTGTTAATAGATCAATCGGGGTTATTGATATTGCCGTGCCTCCAAAACCGCTGTCGGTAATTCCGGCTCAGATTTTTATGGGTCAGAACAAACACTCAGGGGGAGGTTTTGATGAAAAAAAGAGAATTGCTAAGGGAGCTTGGGGCATGTACGTGCAGATTTCCGGATATCTATATTGAAAGGGATATAGCTCTATGTTTCAAATGCGGGGGGGTATGTTGAGGTTTTTAAAATAATCCGCTTATAGATAGGAATTCATCACATGAATCCCGAACAGAACCTT
>CP070726.1:1357730-1363122 GCA_020350865.1 Thermoplasmata archaeon
CATAGAGGTTCTTTGCCGGAAGCTCCACCTTCTCCTTGTTGCCGTTTATTCCCAGCACCGCCCCGTTGCTGCTCACCTTTACGTACACGCTTCTCTTTTTGGTCTCCTTGCTCTTAGCCACATTCGAATAAATCTTCTTCAGCTCAACGCCCATATTAACACCTTCTATTCAACCCTTACCTTGGGAATTGCAGTCCACTATGAATTTCATCTCGAAAGCAGTTCTATGGCCTTCTTCTTGTCCATCTTCAGGGCCTTCAAGGAGTACTCCAAGGCCTTCTTGGCAATGTCCTCCTCGGTCATGTTCAGCTGCCTTTCTGGGAAGAGCATCCCGCTGTTGTAGTATCCGATGGCAAGGTCCGAGTAGTAGAACTGCGCTCCCTCGGGATCCAGCTTGACCGCGTTTTCGTAGGCCTCCTCCGCCTGGGTCAGAAGGCCGTTGTCGAGACAGAAATCACCATAGCTCTTGTGGTAGAGTGCATTATCAGGTTCAAGTTCCAAGGCCTTCTTGTACAGCTGGGCCACCTCCATCAGGGAGAACTTGGGCACGCCGATGGAGGCCTCGGCCTTCCCGAAATATCCAATGGAATTGTTCGGGTCGGCCTTGATCACCTTATCGAATGCCTTTGCAGCTTTCTCGAACTCGCCCTCGGTCAGCAGTTCCTTGGCCTTGGTTATGTTTTTTTCCACCTCGCTCATGCCTAAACCTCCGGTAAGTTGCTTGATTCTGTGCAAATGAACCACGCTCATCTGAAGATGAGCGTATCATTCTCGGAAACAGCGATATTGGTATTCATCCCCTGCCAACAAGCAAGGATTTCCTGCTGTTTCCTGCGAATGATAATCCACTACTCTCTTTTAAACTTTATTGATTTGATATCATCACAGATAGCAGGGGGAAAGCTATCCTTTTTTGCTCCGCAAAACCAGGTCCTCCGCCACCTGGCATGCGGATTCCATGATCTCATCCTCACCTTCAACTCTCCCATCTCGCATGAGGATCCTGCCGTCGCATATGACTGTGTCAACACACGAGCCGTTTGCCGAATAGACGATATTTGCGGTAAGGTTGTGATTCGGAGCAAAACACGGTTTCTTAAGGTCTAAAAGTACAACATCGGCTAACAATCCCTCTGCAATCTCCCCTGCGGAAAGGCCCAGGGTCAGGGCCCCAGATTTGGTGGCCAGGTCAAAGGCCTCCCGGGCAGGCATGATGGTGGGGTCGTCGGAGAAGAGCTTCTGTGCCAGGGCCGCAAACTTCATGGATTCGAACATGTCAAGATTGTTGTTGGATGCGCAGCCGTCTGTACCCAGGGACACGACGCATCCCGCGTCCTTTAGGTCCCTGTAATGCAGCATATTGCCCACGGCCAATTTCATGTTGGAGACCGGATTATAGGATATCTTCACCTTGTGCTTGGCCAGGGTATGTATATCCCTCTTGTCGAGCCAGACGCAGTGGGCGCACACGAGGTTCTCGCCCAGAAAGCCCAGTTTCTCCAGGTACTCCACGGGTCTGGCGCCGTGTTTCTCAATGAAGTCCTCAACCTCAGGCTCCGTTTCTGCAAGGTGAAAATGGATCAATAAATCGTTCTTATTTGCGAATTCCGAAATCCATGAAAGCCCTTCACCCGATACGGTGTATGTGGCATGGGGACCTAGGGCCGGGATGATCCTTCCGCTTTTGAATTCTTTAAGCTCTGCAATACCTCTTTTGACCTTCTCCCTTCCCTTCTTGCCCTTGGTCTCGTCAAACAGGTCGAAGAACACCTCCGAGAGGACCCCGCGAATACCCATCTCATGTACAGCCTTTGCCGCGATCTCCCCGTGGAAGTACATGTCGTTGAAGCAGGTTGTGCCTGACCTTATCATCTCAAGGCAGGCGAGCTTCGTGCCCCAGTAGATGTCGTCCTTTGTAAGATTCGCCTCTATGGGCCAGATATTGTTTGTGAGCCACTCCTGCAAAGGAAAGTCGTCGGCATAACTGCGCAGAAGGCTCATGGCGGCATGGGTATGCGTGTTAATTAGACCCGGGATGGCAGCCTTGTTCTTTCCCTCTAGAACATGCTCGGCCTCCACTACCGGTCCACCGATCTCCGCAATGAGGTTGTCCTCGATGTAGATGTTTGTTTCCCTGCCGGAAACCAGCACATCCTTGATCAACACACTCATTCCAGTTCCTCCACAACTTTGAGCAGGAATTCAGCGATTCTCTCCCCGTTTGCCCTGGCGTTTTTTAGAATCATTTCGTTTGTCAGCGGTTCATCGGTGATACCGTGGGCGAAGTTGTCAACCGAGCATATGCTCGCATAACCCAGGCCCATTTCCTTGGCAAGTGTGGCCTCGTTGGCCATGGTCATGCCCACCACATCCCCGAACGCCTTGAGAACCCTTACCTCCGCCTTTGTCTCCAGTCGCGGCCCCAGGGTCTGTACATAGACACCTTTTTCGACGGCACCCAGTCCTAGAATATCTGCAAAAGAGAGCAGGTCGTTTCTGAGAGCCTGATCCAGTCCGGGCACCACGTGTACGATCCTGTCATCGAATATGGTGGCGATATCCCAGGGATTGAAGTAGTCGTGTGGAATAAGAATGGTCGGAGGTGAGATTTCGGGCTTGAGGCTGCCCACGGAGTTCACGCCGATGACCTTGCTGATGCCCTTCCCCTTGAATGCGGATATATTTGCCTTGTGGTTGATCTTGTGCGGCGGGACGTTGCCGGCCCTTCCGTGCCTCGCCACAAAGGCGATTCTGCCGGCAAGAAACATGTGGACGCTGCCGTACGGGGTTTCCACCGTCTCAACTTCAGTGGAACTGAATATTGCGGACTGGGAAAAGCCTACGCCTCCCAAAACACCTATCATGGTCACCACACCCTCTAGATTCGGGGCATCCCATAGAAGTGTATGCTTATAGAATTTATGGCAGTGACCGGATTTCAAAAAAATAAAATATAGGAGGGAGGGATAGGGTTGATCCTGATATTGAACCGAAATTCGGTTTTATGTGTCTATGCTCCTAATCCATCCGAGCATTTTCCTTCTTTCGCGGTCCACGACGTACTGCGGATTGCAATCGGACAGTATCCTCAGAAGCTCCCTTGTGATATTCAGCAGGTCCTCTTTGGATGGATTCGAAAAGTCGGCCCCGTATTTCCTGAACTGGTGCGCGATAAAGGGCATCGCAGCCTCCAGGCCGCCGTGCAGATTGCAGAATCGACACAGGATTTCGTCAGAGGCTTCTATTGCTTTCATCTCCATCTCTCCTTATAAAAATTATGTCACCCAGTATATAAAAAGGGAAACGTCACGAAATTCACGGCTGAATTTCAGATGTGGTTCTCAAAAGTGATTTTCCGCCAAATGAGAACGATTGTACAGGCCAAAAAATAGGGTTTCTACCTTTAAAAATCCGGGAATTGCCCTGTTCTCCTTTTTTTTCAAAAGTGATAATGCAGACCCAAACTTTGGAGATATCCGATTTCTTAGTACGTCTGCATTTCGAACTCGACGCCAAGCTCCTGGCAGGTCTTTTCAAGATGCGAAAAGAGGGCATCATAGGGTTTGTGCTTGCCAAAAAGCCCCTCCTTCCATGCCTTGGCTTTTTTACTGCCAAGCGTCTGATTCAGGCGGTCCAACACCCCGGGCCTCAGATTCAACCTGTCAGCCATTATCTTCTGTGCTCCGGAATCCATCAGTTTCTCCACGAATCTATGGAGGTTTTCCTTTCGAACTGTGGGGTACAGCGGGCCCAGGAAGGCATAGGTTGTGATGCCGTTTTCACTGCATTTCTTCATGGCCTCCATGCGGGATTCGATGGACGGCGCATTGGTTTCGAGCAGCAGTCTTTCCGAATCGTTATCGGTGGTGATGGTGAACCCGATTTCAGCCTCCGAGAATCTTGAAATCAGATCAATATCCCGTATCACCAGGTCCGATTTGGTGATGATGCTCAATGGAAAATCGCGCCTGAGCAGCTGCTCAAGACAGTATCTGGTCACCTCGTATTCCTTTTCCAGGGGCTGGTAGGGGTCCGTTGTGGTGGATAAGCCCACAAGGCCTTTCTTTTTCCTTTTCAACTCCCCGGCCAGCACCTTCGGGATGTTGCGCTTGATCTCCACAAAATGGCCCCATTCCTTTCTGGGTATGTTCAGCATGTTCGGGACATAGCAGTACGTGCACCCGTGAAAGCAGCCCCGATAAGGATTCAAGGAGTAATCGTACCCGGGAAGACGGGATTCCGACAATGCCATATCGCACTCGACTTCCATGACGTTCATTCTCGCCTCATACAGTTTTTTCAAGGGTTCCATGGAAGAAATCCTCCAGTTTTCTTTGATACAGCCTGTGCTTCAGAACGGCGCTGTTTTTTATCCACCTTTTCAGGGGGATATCCAGTTTCGTGGAGATATAGTTCATGGCGTTCTGTATTGTATCGAATTTTTTCGGTCTATTTTTCAGGGCGGCCCGGACGTTCTCCCTCACATTCCAGACCCCCACTGGGAGGATGTAGCCGGGATGCGCCTCTCTCAGAACCACCACTCCGGCCTGCCTTCTCTCCTCGTTCAGCTTCTCGTTTACGGCCAGCCTGGCCGCGTAATAGCATCCGCCGATCTCGGCGTACGTTGTCCGCCCTTCGTGGAATTCATAGCTGTTGAAGATGGAAATCTCCCTGCCGAAGGGATTCCAGGCAGTGTTGGGGTACCATGCCTCGATGAGCTCGTAGCACCATTCCGAGGGCATCATGAACACGAGCCATCGGTTATCCAGCTGGTACGATTCGTAGATCCGGTACTCGTTGATCCAGGGGTTTGCCCTGGTGAAGTCCATCAGGTGCTCCCCCAGCATGGAGTCCACTGCCGTGATGCTCCACCTGGTGGGAACGAACTTTCTTCTCCTCCCTTCCCCGAAGGCCCCCACACTGAAGGCCTTCTGAATATGTGAGACCATGACATTTCCCTTGAAAAGCCCCACAACAGCGTCCCTGGCCTTCAGGTCCGTATCGTAGTAGGCCTTCTCGATTCTGAACTCGTATTTGATGTTGTCCACATCCAGTTTCCTCAGGGGAGCGGACGGGCCGTGGGGCTGTACCTCATCCGAGAGTGCGATTTTTCCCCAGGGCCTCTTGAGGAACTTGGCATCCACGGTGGGGGATTCCCTGGCCAGTGCCAGCTCCCGGGTTATCTCAACTATCCTGTTGGAGCTCTCAACATCGTGGATGTCCACCGAGAACTTCCCCCTCACCAGTTTTGTCCTGAAATCTATGATGTCGTCTATCCTCTTGCCGAGCCACATCTCAGGGGTGTCCATGAGGGAGGTATCCCCGTGGACAGGGGGTATCATGGGGCCGATTGCCACCTTGGGATAGCCGAACCTGCCTATGAAAACACTGG
>CP070726.1:1363222-1380365 GCA_020350865.1 Thermoplasmata archaeon
GGGTATTGACGGATCTCATGCAGTAGTACCACTGCTGTGAATAATTGATAGCGTCATTTGAATCGGCAGCACCTGTGTGATTCCAGGAGCGCCTCAGGGGAATGACCAGCTTATCCAGGGGGTCCGTCCCGTTCGCCAGTATATTGCTCGTATCCACCCACGGAACAGAGAAGTCGAATCCGACAGGGGAGGTGGCTCGATAGATCAGGTAGTGATGTATTCCAGGTGTAATCGGCTCGTCCCAGTACAGATAGATGTCATCCTTACCGGGTAAAATGTCGATATGAAGCTTGGGAGGCAGTGGTGAGGGCGGCAGCACGTTTGCCAGGCATTCTGGGAACAGCTTGAAGATATCGCGGTCAAAGTAATCGACGTAAAACACCCTCGATGTATTGAGGTCGTTTGTGAGAACCTCACCTAACACGGTGGACTTCACCTGGAACGTGACCTCCCAGCTCTCCCCTATCTGGAGCTGGCTGAGATTCCATTCCAGTATCCTGTATCCTGTTTCATTGATGTAGTTTGTTTCAGGGTCCAAGGAGAAGCTCCCGCCCACAAGCTCGATCCAGGGGGGCAAAACATCCCTTATCATGGGCTTTGCATCCGTGGTATCCGTGTCCCTGCCTGCGATATCGCCGATGTAATCGGAGATGACCTGATAGATCTCGGGTATCTGATCCGCGTTTTCCGCGTAGAAGTACTGACCTCCTGTTATATCCGCAATGCTCCTCAACGTTGCCTCGTCAAGGACGTAGGGGAAGATTGGCTGCAAGCCTATGGTGAAGATGGTGATGTTGTTCGAAGCGGCACGGTAAGCCTGGTCAATGGGATTGATGAGACCGTTCCAACCTCCATCCGTCAGAAGAATGATGACCCGTATGTGACTTGTGTTGCCGTTGGCCAGCAGCTCATCGATAGCCTCGTCAAGAGCCTCTCCCATGTAGGTGGACCCTCCTGGACCGGGGATGTTGATGATATCATCTTTCAGCGAAGCGTGGTCATTTGTAAGGGGATTCATGAGCCAGGCACCACTGTTGAATACAACGACGGCACCCGCATCCTCGGGGTCCATTCTGTCCACGTAACCCATCAGCCCGTCTTTGATGAGGAATATGGCCTGATTTGTCATGCTCCCCGAAGTGTCCACGCAGAATATCACATCCTGGTACTTCATGAACTCGATTATGGAGCCCATGCCCGTGAGATTCAATGTAATGGTGATTAACTCGTCATGACCCGTACCGCTGAGGTAGATTTCCTGGGGGGATATGGATTTCTGAGGGTATATGAATGGAAGGACTACCGCCTCCAGCACAATGCTGTCGCAGTATCGACTTGTGTTCTCCGATTGTATTGAGATGGTGATGTTATCCCGTTCCGAAAATGGGATGGTAGACGGTAGAATGACCCAAACAATAATTTTGACGGTGGAACCCGCGGAAACGAAAATCCTGTCGATCATTGACGTTCCTGTCTCATCCAGGATCACCACACCGTATCCGTTCTGGGTGGAGCTGGAAATTACGACGGTATCGTCCACTTCCTGTTTGTTGGTGATTGTCAGGTTAAAATACAAGTCCTCGCCGAAGGTACCGTACCTCACGGGTCCCTTGGTGCTGACCTTGACAAGCTGAATGGTTGGAGAGCATCCGAAAACCCAACCTGCGGCAGTGGAGCTTGCATCATCATATCCATCACGCGTGCCGTATCCGTTGGGAACCCTGCACATGGTTTTTCCCTGTATATGTGATGAGCTCCAGCCTGCCATGTCAAGGAATCTGCCGTTGTTGTCGTATAGGTACAGGTTGTCGCCGGACGGATCCAGGGAATCAAAGAATGTCGGGCGATTCAAGTAGGTTAGGTAGAAGAACGGGTCGTCGGGAGTCAATAAGGAGCCTTCCGGTATGATGTACTCTGTGTTCCCCACGATTCGAAAGCCCGAGATGTTTTGGCTGACGTACTTGAGATAGAGCTCCACAAAGCCGTCAGCACTGGCAACGGGATTGAATATAACCTCGTTTAAAACGACGGACGAATCGGGATAGGTGGGAGGGACATCGTTTTGCGAGCCGAAATTGGGGCCTGTGGTGAAGTTTCTGGACCATGCATCTGTATAATTGCCGAGGTACATCACCCGCTCCACGCTCTCATCCGGCAGTGGATCCGGAACAACACCCTTCAAACCGTACGATATTTCCTCTACTATGGTGCCATGCTGGTACAGGCTTATGGTATCCCCCTCCGCATCAAGGCCGTTTGGTGTGGACACAGTAAAAACGGTGTATTCATCGCTGTCTACGACGGAAGGAAACCACGTCCCTGCAAGGACCCCGGATGATGCGGATTCCAAAGTGAAACCGACTGTGAGATTCACATGCGGATACCAAACGTTGTAAAGCTCGATTCGGGCTGTGGGTGATTCACTGTCTGCAATCTCGGTTACGATGAGCTCCACCGGTGTATTGAACACCCAGCCTGCAGCCTCCGACGTGGCGTCATCGTAGCCGTTATTCAATCCATCGCCATCCGGTGTTCTTTTAACACTCATCCCCTGGAGATGCGGGGTGCTCCATCCCACCATATCCAAAAGAGATCCCGTGCTGTTGTACAGGTAAACATTATCACTCCCGGAATCCATGCTGTCGAAGAGGGGACCGTAGTCCGAATATTCGATGATTAATTTGTTAAAAGGCTCAAGCACAATATCTCCGAAACCGGATAGCTGAAACTCAGTATCACCGACGATGTAGTAATCACTCACATTGATACTGTCATATGGGTCTTTGTTGATAAGGACGATATATCCCCCATTCGTGGCCCCTGGGTAAAACATCACCTCGTTTATAACGACCATGGTTGTTGGATTGATGGCAGGGACATGGTTCTTTGTTCCGAAGGTTGGAGTGGGGTTTCGCGTCCAATCATTGCCGTACATGCACATGGGTTCATCCCAATAGCAGGCAGTGGATTCACCGGGCAATGGGTCAGGTGCACTACCTTTCGGACCGTATGAAACACTGTCCACTAGTTGAATGCCTCCTGGCCCTAGATCCCGGTACAGGCCGATTGTTGCACCCTCTGGACCGATATTTTCTCCCGGGTCCAGTGTAAAAAT
This sequence comes from Thermoplasmata archaeon, assembly GCA_020350865.1. Next base: position 1,366,338 of record CP070726.1, read on the forward strand.
CCCGTGTTCATAGGTTGGAAGCGGCACCATATCCCAATCTCCCGACAGAGGTGTTGCCCCGCTGTCCACTGAAAGGAAGTAATTCTCTGCGGACATGTCTGTGGCCTCGCGGCCGCAGTTGTACACCTCCACCTGCTGGGTACTCGAGTCAGCATCGGAAAATTCGGTTATGCGAAAACCGGTTAATACGTATCTGTAATAGAATTGCGCATCCTTAATCGCATTGATCATATTGTTATAAGTATCGTTTACAGCCACCACCAAGGTGATGGTTCTTGATGAGCCTGGGTCTATGGTGATGCCATCCCATCCCACAGTGGAGGAGCGGTTCCCGGGGGTGGCTCCGACCACACTGTTTGATGCATGAAGCCGGTTGTAGAGCCATGTATCGTCCTGGTAGAGCATCTTGTAATCGTCCCATGAGTATGTATCTTGATAATCCACTGAATAGTAATGTGTTATGGGATCAACAGGAATTACTGAGCCGAAACCAATGGTTGTCCCGCTGTCGTCCGAAACCCAGTACACATCGTTTGAGGCATCGAAGCCGTCGATATCGTCACCCGCATCCCCGCCTACCCCCCCGTTCGTCCCAACAAAAGAGAGGGGCAGCTCAAGGCCGAGGGACACGTTCGTGAGGACGGAGCCCTTTAGGTTTAGAAGTGACCATTGGATGATGGCCCAGTCCTTGTTCACAACGGTCCAGGCCGTCTGATTGATGAGTATGTCGTTGGGATCACCTGTCCCGACGCCCGTGTTCTTGAAGGAGCCTATACTTTTCTGTGTTGTGCCATCATCGATAATCATGGTGCATCCCTTGGTGACCACAAGGTCGTCTTGGGAGGTGTACGGCCAGAATTTGTAGGAATCCGCAATATTTTCCGAGCCTGCGACGTGGTTGTAATTATCCTGGTCCAAGACCAGGCCCGAGTAACCAAGCGTGTACATGGGGTCGCGCATGTCCTGCGGCTGAGTTCCCTGCCAGGTAAATCCTTTCAGAATCCGCCCAAAGTCGGTGAGCTGCTCGATCCAGAGGTTGCCAACCTTATGGTTCATAATATCTGCTGCGGCATTGGGTGCGGGCATGGATATGCCGATTAGAAGGGTGCTTGATAAAAGGATTGCGCTGGCAGCAATCGAAAAAGCCCTCCGACGCGGGAATATGACGCCTCTTCTTGCCATTTTATGTCCATTTACCATGCCCAACCCCCCGACCTTATCATGTGATTATTTTATCAACGGTTTGGATGGCCCTTTTCCAGCGGATGGAAGTTGTGTTCGGTTGGTCAAGTTCGTACAGCGCCCTGGTGTCAAAATCCGTTATCCTGACAAACCACTGTTTTCGTGCAAGACTCAAGCCCACTCCTAGCCAATGTGTTGTTTCTTATGGCATTCGTGGACAATTGAACGCTTTCATTCCTTATCTACTTTTCTGATTGAAAAACTCCTCAGGTATTATGGAGAGAGTTTTCCTGCGTTTTCCGCTGTAAAGGGGTCAAATTCGAAGGATTCGCCATCTTTCCCTGCAGAAAGCCCTTAAATCCCGATAAAAGTGAATTTAGTGGTGTTCGAGGTGGAGATTTGATAGCCTCCTGTCATCACCAACAGCGTATCGTACGCACCGGAGGGCATTCTCGTGGAGTGCCATCCCCAGCGCTGCTGGCTGTAAACAAAGTAGTTGATGCCCACTGTCTCCGGAATGCTGTGGCAGTACCAATCTGCAGTCCAGTTGCTTTCCAGTTTTAGGGGAATACCCATAGTATCATACTCAGCCAGATATTCTTCCGTCCAGATACCGATGCTGTAAGTACCGGCACCTCGTATACCCAGTGCATTGAAGGGGACCACCATGTAGTAAAGTTGTGTGCCCGGGACATGGGCCTGGGCGCCCGTATGGGTGGTTGTGTTTACACCATAATTGATGATGGGATCAACCAGGAAATAGTCCGCATCGAAAGTCCCGAAGAAGCCGTCCCTCGAATTCGAATAATACACCTCGTACCAATCATCGACCCCCATGCTTGCCGGTTCCTGCCAGGTCAGGTTCACATCTCCGTTTGCCTGGATCTCAATCGCGAGGTTCCTTGCCTCACTGGCATAATTGAAGCCCAAGAACCCAGGATCGTCGTCGAACATGATCATGGCACCCGGCATGCCCGTGAAGGTATAGGTGGTCTGGTCTGCGAATTTCACTTCGTAGCCCTCCCCCAGTTTCAATTCTCCATTGTCGTTATTCCCCTCACCTAAATCATGTTGGATCCAGGTGTGGGTGGAGGAATCCATGAATTTGATGTAATCGGCTCCGGCCTCTGACGTGAAATCGTCCGCAGTAAAGGTGCTCAACGGTTCCAGGGGCATGGAGAACGAGGAAACACCGGGTAAGAAAGTCTTTGTCCATTTACCAACAGTTCTCGAGGTGGAACTGATATCTCCGATATCAGAGACCACCCTGATGATATAATAGAACTCCTGGGGGGCATTATCCATTGCAGCCCCTGTGTCGTTCCACGTCGTTCTCAAGGGCAGTACACCATGGTCGTCATGCTGTGATGTGTTGACCCATGGATCCGAGAAATCGAATCCGGTCTGTGAAGTCGCACGGTAGATCAGGTAGTGAGAGAGTCCAACCTTCGAGGACTGGGTCCAATTGAGCGTGATATTGTCTTCGTCCACTTCGATGAACAGTGTGGGGGGCTCAACATCGATGACGTTGTGAGATGGGGCTATGTGGACGAATTTGTTACCGAAAAAGACACTGGCCAGTATCCGTGCTTCGGGAGGTTGGTCTCCGGGGTGATAGCCGAATCCCTCCACAACACCCATCTTATCGATGCTGGTGCCCAGGTAGAAATAGGCTGCCAGGACCCTGTATTGACCGTTATAGTTGTTTGAATCCACCATGATTCTTACGTTTTGGTCTGTGGGCGTGTCCATGATCCTCCCTCCCGACATCGTATAGATGTCCAGGGTTTCGGGCCCGTAGTACTGCCCTGGAAACTCGGGTAGGTTGTACACAGAGCATTCCCATGTACCATCGGTATTGGAGGTAACAGGTATGTGTCCGGGAAAGACAGCATCCATATCCGAAAGTGCGATATCGGTGAATATGATCTCGCCTCCGGAGTTTGCTATCTGCTGCAAATTATCAGCAACCTCAGAGGGAACGCTCCCTTGCCATCCCGGGCAGTCATCGACGATCAGGTTGTAGTCGAACAGCATATCTGGATCGTTTACCACATCCGTTTGATCAACCATAGTATAGGGGATCTCCATATCGGAAAGCAGGTCCTGTGTATGCCCCCATTGCCCGTAGATTATCAGGATATTGGTGGGCTTGTAGATGATATCCACCCTGCTTGAGGTAATTTGGGCAATCGTTCTGTCAAGGGTCACCGATGGGAAGTTCAGATGGACCGAATTTACAGTAATGTCCTCTGAGGGCATGAGCAGTACAGGTCCGCCCTGAAAGAGAGCCCCTCCAGGTTGAGAGTTAGTGAAGATGTTTACATCTGGCGGTTCGATGATCCTATAGATTGTCCTGCCGTTCCTCAGAAGAGCGTGTATGAATCCGAATGCCTTGAGAACATCGTTTTGTTTATCGTCCATGGGGATAATAAAACTGTCCACCGGGAAGGTGACCGTCTGGAATATCGGTGGTGGCAGCACCACCGTGGTTACCATGGTGACATTATCTGTAAACAGGGGATTGAAAGTTGATCGGACCGTAATCGTCGTGGTTTCACTGTCACCGATTAGGGCATCTGTGGGCACGATCACCATCATTGTGAAGTTCACCTGCCCGCCGGCCGGAATGAATATATCAGGCAGACCGTTGCCGTTGGAGTCGGTCAGCGGGACCCCGTTGTAATCGGAAATTGTGACATTCCATCCCCCGGGTTGGGAGATGTTGCTTATGTCGATTACATCATCGTTGTCGTGCTTGTTTTCTATTATGATAAAATCATATACTACCTCTTGGCCCCAATGGCCGTCCCTCTCCGCATCCGGAAAAACATTTATGAGATGGATTGTGGGGGTCTGATCGAACTGCCATCCTGCTGCAATGGATGTGATATCGTCGTATCCGTCTCTTGTACCGCTTCCGTCGGGTTTTCTGGTCATGGTTAAATCTGCACCATGTTGGGAACTCCAGCCCACCATATCCACCAGAGAGCCGTTTGTATCGTACAAGTAAATATTGTCCCCGGAGGCCTTCATTTTCTGGAAGAATGAGGGGTCCAAATTATTGATAAGATAGACGTAACGATTGGCCTTTCCGAGGAACTCCCCGCTTTGGATGATGTACTCGGTATTGCAGACGATCTTGTATCCGGTGGGGTTTATTGCCATACCGTCCTTGTTGTATATCTCCACATACGCGTTTTCATGAATACTAGGTTTGAAGAGCACCTCCTTCAGAATCAAAGTTTAAGTGAGATTTGCCATGGGCACATCGTTTTGAAAGCCGAAGGTCGGCCCCATCGTCCAATTCCTTTCCCACACATCTGTATAGATGAATCCATCCCAGTATCTCGCTACACTCTCATCAGGTAACGGGTCTGGAACTGTGCCTGCAAGACCGTATGAGATCTGTTCGATTACGACACCTTTCTGGAAGAGTGTGATGGTGTCCCCTTCAGGATTCAAACCCCCTTGAATGGTGACATTGAAAAGGGCGTAGCCGTCAGGATTTGCAGTGGGGATGGACCATATGCCTGAAAGGGTTCCATACGAGCCTGAATCAATGTAAAAATCACCGGAACCGAAGTTGATGGGCGGATACCAGGGATTGTAGAGCTCGATATGTGCCACCGCAGATTCATTATCAGATATCTCGGTTACAAGTACCTGTAAGCTGGAATCGAAAACCCAACCGGCAGCTTCCGAGGTGGTGTCGTTATGGCCTTGAAATGCGCCGCCTCCATCGGGCACCCTGCGCACGCTCATGCCCGGGGCATGCGGTGAATTCCATCCAACCATGTCGAGAAGGAGTCCATTGTTATCAAGTAGATAGACATTATCGCGTTGTGCGGTCATATTCTGGAATAATGCTGTCAGTGCAGGGTCCGCACCGTTGTATTTGATGATGTGCCTCTCGAACGAATCCAGCAGTATATCTCCGAAACCTGAGAGCTGGTATACATTGTCGCATACGACATAGTAGTCCTTTATGTTGATGGTTCCTCCCAGCCCTTTGTTGATGATAACCACATATCCCCCGTCAGGTGCTATTGGATTGAACATTACCTCGTTCAGGATTATCAGGGGGGATGGATTTATGGGAAAGACATCATTTTGGCTGCCCCACGTGGGGCCAGACGAGGAACTTTTCGTCCATTCATCACTGTATCCTATAATACCGTCATCCCAGTATCGTGCTGTGGAATTTCCCAAAGGAGGATCTGGTGCAACACCCCTTGTGCCGAAGGGAACGCTCTCCACTGGAACGGCCTCTGTGAAGATCAGATCAAATACATCTCCCTCATTATTTATAGGCGCCCCTCCCGTCCTGGTGAAGACGGAATAACTTCCGGAAGGGATGGGATCTGGGCCCCAATTTCCGATCATGTCGCCACCCTCCACGGAGAGCTTCCAGGTTGATGTGCCTGGAGTCCCTGGGACCTTGTCCCCGCCCCTGGGATTGTAGATTTCCACCTGCTCCGAATCGGGCGAGAACTCGGTGATCATCATGGTTGGAACCTGGTCGAAGACCCAGTCTGCTAACATTGAAGTGGAGTCATCAAAGCCCTGATGCGTGCCCGCACCTTCAGGCATCCTTGACATGAAGCGTCCCTTTGTGTGCAAAGAGCTCCATCCCACCATATCAAGGAGGTTGTCGGAGTTGTCGTACAGGTAGACGTTGTCCGAGGTGTTGTTCATATTTGCGAAGAAAACAGGCATCTTGGATCGGTTTAGCACGAAATATCTACTGTTCTGGTCAAGAACGGTGCCAAAGGGTATGATGAACTCGTTGTCGCAGACGATCCGGTACCCGGAGATGTCCTCGGGGGAGCCCCCCGTGTACATCAGCTCAACATACGCTTCCGCGGGGTCGTTCGGATTGAACATCACCCTGTTGAGCACCACCTGCGGTGAAGGTATGATATCACCGATATCGTTTGCGGCGCCCCAAGTGGGGCCCGTTGTGCCATTGCGGATCCACTCATCAATGAAATCGATTTTGTACGCACCATACCGTCTTGCAACGGACTCACCGCCCAAAGGATCGGGGGCAGTGCCCTTCCGGCCGAACGACACCTCGTCCATTAGACTGATGTCCACTCCATCATCTTTATAGAGGCCGATTGTCCCTCCTTCCTGCCCGATGTTTTCCCCGAAATCAAGGGTGAAGACACCATATTCGTAGATGGGGAGCGGAACCTTGTCCCAACTGCCCGCCAGCTGGGAGGAACCTCCATCAACCGAAAGGAAGAATCCTTCACCTGACATATTTGTGGCCCCGCGTCCGTAATTGTACACCTCGATGCGCTGGGTCCCCGAGTCGCCATCCGAGAATTCAGTTATTCGAAAGCCTGTGATTTGGTGCTTGTAGTAGTATTGCGCATCTTTCAGTGCGGTGATCATGTTGCCGAACGTGCTGTTTACCGCAACGACCAAGGTGAGTGTTCTTGATGAGCCGGGCCCAAGCGTGATATCGTCCCATCCCACCGAGGATGAGCGGTTCCCGGGTGTTGCCCCCACCACGCTGTTTGGTGCGTGGAGTCGGTTGTAGAGCCACGTGTCGTCGGTATACAGCAGCTTGTACTCGTCCCATGTGTATGTGTCATGGTAATCCGCTGAAAAATAATGGGTGATGGGATCGGAGGCAATACCCGGGCCGAATCCGATGGTGGTACCGCTGTCGTCCTGGACCCAATATGTGCCGGTTCCAGGGTCATAACCGTCATGGTCGTCACCCGGATCACCGCCCACCCCGCCATTTGCCCCCACAATTGATAACGGCAACTCCAATCCAAAGGAAATATTGGTAATTGTCTCGGTCTTCATGTTCAACAGGGACCACTGAATTATGGCCCAGTCCTTGTTTATTACCGTCCACGTCGTCTGATTGATGAGGATGTCGTTGGGATCACCAGTTCCGGCACCGGTGTTCTTGAGGGAGGCATAGCTCTTCTCTATCGTGCCGTCATCGATTACCATGTCCAGGGAGGTGACATGGGTTAGATCGTCCTCCTGGGCATAGGGCCAGACAGAATAGTAGGAATCCGCAATATTCAAAGTCCCCGGATCATGATCGTAGTTGTCCTGATCCATTACCAGACCGATGTACCCGAAGGTGATTATGGGGTCCCGTACGTCCTGAGGCTGCCCCTGCCATGTGAATCCCTTCAGGATCCGCCCGAAATCTGTGACCTGCTCGACCCATAGATTACCGTTGTCATGGGTGAGAATAGCAGCGGATGTATTGGGAACATGTACGGTGATGCCGATTAAAAGCATGCTGGATATGAGGGTCATGCTCATCGTAAAAGAAAAGATCCTCCCATGCTTGTGCACATCTCCTCTCCTTGATGTCTTTTCATCCGGGAACATGTCCAACCCTTACCTGCGGCATAGGTTTCGCATTTTTCTTGAGGGTGGCTTGCATGACCTCCTATTTCATTTTCCCTGATTTTTCCGGCGCCCTAGTTCCGTGATTCATCACATTGTATACCTCGGTTCACAAGCAAGGATACAAGCCCACTCCTTGATATTTGAATTGTTTTCATAGCATATCTACTTTTCTAATAAGAAAAGGTATTATAAATATTATCTGGTAGGATTTTTGCCCGTATTAAAGGTCAAATTCCCCTTAAAACCGGATAAAAAAGGGCAATATCTACTCGTTTAGACTCCCTGTCCTATAACCCTCCAGGTCCAGTGCCACATATTTGAAGCCGAGAGCCTTGATTGCGGGGATGGCCTTCCTCAGCCCCTCTATATCCACCTTTTCCTGGCGTCCTATTTCGATTCTCGCAATCTCCCCGTGGATTCTCACACGCACATCCCGAAAGCCCAATGCTTTAACGGCCTCCTCGGCTTTCTCCACACGCTTGAGGTCCTCCTCGTTTATGCGAGTATGTCTTGGAAACCTGGAAGAGAGACATGCCATCTGGGGCTTGTCCCATGTGGAGAGGCCAAGGGCCTTTGAAACCTTGCGTATGTCCTCCTTGCTCATTTTGGCCTCAAGCAGTGGGCTTCTTACCTTATTTTGCACTGCAGCTTCCCTTCCAGGCCGGAAATCATCCAGGTCATCATGGTTGGAGCCGTCGAATATGCATTCGTAGCCCTCCTTATCCTTGATCTCGTTTAATACAGTGAACAATCCGTCCTTGCAGTAATAGCAGCGCTTCTCATCGTTTTTTGCGAATCTATCGTCCGAAAGCTCGTTGTGCTGAATAAAACGGAGGTTCAGGCCGTATTTTACCCCAAAAGCCCTGGCCTCCGACAATTCGCTTCGGGGTAGTGTGAGGGAATCGGCTGTGACACATAAGCATTTTGGACCCAACCGGCTGCATAGGTACGCAAGCAGCGCACTGTCCACTCCGCCCGAAAAGGCCACGATACAGCTTCTACACTGTTTGATACTGTTGCACAGTTCCGCGTATTTTTCGGCCAGTTCCGGGTCTTCTTTGCCGATGACCTCGGTCAATTCGTCCAATTGATAGGAAGTATCCCCATGGTTCATGGCACAAACCCATGGGGGTGATTTTATTTAAATTTTACAACAATAGACTATAAATGCCTGCAGTTGCATTACCTTGCTTGCAGTGATACCATGTATTCCCTGGAAGACGGCAGGTTCGCCGTTACAACGGCAAGGAAGATCGTTGAAGCGGGAGCCTCGGGCAGGGAGTACGCCATTGACGCAGCCCCCGAGATATTCAAGCAGAAATCGGGGGTCTTTGTCACCATTAGCACCTTTCCCAAGCACAATCTCAGGGGCTGCATTGGTTATCCCGAGCCCGTGTTTCCCTTAATCGAGGCCCTGGAGGGCGCGGCCCAGAGTGCAGCCCTCAGGGACCCGAGGTTCCCGCCTGTTAGGGAGGATGAACTGGACGGCCTCGTAATAGAGGTCTCCCTGCTCACGCCCCCCGAGCTGATTCAGGTGGATAAACCCAAGCAGTACGTTAAAGAGGTGAAGATAGGCAGGGACGGGCTCATTGTGGAGAGGGGCATTGCAAAGGGTCTGCTCCTTCCCCAGGTACCTGCGGAATGGAAGTGGAAGACGGACGAGTTCCTCTCGCATACCTGTATGAAGGCAGGACTTCCTGCGGACTGCTGGCTTGCCGAGGGTACAAAGATATACAAATTCACTGCCGAGATATTTGCTGAGACCGAGCCGAACGGGGAGGTCGTCTTGAAACAACTGGGGGATTAACGATGGAAGTGGTCATAGAGGGAAATGCCTTTGTGAGAGGCGGGCTTCAGAAATGCGCCATCGGTATCGAGGACGGCAAGATAAAGGATATCAAGAAGATATTGAAGGGCGATAAACACCACGATTTCGGGGACAAGCTCGTCCTGCCCGCAGCAGTGGATGCACATGTACATTTCCGCGAGCCCGGGATGACCCACAAGGAGGATTTCGAATCAGGAACCGCCTGCGCCGCCCATGGAGGGATATCCTGCGTGCTCGATATGCCCAATACCCAACCGCCCACCACAACAGTGGATGCCCTCAATGAAAAGATCAGGTTGGCCTCGGAAAAGGCCCATGTCGATTTCGGTATTTATGCCGGTATTACAAAGGACTCAGATATCGAAGGACTGTCAAAGCTGGCAACAGCATTTAAGATCTATCTGGCCACCACCACAGGTGAGCTGCTCTTTGATGACTGGGAGGCCCTTGGTAATGTCTTTAACAGAATAGACAAGACGGAAAAGAAGGTCGCAGTGCACTGCGAGGATAATAATCTGATAGATAAGACCGCCCAACCGGAGACCTTGGAGGACCACCACAAATCCCGACCCAACCAGTGCGAGGCCCAGGCCATAGAGAAGGTCTTGGCCCTCTGGCCCAAACCCCAATTGCATATCTGTCATGTTTCTACAATGGAAGGTGTGGACTTGGTGAGAAAGGCGGATGTCTCGTCAGAGGTTTCCCCTCACCACCTGTTACTCAACCATAGGGCCAACCTAGAGGCAAGGGGCAAGGTCAATCCGCCCCTCAGGGATATGAAGGACCAGGAGGCATTGTGGGATGCCTTTTCAAAGGGCGAGATAGACATAGTCGCCTCGGACCATGCCCCGCACACCCCGGAGGAAAAAGAGAAATTTACGGAGGCGCCCTCCGGCGTTCCCGGCGTGGAGACAATGCTGCCGCTACTGCTCGTGCATGTGAAGCTGGACCGGTTGGACCTGTCCAAACTGGTTCGTGCGGTAAGTGAAAGGCCGGCTAAAATGTTCGGGCTGAACAAGGGCGTACTGGAGGTGGGAAGGGACGCCGACATCATCATGGTGGACATGAGAAAGGAGAAAGAAATAAAAACCAAGAAGCTCCATTACAAGTGCGGCTGGACACCTTACGAGCGCTTCACAGCCGTCTTCCCCAGGTTCACGTTCGTGCGCGGCGAGATGATTGTCGAGGACTGGGAACTGACTGGGGAGAAGGGGTTCGGGAGAATGGCCAAGGATTAGGTCCGGCTGTTTTTGGGTGGCGGCGGAGGCGGTGGAGGCGGGGGTTTTGGTATTTCCTCTTCAACTATCTTTTCGAATGCGATTTCTTCATCTTTTGGTTTTGGTTCTTGCTCCTCCTCAACAAATTCCTCAAAGGTAACTTCCTCTTCTGTCTCGGGCTCATCAATTTCCGCTGCGTCTGTGGCTCCCTTCTCCTCCACCGAACTCCCTTCTTCCTCGCCTTCAGAGGTTTCCAGGGGCTCCATTTCCTCAAATTCCATAATTTCTTCTTCTCCGCCTCTTTTTGCTAAAACCAGGAAATAGATGAGCAGTAGAGCCACAACTATGGCTATGACCAGGGCCAGGATTATCAAGGTGATGTTCAGGGGCTGCGGCTCCTCCCTTGCCTTCCACCGATTCGCATCGAATGGATATGCATCTTCCGCATCCAGATGTCCGTCCCCGTCGTCATCAGGGTCTGCGTTATCCCCGATGCCGTCGTCATCGAAATCCTGCCATTCTGTCTCGTTCAGTGGAAATTCATCTTCATCATCAGGATAACCGTCATCGTCGTCGTCATCGTCCTCGATATCGGGGGTGCCGTCGCCGTCGGTGTCCAGGAATTCGGTGGTGAACATCAAACAGAAGTCCGGGCCCATGGGAACACCGTTGGCATCCCTGATGTCTCCGCTGATCGTGAGGCTGTAGGCGGTGCCCATCTCCAGGTTGTGGGTAAAGAAGGAGATGAGCACATTGGAGTTGGATTCCCATTGTATATCAAATTCATTGAACGGCGAAAGATCAACGAGGGCCTCAAAATCACTCTGGTTCATTGCCTCGCTGAATGTGATGATGATGGTGCCTTCTATTGGAAAGCCGGTGGAGCGGTTCTGCGGGACTGTGTAATCCACATACGGAGCTTTGGCATCGATGGTGATTTTGAGCCAAAAGGACCCCTCGTTTCCAATTGCGTCACTGGTCTTTATGATCACCGTATGTCTTCCATTAGACCATCCCGTCGTGTCGATTTCATAGGGAGACTCAATGGGATTATCATCCCCTCCGTCGACAGAATAATAGACGCCGGCCACATCGTCTCCCGATATATTGATAATGATGATATGCCCCACGGGAATGGTCGAATGGTTCAGTGAGGGATCGATTGATATTGATGGGGGTGTGGAATCGATTGTGAACAGGAAATAGGAGGAATTGGAATTGCCCACCGAGTCAATCGCATTAATTCGGACCTCGTAATCGCCGTCATCCCACAATGCGGTAGAAATGTCGTAGGGTTCGGATATGGGGATATCGATTTCGCCGTCGATTGAATAATTCACATGCAGGAGATTCTCATCCGTTACAGTGAAATCAAGTACAGTGCCACCCTGAATGATCGTGTTGTTGCCCGGGGCAATTAGCTTAATAAATGGTTTTGTGGAGTCAAAGGTGAATACAAACCAGTTCGTTCTTGCATTTCCTGCCGAGTCCAGGGCATTGATTTGAATGGTATGATTACCGTCCTCCCATCCCACCGTGGAGATGACACAGGGCACGGACAGTGTAATATTTGCCCCGCCGTTCACAGAGTAATTGACATGTTTGATGTTGGCATCGATTATGGAGAAATAGAGCGGTGTCCCGCTGGTAATCAACGAGGTGTTCACAGGGCTGTTCAAAATGATGCTCGGTTCCGTGGAATCGATTGTGAAGTGGAATTGCCGGGAAATCGAATTTCCGGCCGAATCTACCGCCTCTATTTCAATAATATAATCCTTGTCCGGCCATCCTGATGTAATGATATTGTAAGGGTCGGAGAAAGGGAAGGTACCTCCATCATGGATAGTGTAATTCGCATGCATGAGGTTCGTATCTGCAACAGAGAAGTTTAAGATCACACCCTTTCGGATGACCGAGTTGTTATCTGGAGCATTCAAAACGATTGTGGGCGGAGTCGAATCGAAGGTGAAGAAGAACCAGGAGCAATTCGAGTTACCGGCCCTGTCAACCGCATTGACCAAAACCGTATAATCCTCTCCATCCGTCCAGCCCGTGGTTGGGATGTTGTAGGGAGCGGAAATGGGCGTGACAATCCCTCCGTTAACGGAATAGTTAACATGGTTCAGGTTGGTATCTACAATAGAGAAGTTCAGGATGGTTCCGTTGGGGATGAATGAATTGTTTTGAGGGGAGTTGAGGATGATGAAAGGCTTTGTGGAATCTAATGTAAAAAGGTACCAGGAGGAATTCGAGTTGCCTGCCAAATCCATTGTGTTGATTGTTATATTGTATTCACCGTCCGGCCATCCCGAAGTGGTGATATTGAAGGGGGAGGAGAATGGAATGGCCGGCTCTCCGTTCATCGAGTAATTTGTCTGGGCCGGATTCGGCTCCATAACCGTAAAATTTAATTCCGTTCCGGCCGGGATAACGGAGTTGTTATCAGGGGAATTCAGCCGAATGATGGGTAAGGTAGAATCGAAGGTAAAAAAGAACCAGGAAGAGTTTGTATTGCCCACCGAATCTTCCGCATTGATTAAGATGGTATAACCGCCGTCCTCCCATCCCGCTGTGCTTATATTGTAGGGAGGCGAGAAGGACACCGGAGACTCTCCATTCACCGAATAGTTGACCTCCAGGAGGTTTGGATCGGAAATCGTAAAATCGAGGGTTGTGCCGTTCACCACAACCGAATTGTTTGCAGGGGTGTTCAGAAAGATGTATGGGGGGCCGGTCTCGATGGTGAAAAGGTACCACGAGGAGTTGGCATTCCCAGCCATATCGATTGCATTGATTTGAATGACATAGTTATCATCCAGCCAGCCTGCAGTTGAGATGTTGTATGGGGCAGGAAGCGGATTGGCGGGATTTCCGTTTATGGAATAATTAACACTCAGTAAATGCAGGTCTGTTATTAAGAAATTTAGAACCGCTCCAAGAGAAATAACTGAGTTGTTTTCAGGTGAGTTCAAGAGGATGAAAGGTGATACCGAATCGACAGTAAAGAAATACCAGGAGGAGTTTGCGTATCCATACGAATCCACGGCATTGATTTGAATAGTATAATTTTCGTCTGTCCATTCCCCAGTTGATATATCAAATGGACTGGAGAACGAGATATTTTCCCCTCCGTTTATGGAATAATTTGCATTGGCAATACTGTTATCCATTACGAAAAAATCTAAGGTCGTACCTTCCGGGATAACCGAATTGTTTCCTGGGCTGTTTAAAATGATTACAGGGGGATTGAATTCGATTGTAAACCAATACCAGGAGGAATTTGAATTGTTAGCAATATCCACAGCATTTATTTGAACTTTATAATTGCCATCCGGCCATCCCGAAGTAGAGATGTTATAAGGGTCTGAAAAGGGTATCTTTCCCCCATCATTTAATGAATAATTGACC
>CP070726.1:1380465-1385500 GCA_020350865.1 Thermoplasmata archaeon
CTTAAAAATGTAAGGCACTTCCAAGACGTTATCGTATCTGCCCTTGACAATGATTTCCAGCCCTATCTTGTAGCCCTTTGGTTTGAGCTCCACGCCCTCTATCACCTCTTTTTTGAGCATGAAGAGGCCAGACATGGGGTCCTTTACCTTTGTCAAGGGTCTTGATATGAGGGATGCCACCTTGGAAACCAGCTTTCTCTTCAAAGGCCAGTTCTCGATACCACCTCCCTTTACGCGCCTGCTGCCTATGACCAGCTCGGCGCTACCATCCATGATGGGCTTCAGCATCCTCGGTATGACCTCCGGGGGGTGACTCATGTCCGCATCCATAACACAGAGAACATCGCCCTTAGCGGACCTCATGCCCCTGATGGCGGCCGAGGACAACCCTCGCTCATTCTTTCGCACAATGACCTGAACATTGTATTCGGCTTTCAGGTCCTCTGCAACCTCCGCCGTACCGTCCGGGGAATCATCATCGACAACGATTACCTCGCCTTCTATCTTATTTTGGGATAGAACATCGAAAATCGATTCCATAAGTATTGGAATATTCTCCTTTTCATTGTATGTGGGGATAATGATAGAAAGCATTCGTGCACGCCCTGGGCTGTCGGCTTTGGGCAGTGTAAGGGACTTTTCACCAATAAAGTTTACCACATTCCCAATGGACGCCCTATAACGGCATAACGATGGATAAAAAAAATTCAATCCGTCCCTTATAATTCCGTATCACAACACCCCAAAAAATATTTTAGCCTCCAAGTCCCTTCTCAATCAATAACATCGTATTGGTGGTGATACTTTGGGTTCTGAGGAGCAGTTAATTGTGGACATCAACACCAAATTCCTGGACAGAAGCAAGCTGCCCGATAGGGTTTACGTGTGGGACGAGACCATGCGGGGAGGGGAGCAGACCCCAGGTGTTGTCTTCACAGTGGATGATAAGATCGATATCGCCAAATTGATGGATGACTGCGGCGTTGCAGTGATAGACGCCGGATTTCCCATATTCTCGGAGGGTGAAAGAAGGGCGATTAAGGCCCTTGTCAAGGAGAACCTGAGAGCCGAGGTGGGGGCCACCATCAGGTCGAACAGGGATGATGTGGATATAGCCATGGAATGCGGTGTGGATAAGGTGTACATCTTTTCCACCACAAGCAGGTTTCACCTCCACCACAAGTACGGCATCGATGAGCAGGAATGCGAGAAGCGGGTCCTTGAAGCGGTGGAATATGCCAGTGGGCAAGGCCTTTCCTTTGACTTCATTTCAGAGGACACGTCGCGGTCCAGTATGGATTTTGTCTTATCTCTTCTGAACAAGGTCATCGAGAGAGGGGCAAAAAGAATCATTTTGTGCGATACGGTGAGCGTAATCACACCCGCCTCCATGATGAAGATGGTTTCAGCCATCAGGCATGCGTGTCCTTCTGTGCCCTTCGGAGTTCACTGCCACAACGACTTCGGCTTGGCTACGGCAAATACACTGGCTGCCATCAATGCTGGGGTATCCTTTCCCACTGTGGCCGTCAATTCCCTCGGGGACGGGTCAGGCAATGCCTCCCTGGAGGAGGTTGTGATGGCCTGCGAGAAACTGTACGGGGTGAAAACAGGGATAAAGACGGAGAGGCTCTACGAACTATGCAAGCTGGTTGAAAGGTTATCTGGCATCTACCTTTCCCCTCAAAAGCCCATTGCGGGATTGAACTCCTACCGCCATGAATCAGAGGTTCATGTGGCAGGCGTGCTCAAGCATTCAGCCGTGTACGAGCCCATTCGGCCCGAGGAGGTGGGAAGGCAAAGGGAGTTTGTCTTAGGCAAGCATTCGGGTGGATCTTCTGTTAAGCATCTATTGGATATGAAGGGTATAACTGTAACAGCTGAACAGGTCGACACCATTTTAGCGAATATCAAGATGGAGAAGGAGACCGCCTCAAAGGTGCCCATTTCGGATATGCTCAAAGGCCTGGATGAGTACGGTCAGACAGTGCTGGCCTTTCCTGAAGATAGGTTCTGGGAGATAGTAAAAAAAGTAATAGGAGAGTAGAGAGCAATGCCCCAAACACTTGCTGAAAAGATACTGTCCCACAAGGTGGACAGAAGTGTGGGACCGGGGGAGGTAATCGAGGTTGAAGCTGACTTGGTAATGGTGCATGACGGCAACGCACCCCTGCTGTTCGATTATTTCACTGATGGGGATGCAATTGTCAATCCCGACAGGGTGGTGTTCATAGCCGACCATTTCAGCCCGCCGAGCACGGGCGAGCAGGCGGTCATGGTGGATCAAATGCGCAGTTTCATCAAGGATTTCGGTATCCACCAATACCACGAATTTTCCGGCATCTGCCATCAACTCTTGGTGGAGGAGGGATATGTTGTTCCGGGCACCGTGGTAATCGGCATCGATTCTCATGCAACCACGTATGGTGCTGTGGGTGCTTTTGCAACAGGTATGGGCGCAGCCGATACCGCCTATATACTGAAGACAGGTAAAACATGGCTTAAGGTGCCCTCCACCATACAGGTGAACCTAACCGGGGATGTAAAGGACAAAATTCTTGGGACCGATATCGCTCTGACCCTCCTTGGCATGTTGGGTGAGGATGGTGCTGTGTACAAGGCCCTGCAATTCGCTGGGTCTGGTCTCGGAAACATGAGCATGGACGCGAGAATGTCTGTTGCCAATTTTGCCCACGAGACCGGAGCCAAGGTGGGCATCTTTCCCGTGGATGACACCACAGACAACTTTCTTCATTCCAGGGCAAGAACCGAGTACGACATGTACAGGGCGGATGCAAAGGCAAACTACGAGAACAAGTTGGAGATATCGCTTCCTTATATCGAGCCAAAGATCGCCTTACCCCACAGTCCCGCCAATGTAAAGGCTGTGGAGGAGGTGGAGGGTGAGACAATCGATCAGGCCTTTTTGGGCTCGTGCGCCAGCGGAAGACTGGAGGACCTGCGGGCAGCAGCACATATACTGCGGAATAACAAAATCCACGATGATGTGCGCATGCTCGTGATTCCCGCTTCCAACAGGGTATATAATCAAGCTCTGGAGGAGGGCCTGATTGAGGCTTTCAGCCACGCAGGTGCAGTGGTGTGCAATCCCGGCTGTGGCCCATGTGCGGGCATAGACAAGGGGATCCTGGGAGAGGGAGAGAGGTGCATCTCGACCTCTAACAGAAATTTCAGAGGCAGGATGGGTTCATTTTCAAGCGAGATATACCTGGCCAGTGCAGCCACCGTGGCCGCATCCGCCTTGGAGGGGGAAATTTCGGCTCCAAATACGAAAAATCCATCATAAATATCTGGCGGGATGTGAGGATGAAGGCAGGTGAGTTGCTGCTAGAAATAAGAGGAGACACCTCCTCGGGTGCCTCGGATATCATGAAACGGGGGGTAGAAGCCTTCAAGGCCTTTTCCGAGGCCAGTGATGCAAAGGACCCCCGAGAGTATTTCAAAAGCATGGTTTGCTTCGGAAGGGAACTGATAGGAGCCCAGCCGTCCATGGCCCCCCTGTTCAACGCGGTAAATATCATACTTTTTAAACTTGAGGTGGGAATTAACAGAGGTGATAAGATAATTCAGATGAAGAGGGCTGTGGATTCCGCAGCCTCAGAAATACAATCCACCTCAAAGAGTGCATTGGACAGGATTAAAAAAGAGGCTGGAAAACTGATTGAAAACAGGCATACCATACTCACCCACAGCTATTCCGCAACAGTGATCGATTCCCTTGTTTTCGCACATCAAAAAGGAAGTTTATTTGGGGTCATAGCCACAGAATCCAGGCCACTGTTTGAGGGAAGGAGGACGGCACAGCTCCTTTCTGAGGCAGGTATCGAGGTGACCTTGATTGCCGACATGGCCGCATTTTACCTACTTGACGATGTGGATATCATTCTCACGGGCTGTGACTGTGTCTGCGAAAACGGGGTGGTAAACAAGGTAGGGACCAAGGGCCTCGCCATTGCAGCAGCTCAATTTAATGTCCCGTTTTATGTGTTGTGCGAGAGGAATAAATTTTTGTCTTCACGGTATTTGAAGGAGCCGAAGATAGAAGAAAAAGACCCCAGGGAAATCCTTGAGATCCCGTCAGTCATTGCCGTGAAAAACATGTACTTCGATATCACGCCTCACAGATTCATCACAGACATGATTACCGAGGACGGGATTGTGAGCTGCGATGAGATACATTCATTGCTGGCCCAAATTCCGTTGAGCAGGGCCCTCATTGAGCAATAGGATTAGGTTTTCCCCCTTCAATTTTTACCATCCTCATCTCGTGATATCCTATAATGACCCTGACGTGTCCGGAAAGCAGGCAGTCAAGTTCCACATCCCCGGTATCCACCCTCAAGGTGGGTGTCTGGGAAAGCTTGTGCGGGGTTGCGAGGATTCTGATGTTGTCCGTTCCGACTTTCCTTAACACCTCGGGGCTGAGCTGCGGATTCCCCCTTCCGAAAACAAATCCCTGGGCACCGATGACACCCACAACTATCACCGCCTTTTCTTCGGTTTCCAGCAGTTCGAGCAGTTGCGCCTCGTTCACGTCCTTGGCAATCAGCTGTCCTCCTTTGACCGCATCTACACCCAGGAGGGTCTTATCAACTTTCAATTCCTCTCCGACAGCCTCCACGGTGGAGCCTGCACCCAGAATGAACAGGGTGTCCTTTTCATTTCCCATCAGCTCCGCCACATACCGTGCGATCTCCTCCTTGGCTGCCTCCTCGTCCACACCGCCGTACACTGATTTGCTGACTTGAACCAAGGTTGGTTCATAGGGTGTGAGGGCATAGCCGAATAATTTGGCATCCAGGCGGCCCTTCCTGTAGGCCCCCTCGTCTATGTCCATGATCTCTGCCTCGATCAGATCGTAATCGCCGCGAAGATACCCAAGGACAATCTCTGCCGCACTTTCTGGATTCACTGCTAATACGGCGGAGAACATCTTCACACCTGCAGGAATGCCGATTACGGGTATGTCTTTCCCGATAACACCGATGATGTCCCTTGCCGTTCCGTCCCCGCC
>CP070726.1:1385600-1388607 GCA_020350865.1 Thermoplasmata archaeon
ATAGGTACCAAAATGGTCTCACTTTTATCCATAATACCGTTAGTTATTTATACATCCAGCAAGATAGTCTCCATGGTCCTTAGAAATTCGGGATGTGTAAGGGCAACTTCTGCGGGAAAACATCGTTGGGGCATGATATGACCGTTTCTGAAAACTCGGATTCTGCCAAAAAGGTTGTGAAGGTTAAAAAGAAGGTTAAGATGAAGAAACTGAAAACGGAGCCCTTCAAAGTAAAGGATGAAGAGTCCGAAAAAAAGGTTACGGAAATGGTGAAAAAGGAGGAGACACCGACCGATGAGGAGGATGTGGTGGTCATCACCCTAGGCAGGCCTCCAGAAAAAGAACCCGAGGCTGAGGAACCGGAGGAAATCGAGGTGGAGGAGGGACTCGAAAGTAAAGGAGAAGAGGGGGTGGTGGTCATCTCACTTGAGAGGCCTCCGGAAGAGCCCGCAGCCGCAGAGGAAGAGGCTTTCGTGGAGGAAGAGGCCGTAGAGGCCGAGGTGGTGGAGGAAGAGACGGTGAAGGCGCCCCCAAAAGAGGAGCCGAAAAAGAGGACGGTCGGAGCGGCAGTCATCGTGTTGATCATCATCCTGGCGGCTGTGGTTTCGTCAGTTGCTGTGTACTTTGTATTTCTTCAGAACCAGGACCCAAAAGCAGCCCTCACGCTGAGCCCCCCTTCGGCAATGGCAGGGCAGCAGGTCGTAATTGATGCCTCCAATTCCACGGACGACAAGGGCATTGTGGAGTACAGGTGGGACTTCGGTGATCAGTCGGATATCTATAAGGAAGATGCCAGCTCGCATCAGGACGGCCGGTTCAACGGCAAAACAACGCACTTCTACGAGGAGGAGGGAACATACACCGTGGAGCTCCAGGTGAGGGATGAGGAGGGAAGAACAGATACGGTGAGCAAGGGCATCACCGTATCCGAGCTCACAGTTACGATTCCCGCAGAGAAGGTGGGGGACGAGATCACCTACGATGTGGAGGGTTACGTGGATCTTGAGAACAGCGAAGGATTGTACTCTGCTGAGACCGGACAGGGGACTGTTATCATAAAACGCATTCACATGGACTACACGGGTTTCATGGAAACCTCCTCAAGGTCCATTGTCACGCAGGAGGACGGGTTCGGCGACAGCCACGAGACCCTTGAGAAGTACAACAACTTGGAGCTCGATCTTTCAGGGGACATATATGCTAGAATCGAACTCAAAGGCGGGGGTACCATCGACAACCAGAAGATCTCCATGAGCGGGGACCTCACGGTTACCGACAGCACGTACCTGGACCTCGATACAAACAAGTCCATTTTCTCGGATGTGGTGAGCGATTTGATGGTTACCGCAGGTGCGGATTTAGGGGTGAATTCACACGATGAGCTCCGCTCCTACTCCAACCTCAGGGAGGAGCCAGCCGTGTTCAGGGTGGAGGACCTGTCAGCCGACAGAACCTTTTCAGTAGGTGACCAGCAGACCAAGATCATGGGTGACGTGGCCTATACCTGGAGGGTTCTTTCTGCCGGCAATGTGAAGGGATACCCTGCACTGGAGATCAATGTGAGTGTGGATGATACGACCATGACAGAGAACAACATCGAGGTTCTGTACATTTCGTTATGGATCGCAAACGGCATCCCCTTTCCCGTGAAAACGCACATCTTCGTTGAGATCGAGGATGAGGGAACGACTCTCATAGTGCTCTACGACAACGTAATCAGGGAGAACAGCTTCGAGAGGGGCACCACAGATATCCCCTACGGCACCTGCGATGCGGATACACCGGACGGCCATTTCCGCTTCCGGGACGATTCCCGCTACGAGTTCGTGAACTGGAGTGCCGACGATTATATTCCTGACATAGGAAACGGGTCATCCAGTTTCGAGGTGACTCCCCAGGAGGCCATAGACCATGCATACATCGAGTCCGGCGATTTTGCCGATTACCTTCAGACCCATTCGGGTGCCTACGTGACGAACGGTTACTACAATGAATCCGGGGATTCCAACAATCCGAAATGGAACCTCACCTTCGGCCGGCCGGGGGATGACACGGGCCACTACATCGTGGTTGAAGAGAGCGGTGGTGTGCTGTCCGTGATAGAGGATGATTCCGTTTCACTTTCCGAATTGAGCTTCGAGACAGAAGATTTCGACCCCGTCCTGTCCTTTTCTGGAAGCGAGGCCGTGTTCAGAAACGACCAGGACGTGAACGGGGCGGCCTTCGATGGATTTGAGGAGGTGGCATTCTATGATGGCTGGACTTACGGCACGCAGGCCGACATGATCTATCCGAGCATCTCCCTGACCATATCCCTGAATATCGAGCGCACGGGGTACGCCTACTACCTGCAGTTCCAAAACGATGAAGGCAGCTTCATGGCGGGTGTGGACGCCATTTCCGGCCAGCTCATGTACGTCTGGGACCACAAGGGGGATGACCTGAGCGCCTTTACTGCGCCTTGAAGCTACATTTTTTGCAATTTTTGGATTTTAGTCAAAATCGCGGTCCCTTTATATATTAAATGTATTTTGCAACTATATAGATGTAACTTGTCTATACAAACTATATATACTACAAATGATAATAGGTTCCCTTGGAGGGGCGCGATGCAGGGATTGCGGGCAGGAAGAGCAGGGAACCTTGCGGTGTGTGCAGTCATCGTTATGGCCATTTTCGCAGGTCTCGATGGTATTTTTGATGCTACTGTAAAGGTTGAAGCTGTATTACCTGGGTGGAAAGGAGAGGTATGTCTGAGCGACGGGTCTCAAGAACTCTGGGGCAAGGATATAGCTGTTTGGGGCAATGATGTCCACATTGTATGGAGCGATAAGAAAACCGGAGACTACGAAATCTACTATAAAAGAAGCATTGACAATGGGCTGAACTGGAGCAATGATAAGATATTATCCAATTCAAGCGGTTGGGACATGTCACCCAATATGGCGGTTTTTGACAACTATGTTCATGTTGTTTTTGAGGACGGTGATGGTGCTATAGCCTACAT
>CP070726.1:1388707-1392029 GCA_020350865.1 Thermoplasmata archaeon
ATGGAATCGAGATCGATAACACAGCTCCCCTACCAACCCTATTGGCACCACAGGACAACGAGCACATCTAGGGCTTATACAATATCACGGCAGAAAGCGACCCCGATACGGATTATGTCGTATTCTTTTTCTTTGATACCGTCTGGCATTTCTTGGGCTTTGGCAGTTACCATCCCGGAAATGACATATGGTACTACAATTGGAACACTGCGGCCTTGAACATGGCCGATATAACAGTATCAGCTAATGCAACCGATGAAGTGGGTAACACGGGAAGTGATTCCGGCCTGGGAATAGAGATTGATAACACTGCCCCGTCACCAGTTCTGTTAACACCTGCAGATAACGAACATATCACAGGTATTTACAATATCACGACCGTAAGTGATACCGATACGGCTTACGTGGATTTCTATTATTACGTTGATTCCTGGCATCTCATAGGAACCGGTGGCTATGACATAGTGGAGGGAAAGTGGTTCATCAATTGGAATACGGAAAGTCTGGATTTGGTTGGCATAGCGATCTCCGTGAACGCGACAGACGAGATGGGATTCTGGGGAAATACAACCAATACAGGCATAGAGATAGATAACAGCCCTCCAATCCCCAGCCTACTGGCTCCCGTAAACGGGGAGCACATCACGGGGATCTTCATTCTCGAAGCCAATAGTAGCCCGGATACCATCACCGTGGAATTCCATTACTGTGATTCCTCTTGGCATTTCATTGGAACAGGTAGTTACGACCCCGGCAGCGGCGCATGGTTCTACAACTGGGACACTGCAGGTTTGGATTCGATCGATGTGATAATTTCCGTGAATGCAACGGACGATGTGGGTCTTGGAGGGGTGGATGTCGCCTCCGGAATCGAACTGGATGATACACCGCCGGAACCCGTTCTGCTCACGCCTGTCGATAATGAACACATTACTGATATCTACAACCTCACTGCACTGAGTGATTCGGACACAGTGGCTCTGGATTTCTATTATTATGACGGTACCTTGCATTTTGCTGGTGGCGGGAATTACAACCCAAATGATGACATATGGTTCTATAATTGGGGTGCTGCAGACCTCGATTTGACAGATGTTATTGTGTATGTGAATGCAACTGACGAAGTGGGCCTTGTAGGGGTAGACACGAGCCTGAATATCGAGATCGACAACACGGCCCCAACACCCGCACTACTCACACCTGCAGACGGTGAACACATTTCGGGCACGTACAACATAACTGCCTTGAGTGACATAGACACTGTGACCATGGAATTCCTCTATTACAATGAAAGCTGGCATTCATTGGGTTTTGGAATGTATGATTCGGGTTCCGGACTCTGGTACTGCAACTGGGACACCTCGGATATGGACCTGGTCGACGTCAGAATATCTGTATATGCAACAGACGATGTGGCACTCCTGGGCATAGGGACAACCACAGATATTGAGATAGACAATACCCCTCCGATTCCGAATTTGTTGAACCCCAGGAAGGATGGGATTATCACCGGTATATGCAATATTACCGCAATCTGCGAGAGTGATGCCATATCCATGGATTTCCATTATTTTGATAATGGGATGTGGCATTATATCGGTCCCGGGCTCTACGATAATGCAACAGCCAAGTGGTTCTATTGCTGGGACACCTCTTCCCTGGATTTGACGGGGATTTTTATTTCTGCCAATTCCACGGACGAAGTGGGGCATCACGGAAATTCAATAAACACGGGCATAAATATCGATAACACCGCACCGCACATTGTCTCTATCAGACCACTAAATAATTCGGTAGATGTCGCCCCGAATGCCGATATGGTGATAGAATTCAGCGAGTCGATAGACATAGACACCTTCGCTGTTGAGTGTTCCGTTAACCCCTTGATCGAGGGTCTTGAATTTGGGTGGCACGGCAACATAACACATTTATCGTTGATATTCCCGGACTCACTTCTCCAGGACACGAAATATGTGGTTATATTATGTATAACAGCCGAAGATGAGGTAGGAAATTCGATGAGTGACGGCTTTTCATGGTCCTTCACGACATGGCTGGATACAGATGACGATGGCTCCCCAGATTCCGAGGACCTGGATGACGATAACGACGGTACATCCGATTCAAAGGATGCCTTTCCGCTGGATCCAGACGAGACCCTGGATACCGATGGTGACGGCATAGGCAACAATGCCGATTTGGATGACGACGGTGATGGTGTCACCGATGAAAAGGATTATTATCCTCTCGACTCATCGAGATGGGAAAAGCCCCCTATGGAAGGGGATTTTATAATAATAGCAATCGTTGCATTGATTGTAATCGCAGTTATCATCACCCTTTTATTATTCCTGCGAAAAAGATCATCGGGAACTCAATTCGAGGAGGTTGAAACCGACGACGGTGAACCGGTTGAAACAGCGGAGGAGCCGGGGGAGGAATGGGACGATTTCACAATTGAGGAAGAGGAACCCGCAGTAGAGCACGATGAGCAACTGGATTCTTGAAACCAACCTCCTTGAAAGGCACGATAATAGACATGTTACATTGCACACGGCATATTGAATAGAATCTAGGATAGATTGGCAGTGGTAAGATCAGACTGGCACAAATGCAAATGCAAGTAATAATTTACAGTATTATCTCAATATTTTAAGACCACAGAATGGCATAAAATATTACAAAATCGATATATACAACCACCATCTTACTTTTTTATGATAGAATGGTCAAGTACGATGCCGTGATCTGTGGGGCAGGTCCCTCAGGCTCGACAGCAGCCAAATACATGGCAGAAAAAGGATTGAAAGTAGTTCTGCTCGAAAAGAAGTCATTTCCAAGAGACAAACCCTGCGGAGGCGCGTTAAGACCGAGTATTATCGATGGATTTGACTACGTGAGAGATGGTATTAAGAAGATTCCAAATAGCATCTGTCTAAGGGCTAGGATGTACTCTCCGAGTCTTCAATATTTTATAGAGTACAGTCCTGGGTCTGCGGTCATGTACAATATCCGGCGGATTCACTTCGATGCGCTGCTGGCCGATCTTGCGAGGAGCGCGGGTGCAGAACTCAGGGAGAACGCCGAGGTAAAAAGAGTATCTGCAAAAGGTAATGGTTACGCTCTTCGATTGAAAAACGGAAAGGAGGTGGAAGGTAGGGTCATCTTAGGCGCAGGCGGGATGCATGATCCCGTGGTGAAATATCTAAGGAAAAAGGAAGGCCTGCCCGAGAGATGGCCTAAGTCAGATATAGGACTTGGAGTTGTGGAGGAATATGAGGTTGGTGAGGATTTCATAAATGATAGTTTCGGTGATGAGCAC
>CP070726.1:1392129-1396159 GCA_020350865.1 Thermoplasmata archaeon
AGCCGGAAACCGTCACGTCCGATGATTCGAACACGTGAAGGCCGTTTTGATTGTTGTTGTACGCATCCGTGTTGGTTATTGTGATGTGAGAGGATTCGCTCACGGCGATGCCCTGGAAATCGTTCATGAAAGCGGAGCAACCCTCCACCTCGCCGTACAAAGAGCGGTGGATATATATGCCTATCCAGTTGTTGGGACCTAAATCGCAGTTCTTTACCTTGGTTTCGTCCGATTCCCTGGCATAGATACCGTAAGTACTGCTCTGGGATATGCTCGTGTTTTCGATGGTGTTTCCTTGGGAATGGAAGAGGTAAATTGCGTTTTTCGCATGTTTTATTTCGCAGTGGTTCATTCTCAGATGGCCCGAGGCGTTTATTCTGATGGACCTCCAGTGGCCCAGGTTGTTGCCCACATCGGCTGTTAATGTGATGGGGTCTGCCGCACTGCCAAGGGCCGTAAGGTTCCCCACCACATACAGGTAAAGATTCTGTTTGAACCTCACCCTGACACCCGGTTCTATGGTGAGCGTCACCCCAAAGTCCACAATCACGTCGCCCTCTATGAGGTATGGATCCCCGGCCGTGTCCCACGTAGTATCCGCGGTTATGTGGCCGCCACTGATGACCGTCCCCCGGGTTTCATTGCTAAGAAAGCCTGTAAAATCGGACATGGAAACGAAAATCAGAAACGCAACAAGGATAATCACAAATGTTCTCTTTTCCTTGAACATCCTCCCCAATGGGTTCACCACCATTGATATTGGGCTTTTCCTCTAAATAGGTTTTGTTACGATTATATTCCAAGTACATCCATTCTGATATTCCCATATATAATAATCGGTGAATTAAAAGGGAAAAAAAATAAAAAAAAAGAAAAAAAGGGGTTTTATGGCCTCACTCGTCTCCCGAGTTGTTCAGTGCGTCGAGGGTGTCCTTGATGTCCTCGTCGTTTGTAGGATCACCGTCGAGCAGTCCGGCCTCGGCCCACAGGATGGTGTCGATGATATAGGTATCCGGCACACCATCGCCGTCCGAGTCCCACATCTCGTTTCCGGAGACATAGTTCAACCATGTTGCCAGCAGTTGCTGTACCGCCCTGTCGTACATGGGGTGCTGCCCTCTCAGCTCGAGCAGTGCCAGGGCCGCATACATATCTGTGTCCATATCGATCAGTTCAGGTATCTGGCTTGAAGCAGATATGTACGCCAGGTAAGCGATGAGGTTCTCTGTGGGCACATGCTGGTGGCCGTTGCAGATGCCAAGGGCGCACCTCAGCTGGTGCTTCCAGAAGCCGATGGTCCTGATGCCCCAGTCACCGGGCTCAGGTGGTTCCGGCTCGATCTCCTCCCACGGACAGATGGTTGTGGACAGGAAAGGTCCTGACCCGCCCCTGCCCGGGAAGGTGGTTGTCTCGGTTCCGCCGCCCGGCAGCTCGATTTCGATGTGGACGATGATGTCCAGCTCCGACTGGCAGGGACCGTTGTATTCGTCGAGGTATGGTATGGCCCATTCCGCACCGTCAGGGGTCACAGCGAATTGTGTCGAGTACAACCTCGGGGGACCGGCGCTGTTCCCGTTGTTGTCCTTGAAATCGATATAGCCGTCCTGGTCCCAGTCGATTCGGATCCAGCTTCCATCGTAGTGTATCTTGTAGTCGCCGATGGCTTTCACGCCGATGTACAGGTAATAAGGTAGACCCGTATTCGGGTTGGTGACTTCATCTTCTGAACCGTATCCCTCCGGTGGATTGTCCACCTGTGTATAGCCATCAAGGGTGTCGAACAAAATGTACACATCGGTGGTGGGGATATCCCCAACCTGGTTGCCGCCGGCAATATATGTATGTCCGATCCAGGCCTCTGCGGGCCAGGTGATACCCACCTGGACCACCCCGTCAATTACAGGCGGATAGTCGGTCTGGTACACGGGATGCTTATTGCCGTCAGGCGGGTCCATGTCCGGCGGCTTATCACTCAAGGCCGACATGGCTGCCACGAACAGCACTGCTACTGCTAAAAGCGCAACGTATTTTGCCTTTTTCATGGGTTTTGCCTCCCTCCTAAGGCCTTGGGTACTTCAAAACCGGTGTCGTCGCACACGGGTGGGGGCCGGTTCTGCCTGCGTGCAGGATATCATTGCGCCCCTCCTTGGCGCTCTAATCTGTTGAAGGTTTCTTTGTGGTTTCCCATATGGTTATGTTCTTATATAAAAGCTTTGGGGGACTTTAACTCCAATAAAGTGATACGATTCTTGTATTTTATTGGTTGATGTGAAATAATAAGCACCACTTCTTGGAATTTACTTAGGTTTTTGAAAATCAGGGTGGAGCATACTCATTCCTAACTGTTCACTATCCAGGTGCAGTCCTGTGTGGCATGGATCCAGTAGCCCCTGCCGGGGACCATGTCCTCCCCCGCTCCGAGGGGGTTGATGCTGTCAGTTGCCGTGTCGTGGTACTCCACGGCGTCTATCTCCACTCCGAAGGTCAGGGGGCTCAGTGCGTCGGTTCTTGTCCTCCGGGTGGCGGAGGGATAGCCCACCATGTTCCAGCCCTTTTTTAGCTGTACTGGTTGTGGCGATGAGGGCAGTTCCCCCGATACAGCCAGGTCCGCTCCGGCAGGCTCCGTGATGTACACCCAGAAGCCCATGGTGTTGTCCAGGTCCGTAAGTTCGTTCATCAAGGAGTTTTTCGAAACATGATAGTGCTTCCAAGAATCCCCTCCATTTGAGGCATTGTAGGACTCCACTTTGTCATAGTCGCCCGAAATCGAGCTCAGGACGCTTGCCAGGCTCGTACCCGAAACGATGTGGGGGAAGGAAACAAGGTTCCGCCCGGGCTCAAGATGGATGGGGACACTCACCAGGATGGATTTATAGGCCTTGTTGTTGCCCTCGTTGGTCTCGGTTACAACATCTCCGGGGTCCACGACAACATAGATATCGTGGCTGCCCCCCTTGTCTGCCGTGCTCCACTGGACCTGCGCTGAAGCGATCTCTCCGTGGATGAGTATCTCGGGAATCTCCTGCTCTGTACCAATCTGCGTGCCTCCCGAATCTGGGTCGCCGTCATAGAACCTCACCGTCACGGGAAATGCGTCCGACCATCCGTTGTTGTGGATGGTAACCGATATGTTCACCAGCTGGCCCTCCGATGGGGAAGGCGGGTCAAACGCTATGTCCGAGGTGCCCACAGTGAGGTCAACCGATGTGGAACCGCCGCCGAAAATCGCGGTATGTAAACCAACAACCGGATCACTGGCATATTCCCCTTCTAGTAACCCAATGCCCACCTCCTTGAAGGCGGGGTCCAGGATGATGTCCTTGTGGGCCTGGCTCCCCATCCAGTTGGACATGGCCCCTTCCGGGGTGATGCCCACGGAGTTTATGTAAATGGTCTCGCCGATGTACGAGTTCGTGTAATCGGCATGGTCATTGGCCCTCTGTTTGGGTGTTGTCCCCTCCCCGAACTGGCTCCCTGCCGGGGAAGGGTGGTCGAACCAGTCGAAATCGATCATGTCCTGGCTGTGAGCCCTAGCAACCCACACCAGGGAGGCGTTGAACCTCAGGATTCCCTTGCCGTCCGCCGTCCTGTTCTCGTTGATCTTGTCCAGGAGCTGTACCTCGAAGGCCGTGGGTGTTATATCCCCGTACTTCCCGGCCTCCACCTGGTAGAGAATATCGATGGACACGGGAGAAGGCAAAAGCGAGGCGGTCAGCATGAAAACTATAGCGGATGCCAGAAAAGTACATCGATACCGCTTGCTCATTTCCATGAATCCTCTCCCCTGGGGCTCCTGCCGGGCGCTTCACCACTCCAATGGGAATATATTGGCCAAAGCCGGTATATAGTTTTCGCAGGGATATTCAAAGCTGAATATCATCCATGTTAATAATTCAATATCCGTAGAAAATCATTGAGGAAAACATGATAGCCATCCTTATCCGCATCCTCCCTGCACATTCAAGTTGAAGGAGGTATCTTTCCACCGGGCCTTCTGGCCGGGGAGGTCCGCTTGGCCCGAAGCATCCTC
>CP070726.1:1396259-1403033 GCA_020350865.1 Thermoplasmata archaeon
AGCAGGCTGCTCCTCTGCACGATGCTGTCCTTGATGGTGATGTTGGTCACCTGTGTAATGGGCTGGGATATCCCCTTCTCCTTCAGCGCCTTTTCCAGATTGTGACCCAGCTCTGCCAAAAGGCCGGTCAGCGCCCTCTCATCCGAGCTTGCCACAAATATCTGGATGCTGTTGGTTTCTTCCCTGACATCGCATCTGATCACCATCTGGTACTGCTTGACCTTTGTTATCCCGTAGTACCACGCCTCGGCAATGTATGGAGACTTCTGGTGGAAGTCCCTGATGAACTTTATATGCCTCTGCTGTATGGCCTCCTTGGTAATCTCGAAGGCCTTTTTAGGTGTCAATCCCTGGGGGATGTTGAACACCTTGCTGTCCTGGTGCTTCAGCACGTTTTTCACCAGATTTATGAGCATGGCAGGGTTTGCGGTGTCCTCGGTAAAGAAAATGGGGCAGATCACGTTGACCTCCTTCGGCTTCATAGGCCCGGTTCTGAAATTTCCTCCCGAGTCCTTGTACGATACCGAGCCATTGATGTTCGATGTGGTGCATATCATAGGATCGAAGAACACTGCTACCGTCTTCTTCTCCTTGGGATTGATGTTACCCAGTTGGATCTCGCTGTGTTTTATAATATAGTCAGGCTCTATGTGGCTCATCCTCAAGACCTTCTCATCTACTATTGGCTTGAACGCCACATCTGTTATCACAGAGGGCATATCGTTTTGAACCGCCACCTTCATGCGGATGAACCCTCTGAAGAACTCGGTTTCCCTGAGGACTTTTGCTTCTGAGGCGCCAGCAGTTGGGGTTACGGTTCCAATGGTGAGCCAGGTTGATTCTTGTATATTACAAAGTTTGTCGTTTGCTGCATTCAGGCAATTCACCGATATTTTTACAGGAATACTGCCCTCAGCATCCGCTTTAAGGGCGATCTCCAGATTCTTGCTGTCATTAGCTCTTAGCAGTGGAATAGGTGAAAGTCCGTCTACTTCGATCTTACCTTCAAGGTCTATCTTGACATCCTTAACATGCACCTTTCCGCTGTTCGTAACGGTGAGAGCGCATCTGTTGAAGATTCTTGCCTGTAAATTTACTGTGGGCATGGCAACCGATATTATTGGTTCGCCTTCCAAAAAGAGTCTCCTTGTTTCTTCCTCACAGCTCCGGGCAAGCGATACGGTCTTGTCGAAGTCACCTTTATCATATGCCTGATTCGCGTCATCGAGCATTTTCTGGACTTCGTCGGTGAAGATGTATTGCTTTGCACTTTGTATAGAATCCGAACATTCTTTGAGTGTCTCTTTTGCGGTTGTTTGTAGAGAAAAGGCCCTTTCTATTCTATGCTTTGTTGTATTGGCATAATCGATGGCATCATCGTACTTTTGGCTCTGAAAGGCTGAGATCGCATCTTGAAAGAGGCTGTCTGGAATCATTATTTTCTGCTGCCTTCCTTCTTCAATCAGAGCCTTGGTTTCTTCAATTATCTCAGATGCCTCCTTATATCTCTCTATTATTCGCGACACCTTGGTTTCGATATGGCGAGCCAATTCCTGTGATTTATCATAATCTCCAGAATCAAGAAGTTCATCCGTCTTTTTCATATCATTATCAAGCTCAGAAAACGATATGCCTTTTGATACTCCGCTTCTAATCTCATTTTTAGCATTTTCAATTGCATCCTTTGCACCCTTCCATGACTTCTCCGCCCCAACCGCCATCCTCAAGGCCTTGTCAGCCATCTCTTTTGATTTTTTATAGTCACCACTATCGAATTTCTCCTGGGCCTTATTTAGCTGCATGATCGCATTTACAACCGCTATCCCCTTATTTTTACATGGCTCAATCATCTGTCTAGCATTTGTAATCGAAGACTTTGCATCCTCCCACTGCTGCATTATCTGCTGGGCTAGAATTTTACCTTCTTCTGCTTTGTCTGAGATGTCAGTATATAACTTAATTTTCTTTTTGAACATCCTTTTCACCCAGCTTGCCCTTGGTTTCCTCCAAGATTTTTTCTAATTCATCCGTTTTTATACCCTTTTCTTGCATTTCCTTGATTTTAGATTCCAATTCAGCTATATCTCTTTCTGCCTTCTTTTGAGCTTTTTTCTCCTCGGATTTGGTCTTAGTTATTATTGAGATGATTATCACGATTAGTATGATTATCCCGATAATAATTCCGTTGAAAATATATGTATGAAGGTTAGGGAGAAAATCCGAGTTATCACCTATGCCATCGCCATCGCTGTCCTCCCATTCGGTATCGTCATTGGGGAAAGCATCAGAGTTATCGCCCACACCATCCCCGTCGGTGTCCGTCCATTCGTCTGGATCATCTGGGAAGGCATCCGCATTGTCTCCCACACCATCACCGTCACTATCCACCCACTCGGCATCATTATTGGGAAATACATCCACATCATCGAAATACCCGTCGCCATCGGTGTCGGGATTCAATGGATTTGTCCCCATATCTACCTCCACGGCATCGGTGAGGTTATCATTGTCGTCATCAGGGTCCGCGTTGTTACCAGTACCGTCATCATCAGTGTCCAGCCATTCTGTTGAGTCTAAAGGAAAACCATCATTAGAATCTAAGTAACCATCATTGTCATCATCAGTATCTACCAAATCAAAGGTACCATCATCATCAGTATCCTTATCTGCAGTGTTGAATGCAGTAGCTGATTGCGGAGATTCATTATCAGAGATATCAACTGCAGTGATCCTGTAGTAATAGGTTGTACCATCAGTCAAACCTGTATCGGTATACAAGGTAGGCACAACCATAACAGTTTTTACGAATGTTATATTGTCCACAGACTTATAGACATTATAGTAAGCTAAATCTGTGTCAGTATTTTCAATCCATGTCAGATCTAATTGATTACCTTCGGCCACCTGGATTACAACAAGCCCGGTTGGGATAGCCGGTGGAGTGGTATCGGGGGCCTCGTTGACGGTAATTAGGCCCGTTGCATCCGTTAACCCTCCAAGGATAGCAGTTATATTGCCTGTTCCAACAGCTGTGGCATTGAACTGTGTCATAGTGCCTGTCTCCGGATTGAACTCGCCGATGGTTGTATCCACCGCCCAATCTGCAGCTACAGTACCTATGGGACCTGCTGTAATGTTGAACGCCATACAGCGGTAAATGGGTTTATCACCTATCGTTAGGGAGACCGTGGTGACTTCGTTTCCCTGGCTATCCTGTATCTGAATGTAATCTATGGTGGGGTTCATTATGGTGAACACAACTGTATCCGTAATATCAGTGGTATAATTCGCAGTCCAAGTGGCTGTGCCGCCTGCGAGGCCTGCACTGAATTCGGAGGTGATGCCTGTACCCGGATTGGTGGAGGCAGAGCCGAGGTCTACGTCCCAGCCCGCCGAGACATCACCAAGGTAACCTATGCTGTAGTTGAAGGCGGCTGCATAACCTGTGGCCTCCTTTCCCACACCGATTATCTGGTCCGGTATCTCAAATTCGCCTGTCCCAGCTGAATCCACGATCATTATGTAATCAACTAAGGGGGCTAGTATTGTAAATTCCACGGTATCATTAATACCCCCAGGATATTCCGCTTTCCATGTGGCTGTACCTACTTCGGGTTTTGCATCAAAGGTTGAATTTGCTCCAGAGAGAGGATTTGTAACGGCTGAAGAGCCTACATTAATAACATCCCATATGACAGATATGTCGCCAATATAACCCACGGAATCGTTGTAAGCGGCAGCGTAACCCTCTATTATGGTATCGATACCGATGGACTTGTCCAGAATGGGTGTCATGCCGGTGTATTGCGTATCCACAATATAGATATCATCCACTCCGGGCGGGTTGATAGTGAATGTCACATCATCGGTTATGCCCGTGTAATCCGCGGTCCATGTGGCCGAGCCATCAGGTGAACTTGAATTATAGTTAGAGCTTGTGCTCGGGCCGCCTGGTGTCGTTTTGGCATTGGCGCCTCCCGAATTCAATACGGACCACGTCACATCCACATCCCCGATATATCCAACGCTGTCGTTATACGCGGCTGCCCAACCTATGGTGGTGAAGCCCACATCCACGGTCTGGTCCAGAATGGGTGTCATGCCCGTATTCGGGGTGTCCACTATGTAGATCTCATCCACTACGGGTAGGTTGATGATAAAAGTCACTGTATCAATATTCCCTTCAGTGTCTTCGGCTCTCCAGGTGACAGTTCCGCCATTTTTGCTGGCATTGAACACAGAGTTGTCACCACTAAGAGGAAGAGTGAAGGCAGTGGCACCTGATCCGTTAATTACAGACCACGTGACAGGGATATCATCCAGGTACCCATAGGAGGCGTTGAATGCAGCAGCCCATCCCTGGATCTTGAACCCGACATCAACTGTATCATCTGATATATTGAAAAGCCCAGTGCCTGGTGTATCCACGATAGCTATCCAATCCACCGTGCAGACAAAGGGGGCTGACATCATGGCAACCGAACCCTCACCAAAGTACATATTTTGATGATTATTAACATTGCCCGGTATATCGTTTTCATAACCAATGAAACTCACTTTAATTGAATAGTAATATGTATACCCATCAGTTACATTAAATGAGTTGTTAAACCATGTCTCAGTCAATGGGGCGTCCTTACTGCCCCCAACAAGCTCCCAGCTGGCATCGCTATTGTTCGTTAAGCTGCGGTATACCTTGTAGCCTGCGACGAGACCGAACGGATCGGGAAGGGGATCCCAAGTTATATTGATAAATCCCGTACCATTCGCTTTGAGTTCTGGAACGGGAATCTTCTGCAGCTCCACCTCGGGGAAAACATCGTCTCCCACGGTAAGGACCGTGGTGGTGTAAGCCACAAATCCCATTCTGTTTCCGTCAAAATAAGTTCCGTTTTCCACATCAACGATTACCACCCCTGCATCACCGACTTCCCACCACGTGATGTTATCTTCGATATCCATGGCGAAATATTCAATCCCACCAGACGATACCATATGACCTGTATCTGTTCCATTCTCCCTCCAGTTCATGATGTAGAATGTTGAATTGCCTGGATAAGCAATTTCGTTATGGGTTGCATTTAGATATATCTCTCCATAGACGGTTTTCGGATTCGATGGCGCCAAAACCTCCATCGGCAAGAAAATAAATAACCCCACTAATAGACTAAAAATCATTATCATCGAAAATATCTTTCGCATTACTATCATTTTCTCACTTACCTCGCGCCAGATTATTAATACAATACCTTAATAAAAACCTTTCCACGAACCCACCCAAACTTTAAATATGCAAAAAATACTATGGAAAGACGGTGAAATGAATGCTTGAAGGGACTATAGCCGCAAGTGCTATGAAGGCTGTGGCATCCTCGGTCATTTCCATCGGGGCCAAGTACCACGGGTACGAACTGGGGAAGAGAAAAGAGGATGACCTCACCGTGCGCAAGAAGATGATGGACGAGATCACCAAATCCCGCGGCCACCTCATGAACATCATCGAGGAGGCCCACGGCAAAGGGGATTCGGACACCACGAACGCCGCCAAGAAGACCATCGACGAGCTGGACCTGCTGCAAAACGACATCAACCTGTCAGAGACGGGCCACAAGTACTCGTTCTTTTCCCAGCAGACATCCATAAACATCAAGACGCTCAACCAGCTCATCGAGTACGACAAGAAGATGATCACGCACCTGGAAAACGTCACGGAGACCAGCAAGAAACTGGCACTTGCGATAGTTGACGAGGAGCAGACGGATTCTGCCTGGGAATTGAAGAGGATAAGGCAGTATGTTTCAACATGCAGGGACGATTATAAGAACCGAAGGGACATAATAAGGAGGTTGTGATAATGGCAGTGCATTGGAAGAGTTTTGTAGGACGGTATCCGCAGAATATCCTGGCCATGAAGGTATCCAAGGGCGACATACGGGGCTTTTTCAGAAAGGATATGATTATCGAGCCCGGGGAGGCGGCCGTCCTCATCAAGGACGGGAGAATAGAGGAGGAGCTGACCCAGACCAAGCTCAAGAGCTTCGGGGGCGGATTCTCGGGCTGGCTGGAAAGGGTGACAGGGAAAGGTGAGGACGAGTTATTGCTGTTCGTGGACACAAATCCCACTGACCTTGAGATCCCTGTGACGGCAAACTCCAAGGACTACACCCAGATCCAGGGCGCCTGCACCGTGCGATGCCAGGTGAACATGGGCGATGCCATTAAAATCGTGGGTCTGATGAAGGGGGCCAACGTGCTCACAAAAAGGGAGCTGCAGAACAAGATCCAAAATGAGATGTCGGCCACCGTCTTTGCCAACAGGATCGCGAACTACTCGGCCGAGGAGTTCCACGGCAACATCAACATATTGAAGGACATGGAGACCTCGGCTGCCGTGGAGATGCGGAAGACCTTCGAGATGTGGGGTCTGAAGCTCATCAAGATGTTCACCAACTGGGGAAAGAGCGCCCATGACGAGCTCATGGAGTACAGGAAGGCATGGGACGTCTACGATGCGAGAAAGGATGTTGTGTACGAAAGCCAGATAAAGCAGATGGACAGGGACCACGGCGCCATAAAGAAGCGTGCGGAGCAGGCACACGACCTGAGACTCTCCGGCGAACTGAACGAAATGGAGGTAAAGCAGCTCTGGGAGGATTACTCCCTGGAAGTGGACAAGCGCAGACGCATCCACGAGGTCATGCTCAAAAAGGAGGAGAAGAGGGCGGAAGTGGACATGGAGGCCATGCAGTTCGATGAGGACAAACGGGAGCTGGA
>CP070726.1:1403133-1406272 GCA_020350865.1 Thermoplasmata archaeon
ATTCACGCGGACCTTGGGGTCGATGCCAATGTTATGTTCTGGAGGGGAGCGGCCCGAGCGATCGATTTTGACGACTCGGGCTTCGGCTACTGGATCTATGACCTTGCAGTTGCGCTGGAGCACTGCCGAGAGGATCCGGCCTATTCTCAGTACAGAAACGCGCTTCTCAGCGGGTACGAAGATATACGATCCCTTCCGGAGGAGCAAATCGACAAGCTAGAACTGTTTCTGGTGGCTTTTCAGGTGTACTGGTGCCTCTGGGCCACTGCGGTCGGATACCTTCATCCAGCACATCGAGTTCCGTTGGCAAGCCGGATAGAAAGAGCGGTCCGTTTGGTGAACAGTTACCTTGCAGAAGGTGAACGAGGCTCCAGCCCGGGGTGTCGCCCAACAACGGCATGCACCTGACGGATCGGTCCCGTCATGGCCCTGGCTCCGATGGAGCCGGCCTGACGCGACACCTGGCCGGCCAGGTCCGCGCCAGAATCGCCCGCAGGTGATGCCGATCACGTTACAGATATCTCCAACTTGCACTTAAGCCTCATTGCATGTATCTATATATCTGTATTCGCATCTCCCTCAGTAATGATGCAGGTATGATCCACTGATCTAAAACGGGCACAAATAAACTATAGATCCCAGATCCCAGATACCGCAGTCTTGCAATTGTTCCTGTTGCCCTTACAGAAATGACTAGCTCCCGTAAACCGCGCTGAGGAAGTGGAGTTCAAACTACCCAAATGATGGTGAAGCTATTACAGGGATCTTATCAGGGCTGCCTGCCTAAACATTGGGAAGTAGCACAACTTTGCTCACTGGATATTCGATATAGTGTTGGGGGATTTGGGATGTGAACTATCTCCAGGTGGCACCAGTGGTTGTTCGCATTAAGAAAAAAACGCAATAGTTGGAAATTTTTTTCAACCCGTTCTCATTTTCCCTTCCGTTTGTATAGCCCTTAAGAACGCTCTGCACAAGGCCTCAGGATGCATATGGATGGAAGAAGATGCCCCGTTATGCCTGCCGAGCTAGGTTTGGGCAAGAAAGGCCCTTGTGAGCCACGGTATTTCGTCATTTATCTCAATGATATCAGTATGTTATACTCAATCTGCATTTGACATCCCTTCCCGTCTGTGCTACGGGTCCCGTTCATGGATATCGTCAAACGGGCCTCAGAGAAAATCCTCCAACGCCTCTGTTGGGCAACGGCTCATAGGGATCAGGCCGGCATTGCCAAAGAGCTCGCAGAAGGCAAAGAGATCTCCGAGGTCTACGGTCTCGGGGAAGCGGGGCTGTTCGAGGAGTTCTTCTACTTTCTGGATCAATTTGGATTCCTGGACCTGTTCAACAGACTTGATCCGGGCTGTGGGAAGCGGCAAAGCAATGTGAAGTTTCCTGCTGTCATCCTCATCTACTTGATGCGCGTTGTGGCCGGACTCGCATTCTTTTGGCATACCCATCCGGTGATCTTGCGATCTCAACCCCTGATGCGACTGGTAGGGTTTAACGGCAGGCAAGTACGAGAGGGCACCTCCAATAGGGGCAAGAAGCCACCAGAGATGGACACCGAGGAGCAACCCAGTGAAATACGGGGGCCTATCTGTGCGGATTCCGTTGCCACTTACATCCAGGCCATAGCTGCCCACGCCCTGGAGAGGCTTTTCAATGTTGTGGTGGCAACTCTTGCTGCCCAGAGGTTTTTTCCAAAAAAGATCCATGCCCTTCTGGATGCTTCCGACATCGAATCAACCCAGCTCTGTGAAGGCTGCGGCACAGTGAGCAGGGAGAAAGCCCCGGAGCTTCGTCTTCGAAGGGGTCGTATCCGAAAGGTGATGGAGACTGTCTTTGGGTTCAAACTCTGGGTGCTGTGGGATCCCAATAGCCGCTTGCCCCTTGCCATGCGCTTTGCCACCATCGAAGTGAACGATCTGCACTATGCCAAAGAGATTATTAGGCAAGCACTGAGCAATCTGGGCGATCACGCTCAGATTGCCTCCATCGCTATGGACCGGGGGTTCATGGACGGAGCGCTTTTATGGTGGCTTCATAGCGAGATGAAGATCACTTTCTTTATCCCGGCCAAAAAGAATATGGCCGTCTATAAAGATGCCCTTTCCCTCGTGGGTACAGGCATGGTGAAGACACGACAGCGACAGCGCACACTGGGAGCGGGTAAGAGTAAAAGGAGCGTTACGGAGCGCTGGGAGGTGGAAGGGATCAGGGACCTGAGGACGGCAGGGTTTTACAGTGAACGGGGTAGCGGCAGTCACGAAAACCGCACTGACTTCGAGGCCAATCCCATAAATGCTGTAGTCGTTTTGGATGATCCCTATTGCCGCAACAACCCCGGATGCAACACGCTGGTGATTCTCACAAACGCTGCTGTCGAAAACCCCCTTAGCGTCTATGACGGATATGATGGGCGCAGTGAGATTGAAAATGGGCTCTTCCGGGAAGCCAAACAGGCCTGGTTCATTGAGAGGCCTGCCCGCAACACCGCCAATGGGTTCCGTGCCCATGCATATCTTACCATTGTGGTGATGGCCTTAACCACCGCCTTTCGCACCTGGATGGACAAGCAGGACAAATTGGCCCAAAGGGGCCAGGAAACGGGCATACGGAAGTTCCGGGAACAAGTCAGACAGGAAAATGGAAACAAACTTATCGTGTTTGACGAGGATCGCTACGCCATCTTTGACACCTATGAGGTTTTCATTCTTTGTGGACGCAATGTACGCAAGCCCACCGGGGTGGAGGAAGCAATCACCAAGAGAGACAT
This sequence comes from Thermoplasmata archaeon, assembly GCA_020350865.1. The sequence continues at coordinate 1,405,913 of CP070726.1, forward strand.
CCTGGTCAAGTATGACGTTCTCCTGCACTAATCCCTCAATCCTACAGGTTTAAGCACCCATCTGTAGCCTCAATCCTCGTGGGTGAGCTGCGGACTTCCTTCACTGCACCGGCTCTGACCCGAATGCCCTTTCTCACATCGCACATCATATTGTCCCCCCAACCAACCCTACCCATGTTGCATCCCTTACGTATCTAAGCTATTCTGGTGCTTCTACAGCACCATTGCTTGCTGTTTACTCAATATCGATTCCACTATCTCGAATATCCAGCTTTGCTCAGGGGCGAGTTGACATCCTGTTTACCGAGAGTATAAGATACGGTCTCATATAATTCACGCCCAAAATAAAAGGATCTTCTG
>CP070726.1:1406372-1409794 GCA_020350865.1 Thermoplasmata archaeon
GTTCTGACAGGAGGGGCATTTGATGCTCTCCATGAACTCCTGAGCTGCTGTTTCCTCGGTTGCAGCGGGCCTGGTTTGAGCTGCTGCATCTGCTTGCGCTGGTTCTGCTGCAATTTCCTGGGTTGCCACCACCACGGCACCAGCCCCCTCAGCTGCTGCGGGCGCTCCCTCGCCGCTCTCCGATGCAGGGGGGATTTCCCCTTCTGCGGGCTTCTTTTTCCGTGATATCAGCACCACAACCAGCACAACTGCGACCACAGCTATGACACCGATGATGAGCAAGAACATGGACATATCGGTTCCGCCATTCCCCCCTCCCCCGGGTTTCACATCGACGTACACGGTCTTCTGGGCCAGATCGATGCTGTCAGTTGATGCTTCGATTATTATGGTGTGGTTTCCCTCGGAGTTGGGGGTCCAGTCCACTGTCACATCCTTTGTCTCCCCTGCGGACAATGATGCGATGGTCTCGTCTCCGACCTCCCTTGCGCCATCCTTTACCGTGATTTCGATATTGGAAGCTGGTTCATCGCCCACGTTTTTAATCTGAACGGTTATCTTGTTTTTGGAATCGGCTTTTGGCTCTGCAGGATCGAAGCTCACTTCCCCCAGTATCTCTATTGAAAAGGGCACCTGCTCCCAGGACTCCAGTCCCAGGCTGAACAGCAGGTTGCGGCTGGGATCGAAGGTGTCTATTCTCACGGGCACACCCAGCTCGGGGGAGTAGTACTCCACAATGGATACGCCCGGGTTCTCGTATTGGGTTTTTATCAGGTAGATATCGGTGAATGAGTTGCCGTGGATATTTACAGAAGAGAGGTAATAGAGGCATTCACCGTGGATTGATAGGTCATCGTTGTAGGAGGGATTCTGCTGGGGGTCTCCGCCGGCCACAGTGGTCTGGGAAGTTGAGCTCGCCCTTGTTGTCAAGACCCATGTGTTGTCGCTGTATCCCACAGTTACCTGGAAATTGTTGTGGGTCTCAAGGGGTTTGCTGTATGTGGTGGTGGTCTCGGTTTTGGTTTCATCCCTGCCCGTAACGTCTGTCAGGGCCACAGTGTAATCCTTGAAGCTGCCGAAGCCATCCTTTTCCTTCCAGGAGGTCCTGTCGATTGTATTGCTGTACGAAATGCCGGGCCCTATATGCTGCTCGCCGTAGGTGTGGCTCCATATCTTGAAGACCTCGGTGCCGTCCAGGGTTTCCAGGCCTAAGACCTTTGAATCCATCTCGTTGGACAGTGAGAGGTCGATTCCGGAAATGGCAGCCTCGTCCAGCAGTTCGTAGTGGTACCAGTCCCCTATATGGACTTCGGGTTCCAGGTCGAAACTCGCGTAATTGGCTGTATCCTGATCCACTTTAATTGTTATCTGGTCGTTGTACTCGGTTCCATCCACCTCGACGTAGAGGGTGTGGTCGCCCTCACTCAGGGTGGTGGTTTCCAGTGTTGCGGACCAGGGTTTCGTACCTGTTACATCCAGTGCATTGCCGTCGACACTCAGGCTGATCGTATTCCCGGGCTGGCTGTCCACACTGTCCCTGATCCATCCCTTTATGGTGAGGGAACCGTCCACTGTGGAGCCGTCTGAGGGCTCTGTGATGAGGATGAGCTTGTCTGGAGCCAGGTCCACATATCTCTCGTAGTCCCCCTTGGAGTATATGGCCCCTGCAGTGAAGTCGAAACTGGAAGGTGAGCCAATGGCATTCTCCCTGAACGTTATTTCCAGGGTTCCCCCGCTCTTAGTTGCCGTGGCCGCCAGCGTTTCCTCAGAGCCCAGTTTGAATCCGATGGCTGCGCCCTCGCTGTACCCGAAAATATATGTTTCCCCATCGGCCTGAATCACGAATGCGTACTTGTAGGCATCACCGTCCTGGATTGTCCCTTCCACCATCATCGTCATGGTGATTGTGGGGAGAAGACCGCCCTCGTAGGCGGAGGTCATCTTCGTTATCTCCACATCATCGTGATCCTCGAACTTGAAATCACCGCCTGTCCTCACCCTCATCACGTCCTTGAGGGGGTCGTATTTTGTTTGATCATATTCGGGTTCGGCAGATGCAGGCCCGGCTGTGATGACGAGCATACTGGTAAAAATTAAGGCTGTGATGAGCACAATCCGCTTTTTCATGTTATCTTGCCTCTACATTGTTTTTTATGAATTATTTTTAAAGGGTCCCAGACTTGGGAATGTACATATGTACAGAGGGCTATAAAAAATTAACCCATTTATCAGGCCGTATTCCTTGGCCTCCTCTGTGTTATTTCATCTCCCCCCAAACAATAAGGTATCAGTAGTAATATAGGGGCATGAATCCTAAAACAGGGTGCATAGATGTTAATTCACGTAATCAAACCCGGCATCCTCGTGCGAAACAACCTAGGCATGATCCTGCAGGCAAGCTCCACAGTGACGCTTGTGAGGGCCGGGGAGCACAACATAATGGTGGATACGGGCCTTCCCAGGGAAGGCAAACAGATACTACAGGGACTATCGGTTCTGGGTCTCTCAGAAAGCGATATCGACATCGTCATCAACACCCATCTTCACGGCGACCACATGGGCAACAACGGCCTGTTCAAACGGGCATATTTCATAGCCCATGAAAAGGAGTTCCCCCCCCGGATTGCCAAAGTGAAGGTCATCCGCGGCGAATACGAGGTATGCGAGAACGTGAAGATAATCGAGACACCTGGCCATTCCCTTGGCAGCATCTCCGTGGTGGTTTGGGCGCCCGAGCAATCCAGGACATTTGTCATGGCGGGGGACGCTCTGCCCATTAGGGACAACTACATCAAATGGGTGCCGCCCGGCATAAACTTCGATCCGCAGATCGCACTTCAAAGCATGAGAAGAATCGTAGACATAGCCGATGTGGTGGTGCCCGGCCACGATGACATGTTCGAAGTTGAAAAAAAATAAATCAAAATACATCGCATATCGACGTGAATGCAACCCATGGGAAAAGAAAGATTTATTACTCTATAAACTATACCCGTTTTCAACCCGAATTATGATGCACTCTTGTTTCTACTGACACCAGAGCATGCATTAATTTTGGGGGGGGAGAGGTTCAGTATGGAATCGTCTGTGTTCCAGAGCTATTTGAAGTCAGAGACTCTGTTCCAGAAGAACAGGGATATTCTCAGGCCTTCTTACATCCCTGAAAACCTGCCTCACAGGGATCATGAGATCGACCAGTTGGCTTCCATCTTAGTCACCGCACTCAGAGGGGATCGGCCCTCCAACGTGCTCATCTTCGGAAAGACCGGTACAGGCAAAACAGCTGTTGTCAAGTTCATGGGCAAGGAGATTAAGAAGTCCACGGACGAGTTGAGAAAGATACAGTACATCTACATCAACTGCGAGGTGGTGGATACCAATTACGGTATTCTAGCAAACATCGGCAACAGGTTCATTTCGGA
>CP070726.1:1409894-1413646 GCA_020350865.1 Thermoplasmata archaeon
AGTTCATTAATCTGAGAGGTGTCCGATTGACATACTGCTTTTATCATATATATCCTCATTGTAGTACCCTATTTTATTTTAAGCCTTTTGCTCACGATTGCGTATAACTCCTATTATCTGCACTCATATTTCGCTTGTTCATTATATATTTGCATTAAAGCGAAATATATTTATCCTCGCGTTTATTTACATTATGTGAATGGTCAAGCAAATAATAAACCTTTCCTCTACGGAGCGGGGCGAGCTCATTGGAAAAATGCGGGAGGAGATCAGGCTGAGGCGGTATTCCTCCCAGACTGGCAGGGCCTATACTTCTGTCATTAGGCGTTTTCTAGACTCGGGTAAAACCCCCAGGGAATTCCTTCTTGCTCAGTCCGACAAGAGCTATTCGACGATGCGGACAACCCGCTACGCACTGAAGTTCTTTTACGAACATGTCCTGGAGGAGGAGATGGAGGAAAGACTCCCCTCTCCCAAAAAGGACGCGAAACTGCCGGTTGTGCTGGCCAGGGAAGAGATATCAAGGATGGTCGAGGGGACCGTGAACCTAAAGCATCGACTGGTGCTGATGTTCTTGTACTATGCTGGGATGCGGTTGGACGAGACCCGGAACATCCGATGGGAGGATATGGATTTCGAAAGAGAGGTGGTTCATATCAAGGCCGCGAAGGGGAAGAGGGATAGAGTTGTTTTTCTCCATCCACTGTTGAAAGATACTCTCAAGGTTTCCGGAGTGAAGAAGCGGGGGTTTGTCCTTCTTTCGCGAGAAGGAAAGAAGTACAGCAAGAGAACCTTCCAGGCTGTTGTCAAGAGTGCCGCCAAGCGCTCTGGGGTAAATAAGAACGTGACACCACACACCCTTAGACACAGTTTCGCAACGCATCTTCTTGAGGGTGGAGCAGATATTAGGTATATCCAGCAACTCCTAGGTCACAAGGATTTGAAGACGACACAAATCTACACTCACGTGGCGAACAGGGATATCAAGAACCTTTCAAAACTGCTTTGACTCGGTGCAAGAGCCTCCAGGACAAATAACCAAGCCCGAAGGATGGACCAAGCTACCCCACGGCCCCAGACTTGAGGGCGAAAACAGAATGTTTCCCTATATATTTTACCGTCTTTTTTTAGCCTTTGATAACCAAAAGGCTAAAGCGGGGATGCAATCATTTAATCTTCAATGCCTTCATTCTTTGACACCATATCGGATATTTACGATGTCACAAGGGCACTGCCCAAAGATACGATGGCTGAGATAACCGAGGTCATGGAAGACGAATTTGGGGATTGTAGGAGGATTCTTGAGGTTGGAGTGGGCACTGGGAGGTTCGCCCATCCCCTTGTAAAAAGGGGATGCCGGGTTGTGGGTGCGGATATCTCGAGGGCCATGCTCAGAAAGGCCCAGGACAAGGGGATTTCCCATCTCGTCTGCGGAGATGCCTGCGCCCTCCCCTTCAGGGATGCATCCTTCGGGGGTTTAATCAGCGTGCATGTCATGCACCTGATTGAAGACTGTAATTCAGTGCTGTCAGAGATGAAGAGGGTTGGAACAGGTATATTGATCTCACTTCTAATGAAAACATCCGAGTTCCATGCAAAGGAGGAATACAGGAAAGCTCTATCAAAACAGGATTATACACTTACGTTTTCAGGCATGGGTGAGCACGGCCTAAAAGATATGGTGAGGCCAAAAAGAACTCTGGCCATTGCACCGTTTTTCGAGGTGATGAGTTATAGGGAGAGACTGGGACTGCTTGAGCAGAGGAAGCACTCTTATACGATCGATACTCCCCAGAATGCCCATGCAGGTGCGATACAGTTCCTTTCAGACCGATTTAGTGCAAAGCTTGATTCCCATCCCAAAAGCGAGGTTGAGGTGGTGGTATGGGATATCGACGATATACCTGGTCCCCTTTGATATCATTATGATGGCATCAAATCCGGATCCCAGCAGATGATTTTATGGCATTGAAAATGAAATGGAATCAGACATGGTCATCTTAATTTTCGGGTGACACGGACCAATAAGATATTATTTTGTTATTCCATTCTCATGGTGCAAGGACAGGAAAACATGTTCGAGGTTCTAAAACGATGCGGGCTTGCCAGGATCGGAGAATGGCACCTTGAAGGGCAAAAGGCACAGGTGACAACCCCCAATGTGCTATTCATTGACAACGAAAGATTTGGTGCACCAAATGAGGCTGAAGCGCTCATTTCGCATAGGGAAGACAGGACAGGAAAACCGCGTATTAAAACCATAAGAAGCCTGTTTGCAGGTTCCAATGAGAATGTATCAGGCTATTCCGTCTCACCTCACATCGAATATCCCCCGAGCCGGGTTGATTTGAACGCTCTTGCCTCTGAGATGAATGCAAAAAGAGCAGAAAGCAGGGTGTTTGTCGTGGCCCAAAAAGGGGAAGCGCTGGCAGAGGGTCTGGAAAAGACAGGTGCCGAGGTTTTTGTTTTGGCCAACGCACTGCATCTGGCAAGAAACCCAAGGGATCTAGTGAGCAGCCTGGTGAGCCTGAGAAAGGCCGTCGGTTATCAAAAGCTGATTTACACCCCGGGCCTTGGAAGCCCCCAGCACATGGCATTTTTAGCCTACCTCGGGGTTGACCTCTTCGATTCCGTCCCCCTGATTGTGAACGCCAGAAAAGGTTATTATGTCACGGGATACGGCAGGGCGGCTGCAGGGGAAGTTACAAAGGGTTTCTGCTTCTGCCCTGCCTGCGTCTCGGAAAACAACGATTTTGATTCCATACTGGCGCACAACTACTATACTTCAATTTCCGAGCTCGATGCGGTTTGCCGTGCGATTCGTGGTGGCATGCTGGGGGAGTATGTGGAATCGAAAGCAGTGACCGACCCCAAGATGCTGTCCGCCGTAAGGTTACTCGATTCTAATTTCTTCGAATTCCAGGAAATGCATGTGCCTGTCTCTGGAGGCTACCTCATCGCCGCAACAAGCGATTCCCTTTTTAGACCAGAGATTACGCGCTTCCGAAGGCGGATTTTGGAAAGGTATGCAAAACCTCCTCATAAAAAAGTCCTGCTCCTTTTACCGTGCTCGGCAAAGAAACCCTACTCGTTTTCCAAGAGCCACAAGGCCTTTAAATATGCGGTAGCACAGAGCGGCAGAAAAAATGTGATACACGAGGTCATAATCACCTCACCTCTGGGAGTCGTCCCCAGGGAGGTGGAATTGTTCTATCCTGCCCAGCAGTACGACATCCCCGTGACCGGCACATGGACCAGGGACGAAAAGGCGATGATCGGAGAAACACTTGCGCGATTTTTGGAAATAAACGAGTATTACAAGATCATCGTACACCTGCCCGAGGACTACGAATTTGTGGAGGAATACCTGGATGAATATTCAAGTACCAGCCAGGAGAAAACAACGTCCCAGGATTCCCTTGCCAGGCTGAAGGAAGCACTTTTAGAGGCTGTTAAGTCCTATAAAAAGGTCAGCGGTCAGGTGGAGCTCCAGGAGTCCATGAAATGCTTTGCCCGTTTTCAATTCGGAAATGCAGGTTGTGCATTGATCGAGAATACCAGAATAAAAGGTCGGTATCCCAACCTGAAAATTTTCAAGGATGAAAAGCAGATAGGCATGCTGGTCGGCGAAAGGGGTCTTATCTCCCTGACATTGGAAGGTGGTAGGGTCCTGGCTGAGATTGAGGCGTATCTGGTGGAAATATCTGATTTGACACCCAAGGGCGACATCTTTGCTGTGGGAGTCGAAGCTG
>CP070726.1:1413746-1416472 GCA_020350865.1 Thermoplasmata archaeon
GCCATGTCCGAAACGCTCTGCTCGTCTTGGATGAAATGTGTGGCAGCCGTGATGTTCTTGTAGGGAATCACAACCGAGCCGTTTCTGCCGTCTATCTTGCAGTAGTACATCCTGCCGTACCAGTTCCCGATGGATTCGTGGAAGATGGAATGCACCTGGTCATTCAGGTCCACGGCGAGTTTGGCGTCGGAGGCACCGTGGCCCCCTGTATCGCTTATTATTGTCTTGTTCTGCCATGCATCACCATCGAATCTCATGTAGAAGATGGAGTTCCTTGTGTCGCCTTCATCGTCGACCCAGACCATCTGGAGGTTGTCATTTGAGTCGCAGGTAATCTCGGGGTACATGGACTCCAGCCCGTCTCTCGGTGTGATCCTCTCGTCGGGGAACCACACACCCGATATGTCTTCATTTGAGGTGATATTGATGTACGCCAGGTAATCTGCCGGGTCAGGTGAGGCGGTAACATTGAAATCGGGGGGAATGAGGTCCCCTACAAGGAGTGTCCACCCGAAATTCGAATTCCCATCCCCGTCCGTGCTCGAGGCGTTTATGATGTGCACCCCGTTCTGGGAGACTGTGAGCAAGCTCGTCCATTCCCTGCCCGAACCGCCCACAGGGAGGACCTCGCTCGTTTCGTCCGGGTGTTTGACTTTTACGGTGGGGGGGTTTATGGCCACCGGTGAAAATATCTTGATTCTGGTTTGGCCGTTGCTGGGATTTGGGGTGGCCAGGACGGTAAGATTCTCCTTGACAAAGAAAAAGGGCACGCTGAGATTCTCTGTTGTGGTGTTAGCAATGATCTTTCCCTCGAACCAGTGCTCCTCCGCCTGGGTGTTGTCCAGTGTGACATTCAGCGTGAAATATCCAGATCCCTTGGAAAGAAGAGGAACCGTGGAGGTGTTCAATGAAACAGTTACACCCGTGTAAGACGCCATGGAAACTGTCAGGTCATAGCTTGCCAGTGAATCCGACGTGGAAACTATTCTTAGTTCCTCCTCGCGGTACCACATGTCGTTTTTGATATCCACAATGCCCAGGCTCAGGCTGTCGGGCACGATGACAGCCTCGGCCTTCACTGCCTCGTAGGCGTCCACCCTGCCCGAGCCCTGCCAGTTGACAAAGGATCCCTTGTCTATGGCCGTGTTGACCATGGTTGCCCTTGTTATGTTCTGGTCCCAGTCCCCGTGGGCCTGGATCACCAGGGCTGCCGTGCCGGATACATGGGGTGCGGCCATGCTGGTACCCGTTCTGGATGAATAGCCTCCCCCCGGCTTGGTGGATTCGACGTTCACACCGGGTGCCAGTATGTTTGGCTTGATTCCCAGTATTGAAGAGGGCCCCCTCGAGCTGTAATCGAACAGCTTGTCTTCCTTGGTAACTGAACCCACCGCAACGGCAGAGCGGGCGTTTGCGGGAGCGCCCACCGTCCTGTTTGCCGGCCCTTCGTTTCCCGCGGATGCAACCGATAGGATGCCTGACGCAAAGTCATTGTCCACAGCCTGGCACACGGGGCTGTCGGGGCCTCCCGCGCCGCTCAGGCTCATGGATATGATGTCAGCGCCGTCGTCGGTACCCGGGTCGCCGTCGGGGTCCGCGGAGGACTCAATGGCTGTGATCACGTTGGACCAGCTCCCCCCACCTCCTCCTGCATCGAACACCTTGTAGGCCAGAAATTCCACATCCGGGGCCACGCCGACCTTTGTGCCGTTGGCACCTATGATGCCCGCCACGTGTGTGCCGTGCCACCAGTCATCTATCGGGTCCGAATCGTTGTTGATGTAGTCCCAGCCTCCTATCACCCGGAATCCCGGGCCGAAGCCCCCTCCCAGGGCCGGGTGCGTGTAGTCGATGCCGCTGTCTATCACGGAGACCAGCACATCCTTGCCCGTGATGGAGTGTCCTGTTTCGTTTTCCTCCAGCCACACATAGTCGGCCTTGATCAGGGGCACGGTGTCGGAAAGATGGGGGTAAACGGGCCCGTCCTCGTGGACCCCGATTATACCGGGGAATTCGGACAGGTCGTCGAGATGCTCTTTTGGCAGCTCAATTGCCATACCGTTGAAAAGAGAGGTGTAATCCCTTCTGAACTCAATGCGCGGTATTGCAGATTCCAGTTTTTTCCGCACCTCTTCATGCTGAGACTTCAACTCCCGGCTGTACGATAGCAGGGCATATTCCGAGCCGTAACCATCATTCAACTGGGCCTTATAAGGCAGTGTGGGCTGCCCTTCGAGCTGAACGATGACCGAGACCCGCTCCTCATATACCTCTTCTTCCCCTTCGTATTCCAGGAATTCACCTGAAGCCGAGAAGCTGAGCAGTATTGCTGCTGTTACTAGGTATACCCCTGCTTTTCTCAAAGCAACCATCCTATCGCCACAAACCCTTCTTCCGAAGCTCTCTGTTGCTGCACTTCTTCCAGGAAGCCCCGCACCCGCGGCCACTGCGTACTGACCTGGCGTTTCAGGAGCAGGTCGCCTTGTTCGTTGCGAAGATTCACGGTCAACTGCTTGCGGTGTTGATCAATCGCAAGGTACAACATGATTGGTCCTCCTGCCTGTGCTATTGGTGGGTAAACGTTACTACGCCGGTTATAGCACCAGGAGGACCGCTCTTTCATAGAATCAGAATACGACCGTCAATCTCGGACACGTTTTCCGACTCAGCGGATCTGCCCCGAGAAACGGTCGCCCAGCGCAATCTAGCGCGGGTGCAACGCAGCC
>CP070726.1:1416572-1421341 GCA_020350865.1 Thermoplasmata archaeon
GAAGGAAAAAGCTGTGGTTGAGGTGAACATCAATTCACCTGACATCCTCAGAGGTGAGATGAAAAAGGTAAGACGCCATCCAGTGTGCGTCTGGGGGTACCAGCCCATTGAAAGGGAGTACCGACTCATCAGAAAGGCCCTCAAATTGCTTTACTCAAAAGGATTTCCCGTGCATATCGAGACAAAATCCAATGTGATTCTCGACGATTTGGACCTACTCAATAAAATCTCGAGCAAGAGCTCTTGCGCGGTTTCTTTTCGCATCAATACCCTTGATGCAAATGTCACCGAGATCTTCGAAACCGGTACCGCCCTTCCCGATGTGCGCATGAGCACCCTGGGCCGGGTGGCAGAGGAGGGTATAACAACAGGCCTGGTCCTTAAGCCCATCATCCCCCATGTCACCGATTCTGAGGAGGCAATGGAGGGATTGGTAAAGGAAGCCCAACGGAAGGGCGCTCGATACGTGATTGCAGAACCTCTCAGGCTCGAGGATGAGTGCAGGATTGAAGTAATCGATTTGATAAAGAGGCATTATCCGGAGCTGCTCGTGAAGTACAAACGCATCTACGAGTTTGGAGCCGCTCCTGAATCCCGTTATGTCAGGATGCTTCGGGCAAGGATGAGACGAGTAGCAAAAAGATACGGTTTGGAAGAGGAATTACCGTATAAAAGGAACAAAAGAGGTGCCAAACAGATTAAAATCGAGCAGTATTGAATAAGAAGATATTATCAGGTTGGGTTCGGAATATAAATAACTTTCGAAAAATGTATATATAAAGGTAGAGAAATATACAAGTTTCCATCACAACCATGTGGCATTGGCATGATGGCATTAACTGAGGCCGAAAGGGCCTTGTATGAAACCATAATGGAGCGTATCAGCGCGCTCTGCAAGGGCTTCCTTTTGGTGGCAGACAAATCCATGGATAAGGCGTGCAGTTTTTGCAGGGGACTTTTAATCCTGCTCAACCAGCTTTACGACATCCTGGAAAAGACCCAAACAGTAGGGATACAATCGTGATAGGGGCAGGTTATTACGATTCTGTGTCGAGAATTTCCCTGATTTTCTTTTTCACTGCGTCATTCACCGTTTTTCCATCCATTTTTCCTCTAAGCTCCTTCATTACAGCGCCCATGAGGGGGCCGCAGGCTGCCATCCCCTTCTTCTTTACAACTTCCATTCTCTCATTTATAACCGATTCGATGACCTTCTCCATCTCCTCTCGTGAGATGCCTCCTAATTTGAGATCGAATAGGGCTTGTTTTACAGGTACATCCTCCTCAATCATGTGCTTCAAAACCTCAGAAATGCCCTCCTTTGCGAACTTACCCTCCCCAACAGCCTCGAAAAGTCCGTTGAGCAGCGTTCCGTCCACAGTGCTTGTATCCACGCCTTCCGCTTCCAGTTCCGGCAGCGTGTTCAGCAGTGTCCTGGCAATGACTTTCTGCATCCTCTTTTCTGCATGCTTTGTTATTAGCTCCTCGAAGAGGTCGTTCCGGCCTGTCGTCAGCAGCTGTCCGGCCTGCTCTCTGCTCAATCCAAATACAGTAATGAATCTCTCCAGCTTCTGCTCCGGCATCTCGGGAAGGTTGGCTCCTATCCTATCCAACCTCCCGTCTGTGATCCTTATGGGCGGCACATCTGTTTCAGGGTACATCCTGGCCTTACCGGGCAGGGGCCTGCTGTACCGAGTTGTGCCGTCAGGTTGCGGGTCACGGGTTTCCCCTGGGACGCCGTCCAGGACAATCCTGGCCCTGCTGATGATAATCTCCCCTGCCTCCCTTACCTTGTCTTCCTTTTCGGCTATGAGAACGTAGCCATCCAGGGGATCCATGTTCAGCGCCTTATTTACGGCATCCACCTCTTCCTTTGTTATTCCGTATCCGGGCAGTTCATCGGAGTGGAAGAGGCCCATAAGACCAACTGTCCTGATGTAGCATGCCATCTCAGGCCCCAGAGTGCTTCTTTCCACTCTTCTCCCATCCTCTACGCTCTCCCCTTCCAAAGAGTCTGTGAACTGGTGGCCCAGGAGCCCTGAAAATCCCTTCAGCCTGATGCCCAGGATCATGCCGCCCTTCTTGAGCATATTCTGGAATATCTTGGACTCCGTGTTTTTAAATATCCCGGTGACATCCCTTGTATCAGCCAAATCCTCCTTCTTCACTCCCCTTCGGGCAAGCTCGGATTTTACTGCTATGAGCCTGAGCTGCCTTCTCACCTCCTCCTCCACATAAAATGCCATCATCTTCAGTTCCTGTATGCCCTTTATCTCCACCCGAGCACCCTCTGCAATGGAGATGTTCACATCCTCTCTCACCGAGCCTATCCCCCGTTTGACCTTCTTTGTGGCCCTCAAAAGAGCACCGATTTTCTCGGCCACCTCCCTGGCCTGCTCTGGTGTTGTTATATCGGGCTCTGTGGTTATCTCTATCAAGGGTATGCCCAGCCTGTCCAAGCGGTAGATCACCTCACGGGCGTTTTCTCCCGCTCTCCTGGCAGCATCCTCCTCAAGGCAGATTGTGGTGATGCCAATCTCCCCGTTTTCTCCATCCCCAGTACTCAGTTTTCCGCCCAGGGCCACAAGGCCGGTCCGCTGGAAGCCTGCCGTGTTGGAGCCGTCGATCACGATCTTTCTCATGAACTGCACCTCGGCAACAGGCCTTGCATCCACCATGCAGGCGAGCTCCAGGGCGATGTCAAGGGCCTCGGAATTGACCTCGTGGGGGGGCTCCTCATCAGCCTCCACCAGGCACATAGAGGGGGGAGGAGCCTGATACCTGAACGTCAGGTTCTTTCTGGCCTCCATGAGGGCTGCCCTGTCCACCTCCCCCAGCTCGCTCTGTGTAGGGCGGAGCATGCGCGTAAACTCCCCGGCCTCTGAATCTGTGAGCTCGGAGGGGCAGCTGCAGAACAGCTTGTACGTGGCAAGCTGCTGGTGTATCTCCAGTCCCACCTTCAGTCCCAGAGCCTTGTAGTCCGTGTAACCACCGGCCCAGTCCATGGTGTTTGTGGGTTATTAGCCTTCCGAAGAAAATCCCTTTGAAAAACCCCCAAAAAATATATTATATTGCTCAATTGTTTAAATTTTGTTCTAAAACATTTATATATACTTAGCCTTATTGCGAGGCCGAATATTCTTCCTGAAAAGGGGGGAGACGATGAAAAAGAAACTCGGAAATTTTATGGAAACCAGGGCCTTGATATCGATTCTTTTTGTCTTCGTGCTTGTGAGCGTGAACTTGGTAATCATCATGCCTCTTACCGCGCCGAAGGTAAGAGGCCAGATAACACACCTTGCCGGCACAATGGACGAGGACGGCGATATCAATTACGATGAAGACGGTGAAGAGAATGGGATAGTTGTATGGAGTTCCACCGAGGACCATCTCATCGAGCAGGACTACGAGGTAGGTATGGGCATGACCCTCGTGATACCTGCGTTGAACTACATGTTCAACCCGACAATAGAAAATGAAATCACGTTCACGACAGCGGGTACAAAGATTGAGGTTTACGGGACATTGCTCACCAATTCAGATGGCAACGAGATGACAAAGACCCTCTTCTGGGGCGGCATGGCCGGCATATCTTGGAGCGGTATCAATTTCAGGCCGGGAAGCTCGGGCAATATCACCGACTGCATTATAGACGGGGCCACTGGCGGTGTCCACATGTGGACCCAGCTCATGCCCTATTCACCCATGACGCTGCTGTCCCCGGGTATAACTGATACCACAGTGTGGGACACAAGCAATTACGTAGTGCGTCTTTCCAATGTGGTGGGCTACACTGAGATGGACGGCTGCACCTTCGAGGACGGGACCCCCTCTGCTATGCAGTTGAGGGTTTCAGGCACGGACCTGAACCTGAGAAACACGGGTTTCACCGGCCGCGGTGCCAACAAGCCTAGCATAGAAATCATAAATTCTGATGTGACAGCCGAGAATTGTTATATCAATGGCTTCAACCAGCCCGGTTCTCTGGTTACAATCGAAGGTGATTCAGACGGAACAGTATTCATGAATACCGACTTTGTGAACGGGGAATTGGATGTCCCTCTTGTCATGGTCGAAGGGGCCACCCCCTTCTTCGATAACTGCTCCTTTGACACGTCCGATGGCGAAGTCTCGGTTCTGGCCCATGAGGGCAGTAACAAGGTACCTGCCCATCTGACCCTCAGGAACCCCACCGGGGACGGCACACCCGGCTTCTGGGACGGCTCCTTTGACAACACCACCATGAACGCCACGGGCAATTCCACCATCACACTGCAGTGGTATCTGAACGTGAATGTGTTTGACCCAGACGGCTTTCCGATAGATAATGCACCTGTAACCGTGTCTCCACCCGCCTCACCGTCCTCGAAGCCAACGGATGACATGGGATGGGCCGAATGGTTCACTGTCACGGAGCTGGTTCAGTACAACGACAGCGTGGTGTACAACGGCCCGTACAACATTACCGCCACCAACAATTCAATGGACGGCTTTGCAGACCCCGAGCCGTCATTTGACATGTCAAAAATGATTTACATCGAAGTGCCCTTCAATCCCATTCCAAATAATATACCAAATGTCACATATATCTCAACACCCACAGGCGTGCAGACAGACCTCATTACAATCGACTTTATTTTGGGGGATATGGACCCGGGGGACGACGGCAATATGAGTATTGAGGTGCAGTTCTGGGATGACGATTTTTCCTCTTGGATACCCGCCACGAACCACTCCACAAGCGATCCTAAAGAAGATCTTAATAACAA
>CP070726.1:1421441-1426698 GCA_020350865.1 Thermoplasmata archaeon
ATATGCAAAAAAGTGTTCCAAAAACAATATATACTCATTCCCAATTAGAAAGATATATAGGGGATTATAACGATTTAAGACCAGGGAAAGTTACTACGAATAATTGAACCGAACCAAAGCAGGGTTCAATGCTGAAATGCAATTACAGGGTCACTTTATCAGGGGAACGAGAGGGTCCATAGGACGAGTTCAGGAGATCAATAATACCTAGCCACTATTACAACGACCCTGACTGTCAACACCTTCGGGGCGATTAAAAAGATTGGTCTCGAAGGGAGGTTGAGGGGAAATAAAATGTTAAATAAAGGGGGAAAAAATGAGCTAAAAAGACTTTTCTCCGTGACAGCAAGCGTTTTTCTCGTATTGAGTTCCCTATTAACTTGCATATCGATACATACATCGAACGTATCCGCAGATATAGTGAGCCATACTTTGGGGAATGTTACAATCGATCAACTCAGTGATTTCGGGAGGATCCTAAAGGGTTTCGACTGGCACAACCAACCTCAGGATGCCCGCGATCCCATGTATACATACGGATATACCGGTTTGGTGATAGACCAGGATAATTACATTCACACCCCCGGGGCAGAAAATATAGCTGATTCTTATCGGCAGTGGCCGTACGTTGTCCAAGATGACCTAACATTTGTCAGTGATGGAACAATGATCATAGATAATGAAATGGAACAAAAAAGCGTGGCTGCGTTCCAGAACACCGGCGCAGGTACGGGAGATCCAAATGATATCCTCGTCAATCAGACTGCCTGGACCGTTGCGAACAGGAACTGGGCGATAATTCAATGGTCCCTCCTCAACATGAAGACCGTCCCCATTACCAATGTTTCCATTGGATTGGAGTTACTGCTTTCCATGGAGGAAGCCCAATGGGGAGTCGGTGGAGATGGTGGGGATGACATCGACGGCTATAATGCGACGCATGCTGTCTACTGGGCTCGGGATGATAGCGGTGTTACGGTTGGATTCGGCTCGGCCGTCATCTCGGATCCCATTACACATTACCACTCGGTGGATTATAACACAACTTATACCTATGACCAATACAAGTTCCTCTATGAGAACGACCCGTGGTTGTATAACCGGCTACATGCACCCAACGGCACGGCCGGGACCACGCCGGGAAATCGCTCTTCCACAGTTGGATGGAAGGACTTCACCCTACCCGCGGGTTCATCCAGAAATGTCAATCTGATAGTGGCGGTAGACAACACATTTGACGATATGATAACATCATTTAAGGACGCACAGTATTACTACAACTACATAGCAACAGGTTTTCTCATCACAGAGTTTTCAGATGCCAGTTCAGAAACCCAAAAGATTGAGGTATTCAATAACGGACGGGATGCCACGGATTTAGCAGCGGAAGGATACAACCTTTCCGTTGACGGCGGATTAACACCATTAACCGGGGATTGGAGCCCGGAGGTCATCCCTGCCAACGGGTACAGCGTTTTTACCCTTTCAGCGGGATCCATTGGACCCGAGGGGGGTAAAATAGGTTTGTACCAAAATCTGGGCGGAGGAAATAGGATATTATTCGATGAGGTCTCGTTTGGTCACAAAGGACCCGCCCCGGATCCTCTGATCGGCGAGTCAGTTGCCAGGCGATATGATGCCACAATCGTCGATTTTGCGGACGAATGGCTTCGGAACGCCTCCTCCGGCCCCACGTGGGGAGCCCCCAACGATGTTGGAGACATTGTTTCCTTACCATGGGTCGTCCTCAACAGCGTGATGTTCAATCCAATAAACGCAGTGGAGGGCTATGTAGAGCTGATATATAAAGGCCCTGGTTCTCTCGATATATCGGGCTATAGACTCGTCTGCGACAACGAGTTCATAGTACCCCCCGGAACGATACTTAATAAAACACACAGATACTATATTCTGAAACAAGAGGATTTGCCTGCTTTCTTTACGAATATGACTGCCTCGAAGGATAATGTCTACTTATATGACAATAACGGCAACCGCGTTGATATGGTTGGATGGAACAGCCCCCATCTTCAGGGAATGACTGTTCGGAGGATTCCGGATGGAAATGGCACTTTTCAAGGCTATAATGATACCACCTCAGAGGCTGCTGGCTGGTTTTTCAATACCCCGTTGAAAGTTTTCATGACCGAAATATCGGACAGTGAATCCGCAGTAGCCCAGATAGAAATCTACAATCCTTCGTTTTTAACCATCAACTTCACCTCCGGTTTCACTTTCGAGTCCGGTTCCGGGCCATTAGCCGGTGTGTGGTCCGTACCAAAGGCCGACAGCGGTGAATACGCCGTTTTCAATGTGAGCACTCCTTATGGTTTGGACTCCGAAGGAGACACCATCAGCTTCGCCCAAAACGGCATTTTAATCGAGGAAATCTCCTATGGTCAGAAAGGGACGGTCCCCGACCCATTACCGGATGAGAGCGTCGAAAGGACGCTTGAATCGGGTTATTACACCGATATGTGGAGCAGAAACCAAACCTCAGGACCCACTTTCGGCGCTCATAATGATGCACCGCCCCCGAATTTAAGTTCAAGTCTGGTACTAAACGAGGTCATGTTCAATCCCGGTGCGCCTGAGAACGGGTTTGTGGAACTCTTTCTGAGAGGCGTTTGGCTCAACATCTCAGGCTATAAGATCGTCGGTGACACCGAGTACATCGTGCCTGATGGAACGGAACTGACCTCAGCAGACGAATTTTTCTATCTGATAAGGTCCAAGGATACGGACTTCTTCGATGTCTTGAACCCGTCCGGCGACAACGTGTATATCTACGACGACAAAGGCAGTCTCATGGATATGGCGGGGTGGAGCTCACTGCACCTCCAAGGGACATCCATGTGTCGCATTCCCAACGGAAATGGAACCAGAGATGGGTTCGATGACATCAGCTCCACTGCGGCAGGTTGGGTATTCGGCTGTGCTCCGACGGTACAATTGATCAAAATAAGCACTGAGGTCGATACCCTGTACGGTAATATAAGCGATGTAATACAATTCAACCTGACCGTAACCAACAAGCAGTCATTAAACGATACCGTCCTAATTTCCAATTCCACTGTGAACGGATATACAGTGGAAATATTTGATGAGACCGCAACCTCCCAAATCACTGATATTTTTGTGCCTACAGGGTCATCCGTTAACATCACGGTCATGGTCACCCCGCTCTCTTCATTCATGGATCCATCTTTCTATTGGGACAAAATCACAATCATAATCCAATCCGAAAACAATACCATGTTTTGGGACAGTGGCATTCTTACAGTATATATCACACCCTTCATATGGCCCAGGAAGTATGCTTTACCGAATGAAATTTATCTGAACGGTACAGGTCATGATGAGATTTCCACAATTGTTTTGAATCTCGCAGGCATGGGCTATGTGACGGAGTCCATCCAATGGTCTGATGTGATTTTCTGCGTGGATACCTCCGGAAGCATGTCACTGGAGGCCATAGCTAGTATAAAAAAGGGACTGACCGGTTTTGTGGATGGAATGCGTGGAGGGGATTTTGGTGCAGTTGTGGTATTCAGTGATAATGCTGCGCTCATGAACCCGTTAACGGGTAACCACACCCAGTTAAAGGAAGATATTGCGGCCATTCCCGGGCCAAATGGATTGACCAATATGGTTAAAGGTCTTAATATCTCCATTAACGAACTGTTGGGAAACGAAACCCCGGGTAATTTCGTAAATAAAACCAATAATAAGGTCATAATCCTCCTGTCAGATGGGTCCCCGACCACAGGCGGGGGTTATGACGAAGTTCTCGCCGAAGCGGACATAGCCGCAGCCAATAACATAACAATTTATACCATCGGATTGGAGCTCTTAAACGATTCACTGGCCGAAGACCTTCTAAAAGAGATTGCGAATAAAACTGGCGGGCAATACTTATATGCGGACAGTCCCGATGTAATTCCCGAGATCTACTGGCATATTGCTGGGTTTATCAACAGTGATATTGCGGGCAGGGACACGGACATCTACGATGCTGTGCCCATGGTCAGGGATGTCTTACCCCCTTGGATCGATCTTGTCGAGGGAAGCTTTTCCAAAGACCCAGATGTGAACTACATCAATGAGACAGGTTACAGAATATTGGAATGGAATATCAGTGCAATTCGGATCGATGAGAACTGGGAGGTCATGTTCCAAATAAAATCCAATGAGATAGGATGGGTTCGATCCAACGATCTAAACACCTCGAGAGTTTACTATAGGAATTGCTACGATAACGATATTTTTGTCCTTTTCCCGGAAAGCCTGCTTCATGTGCTGCCCCCGCCTCCGCAGCCCCCCACCCTTTACATAGATGTAAGCCCAAATGGAAACAATACTATTCTATATTGGGACCCGCCTGCAACTCCTGGAATTACTCATTATCTGATTTATCGCTCAACATCGCAGACCGATTTTGATTTCAATTCGGTATGGGTGAATACATCGTCCGACAAAGAAACCGGTGAGCCTGAAACCATACCACTGAGACGCATGTGGAACGACACAGGGGCGGCATCAATGCTCGCTCCTCAAGAGTTTTATTATGTAATCAGAGCTGTGAACAATCTCAGTGAAGTGAGCAGTACGAGCAGGACGGTGGGAAAATGGACAAAGAGCTTCTCTCAGGGTGTATCCACCTTCTCTCTACCCTTAGAGCCCATCGATCCCCTATTCACGGACAATCTAACTCTTTCGATGAACGCGGTGCATATCAAGTATATGGACCCTGCCACACACATGTGGATTCAACATGATTTTGGAGAGGGCAACACGCACAACGTTGAAATGAAACTGGGCGAGGGCTACGAAGTGAAATTCGCAAGCCAGACAAACTACACGTTCTGCGGTATGCCGGGTGCCATGATAAGTTATGATGACGATAATGGATTCTCGGGATTCGATCCCAATTCCAATGCCAAAAACCTCACGGTTTCGGTGGAGCCTGACGGGGACGTTAATTTGACCTGGCAGGAACCCGCGAGCATGGGTGCCGGAGATTGTTACGAGGTGTACTATTCGAATTCGAGGGACGGCTTCTTTAGAACTCTTGGTATTCACTATGACCTTGCCTGCCCCCCTGTCAATTACGGGACCAACACCACGACCATAGCAGGTCTTGGCGCGAGCAATCCCGCTGCGAGGCTGTATTTCATGGTTGTTACCATGAATGCCAGCGGTATCAGGGGAACCAGTACGTACAGCATCGGCATATGGACGGAGGAGTATCTGGCTG
>CP070726.1:1426798-1431299 GCA_020350865.1 Thermoplasmata archaeon
CAGATCATGGTGGGGGAGCCCAAGATATTCACCTTACCGGTGACCCTGCCGCACGATTGGGTGCTGTGGACGGACCATCCCGAGACCATATGGGTGAAGGTCACCTCCATCTCATCGGGTGAGGTCTACTCGGAGGACTATCCGCTCATTATCCGCGTTAGAGGCATCTACATACCCGGTTTTGAGCCGGTCTTCGCCATCATGTGCATAGCATTCATCGCCGTGGTCCTGAAAAGAAAGCATGACAGAAACAACTGATTTGGAGCCCTGGCCTCCATTCAATCATCACTCTTCTTTGTCAAATAATCAACCAAATCAATGAAGGGGCGATAACGTGGATATAAGAATCGATACCGGAAGCGGGGATACAGGGCAGGTTTACGATGAAGAGGTAATGGAAGGGGCCATCGTTGAGGTGGTGGAGGAACCCCAAGTACCTGCCGCGCAGCCGACGATGGCACCTCCCAAAGCACCGAAAAAGCCCGGCAGGAAGAAGGCCATCATGGCCATTGCCGTGGTCTTTCTGATAGTCGTTGTGGTGCTAATCGCATATATCATGATACCCCAGCCCCCCTCCAGTATCGATGTCACTGCCAACGAGGCAACCGACGGCCACAGCCTCTGGCTGTATTTGGGAATAAGCATGAGGACCGCCACCGAGGCCTCGGGCGAGGCAAAGGTCACCATCACCTACGATGGAGAACCTTCGTACTCAAACAGCAACTGGAAGATTTCCAGCAACGCAGAGCAGATCACCATCCCGTACAGCGATTTTGTCATGGGCAACGGTTTCCACACCATAGAAGTGGAATTTCAGGGTGTGTCTGACACCTCCACATTCGAGGCGAAGCATGTAATTGAGGACGCAATCATCGTTGCAGATGATGAGGTGATCAACGAGGCAACCGGGCAGGCCAAATTCACATTGAGGGTCAATTTCGACACCAAAAGCAACGAACTGCCCGGGGACGCGGATATGAAGGTCAAGGCGATAGAGCACGAAGATGGAGTGCACGACGTCAAAGATGGCATCGGCACATGGGAGAGTGTTACGGGCCAGAGGCAGTACGAGGACGACATCAACTACGACGAGAGCGGCAATTACACACTTACCGTTACAATAAGAAACAATGATGTGAAGAGCGACTCCGCTTACCACGAATTCGATGTTGAAAACGATGAGATCATGCTGAATGCCGTGCCCATCGCAAAAATAGAGACAACTGAGGGGGACGGAGACGAGAACGGCCAGGTTTCGGTGGGAACAACGGTCCACTTCGACGGGCGAAGTACAATTGATGACGGCGATAACATCGAGGAGTACGACTGGTTCTTCGAGGACACACAGAGCCATTCCTACGGACCTGAAGTCGACCACACATTCAACTTCGTGAATCCCGCTGCAGATCGAAACGATTGGTCGGTGACCCTTACGGTAACGGACAACGGCCACGGTGAAGATGGCAGGGAGGACCACGAGATGGTCCTCATCGTCGTAACCCTTTAGGCTGGGCTTTTAGACAATAACCACCAATTTTTTCAGGGATATTTCAGCCAAACCTATTATATAGAATCAAGGACATATTGCAACCAGCAATCCATTTAATAATTATATCTCTAATCTAGGGTTAAGAGGCAACTTGAGGGGTAAGTATGAGCAAAACGGGTCTGGGTAAGATTGTGACGGGCCTGATGGTGAGTATGCTCGTATTTTCCGGTTATATCGTTCTCCTTCCCACGGACGCGAAAGCTGACACCAGAGGTCCAGACGGCTACGGCTACGTCTGGATGGACAGCGACTCGCCCTCTCCCAAGATACAGTACAACTGGGTTGATATATCCGGTATGGGCGGGAGCACCACGGCGGTTGATTATGATGATGATGGGGACACATTTCCCATCGGATTTAATTTCACATTTTACGGCAACAACTACACCGAGGTAAACATCTACAGCCACGGCTATATCAATTTTGGAGAATTTGATATCGATTATTGGCAGCGGCCGATACCCCATCCCTTTTTGCCGAATAGTATGATCGCAGCCTTCTGGGAAAATCTTCGTAACTACGATGGCTGGGGAGGGTCAAGGATTTACCTCAAGACATTGGGTGCGGCACCCTTCCGCATCTTGGTTGTCCAGTGGACCGGCAAAGACGGTATTGGCAACGAGATAAACTTCGAAATCATCCTGCATGAAACGTACAACAACATCACTATCCAGTATCATACCATGAAACACAGTTTGGGAAGTGGTATTGTGGGTATCGAGAACGAAACAGGGGAAACCGGCCTGCAGTACCCCTTCGGGGTACACGATGGGCTGGCCATCGAATTCTTGATACCCCCGCACAATCTTGCCGTAGAAAGAATGGAGGCACCGGATTATTATTCCTTAAACCAAGCCTTCTACGTGAATGCCTCCCTGGTAAACGTGGGCACTGAAATGGAGAGCGGCATCGAAATCAACTTCACGGTGAACGGTGTTCTCGAGGATTGGGATTTTGTGGCCACGCTTTCACCCAGGCAGACCTACAATGTGAGTTTCCAGTATCTGCCAACCGAGAGGATCGATTATCTGGTGGAGATTGCCGCAACACCAATTCCTGGAGAATATACCAATAAAGATAACAATAAATCTAAGCTTGTTACCATTGACCTGCCGACGTTTGGAATACATGTCATAGACCCGCCGTATCCAAATGCAACAACGGATGTAAACGCCACGGTTCGCATATTCGACAGAATTGGGGTGAACAATGCCACGCTGTGGTATTCGTACGATAACTCCAGTTGGGCAAGCCTCCCAATGGATATGCCTGGGGAGCCATTATTCAGGGACTTTTTTAAAACCACAACCATTGACCCCTCAAACTGGGCCGAATGGGGCGGCTATAATGGGCCTGTAATTGATGACGTTGGCATAGAGGAGCCCTCTTCCCTTTATTCATTGCACATGGACGGTAACGATTATATCAACTCGACAATTATCGATTTGAGCGGTTTGGATGGGTTATCAATAGACTTCTGGTACGAGATAGGTGGGGGTGGAGATATGCCCAGTTCCCTCGATGAACTGCATCTTCAATACTACACTTCAGATAGTTCTTGGGCGGATCTTTGGATAACTACAGGAGGAAGCCACGAGTACAAGTACACCAATGTCAATGCCAAGTTACCATCGGGCTGCTATCACTCCAATTTCCAATTCAGGTTCGTAGCCGAAGGTTCGTGGATTACCGATGATTGGTTCATCGATAGTGTTCAGGTTGGGAGATATTTCTTCCCCTGGGTCGATATTCCGGGCCCGGGATACACCGCAACCGTATACTTCTATGTCAATGCCACCGATGTGGAAGGCAACACAAACGAATCGGGTATTTTTACCTATTATGCAGACGGCATCCCTCCCGAAATCAACTACCTAACCACCGTGAACGGTGCTGTGAGCTCGGAGGATGCGGTCACCATTTATGCTCTTGTCTCCGATGATAACATGCTCGATGAGGTCCGGCTGTGGTACGATAATGGCTCGGGCTGGACAAGCCTTCCCATGGCCTTTGTCCAGGGGAATGGTACCGTGGCCAATTACTCGGCTGTCATCCCCCCTGCAAATGCCGAGACCGATGTGTTCTATTACGTTGATGTGTTCGATGTACCCGGAAACCAAAATATCTCGGCAACCGAGAGTTATCTGACGAATTTCCCGCCAACCATAGCAGAAATATATCATGCCCCCGATTATCCCAACGGCAGCTCCACAGTCACCATCTACGCCAACATAACAGATTCCAACGGTACAAGTTCGGCCACCTTGTACTACTCATTCGATGATGGGGCCTCGTATTCCCCAGTGGCCATGAGCCCGGTATCCGCTTCGATATATGCCGGCGATATACCTCCCCTTGGGTCCTCCGGCTGGGTATTCAACTACATCGATGCAACAGATACGCTTGGTCTTCATACCATATCATCTGTTTACAGTTACTTCGTCGATGCGGTCCCGCCCAATATTGGAATGCCCGGTATTATCGTACCCGTACATCCCAATGACACAACAGATGTGAACGTTACCATCTTAATTGAGGAGAATCATGGTATCAGCGGTGCCACGCTCTCCTATTCCTATGACGAGATTTCCTGGAACCAGCTTTCCTTAACCGCACTGGGGGGAGGAACATTATTTGAAAATGATGTTGAATCCGGTTTATCGGTTTGGAGCCATTATGCCCTTACGGGTCTGACAGGTGATACCTGGACGGTTAGTTCTGCGAAATGCCAATCGCCCGAAAACAGCTGGTACAGTGGGGGGGAGCAGGGTACGAACTGGGGCGACAGCGGCCTTGAATTCACGTGGTCTGACACCCTGCCCCCAAAGTCTAGATTATCGTTCTGGCACTGGTATGATTTCGCACTATTTAGGGACGGGGGCCTGGTGGAGGTAAACGATGGAAGCGGTTGGTCCCAGATATATCCCGAGGACGGCTATGACACCACCATAG
>CP070726.1:1431399-1438299 GCA_020350865.1 Thermoplasmata archaeon
AGAGCAAAACTCTAATTAAAGAGTCTATCTCTATTAGGGCAAATGCGTTCAAAGCCTTGTTTAGCGCACCCCACATGGCGCTTCATTCCTGTTGACTTTTGGGTAGGGAAGCCTCGATATATGCTAGGGGGGAAACCGCTGAGGCATGGAGTGCCCATGAACTCAAAAGCACGTGGCAAAGCAGGGGGTAAAAAGGCGAGGGAAGTAGCCTGCTTGCTATTGGTTCTCAACCTAGCCTCCACCGCCATGCTCAATGTGATGGCATTGCCTGGCGACGAGCATGACATCGCTGTGGATGATATCTTTGTCCCACTCTATGCCATGCCCCTCGAATTCGTATCCATCAACGCAACCATAAAAAACCTGGGTATCAACTATGAGGCAAACATAAGGATAAACCTGCTGGTAAACGGGGTCGTGGATGACTGGCAGGTCATCCCTTCTCTGGATAGCGGCCAACACATAAATGTTTCATTTGATTGGGTCTCGGGTACCCGGGGATTCTACAAGATCGGGGTTGAGGCGGTTCCCTTGTCCTACGAAAACGACCTTACCAACAACCTCCTGGAATCCAATCTTGTGGTAACCACCGGACCAAAGGAGGGGACGTTGGGGCTCATATCCACCGAAAACGAACTCCAGGGTCTCGAGTCGATTCTTTTCCACATGAATGTCAATTACAAGTTCTACGATTAAAATGAAAATGCCGGGCACACCCGTAATCTATCACTGCTTCTGGATCATCGCGTCGTCATCTACTCGCTCTCACTTGGATTACCACAGGAAGACCACGAGGTACTGAAAGCCTATGTGGACTTGGGGGGTCATCTGCTGATTACCGGTTATGGCACCCTTGACAGCCTCAGCCCGCTTGTGGACCTCGTGGGCTCCACCACTTTCGGCCCCGGTGAATCGTACTATGGATTCAAGGTGAAGGAGGATACCAACCCCATTATGAACGGCATATACGGTCATTTCAATTTCGGTAGCAAGTTCACTCCCCTGTCCTCGGATTTCAACAGCGCGGAGGCCAATACCAGTGTCGGAGCGCAAACGGTTGCGGAGTACGACAATGGGGAGGATATGATCATATACAGAACACTGCCCTCCCAGGGCACGGTGACCTACTGGAATGACAACGGATACGTGGATTGGATGGGGGATTCCGATTACGAGGTCATGTTCAAGAACTACGTGGACCGTCATCTGTACGGAATCCAGGTGCACGATCTTCTGGTGAACGAGGTTATCTACCCTGTATTCTCATTTCACGGTGAGACGCATCAGATCGGCGCGACCCTGATAAACCGGGGGACAAGCGACGAAACGGGCATTTATGTGGATTTCTACGAGAACTGGAATTTAACAGAGCAGCGTGAGGTCAATTCCCTGGGCTCCTGGGATTCCACACAGCTGACCTTCACCTGGACGGCCCCCATGGGCGCGGATGGAGTTTACGATCTGATAATATACGTTAACTGGATGATGGGCGAAACAATGGTTCTCAACAACTACGTCCGGGGAAAGGTTTACGTCGGTTCCACCCCTATGCCAGGCACTGTGGCGCTCATATCTGACAACAACGAGCTGGAAGGCATCGCCTACATCTTGGAGGAAATGGGTCTGAACTACGATATTTTGAGCCAGAACCATCAGAGGGGCAGCAAAAACAACTATATAATCAATTACACCGAGGATATGGCCTTGCTGTTCAAGTACCAGACCATAGTGTTGCACAAGGACTTTAGGACCATAACCCAGTATGAGAGGGACGCATTCATGGCCTATACGAGAAACGGTGGCTCCCTTCTGGTCACAGGACCTTTCTGGGTCAGCGGGACGAACCTTTACGACAAGCTGCTTGCCGAGGTTCTCGGACTGAGAGCTGACGACGGGCAATTGTACTTCGGCAGTGCCTTCTTGGTGAACGCCTCCAACCATCCGATGATGAAAGGACCCTACGGCTCCTTTGCAAAGGATCATGTGGTTTCCGGGCTCACACCCCTGGTTTTCGGCGCGTAGGCGGAAAGCGGTACATTCACCGTTGCGGACATGAGCGGCAAAGTATACGACAAGATAACATCGCTGGAGTCCGGTGGAAAGGCCGTTTTTTGGAACGGTGACGGTCCTGATGACTGGTCGGACAGTGAGGATGCCGGGAATATGTTCAAGAACTTCCTGGACTGGTCCATGTTTATCCCCGGCGAGGCGCAGGACATCTGGGTAACGCTTTTGGATGCCCCGGATTACGGCATGCCCAACATTACAATTGAGGTCAACGCCACCGTGTTCAACAGGGGGCTTTCAAATGCCACAGACGTGGTTTTGAACCTAAACGCGGACACCCAGACCGTGGATTCAGCAGATATTCCCCTGCTATTGCCCGGGGAATCGGAGAGAGTGAGCCTGCAGTGGACCCCGGTGGACGAGGGTAAATACTCAGTGGAGATGAAAGCAAATCCACTCCCGGGGGAGACGGTGGTGGATAACAATTGGGCTGGAAAGGAAATAGAGATCTACACTCCCATTGGGTTCATACTTGTGGATAATAGCCACGATAATATGCTGTTCCACAGCCGGTATTTCCAGGACCTTGCTTTCAAGAAATACTGGATCAACCACACTTCCTCAAACTTGAATCCAACCGTGCTTGCCAATCATGATGTCCTATTCATCATAGGGCCGCGGCTGTCGTATTCCTCCTATGAGGTGGAATCCATCAAGGATTTCGTGGCTTCTGGCAATGGCCTACTGGTTGCTGGGGGATCATCTATCATATCCGACGAATTGACCTCCTTTGCCGAGATTCACTGGGAGCCCATGTACCAGGACCATTGGGGGGTCTCACATCATATAGCGTCCCATGCTGTCACAGAGAATGTTTACGCCCTTCCCACAGGGACTCCCTATCAAAAACTCACGGTGGGGGGGAGGGCAGAGGCCGTAATCTACGACTCGCAAAACGACACCATTCAGGGGGCTGCGTCCACCTACTACGACGGCAATATATTGGCACTGATTGAGATAAGAAGCTTAAGCGACATCTTCATTGAACTGAATGATACGAAAATTTTCGGAAGGAACATCGTACCCTGGCTTCTGGGCAATGCCACCGCGGGTGAGCATGATGTAAGTGTCATGGACATTAAAACCCCCAATTTCATGAGAACAGGGGATATTACGGCTATCAACGCTTCCCTGGAGAATCACGGCCTTCTCGACGAATACGATGTCGTCACCCACCTGGTCGTGAACGGGAATGTGGTGAACAGTGCGGTTGTACCCTATCTGCCTCCTGTGAAATCAAAAATAGACGAAACCCAGAACCTTAAGGTGTTCAACGGTACCGTCGAGCTCCTGGGGGGGACCGGTTCCAACATAGCGGAAGAAACAGTTATCGGTGCCATTCCGGCAATCGACCCTGGTTTTAGTCTTTCGAACCTGAAAGACGGTATTTGGGGTGAAGATTCTCTAGCCGTATTCTTTGAGCAAGGTACCTCTGGTCCCGGGGAGTACTACTTCTCCTTTTCGTCCGAAAGAAGGATTTCAAGAATTAGATTCTACCAGGATGACGAGTATGTGGCCACGTCGTACAGGATATCGGCCGATACCAACAACAACGGTACGTTCGATACGGTGCTGGTGGAGGTGACTGACGGCAGTGCCAAGGGAGGGGAGTGGATTTTCCACGATATTCGACCAACGGCCGTCTTTGCAGTGAAATTCGCGGCGATATCCGGTGTGGGGGAGGGTTCCTTGGGGAAGCCCAGGGCCTATCCTGCCATGCACGAGTTCGAGATACACCACTTCGAGTACCAGTCCTACGGCAGCCTTGTTACAGACCTCATTGAACCTCAGGACCTTATCTCGTGGTCGACCCTGTCGGTGAATAAAAAGGATATCGATCCATCAAACCACATTAAAATAACATTACTCAACGGCTCCACATACACACCAGTCTCCGGATACGAGGAACTGTGGGATTCGTTCTTCGACTTGTCATCAATCGACCCCAACATCTACCCCTCCCTCCGTCTGTGGATTCAGTTCGTAGGCGACGGCAATGCCACTCCCTTTCTCCATGACATGAGCATTTCATGGCTCAGCGGAACTGGCACGCGGTCGTGGAGCGAGGACTTCGTACCAGGCTCTGTTCCGGTCAGCTTCGACTGGACCGCCCCACATCCAGATGAATTCAATGTCAGCATCGCTCTCGATCCTCTTTCGGGTGAAACCGTTTTTGACAACAATGCGGTGTCAAGTACCATCCATGTCTTCACACCCAAGGGATACGTGCTTGTGGATATGGGTCACAGCCTCAACAACACGGGCTACGAGTTCTTTTACTGGGACATATTCCGTGAAGGATACTGGATCAATTACACATATGGAGAGATAACATCATCCCTGCTTGCAAATCATTCCTTGTTTATCACCGTCAATCCGGAATGGGGATACGCCCTTCTCGGGCCCAACAAGAACGACCCGGAGATCGATAATGTAGAAGCCTGGGTCAATGCAGGCGGCGGCATGTTCATGGTGGGGCATTATTTCAGTGATCAGTGCTCGGGTGTCACGAAATTCGCTGGCATAAAATGGATATCCGACAGCCCGCCTGGCGGTGGTGAGACCGCAAACATCTTACCCCATTTCGTGACCTATGGTGTGGAAAGGCTCACATTTGCCGGTTTTTACGCGTGGCTTTCTCTCTCCTGCATGGGAAATGCCGAGGCAGTGGTCTACGATCACTCCGAAAAAAATCCCACCATCCAGGGAGCCGTCTCCACCCATGGTATGGGCAGGGTAGTGGCCTTGGTGAACTACGATTGGTTCCGCGGCTCTTACTATTTCAGAAGCGACAATCGGATCTTTGCCATGAATATCTTCAACTGGCTCATCAAAAACGACCAGGATTACGATCTATCTGTCAGGAATATGCATGTCCCGCAGTACTTGGAAAACAACGCCACTTCGGAGGTCACGGCCACGGTATGGAACATGGGGCAAAACGATGTGTCAAACATCGCAGTCAGGCTCCTCGAGAACGGAACCGAGACCGATAATAAAACCATCACCTTTCTTGCCGCCGGGGACAATACACATATCGCCTTTTCCTACACTCCCACATCAGAAGGAGTATTCAACGTAACAATCGAGGTCATTGCGCTTCCCCTTGAGAACATCACGGAAAACAATGCCGCATCAACAGAGGTCAGGGCCTTTACGCCCTTGGCGTACATACTCATCGACAACTCACACAACAACGACAAGAATCACGACGATTTCTACGAGGACATCATGTCAAGGTCCTACTGGGTGGATTACAGTTCAGACACCTTAAACCTGGCCACTCTGTCCGGATACGATGTGCTGATAACAAGCTCGGCGCAGTCCGTATTCGATAAAATAAAAGAAGTGCCCGCAATCGAGAGCTTCGTAGCCAATGGAGGAGGCCTTCTGGTTCTAGCCGATTCAGGTGAGATGTACACTCCGCTGACAGAATATGCTGGCATAACCTGGCCGGCATCGGGGGATTTTGTTGCCGGCACCACAGCGCAGATTGACCCACATCCGTCAACGGTCGATGTGTCCATTCTGATGCCCGGTCAATCCAGCCTTGTCATCAACATCAGAGGTCCTGCCCAGAGCGTTGTCTATGACCGGCTCCATGTCACGGTAAAAGGGGCTGCGGCAAAGTACGGCAACGGCAAGATAATGGCATTGGCTGGAGGCAGCTGGCTTTCCAACGACAACCATCATCTCTATGATTCTGAGGTTTTCGCAAGAAACATCATCGATTGGCTCATATCTCCCCAGTTGGAATACGAAACCAGCCTCTCAAACCTGCATGTTCCCCAATGGGCCGAACCGGAAAAGCTTGTGACGGTAAACGCCACTCTTCATAATTGGCATACTGACAGAACGGACATAACGGTTGAGTTCCTGGTCAACGGGATGGTAAACCAGACCAAGGTGTTCAACTTCTCCTACGGCGCTTCAAGACTGGTCGAGTTCAACTGGACCACACCCGCAATCAAGCAGAATGCCACTTTAAGCATAAGAGTTCCTCCCATGCTCAACGAAACCAACCTTGTGGACAATGAGCTCTCAGCAGTTATATTTGTTAGACCCACTGTCGGCAGGATCCTCTTTGACCAGTCCCATTATGCGGACGATCTGTCGCTCTACAAATATCTGATGGATGAGCTTGAGATTGAGGGATACGAGGTCAATACCACAAAGCCGTACTCAATTGGGCTGCTCAGCATACTGGGGGGCTCCCCGTACGGGTCCATAGACTACAACGAGCCCGCAACATCCCTGAAAACGGGCAGGTACGATGCGCTCATAGTTCCGCAACCCGTCATGCATTACAACTCCTATATTATATCTGAGATCGAGAAGTATGTGGGGTACGGCGGGGGATTGCTTGTTATCGGAGACGACGAGATAGACTTGTACAACAAGGTGACCGCCTTTGCAAACATTAGCTGGGAATATGCAGGGGCTCCGGGAGATACCACCGATATCTCCCCCCATGGCATAACAATCGGCGTGGACACAGTTGACCTCCAGTGCCCCATGGCCAGGTTAAACGGAGGGCAGAGCATAGTGAGGGATGCGGAGGGTGACACCATGCTTGCTATTGCCACCAAACCGGGAAGGGTGGCGGCATGGGTTGACGACGGCTCATTCTGGAACGGTGGAATACTGGAAGAGGACAACATGGATCTGGCAAAGAACATCCTCAGATGGCTTACCTTCCGAGGCTCCATATCCCTTGAAAATCCGCAGAACCTCACGGCTGAGCCCAATGGAACCGGCATACAGCTCACATGGAAAGAAAACAATGAGATAACGATAATCGGCTATGAGGTCCGCAGGAATGCAACATCTGGC
>CP070726.1:1438399-1444181 GCA_020350865.1 Thermoplasmata archaeon
AGTGAAGAAAACTTCGAACAGCTTGATATTGACGGCAAGGCCGTGCTCTCCACGCAGCAGGTCCTGCCACTGGCGGCGGAGTACGGTGCTGCCGCCGTGATAGTCCAGAACATCAGGCTGGGGGAAGAAATGGGATATCCGCCGTATTCGGGGGGCCTTTACGGGAGCGATGAGAACGGTGACAGCATTCCGTATCCCGATGCCAATCCGGACAGCGTGGTGCCGACCTGCTCCGTTTCTAAAAGTGTTGGGGATGAGATAAGGGGGGCCATAGAGAATGCCAGGAATTCACCCATTTTGGGGATTTCCACCGTGTACATCCAGATGGATTTCGATACCACCATTGCCAAGAACAAGATATACAATGTTATCGGGGATGTGAAGGGTAAAAGCAGCCCCGATGAAATGATATACATCGTGGCCCACAGGGACACCACCTACATCAATCCGGGGGCAGTGGACAACACAGTTGGTACGGTGACCATCATGGAGATGGCCCGGCAGTTGGCTGGGTTCGAGGTGGAAAAGACCATCAGGTTCATATCAGTGGATGCGGAGGAAAAGGGCCTTTTGGGTGCCACGGAGTACGTCAAGGCCCACGAGGATGAGGTTGTAAAAAACGGCGTAATCGTCATTAATTTCGACATGAACGATGTCAATTTGGAAAGGGTGGATACGTTGGAGGTGAGGATATCCCACGGTGATTACAGGGGCAGATTGAGGGAGATCAGGGACCTTATGTTCGATAAACATCCGGACCTCGAAAGAAAGTATAAAATCAATATCACGGAAGGAAACGGGGGGCCGGACGGTGCTCCCTTCATGAAAAGGGGAATACACGGGGCCTTTGCCATGGGGGAATGGGGCTCGTCTTGGGAGTACCACACACAGTGGGACACAATCGAGCATGTGAACAAGGAATCGTGGCAACTGGGGGGAATATTGTTCGGTACACTGGCCTTGTACCTCGCTGGTTGATTTTCACCGCACAACCCATACCTTCACCCCCCTTGGGATGACCCTTTGAGGGGAAGAATAGGGTGGTTGGAACGTAAAAAATCGCAAACTTAATAGCCCCCTAACCCTGTAGAGCCCATGATATCATGCAGATCATTATCGATGGCTGGGATGCAGGGATCAAGTTCTCGGCATGCCATTTCATTCCCGCCCACGACAAGTGCTCGCGCCTGCACGGCCATATCTATGCGATCAATGCTAAGGTCGAGGGCAGTCCCGGTGAGAGGGGCATGCTCTGGGATTTTATCACATTGAAGAATGCGCTGCGCTCGATTGCGGAGGAGCTGGACCACCGGGTGCTCATTCCCGGGGACAGCAGGGAGATGGAAATCGAGCTTGGGGACGAGCTGAAGGTGAGCTTCGAGGGGAAGAAGTACGTGTTCCCCCTGGATGATGTGGTGGTCATGGACATAGGGCTTGCCTCGGCGGAGGAGCTGGCGGGCTTCATCCTGGAAAGACTGCTCCAGCAGCTTTCCGTCCCCGAAAATGTGAAGGCCCTGGAGATAGGGGTGGACGAGGGCAGGGGGCAGGGCGCGTGGGTGAGAAGGGAGTTTTGATCATTTTTCAATTACTTCCCTGATAAGGTTAACCACAGCATCAAACGTAGAATCAAAATCTGGAAGTTCTTTCAACTGGTGGCCCAGCGAACTGGTCCAAGAATTTTTAAAATCCTCATTCCTACTGAAAAGAGAGTCTATATCAGGTTTCAAGTTTTTGAATCTGCATTTCTCGGCAAATATCTCCGAGATAATCCTTTTTTCCGATATATCAGTCATATACCAGACATCGTACATATCCCGCGGTCTTGTTCTTTCAAATATTGCCCGAAGTTTCTCTGCTATGATCTCCTCCAATTGATAGGCTAGGATATCCACATTCAAGGTGTCGGAATAGGGGTGGTTAATTCTTCTTTTCTCTAAATCCAGCAATATTGTTTCTCTTTCTTGCTTTGTGATATCCAGTTTGATCCTCAAGGGACTGCCTGTTGTTCGTAAGATCCTGAAGTATACTATCCCCTCGAACCCGTTCACATTTTCTTTAACTTTGACCTCTTCATCGAAGTTGATGCCGCTCTCCTCCTTTGAGTGCTCAACTGCAGCAATTATCCAGTCACCGAGTTTCTCCAGGCTCGTGCCCTCAATCATAGTGAAATCAAGATCATCTGAAAATCTGTAGTCAGGAACATAGGCTTTCCTGATGCCCGTACCTCCCTTGAGCACCAATCCGTGTTCAATAAAATTTATCGATTGCAGTAGCCAGTTCTGGGCATAGTCCCTTTCCACAGTTGACTCTGGAACACCGGTGATTCTTGCCTGTGCTTTTAATTCGGTGGAGGGAATCATTCCAGACTCCCCAGTTCCTTATCACTCAGGTTCACGATCAATCTCCATTTGGACGATTTCTGACCCCGATGGGGCATAGTGGGATCCAAGAACAGGTAATTCCGGGTATTGATTTTGGGCACATTGATGTCGATGGAAAGTTTCTCGGAAAGGTAACCGAGTCTTCTTAAGACCCCGGTATTTCCAATGCGGTTCGCATATCTCAGAACTTTATTTATGCTATATTTTCCGTTTTTTAAGGCCTTGGCCCCTTCGATAATTCCCCCACAAAGCTCGGGTTTGTCGAGGCAATCAACTATGGTCTTCTCCCGGTCCGAGATGTTTATCTGAGAGTCCTCTAACAATTCCTTGTTTATTCCAAAGAACTTTTCCTTTTTCAGTCTCGCGATATTGTATTTCACGCCGAAGATGTTGATTTTTTGTCTTTTCTTTCTCGATGTTGTCTGGATGAAGACCGTGGCTGGAATCTGCTCTGTGAATCCGTAATAGTTCAAGGCGCTCCAGTACCCGATACAGTGCGGGTCCACCAAAAGTGAACCGATTACAAATTCGTGAAGCGTATACCTGCCCTTCTCGGCATTGAGGGGAATGACCAGGTACTTGCCCTTCTCGATTCTTTCTATCCACCCGCGCTTCTCCATCCTGAAAAGCATTTTCTTGAGGGCCCCTCTTTCGAGCCTTGTTTCCCTTGCCGCGTCATTGATGGTGAAAGTATTTCCCTTGCTTGCCAGGGCTCTGAGCACCTCAATATTTCTCATTAGTAAGCACCATAGTTACCTTTTTTGTCCACTTTGGTGTATACAAGTGAGAATATTTATACTTTGCCCCGGGCAGGGTGCGTGGGTGAGAAGGGAGTTTTAGCTCTTCCGAGTACACGATTCAGACTACCTCTTATTGTCACGCTTCATAACAAGGAAAATTACCACAAATATTATAATAAAAAGAATGGAAAATGCTAGTATTAAGCTTACAGTCCTTATCTTAAAATCGGTGATGGTATCATCGTCAAAGTCAGATTCTCCATACTCCGCGATATCAACAGGCTCCATCAGGGGATAGTCATCCACATCCTCATGCGGAAGTTCGGTATCGCCTACCCCGTCACCTGCCGTTCTTCCGCCACTGCCGTCATCCAACCCTGTATAATTGCTCCAGTAGTTGCCCTCGCCCTCGCCATCATCCCAGGAATTGTAACTATCTTCCCGGTACAATTGAGTTGTATTGTTGATGAGGTTGTTATGGTGAATAATATTGTTGCATGATAACTTAAGATAAGTTCCATAATGGTTACTTGAGAGATTGTTGCCCTCGACACGATTCTTATCTGAAAATTCCGTAAGCTGGATACCGCACCCGTTATCTATTGCTATGTTACCGATAATACTATTTTTCGAGGAGGATGAAAGATAGATTCCGGCAGAATTGTTAATGGCGATGTTATTTTTTATGGTATTTTCATCCGAACCATCTATGGATATACCCTTCCCCAAATTGTTGATAACTGTGTTGTTTAAAATTGTATTATCCATGGAAATGAGATGCTCACCCCAAGAACGGATTTCAATGCCGATCGAGTTCGAGGATGCGATATTGGCAAAAATGTAATTTCCACTAGACGATGTGACCCAAATCCCCAATCCATTTGATATCAATTTATTGGATTGGATGGTATTATTATTTGAATGCTGAAACTTAATACCTTGTTTATTTGAGGATATTATGTTATCGGCAATGGTGTTGTCTGATGACCTCCACAGTTCTACACCAACTTCGTTGTTAGAATGGATTGTATTGCCCTGGATGAAAATATTAGAACAATAGCCGAGAATAATACCGCCGGAGCCATTGGTTAGTTCTTGGTTTTCCACAATGGTATGGGTGCAGTTCGCAAGGATTATCTGTCCTGCACCTGAGGGAACAGTCCCTCCAACATATTCTTTCCAGTAATATACAGGCTTCCCATTTATTGTATTGGAAGAGTCGATATAATGTGAATTCCAATCCTCAGGGAAAATGCCCCGAAGCTCGATCCCCGCTTCCGAAAATTCATTCCCGATGAGCGTGCACTCCCCCGTATTGTATAATAGTAAATTGTTATCTATCAGTGTGTTATTTGTGATTGTATTTTTTCTCCCAGCCCATACATATATTCCAAGCCCGCCGCCTTCGATAATGCAATTGTCTAATTGACCATTTCGAATATTGTTAAAAAAGATATTATGAGTGCCCTGATTGCCTACTATCTTTGAATCCTTTATGATAAAATGAACCTTTGTCGATGTTATATCGATGCAGTTATGATGTATAGACCTGGTGATCTCATACCCCTCGATAACATACGGATTGCCCTCGGTCCCATTCCCGGGCCACCCCTCACTGGCTGCCTGTGCAGCAAAGTCCTCATCCCCCGCTATTACGAGGGGGTCATGCGGGGTGTATGCGGATGCATTGGGAGCGATCTCCACCACTATCACTGTGAAGCTGCAGAGCATCGAGGATACTATCAGGACAGCCGCTCCCTTCCTGCTCATTGATAAAAGCTATGAATATGGGGAGATAAATAGGTTTTGATTTGAAGGGTATAATACCCCCGCAACTTTTAAAACCAACCTCCGCCGATATTGTCCCTGCATGATTACGATCATAGGCGTGGGGCACGTGTTCGACATCAGCAGGCCGCTGGAGAAGGTCATCCTGGAGCGCAACCCCTCCGTGGTCTGCGTGGAGCTGGACCCCATGAGGTACCAGAGCCTCATGCACCCCGGTGGAAGAAAGGACATGCCCCTGCCCTACAGGATGCTGGCCCGCCTCCAGGAGAGGATAGCCAAGAAGTACGGCACCCAGGTGGGGAGGGAGATGATCACGGCCATCGAGACGGCCAAGACCCTCAACGCCAAGCTGGCCTTCATAGACATGGATTCCTCAAAGACGGTGTCCTCCTTCTTCAAGTCCATGTCCAGAAGGGAGAAGATAAAGTTCGTCTTCGCCCTCCTGTCCAGTTTTTTCGTCTCCAAGAAGCGGATAGAAAAGGAGCTTGAGAAGTTCGAGGAGGGCGAGGAGGATTACATCGAGATGTTCGGCCGGGAGTTTCCGGCTGCCAAACGCATGATAATCGACGATAGGAACAGGTACATGGCAAGTGCCATAAAGAAGATAAACCAGGAATACGAGAATATAGTGGCAGTGGTGGGGGACGGGCACGTGGAGGGCATAAGAACCCTCCTTGAGCCTATGGACCTGGAGATCATCAGGTTGAGCCAGCTGAGGAAGGCCCAACCCGAAAAGGTGGACGAGGTGACGGTTTCCTACACTGTTTCCTATGATTACTACTAAAAATAAATACTCATCGATCTTCAGCTTGCCCAGATCGTTCTGGCAATCGAAATAAAAATTGGAAGGGGGTTCGGGATTCTCCTGGGTTA
>CP070726.1:1444281-1450372 GCA_020350865.1 Thermoplasmata archaeon
GGGGTCAGCCCATGCCGAGAAGGGTCTACACGCCGCGCGGAGGGGGTACGGGCGGTGTAAAGTTCAGTTCCTCTTCCGGGAGCAGACCGCACCATCCCGGAGAGGTTGTGATAGTTGAGGATATCGATAAAAAAAGGAGGATGAGATATTGAGCATATACTTGATTATAGCAATAATATGCATGATCCTATTGGTGGCAACTGTAATTATGGGGGATTTTGGTGGGGATGTAGACATGGATGTAGACATGGATATGGACATGGATATGGGCCACTTCGAGGTGGGTCACGGCGATTTCGGAGGTGCTGGAATCAGCCCGCTCAGCCTGCCGATAATACTGACGTTCGGGACAGGCTTTGGTGGTTTCGGTACACTTTTTGAAGCCATTAATATGCATCCTCTTGTCATTCCGTTTCTATCAGCAGGTTTATCTGGACTCATGGCAGGTGCAATGTACTTCATCATGCTGAAGGTTTTTGGACAAACACAGACATCAAGTACGGTAAGGTTGCAAGATCTAGTTGGCAAGGAGGGAATAGTGTCAATTCCCATTAAGCCTGATGGTCTAGGACAGATTATTGTCACGACTGAGGAGAGAGGAAGAACAACCCTCACCGCGGTTTCTGATCAGGAGATATCCACAGATTCGGTGGTTACAATCACGAAGATAACAGGTGACGCTGTTTTCGTGAAAAAGAGATTATAAGAAAATGGGTAGATAGAATATGATAAAAATAGGGGGAAGAAAATATGAATGGTGAAGTGATATTGGGTCTGAGTGCCATAATTATCGGGCTCATGGCCCTGGTAATGATTTTTGCGTCTAGATATAAGAAAGTGCCGCCAGATAAGGCAATGGTGGTTTACGGAAAGAGGCAGAAAGGGACGAGAAAAGGATACAGGGTTATATCTGGTGGTGCCAAACTCATTATTCCGATATTGGAGTCGTACGAGTTCCTACCTCTGGACGTGAGAACACTGGATGTTGTTGTAAACGATATCGTGACCGATGTGAAGCAGAGCGGTGCCAAAATCAACATCAAGTGCGTAACCCAGGTCAAGGTTTCAAGCGATCCCAGGATCCTCGATACGGCGGCAGAGCACCTGCTGCACAAGACCAACGCCGAAATAAACGAGATCGCCCTCAAGACCCTGGAGGGGCACGTGAGGGGTGTGTGCGCCGTCATGACAATCGAGGACATCAACTCGGACAGGGACGCCATTGCGGGCAAGGTCCAGACGTATGCTGACAAGGACCTGAAGAACATGGGCATAGAGATAAGGTCCTTCGTGATCAAGGAAATAGAGGACGAGCACGGGTACCTGGATGCCCTGGGTATCAAGAGAACAGAGGAAGTGAAAAGGGACGCCAGGATAGGCAAGGCCGTGGCCAACAGGGAGGCTACCATCCAGGAAGCAAGGGCCGCCCAGGAAGGGGAGAAGGCAAACGCCGAGGCAGAGGCACAGGTCGCCCTGTATCACAGGGACAGGGACATCACAAGACAGAGGGCCGAGGCGGAGGTGGAAAGGGAAAGGGCCAACAAGGAGATATCCTTCGGGATCCAGGACGCGAAGCGGAGGCAGGAGCTGATAGTGGAGCAGAGGATCGTCGATATCAGGGACAAGGAAAAACGCGTTGAAGTGCAGACCCAGGAGGTTCTCAGAAAGGAGCAGGAGCAGAAGGCAGAGCAGGTGGTCCCCGCTTCGGCCAGGGCCGATGCCATAGCGGTGGAGGCGGACGGTGAGAAGAGAAGACAGATCACGCTTGCCGAAGGCGAGAAGGGCCGCCTGATACTTACGGCCGAAGGTGAGAAATCCAGGCTCAGTTTAACTGCGGACGGCCAGGCCGACAAGATCAGAAAGGAAGGTGTGGCCGAGGCGGACATCATCAGGCTCAAGGGAGAGGCGGAGGCGGACGCCATCAAGGCCAAGGGTCTCGCGGAAGCCGAGGCCATGCACAAGAAGGCCGAGGCATGGGAGCGGTACGGCAGGGCCGCCGTGACGGAGCTCATAGTGGAGAAGCTGCCCGAGATCGTGGGCGAGGCCTCCAGGGCCATCCAGAACACGGACAAGATCATCATCATGGGCGAAGGAGGCCCCACGCACCTGGTGAAGAGCGCAGTGGACATCGCAGCCCAGGCCCCGGCACTCATCAAGGCCCTGACAGGCATGGAGATATCGGACCTGGCAGTCAAGCTGAAGGAGCTCCAGAAGTAAAAGTGACAAGGGCCCGTTTGCCCCCTCTTGGTTACAGGGCGAAGGGACCCCAAAATTGATATCCTTCCAAAGATGTGTATCAGTTAACACGATTCGCGGAAAACGGTCCTTCAGGCGGCTGATTAGAACGGGTGCCGCCGGGACCCGATACCCTATCCCCCCGCACACATTCGCTTTCAGGCCAGGATTCTCATGGAGATCGAATCAGTGGAGTGGAGCAAGTACAACCTGTCCTTCGAGGGCATAATCGAGGCGTGGATAGTGGCAGGTGACATGCTGGCAGTGGTCTCGGCCCTGATGAAGGTTCAGGCAGCAACAGAGGAGGACATGGCAAAGTTGATGAAATCGCTCAAGCCGTAGCTTCCATGATTGCTCATTTTCAATAGTAATCAGTTATATTAATCATATATATAATAATATTAAAATGCTCCGAGACTTTTGTAATCCACGAACTTTATAAAGCAGCAATTAATGACCCAGGTATAAAGCGAATAACAGGGTGATTGCCATCCACATGGGTATCGACGACACGGACTCTGTTTCGGGTATGTGCACAACCTACCTGGCTTCCGAGCTTATCCAAGAATTCTCAGAGTGTGATGTGATAGGCTGTCCCAGATTGGTCAGGCTTAACCCCAACATACCGTGGAAGACCAGGGGCAACGGCGCCATTGCAGTGCAGTTCGGCAGGGGTTCGGGCGGGAGGTTTCCCATAGGCGAGATAGCCGGGAGGACCTACCACGGTTTCGAGAGGGGCCGGGACATGGATATCCGGAATGCAAAGAAAAGGGTGCAGACTGTTGTGGAGGAGCATGCCCGATTCGAGGATGCCAATACCAACCCCGCTTATATCATCACGAGGAAAAAAACGCCCCAGAGCCTCTACTGGATGGCTGTACGACAGGTTGTGGAATTGAAGGATGTTTTAGAGATGCTGAGGGATCAGCAGGCTGTATTCAAGGGCTACAAGAACAAAAGGGGCCTCATCGGGGCCTCTGCCGCCGTTTCATGGAGACCAAGGGACAGAACCTACGAAATCACAACATACAGGGAGAAAAAGCGATGGGGCACACAACGAAGGGTGGAGAAGGGCTCGGTAATTGAAATGGACAGGGCCTTTTCCTCAACATTCAACAACTATGATTATATAAATAAAAACATAGT
Organism: Thermoplasmata archaeon; assembly: GCA_020350865.1. Next base: position 1,447,663 of record CP070726.1, read on the forward strand.
CATTGCCCCCAACAGCCCCTGCCCCGTGCTTTTTGGTATAAGGGGGGACGAGCCGAAGGACCTGCCGCAGGCGATGGAGAGGGTCAAATCCGAAAAAAAGGACAGATGGCTGATATTTGAGACGAACCAGGGCACTGACGAGCATCTACAGAAACGGTCCATCGAGGCGATTGATAATTACACTTCGGTCATCACCTCCGGGGTGGTGTCGTCTGCACCGAGGACAATCGAAGGCGGCCATGTTATATTCACCATAAAGAACAGAAAGGAGATCCACTGCGCAGCCTACGAGCCCACAAAGGAGTTTCGGCACCTAGCAAGAAGGCTCATCTGCGGGGACGCTGTGACCGTCTACGGCGGTATCAGAAAGGAGCCGAAGACCATCAACATCGAGAAGATGAAAATCGAAAAGCTGGCCGAGCATCGTGTGAAATCTGAAAATCCCCGCTGTCCAAAATGCAAAAGAAAAATGAAGTCCGCAGGCAAGCACATGGGCTATCGCTGCAAGGCCTGCAAAACTGCGGTGAGGGAGGAGGCAGTGCCTTTGTCCAAGATTGAAAGGGATATTGCCACTGGTTTTTACGAGGTGCCCGTGTGTGCCAGAAGACACCTAGCCAAACCGCTCAAGAGGTTCGGAGGGCAATCGGGAATACTTAGGGGGGAAAAGAGGTGATAAGTTGAGGAAATGGAAATGCTCTATCTGCGGGTGGATATACGACCCCGAGAAGGGCCTGGCAGATAAGGGCATAGGGCCGGGCACCTCATTTGAGGACCTGCCCGGTACGTTCAGGTGCCCCCAGTGCGGTGCAATGAAAAAATGGTTCAAGATGGTGGATGAGTAGGATATGAAGGGATGGTTCGATTCATTTCCGCTTCAATGCATATATTACACTAGATACCCGAAATGATGGTTTGAAGCTCCTGCATTATGGTGTCCTCATCCTGTTTTCCCAGTATGGTCACTGCAAGCAGGATGGTATCGGTGACAAAGGTGATGAGGATCTTGGAGGTCTTGGTTTGCAGGACAAGGCCCCTTAATGGATCGTTCATCTCCAGGGAGGCGGCCTCAGCCGAGCCCATGATGATGGCGGCCATGCCCGCGAACTTATCGAGGCTGATGGACCTTCTGATGCTGCCCAAAACGAACATGCCCGTTTTCGTCATGAGCACCGCATCAGTAACCGAGCCCAGGCCCTTGATTCTGGTCATCATGGCTTCCAGGGACTTGATGTCCTCCATATCTGTCACCGAATCGGTCGTTTTTGGAGGTCTTACCTCGACGATATAAGGAGGTACGGGCAGATAAAAGTTTCTTTTTTTCTATTCAGTATCATGCTGTTCAATCTAGTGTTATTAAAAGGGATTCGGTGTAAAACTGTAGATGATTCTCATCTTGGGATTTTTTATGGACGTCTCGACAATGTTTAATAATTGCAAGATTATAAAATTAATAAATAGAATAGCAACTATTAACATTAATAGCGTCATGGAGCACCCTAAATATTTAATGGGAAATTATATAAAAGGGTTAATTCTTTTAATGCAAATATTAATAAAATCGGCTTGATATTATTTATATAGGTTCAATACATAAGAATTTGGATAAGACTTAAATACTTACATGTGTATTAATAAGTACGTTCTCTATTAGAGGAGGACGAGGCAGAGCGCCAAGGAGGGGCGCTATGACATATCTGCCTCGCACTGTATTTTTTTTGTGCGGGTGGATACATGGAAATACCTCAATCCGAGGGGAGGGAGGAAGGAGAGGTTAGAGGAAAGGAGCCACAGGCGGAGGACAGACCGATATTTCATGGAGCAACGGCAGTACCGCTCTTCTTCTTGTGACTTCTTTTCCTAACCTTTTCACAGCACTCTTTTCTCGGTCAACGGAGGGAGAAAACGGAATGAATCGGAAAGAAACCCTTGGAAGACTGCTGCTGGCCCTTGCGACCGCCTTTATCATGGTCGCGGGCTCCTTTGCGGCGGCGGTGTATCCCGCATTGACAGATGACGGGGATACATCGGAGCCGGTGGCAGTCCGTGAGCAAGATTTTGAAACACGCGAGATAGGAGAGGCACCTATTAGCGCAAAGGAGACAATGCAAGGAACATGGACACAGGGAACAGAGACAGAAAAAGAGACAGATTACTTAGGAACTGCAAATAATTTCCAGTTGACACGGGAGCAGATAGAGGAGATGGAAGCGCAGGGCGATCCTTATGTGGGCCGTGAGAAAACGGTACCCGCAGAGACCACAATAGTACCCGCGGACCACGGCACAAGGGGCCCAATGATGGATTGCAACGGCCCCTACGGCACAATGGCAGACCCGCTTTACGAGGGCACCCCCGTGAACTTCCAGGCGGACGTCGTCGGTGATGACAACGACAACTACAGGTTCAGGTTTGACATCAACAACGACGGTGTTTGGGACGGTCCGGGCGCAGGAGCCGATGGCTGGGGCGCTTACGGCCAAAACACTCTCATGTACCAGTTCAACGACAACCACATCGGACAGGCAGTTTGCCAGGCATGGGACGGCGTGTGCTATTCACCGGCCACCTATACCAACAGGGTATGGGACGAGGCCGGGCCATGGCAATGGTACTACTACTCGGGCTACGCCTACAGGACCTTCGGACTGAGGTTCCGGGTGTTCCAGACAACCGACATCAACCAGATCGGGTTTTTCAGGTACTACACGAC
>CP070726.1:1450472-1456847 GCA_020350865.1 Thermoplasmata archaeon
ATTCCTATGGAAATGAAGTATCGACTTCGCAGACTTGGAGTGTAAGCGGCATCGGTGGGACAATTGATCAAAATGGCCTATTTACCTGACCTGTCACTGTCGCAATGGCAGAAACGCCTGATTGATTCGCATATACTGTCCATATACCCGGATATGTTGCGGTAAATAGGCCATTTTGATCAATTGTCCCACCGATGCCGCTTACACTCCAAGTCTGCGAAGTCGATACTTCATTTCCATAGGAATCATATCCAGAAGCGATAAACTGTTGAGTCTCATTTAGTTCAAGGATAACCGATGAAGGGATCACCTCAATGCTTGCCAATGGGCCAGGTGCTACGGTTATACTTACAGTAGCATTATTGTTTGTCTCATTGAGTTCTTCGATTTCATTATCCTCATCTATTCTTACTGTGATATTTCGAAGGCCGGCTGTGGTGGGCGTCCATAATATTTCGGTTTGGAAGAACCCAGGATACGGGAATAATGCCGCATGTTTTAAGTCACTGTTTGTGGAATCCCGATAACTGATGTGAATGTCATCTTTACCTTTCACTGCTATTGCGGTATATAAACCAACATCGCCAATATAGTCTATTGTGTGAATAGCCCAACTACCACCACTTGGCTTATATGCGTACTTTAGATCCCTATTATCCCAATCCCGATAACTTATATGAACTCCATCCGTTTCATCTATTGCTAGTGAGTTATAGGAACCAACTGAAGGCAGGGAATCTACAGTCTGTTCGGTCCAACTGCCTCCACTTGGCTTATATGCATACCGTAAGGTATCGTCTATATTCTCATGATAACTAATATGGACACCGTTCGCACTGTCTACTGCGATTGAAGTGGCAAGATCAACATTCTCGCCTATAGTAGCTATTGGATAGTAAATCCAACTACCTCCATTTGGCTTATATGCATACTTTAAGGAACAATATGTGGTATTATGATAACTTATATGCACGCCGTTTGCGCTATCTACTGCAATCGAAGGACAGACTCCAACCTGCCAAGAAGAATCTACTGTATGATTAGACCAACTGCCTCCATTTGGCTTATACGCGTATTTTAGGTCAGCGTTTGTGCCATCGTAATAACATATATGCACACCACCCGAGCCGTCTACCGCTATCGAAGAAGATGCACCTACATCTCCTGTCGAATCTATAGTGTATGTATTCCAAACGCCGCCACTTGGCTTAAAAGCATATTTCAAATCATAGTTTGTCTCATCGAAATAGCTTATATGGACACCATTTAAATCATCTATCGCTATTGAAGTGTATTTACCGACATCTCCCGTAGAATCAACAGTATATGTAGTCCAACTGCCGCCAACTGGCTCAAAAGCATATTTCAAATCAGAGTATGTGTAATCAAAATAGCTTATATGAATACCATCCATACTATCTAACGCAATTGAAGAGTACCCACCAACATTGCCTCCTGAATCTATCGTATATTTATTCCAGACACCTTCTATTAGAACATCGACATTCTTCGTACCAATCAATGTTTCCTCCTCGTAGAAATTTACCTTCACATTCCTTGCATCCGCATTTCCTATATTCCATATAGTGGTATTGATATAAACATGGTCTCCGACTGTGGGATCAGAGGGTAATATGGATATATTTTCTTCCGATATTGTTAGATCAGGCAAATCAGTACCCGGTGCTGTAACGGGCATTGAAACGAACAACTGCCCAACAATCAAGCCGCTCAGCACCATACTCACAATCAGAAATATCGACAATCCTTTATTCATCATCTCACCAACCCGATATGATTTATCACGATATCTTTTTATGTTTTCAGGATTTCTATAAAAAAAAGATAGCCCATAGGAATATAAAAAGATTCTAACACCGGTTTTAGCCCTATCTGGCCATCTTAGAATATTTAACCTTTATGGCACTCTGGATAACCTTGTTCTTATTGAAAAGGAGTCATAGGTACTCGCTCACAAAAAGGCAAAAGTCCCTTCCAAAAAGTATAAAAGGTAAAATATCCATGAGATTTTGGAGGTTTGGATTTGCCAAGAAATACTGTATGCTGCGTTATGTGTTTCCTGATGTTGGTTGCTGTTTTTGTTATTGAAGTGCCAACACAGGTGAGTGCCACTGTGACCGAGGAATGGGTTGTGAGATACGACGGGGGATATGATACATCGGATCTTGCCCGGGGAACGGTTGTTGATTCGTCAGGCAATGTCTATGTTACTGGAAAGCATCAGGATGCCGGTACAGGCATTGACTCTTACAGTACGGTAGCCTATGATACAAACGGCAACCTGCTTTGGTCTGCAAAATACAATGACCCGGCAAATAATAGCGATTCGGCCTATGATATCGCCTTGGATGAACAATCGGGAAACGTTTACGTGACCGGGAGCAGCCGCGTGGGCAACTACAAATCCGATATGACCACGGTGGCCTATGACTCAAACGGAAATCAGTTGTGGGTGGCAAAATACCAGGGGATCCCGGGTGACTACAGTCTCGATCATGCCAAAGCAATCACAGTGGACCCCTCAGGCAATGTCATTGTTGCGGGCAGAACATACGTGAGCGGGGACCACAACTGGGATTATATCGTCCTTAAGTATGATATAAACGGTATCCTCCTGTGGGAGGCGCAATACGATGGACCATTGAGCTATTTTGATGTTCCATTGGATGTAACCACGGATGCAGAAGGGAACGTTTATGTTACCGGGTGTACGGACGTGCTTTATTTTTACGGTGACGACACACCCGATCCCGATCCCGCATTGGCAACCATGAAGTACGATCCATCAGGTAATCTGCTCTGGTTGGCCAGATATGATGATCCGGTGAAGGATATTCATACGATAGCGAATAAAATAGCCGTGGACCCTTCGGGCAATGTATATATTACGGGAAACAGCGAGGGCAATGGGACCGATGAGGATATATTAACAATAGCTTATGACAACAAGGGCAGCGAACTCTGGGTGGCACGTTACAACGGGCCTGGGAATGGAATGGATCAGTCCTACGACCTCGCCCTGGGACCATCTGGGAATATTTATGTTGTCGGCGCAAGCGACCAGTTTTTCAGCGGTTACGACTATATAGTAATTGCTTATGATGCACAGGGTAACCGGCTTTGGTTGTCAACATACAACGGACCCGATAATTTGGATGACTTTGGCATTGCAATTGACGTGGATATACTTGGAAATATCTATGTGACCGGCGAAAGTCATGTAAGCAGTTCACCTTGCGATTGTGCCACTATAAGATATGATTCGGCAGGTAATGAGATCTGGGTTCAAAGATATGATGGCCCGCAAAATGATCTGGACGCAGGTATGGCCATAGGCGTTGATGACCAGTGTAACGTCTATGCCACGCTCTGGAGTGCAGGTCTTGGATCCAAGGGGCCCTACAATAGGATGGACTACGCCATAATCAAATACTCCCAGGATCTGTCCGATCAACCCCCTGCGGCGGCTGCCGGATCCGACCAGAGTGTTCATGTCGACGACGCTGTATATTTCGACGGCTCCGGCTCTTTCGACTTCAACGGAACGATTGTGAACTATGATTGGGATTTCGGTGATGGATCTCCACACGGCACAGGTCCCACACCAACCCACATCTACACCAGCCCCGGAACTTACACCGTCACCCTCACTGTTACGGATGCCGACGGGATGCAGGGTAACGATACATGTGTAATAACGGTGGAGATTCCCCTGACAGGGCTCAGTTTATATGAGGGATGGAACCTGATTTCTCTCCCCACGCTTCAAACAGAGAGCGAAGTCCTATCCGTTCTTTCATCCATCAACGGAGATTATGATACGCTCCAATGGTTTGACGCCCAAGATGCCATGGACCCATGGAAAGGTTATAGCATCGAGAAACCGCCCTATATGAATGATCTGGAGAACCTGGATCATACAAAGGGAATATGGATTCATATTACGGCTCCGGGTGGAACCACCCTCCTTCTCGACGGTGAGAAACCCACCTCCACTCAACACATTTCCCTTTATCCCGGCTGGAACATGGTGGGATATCCATCGCAGAATGATAGGACCAGAACCACTGCTCTGAACAACATTGCGTTCGGAACCGATGTGGACTGTGTTATGACCTATAACTGCGAATCACAAAGTTGGGAGGAGATAGGAAAGTCGGATTATCTGGAGGTTGGTAAGGGATACTGGGTTCATTCACTTGTCGAGAAGGTGTGGGACATTCCCAATCCTGTCGGGCCTTCATGAGCCATTATAAATACTATAAATAGTTACAGCCTTCTGACCAGTGAAACTGTTGTTGCTGCCATTTATTCGATACAAGGTCCGAGACCTGTTTTAAAAATGCCTCCTCCCGCAGTGCGGACAGAACCTGGTTTCGAATTGCGGCGCACCGCAGTCGGGGCAGAAGTTGGGGGCCAGCTGTCCTTGGCCGGTTGACGTCTGGCTCGGAGGCTCGGAAAATAATACCAAGAATATCAAAAGAAGACCCAAGAGCGTGATTCCGAATATCAAGGGTGAAAAGAAATGAGCGAGCCAGTAATAAATCATGATAGCAAGCAGGATGACAAAAAGGGTTCCGAACGTCGCCATCCGGAACCTGCTTCTCCCCACCCAGGGATAAAACCTGTGAAGAATTATGGTATCTGGCTCGATATTCATGATGCCATCCTCATATCCATTAGTGGGCATATTATTGGAACTAGAGCTGCCTCCTTATTTTTCTACCCGATATTCTACATTGTTACTAAACTGATATAAGGATTGCGGCCTAGTTCTTCATTGGACCGATCATTCCAAAGCCTGTGAGAAATGGTTCATCAATACCGGCCCCATGAAAAAGAAACAGTTAATTACTTTGAGTGAGTATCCCTTCCCCCCAAAGGGGGAGAGGTTTGACTGATTCCATGGCAAGTTACGAGAGTTTCATCCACAAGGACATCGAGAATGTCTACGGGTGCGATGACGATGAGTTCGAGAGGCATTTGAAGACCATCAACGAACTCATCGAGAAACACTTCGAGGCCTATATCAGGGTTCCCTACGAGAACCGTGCACTTTTCTTGCCCCATTGCATGTGCAACAGTGATGTGTGCAAGGCCAAGAACACGGACAAGGGCTACATATGCCTCGAATGCGGTGCCTGCGGACTCTATGAGATCAGACTTGAGGCCGAGAAACTCGGTTACACCACCTATACGGTGGGAGGGGGAGGGATAATCCACAAGATCCTGAAAAACACCCACCACAAGGCTATAATGGGTGTGGCCTGCCCCTTTGAGCTCGCCGCCGGACTCGAGAAGGTTTCGGCTGAGGGGCTGCCCGCAATAGGCATTCTTCTTGCAACAGACGGGTGCTTGGACACTGAAGCGGACATGGATAAAGTGTTCGAGGCTTTGAGATTGAAGGCCGAATGAAAGCTACCTCATCCTCAAGAGGTCAACTTTTAGGAAATCCATCACCAATCTTGTCATTATCGAGCCTCGCAGTTTACGGGGTGACTGGTTGAAGGTCATCACATCTGCGAACATGTCCTTGAGTTTGGGATCCCTTGCAGCATATCTTACAGACCTCTCCGCATTGTTAATCAGTGTGATGTGAAGGCTCACCAAGAACTGCAGATCCTTCCCCCACTCCTGCATGCAGGCATCGTGGTAGCTTTGTAGGGCACTTTTACTCAGATCGCCTCGTTTGAAAGCTGCTCTCAATGTTTCGGCGGCGAGACGGCCTGAGTCCATGGCAAAGAATATCCCCTCCCCCGAGAGTGGTGAGACAAAACCTGCAGCATCGCCCAAGAGCATGACATGGTCACAGACGATGGAGGGCAGCGGTCCTTTGTAGGGAAACATCCCCCCCAAAGGCCTGTAATCGGGAAGGTTCTCGGGAAGGAAGCCGTCCCCCACCAGCAGCTCGATATACCTGTTGAACGCTTTCTTGGGCCCGTAGGATTTGATCACATCCAAGAACGTTCCCATGCCGATGTTCACCTTATCCTTCTTCGGAAATACCCAGCCGTATCCCCCATGGATATATTCGAGGAAATGTATCAGGGCCCTTCGATCCTCTCCGTACCTCTCCACAACCTCCTTCTCTCCGATGGGTAACTCGGTCACGAGGCAGAAGGCCATTTCAGAATCCCTCCACTTGGGGGGAAGCCCGTTTTGTTCGCGAACGTACCTCGCAACAGGTCCGAATACTCCCGTTGCACCCAGGACGATATCGGCTTTGAAGAAGCCTCTGTCGGTATTGATGAGCATGCCCCCAGCCTTCCGTTCTATCGATTTGACGGTGGTGCCCTGGATGAACTCAGTTCCCGCCTCTTGGGCCTTTTCACAGATATGATTGTCGAACTCCTC
>CP070726.1:1456947-1463011 GCA_020350865.1 Thermoplasmata archaeon
GTAACATGTGGGGATGAGAGCATGCAGAACAAGATGAAGGTGCACGGCAAGATGGTTGCCAGCGATGCTGTGGAGGTGCTGGCCGGGAAGCGGGGTGCGAAGACGCTGCCCAAGAAAATGCTTCCCGTGCTCGAGGTCATAGACAATCCCACTGAGCTGCCCTTTCTTTTGGAGGAGATCAACTCCTTAGAGCCAACAGATGAACTCCGGTTGGCCCTTGTTCGGGTGCAGGTGCACTCGGAGCAGAACATGCATGAGGACCTGAACCTGCATCAGAAAAGGCTGTACGCCGCCCAGACCATGGAGAAATTGATATTCGGGGAGCTTTGCCTGGAGGAGGGTGGAGACAAGAAGGGGAAAGGGAAGGGGAAAGGAAAGGGTAAGAAATAAAAATCGTTAAATATGTTCTTCTCCATCCAAAACTGGACGGTGAGGTAATAAAACTTATTTCGTTTTTCAAATAATTTGGAGCTGATGCAATGAGGACACCCGACCAGTACAAGGAAAGCCTGAGGAGGATGAGGCCCAACATCTACAAGTTCGGAGAGCTGATAGAGGATGTGATCGCACATCCCGCAACCAGGGCGACCATCGAAGGCCATGCCCAGATCTTTGAACATGCACTTGCACAGGAATATCAGGAAGTGTTCACCACCATATCCAGTCTCTCGGGGGAGAGAATCTCCCGCTACCTGTCCATTATCGGCAGTGCAGAGGATATGATTGCCAATGCCAAAATGAAGAGGCTCGCATTCAACCTCACGGGCACCTGCACGGGCGGGAGATGTGTCGGCTGGAATGCCATAAACGCCATGTGGGCCACAACCCACGACATGGACGGGAAATTGGGCACCGATTACCATGCCCGGATAAAGGACTGGCTCGAGAAGGCCCAGGGAGATGACATCACACTGGCCGGGGCTCTCACAGACCCCAAGGGCGACAGGACGAAACCTCCTTCGGCGCAGGAGGACCCTGACATGAATCTGCACCTTGTGAAGATTCGGGAAGACGGCATTGTTGTCAAAGGTGCAAAGGTCATGATATGCGGTGTGGCCGCCGCCAACGAGATCTTCGTGCTACCGGGCATGGGCTACAAGGAGGACGACAGTGACTACGCCGTATCCTTTGTGGTACCCAGGGATATCGAGGGGCTGACCATTGTGGAGGCCAGGCATCCAAGCGATCTTCGCGAGTTCGAGGAAGGATTCGATATTCCAGTGAAATTCGGGGGCATCACCCAGGCCTATCTGTTCTTCGAGGAGGTATTCATTCCAAGTTCCAGGGTCTTCATGGCAGGGGAGTTTCAGGCAACCCAGGATGCCGTGGAGAACTTCATCATGCCGTATCGTTCTGCCATCGGGGCATGTGTTGCGGGCCAGGGGGATGTGATGATGGGTGCGGCCACTCTCCTGGCCAGGGCAAACGGTTTGTCTGAAAAGGTATTCAGGGAAAAACTGACGAAGATGAGCATAAACAACGAGACGACCTTCGGTTTGGGCATAGCAGCCGCTGTCCTGGGGAGAAAACACCCCTCGGGCGTTTGGCTGCCGGACCCTCTTCTTGCCAACGTGAACAAGGTACACGTGGCCACCCTGCCCTACGAGACCAAGGTGCTGGCTCAGGATATCGGAGGGGGTATTGCCGAAACGGGATGCATGCCCTCTTTTACGGATTTCCATGATGACAGATACGGTCATCTTGTACAGAAATACCTAAAGGCCAGCGCCTCCGCAGAAAACAGGGTCAGGGCCGCCCGCCTTGTGGAATGGCTCACAGTGGGGGCTGGTATTCCGGGCTGCATGCACGGTGGCGGCTCTCCCGAGGGTGCCAAGCTCATTGTGAGGGCAAGTGCAGACATCGAAGAAAAGGTGAAAATGGCAAAGAGGCTGGCCGGGATCGAGGGTAACGAGGAGACAAAAGGATAGAAGACAGTCAATCAAGGTGAGCTTTGTGAGAGGCTGCTATGTTTTGCTCGTCAACAACCCCGAGGATGCGGATATCAGAACAGGTGGTTTGGGCACCATAAGATTCCTAAAGGGGCAATATGTCTATGTAGGCTCTGCCCTAAACGGTATTGAAGCCAGGGTGAGAAGGCACATTGGAAACAGAAAAAAAATACACTGGCACATCGATTACCTGCTGAGAAGGGGAAAGTGCGATGAGGTCTATGTTCTTGAAAGCGACAAAAGGCTTGAATGCGTCCTTGCGGAAAGAATGGCTGAAAAGTTTTACTGTGTGCCCAACTTCGGCTCTTCAGATTGTCATTGTAGGGGCCATCTGTTCCATGGAGATGAAAAGGAGCTTATCTCACATGTTCTGAAGAATGGAATGAGGCGATTCGAATTACCGGGAAAAAAATGATTCACTCCTCCTCTTTTTTCTGCTCCTCTCTTCCCTTTTTCAAGTGCCTATCGGTAATTAAAAAAATAAGAGCTGGGATTAGAAGTATGAGTGTGGCCAGGGGAACCTCGATGATATCATCGATATTATTGTCATTGTCGTCCCGATCCGCGTTATCGCCTAAGCCGTCATCGTCCAGATCGCTCCATTCCTTCCCGTCATCAGGAAACTCGTCTCTCCTGTTCTCCACTCCATCCCCATCCCTGTCCGGGTCCGAATTGTCCCCTTCTCCATCACCGTCCAGGTCCGACCATTCGCCTGAATCCAATGGAAAAGCGTCTTCCACATCCATGTGTCCATCGCCGTCAGTGTCCTTTTGAACGGTCACCTCCCCCACAGAGAAAGGAGCCTCCAGGGGATTGCCTGTCCTATCCCATATCATCATCTGTATGCCGTAAAGTCCGTCATCCACATAATTGCCTTCGGCATCCATACCATGCCAGAACACCTCTTCCTCATCATGGGTCGCATTCCCTCTGATGACCGTATCCGAAACATTGTCAAAGCCCGCCTGACCGTCCGTGTCGATTACAATCTCGTAGCGGACGCGTTCGTTTGCTTGAAATTCGATTGAGACTTCTTCTTTGGGTATAATCAGTTCATCACTGCTGATGGACGGAAGTGATGAAAAGGAAGGCGGTGTCGTGTCAGGTGGTAGTGTGCCGGTCCAGGGCGCCATGAGGGGGTAGTTGTCATCACCTCTGTCGGGGACAGGGTAGTCCTCATCGCCGATGCCGTCGCCCCCCAAATCTATACCATCATAATCGTCCCAGAAGTTGCCCTCCTCGTTATTATCCCAATTGTTCGCGTAGTACGTCCTGTACTGTTGATATGCATGATCTTCGTTTCCAATGAAGTTGTTGTGAAATACCCAGTTGTCATCAGAGTGGAGGGAGTAAAGGCCGTATCCATTTGAGATGAACTGATTGTCATGGATCAGGTTACCATCTGAATAGTACAATCTGATACCAAGATGGTTACCGAGAAAGATATTGTCGGCAATGATATTATATCCAGTTGGGTACACATCCTGGCTGCCTGAATAGTGCATATCGACTCCCCGAAAGCAAAAGGAGAAATTCGAGTGGGAAATCCGAGAGTTTGTGGTATGGAACATGGTGATACCGGTGCCGGATGTGATGTTACAGCGATAAATGGTGACGTTATCGCACCATGCCAGCATGATGAGGGCCGCAACCGCATTCTCGGTGAGTGTATTGTTCTTTTGAAAGTGATAGATGATCGGCTTTCCATCCACGGTACAATTCACAACCGTGTGGTTGAAATAGTTGGGGTCCGAATTATCCGGGCTTACAAGGAACTCAGTTGTGCTGACGTTCCAGAAGGAAACATTCGAAACGAAAATATTCTCCGAACGGTACAGATGGATCCCATCGTGGCACTTGGAGATGGTGACATTTTGAATCCTGATATCTGAGCACTGACTGAGGTAGATTCCGTCCCGTGATCGAAAAAGGGTCGAGTGCGCCACGGTGACTTTCGAGGTGGACTGTATATAAAGCCCATCATCCGCACCCGAAATATTGCAGTATCGTATATCTGCCCAGGCATCTGATCCTATCCTGATGCCGTCCCAGTCCCCGGTATAATTGGACTCGAATGTGATGGGGTGTGTCGGGTTTCCCACGGCCACAAGGTGCCCGTTTACCTCCAAGTCGATGTACCTATCGCACTTCACCAAAACTCCCGGCTCAATTGTGAGGGTGACATTACTATAAACCAATACATCCTCGGTAACGATGTACGGGCTCCCTAAGACATCCCAAGTGGTATTGGATTTGATATCACCCCCGACCTCGGTGGCATTGACAGAAAGGGTAATCAATGCGAGAAGGACAATAATGAAGCAAGAAAAGAGAAAAATGATTAAAAGAACTCTTTTTGGCAATTCCGCGGTATTTTCTATCATTTCCTCTTCCACGATCCTCACCATTTCGTGTTTTTCGCAGCCATAATCATAGCCCTATTTCTCTTGGGAGCATAATTAATTTTCTTTTCTGTTCGCCTGACGTAATATTTGATTAATGAATTAAAAAGGTATTGGTGCATGTGTCTGACCTTATTTGCCCGTATCCAGGGGGGTATGTATAGGCACGTCACGTCCGCCTAGCGGTGGAAAGCATGGGGACCGTGACGCTCCCGTCCATCAAGACAAGTATCTTGGCTTCCTCCCCCTCCCTGGTTAATGCAGCATCCACGGCCTCCTGAACGGTTTTGTACGGTTTCATGAAGGCCTTCTCGATTACCTCATCCGGAAGGCACGTTACCGCCCAGAGTTCCCCCACAAGGGAAGCCTCCACGATCCTTGCCGCCTTATGATATCCCAGTTTGTAGCCTTTGTCTATGGTGTCCATGACCTGGTGCGGATCCCTCGAGCTGGAAAGCAGTTTGTAGAAGGCGTCCTCGCCGATGCCCTCCCTGCACTTTGAAACGAGAATGATTATGCCGCCCTCCTTCACCGCCATTTTGGCGTTCTCGATGGCCTTTTGGGATTGGTACAGGTCAACATCCATTGGAAAGGGCGCAACCGAAACCACTATATCGGCCTTTTCTTCTATCTCCACCGCAAAGACCTCGTTGGCCTTTGCAACGGCAGCATGAAAGGAATCGTGGATGTGCCCTGCCGTGGCAGCGTATATGTTCTGGTGGCGGTCTAGAACCGTCATTATCGAGAATATCTCCTTGTCCAGAATCGTTTTGATGGCGTCCTCCATGTCCTCTGCCACGGGATTGCCCTCAAGGACCAGTGGCTGGGCCTCCTTTCGCATTGCATATTTGTGGTTCTGCTCGATTGTTTTGTAGGAAGCAATGCCCGGAAGAAAGGACTTCCTGCCCCCTGTATATCCCCCAAAGTAATGGGGCTCCACAGAGCTGATGATCACGATCTTGTGGGCCTCAACACCCATTCTGTTCACGAACATCTCTGTGCCGTTCTTGGAGGTTCCTATATGGACCATGTCCTCTTCTTTTCTCGCGTCATGGATATGTATCCTTTCCTTGAATTCGTTTAGATATCTACCAAAAATGAATTCCATCTCCTCGTCGGTTGGAGCCCTGTGCACACCTGTTGCTATGATGAACCTTATATTCTTATCCTTGATATCCCCGTAGATGATGCCCAGTATCTTCGATGTGGGTGTGGGCCGCGTGGCATCGTTCACAATGAAGAGCACATCTTCTGCATCGCCTAGAAATTCATTAAAATCCTTGGAATTTACCGGATTATTCACGGCATCCTTTATGGTTTCTTCCTCATCACCGATGTCAACAACGTTCGGTCTTACCATGCCTGCCAGATTCTTATCGGAAATCTCGATTGTCACGGAATCCCGGCCGTAGGGTATTTCAAGCTTCATGATATCGACACCAGAACATGCGTTAAGGGGTATCTATTTTGCGGTTATATTGCGTGGAAAAATACATATGTTTCGGACCTCAATGCCCTGCAATGCAAGAACCCATTCCATAAAATCAGAACAAGTTAAGGGGGATTATCATGAAGATAAGGGATAGCATCCTGGACTGCATAGGCAAAACACCCTTGGTGTACCTGAATAACTACGCACCAGATGCAAGGGCCACAATCGCAGCCAAGCTGGAGATGTTCAACCCGTTCAGCATTAAGGACAGGCCAGTGCAC
>CP070726.1:1463111-1468778 GCA_020350865.1 Thermoplasmata archaeon
ACGAACTTCACTGCTCAATCCGTTGCAGTGGACGACACCTGTGAGGTCAATGCCTCGTACCCCGCTTTGGGATTGACAAACTCCACAGGCGTTCTCACCGTCCTTGCCCCGAGGATAGATCACATCCGGATATTGGATGCCCCGGGCGGACTTGGGAACCTAGTGACCACGGGAATATATTCGGTATCGGAAACGGATGAGTTCTACGCCGCCGCCTACAACGACTCGGGAGACTACATGTACGATGTGGAGGTCACGTGGAGCATTGATGACGAGTCAGTGGGTTTGGTTGACTCCCCGGGTCTATGGACCAATTTCTCCGCACAGCAGGTGCCGCTGGATGCTGTTTGTACAATTACAGCCGCCTATACGGTTGACATCTACAACACCTCCGGCCTTTTGACGGTGCTCGCCCCAAGGGTTGATTACATCCAGGTCAGGAACGCCTCGGGAGGTCTTGGGAACATTGTCACAACAGCCACATACGATGCCCAGGAAACTGACCAGTTCTATGCTGCAGCCTTCAATAATACAGTGGACTACCTGCACGATGTGGAGGTCGCCTGGGAAAGTGATGACACGGCTGTGGGGCTGGTCACAAGCCCGGGCCTCTGGACAAACTTCACAGCCCAGGCTGTCACCGCTGACAGTACCTGCACTATTACTGCCACATACAGTGCAGACATCCACAACACGACCGGAACCCTCAGTGTGAGGGCGGGTGTGGATGTCACAGCCCCGTCCCAACCGGGCCAGGCCACCCTGGAAGTTACCGGTAAGAACTCAATCACAATATCGTGGCCTGCAAACACGGAGCCCGATTTGGCGGGATACAGAATCTATAGAAGAACGTCCCCCACAGAGAACTGGTCTATGATAAGAGAAGTGGATGCTAGTACCACCACATTCACAGATGATGATTTGGAGCCTGGGACCACATACTACTATACGGTCACAGCCATTGATACGGCCTCGCCTCCCAACGAATCGCCTCAGTCCCCTGTTATTTCGGCGACAACTGAGAAGCCCCAAGAGGAGTTCCCCATGATGCTGCTTGTCATCATTATCATCATCGTGGTGATTGTGGTTGTTCTGCTGCTTCTGCTGTTAGGGCGTAAGAAACCAGCAGAGGAGGCACCTCCACCTGAATACGAAGAACCCTACGAATCCCCGGAAACCCAAGAAGAAGCCATGCCCCCGATATCGGAGGAGGAGCAGCCGGCCAAAGGATTGGAAGAGGAAGAAATATCAGAAGTACCAGAAGAGAAATCCCCGTACGAAACGGAGGACGAAACCGAAGAATACTAATGAACACAAATTGAATTGCGAAGTGAGTATCTACCGAATCATAATTGAGGAATAGGGCCCCCCTTTACCATCATCGTCTTATATAATGCCAAAGAAATATGATGGACATATAGCCACATTACGATAGATTTATATCCATAGGTTCAAATACGAATGTGGAGCAAGATTCAATGACCTGGATGAGCCACAAAAAGAAAGCCATGGTCTTGGCTGTCACTTGCTCATTAATGATCTCTTGTTCCTTTATACCATTTGACGTTTTAAATATAGCGAGGGGCGACCCCCCGTTTTCGGACAGCGAAAAGGTGAACAGCGATTCAGGTTCTGCCTCCCAGAGCAATCCCTCTGTTGCAGTTGATGCCTCAGGCAACGTGTATGTGGCATGGGAGGACTACCGCAACGGCAACTGGGATGTCTTCTTTGCCAGCTCCTCCGATGGGGGAGACACTTGGCTGCACCCCAATATCCAAATCAACGACGAGGCGGACTTCACGCATCAGTCCAAACCCGCCCTGGCCGTGGATGATTCGGGCACCATATATGCCGTATGGCAGGACCACCGTAGAGGTGACTGGGACATCTTCTTTGCCAAGTCCCTTGACGGGGGAGCCACCTGGACGACACCAAATGTGAGGATCAGCACAGGTACAAATAATAAAACCCAGAGCAGCCCCGATATAGCTCTGGATTCTGCAGGCAACATCTACGTGGTGTGGCATGACAACCGCAACAGCGACTATGACATCTACTTTGCCAGTTCCATGAACGGGGGTGTGAGTTGGACGGACCCGAATGAAAGGGTGAACACCGATTCCTTTCCAAGTCCAAACCAAGAAAACCCTTCCATTGCTGTGAACTCAACTGGTGTAATCTATGTAGCTTGGCAGGACATGATCAACGAAAACTGGGACATATACCTCGGGAAATCCGAGGACGGTGGCGACACCTGGTCTGATCCCAGTATAAAGGTCAACTCGGATACCACAACAACCCAGCAACGGCTTCCGAGCCTTGCAGTGGGGCCAAAGGATAATCTCTACCTGACCTGGCAGGACTACCGCAACACCATCAACAACGACATCTATTTTGCTATGTCAGCTGACAGCGGTGTGAGCTGGACCCATCCGAATGTCAGAGTCAATGACGATATCGGCTTGGAACAGTATGAACCGTGTATTGCGGTGGGCTCCTTGGGCACCCTCTATGTAACGTGGTATGACGATCGAAACGGTGATTACGACATATACTACGCTGATTCCATTGACGGCGGGAAGACATGGACATGGCCTAATTACAGGGTGGACGATGATCCCGACGACTATATCCAGTGGCAGCCCAGTGTGGCGGTGGGGGCAACCGGATATGTGCATGTTGTCTGGGAGGACTACCGCAGCGAACACTACGATATCTACTCTGCAAGGATAAAACAGAACCACCCCCTGCCCACGGCAGATTCGCTTTCTGTGGAAGGATTCTACGAATCAACACCCGAGATTATGCACCTCATCTCCCATGAACCCTCTTTCGGGTTCACATACAAAGATCCCAACTCCGATGATATGGCAGGATACAATGCAAGTGTGTGGGATGCGGATGGTGCGAACCTACTGTGGGAATGCAACATATCTCATACCGCATCATCCGGCTCCGAGGTGACCCTGAAATACAACACCCTGCCTTATCCCACAAACGGCCCGTCCCTGTTGGACGGCACCACATATAAATTAGTGGTCTCAGTGGAAAATGTCTCTGGAGTATGGGGAAAAGTTGCCGAAGTGGAGTTTCACTTAAACGAGGTGTTACCTCCCCAAGCTCCGGTGACACCTTCCGATGATGCCCTCATCGCCCCCTGGGCCTCGCAGACGGTCACATGGACCTCGCCGGGTGCGGACTCTGAAGGCGACCACCCCACCAGCTACACCTGGGAAGTGGCAGAGGATGCCGCCTTCACAACGGTCATTGAATCAGGTTCCGGTCTTGTGACGGAATCCGGTGCTTTCGATACCACTTCGGAGGGGGACTTCTTCTGGAGGGTCCACCTCACGGACGGCTGGGAGACGAGCTCCTTTGGAAATCAACCGGACGGTTATTGGAATTTTACTGCGGTTACGGGTGCTGCTCCCAATAATCCCCCCCAGATAACTAACAAGGATGCTGCGCCATCCACCGGGTTTGTGGGTGTACAAGTGGCCTTCACTTTCGAGGCTGCGGACCCGGATTCTGATCCTCTGACCTGGAGCAAGAGCTCGGGGGCCGCTTGGCTTTCAATGGGTGCAAACAACGGCACCATCTACGGAACCCCTTCCACTTCTGACTTGGGCTCAAATCAATTCACAATCAAGGTGAGCGACGGCAAGGGGGGAAACGATACCCACACGTTCACAATCGCGGTGAACCTGCCTTCCGCATCCAACAACCCCCCCAGTATCACAAACAAGAACGAGGCACCCTCCCAGGCTGTTGCAGACGAATTTCTGACGTTCACGTTCAATGCCACGGACCCTGATTCGGATCCGCTGACCTGGAGCAGACTGTCCGGACCCACCTGGCTGAAAATAGGCCAGGTTAACGGCACCTTATACGGGACCCCTTCCTCGGATAACGTCGGTACCAACACCTTCAATTTCCAGGTTGCGGACGGCAGGGGCGGGGCGGACAACCACTCGTTCACCATCACCGTCACCAGCCCCAGCGATGGTCAGGACGATGATGATGATGGGGATGATGGCACACCCTTCCCGTACCTGTGCATTCTTCTCATAATCATCATGGCATTAATTTTGGTAGTCCTCTTGGTCCTTCTTTTGCGCAGGAAGAAACCAAAAGAAGCCCAGACACCACCCGGTATGCCTCCCTACCCAAGTGATCACATGGCAGAGAGGCCCGAGCCGCAACGATACGAAGAGGAACCGCCACCACCTCAGGATGAGATTCCGCCTCCTGATGATTTTCCCCCGGAAGACGATATCCCTCCTCCCGATGACTTTCCTCCGGAAGACGATGTCCCTCCGCCCGACGACCTTCCTCCTGAAGACGATATTCCCCCGCCGGATGACATTTCTCCGGAAGAGGAAATCCCGCCGCCTCCCGATGATGAATAGTAGAATTCGAGTAATCTTATGGTGAAAAGAGAAGACAGTGGGGTTCTGGAATGGCAGGTTCGATATTCCCCAACCCGGGCATCGCAAATGAGCCACCTTTTGTGACTTTTCAGCCGGGAGTTCATTGTTCAGCATAAATTTGAGGCAAGATGCCAAAACCGAACAATATAGTCAAAATAGCACCTACTATTCCAATAACTTCCCCCCAAAATTGCCTACCTACCTAATTGTCATTACAATCAAATCACTTAAAAATTATGATAAATAACTGGTTATCTCAGAGAAATATAAAAAAGGGGGGGGATGAACCCCCCTCTATCAAATATTGTCCTACAGTTTTGTCTCCCCTGGTATTTGATCATCTGAGATCGGGTGTTGCCATTCGTTATACGGTGGGGGTATGGTGTCTGCCTCATATTGATGCGCCTCTTCCACTGAGACGAATCCATCGTCCACTAGGTAATCATCTGGAGCCCTCATAAGACCATCGTAAAGGTCGTAAAAGGGCGGTACTCCATAGGAACTCTCGAACTCCTTGCAGCTCAGGCAGACCAGCCTCATATCTCCAACACAGTCGGGTATGAACTCCCCTGCATGGCAGGCCATCATCTCGAAGACAAGCTTGTAGTAGGTGATCTCGTCCAGTTCGATGTCCAGTTCGTCGTCGTACCAGAAGTATAGTGGATCCCAGGGATCGAAAGGATTACCGTAGGTGCAGAACACACCGTCATACCCGTCATCCTCGTCTCTTGGTCTTGGGTCAATTAGAGGCGGGGGCCGCATTCCATCAGGATATGTTCCACCATGGTCCTTGAAGGAGATGTAGATTATATCGTCTTCGTCCGAAGGGTTGAAAGTCTGTGTAGTCACCGTGCCGTCCGAGTGTTCGAAGTCGTAGGTGCCTCCCTTTTCCAGGGCATCCAGTGCGTTCTTGACGTTCTTCCAAGTGGCGTCGCCGTCAATCCACCATTCATGAATGCCTGAGTTGTCCTCAACGGTCAAAAAGATTATGTGATCGTCGTCCCAGCCTCGTGCCAACAGATAGTTCCTCATGTCGGAGATATCGTCTTTTAGGCATAGTTCCCAGGGCTCTCGGACTGGCGCCACGAGCAATGCCCATTTAGTGGGTTTAAAGGCATAATAACCGCAGAGATGCAGCATCTCCGAAAGCTCGACGTTCCACAGCTGAGTGGTTTCAAGAGCTGAGTCGTGAAGCACTACCCACCGGAAGGCCTCATAAGCCGATACCCTGTTGTCG
>CP070726.1:1468878-1471732 GCA_020350865.1 Thermoplasmata archaeon
CTTTAAAATGCTTATTTGCCCTCGCCTGCGTGCTCCTTACAGGAGCACTGGGGTTCGAAGTGGTGACTTCTCACCCTCCCGGCTCGGGCGCTTTAAAATCCATCCTCCGAAAGACCGGTACTTGTTACGATCTTCACATTGCCAGGTGGTAATATCTTTGAAATATCCTCTTCTTCGAATTCAAATTCCTTCCTCAATTTTCGTACAAAATCGCTCCTCTTGGTCTCCCCCGGCTCAAATACAACGAACCTGCTGCAGTGGGTCTTGATGGCAGAGACCGGCCCGCACATCATCTTCTCGCTTCCCTCGTATTGCATGGGCCCTGCAGCCAGTTTCAATTCCATATTGGTTACCATGTGCTTCTTGCCGTATATCATGAAGGCACCCCTGGGAAGGAACTCACCTGCCGGGGGGGTCTTGCTCACCTGGTCAGGCATGACCCAGTACGCGCTTCCACCGCCGATTTTCGCGTTCCAGGCCTTGGAGTGTGCCAGTGCGAACTCGCAGGCTTCCCTGAGGGTTTCCTCGGATACCTCTCCATCCTTATTCTTGATTACAACGCTGGGTGCACCGTGAATATCTGCATGGGCGTACCTGTCCTTTTCTGTCAGATATTTCTTCACGATCCTGTCGTTGCTCTTGGCATCCCGCCCGGCAATGACGATGTTGCCGCCGCTTGATATGAACCATCGGTACTTCTCGAACCAGAAGCGCTTTGTCTGCTTTCTTACCCTCTTTTCTTCCTCGTGTTTACCGGATTCCAGTGCTTTCATGCGCTTCTTGGTGTCCTCAATGGATTTCTTCGCACCCTCCAGTTTGTCCTTTGCCTTCTTGGCCTTGTCATAATACAGGCCTGCATTCTCTTCAACGGATACTGTGTAGTCAAGTGTTATATCTGTGAGGTGGCCTACCTCATCTTTTAGACTGATAGTAACCTCCTTCTTATCGGGCGCAAAGTCCTTGAACTCCGGAAATTCCTTTAATTTTGTAATTACATCTGCTGTATCCCGCTCTTTTATTGAACTTTTAATCAAGTTTAAAATGTCTTGACATACTGGGTAATGGGCATAAACCAGCTCGGCCCTCTCCTTGTGCTCCCCGGCCCTTTTTTGGAGGTTCAAAACAGCCTCCTCCTGCTGGGCCAGCTGTCTTTGGATGCGGGCTTGCCTTTCTTGGAATGCCACATCCCCTGGTACCTCTTCCCTTTCCTCCCCCAGAAAGGTCTCCATGGCCTCGCTGAGGGAATCGAATGTTTTTTGGGTGTGTAGATCAAAACTCTTAAGTGGAAAGGGCAGCACCTCCAAGGGTTTATCCTCAGTTGCCACCATGATCCCCTTAACCTCATTTTCGAGGGATTGAAACAGCTGCTGCATGTTCTCAAAGATATTTTTCATCTCTTCCCCGGACAGCTCTTTTGCCTTTCTTTCCTTGTCGATTTCTGCCAAAAGGCATGTCTCCTCCGCGTACATCCCACCCAGATTGATATCCAAAGCAAGTGTTCTCACCAGGTTCTTCTTCGAGGATTTCATTATCTCCTTGAGCCCTTCCAAGTTCAGGGTTCTTGGATTGTGCCCTGAAGGGGGAAAAACGTACTCCCTCTGGGCACGCACCACCCTGTGGCTCCAGGTTTTCGGAATCAGGGGCTGGATTATCTTGCCCTCCTGCACCAGCACCACATTTCCTTCCTTGAACATCTCGCAGACGAGCCGATATTGTCCGGCCTTTTCCACGAAAATGACCACTATTCTGTCGAATTCGTGCTGCTCGATTTTCACGATTTTTCCGTTGGTGAGGTGTTTTCTGAGCAGCATTGCATAGGAGGAGGGCTCCTTTGGGGTTTCCACTGATTGTGAGGCGAGGTAGAGCCACTTCCCCACTGTGATTATCAGGTCCCTTCTCCCTTTTTCGGGTACCCTGAGGCGGAGGAGCAGCTGGTTTCTTCTCGGTTGGTATATCTTGTCTATCCGTGCACCAATCAGGAACTGCAATTCTTTGACCATTGCAGCCACATCAAAACTGGACATGCCTTCCTTCATCGAAGGGGTTATATGTTTCTCTTATATAAAAATCAACGACATGTTGGAGCCCGGTCACACAAATCCTATATATGATGACTAACATTAATGTACGGAGGTATAATCCGGGAGGGAGGTACATGAGAAGGGTGATAAGAAGGATATTATGCATATTAATTTGTGTGCTTGTTTTGGGAAGTGCCTATCTAACATCGGTTCCCCTGGTGTCTGAACCTCATTTTGAAGCATTTGATGAGGAGATTAAAGAAGAATTACAGCAAGCGGCAGCTCCTGCACATAGGGGAACAAGAGCACAGAATTACTGTACGATATTCAATGAAGCTCCACCTACAGATTACTATTATTCTGGGTATGCTTATAGGACCTTCGGAATCAGACTGCAAGTATACCAAACGATCACTGTGGACCAGATCGGATACTACAGGCACTCCAATTCAAGGCCGTATTATTTCTACAACTGTAGAATCTGGACAGATACCGGCGGCCTGATGTACAGCCAGGACCTCGGTTCACCTGACCAACCAGGTGAATACAGCTGGCACTTCAAAGATATCTCGCCTTTGACCCTGACTCCCGACAAATATATTGTGAGTGTATACGTACGGGGATACGCATACCACGGGATCCAGAATCCCGGTCCGACACCGGACGGAATAATCGATCCGATGGGCTTTTACCAAGGCTACGGAAACAGCTTTCCAAACAATTTTGTGGGAACAGATTTTGTCCCATTTGTGGACATCCGATATTCAAGTTCCGGTGGTCCCAAGTCGCATAATATTTATGTTCCAGACGATTATGGCACGATTCAGGAAGCC
>CP070726.1:1471832-1475703 GCA_020350865.1 Thermoplasmata archaeon
CCGAACACCGTTCCATCTGTAAATTCCCCGGTCACGGTGATGGTTGTGGGTCCCGGACTGCATGCGTCCAGGACATCGGATCTGTCGAACTTGGCCATGAGGTCTGGGATGCCGTCCATGTCATAATCGCCAACCTCTGTTGGGTGGCTTACGGCATGAATAACCACTGGAACGCCGTTTATATCGATGATTTTCACCGTCGACACATCGATATCTTTCGCGTAATAGCCTTTCGGTTCCATGTAGAAGGTTACCGTCATGCCTCCGCTATTCATATTCAGCGTTTTCGGATTCATATCAATTGGTACCTCAATATCTTCCCATTCAAGGGCCTCACCGCAGATATCACACTCTTCCTGGCCGTACGTAACGGGGGATCCGCATGCCGGGCATTCATACTCTTCTGCCAATGCGCAAGTGGGCACAAAAGAGGATACTAGAACCAGCACTAGGACGGACCCAATGGTTATTGTTTTTCTCGTTTTGTCTCCCTCCTTAAGATTATTTTATATTAAAGAAGTATTTATTTGAGCACTTAAATAATTTTGGTTTAATTGGTTTGAAGTTATTAAAAAATAAAGAAAAAGGAAGAGAGTTTATTTTATGGCTCACCTCATGGTGGATCGATTACTTTTATGGTTCCGGTTCCGCCGAATGTCCCGCCGGTAGTGAATTCTCCCGTTACCGTTATCTCCACATCACCGGGGCTGCACGCATCCTGTACATCTGATCTGTCAAATTTGACCATCAGTCGATCGTTCTCCATCTGTCCCCATGCGGCGGGTATGTTCACTGGGTTACCGTCGATTTCTGTGATAGCCACGGTGGAGATGTCGATGTCGTTCTCATCATACCCCTCCATAAGATCGATGTGACATGTGATCCACTTGCCATTGCTCTTCAGATTCAGTGTCTCAGGACCTATTTCGATGTCAGCCGGAACTTGGCACGGGCCCGCATCCATTATAATGATGTCACCGAAATCCTCAGCATTTTGGTAACCCGAGAGTGGGCCGCTCAATCCCACGGTTGTTCCATAGACCCAGGTAGGCCATGCATGTGTTTCTCCCATTTCAGGTGATGAGTAACCAATTGTGAAGCCTATTGTGTCACCTGCCGATAGATCGAAATCATAGTCGTCGTCTGCTGAGTTCAACGGATGCGCCAGCTCAAAATAGCTTAGTGTGCCATCGTTGCTGGATGCACCCATAATCTCAGAGGAAGTGGGGTCATATGCCGAGGTCACATAAGTTCCAGAAGGCGATACGATGTATCGGTCCTCTGTGGAATCATCACCCGCTACAGCGATCATATCCTCGCCACCACCATTTGTTGGGGTTCCGAAGGGAGGATAGGCCTCAAGCAATGTATCATGGTCGTCATCGAAAGTAACTGTCAGGAGATCCTCCGATGTTAGGTTGGGATCGTTGAGCCAAACTGCAATGTACAGATAGCAACCATCGTTCATCACATAGATCGCTCCACCGTAGGGGCTCAGACCAACAGGGTATGGCTCGAGTATCGTGCCATTGACGAAGTCAAGCATATGGGTGAAATTAAAGAATCCCGCACCTGCCCATTCCACTGGGTCAATTATCCCGTCGATTGTTGCCGTGCCTACTCCTGAAAGACTTATGGGCACATTGCTGTTCGGATCAGAGCCGTGTGCTTGGACCGGATTTGCTGCAGACAAACCCATTCCCACCAACATTGCCATAACAAGCAATAATGAGAACTTCCGCATTCTTCTCATTTTCAATCACCTCCTCCCCCTGAGAATAAAGGGATTATCGGTATTTTCGGGTAAAGAAGAAACGTTCTTCCTCCCTCCTATCACTGCGCCCCACCTCGGCGATCTTCTTCGAAAAGCGTCTTGCCTCGAAATAAGCTTGCAGATGCCTGTATCTTATTTCTTCGGCTCGGCGCTTTCCTTCATAAAGCGTCTTGCCTCGAAATAAGCTTGTATATGCCTGCATCTTATTTCTTCGGCTCGGCGCTCTTCTTCGAAAAGCCAGCCTGGCTTTGGATTCCAGTCTGGTATAATTTTATATATTCCCAAAGCCCGGCGCTTTATTCTCCAAGTTTTCTAAGATTAGTGCGGGAAAGTCAATTCAGAACATAAATAATTTTGCTTTAATCGGTTTGAAGTTTATAGATTGGGGTCCACTGACAGAAGTGAATCACTCCGTTTCGAAAATAGAGCTTACTTCAATCTTTCGTGCATCTTTACGACGCTCTCCACAGCCGCCTTGGCCCTCTCGATGCGTGCCTCGGCCTGCAGTCTTCTCATACCGGGTCCGGTGATACCGAGACCCACGGGTTTGCCGAACTCCACTGCCAGGTCCGTGATCTTCCTGCTGGCCTGGCCCATGACGATGTCGTCGTGCTCGGTCTCCCCTTCGATCACGGCACCGAGGGTCACCACACCGTCGATGTCCTTCTTGTCAAGAAGTTTGCGTACGGCAAGGGGCATGTCGAACACACCCGGCACCTGCACCACCTCGGAAACATCCGCCCCCAGGAATTTCGCATGCTCCTTGGCCCTCTCCAGCATCACCATGGTGATGTCGTAGTGGAATTCGCTCACAACTATGCCTATGTTCATCTCATACTCCTCCTTTGTTTTCCTTTATGATCGTGAATCTCATCCGTGCGGCGACCCCTTCTCACCTTCTATGGGGCCTGCATCGGAAAAGCCCTGCCTCAGACCCTTTCCAGCCTCCTTTGTCAATGATTCGGGTTTGAAGAGCATTTTGTAAACATTAACCGCATGCTCCCTTGCCCTCCTGTCCGCAAGCCATGCAAGTTCCTTTTCATCCTTGGCCTCGTCCTCATGCACAAAGACCTCTATTATATGTTTATTAGTTAAAAGCTGGACCTTGATCAACCCTGATGAAGCCTCGTGGGCGCACTGCTTGTCAATGGGCTGTGCACCGGGCATGCCCAGGGCAATGACGATGTCGCATTCCCTCTCCTCGATGAGCTTCTTGCATGCCACGGGCAGGTCCTTTATCCCGGGTACCGTGTACCTCTCGATCTTGAATCCCGTGCCCTGGCTCTTCAATTCATCGAGCACGCTTTTTCCCATATCGCATCTGGCAAAGGTGGTATCTGCCACACCGATTCTCTTCAATGCTCCTCCTCCCTTATTTCTGCCCTTCGATCTCCTTTAACCTGGACTGCATAATATACCAGTCCACAACCTTGCGGATGATCTTTCTCGTTCCATCGAGGTCGTGGTCCACGAAGGGCTCCAGCCGAACCACTTTCACATCCATGCCAAGGTCCTTTAAGTCATTTTTTATCTTCTCCTCATCGTGCTTCTGGTCGTAGCCCAGGGCGATGATGTCCGGTTTCAGCTCCTGCACTATTTTGTACCTGTCCCCCTCGTAACCCAGGACGGCCCTGTCCACGGGCTTGAGGGCCGAAACCAGCTTTACCCTCATGTCCTGGGAGGTGATGGGGTTGTGCTTCAACTGTTCGGCCGTCTTGTCCATGGCCACAACCACAACCAGCTCATCCCCCAGCTTCTTGGCTTCTTCTAAGAAATAAATATGGCCCAAATGCAGGATATCGAAAACACCTGTCGCCATCACCCTGACCATGCGTACCATGCCTCCTTGATGTCCTTTCCCTCAAGGAATACGAGGTCATGCTCCTCTGAATATTTAGCTGCCTCGGCCTTGGGCAGTGCATTGATATCATCCATCATCTCGCATCCCGCAGCAATGGGTGTGAGGCCTGCCATGATCATCAATGCCACTCCGAGCTCCGTATGTCCGTGTCTGTTTTCAAGGGGTTTTTCCGAAGAGTTGCACAGGGGCACGTGGCCCGGGGCGCGGAACCGCTCCCCGAACAGGCGCTGGGCCCG
>CP070726.1:1475803-1485140 GCA_020350865.1 Thermoplasmata archaeon
GGCTGCCCGGCCACCGCTCCACCTCCAGATATCCCATTGAACTGCCGTCCTCGTACAACGTCAAGCCGATGTTGCTCCACTTGGCGCCCGCCACCCTGATTACGATCTCCACATCCATGGTTGCCGATTCCATGGTTGCCGTGGGGTCGACGTTGAGGACCGTTACGATGCATGTATCCGTATCTGTAAGATTGCCGTCGTCTGTTACCGTGAGGGTGACAGTGTAGTTGCCGTCCACGCCACGGCCATCATCCCCGTAGACATGGGTCGGAGCCGGTCCTGTGGCATCCACATCGTTTGTCGGGTCTCCATCTCCGTCGGAGTCCATGTTGGCATCGAAGTCCCATTCATAAGAGGTTATATTGCCATCGGGATCGGACGAGCCTGTGCCGTCGAACTGCACCGTATCGCCTTCTGAGACCGTTTGATTAAGGCCAGCCTCTGCCACGGGGGGCTCGTTGGGCGGTGGCAGCACCGTCACGATAAGGAAGGTATCGTCGGTTTCGTTTTCGTTGTCAGTAACAAAGAGACGGACGGTGTAGTTGCCCGGCGTGTAGTAAGTATGCGTCTGAACTGCCCCCGAGGCGTCCACGTCAAATGTGATTCCATCATAATCGAAGTCCCACTCGTACGAGACGATATCCGGGGGATTGCCAAAAGTGTCCTGGTCAAAGCTTGCCGAGCCGTCGAAGAAAACGGTATCGCCAACATATACTGTCAGGTCGGCCCCCACTACTGCAATGGGCGGTAAGGTCGGGGCCACCTGTGTGAAGGGAAGGAATGCACCGAAGTAGGCCTGGTCGTAGTCCCCGTTGATCACCGTGATGGGCTTGTCGGAGGTGATGTGCAGCAGTTCCCCGTGCCATACTCCGGAACCCCACCACCAGCCGTACCCCGCGGTTCCCGACCAGCTTTCTGTTCCGTAAGGGCCGATGGTGAAGTCGTGATGCGTCTTCGTTCCACGGGAAACACTCAGGGACGTGATGGTCACATTGGTGTTCTGGTCGTAGGCAAAAATTTGAAGGTCCATGGAGTCGCCGTGGTTCTGGGCATAGCAGTATATCTCCCTGCTGTCAGGCCCCGTGGGAACCGAGTAGGCCACATCCGCGTATTCGAGGATGTCGCTTGAAACGGGGCCGACGTACACAAGAACGGGTTTGTCCGATTCTATCTTCACGTAGTCCTGGTCGAGGGGGTTGCTGTTTGTGATGATAGTGACCGCGGGACTTGAACTTCTCGGGGTGATCATGGCACCCTGTAGACTCTGTGGAGTCGCGGTGTAGAACTCGTAATCGCCGTCGCTGTCGTAGCCGTCCAGAAGTCCCGCCCAGTTATCGTCCCCGTCGCTCAGGTCAGTGATCTGGACCATGGTGTCGTCCTCAAGAGGGAACACGGCAAGGGAATGGCGGCCGTAGGTGTAGAACAGTGTGCCCAGTTCGATGCCGTCATCGCCTGCCGCATAGGATGGAGGCGTGGCGGACCAGTCCTCGTTGTCGGCATCCCTCGAACCTTTGCCCACCAGGACCGAACATACAACGTTGCCTGTTACCCACACAACGTCATCGTCGAAACCGGTGATGTAGTACACCTCCAACTCGCTGTCCGAATAGGACAGTTCCGGTGAGGTGGGAGTTAGGGAATAGGAATCGTCTGAATCACCGTCGTTGCTGGGCAGGTCGTCCACCACAATGTTCGTGGTGATCCCCGCCTTTTTCTGGGCGAAGATGTACATCTCATCGCTGGTAAAGCCTATAAACTCGGTGCCGAGTTCGGATCCGGTGTACCGGGTCTCACTGCTGATTGCAGGGATGTAGGACATCCATGGGTCGTTTCGATTGACTGAGCCGGAACCCGGATCGTATGCGGGATTGGCCTGGCCTGTCCATACCGTTACGGGTTTGGGCTCAGCGGAGCCGTTTGCACACTGAGATACGATCTTCACCTGAATCTCAAGCCAATAGCTCTGCATGCCTCCCAGCCCGGTCCACATATCACCTGCGCTTGCAAGTGTGAAGGGGTTGCTGGGTAATGGAGTGACCAGCCTGGGATCATTTATGGGGAGCAAAGCCCCCGTCCGTATGTCATACAAGGTGACCTGGGTGTAGTCCTTCTGTGCGATGATGCGCAGCTCACCTGACCAGAAGGCGAGATACTCGGTGCCTGTGGCCACGGTGCCCGAACCCCCAGTGCCCGTATTGGCAGGTAACAGGGGAAAAACCGAGAGGACCATCAAGCCTGTAATTAACAATACCGCTGTATTTTTTATTGTCATCTTTGCCTCCCTCCAGAGGATTTTGCCTCACCCATATATATAATATATCAACTATTTATGGCTATTGGATATTAAATTTGGCCCCATACGGGTGTTGATTGTGAAGGTGTTCTTTCCTGAATACTATCATTGATGGGAATGTCTCGGTGAAAATAGGTTCTTTATCGGTATTCTTTGAAGCAGACGGGTCTGAAATCAAAATCAGGGGCAATTGGCTCGCCTTCTTCAAGGGCTTCAAACAACTTGAATATCTTTAACCTCTTCTTCTCACGGGGTTTTAATAATTTGGATGGATCATCGATATCTCCCCGCCCCTTCTCTATGAACTTTCTTACCTCTTCCATCTGCCTGATACGTTGGGGGATAATCTTCTTTTTTGCGAGTCTTTCATATCTGAGATAATTATCTAATTTCGTATATATGATGATCCTATAGGCCTGAGAATGCATGGATTCCTTTAATATCGATTTTGGCGCTATGATCTCCTCTACATCCCTCCAGAACTCCTCCCTCACCTCGGGCCAGTCTTTTTCGGGGTACACGTATTTATCAGGAATTTCGATTCTTGAGGGTATTATTTTCTCCCCAGTTATTATTTCGTATTCCTGGGCTCTAAAAAGGGAGCCCAATAAAACCATTATATCTTCCATATGCTCGAACAACCCGTCACTCAAATAAGGAATATATCCGAAGGCAATTGATAAAGGTATTAAAATGATCCATGGTTCCACGATTTCCTGGGACATGAGAACCAGTATGATTGTTACAGGAATCATTAGCATTACCATTATCATGAACTGTTTTAGAGCATAACCTTCTACAGAATAAAAATAATCCGTATTTAACCTGTAAATATCGTCCCACTCCCGATCCGTTATCTCGGGCTTTATCGAGAATGATTTGTCCCAATTAATACCCATTCTTCTTTGAAATATCTGCACCAAATCGTATTTAAAAAAAGTTAAATCTCGCAACCTTGCCGTGGACATAGTTGAGGATATATCATGGGTTTGACCGTCTTTTGTTATAATTCTGATTCCTGAGTAGTATAACTCATTGAGATATTCTTTCAGGATTTTTCTGTGCCCTCCGGCATAAAGAATGTTAATTCTTTCGATCTCTTCAAATGGTATGAATGTTTTCCGGTTTTGTGACCCTTTGAGCAATGCACTTCTGATTTCAATCCCGCGTTCGTATATCTTCAATGGCCCTTTTCCTGTCAAAATCGAATGAACCGAATAGACATATACTGTTGCCGGTATCAAAATAAATGCCAATATCGGGACCCAGGAGAACTCCTCATAAATATCGATTTCCGTGATTACATTATCCAGTGCCAATATAAAAATCAAATAAACCAAATACCACATAAAGGACATGACAAATGCCAAAATCAAGATAAAAAAACCCACCTTGCGATCATTTCCCTTTTCCTTATAAAGTAGTCTTCCCATTTCAACGATACCGTTATCCATAGTCATCTCCCGTTCCGCCTACAATGGCCCCGCTCAATAAATTATCGAATATAACTATTTAAAATTATTCGGGGAATGCCCGGGGCACTGTACCATCTCAACTTTTAAATATCCAGTCGCATATGTGAGCAACATCTTTCTGAGAGGAGGAACAGGCATGATCATCGACTTTCATGTTCACATCGGAAAACAGGAGCACTGGCACCCCTGGGTGAACGAGCTCTTTTCCGGTGCCAACCCCGAGCTGTACAAGGATTTCGACAAGATAATGAATCCCGACGGCCTGGAGAGGTACCTGAAGAAGCAGGGTCTGGATCATGCCGTGATTCTGGCGGAGAACTCCCCCGTCACAACCGGTGTGGTGCCCAATACGTATGTGGAGGAGTTCTGCAGGAGAAAGGACATGTTCATTCCCTTCGCATCAATGGACCCGAGAACCGAGGTGCACCCCAAGGAGAACCTCCGCAGGCTGGTGGAGAAGAACGGCTTTGCGGGACTCAAGCTCTACCCATCGTACCAGTACTATCACCCCGACGACGACAGCGTGTACCCGCTGTACGAGGCGGCCGAGAAACTGAAAATCCCGGTAATGGTGCACACGGGCACGTCCGTGTTCAAGGGGTCGAGACTGAAGTACGCGAACCCTCTCTTCCTGGACGATGTCGCAGTGGATTTTCCGAACCTGAAGATCATAATGGCGCATTCTGGCAGGGGGCTGTGGTACGAGGAGGCCGCCTTCCTTGCCAGGCTGCACGAGAACATCTTCATGGATATTTCGGGCCTTCCGCCAAAGAAACTCACCAAGTACTTTCCGGACCTGGATGCCATCGCCGACAAGGTTGTCTTCGGCTCTGACTGGCCCGGTGTGAAGAACATAAAGGAGAACATCGAAAAGGTGAAGAAACTGAAGCTCAAAAAGTCCACCATCGAAAAGATACTGGGGCTCAACGCGGCATCCCTTCTGGGAATAAAGTGAGTGGTGTGCATGAAGATTTCCGTGAAACTGCTCAAACCGTTTTCCGATATTGCCGGCAGAGGGGAGGTTGGACTGGATTTTGAGGAGGGCACAGCCACCCGTGCCCTGGAGCAGTTGTGCGAGCTGTATCCCGATCTAAAGCAGGCATTGTTCGAGGAAGACGGACAGATATCGTACAGCGTCAATGTCTTTGTGAACGACAGACCCCTCATAGGTTCTGAGGAGGAGCGCCAACTGTCCGAAGGGGACGAGCTTCTGGTTTTCATGGCGGTCAGCGGTGGATAATGCCTGTCACCTCCCTAAGGGATATGCAGGTCCATTAAAAGCAGAAAGTTCTTAATAGGTGTTTGGAACGTGGGAAAAAACTTAAAAAAAGACCTTATCATACCCTACCCCCGCAATTTAGGTTCATGTGCACGATAGGACAGAGGCTTGATATTATGTTCAGCAGAAAGCTGGGTCTAATCGACCTTTCAAAGGATAAGATCGACATCCAGGAGGTCCCGGAGTCCCTGAGAAGAGGCCTTCTGGGCGGCAGGGGCCTGAACTCCTACTACCTCTGGAAGATGATAGAAAAGGGTACAGATCCCCTATCGCCCGATAATGTCCTGATCTTCGGGGCGGGATTTTTAACCGGGACACTGGCCCCTTCATCGGGAAGGTTCAACGTCTCCGCCTTGGCCCCAGAGACAGGCTTTCTCGGGGACACCAACTGCGGCGGTTTCTTTGCACCGGAACTGAGGTACGCGGGCTTCGACAGGCTGATCATCAAGGGCAAGGCGGAAAGGCCGAGCTACGTCTATGTGGAGGACGGAACCATAGAGATCAGGGACGCCAAGGACTACTGGGGCCTTGATACCCTGGACGTGCAGCAGGCCTTCCGCAGGGACCTTGGATCCGTGGAAATGGCCGTGTGCGGTGTTGCCGGGGAGAACCTGGTCAGGTATGCCTGTGTGAGAACCGGCATAAAAAATGCAGGGGGCAGAACGGGCATGGGCTGCGTCATGGGCTCAAAGAACATAAAGGCCGTCGTGGCTCACGGGACCGGGGGAATCGAGATCGCCCATCCCCGGGAGATGCTGAGGACGGTGGAGGAGTTAAAGGAATACATCATGAAATCGAAGATCACCCCCATTCTGGGCTCCGTGGGAACACCACTTCTTTACGAGGTGTCCAACGCCTTCGGCGGCATACGGACGAGGAACAGCCAGCTCAACGCCTGGAGCGACGATTTCAACGCATCCGAGGTGGAGAAGTTCGTGGAGAAGATGATCTCCTGCAGTTCGTGTTTTGTCCACTGCCGGCACAGGAACACGCTGGGCGGGGAGGGACCCGAATACACTGCCTTGGGCCTGCTCGGCTCGAACATTGCCATGGAAAAACTGGAGGACTGCATCAAACTCCAGAACCAGGTCAATGATCTGGGCCTGGATGTATCGTCAACCGGAACTTACTTGGCCTGGGCCTACGAGCTGTACGAGAGGGGCATTATCGACGCCAAATTGACAGGCGGCCTTGAGCTGAAGTTCGGCGATTATGAGCTGTCTAAAAAATTGATAGACATGATCTCCAGAAGGGAAGGATTCGGTGATATACTAGCAGACGGCCAGTGGTCCGCGGAAAAGCTGAACGATCCCAACAGGGACTACCTCATCGCTGTAAAAGGCCTTCCCCAGTCAGACCCCCATGACGTGAGGTACATGAAGGCCTTTGCCCTGGGTATAGCCACTTCCTCGAGGGGTGCCGATCATCTGAGGAGCAGACCCACCCTGGAGATTTTCTTCAAACTGCCTCCTGATGTGAGGAACAGGATATACGGAGCGGAGATCGCAAACAATCCCACCACCCTGGACACGAAGGAGCATGTGGTGTCCTGGTCTGAGAACATCTTCGCCACCATCGACTGTCTGGGAATGTGCAAGTTCATATGCCACGGCTTCAACTCCCCGCACTTCGTGGACTACGACTGGATGAGAAAGCTCATCTACGCGGCATCTGGGTGGGAGTTTTCGGAAGAGGAGATAAGGAAGATAGGGCCGCGGGTCATTGACATCGAAAGGCTGTTCAACATCAAGCACGGCCTGACCAAGGCCCACGACACCCTGCCCAGAAGATACTTCGACGACCCGAGCCCCTTGAAGGCGGCAAAGGACCATCACATAGACAGAAAGGAATTTGCCAGGGCTCTGGACAGGTACTATGAAGTTCGGGGATGGAGCAAGGAGGGGATGGTGAGTGAAGACAGGGAATCCGAGCTGGAGGCGATGGCATGAAGTACCTGTTCACGTACCCGGAGAAGTGCACAGGCTGCAGACAGTGTGCCATGGCATGCGCCCTGAGTAAAACCGGGGAGTGCAATCCCAAGAGGGGTGCAATCAATGTGCTCCGCGACGAGTTCGAGAGGTACGAGATCCAGTTCGTGTGCCTCCAGTGCGAGGACCCTGAATGCGTGCCCGTGTGCATGAAGAACGCCATTGCCAAAGGTCCCGACGGGATAGTCAAAATAGATGAGGAGAAATGCATCGGCTGCAGGATGTGCGTCATCGCCTGTCCCTACGGAGCCATCACACCCTTCAAGGGCGATGTCATCAAGTGCGACCTGTGCGAGGGCGATCCCGTGTGCATCAAGTTCTGCTCAACAGAGGCCGTTGTGTACGAGGAGGAGAGCGCCGAGATTCTGGACAGGAGAAAGGCACTGGCCGAGCTGATCCGCAAGAAGGAATGAGAACCAACAAGGTGATAACCTGAGTATTGTGCAACCCCTTCGGTTTGTCGAGCCCACAATGGACGCCAAGAGACTGAATCTCATCAGGGCCAAGATGCGCAGGGAGGAGCCGTTTGACGTACAGGATGTGACCCTCCAGCTGAAAAAGATGCGCATGGCGGCAGTTGAGAATTTGGACGGCCTTGTAGAAAGGACATTGGACAGTTTAAACAGCTTTGACGGCGTCACCGCATCATATGTGGAATCGGGAGATACTGCAGCCAGAGCCATCCTCGATTTGGCGGGAGGCATAAACACCTATGCCGTGAGCAACTCATCCACCGTCTTTGAGGTTGTGCAGCACCTGGAAAAGAGCAATGATATCAATATTATCGAATCGTACATCGAGGACCTGAAGATGTGGGAAGGGCAGCTCTGGGATGTGGAGCACAAGCCGT
Organism: Thermoplasmata archaeon; assembly: GCA_020350865.1. The sequence goes on from CP070726.1 coordinate 1,483,689, forward strand.
TCTTCGAATTCCCGGTGTACGAACAGCGGTCCATATGGAACTCGTATGCGGATACCACAAGCAAGGCCCTCAGATTTCCGGGTGAAAAAATCACGGACTCGGATTTCGTGGGTTTATTGGGAGCCAATGCGGTTTCAAGCACCGGCAGGATATTCTTCTTGCAGCACCTTCACAACATATCAAATATAGTGCTCCAGGCCAAAAAGCTCGTGGTGATTGCCGGCATAAACAAACTCGTGGAAAGCGAAGATGATGCCCTGTTTCAGGTCAAATGCTGCGGACTGTTCGGGTACGAGAGCATATTATCAGAGCTTCTAACACTTATGAAAGGTTCAGTTGAAGATGAGCCCAAAAAAGAGGGAGCCAGTGAATTTGTTTTCGGCACCTCCTTTCCCGAGATTCATGTCATCCTTCTCGACAACGGAAGAAAAGAAATATTTGCGGGTGAATTCAAGGAGCTTCTGCAGTGCATCAGCTGCAGGGCATGTACAAAACTGTGTCCCAGGGCAAATACGGGCTCACCGGGTTACAGGAGTGCAAAGGACATTCTGTTTTCTGCTTTTTCCGAGGGCATCGAGCATGCCGTAAAGTTCGGCCTCTACAACTGCACATTATGCAGGGGCTGCGATTCCCAGTGTCCCGTGGGCATTCCATTGACCAATTTCCTGGGAATGTTGCGCGAGGAGGCAAAGGAGAAGGGCCTGATTCCCGAGATACATAAGAAGCTTTCAGCCAACGTGAGTTCGTACGGCACCCCCTACGGAGCTTCGGCAACTGATGGATGATGGACGGATGGACAGATGACAAACAGTACTGTCACTTTATGGGTCGGCTGCACATCCAGGCGATATCTTGAAGACACGGTGCGCTCCTTCGAAAAGATCCTGTCGCACCTGGGAAAGACCTTTGAGATCATTGACGATACGGATGACGCCTGCTGCGGCTCGGTTCTCTACGGGACAGGCCAGGAGGCCGAGGCAAACACCAACATGGAAAAGATCGATAAGCTCCTCACCGATAAATCGGTGGAGGATATGGTGACCATGTGCTCGGGGTGCATGAAGACCTTCGGGGAGCGATACACGTTCCGCAAGACCAATCCTTTGAAAACCGCAAAGCACGTGTCCCAGTTCCTTGTTGAGAATCTTGATAAACTTCATTTCAAGAACGATGAGCCCATGGTGGTCACCTACCACGACCCCTGCCACCTCGGGAGGCACATGAGTATCATGGAGGAGCCGAGAACAATGATTCGGGCCGTCCCGAAGGTCACCTTGAAAGAAATGAGGCACAACCTGGAGGGCTCCTTCTGCTGCGGCTCTGGGGGAGGGGTAAGAGCCTACAACAGGGACATGGCAGATTCCGCCTCGGCCCTCCGGGTTCTGGAGGCCAAGGCCACTGGGGCAAGGTATCTGATCACCGCATGTCCGTTCTGCGAGAGGTCCTTTAAAA
>CP070726.1:1485240-1492332 GCA_020350865.1 Thermoplasmata archaeon
AACTATGTAAAGGGTCATACTCTCTCCGTCCGCAAGGGTCAGCTTGGGGTAGAAATTCGCAACACCGTTTTTGAGGTTGCCTGTTACTATCAGGTTGTCCTCTTCGTCAACAAGCCTGATGGCAGTCACATCATCATCCTCCCCCGATCCCGCCCTGTAGGCTGTGAGTTGATTTATCGTAATATCCGCGCTAGCAGCTTTGATGTAGAATCTCAACAACCTGTTGCCGTTGCCGCCGATTAAGTCATTCCCCACACCCTGCTGCGTAATCGTTAAAATGCCCTTCTCATTGCTGATATGGGAATCAGAGAAGTCCCGAAACCCGTCCCAGCTCTGCATGTAGAAGAGCACATCCACCACATCCTTTTTTCTCAAACCCAGCGAGCTGAAGGGCAGCTGCACCTCAAGCTCCGAGCCGTTTGATCTTGCAGATACCCTCCCGGATTTTATCCAATATCTCCAATCTTGTACCTCTTCCGAGTAGCTGTACAGTTGGCTGTGGGTAATTTGTCCGCTTTGCCCTGAGACCCCGACCATGTGGTCCGCACCAATACCTTTGATAAAATAACCTGATTCTGGATTCACATCCGTGTCGATGAATATGTACGCTGTGTCAACCCGTCTATCACCATCAGGTTCTCCCGTAAAAATGGCACCTGAAACCCGCAGGTAGAAGGAATATACCACATTCCTGTCGTCAACACTGTACTCAGTAATATCCACATTGGAATTGAAGGGCAGGTTTTCCGTCGTATCTGAGGTTGAAACCGAGGACTTCCAATCCCCGAACCTTCCGTCGATTTCGATGCCGGCCGGAGTTTCCGAGTAATTTACAAAGAGGTAAGGGAAGAACGTAAGAGCAAGGATTAAGACCGGAACGACTATAACCTTCCATTTGCGATGCTTGTCCTCCAAAATCTTGTGTTGGGGCCCCAGCCCGTTGGTGATCCCGTTGCCGTTGGTGATACCGTTCGTCAGACCCATCTTCAATGCCCTGACGCCGTTCGTCATGCCGTTGGTGATTCCGTTTGTCAAACCTGAAAAGACCTTGCCCCCACCCTCCTGAGATGCCATTCTACGGTCAATGCCTGTCCCTTTATCTTTCTGCTCGTTTATTTTAAGGCCCTGAAGGTAAATGGTCTCTTTTTTCTCCCTAGATATTCCTTCGGGTTCATCTGCCTTTGTTATCCCCGCATCGTACTTCGGTATATGGGACGCCAGTGCATTCCTATAACAGAGATACGCCTCTTTCTGTTTTTCGAGCCTCCTGAGCATATGGGCTTGAGCGATCCTTACTTTGGGGTGCCGGGGGTTGATCTTGACAACGGTGTTGAAGGCCCTTAACGCCTGCTGGTGGAGGTTCAACCCAGCGAGCATGACTCCCATCAGGTACCACTGCTCTTCATCCCTTGGATTCCCGGCCATCTCCTCCTTCAACTGTATCATTGTCTGCTTCAGGTCCTTTCTATCTGCGATTGACTGTATCTCATTTATCGTGCTGTACACATGATGGATAAACACACCTATCTCGCTTCTTTTCACTTCCTTTTCAAGGGAAAGTACCATACCACATTTCGGACAGTAGAGGTCTTGTTTTCCCACCTCCGATTTGCAGAGGGGACAGTGGTATTCATCTTCCAGGTCACCTGAATCAGAGACCAAAGTTTCTCCTGCCTTACCTTCGTCAAATTCTTCGATCAGTGAATCGGTGGTAAAATCCGTGTACTTGGTGGCATCCACACCTATCTCTTCTGCTATCTCCTCAAGTGCCCTCTCCAGCTCCTTTATCGATCCCTTTGGAAGGCTTAAACTGGATCCATCGATGTTCACAAATTTCATGCCGCAGCCAGCACAGGCCTCCTCCTCCACATGTGCCCCACTGCCGCACATAGGGCAGGAAAACGATTCCTTGCCCTGTTTTAGGGCCAGGGCCTTGGGATGCACCACAGGTTTCTCCAGTTCCTCGATTACGGTCTCCATCAGGCCATGAGACCACTCCTCGAAATCCTTGAATTCCTGTCTGCATTTTTCGCAGACCGTACCGTCTGGGCTTCTTGTTACTCCGCAGGACGGACAGGTTGGGGCTGCCTCCTCCTCTTCAAGTTCCACGAACTCGGCCTTGCATTGGGGGCAGGTGGTGGCTGTTGGTTCAATTTTCGATCCACATTGAGGGCATTCGTACTCCAGCACTTCCTCTTCCTCTAACACCAGCTCGGTTGGACCGGGAGGGCTTATGCTGATGGCCCGGTCCTGCGGCTTTACGCTTCCCTGAGGGAGGTTATCTCCTGGACCGGTTGAATCCTCATCCTGGAGCCCTGTCTTTTTACCTCCCTTGACTGTAGCCCGTTTTCTCCTCCCTTTCTTCGGGTACTCGGATTTAGGGTCGCTGCTCCCTTTTGCATGGAGGGACCCATCCAGGGCATCAACCGATCTCTTTTGGATCCCCTCCAACGGGGTACCGCAGATGCTGCATTCCTTTGTACCCGAAGGTAAGGCTGTGCCGCATATCGGGCAGGCCAAAGGCTCCTTTCCACTTTTCCTTGCAGCCCCCATATTATTCCACCGATAGATTTATCTCATGCCACCCTTGCGGGAGTTACTGGCTTTTATCCGGGAACACCTCATGTCGATCATTCCTTTTCGGTTTGCATGATTCCGTTGTTTATTCGCCTTTTCCTCCTTCTGAACATGATACACAAAAAGGTAAGCCCGAGGATGGGTATGATCACATCCGAGAATTCCGAAACGCCCACACTGGTGTAATAGTAAGTCGGGTCGGGGTCACCCGTGTCGTCCGGGGCCCTGTCCTGCTGCTGGGCCTGGAGATTGCCCCCGTCATGCGTATCTGCAAAGATATCCGTGGTATTGCCTGTTTCCAGCATATCGTAGCCCTGGCTCAAGGAATCTTTTTTAACCCAACACAATATGGAATGGGCAATGCCCTCTCCGTTGCTGTTATTGAAGTTGAAACCCATGTTTGTCTCGTCGTAATAGTTGCCAGAAGCTGTATGCTCCTCTTCGCTCGTCCATACTTCGGCGGAATCAATGGGGGGATTGACATTTGTCGTGTAGTCCAGGTTGAAGAACCATCCGTCATTCTGGTCGTTCCTCTCGAGCCTGATTCTGTACCAAACGTTTCCTACGGAATTTGCCTTGAAGTAGAAGTCATAGGTATCTTTTGACTCAGGAGTTAGGTATTCGATGTCCATGCGCAGATGGAGAATCTCCACCGAATCGTTGGCATAGACTCCAAGGATGTTGTCATTATCCTCGATGCCCGTCTCGTTCGTATCCGTACCAAGTAAAATCCATTTGGAGGGCCACCCTCCATACGGCGGATAACGCGTGCCCATGATCTGGTCAATTCTTTTTGTGTTGACGGCATCGTCGGAACGGTCCACTGTGGCATTCTCCCAGTCCGAGGTCTGGAAGTACACCGTCACATTCTCCAGTCCCTGTTCAAGTCCCAGTTTGTCCAGCCCCACCTGTATTTCCAGCTGCTGGGAGTCCAATCCACAGACCACATTCTCTCTTCCCACCCATGCCCACTCAAAAGGTTGGCTGCCTGTCCACTCGAAGAGCGAGCTTTCGATGATCCTGTTGTGCCTCCCCTTTATGAGTATCATGTGGTCTGCGTTCATCTGAGCCTGGGGGATGGAGAAACCAAATCCCGGTAATGTGTCCATAAAAATGAAAGCGTAATCCTCCCCTGTCTTGGGCAGCTCGATTACAGGGGGCTGTGGCTGTGAGGGACGCGGCCTGCCGGAAGGCCTTTTAGGTTCGACCACTGTTTTCTCATTCCAATACGGAACGCTCACACCCTCTGCAATGATGCCGTCAACCTTCAGATAGAATGACAGGGATTCGCTATCATTGGTAACACCGTATCTGGAGACGTCCAGGTTTTCATTTTCGACATCACCTATTTCATCATCGATGAGGCTGCCCAGCATCCAGTCTGCAAATGCTCCGTCGATTTTGACATCTGGTGGAATGGAATGGATGTAACTGATATCGTTGTATCCGGAAGGCGGTCCTAAAGTATCAAGGGAGATCGTACCGGAATCCATGGAGATATCATGGTTGTTTGAAACCTTGAATCCGATATTGTTCTCTGTAACTGCACTGGTGCTGATATCGGCCACCACAAAAAGTGTACGTCTATCCCCTTCCGATAGGGTCAGCTCGGGTTGGAAGACGCCCTCACCACCGCTCAGTGTGCCTGTCACTATGGTGTTGTGGTTCTCGTTTTCAAGCCTTAAGGACACCACATCAGAATCCGAGCCCACCCCCAACCTCGTAAACCTCAGTTCAGTTACCTGCATATCAGCGTTTAAGGCCTTCATTTCCAGCTTGAGCAGCCTGTTGCCGAAACCTGATACAACATCCCCTCCCACCCCCTGCTGAAGTACTGAGAGCACGCCATCTTCATTGCTGACCACCGTATCCGAAAAATCATCAAACCCGTCCCAGCTCTGCATGTAAAAGAGGGCATCCACGGCATCATTCCCGTGAAGGGACAGCGCCCCGAGGGGCACCTGCCCTTCCAATTCGGAGCCCACAATATAAGCCGCCACCGTGTCTGCTTTCTCCCATAGGTTCCAGTCCTGCACATCCTCGGTGTACTCGAATAGGATCTTGGACCGCAAATCTCCGTCCCGCCCGTACAGCTCCACCATGTAATCTGCTCCGATACCCTTAACATAATATCCCGACTCGGAATTTTGATCGGTGTCCAGGAAAACATAGGCTGTGTCCACCCGTCTTTCACCTTCAGGCTCTCCATCCATCATACTGCCCTCCACTTTCAGGTAAAAGTACAGACCCACGGTATTGCTGTCGATACCGTAGTCAATGATGTCCACATTGCGGTTGAAGGGTGATATCTCGTTTGAGTCCGTGTTCTTACTGACCGTTTCCCAGTCCCCAAACCTTCCATCGATTTCCATGACGTCTTCGGAAGTGGAGATGAAATATATGAGGTAAGGAGCGATAAGTATAGATGCGATGATTACGGGCACGAAAAGCAGTCTCCACACTGAACTTCTACCCTCCAGCACCGACCTCTTACCCGCAAGGCCGTTTGTCATACCGTTGCCGTTGGTGATGCCGTCGGTAATGCCCCTCTTCAGGGCTCTCAAACCGTTTGTGATACCGTTGGTTATGCCATTTGTCAGACCATTCGTGAGGCCGTTTGTCATCCCCCGCACGCCTCTCTTCAAACCATTGGTCAAGCCGTTGGTGATGCCGTTGGTCAGGCCGTTTGCGAGGCCATTTGTGAGGCCTTTGCCTCTCTTAACACCATTGGCGAGGCCATTAGTCAGGCCCTTCCTGCTCCTCTTGACACCATTTGTTAGGCCGTTTGTAAGGCCCTTGCCTCTTTTAACCCCAATTGTGAGACCGTTGGTAAGTCCGTTTGTCAGGCCCTTCCTGCTCCTCTTGACACCATTTGTTAGGCCGTTTGTGAGGCCGTTCGTTAATCCCCTGCCCCTTTTCACTCCATTGGTGAGGCCGTTGGTCAGTCCATAAGTTACGCCCACAGGTCTGGGGTTCACCTTTCTTGTTAGGCTCACATCGCTTTTTCTTGGTGTGGGTCTTACAGGTTGCTTTGTTGGCGGGGCTTTCGGCTTTTCCCTCTGTTCATACTGTTCCAACAGGATGTCCAGTGCATTCTTGTAGCATTTGAAGGCCTCCCCTGTCTTGCTCATCCTGCTCAAAAGGTTTGCCTTGGCGATCCACACCTTCTGATGTTTGGGATTGAGCCTTATCACCGTGTCCAGGGACTTCAGGGCCTTAGCATAGGATTTGATGTCTATGAGCAGCAGTGCCCTGTTGAACCACAGCTCATCGTTCATGAGGTCTTTTTTGATTTTCGAGTCGATCTCTTCGAGGTTTTCTCTTACCTCGGATGAGCGAGCCAGGATTTGCAGGTCGCTTTTAACCTTATCCACCATGCCCAGAAAATCCTTTATTTGGCTGCCCTTGATCTTCATTTCAGTCGTGAGTATCAAACCGCATTTTGGACAGAACTTCCAATCCAGGTTGACGTTTGTGGTACATACGGGGCATTCGTATCTACTTTCGGCAATCTCCCCTTCCCCGTGGGGGTCCACCTCCCGTCTGGAGTACATACCCTTGAGCAGCGAATCGGTGTAAAAATCCTCTACCTGACCGGATTCTCTTGAGGGTGCGGCTCTCGCTTGAGGTCTTATTCCCTCAACCACCTTCTTAACACGACGTGGCTGGGGTTTTCGTATCACCTTTTCAGGAGCTGATGTCCTTTTCTTTTGGATTTTGGGAGCAGCGGCAACGGCCTCTTCCTTCTCTTCGGTTGCCTCAGAGGAAATGCGCATGAGTTCATCCAGCATCACGTCGATTTCCATGAACTCTGCACCGCACAGGGAACATTCCCTGTCTTTGATACTTACACTGCTCCCGCAGGCAGGACATTCATAAGTCTGCCGGGTTCCAATTCCTTTTTCACCTGATATGGAATTGATCTTGGCCTCGATTTCCAGCAGCTCCAGGCTTAAATCCTCGAAATCCCCCTCCAGTAAATCCCCCTGTGCCTCTTCTTCCGCTTCCTTTGCCTCCCACTCCATTGCGCCTTCGAATGAAAGACTGCAAGAAGGGCACTTCCCAACACCCATGTGGTCCTCGTACTGCCGCTTGGAAATGCGTTTTACGGTTTCATTGCATATGGGGCAGCTCTGCAGCCCCTGCTCAGACTTGATCACCTCGTTTTCGAAATAATAGTTGTTGCAGTTGATGCATTTGGAGGTGGGGAGCTTGAGTTTTATATTGCATAAGGGACAGCTGTGTCTACTTTCCCCGGCATGTTCCATGTGGCCACCGATTTTCAGGCTCGTTTACCCTGAATCCTCTGCCCCAGATGGTGTCTGATGAACAACTTCTTCTAGCTGAAACTGAGTTAATCTCTTACATTATCATGAATGAAAAAGCATACTGGGTTAATTGTACATATAATAATTGATAAAATTATCAAGCCTGAATATCGAATTCTGAAATAATGAATTCAGGCAAGTCGTCTTTTGCTATCAACAGGTGTTGTTTTTTATTGACACAATTAGT
>CP070726.1:1492432-1496109 GCA_020350865.1 Thermoplasmata archaeon
CCTCCGTTTACACGCAAAAAGGCGAGAGGTGGACATGCGAGGTTATTCCTCATGACGGGTTGAATGAAGGAACGTTAACCCGCAGTGGTATGGACGTGACGGTAATAAACGCAGCTCCGACAATTTCGAATGCCATAATCACACCGACAGATCCCACCGCGGCATCGGATATTACCGCAAATTACACTTACACTGATCCTGATGGTGATTCCGAATCTGGGAATAAGATCAAATGGTTCAGAAACGGTGAGGAGCAGGTGGTTTTGAACGGCAACTTTATTGTTAATGCCTCTCGGACCCAGAAAGATGATGTATGGTATTATATCATCACGCCATATGATGGAGAGAATGATGGAGATGATGTGCAATCTGCTGATCGTGTCATAGGTAATACACCTCCCCAGGTATTCAATATATACATAACTCCCTCGAATCCAACCACAACTGACGATTTAGTTGCCGAGTATGATTTCTATGATACCGATGGCGATGAGGAGAGTTTGGATACCACCATAAAATGGTTGAAGTGGAGCGGTGTGGATTTCATTGATTCAGGACTAAGGGGAAAAATATTACCATCCGCATCTACTTTAAAGGGTGAGGAATGGAAGTGCGAGATCACACCCCACGATGGCAGCGATTACGGAAGCAGTGTGAAATGGGATTTAAATGTGACCATTATGAATTCCAAACCGGTTGTAACCGATGTTCATATAACGCCTTCAAATCCAACTACGAGCTCGGATCTCATGGCGAATTATCTTTATTCCGATGTTGACTACGACCCGGAAAACGATACGGCAATCCTTTGGTATCGCGATGGAGCCCATGTACCGGGGCTGGATAATCTAACCACCGTATCCAGCACTTTTATACAAAAAGGAGAGCTTTGGAATTTTACTGTGCAACCGAACGATGGATTCGAATACGGGGATATCATATCCTCTGCGGAAATCGAGATCCAAAACAGTCCACCCACGGCATCGGATCTGTCCATATCGCCAAATAATCCCCTGGGCGACGATGACCTCACCGCGCTGTACCCCTACTATGATGAGGATGGTGATACTGAGTCATCCCCAGAGATCAGATGGTTCAAAAATGGCGTTGAACAACTAGCTTACAATGATAAATTCATTGTGAATTCCAGTGCTACTAAAAAAGGTGAATTGTGGAAGTTTATATTGAGGGTTTTTGATGGTGAAGATTATAGCTGGGAGGTCAACTCCCCTTCCGTGGAAATAGAAAATTCCAGGCCTGTTGTAAACTCGTTAACACCTGCGCCAGGCCAGATCGTAATGAACGAGACAGAACTCAAGGAGTTCTTCTTGGATGCCAGCGATCCCGACGGGGAGTTAATATCGTTCAAATGGAAAATAGGTCCCGCCACTGTTGGTGACGGCGATTACTACAAATTCGAAACAGATTATACAAGCGCTGGAACCTATACGCTGAATCTTAGCATCCAGGATTACGGGACCGGGTCCTTCACGCTGTACCGTGAATGGGAAATAATCGTGAACAACCTGAATCGAATGCCTGAAATCGGCTCCCCTGATCCAGTAGAGAAAGAGCTGGTGATGAAGGAGGATACATCTGTACAATTCTCGATTGTGGAAGACGATCCTGATTCAGAAGATAAGAATAAGCTTGAGATAAACTGGTACTTCGATGAAAACTATGAGGTACCTGTTCAAACTGGAGGAAGTTCCTACACATACTACGCTGACCACGCTGCCGCAGGCGAGCACATGGTGACTGTGGAGGTGAGTGACGGCAAGGACAGTGTGGAATACAGCTGGAATATTACAGTGGAGGATGTTCCGGAAGAGGTGGGAGAGCGATTGTTGGGGCAGTCATACGACTGGTGGGGATTGGTCTTGGCCATCCTCTCGGGTGTAGTGGCGATCATACTTGCTTTAATCGGCCTTGTCCGGGTGAGGAGGAAGAAGGGGGCCCTCAAGAGGTACATGGCCGAGATAAACGAGATAACATCCGATAAGGAACAGGACCCCAGCGAGTTCGACCAGAGAATGGACGATGTAGAGGCAAGGCTCAATGAGGAGTTCCAGCACGGTAAAATCGAGGATCTGCACTTCCATATGCTCCAGGAAACCATGGCAACGAGACGGGCAGAGTTCCGAAAGGCCGAGGTTACTGAGAAATTCGATGAGCTACCGAAGTGGATAACACAAGAGCTGGAGGGGATGCTCAAGGATGGCAAAATAAGCCGCATGGAATACGAAGGTTTTGCTTCCATTATCTCCAAGACCGAGGCCCTAACTTCTCACCAAAAGGATGAGCTGGCTAAAATGATCGGCAGATGGGAGGGTGAGGATAAGGAAATCACTGAAGAGGAGATGCCCGCCGATGAAACAAGGCTTGAGGACTTCGAAAGCGAAGAGGAGTTGGATGAAGACTGGGAAATACTTGAGGAGGAAGAGCCCGCTGATAAATCTGAACCTGAGGATACGGAAGGCGAAGATAAGGACGTAATTGAAGATGAAAAGCCCGCCGAAAAATCTGAAACCCAGGATACTGAAGGCGATGATGACCGGGATGACCTGACTGAGGATTTGGACCGTGAAAAGGATACAGACGACACATCGGACGATAAGGAAGGAACCGATGAAAAACCCGAAGACATCCGTGATGAGGAACCGGAAGAAGCAGACGGGGGGGAGCCAGAGGAGATAATGGATGAGGACTCTGACAAAGAAAAGCCTATGGGCGAGGACTAAAGCCCCCTTGCCAATTCTTCCGAATCTTTAATTCATTCCCCTATTTCGGGTTCATTTTGGCATTATTTGCCCCTTTAAAAGGAATAATACCATAAATTATATATGGTTGGTAACATACCAGCTAATAGGCTGTTTGGGAGGACATCGCATGAAGAAAAAGGAGTTTCTCTCATTGTATCTTGTGGCTGTGGTTGTTATGATGGCACTGCCTTTCAACGGCATCCACGATGTTGTTGAGCACGCTTCCGCCTCTCCGGACATCATTATAAACGGGGACTGGACAGTATCTGGATACGATGAATACAATAATGAGACCATAGTGGTTTATGGACACCTTATCGTCCAAAACGGTGGGCATTTGGTACTCAGGAACTGCACACTGCAGATGATGTCTGAGTATCTCCAGCCCTATGATATCGCGGTGCAAAACGGGGGAATAATGGAGGTGTACGGCTGTTATATAACCGATCCCCCGGATGATGACGACCTCGATGTTCTGTCCCCGTATTACTATTTCTATGCGGAGGGCGGTTCCACTCTCATCATCGAAAATTCAACTATAAGGCAGTGCGGTTTCCTGGACTCCGTCAATCCGGAGCACATAGGCCTGCATGTGGGAACAAACCAGGGTCATATCTCAAACTGCCTGATCAATTCCACTATGACAGGTTTTTCCTTTATGGGGAACAATACGGGTTTCCGTGTTGATAACGTCACCTTCGCCCAAATAGGGATGTCAGCCTTGCACACACTGGATTCGGAGGGTTTTGTACTGAATAACATCAAATTTATAGATGTAGAAGAAAAAGCTGTCATGAATATTCAGAGCTCCAACAACTTTTATGTGGAAAACGTAACCCTGACAGGAGAACAGCTCATTTATGTCCAGGGCTCAACTGATTTTGCGGTCAAAAGCATCATTAGCAATATGTCGGA
>CP070726.1:1496209-1499019 GCA_020350865.1 Thermoplasmata archaeon
GCCACATGCTTCTTTAAGAAGGGTTATTATAGTACATCCTTTACTCCGGCCGTAGTGACGACACCGCCCATCATGCTCTCATATGTATAGGAATACGTAACTTCCAGGTCCCAACTTTTGCACTAATCCACCTCCACAATGAGGCCAACGGGACCGAGCGGCGTATCCCCTGCATCCTCGCATGTTACCACCATATTCCAGGTGTTGTTCAGGCCACGCTCCTCCCAGGTAACTGAAATCGAGCCTGAGGAGCCCTGGTCGCCCTTGGGTTCGTGGCCCCCGTCATCGGTTGTCAGGGAGAACGTATCCGGGTCCGAGTCAGAGCCCTCGTCATCCTCCCATGTCAGGGTAAATTCGATGCTCATGAGATTGATGTCTCCCAGGTCGACGGTCTTTTCCCAGGAGGTGCCTTCATTCGTATCCCCCGAAAAAGTGAGAGTCTCGGTTTTCACCTCCTCCTCCTCGCCACCCCCCGGGTGCTGGGCGAGGCTGCCGAAATTCGCAATGGTAATCAGCACCATAATAAGTGAAATCGTAACTAATCGGATTCTTTTCGACATGATATGTCAGCTTTCGGGTAATATGTGCACAAATATAAAACATTTATTAAATATGTAAATCCTGATAAAATCGGAAAAATGGGTGAAAAGCCCTTAAATTGACAGGATTTGGAACCTATATCTCCTTATACTTCCCGCAAACCTGGGCCAGATCAGGGATGAATTCATCCACCACAGCCCGGGTCACGTGGGGCATGACAACGATGCGCAGGCATTTGGGCTCCCTGGTAATGGAGGGTTTCCATCCCATTTCATTCAATGAAATGTACACCTTTTCAGCCGATTTCAGTTTGATACAGACGATGGGCATGATGGGTTCCATTATGGGCTCAAGTCCGAGCTCCCTTACCCTTCCCACAAGGTAATGGGCTGTGTCCATGCATTGCTTCACGATTTTTCTGTAACCCTCCCGACCGAGGAATTTCATCACTGCATAGGCTGAGACTGCCCCTGCGCTGCACCGCGTTCCCGAAAGGGAGGCCTGTCTTGGGCTCGTGAGATAAGGGGAGGCCACAGTGATCTTATTGAGATATTCTTCATCCCTCATTAGAAGAATCCCGGAGGGTATGGTTGCCATACCCATTTTATGGGGGTCAACCGAAATCGAATCCACGTGCTCGATTTCCAAATCGAAGGGCGGAAGGTCATGGCCCAGTTCCTTTAAAAACGGTATGACAAAACCACCGTAGGCCGCATCCACGTGAAGAAAGGTATTATCACACAAATCCCCCAGTTCTTGAACGGGGTCCACAACCCCGAACTCGGTTGTCCCTGCAATGCCCAACACAGCCGCGGTTTTGTCTGAAATGTGATTCTCCACCTCCGAGATATCCATCCTGAAGTCCTCTCTTAAACCTATCTCCCTGCCCTCTAGATCCAGTATGTCAAGTGCCTTCTGAATGGAGAAGTGGGCACTGTGGGGATAAACCACCTCAGTTCCACGGGACACTTTCTTGGCTATCCAGAGAGCGGTGATATTGGCCTCTGTCCCCCCGCTTACTGTCATACCGTATGCCCCGTGCCCGTGGAGCAGCTCGGATACCATCCCGATCAATTCGTTTTCCAGTTCAGCTGTACCGGGATAGAGGCCCGGATTGCCCAGGTTGGCCTCGAGGAACATGGCATGGACCTCCTTTGCAATCATGTTCGGCTCGGTGCACATGGAGCCAAGAACCCTGCCGTCCTTGAAGTGATGGTCCCTGGCAAGAGCCGATTTGAGCTCGGACATCACGGCCTCGTAGTCCTGGCCTTTTTCATCCATGTTCACTACCGACACATAATCAAGGCTGGACAATTAATAGTTTTTGCATATTATGGTGGGCAGTTTCAGATCAGAAAAACCCCTAACTTCCGAGCTTGTTTATCAAGAATGCAGTTGTCCTGCTCTTGGTGAGAAAGCAGTCCGAAAGGTCTATCTCATACTCCTCCCTGAGTGCGTCCAATAACATTCCAAATCGCCGTAGCCGTTTGTCTAAGGGTGTTGGAAAGAACTTCCTCATCACATCTGTATCTAGCTCCAGTGTACTCATGTACCCGGTAATCGAGGTCAAGAGCTGGCTGATGTCCCTTCTTACACTGGCTCCGAATGCTTCATTCGAAAAATCCTCGCGCATCTGTGTGGTTTCAACATCGATTACCGAGAAGCCCCTTATTTCCAGATTCACCGGCTTCCCTATACCGAGTGTCAGGCTCTCACAGGTTCTGGGATCGAGATTTATCCGTATGTGGGAGTGCTTGAGGTCCCTGTGTGCACAGAATTTGTGCATGTCCCTGAGAATCCCCAGAACGCCTTTCTCCATTGTTTCCAGATCTATTCTCTCCTCCACCACTCCCTGCCCCAAACTCACCGAATCTATGAACTCCTCCACCAGCACCGCTCCTATCTGACACCCAGGCTTCATCTCGTGCAGCTCAGACAAATCCTCCTCTCTATTCCTATAAACTTCGAGGACTTTTGGTACCGAGATATGCTGCTCCATCTTCATGAGATTTTCTTTCTCCACAAGGATGTTATTTTCGGAGCTGACTTTGGAGAACACCGATTTCTCCCCCAGAATGTCGTTTTGCTCAGAGGAGTACTTCAAGCTGGGATGGGTGGACCAGCTTCCCCCTATGCTTGGGGTCTTTGAAAATATTTTCACTTCACCTGTGGAATGAAGATTGCCCTTGACGTCACGAATCGAAACCACATTGAATGGAGTGATGTAATTGGACGCGGTTATCAGATGTCTGTACTGTTTGTACTTATCC
>CP070726.1:1499119-1502745 GCA_020350865.1 Thermoplasmata archaeon
CGTTCGGGGGTGCACGTCTGATTTTACTTCCGTGTAGTACCTTTGATATTGGTTCATAGGCGGGCAAAGTAGGAGGTAAATGATAATATGTGATATTATATTTATATATTTAACCTATGTATAGTTTATTAGATTAAACAAAATATATATATATCTTAACTTCCTTTATGGGGGAAAGGCAAAGCCATAGGGGGGAGTCCTGAAAAGAGGAGTATGCGGTTAGGATTTCTTTACAATGATGGGTTAAACCAGATAATCGCGCCTCGCTTTTTATAGACATCTCCTTTGGCATAGAACCTCGGAAGAAACGATAGGGGGAAGTAAATATGAAAACAAAGACCATTGGTAAATTACTGGTAGCAGTGATGCTCGCTGTATTTTTAGTGATGGCATTACCTGCTAATGTGAGCGCGGATGACAGCTGCGGATCGGACGAGGCCGATTCAAGTGGTGAAGAAACGGAAAATGAACTGCAGATTTTAGGAAAAGAAGGCACATTTAACGTTGGATCCGGAAAGTTGTATTACGAGAATGGAAAACCCGTAATCAGGTATTTCGGGACCACCTGGTGCCCGCATTGCAAATGGATCAGGGATACCTTCGATAAAGTGGCCCTGGAGTACGTTCAGAAAGGTCAGATAGTGGCCTACCACTGGGAACTGGATACCAAAGACAATAGGTTAACAGATGACATCGAAACTGAGATTCCTCAATCCGAATGGGACATTCTAAGGACTTTCAGCCCGGAATATAAAGTTCCCACATTCGTTTTTGGCGGCAAATACTGGCGTGTAGGTAATGGTTACGAGAGAATGGATAATCTGAAAGCCGAAGAAAACGAGTTCAGAACCATAATAGAGAAATTGATAGAGAATGATGAAGCCTTGCTCGAGGTGATAGACTCCGTGGATTCGGATTATTGGGAAGAATCCAACTCATCCTGTGCAATCACTTATGACGATATCTCGGTGAACGAGGCAAAACAGATAATCGATTCGAACGAGGATGTTGTAATACTGGATGTAAGGACCTCCTCAGAATATACATCCCAACACTTAGCCAGAGCTATTTCGATACCTCTTTCGGAATTCGACCTTAGGCTCGACGAACTGGACACAGAGAAAACAATAATTGTCTATTCCAAGAGCGGGGGTAAAAGCCAGGACGCCAGCAAAATATTGGCCCAGAACGGATTTGAAAACGTGCACAACATGCAAGGTGGTATCGATGAGTGGATGTTTGCTGGATTCGAGGTCACCGATTCAGTCTCTTCCGAACTGGAGGGTGATAACAACGAATCTCAGGGATATGGTGACGGCTCCATTGAAGAGGACACGACATCCCCAACGCAGGACCAGGAAAATCGCGCTGCCGCCTTGAATTTGAAGGACACTGTATTTTACACATTTATCACTGCAATAATTATCGAGGGTATAATAGGTTTATTTGTTATTACAGGAAGTAAGAAAGCAAAAGTACACCGACGCAATAAACATGCTAAAATAGCCGGCAAAATAGGCGCATTGTTCGTTACGGGAGTGTTCCTGGGAACTGCATTTCAGGTGCTCTTCGCAGGGGACATTTCAGAAAATCCATGGGGAACATCCACGATGGAAGACGTGGTCGTTATACCCACAAGGACATTGCCTGGGGGGTCCCCCACCGCCCCCATGGGATCTGTTCTGAGGTACTCGAATGGTGAGCTGTTGACACCTGATGAGGTCAGCGCCCTGGAACGGGAAGGCCACATGGTTTTCGTGGAAGACCGCCACGGCAATCAAATTGGATATTATGAATTGGAAGAGCGCGAAGACGGGAAGTTCGACCTGTACATCTGGACCGCAGATTCCCGGGTCCAAATACTCATCGAAGGTCTTGAGGAGCAACCCCGGGGACTCCTGGTGAAGATCGATTCCGTATTTGACGATGAAGTAAACGAGCTCATAGATCTTTTAAGAAGCCTGGGACTTGTGGTGCAATCCAGCAACGCCGCTGATTTCTCGACGGATGTCGTATATATCGATCCCGTCAAGATGGACAGAACCGTCGTAACAATATCCACAGTCGGCAAGGTTCGTTCCATTCTGCACGATCCCGCATTCGACCCCGTGGGATTCACAACCAGGGGATGGGAATTAACCGATATCACTTTCACCGAAAATCACGGCAAGGTAACGTTTGAACTGGAAACGCTTGGTGCATATGTCGGCTCCTCGAAGGATCCATCCACAGGTGATACCTCTTCCCCCGATGACGGATCACCCGCAAACCCTGATACCTCCGGGGATGACGAGCAGGACGGAGTTCCAGACGATGGTCAGCCTGATGGGGAAATACCCGGGGATGATGTTACTGACCCTCCAATAGGTAACGGCAATCCACCAGATGGGGGTGGCCCTCCCTCTGATAATCCCATATCCATTGACAAGGGACCCTCAATTCTCCCATACGATGGAAACCCGTTATACCAGTTCGCTGTTACCCAGACTCCATTGGAGTCCTTCTTTGCCGAGAAGCTCGGTCCGAAGGCCTCGGTTAAGGTAACAGCAGAACCCCTGGATGGTGAGGAGGCCTTCGTGGAGTTCATACCCGGGTCAATGATACTCAAAAGCGACGACGGAAACATCCTTCAGAAAACAGAATTTTCCAAGTCAACAGGGGATTTTACAGACAACGTGGCGACATATGAAAATACCTACCCCTCAACCGATTACGAGTTCATAGTAACCAAGGAGAAGCTGAAACACAATATTATTTTATATAAGCCACCTGAGGTTCCCGAAGGGGAGGATACTTCCGACATGACACTGGAGTTCGAAGGTGTTCTGAAGCTTCCGGATGAAATGACCATGCACGTGGAAGGGGAACAGATGACCGGTGATTTTTCAACCTGGAAGACTGTTGAACTACGTGACGGTTTCGAGAATTCCAGGTTCAGCATCCTTCCCCCGCTGACCTATGACAGCAGCGAGCCCATCATAAAGAGGTTAAGCACTTATAATATAAGGCATGAGGACGGAAATGTCCTCTTCAGCGTGGCAACATCGGTGGACTGGCTGATGGGAGCGACATACCCCGTGGTAATTGACCCCACGGTTTTATTGTTACCCGTGATGACATGGGTATCCCAGGGTCCATCTCCAATAATAGACGGCCAGGTGGAACACATTCCCGGTAATAACCCTGTTGTAGGAGCTATCCATACTGTGGTTGCGCATCCCGAGAATCCGGATATCATTTGGGTCGGCACTGTTAACGGGGGTATCTGGAAGACCACCGATGCCACCTCCCCAAGCCCAACCTGGATGCCAAAGACGGATTTCGAATCATCCCTGTCCATAAGCGCACTTGAATTGGACCCCAACGACCCCACACACAACACGCTGATTGCCGGCATAGGCCGAGCAAGTGCTAAAGCCCGTGAGGGAGGTCCCCGGACAGGTCTCTTGCGCTCAACTGACGGTGGGGTAACGTGGAGTGACGAGGGAAATCTCTACGACACATCATTGGATGATCGACCCTATTCTTACCATGGCACCTTCGTTTCCCGCCTGCACGACGGCGCGCTTGTGGTATTCCCGTTTCGCGCCGACCGGTCGGACCCTCATCAACCCTTCTTCAGTGAC
>CP070726.1:1502845-1508427 GCA_020350865.1 Thermoplasmata archaeon
ACTATGACCTTGTCGATTTCTGAGTCAAACTCGATCCCATCATGGTCCCCGGGGCGGACCTTGGAGCTGTGGAGTTTTTTCATCATACCCTTGTACAATATCTCGTAGACAAGGGTGGATTTGCCGCTGCCCGAAACCCCGGTCACCAGGGTGAGCACCCCGATTGGTATGTGCACGTCAATATCCTTGAGGTTGTGTTCGCGGCATCCATTAACCCTGATGTACCTGTCAGATATTCTTCTCCTGTCAGGAACCGCGATGGTGAGCTTTTTCGAGAGGTACTTGCCTGTGAGCGATTTGGGATTGCGCTCTATTTGCTTGGGGGTGCCCCTGGCCACCACCCTGCCCCCCGAAAGACCGGCACCCGGGCCCATGTCAATGACGTAATCGGCCATCTTGATGGTGGTCTCGTCATGCTCCACCACGATGAGCGTGTTTCCGATATCACGGAGTCTGTGCAGGGTTTCTATCAGCTTTCTGTTGTCCACCTGATGCAATCCAATTGAGGGCTCATCAAGAATGTACATCACACCCATGAGGTTCGAGCCTATCTGGGTGGCCAGCCTGATTCTCTGGGCCTCTCCCCCGGACAGGGTGCCCGCACTCCTGGAGAGGGTGAGGTATGAAAGACCCACCTTGGAAAGAAAACCCAGTCTCTCCCTGATCTCCTTGAGAATCTGCCGGGCGATTTCCTGCTGCTTTTGGGTGAGCCTCAGTTCTTTAAAGAATTCGATGTTCTGCTTGATGGACATATCAGTGATCTCGATGATGCTCTTGCCCTGTATTGATACGGCCAGGATTTTATCCTTGAGGCGTCTGCCATGGCACTTGGGGCAGGGGGAGATCCTCATGAACTTCTCCATTTCCCTGCGTCTGTAATCGGATTCTGTCTGGTGGTACAGCCGCTCCGTCTGGGGCAAAAGCCCCTCCCAGTATCCCTTGTAGGTGAACCTCGCCTCCCCGTTTCTGCTGGCGTGTCTGAATCTGATCTTCTCGTCCGAGCCGTACATCAAAGCATCGTACTGCTCCTCTGTCAGTTCCGAAACAGGTGCCATGAGGTCGAAGTCGTAGTGTTTGGCCAGTGCTGCTATGTGGACCCCCCTCCATCCGTCTATTGCATTACGGTAAACGGCAATAGCCCCTTCCGCAATACTCAGGCTCTTGTCCGGGATCATGAGGTCAGGGTCAAAATCCATCTTGATCCCCAGGCCGTGGCATTCCTCGCAGGCCCCGAAGGGGCTGTTGAAGGAGAACATACGGGGCTGCAGCTCCTCGAATGCAGTGCCGCATTTGGGGCATGCCATCTTTGCTGAATAGATGTGCTCTTTTCCCTTCTCGTCCAGAACTACGATCAGCCCATCCGATTTGAGCAGTGCATTCTCCACTGCCTCGGCCAAACGTGTATGGTCCTTCGTATTCAGCCTGTCGATTACAATCTCAATATCGTGCTTCTTATATCTCTCTAGCTTGACTTCCTCATCGGTTCGCTGGATATGCTTGTCAATCCGCACCCTTGTATATCCTTCCTTGTTCAGATCGGAGACGAGTTTTTCGTAGGTGCCCTTCTTCTGTCTTACCACAGGAGAAAGGACAACGGCCTGGCCGCTGATATCCTCTCGTATCCTCTGGGCGATTTTCTCGGGGGACTGCACCTCTATTTTGATGCGGTGGGTTGGGCAGTGGGGCATGCCTATCCGGGCGTACAGCAATCTGAGATAATCGTAGATCTCTGTTACCGTGCCCACGGTGCTCCTGGGATTCTTGCTCGTGGTCTTCTGCTCGATGGATATGGCAGGGGACAGCCCCTCGATTGAGTCCACATCGGGTTTGTGCATGAGAGCCAGAAACTGTCGGGCATAGGCTGATAGCGATTCCACGTACCTCCGCTGCCCCTCCGCATACAGCGTATCGAAGGCCAGTGTGGACTTGCCCGAGCCTGAAACTCCGGTGATGACGATGAACTTGTCCCTGGGAAACTCCACATTGATGTTTTTCAGGTTGTGCTCCCTTGCCCCCTTGATTTCAATGTTCTTCATCCTCCCAAAAAGATATTGGAGCATTATTTAAAGTTATCCATCGGAGGTGGGTGAAAGGGGGGGTTCTCCTGGTAATTTGTCTTAAATTAAACAAATATTATTAACAGCTATTACAATATTGCAGCAGGAGGGGTAAGGGACCCCTCCACCATGTTTCAAGATTTATAGACCCTGATATCGTGTGAGGTGAATTAAATCAGAAAAGAACAACAGATGATTAATAAAGACCCATACAATGAAAAACCCAATTTGAGTTATCTCGAAATCCACGAACTTTCACATCTCCTTTTACAAAGAAGAAGTGATAACTACCCCTTTACCCATAAAAACTGGCGAGAAAGCTACTATTTCAATACAACGGACAGTAAGAGCAGGCTGAGCCTGATTACCACAATAGGGATTCTTCCCAATAAGAAAAGAAGTTCCGGATTCGTCATTATTATCCATAAAGGGAGGATTGCCCTGGCAAAACTTCTCGTCACCAGGAATATAAGTTGGCATGAAACGGACCGTTGTGGTATTGGAGGATTATCCTATCGTGTGGAGGGAATTGACTGGCGACTTTGTTATAAATCGAAAAGATGTAACTTCAACATGCTCTTCAGACCTGTGAATAAGTTCTATTCGTATAATAAGGACGATAATACGGACTCTCATAGAAATTCCAGTATGCTTTTCTCACAGCACATCGAGCAAGCGGGAATATTTTCAGGCGAAATCGAGTTAAACGGTAATAAGATTGAATTCGGTCCATCTCCCGGCCACAGGGATCATTCCTGGGGTATTAGAAACTGGTCCTCATTAGACAGTTACTGGCTGTTTAGCGGGACCTTTGGTGAAGAATACGCATTCAACCTATGGAAGGGCTCCTCTCAAGGAAAACCTTTTCATAGCGGGTACTACTTTAAAAGGGGGAAGAACCTAGAAATATTGGCAAGCGAAATAAAGGGCCAGTACACAGGGAAAACCAAGGAGCCAAAAGGAAGCGAAATCACATTTACGGATGAGGAAGGGGTAAGACACAATGTCAAATGCCAAGTGATATGTTCTGTCCCTATTCCATTGACAAGGTGTATTGTCTATGAAACAATAGCAAGGATGGAGTTGGATAACGAGAAAGGTTTCGGCCTTCTGGAGCGTCATGTTCATGACGCCAATCCGATTCACAAGGTAAAAATCCTAGGTATCCTCCAGAAAAGAAGGATGTGAAGGCATTGAAGTACATCGTGCCCCTCAATAGAGATACCCGATGGGATAAAAAGTCCATTGGAAGCAAGGCCTTCAACCTTCAAAAATTGATATTACTCGGAGTTAGGGTTCCACCTTGCTCGGTTGTAACTATGGATGCATTTGGGGAATCTTCCAATGGAAGAATTACAGGTAATGTGCTAAAAGAGCTCGATAGGGAATTTCCCAAATTGAGCCCTCCAATAATCGCCCGATCGTCCTCCATGGCAGAGGACACCTCTCGAAGCTCCAAAGCGGGTGTGTTTGCCACAATTTCGGATGTTGAAACCATTTCTGAGCTCAAGGATGCGATTGAAAAGGTATGGAGCTCTGCAAAAGAAGGGGATATGGCAGTGATATTGCAGGAGCAGTTGAAACCCGACATTGCCGGGGTATTCTTTACTAGGAATCCAGTCTCGGGGGCGGACGAAGGCATAATCGAATATGTCGAGGGGACGGGAGATGACCTGGTCTCAGGTAGAAAGAATCCAGTAAGGGTGAGTGGTAAAGACACAAGGTTCAATGAATTGGTAGATATTGGCAACAGACTCGAATCAATGTTTGGATACCCCCTTGATATTGAATGGGCGCTGACAAAGGGTGCGTTATATATACTCCAGGCAAGGCCCATAACAGCCCTGCCCATCCCCCCGAGAGAATCCCATCCAACTTATAGTATGGTCTTGGCAGAACAGTTCTTTTCAGGTCCATCTTCACCATTGTTTTTTTCCCTGTTCAAATTTCTTTTCGAGAATTATTATGCGGGAGAAACTGCCCGGGATGTTGGGTTGGATGCCCTGCCAAAGGAACCACTTCTCATTAAACATAAAGACCATATGTATGTTAACACCCACCCGACCGAATATTTACTCGCAAAAGCTGGTGGTCTGGGCAACTTTCAGCAACAGCTCAAGGTTCTACCAAAGGACCTAAGAGTGGAATACGAGGACCCACAGCGCAGGAACGGGCTAGGTGCACTGCACCTGCTTTTAAAGATTGCCTTTCTATTGATAAAGCGCCCCGCTCTTAGGAAATCAAAGGTTGATACTGATTACCTAAGAAAAACCGTCCCCGGGATAATAAGTGGTCTGGAAACCATTGACTTTACTCCTAAAACAAAAAATGAAATGGAGCTCCAATACCAAATACTTATAGGATTGACTATATCACACATCCGCTCTTCAAAATGGGGTCTGGCATACTGCATCATGCTTTCCAGCCTTATACAGCAGTCTCTTGAAGGGAACCACATAGAGGATTATGTATCAAAGCTGCTTTCACTGATGTCGGGTCTCTTGTATGAAAGGACAAGTGAAAGCATCAAGGAGCTTGAAGCTCTTGCGACAAAGTATCGACAAGATGAATATGTGAGTTCCACACTTAATCAAGAAATGGGTTCTTTTGAAGAATACCGCGGCAAACTTATCGAAAATTCCCAAGGCCTTCAATTTATAGAAGGATTCGAATCCATACTCTCTCGATACGGTCACAGGAGACTTGCTAGGGATTTGATTGAGCCGTCGTGGTCCGACGAGCCCATGATTCCTTTTAATATGTTAAGAAATGACATCATACATCCAAGAAAAAATAAACAATCTATAACGATCGAACAAAGCATAAAGAAAAGACAGGAAATCTTAGAAGAAATATTGAAAGAAATCCCCCTGTACAAACGACATAGATTCAAATCGAATTCCCGCTACCTGATCAGATATCTAGCATTCAGGGAATTGCAGCGTTTTTACCTTGACTTGATATTCTCAAAGATGAGGACTCTTTTTATCGACATAGGTGAATCGATGGCGCAAGAGAGAGTCATTGAAAGGAAAAATGATGTATTCTTTCTTAAGATACGGGAAATTGAAGACTATCTAAAGGGTGGTAAAAGGGACTTGCGATACACCGCGGCATTTAGGAAAATGTCTTTCAGGGAAAATCCCGAGAAACCAGGGCTCTACCTGCGTGATAGGGTTGATTTCAATGAAATCTCGTTCTCGGAGGCAAGCTCACTAGACGGTAATGTTGTCAAAGGTGAAGCAGTATCAGCAGGAACTTACAAGGGAAGGGTGACGGTAATAGAATGTATTGATTCCACATCCTCGATATTACCCGGTAACATATTGGTAACAAAAAGTATCGATCCCGGCCAAACCCAGGTATTTACGTCTGCTGGGGGATTGATTTTAGAGGTTGGAGGTGTGTTATCGCATGGGGCGATTTTAGCTCGGGAGTTTGGAATACCAACAGTTGCTCAGGTAGATCGGGCCACAAAAATATTTTCGGATGGGCAGGAGGTTATGGTGGATGGATCAAAGGGTG
>CP070726.1:1508527-1521646 GCA_020350865.1 Thermoplasmata archaeon
AACACCCGCTCCGGGTAGTAGGACCCGGTCCCGCGAATGACCGCGCTTCTAGGAGTTGGCAACCCGTCCTCCGCTCACGCGCCCCATTTCCTCCCGGATCTCCTCCAGCCCCATGAGGACAAGAGGGATGCGCACGATATCCGCCCCGATGAGCACACCGAATGTGGTTGTTGAGTAGGCGAAGGGAATTCCTGAGGTAAGGTTCATTCTGTATATCAACAGGGTGAGGCCAATGGCCGCAAATGATGGAAAGAAATAGAACGGAAACTCGGAAACGATTCCCAAAGGCGGTCTGAACTCCGAAACCAGGTTGGTAACAATGCCGATCAGAACCACACAGAGGAGAAAGGCGTATAGGTTCAATTTCTTTTTCTTTAGAAGGTACATGGAAAGAACGACTGGCACAATGGCACCGCCAAAATCGATGGCGATAAGGGAGCTTTGGTATATCCACAAGGGCACCCCGTACAGACCCAAGGGCCCAAGGACGATGCCGAGCAGCCCGCCCACCAAGAGCAGGCCCACCTCCCTTCTCCCGAATCCACATCTCTGCAAGAATCCGGCATAGTCCATATGACCGATGTACATCACAATGTAAAGAAGCACAGGGGCGGAAATAAAAACCACGCCTTCCAGCACGAATCTCCACAGCTCTTGTCCCATTACGACCACTGTAAATCCTTATAGTTGATATCTTTTGCCAAACTTATCATTTTAATTAAAAAAGATATATTTATACCCTGCCCTCACTCCTTCTCATCCCTGACCCACATGTCATCCGACATCTCCTGGTAGATGTTGTATTCGTCCCCTCCCTTGTCTTCATCTTTAAGATCCGCGAGCCTCAGTATATCGTTCTTTTTCAGCACCCAGTAGTGAATGCGCCAGATCTTGCCCTTCTTGATGGTGATCTGATCCTGGAAGGTGGTCAGTATGCCAACATCCTGCAGCATGTAAAAGACATCCCTGTCCCTGGCCTTGAGGAGGTTGTCCGACACCATATCATCGAAGCCAAAGAAGTTCATCACGTACTCCGCCAGCTTCTTGCACTCCTCCGCTTCCATACCCTTCTTTCCCAGGGTGTTCAAAAGGGCTTTCTCAATATCCTGGACAGTTATGGTGACCATGCCAACATCCCTTTAAGGAGCGCAACATTGCCCGAAAGCCTATATTAGGGCAGTTGACCTAATCGAATATTGCATTAAAGTATCTTTCGATTGAAGTATCAAAATAGGCGTCTTTTTTCGGATTCAGGCTGGTTTTCTTCAGGTTCGGCGAAGCTCATCCGTACGCATAACCGTCATATTCATCGGCTTTTCCCTTTTTTCCACCCCTTCTCTTTATGGCTGTGCGCTGGCTGGCCTTCCTCCCCATGAAATGAAAATCCCTTCTGAGAAGCCTGATGTAGACCTTGTCGGGCAGGGGCTCCAGCTCGATTATCCCCCTGGCCTGCAGCTTTTTTACCCCCCTTTCCACAGCGGCCTCGGACATGCCGAGCTCCTTTTTCAGCTCCTCGAACGTAATGGGGTACACCTCGAGGAGGACCTCAATTATCCTGCCTTCTGTGGTACCCCTCTCGATTTCTATCATCAGCATGTAATCTCATTTATGGTATAATATATCTTGGCCTTCAATTGACGTTAATACCTAAGAAAAGCCTGTGCTTCTAACGAAAGGGTTCGGCCCTCTCCACTGCCAGCTTGCGCAGCTTTCTGACCTTTTCCTTGCCTCCAATGCTCACGTACTGAGGAAAATGCTTTAAAAGCACCATGTCGCCCACCGATGCGATCCAGCGATAGGGAATGAGCACACTTCTCGAATCCTCCACGAGCAGCGGATTCGTGTGCCTGACATAGACGCCGTGGATTCTCATACTCTCGGTATCCACCACGATATTATCCACACTTCCCAGATACAAAGCATCGTTTGTGTAAACCTCAAGCCCGATGATTTCTAAAAGTTCTGTCATCATAAATATCAGTCCTCCGTATCGTGTTCTCCATATATCAAAATTACGCAGATTCGGGTCTGATTGCGGACTTTAAAAGAAATTCGGTATTTTTATCCGATCCCACTTTGTTTTTTGATAGGGTGGGAGGAGGGGGCCGGAGGCGGGCAGAGAGGCTTACTTAACTACCCCTATAATCAAAGCATTAATAACAATGTATAGCATTTCCCTTCTCAGTATCTCAGCGGGGAATGAAATATGGATGCAGTCACAAACTCTGTGGGCAGAAAAATCCCCTTGGAAATGGACGGTCGGAAGCTCAAACCCTACAACGGTGCCTTTACAACGGCACCCTCGCCCTGGAAGGCCCCGATGAAGGCTGGATTTCTCAAACCAGGAGACAGCAAAATTGTGGGCTCAATTGCGGAGACCATCGATAAAACCGGACTTTCCGACGGGATGACCGTGTCGTTTCACCACCATCTAAGAAACGGCGATGGTGTCGTGAACATGGTTGCGGATGCCATTGCCCAGAAGGGTATCAAGAACATCAGGATATTCCCCACGGCACTCTTTCCAGTGCACGAGCACCTCATACAACATGTGGAATCAGGGGTCATTACATCCATCGAGGGCAGCATGAACGGACCCGTGGGTGTCGCCGCTACCTACGGTCTGCTCCCCAAGTGCGCCGTCCTGAGATCCCACGGAGGGAGAATCAGGGCCATACATTCGGGTGATGTCAAAGTGGATGTGGCGTTTCTGGCCGCATCATCATCTGACCCTTACGGCAACTGCAACGGAGTCTTCGGTCCCAACTTCTTCGGTCCCGTGGGCCTGGCAAGGGCCGATGCCATGTTTGCGGAGCACGTGGTTATTGTATCCGATAACCTTGTCCAGTACCCGGCCTACCCCATCAGCATCTCCCAGAAATATGTAGATTATGTTGTAGAGGTGGACAGCATAGGGGACCACAAGGGCATCGTCTCCGGCACCACAGAGGTCACAAAGGACCCAAAACAGCTGGCCATGGCAGAGCAGATAGTGAAGCTCATGGAGGAATCGGGCCTCCTGAAGGAGGGCATGTCATTTCAGGCCGGTGCCGGGGGTGTGTCCCTGGCCTCCATGAAAGTGCTGCACGATTACATGAGGGACAAGGGCATCAAGGGCTCCTTTGCCATCGGCGGGACCACCAAATACCTGGTGGATATGCTCAGGGACGGCACGATCCGCATACTGCTTACGGGACAGTCCTTTGACCTGGAATCCATCGAGTCCATTGCAAGGGATTTCGGCCACCAGGAGATAACCACTGATTTCTATGCCAATATCCACAACAAGGGCTGTGCAGTGAACTGGCTCGATGTGGTTATCCTCGGGGCAACCGAAATCGACGTGGACTTCAACGTCAATGTCAATACCCATTCCGACGGAAAACTGCTGCACGGCATCGGCGGCCACCAGGACACGGCTGCGGGAGCAAAACTCACCATAATGGTGGCCCCCCTCTTCAGAAAAAAGATCCCGATAATCAGGGAGAGCGTGACAACCGTCACAACCCCAGGGGAGACCGTGGATGCTGTGGTGACAAACGAGGGTATAGCCATCAATCCGCAAAATAAGGAGCTGACCGCCAAAATGATGGGCTCGGAACTGCCCATCGTGCCCATCGAGGAGCTCAAGAACCGTGCTTACGAGGCCACTGGCGGTCCTCCCGGAATCGTAACGGAGGACAGGATCATCGCCCTCATCGAGTACCGCGATGGATCCATCATTGATGTTGTCAAGCAGCTAAAGAGAGAACCTTGAGGTGATTTCATGGAACCTGTAAAATGGAAAACCGGCATCACGAAAGTGGAGCCTAACAATATTGTTACCCGGGGATATCCCCAGGACGAACTGATCGGGAACGTCCCTTTTGCCCATGTAGTTTTCCTTCTCCTGAAAGGTGAGATGCCCGAAGAAAAGGAGGGGAAAATGATGGATGCTATCTTAACAGCCTGTGTTGATCATGGCGTGACACCTCCATCGTCTCAAGCAGCCAGGGTGGTTGCCTCGGGAGGCGTGCCCATGCCCACTGCCATTGCCGCAGGCCTCATGTCCATCGGTGATTTCCACGGGGGAGCAATAGAGAAAGGTGCCCTTTTCCTACAGGATGGAGTAAAGAGGATGGTTGAGGAGGGGAAGAACCCTGAGGAGATGGCCGCCGAACTTGTTGCCGAATCCAGGGAGAAGAAGCAGAGAATCCTGGGCTTCGGCCACAGGATCCACTCCGATGATCCACGGACAAAGAAACTGCTCTCACTCGCCGATGAACTGGGTATTGCCGGGGACCACACCGCCCTCTCAAGAGCCATCCAGATAGAGTTGGAAAAAGCACTGGACAGGAAGATGCCCATCAACGTTGACGGCTGCGTGGCGGCGCTCATTTCGGACATGGGCTTCGACTGGAGGCTGGGCAAGGCCTTTTTCCTGATCGGTAGGGCGGCTGGATTGACTGCCCAGGTCTATGAGGAGGTGTCCAGGGAAAAGCCCATGAGGAGGATGTGGAGCGCTGAGGTTGATTATGACGGACCAGGGGGAAAGTAATCAATATTTTCTCTAAATAATTATTAGGTAATCTGGTATTTTAATGGTAATTACCAGGTATTCTATATATATTCTGATCTTCTTATTTCTATTCAATTCTGGTTTGAACATCTGTGGGATAAAAAAGTAATTCCGGGATAGGGTTTGGTGAGACGCTTTTCAGGATGCTATAAAAGCATTTCGAAAAGTGTACCAATCTTTACTAATAAAGTACTCGCCATACAAATCCTCATAAAAAAAATTGGAGGATACGATATGAGGAAAAGAAAAAAGAATGGCAAAATTGTGGGCTCATTTTTGATGACCGCCTTGTACATGTTTCTCGTCCTGGGATTGATAGTGGGATTCTTTCCGAATCTTGCAGCCATGAGAACCGAGGGGCTCAACAATCAACTGCCCGTGGCATTTGCAATTTCGGAGAACCGGGAAGTGTTCGCTGGTGAATTTGCGGTATTCAATGGTTCTGGATCATATGATCCCGATGGTTTCATAGTATCCTACGAGTGGAATTTTGGGGACGGGGATTTTGACAGCGGGATATCTGCGCTTCATAGCTACATGGACCCTGGCACATACAACGTGACCCTGATTGTAACTGACAACGACTGTGCAATTGATATCATTATCATAATTATCATAATAATTGACCCCGGAACTCCCCCGCCTTGTGGGAATCTGCCGCCTGTGGCGGTTCCCGAACCCAGGTGCCAGGAGATTTTCATTGGCGATGATGCCAAGTTCGACGGCTCGGCATCCTATGATCTGGATGGATGTATTGTATCATATGAATGGGATTTCGGGGACGGCAACACGGCTTCGGGGGTTTCTCCGACCCATATATACGATGCACCGGGTCGATACACGGTGACCCTGACTGTTACAGACGACGATGGAGCATCCGGTTTCGATTTCTGTGCGGTGGCTGTCCATGATGATTGCCCCCCTCCGCCCAATGTCAACCTGCCGCCTGTGGCGGTTCCCGAACCCAGGTGCCAGGAGGTCATGGTGGGTGAGGAGGCTCTCTTCGATGGCTCGTGGTCCTACGATCAGGATGGCTTTATTGTATCCTATGAGTGGGACTTTGGCGATGGCTCCAATGCCTCCGGAGTGATGACCAGCCATATCTATGATGCGTATGGTGAGTACATTGTGACATTGACTGTGACAGATGATGATGGCGCATCAACTCACGATTACTGCGTAGTCAAAGTCTTTGCTGAGAAGCCTCCGCCCTGCATCAACATCCCCCCTGTTGCCGTTGCTCAACCAGAATGTGTGGAGATTACGATCAATGAAAGTGTGGTATTCAACGGATCCGCTTCCTATGATCCCGACGGCATTATCGTATCCTACGTGTGGGACTTTGGGGATGGAACAACAGGTTTCGGACCATTGGTTGAGCACCTGTACAATATTCCTGGCTACTACGCTGTAGTGCTCAATGTAATGGATGATGATAACGCAACAGGAACTGCAATAAGCTATGTTTACGTCAAAGAACCAAACAATGAGGAGCCAAGGGAAAATATTCCTCCAACAGCCGTGGCCCAACCCAAATCTCAGGAGATCTTTACTGGGGAATATGCAAAACTGGACGGTTCCGAATCCTTTGATGAGGACGGAGATATTGTGTCCCATCTGTGGACCCCGCAATGGGGCACGATTTTTTGTGGTCAGATGGTATCAATTCCATTTGAAAAACCAGGGACCTATACTGTGATGCTGATTGTGGAGGATGACCTGGGTGCTGTTGGTACAGATACGGTCACAATAGAGGTTGTTGATCCCCAGCCCTCAATCAAACCGGATCTAGGTGAAAACGGTGGCGACCTTGAAATCGATAAACCTGATATTGTTGATGATTTGACAGATGACCAAGAGCCCCTCCTCATTCTTACCGCAGGTCTGATCAATATTGCCACATTCCGCGAAGGGGTGCAGCGATCGGTTCCAGTTGAGGTCACATCCTACCATGGGGATGTTCACAAGGTCCATATCGAGCTCATCGATGACGGCGGGCTGGATATCGAGGTGATCCCGGTATTTAAAAATATCAGAGAGGGGCAGATCGTGAGGTTCTATCTGCGAATAACAGTTCCAGACCTACCGGATGACACGTCGTCCATGGGAATTACACTGCAGTTGAAGGCCGTTGGAATAGAAACCGAAAGCAATGTCGAGCACATAGATATCCTGATTTCCGAAAAGAGCACTGCAGAGGAGCAGGATACCGTCCAGACAGCCGCCACCGTGGGCACTATCAGTGCCGCCGGAATCCTGGGATTACTGGCAAAAAGGAGGTTCCTATGAACATGAAGCTTCTTGCCAATCTCTTGTTTCTTTCTTGTTGTTTTTCTCTTCTGTTTGTACTTACTGCTCCTCCAGCCGCAGGCCAGCAAGAGACGGATCTGCATCTTTCAGGAGATGACATTTACCTATCCAAATTGAATCCCGGACCCGCTGAAGATGTGGTGATTTATACGGTAATTGGTAATTCCGGCCCGAGGGCATCTGCCACGGTTAGGTTCTACTCGGGAGAATTCGATGAACCCATAGGTGAGGACCGCATAACAGTTGACAGTGGAGCCTCCTCTGTGGCAAGTGCAGTATTTCAGCCCTCCATAGGGCCGATGAATATACTTGTGAGAATCGAAGAGTCAGATCCTTGCGATATCGATTTGGGTAACAACCAGGCAATATCACATGTGGTGTTTTACAGCGGTGAATCACCCCTTGAATTGATTCCTGCAGAAGCCACATTCGAAGGAGGAATCGAAAGGGTGATTCCCATATCAGTTGAGCCGAATTCTGATATGATGCACGTCAACCTAACTGTGATATATCACGGTGATGTTGATGTGGAATTGCTGTCCCCGCCTCTGAATCTGGAAGCCGGTAAAACAGCAACATTCTTTGTCAAGGTTCGGGTCCCAGTCCTCAAGGAAAATGAGATCCTCTCGAATCGGTCAATCCTTCTTCGGGCATCAAACAACGATCATGAAAGCAATATCGCGGAGCTCAGAATCACAATGCACCCCTCGGTGGAACAGAGCTCGTGGTGGAGCCCCACAGTGGCAGTGGCCGCTGGGACTCTTGGATTATTTGCAGTCGTGGGCAGTACTGAGGTGGGAAAGTACAAATTCATAAGTTTTGTGGGACCTCTGTATACGAAACTGCACAGGGATGAGATTTTGGACCACTACCTCAGGGGCAAGATCCACGGGTATATATTGGCCAACCCCGGGGAGCACTACAACTCTATTAGAAAAGCCCTTGATATACCCAATGGCTGTTTTACGTACCATCTTCGGGTCCTGGAAAGGGAAGGTCTCATAAAATCCAAAAGGGACGGAATATACAGGCGGTTCTATCCCTACGGAGCATTGATTCCCGATAATGGGAATAACCCGAGAGTCAGTGATACACAGAAGATAATAATCGACAATATCAGGGCATCTCCCGGAATATCACAAAAGGAAATCGCACTGCTCTTAGGCGCGAGCCGTTCCACAATCAATTACCACATAAACAAGCTGTCAAAGGAGGGAATCGTGAGGGTCGAGAGAAGAGGAATGGGTGTAAGGTACTACCTAAAGGTCACCGAGGATAACCAGGAGCTCGTTCATTTTATCAAGCTACCGCTGTGCCAGTGAAACCCCTCATAGATTGTTCCATTTTACAGATGCAGTTCGCCTTTTAATACAATCACAGCATTTCCAATCAGGTTCACCCTATCAGGCGGATCGTATCTCACAATAAGATTGCCTCCCCTCTCCGAAGCCTGAAATGCAATCATTTCTTCCTTTACAAGTCTTTCTGACCAGTAGGGGGCAAGCACTGTGTGTGCGGCTCCGGTCACAGGGTCCTCGTTAATTCCCACCCAGGGTGCAAAGAACCTTGAGATGAAATCGTAGGGCGGAGAACCCAAGGATGTTGCAATGACTCCCATGATATCCTCTTCTGTCTTCATATTCTTCATTTTGGCATAATTTGGTTTGAGGTTTTTTACGAATCCCGCATCTGCAAGATGGACAAGTAATTTTTTTGCCTTCTTGGCCAGGAGAACCTCCTTGAATTCCGTGATTCCCATTGCGGCAAGCAACTCCGTTGGTGGATCCACAGGCTCGGGTGCATTGGCCGGGAAATCCAATAGGATACCATTGTCATCCCTCTTTGCCTTCAATATCCCGCTCTTGGTTTCAAAGGAAATCTCATGTGCGGCAATTTCGATCTCCGAAAACAAAACCGCAGCCGCAGCCAGGGTTGCATGGCCGCATAAAGGGACCTCCACTTTGGGTGTAAACCACCGCAGGGAAAAATTCCTTGAACCTTTAAAAGGTTTCTTATCCAGCGAGAGCACAAAAGCAGTTTCAGAAAGATTCATCTCAGCTGCGATATTCTGCATGACGGTGTCCTCGTATTCCCTTGAAAGAAGACACACCGCCGCAGGATTGCCCCTGAACGGTGCATCTGTGAAGGCATCCACCTGATATGTCGGAATATTGTCCCCTGGCACTTCTTCTTTCATTGAACCAACATCACTCATATACATCGTCTCCGAATCCGTAAACACACAAACCCTTAAATATCGTTTCCCTTCATGCCTTTTCAGATGACAAAAAGCAAGCCCAACGCCCTAATCTTCGAAAAAAGTCCCTACCTTTTGCAGCATGCCCACAATCCGGTGAACTGGTATCCAT
Source organism: Thermoplasmata archaeon (assembly GCA_020350865.1). The sequence goes on from CP070726.1 coordinate 1,517,765, forward strand.
GGGCAGATGAAGCCTTTGAAAAGGCAAAAAAAGAGGACAAACCCATCTTCCTCTCCATTGGATATTCCACATGCCACTGGTGCCATGTCATGGAGAGGGAATCATTTACCGATGAGGAGGTTGCAGAGCTTCTCAATAAGGATTTCGTCAGTATCAAGGTTGACCGTGAGGAAAGACCCGATATCGATGGTGTGTACATGGCGGTGTGCCAGTTGATGACCGGCAGCGGGGGTTGGCCCCTGACAATCATCATGACTCCTGACAAGAAGCCCTTCTTTGCAGCAACATACATTCCCCGAAAGCGCAGGTTCAATATGATGGGCATGCTGGAACTGCTCCCGAAAATTACTGAGATGTGGACCCAAGACAGGGAGAGGTTGCTGAGTTCATCCGAAGAAATCACAGCCGCTCTAAAGCAGTTTTCGGAAGGAGGTGGGAAAAAAGCCCTTGATGAGTCCATACTCACTGAAGCCTATGAAGCCCTCGTCCTCAATTACGACGACCAGTACGGGGGTTTCGGCGGCGCACCCAAATTTCCCACGCCGCACAATCTCCTTTTCCTGCTCCGCTTCCATAAAAGGACCGGCAAGGACAGGGCCCTGAGAGTGGTGGAGAAAACCCTGCAGGCCATGAGACATGGTGGGATGTGGGACCATGTGGGCTTCGGGTTCCACAGGTATTCCACTGATAAGTACTGGCTGGTGCCGCATTTCGAGAAGATGCTCTACGACCAGGCCATGCTGGCAATGGCCTACACTGAAGCTTACCAGGTGACCGGGAAGGCAGAATATAGGGAGACGGCACAGCAGATTCTCGAGTATGTTTTGAGGACCATGACTTCAATAAATGGTGGGTTCTATTCTGCTGAGGATGCCGACTCCGAGGGTGAGGAGGGCAGGTTCTATGTGTGGGATGAAGATGAGCTTAGAGGAATCCTTGGCAATGGAGCAGACATCGCAATCAGGGTATTCAATGTCTCAAAGGAAGGTAATTTTATTGAGGAGGCCGGCGGCAGGAGAACGGGGAAAAACATCCTCCACCCGAAAAAACCGCTTTCCAATATTGCAAAGGAACTCGATATGTCACCGGGGGAAATGGCGGAACGCATCGATGAGGCCAGAATGAGGCTGTTTGAAGCCAGGGAAAAGAGGGCCCATCCCGGTAAAGACGACAAGATACTCTGCGACTGGAACGGCCTGATGATCGCGGCCATGGCAAAGGCCTCCCGGGTCTTTGATGAGCCCAGGTTTCTTGCGGCAGCAGAGGAGGCTGTGGACTTCATCTGTACAAACATGAAAAACAAGGATGGCAGACTGTTCCATCGTTTCAGGGAGGGCGAGGCAGCCATTTCTGGTTTTCTGGACGATTACGCATTCCTCGTGTGGGGCCTCCTCGAGCTCTATGAAGCCTCACTGGACGTGAGATACCTGAAGCAGGCTCTCGAATTGAACACCTACCTGATCACCCATTTCTGGGATTCCGAGAACAAAGGATTCTATTCCACCTCCGATGAGGGAGAGCAGCTGCTTGTGAGGCGCAAGGAGAGCTACGACGGTGCCATTCCTTCCGGAAACTCGGTGGCTGCAATGAACATGCTCAGGCTTGCGAGAATAACTGCAAAGACAGGTCTTGAAACCAGGGCAGAGGAGGCTGCCAGCACCTTTTCGAGAGGCATTATCAATTCCCCGGGTTCCCACTCATACTTCATGTGTGCCCTGGACTTTGCTTTCGGACCTTCATACGAGGTTGTCATTGTGGGCAATCCGGAATCGGACGACACAAAGGCCATGCTCAATGCCCAATGGAAAGCCTATGCACCCAATAAAATACTACTCTTCAGGAACACGGAAACGGGTACGTTCGAATTGGATTCACTGTCACCCTATACTGCGAGCATGACAGCCATTGATGGCAGGGCCACAGCCTACGTATGCCGTAATTTTGCTTGTGAGCTGCCCACAACAGAGATTGACAAGATGCTCGGAATGCTGGATTTTGGTGAAAAGCCATGATGGAGGAGATTTACCCGGGCCATCTCACATATTATTACTTATTTTACTAAAAAAAACATTTAAATACTACAGAATCACTATAAACATTGGTGATTTGATGGAAACCACTCTAACGCTCAAGTTCCGCGGGGTAGAGGCCAGACTGCTGGAGGAGATGATATCCACGGGATTGTTCAACACCAAGTCCGAGGCCATCAGATCGGCGCTGGTCAAGTTCGGCATGGACCTGGGACTACTGGAAAGAAAGAGATTGTGGGCACAGATCGACAGTGTAAAGAAGAGGAAGGTATCGCCCGAGCAGCTGATGAAGGACATCGAGCGGATAGAGGATGAGACCTAGGGTTTTTATCGATACCAATGTTTTCATTTTCGCATTCGAGTTTCCAAAATCCAACTCGAGAAAGATCATCGATATGTTGAATGCCGGTTTGATAGAGCCGGTGGTATCCGAACGGGTTGTGAAAGAGATAATTACCTACTTCAAAAGACATTACAAAAGGGCATTGGCCAACGATTTCAGGAATTACCTGCTCCAGTCCTGTGAGGTAGTATTCCCGGAGGACCTGAAGCGCGAGATGAAGGAATATAAGGAAAAAATCAAGGAAAAAGACCTGGAGCAAATAGCCGTAGTTAAATATCTTGGCCTAAGATACCTTGTATCCTTTGATAGGGATTTTACAGATTTCGAGGAATATACAACACCGAAGCAGTTCTTAAAGATAATGGGACTGAGGACCAAGAAGACCGATTATTAAAGTCTTAAAAGGTAAATTATCACTGTGCAAGGAAGAACTCCGCGTAGTTTGTGCCCCTCTTGGCGATCATCGAAGTGGGCTTCAGCTTGAGGGCCTGCTCGAAGAACTGCTTTGCCCCCTCGAAGTCACCCAGGCTCTCCATGGCAGTTCCCCGTCTGGCGTAGGCATCGGAATCCGAGGGATTAAGCTCGATGGCCCTATCGAAGCAGTGGATGGCCTTTTGGATCTCGCCCAGGTTCAGCTGAGCTGTGCCGTACCTGAACCACAGTTTGGGATCATCCTCATAGGTCTCCAGTTTTCTCTCCAGCACTCTGAGATCATTTCTCGCCTTCTCTATCCTTTTCAGAGCCTTCTCATGGGCCGGTTTTGCCAGCTCGTGGTCCGGCACCAGCTCCAGGGCCTGGGCAAAGTATTCCACAGCCTTCACCTTGTTGCCGAAGAAGTCCTCGATCCTTCCCTTGAACTCCAGATCATTGGCCTCGAAGAGCTTGGTCTTGTACTCATAATCCCTGGCCTTCTCCTCATCACCCAATTGAGATGCGATGCTGCCCAGCTTCCTGTACATCTCAGGGGAGTCCACCGGCCGCCAGAAGTAATCCTCTATCTCCGCAACCTTGCTGTGGATGACCTCGAGCCTTTCCTTGGCCTCGGCCTCGTTGTCCAACTTGATGGAATCGATTGCCTTGTTCAGAACCTCGATGTTCTTCTTCATGCTGTCCGTGACATCCAACCCGATGAGCTTCTCCATGGGTTTCATGACAAGAGAATGGGTTTGTGGGTGTATAAACGTTGGGGATGGGAATTCAGTGGGTTCACTCACCCCTCCGAAATGTGTTAATATAGTGGATTTTAGATATTTATTATTAGCAGGCCTCGTACTTAAGGGCGGGGTTTATAGATACTATAGCTATTATATAGCTAAGATAGCTGTCACTTTAGGGCGATGGCAATGGGCCAGAAATTAAAAGGAAGTTGAAGTATTGATGGAAAATATTAAGGTAAGATTTTCTCAGAAAGATGCAACAAGTACAGAATTAATGATGGGTTTGATATCAATTGAGATCAATTATCAACAGAAGAATTATAAAATCATAGCGGATTGGGATTTTCCACCT
>CP070726.1:1521746-1525165 GCA_020350865.1 Thermoplasmata archaeon
CTCTTACCTTTTCGAGCACCTCCAGCGTGAAAGTGAGATTGCCTGAGGAATCCTTCAGCCCAACGATGTTGTCGATTTTCGCAAGATCCTCGATGACCCTTCTCGGCAGATATGAGCCGGTGCACTGGGGGATGTTGTACATGATTAAGGGGAAATCGACCTCCTTTGCTATCCTGTAAAAATGCTCGTAATGGCCCTTATCGGACGGGTTGACGTAGTACGGGCTCACAACAAGGCTTGCGTGCGCCCCTGCGTCCTTGGCGTGCCTGGTGAGCTCAATTGCGTGTTTTGTTGCGCATGCACCCGTTCCTGCGATGACGAGCTTGTCGCCTGCAATCTCGTCCACGGCAATATCGATTACCTTCTTCCTCTCATCCATATCCAGGTACACGAACTCCCCTGTTGTGCCGCACGGTACAACACCGTCCACATGGGGCATAACATGTTGGATTAGGGCTCGAAAGGCTTCCTCGTCGATGCTCTCGTCCTTCTTAAAAGGCGTTACTAGGGCTGGAAATACTCCCTTCAGTTCAAACTCCGGCATGGTCTGCACCTCCAAACTTGAAAAATGAAAAGAACTACGGTTTTGGCACGGCAAGATCCTCTGCACCGATTTTTGATAACTTCATTTCAGGCTGGTATTTCTTTATGAGATTTGTAATGATCTCGGCGTACTTCACTTTCTCCTTTGCGAATTTTGCCAAGAACCCCTCATCGGTCCAGGGCTTGTATATGCCCCCTCCCGCCGCAAGGGCTGTGCCCGGTTCGATTTTGAAGTAGCAGGGCGATGCCACCCTTGCCAGCTCTGGGGCCTCCCAGAACCTGTTGAAGCCGCCGAAGGAATCGGACAGGTATATGTGAATATCGATCGGTATATCGATGGCTGATCTGATGGCCGCGAACATGGGCAGGCTCAAATCTCCCAGTGGATTGAATGTATCCGCTCCAAGGCTTTCCAGTACCTTGCCTCCTGCAGGGTTTGCATGGCCCGCGTAAATGGAGACCTTGAAGACCACATCACTGGGAATGGTGCCGTCCTCCCTGAGCCTGGAGAGCAGCCACAGCGCCCCTTCATCAGTGACCAGAAAACCCTTGAAGCCGAAGCTCGCTGCCCTCTTGATATCGGCGATCAGGTACGAGAGGTTGTCGGATCCCCTAACCCTCAATCCCGATATGACACCCTCTGGAGTGAAAAGCTGCCTTCCCGTGTCCCAGGAGCTCCTGGGGCCCGGTGTGATGATGATTTCCAGTTGCTTTTCTGCGGCCAGTTTTGCAAAGCCCTCAAGCTCATCGTCCGTGAGCAGAGTGGCGCCCATGACGGTACTGATCAGCCTGTGCACGGGTACATTCCGCTGCTCCATCTCGTCCACCAGGGCCTCAAGCGTGCTCAATCTCTCCACACCCGAGATCTCTATGCGGTAGTTGGCCCCGTCGGGAAAAGTCTTCGTGGATGTGGGCAGGTCGTACAGGTCCCTGCCGGGCACTCCACATCTCTCCATTGCCTTTCTGATATCATCCATTCGGTTTCCCCCATTGCGCCCTAATGCAGGGAACGTATATAGAGATGTCGTATGAGGATTCCCCCCGTGGGATATTTCCCTCAAAAGATATAAGGCCCTATATTCATTATGTACTATAAACCTGAGGAACCAGTCGTGTTTAGCCCTGGATTTAATAATCCTCACATTTAATATATACGATTGTGAAGGGGAAGCAGTTGACAGAAACGGTGTGATGACTATTGGAGGATGCTGGATGGAGAAATACTGTCCCTCATGCTATGCTGTGATTGACGAAGACAGCAGCAATTGTCCAGTGTGTGGTACCCGGTTTGATGCAAGCCCGGGTGTCAATAGGACCATGATCATTTCTCTCGTAATTGTGATGGCCCTCATATCTGCTTCACTTTTGGCCCTTTTTCTCACCCGGCCAAGGGACGAAGCCATTCAAACGGCAATTGAACTCGACGGTGATTTTAGGGACTGGAGTGATGTTACCAGCAATTCCGATCCAAGTGAAATGGCCCCATTCAATCACAACGTGGATATTGTGGATTTTCGCCTTGACAGCAGGTCATCACACCTTTCGTTCTATATTGATGTTGAAGGGTATATGCTTGCAGGCGAGCCTGGTGGGGAGGAACACGTGGATACGGTCTATATCTTCATTGATGCGGACCAAAACCCTGATACAGGGTATTTTATCGACGGCATCGGTGCGGATCATATGCTGGAGGTATATGGGGGGGTGGAGAGGTGCAGGGCAGCAGTCATTATTCCTACACAGCAGTTGAACAGGACTGGAACCATTGGGATGCCCAAGGTTCGGTGGATGCAGCTGTCAGAGGCTCCGTATTGGAAACGCAGGTGCCTTTCAGGGACATATATATTGGTTCACAAGATGAGGTTGATGTGCTGTTCTACATGCAGAGCTGGGATGGATCCGAGGATTTCTCGGATTATGTAATCAGTAACGAGGAAGGGGTTTTGGTTGTGACCCAACAGGGTATAGGACACGGGGTAATTGAGGGTAATAACCACAGATTACTTGCTCTGGATGTTCGCGCACTAAATTCTGACATCACATTGAGGGGGATCAGGCTGATGCGACAGGGTGTCGGCAGTGATGCAGATGCAAGTGGAATCAGGTTAATGGAAGGAGCAAACCCCATTAGCACAGGGGCCATGGTAAACGGGATTGTAGAGCTACGGTTCATCTACAGGGTGAATGAGGGAGCCGAAAGAACACTTGGAGTGGAGGTGGATATTGCCGGATTCGTTGTGCAATTCCTGATACAGGGATTCGGCCTTAATGGCCGCAAGATTCTTCGCTCTGCTTTGGTTTCCGAGATTATCCTCCATAGTACCGCCCTTTCCCTGCACCGATTCGATCACCGCGCTCAAAATATCCGTGCTCGAAGCGTTTTCCACTCCGGCGCGGTTGACATTTTTCACCTGATCGTTAAATGAATCTGTTTTACCCTGCTGAACCTGATTTGCATATACCATGACAGCTTCGCGCCGTCCGCTCGCACTCGGCGTACTTTCGGCAGACTTCTGCTCTTCGATACTGACAGGAATGCTGATACGGTTTACATTTTCCCGACCGGGACGGGTTTGCTCGGCAGGCGACTGGCCATTTTCAAGCGCAGAGGTGTTGGAAAATTCACCTAAATTGCCGGCTCTTCCTGCCTTGGCAGAGATCCCGGTCGAATCCGAGTTGCTACTGGAGGTTTTCGGCCTTCCACCGGTTTGATCTTCACTGTTTTCCACCGGCAGGGTATTATTCCCGGGCTGCCGGTGGTTATTGTCATCCAGGTTCAAGTTTATATTCGAGGGATTGGTAGCCACATTCTGGCCCCGCGTATCCGCGGCATTCGGATTTGTGATAGGCCCATCGGCGGCAACTGTTCGATTACC
>CP070726.1:1525265-1531699 GCA_020350865.1 Thermoplasmata archaeon
CCCTTTTGTTACTGATCTGAGTGGAAGGATCAAATGGATAACAATAATTGAATATACAGATAGTGCTACAGCGGATGTAATTACCCACAATCCGTACACCATTACTGTAATCCATGACGAACATTACCCGAATTCAACGTTAAAAAGTATCGAATCTTCCACACAAATCCAGATAAACATGGACCTGATCAAAAGAGACCTGACGACCACCCCCGCAGACATCACGTTCACCCCTCAAGGTGTTCCCGTAGCAGGTGAGGAACTCTGGGTTAAGGCCAGAATATACAACGTCGAGGTGGACATAGCCGAGGAAGTCCGCGTTGTGATTATTGACGATGGCCCAGAGGGCCGCCAGGAGATTCACAATGCATCCATCAGTAAGATACTGGGGGGTGAGTACAAGAACGCAGTCAACGTGTGGAGCCCAAAGCCTGGAGTACACACGATTGAGGTAACCATAGATCCTCTCAATGAAATCAGAGAAATCAACAGCACCACAGGAGAAAGCGGTGCCGAGAACAACAACGATGCATCTGTAGAACTTTCGGTCAATGCAAGGCCAATTGTGAACATATCAGAGCCGACAGGTAATGCCGAGGTTAATGGGACGATAACAATAGAAGGCACATCATGGGATGATACAGCAGATAACGCCCTTCCGGGAAATGACATTGCTCGTATAGATGTAAGGTTAGCGGGATACGAATGGATTGAGTTGTATCCTCCTTATATTTATAACTCGAGCTCGGGAGGTTGGGATTGGTTCTACGATTGGGACACGAATTACTGGAACACCACCCAACTTTCGGATGGCAACTACACCCTGCAAGCCAAGGCCTGGGACAACTATCATAATTCCACAATATACAATGTTCCTATCACCATAAACAACACAAAGGGCAACACCCCGCCGAATGCGAGAATCAACGAGCCTGATAACAATACGGCATTTGATGTCAACGATGAGATAACCTTCAATGCTTCGGACTCGGATGATGACCAGACCGCTCATGAGGATCTGATATTTTCATGGGACTTCTATGACCAGGTGGACTCAAACGGGGACGGAGACCCCACAAATGATGGTGATGCTTTCGGTAACATAACAACCCACGCCTACGATAAAAAGGCCACATACAACATCACACTGAATGTGACGGATGAGGGTGGGCTATATAACACGACATCTGTGACGGTGTTTATCAATAACTACAAGCCTGTAGTTCTCATGACAGTGAGCGATACCACACCCTATGTGAACGACACAGTCACTTTCAATGCAACTGAAACCTATGATCCCGATGGAACATATGACGAGTTGGTATATGAATTCGATTTTGGAGACGGAACGATTGTCTACAGAAGCTGGCCCCAGGAACCTGTGGTGAACCACACTTACACGAGCGTTGATTCATACAATGCCACCCTAACAGTCACTGATTATTATTCATCCAACTCCACTTCCATTTCAATGGATGTGGGGCCCAATATGGTTCCCGATGCTGAGATCACCTCCCCCACCGAGGGGAATACCTTCGATGTAAACGAGACAATACTGTTCAATGGCAACACATCGTCCGACCCAAATGATGAGAACCTGATATACCACTGGGATTTTGGAGATGACAACTCGTATGAGGAGAGTCCAACCTCCTATCCCGATGGCGCATATGACGGTAAAACCACCTATTATTACAATCAGACCGGCCCGTTCCCGTTGTACGAATATACTGTATCCTTAACAGTAACAGACGATGAAGGAATGGATAACACGGAAACGGTGACCATAGCGGTCAACAACTATGCTCCCGTGGCCATCGCAACCTCGAATGTCACCGAGGCAGATACCAACGAGAGCATCACCTTTGACGGCTCTGGATCTTATGATCCTGACTCATGGGGTGCCATAACTAGCTATGTCTGGGACTTTGACGACGGCACGGGCCAGCAATTTGGGCAGGTAGTGATCCATGAGTTCGCCGAGGACGGCATGTACAATGTGACACTGACGGTCTACGATAACAATCCCGGCGATCCAGCCAATGACACAGACTGGGTAATCATTTCCATTGCGAACCGCGACCCGGTAATCGAGGGTGTGACCGTTGAACCTGAGTTCCCCATTGTCGGAGAGAATATCTATATTAATGTGACTGCCTCGGATGAGGATGGGTACATCGTGGAATATACCTGGAATTTCGGTGACTCCAGTTCATACTCCGAGGACGAAATCGACCACCTGGATGGCGCTTTCGACGGCAATACATATCACAGCTATTCAGAGCGGCGCACATATAATGTCCTCATAACGGTGGTTGACGATGATGATATGACCAATGAAACAATTATTTCAGTAACCCTGTACAACGCATTACCTGAGGTGGAAATCATATCTCCTTCGGAAGACCAAGACGTCAAGGAGGTGGTCACCATTTCCGGGACCGCCTCAGACACAGACGGCTTTGTTAACAAGGTTGAGGTCAAGATAGATGACGGCGACTGGGACCTGGCAGAAGACACCTCAGGTGATAGTTCATGGTCCACATGGGAGTACGACTGGGACACCGGGGACGGGGTGTTCAACGGCAACCACACCATCTTTGCCAGAGCGTATGATAATGATGAAGGATATTCCGAACCGCCTGAGGAGGTCCCAGTGAACGTGAACAACGACCCTACCAGCATTACGGTGTCCGTTAACCTGGATCCGGAATCGGTGGAGGAAGGGGGCAATGTGACCGTTTTTGGTGATGCCATCTACAACACGGGGGATCCGGTGGATTTTGCGTCAATAAATGTCACCATTCTCACGGAATCCGGGGGTTGGGACACAACTGGAGAGGAAGACGGCTCGTATTCGCTGTATATCACTGCCCCTGATGAGGCAAAGACATACACGGTAAAGGTCAGGGCGGAAAAGGACGAAATCTCTGGCAGCGCCCAGAAGAGCCTGACGGTCATGGCCCCACCCGACAGGCCCGACCTTACCCTGACTACCAACGACATCGATTTCAATCCATCTTCACCCTTTTCCGGGGAGACGGTCCAGATAACGATCACGGTGCGAAACGAAGGTAAGGTTCAGGCAAACAACATACTGGTGAACGTATACGACGACGATCCCGCTACAGGGAACAAAATCGGCTCCACCACAGCATCTGTTTCGGCAAACAGCAACAACGATGTGACAGTGGATTGGACCACCACCGGTGTCACGGGTACATTGACCGTATATGTGGTTTTGGACCCCAACGACGCGGTTGATGAGGAGGACGAGGCCAACAACGAGGCCTCCAAGCCCATCACCATCAAGGGCAGGCCGGACTTCGCAATCGAGGATCAGGACATCTCATTTTCGAAGACCACATTGAAGGTTGGGGATACCATATCCATCCGGGTCAACATACATAACGACGGCTCGGAAAGGGATTCCGTGAATTACGAGGTATGGGACGGAGATCCCTCTGCGGGAGGCTCATTGATCGAAGAAGGCATCGAAACAATAGCTGAGAACAACGAGAAGACGGTGGTTGTGCAGTGGACGCCGGAGGAGGGCGGTGAACACGAGATATTTGTGGTGCTGGATCCGGGGGAGGATGTGGACGAGATTGACGAGGATAACAACGAAGCACAGGCATCTATCACCGTTGAAGGGGACGATGGGGACGGGGGCGGCATACCCAGCTGGTTGTATATGGCAATGTTTGTTGTGGCAATCGCTGTGGTGGTGATTTTGATATTCCTGTATTACAGGGGTAGGGAACCGAAACAGCATCAAAAAATGCCGGTGGCACAGGTTGTGCAAAAGCAGCCCACTCAGAAAGCCAAAACTGTGCCTGCAAAGGAGGAGAAGACAAAAAAGGAAGAAGAGGCACCCAAGGATCTGATGGAAAGTCACGGTGGGATAAGGTTCGGATAGCCAATGTATGGGCGGGCGAGGAGGGCAGAAATTGAAGTTGCTCAAGATACTGTGTTTATGCATGGTTGCAATCAGTATGTTCCTTTTTCTGGATTCAAACGGATGCAGGGCCCAAGAAACGGAGTCCAAAGCCGCTGTTAAATTTCAATCTCAGGAAAGGGAAATCGATTACCACCCATCAAGTGCGGATTACGTCATTATCACAGGCTCGGTTCATCTGAACCTAAGCGGGAACGAAACGGCCTATGCGGAGCTCGAAGCGGATGCCGGAGGCTGGTATGCTGCTTTATCCCCTGTTTCCTTTTTTGCGGGAAATTTCTCAAATATCCACAACTTTACTGTGACGGTGTTCATTCCAAAAGAGGCCAAGGGAGGGGTGGAGCAGACCTTAAATGTCACCGGAAACCTCACAATGTTGGGTAATGCCAGCGGCAAATACAAAATAGAAGCCGATTCTATGCTCATCAGGGTGAATCCGTACCACTCTGTGGGTATGGAATTCTCCCATCCATTCATCCAGTTGGGACCCTCCCAGAAGGTCTCATTTTCGGCTACAGTTAACAATTTCGGCGGGGCTGGGTTGTACGAATTCAAAATCAAGCACAAAAAGCGACTTGAAGAAAACAGATGGGAAGTGAGAATAGAACCTTCGCAGATATATCTGCCTTTAGGGGAGCAAAGGACCGTGAATATGACTGTTCGGGCCCCTGATTACTGGGTCATCTGGGCGGACTATGTGGAGGGCATTGGTATAAATATTTCGGAAGCAAACGGAACCGTATTAGAGACGGCATGGGTTCACATCAACGTCAGGGGTTATTATATCGGGGGATTTGAGTGGGTTTGCTGTCCTTTGATTACCATTGTGATTGCAGTGATGATCGTGCAGTTCATCAAGGGGGCGCTCAAGGAGCCAAAGACCACGTATCCCGGTAAGAACATTCAGCTCCTCAGGTTGAAGAAGAGAAAAATGAAGATGGAAATCATCATGAAAAGGATCGATGAGAAGATCAAGAGCCTTGAGGAGCAAGATGAGGAGGATTCCTCAAGGGAAATCCCGTCAAAGGAGTGCCCGGTCTGCTCCTCAGCCGATGTAAGACCACATCTTTTGGGCAAATACAAATGCAATTCCTGCGGACATTTCTTTGGAAAATAGGATTATTAAAAGAAATCACCACTGCTTCCTTAACAGGATTTTGGCTCCAGCAAAGGCTATCACTCGTTTAAAACGAAAACACTCTCCATGGTCTCCTTGAGCTTCGGAACAGTGGAGTAGCTTTCAATGTCCTCGGGATAGATCCATTTGAACTCGATATGCTCCCAGTCAAGCTGTATATCCGGTGTTTTGGCCTCGAAGAGAAACGGATGCACTGTCCAGATGATGCCCTTGTCCCTTGCATACAGCACCTTTCCCTTTCTCACGAAGGCGAATTCGTCCCGGTTAAGGCCCAGCTCCTCGGATATCTCCCTGAGGGCGGTTTTATCTGCCGTCTCGCCCTTCTCCATATAACCTGATACACAGGCCCATCTGCCCTTGTATGTGCCCACATCGTCGCTTCGCTTGAGAATGAGCACCTTCCCTTTGGAAGTGATGACGCTCGTGGTAACATTCTTCAGTACGACATTTTTCAAAACAACGAATCCGTTTGTCCCGCTTACAACCACATCGTCTCCCGTTTCCAGAAGTGATATGTCCAATCTGTCCACGGCGGGAATCCCGGCACTGGCTGCATCCTGTGTAACGGTTATATTAAGGGCTTCAGAAACAATGGCAACGGGAGCCAACTTCTTTTTTTTCAGTTTCATCAGGGGCTGGGTGTAGTCCTTTGCCTTTTTTGCATGAGGGAAAATGAGAACCCTCTGGCTTACGCTTTCACCCATAATTCCGCTCTCTCTACTGAGTATCTCGGAAGTTTCGGGGTTCACATCACGGACCAGGGACAGGGCTTTTCGGCTCTTCAGAACGGCCCCCTCCACCTTGCCCTTTGATTTTGCCCTTCCCTTGAGCCTTAGATCTCCTTCCTCAGTGGCTACGATGCGGTCCTCCTCATTCATATGAGGTTCAACTCCATCATAAATTGGGCAAACAGATATTCGCTTGTCTTCGCGTGTTTTCCCAGATCCCTTGGCTTCAAATGGGTATAGATTATCCGGAACCCTCAATCCTCTCTTTCAGATGAGGCCCTGTAGTTGATCTCGTGTTCGATTGCAATGAACTTGTCGGCTATTTGATGCATTGTTGGTGCGTTCAGCGAGAGCACGGCTTCGGTAAGAAGCCCTCTTAAAAGGCGCTTTAAAGTCTCCTTATCCAGGTCAATGGCAGCCTCAACAAGCCCTTCAACAATCTCCTTTTCATCGATTTCTATGGTTATTTTCATGCCCTCCACCTCTTGAGTTTTCCATCGTGATAGTGGAAAACCCTATATTTCGTCCTTCCATAAAAAACTATGCTTTTTGCCCCTCGGATGGGAAATTAAACCGTAAAATCAGCCCACCTCATAGAAATAATCATCCA
>CP070726.1:1531799-1535555 GCA_020350865.1 Thermoplasmata archaeon
ATTTATATCAAGGTCCTCATCACCCTCACCGCTCACAGAGCCTGTGATACCTACCGTACCTAAAAGTAAAAAGGCACAGAGCATCACAGACATCCAGACATTCAACCTTCCTTTTTTTCTCATGTTCTCACATCCTCATGAAGCATAGCTCCGCAACATACCTTTTTGGGCTACTTACATAGTAAGGCTATGTATCTCGCGCTATTTAAGTGTTTCCCCAAACTTTATTTCGTATTAAACTACCTCTTTTCACCACTGGCGATTTCTGTACATACCTAATATTATCCAAAAACTTTTTATTAATACAAACAGTATGGGTCATGCAAATCCTAAAGTGGTGGCAATACAAATAACCAAGGCATGTGATAATAATCGATTATGAATGCTTGTTTTCAAGTTTTCATTCGGTTTTGTAAGGTGCCGAGATGTAACAGATAACAATGCTTGAAATTTAGGATTGCAGGAAGTGTAGGATATGCAGTACGATGGATATAGCGCAGGTCCAGGAAGAAGCCCTCCAGTAAAAGAGGGAGAGACCTATCAAGTCAAGATCGAGAGCATCGGAAGAGAGGGTGACGGCATTGCAAAGATCGAAGGGTTCGTCGTGTTCATTCCAGGTGTCCAGGTGGGAGACGAACTCGACGTCAAGATAAACAAGGTGACGCGTCGTGTGGCTTTTGGAGAAAAGGTAGGATCTTCCGTGTCCGGAGCGGCCATGGAGGCCCCATCGGTAGAGCCCTCCACAGAAGACGAACATGAAACAGAAGTAATCGAACATCCCGATGATACAGAACCTACCGAAGAGTAAAAAAAAAAGCTGCAAATATCAGAATTCGGCGATCTCCTCCCTTGCCATTGCCACTCTTCTGGGAAAGTATTTAAGAATCACCACATCCCCGATGGACTGAATCCATCTGTAAGGTATGCTTATACTGATAGATTCTTCCACAAGCAGTGGGTTTGTCTGCCTGATAAAAATGCCGTTCACCAATTTGTTCTCCATGTCCATGACCAAGTTATCAACATTGCCAAGGTATGTCCCGCCCGGAGTATACACCTGCATACCTATGATTTCTGAGATCTCTTGGAGCATAATTACCCCTCCTTGGGTTTTTGACCCCTATGGGTTTACAGGTTAATGAATTATTTGGTTTATCGGCTCTAAGGGGTGTTTTAACCCCTCTTCTGACATGGTTTTCCGCGGAATTTGATGCCCGACATACAACACCTCAGTTCCCATCTGTACCTCCTTTTTTACTGACACCAATGGATATAGAGAAAAATATAAGTACTTCGCAAGTGCTGACTTTCTATCACTGAAGGTGGTGGCAGAAAATATGGCCGCAGCTTCACCAGGTCCAGTATATCCCAAACAACCAACGTACGGGTTAGGGAAGAAGGGCAAATCCTTTGAATTCGGCAAACTGCAGTTCGCAGGTATTCTTCTCATCGGAGTCTTTGTTTGGTGCGTGATTTCCGCCGTGACCCTCGCCATGTTCGAAATACACGTGCTGGCATTGACCGAGTTCGAAGATGACAGTAAAAGTGACGTTTACGGCTATGTCACAGACGAAAACGGTCTGAGCCTTGTGAATGTCACGGTGAGCATACACGGCACACATCACTTCGCAAAGACAAATGCGGATGGCTACTATTCCATGGAAAATGTGAGAGAAGGGGACTACGAAATCGAGGCATCTTTGGATGGATACGGAAGCATTGTAAAGCGCGTTTCACTGTCCGCCAATTCACCCACTCTGATCAATTTCATGCTGGAGGAGGGGGGATTTGATAAGACGGTGAACGATCGCCACGAAACGCACCTTTCTGAATTGAGATATCTCAACTACTCCACAGCCATATTTATCGTAGTATTCGGCTCCCTGGCACTGATCGGGGGCATTTTAGCCTTTTTCAAGAAATTCTACTGGTTTGCCATGTTCGGTGGCTTGTGCGGTTTTATCGGGGGTGTGCTCTCCATAGGCATAGTTATAGGTCCGATTCTGAGCATATTGGCTCTGATTCTAATAATCACCAACCATGAAGACTTCACTGAAGCAAAACAACCCTCAGAACGGGGTCCATTTGGCATCCGCAGAGCCGAAGGAAGGGCGGCAAGCAGGCCAAAGGTATCACCGCAGAAACCCAGACCGGCAGCTCCCCCCGTCAAGCTCGGGGCAAAGGAAGTGGGACCGAGATATGCTCAAACAGGCTTTCCACCACCGCCCCCGCCCCCGAGACCACAGGCGGTAGAGGCAGGGGGCAAACCGGGCCTGGTTTGTATTGTCTGTGATGGCACCATTAAAGCTGAGGCACATGGCATTGCTTGTGAATGCGGTGCATGGTACCACAAGTTTTGTGCTGGCTCAATGAAAAGTTGCAAACAATGTGGTGCACCTCTATAGAACCCTTTTTAAGAGTCGTCAGGACAGATTGTGACCTCACACATATACAGCCTTCTCCATAAACCTTGCCCTGGCACCCAATACACAGAAGAGAATGTACAAAATATAGAGGGTGCAGATCAATGCGATTTCCCATCCGCCGATGTATATATCGGAAATGACGGGCAGCGGTAAGGTGCTGATTATTATGATGGCAATCACAGCCAGGACCGTTGCCCATATGAGGGCTGCGATCAGCCCCAATACCCGCCAGTTCACTGAATACCTTGCCCCCCTGTAACCGGCAAAATAAGCTCCGAACGTGGCTGCGATGAACCACCCTATCAAAGGAATGAAGATAAACAGCGAAAACAGGGCCAAAAACCCCAAGGTGACAATAAGAGCCTTGAAAAAATCCTCCTCGATTTCGTCTTCTCTAACCATTGTATGAGGAGAGAGCGTGGGATAGTATAAATTTTGTGGTTAATTGGCTATTTGAGAAGGTTCGATGCGATAACAAGCCTCTGTATCTCCGATGTCCCCTCGTATATCTCCGTGACCTTGGCATCCCTGAAGAACCGCTCAACCGGGTAGTCCTTTGTGTATCCGTAACCACCGTGAATCTGGAGGGCCTTTATCGCTGCTCGCATGGCCACCTCTGAGGCGTAAAATTTGGCCATGGCCGCTTCCTTTGAGAAATTTGCGCCACTGTCCTTTAATAGTGCTGCATGGTAGACCAGCATTCTCGCGGCTTCGATTTCACTGGCCATGTTGGCAATCATCCACTGCACTGCCTGGAACTTGGCAATGGGGCGTCCGAACTGCTCCCTCTCTTTCGAGTACTTGATGCTCTCTTCCAAGGCAGCCTCTGCGATGCCCAAAGCCTGGGCTGCAATCCCGATTCTTCCCCCGTCCAGTGCCTTCATGCCTATCCTGAAGCCCATGCCCTCCTCCCCTAAAAGGTTCTCCTTGGGCACCCTGCAGTTCTCGAAAACCAGCTCGCTTGTGTCCGAGCCCTTCATTCCCATGGTATTTTCCCGGGACCCGTACGAGAATCCCCCAGTTCCCTTTTCCACTATAAATGCTGAAATTCCCCGATGGCCCTTGCCCTTATCCGTCAATGCCATGACTATAACCGTACCTGCCACCCCGCCGTTCGTGATAAATATCTTGCTGCCGTTTAGGATGTAATAATCTCCGTTCCTCACAGCAGTGGTCTGTATGGATGCGGCATCCGAGCCTGCAGAAGGCTCTGTCAGTGCAAAAGCACCGATGATTTCACCCTTGGCCAATGGTACCACGTACTTCTGCTTCTGCTCCTCGTTGCCGAAAAGAAGTATGGGATACGTTCCCACAGATGTGTGAACCGACA
>CP070726.1:1535655-1538372 GCA_020350865.1 Thermoplasmata archaeon
CACGCCGAGGTCGTTGATGGGGGAAATGCCGTCTATAGTGAATATGTCTTCGTCGATACTCGTCACCATAAAATCGTACGAGTCCGTGGCCGTGCCCGTGTTGCGAATCTGAAGCGTGAACTGCACCGAATCACCGGGCTGCCCCTGCTTGGTCGTCTGAGGTGATGTGAATTCGAACGCGTACGATACTTTGATCCGGGTATAGATCGGAATCTCGACACTGAAGCTGTCGGGGTCGTTCTTTGAAACCACCTCAATCGGTGTTATCATATCCGTGCCGTACAGCTCCTCCCTGTCGATTATCATCTGGTCCGTGAATACCTGGACATCGATGTCAACTGATTCGGACTGGTTGAGCACCACCTCTGTCCGGCTGAATGTGACCAGGCTGCTGTAATCGCCTGTGGCCCTGATGATGAAGGTTTCTGGGCCGTTCCCCGTGTTCTTCACCGATACCGTGTAGTCAACGTATTCATCCACATCGGCTTCCTTGCTGTCGTCAACCGCTTCCAGGGTATGGGAATACACCTGCTTGACATTGACAAGGTAGGTGAAATCCTTGTATACGGCAGGGAATCCATCGATGGATATCCTGATGGTGATGTTGTACGCTCCTATGGGCACGCTCGGGGTCTGATCGAGAACGTCCACGAACACATGAAGGGTGGTGGATGTCCCCGCTGCAACCTGGGAACTCGGGAAAGGATTCACGAGATCGAACGTGGGATTGTCAAGGGCCGATGTGTTGAATGCTACGACACTTGCAACATACTTGTCACCTGTTGTACCTGTATTGTCGATATATAACAGGAAGTCTGCGGTATCTCCCGGCTCGGCGTCCTTTTCGGAATCGGGGCTCCTTAGCAAATGGGCATGTGTCACTGTTATGTCCGTGTCCAGGGTAACTGCGGCGAACTCGTTTGTATCGTTTTCAGATGTGACCCTGATGGTGCTCGGTATACCAGACTGGTAGAGGTTGTTGATTTCAACTATTGTTTGGTCAGTATACACCCGACAGGTCACGAAAGCCGATTGACCTGAGGGAAGGGCTACAGCTACCGGATCAAAAGACACCAACATAGAATAGGGTTCAATTGCACCGAGGTGGAAGGTATCTTCGGAATTGCCCGTGTTCTTGATAATAAGGGTGTAGTTCCCGTATGTGTTTATGGGTATCGTTACATTTGTTTCATTGTTTTGGGCCGATATTTCCACACCATATCGCGGCAGGACGTTCACGGTCAGGTTAACATGATACTGGACGGCTGTATCCTGCTGGACCACTATTCTTACCCAGATGACATAGGAGTCATTGAGAGCGTCTGCAGTGGGCTGAACCGTCATCTCCAGTGGGACATCGTTTGTTGTTGGGGAGGAGGGGAACGGCATGATGCTGGAATTGTACACAGGGGCAGCCAGATTTGCGGAATCGTAGCTCATGGTGGTAACCGTGTAATGCTGTGCAGTGGTTCCCAGGTTATGTACCGTAAAGTTGAAGGTCACATTCGAGCCAATATCCACATTCTGCAATAGGCTGGGAGTGATGTCGGCATGTAAACCGTAGATTGGATTGACATGGATGATGATACCCAGCGTCCCGAAGGTCAGTCCGCTGACATCCCCATTGGATGTGATGTTCAAGGCGACCGTGATATCGCTGGTATTGTGACCGGAAGCCACGCTCACATTGTAATAGATGAATGCATATTCATCTGGTGCCAGCGTCACATCGGGCACGCTCCATATTCCCAGCTCGTCCCCCACATCCGAGAAAACGAACGTGTCGTTGCCGTTGCCCTTGTTCGTGACCTTGATTTCGAAGGACACGTTTTCACCGGGATCAGCCGTCTTTGTATCCTGTGGTGTTGTCACGAGAACATCGAAGGTCTGGAGGACATTTGCCCTTAATTGCAGGGAATCCTTGCTGCCCACCTCTCCTTCGTGTCCGATAACCTCCACAGAGACGTTGACGATGGCGGTATCCTCGAACCTGGCCCCACTTGGAGCCCTTACAGTGACGTTTTCCCCGGTGGTGTTTCCGGGACCCATACCCGATACTAGGATTGTTCCGGAGGGTGTCACGGTCCACCCCGCCGCAACAGAGGCGGCATCCAACTCCACTGTCAGGTTTATGTCTTCGCCTGTGCTGTTTGTACCGGTATTCGTGATATTCACTGTGTATTGGTAATCTACTCCTGGTGTCACATTGGCGATACCACTAGACGGAATATTATACTGGATGTTGACGCCAAAATCCCCTGCCTCTGCATGATTGGAGACAAGCAGGAGAACGATCGCAAGCCCTATCAAAATTAATGCACCGGAAATCATACTGTATAGGGCCTTATCCCTCAACACCGCCCTAAAAAACGGACTTTCTTGCATATCAATACCTCAGTTTTGGCTCGACCCTAAATATATTCCACAAGGTAACCATATCGGTTATGTATCATTAAAAGTTTCTAAGGATTACCCTCGAATGGGTGAAAGGTGACTTTTATAATCGATACTGTCCTGTGTTATCGGATTTCTTCCTCAAGGATATTCCGATAATAATCTTGAAAGCTGTCAAAAAATAAAGAAGAAAGAGAAGAGTTCTTTTCCGGGGGTGCAATTTTCCCTTTGATTGGACTTTGGCCAGACAGGTTGAAAACGGGCCTGGCGGGATTCCATGTCAGCGCTGGCGTGTAATTTGTGAAGCGCTTATCGAACCCCGA
>CP070726.1:1538472-1541506 GCA_020350865.1 Thermoplasmata archaeon
AGTAAGAAATACCCCTATATAAATATATTGTTAGTGGTTATCTCTGGAAATTATTATATAAGAAGAAAATGTGTCCTAAATGATTTATTTTATTTTATAAAAGAGACTGTATCATACATAGATATAGAAGACCGACGGTGTCAGTGCTCCATCAGAATCTCCAGGAACTGCTCCAGGTGTCTGGCCAGGGAGGGATTGTCTATGTACCCGCACTCATTCAGATCCGGGGAGGCGATGAGCGCCCTCCTCCCGTCGGAAACCACATCCGTTGCAATGAGACCCTGCCTTCTCGCCTCCCTCACATCCCAGGGTATCTTCGAAAGGGGCTCGGTGATCACGGTGACTGCAATGCCCCTCTTTAACGCATTCTGCATCCGCCTGTCCAGTCTATCCCTGATTTCGGAGAGCACGGGTGTGGAGATGATGAAGTTGCTGGTGGACCTGTCTAAAAGCTCCGATATCTTGTCGATAACCTTGTCCTTACCTGTAATGGTGTACACGAGCTGGGGCTCCCCCTTCTCCCTTAGAACCTCGTGTATGAACTCCAGCTTCTCGAAGGTCTCCTCCAGCTCCGATTTCACCTTCTCGAATATCTTTGAGGGGGGCTCGGGCTTGTATATCACGGGCCTGCCCGACGTGGCGATGGCAAAGCCCTTGCTCTCCAGGGATTTGAGCACTGAGTATGCCGATGTCCTGGGAATCTGGGCGGTTTTGGCGATGAGCTCCGCCGTGCCGTACCCGTGGGCCACCAGTGCGATGTAGGCCTTGGACTCGTAGGCAGACAGTCCCAGGGACTGCAGTTTGCCCGAAACTTTCCGGAACTCCTTTTCCAGCTCCTCTTTTGTCTGGGGGATGGTAATGGGCATGAGAACACCTTTTTATAGTTAGTAGCCTCTGCTACGACTTTTAATGCTGTCCAATGCTAAATAACTTTGCATTTCCACGAATAATACGGCCAGGGCACCGAAAATATGGATATTCCCGTTTGTAACCCGAAAAACTTAACATTTTCACAACTTCCCATAGAAGGCTATATATACCAGAACTTCCAATATATGTGAGATTGAGGGGTTGCGGTGTCAAAACTGATAAAGAGCCCAGATTCCATCATTGCTGCCCTGATGAAGATCGAGTACATCAACGAGTTCTACGAGTTGCAGAACAGGGACAAACTGGAGCTGCCGTAAAAGCGGTTCTAAAAAAATGCTCACTCCATTCAATTCGCCAGCGTTCATCGACTTTATCATCTCCTAGGGTATTTTAATTTAAAGACCAATCTGAAGAAGAGCATTTTTATAAAATAATTCAAGATTCTCCAATTCAATGAGCATGCTGTCCACAGAAAGCGTTATCTATCGCAAGCCACATACACCACTGCCCCAGTATACCTTTTTTCGGGACGGGGTAAGAAAACATGAGTGCTTGTCATGAAAGTATGTGTGCTAGGCAGTTCCAGTGAGGGCAACGCCACAGCGGTTTGGACGGACGAAACGTACATTCTCGTGGATGCGGGGTTCTCGGCCAGGCAACTGGAGGACAGGCTTGTCTCAATCGGCCTTGCACCAAAGAACCTCAAAGGCATTGTGGTGTCGCACGAGCATACCGACCACACGAGAGGTGCGAGGGTGCTTTCCAAAAGGTACGGTGTGCCCGTTTATGCGAACCGAACAACGTTCGCCCTGGCAAGGGACCTGGAGGACATCGCAGATAAAAGGACCTTCAGATCGCATCGCCAATTCTCCATAGGCGAATTGGATATCACTCCCCTGGTCGTGCCCCACGATGCATCGGAGCCCAACGCCTTTGTAATCACATGCGACGGACGCAAGATCACCATTGCAACTGACCTGGGCACCCATACACCAGCCTTTCTCAGGCACGCAAAAAATTCGGACCTGATAGTTCTGGAGAGCAACTACGACCACCGCATGCTGGTAAAGGGCAGCTACCCACCCATGCTCAAGGAGCGGATACTATCCGATTTCGGCCACCTGTCAAACAGTGCCGCAGCCAAGACGCTGAGACAGCTCATAGGGTCCTCAACAAGGCATGTGCTCTTGGCCCACCTCTCGCAGAACAACAACACACCCGATACTGCCATGTCCTCGGCAGAAAAACTTCTAAAGGATTTCTCGGAGGTGGAAGTGGGGCTCACATTTCCCCATCGGTGCAGTAGGATAATTTCACTCTGACGGAATATGTATTGGTATCCCCCCTTTAATTTTGTATCAACCTAAATTGGAGGTCTTTGATATCAGGGAAAAAAACAAGTTCCCATCAGTCGGAAACAAGGCCCACCTCTCTTTTGTCCCCCCCGTCCATATCAAGGAAGTCAATATCATCATCCGGTACGTCGGATCTGAATTCCTCGGTTTTATCCTCTATTGTCATACCGTATTCCACGCGGACCTTCTGAAGAGGGCATTTGAGAATCTCCCTCGGTCTGCCCAGGGAATCCAGGCAGTCGCAGCCGCAGTCCCTTATGCAGTCCCTGCAGTTGGCTATGATGGCGTTTCTCAGTTCCAGATAACTTCTGAGATAGGACATGGATATACCGTCATCTGAATGCTCTTTATTTTGAATATCCTTATCCCGGTTAATCATTTCATTTCCGTCCATATTATCACGCCAGCCATTTGATTGTCCACCAGGTTGCAGGGATTGCACTGGTCATGCTGCTCTTTATTTGGAAGGTAGGCCGTTTATTAAGAAAGGAGGATGCCCAAGCATCTTCACAGGGAAGATATCCTCCCGGGTGCTGGTTCCTTTATCCTGTTTTCACCAAGACGAAAGAGGATTTTGCGTAAAGAACCCTTCCTATCTTACAGAGGTGAGGTTCAGTCCCGGTTGTTCCCATCCGAACCGAATTGCTCGCAGTCCGCCGGCTCGGGCAAACAGCGGATGTAATTGTGAAATGTGGCTTTCACGGAGCTCAGGGTTTTTCGAGGAACGAGCTGATCAGTTTCTGGCCTCTGGCTTCCAGGATCTTGGATTTTGTGTCTGCCACGGTTTTGTACAGTTTGTCCCGTTTTAC
>CP070726.1:1541606-1544539 GCA_020350865.1 Thermoplasmata archaeon
CGCTGGCCATCCTGGAACGGGGACCAGCGACATATTTTCTGCCCGCAGCGATGTCCTGTACATCTCCACCCATCAGGGGGGCATCGTCCCAGGAACAGGACCCATCGATTTCGTGGGCAGGGATGGAGGAGAGGGATTCACCGTCAACATACCCCTCTCATCCAGATGCGGGGATACAACCTATGAAAAGGCCTTTGATGAGCTGGTGGAGCCCGTCATCTCCCAGTTCAGGCCCCAGGCAATGCTGGTGAGCCTGGGCGGTGATGCCCACTACATGGACCCGCTGGCCACGCTGACGCTCTCGAGCCCTGGATTTATCTCCCTCAGCGATCGCCTTTACGAACTTGCAAAAACCCACTGCGAGGGCATCATTTCCTTTTATCTCGAGGGGGGTTACCATATCCGGGCATTGGCAGAGGTGGTGGCGGGGATCATGGGCAGGTTCTGTGATAGGAATCTTCCCTTGGAATTCTCCAAGGTTTACGATGGACATATCTTCGGGGAAGAAATAATCGATAGAGCCAGGGAAATACAGGGCAGTTATTGGAAAGTATAGTAAAATATTCAGCCTTCGATTCTTAAAAGCCACTCTTCTTTTTTATAGCATCCACCCTTTTTTCCTTCTCCTTTGTGACCATCCTCTCAAAGGCCTCCAGAACCTCATCTAAGACCTTCATTAAATCCCATCCCTCCCCCTGGGCATAGAACATCTGCTTATCGGTGGAGAGCCGTGCCCTCATCTCGTATTCCTTTACGAAGCTCTTATCGTGGTACTGGACCACATGCAGCGTGAAAAGACGCATCTTCTCGAACCTGTTGATCTTGCTCATGTACTTGTGTATGAGCTCGTACATGTCATCATAATATTCTGCATCCTCTTCGTCCAGGCCTGTGATCTGGACGTAGAGGGATTCGCGCTCCTTGGTTCTGGCAATCAGCTCTATGAGGTCAAGGGAGGTGATTATGCCCACGGGTTTTTCACCCTCTGCCACCAGGATATTTGAAATATCATACTTCTGCATAAGTCCGATGACTTCCTCCACCTTGCCCTCCTTTCCGACATATACTGGATTCGGGTTCATAACGCTTTTGACTTCCACATCCAGTGAGATCTTTTCCCCCTTCTTCTCACCTGCGCTCTCCTTGGTCTTGGGGGTCCAGATTTTTGCGATGTCCTTTACGGTGATCACCCCGACGAGCCTCTCGTTGTCATTTATCACAGGCAGGGTTCGCACGCTGAGGTTCCTCATGGCGGTTCTTGCCCGGGTTATGTTGTCATTCTCATTGACGCACTGCGGCTTCTTCGTCATAATCGACGAAATCTCCATAATGGCAAGATCCCTGTTCTGTGCTATGCCTTTTAAAAGGTCCTTTCTTGACACCATGCCCACCAGTTTTTTTCCCCTGGATGTTATGGGCAGGGCCCTGAAACCGGAACTGATGAGCATCTCGGCTGCCACCGTAAGTGGAGCATTGTTTGAGAGTTTAGGTGGTGTGGACATGATGTGCCCCACTTTCGTGGAAAGCGGGAGGTTCCTCCGTTTGATAAGGGTCTCGTAGCTCACAAGGCCCACCAGCCTGTTCTTTCTGACCACAGGGAGCTCCTGGAGGTCATGTTTCTTCAATTTTGCCAGCGCCTCTGAGAGGTTCTCCTCCTCTGTGGCTGTGATGGGCACCTTGGACATCACGTCCTCAACTTGCAAATCTTTGATGGCTCTGTTTGCCATATTGCACCCCTTATATACGGTTTGACCCTTTTTAAAAAATGATTGATTCATCTGGCCGCAATAACCTTTTTCACGTTTGGCCTTTCCTTATAGAATATCTTTGAACCGCATTTTTCGCATTGAATGCCCACCGTATTGATATCTGTTCTTATGGGCTCCTTGCATCTTCTACATTTATACATTCGCCTCTTCCTCCATTGGTTTATATGCCTCCACGGCCTGGGCTTTTGACTGCACGGGGGAGTAGGCGCCGCTTGCGAAGGTCAGGTTGCAGCGCCTGCATCTCCAAATGCCTGTTCCGATTCGCTTAACCGATTTATGCTGACATCGAGGGCAGGTATGGCGTTTCACCTTTTCTGCTTCGATGGTCCTTATTTGTTTTCTGACCTTAACACCGTACCTGGCTCCGTATTTGCCTGCTATTCCAACCTTCTTTGTTTTTCTGGGCATTTCCTGCATCTCCAAGTCTTTTTAGAGAGGGAGTAGTGCTCACCCTAATTGCGTACCCATTATATATTTTCTGTTCTCCTTGGCAATTTTCTGGGAAGTGGCAATGATATTTCTCACCTCTTCCACCGTAAAGCAGTCGGAAAGACCCTTTTGCATGGCCCTGATATCGCCATTTTCATCGGTTGTGACAGTGAGTCTGGCATTGGCCACCTTCTCCTCCTCCAATCCAGGGTCCACAAGCAGTGTGTTCTCAATTTTAACGGTTGTGACGGCCACGGGATAATGCTGAACAGGGAGCTTGAAATCCTCCCCCTCCTCAAATCGGGATGCCGGAATGGTTGTTTCCGTCAACGCGGCCAAGGCACCAAGAGCCGAGGCGTCGAACAGGTTGCCATCGTAATCCAGCACATGGATATCAATGAAAACGACCCAGACCTTCTCCCCCTCCACAAGGCACAGCTTCTCTAAATCGATTGTGCCGCTTTCACGAATACCTCTGTCCACCACCCTTGCAAGCTCGATTGATCCCTCCCTGGGCGGTCCTGATTCGAAAGTGGGGGATGCAAGGGGTATGAGCTCCGCATTGGTGGTGAGCACACCCTTATTGGGCGTATCTGGGAACGGTTCACCCAGGCCTATTTTTATCCCCACAAGCACATCTGTATCGCCTATCTGCACCCGTGCTGAGCCCTCAGAAGTATCGATTGTACCCCTGGTCACTTTGATGGGGCGGTATTGATTCGGGTCGCGGTTATC
>CP070726.1:1544639-1554386 GCA_020350865.1 Thermoplasmata archaeon
AATAGTCCAATATGGTGGGGCTGAAAGTAAGTACATAAAAGAAAATTATGATTGGATAAAGGTGGAAAATCCCTGGGCTTCCCAGGGACTGGGGTTCAAATCATTTTTCCTGCTGGAGATTCTGATGTTTATTGGCCTTGCTTTGGGTTGGAACGAGATTTTTATTGAAGGCTCAACTCTGAGTTCGAATTGGCTCCCCTTGCTCATATTCTGTTTGCTGCCGGGATTGATCGGCGTCCTTGTCATGCTTTTGGTTCTGCGCAATACAATTACCTACATATCTGCCGATGACAAGCAGATCGCATTGAAATTCGCAACCGGCCGAATCAAGAAATTCAACTGGAGAAGACTGCTTGATGTCAGGGTGGGTGGCAGGAGGGGAACCTATGTGGCCCTCAACGGCCTTGGGAAAAACTACGCATTCAACCTGAACAGTGTCAGGGGCATTATCTACTACTACGAAAAGGCTGCACAGAAGAGGGTTCGAAGGGTTTAGAAATCAAAGATTTCTTCTATATGGAACTCATGCGATAATAATATATGCGGATACGCTGATTATCGAGCACACTGGAGCCTAAACGCGGGGAACGAAGATACGATCCGGTGGCGGTATAGATACCACAATTCTGTCGATATGGTAACAGGACGGTCTAACTCATGGATGAGCCTGCATATGAACGGAATCAATTGTTAATCATATTGTTCTTAATTGGACTGTTTTACGGGTTTATCGGCATTATTATGGAAATACTATTGCACGCGGTCCTCGGGTTTGGGATATGCCTTATAGAGTTCATGGGATATGCCTTAGTGATTGTTACTGCCCATCTGGTTTACAAGGATGCCCAGAAGATCAATGCTGGAAATGCATCCGAAAGACAAAGATTGTTAGAACCTCTGACCTGGTCGCCCACCAGTTGGGGGTTACTTGTGCTCCTCTTCTGGATAATAATGATGCCGCTTTACCTCTTCCTGAGGCGGGAGATATACTGGAAAAATCTACCAAGACCAACATATACATTGAAACCGAGAACCCATATTCCCAGGCAAACATTTCCAAAACAGCAGGTAATTGAGCCACCACAATACGGCGAAAATGTGAGGATATGTCCGAACTGCGAAACTCCTTACTCGATTAAGATGCTTGAAAGAACCAGGGAATGCAAGCGCTGCGGAGAACCTTTAAAATGAACTTTAAAGGCGGATGTAACTGATTGGGGAGCAAATGTAAACGTAATTCGATGAATGTGGTATTATGAAAAGGATGTCCGAATCGCTGTTCGAGTCGTTGGAAAACAGGTACGGTCCCCTGTGGCCATGGCCCGATGATTATTTTTCGGATGATCCATTCAAGAATCTGGTGCTGACGATTCTGTCCCAGAACACCAGCGAGAATAACTGTCTGAGGGCGTACAAGGGCTTGAAGGAAAGATTCGAAATAACACCCCAGGCATTGATTGCGGCATCCGAGAGCGAGATTAAAGAGGCCATAAGACCAGGAGGGCTGTACAACCTCAAGGCAAAGAGGTTGAAGGATGTTGCCAGGGTGGTAATTGATGAGTATGACAATGATCTCGGCGCTGTGCTTGCCCTTCCAAAAGATAAGGCAAAGGAGCAGCTGCTCAAGTTGCCCGGTATCGGGGACAAGACCGCCGATGTGATTCTGACCACTGTCCACTCGTACAGGGAAGTGATCCCCGTTGACACGCACATGGACCGGGTAGCAAAAAGACTGGGGCTTGTGGAGCAGAGGGCCGGTTACGAGGCGATCCAGGAGGCCTTGAAGAAGTTCATACCCCCCAGGTATAGGGAGAGGGGATCTGGACTCCTGTGGCTGCTGGCAAAGCATACATGCAAACCCAGAAATCCCAGGTGCCGTGAATGTGAGCTGGTATCCATGTGCAGGTATCCTTCACTCCGTAAGGGAAGGTAGGGAAAGGAGGGGTTGTAGAGGAAAAAGGAGCTGTCAACGACAATGATTTGTGCGAGAACCGAGGTGGGGGTGTAAAGAAGGTCACCCCAATAAAGGTCAAAGGAAGTGAATCTGGATGATTACCCTGAGGGACTCAATAGAAATTGGTGTGGAGCCGCAAATCGTTTTTAATTGGCTGATGAAATTGGATGAGAACTACAATGAATGGCATCCAGATCATGTCAAATGTGTAAATGAAACTGGGCAGTTCAAAGAGGGTACCGTATTCTATACCGAAGAGTATTTACACGGTGATCTGCATAAAATCAGGTTCAAGGCCGTAAAGATCGAGGGCAATAGAAGAATTGAATACAAATTGCTGTTCCCAATATCCATAATCTGCCCCAGGGGATCGTTTGTAATCCAGCCCAAGAATGGTAACAGTGTTTTCACCGCTTCACTGACGTTTAGAGGGGGAAGAATTCTATCCAGGCTGTTCCGCTCGAGAATCGAGATACAGAAGAAGCATATGAAAGAGGAGGGGGAAAACCTAAAAAATATACTGGAAGCACAAAAAAACCTTAAATAGCCACATTAACATCCCACAAGCATGCGGAGAATAGCCTATCCCTACGGAAGGTACCTTGTCAAGGGGAAAGATGTTGCCGAATTCGGACCGAAGCTGAAGGAGTTCGTGGGGAAACTCGGTTTTTCGATTGTCAAATACGACCAGAAAAACGAGGGCAATGGAACGCTCATAATAGGAGTGAACAGGACAATAGGTGAGATGATCAAACAAAAGAAACCCCCTGGTCGTCTCAGTGCGGTCCTGAGAAGCCTGATGAGCGGTTTTGAGACGGACATGACGTCGTTTAGGGATATGGATGTGGATTCACAGCGGGCGGGACTGGAGCTGTACCTATGGCCCACAGATGAGGGCTCTCTGATGGAATTATTCATAGTCCCCTTCATGGAGCGTGTTGATAAGCCCGAGATTTATCTGGTCACGGAAACCAAAGTGGAGGAGATAACCGACTGGTTCCTGTGCGAGCAGATATGGGAGAGCGTGGAGCCCCAGATAGTTGCCGAGTTTGACGCCGAACCTGTGCATAGGAGAGCGTGATTGATGGCATGGTCTACTCGGACCCCGGAACAGTGGATTGAAAGCAGAAAGAATTCCCTTGAGAAATGGAAAGAGAAAATCAATACCGTCCCTCCCAGCCAATTGAGTAGTCATTATGATTCAATGGGATTTTGGGCCAAATCCATTGGTTATAACTATGCAATCCTGAGAAATAAACAAGAAGCATTGAACTGGTTGAATGAAGGTGTTGAGTATTATCTGAAGATAGATGAATTTGAGAAACGAGAGGGCAACAGAATCAGATATGTCCACGCGCTTCGCATACTAGACTGTGTCGTGCCTCTTCAGGATGAGGGATTATACAACACAGTTTCGGTAACAATCGAGGGTCTTTCCCCCGAACCCGTTCCGGGAACGGATCGCATCAGCACAGAGATATTTGAGGCCTACTTTGACTGCATGGCCCCTTTACTCAGAGGGGATTATGATACGGCTGCAAAACGCCTCCCAAGACTCAAGAAATGGGAAAAGGATTGGAAGGAATGCAAATACTACGAGGGTTTATCGGATTCAATAGAGGGCATTGTTCAGGAGGATGGAGGTCAGTTTCTTATCGGTGTGGGACAGATATTGAAGATCTTCAAGAGGCGGAACGCCCAGCTGAAGGGAATGCCCATTTGTACAGAGGCCACAAGCATTTTTATTTTGGCCAAAAGGCGCGGGTTGAAGGTCGAATTGGCAGATATCGACAAAAAATACAGAATGTTAATTGCGGATGTTTTTATTGATTTATGAAGACCTCCAAGATCCACTTCATTCGATATTCCAATCCCGCCGACCGATTAGAACCAGAAATGGATTTCAGTAATGGTTGGATGCCTGAGACACTCAATACATCATAAATCTCACGCGTAAGTTCTTTTTTGAGGCGACCTCACAGAACTTCATGATATCATAGAGCGACAGCTTGTAGTACTGAAGGTCTTTCAATTTTATTTCCTGGCCGGCAACTTTTCTCCCCACCAGCTCCTCCCCCTCCTTTTCAAGGGCTTTGTACAGTCCGGTGACTGTTTGTAAAAGAACTGCGGGATCCTGCCATGGACCCACGAATTCATCCTTCGTTTTTGGGGCCTTCGAAAGCGCTGATATATCGATATTGTGTTTTTGAGCTATTTCATTGAACATTGAATCCTTCGATTCCATGACATCCAATACAATCTCGGTTATTCCCCTTCCATCCGTTGAGGCGATCGAATAGTCAAAATCCTCGGATCCTTCTAGATCCATCACTGTACGCTCTCCCATGAAATCACCATCCGTCATCTGAATAGTAGTATATATTTATTTAACTGATATTCCGATTGTGCCTTTTATGGTGAGTTCCGAGGAGCCAGCACATAATGAAGAATGACAATAAAGCATTGAAATAGGAAAAGAAGGTAGAGGCGCTGTTTCGCGAGCAGTGTACAATATCATATATCTGTCACCCGACCTATTTAAAGGTTTCCTGGAGCATCCCTGGGTCATCCCACGAAAATCTTATCTCACCCCGGGTACAAGTTTTAATTGGTAGTTGACAAGGAGGAATGATTTGGAAGAATATCTCGTCAAGGATCTGATAAACGCAAAGGTGCCCTGGCCCATCGTCTGGGTGGATTTATTTAAACTCGGTAAAATATCATGCGCCTTCCTCGCTGTTGTCTCCTTTGCCATTTTCCTGGTATATTGTACGGTGTTTTGGCTGTCGTTTACCTTTCTCATAATGCTGTCCGGGGTTCTTCTCGGCTTTATCCACAACTATTCGAGCAGGTTTGCCAATATTGTGGACGTTTTGGGCTCTGACCTCATAGATATGAAGGTCGAGAGATGGGACACGCTCAGGTTCGAGGCAATGGATTACGGAAAGTTCACCCTGCGGTATGTAATCGGCAGTAAATACACCAATTCCTCCTACAAACTGTGGATCGTGACTTCAAAGGACCTGCCCGTGGGCTATAACAGGGGACTCGACATATGGAGCAAGGATACCCTTTACGATTCATCTTGGGGAGATGAGAAGTACGAGCAGCAGTCAAAATACGTGACCCGATCGGATGTGAGTGACCTCCCTTCCCTAAAGGAGATCAAACTGGAGAGGGGTCTTATCGCCAACAGGATAGTTGCCACATTGAATGATATGTGGTTCCATTCGGTGACTCCCGATATACTCGGAACCCTGAAGGTCATCAGGAACATTGAAGATAAAATGTCAAATCTGGATGAAAAACCTGAACTCCTTTTCGACAATTTCTAGAAAGGATTAAGTAGCCCAAGCCCCCTGGACGCATCGGCAATAGAGGCAGGGCTATGGAAGCTGATGACCTATCCAAGATGGACAGGAAAATGCGCATGTCCAGGCAGCCAACCATTTCTCAAAGGGTCATTACCTGGGGCATCTGGCATGTGTCTGAGCTGTTCAAAGTGATCATATTGACAATTGTCTTGGGGTGTATGCTGCTTTTAATTATGGCATTCTTTATGTTCACTCTGTTTATTTTTGTATTTATCATTATCTATATGATAGTCCCCCTGATGCTGTACGGGGTATACCATCCTGCCAAAAGATACCGTGAGGTCATTGACGCAATAAGTCCCGAACTGCTGGATTTGTACTACAACAAGGGCGGGATTTTAAGGTTTAAAACCAGCAGCTTTGGGGAGTTCTTTTTGCATTATTACTCCGGGGATGAGCTCGTAAATCCGTACTACAGGATATGGATTGCCGCACCCAAGTGCGGCCCATATAACGGCGAAAACAATGTCATTTTGTGGGAAAAACCTTCACGGCGCAACAGGGATAGAAACTCCTTGATGGATGTGCCCGAGTTTGTCCCGCTGGACGATGTAAACGAGGTTCCGACCCTGAGGAGGATAACACTGGAGAGATATGGAAAGGACTTCAAAATCATGGCCGTACTGGATGATGCATGGCTTCATTCGGAAACGCAGGACCTCTTTTCGGTGCTCCAGATACTGGAGGATATACAAGCAAGGCTGTGAAACCGATATCCCGTCAAGTAATCCCAAAAACCTTTTTAATTCTTCAGACAATAGACTACCCGTGGGAACTGGATGGCGCAGACGGCAGAAGAATACATGAAGATGGCCGAGAAGGCGTACAATATCGGGGACTTTGCAGATGCCATCGAATACTATGACAAGGCCATTGAGCTTAAGCCACAAAATAAGCTTGCGTGGGGTGAGAAGGCGGGCATCTACTCGGAGCTGGAGCGCTTCCAAGAGGCACTGGAATGTTTTGAAAAGGCCCTTGAATTCGACGAATACGACACTGAGCTGCTCTACGGAAAGGCCATCGCCCTAACGAGACTAGGCCAGTATGAGGATGGACTCGGCGTTTTTGACACTGTATTGGTCATAATGCCGGATCACGAGAACGCCTGGACCGGGAAGGGCCTGGCCTTGGCAGAGCTCGGCCGGTGGGATGAGGCGCTGGAATATGCGGAAAAGGGCATCGAGGTCCATCCCCACATCACGAACGCCTGGTTCCTCAAAGCCATAGCCCTAGAGAGCTTCGAAAGATATGAGGAGGCCATAGAATGTTACGAGAAGATGCTGGAGCTGGATCCGGGCAACAACGACGCTATGGAGGGCATCAAGGAGCTCAGGGCACTGCTGTCTGGTGAAAGAGAAGGCCACCTGGGATATCACTAGAGCTACTGACAACTGAAAAGTTCGACAATCGTACGATTTCTGTAAAATTAATTGCTGCCAGTATAGGATTTTTCTTGCGCAAACACAGAGGAAAAATAATATAGTAGAGTGTGCATACTAACCCATCGCATGAGACTTTTAATAATCTGCGTGGACAGGGATAACGACCTAGGCACCAAAGTGGGTATCGAATCGCCAGTTATAGGCAGAGAGGCGTGTCTTTCCGCAGCCGTAACCCTGGGCCTTGCAGACCCCGAGGAATCCGATACAAACTCCATATTTTCAGGTATATTCGTTTATGACAGCTATATCAAAAACGGAGTGGACACCGAGATCGCCGTGATATGCGGGGATTCGGATGTGGGTATCAAATCCGATCAGGTTCTTGCCAATCAAATAGATTTGCTTCTAAGCAAGGTGGAGGCCGACAGTGCCATCCTCGTTTCAGATGGAGCTGAGGACGAGCACATCTATCCAATACTGCAGTCCAGAATCAAAATCGACGGTATCAAGAGGGTCGTGGTCAGGCAGGCAAGAAACATTGAGAGCATCTACTACATGTTTCTCCGCTCATTTCAGGAGGAGAGGGTGAGGCGCAAGTTCATCCTGCCCCTGGCCCTTGCGCTCATCGTGTTCTCCACGTTTTCAATCCTGACCGTGATAATAAAGATCTATGACAAGAATTTTCCCGAAATCACCTTGCCTGTGGTGTTTCTGACCATCGGCATCTACATCGTAGTAAAAGCCTACAACTTGGATGAACCCTTGAAGGTCATGTCCCAGGATGCAAAATCGGCCATCTCAACAATACCTTTCATTTTGCTATCGGGAATTATCATCGTGGCAGGAATACTTGCCGGCTGGAATGCCATACAGGGGATAACGGATCCTGTCTTACAGATGATTACCCTCATTGAACCGCTCCTTTGGGCGGGCGTTTTCGCCGTAATTCTCCTGGGGATAGGGCGGGCCCTTCATATTTACATCAGGGAGGCCGAGTTTCCCTGGATATTCTTTCCCATTGTGTTTTCCATCCTGGCCTTTGGATCGTTCCTTTACTGTGCATTGAAGATATCATCGTTCTTTTTCGGGATGGCTGGAACAGAGATAGTGGACGATATCTTCATCTTCCTGGTTACAGGCATCATCTTCACCTCCTTTGGCTACTTCTCTTTAGGAAAAATCAGACAGGTGGAAAAAACGGCAGACTGGCATCACTGATGGATTGGCATGGATTTTGAGGTGTGGGAACCGTACTACAGTAGGATTCTATCTGATTTCGGTTTTGAAAGAGAAGAGGATGAGCGCTCAGCCCTTGTTCTCTCCAACCTTTTAGAAGATAAGGACTTGGCCTCAGAAGATGACCTCCGAGACTTGATTTTGGGAAAGTCTGTGGCGGTTGTGGGAGGTGCCAGGCATCTCGAAAAGGAGCTTGAAGAAGACCTACCGTACGATGTGCTGATAGCTGCGGACGGCACCACCTCCCTTCTGCTTAAAAGAGCCATCTGCCCTGATGTGATAGTGACGGACCTCGACGGCAATATCGAGGACCAGCTGGCAGCAAACAGGCAAGGGGCCATTGCTGCCGTACACGCCCACGGCGATAATATTTCCCAAATCAAGGCCTTTGTCCCGCGGTTTACTGGGAAGGTCATGGGGACAGTACAGTGCAGGCCCTTTGACGACCTACACAACTTCGGGGGATTTACGGACGGGGACCGTAGTGTGTTCTTAGCGGAGCATTTCAATGCGGAGAGCATCCGGCTCCTGGGATTCGATTTCTACTGCGTGGGAGAAAAGGAGAACTGCAATCACGAAACAAAGCTGAGGAAGCTCGGATGGGCAAGGAGGCTCATTGCGGCCCTGGATTGCCCCATCGAACACGAGGGTTTAAAGGATGGGCTTTCATGACGAAACGATGGGTTAGGGAGCATAAAAGGGAGCATTACTACAAAAAAGCCAAGAAGGCCGGCTATCGCTCCAGATCGGCCTACAAGCTGATACAAATCAACGATAGGTACAACCTCATATCGAAAGGGGATGTGGTGATAGACCTGGGTGCCGCACCCGGGGGCTGGTCGCAGGTTGCCCAGGAGATCGTGGGGCCCGAAGGAAAGGTGCTGGCAGTTGACATCCAAAGGATGGAGCCACTGTCCGGGGTGATCCTGATAAGAGGTGATATGACAAAGCAGGAGACCGTCGATAAAATACTGGCAGAGGTGAGCGATGTGGATGTCATCCTATCGGACATGTCACCCAGCATATCCGGGCATTATTCAATGGATCAGGCACGCTCGATCGATCTGGCCGAGAAAGCACTTCTGGTTGCGGAGCAAACACTGAAACATAAAGGGAACTTCGTAGTCAAGGTGTTCCAGGGCGAACTGTTTTCGGATTTCTTTCAAAAGATCAAGGCCAGGTTCACTTTCGTTAAAGGCCATTCACCCAAGGCCTCGAGAAAGAGCAGCTCTGAAATCTATGTTGTGGGGAAGGGATTCAGGGCGAGATGACTTCCCAGATGAAATCCCGAAACACTCATTTCTCGGCGTACTTCCCCTCTATGAGGTCGTTGATGTACTTGGAGGCTCCGGCAACATCGGCCATATTCCCGTCCCAGCCCTCAAGCACCTCCTCGTATTCGAGCTCTATGTCCTCCACGCATTTCTGCACCTGGGGTTTGAAGGGTTCCACCTCCTCTCCAAGGAGGATGCTGGCCAGAATGATGTACTTGCCCCTGCCGAGGAGTATCTGGAACTTGCCGAATTTCATCTCGTCCAAAGAAGCATCCCTGTCCCTGAACGAGTCCTTCACAAAGTCCTGCACGGCTACGAGCATCCCGCCCAGGATGTCCTCATCCATGTCGGGTCTGAGCCTTCTTGTGAAGTGCTTGATCAACCTGCCATCGTTGGTCATGAAGAATATTTCGTCGATCAGGGTCTCCTCTGCCGGGATTTCCTCCTCTTTCTTCCCTTTTATAAAAAACAGATACAATAGGAGGACCGCTATTACAGCTATCACAGCTGCAAGGGCCCCGTAAAGG
>CP070726.1:1554486-1560834 GCA_020350865.1 Thermoplasmata archaeon
AAAACAAACATCTCCGATACCTATAATGGCATTCGGGCTGAGGACACTTCAAATACCTTCATCACAAACTCCAGTATATGGAATTGCAGCTCATACGACCTCCGTCTACGATCCTACTCCCAGCTAACCCTGCTGAATACCTCTTTCGATAAGACTAACGTATACTTCGAAGATGACACTTCCCAACTCACTGTCATGTGGTTCTTGCATGTATTTGTGAACGATACCTTGGGAAACCCCGTCCCGAATTCAGAGGTCATTATCAGAAACGCAACCGGAGTGTTGGTCTTCGATGAATTCACCGATATCGACGGATACTGTAAATGGATAAGGGTGACCGAGTATATCGAGAACATTGGCTCCAAAACCCTTTTCACACCACATAACATCACGAGCTATAATGAAACACTGATTGGGTGGGCTAAACCAATACCAACCATAGAGAATAGTAAATCGGTAATTGTGACTCTTAATTCTCCCAGACCGACAGTTGATAATATTGTAATCGAGGGAAGCGTGGGCGGTGGCTGGATAAATGATTCCGTTTATGTTATCGAATCCACTGACACATTCCATGCTGTAGGCTATAATATCAGTGTAGGTTTCGTGAGTTTGGTATCTGCTAACTGGAATTCCAATAATACTGGTGTCGGAGATGTGGACCCCGGGCCAGGCACATCAACCACGTTTACTGCGAAAACAGATGGAGTATGCTACATTACTGCCCAGAACGGGAGCTTGAGCAATAGGACAGGCAATTTGACAGTAATCTGGCTTGTGGAAAATCTCGATCAGAGCACCTATTATCCCTGTATTCAGAAGGCCATCGATGATGCGAATCCCGGGGATAGGTTGTCAGCCAAGCCATGGCTGTATCGTGAGAATGTAATAATAAATAAAACAGTGACATTGACGGGATCGGGTAGGGGCACCACCATAATTAATGGCAATAGGAGTGGAAATGTGATCTACATAAATGTGGATTGGGTGAATATAAGTGGTTTTACCATGACGAACAGTTACGGTTCCGCGGTCGGAATCGATTCATGCTCCCATATAGGAATAGACGATTGTGAGATTACCATGAATAGCGCCCAAGGCATCTATGCCAGAGATATCCAATATATGACCATCAATAACACCGAGATTTCCTTAAATGAAGGATCGGGCATATATGTTAGAGGTTGGAATGCGGAACACATCACAATAAAGGACTGCAACATATCCGATAACTATTACGCCGGGATTTACCTAGAAGACATCCAGAGCAACACGGAAATAACCAATTGCAATATATCCAGAAATATCTGGTGTGGCATATATCTTTCCTTTTCACAATACACTTCGGTCAAACAATGTAACATAACAAGTAATCGAGATGATGGAATAGTTTTGCAGTATTCCCCGTACACTGCCGTAGAGAATTGTAATATATCTTCGAATAACGAATGGGGGATTAGATTATACGGAAGCGACTACTCGATAAGGAACTGTGATATCAAATCCAATTATAATGGGGGAATTATACTTTACTCGGTGTCAGATTCCGAAATTATCAAAACAAACATCTCCGATACCTATAATGGCATTCGGGCTGAGGACACTTCAAATACCTTCATCACAAACTCCAGTATATGGAATTGCAGCTCATACGACCTCCGTCTACGATCCTACTCCCAGCTAACCTTACTGAACACTACTTTTGATAAAACCAATGTATATTACGATGATGACACCTCCCAACTCACTGTCATGTGGTTCTTGCACGTACTTGTGAACGATACCTTGGGAAATCCCGTCCCGAATTCAGAGGTCACGGTCAGGAACGCAACCGATGTGATCGTTCATGAGGAATATACTGATATCAATGGTTATTGCGAATGGATTGTGGTTACCGAGTATAAACAAGATATAAACTCAAGAATATACCACACTGCCCATAATGTCACAGGCAGTAAAGATACGATAACTGGCTGGGCATTTCCCGAACCCAACATGGACCTCAGTAAATTGGTTGCAGTAACCCTCAGTTCCTCCATGCCGAAGATCGACTATATCAATATCACCGATATGCCCAACGGCACTGGGTTATCAGACGTTATGGTGTCTGTGGGCTTCACGCAGTGGGGTTACTGCTCGGCCTACAACTATACATCGGGTTATATTGGGCTGGTGATGGCCGCATGGAGTGCGGATGGAGGGGACTCTTCCCTTCTCAACGGCACCACCGCATTCCACAACGGTATCCATGTAGGGAGACAAGGCGGTGATATATGGCTCAATGCAAGCTACAACGGCCTAACCGCCAGCGTCTACTACGATGTGCTTCCCCCCACTGTCGATTACATTAACATTACCGATACACCGGGAGGCAGCCCCGTCATGAACAAAACCGTGTCCGTGGGATACATTGAGCATGTCAACTGCTCCGCTTATAACCACTCCATAGGTTACTTCGACATCAAGCCGGCCGATTGGACGGCACAAGGCGGCAATTCCACTCTCATCGGCTCCACACCGGGGGTTAGCATCACAATTAATATTGGCAACGCCTCAGGTACCGTTTGGCTCAACGCAACATTCGATAGCAATTTCGACAGTGTAAAATACACTGTCCTCCAGGGTGTGGACTCCATCAACATCACAGACTTCTTTGGAAATGAACTTGTAAACCAAACTGCTTCCGTGGGCTTCGAGGTATGGGCTAATTGTGCCGCATACAACAACACCCTAGGATTCGTGGGCAACGTGACGGCCAATTGGACGGTAGAAGGCGGTACAGCCATACATTTGGGATCCTCACCCGCGGTTTCAAGTGGCATCAATGTCGGTACTACGGAAGGCAAGGTCTGGTTGAACGCCAGCTTCGAGGGCCTGACTGACAGTGTGGAGTACACAGTCCTTGCGCCGACTCTCGACGGAATCGACATCACGGACGGTCCTGGTGGGCCAACGATTGCAGATAAAATTGTCGCTGTTGGCTACATGGAATGGGGCAACTGCTCGGCATACAACAACACAGCAGGCTTCCTGTTCACCGTGGTGACCAATTGGACTGCGGGGACCGCAGGGGGCGCCACACCCTCCTTTGGCCCCACACCCGCAGTATCCTCGTGGATCAACGTCGGTTTGAGGGGAGGGACTGTATGGTGGAACGCTTCATATTTCGATGGGGCATCCTGGCATAACGATTCCATAGTGTACACGGTTCCGCAACCCACGCCCGATTACATCCGCATAACCGACACACCCAATGGTACGCTACTCACCGGCGGCGTGGTGGATATCGAGTTCCGGGTGTGGGGGAACTGCTCCGCATTTAACAGCACCTTCGGATATATCAACGTGGTTGAGGCAGAATGGAGTGCTGAGGGAGGCAGCGCTTCCCTTCTCGACCCAGCACCCGCTGTCATGAACGGCATCGATGTGGGTACGAAGGCTGGTTCCGTGTGGCTCAATGCCAGCTATAACGGACTTGTAGACAGCATACAATATATCATTTCTCCGCCCTCTCCACCGCAGAATCTATCAATATCTTCGGGTGAATCGTACATACTCATAACATGGAACGCACCCCTGCCAAACGGCAATGCCCCTGCTACCGGGTACACTATTTACAGGGGTACTACCCCCGGTGGGGAGGTTCCATATGCCACCGTAGGCGATGTCAACTTTTACAACGATACGTCCGTGATAAATGGTAACACCTATTACTACAAGGTGAGCTCCAACAACTATCTTACTGAGGGACCACTCTCGGAAGATCTGTACATCACCGCGGGGGCGGTGCCGTCCCCGCCTCAATCCTCGTCCGTTAAAGCTGGTGAGGGGTACCTGTTACTAACATGGAACGCTCCAGCCTCCGATGGCGGCCTGCCGATAAGTGGTTATAGAGTGTATTGGGGCACTGCCCCTGGCCATGAGAATTGGTTTGAAGATATTGGAAATATACTTTACTACAATGACACCGACGTAACTGCCGGGATAACATATTACTATAAGGTAAGTGCTGTAAACAGTAAAGGCGAGGGACCGCAATCTGCAGAGGCCAGTGGTGTGCCCCTTGGCCCGCCATCCTCACCCACTAACTTGACCGCCGCAGCAGGCAATGGATATGTATATCTCAGCTGGGATGCCCCGCTTTTCCCAGGCGGTTCCCCCATCGTAAACTACCGTATTTACAGGGGGACATCATTCGGCGGGGAAACCTTTCTTGCCGATATCGAAAACATCACCTTCTACAACGATACCAGTGTGATCAACGGTCAAACCTATTATTACTTGGTCCGTGCCAAAAACAGTGCGGGTGAGGGATCCATATCCACAAGAGTACATGCCACGCCAGCTGCGCCTTCCGTTCCTGAAAATCAGTTGCCAACATGTACGATATCCACACCTACATTCAATTCGCGGGTGTCCGGCCTCGTGGAGATCTCGGGGACGGCATCGGACCCTGACGGCACAGTTCAACTTGTTGAAATACGAATAGATGGTGGCGATTGGATAGCAGCCTTGGGAACCACATCCTGGAACCACACATGGGACGCTTCCACCGTATCGAAAGGTCAGCACACCATTTACGCCAGAGCTTTCGACGGTCAGAATTACTCAGCTCAATTCACCATAGTCGTGGAGGTGGAGCCTGAAGTATCGCACAAAGAAAAGGCCGTCTATGAAGAAGCCTGGTTCTGGGTCCTGACAGTCTCCATCATAATCATCGTACTCCTGCTCATTTTACTGCTGGGCAAGAAAATTAAAAAGAGCCCTGAAAAGGAACTTGTAGAGGAAAAGCCCGAAGGGAAACCAGAAGAGAAGATTGGGGAAGAACCGGTGGAGGAGGAAAAGCCCGAAGAGAAGCCAGAGGAGAAGATTGGGGAAGAACCGGTGGAAGAGGAAAAGCCCGAAGAGAAGCCAGAGGCGAAGATAGCAGAAGAACCAGGGGAAGTGAAAAAACCCGAAGGATGGGAAGGACCGGAGGAAAAACCCGGTAAGATAGTTAAGAAGGAAGCTAAGGGGGAAAAGCGCTTACCGCCCCGTCCACCCCACCGTCGAAAATAGTTGTTTTATGTTTTCAACCAAAAATAAGTGAATCTTAGGAGAAGTTCATTTGATATCGTCGATCTCCTCAAATATTTCATTAATAAAACAATTTGATAAACGTCATGTTTTTACACATGACCTGCAATTTAATCTAAAGACCCAGCCAACGCCTCCATGATTTTGTCCCTAACAACCGCAAACTCCGGCATCTCCCAAATCAATGTCTTCAATTCCCTTTTCCAAATCCCCTTGCATTCCTCTAAAGTAACCCGCAATACTGTGCGGTCCAGTTCAATTCCGTATAATTCTAGCTTTTCTCGTATCAAAGATGGTTCTATCTTGACACCCTTATTTAGAAGGAACCAGATATCGTAGGCATCCCTGGCCTTTTTTCTAACGACCAGTGCTCTCAACTTCTCACCCATGATCTCCTCCAAATCCATGACTCTGAGCCTGAATGACGGAACATCCGGATAGAGAGAAAAGAACGAAAGCCATTTCGGATCAAGACTGGTCCCCCCCTTGCTGACATCCATTTGAACCCTTGCCCGGCTCTCGGGAGTTCCCTGATATAGAAACCCGTTGGCGATGAAGGTCAAAAGGCTTCCGGTTTTCATATTCTTTATTACAACCTCGGTTTCATATCCGAAATCCTCAAGGTATGCAGCTATCCTATTCACCTCCTGTTTCTCGATTCTTCCTGAGAAGTCCAAGTCCTCCGAAAACCTGTCCAGACCATGCATTTTATAGAGGGCTGTGCCGCCCTTGAAAACGAGTTCTGGAGCCTCCCTGGAGACACCCAACATGACTATCTCCTGGAAGTAGTCC
The DNA here is from genome assembly GCA_020350865.1 of Thermoplasmata archaeon. The sequence continues at coordinate 1,560,355 of CP070726.1, forward strand.
TTCTCAGCATAACCTAGGTTCGTTATCCCTTTTGTTTTAGCAATCCGTTTAAAAGTATCTAGGTCAATCACCAGTAATCCTCCATCTGTTCTTACCTTCTGTTGTATAGAACTGCACATAATTCCTATCCTTTTTTACACGATCATACACTCCTTTCATAAAATATCCTCCGATATCGGCGACATACCCTACTTTCTTCATAGAACTCTTATCAGTTCTCAGGGTGTATTCCTCCAATTTCTTTATGTCACATTGTCTGATGGCGGATAGCATCTCATCCATGGGCAACCTTTCGGTGACCACGGCATCGATGACCGCCTTTTCCAAATCCGCCATAAACACCTGGAAACCACTGTATCTTATGAGGTGATAGCCCCACAGATTTTTCGTTTTAATGAACTCAATCTCCTGCACAGAATCCCTCCTCTGGGCCATCACCTCCAACGTTCTGGGCAACTGTGTTGTGGTTCCGTAATGCTG
>CP070726.1:1560934-1580265 GCA_020350865.1 Thermoplasmata archaeon
CCGACGGGGATGGCATTGTTGACGGAGATGAGGTGGATAAGGGCACCGACCCGTTGATACCCGACATATCCAAGGAACCTGAAAAATCGTTTCTTGAGCACTATTGGTGGATTTTCCTGATAATCGCACTCGTTGCAGTGGTTTTGTTATTATTCCTATTATCCAGGAGAAAGGGAGAGAAGATTACGAAAGAAGAAGATATTCCTAAAGGAGGGGAAATTGCTAAAGAGGACGGTACTACCAAGGAGGAGGAAATTACGGGTGAGGATGAGATAACCAAAGAGGAGGAAATTACAGGTGAGGATGAGATTACAGAAGGGGATGGGATTACCGAAGAGGAGGAGAGCACCCCAGAGGAAGAGGAACCCGAGGAACAACCATCGGAACCGGAAATAGCCGAAGAAGCTGAAGAACCTTCTCCTGAGCCTCCCGCTACCCCAGAGATTCCCGAAAAACGGAGACCACCAAGGCCACCGCGGACCTTTAAGAAATAGTCTCCTCTCATATTTGGATAGGGAGACTGGATCTACGCCACCCAGGAACGAACATGGGAAGTCCCTCTCTAGCCCTGACTAACCCTTACAAAATCCCCCTTGCCTTCGAGGTTATATTTATTTACATTGGGCCGCATTACCCCACGGGGGCGAGAGTATGAGAGTGGCCATGATGACTTATCAGACACGGCCCAGAGGGGGGGTCGTGCACGCCTCGAAACTGGCCGAGGCGCTCGCCAAACAGGGCGTGAATGTGGAGCTCTTTTCGCTGTTCAACCTTAAGCAGAAGAAGAAAAAAGAGGAAGTCCGGTTCCACCGGCCCCTTTCGGTTCCCAGCTACATCTACGGCTTTGACCCCAAGTCTAACAATGCGGTTAAACTGACGAATCAGATGATCGGCCTGTACGTGAAGAACCTGCCCAAGGACTTCGACATCTACCACACACACGACTGCATAGGCGGCAACGCATTGTTCAAGTTGAGGGATAAATGGAATCTTCCCGCTCCCACCGTAAGAACCATTCACCACATCGATTCCTTCAGTATTAACAAACTCAATGAAATCCAGGAAAGGGGGATTCTCGCCTGCGACCAGAAGATGGTGGTTTCAAAATACTGGCAGCGTCAGTTGAAGACCGATTACGGCATCAAGTCATACCTCACGTACAACGGCATAGAACTGAAGGTCTTTAACCTGAAGGTGAAGGGAAAGAAGGTCAGGGAAAAGCACGAGCTCGGTGATGGCCCTCTCGTACTGTTTGTGGGGGGGACGGAGCCCAGAAAGGGCCTTGAATACCTGCTTTATGCAATGGAGCTGATTAAAAAAGATATACCCGATGCAAAGCTTTTGGCTGTGGGAAAGGAGGCCTTCAGCAGCAGCCGGGGTGAAAGAACGTTCTTCAATATCCTCATCAAACGACTGGGCATAAGGGACTCTGTGAAATTCGCATACGACATCGAAGAGAGCGAACTGCCCAAATACTATGCAGCCTGCGATGTCTTTGCCCTGCCCTCGAGGATGGAGGGCTGGGGTTTATCGTTGATGGAGGCCATGGCATGCGGCAAACCCGTGGTGGCCACCAAGGTGGGAGGCATACCGGAGCTCGTGAAGAACAAGGAGAACGGATACCTCGTCAGACCCGGCGATGCCTCCGCCCTGGCAAAGAAGATCGTATATCTTCTGAAACACGAGGATGAGGCCAAAGAGATGGGCAGGGACGGGAGAAAGAAGGTGCGGACCTATTCATGGGACAAGACCGCAAAGAAGGTGAAGGGGATCTACGAGAGGATCTTGAAGGCTAGTTAATCAATTTACCAGAAATAGAAATATTAAAAGAGAGAAGCGGGCCTGCCGGGATTTTCATGCACGCAGTGCAATTTGAACCCGAGTTTAGGGCTCACCCCATCCGGGAATGGATGCCGGAGGCCCCAGTGATATCCATTGTAGTCAGGGCGACTTTACACCCCGATTGCTACACTACAGGCCCAAAAGAAGCTACTCTTCGAAGAGGCTGGGCGCTCCAGTATCAGGTACGGCCGGCTTCTTGGTCTCCACCGTCTCCTTCTTGGGCTTCTCCTTCTTTTTGAACTCCGTGTAACCGCAGCTTCCGCATGAAATCCTGTCCTTGTGCTCCGCCAGGAAGACGCCGTCTCCGCACTTGGGGCAGGTCCTCTTCTTTCTTATGAGATTGCCGTCCGATACCTCGTAATACTGAATCTTGGACATCTGTAATCACCCTTTCTTGCCCTCTTCCTCCTTCTTTTCCTTTTTTTCCTCCAGCAGGTTATTTCTCTTGAGCACCGCCTTCGTTTCCACCTCTTGGGCGTCTTTCTTCTTCTTGTAGACCTTCGCATAACCCACTGTTTCGGGTTTTCCGAACTCCGAGTTCATGCGATCGATTACTATTCTGTCCTTTGGGACCTTGAGCTCCTCGGCAATCCCATCCCGAACGTCCTTCCGGTTCGGTGTGACCTCCGCAGGATGGGTCACCTTAAAATTGACTTCCATTCTTTCGAGAAGGGGGTTTTCCTTCTTCGAGATGATCTCTATCTCCATGCAATCAAGCCCCGTATTCATATCATCTTGTCAAGCACGTCTTTGACCTTCATCTTCACTTCGGAATCTGCAAACACCACCACGAGCCCCACATCGGGGAGGCCGTACACCACAGCCGTACCTTCAGGTGCCAGCCAGATGCAGGGCAGGGCGGCAAGGTCCTCCTCACCGAGAACCTCGATTCTCACGGGAGCAGGGGACTTATAGGCCCTCAATACAGCGTCCCAGAGCTCCCTGGTTATTTCCCCTGCAGGGTTGTTCACATTAATAACTATTTGCCCGATTTTTTGTATCTCCTCCCTCATCTGGGCAACCTCGCCCCTTCTTGTCTGAAAGTCCACACAGGCGATATCCGGAACCACATCCATTCTGTAAAGTGTCAGGGAGCACAGATCGCCGACGGTCACCACTTTATCAAAATTTTTAATGATATTCAAAAGCTTAGATTCGCTCACCACCTTTCCCAGCGGCACCTTGAGCTCGTCTCTCAGTTCGTCTGGCAGCAAAAGCCGCGCCGAAAATGAAAAGAAATCCTTATCTGACCTTGAGGGCGTATTTTCCATTGGCATTGATACCCACTTTCTTGGCTATCTCGGAACGCTGATGATTGACCATGATCAGATAACCCTGCCATTCCCGGGAGGTCTTCTCCCCGCATATAGGGCATTTGTCCTCTTCTGTTATGATCCTGCATGTTTTGCAGGCCTTAATCGTCTTCATGTCATCAACCTCTTACCTTCAACCGCTCTTCTTCTTCTTGCCCTTCTTGCCCTTTTTCTTCTTCTCGACCTTTTTGGGTGCCTGGCCTTTAATGTCCTCATCGATCCATTCGAACTTGCCCAGAGACGGCTGCCTCATGGTGAGGCCGATTTTGCTTTCCCTCGGACTGCGCTCGTTTATGCTCACGGCCACCACCCTCGCCCTAACATCGTCCCCCACCTTGAGATCACGGCGCGTGTCCTTGCCAAGAAGCCTTGAATTGGCAACATCCACATCTATGCGGTCATCCATGATCTGGCTGATATGCAACAGTCCATCCAAGGGGCCGAAACGGACAAAGGCGCCGTACTTCAGCATCTCGCAAACGGTTCCGTGCACTATCTCCTGCATATCGGCATAGAACTCCAAGGCATCGTATCTTACCCCTTGGTACACAGCGCCGTCACCGTGGACTATCCTTCCCTCCCCCACCCTCTGGATGTTCGAGGCGAGAACAGTGAATCCCCCGTTTTTCGTGATCTTGCCCTCGAAATTCTGATGGGTCAGGCGCTCGATCACCTCGTCTATTTTCTCTGTGAGCTGTTCAGGTGGTATTCTCACGACCTCTTCTTTCGTTATTATTTGATACATATTAATCAACTGCCTATAGATTCAATCAAACCAATTCTTTTTCTTTACCTCAACCAACGATGGTCCACTGCACTATGAAAGTGGCAAAGACCAACGATACGATGGACATGAGCTTGAGGAGTATGTTGAGCGACGGTCCCGATGTGTCCTTGAACGGGTCCCCCACTGTGTCTCCGACCACGGCGGCCTTGTGCGGCATGGACCCCTTACCTCCATAATGTCCTGCCTCGATATATTTTTTGGCATTGTCCCATGCCCCACCTGCATTGGCCATCATCACTGCCATCAGGAAACCGGTGACCAACGCACCGACAAGCAGACCGCCAAGGGCCAGGGGGCCCAGAAGAAGGCCCACAACCACGGGCACCACCACCGCAGTGAGACCGGGCAGAATCATCTCCCTTTGGGCCGATTTGGTACTTATATCAACACAGGTTGTGTAATCCGGATCGGCCTTGCCTTCTATTAGGCCGGGGATCTGCCTGAACTGCCTCCTCACCTCCTCAACTATCTCGGATGCGGCCCTGCCCACGGCCTGCATGGACATGGCGCAGAATATGAATGGCAGCATCCCCCCGATAAACAGACCGACTATGACACCTGGATTGGTCAGTGAAATATCGGTAATACCTGCTGCATCCATATACGCTACTGTCAATCCCAAGGCCGTCAAGGCCGCTGAGCCTATGGCAAAGCCCTTACCGGTAGCAGCCGTGGTGTTGCCCAGGGCGTCCAGGGCATCCGTTCTCTTTCGTACCTTTTTGTCCATATGCGCCATTTCTGCGATGCCCCCTGCATTGTCTGCCACCGGTCCATAGGCATCCGTTGCCAGGGTGATGCCCAGTGTGGAAAGCATGCCAACAGCCGAGATGGCTATGCCGTACAGACCTGCAAAGAAATAGGCCAGAATGATTGCGGCTCCCACGGTGATCATGGGGAACATGGTGCTCTTCATGCCCACGGAAAGTCCGTTTATGATGGTGGGGCCCGCCCCGGTCACCGAGGATTCGGCCAGCTCCCTTGTGGGGGAGTATGTATCCGATGTGTAGTACTCGGTGCTGATCCCGATTATTATACCTGCCACAAGGCCTGATAGGATGGCCCCGAAAACGGCAATATATTCGGCACCCAGAATAACAAACACAGCAAGCAGCGAAAGGCCGGTTACGAGAATTGCGCTCAGGTAGATGCCTTTTCTTAGAGCCAAAAGAAGCTCCCTCTGCTCGGCCCTCTCCCCGGTCCGAACAAAGAATGTGCCGATGATGGATGAGAATATGCCAACACCGGCGATGACCATGGGGAGAAGCAGGGCAGCCATGGGCAGGTCTCCGCGGTGGAATGCCACATATCCCAGGGCCATGCTGGCGATGATGGAGCCCACATAGGATTCGTACAGGTCGGCACCCATGCCGGCCACGTCACCCACATTGTCTCCCACGTTATCCGCGATTGTGGCGGGATTTCTCGGGTCGTCCTCGGGAATACCGGCCTCCACCTTGCCCACAAGATCGGCACCGACATCCGCGGCCTTTGTGAATATGCCGCCGCCCACCCTGGCAAACAGTGCAATGGAGCTTGCACCCAGGCCGAAGCCCGCGATGACCGTGGTGAGTGTTCCGAGATCGTCTGCAAGCACACCTGATAGGAAGATGTACATCACCGAAAGACCCAGAAGGCCCAGGCCCACCACGGAAAGGCCCATGACAGCACCGCTGGAAAAGGCGATTCTAAGGCCCTTGTTCAGACCCTGCCTCGCCCCTTCAGCCGTTCTCACGTTGGCCTTAGTTGCGATGTTCAGGCCGATGAAACCCGCAAAGGCTGACAGTGCAGCCCCCAGGACGAAGGCGATGGTGGTGAGTGGGCCGATGAACAGTGTCAGGGCCAATATCATGACGATCATGAAGTATACGATGGCCAGGTACTGCCTTTTCAGGTATGTCATGGCTCCGCTTCGCGTGGCGTCCGATATCTTCCGCATCTCCTCGGAACCGGTATCGGCCCTGAGAATTCTTTTGGTGAGAAACAATGCGAACATCAGGGCGAACAATGCCGCGAGCAGTGAAAACATAATAAGTGATCCACCAATCATACTATTTCCCCATTTTTTTGCTCATTTTTAATAATTTCGAGGCAGTATATTGTATTTTCTATTTATCATTTTGGGTTTATAAAATAGGGTATTTTTCAGGGGAAAACAAGGGTTTTAACCTTTCTTTGGGAAGATATGTTTCCTGCGGGTAAACGGACTGCAATATCACTCAGTAAGCGCCTTTCCGCAGTACGGGCAGGCCTTCCAGTCCTGGGGCAGAAGGGCTCCGCAGCCTTTGCAGGGAGCTGCGGGTCGACCGGGGACAGCCGGCGGCGGGGGTGCCGGAGGCAGGGGCGGCTGGGTGGGAACACCGCTCTGATTGGTCATCTGATCCACAAAACCCCAGAAGCTCCACATGAGGTTTCTCGCATCGTCCTCGTATTCTTTGTACGATAGTGCTCCGCCCACAAGTGCAACAGGCCAGAAAATCACGGCGGCAGCGGCCCCACCGACCAAACCCTCGTCCGTGATCTTTGCCTGGAACTGCAGGTCGATATATGTATTGCCCCCCTGTTCATCCATCCTGAGGAAGAACTCCCTTCTCAGCCCGATTTTCGAGATGTAGCTCTGTCCCTGTATGTGGAAGGGAGAAAGCTGGGCAACGTAGAATCCCTGCCTTGCCCAGAAATCGCAGATTTGAGGGTAGATGTCCTCTCTTTTCACACCCTGATACCGTCTGAACTCTCTCTTCTCGAACATGTTTTCACCTAATCGAACAGCCGCTTCGTGAGCTTCGCTATGTTCTTGCCGTAGGCTGTGCACTCCTCTTTTGCTTCCTCATCCGGCATGCCCACGGCCACTGGACCGTAGTGGTTGCCCGAGGGGTCCCCTTTGACTATCATGCCGTGTATCATGAGCATCTGAAGAAGACCCATGATAACGGTCTCGTTTCCCCCTGCCAGATTGCCGCTGGATGTGAACGCACCGCCCACCCTGCCGTTCAGCTTGCCGTGGAACTTCACGCTCTCGTCAATGAGGTCCTTGATGGGTGCAGCGCATGCACCGTAGTAAGTCGGGGAACCGAGAATGATGCCCTGATAGTTCAAAAGCTCGTCCACCTCGGTTTCCTCAACGTCCTTGAGGATGACCTCAACATTCTCCTGCCTTGCACCTTCAGCGATGTACTCGGCCATCGCTTTCGTATTGCCCGATTTGGAATAGTAGCACACCAATATCTTAGCCATGCATACCTCACCCCGGGCGGGAATGACTTTCGCGGTTTTTATAGTTAATTGTGGCTGAAGCTGGATTCCGGGGATTTTCACGCTTTGGAAAAGAAAGCTATAAATAAACCTTCGGACATAGGGCGCATTAAGAAAGGGTATGACGGCCATGGCGGTGGGGCTACACCTGGTCTCATCCCGAACCCAGAAGTTAAGCCCACCAGCGTTCCCTGTGGTACTGTGGTGCGCGAGCCCACGGGAAGCTTGGATCGCCGTCAGCCACTTCTTCTTGTTATCAACAAATAGAAGCAATCCACTTGCAATAGCAAATGGCAAGAAAAAAGGGGGATTTCCAATTCCCCTGGTTATGGGATTTTTAGGCTTAGTTCAAGTTATCGTCCTTGACTTAAAATAGCTTATTCCCCCTCGAATACCCCCCTTAAATTGCAATAAGGGCATTGAACTTCGGTAGGGAGATACCACACATTTATTTGAAATTGCCTTCCACACTCAGGACAACGAATTTGCTGTTTGGATTGTTGTCTTTGGGTATCAGACACAGTTTGTGAATGAGATAGTATCGAAGGATACAATGTATCCTCTTGTTTTTTCTTTCTCATAAACAATATTGCTATCAGGGATAGAATAATGGTTGTAATAATAATCCCCGCAATTATCCAGAGCCATGAAACATCATTCTTCTCGTTGTCTGGGGCAATTAAAGCGATAGCGGCTATATCTGATTTAGAACCTTCACCGATATCATTGACAGCACTCACTTTATAATAATACGTTTTCCCATTAATGAGGTCTCTATCGATGAATATTAAGACATTGCTCAAAGTCGTTAGATATGTCTCTCCATCTGGCGTATCACCTTTGTAGATTTTATAGTCGGTTATTGGTGAACCGCCGTCTGAGTTTGGCTCAGACCAAGTCAATTTCACCTGTCCGTCACCCGCAATTATTTTCAAGTCCTGTGGTGCTGATGGGACTCCTTTAGGGGTAGCACTTGCACCGTTCGACTTAGAGCCCTCACCAACGCTATTGACTCCACTAACTTTATAATAATATGTCTGGCCGTTCGTAAGTCCTGTGTCAGTATATGTCAAAACATCGCCTACAGTAATTAACAGCCTTTCTTCGTCTAAGGTAGTTCCTCTATAAATCTTATAGCTTATGATAGGCGAACCGCCATCTGAAGAAGGTGTCATCCAAGACAACGATAAATTCCCATTGCCTGCTATCGCAATCAAATCTATTGGTGCACTCGGCACAGCAACAGGTGTAGCATTAGCTTCATTTGACTTCGATCCTTCTCCAGCGCTGTTAACAGCACTCACTTTATAATAATACGTTTGCCCGTTTAAGAGGCCTTTATCAATGTATGTGAATATGTTGCCCACAGTAACGAGATAATTTACTTGACCAGGTTTTTTCTCTCTGTAAATCCTATATTTGCTTATTGCGGACCCGCCATCATCAGAAGGCTCAGTCCAAAACAGTGATACTTGCCCATCGCCTGAAGCGGCTGAGAGCTCGGTTGGTGGGTCCGGTACTGTAACTGGCGTGGCACTGGCTTCATTTGATAAAGGGCTTTCTCCAACACTGTTAATTGAACTGACCTGATAATAATAGGTTTGGCCGTTTGTAAGGCCAGAATCCGTATACATCAAAACATTACCTATTGTAGTCTGATATGTTTCTCCTCCTGATGTTGAACCTCTATAGATCGCATAGCTGATTATTGGATATCCACCATTATCTACGGGGGCATCCCAGGATAATGATATTTGTGCATCACCCGGCTCGACAACGAGCCCTGTTGGTGCGTCTGGTGTCGTTCCTGGAGTTGCATTGACTTCATTGGACTGCTCACCTTCGCCCTCACTGTTCACGGCATTTACGGTGTAATAGTATATCTGTCCATTGGTGAGTCCCAAGTCGATATATGTCAGAACATCCCCAATGATGGTTAGAAAGATTTCTCCGCTAGAGGTTGTACCTCTGTAGATGATGTAGTTGGTGATAGTATGGCCCCCGTCATCGGAAGGAGTGTTCCAGGAGAGTGATATTTCAGCATCACCTGGAGTCGCAGTCAGGTTGATTGGCTCACTTGGCGTTGTACCTGGTGTTGCATTCACTTCATTGGAAAGGGACCCCTCCCCCACTCTGTTTACGGCACTTACTTTGTAATAGTAAATCTGCCCGTTGATAACATCCAAATCTATGTAAGTAGTAAGGTTCCCAATAATGGTCAAAGATGCCTCTCCATTCGGTATGGTGCCCCTATAAATCGTGTAATTTGATATCGAGAAACCACCATCATTCGCTGGAGCATTCCAAGACAGCGACACTTGGGAATCACCCGGTATAGCGTTAAATTCCGCAGGTGCACTTGGAATCGTTGCAGGTGTAGCGTTCGCCTCATTGGAAAATATACTTTCTCCAACGCTATTCACAGCCCTTACTTTATAATAATAAGTCTGGCCATTAACCACATCTAAGTCATTATAGAAGAGTACCGTCCCAATAGAAGTTAGATATGATTCTTCGTTCGATGTTGTTACTCTATAAATCGAGTAGTTGGTGATCGGGGAACCCCCATCATCAATAGGTTCAGCCCAAGTTAATGACACCAGTGCATCACCTGGAACGGCCTGAAGCTCAGTTGGTGAGCTCGGCACAGTAACAGGTATAGCATTTGCTTCATTTGATAAAGGTCCCTCTCCGTAACTATTAGTCGCACTAACCTTATAGTAATAAATTTGGCCATTTGTAAGGCCGGGATCGGTATATATCAGAACATTGCCAATGGTGATAAGATAGGTCTCTCCACCAGATGTCGTGCCTCTGTGAATCGTGTAGTTTGTAATTGGAGAACTACCATTATCAGCAGGTGCATTCCAGGACAGCGTTATCTCCGCATCACCGGGAGTTGCGATAAGTCCAGTTGGTGTACTCGGCCTTGCACCTGGAGTGGCATTTATCTCATTAGATTGTGCGCCTTCCCCTACACTGTTTGTAGCACTCACTGTATAAAAATAGGTTTGTCCGTTCGTAACATCTGTATCGATGTAAGAAAGCATATCACCAATGGTGGTTAGACATGTTTCCCCACCGGACGTCAAGCCTCTATATATCGTGTAGTTGGTTATTGCTGACCCGCCGTCATTTGAAGGAGGATTCCATGAAAGTGATACTTGTGTATCGTCTGGGATTGCAGTTAATCCAGTCGGTGCACCTGGCACAATAGGGTTTTTTCTTGCATATTTAAGGGCACTGTTGGTATAGTCATAATAACTGATGTGAATATTCTCGGTAGAGTCGATCCCTATCGAGGTGTACCCTCCCACTGATTCGGCGGTATCTACAAATTCAAACTGCCAACCACTAGCATTATACCATGCCAACTTGAGATCGTTATTTTTACCATCATAATAGGAAATATAAGGAAAATCATCATTGTCAAGTGCAATAGACGTTGCATAACCCACTTCTCCAGAAGAGTCGAGCGTTTCCACATTCCAGCCGCTTCCGTCCCAATGGGCGTATTTTAATGCCCAATTGGTAAAATCAAAATAACTGATATGCGGGTAATCGCTACTGTCTACCTCTATTGAAACACAATGACCTACCTCTCCTACTGAGTCCACGGTTACTATGTTCCAACCGCTACCTGTCCAATTAGCGTATTTAAGATCCTTGTTGTCTCCTTCAAAATAAGCGATATGTGCATAATCATTGGAATCTAAATCTATTGAAATTGTACGTTCATCAGAGAACTCAAACGAACCTGCATGACCTACAATCCCAATGCTCCAGCCTCCACCAGTCCATCTTGCATATTTTATATTGTGGTTATCCTCATCCCAATAGCTAATGTGAGGATAATCGCTTGAATCGAGTGCTATCGAACATTGGTATCCTACATCACCTAAATAATCCACGGTTTGAATACTCCAATCCGTACCGGTCCATTTAGCATATCTTAGATCGTGAAAGTGGACAGGATCACCACTGCCAGAATAGTGATAACTTATGTGAGAATTGTTACCAGTATCAACTGCCAAAGAGGCGAACCTACCGGCATCGCCCTCGGAATCGACAATTTGGATATCCCATGAGCTACCAGTCCATCCTGCATATTTGAGAACATCATCGGTCATATCTTGATAGCCTATATGAGGATAATCGTTACCATCCAAATCTATCGATGTCCAATGGCCTGTATAACCAGAGGAATCTATTGTTTCCGTGCTCCAGGTATTTGCACTGGCATTTTCGCTTATTAGTCCCAAAACTACCATCATGCACGCGATCGTCATCAACCCTATGATCCCGATGGCTGCTATCTTTTTCATCTTCCCACTTTTTTCCTCAGAATCCCTCAATAAATAGATAAATGTCTTGATATTTAAAATTGTTGAGTGCGTGTAAGTCAGTCCAATGCAAAAGCTGGTTATGGGTAGGTGCTCTGCTTTCCGCTTACTCACCGCAGCATCTTTAGATTAGGTATAGATGTAAATTACGCAACTTAATTAACCCCAAATTGGTGCAAAAGGCTAATTCCAGCTCAATACTCGTAGAACCCTTTACCCGTCTTCCTCCCCAGGTACCCTGCGGCAACCATCTTCTTTAAAAGCGGGCACGGCCTGTACTTCGGATCCCCGAGGCCGTCCTGCAGTACGTTCATGATGTGTAGGCACGTGTCCAGGCCAATTAAATCGGCCAGGGCCAGGGGACCCATGGGATGGGCCATGCCGAGCTGCATCACATTGTCTATGGCTTCTTTTGTTCCCACGCCTTCCATGAGGCAGTAGATGGCCTCGTTTATCATGGGCATGAGGACACGGTTGGAGACAAAACCGGGATAATCATTGACCTCTACCGGTGTTTTCCCTAGTTTTGTGGCCAAATCCACCACCATCTGTGTTGTTTCATCGGAGGTGGCAATGCCGCGAATGACCTCAACCAGTTTCATTACAGGAACCGGATTGAAGAAGTGCATACCTATGAACCTGTCAGGTTTCGAGGTTGCGGCACCGAGCTCGGTTATGGAGATGGAGGATGTGTTCGAGGCGAAGATGATATCGGGCTTGCACAATTCCTCCAGTTCCTTGAATACCCGCTTCTTTAAATCGGCATTCTCGATTACGGCCTCCACTATGAAATCAACATCCTTCAGATCCCCCATATTGGTGGTGCCCTTGATCCGTCCAAGGATGGCGTCTTTTTCTTCGGCTGTGATTCTTTCCTTTTTCACGCTTTTGTCCAGGTTCTTTGTTATGGCCGCCATACCGTTCTCCACGAACCTGTCCTCGATATCCCTCATGACGACATCGTAGCCTGCCTGTGAAAACACCTGTGCTATGCCGTTGCCCATGAGTCCTGCACCCAGCACTCCTATGGTTTTTATTTCCATCTTTCTTCCCCCATCATTCCATTTCAACTATCATGGCCACTGCATTGCCTCCTCCAAGACACAGGGTGGCCAGTCCTCTCTTCAAACCTCTCTGTTTCAATGCATGCAATAAAGTCACGAGCACCCTGGTTCCGCTGCATCCGATGGGGTGGCCTAAGGCCACTGCTCCTCCGTGAACGTTGAACTTCTCAAGCGGCACGTTGAGCTCCCTGTGAACTGCTACAGAGGCTGAGGCAAAGGCTTCGTTGTGCTCGAACAGATCAAGGTCATCGATTGTAAAACCCGTTTTCTCCAAAAGGGCCCGGGTTGTGGGTATGGGTGCCTCCATGACCAGCTCGGGTGCCACGCCCCCTGTATTGTAATCGATGATTTTGGCCATGGGCTTTGCACCGAGCTCTTCTGCCTTTGCCCTGGAGGTCACCACAACCGCGGCTGCACCGTCGGAAATCTGGGATGCGTTGCCTGCAGTAACCAGACCGTCCTCCTTGAAAACCGGTTTGAGCTTGGCCAGCTTCTCAAGGGATGTGTCCTCCCTCACACCTTCATCGGTTTCAAAGGTTACCGGGTCGCCCTTCCTCTGCGGTATCTGCACCGGTACGATCTCGTCCTTGAACTTGCCTCCCGTGATGGCCTCTGCGGCCTTTTGATGGCTCTGAAAGGCAAGTTCGTCGGCGTCCTCACGGCCGACGTTGTACTTTTCAGCAATTATCTCCCCTGTATTGCCCATGTGAAAATCGTTGTACACATCCCATAACCCGTCGTTGACCATGGCATCGATGAGTTTGCCGTCGCCCAGGCGATATCCACTCCTTGCCTTATTCAGAAGATAAGGGCCCAGGTTCATGTTCTCCATACCGCCGGCAACAATGAGATCCGCATCACCTGCCTTGATTGCAGACGCTGCCATCATCACCGTCTTGAGGCCCGAGCCACATACCTTGTTCACTGTGGCGGCACCGATTCCCACGGGTAAATCGGCATATATCATGGCCTGCCTTGCCGGATTCTGTCCCAGACCTGCCGCAACCACATTGCCCATGAGCACCTCGTCGATGTCCTTGCCCTCTATGCCTGCCCGGACAACTGCTTCCTTGATGGCTATTGCTCCGAGCTTTTGTGCAGAAAAGTCCTTCAAAGTCCCATTGAACTTGCCAATCGCGGTTCTAACTCCGCTTAATATTACTACCTCAGTCAACTTAAACTCCCCCGAAGTGCAAGGGTATCAGGCTTTTTCGATATAAAGTTTATCGGAATGTGCACTTCCCCATCTATCAGGAACCACTCATGCTCAAACCTCCAAAATTATATATGGATAGTAGACACATATCATTTGGTAAATCAAATTCAGGTCGGTTACAATGGGGGCAAGAATTGCTTTCGAGCCCAGAGGTTATGCAATCAAGACAGCGACCGTGCTGCTGTTATTTGTTTTAGTCATCGCCACTGACAATGTGTTTTTAATTGAATACAGACATCCCGGGAAGGAATCCTTGGATACAACATCGAATCCCGAAGAAAGACTTGCCTTTAGGTCTGCAACTCCCTCACCCGAGTTCCGGGAGACACGATCATCGGCGGATGAATACACAAGTTTGGTGGATTACAGCGATGTCCTGATAGTAAGGAACAATAACTCCGCCGTGTCCATGGAAATAGCCGATTATTTCAAAGATTTGCGCAACATCCCGGATATCAACGTGTGCAACATCACCACTTCCACTGCCGAGACCATAACCCGGGACACTTTTGAAAACGAGATAAGGGCGCCTGTAGAGATGCATATCCTGAATAACGGGCTTGAAGGTATAATCAACTTCATTGTCACCACCAAGGGTGTGCCGCTTCGGGTTTCGGAGGTCGATACCTCGGATGATTTATCCTATGTCTATGACCGTTCCTCTGTCGATTCCGACCTGGCCCTCATTCTCGGAACATATGCCATGCAAATCGGTGCTCCGGGAGAGGTCGATAATCCCTATCACAACATCTTTCCCTACCAGGAATTCACGTTCAACGATTACGGTTTTTTCCTCGTCACAAGGCTCACCGGCTACAACACCACAGAGACAAAGGGGCTTGTGGACAAGGTTCCAGGAGCCGTCGGGAAAAAGGGCACGTTCGTGCTGGATGTGGACCCATTAAGGGATAATCCGAGCTACCAGGTGGCCAATGACTGGATGCGGAACGCCAATGCCGCACTCACGGCAAACGGCTTCGACAGCTACCTTGACGAGACAACCACCTTTCTAACCGACCAGGCCAATGTATCAGGGTACACGAGCTGGGGCAGCAACGACGCCTACTACCCAACTAACTCTCTGCTCAACCCTGGGCTCGAAAGCGATGCCGACGGCGACGGTGTACCGGACAACTGGTACCGAGTAAATGACACCGGCATAGGTTCTTGCGAGAGAAATGACACGGAAATCAGATCCGGGACATGGTCGGTGAGGATAACGAGGAACGCCACAAGCCAGAATGCAACCTTTATTGGACAGAATTACACGTTAAAGCCCGAGAAGAGATACTACGCCGTAGGATATGCAAACCTCTCCGGGGTGTCGGCGGACAAGGGTGTCTATATGCAAATCATTGCATATGACTCCGAGGGAAATATCGTCAAATACTACAATGGACGCGCACGCACAGGCACCACCACTACCTGGGTGACGCTTTCCCAGCCCCATTTCGAGCCAATTGAGGGTGTCACCAACATCTCGGTGATTGTGAGTCTCTCGAAATCCAGCGGCACGGTATTTGTCGATGATATAAGGCTGTACGAAATCAAACCCGATAACGAATGGACTCTGGGTGCCCTGGCCGAAACATACGTATCAACCAGTGCAAGGAGTTTCAACTACCCCACTGGTTACGGCCAGTCGCTGATCGCGGACCTGATCAGAGATGGGGTCACGGGCGTCAAGGGGTATGTGTACGAACCGTTCCTCGGCGCCTGCGCCCACCCTGATATTTTATTCGACGCTTATACCCAGGGGTTCTTTATGGCCGAAAGCTACTATATGGCATCGGCCTACCTTGGCTGGATGGATGTGGTGGTGGGCGATCCGAAACTTGCAGTGTACAAACAGAGCATGATACCTGATCCTGCGGTCTTCACCCCCGACATCACATTCTCGGATGATGATCCCGGCGAAGGAGACACTGTTGACATCTATGTGAATGTATCCAATCTCGGTAACTATACGGCCGAAGGCGTCGTAGTGCATTACTATGCAGGAGACCCCAGTGGGGATGGAATATTACTGGGGAAAAGTATTTTGAGCATCCCGGCCCACGCAATCAACCAAACCCAATTATCCTGGGATACCGCTGGATTCAATGGGACCCAAGAGATCTTTGTCTTTGTGGATGCCCTCGATGATTACTTTGAACTGGATGAGAACAACAACATCGCTTCGGTTCAGATAACAATTGCTGACAGTTTCCAGCTCTTTCTTGAACCGGGATGGAACCTCATCTCCCTCCCCTTGAATCAAACGAACACATCCCTTCAATTTGTTCTTGGAACCATACTCAATGACTATGACGCCGTGCAGTGGTACAATGCCAGTGATATCGTCGATAGCTGGAAGTTTGCACACACCCAGAAACCTCCACACCTAAACGATCTGGAAGGCATTGACCACTTCATGGGCCTCTGGATTCACATCACCGCACCGGGCGGTACGACTTTCTATGTCAAGGGCTCTGAGTTTACAGCTTCCCAGTCCATTAGCTTAAAACCCGGTTGGAACCTGGTAGGATACCCATCAAGTACAAATTACAACAGGACCGATGGTCTGAACACTCTCGACTTTGGTACGGATGTTGATGCAATCTGGACATACAATGCGACATCCAATGAATGGGAGGATATCGGCCCCACGGATTACTTCGAACTGGGAAGGGGCTACTGGATTCATGCCAAAACCCAAGCTATCTGGAACGTGTCTCTTTAGAATCGTGTACCGGTAAGGTGGACCCGTTTGAATTTATTACGGATCTGTCGTCTCTTTTTCTGAAAAATAAGAAGAAAGTAATTGTGGCTATAGTGTAAAGCAGGGCAGTTATAAAGAACGGGAGCTCCAGGCTTTGTGCAAATAGGAACCCTCCGGCAAGCGGCGTGATTGCCTTCATCACATTGAAGCTGAAGTCGGTGGCACTCAGGGTCAGGCTGCGGTGCTCTTTTGGAACCTGGCTCAGGGAATATGACTGGAATATGGGCCATGTGGAGTTCATGAGCACCATTCTGGTTATGTAGGCTACGGCAACAAAGTAGAAGTTAGGTGAGATGGGGATTGCTACCAGAGCAACGATGGCCCCTGCGTGGACCGTTGTAATAGCGCTCACACTCCCTCTTCTCTCCGCCACATTGGGCATCAAAAGATAGGCACCTGCCCAAAGAAACTGTGTCAGGGAAAACAGAATGCCGATGTCCTGGATGGACGTGTCGAATCGCCAGCGGAAATAGACCTGGAAGAAGGGGATGACGAGCCCCGCTCCAAGACCGAGGAGGGCCATGGGAATGCAGAGCATGAGGAGTGTCCCCCTTGGAACGGGAGGCAACGACTTCTTTTCATTGGAGCGGGATTTTATCCTAAATCTAGATTCAGCTGATGGTGTATCCCTTGTCAGCATCAGAGGAAAGAGCTGGAGAAGGCAAAACCACAGGGATATGAGGAATATAACGCTATAACTCTCATGTAGTGACCAGTTGTAACTGGAGCTGAGAAAATCAGGCAGCATCCCTGCCACAAGAACCGTGGATGCCGAGGCGATCATGCTGCCAAACATCTGGAAACCAAACAGGAACTTGCGGCGCTGCTCCTCAACCTTCTCCGATAGAAAGCCCATGAAGGCGGGGACATAGGTGGCATGACCCAGACCCCAGACCGATGCCCCCAGGTAAAAATCAGTCAATGAATCGGCCCCGGCCAATACACCGAGACCTACCACACGCAGTATGACACCTAGAAATATCATGCGCCTTCTGCCGAAGCGGTCGCTTATGTATCCGAAGAGGAGAAGGGGCAGAGTGGACGATATGCTCATTGCAAATATCACACTGCCGAGCTCCACCTCAGAGTACCCCAGGGAATCCAGGTACAGGGTGAGAAGAAACCATACAAAGGCATCGCTGATGGCAGCAACGACAGAGACCCAGACAAGCCTCTTGGCGTCTTTTTCGAATCCTTTAAAGGCCGAAAACAGCTCAGTGACCCTTTGCGGCATACAGGGAGGGTAAAATATCATGGTTAATTAATATTGTTTAAAAAGAAAAATAAAAAAAAGAGAAAAGGTTGGTGGTTTAGTACTCGTCCATTCCGCCCATGCCGCCAGGTCCACCCGGAGGCATCGGTGGTCCGCCGCCGCCCTTGGAAGCGATGACATCATCGATTCTCAAGATCATCACGGCAGCGTCGGTTGCAGAGCTTATGGCCGGCCTTCCCACTCTCAGGGGCTCGATGACGTTCTCCTTTTTCATGTCCACTATCTTGTCCGTGTAGACGTTGATGCCTGCCGTCTTCTTGCCGCTTGCATGCGCCTTTCTGAGCTCGATGAGCTTGTCTATGGGGTCCAGACCTGCATTCTCCGCCAGTGTGCGCGGAATGATCTCCATTGCGTTTGCAAAGGCCTCGATTGCTATCTGTTCCCTTCCACCCACGGATGAGGCGTACTTCCTCAGTCTGAGGGCGATCTCCGTGGCTGTTGCGCCGCCGCCGGCAACCATCTTGCCGTCCTCGATGGCCACGCGCACCACGCCAAGCGCATCCTCCAGGGAGCGCTCGATCTCATCCACCACATGCTCCGTTCCGCCCCGAATCAGGATGGATACGGCCTTGGGATTCCTGCAGCCGGTGACAAATGTCATCTGGTCGTCGGCCACATTCTTCTCTTCTACCAGAGCTGCTGTGCCCAGGTCCCTCTTTCTCAGGTCGTCCAGCTTGGTCACTATGCTTCCGCCTGTGGCCTTTCCGAGCTTCTCCATATCGGATTTCTTGACCCTGCGCACGGCGTAGATGCCTTCCTTTGCCAGGTAGTGCTGTGCAAGGTCGTCGATTCCCTTCTGGCAGAACAGCACTGTTGCACCGACTTCCTTGACCTTCTTCACCATGTTCTTCAGCATGTTCTCTTCTTCTGCCAGGAATGCCTGCAGCTGTGTGGGGTCAGTGATCTGTATCTTTGCATCGACCTCTGTCTTCTTCACCTCCAGGGCCGAATCCACCAGTGCTATCTTTGCGTTCTCGATCCTCTTTGGCATACCCGGATGAACAGGCTCCTTGTCCACGATTATACCTGCTATCATCTCGGTGTCGCTGATGGAGCCACCCTGTTTCTTCACCACCTGGACATTGTCCTTGTCCACTGTCCAGGTTCCGTCCCTTTCTTCGGCCACCTTCGTCACCGCGTCCACGGCCACCCTTGCCATGTGCTCTCTCCAGGCACTGACGCTCTTGCTGATCATGGCCGTGCTCGCTATGTTCCTCAGCATTTTCTTGTCTTTGATGTCTACGGACTCTGCCACATTCTCCAGGATAGTCTTGGCTTTTTCAGCTGCCATCCTGTATCCGCTGGATATGATCGTGGAGTGTATGTTCTGGTCCAAAAGGTCCTCGGATTTCTTCAGAAGCTCCCCTGCCAGAATCACGGCCGTGGTGGTCCCGTCTCCGCATTCCTCGTCCTGGGTCTTGGCAACCTCAACCATCATCTTGGCTGCCGGGTGTTCAACCTCAACTTCGTCAAGGATTGCTGC
>CP070726.1:1580365-1583703 GCA_020350865.1 Thermoplasmata archaeon
GGGCCGATTTGGGTACGCGGTAGAATTCCCATCGAGTCAGCCGATGGTCACATCTATGAAATTCGAAACCGCGTCACACTGTGCAGGTGCGGCTGGTCATCCAACAAGCCCTTTTGTGATAGCAGTCATTTGGATTGATGGCGAGCGTCTGTAGGTCATGAGGGGGTGCGGAGGGCTATAGGTTATAGCATGGATTCATATAAAACCAAATTATTAATATAATTAAATATATATATCTAGCCAGGCTCTTAGGGGGACTGCCGTGGAGGGGCAAACTCTGATGGGCCATAACGGAGGGAGAGATATGAAACCTAGAAAGACAGGTATTTTTTTCGTAGCGGTGCTGCTCGCCATGATGTTTGCGGTAGCAGTACCTGGAAGTGTCAGTGCAGAGGGAACGTGCCCCGAGGGTCCGGTTTCCTACTGGAGGTTTGATGAGGGAGCAGGAGATGTGGCCGTTGATTCAACCGGAGCAAATGAAGGAACCATCTATGGAGCCGCATGGACAACCGGACGGGCCGGCGGTGCATTGTATTTTGACGGAATCGATGATTACGTGTACATACCCACTGTGAACGGTATGGATGTCGGCACAGGGGATATAACCCTGGAAGCCTGGATAAAGTCGTCCTCAGGTTCCCTAGAACAGATGGTTTTTAATCGACAGGGAGCGCAGTACTATACAATCAGGATGGGCGATGAGGTCACTGCAGGTAGGATCGGCGGTGGTGTCGGCGGCCCGATCCAGTTCTCCGGCGGTGTCTACAATGATGATCACTGGCATCATGTGGTCTGTGCGAGACGCTCCGGAACAATGGAGGTCTATGTGGACACCTTTTTGGTAGCCTCCGGTCCCAATGGCGGGGATGTAAACGGTAACTATCCCTATGCTACAATCGCCTCGGCTGCGGGCACTGTAGGTTTCTTCAAGGGTTCCATCGACGAGGTGGCCATCTGGGACCGCGCTCTGGAGCCATCAGAGATCGTGGAGCACCATGAGAACGGCCTTTCGGGCAAGGGTTACTGCGAATCCGGGGGTTCTGGCGAGTATGTTGATGTCGAGGTAGAGCTTGAAGAGATCACATTCAAGGCCGAAATCGACAGGGACAGTATTGAAGTGATGTTCAATCCCGGAAAATTGAACTTTGACAGGACCGTACCGTGGAAGGATCATCATCTAACAGGTACACCAAAGACCGAGTTCACCAACGGCAAGCCATTCAAGCTCAAGATGGACATCTTCGTGGATGAGTCCGGTGTAGAGGGAGGCGACATAAACCTCGCCATCTTTGCCTTTGAGCATTATATTGCATTGAACGAGGATGTCAAGAAGCCCGAATTAATTAAGTTCGATTGGGGTACACTGAAATTCGATGCCATCCTCGAAGACATGGATGTGACATATGAACTCTTCAAACCCGACGGCACACCCCTGAGGGCAAAGATGAGCTGCACGTTCACGGAGTACTCGCCTGCCTCGGAGCAGCTGAAACAGGCCCCGCGGCATTGATGGGGATATCGTACTTTCTCGATACACCTGAGAGAATACCAACTGCATACGGTACCGTATAATTATAGATCGGTTTTTTTTATGAGCTATCGGATTATATTGTAGGAATCATGTTGTATGACAGATTACCCCCGGGCATTCCCATGAAAAGTATTAATAATTTGAATTAGTTGATATGGTGGGAAGTATCTATGGTGGATAGCGGATTATTCTGCCTCAGCATGATAGCATTTCTGGTCCTGGTCCTTGTTGTTTCGATGTGGATCACCAACAGGCCCAAAAAAGTCTGCAAACTACCCAATATAGATCTGGACCTGTTCATCCCGCAGACGGTCCAGATCATGCACCGCTACGGCTGGAAAACGAAGGTGTATCCAGAGAAGAGGAAAATATATGTGATAAAGAACGAGCTCATTGCCGCTAACATTTATCTCAAGCCGAGAACAGATGGAAATATCGATGTGTGCTACAGTGTCAGCTCAACCTACTTTGGATGGTTACTAACCATTTTATTCGTTACACATTCACTACCATTTAGAAGACACCGCGATTCAGAAATCTTTGCAACAAGAGAGGTGATCCCGATGATACTGTATTATGCTTCTAATAAAGAAAGGAGCGGGTGAAGAAGGAAACTTTCCGTGGGAATCAAGACCGAATCGGTCTGGATTGTAAATGAACCCGTCATAAATTCAACGAAGCCAGTCTGGGAAAATTTAAATATTGTAAGGGACATATAATTTCGAGTTAAAATATATATGGGGGGAGAAAGAGAATATATTACTGCGAGTCCTGTTTTGAATTCGCGGGTCCAACTTGTTCGTGCATTCAATCCAAGACAACTCTTTTAATGATTCCCATAAAGAGGCAAATACAAGGATAAATGATAGGAGGGACAGTACATGAGTAACAGAAAGAGAAATATCGTGGTTTGTCTGGTGGCATTCAGCCTGATTATCTTATCGGGTATGACTGTTTACGGCGGATTGGCGTCCGCAGGTTCTGCCAACATCCACCCCAAGGACAAACAACTTGAAGTAAAAGTGGATAAGAAAATTCTCATCGAAACAACAATAATGACCGAAATCGTCTCCATGAAACTGGTGGGCTTAGCACCGATCACCGTTAAAAATTTTCAAGGCGATGGTAATTATCACTCCTACCCCATGCTCTTTGACATATTCACGGAAATCGAATACAATGGAATTAAATCAAATTTCATTGAACAGCGGGATTCCATCTTTGAATTGAAGGTGGAGGTCATTGAAGACGAGGAGACCGTGTCAATCGCCCACGGATTCCTGGGCAATCTCAATTTCGAATTCTTTGACGGGGTAACACTGACATCGACCTTTGTTGAGGCACACATAGACGGGTCATTTGTTTTTACAGGTGATGTTGTTACAGGGGATTACTAGATTGGTTCCGAACTGCTTTTCCACATGTCCACGGAGATTGCGGACCAGTCCGGGCCCCCTGTGCTACTGAGCCGGCATTCGACATCCTCTAGCCTCGGAATGAGCGTGATTCCCGAAGGAAGTGGAGAGCCGGTTGTGGAAATGGAGTAAGGATTTGTTACTGTACTAGAGGCTGCGCTCGGCGGTCCGGAAGAGGAGTACATCTCTGCAGGGTCCTTAGTGGATATATCCCTAAACATGGTTCCCGGGACATCCGGACCCAAATTCGTTTTAAGGGACCACCCCGGAATCGAGGTCAGTGCTATAGGGCGCGTGGAACATGAAATGGGCTCACCAACCGCGGCTGTTAGTGGAGTGGAGAGCAGTTTCGAATCATACCGGGAGATGCAGCTGAGATCCGGGATTGTGAA
>CP070726.1:1583803-1586559 GCA_020350865.1 Thermoplasmata archaeon
GATGCCGTCCGTAAGAAACGTCAGTTTTGCATTGTTTTGCACCCAGATTGCGACCATCCCGTTTTGGACGATGATCTCCTGCCCGTTCGAGGGAACGGGGTCGTCGTCGAGGGGGGGGATTACTAGCTGGTAACCCTCCTCTACAATATAAGCTTGGGTCAGGAAGTGATCCTCGACGTCGGTCCATTCTACGATATAATCTCTCATGTCCGTGTCATAATCGGGGTCGTTGTCCTCTGCGCTTGTGCTTGCCAGGTGGGTCACCCCCTTTGTCACTGGCGCCGTCAAGGGCAGCATGATCGCGAAGCTCGCACCAACAATCGCACATATCACCAAAAGGGATTGTATTCTTCCTTTATTTCTCACCAAATTTTCACTAATTCTCATTTCGAAACCTCCTATACGTGTTTTAAGGGTTATGAACCCCCCTAATTTCATCTCAGCTGTTAAAATATTATCCAGGGTAAAAGTGCAATGTAATATAACTATATAAATGTTTTAGAACAATAATTGAATTTACATATATTATGTACAGATAATAAATAAAAGAACGAGGGTTATTTTTAAGGGGTTTTCGCGGTGAGCCTGCCCTCCTTCCACAGCCTTCTGATCAAGGCCACGGCGACGATGGCAGCCAAAACCAGGTCCATTATCACGGCCAGCCAGATGGAATCCTCCTTTGCCTTGTCTGGTTTTTCCTCTGCAATAAAATGCGCCCTGCTGAGGTTGTACTCGTAGCCTCTAAGACTCACGGTGCCCTCGGAGTACTCGGGTGTGGGCTCTCCGAAGGTGAGCTGGGCCACACTGGCCCTGAAATCAGCAAAGTCCACGGATATCACGTCATTTTCTGAGAAATCCACCACCTGCTGCACGCTGGTGGTGTACTCGATTGTGGGTGCCCGAAAGCCCCCAACCACGGGCTCCCCGGGATAAATGGGTATACCAACAGCGTATCCGTATATGGAGAAGGCCCACAACCCCCCGCGCCGGGACGCGAAATCCCCGGAGGAGATGTCGATTTCATGGTGCCGCTGGCCGCTGAGCATACCGTCACCGGTAAGGGAGCCCGACCAGTCGGGATTGCCGTCGTCGTCGTAATCCACTGTCAGTGTCACGGCCCCCACCGTGTTCTTTCCCAGGTCAATAGGCGGGTAGGACATGTCCAGAAGCAGGGTTTTGGATGCGTTGGAGATGTGCACGTAATGGGCCTGGCTCGCTTCGAAGGTGGGCCTGTCGCCCTGATCGTTGTGGAGGCTGTACTCGCCGCTCCACTGTGCCACGAGCACATCGGTTTTCTCGGCGGCCCGGGTATCGTTTATCACAAAAAGATATGACTGAAGTGCGTCCTTGACGGTGGCGTCGGGATTCG
Organism: Thermoplasmata archaeon; assembly: GCA_020350865.1. The sequence continues at coordinate 1,585,173 of CP070726.1, forward strand.
ATTCTCTCAGTTTCTCCAGGGTCAGGGCCAGGCCCACGGCCCTCTCGGCATTCACGAGACCGTAGCCCTGGGCAAAGTCGTGCTTCCTTCCCAGAAGTCCAAAGCTGTGGTTGTCGGGCACACCGTTGTCCCCTGTGGATGGGATGAAATCAGCAGTGGCCTCCATGATGTACTCCACCTCATGAATCCTGGTGTATGGATCCTCCCAGTGCCCGGACTCTTCTGTGGACGAGTCATCGTGGGCCTCACTCAATCTCAGGCTGGGAGCCGCCGCAAACAGCAGTGCAACCACACCTGCGATGTGGGGGGTGGCCATGGATGTGCCGGAAGCAGGGATGTAGTAGGGATTGTCGGTATTGCTCTTTCCCATCTTTCCCGTGGAATCCCGGGCGGACCAGATGCCCACACCGGGGGCCATGATGTCGGGCCATGTCTCGTTCATTGTCTTGTCGCCCCTGGAGCTGAAACCGGCAAGGCCGGTGCCGTCCCGGAGGGATGCTGCCACGCAGACCGCCCCCGGGGTGTTGGCATAGATGCTTGTGGTGGACGTGTGGCCGTCGTGGTCCTCCTCCCCGTCGTTGCCTGCGGCAAAAACCGGTATGACGTTGTTCTCGTAGACCAGCTTTTCGATGGCCTGTATCACGGCGTCCCTGAAGCTGGCGTCGATCTGCTCCTCGTAGCCCCAGCTGTTGGAAACGGCCCTGATGTTGTGGGGATTGGCATTGGGGCGGGAGTGGTCGTACACCCACTCGAGTCCCCCTACCTCGTTGGTCTCCCAGGGATCGCCTATGGAGAGGCCTATGAGGCTTGCACCCGGTGCAACACCCCTCCTGGCCCCGGCCGACGCCTCCCCCGTTCCGGCGATGGTGCCCGCGCAGTGGGTGCCGTGCCCGAAGAACGTGTCCGTGTTCTCCATCTCCTTCCACATGCCGGGATGGTCGAAGTCCTTTTTCAGGTTCAGAATCGTCTTCTCCCTGTAGTCCAGGTCAGGGTGGGTGGCATCGATGCCCGTATCAGCCACAACGATGGTGACCCCCGAGCCGTCGACTGCGCCCAGCTCGCTTCCCAGGTCCGTTACGAGCCTGTTCCAGGTGTTGGTGGCGTTGATGGTGGATGTGGAGACATCCATTGCCGGTTTCATCCTGTCGTTTGTCTCGATCCAGTGGATTCTTTCGTAGTTGCTAAGAGTTATCACGGATTCGGAATTTCCGAAAACATGCACGGCGGGGATGATGTGGAAGACCTGCACAACCTCCAAATCCAGTGCGCTAAGAACCGCCAGATCCTCATCCTTCACCGCATCCTTGAACTGGATGATGAGGTTGAAGACATCATCTTTACTTGCAGCAGATAATTTCCGCGCAAGGCCTTCGGCCATGACCTCCCC
>CP070726.1:1586659-1593431 GCA_020350865.1 Thermoplasmata archaeon
AATCACCGTCTGGAACCACATGTCGCAGCCCTGGACGTCCTCCTCCATGGGGGCACCGTAACGCCTTGCGAACTCGGGCCAGGGGCACCTGTCCCACTGGACATAGACCTCTTCTTCGCTCTCCCCATCCAGGATCTTGGCGTCCTCCCCCATCATGGTGGAGCTGTTCACAATGCACTTGGCAATATCCCGAAGAAAACTGGGTTTTGAAACATCCAGCATGGTGAAATAGGCCTTGGACGTGTCGTGCCCCACAACCTCCCAGGCCTTCAGCACCAGGTCAAGGGGTGTGAATTCCGGACGGGCCGTTTCAATGGCAGCCTGCCGCCATTCGTACCAAGTGGCCCTTGTGATGTTTCCAAGGGCCTCGAACCTGTTCATCAGCTTTCTTATCTCCTTTTCCGAATCCACAGTCATGTTCTACCACCTCATATGCGAAGACCGGTTCTGTAGCCGTCATGGAGTGCATGGGAAAGGCCCCGGGGCACCAGGGCATCCCCGATGACATGGGTTTCCAAATCCAGCTCCTTTGCCTTGTCCTTCAGTTCGATTACGGGCTTTCTTTCCGCATAGACCACAGTGTCCGCTTTTACCGGAATCTTTGTGCCGTGGAGTGACTCAACGGTCACACCTTCATCATTTATTTCGAGGATATCTGCATTCTTATAAACCTTCACGCCTTTTTGGTTGAGCTTCTGGATGTACCTCCAGATGTACGAGGGATTGACGTCCTTTCCCACCTTTCTCTCCTTGGAGACCATGGTGATGTTCTTGTCCTTTCCCGAGAGGTGGAGGGCAGTTGCGATACCGGGCTTTCTCCCGCCCCAGATGACCACGTTGGTCCCGGGCTCGACCCTATCCTCGAGCACATCCAGTGCACTGACCACGTTGCTGCCGTCGTGTCCAGGGACCTCTCCTGGTTGGAACTTGGCACCTGTGGCTATGACCACGGCATCGGGCATCTCCTCGTCTATCAGTTCGGGTGTCACAGTGGTTCCGAGATGGAAGTGCACATCGGCCTTCTCGCACTGTGTTTTGAGGAAATCTATCACCCCGTGCAGCTCCTCGTCCCCGTACGGCGCCTTCGAAGCGTAGTGTATCTGACCTCCCAGAAAATCCCTGGAATCGTAGACATGCACCTCATGCCCTCTTCGGGCCGCCACCCATGCGCATTCCAGGCCAGCGGGACCCCCACCGACAATCATGATGGACTTGTCCATCTCGGCGGGGGTTATCTGCCATTTCGGGTCCCATTCATGCGCGCAAACTGGATTGACGAAGCACGTCATGGGGGCGTCCCGAAACAGCCTTGCAAGGCACAGGTTGCAGGCAACACAGGGCCTGATGTCCTCCTCCCTGCCCTCCAGTACCTTCTTGGGCATGAGGGGATCCGCGATCATGGGCCTGCACATCTCCCAGATATCCAGGGCACCGTCCTTGATGGCCTTGTTGGGCAGGTCCGGTTTGAACAGCCTGTACGCCATGGATATGGGCACGGAAACTGCCTCTTTGGCGCGCTTTGCATTGTAGAGCCATGTGCCCTGGGGAATGTCCCTGGATATGACGGGCAGGGACGATTCCTGCCAGCCCTGGGTCACGCTGATGCAGTCCACACCCGCGCGCTCTGCCATCTTGTATGTGACCATGCTCTCCTCGGGTGTGTTGCCGCCCACATCGTCCAGCAGCTCCTCTGCGCAGAGCCGTATGATAATGGGCACATCTTTTCCGCACACATCACCCACGGCCGCAATGACCTCGGTCATGAAGGTGCACCGGCCCTCTATGTCGCCGCCGTACTCGTCAGTGCGCCTGTTAGTGTACTTCGAGAGGAAATTGGATACGAGGTATCCAACAATGCCTGAAATTTCCATGATCTGATAACCGGCCTCAAGACCCCGCCTGGTGGCATCTGCATGCTCCTGAACGCATCTTTTGATGTCCTCTGCGCTCATCTCCTTTACAGGCTGGAAGACGCGCAGTCGCTGGGGGATGGCTGACGGTCCGACACAGTAATCCAGCTCAACACCACCAACCCTTCCGCAGTGCATGAGCTGGTAGTTGGAAACGGCGCCTTCCTCGTGGATCGCATCAGCCAGTCTTTTCAATCCCGGTATGAACTTGTCGTCCCAGGCTGCTGCCTGGCCCACATAGCCCCTGCCCTCGCCCTTGGGGTCCATGTACACACCCTGTATGGTGCAGATGCCCCCCACCACACCCTTTGCCCTCTCCTTAATGTAGGCCACATCGGCATCTGTCACATAGCCTTCATGGGAGTTCAGGTTGTCTTCGGTGGCCGCGTACTTGATCCTGTTCGGAACTGAAAGGCTGCCGATTTTAATGGACTTGAAAAGCTCCGGGTACTCCTCATGGCCCGGGTACTGCGAATAATCCCATTTCACATCTGAAGACATAACAAACCACTGCTCCGCGCCCTTTTTATGTGTATTGTTGGATGTTTCGGGTAAAGACTAGGTTGATATTTAAGGATTTTTACAAGATGACATTACCATGGATGTTGGGAAAAAAGTGTTGTTTTCGATACATCAATCGGTCAGGCACAAGTTGAGAATTTCACTTATATCGTACACCTTCAAGGGCAACTTGTTCTTCTTTGCAGCAAACCTGAAATTGAGGTTGCACATGGGGCAGCAGCTCACAAGGGCATCCACACCCAGGGGAAGCACATCCCTCTCCAGCATCCTTTTCGCTATTTCTCCCGAGGCATTGAGCTCCACCGAGGGCAATCCCCCTCCGCCGCCGCAGCATCCCCCGAACTGTTTTGTACGTTCCATTTCGATAAGGGTGATGCCTTCAATTGAATTGAGCAGTTTGCGGGGGGCTTCATATTCGCCTGTGTGCCTGCCCAGAGTGCATGGATCATGGAACGTGACCTTCATGGGCTCCGGCAGTTTAAAACCATCAACTTTGTCGCAAAGAAACTGTGTGGAATGCAAAACTTCGATGCCTGAGAATTCCACGTCAAGCTTCTCCGGATAGAGTCTGTTGAATGCATCGTTGCACCCTGAGCACGGTGTAACAACCCTTTTCACATCCGCATCCTCAATTGCTGCTTTCACATGCTCGGCTGCAGCCCTTGCCTCATCCTCGAACCCGAGACACACAAGGGGCTCGCCGCAGCAGGGTTCCTCGTCCAATACTTTGTATGGATTGTCTGTTTTTAACAGGACATCAGCTGTCGCCTTGGCGATATTTGCGGCTTTCATCGAGGGAGTGCAGCCGATCCAAAAGAGTATCTCGGCATCGGGGGTTGGTTTTAGGAACGAATTTATGCGTGATGATTTTGGTTTGCCCGTTGATTTGTAGGGGCTGTCATTCTCCTTGACATTGTCCAGGACTCCAAGCACAGCTTCCGGGACCGATTTTTTTTCCAGTGCCAGCTTTCTGAGGGCAGAGATGAGGCGGGGTACCTCCAGTCCCTCGTAACAGAGTTCGCTGCACCTGTAACAGAGTGTGCACAGCCATGGATATTTATTGAGGAATTCCTCCTCCTCGTGCATGTCGAGCTGAAGATGACGGACCACCTTTCTGATATTGAAGTCGCTGACCTCGCTTGTGGGACAGCAGGCGGTACAGGTGCCGCACTGCTCGCAGCCCCTTACCAGCTCCTTGTACTGCTCTGTGATCATGTTTCACCCCGCAGGTTCAGCTGCTCCACCATGTCCTTTACCGTCCTCACGAACTTGGGGCCGTCTGCTGCGGACAGCCACACTGTCCACAGCCTGTCCGCTGCCTCCCCCTGCTTGGTCATTTTCTTTCTTAATTTATCCATCCTCTCCTTGCATTTGTAATTCCCGCCTATGTAGTGGCATGTGGGGAACTCGCAGCCTGCAACAAGCACCCCCCCCGCACCCAGCTCAAAGGCTCTTGTGACAAAATCCTTATCCACCCTGCCTGCACACATGACACGTATGATCCTAATATTATCGGGATACTCAGACCTGCCCACACCCGCCACGTCCACAGCACCCATGGCGCACCAGTGGCAGCAGAAGGCAACGATTTTTTCTTCGGGTCTCTCCTCCAGGGCCGCCTCAACCTGTGCCAGGATCTGCTCATCTGTGAAGTGGATGATGTCCATGGCGTCCTTGGGGCACTCGGCGGCACATGTGCCGCATCCCTTGCAGATGGCTGTGATGACATCGGGCCTCTTCTCATTCAGCTCAATGGCCCCGAACTCGCAGACCTTTGCACACAGACCGCATTCACTGCACTTCTCCATATCGATTACCGCCACAATGCCCTCGGCCTCCACGTACCCGTTGTTCATGGGAATGGCGGCCCTCATTGCCGCTCCCGTTGCCTCCTCCATGCTCTCCCTGAGATTCTTGGGAGAGCGTGCACATCCTCCAAGGTAGATGCCCTGGGTGGCAAAATCCAGTGGCTTCAGCTTGATATGGGCCTCCTGGAAGAAACCATCGGAATTTGTGCTCACCTTGAGCAGGCCCTTCAGCTCATCTGTGGTTTTGTCGCCGACATAGGCCGGTGTGAGCACGAGCATATCGGGCTTTAAGGTCATGTCCCGTCCCAGGAGCATATCGCGGACCTTTAACTTCAACTGGCCATCCTCATTGGAAATCAAGGGCTGCTCCCCCTCGGAATATCTGATCAACTTGATATCATGCTCCTCTGCTAAACCCTTGAAGTGTGAAGCATCCATTCCGCTGATATTGAGGTCCCTGTACAGAACATAGACCTTTGCCTGCGGATTGGCTTTTTTGATGGCAGCGGCATTTTTAATGGATATCATACATACAACATTGCAGCATCCGCGCTCCTCGTTTCTAGAATTTACGCAGTTGATCATTGCGACACTCTTCATTCCCTCCAATTTCCCATTCCTCAATCTGTCCTCCAGCTGCATCTGGGTAATGACGTTCGGATGCTGTCCGTACCCGAATTCGTCTTTCAGCTCCATCTCCTGCATGCCCGTGGCCACGATGATGGTGGAGATATCATGCTCCTCGATTTGATCTTCTCTTTTCAGTGTTACCTTGTAGTTGCCCACATAGCCCTTGATATCCTCCACAACTGTGCTCGTGTACACATCGATGTTGTCATTAGAAGTTATCTGGCTTGCTTTGTTCTTTATGAATTCCTCGGCTGAAACCTCGTACGGAGCGATTTTATCCAGTCTAGAGAGTAGCCCTCCAAGTTCATTGCTCCTCTCAACCAGCTTCACATGAAATCCAAGGTCAGCTAGTGCAAGTGCAGCGGTCATCCCAGATACACCGCCGCCAATGACCATGGACTCCTTTCCAACATTAACCCTGGTCTCTTCGGCAGGGGAAAGCAGTCTGGCCTTGGCAACTCCCATACGGACGAGCTCCTTTGCCTTCCCAGTGGCCTTTACAGGGTCCGTTCTGTGGACCCATGAGCACTGCTCCCTGATGCTGACAAAATCGAGCAGGTAAGGATTGAGCCCCGCCTCCTTCAGGGTGGACTTGAATGTGGGCTCGTGCGTCCGCGGGGTGCAGCAGGCCACAACCACCTTGTTCAGTTCATGCTCTTCAATATAATCCTTGATCTTCGAGAGATAGTCCACAGAGCATATCCACTTGCCCTCGTCGGCAAACACCACATCATCCAGGGTCCTTGCGTACTCTACAACATCTTCAACGTTCACAACACCTGCGATATTTGATCCGCAGTCGCAGACGAACACACCCACCCTATTCCCCATTGGTCCACCTCGGTTTTGATGCCTTGAGGCTGGCAGCCGTGGCCTGTGCAACCGATTCGGATATGTCAGTTGGTCCTGTGGCCCCGCCGCAGACATAAATGCCTTCTACGTTCGTTTCCAGGGGGGCTGAAAGCCCGTCTTTTTCCTTGAAAAAACCGTTTGAATCGAGTTCCACCTTCAAGGCCTTGGCCAGTCTTTTATTTCTGGTGCTGGGAATAAGGCCTGTTGACAGCACCAGGAGGTCAACTTCCAGCTCTACCACCTCGCCTTTTTCAAGGTCCTCGTATTTGACGGTTAGGTTCCCTGTTTTTGGATTCTCGAAAACCTCCGAGGGTCTCCCCTTCACGTAATTGACGCCGTACCCCTTGGCCTTGGAAGAGAACTCGTGAAAACCCTTTCCATAGGTCTTCAGGTGGTTGTTGAATATGTAAATATCCACTGCCTCGTGATGCTCCTTGGCGATGATGGACTGCTTGGTGGCAATCATGCAGCACACCTTGGAGCAGTAGGGAATGCCCACCCTCTTCTCCCTGCCCACACACTGTATCCATGCAATCCGCTTGGGATGGGCGCCGTCCGAGGGCCTGATGATCTCGCCGCCAGTGGGGCCTCCCGCGTTCATGAGGCGCTCGAACTGCATGTTCGTTATGACATTCTGATATACACCATACCCATAGAGCCCTACAGGCGGCTCGAAGGCTTCTATTCCGGAGGCGATGATGATGCTGTCAACCTCTATATCCACTGGTTCCTGCTTCTGCCAGAGCACCACTGCATCTGCTCCCTCCTCCTTGCATGCCTTGACGCATTGGGCAATGGGGCATTCCCTGCATTGTATGCAGTCGATGATGCAGCCACCTATGCAGGCTCCCTCCTCTCTCTTCTTGCCGTACCGGCAGGCGTCATCCACAACATAGGTGTTGGGCACGGCCTGCGGAAAGGGGATGTAGATGAGCTTTCTATGACCCCCTATCTTTTCATCGAGCTCGTCGGGAACATTGACGGGGCAAACCTCCGCACATTTGCCGCAGCCCTTGCACTTTTCCTCGTCTATGAAACGCGGCTTCTTTA
>CP070726.1:1593531-1596995 GCA_020350865.1 Thermoplasmata archaeon
TCCGAAACCAAGGATGCCATCCAAAACACGGTCTGTGCCAAGGAACTGAGGGTGGTTGAAACCGTTGATTTGGAGCAGAAACCCGTTTCTGTGAAACCCAACTACGCCAAGCTGGGCCCGAAATTCAAATCCCAGGCCAGGGAAATCGGGGACAAGCTGAAGTCGGCAGACGCAATAGAGGTCTCCCGGGCAATCGGGGATGGATACGGACTCACCCTTGACAGCGGTGACACTGTGATGATAACCAGTGATTTCGTGGAGATCGAAAAGGCCGTTTCGGCACATGGAAAGGACATGGACACCCTGCTTGTGGACAACATCACCGTTCTTGTGGGGAAATAGGGATTTTATACGGTAAAAGACCCTGAAAATTGGCGCTTCAGGGTCAATAAAGCCTTATTTTCGAAATATTTATATATGGATGAGGGATTGGTGGGGACACCCTAAACGTCAAAAAGGTGAACAAAATGGTAAGCTTCGAAACACTAAAAGCCGAAAAAAAGGAATTTGGAAGGAACAACTTCTTGGAGGTCGCCAGGAAAAAGGCGATCACCGATGATGGAGAAAAGGAATACATATCCTTGTCAAGAGGATACTTTCTGCCTGACGGTAGTGAGAGGTTCAAAAAATCCCTCACCATACCTGACGACGACGATATCAAGAAATTCGTCGCGCAGAGTATAATGGAAATGTAAGTCTGACTGGAGCCCGCCTGGCTCCAATTCTCATTCTTCATTTTCCATATTTTTTTTCAGGCAAGCCGCGGTCGGATGTGCGATTTTGGCCTTCAATTAATACGGATACCGCTTCTATATTACCTAGTTTTTTTAAAATATTCACTTTTCATTAGATATCGGGGTACAGCAGCTCGAGATAGGATGTTCTCTCCCTTCTTTTCAGATCCAGCTCATCCATAAGGGCAATTATTCTATCCCGCATCTTGGATACATCTTGCTTAGAAATAGCGGCATTTAGGGCCTCGATTTCCACAAAATCTCCAAGACCTTCAACTCTGTCCAACGAAATCTTCAGATCCCCGAGTTCGAATTTCTTCCTCTGCTTTTTGACCCTACCAGCCTCTGTAAAACCCAGTTTTACCAGCAAATTTCCTGCTGCGTCGGGATTTTCAATTGAGAACAGTATCTCCTCTCTGGTCTTGCTTTGCTCATCAACCTTGGGACCCTTATAGGTGAGTGAGTTTCTGCCTCTTTCCCTTCGAATTCTGAGGGCCTCATCGGTTTTGGCAAAATCTCTTTGAGGGTGATTGTAGTAGGTATCATTCTGCTCCCCCTCCCAGGTGGGCTCGGCACCCATTTCCATGATTTTCGCTTCAACCGCTTTTAGATCCTCTGCATAGGCCTTGACCTCAATTTCCATACCCATAATAATTCACCAGATAGATCTGTCTCATTTACCCAGATGCTTGTCCACTATCTCCCAGAACTTCCTATTCGAAACCCTACCCTTCTGCTCACCTATGATCTTAATATCCCTCAGGATGTCGCACACCTGGTTTTCGGTGGCTTCGATTCCCTTCTCTGCAAGACGCTCTTTTACAACCGCCTTGCCGCTGTGCTTGCCCAAGACCAGCTGCCGCTTGTTTCCTACCAATCCGGGCGGGATGGCCTCGTAGGTCATGGGACAATCCAGTGTAGCTGCCACATGGATTCCGGATTCATGGGAAAAGGCATTGGCACCGACCAGAGGCTTGTTCTTGGGTATCTTCATACCCGATAATTTAGCAACCAGATCGGAGAGCTCCTTGAGACCTCTGGTATCGATACCGAGATCCCTGGTATAGAGTACCATCATCGTCACGACAAATTCCTCGAGGGCCAGATTGCCCCCCCTCTCCCCGATACCGTTCACAGTGGTTGTTACTGCCGTGGCCCCGCATTCCACACCTGCCAGGGCATTGGCCAGGGCCAGTCCAAAATCGTTGTGCAGGTGTATGGAGAAAGGCGTCTTCAAGTCCTGCCTCACCCTAGCAGCCAGGTTCCTCATACCCTCGGGTGTAATGCACCCCACCGTGTCTGTGAGGCCGATTCTGTCCGCACCGCTTTCCTCGGCAATACTGTTGATTTTTTTTAGAAATTCATAATCGGTTCTAGTGGAATCCTCCGTGGAAAAGCTCGTTTTCAGGCCGTGATCTTTGGCGTACTGGACCATTGAACCGGTCTTTTCGAGGATCTCCTCTTCTGTCATCCGCAGTTTGTATTTGATATGGATCTCAGAGGATGCTATGAACAGGAGAATCATGTCAATATCGCAGTCTAGGCAGGCATCTACATCTTCCTTTCTCAGTCTTGAAAGGGCCAGGATCTCGGCGGACAGGCCTTCATTTTTCACAGCCATTACTGCCTTCTTCTCTTCCTCTGATACCGCCGGAAAACCGGCCTCGATCTGCGAAACCCCAACCTCGTCCAGCTTCCTTGCAATGGCGATCTTCTGGTCCCGGGTAAAGGAAATCCCCGGGGTCTGCTCGCCGTCCCTCAATGTGCTGTCGTAGACAATTATCTTCTTTGGCATTTTCCGGTTGTCCACAACCCCTTTGATGAAATTGTACGGAGAGACCGAAACCTCCTGCTCGAACATGGGGACCTCAACCATGATAGCGGTTTAAATAAGTATTGGCCCTGGCGCGGTTTTGGGGGAAGGGGACTCGATACAGTAGAAAATAGATGGGATGAGTCCCACATTTGGTTGATTCGGTTTGGGAGCGGGATATATTGGGGAGAACAACGATTAAGTCTAAGCTAAAAAAAAGAACATCTGACTTCGATGTCGAACTTACCGAGGTTACCCGAAATCCGTATCGTGCATACATCATTTTTGGGAGTAGTTAAAATCGGTTAACCGAAAGTGATATAAACTTTGTGTTACATAAGTAACACAGGGATGTATATGTCAAAAACATTGAATGTCAGGATAACTGAGACACAATACGAGGAGTTGGAAGAACTTGTAGAAAGAGGGGATTATACTTCCAAAGGGGAATTCATCCGGGAATTATTGCGTGAGAGATTCGACGACTTCTCTTCTTACTTGCACGAGAAAGCTGAAAGGGATAGGGACAAACATATCTCTCTGGAAGAATATGGTAAATCAAGAGGTCTCAAATGAGATATTCCGTTTTTCTTCATCCAGACGTTGTAAATTATTTGGATTCCCTTTCCCAGAGCGAGAGAAAGAAATGCTATAAAGGTTTGATAAAACTGGCAGAAGACCCGTACAAAGCGCGATCCGGATGTAATATTAAGAAGATGAAGGGCAGAAAAACATTTTATAGGCTTCGCGTAGGAAATAATAGATTTTTATATGTAGTAAGTGACAATGAAATTTTCGTTGAAGAGGCATTCAAACGTGGAAGGGATTATTAGTACATGCCAATGACAGCACGGTGCGGGCTCTTCTGGACACTTTATTTGCCTTGCTTCGGGCTTAAGCCCTCGGTCATATAACAA
>CP070726.1:1597095-1602317 GCA_020350865.1 Thermoplasmata archaeon
CCCCCTACATAGAGCATATCACCGCTGACATTTACTGTGGAAATGTGAATGTATCCAACACAACCGGCAATCGCAAACAGCCATATGACTCCTATTGAAGAAATCCTCCGTAACATTACCTCACCTCAATTTGTTTACCCGATCTAATCCGACCAGTGGAACCTATCAATCATCTAATATATAAATTTATTTATAATTTAATATGGCAATAAATCCGTTATATTTTCTGGGAATACCTCCACCAAAACTTCTTAAGCATGATGGACATTATCACCCGAAAATAAGAGGATAGACATGGTCGACACGATAATGAAATGCGGTAAATACTCCCTGGAGTTCGGGGAAGAGGACCCTGATTATGGGCATAGTGAACGCCACCCCATATTCGTTCTCGGATGGAGGGCGGTTCTTAGAAAAGGAGGAGGCGGTAGAACAGGCCCTGAGGCTGGCAGAGGAGGGGGCAGATATTATAGATATCGGGGGCGAGTCCACAAGGCCGGGCTCCGAATATTTTTTTTAGCTGAAGAAATAAAAAGGGAGATTCCGGTGATCGAGGGGTTGGTTTGAAAAATGGAAATCCCGATATCGATTGATACCTGTGCTTCCCCTTGAACCGGAGTCCGTAAGGGATAACCTTATAAGGGTGCAGTATAATATACCATAATACACATTATGGTGCAGGGTGCTGCGTATGATAAAGGACGGTCTGGTGTTCTGGAACCCATGGTGGAACAAGGATGCGGAGAGGATCAAGGACATAAAGGAGAGGACGAGTCTTGAGGACATCAGGCCGCTCTTCGACAGAAAAGAGGTCCTGGCGATAACCGGGGTGAGAAGGTCGGGAAAGACGAGCATGATGTACCTGCTCATAGGAGCCCTGCTCAAACAGGGAAGGGCGCAGAACATACTCTATGTCAACCTCGAGGATCCCACATTCGAGGAGGCAAGCCTTGAGGTGATATATGAGGCGTACAGCGAGCTGATGCTGCCGAAGGGTCGGATATACCTTTTCCTGGATGAGATCCAGAACATGGAAAAATGGGAAAAATGGGTAAAGAAGATGTACGATTCACTTGAGGATGTAAAGGTCGTGATTTCGGGGTCGAACTCCTCCCTGCTGAAAACGGAATATTCAACATATCTGGCCGGCAGGAACCTGACCCACGAGCTCTTCCCTCTGTCCTTCAAGGAGTTCGCAGGTTTCAGAAACCTGGAGATAAGAACGGAATCCGAGCTGCTCGCCCGCAAGGCAAGGCTCAAACATCTGCTGGAAGAATACATGAGGTTCGGGGGATTCCCGGAGGTCGTCCTGGAGAAGAAGACGGATATGAAATATACGCTGCTCAAGGAATACTTTTCTGCAATACTTGCAAGAGACATACTCACGAGATACAATATCAAGGAGAGAAAGAAGCTGGAGAGACTGGCGGTCTACATGATAACGAACGCATCGAATTTGGTCAGTGCAAAATCCATGGGCAAGATATTCGATCTGAACATAAGGACCGTCTCCGAATACCTGGACCATCTGGAAGACGCATACATGCTCTTCTTTGTCAACCACTTCTCGTATTCTCTCAAACAGCAGTACACCTACCCCAGAAAGGTGTACTGTGTGGATTGCGGCATGAGGAACGCAGTGAGTTTCAGCTTCAGCAGGGACATGGGAAGACTTTTGGAGAACATCGTCTATCTCAGGCTGAGAAGGACGGGGGATATATACTACTGGAAGGACAGGGGGGCAGATGTCGATTTCGTTGTCATGAGGGGAACTAAGGTCGTAGATATAATCCAGACATGCTATGACCTATCAGATGAGAAAACCAGGAAAAGGGAGAAACACAACCTCCTTAAAGCACTCAGGCACTTCCATCTAGAAAAAGGGACCGTAATCTCGTGGGACGAGGAGGACAGTGAGAGTGAGGATGGCATGACCGTGGAATACAGACCCCTGTGGAAATGGCTGCTGGAATAGTAAACTGTAAAAGCCGCGGAGGGTAACAGTAAGGATTCGAGCAAACTGGATAGTTGCATATGTCAGATTTCTAAGAAATGCACACCAATACTTCAACTATATACCTTTCCATTATCATTCGAAACTATTTGTATAGAATTTCTATTTGAAATAGAAATATATTCATTTTTTTCCCACTCGAATATAAACACATTTGCGCACTTTATAGCGGTAAAATGAAGTTAAAACCCGCCAATGGAGACCCACCAAAACTTCTTATCCATGATGACCAATATCACTTGGGTTTAAGAGGATTTGTATGGCAACCACGACCATGAAATGCGGCAATTATACCCTGGAATTCGGGGAAAGGACGCTGGTAATGGGCATTGTGAATGTGACCCCTGATTCCTTCTCGGATGGCGGGCAATTCCTGGATTCTGAGAAGGCCATTGCGCAAGGGGAGAGATAGGCAAGGGAGAAAAGTTATATCGCGTTTGAGAGTTTTATTTAAGCTCTTTATTTATCTGCAATTTGTGGTGGCGGTGGCGGAGGCCGCTCCGGTTCCGGTGGTGATAGGTCCGGTTGGATGGGTTCTTCTTCGGGAGGGTGCTGTTCCTCAAACGGTTGTAGCTCTGAAGGGGGTTGCTCTTCCTCCTTTTTTCTCGATTTGAGAAGTACCAATAAAAGGATTATCGTGAGGGCGATTATGATGGCCACAAGTATCCAGAACCACCAGGGAAGGTCCTCGTCCTCCTCTGGCAGCTGGGCAAATGCCTCATTGGATTGCGGGCCCTCTCCCTGGGGATTCTCTGCTGCAATCCTGTAGATATATGTGGTGCCAGACCTGACATCTGTATCCTCGTAGGAATGTATGTCTCCCAGTCTGATCGTCACCGGGTCGTTGCCTGAGATCGTGCACCTGTATATCACGTAATTCGTCACTGGACTGCCGCCGTGGTCTGCCGGGGGTTCCCATCTCAATATTACTACACCGTCACTTGTGATTATTCGCAGGTTCTGGGGCGCCTGGGGAACTGTCACAGGTGTGCCGCTCACTTCAACGGATTTGGAACCCTCGCCAACTGAATTGAGGGCCGAAATCGTGTATGTGTATGTGGTTCCGCAGATCACGTTGGTATCGTTGTACCACAACTGGGAGCCGGGGACCAAGTCGTATATCCCTGCAGAACCGTTCCGGTGAATATTGTACTGGATGATTGCAGAGCCTCCGGTGCTAGCCGGAGGATTCCATGTGAGGTTCACGAATTCATCTCCGGTAGCAGCCTGCAGATTCTGGGGAGCGGTTGGAGGAAGATTAATGGGAACAATGAACGGGTACTCATCCTGACTGTCCCCGGGAATATTGTATGGATTCTTACCGCCACCGCCGCCCGAGCCCTGGTCCACAATACTGTCACTCCCTGAGATGTCCTGGTTCGGCCCATTGTAATCGTCATAGGCACCATCGCCCGGTTCATCGAAATCTGACCAGTAGTTGCCCCCCGAGGGATAACCGTCGTCCCAGGTATTACCCGAACCACCGTCCGAAGCCTGATTCGAGTTACCTATGATATTGTTGTGATAAATCTCGTTGTTATCGCTTCCGCCGCCGACGATAATCCCGTGATCTCCATTTGACACCACCGTGTTGTTCACTAAAATGTTGTTGTCATTGTTGTTTAAGAGATATATTCCCTCGTCTGTATTCGAGTACACATCATTGTTCATGATGGTATTGCCGTGGCAACTCGTATCCAGGTTGATACCATGATACGGATTGTTGGAACTGGCGTTGTTAGAGTCTATCGTATTTGAACCACAGCCGTTATACAAGACGATGCCTGCCTTGTTTGATTTGCATTCACCGTTTGAGATGGTGTTTTCATTGCTGTTTATTCTCAACTGAATTCCCTGCTGGAGATTGGAATTGCATATATTGTTGTCGATTGTATTGCGGGAGGCACGATCCAGGACCATGCCTATAGTATTGCCCGTACATTTGTTGTTCTTAACTGATACATTTGTAACATCATACAGTTTGATACCGCAATCCTGTTGGGACCACGAAGGACCGCTGTTTGTAGCAGTGAACCCGGTGACATTTGCCCAGTCTGCTGTGATCAAAATGACATTGCGTATATTCAGCCCATCTATTGTTGTGATATCCCTTTCCTCGCCCATCAGGTTGATGGTCTTGTTGACAGTGATGTTTTCGTAATATGTTCCGGAATATACGAAAACAGTATCTCCGTTAATGCTCGCATCTATGGCATCCTGTATACTGGAATAGTTACCGGGACCTGCGCCGCCTACATAGCGGGTATCACCCCTGGCAACCTCGGGCTCAAAAGAGATGAACCCGATGAATCCGGCCGTGGTAAGCACACATATAATTACCATTGAGATAAGCTTCCTTTTCATTCCCTCACCTTAAATGAAACCGTCGGCAACAATCTACCCGGTCATCTCGTAATGATTCTAAATATATAAATATATTTGTTAACATGTAATATTGAAATATAACAGGTTTTTTCACACCCACCAAAACTTCTTATCCATGATGACCAATATCACTTGGGTTTATGAGGATTCATATGGCAAGCATGACCATGAAATGCGGGAAATACTCCCTGGAATTCGGGGAAAGGACGCTGGTAATGGCCATTGTGAATGTGACCCCTGATTCGTTCTCGGATGGAGGGCAGTTTCTTGATTCGGAAAAGGCCATTGCGCAGGGTCTGAGGCTGGCTGAGGAGGGAGCTGATATCATCGATATCGGGGGCGAGTCCACAAGGCCCGGCTCTGAATCTGTTGCCCTGAATGAGGAATTGAGGAGGGTGATCCCGGTCATAGAGGGCCTGGTTGGGAAAATAGAAATTCCGATATCAATAGATACCTGTAAATCCGAGGTTGCGAAAAAGGCAATTGATGCGGGAGCATGCATGATAAATGATATTTCAGCAGCAAGGTTCGATTCGAAGCTCATGGATGTGGCAAGGGAATATGAGGTTCCCCTGGCCCTCATGCATATGAAAGGAACCCCGAAGAACATGCAGGAGAACCCGACCTATGATTCTGTGATGGGAGAGATCAAGGAATTCTTAAATGAAAGGGTGGGCTTTGCAGTTACAAAAGGGATTCCAAGGGAAAATATCCTGATCGACCCGGGAATAGGTTTCGGGAAGGGGCGGTAGCACAACTATGAAATAATAAGATACCTTGGGGAGCTTGAGTAGCTGGATCTGCCCATCCTCGTCGGGCCCTC
>CP070726.1:1602417-1606071 GCA_020350865.1 Thermoplasmata archaeon
ACAGCTCGGAAATTGTCTCAGTTACCGTGGCAGTTGACAATGGGGGCAACATTGCGCCTGAGGTTACTATCACCCATCCTCATGAAAATGATACCGTTTTTGGTGAGACAGAAGTCAGGGGCACCGCCTCCGATGATGATGGTTTCGTGCAGCTTGTAGAGATCCGGATCGATGGTGGGAAATGGATAGAGATACCTGGAACAACACACTGGAATTGGGATTGGGATACAACGGACTGCACAAACGGGGAGCACATGATTACTGTCCGGGCAATCGATGATTCGGGGGCATATTCCCAAGAACGATCGATAGCCGTTATCGTGAACAACGGGGGAAACATCCCTCCAAATGTGTATATAACCTCCCATTCGGGCGGTGAGGTTGTATACGGCGAGATACGAATAAAAGGCAGCGCCTCGGACCAAGACGGGAATGTGGAATCGGTGGAGGTGAAAATCGATGGCGGCCAATGGAAATCGGCTTCTGGGACCTCCGCTTGGACTTTCACCTGGGACACGACATCTTATAGGAACGGGGAACATGTGATTTATGCAAGGGCAAAAGATGATGCAAATGAATATTCCAAGATGAAGTCCGTCACCCTCATTGTCAATAATGGAGGGAATGTCCCGCCTATCGTGAGCATTATCTACCCTGCTGGCGGCACTGTATCTGGTACGGTACTGATAAGCGGTACAGCATCCGATATCGACGGTGACAGCACTCTTTCCCATGTCCAGGTGAGAATCGATGAGGATTGGGAATATGCTGATGGTACGACCGACTGGAGCTACAGATGGGACACGACGTCCCTGGATGATGGCAACTATACAATCTCGGCCAGAGCCCACGACGGAACCGAATTTTCCATGGTCAAATCGGTTGAAGTGTTTGTCGACAATCCCCATCCGCCTGTTCTCACGATAACCTCGGAGATCCCCGATAAGGCCTCTGGGACCTTGAGAATAAGAGGAACTGCTTATGATATCGACGGAGAGATAACAAAAGTCGAAATCCAAATCGATGATGGTGAATGGGGGAAAATCGAGGGCACGACAAGCTGGAGCTATGAATTGGATACGACGGAATTATTGGACGGGGAACATACG
The DNA here is from genome assembly GCA_020350865.1 of Thermoplasmata archaeon. The sequence continues at coordinate 1,603,527 of CP070726.1, forward strand.
ATTACGATAAGAGTTCATGATGATGAGGGGGAGTATTATGAAGAAGTGTTCGATATCTCAGTAAATAATTCTTCCGATGTGCTCTTGTGGATTTTATTGATTGTTTTCGTTATCTTGATATCGGCAATAATTTCTTTCATAATCCTCAGAAAAAAGAAATCCAGGATCCAGCCGTAAATTGAAAAAATGACAGAGATCGCTTGAGGTGGTTCTTTGTCCTAATTTTCGATAAGACCTATCTCAACTATTTAAATGTTTCAGCTTTATCGAAAGATATATAAACTATAACTCAGATTGACCGAAACATGGAGAAAAAGGAACTCGTGTACAGACAGCTCTTCCTCAAGCCCGAAACCACCCAGCTCGAGCTATCGCAGGTCCTGGGTATCTCGCTCAGCACAGTGAACAATGCCATCAAACCGCTCAGGGGTATGGGTGCGGTGCATGTGGGCAAGCGGAGATTGAGGGTCACGGACCGTGAAAAGCTCCTGCTCTACTGGGCAAGTGCAAGAACCCTTCATGATGACATCATATATAGGACCAGAGTGGAACTGCCAGTGAAAAAGATCGAGAAAAGCGTACCCTCTGATATTATATTCACCGCTTACTCGGGATACAGGCTCCGTTACAAGGAGGTCCCAGCCGATTACAGCGAGGTTTATATTTACTCCTCCCAAAAGGAGCTCGATTCAGTGAAGATGAGGTTTCACGAGAGCGAAAAAGTCCCCAACCTCTTCGTTCTTGAGGCGGACGAGCATCTGCTTGCCGTGACCGGGGAGGGAGTCGTTCCCGACTGTCAGCTGTTCGTGGACCTTTGGAACCTTTCTGAATGGTACGCCAAGGAATTTGTAATAAGACTGAGGGAGAGGATATTATGACCGAGTTCTGGAACGAACTTCTAACAAGGGCAAGCTGGGAGAAGCTTCAGGAGCTCACATCCGAATTCGACTTCATTCTGATCGGTGGTTGGGCCGCATATCTATGGACCGGTATGCACAAGTCCAAGGACATCGACATCATCGTGGATTATGGGACCCTTCCTTTAATTCAAGACAGATATCCTCTTTCAAAAAACGACAGACTAAAGAGATACGAGGTCAGGCTCAACGAGTGCGACATCGACATCTACCTGCCCTTTTACTCGAAACTGGCCCTCCCATTGGAAGATTTGCAGAAGAGCGCAGTGAAGGTCAAAGGCATCAGGACGGTGTCCCTGGAGGCCCTGCTGATTTTGAAACAAGCAGCGGAAATTGAGCGCAGGAACAGCATCAAGGGCCAGAAGGACGCAATTGACATATTGACGATCCTGATTCACGGTGGAATCGATATACAAGAATACAACAAGATGCTCGCACATTATGATCTGACCCATTACATAGACGAACTCATCCATGTGGTAAAGGACTTCGATAAGAGAAATCTGAAGTATCTCGACATGAACGTGAAAAGTTATGCAGACTGGAAGAAGAAGATAGTGGTTAGATTGAGGGGCCTGAGATAGGGAAGCCCCGTGAATGAAGGCTGATGGTAAAAAGGTTTTTTCGTGATGACGTGTTCACCTGCCAGGAATTGTGGCGAACACGACAGCCTTGCCCCAATCTTGATAATGGTCAAAGACAATATCCTGGCGGTTTGGATGACATACAAACTGGGATGGTTCTCCTCCGGGAGGGACGAGGCCGCAAGGGAGCTGCTCACTGTTGTCTACGACGCCATTCAAAGCGGATTTGTCCCTGCCAAAATCGAATTCGTCTTCTCCAACAGGGACCCGGGGCAGGACCCCGAGACCGATGCCTTCTTCGAGCTTGTAAAAAGCTACGGCCTTCCCTTTGTCACGTTCTCTTCCAAGCATTTTAAGCCAGACCTGAGAAGGAAGGACATGGAGGAATGTAGGCGGGTCTACGACAGGGAGGTGATGAAGGGCCTCATGCCGTTCACACCCGATCTGTGCGTGCTTGCGGGCTACATGCTGATAACGGGGGAAGAGCTGTGCAGAGAATTCACCATGATCAACCTCCACCCCGCCGAGCCCGGCGGGCCCACGGGCACATGGCAGGAGGTCATCTGGCAACTGCTGAAAGAAAAGGCGGGAAGAACTGGCGTGATGATGCACCTTGTAACCCCCGTGCTCGACCGGGGGCCCCCCATAACCTACTGCACGTTCCCCATCCGGGACGGCAAGTTCGATGCCCTCTGGGAGGGCCTGGAAAAGAAGCTGGAGGGCGCGAGTCTTGAGGAAATCGCACAAAAAGAAAGTGAAGCCGAGCCCTTATTTGCCGAGATCCGAAAGGAAGGTGTGAGAAGGGAGTTGCCCCTAATAATCCAGACCATAAAAGAATTTGCGGAAGGGAGGGTGAGGGTCGAAGGGGAAAAAATCATTGTGCAGGGAAAGGTGCTTTCGGGAGCCTACGACCTTTCGGGGAAGATCGAGGAGCAGATAGCCGGAAATAAATTCCCCCTTCCTCCCGACCCCTGAGCAACCCGGGGAAAAGGCAAATAACCATATAATCCCATAAGGGAGGATGAGTTATAATTCCTGGCGAGG
>CP070726.1:1606171-1611863 GCA_020350865.1 Thermoplasmata archaeon
GCATTAATTTTGGGGGGGGAGAGGTTCAGTATGGAATCGTCTGTGTTCCAGAGCTATTTGAAGTCAGAGACTTTATTCCGGAAGAACAGGGATATTCTCAGACCTTCTTACATCCCAGAAAACCTGCCTCACAGGGATCATGAAATCGATCAGTTAGCTTCGATTTTGGTCACCGCACTCAGGGGGGATAGGCCCTCCAACGTGCTCATCTTCGGAAAGACGGGTACAGGTAAAACCGCTGTGGTCAAGTTCATGGGCAAGGAGATCAAAAAGTCCACTGATGAGTTGAGAAAGATACAGTACATATACATCAACTGCGAGGTGGTGGATACCAATTATGGCATTCTCGCAAACATCGGCAACAGGTTCATTTCGGACTGGGAGGAGCAGATTCCGTTTACCGGATGGCCCACAGAAAAGGTCTACAACATGCTCAAGGAGAAGATAGACAGCGAGGCCAGGGTGGCGGTAATTATTCTAGACGAGATAGACAAACTGGTGTACAAGAGCGGCGACGATGTGCTCTACCACCTCTCAAAGATAAACGATGATCTGGAGCGCGCCAAGGTCAGCATCATCGGCATTTCCAATGATTTAAAATTCACCGAGTTTCTGGATGCAAGGGTCAAGAGCAGGCTGGGGGAGGAGAAGCTGGTCTTCCCGCCGTACAATGCGGAGCAGCTGAGGGACATCCTCATGCAGAGGGCGGAGCTGGCTTTCATCGAGGGGGTTGTGGAGCCCTCGGTCATATCCCTGTGTGCCGCCCTGGCAGCCCAGGAGCACGGGGATGCAAGACGCGCATTGGAGCTTCTCCGGGTGGCAGGGGAATTGGCCGAGAGAAACATGGATAGGAATGTGAACGAATCCTATGTCTACAAGGCCAAGAACAAGATCGAGCTGGACTGCATCGCAGAGGTGATACGCACACTGCCCACCCAATCGAAGCTCCTCCTCTTGGGTATCATCCTAAACGAGGAGGGGGGCAGGGAGAAGATGACCACCGGGGATGTGTACGAGACCTACAGGGAACTGTGCAGGAAGACCGGAATCAGTATATTAACCCAAAGAAGGATCACGGACCTCATCTCCGAGCTGGATATGCTGGGCATCATTCATGCAAGGGTGATCTCCAAGGGCAGGTACGGCAGAACACGGGACATCCAGATTTCCGTGCCTCTGTTGGAGGCAAAGAAGGTCCTCGAAGAGGACGATATCATCAAGGAGCTGCAGGGCCAGAAAATCAAGATACAGGCCACCCTGGACTTCATGCCGAGAAAGTGAAAATATCGGGATATTGCCTGGATGTTCTTTTGCCAAAGTATTTTAGTTCACAGGAGGAGGTTTTTCCTCGGCACTCAGGGATTTCTCTGGGCCTCGGGCCCTGATCACTTCAACCTCTTCTTTGTCCTCCTCAATCTTCTTTTTCATTTTTTTCTTTCTTATACTCACTTCCAGGAAGAAAAGGCAGATGGGTACCAAGATGAATACCGCAATCATGATGCCGATGGTGAAATAGAACATGCTCCAGATGTTCTCGGGGGCCCGGTCATTGACATCGGGATCCTCGGAAGAGAGTTTCACTATACCCAGGCCCGGAAGCTCGCCTCTTGCCATGCCGATGATCCATCGGGATTGTATGGGCCGCAGGGGTAATCCGCCGGTTGGGCCTACGGGCTGACCATCTATGTCGTGCTCGTCTCTCAAGAGCCCCTGATCTATCCTGCCCCTGTTCAGGTCCCCCAGGGTGATGAATCCGCTGTGGGGTGTGAGGTCATAGGCATCAAAACAATTGGTGAGTATGTTGCCCAGCCCTATTCGAACGTCATTGTGATCGATTCCGATATCCTCCAAAACAAGGGTGCCTGTTATGTCGTACCAGTGTTGAGGCCCTCCTTCGACGTGCCATCCATTGCTGTGGTGCTTCAATTCGGGCACATCGTAGCTGTCCTGTGTTGTCCTGTTGAATTCCACCCACAATAGTGCACGGTGGATGACAGGTGTGATATCGTCGTACCCGTTCTTGCGGTAAAATATCACATCCCCGTAACTGCCGTAGGTCTCGTAGGCTGTGCGCTTTCCCTTCATATAGGTGACGACCTCATTTTCGTCGTCTATGCTCTTGGCAATCACCATGTCGCCCATATCTAAGACACCCAACTGTGCCTCATCGACACAGTGCGCCATGCTGGAGGATTCAATCACATAGAAGGCAGGCCAGTTCCCCGAATAGACTACTATGCTGACAAAAACCACAAATGCGGCAACAACCCATATGATTGGATATTTCACCGCATATTTGAAGTACGGAAAAGGAGGCTTCCTATTGCTCATATCCGGAGCGTCCTGTTGCCCTCCCTCGTATCTCCTTTCCAGTGTTATTCCTCCGTGAATTTTGGCTACCCGCTCTGCCCTTCCTTTTAATGCTTTATATCATCATGGTAATGTTCAATGTAGGGAATTTATCTTCTCCCTAATCCTCGGGTGGAGGCGGCTCTTCATCGAAATCATTGGGTGGTGGTAGTTCCTCCTCGAAATCATCAGGCGGTGGCAGTTCCTCCTTCATATCATCGGGTGGGGGTAATTCCTCCTCGAAATCCTCGGGTGGAGGCGGCTCTTCCCCTGCTCCGATGCCGAACTCGTCTTCCTCTTCTTGCTCCTCATCTTCCGTGCGCCCCCTCCTTCTTTCCAGCAGGATGAGGACGATATCCAGTGAGATGGGAACAGCAAATATGAGGATTATGGAGATGTACAGCATTGTGAAGCTGTTTGAGGGTGCCCGTTGTGTGATGGTCGAATCCTGGAAGTACAGCTTTATTAGACCGAACCAGGGCAGCTCGCCTCTTGCCTGGCCTATGATCCACTCCGTCTTGATTGGCCGGACGAGCTGACCGCCGAAGGAGCCCACGTAGTTGCCTGCTGCATCATGCTCATCCCGCAGTGTGGTCTGGTCAATGCTGCCCCGGTTGTTGTCCCCGAGGGTTATGAAGCCGTCGTGCGGTTCGACTCCCTGTCTGGCGTAGTTGTCCAGGATACTGCCCAGGTTTATACGGACGTCCCTGTGGTCATGGCCTATGTTCTTCAGGACTATTGAACCGGATAGATCGTACCATCTGTCCTGCCCTCCATCGACGTACCAATCTTCAGGTGCCTTATGATAGGAGTGTTTCAATTCGGGGATGTCGAAGCTGCTGTTGGTGGTGGTGTTCACCTCCACCCAGAGCAGTGCACGGTGGATGATGGGCGTGATATCGTCGTACCCGTTCTTTTGGTATATCAGGACATCGCCGTACCCGCTGTACGTTTCGTATCCTATCCTCTTTCCCTCCATGTACGGTGTCACTTCTTCCCTGCTCTCCACGCTCTTTACAAGGACCATGTCTCCAGTGTCGATGACACTTAAAAAGCTCTCTGTGTCGCTGTGCTGCATGCTCTTTGATTCAATAACAACAACAGGGGGCCAATTCCCCGTATAAATCCAGATGCTGCCGATGATTATCACAACGATGATGAAGGCAATGACAATGTCCTTTACAGTGTCCCATACCTTGAGCAGCGTGCTTCGTTCCTCGCATTCATCCGTATCGTCATCCATGTCCTTTACTGAATCCCGCTTCCTCTTTCTGGTTTCGACCCTTCTTTTCCCAGTGGATGACTTCGGTGACATGGAATCACGCATGTGCCTGTGATGTGTTTCAATATTCATTTCAGGTTTAAAAAATGCTCATGAGCCGCCCTGGCCGTGCTTTCTTGCAGTGATTGCAGAGGACAGCTCCTGCTGCAGTGATTGATACTTTTCAACGAGCTGTTTCTCCTGTCTGTCCAGGGCCTTTATTCTTATATCGATGGTCTCTTTCTTTTCATCCAATTCCTTGTTCACCTTGTCCTTGTCCCTGGCCTCGACGAGCAGATTGCCCACATTTTTGTATATGGTGATGTCCTTCGGGGAATTCTCCAGCTCGGTTATGGCCCTCTCAGTATCCCTCAACTGGGCCTCCAGTTGGAATTTTTGGGAGGAAACCACCTGGATTTGCTGCTGCAGCTGCTGGAACTGGGCGATCTTGTTCTGGAGTTGGGGAGACAGTTCTTCAGCCATATTAATCCTCCTTATTATCTCTTCGACGATGGTATTGCAAGTGTCCTAACTTGATCGTCGCTCTCTTGCATTATCACGCTTCCTTGTGGGTTTCCAGGTATGTGTCACAGGAAACCTTAATCCACCTCAGATACGAGTTCATTGCTGCTCTCAGGGCATTGATATCGTCAGCATTTATTTCCAGGTAAATCGCGATATCGTCTTCCTTGAGCGCAACGTCGGTTCTCGGGACGGTTCTATCCAATTCGGGTAGCAGCGAGCCTGCAATCACCCGGGATAGGTTTTCGGTTTTTTTCAGGGTAATAACCGCTCTTTTCACGGTCCGTAAATGGCGTGTTGTTATTAAAAGATTGTTCTGTATCCTATAAGAAAATTGCGCTCAAAAACGCATTTTCTTGGGGACAATAGGGCTGGAAAGCCAATAAACTTGAGAATATTCATCTATATATTGTATAATTGGGAGAATCCATTACCAAAGATAAGTAAAGATAAAAATATTTCACAAATATGCATGAAACAATGAAAAAACCTTAATATGCCTAATGCTATATACCCCTAATATGGCTGTTCGGGGGGCTGTATGTGAAAAGCATCGATGAGTTGGACATGAACGTGCTCAGAATGCTGCTTGAAGATGCATCAGTTTCCTATGAGACCATCGCCAAGGAAGTGGGCTCCTCCGTGGGCACTGTTCACAACAGGATCAAGCACTTGAAGGAGTTGGGCATAATAGAGCGCATAATCCCCGTTGTGAGCGCCAAGAAACTCGGATTCGATATATGCGCCTTAGTAGACATTCGTATCAAAGGGGGCCATCTGGAGGAGCTTCAGCAGAAGTACAGCGCAAAAAGCAATGTGTGCTCCATATACGACATCACCGGTGAATACGATACCACTTTTGTGGCCAAGTTCAAAAACACGGAGGAGCTCAATACGTTCATCAAGGAGCTGGCAGGGCAGAAGTACGTGCTCCGCACCTCCACCAAATTGGTGTTGAATGTCATCAAGGAGGGCTTTGTTCCGAAGATCTAGAAGCGACAATGGATATGAATAAAAGCAGAGTGGTGAAATGACAAAAAGACACGTGAACTCCTATTCGCTTTATACGGGATGCCTTGTTGCCAGCAAGTTTCCGTTTATAGAGCTGGCCACAAGAAAGGTGCTGGATTCATTTGGCATAAAGCTTCATGATATCCAGGGGGCCAGCTGCTGTCCCAACCAGATGGCGATTCAGAGTTCGGACAAGGCGCTGTGGTACGCCCTGGCAGCAAGAAACCTGTGTTTGGCCGAGAAAAAGGACCATGATATATTGGCCCTGTGCAACGGATGCTTTGACACATTGAAGAGTGTGAATTCGAAGCTCAAAAGCGATGACGGGTTCAGAGCCGAGGTCAATTCCCTGCTCAAAGATAAGTTCGGCCTCGAATTTTCGGGTACCCTGGATGTCAAGCATGTGATCCAGGTGCTTCATGATGAAATAGGATTATCTGCCCTGGAAAGGGCCGCTGTCAGACCCCTTGGAAAGCTGAGATGCGCACCCTTTACCGGATGCCATGCACGTAGGCCAATGGATCATCTGGGCTTCGACTCTCTGGAAGC
>CP070726.1:1611963-1614813 GCA_020350865.1 Thermoplasmata archaeon
GGGAAGATCACCATAAAATAGTTTAATTCTAATGGATTGTAATCGGACCGGGGATAGAAAAAGACATGGTTTGCGGAGTTGCCGTCATCGGGGGAGGAATAGCAGGAGTGCAGGCAGCCCTAGACCTAGCCGAACAGGGCATCAGGGTACACCTCATAGAAAAAAGCCCCACTTTGGGGGGAAAGATGGCCCAGCTGGACAAGACCTTTCCCACAAACGACTGCTCCATATGCATTCTCTCGCCAAAGCTGGTTGCCGCCGGAAGGCATCCCAATATCACGCTCTACACGAATTCCGAGATTAAAAATCTCACCGGTGAGGAAGGGGATTTTCATGCAACAATCGTAAGAAAACCGCGCTATGTGGATGAGGAGAGATGTACTGGCTGCGGCGTCTGTTCCCTTACCTGCCCAGTACGATACCGGTTCCAAATCCCGGAAGTGGCAAGTGCCAAAGACCGTCTCGAGGAAACCGATTTGCACAGGTTGGATGCGATACTGGACAAATATAAAGATGAACATGGTGCGCTGATACCGGTTCTGCAGGATATCACCAGTGAGTTCAACTTTCTGCCTGAAGACGCTCTCAGATACGTCTCGGAGGCACTGGATGTGCCTTTGACCCAGGCATATCATGTTGCCACATTCTACACCTCGTTTTCCCTGGAGCCGCGAGGGGACCATCTGATCAAGGTGTGCCAGGGTACTGCATGTCATGTGAGGGGTGGCGCAAGGGTCTTGGGTGAGATAGAACGGATACTGGGTGTGAAATCCGGAGAGACCACCCCTGACCTCAAGTTCACTTTGGAGACAGTCAATTGCCTCGGGGCTTGTGCCTTGGGGCCCGTGGTGGTGATCGACAATGAATATTACCCCACTTCTCCTGCCAAGATAGACAAACTTCTAAAGAAGTACGAGCAACTGGAGGAGGAGTGAACGATGAAACCGCTCAAAAATATCGAAGACCTTGAAGTGCTGAGCAAAGACATCCTCAGCAGAAAGGATTCAAATAGGTCATACATAACCCTGTGCGGGGGAACCGGTTGTAAAGCGTACGGCTCTGGAAAAGTGGCAGAAAGCCTGGTAGACGAGATTAAGAGTCAGAAACTGGAAGATAAAGTCACTGTAATAGTCACTGGCTGTCATGGGTTCTGCGAACAGGGGCCCATAGCGGTTATTCGGCCCCAGAACATATTTTACTGCAAAGTAAAACCCGAGGACATACCTGAAATAATTGGTGAAACAATAATAAATGGAAACACTATCGACCGTCTACTCTATGAGGACCCCATTACCAATAAAAGCATCGTACACGAGAACGACATACCCTTCTATAAGAATCAAACCCGCCTTTTATTCGGTAATAATGGTATAATCGACCCCAGAAGCATCGAGGACTACATTGGTATCGGAGGCTACGGGGCCTTGGCCAAGGCGCTTTCGGGCATGAAACCCGAAGAGATTGTCGAGATAGTGAAAAATTCCAATCTGCGAGGTCGTGGCGGTGCAGGCTTTCCCACGGGTAGGAAATGGGAAGCCTGCCGAAAGGCCGAGGGAGAAGTCAAGTACGTGATATGTAATGCAGACGAGGGCGATCCAGGCGCCTATGCAAACCGAAGCCTTCTTGAAGGCAACCCCCATAGTGTGCTCGAGGGGATGATCATCGGTGCGTATGCTATCGGCGCTGGCGAGGGCTACATCTATGTTCGGACTGAATATCCCCTGGCGGTGGAACTATTTGCAATGGCAATAAAAAAAGCAGAAGAGCTCGGTCTCCTGGGTAAGAACATACTAGGGACCGGATTTGGTTTTAATGTCAAAATCGCAAGAGGGGCAGGAGCATTCGTCTGCGGTGAATCCTCGGCACTCATGGCCTCAATAGAGGGTAAACCCGGGGAGCCCCGGGCAAAGCATATTCATGCTACGGAAAGAGGGTTGCGGGATTGCCCTTCGACTTTGAACAATGTCGAAACCTGGGCAAATATCCCATTGATAATAAACGAAGGCGCCGAGCAGTATTCAGAAATTGGTACTGATGAGAGTAAAGGAACCAAGATATTCTCGGTTGTGGGAAAGATAAACAACACTGGTCTGGTCGAGGTACCCATGGGTATTACCCTGCGTGAGATAGTCTACGACATCGGCGGGGGGATACCAAATGAAAGGAAATTCAAAGCCATCCAGATAGGCGGTCCTTCAGGGGGATGCATCCCAGAGAGTTTGCTTCACCTGCCCGTGGATTTTGACAGTTTGACAGATGCGGGCGCCATGATGGGATCGGGCGGTATGATTATCATGGACGAACGGACCTGCATGGTGGATGTTGCCAGATATTTTACCAATTTTCTTATGGATGAATCGTGCGGCAAATGTGTGCCCTGCCGAAATGGCCTTAGGCAGATGCATAGCATGTTGAACGAAATTTGTGAAGGCAGAGGGAAGGACGGTGACATCGAATTTTTCAGGGAGTTATCCCAGTGGATTAGTAAAGCTTCCCTATGTCAACTTGGTGCAACAGCCCCGAATCCCGTACTGACGACCCTCCGGTATTTTAAAGACGAATACACCGCCCACATCGAGGAAAAGAAATGTCCGGCAGGTGTCTGCAAGGCCCTGATCCGATACAGTATCGACCCAGAAAAATGTACAGGCTGCGGACTGTGCCTCAAGCACTGTCCCCAGGATGCCGTTTTGGGTGAAAAGAAGCAACCGCATACCATTGATCTGGACAAGTGCATCAAGTGTGGTATTTGCTCGGACTCGTGCAAATTCGATGCCGTGGAGGTGGTCTGATGGACGGAACAGACACCATCACATTCACAATAAACGGCCACGAAGTTACCGCCGAACC
>CP070726.1:1614913-1629046 GCA_020350865.1 Thermoplasmata archaeon
GCTCCGGATGCCAAGTACTTAGAGAACTGGACAAATGTCCATAACCCTTCCGAATTCACAAGGATAACGATTTCAGAGGAAGGGCACTGGTTTATCTTCATAGAAAACCAGGGAAACCGGACCCTTGGCTTCCGGATCACTCTGGACCGGGTGGAATATATTGAGGTATCATCCAGGGACACAAGATACTTGACCCCGGGTGCAATATTGATCATCTATTCGCTGTTGTTCATGTTCATGCTTTTTATTCGGGACAGATACCCCAGAAAAAAAGCACCGGTGGAGCCGGATGGGGAAAATGGCAAAAAACCATAAATGACCATGTTTATTCCTGCACCGTGATCGAAATAGACGGCTCCCACGGTGAGGGCGGCGGCCAGATTCTGCGCACCGCCGTTTCCCTGTCATCCCTCACACAAAAACCGGTGCGAATTCTCAATATCAGGGCAAAGAGACCCAAACCTGGGCTGAGTTTCCAACACGTCACGGCAATATCGTCCGTGAAAGAGCTGTGCACAGCCGAGGTTTCGGGCCTGAAGAAAGGTTCTGCCACCGTTGAGTTTTGCCCGGGGAAGATCAAAGGGGGAAGGTTCCATTTCGACATTCTCACCGCGGGAAGCACGACCCTCGTTTTGCAGGCGTGCCTCCTGCCATGCCTCTCTGCTCCCGAAAAAACGGAATTGACGATAACAGGCGGAACAGATGTAAAATGGTCCCCTCCGGTGGATTACCTCAGATTCGTGTTTGCCCCCATACTTCACACCATGGGCGCAACAGTCAGCATCGCCACCGTTAGAAGAGGACATTATCCCAAAGGGGGAGGGGTGGTAAAGGCTATCGTGAACCCGGTTGAGAAACTCTCGCCTTTGACACTCCGAAAAAGAGGCGAGCTGAAGGGGATCAGGGGTATTGCCCATGTCTCCAACCTCCCGGGCAACATAGTGAAGAGGATGAAGCACTCGGCCCTCTTAAAACTCGTGAATTACAAGGATATCAGTGTCTCCTCCGAGTACTATCCCCAGGGCAAGGACCCTTCATTTGGAGCGGGAGCGGGCCTTGTGCTCTGGGCCAATTTCGAGAATACTGTACTGGGAGCGGATGGCCTGGGAGAGAGGGGACTGCCTGCCGAGAAGGTGGGCCAGATGGCAGCAGATGGCCTTCTTTCAGAGATGAGCTCCAAGGGTACTCTGGATGTGCATGCAGCGGACCAGTTCCTGCCTTACATGGCCCTGGCTGCAGGAGAGAGTGTATTTTTAACAAAAGAGCTGTCCAACCACGCCAAAACCAACATGTGGCTTATCGAGCAGTTCCTGGATGTGAAATTCGAGGTTGCGGAAAAGAAAGGGGTTGTGGAGGTTAAGGTAAAGGGAGTCGGATAAAGCCCGATTCTACCTCAAAGCCTCCCCCCTTAAAGAAAGCTGGTAGAATTGACCCACTTCAATTCAATGTAAACCATTAAATAATATTATTTTGATTGAACACCCGGTGGAAAGATGAGAAAAATGGCCGTATTTTTGGCTATCATGTTGCTTGGATTAGCAATTGCGCCGTACGCGGCAGCCAGCCTGGATTCGCTGAAGGTGATAATAACCGTGGAAGACAAGGTCTATAATGCCGGGGATGACGTGAATATCACAGTCCATGTCTTCGATAAGGGTGTGTAAGTCACTGCTGACAGTGTGACGGTATCAGTAGGCATATATCCCCCACAGATGGTGACTGTAACAGAAACACAGACAGGTGTCTACGAGGGCACATACACCATACAAGCATCGGATGAAATGTTGTATATAACTGCACAAGTAACTAAGGGAACGGATGACGAGATAGGTGTCGCAGTGATTCCTCTCGGCGAGCAAGGAGATGATGAAGGTGAGCTGGACGTGGATATCAGGTTGGATGACCCTGAAGATTACTTTGCAGAACCGGGGGATACTGTGGAGATCACGGTTACGGTGAAGTACAACGATATCCTGGCCGATCCAGACTCTTTCTCACTCACTATCAACGAGGAAGCTCTTACATACACCAAGACAGGCAATGGCACCTATACCGCCACTAAAAGCATACCCTCTTCGCCTATCGAGGGCAACGAGTTCGAAATCGAGGCCGAGGCAACCAAGGGCTCCGAAACCGTCATCCATTCTGAAAGCTTCTATGTGGTCTTCTACACGGTGTACTATCATAACGTTTCCAAGAGCAACACAACCTCCACATTCGACATCTATGTTGGTGACCTGGAGGGGAATGCGGTATCAGGTGCAACCGTGAACATCAGTTACGATGATGATGACAATGTCGAAAACGCCAAGGCAATGCAGGAGCAAACCACCGACAGCAATGGGAAAACCACTTTCACAACAACATATACCGATCGATCCTCTCTCGAAATCGAGGGCAAGGTCACCAAGGGTGAGAAATCCCAGAAATTTAAGGGGGAAATTCATATTGAGGATGTTGTTATCGGCCCGCCCCAAGAGGACCCCAGCGATACAGGCTTTGATGTGGTGTACACAGGGGCCTTCGAGATTTATGAACCCGGCGAATCGGTTACAAGGGAATACACCGCATATTACGACAGCGACCCATGGGCGAGCAAAGAGGTCTATTATTACATAACAGACGGTGATATGTCCATCTACACAATAATCAAGAAAGGTACGGTTAATACCGATGTCTATGGTGAGTTCACCTTGACATTTTCCGCACCCAGCAAGATGGGCACTATATTCTTTGAAACTGGCAGACCCAAAACCGCTGAGGACGATGAATATGACGAGGACGATGATCTTGTCTATGAAGAGGACTTCGATATCATATACGTTGGTTCCGAGGATGATATATACGGCGATATTGATTGGGAGGATGACCACATATCGGTTTCCATCAGTTCCCTTGTACATGGCGGCAAAACAACTGTGACTGTCACAGCAACTGACGTGCCTTCAGGAGCTCAGATGATGGCCATAGTTTTGTATGGACGGATAGAGACCGTCTTGGATATGGTGACCGCCGCCGTTACAGCTGATTGGCAGTACTGGATCGGTTTGCACATGACCCCTCTCACAAAAACCAACGGGGATTACACCGGCGAGGTAATCATCCCTGATTTCATGCCGGAAAACGAGTATTATACCGTCATGGCCGGGTGGTATGACGGTGGTATTCCACACTATAACAAAGTTGTTCTAAAACCAGGCTCTGGAGGTGGCACACCGCCACCCCTACCTCCCACAGGCGAGGACCTCGGGACCCTTGAATCCGGCGGTGAATCCGCCACAATAGACGTGGGCAAGGGAGCGGCGTTCGATCATGCGGGCAAGGAGAACAGTGCCCTCCTGAAAAGCGTCTCATCGGACAGCGCCACCCTGCAGATACATTCAACATCCGAAACCGTGACGGTAAACGTGGGTGAGACCAAGGAAGTGGACACAAATGACAACGGCCAGAACGATCTGGCCATAACAGTGGATAGTGTGAACACCACCTCTCAGTCCGCCACCCTGACCTTCAAGCCCATTGCCGAGGAGGAAGAGGAGGGCATGAACATGATGATCATCCTCGCTGTTGTGGTGGTGTTAATCGTCATCGTGGTCGTTATCGCTGTGGCGATGCGGAAGAAGAGCCCGTAGTGATCAGGCGTACTCGTTTAACAGGCATTCCCCTTCGTTGACCAAGAAGCTACCGGTCCAAAAAGGCCTTTTTTCTGTGTTCTTTCCAAGTTGCGCTTTCCAATCATCATCGGTGAGTCTTGTGAATCCCAACTGCGGGAATTCGTAATAGGAATAGACCGGGCCCACTGCAAAGGTGAAACTCCCATCGGGCATCTGGTACAGCACAATCAACGTTTCCACATAACCTGACCCCACATGCAGAACCCTGGGTGGCATCGGCGGGCTATCGGAGCCAGGGTCGGTGTTGACATCTGCTATGATTCTAGTGTCCATGGTTTTCTCATCTACCTTTGCGTTTCTCAACAATTCTGGCAGCCAACCGTACTTTACCCATGGGCCTCCGCACCCTGCAAACCCAGTGCCAACAAATATTCCCTTCAGGAAATCCTTTTCTTCCTGGGTCAGCTCCATATTCTGCAGCTCTTTTTCGGATATGGCGGAAAGGGTGTTGGTAATGTCCTCGAAATCCGAAAATACCCTGATGAAACGCTGCCTTGCATATCCCCCGTCCAGATTCTGCATCAATATAGAAATGGTCCTGTTGCACAGGTGTGCGATTTCATTGTAGAATTGAGGATAGGGTTCCACCCAGGCATCGGGTGTACTGCATGAGATACTCATAGAATACGGTTGCTTGGCGTACAATATCGTGTCATGTCTCAATTCGGACCAGGAGCCCAGGACCGTATTCAGCTTCCCATCTGCCCAGGCTGCCGTCTGCATGAAAGGCTGTGTACTATTCGGGACATGGGCAACGAGTGCTGAATATGATTTCAACCATCCGTTGTATGCGGTATCGTTCCAGAAGCCATCCGGCATATTGCCCATCAAATCGTATGCATATCTGAGATTGGCAGAATAGTTATAATGGGCAATCTCGGGCCCAAGATGCTCCACTGCACGAAACGAGCCCAAGGAAGCCATGACATCCAGTCCATTTGCCAATCCCCTGCGTTTACCTTCATATAGAGGAACCCTGTCGTAAATAACATTCTGCATGACCTCCGAATCCGGGACATACCTCTGGCCCATGAACTGGAATATCTTGGGAAAGTCCATTTGATCGCAGGCCTGTGACGGTCCTTTGACAACCACAGTGGAAAGTATCCTCTGGGAGATGTAATCCGGTTTCTGAAATTCCTCCCTGATCAGGTGCATACTCTCATCGCTGCCCAATAGATATAAATCATACTCCCCGGTTGCATTAATGACGGCTCTTTTGATATCCATGAAATTAAGAGAATCGGAGGCTCCTACCAGATACCTTGTGATGTTGTATATCTCGTACCAGTATCGTTGGGCATCGGTATTGTCGTCCAGCAACTTTGATATCATTATGGCCTCCCTTATAGCATTTGTAAAGTTCATGTCAAGGGATTTCCTGCCGTACCACATCATACATCTGAAATATCGTTCGAGGGCTTCATCCCCCGCATAATGACCCCTCGGCTTGTACTGGGTGTAATCTGAATAAAAACTCTTTCCATCCCACGTGTGCTCCTCGACGACATCGGTTGCACTCATTATTTTCTCGATATAGTAATCAACATCCTCCTTAATAAACTGGGGAACTACAGTGGAATTATCCATCAAACAGGCCGGAACGGTGAAAAATATGGCTGCCTCCCTGCTGATATCCCTTGCAAGCCCGTCGTCCAATGAACCGTAAAATGCTATGCTATCATTCATCAGCATCTCGGACATATATTCCAATCTCCAAGATAAACTGGTCTTTTCGAGGTCCTTGAGCATCTGGTCGAAGAGCAGATGATAGGTGTTGAGGATCGTATCGGTGGTGATGATTATGGGCAGGTCATTCTCCCAGTATGCGTGATAGGCATCCTCAAAACTCGTTATTGGTCTTTGGTATTCGTTGAACATGCTGTGATTTACGACAATTAATCCACAATCCCTCAGCTTTTGAATTACATCATGGTTCAGGGTAAAAATCAGGCTTATATTTGTGTAATACTCGGCATTCTCAAGGTCAAGATCCAGACTGGATGGGAATCGGGTCTCAAAATCGAAAGGAGAGTTCATATCTCCGATGTTCTCCCGATGGTCTTTGATTTCATCGTTTTCTATCGGACTTGTATATTCATCCTGTTCTATGGTATCAAACCAAGGAGTTGCTGGATTAATCGTTGGGCCATAATCCTGCCTTGAATGTGGGGGGAATTCTTGCTCGTCGTATATTATGTGGAAGGTGACATCAGATGGGCTCTCGGTATCTGGGCATCCCTTGCTTTCTTCCTGAACTGAAAGGCCATCCCCAAACCCGCTTGTCAAAAGACACATCAAGACCAAAACAATCATCATTTTTCCTTTCATCTGACCACCCTTATCCTTCACTCCTCAGGATATAGTTGAATAATATCATATATAAATCTATCTTGATATTGATCCAATAATACACCGACTATCATAAGGTATAGATAGGATTTCTGGCACGTTCCTCAAAATGTTTATTTAACATATTTTACCCTTCCCCACCTCTCTAAAGGTTATTCAATTAAACAAGTCAGATTAAAATCCGGGGGGATATCATTTTTAAATTTATTTATATCAGTTTTTTTGGGGTACCATCACCTTGTGAGGCTTCTTGGAGGGCGGAGGATGTTTCGAGTAGAGCAGATGTTTTGCGAAGTAGTGGCTGATGATTCCGAATACCCCTCCAATCATCACTGGATACAAGAATTGCGAGTGGATAAAGGAGACCACAATCAATTCCAGATGTATCAAAAGATTGACAACCCCCTGGAAATAGCTGGTTATGATGACATATATCGGCAGGGTGATGCCCACTTCGAGCGCGTAGTTTCTTTGAGTCGCATCCCGTTTTCTGGAGCCTATGATGCCCCAAAGCCTTGCGTCGAAGCAGGATCCCCTCCAGTGGGTGCCGATGCGCTTTCCATTATTCTGGTTTCTTTTAGTGTGCTCTGACCACGAAAACCAGAACAGCATAAAGAAAAGCGCAATCAAGGCCAGGTTCATGAATGACACATTCATCCATCCAAGCCTGAAGTACCTCACCATGAGATTGGATTCCCCTGACAGATCCGGGGTGGCCATATAGGTGGTGTAGATATCGAATACGCGTGCGCACAGCAAGAGCAGGAAAATTAGGACATAAACGGAGAGATTGGCATTCTTTTGGAAGCTGAATTTCTCAAACACATTCAGGTCCTTTCTCACCATGCGATCCAACCTAAACCACCTCTTTCTTATCGGTCCTCATCTATCCCATTTTCCTTGCCATCCCAATCATTATTCCCAATGTCCCTACCAACTTTCTCCTCCCATCATACTTGGTTTGCATTTTACTTAAATCTTGCATGGTTATAACCATGTTTCACACCAAAAAGAGCGGGGTCTATGCCAATTAAGCTGATTAAAAAATCCCGTTTCTTTTGAGTTTGCCCCGGCATTTCCTGCAGTACTTCTCCCCTTTGACATCCGTATCGGCCAGGGAATTGGAGAAGTGCATCACGCACAGGGCATCATCACAGTGCCTCAGCCCCAGCGTATGGCCCAGCTCGTGCACGGCTTCCTTTACGGCCCTGCCGTGATAGAGCGAAGGGTCGTTCTTGAGCCTGTACAGCGAAATAACGGAGGCCTTCCCCGCAATCTCGGCCTGGCCGAACACGAAGTTCAAAGGCTCCGAAAACAGGTCCACATCCACCACACCGAGCACCCTGTCCCCGGGATGTCTGCGGGCAAGTTCCAGGATATGAGAGCTTTCGTACTGCCCCCTTTCCCTGTTGTACGCGTTTTTCGGGATGGGCGCAGCATCAAGGATGGAAACCCTGAACCCAAGGGAGGACAGCCTCTCTGCAAGCATATCCAGAACCTCCCTGTCCACGTCACCGAAAGGAACGATGCTCAGTTCTATGCTCCCGCCTCCATTTCCCAAAAAGTCTCATTCAACCCTTTACAACGCCCAGAGGCTTCATTCTTGCAACCAGTTTGGAGATGCCCACCCCATCCGCCACACGCACCACGTCATCCACGTTCTTGTAGGCATCGGGGGCCTCCTCCGCTGCCACCTTCTGGCTTGCTGCCCTGACGTAAATGCCCTGGTTCTTGAGCCTCCCGATAACTTCCTGCCCCCTCCATCTCCTTGTGGCCTCCTTCCTTGACATGACCCTCCCTGCCCCGTGGCATGTGGAGCCGAACGTCTCCCCCATGGCCTTGTCCGTTCCGATCAGCACATAGCTTGCAGTGCCCATGTCCCCCGGAATTAGTACGGGCTGACCCAGGGACCTGTACTTCTCAGGCACCTGGGCCCTTCCGGGTCCAAAGGCCCTGGTGGCCCCTTTCCTGTGCACTATGACCTCCCTTCTCTTGCCTTCCACCACATGCTCCTCGCGCTTGGCTATGTTGTGGGCCACATCGTAGATGATCTCCATGTCCAAATCCTCAGCCTTTCTCTCAAAGACCTGCTCGAAGGACTCCCTGACCCAGTGCACGATCATCTGCCTGTTGGTCCAGGCGTAGTTGGCTGCGCACTTCATTGCCTTGAAGTAGTTCTCTCCGGGTTTCGAATGGAGAGGGGCGCAGACCAGCTGTCTGTCGGGAAGGGAAATGCCGAACTCCTTTGATACGTAATTGTACCCCTCTTTGTTGAAGTGCCTCCCCATCTCCCGTATCTGGTCGTCGCATATCTGGTAACCGCATCCCCGGGAGCCGGTATGAATCATCACCATGATCTGGTTCTCCCTTTCGATGCCCAGCAGTTTTGCGGCCTCGGGTATGAAAATTTTGTCCACCTTCTGCAGTTCCAAGAAATGGTTGCCCGCGCCCAGGCTGCCCAGCTGGGGCATGCCCCTCTGCTTGGCCTTGTGGGAGACCAATCCCGGGTCCGCCCCTTCCATGGCACCGTTCTCCTCCAGGTGCTTCAGATCCTCCTCCCAGCCGTATCCCTTCTCCACAGCCCACCGTGCGCCGTTTCTGAGCACCTGCTCCAGTTCATTCATGCTGATGTGCACCTTGCCCTTGGAGCCCAGGCCCGAGGGCACATTGCTGAACATGGCGTCCACTATGCTTCTGATTTTATCCTTCACATCATCGAGCATGAGATTGGTGCGAACAAGCCTGACACCGCAGTTGATATCGTAGCCCACCCCTCCAGGGGAAATGACCCCCTCCGCAGCATCCATGGCTGCCACCCCGCCGATGGGGAACCCGTAGCCCCAGTGGATGTCGGGCATGGCCATGGACTTGCCCAGAATACCGGGCAGTGTCGCCACATTGGCCACCTGCTCGGGGGCCTGATCCTTCAGCGTACCGGCAAGCATGGCATCGTCAACGTAGATCAAACCCGAGGTGCGCATGCCCTTCTTGTAGTTCTGGGGGATCTCGTAGTGATAATCGGAAACTTTCTTAATGGGCCCGTTCCAGTTCATTTTCTTCACCTGAGTGCTGTGGAATATGAATGTCCCCATATTTATTATTTGGTCTTTTCGCTCCGCAACAAAGGAGAAAACAGCTTTGCTCAGGTGTTTATTTTGGGCCGAAAGACATGATGAATAGGTTAATATATCCAACATATTCATACAGCCAATAACTAATACGGAGGGAAATTGAAATGAAAAGGATGGCAACGGTTGGGTTAATTTTCCTGCTGTGCACAGCGAATCTGAGTATTTTCTTTTTGGTGGTACCGGAGGAAGCTTCGGCTTTTCCAGACGGTGACGGCACACCAGGCAATCCATTTCAAATTGCAGATGTGATAGATCTCCATAATATGAGCGCGAACCTGAGTGCCCATTATATTTTGGTGAACGATATCGATGCCAGTGAGACGACCACATGGAACTGGAACGGAACCGCTTATAATGGCTTCGCAACTATCGCCCCGGATACAAATCCAGGAGTTGGAGGTCATCAAGGACTATCCTTCACCGGCTCCCTGGACGGCCGGGGATACAATATCACGGGCCTTTACATCAACAGGCCTGGCAATACCTATGTCGGTTTGTTTGGAGATTTGGACTCCGAGGTGTGGATTTCAAATGTCAGCTTTATAGACGTTAATATAACTGGAAGTGATTTTGTTGGTGCAATGGCCGGACGCAACTGGGGAGGGAACGTTACCAACTCTCATGTTTCAGGATACGTGAGCGGAAAAGGCACTATTGGCGGTCTAGTGGGATTCAGTAACGAGGGAACGATATCGAATTCATCCAGCACCGCAAACGTGAATGGAACAGGTGATAATGTTGGAGGACTGGCCGGTACTAATAATATTGGGGTGATATCGGATTCGTACAGCACTGGGAATGTGGGCGGAGCAGGCAGTGTCGGCGGGCTGGTTGGAGTAAATGCCGTGGGAACAGTATCTAATTCATATAGCATGGGGGACGTAACTGGAGGGGATCAGAGCGTGGGCGGCCTTGTAGGGTGGAACAACTGGGGCGCTGTCTCACACTGCTTTGCCACCGGTACCGTAACTGGGGGTTCATATGTAGGCGGACTAATGGGAGGGAACGGTAATACCGCCACTGTATCGAACTGCTACGCAACAGGCGATGTAAGTGGTGTAAACGATCATGTCGGCGGGCTGGTGGGATATAATACGGTCCCCATCGAATACTGTTATTCCACGGGCAACGCCACAGGAGCAAGCTTTGTTGGTGGATTCATAGGAGAAGACATCGGAGGAACCTACACGGACTGCTTCTGGGACACCCAAACATCGGGCACTTCAGTTGGTTTCGGCAGCGGCTCCAGCACCGAGGTCCAGGGCTATAACACGGCTCAGATGATGACCCAGAGCACGTTCGACACCGGCGGATCGAGTTGGGATTTCACAACCAACTGGTTCATGATCGACAGTGAGACCCGGCCTTTTCTGAGGATGGAATACAACACCACGATCCGAAACTCCCACCAGCTGCAGTTGATGGTCGTGGACCTCACCGCAAACTACACTTTGGCGAACGACATCGACATGAGTGATATTGTAGAACCGTCGCAGATGTGGGGGACTGATGAATCGTCCGGAAATGGGTTCTATCCTGTTGGTAACTATTTAAATCCTCCATTATCATATTATTCAGGTACTTTCGACGGCAACGGTTACACCATCATTGGACTGTTCATTAACCGATCATCAGAGGATATGATAGGCTTATTCGGATATTTATCCATTAATGCAATAGTAAAAAATAGTTATTTAACTGCAATAAATGTATGCGGCAGTGATTCTGTTGGTGGCCTTATCGGTTATTGTGATGGAACAGTTTCGAATTGCAGCGCCTCAGGCACTACGAAAGGAATTGACTACGTTGGTGGACTGATTGGCTGGAATGTAGAAAGAGATGTCATAAACTGCAAAGCTAATGTCGATACAACCGGAAATAACAACGTGGGCGGTTTAATCGGACTGGGTATTCGTAAAATCACAAACTGCACCACTTACGGCAACACCACCGGAAACGACAATGTGGGCGGTCTGATCGGAAATTGCTTTGCTTTTGTCACTAATTGCACTGCTTACGGCAATACGACCGGAAATAACAACGTCAGCAGCCTAATCGGACGGAATTTCGGAGATATCACGAACTGTACAGCAAACGGCAAGGCAGCCGGAAATGACAGTGTGGGTGGTCTGATAGGATATAACACAAATAACACAGGTTATGGAACAATCATAGATTGCCACAGTAAGGGTATTATAAACGGAACATCTGACAATATTGGGGGTCTGATAGGACTGAATGATGGTGGAAAAGTTTCAAACTGCACCGCTCATGGCGATATAAACGGAACATCACTATATGTTGGTGGTCTCATCGGTTATAATATTGGATTGGTTATAAACTGCACCGCCTATGGTGATGTAAAAGGAACATCTTTGTATATTGGTGGCCTAATCGGAGAAAGTGCTAATACAGTTACGAACTGCAGTGCATATGGCAACGTAACCGGCACTTGGAATCATGTTGGTGGGCTCGTTGGCCATAACGTTGGAACTCTCACAGACTGTAATTCATACGGTAGTATATCCGGAATAAATCAGGTTGGCGGCCTAATCGGATGGAATAATGGAGACGTATTGTCCTGTAACGCATACGGCAACACGACCGGAAGTCAATATGTTGGCTGCTTAATCGGACGGAATTTTAACAGAGATGTCATAAACTGCAGCACATTCGGTAATACGACCGGAAATGACAATGTAGGCGGCCTGATAGGATGGAATAGTGGTGGAGATGTCACAAACTGCAACGCATTCGGCAACACGACCGGAAATGAATATGTTGGTGGCCTGATCGGGTGGACTCAGAGCATGGTCACAAACTGCAATACCTTCGGTAACACGACCGGAAATCAATATGTAGGCGGTTTATTAGGACATTGTGAAGTTGGATTTCTCCTAACGGTTATGAACTGCAATGCCTACGGATACACGACCGGAAATGACACCGTTGGCGGCCTGATAGGAAGGAATGCTGGATTGGTCACCAACTGTACCGTTTATAGTAACACCACCGGTAATTTTGATGCCGTCGGCGGTCTCATAGGTACCAACTCTGGAAGCGTAACAAATTGTAGTATTTCTATTAATGTATCCGGAAGGAATTCCGTTGGCGGTCTCATTGGAGCGAATGGTGGAACAGTTACGAACTGCAACGTCTTTGGCAATGCTACTGGAAATAACTTCGTGGGCGGACTAATCGGAGGGAATGATGAAGATGTCACAAACTGTAACGCTTACGGTAATACAAATGGAAATAATAATGTGGGCAACCTGATAGGATGGAATAGTGGTGGAGATATACTAATCTGCAACGCCTATGGCAACACGACCGGAAATGACAATGTTGGCGGCCTAATCGGATATAGTTCTTGGATGGTCACGAACTGCAACGCATACGGCAACACGACCGGAAATCTCAATGTCGGCGGTTTGATAGGATGGAATTATGGTAGAGATGTCACATACTGTACCGCCCACGGTAATACGACCGGAAATCACTATGTAGGCGGCCTAACCGGAATGAATGAGGGGGGAGATATCACAAACTGCAACGCATACGGAACCACGATCGGCATCAATTATGTTGGCGGCCTAATTGGACAGAGTGATATTGCCTATGCATTTGTTAATAAAAGTACCGCCTACGGCAACACGACAGGAAATTACTATGTTGGCGGCTTAATTGGACAAAATCAAGATGGAAATGTAACAAACTCCACCGCCTTTGGCCAAATGACCGGGAACACCAGTGTTGGTGGTCTAATCGGATCTAACAATATGGGAAATATTAATAATTGTTATATCAACAACACAATAACCGGTAACAATACTATTGGTGGCCTGGTTGGAGAGAATAGTGGTTCGATCACCGACTGCTACAGTCACAGCTCCGCAACTGGAAATGTTACTATTGGGGGTCTGATCGGTAAAAATACGGGCGGTGGAACAGTCACGGACTGCTACAGTAGCGGTTATGTAAGCGGTAATTCAGTTGTAGGCGGCCTGATTGGGAACAATATCGGTGGCGGGGCAGTAACAGATTGTTTTTGGGACAACGAAAACTCTGGGCAACTTACCAGCGCAGGTGGGGTTGGAAAACCTACTGAAGAAATGATGAACTTCTGGACATATTACGGTAAATGGGATTTTGAGTATATTTGGGCGATTGGACATATGATCACACATCCTTATTTCAAATGGCAGGATAAGGAGTACGATCCATTGGCTATCGAAGATAATGCTGCTTTAAATGAAGATTCCTCTTTCAGTGATACTGCTCCAGGCTTGTTAGCAAATGACATCGAGCCAGACTTTGACCCAATGACAGTGGTAGCCTTTGACAATCCAAGTACTTTGGGTGCGATAGTTTATGTCGCTGCAAATGGAAGTTGGAGCTATGACCCTACTGGGGTTGCGCTTATACAGGCTCTGGCAGTTGGTGAATATCTCATTGATACTTTCAATTACACCGTCAGTGACGGCCAGGGAGGCACTGCCAATGCCACAGTGTATATCAATGTTACAGGTGTGAACGATGGCCCAGCAGCCTTTGATGATGTGCACACAATAAGCGAGGATACAATCCTGAACATTGCTGATCCTGGTGTGCTGGCAAATGATTCCGATATTGATGCCAGTGATACACTATCCGTTCTACCTAACGTCTTCATAACGTTAAACGGAGCCAGTGTAACCGTGAACGCCGACGGCAGCTATATGTACGATCCCACGGGCTCCCCCACATTGCAGAGCCTGGCAGCTGGTGAATATCTTGTTGATTCCTTCACTTACATGATTACCGATAGCAATGGCGGCATGGACACAGCCACAGTGAGCATCAACGTGACTGGTGTGAACGATGATCCAGTGATAACCTCAGCGAACGTCACCACAGCCTCAACCGGGACCCTCTATGAAAATGACTGCGAAGCCGATGATATAGATGGCGATACCCTGAGCTGGTTCTTAGAAAGC
>CP070726.1:1629146-1632205 GCA_020350865.1 Thermoplasmata archaeon
ATAACCGACCAGCCGGACCAACCGGACCAGCCAGATCAGCCTGTAGACAGCGATGAACAGAGCATATGGGATATGCTACCGCTCCTCGGTTTGATTGTCGTGCTAATAGTGATAATTCTAATATTAATACTAGTAACTCGGATCAATAATGGAAAGAACAATATCGGGGTGCAGGAGCTGCCCCCGGAAAAGCTGGCGGTATTACTTGAACAAAAACATGAAGAAGGGGAGATGACAGACGAAACCTATGAGGATATCAAATCGCTTCTGGAGAAGTACCGCAGCAGTTGAATCGTTTCAGGTCCGTAAGGTTATGAAACAGCATATTCCTGTCTGAGCTCCCAGTAGGTTTCCTCGTCAATTTTATCGAGCAGGAATCTGGATATCAATCTCAGCATCTTGGTTTTTTCCAGATCCTCGGGGTATATGTAGAAATGGTGGATTTCCTTGCCCATTCTTATGGTGGATAACATTTCACTTTCGATTAGGACATTGATGTTATTCCTCACCGTCAACCGATTTATCTTGGTTTTGGCGGCAAGCTCCTTTTGAGTGATACCAGGGTGTTTCTTTATGGCGTGTATCAATTTCTGCTGGACTTTGCTCAAATCGCTTTCATGTGGATGTCCGGTGGGATAATATATTCTTTTTTTATCATCGGATTTTATTTGGCCCTCCTTTTCCAAGTGTTTCAGGTGATATCTAAGGGTGCCATCCGAGAGAGCAAAAATTGTCTTGATCGTTGAGAACGATGACCCTGGATGCATTCGAATGTAATTGGCTATCTTGGGCCTGAGATCATTTTTTGATTTATTCTCGCTCGATTTCGGGTTCATATCCACAAGTGACAGGTGTTAGAATATCTTAAAATTATCTCTTGGGAAAAAAAATGATTCTACGGTGTGGATGGGGTAGCAAGTTTTCCGTCACTTCTCCATCAGCAGCCTCCAGAGTGGTTTGAAAGTGATATTCTTTTCATGACCCTCCCTGTCCTTTGTCACAACGGTCCTTGTCTTCATACCCCGTAGACTCCTTAACGGATTAAGGTCCTTTTCATCCAAGGCACTCCTGTATTTCACTTCCCATGCGTTTTTCTTCTGCACGAAATCCACTTCCTGACCCGAGGACCGGTGGTATCTGACTGTGCCGCTTTTCCGAAGCTTCAAGTACACCAGGTTCTCCACCATGGCACCAAGGTTGACATTCTCTGTCAGCACACTGAACAGACCTGTGTCTGCCAGGTATATCTTCCTCGGCGAGGCCTTTCTCTCGGATACCTTGCCCTCCCTTTCAACGAGGTGGACCAGATTTGCCTCCAAAAACAGGTTCAGAGTCTGACTTACGACTTCTTTCGGGATTCCGAGCACCCGGGATATCTTCCTGAGACTGACAGGTGTTCCCACGCTCTGTGCCACCATTGAAATGATGTCTAGGAGGTTCTCCCGATTCCTGATATTATGTCTTCCAGCCACGTCACGGTAAAGGATGCTGTAGACAAGTGATTGCAGGATGTTTACATCCCCGGTCACAACGTACTCGGGCATTCCACCCGCCATAAGGTAGTTCTCTGCAAGAGCAGTATAAAGATGCGCGTCCGCCGGTGATATCTCTATACCCCTGAATCTCAGGAATTCCTCGAAATTCAACGGGGATATTCTCACGACTCTCTGGCGACCCGTGAGATGGGGGCTCCTCATGATTATGTCCAGACTCGCAGAACCGGATGCATATACTTTTGCTCCCCCTGCATCGTACAGATTCTTGAGCTGTAACTCGTAATCCTCCTTGAAATGCACCTCGTCCAGGAAAAGGTAGACAAATTCATCGTGTTTGAGTCCATTGATTCTCCGGAATATGTCCACTATTTCTAGAATGGACCGCTCTTTGAGAGCAATGTTGTCAAGTGACACATAGAATATTTTTTTTGCGTCAAAACCTTCCGCGAGTTTGTGGATAAGTTGGCGCATCAGGGTGGTTTTTCCAACCCGTCTTAAACCGGTTATTAATACAACATCTTTGGTGGTTTTCAGAGCCAGCAGGGTGGAGAGATACTCATTTCTTGGAATCCCAGGAAACTCAAATCTCCTCTCCCACCAGGGGTTGAATTTATGCAGTATTTCTTCCATTATTACCATAATTGTGTTACTTAGTATATAAATGTGTCTATATATAGCCATACACTAAACATATTAAGCGTATAGATATATCCATACAGGTCTCTCCACTGTGCCCTGTAGCTAAAAGGAAGGAGTTGGTTCCTCCCGAAAAACCAAATCCCTTTCTACTCATATCTCATTCCCCTCCCGATGATCTGCGGAGTGGACGAGGCGGGCAGGGGGCCTGTCATCGGCCCCATGGTGGTGGCCGGGGTTCTGTTGGAGAGCGAGAGCCAACTCGTGCACTTGAACGTGAAGGACTCAAAGAAGGTTACCCCAAAGAGAAGGGAAGCTTTGGCTCAGGAGATTTCAAAAATCGCCCAGACACAGGTCATTATCGTGCCTGCACTGGATATCGACGCCATGCGGCAGAGCCTCACCATGAACGCCATGGAGGTGAAGCTCTTCGCAAGTATCATCGAGAAGCTGAGGCCGAGACTGGCTTACATCGACAGCGCGGACGTGAACGAGGAGAGGTTCGGTGATAAGGTAAAGGCCGAATTGGGATTCGAGGTGGAGATCGTCTCCAGGCACGGTGCGGATGAGACGTATCCGATTGTCTCCGCGGCCTCGATTATCGCCAAGACAGCAAGGGATGCCGAGGTGCGGAAGATAAGGGAGAAGATAGGTGAGGAGATAGGCAGCGGATACCCGTCCGACAAGGTCACCATCCGGTTCCTTGAAGAATGGGTGAAGAGGAAAGGCTCCCTCCCGCCTCACACAAGGCATTCCTGGAAGACAGCCCAGCGCATACTGGACAATGCCAAAACAATGAAAATCGATGAATTTTAAAAAGAATAAGCCATTTTAAAGGTGGATTAGACAGGATATTAACGATAGAAAAACATAATTGCCCATTGCCCATTACCATCCTGTCCCGGTATATCTCGGAATGAACCAAAG
>CP070726.1:1632305-1635855 GCA_020350865.1 Thermoplasmata archaeon
AACAGATCCCCGTCCTCGTCAATGATTTTAGCACTGACTTGCATTTGAAGGTCACCTTCCCCCCCAGAAAGTGTGATATTTGAGTAATGAACTGAATCTCGGAACGTATCATCATATCCAAAAAGTAAGATAACGAATGTGTAGTTGTTATCATACGTTGCATTGAACTGCATCTGCCGAATATCGGTGAGATTTCCGACCACAGTAAATTCATCGTATTGTTCTTCGATCAACGCACTCAGTGAATTGTACACCTGAAGAGTCACATTGACTGTCTCCGAGCTGAGATTTGTATTGACATCGTAGTTTATATTTAGGGCGTCATCATTCGAATCGCTATTGGTATCGATTGCATTAGATGTCGAGCTGTTTATCCAGGCTTCCGAAAAAATCACTGAGGAGTTATCCAAGAATATATCAGTTACATTATAGGAATCATACCGTATTCCGAATGCATCATAAACTGTAAAATTGAAGGAGTAATAATCCGATTCATTTGCAAAAAACATTATGGAATGGTTCTCATGCCCTGTACCATTGACCTCATAAATGTCGATCATCAAATCAACAATATTCTGGTCGGAGTTGAACACTTGAACCTGCACCGTTACGCTTTTATTCACACTTAAGTTGATATCCACATCGTAATTGATCTGTATAGAATCATTTTCTCCATTATCATTAATATCCATTAATGTATAATTTATCTCATCAAACCATATGGAGGCCAGTTCTTCGCCGTTTCCGTAAGAATAGAAGGTTCCGTTATTGAGCAAACTGGCCCCTGAGTAAAGATAATAGCTGTAAAACCCCTCGTAAAGTGAAAAGCATATGTAGGATCCGTTAACGGTTATTCCCTGGGAGTATAAATCCCCTTTGTAATCGTAGATTTTTACTTCTGTTCCGTTAACTTCAACTTCCGTTTCATTATACGAAAAAATGAAAAAATCGTCAAAATATGAATCCATATCAATGTCATATATCTGTCCCAATCCTTGAACATTCGGGCCGATTGTAAATCCACCATGCTGCACTTCGACGCTACCATTGCTGGCATTCCACAGATAATCCCCTGCCGTGAGATTCGCAAAATATGCTGTACCATTGATATCGGTTTCATTACCCGCTATAAGAAGACTTCCGCTATAGATGCTGACGTTCACATCTGAGACATTGATATCCCTTGAATATGAATGGAAGAAAACGTCGTTCAGTACGGTATCATTATCTCCATCGATTACCATGAAAGAGACATTGACAACATTCGAAGTATCTGCTGAGACCTGATCCGAATGGAAACATATCGTAAATAAGCCAATCAAAATGCAAAGTATGGTTAACAATCCCTTAACCTTCTTACCCAACTTACCTCTCCCCAATAATCTTGTGAATTATGCAGGCCAATGGCTGGTGGACCATCCATTTCCATAGGTGTAACGTGTCCATCTGCCCCCGTAATAATAATACCAATAATCGATCCGCACCAATTGATTATTAGGATGTGAGGGATAATAGGAAGACCCCCCCACATATATGTTATTCGAGCCCCCATAATGGTGTGTCCACCAATAACGGATATATACTCTATTCCCTCTTCTATACACTCTTCTATGTTGATAATGGTAATAATAATGCCTTTTGTAATAATACCCGTAGACCTCCTCGTGATCGCTCCAGCCGTCCCCATCCGAATCGGTGCTTTCCATGTTGGTTCCGAGATGGTAGTATTCCCTGTTGTCGTACAGCTTTCCCCATCCACCGGGGCTGTCATCACCATCTGAATCGACGTCCCTGGCATTTATCCAACCGTCACCATCCCTGTCAACATTCCAGTGGGGTTCCGTTCCGTCTTTTATACCATCATTGTCCGAATCCGAATCAAGAGGATTTGCCTCGTTCTTGTCGTACCATCTATCCCCATCCCTGTCCTCCTGCCTATCGGTCAGCCCATCGCGGTCCGTGTCAGACATGTCCGGCCTTGTTTCTCCATCGGGTCTGCCCCATGGGAAATACCAATCCGCACCCCACATCCAGTGGCGATCCCAGAAATCCGAGTGGCCATTCTTGTTGTCATCCTCAAAACCGTCATCCAAATTGTCCCCATCCGAGTCTTTTACAAGTGGATTTGAGTTGATATTCGGGTTGGTATCAAACTGATAAGGATAAGAACCGGGAACCAGGGATTGTGTGTCCTTTCCCTGGGCCGACGTCAAACCCGCCTCGAGTCCGTCCGGTAGGTTGTCGCCGTCGGTATCAGATTTTCTTGGATGGGTTTCACCCGGACCCTGCCCGTCGTTCCATTGCTTGCCAAAACCGCCGTAGGAATCCTGTTTCCCGTTCATATTAATATCTTCACCCAGTTCGTTCCAATCCTTTACAGGATTCAGATTTGCATTCAGATTTCCGTTCTCATTTAGAAATCCGTCAAGCAGCCCATCATCGTCAGTATCGTCATCAAGTGGATTCGTGTTTTCATTTGATGAAGTATCAAGGTCCTCCTGCCATTTTGGCAAATAGGTATCCCCGTAATGGGTAGTAATCCCCTGCTCAAGCGCATCGCTCAGCGCATCCTCATCAGTATCGAACATCGTGGGGCAGGTTTCAGCCAGGCGTATGCCGAAAAAATCGAATATGACCCAGGCCCACCAGTACGGCCAGTCCTGTTTTCCGTTCAGGTTATAATCCTCGTATTCGCCCACATCCCTCCACCCATCACCGTCTTTATCTATCCAGCCGTCGGGCAGTCCATCCTCATCTGTGTCGGAATCCAGGGGGTTTGTTTTGGTATCGCCACTGTCTGCATCAGGTTGGAAATTCTCTTTTGAGAGGTCAGTGTGATGGATGTGGCCGTCGGTATTTGTTTCATAGTCACCCTGGGGGTCTGTTAGGCCCATCTCCTGCCCGTCAGGTAGGGTATCGTTATCTGTGTCGGGATTATGGGGATCGCTTTCCCCCGGCCCCAAACCGCCGTTCCAGTAACCTCCATCCTCGGTGGTCGGGCCATCGAAGGTCTTTGCATCATAATAATCCCATTTACCGTCCGAGGATATGTCCTCCCCGATCTCTCCGGGATCCCACCTCATGTTTCCGTTCAGGTCCTTGTATCCATCCAGCAGACCGTCATCGTCGCAATCGTCGTCCAGGGGATTGGTGGTGGTTTTTGTGTCCTCATCGGGCTGGTATCTGGACATATCCGTGTTTTCTCCCTGAGGGGCAGCCAGACACAGCTCGACACCATCGCTTAGACCGTCACTGTCCGTGTCGTACATGTTGGGATCGATTTCATTGTTCTCGACACTGCCGTTGAAGTTCGGGTCCTCCATTCCATCCAGCCATCCGTCGTCATCAGTGTCGTCATCTTTCGGATTGGTATGCGTCGAGGGGTCGTAATCAATGACAAATATGGTCATGTCCGTGTCCGGGCTCTGGGGAGCGGTCAAGCCCAGTTCAAGACCGTCGCTCAACCAGTCCCGGTCAGTATCAAATGAGTTAGGGTCAGTGAACACATAATACGACCTCTTCTTGACAGCATCTTGGTACATCATTCCGT
>CP070726.1:1635955-1641189 GCA_020350865.1 Thermoplasmata archaeon
ACCTCATAGAGGGCGACGTGATTGTGGACTTTGGGGTGACGCTCACCATAGAACCGGGTGTCAGGGTGAGGTTCAAACAGAATCTTTACCTGTATGTGGTGGGGAACCTCACTGCCTTGGGCAGTGCGGCAGACCCCATCTCATTCACAGCCGATGTAGGCAACAACCGGGGCCACTGGAGGTCCATCAGAATAAACGCCTCGGGCCATCTGAGGATGAACCACTGCGAAATAAAACACGCAAAAAACGGCATATACCTCTTCCATTCCCAAGGAAATATCATCGAAAACACGAGCATGTCCAAGTGCAGTAATTACGGCATCTATGTCAGGGAATCGGACTACACCAAGGTAAAGAACTGCGACCTGGGTCCCGACAACTGGATGGGCATATACTTCCACCGGTCTATGTACGGTGAGGTGGACAGCTGCTCCGCTTTCATGAGCGACTACCAGGGCTTCGCCGTGAGTGAATCCTCTTACATTGCAGTTACCAACACCGATGCGTACAACAACGGGATCAACGGACTTCATGTGTATAAATCATCGGACATGACCGTTTCCAACTGCGACATGTATGACAACAAGAACATGGGCATGGGCTTTGCCAATTCCTCGGAAATTGCCGTGGACAACTGCAGGGTCTCCTCCAACTTTGAAATGGGCATCTACCTGCCGGAGTGCTCGGATATCACCATCACAAACTCCCTCATAAACGAACACGACCACGGGATATACGGCTTGAACTGCTCGGACATAACGGTGGGGAACACCGAAATTCACACCAACAAAAAATCGGGTATCACATTCCTTGATTCCTCCCACAACACCATCGAGAACTCTCTGATATACGACAGCGGGAACTTCGGCATATACCTCACAAAGGACCCCGTGTACCAGGGAGGCTCCTCCTACAACACCGTAAGCAACACCGAAGCGTACGGCAGCCTGTACGGTATCATGATGAGATTCTCCTCCGACAACACGGTTGAAAACTGCCATTCCCACTCGAATACGAACGGCATCATCGCCCATCAGTGCGCAAACACCACCGTTTCGAACAGCAACATCTCCCATAATCTGTACTACGGCATTTCCTACATTGGCTCGTCAAACGGATATATCACCCAAAACGAGCTTTACGGCAACTACTACGGCATCTTCCTCTTGGCCCCTTCCGCATTCAACCTCGTTCACCACAATTATGTCAGAAACCACACATACTACGCCTACGGCTCGAGCCTCACGAATCAGTGGGACGACGGGGCGGAGGGCAACTACTGGGGGGACTACGACGGCGTGGACCTGGACGGAAACGGCATAGGGGACACCCCGCATCCCATCCATTCAGCAGGCCAGGACAGATATCCTCTGGTGGACTTCAACAACACCAGGTTCAAGATACTGAGCTCCCTTCCGTCAAACGAATCCACACTGGTTCCCGTGACCGCGTCAGTGAGGTTCTCCCTCTCTGAGAGCGCCCTCAGGGAAACGTTCGAGGGCAACATCACCATCTCCCCTTCCACCCCCGTATTGAACCACACATGGGAGGATGCGGACAAGAACCTCACCCTCACCTTGCCCGTACTTACACAGGGCCAATACTACGTTGTCACCGTCCAAACGAATGCCACGGGAATTTCAAACAGGAGCCTCAGAACTCCCTACGTTCTGATATTTTATACCGAGAACCCCTCCGATACCGCACCCCCTCAAATCTCGGATGTCCAACCCACGGGAAGCGATGTTCTAGTGAATACGACATCCATAAACATCACCTTCAACGAGGTGATGATACGCAGCGCAACAGAACCCTCATTTAACATCGTGCCCTGGATTCCCGGCGAACTCACCTGGGACAACACCACACTGGTTTTTACGCCGGACTGGGACTTCGAGGAGATGACCACCTACACCGTCACCATCAACGCAAGCCAGGCAAGGGATGCCGTGGGCCAAACCCTGGACGGCAACGCAAACGGAGCCTCGGAAGGCTCGCCTGCAGACGATTATTCCTGGCAGTTCACAACGCAGAGAGTGGACTTCACACCGCCCAGAATACTCAACGTCGAGCCCACGGGCAACATGGTGGATGTGAATTCCTCCATCAAGCTCTATTTCAGCGAGCTCATGAACAAGACGACGGTGGAAACGGCCTTCAGCTTCACCAACGGCACCGCCGTGTGGACATCTGCCAACGGTACCTGGGGGAGGAGCGCCTACATCATGACGTTCACACCCTCCGAGCCCTTCAATTTCCTCCAGGATTATACGGTCACCATCAGGGGCATTGCCGAGGACAGGCACACGAACACCCTGGACGGCAACGGAAACGGCACAGGCGAGGGCTCCCCTGCGGATGATTACGTGTTCGGCTTCACCTCAATCTACGACCCTGCAATAGGCCTGCCCACCGTGATCGACGCATCCCCTTCGGGAACTGACCTACCTTTGAACATTGAGATCGCCGTGAACTTCAGCCAGACAATGAACCAGGCTACGGTGGAGGGGGCCTTCACCATCTCCGACGGCACAAACGTATGGAATGAAACCCACGGCACGTTCGTATGGGAGAACAACACATGCATATTCATTCCGGGCTTTGCCCTTGCATACAATACCACGTATACCGTAAGAATCAATATGACCGCCGCCAACTTCGTGGGCTATCAGCTGGACGGCAACAAGAACCTGATACCGGAGGACTACACCCTGGATGCTTATTCTTGGGAGTTCAAGACGGAGGCACCGGCAGAGCTTATCATATTGTACATGGATGTGGATGGGCAGCAGGCGACAGACGAATCGCAGGTCTGGTACGCGGATGCGGGTGCCATGATTGCCATCGGTGTTGATATCAGGAACACTGGGTACTTTTCAACAGCCTCCGGTTTCACGCTGAGGCTTCAGAACCAGAGCGGACAAGGCCAGCCCATCAATATTACACTGGCACCCCTTGAGCCGAACCTGAACTCAGGCATCCGGTACTTCCAATGGCAGGCACCCACATCCCTGGGCGATCATTTTGTATTAATCACTGTGGATGCGGATGGTGAGATAAAGGAGGTCAACGAGGACAACAACAGCTTCGTGCTCCACTTTGCAGTGGGACCGGATTACATACCGGCAAACGTCACGGTGAACGGGATGGACGCGTCTGATCCCGACACCGTGTGGTATGCGGATTACGGAGAGCCCGTTGCGGTGGGTGTGGAGGCAAAAAACGCGGGATTCTCAGGGGTGTCCTCTGACATCACATACAGCATTGCCTTCTGGAACGCCACTGCCTCGGGTGTGCTCCAGGGCTCATCCCCCTTCGGACTCGTAACAGGTCTTCCCGGTCTGGGGCCAGATGCGAGTTCCGGCCCGCAGTCCGCTTTCTGGTTTGCACCGAACGCAGCGGGTGATTTTTACGCAGCCGTGATAATCGATTACGGCGACACGACCCTTGAAATCGACGAGGACAACAACATGTTCTTTTTGCATTTTGCCTCTGCAGCCGATTACACAGTTACGGATGTCCTTGTTGACGGCAGCGACGCTTCCAATCCCAACATCGAGTGGGTGCAGACCGCCGGTGATGCAGTGGAGATAACCGCTTCCGCAGCCAATATGGGCCTCTCCGGTACCGCAGATGCTGTGCTCTACAACCTGTCGTTCTACAATGCAACGGCCAGGGGCGATCCTGCGGGAGAGCCCTTCTTCTCTGGGAGCCTGCCGGGCCTTGCCTCAGGCGAGAACTCAGGCTCCGTTTCAGGCACCTGGCCTGCCCCCAATGCGGCAGGGGACCATTATGTCGCCGTTATTGTGGATCCTGACAATGCCCTGGCCGAGACAGATGAGGAAAACAACGTGTTCGTGCTCCACTTCACAATCGGTCCTGACATAGTGCCCACAGGAATCCTTGTCGACGGGCAGGTGGTTACCAAGTCACCTTCCTTCCCCATATTTGTGGGCCCCGGTGAGGTTGTAGATATAAAGGTCAATGCCACCAATATGGGCTTTTCAGGCACGGGCACGGATTTTCTTTTGGGGCTGTACAACGGCACATGGAGCGGGGATATGCTGGAGCCACCGTATCACAATGTCTCGATTCCGCAGCTGAGCGCCTTCGGCTCACCAGGCTACGATTCCGGACAGGTTTCAGTGTACTGGATCGCCTCCGCAGAACAGGGACTGCACTATGTGGTCATCCATATGGATGTCTCGGACTTGTGCGGGGAAGCAGTGGAGCGCAACAACTTCTGGGTTCTGAGCTTCATTGTATCCCCTGACCTTGTGCCGAACAACATCACGGCAGGGGGCCTGCACATCTCGTCGTATCCGGATGGAACCGTGACGCTGCTGCCAGGACAGGGCATAATGCTCGGGGCCAATGCAATGAACTCGGGCAAATCTGGCACAGGCGTTCTCCAGTTCGCTGTGGCCTTCTACAATGTCACAGTTTCGGGACAGAACATGGGCCTGCCCTTCGCGTACTGGGATGCGCAGGGGCCCCTCGATAAGAACGGTTTTTCGCAGGACCTGTACGCCATGTGGACCGCGCCCTATCCGGATGTGCCCACAGACTACTACATCAACATCTCGGTTGACAGCGATTTTACTGTATCGGAAGCAGATGAGGGCAACAATTACTACCTGCTCCATATCGTTGTGGATGCCCCGGACCTCACCCCGGACAGGCTCGCCGTTGAGGGAGTCGGTGGGGGGCAGTACTACATTTCAGAGAATCCGTTGGCAGCATCCTTTGTTTCGGAGGAGATATCCCTCCCTCTGGGCGTGGACCTTGTATTGACGCTCGATGTCATCAATGTTGGAGGTGTTGACCAGACCACGGGCACGAACGTCATCTTCTACAACACAAGCTACCTTCTCGGCCCCCAAAACAACACGCCGTTTTACGAAACCCCCGGCTCATGGGTGATGCTCGGCGGAAGGACATCCCCCCAAACCGACCAGACCTCCGAAGTTGGGCAGACCATAACTGCGGTATGGCCGAACCCAGGGGCCTACGGCCTGTGGTACATCAACATCACCGTAAACCCACTTGGCGGAATTCCCGAGTTCAACACGAACAACAACACGTTCACCATCATCCTGAACGTCACAGACTACCCCGTAACATCACTTACGGCCTTGCCCTCCTATTCCAGCCTCGCCCTCTATGTCGATTCCACAACAGAGCTCAATTTCACGGCGGGAGGCGAGAATCCTCCATTCTACACATATTACAAG
>CP070726.1:1641289-1646440 GCA_020350865.1 Thermoplasmata archaeon
CCCAGGAGGTTCTTTGAGGTTGAAGTTCGCGGTTGTGGAGGACCACAAAGTCGAGGATGGGGATTACGTCGATGTCCACAGGTACGCCATGAGGGACATTCTCACAGAGGATTTACTGCCCGGCTCTTTGGGCAATGGAGACTGGCACAATGCCACAAGGAGCTTCCCCATCGATTTCGCGTACAACCCGGAAAACATCGGTATAGTGGCGTTCGTGCAGGTGGGGGCCGCAGGCGCCGTCCTGCAGTCGGCACTGTACGATTTTCTCCCGCAGTCCATACTTGTGGTGGACGACGACCAGAGCACGAACCCTGTGGGTTACGAGGACGACTTCCAGGAGGTGCTCATGTTCATGGGTTTCTCTTTCGATACATGGGTTGTGAAGGATTTAGGGAGCCCGGACGCAAGCGTGCTTGCACCCTACGAGGTGGTGATCTGGGCCTGTTCCAACACATCCAGCAACACCCTTACCGCCTCGGACCAAACCGCAATATCCACCTACCTGGACAGCAACAAGGGCAGCCTGTTCATTAGCGGTCAGGACATAGGCCAAGAAATAGGGGGCACCACCTTTTACACAGACTACCTGCACGCCACCTATGTGACAAATGACGTAAACGAGGTGGAAATCAAAGGTATTGCCCAGGATCCTATAAGTGAACCGTGGATAGGCGGAAAACTGACCATATCTAACGATTCCCCCAGCGAGATCGCTCCCGTATTCCCAGCCACGGCTACGTTCCTTTACTCCGTATCGAACGACGTTGCCGCGGTGAAGGCCGAGCACGATGTCGATTCAAGAGTTGTGTACATGGCGTGCATGTACTTCGAGAGCACTGACATGATAGACGCCAAATTCCAGGTAATGGACGCGATTATCAACTGGCTTCGGGACCTGCAGTACCGCATGATGCTGTCCCCCGGATACAACCTCATCTCAGTGCCCAACACACAGTGGGACACGTCCGTGCATTCTGTGCTGGGCTCTATCGATGGGCAGTGGAACCGCATCAGCACCTTCAACAACACCCAGGCCGATCACTGGAAAATGAACAACACCCAAAAACCCGAATACATGAACGATCTGGACGCAATCAACCACCACATGGGCTTCTGGGTACATGTCACCACGCCGAGTGATACGGTGTACATCTATCCGGGAGCAGAGCCGTGGATGGACGAAACCATACATCTGTACATAGGATGGAACCTTGTGGGATACCCCTCGCAAAAAAACAATAACAGGACCAATGGACTGAACAACCTGGTTCACGGCACGCACGTGAGGATCATCTGGTCGTTCAATGCAGCAACCCAGCAGTGGGAGGAGATGGGCCCATCGGATGAGTTCGTTCTCGGGCGGGGCTACTTCATCTACTCGAACTTCGAACAGGACTGGATAGTTCCCTCGCAATCAATGTAGTACCCTCTATCTACTTATCCACGAGCCTGGCATCTTTTACCGTGTAGACACCGCTCTGCCCGTCCCATTGCTTTTCCGCATCCAAAATCTCGAGCCTCTTCTTGAACATGGGGGCATCTAAAACAAGGGTCTCGAACTCACCGCCCTCCCCTGCGGTGCACACGTAGCATATGTTGTGCAGGTCCGAAAGCTCTTCTATTGTTTTAGGATCGATTTTTCTGCCCAGCCATTCGGGCCCCAGGCCTTCTGCGGCCACTGCGCTGATTATAATTTTGAAGCCCTCCTCCACCATCTCGGTCAGCATGTCCTTGGGCTTTCTCCTCCACAGGGGGCTGAGGCTCTTAAGGCCCAGCTCCTCGCACATGTCGTCAATCCTGCTCCTCTGGTAGTTGGAAAGGATCGCACCGTTGACAGCACCTTCGATCTGATGCGTTTTGATGGCCTCCTCAAGGGCGCTCCTCAAATCCTTCAGCTCCTCCTCCTTTTCCCCCTTGGTCTCCCTGAAGATGATGGGAATGCCCATGGCCTCAGACTGCATCCCGGTCAGGTGGATGTTGGGGACGTGGAACATGTACGACTCGGGGTTCTCAGAGCTCACGGTAACAAGGACGACCACCTCGTGGCCCTCCTGCATTGCCTTGAACATGGCAAAGAGGGAGTCCTTTCCACCTGACAGCAGGGATGCAAGGCGCATGAAAGCTCGTATGCCGTCTTAAAATAAATATTTGTCTGAAGGAAAAAGAGGCTCTTCTACCCCCAAACCTGCTGATACTTCACCCCTTCTTGCCCAGAATGATCTTGTGGTCTAAAAGATTGGCCTCAATAATCTTCACACCCTGGATTTCCTTTCTCTCCCCCAAAAGGCCGTGGCATACGACACCGTTCTCCGTGACCTCTATTCTGGTCACCTCCTGCATGACCTCTGTGAGATCCCCCTCCTCTTCCATGAACACATTGGACTCGCACATGATATCACCTGTTTGCAATGAGCCAGGCAACTATTTAACGATTTTGATGAACATGAAGAATTCATCATCAATACATTGTCACCCACAGCAAATCCACGAAAAGACTTTATATGCCTGCTGGCATATTACCCATAGCGCCGAGGAGGCCCTACTTGGGGTTATTTGATAGGCGTGAGGAGAGGGCAACTATGACCACGATAGAGGATGAAATATATGAGGTATGGAAGGAGCTCAGCCCAAGCGACGCGTACCTTCACGGCCTTCAGGAGTTCGCAGGCAAGCTCTTCGTGCCCACCCCAGAAAACACACAGAGGATTCAAGAGAAAATTGCTTTGCTCAAGACAAAGACCGAGGATGCGGTCCATATCAAATTTTTGACAAGCCTGGAGGGGACGCTGAAGTACCGCGAGGCACCCAACGACCTTTCAAACATCATCTGGACAATTTTCGGACATCTCGTAAAGGAGGGCATACACCCAGAACATATCTCCTCGCTTCTGGACACGGCATGCGACATACTGGACAATGCCCAGGTAATCTACGACCTCGAAGGGATGCCCCTGGTGCTCAAGATCACCTTGATAAACAAGTGCAACGGTCTTCTGGGAATGCTGGGAATAATAGATGAGGAAACAGAGGACGCATCCCTGAAGACCAAAATTGAGGAGGTTTCCGAGAGGACCAAATCCTTTAGGGATCAGGTCTCAGTTGCGGGGATCATCAAAGGGGATTTTTCGGAGGTCTTTCCCATCCTGAAAGGGCAGCCCTCCCTTGACATGGGCAGAAGCGAGCTGTACCCGCAGCTCATCCAGGAGTTCTACGACTACTACGAGACCCCGGACGAAATCGAAAAAAAGGCGCTCTCATGGCTGGAAGATGAGCTTCCCCAGCTGAAAGACACGGCAGAAAAACTCGCCACCATATACGGAATAGACAAGAACATAGAGCTCGTTGATGCGGAAATCGGGAAGCGCAGCAGTGTGGAGAAATCAGAGCTTCTGGACTTCATCCAGAACTTCAGGGACAATATGAGGGAGCTCATGGAGACCAGCCTGGTAAGGGTGAATCCCAGGTACGATACAAGGGTGATGCCCACACCCGACTACCTTGTGAATTTCATTCCCACAGCTGCTATGACCGATTTCGATTCTCTAACCGACAAACCCTTCAACATCTTCTTTGTGACAACCGACGAGAATCGCTCCCCGCCAACCAGCATACCCGACATATTCCAGCTCATCATCCACGAGGAGTACGGCCACTGTGTGAACTTCTCCAACTCGGCAGTGGGCTTTGCAGCCAAGCCCACCCTCATCGAGAACCTCACATCCAAGCTGCACTACCCCATATCGGAGGGCATCTCCTTTCATCGGGAGCTTGAATCCCTCCGCCTCCTGGAGGATATGGTGGGAAAGCCCAAGAAGAGCCTAACGGATGCAGAATCTGGGCTCCTATCCTCCCTGGACAAGTACGGTGATGTAGAGACCCTGCTTCTGGAAACCAAGTTCGTTGTCCTGAAGTGGAGAATCGTGCGGTTCTTAAGGGCCATTTCCGACGTGCGGATCAACATGAACAAGCAGAACCTCGTGCAGTTCGTGGAGTGGGCCGCAGAAAGGACAGGATTCACTGAAAAGACCATCTACGACCAGCTCTTCATCTTCCAGGAGTACCCCGGCTATGCCCCGTGCTACTCCATTGCCGGCATGGCCCTCAAGGACATCCAGGAGGAGGCCAAGAAGAAGGGCAAGGACATTTTAGAGTTCAACACTGTGGCAAGCTCCCTGGGCTTCCCCCCAAGAACGGTGTGGGAGGAGAGGCTGAGGAATTTATAGTCACCTCATGTACATCATCAATATCACTTCCATCCATTTAATCCAATTCAATTTTTTTTCGAGGTGGTGGAGGGGGCCTGCATGCTCAGCTGTAATATGCTGGAGCATTTGGTCTTGGGTTAATCTTGCACTATAAAATCGTCTTAATCCCAAGACAGGCGGGCGGGAGTTTAATTATCTCAAAAAATATAATAACGTGTCTTCATATGGGTGAACGGGCTCGTGAGGTAGTTATCCGGGTTGGAAACCAGCCCGGACTGCATTGGATATCCTACCGGCCTTCGGAAACCCTTTGAAGTGCTGTAAAATGCTTTGTAAAAGCGTTTACGGAAACCTGGGGCGTAAAGCCCCGAGCGCCTTCGGCGCACCGGTTAACCTCGCATCCTACGGATGCTCGGTCCTTTGAAGTGCTGTAAAATGCTTTGCAAAAGCGTTTACGGAAAAGGGGCCATGAATGGCCCTATCATAACATTGCTATACCTTGACTAACTCGCCAAAAAGGGCGAGTGCCCCTAACGGGGCGGAACTGAGAGTTATTTGATCTGGGGTCTGGAGAGAGCCGGTTACCGGGGTTCGAATCCCCGCGAGTCCGTTTTATTTTCACATTAATGTAATACACGGACTCGCTCCGCATTCGAGTTATATTTTGACATCAATATCCTCTTAAGCTCGAATACCCCGCGAGTCCGCTCATACCGTCGTAAAAACGGCTTCAATCAAGGGGTAGAATTGCCTCGAGGGACAATGTTTGTCTCTTTCTTTTTTATTTTTTCTAATAGAGGTTAGAGTTGAAAAGGATCGTGCTTTCCATTGAAATTATTATTCCTTTTTTCTTTTATACCGTTTGTAGTTTACTACTAATCCAATCAGGATAAATATTACTATTATGAATAATAGAACAAATAACCACCATGGTTGGGGAGTGGAG
>CP070726.1:1646540-1649105 GCA_020350865.1 Thermoplasmata archaeon
ATATCATGTTCCAGCCAGCATATAGCTGAATGTAAATATATGTATTGAAAGAGAAGGTAGTGGGGGTGGAAGAATAGGTGTTTCCCAATTCGTCGGTGGAGGTGATGATGTAGGTGTACTTACGCCCGGGTGAAAGACCTGTCAGGGTGATAGATTGCAGTGTGCTGAATGTGAG
This sequence comes from Thermoplasmata archaeon, assembly GCA_020350865.1. The sequence continues at coordinate 1,646,716 of CP070726.1, forward strand.
GTTCTGCACCTCATCCGTGATGTCACTTGCGGAGCCGTCGCCGTACAGACCGTACCCCACCGTGGCCGTGGCGGGCTCGTCTACCGTCCATGTGATGGTACATGTCGTATCCTGGGGATCGGGCGCCGGCCCCGAGAGCACAACTGGCCATTCGTTGTCCACTGTGAAATTACCTGTCACTCCAGGTGTTCCGTTGAGCCCGTAACTGTCGTACGCTGTAATTTTTATATAAACCTCGGTGCTGTAGTTATTCTGGAAGTCCATGGGATCACGGGAATCCCACACAAAGTGGTATAAAGTTCCATTTGTTAGGCCGGATGTTGGATCACTGCTTGAATGTGCAGTGGCTTGTTTCCACATCGCATCGATTGGGTCCCAGAACACCACCCGCACGAACAGGTCCCCTATATCGCCTGGGTCTGGATCGGAAATGATGAAGTCGATGGTGACAGGCCCTGTCTGGACATCGGAGGGTGTGGATATATAGGTGACATTGGGCAGGTTATTTGGTTTGGGATTGAAGGGCACCGTGATGTAGACATCCTGTGACTTATTAATAAAAGGTTCGGCATAACCGTACATGGTATTGTTCTCGGCAGAGACGTTGAACAGATTGAAGTTCTCCTCGAAATCGCTGTGCCGAATCAATTCCGTGACCACGAAAGTTTTGGCCCAACCCTTGTCATCCGTCATTAATGTCGGGGGCTGAGAAAGGTCAGAGACATCGACTAAAGAGTCTGAAATGAGGTTGCCGTCCGGATCGGCCACATGCACATCCAGGTACCACTGCAGCGTGACTGTGGAGGCGCCTGTTGCATTGATGGTGGAATTGTCGAAGACCTCCTTCTTCTCGTTTGGATTGCACAGTATCGGGTGCGAGGGAACACCTGTTTCATTCTCGTTTGCGATGATGGTGAGGTTGCCGCCGCCATCGTTGATGAATGTGCAGTCCCGGAATAAAGGCGAGGCGCCGTCACACCGTACGTAGTAATTATCCGCTTTTCCCTGCCTACAATAGGAATTGGTCACCTTTGTGCTGTTGGGTACCGGGTTGTTCTCGATCAAAATACCATAACCCGGCTGCCACCCACCGGAACATAGAATTTCGTCAATCGATACCGTGGCGTTCCTGATGTGGATGTTGGGCTTGTTGGGGCCGTGATTGCTGATGGTGGTCTGTCTTATATTTAGCCTTCCGTTCGACACATATATCCCGGTTCCTATTTTATTGGTGTCATAGAAATCCACACTTGTGTGGATACTTGTTGAACCAATCGCCCCGTCCATCCGCACACCGTACTGGCCGTAGTCTTCGAATTGACTGAGCCATATCCCAGGACCCCCAACTGTCGAACCGGGGCTGAAGACGACACATTGATTCGCCTTTTGGATTATCACATCCTGGATTATCCCCTCGCTACCTGGCTCGAAATATATCCCGTCCCACATTCCGAAACCGGAATAAAAAAAGGCGGTACGGGTTGGTTCCAACATACCATCTGACTCTATGGTCAGTTTTCCCCCTCCCCGAACCGTTATATTTACCCCACCTTGAACAGTTATCTCATGCTCTGTTGCAGGATCACCGTTGTAGTTCAATGCTGGTATGATAAGCTCGTAGGAGGAATTGACAACGTAATTCTGGTTGAGGATATGGTCTTCCGCATCGGTCCATTTTACTATTCCTGGTGTCATGTCAACGTCATAAGACGGGTCGTTGTCTTCTTCTGCAGTGCTCCCCAGATGGGTGACCGTCTGCGATTTTGCCTTTGGAGCAGTCAATGGTAGCATAATCACCATACCCGCGGTCACTAGCAAAAAAACCAAGACTATCGAACCCAGGCCTTTTCGGATATAGCCACGTTCTAACCGTTTCCTCATTCTCACACCCTACCGTCCGGATTATTCCTCTCCAACTCACCATCAGCATTGAAGTATATTAACATTCTAGAGCGAAATTTGAATCAACCTTGATATTTTCTTGAAGGAAGGAGGCGTCTGATCATGAATGGTTATTCCACCGGATCATACATAGGTGATATCCCACTGCACATCATTGGTGCAGTGTATCCAGTATCCTCTGCCCATTTCTATAGAGGTAAGGGTGTCGGTTTCACCGCCCGGGCCGTCGTAAGTCTGCCACTGGCCGGAAGCTGCATCATAGTGCTCCACCTTGTCGTAGTAGCCATCGATGCCTGATAAGGCTGTGGCGATGTTGCGATTTGTAAGGGATGGATAACCCACGAAGTTCCAGCCATTGTACAGCTGCTGGGATCCTCCAGGATAGAACTCCTCGAATAAGTAATTGGGAATCAGAACCCTGTCTGTTTTCATGTGAAGCCACAGGCCCCAGCTGCAGTTGTATGTGTGCAGATCGTTCATATGGTACG
>CP070726.1:1649205-1660104 GCA_020350865.1 Thermoplasmata archaeon
CTATGGATTTCATGTTTTTTCTCCTCCTATCTGAATATCCAAGATACTGATCCTAAGAGGGTGATTAAAAAGAGAGAAGGCCCTCTGTTATTTTGGTATATAAGCGCGTTATTTTGCCTCACCCCTTTTTTCATCACTCCCTCCCAGGGTGCTGGCTCGTAATGGGGCCGGGGATATATATAATTTGTGTGGCTATAATTTTGGGGGTATCTGGATATAATTGTACACAAAAAAAAGAAATACCTTCTAACAAATCAGGTAAAAAAAAGGGGGAGCTTGCATGACAGGATTGAAAGGCAAAACCGCTGTGGTGACTGGTTCTTCGAGAGGCATAGGCAGGGCGTGCGCCCTGGAGCTTGCCGGGGAAGGCGCTGTGGTGGCAGTCAATTACGAGAAGAATAAAGATAAAGCCAGGGAAACGGTGACCTTGATAGACGAGCTGGGCGGGGAGGCAGTGGTGATCCCCGCTGATGTGTCCAGTCCCGAGGAGGTGGAAAAAATGAAGAATAAGATCCATGACTTCGTGGGTCCGGTGGACATCCTGGTCAACAACGCCGGCATTCACCAGCACCTGAAAAGCTGGGAGCTCTCCTTCAAGGACTGGAACAGGGTCCTGGGCGTCAACCTCTCGGGAGTCTTCAACTGCTCAAAGGCCTTTGCGCCCGACATGATGGAGAGGAAATGGGGGAGAATCGTGAACATCTCGTCTGTCATAGCCTACATAGGCACTGACCACGAGGTACACTACGCAGCCTCAAAAGGAGGTGTCGTGTCCGTAACCAAGTCCCTTGCCCTTGAGCTGGCCCCTTACAGCATCACGGTAAACGCAGTCTCCCCGGGGTACATAGAAACCGATATGACGACTTTCTCGAGCGAGGAGGAGAAAAAATTTTACATAGGCAAAATCCCGCTTGGGAGGCTGGGACAGCCCAAGGACATCGCACATGCTGTGGTGTTCCTCTGCTCCGATTCAGCCACCTACATCACAGGGGAGACGATCCATGTGAACGGCGGTCTGGCATTTTGTTAAAAACACGGGTGTCCGTATAATTGGCTCACACAGGAGCACATGACGGGAAAGCTCGAAGGAAATATATATCACCTCCACGATTATTGACCGCATGAACGGTCTGGGCACGGGTGCTTTGTTCTTCCTTGCGATTTTCCTTTCGGTTGTAGGCATCATGTTAATTTCCGGTTTAAGGACACCGCATGTTTTCACCATCGCCCTTAGACAGCTGAAGGGGCATGCCAAACCCAACGTGGCTCTGCTGTGCGCCGCCTGTGTGGGCTCGGCCGTGATCACCGGCTCCCTTCTTTCGGGTGATTCCCTGCAGAGCAGCATCACGGATGCCGCCTATCAGAATCTCAACGAGGTGGACCATATCATCACATCAGACAAACTGTTCAACACGTCCATACTGGACAGGCTTGCTGCCAACAGCACCCTGCAGGAGACAGTGGATCATCTTGCACCGGCTCTGCTCTTGGACGGAATGGTGGAGAACCCGGATACTGGGGCCAAGACCAGAAGGGCCAATCTGATCGGTTTTGAAACACGTTTTCTCGATTTCGGTGAGTTGATGTCCACGGAAGGCTCGAGGTTGGGGGTACCGGGTGAAAACGAGATTTATCTCAGTGAAGCAGTTTCAGATGAAGTCGATGTAAAAGAGGGTGACAGACTTAACGTCACCTTTACGAACGCAGAGCAGCTGCTGGAGGCCGTGTTCCTCGGCAGTCAAGATAGAACCCTGATCAGCGTGCAGTTCTCGGTGGCAGATGTTGTCCGGGGTGATTCTCTGGGAAGGTTCCAGTTGAACGCCCAGAGGAATGTGCCGAAGAACGTGTACATTTCGCTCGAAACCATGCAGAAAGTGTTGGGAGCGGAAAGCGCCGTGAACACCATCCTGATTTCTAATGCGGGGGATGAGAGGGAAGGAGTGAAGCTCTGCGGCGAGACCGGGTTCAGTCTTGAAAAAGCCCTCGACGACGCCATCGGTTACAGGGACGCAGGTCTGAGGCTCGTTGCCAACCGGGAAAAGAACTACGTAAAACTGGAGTCGGATGATGTGTTTCTGTCATTCGAGTACAACGAACTGCTCGCCGATTCAAATACGGTGCCTGCCCTGGATACCGCCTCTCCCGTCCTGACCTACTTCTGGAATTCGCTGTCCTTTGAAAACCGCTCTGTGCCCTATTCAACTGTATGCGCCTTTGACCCCGCACTGGACCAGGGATTCGGACGGTTCTCCGTAAACGGCACCGGTCAGCAGGTCAGAGGGGAGCTGGCTGAAAACGAACTCATCATCAACAACTGGACAGCTGAGAGAGTGGGGGTTGAGGTTGAAGATGTCGTGACAATAAACTACCTGGTAATCGATGAGTACTACACCATAAAGGACGTGACCCGTAACTTCACCATCAAGTACATCGTGGATATCATCGACAAGGCGGAAGATGACATGCTCATGCCCTCCTTCCCCGGTATCGAGGAGAAGGAGAGTGCATTCGATTGGGACCCTCCTTTTCCTATCGATCTTGGTCTCATATCAGACGATGACGAGGAGTACTGGCAGAGTTACAGGGGTACGCCCAAGGCCTTCATCAGCCTGAAGACTGGCTCTGATCTTCGGAAGACCGATATCGGCAACCTCACACAGGTGCGGATGCTTCCCTTGCCGGGAGCGGACCTATCCGAATTAATTGGACAGTTGGAGGAAATCCTGGATGCATATGTTGGCGCCGGTGAAACCTCCCTCATCATGAAGGACATTAAGCTCGATGCGCTTGCCTCTGCCTCGGGAGTAGAGCTCTTCACCCAGATGTTTTTGGCATTCTCTGCATCCTGCATCCTGGCCTCAGCGGTCCTCATTATGCTGCTGATAACCCTGAGAGTGGACTCACGGATCACTGAGATAGGCGTCCTGAGGGCTTTGGGCTTCAAGAAACGCACCATCAATCATGTACTGCTCCTGGAGGGAGCCACCGTTTCCGTATTGGGCGGATTTGTGGGAGCGGTGCTCGGATTTGTCTTCGGATATTTCCTGATCTCTGGAATGAACACCTTCTGGTCGCCCATAGTGGAGGGGGCGGAGGTACAATTCTATTTTTCACTGGACAGTCTTGTGATCGGCTTTTCAGCCGGTGCCTTGATTGCCATCTTCACCATGATGGTTGCATTGCATTTTTCGCAGAAGGGCACAGTGTTCACATCCATCAGACATCTTGCCCCCGAGAAAAAGAAAAGGACCGCAGCCCTCCCGATACTTCTGTTGCTTGCGGGCCTGGTCATTCTGATACCCCTTGTGACCGGCACCACACGCCCCCCGGACGATGTGGGACTATTAATTATGGGACTTGCTCCATTACTTCTGATCATGTCGGTTAGAGGGTTCATAGCCATGAAAAAGGAAGCATACCACGACTCGCTGTTCGCCCTGGTAATCGTGATGTTCGCACTACTCCTCATCGTCCTGTTCTCGGAAAGCGCCCTGATAATCGAGCTCTTCTTTATCTCGGGCGCGCTGCTGCTGTTCGGCTTTCTTCTGCTGTTCAACCATATTTTAATGAAAAAGGAAAGGACCCAAAAGAAACCGGAGCAGGGAAATGGCAGATGGCTCTTTTGGTTCTCAGTGAGAAATTCGGCCAGAAGGCCGAAAAGAACCATGTTCACCGTTTTTTTGTTCTCCTTCACACTGTTCGTATTGATTTCCCTGACAATCAATCTCCAGGGTGCCCTAATCGATGTCGAGCAGGCTGTCAGGGAGAGCGGCGGTGGTTACGAGATAATGGCCGATGGAATCAATCCCGTATTTGCAAACCTATCCGACCCGGACTCGCGTGATGACAGCGGTATCAGCTCCGACGTGTTTGACGATCTGGAGATGGAGCAGTTCAAGACAAAGGGCGATGTGGGCGGGACATGCTCGAACCTTAACAGAGCCGCAAATCCGAGGATCATCGGTGCCAATGAATCCTTTTTCTTCAGCAACACATTCACTTTTGTCTCGCATGAGGAAATGAATGAAGACGATGACAATCCCTGGCTTCTTTTAAAGGAGGGGGACGAGGTGATTCCCGCCGTAGGGGATTACAATACGGTTGTGTGGATTCTTGGTCTTGACCTGGGCTCCACAATTTCATTGCAGAGGGAAAACGGGGAAGTTGTAAGTCTCAAAATTGCGGGCATCATCTCAAACTCCATCTTCCAGGGCAGCCTCATCATCTGGGACAGAAACTTCGATCTCATCTACCCCACGAACCCGGGTTATGATCTGTTCCTGTTCAAGTCTAGGACCGGGAACCTAAATGAGCAGATCTCCGAACTCGAGAGCGCCCTGTCACCATACGGTCTTGATGCATACACGGTTGAGTCGCTGGTGATCGAAAACTACCTCGTGGAAAACACCTACATATTCATCTTTCAGGTGATCCTCGTCTTCGGATTGCTCATCGGGACCGTGGGCTTCGGAATCGTTGTCTCGAGAAACGCCCTTGAGAGGGTGAGGGAGATGGGAATTTTAAGATCCATGGGTTTCTCGAAACGCATGGTGGCAAGGTCCTTTTTCTTTGAGAACTCGTACGTGGTTCTCTCGGCCATGGGTATCGGGGCGGTTTCTGGTATAGCCGCTTCCAGCGTTTATCTCATCAGATTGCAGTCAGATGTTGCAACCTGGCCATGGCTTCACATCACAGCACTCCTCCTCGTATCATACGGGGTGGCCATGTTGTCAGCGCTGCTGCCCACAAGGAAGATATCGAGGATATCCATCTCAGATGCCATAATGATGCACGAATAGTCGGAACATAAGCCGTCAGGGCAAAGGATTTTAAACCATGTTCAATATATTATCTGGGATGAAAGGTAAGCTGTGCGGCACTTGCCTGATAACACTGCTTCTATTGTTTTCATTGACTCCCTTCTATGGCATTACCGCTGGGGAAGACTGGCCCCAGTTTGCCAAGGATGCCCAGCATACGGGTTTTGCATCATCAAGGGCCCCTGATGATTCGGAGGTACTCTGGAAATTCAATGAAACGGAAAGCGGAGTATCTTCTGCGGCAATTGGTAACGGTAAGGTGTACTTCGGCTCGGAGGACGGCAAGCTCTATGTTCTGGACCTGAGCAGCGGGGAACTGCTCTGGACATTCGAGGCAAACCGCCCGATAGAATCCACTCCCCTGGTTGATGCAGATGCACTCTATTTTGGCACCAACGAAGGCAAGCTTTTCGCGGTAAACACGGATTCCGGCCTTGAGATATGGAACTTCACAACCGGCGGTGACATCATTGCCTCCCCCACTCTCTGGAAAGAAAAGGTCTTCATAGGGTCCTATGACTACTCATTTTACGCGGTGGATGCCGCAACCGGTGAAGAGGCATGGAAAAATGATACGGGTTACTATGTCTTTGGCTCGGCTGCTGCGATTGACGACGTTGTGCTGATAGGAGGGTGCAACGATATTTTGAGGTGTTTTGATGTCGCCACCGGTGACGTGATTTGGGACTTTGATTCACAGGCGATCATCGCAGCCTCTGCCTCGATATCCGCGGGAAAGGTTTACTTCGGCAACCTCGACCAGAAGATGTATTGTGTGAACTTATCGTCCGGAAACGAGGTTTGGAACGTCTCTTTGGAGGCGGACACCGCATCCACTGCGGCGGTAGGATACGGAATGATATTTTTCGGTTGCAAGGATGGCAAGGTAAGGGCACTAGACGCCGAGACGGGAGAAGAGGAGTGGGTTTTCGAAACCAACGGACCAGTGGATGCATCCCCCTCGGTTGCTGAGGGAAAGGTATTTATCGGATCCGATGACGGGATATTCTATGCATTGAATGCCAGCGACGGAAAACTGCTCTGGTCATTTGTCATAGGCGGAGCAATCAAGTCATCCGCAGCCATTTCTGACGGCATTGTTGTCGTGGGCTCCTCCTCGGGAGAGGTTTATGCATTTATCTCCCAAGACCAGCCGGATACGGACGGAGACGGGGTACCCGACCTCGAGGATGACGATGACGACGGAGACGGTGCGTCTGATACCGAGGAAGTCCTCATGGGCACCGATCCGCTCCTTGCTGATACCGACGGCGACGGTTATGATGATTCAGAGGATTACTACCCCTTGGAGCCAGCGAAATGGGAAAAGCCGGAGGAGGAAGATAACGTTGATGTCTTGGTTATTTCCGTGTTATTGGTTCTGATAATTATCATTGTAGTAATTTTAATAACATCAAAAAGGCTGTGAAAGACCGGCTAATTCGGCACATTCAATATGATATCCGTATCCTTCATGGAATGTATCCAGTATCCCCGGCCCACCTGGAAGGAGTCCGACGGCCCGATTTCCTCCCACTCCTTGGTGGCGGCGTTGAAGGTCCAGATGGAATCCACATCCGTGTCGAACACAAGATTGCCCAGTGCGGCATCCCTGGTTCTATCAATTCTCGACGGATAGCCGACAAGGTTCCAACCAGGCCGGAGCACAATGGGTTGCTCCGTGATGAGCTCACTTCCGATTACCGTCAATGTGGTTCCACCCGGTTTGGTGACGCGAATCCATATCCCCGTGGTATGGTACACATCGGCAAGATCTATTTGAGAAAGGGGTTTTTTAGGTGCAAAATGCTTCCAGGGATCACTTGCATCAAAGGAATCGTAGCAACGAATATCCGAGTAATCCCCGGAAATTGAGTCGAAAACAGTTTCAACGGATGTTTCTGGCTGTATCAGAGGTAGGGAAATGAGATTCCATCCCTCCTCGAGGTCCATCTTGTAGGCAAACTGCGTTTGGGTGATGTACACCTCCACGCCGTTCGTATCCGAAGTGATGGCGATATCCAGCACACCGTCGTTATTTACGTCCCCGTAGGCCACTCCCCAGTAGTCTCCCGTAAAAGGCAGGTTTGGAAGTCTTGTATCGGTCCAAATCATCGAGCCTCCTTCCCCACCGTTACCCAGGTATAGCGCAATCCCGTTGCCGTTGCTCCATGCAGCAGTGGTCAGAATATCAAGATGCCCGTCGCAATTGATATCGCCCAGCTCCATACCGCCGTAAACCTCTGATGTGGGGAGGGTGCCTGATTCCTCTGTCCACCAGACCGAGCCGTTTTCGGCGCCGTTGCTCGTGAAGACTCGAATACCGGAATTCCCCGGTACCCATGATGCTATGGCGATGTCCAGGTGGCCATCGTGGTTGACATCGCCGAAGCATGCTCCAAGGCCCGAGGAGCTGTTTGGCAGTCCATTTCGGGGCGGCATGCTCCAACCGCCTGTTCCATCTCCCAGCCAGAACCTGTACCCCTGCATGTGGCCAGTAGCAAAGAGGTCTACCGTGCCGTTATGGTCCACATCCCCGAAAGCAACGTCATCGTAGCCTAGATCCTCGATGGGGCCAATATCTCCACTCCAACCTCCATTGCCATCGCCAAGCCAGACATACACTTTGTCATCAACGCCCATATCGTTTGGATTGTATCTGCCTGAAGCCAAATCGAGATTACCGTCATTGTTGATGTCCGCCCATTCCACTCCTCCCATGGCCGTGGAGCCCCCCGGGCCTGTGTCGGGCCCGAAGCCACCGCTGCCGTTACCTAGCCACACATAAAGACCGCTCGCGTCGTCCTTGACCGCAATCACATCGAGGTCGCCATCATGATTGATATCCACAAGCCTCACGCCGTTGTAATATCCAGAGGTTGGAAGATCGGTACCCACAACCTCAGTCCAATCTCCGGAGCCATTCCCGAGCCAGACCTTCACGCCCTCGTTTCCGTTGCTTGTCGCAGCAAGATCAAGTTTTCCATCGTGGTTCACATCCCCGAAGACCACGTCATGCCAGCCCGTGCTCGCGGGTAGATTCGTGGAGGCCGAGATCCACCCCGTGATGGAGATATCGGGCCGGTTGCCTGTCCACACCTGGACACCGTTGAATTCGGTTGTGGCTCCGATATCCATTCTGCCGTCGTTGTTCACATCTCCAAGGCACACATCTATTCCATTTATGCTGCCTGGCAGTCCCTCACTTGCATAAGTCCAGTCCATTGAACCGCCCTCTCCTCCATCCCCGAGCCAGACCCTTATACCTCCCCCCGATTTGTTGGCTCCCACAAGGTCCAGTTTTCCATCGCTGTTTATATCGGCAAAGCCCAGTCCGAGGAAGCGTCCCGTCGTTGCCAAACCAGCGGATTCCTCGGTCCATAAGAACCCGCCTGCCCCACCATTGCCCTTCCAGAATTTAACTCCCTGGGTTTGACTGGCCGCAGCCAGGTCCAGCTTCCCATCGCTGTTTGCGTCGCCAAAACAAACCTGGGCGAAATTCCCAGAAGAAGGCAGTCCTGTTCCGGACGCATCTGTCCAAAGGGCCGAGGAACCCGATTCTCCGTTACCCGTCCACACCTTGACACCCTGGTTGCTGTTGCTCCCGGCAGCTAAATCGAGCATGCCGTCGTTGTTCACATCACCGAAAAAAACACCAAAATACTGATCCGCGGTCGGAAGTGATTCCGAGGAATTGGTCCATTCGAATACCCCTCCTTTACCGCCATTGCTTGCCCAGACCTTCACTCCGAAATCGGTTCCCGTGGCGATATCAATGGTGCCGTTGTTATCCATATCTCCCAGTGCCACCCCCCGCCAGGGCTCAGGACTCACTTGTAATGTCCAGTCCATTGTACCTCCCTGCCCGCCGTTGCCCGTCCATATGCCGCCGTCGCAGGCGATATCCAGCTTGCCGTCGTTGTTGATATCGGCAAGTTCGACATCTGTGTACCAATTTGTTGTTGGAAGACCTGATGAGTTTTCAATCCAACCTCCATTACCATCGCCCAGCCAGCAGTGAATGCCGTCGGCGGGCATTGCACCCCCTCCCTTTGCCGCGACGATATCCAACTTGCCGTCGTTGTTCACATCCCCGAAATCTATGCCGTAGTAATCATTTGCTGACGGCAGAGCCCCGGACAGGTTTGTCCAGATGGGAGTCGCACCTCGAGTATCACGTTTGGTAATGGAGGAGACATCGTCCATCGGCTCGTCTGATTCCATCTCAGCCTCTCCACCTTTCTCATCGCGAACATCCAGCGAAAAGATATCCAGGGCAGTAAAAATCAGTAAAATAGCGAATAGCAATGTCAACTTCCTTGCAGCACCGCTTCTTGTGCCCACTCCGAAGTTCATGCTCTGCCTCCTTTGATAAAGATAATGTTGAGGGGGAATATAAAATATTCGATAAAAAGTGACGGATCTCGAAATTTCATTGTAAAATCATTTGAGCAGTCTCTTCCCATAGTTCATCCAGGAAAGTCGGAAGGCCGTTTGATCGTTAGTTGGTGAAAAATTCTTCCCAATCCTTTTGCGGCGGCAGTTCCTCATCTTCAGGGAAGGGGGGCAGCTTCTCATCAGGAATGAAGAAATCGTCATCGGGCATAGGATACACCTCCTCTCGGGGGATATCGGGGGGAGAATATGGTCCTGCCCATCTTATTGCAGGAGGCGGGACCCTCTCTCTCCGTTTGGGCATTATGAAGAAAATAATGAGCAAAAGCGCCACAATTGCAATGACAATGAAGAGCAGAATCAGAAACCAGGGGAAGGCTTCCGGTTCCTCGGTTGTGGCCGAAACCACCGGCGACGGATCGGATACGTTAGCGTCGTGACCCACAGCCGAAAGGCGGTAGTGGTAGGTGGTGTCCGGTTCAAGACCTTCGTCGATATAGAAGGTCTGTGCCCAGTCAATTGTTGCAAGGGTGAGCCACGGGCCCTCGGGACTTCTGGAGCGTTCAAGGATGTAGCCCTCGATATCTGGTTCAGTGTTGCGAGACCATCTTATTATTATTTCTTCGGAATCCAGGGGTTCGGCTCGCACATTTGCTGGAGTTGCTGGTGGTCCGGTCTCTTCACTGGGATCAACGGTGATTTCTGTCGAATTCGTACTACCCGCGTAACTCACAGTTAAGATGCCGGTTCCCTCATCTGTTGCAGTGAAATCTGTTGATTGACCGGTGTCTATTGAAACAGAGCCAATACCTCCATGGACTGTCCACTGCCCGGGCTTGTCACCTATGTAACCCGCCGTATGATTGTAGGCGGCACAGTAATAGGTACCTGTGGTAACCTCCCCGAGCGTGAACTGCGCTGCTGTTGTAACGTTGCCATGCCCGCCGGGTGAATCCCTGATTTGGATGTAATCCACATTGGGCTCCAGGACCGTAACCTGGGTCGAACCGATGTGATCTAGACCGTCGTTGAGGGTAATAGTGACGGTGCCGTGATTCGTGATGCTGCAGGTAATGATTGTTGATGCCCCCGGTGATGTGACCGCTACGACATTCCTATCAGTTGAGGTCCATGTGGAGGATGCGGGCGTGCCACCCAGGTATCCTGCCGTGAAGTTGTACTCTGCACCGCAGAAAGCGTAGGTTTCACCCAGACCGTAACTTCGGTAGTCCTCTGGATCACAGAGATTTAATCCCGCTCCGGCTGGGGCACTCCTTATCAGGATGTAATCTACACTGGGTGGAATAACAGTGACGCTGGTCGTGTTCGTGTTTCCATAACCGTCATCCACAGTTATTGTAGCTGACCCGCTGTTCGCACTGCTGCATACTACACTCGTCGATGAGCCCGGGGTGGTGACCCATACTATGGTGTTATCGCCGCTTGACCAAGAAACCGGGATGTCCGAGATATAGCCAGACGTGGAATTATACGCTGCGCAGTAGTATACAGTAGTTTGGCCCACAGGATATGATGAGTAATTACTGGAGTCGCAGAGATTATTCCCCCCGCCTCCGGGTGCATCCCTGATCTGAATGAAGTCAATCGTCACATTCAGGACTCTAACATGGGTGAAGTTCTCATGGCTGTTTCCATCATCCAGGGTTATGTTAGCCACACCACA
>CP070726.1:1660204-1664075 GCA_020350865.1 Thermoplasmata archaeon
CAGACGGACATGGAGATGGCCGATACGGTGTACATCGAACCCATCACCCCCTATTTTGTGGAGAGGATCATCGAAAGGGAAAGGCCTGCCGGCATCCTGTCTGGCATGGGGGGACAGACCGCCCTGAACATATGCAGTGAATTGGCGGAAAGCGGGGCACTCGATAAGTACGGCGTGGAGCTTCTCGGAACCCAGCTTTCGGCAATAGCCACTGCAGAGGACAGAAACCTTTTCAGGGCATTGATGTACAAAATAAACGAACCGGTGCCCCGCAGCAGGGCCGTATCCTCGATTGAAGAGGCGCTGGAAACAGTGGAGGAGGTGGGAGGGTATCCCGTGCTCATTCGACCTGCATACACATTAGGAGGCACGGGAGGGGGCATCGCGCACAGCAAAGACGAGCTGGAAACTGTGGTGGGGAGGGGCCTGGTCTACTCGAGGATTCACCAGGTGCTCATCGAGGAGAGTGTTCTGGGATGGAAGGAGTACGAGTACGAGGTGATGCGGGATGCGGCCAACACCTGCATCACGGTGTGCAGCATGGAGAACCTGGACGCCATGGGGGTTCACACGGGGGAGAGCATAGTAATCGCCCCCGCACAGACTCTGAGCGACGAGGACCACCAGATGCTGCGCTCAGCGGCACTCAAGATCATCAGGGCCCTTGGCATCGAGGGCGGGTGCAACGTGCAGTTCGCCTTGGACCACGACACCGGGGATTACAGGGTCATCGAGGTCAACCCCAGGGTCTCGCGCTCCTCTGCCCTGGCCTCCAAGGCCACGGGGTATCCCATAGCAAGGGTGGCAGCCAAGATCGCATGCGGCCTGCGGCTGGACGAGATACCCAATTCGATTACTGGCAAGACGTACGCGTCCTTCGAGCCCACACTGGATTATGTCATAATGAAGATACCCCGGTGGCCCTTTGACAAGTTCATCTCCGCAGACAAGCTCATCGGAACCCAGATGAAGTCCACAGGGGAGGTCATGGCCATCGGGCGCAATGTGGAGGAGAGCCTATTAAAGGCCGTGCGCTCCCTGGAGATAGACAGGTTCGGATTCGAGGAACTCGATGTGGATGACGATGCCCTAAAAAAAGAGCTTCTATATCCCACTGACCGGCGGTTATTCGCCATTGCAGAGGCTCTGAGGCGGAATTATGACCCCAAGACCATCGCCCAATTGAGCCAGTACGACATGTTCTTCATAAATAAAATCAAGAAAATAATCGAACTGGAGGAGAAGGTGAAAAAGGAGGGTTTAGCACCCGACCAGTTAAAACTCGCAAAGAAGATGGGGTATTCGGATGCGTACCTCGCCTCACTGACAAATAAAAAGGAGGAAGCTGTGAGGAAGAGCCGGCATTCCAGCGGCCTTTCTCCAACCTACAAGATGGTGGACACTTGTGCTGCCGAGTTCGCGGCAGAGACACCGTACTACTACTCCACCTATGCATCCAAGTGCGAGAGCATTGCCAGCCAGAGGACAAAGGTGGTCATTGTCGGCTCAGGGCCCATCAGAATCGGCCAGGGCATAGAGTTCGACTACTCCTGCGTGCACGCGGTATTTGCACTGAGGGAGGAGGGCCTCGAGGCCATCATGGTGAACAACAACCCCGAGACCGTATCAACAGACTACGATATCTCGGACAAGCTGTACTTCGAGCCTTTGACCTACGAGGACATCATGAACATTTTGGAAAAGGAGAATCCCGACGGCATCATACTCCAGTTCGGAGGGCAGACCTCAATCAACCTGGCCGTGCCTCTGGAAAAAGCCCTGGCATCGAGCGAGCATCTGAAGACGAAGATACTGGGCACCTCCCCGGAATCCATAGATCTGGCAGAGGACAGAAAGAAGTTCGGTGCAATGATGGAAAGGTTGAAGGTCCCGCAGCCCGAAGCGGCAACAGGTCACTCGTTCAAAGAAGTAAAAAAGATTGCGGAAAAGATAGGATACCCGGTGCTCGTTCGGCCTTCGTACGTGCTGGGCGGCAGGGCCATGGAGATTGTGCAGGATCCGCAGGAACTGGAGTTCTACATGGGCCACGCGGTCAAGGCCTCTAAAAAGCACCCCATACTCGTGGACAAGTTCCTCTCAAATGCCGTGGAAATCGATGTGGATGCAGTCTGCGATGGAGAGGAGGTGTTTATCGGGGCGGTAATGGAGCATATCGAGGAGGCGGGTGTGCATTCGGGAGATTCGAGCTGCGTCATACCCCCCCAGACACTATCACCGCATGTGCTCTTCACCGTAAAGGAGTACACAAAAAGGATCGCTCTGGCTTTGAACGTTGTCGGGTTGATAAACATACAGTTCGCAGTCCAAGACGAGATGGTGTACATTCTGGAGGCCAATCCCAGAGCCTCGAGAACAGTGCCCTTCGTCTCCAAGGCCATAGGAGTACCCCTTGCCAAGCTGGCCACCAAGGTCATGCTGGGACACAGCCTCAAGGAGCTGGGATATTCCCATGAAGTTGAAATCGAGCATGTGTGCGTCAAGGCGCCCGTGTTCCCCTTCCTGAAACTGCCGGGTGTGGATTCGGTGCTCACCCCCGAGATGAAGTCCACAGGGGAGGTCATGGGCCTGGCCCCCACCTTCGGCGAGGCGTACTACAAGGCAGTGCTGTCCGCGGAGGGCAAGTTCGCCACCGGGGGCGCTGCGTATATCACAGTAAGGGACGAGGACAAGCCAAAGCTCCTCCCCCTGGCAAGGGAGCTGAAGGCACTGGGCTTTCACATCTACGCCACCAAGGGCACGGCCACCTTCCTAAAAGAGCACGACATCTATGCCGAAACCGTATGGCGCATCAAGGAGAAATACTCCCCCGATGCCCTGGGCCTCATGCGGAGAGGCGAAATCGACCTCATCATCAACACACCCACGGAGGGCAGCGGTCCGAAAAGGGACGGCCACCTCATGAGAAGGCTGGCAGTCGAAATGGTCATACCCTTTATCACGACAATACCTGCAGCCCAGGCTGCAATTGCGGCCATAAAAAGTGCCAACAGGGAAAACGTGGATGTCAGGTCCCTAAACGAGTACTGCAAAGCCAACGGAGCCGCGAGGACAGGTGAATCCACCGCAGCTACAACAGTGATTCCAGATACTCCATGAGAGTATCGATCATCTCTGTTAGGTCTTCCTGGGCATCCTGACATATGATCCAGTCGTTGTTTGAGTCGATATCAACCTGGCCCTTCTCGTAAGATGAATTACCTCAAGGAGCGCCTATCAGGGGTATGTCAGCTCCCAAAACCAGCCCCGTGACAAGGCCCAGGGCCAAAAGCATGATCCGTATAAGTATACCCTTCATATTTAACTTCATGCATTTAGTTCCTAGTGATTGAGGATATCGAGCATTATTGCGTCATCGTTTCCCTTTTCAATGACCTTTATAAGATTGTATTGGGATCATTCATGTTGAGCCTACAGCTCTTGCGTCAGTAATAAATAACCAGTGGAAGGGTTTATATCAATCTCTATACGAACCTGTCAAACACTTCCTCTTCCACGATTGATTTTTAAGGGAGCTAATCAGTTTTAAAAATATATGAGAGATAATTATTAATATCTTAAAATTATTTACTAAAATCCCAAAAGGATAATTTGGGTGGAATCATCCTTGAATTGGGGAATGTAAGTACACATCCATCTCAGGAAGGGACGGCGACATTAAAAACTGTATTACAACGGTAAAACCTCACATATGGGAAAAACCTATAATGGACAATCACGGTGATTTACTAGTGGGTTGTAAATAATCCACTTATATTTGCCCCTTCATCACATATTAATGCAGAAATTGACAATGTAATATTTAAACTCTAAACGAGGGTTCTACATGGGTTCCAATAAAAAGATCGATTCA
>CP070726.1:1664175-1670301 GCA_020350865.1 Thermoplasmata archaeon
TCGAGCCTGCGCAAAATCTCCCTGAAATGAAGACCTGGATATTTGGTGATCAGCTCAAATATCTCCCTTCTTGTCTCCAGGTCCAATTCCTTTGTCATGCCCCAAATTCACCCCAGGCATATTCCCCGCTTGTCTTGATACAGGTCCTCAAATATTATATTGGTGTGGTAAGTGAACCGCGCATCCACATCATGAGCATCAGGTTTTTGTCTCCTCCGTTTTCTCCTTTTTCACGTCGGTTTTCTTTTCCGTTGCAGCTCCCCTGAATCCTGTAAAAAACAGAAACAGCAGGATGACAGCGTCAAGCAGCACGATGATGGTGAGAAGATCCGATGTATCCTCATACGATGTGAGAAGAATGGCTACGCTCAACACAATTCCCTTGAGCAGAAAGAATGCGAGCACAATGGAGATTATCATCAATCTCCATGACCTTTCCCGAAAAAATGCAAGAAGACTGATTGCGAACAGCACAGCCGATAGCACGGTGACCATGGCCACAATCACCTCAAAACCTTCCATACTACCACCTGCGTTGATAAGGAATTGAATGTAAATAGATTTTTCGAGGTATATATGCCCGGTTTACCCGATGAATCACAGGGTGGGGAAGAAAGCACCAGTGCCTGTTGTATTAAAAAGTGTAGAAAGCCACCACATCATCGGTACCTTTCAGGAACAATTTGACCCAATCACCTCTGGAGGCGTTGCGCACCACGAACCTGTCCTCTGCGTCAAGTCGCCCGTTGCCGTTCTCATCGGAGAATGTGCAGTTGAGGCCGCCAAAGGCTTCAAGGGTAGTTCCGTTCTCAAATGTGTCCGCAACAACCTCGCTTCCGGCGCTGGCATCCATTATCTTCAGGTCAATTTCGGTCAGGTTGTACGTTATGCCCTTCACATGTCCCGTGCGGGTGTTCTCCTGCTCGTTTTCGAGGGAGAACTCCATGTTCTTGGACTCGGACGGGTTGTCCGGGCTGGAGAAGATGACCACATAGGAGACGAAGAGCAACACGAATATGAGGGCCACGGCGATCATCTGGGTGTTGACCTTCTGCCCGGACTTCTGGGTCTTCTTGGATTTGGACTGCGATGTCCTCTTGCTTTTCGAGGGTGCTGCCATTCATCTCACCAGAACTGCCCCGTACCCCACCACATCTCTCATCTCCATGACATCTCCGGAGGTGGAGTACTTCAGGACCTCTGCTTTGGTTCCCTTCACCGCCTCGATCATGGTCATGACTGGTCCGTAACCGCACATGGAAATGTTGTTCTTCTCCACCGTTTTGTACAGTCCTTTGGCGTCGAGGCGCGAAATGGACTCCAAGGCCATACTGTCTTTTTTCTCTGCCATGGCCCTGGGCACGTAGTGGGAAAAATCGGTGGACGCCAGAACCACAACATCCCTCCCCTCGATTGCCTTGGATACTATCTCACCAACCTCCCTGGCCATCTTGTATGTCTGAATGCCCATGCACAGCGGCACGAACCTGATATCCGGTTTCAAGTACTGGAGGAAGGGCAGCTGCACCTCGATGGAATGCTCCCCTCTGTGCGCCGCGAGGTCGTTGTCAATCACGCCTCCCTGCAGTTTTTCGGCGAGCTCCATATCGATTTCCACATTCCCCAGAGGGGTGCTGAACGGCTCGGTTGTTATGGCGATGGGGCTACCAAAGCCGCTGTGTTTCGGACCTATGATGATAAACGTCTTTGGAAATCCGTCCTTTGCCAGGGCACTGGCGACATGTGCTGCCACTGGTCCTGAAAACATATAGCCTGCATGGGGCACCACCGCGCCTTTGATGGTGCGCTCACCTTCTTGGAGTTTGGGTATCTCCCCCGGACCAAGTGCATGTAGGAAACATTCCTCTATCTGCTTTTTCAAGCCCTCTTCTGAGCCTTCGTAAAATTGTCCTGCCACTGCCGGATATCTCATACATTCCCTCCTTCCCGTTTGTTCGAGGAATCCCTATGTGATTTGTAGTATAAATTTATAGTGATGCCTCGTAATCTTCCATGGTCAGTGTGAAATCCTCGTCCCTTTCGATCACGCCTCTGAGCCTCAGTATCTCCCTGGTCAGTATCCAGTAGATGGCTGCTAGGGCCATTCTGCCCTTGTTGTTGGCCGGGATTATCAGGTCCACGTTCCTGGTCTCGTTGTTTGCATCGCATATACCCACCACCGGAATGCCGATGCTCACAGCCTCCCTCAAGGCCTGCTGGTCCGCTGCAGGGTCCGTGACCATGAGCACATCGGGCTCCATGTACTGGGGCTGCTTCGGATTGGTGAGTATGCCGGGCACGAACCTGCCCGGAATGGCGGTGATGTTCGTCTGCTGCGCAAATTTTTTCACGGGCTTCTGCCCGTACTGCCTTGTGGATACCACGAGCACCTTTTTCGGGTCATATCTGGATAGGAATCTGGAGGCTTCCCTGAGGCGGCTGTCCGTCTGCTTCACGTCCAGCACGTAAAGGCCGTCCGTGCGCACCCTGAATATGAAGGGCTTCATATCTGCACTCTTCTGCTGGGTACCTATGTGCACACCGGCTGTGAGGTACACATCCTCCGTGACAAGCAATTGTTCTGTCTGGGCATCTTCTTCCACTTTACCCCTCCGATTTGATGAGTTCTTCTTCTATCCTGATCAGTTCGTTGAGCTTCGCCGTCCTTTCGCCGCCAACAGCACCCGTCTTTATGGCATGACATCCGAAGGCCACAGCCAGATGGGCAATGGTGTCGTCATTGGTCTCGCCGCTTCGATGGGAAACCACCGTCTTGTAACCGCTCTCGTGGGCCAGTTTGATGGTCTCTATGGTCTTTGTCAGGGTGCCCACCTGATTGGGTTTGATGAGTATGGCATTTCCCGCCCCCATCTTGATTCCCCTCTCCAGCCTGACACTATTGGTTACAAAGAGGTCGTCTCCCACGATGAGGCATCTGTCGCCCACGGCCTTTGTCAGCTCCGCATAACCCTCGAAATCCTCCTGATCAAGGGGGTCCTCCACCAAGAATAAATCGTATTTCTCGATCAATTCGGTGACGAAGTCTATCTGCCCCTCCTGGTTTAACGCCTGATTTTTGTAGTAGTAGCGTCCCTCAGAAAACAGCTCGGATGCCGCAATATCCAGGCATGGCCTCACCGGGAAATGCAGCTTGTCCGCAACCTCGGTGCATGCGTCCGAAACGAGCTCCAGGGCCTCGTCGTTTCCCATCTCCGCATTCCATGCACCCTCGTCCCCCTTGCCCAAGGCCTTCTCCGGAAAGCGCTCCATCAGACGTCTTTTAACAGATGCATGAACCGAAGCGTTGGCGAAAATGGATTCCCTCACCGTGGGGCCTATCGAAAGGGCAGAGTACTCCTGTATATCGGTGCCTCCCACGGCATGCTTTCCCCCCCCCAGCACATTGCCCATGGGAAGGGGTGTGCAGTTCGCAAAGGCACCACCCAGGTACTTGTAGAGTGGAAGACCGAACGAATGGGCAGCAGCCTTTGCTGCGGCAAGCGAGGTGGCCACGGCCACATTGCCGCCAACCTTAGAGAAGTCATTGGTCCTGTCCACCTCGTAGAGCATGACGTCGATTTCCTCCTGCTCGGCCGCATCCATTCCCAGAAGCCTTGGCATCACTTCTTTCTTGAAGTTCGCAACAGCCGCTTCCAGCCCCTCCTTGGGATATGCCATCACCTCATTGGCACCTGTACTTGCCCCGCTGGGTGCCGAGGCGCTGCCAAAACCGTTCTGGGTGTAGATGTCCACCTCCACTGTTGGATTGCCCCTGCTGTCCAGAATCCTCCGTATGGCAACCTCCTCGATTTTCGTCAAAATGCTCCCTCAGTTGTCCCTCATTGAATTGATGGGAATGACCCCCCTATCGTATTCAATTTCAGCCAGCTCGATGGCGTTCGGAAGATTCTTTATTTTACTGACGAGCGGCGGTGCACCCATGTTTATCTGAAGTGCCCTTGCGCCGATGATTCTTGCCTTTTCGAACCGGGTGTGCTTCATGGAAATCAGCCCATATAGCGGGAATAAACCCTCAAATTATCGGGATTATCCCCTAATAAAGAGGGTGGTAATAAAGGTTTTGGGAATTGGCATTCCCGCCGCTTTACCAAATATATCCTTTAAGACAACATTCATGGCTCTGTCCGAAAAGGATTCCAACTGTTTGTCCCTGAACCCAGGATTACTTCCCTGTACACTCAGGATATCTCAGCACTTCGTGTGATCACGTAAAGTCCCTGAATATTATCCACTGTCCGACGTAGTTTGCCGCCGGGAACTGAAGATTGGGACCGTTGTTCGGCACGTAAGTAGGCTGGTTCTGGGCGTTCATCAGAAAACCGGCATCACCGAAATTGTTGTCTCCGTTCATGTCGAAGGCTATCCTGTAGTTGCGCCCGCCCATCCGCGCCTGGAGCAGGCCGTTGACGCTGTTGTACAGCTTGAAGAACGTCTCCCAGCAGGATTCCCCTGCATGCGGGTTCGGAACCATGGGAGGATTTCCTTGTCTGTTGAGGGGCCACTCATGGTTTGCACTGTGCTGGTGGGTGTCCAAGTAACCCGCCGGTATGTTCCAGGCCCTATATCCATCTGGAGTAGAGAGTTCACTATACACGAACTGCGAGGTCATGATGCTGTTTCTCGGCCCATCGTGGGCCCCGTTGGCAATACGGGGCAGATACTGGTTTGCCACCTCGGGCCCTTGGGCGTCGTAGAATTCATCGAACAGGCCCAGAGCATAATGACCGAGCTCATGACACATTGTTTCCCAGTAGGCATTTTGATCGGGCCAGAAGGGGCCGTTTGGATCGTTCCACCGCCTGGGTAGGTATACATAACCGGGAATGAAACCGTGCGAGGGATTGATCCACCACGTGTTGGGCAATATCCCCAGCATATCACCGGAGGGTAGTCCGTTGAGATTGAAGGGCATCTGGTTGTCCTGCTGGTACACCTGTATGTCCGCATTCGCCCAGTTCGGGTCATTCGGATTGTTGCTGCCGGGTCCAACATCGTCAAACAGCGTTACGGTCCCTATCAGCATGTATCCGTCAGTAACATCGTAGAGGAAGCCCGAGGTGTTTTCCAGACCCGCCATGAAGACATCCACGTACCTTCGCTGGGGGTTGAGGATCATGTCGTTTGATGCATCCCAGTTGAAGGCAACTGTCAGATGGAGGGCAAAGTACGGTATCTCGTTTCCGGCGGCTGGAAGGTTATTGTTTCCTGCATGGATAATCGGATTCTGTAAACGGTTCGGGTTGTTCGGGTTGTTCTGACCGAAGACCTCCCAGTCATCGGTCATGAGGTCATTATCTGTGTCGTCGTCGTTCGGATCCGTAAGCCACAGGGACTCCACAAGGTTGTTAAGGTTATCGTTGTCCCAGTCCTCGTTGTCATCCCTCACCTGGTTGGTATTCTCGTCCGGGTTGGTGGGATCAAGGCCCCAGGCGACCTCCCAGCCGTCAGGAAGCTGGTCCCCGTCCGTATCCGTATTGTTGGGATCGGTATTGTGGATATTGACCTCGTCCCCGTCACTCAGCCCGTCCCCGTCAGAGTCCGGGTCCAAAGGATTCGTGATAAAGCCGTCATTGCCGGGGGTTACCTCTTCCCCGTCATCGATCCCGTCGCCGTCGGTGTCGGCCACCAAGGGATCCGTACCCCGGTTCCTCTCCTGGTTATCATCAAGTCCGTCGTTGTCCGCATCGATTTGAGTGGGATCCGAGCTCACAGCATAGGGCTGCTGACCCACCACCTGCACGACCCAACCCAAAAACTCGTCCTCGTCGGTCAAACGATCGTTGTCCGTATCAAAATCCAGAGGATCTGTAATGTAGCCGTCATTGCCGAGGCTGACCTCCTCGAGGTCGTCCAGCCGGTCGTTGTCAGAATCGTAATCAAAGGGGATGGTATTGTGGATGTTGACCTCGTCTCCGTCCGATACCCCGTCGGCGTCGATGTCAGTGTCCAGGGGGTCTGATATGTCGGGCTCGAACTCAATTCTTATGGCTGACATGGTCACAGTTGTTGCCGTGTCGGATGTGATGGCCACAGGTACTTTGATATTACCTGCAGCATCGATTAGATGTTGATTGGAATTGATGTACTTTGTGGCGGCACCCGAGA
>CP070726.1:1670401-1678970 GCA_020350865.1 Thermoplasmata archaeon
ACCATCAGCGCTCCGACCGCGGATGACATATACATAGTGGACACCCCGGGCTTTGGCGCGTCCGTCATTACTGACCAGGACATCAATGTGGGCAAGATCGTCACAGGCTACGCGGCAGCGTACAATGACAGCATAGGTTACTACGGGGATGTGCTCGCGGATTGGAGTGTGGTCAACACGACCACGAACGCGTCCACGGCCCCCATGGCAGGCTCCATCACCTCTACCTTCTACTCTGGATACTACGGAGGCACAGTGGACTGGACCGCCGATTTCGGTGGTGTTACGTATACGGTGACATTCACGGTTCCTGATCCTGGAGTGGACTACATACTGATAGTGGATAACCCGGATACAGGCGCCACAGAGATTCCAGGTGACTCCATGATTCCGCAAGACATTAATGTTGGATTGATTGTCACGGGATATGCTGCTGGCTTCAACGACACTATCGGTTATCTCTATGATGTATCGGCAGCATGGAGCGTGAATAACCAGGGAGCCACCAATGCTTCAACTCCACCAGGGCCGGGCACATCGTCCACTTTCTACTCGGGCTATTACGGTGATATGGCAAACAATGCCATATGGACGGCAGATTTCGGGGGCATTACCGACACGGTCGAATTCAGGGTCAACCCACCGGAATTGAACTATATCAAAATCGTGGACACGCAAGACGCTGGTGAGACTGAAATTCCTAACCAAACCGTTGCCCAAAGCACAAGTATAGATGCCTATGCTGCCGGCTTCAACTACACGATTGGATATTTCGGGGATGTGGATGTGACCTGGGTGGTGGACAACTTCGACGGTGCCAACGCTGGGAGGAATCCGACAACTGGTAATTACACCGAGTTCAATTCGGGCCCGTTCTCAGGCAATGCCACACTCACGGCGGTTTACGGTCCGGGGATCGACGATACAGTGGACTTCGAGATTTCACCTTGGACAGTGGATTACATCCAGATAGTGGATACAGAGAATACGGGAGCAACCGTGGTACCCGATCAAACGGACGTTGAAGTGGGCTACACAATGACAGGTTATGCCGCTGCGTTCAGTAACAGTAAACCGGGTTACATATACGATGTGGACGTGGACTGGATTGTGATTAATGCCGGTTCCTCTGCATTTACGTTTCCGACATCAGGCTTGAATTCGGAATTCAACTCAAGCAAGGACGGCGGTGACGCACAATGGCTGGCCGCCTACTACTATAACGGCCAGTGGTACAACGACACTGCGAACTTCACGGTCACCGCGCCGGAGGTGGACGATATTTACATTGTGGACACCCCGGGCACCGGTGGCAGCGTGATATCAGACCAGAGCATCCAAGTGGGACAGGAGATCAGGGGCTACGCCGCGGCCTTCAACGACTCTGTGGGATACATTGGCGATATCGATGTGGACTGGGATGTCACCCCCAGCGGCGGCTCCAACGCTTCGACCTTCCCCTTAACAAGTTCCGACTGGTCTGATTTCTATTCTGGCTTCTTCGGCGGTTCTGCGGATTGGGAGGCCAGTGACGGTGTGCACACCTATACCGTCACATTCACCATACCCGAACCCAGCGTGGACTCCATTCTCATCGTCGATTCACCCGGGACAGGTGAATTCGAGATACCTTACCAGGATATAGGGGTCGGCCTCTATGTAACGGGCTATGCCGCGGCCTTCAACAGCGTCATAGGCTATTTCATGAATGTCGAGGTGTCGTGGTCGCCCGGAGCCAGCGGCGGTGCCAACGCCACCACGAGCCCCATGTCAGGCTCCAATACATCCACCTTCTTCTCAGGGTACAACGGAGGCGCGGCCACATGGACTGCCACATATGCACCCGGTGTGACGGATGATGTTGTCTTCACCATACTGGACCCCGTGGTCAACTACATCCTTATTGTGGAAGCCCAGAACACCGGGACACCGGCGATGCCGAACCAGGCCGTGGATGTGGGCTTCACCATCGACGGTTATGCGGCCTCGTTCAACTACACCATAGGCTACCTGGGCGATGTCTCGGCGGACTGGGACGTGGACCTCGGCTCTGCCTCCACCAACCCGGATACAGGCATCACCTCCGAATTCAGTGCAGGCATTGCAGGCGGCACGGCCACCTGGACCGCCACATACGCACCGGGTGTGACGGATGATGTTGTTTTCACCGTCAATGACCCCACAGTGGATTCCATCATGATAGTTGATATGCCTGACACGGGTGACACTGCAGAGATAACAGATATGACGGTGGGTGTGGGGGTCCTGATTACGGGCTACGCGGCCTCCTTCAACACCACGGCAGGCTACCTCGGCGATATACAGGTAGACTGGTCCGTAACACCTGCGGGGACCGAAGAAAACGCCTCCACCAGTCCCGCAACAGACAGTGACACATCGGACTTCTACTCAGGCTTTTACGGAGGCACTGTCACATGGGAAGCCGAGGACGATGACGGGCACACCGATACGGTGACAATTACCATTTCTCCACCTGAAACCGATTATGTGAGAATCCATGATGCTCCGGGCGGCACAGGAAACTATGTAGCTAGCGGAACCTATATCGTGGGTGGAACCGACCTATTCTACTTTGTCGCATTCAACTCAACAACCGGGTTCCTGGGCGATATCACGGCCATTTGGAGCATTACCCCAACCTCAGGAGTGGGATCGATTACACCCACCGGTCACGAGACGAACTTCACGGCCGACCAGGTTTCTGCAGACTCGACCTGCACTATTACTGCCCAAGATCCTGCAACAACAATAAGCAACACCACCGGACCCTTGACCGTGCTCATGCCCAGGATCGACGAGATCAGGATAATGGACGCCGCAGGCAACGCGGGCTCCATTGTGGGAGACAGGACCTACGGTGCACACGATACGGACGACACCTTCTATGCCGCAGGGTTCAATACCACGGTGGGCGTCTGGATACAGGATGTGAGTGCGAGCTGGTCAAGTGACGACACAGATGTGGGAACGGTTGACCCGGAAACAGGTACCTCCACGGCCTTCGAGGCCCAGGATGTCACTGCAGACGATTCGTGCGTCGTCACCGCCACATATCAGGGGATATCCGCAACCACGGGCAGCCTCACCGTTCTGGCCCCCACAGTGGACTCCATCTCACTCAGGGACACTGCGGGAGGTGCGGGAAGCGAGGTCACCGCCCTCACCATCGAGAAGGGCGATTCCGAAACAGTGCACGCTGCGGGCTACAATGCAACATCGGGATTCGTGATGGATGTGGAGGCAACCTGGTCCACGGATATCGGCACTGCCACGACACCAGGCACTTCGACCACACTGTCCACCACAGCCAGAGGTTCGGGCACGCTCACAGCCACCTACAGCAGCCTGACGGACACGGCAACCGTGACCGTGGTTGACACGACACCGCCCACAGCACCGGGCCCCCCCACAGTCAAGGCGGAGGACGGCAAGGTGAGGGTGGACCTGCCCGCAGACCCCCCTGCTGATGTGGCAAGATATGTCGTGGAGAAATACAACGAGGAAACCGGCCAGTGGGAAGAGGTTGCCAATGTCACCAGCGGCACGCCATCCTTCACCGATGAGGATGTGAAGGCTGGCGAGGAGTACCAGTACAGGGTCAAGGCAATAGACGACGCGGGCAATCCGTCCAACCCGTCACCTGCAACGACCGTCAAGGTGCCAGAGGATGAGGAGGACATGTGGTGGTTGTGGTTGCTCCTCATCATAATCATCATCATTGTTCTCCTGCTGATCTTCCTGCTGACCCGAAAGAAGAAGGAGGAGGAAGAGGAGATACCGGCAGAGGCAGCACCGCCCGAGGAGATGCCGCTCGAGGAGATGCCCGAAGAGGAGGTGCCAATGGAGGAAGAAATGCCGGAGGAGGAGGTCCCGTTCGAGGAGGGCGCACCCGAAGAGGCAGCACCCGAGGAGGGAGCAGTCGAGGGGGCCGAACTCGAAGGGGCCGCACCCGCTGTTACCGGAGTGGCTCCACCACCTCCGCCGGCAGGAGCCGAAGAGGAGGCAGCACCCGAAACAATGAAGTGCCCGAGCTGCGGCGGTGAAATGGAGTACATCGAGGACTACGACCAGCACTACTGCTACAACTGCGGCAAGTACGACAGCGAGTTCGATGAGGACGAGGGCGGCGAGGACCTCGCGGATGAGGATGCCGAAAAACAGCTCGAGGAGCTGGTAGAAGAGGACGAAGCTGAGGAGGGTGTGGAGTTCGAGGAGCAGGCGCCCCAAGAGGAGCAGAGGCCGGCTCCACCACCACCTCCCGAATAGTCACGGTCTCGAAATCGAACCTTGAAACAGGGGAGATAAAAAACTATATAACTCCCTTATTCTTTTTCTTTTTTTTGTGATGTGATTCAATGGATAGGCTGCTGATATATCGGGTTGTTAGGGGCAAACATCATCAGGGCATTTTATCCATCCTTTTCTTGATAATACTTTTGATTTTTCCCAAGGCAGTAGCCGGTACACCCGAGCTGAAGGTGGCTGGAGTGGATAGGGCCCCTGGGATCATCTACATGGGCCTGGCTCATGAGGACGAGCTGACAGATATCCCCATGCTGTACATTACGCTGCGTACCTTTCATCCTGATGGCGTCACTGTCACCTCCATGGTGTTTCATATGAGCGGACTGGCTCCGGATTCTGCAGTGGATGCGCTCCATCTGTACAACGACTCGGACGGCGACGGGAATCTTATCAAAGGCGTGGACGAGCATATCGGAAGCTCACAGTTCACCCTTGGTCTGGCGGACTTTACCGTTTCCCTGAGGATCACTTCCGAGCAGCCGGCCTTGCTTTTCGTGGTCATGAACGTATCAGCGGATGCAAAAGACGGTCTGACAGTGGGCCTGGATATCCCACACAGCGGGTTCATCACAACAGCCGGGAATGCAATAATAAAATTTACCCGGACCGTGGCCTCGAAAAAGGCAGTTTTAACGCTTGATAATGACGGCGACCTGAGCCCCGACGCAAAAGACCCTGACGACGACAATGACGGGTACACAGACCTCTTGGAGACGAGGTGCCAAACAGATTCTCTGGATGCAGCCTCCGTCCCTGAAGACCATGACGGGGATTATGTCCCAGATGCCATGGATGCGGACGACGACAACGACGGCACACCCGATATACACGATGATTTTCCTTTGGATTCGAAAAGACAAAGGGATTACACCCCTATTTACATCTACGCCGTGCTCGCCGCTGTGCTCATCGTGGTTATGGTCGTCTTGGGAAGGCCCCGTAAACTAAAGAAAGTGAAGGTCCCCGAACAAGAAGGCGAGGATGAATTCAGTGACGAGATGCTAGATGAGCTGCTTGATGGGGACTTCTAAGAGATTACCTCCCTTTCAAACACCTTGGTTGCCAGAAAGTAGAGCAGCATGGATGACAAGAAGATAACCAGAAGCTCCAAACCTATGTTCGTATCCCCGAAGAGGAAGAGCTTCCTCATGCCGTCTATCATCATGGTGACCGGGGAGAGCTTTACCAAGTTTGCGATATCGGAAGGGAACATGTTAATATCGAAGAATATGCCCCCGATGAACGTGGGGGGTAAAATGACGATGTTGCCAATGGTCCCCAGGTGGTATCCGCGCTTGAGGATCACGCCCAGCATGAGGCCAATGGCTGCGAAGAAGAGGCCCGAGACGAAGAGGATCAGAGGCGAGAGCAGGACTGGCCAGGGGTGTTTGTACCCCATGACTATGAGGAGGATGATGATTATTATTATGCCGTTTATCATGCTCTTTATGGTGCCTGCCAGAATCTTGCCCATGACCACCTCCCCAGCGCTGATGGGGCAGGTGATGACCCCTTCGAAGGAGCCCTGGTACTCCTTCTCGAAAAGCATGATAAAACCCGTGTTGAAGAAGGCGGTTGTAACAACGCTAATGATGATAATACCGGGGGCAATGAAGTGCATGTACCTGATGGTCTCGCCCCTCAGGGTCATTGTAACGTCGCTTCCTATGCCTATGTCCATGGTCCATACCAGAAGGAAGGGGAAGAGTATGACGTAGGTCAGCTCTGTGTAGTATGTCTTGAAGTAGACATAGAGCTCCTTTTCAACCAGCCTTAGTGCAGGATTCAAGTGTTATCACCCTCTCAGCTCTTTGCCCGTCAGGTGGAGGAACACATCCTCCAGCGTGGGTTCGTGGAAGTCAACCGAAACTATGCTCTCCCCGAAATTGGCCATGAGATACGAGACAGCCTCCTTTTTTTCGGTCGTTACGATGCGCAGGGTATCGGAAGCCGCATCGAACTCCTGGATGAACTCCTGGCTCTCCAGTACTTTTGGGTCAATTGTGCCGTCATGGGCCACCTCGATCACCGCCTCTCCCTTCAGCATCTTCTTCAGTCCCCTGGGCGTGTCAAGGGCTATGATCCTACCCTGGTCGATAATGCCTATTCTACCACACAGGAGCTCTGCCTCCTCCATGTAATGGGTTGTCAGTATCATTGTTATGCCCTTCTTGCTGAGGGCTTGAATGCGCTCCCACAGGGCCCTTTTGGATTGGGGGTCAAGGCCGGTTGTGGGCTCGTCCAAAAACAGCACTTCAGGCTCGTGAACAAGTGCCTTGGCTATGGTCATGCGTCTCTTCATGCCACCGGAAAGAGTAATGGGGTCGGAATCTTGCTTATCCGACATGCCCACAAGAGAAAGGGCGCTGTCAATGGTCTTCTCATACCTGCTCTTCTTCATGCTGTGCAGTTTGGCATGGTAAACGAGGTTCCCTCTCACCGAGAGCTCCCTGTCCAGCACGTTGGTCTGCGGCACCACACCCACTATTCTCCTCACACTCACGGAGTCCCCAACTATGTCCAAACCCGCAACCGACGCACCGCCGCTCGTGGGCCTTGCCAGGCCGGATAGCATGCGTATTATGGTGGTCTTTCCCGCACCGTTGGGGCCTAAAAGGCCGAAGATCTCCCCTTTGTATATCTCCAAATCCACCTGGCAGACGGCCTTGACCTCACCGAAATGCTTTGTCAATTTGTCCATTTTAATGACAACGGGCGGCATGGAGGGGTGTAATAGAAATCCTTCTATGTGAAGGTTTTGGGCCATCTAGAGGGATGGAATCCAGTAGTTCAGGGTTAAAAACACGCCATATATGGTTACGAAGACGGCCCCCTCCCATCGCAGAAGCTTCTGCTTTACCGCCATGAACAAAAGGAGTACAGCGGCCACCATGAGCATGATGGGTATATTGGTATTCATCAATATAACGTAGTCCTCTGACTCCATAACCAGGGGATTGACCAGGGCGGAAGCTCCGATGACCAAGAGGATATTGAAGATGTTGCTCCCTATGATGTTGCCGATGGATATCTGCTCGTACCGTTTCAATATGGCCACAATCGAAACCGCCAGCTCCGGAACCGATGTGCCGAAAGCAACCAGTGTGGAGCCGATAACGCTTTGAGTAATGCCCAGCTTTTCGGCGATGAATATGGCATTGTCAACCAGGAGCATGGCACCTATTACAACACCGAAACAGCCAATGGTGAGCTTGAGTGTTTCCGAAACCAAGCTGATGGGTTTTTCTTCCTTTTTGGTTGGTTGTGATCGGACCTGGTTTTTATTGCTGTTCTTATCTTCTATTATCACCTTGGCGATATCATCGGTAAACCGCATGTCCTTCTCAATGCTTTCCTCGATCACCCTGTTTATGGCCCTGGCCTTCTTCTCGGACTTGTTCTGCTTGTATAGAAACATGAGGTACGCTATGAAAATCCCCATGAGGATGAGCCCCTCCCAGCGATTCACCTCCCCTCCCATAAAAATGAATAGTGTGAAAAGCAGGGAGACACTGATCATTATCATGCCGTCCCTTGTAAGCATCTTTTTCTTTACCTTTATCTGTCTCAGCATCAGGCACACGCCCAAAACCAGGGCTATATTGGCGATGTTGCTGCCCACCACATTCCCGATGGCTATACCGCCGTTCCCTGTGGCTGAGGCGTACATTGACGCGCCCAATTCCGGAAATGAGGTGCCCATCGAAACCAGTGTGAGGCCGATTATGAGTTGACTTACTCCGAAATGCTTGGCAATATACGCTGCGCTGGACACAAATAAATCGCTGCCCTTTATGAGGATCCCCAAGCCCACAATAAACAGAAGGGCGCTCGTTAACAGTCCCATATCCATTGTAGTTACGTCCCTCCGCATCCTTTGTATTTTATCCAGAATGGTTTGATGTATTTAATGATTTGTTTCTCATGCCGTTCAAGGGTAGATACCCCAGGGTAAAATTACCCTTTGCACGGGGTTTATCACCCTTTCGAACCATTATTTTGTATATTTACGGTCCGTCTATGCTTCGGGCTGAATAAATACTCAGGGGGGGATATCCGAGGGATGTCCCATAAATATATTGCCTATTCATTTATGTGGGCCTTTTTATTGTTCATGAGGATGCATCTTACAGGCCAAGAATTAACTGCTGGGATCGCGATATTTGTAAAAATTATCATGCATGATAATGGAAAGCCAACGATTTTATATTTACTTTGCAGATAAGTGAGTCAGGGAGTCCCA
>CP070726.1:1679070-1688943 GCA_020350865.1 Thermoplasmata archaeon
CTGAATACGGCCGGTCTCGAAAGAGAAGTCACTGGTCAGAAGCATGGAAAACAGGCCCTTGACCTCCGGAGGTGTGAATTCGGAGGAGAGGATGCCTGTTATCGTCTGTTTGATTTGGGTGTCGTTCATGCTCTGGATGACCATGATTTTCTCATCGAAGGTGGGTGCCATGTTGCCCTGTGCGGCCAGGGCAGACTGGGCCACGATATCCGCCACCGAATTCGCATTGTTTGAGGGACTTTCCGGATACATGAGGGTTGGTGCTATTGTGGGATCATTGACAATATCCCGCTCCACCTCCAGCATCTCTTCCATAGTACCGGACGTCAGGACATCCTGATTTTTATCCTTGACAAGGATTGTGACCCTGTACACGTTCGATGTGCTGAACAGCTCAGCCACTTCCTCCTGTGCAATAATCACCTCGTTTTCAGGCATGAAAGAGGATTCCGAGAACTCCTGGTCGATGCCAAGTACTCCGATGAACCCTGCTGCAAGCATCGATACTGCAATTAAGATTGCAATGGTCACCTTCGGGTATGCTGAAACTCCCTCGCCCAATGATTTCATTACCATAAAAACCGCCTCCGCATGATTACTGGATTACTCCGGTGTATCGCCGCTTTCTTCCTTACCATGTGCCGCCAGAATCTGCCCTATTTGATCGGTCATATCCGAAAGCACCTGGTTTAAAACACTGCCCTCTATCAGCATGATGGACCAGGCATCGTTTGGGAGCGGATACGATATGACCAAAAGCTTGTCACCTGGTTTTATGCCGTGCGTCTTTCTCATCTCGGCGGGGAGAACGATCTGTCCCCTTTCACCCACCGTCGTACTGCCTTGGAATTCTGGTTTGGGAAACATCACAATCACAACTGCCATGAATGTGAAAAAGGGATATATAAGTCTTTTCATTCATATCATTCAAATCATACAAATCATACGCTGGAGTGAGGCGTCAAATGGCATGGTTTTGACAAACAAAACCTACTTATCCATCCATGATTATTCACACCCGGAGGAGAACGCTTGGCACCCTGGGGGAGAAAGAAGAGAGAGGCCGAAGAATCCCTGGCCTCGGCAAAGGAACTCATCATCAAAATCAAGAAGAGGGGGGTGGATACATCCCAGGCGGAGAGACTGTACAAAGATGCGAAAAAGGCCCTGGGAAAACGTGATTACAAGGGAGCCCTGGAAGGGATAGCAAGGGCCGAAAACAGTGCAAAAAGGACATATGCCCGGGGCATAAAAAAGAGGCTGGAGACAAGGATTTCGGATTTGAGCAAGTGCATTGATGAAATGAAAATGAATAACCTGGATGCAAAAGACGAAAAAAAATACCTTGTTAAGGCAGAGAAAGCGATGAAGTCCGGTGCCAAGGGATACAAAAGCGGATTGAAGGCCTCAAAGGAAGGCCTTGTGTTGGCCGAAAAAAAGCTCGGCCAGTTTAAAGATATCTCCGGCATCTTATCCAACTCAGCCTTTACACTTAGGAGGATCCAGGACCAGAGCCCTGATCTGGCCATCTTGCCCTCACTTCAAGAGAAAATAGCAAAGCTCGAGGAGTTAAAAGCCCGAGGCAAGATAGACAAAATCTACAAAGATGTTAAGAAGCTGGGCAAGGAGATGCAGGTCAAAAAAGAGGAGTACAAGGAGTCTTTCGATGCCCTGGCGGGATTCGAGAAGGTTGTCGGTGATGCGCACATTCTCGGTGCGAAGATAGAGGCAGAGGAGCAACTGAGCAGGGCCAAAAAGCTCTTTTTGGAAGGGAAATTCCTGGAGACCTACGACATTGCCCTTACCCGGAAAAACGAAATCGCAGAGTTGTTGAAGGGCTTCAGGGAAGCGAAGCATGAGGTGGATATGGCTGCGGAAAAGGTGAAAGAGGCAAAATCCTGGGGTTTTTCGGCATTTGAGGCGGAAAACGCCCTTGACAGTGCGCAGAAGGCCTTGAGCGGCAATCACTTTGAAGAGGCAAAAACAAAGGCAAGGGAGGCATCTGAAAAAGCTGGGAACATCAGGGAGCGGCACAAGCGGTCCTTAACCCTGATAAACGACGCAAAAGAGCGGATGGAGAGGGAAAAAGCCAAGGGATCTGATATCGGGGAGATTGAGAGCAACATCAAGGATGCCGAAAACGAGTTCGAAAGGGGGAATTACGGCCGCGCGGAGGAGATGACGAACAATATATTGGAGCGGCTACGCACCCGTGAATAAACTGAGAATGATACGACTTGAGCTTCCTCATCCGTATGTTCATGGTGAACCACATCATCGATATCCAAAACCGCCCCTATTTGGCTATTTAATTCCATAATGGGCAAAATGGTGGTACAAATTACAAGAATTACGGGGTAAAATATATGGTGAGAAAGATGGTTATAACCATATAACGTTTAAATATATTCATTCATTATAGAACGGTAGGTGCACTTTCGCACCTCAGATTATACTGCCTGTTTGATGGTATTTAAAGGTTTGTTTGAAAGAGGAGGCTTGTGGATGAGAGTAAAAGTACGAAGGAAGATGAAATGGGACGAGCATGGCGTGTCGGAAATCATTGCAGACATTTTAATTCTGGCCATGACAGTGGTTCTGTTCGCCATCATTTTCGCGTTCGTGTGGACCCTGCCCGCACCAAACGAGTCCACGTACGCGGACCTCGAGGGCGATATCGAGCTGGATCCCGTGGGTGTTACGATTTATGTGAATCACCTGAGCGGGGAGGACCTGAGAGGCTCATACACCGAAATCTACCTGTACAAGAATGTGAACGAGAAAATCAAGATACTCTCAACAAAAGGCTCACCCGGTGATGATCCGGACAATCCCTGGGGCTACGGACTGGAGGACGACGATACATGGTCCCCCGGCGAGACATGGACATTCTACATGGTGGGGGTCGACTCATCCGATGAACTGGAGATCAAGGTGTGGGATTCACAGGTCAATTTCGTCGTCCACTCGCAGAAACTCCTGGGTGCAGGTGTGAACGACGCCCCCTTTGTAATGGAGCGCTGGTACAGCCCGGCCCCTGCAATGAACGCAAGCGCCGTGACCATTTCGGCCAACGTCATGGACCCGGACGGCTGGGGCGATATCTCGGCCAACGGCTCAGTCTATGTGGACATCAGCCAGATAAACAAGACCTACACCACAGCCTCAATGAACATGGTCTCCCACACAGGCACAAGAATCCTTGCGCAAACAGCACCCATCGTCATTGATAAGGGTGAAGGCACGTTCACCCTCACCATAACAGTTGTGGACGCAACAGGCCTGAAGGACACAGGAAGGATCGTATTGAATATAGGGGACACTGCCAAGAATGCCCCCCAGATCCGCGAAAGGTGGTCCATTCCAGAGGTCGGGGTGAACGGCACTGACATCACCATTTACGCCAGGGTGATAGACGAGGACGGGTACGGCAACATCGATTTTCCCGTCATGGTGGACATCGGGAACCTCACCAACGGAACGCCCGTTTGGTTGGGTATGACGGACCCGGAGCAGGACAGTATTTTCGAACGAACAGTCTCACCTATCAACGTATCGCTCGGGGACATGTACAGGGTCAATTTCCATGTCACGGACATCACAGGCCTGGAGGACAGCGATTATCTGGATATAAATGTTAAAAGTTTCAATCCCGTAATCGCCAGGACCTGGACAGTGAACCAGACAGGAAAGGACGAGGAGTACATCTATGTCTATGCTGAGGTCTCTGACCCGGACGGATACAGCGACATATCGGATGTGTGGGTCAACCTCTCAGAGCTCAATCCGGCCTTCGAATGGGTGCAGATGGTGGATTTAGAGCAGGACGGCATCTTCGAGTCCAGTGTATTGATAGATGTGGTGGCTGGAGGCAACAAAACCCTGAATTTTGTCGCCAGGGACAACGAGGGCAATGATGTCGCTGCAACCATGAAGGTCTTTGTGACCACCAAGATGCCCCCTGTCATCCTGGAGAGGTGGACGAACCCGCACTTCCCTGACAACGGCTCGGAAGTGAGCATCTTTGCAAGGGTCATCGACCCCGATGGATACGAGGACCTGGATTACGTTCAAGTGAACATCACGGCACTGGACCGAACCCTTGCAGAGAACAATACCTGGACCTGGGTTAACATGATCGACCCGAACCAGGACGGCAATTTCATCAACGTGACGCTTGTGGACAGGGAAGCCGGGGCCTATATGATCGAGTTCAGGGCCTTTGACAAGGGCAACAATTCCGCCTATGCCACCCTGAACCTCACCATTTTACCGTTCAGACCCAGGTTCCTGAACGTCTGGACCAACCCCACAATAGGCAGGAACGGGTCCAGCATCCAGATATATGCCAATGTCATGGACCCCAACGGGTACGCGGACATAGATACCGTAACAGTTGATATCGTCCAGCTGAATCAGTCCCTCAATCAATCGGACCCCATGTGGATGGAGATGGTGGATTTCAACAGAAACGGCACATTCCTGAACGTGACAATGATAAATGTGGATGAAACGGGGATCTATATCCTCAACTTCACTGTTCGGGACCTGGACGGCAACGAGGCCACCATCAGCCATGAGCTCATAGTCACATCGTACAAGCCTTCCATAATCCAGACCTGGTACTCCCCCTCGCCTGCGATAAACGGCACCAACGTCACCATCTACGCATGGCTCTGGGACGATGACGGGGCGGATGACATAGCCTCAGTGATGATCAACGTGAGCGCCTTGAACTCAACCCTCACGTGGGTCAATATGACAGATCCAGAAGAGGACGGCGTGTTCACCGTCCAGACGCTCATCGATGCGGTCAACGTATCTGCCGTCTACAACGTGACCATCGAGGCCTTCGACACCACAGGCAACCCTGTGAACAAGACCGTGGGTATACAGGTGGATCTGACCCCGCCGCCCTCGGGGGAGGAGGACATGGTGTTCATCGGGGACGTCACACCCAACGGCGTGGGCAGCCAGGGCAATATCTATTGCAGTGCCATCACAAAGAACGGCACGACCCCAAATAAGAGGATAGCCCAGGTGAGGGTAAGGGTGCAGTGGCAGGGGGGATGGCACTACCTCACCAGGATGTTCGACTGGTACTACAAATTACTGAGCCCACCGCACATCATTGCCGACAGTACATCAGCGGGGAACATTTACAGAACGGTGTACTTCGAGGCATTAAACGACACAGGAGCGACAATCGCCTACGACAACATCACACTGCTGATCTTATTCGACGAATCCGGCGGCGAGGTGAAGAAAGGCACGGCCCTGGAGCAGAACGTGGCCTGGATCGCCAACGACCAGGGGTTCGTCATCACGAACAACAAGACGAGCAACGCTATGGTCCAGATATTCGATATAAACATAGTTCCAAAGAACGAGCACGTGTGGGTGAAGATCGGCAGCAACACCATCACGAACACGGAGAAGACGAACATATTCCAGCTGCGGAGCAGGAGCACAGGCAAGATAGTGGCCAACTTCTCGTCCCCCGTCAAACAATTCGAGTACGACGGCGTGCTGGCGGGCTACTGGTTCTTTGTCCTGGACTTCTCGGCAGTGGACCTGTGGAACTGGCAGAGGGCAAATATACCTGGGAATCCGGTCTCGGAATACTACTATATCTACATGAAGATCAAGGACACCACGGACGACTACTTTGCCACCAATTCTTGGATAGTGGTGCACAACGGCAGCCTCGGGTCCTATCCCAAGACAGAGTTACTGTACGACCCGGGATACATACCGGGAGGCGGCACTTTCGTGGATGTGAACGACGACGGCCTGGATGACTCAATCAGTGTGGTAGCCGAACCTCTGGAACACATCTATAACAGCACCGATTACATCTATGTGAAGATATACACCAAAAGTGTCCAATCCCCCCCCACGGACGCAACCTTCGACAACCTGGAGCTCCAGGACTTCCACGGCAACCAGATCATTTCCGGCGGGGAGGGCAGCCCCTCAGGAGTTCCCCTCAATCAGAAGATAATAACACCGGTAGGCATTGACGGCACCAACTACACCATCGGCATAAACCTACTCAGGGCGGACAAGGACCCCTGGCTCATAGGGGAGAACGCGTACACCATCATCATCCGCAACTTCAGGGACGACGATGAAAATGTCAGTTACATAGCCATTCCTTGCATGATAAAATCCCCTGCCTCCATAATGGATATTGTTATTGGACATGATGATTCAGGCGGTCCCACCTCCGAAGATCAATATCACGGCCAGTACTATGAAAATATGAACGGATACTTCAATTTCTATGCTTACGCATGGGTAAGTGGGGGTTCAGGCCAATTAGATTATATTGGAGATATCAACTCGGTTGACTTCGAGGATGTTGACGATGACGATGACAGGGACATCATATGCGGAAGAGAGGGCTATAAATCAGGGGGTGGAAAAGATTTCTATTATACGTTTTCCATTTACTGGAACCTGGGCAACGGTTATTTCGACGAGGAGGTCATCAATGACTCACTGCCCGGCGATCCGTATTCGGTTGTCGCAGGCGAGGTGGATTACGGCAACGATGCCTTAGACATCGTGGTTGGATGCTCTAACGGAGATGTGTTCGTTTTCTACAATGACGGCTATTGGACACAGGTAATGATAACAGATAATCAAAATGGAGGCGATGTGGATGATCCTCAGGACAAGGGACATACAATCGAGATTGCCGACCTGGACGGGGACGGGGACGGGGACGTGGCTGTGGGAACAGACGATGGATTGAAAATCTTTAGGAACAATGGGGTAAGCAGTTGGGAAAATGTGATAAACTTCAACCCGGGAGAAGTCGTAAGCATCACAATCGATTTGATCAGTAATGACGCGTATCCCGATATCATCGTCGGGACTGCCGGAAGCGATATCTACAAAGTGATCAATACCGACGGTGATATTGGGAGCCTCCAATTGGTCGTAGTGGCAGAGGACATAAACGGTGCGAATCCAGTGTTTCTAGATGTGGGCAACATCGACGGCGTGGGATATCCCGACATCGTCGCAGGGGCGGGAGGGAAGATCATGGTATACAACACATTTGATGGCGGCTCCAGTTGGAATCAAAATATCAGCAATGTCGACGGCGGTTTTCCAACCGGAAGAAGCATAACCGCTCTGGAAGTGGGCAACATTGACGGTGCGATTGAAGACGACATCGCTGTCGCCACTGATCAATTATCAACCGGGCAACCAAAAACTGAACATGGAGGCAAGGTGTTAATGTACAGGAACCTGGGCAGGGCAACCGGCTCGATAGCTGAGGGCCATTGGAAGCGATTCGAGGTGGACGATCTCATAAGATACAACCTAGGTGGCATGCACATAAACTGCCTAGCCATCGGCGACGCCAACCTGGGAAATGCGTAAGATTCATGCGGGTTCATTGGAATGTAGGAGTACATAATCACAGCGACAATTATATATACAATATTACCCATAATTAGGCGAACTCGATAAGAAGGCCCTTGGCCTCCAGAAAAACCAGTTCTTCACCTGCGTGCCTGAGATGGACCCGAATGCATGGGTAGGAAATAATGGAATGGGAGATGAGAGCATCCGACAATTCAAAGAAGATGTTGATGGTGTTGCTGCAGTGATAGGCACGATACTGGCCCTGATGGTTTTTCTGGCTCTGATGTCCATGATCGTGCTCTATTGGGTCCCTGTGGCAATGGAGGGCAACGAGAAATCGCACATGAACAAGGTCATACAGGAGTTCAGTGACCTGAAAAACGGCATAGACGCCGTCATCACCTCGGATATCAGGAACGACACAAGGGGTGTCACCATAGATTTGGGGGCTGACGGGTATCCCATGTTCGAGAGGGAGACCCCCGGGCAGCTCTCCCTGAAACCCAGTGATGAGCACTTCAACTTGTCCTTTGCGGACAGCGGCGAGAACGTGTACGAGAATTCCTCAGGCAGCATCGACTTCACAGCCTACAACAGGTTCTACGTGAGGCAGACACTGATCTACGAGAACGGTGCGGTGATACTGCACCAGAGTAAAGGCGATGTCCTCAGATCCGAGCCGAATCTTGCAGTGGAGATGGAGGGCGGCAACGTCATCCTGGGAGTGACCCTGATATCGCTTCACCACGATACATCGGACAGCATAGCGGGCACGAGCTCTGAGGATGTCAGGTACACGCTCTGGTACACGGACAGGTGGACGTACACCAATATCACCTCAAACTATGTCACCATCAGCATTGTGTCCGAATACGCGGATGCCTGGGAAAGCTTCTACAACAAGTCCTTCACAAATGAAGGCCTGGTGGAAGGCACGGACTTCCACATAACAGCCACCTCAAACGGTATAATTATAAACATTGACAACGTTGCCCGCCTGAGCGTAACCCATGCCTATATGGAGACTTTTATCGGCCGAGGGGTCTCATAATCGATTTCAAGCAATCGATGGAAAGGGGATAGTATGGCGACCGATACTGCAGCTGAGAGTGAGGAGGCAGTTTCCGAACAAGCCACAGGCATGCCTGCTGGGACGCCGGAAGTGGCCAGAAAGGTTAGAAAAGGCAAATTCTCCAGGATGAAGAACAGCTACATGACGTTCTTTGCCCAGAAATTCAACAAGCAGCCTGTCAAGGTGATGCTGGCCGAGGGAATGAGGGAGGCCAAGACGGTGGAGCGAGGCTCAGTGCTTACAGAGATACCGGAGATCACGGACCCCAACATCGAGGAAATCGAATTCTACCCCGTAATCGAGCCGTTCACCTATGTGAGGATAGTATACAACAATGCCAGGAGCGAGTACATTTACGAGGGCATAGAGCCCCAGCTGTCCAAAAGGGAACAAGAGCTTTTGGACTACATGAAGGACACCCTCAAGATGACCCTCGGGTATGACTGGGAGAAGATGAGCGAGCAGGACAGAAGGGAATACCTGGAGGAGAACCTGAAGGCCATAATCCGAAGCAGGGGCGTGAAGGTGAATCCCAATGCCGAGGACAAGCTCAGGTACTACATTCTCAGGGATTTCGTGGGCTACGGGCCCATCGACCTCCTCATTCAGGACGAGAGGGTGGAGGATACATCCTGCGACGGAGTCGAAATCCCCATCTTTATTTTCCATCGAGAGTTTGAATCCATAAAAACATCCATTATATTCGCGGATGAGGATGAATTGAATTCCTTTGTGATTTTGCTGGGCCAAAGATGCGGAAGGCAGGTGTCTGTGTCCCAGCCGATTTTGGACGGAACCACCATCGAGGGGCACAGGATCCAGGCCACCTATGCCAGGGAGGTCACAACCCGCGGCTCCTCCTTCACAATCAGGCGTTTCAAGGAGAAGCCCTTCACACCTGTTGACCTTCTAAACTTCCACTCGGGCTCATCGGAAATGGTGGCCTACCTGTGGATTGCGGTGGAGCACGGGGAATCCATGATTATCGCAGGGGGAACGGCATCCGGGAAAACAGCCACCCTCAACGCCATCATGCTGTTCATTCCACCCACGGCAAAGATTGTGAGCATCGAAGACACCAGGGAGATCAACCTGTTTCACGAGAACTGGATACCCGGTGTCACGAGGATCGGGGTCGGGGAGAAAGGTGCCGATGGAAAGGCCGCGGGCGGTGTGGACATGTACGACCTGGTCAGGGCGGCGCTGAGGCAGAGGCCAAACTACATCATGGTGGGGGAGGTCAGGGGCAAGGAGACCTATACCATGTTCCAGGCCATGGCCACGGGCCATACCACATACGCCACCATGCATGCCGATTCCGTGAAGAGCATGGTCCACAGGCTTGAGAATCCCCCCATTTCATGTCCGAGAATTCTGCTGTCCGCTCTCAACAACGTCATTATTCAGAAACATGCCAG
>CP070726.1:1689043-1695587 GCA_020350865.1 Thermoplasmata archaeon
CCGGGTGTGCATGACATCTCCTTTTCGGTGATGGATGAGGACGAGGTTTGGTCGGATCCTGCACTCTACAGCCTGCGCATCAACCAGATTCCAAAGGCCCATTTAACCCCTCCATTTCCTTCCATGACAAACGAAGGTACCAGCCTCGCTTTCCAGGGTTACGGCACAGATGACGGATTTATAGTCGCCTACAACTGGAGCTCTGATATCAACGGAGGCCTCAGCGGGGATGCCAATTTCGTCACCTCCGGCCTTTCCGTGGGTATTCACGAGATCTCCTTTGCGGTAATGGATAATGACGGTGCATGGTCCGAAGAGGTGAGCTTCTTTGTGAAGGTCAACCAGATACCAAAGGCTTACATGGACCCCATCGCCCCGAACCCAGCAAACAAAGGCGACATGATCTCCTTTTCAGGCCGCGGAACCGACGATGGTGAGGTGAGGGGTTACGAATGGACCTCCAGCATCGACGACCTGCTGAGCAGTCAGGCATCCTTCTCCACATCCCAGATTTCTGTGGGGGACCATACCATCCGCTTCAGGGTGAAGGATGATAACGGTGTATGGTCCGATTATGTTGAATCAGGCTTACAAGTTAACAGGATACCAACAGCACATATTGATTCCATCACCCCGAACAATCCCAACGAGAACGATGCCATATACTTCGAGGGGCATGGAAGCGATGACGGTGTGATAGAAGCGTACCTTTGGCGGTCCAACATCGATGGGGAATTGAGCCAGGACCCCGAATTCGAAGCCTTGCTTTCAGTTGGTGTCCACACCATTTACCTCAGCGTCATGGACGACATGTCAGTGTGGTCCACCGAGGCGGTGAAAAAGATAGGTGTGAACGGCATCCCCAAGGCTTATATCGATGACATCTCCCCGAACCCGGTAAAGGAGGGAGAGGTGGTCAATCTCGTGGGTCATGGTGAGGACGACGGGGACATCATCGCATACGAATGGACATCGAGCATTGGCGGTACCATTGGAAGCGAAAGAACCCTCAGCATCTCTTCCCTGTCCATCGGCACACATGCCATTTACTTCAGAGTGGAGGACAACAAGGGAGTGTGGTCCGATTCCGTTTCCGGATCCATCACGGTGGAGTTAAGAATCAATCAGGTGCCTGCAATCTCCCTGATCTCTCCTAAGAACGGGGACATTATAATAGATAGCGTGGTTATTGAAGTTCTGGCCAGCGATGCCGATGGAAGCATCAACAGGATAGAGTTCCGGCTGGACGACAACGACTGGGTCAGAATATCGGATTCAAGCGAAGCCTACTACTCGCTGGATGTCTC
The DNA here is from genome assembly GCA_020350865.1 of Thermoplasmata archaeon. The sequence continues at coordinate 1,690,351 of CP070726.1, forward strand.
TGATATTTCCGAAGGGGAGCATGTCATCTACGTCAGAGCCTTCGATGGGGAAGAGTATTCTGTTGAGGAATACGTCATCGTGTACGTGGAACCTGACGAGGGTGGCGGGATATTATCAGGTGAGAGCGGGATTTTCTTCGTGGCCATACTTGCGGTGTTCATCATCATCGTTGTCTGCATCATCCTTTTGTGGTCCATGGCGGGAAGAGGGAGCTCTCGCAGGGAGTGGCGCTGATCGAAACCAAAGCCAATGTGAACTTCCTCCATGCAGTTAAGAAATAGTTATATATCAAAATCGATTTATGACCGGAGATTCAAATGGAGGATATGAAGATAACCATGATCGGTATGGGCTATGTGGGCCTCGTCACCGGCGCGGCATTTGCAAAGCACGGATTCGACACAACCTGCACCACGAGAACCCAAAAAAAGGCTGATGGATTGAACCAGGGTATTGTACCGTTCTACGAGCCGGGGTTGGATGAACTCGTCAAGGAGGTCGCGGATGCGGGTCTCTTTCACGGCTCCACCGACAACATATCCTGCGTAAAGAACAGCGATATCACATTCATATGTGTGGGCACACCTTCCCTGCCCGACGGTTCCATCGATCTAGGTCACGTGGAGAAGGTCTCAGGAGACATAGGTCTCGCCTTGAAAGATATGGATTCATATCATGTCGTGGTGGCGAAGAGCACCATCATACCCTCCACCACGGATTCCCTGATTCTTCCTATCCTGGAGAAGAATTCCGCAAAGAAGGTGGGTGAGGACTTCGGCCTCGGCATGAATCCTGAGTTTCTGAGGGAGGGTGCGGCGCTGCACGACAGCCTCCAACCCGACAGAATAGTCATCGGGGGATGGGATCAGAGAAGCCTCGACACCATTTTGAAAGTGTATAAAGGATTCGACTGCCCAAAGCTCACAACCGATATCAGGACAGCGGAGATGATCAAGTACGGTGCCAATTGCTTACTAGCTACAAAGATCACCTTCGCCAACGAAATGGCCAACATCTGTGAGTTCTTTGATGTGGATGTTTACGAGATGATGAAGGGCGTTGGCCTGGATTTCAGGATAAACCCGTCCTTTCTGAACGCCGGGGTGGGATTCGGCGGCTCCTGCTTTCCAAAGGACGTCAACGCCATTACGGCCACTGCCAAGAAGAAGGGCTATGTACCGCGCATTCTGAATGCGATTTTGGATGTGAACGAGACACAGCCCTTGCGGGTGGTGGAGCTCGCGGAGAGGAAGGTGGGAAACCTAAACGGCATGCGCATAGCTGTGTTGGGCCTATCATTCAAACCCGATACGGACGATGTGAGGTACAGCCGGGCCTTGCCCATCATCGAGAGCCTGGTGGAAAAGGGTGCTGTCGTGTCTGCTTACGACCCAAAGGCAACCGAGAATTTCAAGAGGCTCACCGACAAGTCCGTCACATATGCCGAGTCCGCCAAAGATGCCCTGAGGGATGCCGAGATCTGCATCATTCAAAGCGACTGGTCGGAATTCAAATCCCTGAAACCCGAGGACTTCAAGGCAGCCATGAAAACTCCTGTAATAATCGACGGCAGAAGGACCTACGATCCCAATGTGTTCATCGAGAACGGCATCACATATCTGGGCATCGGATGGAAAAATATTTAAGCACGTCTAAGGGTATGTTCACTTCAAGTTGCGAGGTATGATAACATGAAAAGGGATCTCATGGATATTCTCGCCTGCCCCACATGCAAGGGGGACCTCACCCTCACTGTGGAGGAAGAGGATGAAAAGGAGATAGTAAAGGGCAAACTGACATGTTCGACATGTGTCGTAGATTACCCCATTGAGGAGGGGATACCGAACCTGCTGCCAAAAAACCAGAAATAGGCGAAAAACGCCCTTTTAACCGCTTTTTTCGCCATATTTAGGGTTTTTTGCAATAAGGAACTTTTAAATAGAAGGTAATGTATTGAGAATTGGGTTGGGAACAATGCCTCAAAACCAAGTCTCCGTGATTTTACCTGCCTTAGACGAAGAGCTCACCATAGGCAAGGTAATTGATGGAATACCCATCAAACAGATAAATAAGAGAGGGTATGGCGTCGATATCATGGTGGTGGATGGGCACAGCAAGGACAACACCCAGGAAATAGCCCGAATGAAGGGAGCGAGATTGATTCTTCAAGAGGGAAAAGGCAAGGGCCTTGGTGTGAAGGCGGCGTTTGAGGCCTCTGAAGGCAAGTACATCTTCATGATGGACTCGGATGACACCTATCCTGCCATTAGGATCCTGGATATGCTGTCCCTCCTGGAAAATGAAGAATACGATGTCGTCCTCGGCTCAAGGCTCGCCGGCGAAATCATGCCCGGCGCAATGAGCAAATTGAACTACATGGGCAACAGGGTTCTAACAAGGACGGCCAACATGTTGTTTCCCAATGGCCGGAGGATTACAGATCTGTGCACTGGCATGTGGGGTTTCAGGGACGAGGTGGTGAGAAAGCTCGCCCTTGAAGCAAGACATTTCGATATCGAGGCAGAGATGTACGCCAAATGTGTGAAGATGGGCTATAATATCGGAGAGGTACCCATTGAATACAGAAAGCGCATAACGCCCTCAAAGCTCAGCTCCATGAAGCACGGTGTCTCCATCGCAAGGCGACTGCTCAGGGAAAGGTGGAGCAGGGAATAGGTATCGGATTCCAGTTGAAGGCGAATGGAGCTATACTCGGATGGGAACGCAAAGAGCCGGATAATGTGTCCTATCTGCGATTATCTCGATTTCTCCGAGAAAATTTTGTTGTTATAATCCTATCCCAGGGCGCAGATCAGACATACATTTCACAATTCTCGCAGAACAGTCTTTGTGCCTCCCACCGATATTTCAAGGGGTGCCCGCATCTCGGACATATGCTCTGCTGGGGTGGAGAGGGAGCCGGGTACGATGGAGTCCGTCCACCGTGATAGGTCATGATCATGGGGATGACCTCTTCCCTGGCGAACTTTCTGGAATATATGTGGAGGATTAGGCCTGCCAGGGCTCCTATTAAACTAAACACAAAAAGAAAGGCTACCACTAAAAGCCAACCCATGGTTCCCGCGTTTGTCGCATGAAGTATTTCTATACTTCCATCAGGTTTTGGTTTCAAATAGATATCGGCTGCGACCATGTCGTCCTTGCTCACAGTGATCTTCCCTTTCTGGTAATCCAACTTTGTTTTCCAGCCCCTGTAGCGGAACAGGTAATCCAGTTGGGGGACCAGAAGATTCACCTGACCTTGGGGAAGCTCGCCTCCCTTAACCTTGCGGATTGCGAAATAGGCTAAAATGATCAGGCACACGACCACGACGATAACGAAGCTTATGCACCACATGTCTGTTGCCGACAGTCCGTTCATTGTGTATTCCCGCCCTCCTTGTTGATTGCGGCCTGCTTTTCGATATATGATGGGGGGACATTTAACTTTAACTGTTCCAGAAATACTTCATAGCATTTGCCAAAGTTGCTCGGGTGAGTGCGGTATTTTTCCTTCCTGCATCCGATCGTAATGCTCCCGTCCTCCTCGAATCTGACATGAGCTATCTCGTTAAATGCAATAAATATATCGCGGAAATTGCGGTCCCTGAGAAAGTGAATAAATCCGTGCTTGTAAACCCTCACAGGAGCATAACTCAGATCTAAATATATGAGAGCGAGTAATAGAAAGGTAATTAAAATCCACACACAATAAGCAAAGACGCTAAACAAGGAAGGGCCACCTCCACGAACGACTACACTATATAAAATGGCCAATGTGGATAGGCCCAAAAGGTACATTATAACCGCTACCATGAAAACAAAGGCCACAGCCCAGAAGATACGCCAGAAAATATGGGTTGAAGAGCACAGCAGCCTTCCCCTTGACCGTTTTTTCACCTGGTTCATATATAACATCTGTACGTTATTTACTTGCCAAACCCGCCTCGCCCATGTTCGATTACCAGCTCGAACCCAGTCCTGCTTCCATATATCTTCATATAGTACTGGCTTAAATCATTTTGGTGGGAATGCCCCGGGAGCGCCTTCTGGCGGGAACAGGCAACCGTATGGCTGCGATTATAGAAGAAAATGGATATCCCTTTAGTTCTTCCCAAAAGACATCCTACTTTCTAAAAGAAGGGTCCCTGGCAACTATGTCCGATATTATCTTCTCGCCCAACGACCTGAATGCATCCTCAACATTCGCACCTGTTTTTGCGCTTGCAGTGAAAAATGGAGAATCGTAGTTCGAGGCCATACTATCCAACTCGGACTTTCCAAATTCAAGCTCATCGGTAAGATCGCTTTTGTTGCCGATGAAGACAATGGGTATGACCCGCCTTACGCTGTACACGGAATCTATCCAGTTATCCAAATGGTCCAGTGTTATTCTTCTTGTGAGGTCCGACACCAGTATCGCCCCGTCCGCACCCTGCAGATACGTGGGATGCAAAAGTTTTCTAGTGCTGTACTGCCCCATGATATCCCATATAATAAATGTGATTTCAAAGTCGTCCTTAATCCCCGGCTTCTTTATGACGATATCCTTTTTGGAGGTCCTTGTGCCTATCGTCATTACGTATTTCTCGTCGAACTCGTTCTTCACGTATCTTCGAATAAGACTGGTCTTGCCTACAAAGTAGTCTCCCAGGAGACATATCTTGAACTTCATGGGTATGCCCATGTAATCCTCCACCTCCATGCTTACCTTCGGAAGCGTGTTGAGCAGATATTTTCCCGCCTTATTCCAGAGGCATATTTAACCTTGTAAATCGATTTCCCCTGGCCGTTACAAAGTACCTACTAAAATATGCTATACCTATAAAACTATTAGGTTTACATTATCAAATTCAACATCGGTTATTTTAGACCGACTTATGCAGTTACCACTTTGAATGGAGCCTCTAAAGGAACCGGAAAAAGAGGATGGCGGGCTTGGTTGACCAAAAAATTTATGGTTCTATAAACGAGTATAATATTAGGTTCAATATAAGTTGTGTGTGTAGTGAAGGTATCGATATGAGGATAACGGTCATAAGAACCTTTATAATGATTTCATTGCTATTATTGGCATTACCTATATATTTTACGTTCTCCCAAACACCTCCTCCCGCCGAAGGGGACTGGGTAATCTCGGATACCACCACCATTACCGATGAGACCGTAATTCTCAGAGGAAACCTCATTATCACGGATGGAGGTGTGCTTACCCTCGATAATGTGGTTTTAAAGA
>CP070726.1:1695687-1700872 GCA_020350865.1 Thermoplasmata archaeon
AGCTAAATACGCTTCTCGGTATATCAGAGCTGATAGATTTCCAGGTCTTTCCATAGTCCGACGTTTTATACACATAAGGGTTTCTATCGTTCATTTGGTGTAAATCAACCGTGATATAGCATTGTGCCTTTTTATGCTTGGATGCTTCGATGTTGCTTATTGTACCCCATGGTGGTAAATTGGGAATGTTCGCCGTAACATTATGCCAATTCAATCCGCCGTCTCGAGTTACATGCATTAATCCGTCAGTAGTGCCAACCCAAATCAATCCTTCTTCCAAGGGAGACTCTGCAATTGAGAAAATTGTACAGCCATATTCCACACCGAGGTTATCGATCGTAATTCCTCCGGAATCCTGCATTTTACTTCTGTCGTTGGTTGAAAGATCGGGGCTAATAACTTTCCAGCTATGCCCTCCATCCGTTGTCTGGTGGACATACTGGCTGCCAGCGTAAATTCTATTATGATTATGGGGAGAAATAGAAATAGGAAAAGTCCAATGAAAACGATATTTCAGATCATCAGCCTTATATCCCATCGGTGATTCTGGCCACACACGGACAGAACGTTTATGGTTGGTTCGCAGATCAGAGCGATCAAGAGCGCCGTCATATCCATTTCCCCAGACTATATTATTGTCGACGGGATCAGGAATCGCATATCCGCTTTCTTCGCCAGCAACCATTCTCCACACACAGGAGCTGATTCCTTTCCACCCCAGATCTTCAAAATACATTAGGCTATTGCTTGGCCCTCTAAAGGCAACTCCATCCTGTCGGTTTCCGTAGACATAGTAAGGTGTCTGGTTATCAACGGCCACATGATACATTTGAGCTACAGGAAGAAACTTCCTCTTCCAAGATTGACCTCTATTGGTTGAAATCAATAGACCTCCATCATCCGCAATAAATATCCTATTAGGAATTTTTGGATCAATCCATGTGTCATGGTGATCAAAGCCCCAATTTTTTGTTTCGAATGTTTTTCCCCCATCGAACGATACATTAAAAACAACACAGGGAATATAGATTTCATCGTAGTTGTCAGGGGCGACTACCAATCGGGTGTAATAGTGAGGTCTTTCGTTTATTATGTGACTGCTATTGATAAGCTCCCAGGTTTCGCCTCCATTGTCTGATCTCCAGAGTATACCATGTTCGGTTTCCAGTAAGGCATAAAAGCGGTGAGAATTGTTTGGAGCAATAGCAACTGCAATTTTTCCAACTGGGGAATCCGGCAAACCATTTTCTTTGAGCCGTTTCCAGGTGTTGCCACCGTCTTTACTGATATAGATACCGCTTCCTGGTCCGCCACTCTGGCGGCTCCAGGTCTTAATTTCCACCTGCCACATTCCAGCTAAGAGAATAAGGGGATTGTTAGGATCCATGGCAATGTCAGAGCAGCCTGTGTTTTCATCAACAAAGAGCACTTTCTCCCAAGTCTCCCCTCCATCTCGAGTACGGAAAACGCCTCGTTCAGGTTGGCGTCCATAACAATGACCTAGAGCGGCGGCAAATACGATGTTAGGATCCTGAGGATGGATAACAACCCTTCCTATTCTTCCGGTTCGATCAAGTCCCATGTGTTTCCAGGATTTCCCTCCATCGATGGATTTGTAGATGCCGTTGCCAATAGAAACATTGCTTCGGATAAATGTTTCACCGGTTCCTGCCCAGATTATGTTAGTATCAGAGGGAGCAATTGCTAGAGAACCGATGGAAGAAACAGGTTGATCGTCGAATATAGGCTTCCAATTGACACCACCATCTATTGATTTCCAGATCCCTCCTGAAGCGGCTCCAGCGTAATACACATCAGGATCTCCGGGTATGCCCACAGCTGCAATCATTCGATTACCTTGAGGACCAATGTGGCGATAACGAAGCTCTTTAAAAAAGCTAGGATTTATTTGTTGTGCATAGATATGAGCGGATGACCAGAAAAATGTGATTAATATCGATAAACCGATTAGAGTAAAATCAGTTCCCCTGGGCATTTTCACTTTTATCATAAAGATAACTCCTTTCATTAAACGTTATCCCTTATCTAAATGCGTCACTGATGTTGCTGAACCAACATCGCAGATTAATTTGCATCTTTAGATGCAATAGTATGCCTAAGATCATGAAACGTAAAGTCTTTGATCCTGGCCCTTCGGCATACAAGCTCAAATTCTCTCCTAAAATATATCAAATGCTTTTAACTTCCTGACTTGATAGCTAAGTATTGAAATGCGTATTCATCCCCTCAGTTTTACTTGGACAATATTTTCAATTAAACACGGAATTTTTCACTGATCAGGGTTATCTAAACAGGATAAAAAGGACTCTCTCTCCGAAAGAGAAAAAGAGTCTTTTGTATTGACTGCTTGTAACCTTTAGAATCTAAAAAGAACCTGGAACTGGAACCAACGGGGGAACTGTCTGCCCCAGACTTGACCGAAAAGGACACTTCCTTCTGCGTTAGCGTAGGAAATAACCTCCTGGGAATTGAGGAGGTTCTGCACGTTGAGGCGCAGGCCAACGGTCGTTCCTGCTACGAAGGAGAAGTCCTTTTGAATGGAAAGGTCAAGGTAGGCATGAGTTGGAATTGTCTCCGTACCGCGGCCATAAGGGAATGTGCCGTAAAATCCAAAAGCATCATTCCAGCCGTGAATGGACCAATGGTAGCCCACGTACAATTGGAAATTGGTGCTGACGATGAAATTAAAGGGAGCAATCCACGTGCCGAGCATCTTGATCACATGGTCGCAGCTGTCCTGGAGCGGGCCATACCATCCTTCATCTCCATAGTCTAATCCTCCAAATCCAGCAGTGAGAGGATCCAAAAAGGCCAAAGGAGAATCGGCCGGGCCTGAGAGGTGGTCTCCGAAGGTTCCGACCGTGTTGTAAACTGTGACGGAGTAGTTGCTAAACTTCTCGTAGGCTCCCAAAGTCGTCCCTTTGGCCGATGACCAGACGTAAGATCCGTTGAAGAAGAATTTATCGGCTATTCTTCCCTGTAATTCAAATTCGAGTCCCAGATAGCTCCGTCTCTTTTCCGGCCAGTTCTGCAAGAGAAACCAGGTTTTTTCGTAATCGAACATACCCAGGTCTTCGATCATGTTACCGTGCTTGGTATAGATACCTCTTACTTTTGCCGCCCAATTCGTACTGAGCTGTCGGTTGAATTCGGCGACAACCTTGACCATTCTGTCTGGCTGAATTCCCTCCTTTATGTCTATTATATACCCTCCTTCAAGCCATGCCTCTGGTGAGCCCAAGTGATAGTGGTATTCCCAGTTATCCGGGTTTTTTAGAGCGGCTTCGTCATCCTGATTCGTGGGAAGTGGGCCTATCCATCTCCAGACGCGGAAGGCATTACCACTGCCTTTGCTAAAATAGGGGAGGAGGTCAAAGAGCATGGTGTCAGTGAAGTTGCCATAACCGAGTTTAAGTACATTTACGCCATCCCCGGTAATGTCCCAGGCCAGGGATAGGCGTGGTGAGATGAAGTCATCTAGTTTCCAGTTGAAGAGTGTTTCATCGATGTCGTTAATCAATTTTTGTGTCTCTGACCTTACTCCGATCATGAACGTAACGTTACCGATAGTGATTTTATCACTGAGGTAGAGGCCGAATCCACGCCCGGTGTGGAAGTATTCCATGTTCCGGTACTCTAACAACTGGGCAGGATAACCCGGGGAACTGAACTTCAAGGTGGTTCCACCGTTCCAGAACGTGTCTCCCCAGGCATTGGGGTTGTTCCAAAGGTCATACGCCTTCCCGGTTCGATCTTCCAATTGGGATCGCTTAGCCCAATAGTAGAGGAATCCTACTCCGATTTCGTGGTTTCCAAGGTTTTTGGCATCCAGGTACTGAGTAAACCTGAGAGAAAAATCGGTTCTCTCTTCTTTGGTCATGTTGTTGCTACTCGAATTATTCACAGTCTGCGAGATATCGGTATACTCGATGGGAGGTGTTTGCATGTCTTCGCTTAGAGGGCCAATGTTCCGGTCGCGGCTCGATCTTCCGGCAACGGCTTCAATGAGTGAATTGGCACTGAGAATTGCCTTGTAGTTAATACGGTAGGCATAGTTGATGTAATCCTGCTTTACATAGCGCTCAGGAACGCCGAATCCACCTGTCTGATTGAGAAACTTGTCATAGGTCCCGCTGAAGGCAATGGTATGGTTCTGGAAAGGAGCAAAGGTTAACTTGCCGAATAGATTGTTGGTATTCCTTCTCCTATGTCCTTCAGGAATCTGGAGCCACCCAACGGAGCTTGCCTCTCCGTCATCGGCCCTGCGCCAGAAGTTGTCGGAGATGAAAAACCACAGTTTATCTTTGATGAGAGGGCCTCCGATGTTACCGAAGAGATTATATTGTGACCTATTCGGGTCGACGGCAACCGATATCTGTTGCTCCCTGGTTGCTCTGACGCGGTGATCCCAGATCAGGCCACCCAGCTCTCCGTGGAACTTGTTTCCTCCGGATTTGGTGACAATGTTGATGATACCGCCGTAGGCCTGCCCTAGCCCAGGAGCGAATCCGTCTGAGATGATTTGGACTTCCTCCCAGGCATCATAATTTACCCTGACTCCTGGATCGTTATCATCCAAACCTCTCTTGGAAAGTCCATCGACAAGATAATTGTTTCCTGTTCCTCCCTCTCCCCGGAAGCTTCCTGCGCCGTAATTATCAATGGCATCCGAGGTTCCCGTGTTCGTATTATGCCGGACACCAGTCACTCCTGGAGTCAAGCTCATGATCTCCTGGATCGTCCTGCCCTGGACGGGTACGTTGGCCAGTTGATCAGCCTTCATGTTGAAGGTGTTGTCTGCCTTGGTCTTGTCGATGAGCGGGGTTTCGGCTATGACCGTAAGCTGTTCCTGCAGGGTGGCTATCTTCATGACGATGGTGACAGTGGTACCTTTTCCTAGCGAAACATCTACATTTTCTTGGGATAGAGTGGCGAATCCCTGCAGCTCGAAGACTAGTGTGTATATCCCGCTGGGTAGAAGTGGCAGTCGGAATATTCCATCGCTGGCACTGATGGCCGACCGCATCCCCTGGAGGCTTGGGCTTGTGGCTGTAATGGTAACTCCAGGGAGGTTTATCCCCTCTTCATCGCTAATTTTTCCTATGACCTCACCGGTTTCTTCAGCTAGAATGGGTAAAACCAGGAGAAGGCACAGATAAGACAG
>CP070726.1:1700972-1703583 GCA_020350865.1 Thermoplasmata archaeon
GAGGCTGTGAGAGCCTTCACCTTGGCAGCATCAGGCGAAATGCCTGCTGCCTTCAGTACGTTGGTTAGGTTCTCCTCGGAGATGTCCTTTCCAGCAGCGTGGAGCAGCATTGCGCTGTATATATATTCCATACGTTTCTCCTCCGTTTTTTTCTATCCTCAAATCATGATTTGTCCGAAGAAGGTTCTTCTGCCGTACCTTCTTCCTTCTTCTCCTCTTGCCCCTCCTTCTTTGGGACATTTTCCTTCCCTTCGGTTCCCTCTGTCTTGTCCTCAGGCAGATGCGATTTCAGAGAAAGTGCCTGTCCCTGTGCCTTGGAAAGCATGAGCTCAATTGTTTCAGAGGTGGGGAAATTGAGGTTGAATGCCAGGTTGAAACCATTCTGATGCGCGTTCTGGAGCAAGGGTCTGATGGTCAAATCCGTGGGGTAGCCTGTGAACATGGCCAGGTTGAAGGCCTGCTGGGATGCCATTCCCATGTCCTTGAGGAATTGGTCCACATCCACATCAAGGACTTCCCTGAGGTAGATCATCCCGTCCTCGAAACCGGCCAGAAGATTGAGACCCACGGTCATGGGGTATATCTCCAATCGTGCAAGGAGTTTGGCCACCTCCCTTGGAATGCGGTCCCCTTTCTTCACCAGGGTCTTGTCCTTTTTTATCACAACCTTGCCCCGCTCTATGGCAGCCGGGAAGCCCGCCTTTTGCAGCTCCCCCACGATGGGACCGGGTTTAAAGGGGGTGTCCCCCTCTAAAATGACGATGTCTTCCGGTGCAACCTCCCCTCCTTTTGCCGGTGCCTTCGTCTTTGTGGATTCCATGGCCCTGAAGAGCTTAAATGGATTCATGTCGGCGGTGATGATGCCCCGCTGACCGTCTAGGGCCTCTTCCAGCTTCTCAATGTTCTTGCGCTCCTTTGCCGCCCGGGCCAGGGCCAGTCTAATCAGCGTATTTTTTGTCACCACGAGATGGCTTCCAGTGGGCAGGCCAGACCTGATCTGCTGAAGCTGTGAGGCAGGTATGCCTCCTATGTCTATCACACCGATCACAGGATTGTTGATCAGCAGGTTCGCAAGGTCTTCAACCCTGCTTTTCTTCCATTTCGGTACATGAGCCATTATCAACCCTCATCACATGAGTCTAACAGATTCCCCCATGGTCGTCTTGATGTAAACCGAGGCTATATTCATCCTGCCCCGCTCCAGTTTTCCGATCACCCTCTTGATCACCACATCAATGTTCTCGGCCAGGTCCTCTGCGGTCATGTCCTTTGTGCCGATGGATGCATGGAAGGTTCTTCTGTCCTTGGAGCGAACCCTTACAGTGTTTCTGAGATTGTTTATAACGGGTGTGGGGTCAGCACCTGGAGGAATGGGTTTGGGCATCTTTCCCCTGGGGCCAAGGACCACACCGAGCTTCTTGCCTATCACTGGCATAAGCGGTGCCTCCGCAATGAAGAACGAGTGCTCGTTTGCGAGTTTCTTGGCCTTCTTCTTGTCCTCGGCCAGATCTTCGAGCTCTTCAGGGGAAATGACCAGATCCGCCGAGGATTTGGCCTTGAGGGCCAATTCGCCTGTTCCAAAAACCGCGATCTTCACTGGCTTGCCCCTTCCCTTGGGCAGCAGTATCTCGTCATCGATTCTGTTCTTGGGAATGGATAAATCGATATCCTTGAGATTCACTGCTAAATCTACGCTCTCCTTAAAATTTCTCTGCTTGGAGGACTCAAGGGCCTCGGATACCGCTTTTATGGTCTTTTTCTCAGCCAAATGAACTACCTCCTGTAGTGAATCGAGAACCGGTCCGGCTCTCTCCTACATGGGTATTTTTTCGCTTGTGCGGGTTTACCCTAATAAATTCTCCCATTTATAAGGCTTTGCATCTGTAGTTGTGGCATTTGAGTTCCGCGGAATTGCGGCAGACCGGATGGTGCCCATCAGACCTCTTTCCAGTGTATCATTGCGGCTCCGATAAGTATGTTATCCCCGCTGCTCGCCTTGATGCGGATGGTGTTGTCTCCCTGCTGAAGGACCCCTGCCGGGATAATGTCAGTGACATCCTGCCATCGGTTTGCCTTGGTCCGTATGATGTCCTCCCCGGGAAGGTCCTCTCCGTTAATAATGATCCTATGACCCTTGTTCTGAACATCGAACACCTGTATCATGATATAGGCAAGCCCTGTTGGTACCCCCGGGACCTGGAAGTGCTTAATGGATGTTTGGGACCCCACGAATTCGTACCAGAGTGCATCGAGCACACCCTCCTTTTCACCGATCTGCTCGTTGAAAATAACGATTTCAAAGTTGGCTCTCGGCATGGTTTATCACCTCTTTTTGCTCACCGCAACACAGTGTATCTTTACAAGGAGCGAGTCTTATTCTAACATCCGAATAGGACCCTTCTTATTCCCCTCCTGGGTAAATTTGTCCTTGTTGTTGATGGCGGATACACCTCAGTTTATAAGAATTTTACCGATGTCCTTCCCAAATCCCCCGAACCAATATGAATGCATGCTCCGTTAATGGGTAGACAAATACCCTTATCTACCACGAATTCATATCCGCGTTTTATGGCATGGTGGAGCCCTTTAATCGATTTCCTGGAATGGCTGC
>CP070726.1:1703683-1718630 GCA_020350865.1 Thermoplasmata archaeon
GAGGTGGTATCACTTCTTGGGTTTTCTCAGAAGGTATCTCTTGTTGAGCCTCACTTGGAGACGGAGATTCTTCCACGTAATCATCCCACAGGGGGACCTCGGGGGTTTCTTCTGGAAAAGTTTCTTTCTGAGGTTCTTCTGGGGGAGGCTCTTGGGCGAGTTCCTCGGGTGGGAGTTCAGGTTCCTCTGACGTTTCCTCCGGAGCAGGTTCCTGCGGCTCTTCGGTTGGAGTACCTTTCGGCGCTCTTGGAGGTCTCGGGGGTTTCTTCTTCGGTTCTTCCGTTTCTTCATCTGATGGCAGAAGTTCAAAGGTGGTTTCGTCAGATTCTTCAAGCGCTGCTTCGGTCTCAGCAGGGGGCTCTTCATCGATTATCTCTTCCTCCGCTCCCCTTTGTTTCATAAGCAGCAAGAGCACCAGCAAAACGATAACGACAACGATGACCAGTATCACCAGCCACAAGCCCAGAGCCGATGGGGCCTCTTTCTTCCATTTATCAGGATCGAGTGGATAGGCATCCTCTAAATCATCGTGACCGTCGCCATCTGAATCTGATTCAAGGGGATTTGTACCTTTGGCTAATTCCTCGCTGTCGGACAATCCATCGTTGTCATCGTCCGGATCAGTCGGATTAGGTATGCCGTCCCTGTCAGTATCCAGGTTCGGAACACCCTGGGCAACATCGGAATTATCGGACGGATTTCCGTTTACGTCAACTGCCACGAGATAGTAGTAGTAGGTCATCCCATTGGTCAGGTCCCCATGAGTATATCCGGTCGTATTAAAGGGGACATCGGCAAGTTTGGAAAAGGTATCATTATCGGTACCGAAGAAAAGCTCATAGTGGCCCAAATCTGGCTCGGTATTCCCATCCCAGGCAATGTTCAGTGCATTTCCTTCTGGAAGCGTTTCAATCCTCAGGTTCGAGGGCTTGGCAGGGGGAATAGTATCCACATGAATGACCGTTATAGTGACAGTGTCTGTGTGAAAGTTGCCTGCAGAATCCTCCACCCTCAATGTTACATTGTAGGTTCCGGGCTCAGTAAATGTGTGAGCTACGGACTCGCCCTCGTAATCGGGATCATCCCAGTCTATGCCGTCCCTCTCATCGATATCCCACATGTACGATACGATAGTACCTCCCCCAGGATCGTATGAGTTGCCGCCACTAAGCGTGTATGGATTCCCATGCACAACAGAATCGCTGGGCCCTGCGTCTGCCACCGGGGAGGTGATGTCGTTCACAATAATGACCACGGTATCCTCATCCGAGTTACCAGCTGCATCGACCACCCTCAATGTGACCGTGTAGTTTCCTGGGAGGGTGTATGTCCAAGAGGGATTTTGTGTGGTGGAATCCGGATCGATCCAGTCCACACCGTCGCTGTCATCAAAGTCCCAAAGATAATGGGCTATGCTCTGTCCATCTTCATCGTAGGAAAGTGTGGAATTGAATGTGTATGTCGCGTCTTCGTCAACAGAGCCATCTAAACCCGCATCTGCTACAGGTTTTGTGGTATCATTGACTGTGATTGTTATGGTTCCATTTGCCCAGTTTCCTGCCGAGTCCGTGGCATTTAAGGTGACTGTATATATGCCTGGTATGCTGTAAGTATGGGTGGGTGTGGCACCCGAGCCATTGTTAAAAGAGCCATCGCCAAAGCTCCAGCTGTACCACACTATGGCACCGCCTTCAGGATCGTAGGAGCCTGTGGCATCGAAGTCGTAAGGTATATCTTCTTCCGTTACGGCATCTGAACCCATATCTATCACAGGCTTTGTTATGTCATTGACTGTAACCTGGATGGTAGTGGAATTCCAATTACCCACTGCATCTGTAACATTCAAAGTGACTGTATAAATATCTGGAATGTTGTAGATATGATTGGTTGTGGCATTAGTGCCGTTATCGAAAGCGCTGTCACCGAAACTCCAGTTGTACCATGATATCGTGCCTCCTTCCGGATCAAATGAGCCCGTTCCATCGAATTCGTAGGGCACATCCTCGTTTACAATTCCATCAGGGCCGGCATCCACTACAGGTTTTGTTACGTCGTACACCGTGATCCAGCATTTATCAATACTCCAGCCAGTTGAATTAGTAACATTTAAAGTCACCTCATATACACCGGGGATCTCATACGTGTGGATCGGAAACATGTTTGTCCCGTTATCATAGGACCCGTCACCAAAGCTCCAGTTGAACCAGGCACCTGTGTCATTGATCGACAACGAACCGTCCATATAATAAGGCAAATCCTCGTTGACAGAGCCATCTGCCCCCGCATTTGCTATCGGATGGGGTGGGATAACAATGTTTATTTGAATTGCAGTCACGTTCCAGTTGCCCGCTTTATCTGTCACGTTCAAGGTTACTGTATAATCGTCTGCTGCAAAATAAGTGTGTGTTGTGGTTACCCCATAATAATCAGGTATCAAATCGCCGTCCACATCCCAGGAATAGTTCAGACCTGCGGTGCCGTTGTTGTCCGTGCTGAGGGACCCATCGAGTTCGATTGGTACTCCCGCATAGGTGGAAATGTCCCCTCCTGCGTTCGCTACAGGCGGTGTGGTGTCATTGACCACGATTGCGATGGTTGTGTAGTTCCAGTTCCCTGCAGAATCGCTGACATTCAATATCACCGTGTATACACCCGGATCACTATAAGTGTGGTTGGGTGTCGGATTCGAGCCCTTATCATAAAAACCGTCTCCAAACGTCCAATTGTACCATTCTACCGTGCCACCTTCAGGATCGTATGAGCCTGTGGCATTGAAGTAATAAGGTGAGTCTTCGTCGATTATGCCGTCGGAGCCCGCATCCACCACCGGTTTGGTAATGTCGTAAACCGTGATCCAGCATTTGTCAATGCTCCAGCCAGTTGAATTGGTAACCTTTAATGTCACCTCATAGAGACCGGGAGTTTCATAGGTATGGTTCGGAAACATGTTCGTGCAATTTTCAAAATTGCCATCACCAAAGCTCCAGTTAAACCACGCACCGGTACCGTTAATCGATGCCGAACCGTCAAATATGTATTGTGTGCCCTCATTGACAAAACCATCGGGCCCGGCATCAGCCTGGGGGGCGAGGTTTATCTCCTCCCAGTTGACCGCCCAATAATGCATGACTGGTGCAGCTGTTATCCCGACATTGAAGTTTGCCACAAGTTTAATTGAGGAATGTATGTGGGGATTGAATCCAGTTAAATTGATCGTGCTCCCGGTTAAATTAATGAAGCCGGCTATGGGCTCACCGGAAGCAGCGTCTACTATTGTAACCGTGATATTGCTGTCCTCAGGTTCGGTCTTATTAATATAGAGTTGGGACCATGTGTTGTTGGCAGGGATGGTAATTGGTTTGGAGGTTATTGTGCCATTTATTTGACCAAAGAAATTAAAATTGATATCATCAGTCCAACCTCCCAAGTATGGAGTACTACCCCAATATTTATATCCCCCAACTCCGATTTTTCCGAATGTAAAATTACCGACGGCACCGGTCCCAACTATAACTGAGGCCTGTCTAACCCACCAATAACTGATTAATCGAAGTGTTAGCCTCTTTGTCTCGTGATCGTATATGACTCTGGCAAGGTATTCCTGATTTAAACCGATTCCTTGACCGAAACCATGCGCATTGTTATTAGAGTCTCTAAAAATAACAGTAACTCTATCATCTCCCGCAGCATATTGAAAATAAATGGTATTAGCTGTGTCTTGTAATCCTGTGTTAGATGAGTCCGCAATAAAGAGCGGATATGCGAACTGCAAGTGTCCACCATGGGTGATTTTAAATTTCGCACTTAGAACCCAACTGCCACTGGTCTCATTCAGGGTCTTTGGCAGAGATTTTGTGTACATCTCATCACGCGTGTCTGAGACGCCAATATAGAAAAATAGACGTTCATTCGAAGAATCCCACTTGAAAAGATTCCTTCGTGGGACGCTTTCGTAGGCAAAACCTCCATCGGAATCTTCGAAGTCAAATGAATAACCAAAACCCGTTCGCGCATCGCCATCGTAGTATGTAATGTTCTGTTTTGATTCAGTCTTTGTAAGATTATCAAAGGAATCTACCCAGTTAAACACTGTTAGGGTTTTGTTTGCTAAGTTGTTGCTCTCGTTTACCTCCCATGTTGTATTTGTAAAATCTACCCAGATATACACATCGTAAAGCCCGATGTTTGGGGGGGTCCAGGTTGTGGATGCCAAAGCGGTACTGCTTTCGCCAATATTTATCGTAGAGTTCGTTCCTATATGTACGGCACCGCTATCGACAATGTTGTCGTTATCAACATCAGGGTTGCCGAGGAAGAACGACACATTGACAAGATCAAGGGCTTCACCGAGATTGGAAATGAGCGCGCTGATTAACACCTCAGAGCCGTTCTCCAGTGGGTAGGGATTGAAATTGATATTTTCAGTATTAAGTATCAGTTCGGGGCCTGCAGGGTAGGTATATGTAATGGATTCATTGGAATTCCCTGCAGCTTCGGTGGCGTTGATGTAGTAATATACGGTGGTCGGAAACCCAGTGCTTGGAATTGTGGTATTTGCATTATTGCTCCCCAATAGGTTCATGTCGATTTGGGTCCAACTTAAACCATCATAAGAATAATATAGTACGGCATCTATAATTTCCGAATCGTCTATGAAGTGGATATTGACTTCCACATCTACTGTTTCGTTAGCGGGATCCGGGTCTGTCGTCGGTGTACCAAATCTTGGTGGATCGGAGTCAACAAGGTAGCTTGACACAGGTGTGGAATTCAACAAAGCATTTGAATCGGTGGCGTTGATATAATAGTATAATGTTGTGGTCGAGCCCTGTGCTGGTATATCCCCCGAATAAGTATCCCCTCCCACAGGGTTCATTGTTACGGGTGCATACGAAATTCCGTCAGATGAATAATACAGGGTCACACTTCCTATGCCATTGGCATCTGTTATGTTTGCAGAGATTGTCACAATACTGCTTGCGTTTGGATGTTTCGGAAGATATGTCACATTCTCTATAAGAGGGGGGAAATTGGTGGAGTAATCCTTTGGTGTCCCGGAGTCATTACGATTTGATGCATTATCATAAATCTCAACATAGTAGAAAACCGTAGTTTCTGCATTTACCGGTTGAATGAACCCTACGAATGTTGCAGCGGAGTAGTTACCCGAGAAAAAGACCATGGGACTACTTGCCCATCCGCTGCCATTGTTGTACCACAGATAAATACGATTGAAATCGATGCCATAATTGTCGGTGACATTGGTGAAAATGGCAACATTTTCGTGGGTTGACATAAGATTAGGAACATCAGTTGTGTTTATTACGATTGGGAAAATACCATCTGCATAGTATTTGTGTATCAGACTCTCGTTACGGTTTCCGGAAACATCTGTTGCATTGATTTTATAATACACCCAGGTTGAATAACCCGGGGCAGGGATCGTTGCAGTGCCAGAGGTAACGGGGAACCAACTTGAATTATCATATGAATACCATAGGGTAGCGTTTGCAACTTCAACATTGTCGACAATTGGTAGGGTTATATTGACATCACTACTGGCATTGGGATTTTGTGGATCCACCCCAGGAATAAAAAAGAATGGCAAATCAGCATCTGCGAGATAGCTCAATATTGGAGTAGAGTTTGAGAAGCCGTTATTATCGGTAGAGTTGATGTAGAAATATACGGTCGTAGTAGAACCCGGTCCCGGGATATCAGCGGTATAATTCCCTGTAACAAAAGTCATTGGCAAAGGTATGTATGAACTCCCGTCATACGAATAATACAATGTTGCACCTGCAACACCCTCGCTATCTGTAATGTTTGCTGAGATTATAACTATGCTTGTGCCGTTTGGATATACTGGAAGATATGTGATATTATTTATGAAAGGCGGGAAATTTGTTGAATAGCTCTTCGGGGGACCTGAGTTGTTGGAGTTGGAGGCGTTATCAACAACCTCGACGTAATATGATACCACGGTCTCGTTTGTCGTTGGGGGTATGAACCCGAGGAATGTCGCATTGGTGTTGTTGCCTGAAATATAAGCCATGGGGACCTTTGTCCATGCTGTGCCGTAATTGTACCACAGGAAAATGCTGTCAAAATCGAAGCCGTAATCGTCTGTTACGTTAGCAAATATCAGAACCTCAGCAAAAGAGTTTACAGGACTGACTATGTCGCTTGTATCTACCACGGTAGGAAGGTTCATATCTGTATAGAAGTTGTATACCAATGATGTGTTGAGGTTCCTAGAAATATCAGTGGCGTTGATATAGTAGTAAACCCAGGTGGAGTAACCTGGACCCGGGATAGTGGTTTTTGCTTCGTCATCTGGTAACAAAATCATATCGACGTAAGTCCAACTAGAACCGTCATAGGAATAGTTTAAGCTCGCGTTTGAAACATTGATGTTATCAGTAATTATTATGGAGACATTCACATTATTTGTGCCATTTGGATATTCCGGATCTATTGTAACCGGCCCGAACTGAGGGGGGTCTGCATCTGCAAAGTAATCATGAACGGGTGTAGAATTCAAAACACCGTTATTGTCAGATGCATTGATGTAGTAATATACAGTTTTAGTGGATCCAGGACCAGGTATCTCTGCGGAATAATTATCCCCATCGATGAGATTCATCGCCACCGGTGTATACATACTCCCATCGAACGAATAATAAAGAAGGGCACTCGCAATACCGTCATTATCCGTGATGTTCGCGGTGATATTTACAATACTGGTGCCGTTGGGATACTCTTCAAGAAGGGTAATATTGTGTATGAACGGGGGATAATTGGTGATGTAGCTTTTTACTGGGACCGATACATTGGCGTTGGAGGCATTATCTCCAACCTCCACATAATAGAATATTGTTGTTTCGTTGTTAGCAGGAGGTATAAATCCCGTAAAAGTCGCATTGGTTAAGTTGCCCGTAAAAAAAGTCATAGGCCAGTTCGAATATCCGCTGCCATTATCGTACCAAATCATCACGTTATTGAAATTGATGCTATAATCATCGGTAATATTGGCAAATATCAGGGTCTCTTTATTTGAGTATGCAGGACTTATTATATCACTCACATTAACAACCTTGGGTGGAGTGCCATCGGCATAATACTTGAATATAATTGAATCATTGGAATTCCCCAGCATATCTGTCGTGTTGAAATAGTAGTATACCCAAGTGGAAAATCCTGGAGCTGGAATTAACGTGTTCGCGTTTTTGGAATGGTTCATCATTATGTCATCCACAAAGAAATTATCAGTATTCGCACCTGATCCTTTGCTACGCAATCTAAATTGGAAATTTGAATGGTATGCATCCTCAGGTAACATCATTTCTACCCAGTCATAAGTATGATGATTGGAATAGTCACCCCTTACCGACCAATATGTAACCCAATTTCCTGAATCATTATAATATTCAAAATACAACAAATCACCAGACTCAGGTGAATCTCTACTACCTCCCAATTCATAGAAAAAGCTTATGTTTACATCAGTATAACCTAATAGATCCATTACAACTGAAGTAACAGTGTCTCCAGAGCCGTCTAGATCAAGCGAGTATGGGGAGGAGGGCTCATTATCTCCGTTTGTATTTATGTTGGGACTGCCTGCTGTGCTTCCCCACTTTGAAGGATCTAAGATTGTAGATGAAAAGGAATCATTGAATAGAATCCAAAGAGTATTAAAAGCCATGGATTTGCTAAACCATGAGAAACCATTATACGAGTACCAAAGGGTTGCATTTTTCAATCTAAATATATCATTATATTTTATTGTTATATTTACATCTACGGTGGCGTTGGGATATTCTGGCTCAAAGTTTATAATATCAATCACAGGCGGGTCAGCGTCGACGAAATAGCTGTAAAGAAGTGATGAATTCAAGAAACCATTTGTATCTGTGACATTAATGTAGTAATATACAATTGTTGTAAAAGAAGATCCGGGAATATCCCCCGAATAGATGTCACCTCCCATAGGATTCATTGCAATAGGTGTAAAAGAAATCCCATTATAAGAATAATACAATGTCACACTTCCCACACCGTCAATATCAGTAATGTTTGCTGAAACGGTTACTATGCTGGTCCCATTAGGATACTTAGGGAAATGCGTTACATTTTCAATCTGGGGAGGTATTCCTATTGTCATAAGCCCTGTTTCATTTGTTATTATTCCTCCGTATGTAGCAGTAATGATACATGTTCCTGGATTTGTGGCATTAAAAGTCGTTGACATGCCATATGAACTTACAGTGCCTACTGATGGGTCAGAGCTTTCCCACTCCACATTCACACCGCCAAGGTATCCTTCAGTGTGGTTAAAGCCGTGAGCAAAGAATGTATCGGAATTCCCTGTTGAGTATTGGGAATCCCCTACCCAACTACCTCCCGGGCCAGCTGTGTTGTTGATAATTATATAATCCACTATATATCGATTAAACTCGATTGCATGACTGTCTGACAATGATGGAGAGTTATATGAGTACTGCAATCCGATTTCACCGGTTTGGTTTTCAAAACCAACTGTAGCCCATGCTCCCGAATCCCACTTAGGATTACCGAAATTAACATCTTTATATTGAAACTTGATAAAATTTGTACCCTCATAGAGAATAAGTTCAAAGGTAATGGTTTCAGAGCTTTGTTGTCTCCAGCGTTTCATTTCTTTCCATTCCACGATAAAATACCTATTCGGGGCAGTGCCTAGGGTCTGATAATATATTTCCCCCCCTTGCAAATCATCCCAGTAGGGCGCTATGATGTTATTCGGTTCCTCTGTTGTTGGTATTGGATCATTGATGAATTCTGATGGCTTGTTAATGAAGGATACATACCCATTTGTGTGGATATAAATATCAGTATACGAGGTTCCGTAGAATTCAAACATGAAATCCAGTGGAAAAGAACCATATTTACCATCATCTCCACCCGTGGCTACATGTACGCCTGTTCCACTGATCTCTACCCAGCTGTAGTTCACAGACGGTAACGGAGGATTGCTGTCCATCCAATAATAATATCCACCATTGTCGGGACCGCCTGTGTCGGCCTCTGCATTTTCCGGTATTTCAATCAGAGTAAAGAAACCTGAGCCTAACATCAAGACCGTTAGTAATATCGCCCACATTTTTTTCTGAGTTGTTATGCTCATGCTCACCCTCTCGTGTATGTATTGCTAAATGCCCCTTCTCTTTGGCTCCGATCATTATGAAAGGTATATATTCGAATAATGTTACAAATATATAAAGATATACATTTAGCCAGATAATACCTCACCTGAATTCGACTTCATGTCTTTTTCTGTAATCCGAACATTTGCTGCAGTAGAATTGGCCTGTCTTGTAAACGAATCCGATCACTCTTTTACAGTACCTGCAGTAGTATTTCTTATTCCAAGGGTAACTTTCGATACTCCTCTCCCTGTCAAGTCTCAGAACCAGGTCGCGCAAAACCTTCTTCAGGCTTTCAACCCGAAAGTCCTTCGATTTTGTGGATATGGTGACCTCATAGTAATTACCGATGTTCGTTTCATCGTTCATGTCCGTCACGATGATGACCTTTTCTTTTTCGGGGACATATACATAAAACATGTTCCCCTCCCTTTTGATATTGAATCTGTACGCCCTCATCTCCGCGTCCATTCTTTCGATCAGGTACTCGAAAAAGGCAATGGACGTCTTTACCTGGAGAAATACCTTGAACGACTGCTCCACAGTCGAGGCCCATATATCCAGGGTCACTATGAAGGCGGTGAACAGTGTTAACAGAATCAAAAACATATAAAAGAACCCTTGCATCAATCCAAGCGTGATCATTATGAGGAATACGCCTATGAAAATCATCAGACCGCTTATCCTCTTCTCAACAAAATACAGGGCCACCCCGATCCCCATTCCGCAAACGCCTATGAAAAGGACGATCCCGACGATGAAGGACAGCCTGCTTTGCAGAAGATACTGCATGAGGAGCAATAGAACGATGAAGATGCCGAACACGAGGTACAGTTTGAGATCCGCCCTGCGTTTCTCCCATTCCGTGATCCTGGCCATCTTGCTTTCCCCGTAAACATTAATTGAGTATAGATTCTTATAATGTATGCTCTGACCCTAGCAGGGAATCCATAGGTCTTTTATCCGAGAATCAAGCCTTATTCAGGGGGAGTTTTTAGTACCCTCTAAATGTTATACCTTCCGTCTCCTGGAAGCCTGCTTGCTCACCTGCCAGAGGGAATCCACAAAGTAACCTTTCGAGTCGGTGTAGTTTCTGAGCATGTCGAATCCGGCCCTGTTGGCCAGGTGGAAAATATCCCCCTCGGTGAACTTGTACGAGTCCTCGGTGTGAATGGCCTCCCCCTTCTTGAATGAAAATGTCTTGCCGAGGGATTTGAGGCGAACCCTCTGGTCCTTCTGGCTTACGAGTCGGCTTTCCACTGCTCCCGAATTCTCGTTGAAGCTTCCGTAGTACCTGAACTGCCCGGGTTTGAAATCCCCGCCCAGCTCGCGGTTTATGCGCGTAAGCAGGTTGAGATTGAAACTGGCGGTAATGTCTTTGGGATCGTTGTAGGCCTTGTTCAGAACACTGACCTCCTTTTTCAGGTCAAAGCCGATGAGCAGAAAATCCCCGGGGTAGAGCGCGTTTCTCATCCTGTGCAGGAACAGTTCTGCCTCGTTTCTGTCGAAGTTGCCGATGTTGGAGCCCAGGAACAGCACCAGATTGGGGCCTTTAACATTCTTAGTCAGCCAAGTTATGCCGTCAAAGTATTCGGCAACCAGGCCATCGATTGTAATATCCACTCCTTCTTCTTCGAAATCCTCAATCAGGTTCTTTAACGCATCCTCGCTCGTGTCCATGGGTACGTATGTCACATCCAACGATGATTCCAAGATATGATCGATGAGCACCTTTGTCTTCTTTGCGTCTCCTGCACCAAGTCCCACCAGGTTGAATTTCTTTAAACCGATAACCTTGATAATATCAGCCTTGTAGGTTTGCAGGATTTCATATTCACAGTTCGTCAGGTAGTATTCTGGAAGCTCTGTGATGCGACCGAAGATATCCACACCCTTCTCGTCATAGAAATATTTACCGGGGATCATCTTCGATTCACTTGAGAGTCCCCTCTGAACATCTTGTGCAAAATCAGGATTTTCCGCCTCGACATCCTCCTGGGCCAGTACCCTGTAATGTCCCCTCATTCTACCTCCGTTGTTGTGCTTATCATTATTATTTCGTTCATATAAAAAGCTATCTGCAAGAGACAAAACGAGCAAATGTTTCAAGATATGTGATTTGAAAAAAAATGGGCCGAGCCGGAATTGAACCGGCGACCTCCGCGTCTCATGCCGCAGGGGCGGCATTTGCCCTCGGAAACCATGTTTCCTGCGGTTGTAAGCGCGACGTCATTTGGGGGTGGCGGTAAGCCACTAACCCCTAGACCATCGGCCCATTGATGTCGATAATAGCGTTTGACCACTTACAAATTTCCCTTATTTGTTGTGAGGACCGAAATCTGGGTGCCAGGGCGGAACGAATGTGACGCCCACTGGCTAGACCATCGGCCCATGCAGGTCTCTGTCCTGTACTTCGTCCCTTCTATTTAATATTTTTACGGTTTTTTTCGGCCAGGAAAGCGAGAGCGGGAGGAGGGGGCGGGAGGCGGGAACCAAGTGGAGGGCTTGACCTACCCAGGCTGCCAACTTGAGCGAAACCGTTAAAACCGCCCAATATATTGAGGGGGACAATGACTTTCGGAACGAAATTGAAGATCATCGGCCAGAGCCTGGGGGAGGTGGAGGCCGAAATCATAGACAGGAACCCCAAGACCTCTGAAGCCGTCCTCAAGGCACTGCCATTCGAGGGGGCCGTGAACACATGGGGCGAGGAGGTGTACTTCGACATCCCGGTGAATGCCAAGGAGGAGGACGCGCAGCAGGTCATGGAGGAGGGGGACATCGCGTTCTGGCCCCTGGGTTCGGCAATGTGCATATTCTTCGGCCCCACACCCGCAAGCGAGGACGAGAGGCCCAAGGCCTACACGCCCGTGAACCTCTTTGCCCGGGTCATAGGGGATGCAAAGGTCTTCGGGAAGTTGAAGGACGGGGAGATCATCCAGGTCCTGAGAGCCGAGGAATGAATCTGGAGGGCATATCGCTTTTACCTCGATATTGTAGTGCTCTTAATCGTTGTAGATTAATTAGATACCGGAGAGGCTCAACTGGGTGTCCCGGTATTTTTAAGTACAAAGCTAAAAATAGGGAATCGTTAGAAAAAAGCCTAAGAAATGGATTTCAAATCTCCATTAGCTCTTTTGTGGCTGTGGTCAGTATCTCCACGCCGTCCGAGGTCACTCGCACATCGTCCTCGATTCTCACTCCGCCGTAGCCGGGAATGTACAAGCCTGGTTCCACCGTGAACACCATGTTCTCCTCGAGGACCACATCCACCTCCTTTGTCAGGGCGGAATTGTCGTGAACGGAAAGGCCGATGCTGTGCCCTGTGGAGTGGGTGAAAAGACCCTTGTACTTGGTTCCCTCAAGATAATCGAAAACAGCCTGATGCACATCCTTGCCGTTGACGCCCGGTTTGATCATGTCCAGTGCAAGCCGCTGTGCCGCAGCCACGGTCTGGTACAGGTCCTTTTGCTTCTCGGATGCCTCCCCGAAGAAATAGGTCCTTGTGATGTCGGAGCAGTACCTCTTGTACTTGGCCCCGAAGTCCATGAGCACGAAATCCCCCCGTTTCAGCTGGGCATCCCCGGCCGTGTAATGGGGCTCGGCAGTGTTCTTGGCAAAGGAGGAGATGGTGTCGAAACTGGGCCCTGTGGCCCCCTTCTTCTGCATGCTGTACGAAAGCTCTGCTGCAAGCTCGTACTCCCTCACCCCGTCCTTCATGAAATCCATGATCTCCTCGGCCACCTCCGACACGATCCTGCAGGCCTTCCTCATGGTTTCCAGCTCGTCTTCGTCCTTTGTCATCCGCGCCTTTTTCATGCTCTCAGATACATCCACGAATTCTGCATCGGGCAGCAGCTCCTTTAATTCCAGGAAATTCTTGTACACCACGCCGTCGTTGTTGATGCCAATTTTCTTGAATTTCGACAGCTTTTGCTCCATGATGTCCTTTCTTTCGCTTTTCGACTTGAACACTGAAACATCAAAACTGCCTTTTCTGGCGCTTTCAGCCTCGAGAAGCGAGGAGATCACTTCCATGGAATGATCCGGATACAGGATGGCCAAACAGCCCTCGAAGAGGCCTTCCGTGAGGCCGGTGACGTAGAAAAAGCCCATGTCCTGGAAGGGCTCGGCACCGTTTTGCAGCACCAGAGCATCCATTTCATCGCAGTCATCCATTATCTTCTTGATCCTTTTTGCGGTCATAGCGCCAACTGTAATGCAGTTACCCCATAAAAAAATATGCATGGCCAAGTATATGATTCAGACCAGATGAACCCTTTAAAAGAAAGTATTTAACGGGATAAAACCATGTACAGGCCCATGCCACGGGGAAGAAAGGGCAGAAGGACTAAGGCCATGGTGGGAATCGCAGGGGAGAGAATCGATATGCTCTTCAGCATGGCCGAAAGGGAGGCACTTGCCCACAGGTACCAGAGGTCCGACAGGGATGTGGAGCTGGCTAGGAAAATCGGCATGAGGTACAACGTCAGGATCCCGGGGCATTTCAGGAGAAGGTTCTGCAAGCACTGCCATGCCTACCTTCTGCCCGGAAGAAACTGCAGGACGAGGCTTTCGGGAAAAACCGTCACCGTCCACTGCGAGAAGTGCGGCAGATTCATGAGGATGCACTACAAGGCCAGATGAACTTGTTTTATCTTTTCTCAGAAAGTCTTTAATACCAAAACCGTATTTTCAGCCCGATTCCATGGAGCAGGAGGTTGAGCTGCCCAGTATATTCAAGCTGATATTCTCTGTTCTTGTCCTAATCGCAGGTGTGGCCCTCTATATCTTTTGGGCAGCCTCCTACAACGCCTGGACTGACATCGGCCTGTATTCCGTTTGCATAATTGTGATAGGATTCGGTGTGGCAGGTATATTTTTATCCACGAGAAAAGAAGTGGTGGAAGAGGAATAGGCTCAGTAGGTTTTTGCCAGGTACGCCACCTTGCCAGTTGGTCTTCCGCATACCAGGCACTCGCCCGAATACTCCTCTCCGTGGTACGGCGTGCCCAGAACCTTCATGTCTGTCTCCTCCTCGATTTCCAGGCCGCATCGCTCCTCCCCGCACCACCCCGCCTTCACCACCCCCGTCACATCCCGGGCATCGTCCATTGTCTGGGCGAACTGCGTCTTTTCCTGGAGCATCTTCACACCCTTGTCCCGGAGGGCTTTGGTAATATCCTCGAGGGTTTCCTTTGCACTGGCCGCCATATCCTTTCTGGGAACCTCGCTTCTTTTTCCGGTATCGCGCCGTGCGAACGTGACCACGCCCTTCTCCAGGTCCCTCTGGCCCAGCTCCAACCGGAGAGGCACGCCCCTGATCTCCCAGTCGAAGTATTTGGCACCGGGCCTCATATCCCTTTCGTCTAAAAAGACCCGAAATCCCGCCTGCTTCAGCTCCTGCTCCAGGGTCTTGCATTCCCCTGCGATCTGCTCCTGCACGCCCTTGGCCAGTATGGGCACTATGACCATCTGGTAGGGGGCAATCTCAGGCGGTAAAATCAGCCCGGAATCGTCCCCGTGCACACCCACCATGGCACCAATGAGCCTCTCGCTCATGCCGTACGTGGTCTGGTGGACGAACTGGTGCTCCCCGTTCTCATCCTCGTACTTTATATCGTAGGGCTCGGCAAAGTTCTGCTTGTACTGGTGTATGCCCCCTATCTGCAGCGTCCTGCCTGAGGGCATGAGCATGTCCACCCCGACCGAATAGAACGCTCCCGCGAACTTGTCCCATTCGGGCCGCTTCAGTGTCA
>CP070726.1:1718730-1732610 GCA_020350865.1 Thermoplasmata archaeon
CCAACCTCTTCAAATCCTCTGTGACCCAGGCCCTTATGACATCCACCCCTTCAAGGATGTCCTGTGATTTCAGGTCATCTGCAAGCAGCTGGGGTTTTATCTCCACGATCCAGGACTGGTACGGGTCCTTGTTGACCCTTATGGGATCATTCACAACATCCTCGTTGATGCTCACAATTTTTCCTGAAACGGGTGAGTAGAACCTTGAAACGAACTTCGCAGACTCGAAGCTGCCCATGGCCTCGCCCTGGCTCACATCCATATTGTCTATGGTGAGGTAGCTTAGATACCCTGCATTCTCTGTCAGAAAGGCATCCATGCCCACCCTGACAGTATCCCCCTCTTCCTTGAGCCAGATGTGGCTCCCGTTGCCCCTGTAGTACTTCCTGTCCAATGGGAATCTGAGATTGTTTATCTCGATCAATGCAATCCCCCCATTCACATATTTATCAGTGAGAAACCGGCATGCTATATGTGTGTGCCTGTGTTACCCACATGGGTTTCGTAGAATTCATTGTGAGTATTTAAAATTTCTTTTTCTGCAACTATTTTATTGAACACCGCAGATCTGATGTCTTCTTCGGAAATGTGAAGGTCCTGGGTTTTCATTAGTTCCAGTCCCTTTATTTTGTCATTTCTCACCTCGAAAATGATGTCCGCACTCCAGTCATCATGTCTGAATGCTCTGTAGATGATGTTCACACCCTTCCCAATCTAGTCATTCTACCCCATATACCTGGGCACCTTCTGAAAGGGCCTCTTTGGAGTTGAGAATATTTCATCCAAAGGAAACGATTGTGAAGCCTCGGTTACATCTCCCGAACACCCATCTGCCCTGCCTGGGGGCATGTGTACTTGGCTGCGCAGTGGATGCAGGCGACCTTCATGAATATGACGAAGAAGCGGAAAAGGAGGAGCAGGATAACTGCGATAAATATGACCAAAAGTAGGACGGAAAAGTAGAACAGGAGGGCGGGAATCATGGCGATAATCGGGACCATGAGCGAGGCCATGTAGAGGTTGTTTGGACATAATAGGCCCTCTGCCCTCTTGGGAAAGTCCTTTGGATTACCAGGTCCTGTCAGCCTCCTTGAAACAATATTCATTCCCGAAACACACAGGGAGTCCTTCATCCTGTAATAGGGGCAGTTGGGGCACACCTTGAAGGGCATGATGAGGTACATCTCTCCGAAGGCAAAGGCAAGATAAACGATTCCGAATAGAATTGCCAGGGTCGAGAATCCGTAACCGAGAATTATGCCCACTCCACCCAGGATAAAATGAGCAGCCGTGGCTCCATTGTAAATTAGCAGGCTCGATTTGGGATAACGCCTGTATACCTTGGCCTTCTTCTTTGGTGTGTTTGCGCTCATTGTCCCACTCTTTTCGTGTTTCGTATGGATACTAACCATGCGGTTTGCCCATTTCGCTAGGGCTTCACTGCCGAGAATTTTATGCTGACTATGGTCTTTCCGAGTTCTCTTGCCTCCTCTATCGATAGACCGAGCTGCGCAATTATGGATTCTGCAAGTGGGTCATTGACCCAGATGTCCCCGGCGGAGCTCTCGGATACGATCTCGATATCTACAAACCCGGTTTCCTTGACGAGGCCCAGGTATTCGTCCTTGAGCATTGCACCCGATACGCATCCCACATAGGCCTCAATGGAATCTAAAATGATCTCGGGCAGTTTCTTGAGCAAAACAATATCCGATATCATGAGCCTGCCGCCGGGTTTCAAAACCCTGTATGCCTCTTTGAACACCGCCTTTTTGTCAGGTGAGAGGTTGATGACACAATTTGACGTGATGACGTCCACAGAGCCATCGGCAACAGGCAGATGCTCGATTTCCCCCAGCCTGAACTCAACATTCCCGTACTCGGTTTTCTTGGCATTCTCCCGGGCACGATCGATCATCTCGGGGGTCATGTCCACTCCAATTACCTTTCCTGTTTTGCCGACCTTTTCTGCTGCAAGGAAGCAATCGATCCCCGCCCCGGAACCGAGGTCGAGATACGTATCACCCTCTTTCAAG
Organism: Thermoplasmata archaeon; assembly: GCA_020350865.1. The sequence continues at coordinate 1,720,767 of CP070726.1, forward strand.
GATGCAAGGGCAACCGGGTTACCGCAGCCCAGACCCAGGTCTGCACCCTCTGGAAGTTTCTCCAGCTCCTCTTGGCTGTATCCCATCTTCTTGCTCATATCCGAAGCAGTCGGAGGGGCACCGCAGCATGATTCTGCATTCAATGGATTTACACCTGATGGCCTCTGGGGTCCGCAGCATGAGCTGCTCTGCTTGGCAATATCCCCATAATTCTTTCTCACAACCTTCTTAATATCTTCCTCTTTCATTTCAATCATCTCCATGTTTTGTTCAAATATTATTTCGAAAACATCTCCTTCATCATCGGGCCTAAGAATCCCTTTACCATGTCCCCGAACTCCCCTGCTTTGATCAGGGAAATGCAGCACACCTTACCGCCCCGCTCCATTGTGATCAGCGCCAGCTTGTCGCCTGCATTGATCCCTGCCCGCTCCCTCACCTCCTTGGGAAGCACCATCTGGCCCCTGTCATCAACGCTGACAACGGACTCCACTTTACAGCAGCTCATATTTCCACCCGCGGGAGGACAGCAGGTTTCATCCTTCTTTTTCTTGGCCATTTCTCATCGCCTCAGGATGGTAATTGAGCTTGGAGTATTTATACTTTTCTGATTAATCAGAATGTTCTGAATATTTGGAGGAGGTGGGATATCAACTTCTTTTTAGCCGACGAACCACAGCCTGTTAATAGGGGGGCCATCATCACAGTAAATTAACACCCATAAGCTCCAGTCCTCCCATCCTCAGTGATACATCCAGGATGATGGAGACGGAAAACAGCCAGAACCAAAGGGAGGACTCTATAAATGTTTTTGCAGCCAAACCGGGATTCGGATCCTTTATGAGATTGACCGCCAGCTTGATCAGGATAACTGCCGATATCACGGACCCCATCAGGAAAACAAACCCAAGCCCAGTGAAGGCAAAAAGAACGATGGACATGAGCAGGACCACAAGCCAGCAGAGGAGGATGAACTGGGCCACATGCCTGATTCCGTATTTCACAGGCAGTGTTGGCACGCCCCTCATTTTATCCACTTCCATATCCCTGCACACCCCGCTCCACGTGAAACCCGGTTCGTAGAAGAATAGAATCACAAGGAGGAGAACGGCCTCAAGGGTGATCTGGTGGGTGTACACGAAGAACACTCCCAAGGGCATCAGGGCCGTGGGCAGCACCACGAACATATTCGAGTAGGTGACCCTGCCCTTCATGAACCTGGAATATGTGAAAATCGAAAGCATCTGGATGATGCCTACAATACCTGTAAGTACGCTGAGGTAGAATAGGATGAGCAGCGATGGGATGCCCAGGATGGCGGCGTATCCCAGGAGGGTCTTTTTCGGAATACCAAACTGCACAGCCTTGGGTATGGGTGCCCCCATGTCCAGTTCAGCATCGTAGTAGTCGTTCACGGCATAGCCCGAGGTCACGCCCAGGTAGGAGGCGAGTACGATGAGGAGCAGCTTCGTATAGAACAGAGTATCTCCATGCACGGGCGATGAAAAATCGCCATATTCAATGGAGGCGAAGAGGGCCATGGCCGCCACCCAGGGAAAGGTAACGATGCCGATTACGGGTCTCATGGTGATGATGAGCCCCTTTAATCTACCTGTCATGCCTCTTACCTCAAGCGCGCCAATTTTTGGGGGAAAACGATGTTCTTTATTATAACTCTTTTTAACTGAAGTAAAATAGACAACATACCTCCTGCAACCCCAACTGATAATAACAATTACTTGTATGTCTTGCCAATGATACCTGTGGCAGAATCACAAGGCATCACCATCCATGCCCCGCCAAAGGGCATTGTCGGGTTTAACACGAGCCCGTACCCCGTGCATGTACAGGGTGGTGCGGTGGACCTGTTCCCCGGCAGTGATTTTTCCATCCCTGTCAAAAGCCCTGTTTTTGGAAAGGTGACCTTCATAGAAAAAAACAAGGTGGGTATCGCCCGACATTTCAATGCCGACCCAAACGACTACATCATGGCAATCGAGCAGAAGAAAACCTGTGTGCGCATGCTTCATGTAAAACCCAAAATCGGTGTGGGAGAGGCAGTGGAGGTGGGGGATGAACTGGGCACATACCTGCGCAGCCCCCTGCTCCCCTTCTGGTCGTACCCCCATATCCATGCGGAGGTAAAGGACTGCAGGGATGTGCAAAGTCCGTTGAACGCCCACCCCTTGAACCTGCTCGGCTCAGGGGAATTCAAGGGTGCCCCCAAAACCGATTATGTGGGATTTGAGGCTGAGGTGCTTCGCGCCTCTGAAAATTACCTGATCGTCCTGCCCGACATGGATATATTCGGAAACATCGGTAATTACTGGGGTGTTGCATTGGGCGTAGGTGAGGAGTTTGCACTGCTCGATGCCCAGGCGCCCTGGAACTGCTACGGCGGTTTGCTACTTCCAAAGGATTCAGATGTCAGGGAGGGACAGGAGGTGTTGTTCGGTGCCGTTTCCCTGGGTGTCGTAGTGAAGCGCAAGGGGAATTATGCCACCTATGCTTTCGGAGGGGAGCTGGGAGACGGGATCGACAGGTATTCCAAGGGACTGTTGTATAAAGATGTGGGCAGGTTCAACGTGCCCTACAAACGCATCAAGGTTAACGACGATATTTTTCTCGGCATATCCACAAGTCTCTCCCTCTACGAAAACAGAACCCTAAAACTCGTTCCCGCACAGCCCCTGGAAAGGTCATATGAGGAGGGGGAAAAAGTGTCCATCGAATTGGATATTGGCAATGGCGATTGAAAAAGGAAGGATGTAGAGCAATATATACTTCATACTTACCCACCCAAACCCCAGTATCCCACATAATAGGTGAGCATCAGGGCATTTCCAATGACGAGCAGTATGCAAAGGGACAATATGGCGTAGTACACACTTTTGAACGTCATTTTCCTGAGCAGGAGGGCATAGACCACCACCTGGGCCAAGGCAACGGGCCACACCACCATGATTAACTCCGGTGTAATAAAGTAATGATTCAGACCCATGTATATGATGACAGCGTTTGCTATGGTGATGGACGCCACCCCAGAAAGGTAAGCCGTTCTTGTCCCGAATCTGACCGCAAATGTGTTCACACCTGCAGCCTTGTCACTCGCATGGTCGATGATGGTGGTGGGGATGTAAATGGCTGCAACACCTGTCATCGAGGCAATTCCCCAGACAAATGGATAATCGACAAATGACTTTACAATGATCCACCCTGCAATGGAGCACAGCAGACCGCTGCCCACCATATTGGTGATGACATCCAGCCCGGCCCTTTCCTTTATCCGAACGGGGGGGGTTGAGTACGAGAGCGAAAGCACCAGGCAAATCCCGACCAGAAGGGCGAATACAGGGGACACAAGAAGCGAGAACAGCACGGCAAGCAGCATGAAGATAATGGACGTGCGGAAAACTGCTTCCTGCGAAAGCAGTCCCTGCGGCAGGGGGAAGAGGCCCTTTCTCTTGCTGCCCCTATCCACCTCGCTGTCCCAGTAATCGTTGTAAAGCAGGGTGGAGCCTCCAAGGAGCGGACCAAGGGTCAGAAGGGCGAAAAGAAAGGTGGTGAACTCCGCCGTGTTCTCCGAAGAAGAGGGATTTGAGGCCAGTAAATCCAGAATAAACGTTGGAAAGAGCTTGCCCGAGGCAAAAACCCAGGCCATGTAGAATGGTATGATGGATACCCCCCAGAATATGGGGACCATGTGCTTTAGCAGGTATCGCAGGATCTTCAAAGGGGAGACTTCATACGACCTATCAACAATCGGCATGACATCAGCTCGACGTGGCCTGAGAAGGGTTACATGGCCTTGGCCACAACGTCTGCGATATCCATAACGTTCATTTTAAACTTTTTACCCTTCGCCTTCATCTCCTCTTTTTTTGCCTCAACACCTATACTTATCTGCCCCTTGCAGTTGGCACAGGTGGAGACAATGGTTTTGGCACCAAGCTCTATGGCCTCGTCCACCTTCCTCGCCGTGATCTTTGTGGTGAGATCGTAATCCACAGCCTTCAGGCCCCCGCCTCCGCCGCAGCACTCGCTATCCATCCTGTTGTTGTGAAATTCCAATATCCCATCCACCCCGGGGACACTGTTCAAAATCTTCCTAGGCTCCTCAAAGATACCCCTGCCCTCAAGCTGCGCGATTCTTCCCAGCTCGCAGGGATCATGGTACACTATGGGCAGGTTCTTCTCCTTGAACGGTTTTGCATACTCGATCTTTTTCTCATTGATGAGCCTGAATATCATCTCCGAGGTGTGCAACAGCTCGAAATCCATCTTTCCCACATATTTTTTGTATTTGTTCAGAGCCCGGTAGCATCCGGGGCAACCCGTGACAACTGTTCGGGCACCGCGCCTTTCTATCTGGGACACATTGTGCTGGGCAATATCCTTGAATGTGTCGAACTGACCCGTCATCAGGTTGATGGCCCCGCAGCATTTTTCATCCTGACCCAGTGTGGTGAAATTGACACCTGCCTTGGAGAGAATCTTCATGGTGTTCAAAAGCACCTGGTATTCGTGGTACGATGCCATGCACCCAGGAAAATACACAACCTCGGCTCTGGCCGGGAGTTTGTAATCGTCCTTGTACCATTCATCCCGTTTTATCTTGGGCTCCATGAAGGGGTTCCAGAATTCCTTCTTTTCGATGTTGTCGTGCATGTCCCGGGCTGCCCGGGGCGGTCCGTATCCGTTCTCCACCATCCACTTCTTGGCCTCTTCCCAGAACTCGTGAAACTCTATTTCCACATGGCACACGGTCTCGCACCGGCTGCACAGGGTGCAAGTGAACATCTTCTTTATCCATTCGTCGCTTGGTTTTATCTTGCGCCCAAGGAGCTTGTCCATCAGGCCCTTTTCGGCCAGCTGCTTCATGAAGTAGACTTTCCCTCTCGGGGTGAGGGATTCCCAGCCCGTTTCCTTGTAAACGGGACAAATCGAGCGACAGTAACCGCATTGAAGACATGCGTATACATCATCTATATTTGGTACTTTCATTCCCATGGGATCACTTCGCATGAGCAGCGGATTTGATATCCATCTTGGGTTTGATCTTCATTCCAGGCAGCCTCTTCATCATGGCCATCATATCCATCCCGAAGTTCATGCCAAAGGCCGGGATGGGAATGCCGAAGCGGGTCATTCCCTCCGTGGTTTTCCCCGGGTTCATGACATCGTAGGGATCCATGGATGACTTGATGCTGATCATCACATTCGCCCCCCCGCCGTGGAGTTTCTTCAGGTTCGATGCAAAGAAGATTCCCAGGCCGGCGGGTCTTCCCCCCAGCTTGAAGGAGAGGTCCCCGATTTTCTTGATGAACGACATGGTCATCATGGACCTTAATTTCCTTTCATCTGTGAGGGCATAGGGCATGAACGTGACTGTGGACCTGTCCGATACCATGCCTGTGATTGCTGCCCTGAGGCCCATCTTCCTGATGACCTTCGACGTTCCTGTTATCATCTCATTCAACCGGGAGACGGGAATCATGCCTTCGGCCAGCAGAATGGTGGGTCCAAGCCTCTTGATGCGCATCTCGAAGAACCTCTCGTCCCACTCGTGTTGTGCGAATTCGGGGCTCTGCTTCTCTCCGTCATGTTTCTGGGAGATCCTGTCCATGACCGCCTCCTCCACGTCCAGGGAGACCTTGGAACCCTCAAGGGCGATGAGTACCGTGGCCTTCGTATCCGTGACCTTCTTGCCCATCTGTTTGAGGTATTCGAAGTGCTTCTTCTCGAAGAAGGATATGTGAAGAGGCGTCACCTGGGAGCGGGTGATATCTGAAATGGCATGGCACATCTCCTTTGTCCCAGGAAAAACGTAGGCCAAGGGCCGGATCTCCTCTGCCACGGGATAAATTCTCAACGTCACCTTGGTTACGATGCCCAGCGTACCCTCCGAACCTGCGAAGAAGGTGCGCAGGTTGTCCACAATCGAGCCTGATTTTATGGAGGATGAGCCGAATTGTGCAATCTCGCCTTTTGGAAGCACCATTTCAAGTGCCACAATCTGCTTTTCCACACCACCGTACTTGTAGGAACCCACCCCCACCCCGCCTGTGTTGATCCATCCCCCCACGGTTGCGGCGGGAGCGCTGCTGGGATACGCACCAATCATGTATCCCTTTCTCAGCAGATGCTCACGGAGGTCATTCCAGGTGATCCCCGGCTCCACGGTCACCGTCATGTTCTCCTGGTCAATTCCGAGTATGGAATCCATTGTGGCCATATCCAGGAGAATCCCTCCCAGAACCGGCACAGCCCCTCCCAGAGCCCAGGAGGCACCGCCTCTCGGCACAACGGGAATCCCCTCCTCCGTGGCCAGTTTAACCACCCTGGATACCTCCGATGCATTCCTGGGACGCACCACCACATCCGGCTTCATCTTAAAGCCCATCTCCATCATCTTCGGAAGAGGTGCCAGGTCGTGGCTGTATAATCGGCGCTCCAGGTCATCATCCGAAATTCTGGTGCGGTCCACTATGCCGGAAAGCGATTCGTAGAGATCAGAATGCTCTATTGATGCCGCTTTTTCTGTGGATTCGTTCTCTTTTTCTGTTTCATCTTTTTTGTCGGATTTCCCCATGTTACTCCGTCCTCAAATCGGATTGCGGTTGTTGATGCCTCGATGTCATACCGTTTAAATATATCGATATATATCCTTTGGTTTGTTACCACATGATAGGACACTGCCGTAGCTGCGGGAAGCCTGTGACAGCACCCTCCACGGCACTCCACACCCTAGGGCTCCCGGCCCGGTCGAGGCTTCAAACAGGGTTTGATTACAAGAACCTTATGTCGAGTATTAAATATAAGGTTTGCGATATTCGTCTCTCTGCTTACTGTATTCGATGGAAAAGGCTGGTGGAGGAGATGTCAGAAATGTCCCAGTGCCTTTAATCTCATCACATACCTGTGGGCCCTCTCGGGACTTGACAGGACGCGCTCCACAAAATCAACATCCCTAAGGGAGCCAAGACCGCTTTTATCCAGTTGCTTTGAATACATATGCCCCAAAAACCCGGCATCGAACACGCCCTCTTCAAGGGCCCGGGCTGCCACCTCCCCCGCTATCCTGCCGCTTTTAACAGCGTAGAATACACCTTCACCTGTGCCCGGGAAAACAAAACCACCCGCGTCACCAGCCAATATCACCCTCCCGGAGGTCAGAATGTCCAGTGGCCCCTTCATCGGTATGAGGTGGCTCTCGAAATGCTCCATGTGTCCATTAGCCAGCCTCTCCCTCACCCTTTCATGCTCCAAGAAATCGTCCAGGATGGCCCTGGAATCCCTTTTGAACTCGAGGGATGTGGCCCCGCAGCCCACCTTCACAGCGCTCTTCAACGGGCTTATCCAGAAGTAGCCGTAGGGGAGGGTGTAATGGACCTCGAACCACCCGCCAAACTGCCTGTTGATTTCCCCTTCCGGAAGCGAGATTTCGTACTGCACCCCAAGTGCCGTATCACCTTCCTCATTCATCCCGGAACCTTTAGCAAGGCATGTCTTTTTCACCCTTGAATTCACACCATCTGTACCGATGACGATTTTGGCCTTGGCAGCGAAGCCCTCCCCGATGATCTTCACACTGTCATTTCCTGGTACACACTCGGTAATCCGCATCTGCCTCGGTTTCTTTTTCAGTCTGTTTACTAGAAATAAATCGAAGTTCTCCCTTCGCACTATGGCTCCGGGTTTGGGAAAAACCGATTCAACCATTTCTCCCTGGGGTGAGAAGATGCGGTATCCCTTCAATGGCATCTCTATAACGTCTTCGGGTATATCCAGTTCCGAAAAAATCCGGGGCGGCAGCACACCCGCACAGGCCTTCTTTCTGGGAAATATCTCTTTGTCCGTTAAAAGTATGCTGTAGCCCCACTGTTCCAGGGTATAAGCGGCAGAGGAGCCTGCCGGTCCTGCCCCGATGATCGCCACGTCGTACATCACGGTGTCATCATCCATTCCATCATGTATAATCCTGTGGACAATTTAAGGGTTTTGTGAATTGACCGAACACAGGGGATATAAAATCACAGATAAAGCAAAATTATATAATGGTGCATGTATAATTTCGCCACGGGTGAAACAAGTTGCTAACTACGGAAGAGACCATTGAGACCCTGCACAAAGAGCATCTGGATGCCCTCATCTCCCGGGCATGGAGCATCAGAAACCAGAACTTTCCGCCTATCCTCAACGTGTCCGCCCCCAGTGCCAAGACGTACATCACCGATCATTTCAGGAATGCAAAGAACAGGTTTGTCAACATCAGTGTCACAGGCCAGGGATGCAAGTTGAACTGCGAGCACTGCGGAGGTAAGCTGCTTGATTCCATGGAGGCCGCAGCAAGTCCACATGAACTTACAGAGTTGGGAAAGGCACTTATACAAAAGGGGTGCAAAGGCGTTCTTATCAGCGGCGGGGCAAGGGAAGACGGCAGTGTGCCCCTGGATAATTACATGGAGGCCATAAGAAATCTGAAGGACATGGGTCTGCAGGTCATTGTCCACTGCGGCCTTGCTTCGAAAGAGACAGCTGAGAAATTGAAGGGTGCAGGAATCGACCAGGTGCTCATGGATGTCATCGGCGACGCCGAGACAATCAGGCAGGTGTACCATCTCAACAAAACCCCGGAGGACTTTGAGAATTCCCTCAGGATTATCAGGGATGCGAATTTGGCCATGGCGCCGCACATCGTGGTGGGTCTTCATTACGGCAGGATCCTTGGGGAGTACAATGCCCTGCGGATGATATCTGAAGTGTCACCCGATGTCATCGTCCTCGTGGTGCTGTCTCCCATGCACGGCACACCCATGGAAGGGGTTGTGCCTCCGGCAAAAGAGGAGGTGGCGAAGCTGGCGGCAGTGGCGAGGATAGTCAATCCAACAGCACAGATCACATTCGGATGCGCAAGGCCGGCGGGTTCAGAAAAACCTGAGCTGGAAAAGCTGTTGATCAAATCCGGGATAAATGCCATTGCCTACCCAACTGACAAGGCCGTTGAGTACGCGGAGAACCTGGGCCTGAATATTGAGTTCTCGGAGATGTGCTGCTCGTTACTGGGCATGTAGATTTTTCATTCTAAACCGTTCCGATATCGGCTCAGCAATGCTTTTGGCCTGCACAAATCCCCGTGCAAAATGATTTATAAGAATATCACAATATTATCTGGAATGAAGATGCGCTCCGCACGGATGATCCTTTGGCTTTTCGTCTTCTGTCTGGTTTCCACTGGAACCATCACATCCTGTGGACATGAGGGAGGGCCAGAAGAGCCCTTTTCCGACGGAAAGGACTGCATGTCCTGTCATGAACCGAATCCATATCTGGGTCTCGGTGCGGGGCATTCCTCCTTTTCCGTGGGGGAATCCGAACCTGCCATCGGCATAAGGGTGAGGGTGGATATGGCTGACATGCCTGCAAAATCGGACAAGTACGGTGTCATGCTGCTGACAACAGATAGGGGCAACATATCGGAGGCCGGGTGGACCGTTGTTGCCGATCCCAATGGAACCGCACCGCCAAGTAGCTACATAGAAAGGCCGGCTTCGGACAACAGCTTCCTTCATTGGCGGGTGAATAACGCCCCCGGGAATCATACCGTCAAGGTTGTGGTGATGTTCGGGTCCGATGGCGACCCCTATTATAAGGAGCTCGATGTGCCCGTTCCCATACCTGAACCTGCCGAGAATACTCCCCCCCAGTTAACAAGTCCCACGGCACTGCTCCTTGCGGACGGGAAAACCTACGATTTCGAGGTCACCTATTCCGATATCAATCACGATACCCCATTAAACGTCACAGTCAACATCAGCGGTCTGGGCTCATTCGAAATGGAGGAAAAACCCCCGGGACCCTACAACGCCACGGCGGGGGTGACCTTCTACCATCTATCCGTACTTCCGGAGGGCAGGTACTCGTACCATTTCTCAGCATACGACGGCTATTCATGGAACTCCACCTCTAACAGGGAATTGAGAGCGTTCGAAGAGGAGGAGGAAATCGACATCACACCCTTGGCCTTGGGCGTGTTTGCGGGGTTGATCGTTATTTCGGCGGTATTTGTTCTGAGAAGAAGATGAGACGCAGCCCAAAGATTTGGTTTAAAATCTATCCATAAATTCCAATACACGGCGGGAAACACCCAGAGCCCAAAAGAGCAAAACCTTAATACCAATACAAAATTATAGGGCAAAAAATCGTAAATCTCATGCTGGAATTGGGAGTAGAGAAGATGATATTCGTTGAATCGCTCATCGTCTTCGCAATCATCGCCCTCATCTGGTTGCTCATATCCGCATTGATATTCAAGAAATTGAACAAGGCGAGAATCAAGGGTGTGATTTTGATTCTTCTGGCCTTTGTCGGGGTGGCGGCGGCAATTTTCGCAGTGGGGCACTTTCTGGAATGGCACGAGACAAGCGAGTTCTGCACATCCATGGGGTGTCACGCCATGGAACCTGTGTACGACAGCTACACCCAGCCAGATAACAACAGCTACATGGAGACTCACTACGAGCACAATGTAACGTGCGCACAATGTCACTCCGGTCCGGGTATAACCGGACTTGCAGGTTCCTTTTTGGCGGTGCCGGGAGAGGTGTGGGGACAGTACATAGCCGGTTACGACCCCGACGATTTGGGCGGCCATGTCCCCTCGGAAAACTGCCTCAAGGGCTGCCACGAGGAATACGAGGTGGACTGGAAGTTCGAGGCCCCCCGGCCCGAAGGGGAGGGGTATTCCGAAGTCAATGGTAAGGTGGTGTGGCTCAGGATGACCACCTACCATCCTGATACGGTGAACGGGACGGACCTTTCGGAACTCGAGGAACTGGAGGACTGCAAGGAATGCCACGACCCAAGGGACAACGGCTTCGGGCTGGCGGCCGAGGCCTGTCATGTATGCCATGAAGTGGATTCGGAGGAAATGGAGCTACATGGTGTCTACACCTGCCACATGGCGGCATGTCACCCCAACGAGGAGGGCGAGGCGGGACAACCGAAGCTTAGGGGGCACGCGGTGGTCAAAGGGCACTGTGCAGAATGCCACAGCAGAAACCACCCCGAGGACGCCACGGTACCGTACACCGTAATCACAGAAACAGGCACCTTTACAGCAAACACCAGTTTCTGCTCAGGCTGCCATCACGATGCATACAGCGAGCTTGAGACCGCAGGTTCGAAGCATTTCACAAGCAACGAGTGCCAGGAATGTCACCTATCTCACAAGACCCGCCCCGATTGCCTCCTCTGTCATGATGAAGGGGGTGCCTATGAACCTCAACACGCCTTGGCGGACCCCTTCGATGACTGCGGTTCCTGCCATGTGCAGGGGGGCCATAATCCCTTGAATGTGGCCCTACAAACCCATGACAGCGGTACCGTATCCCGTGATTTCTGCAATGCTTGTCACCAAAGCGACGTGTACGATCGATTCGAGATGGAGGAACTTCATTTCAGAGAGGGGTTCGTTGAAGACTGCCTTGCATGCCACGGGGAACATGAGGCGGATGTGGATTGCGACACCTGTCATGTGGAGAACGGGTACGGAGGGCTACTCGATGATCCCGGCCATACCACCTCGGAACCGTTCGACGAATGCCCCGACTGTCACACAGACGGGCATGATCCCTCTGACCTGAATTTTACACACTTCAGGGAGCAACAGGAAACCTCCATTGGTCAGGATTTCTGTGTCAACTGTCACTACGAGGAAACGGGGCAGTATCATTTGGCAGAAAAGCTTGAGCTGGACAATTCCGGTATGGGCCATGCCCTGCAGGACTGCGCCTCCTGCCATGAAGCGCATGAGGAGGACGTGGACTGCCAAGAATGCCACAG
>CP070726.1:1732710-1736451 GCA_020350865.1 Thermoplasmata archaeon
TCCTCTCTTATCTCCTCCACCGTCACTTCCATGGCGGTCCTGTTGCTCAAGCCATCCTCGTTTACAACCTTGAGCGTGATATTGTAGTTCCCCGTCTTGTTGTACATATGCTCTGTTGCAGGGTCCGATACTGACATGTTTGTACCGTCTCCCCAGTCCCAGATGTACTGCTCGATCCTCTTGTCATTGAAATCGAATGATCTTTCAGCGTCCACCTTGACTATCAGGCCATCGGTCTCGTAGGAGAAGTTGGCCACAGGGCCCACGTTCTCCCTGAGAAACGGTCCCTCCATCTGCTTGGCGAACATCACAACTGACTGCCGGGCATTGGGCCCGTCATCCCCGTCCATTCCATAGGTGACAACCAGCCTCCCCACACCATCCACATCACAGGTAAAGAAATCACCCAGATCCCTGTCCGCGTCATCGCTTGAGGCCCCTGTTGTCTTGATGGTCCCTGTGTGCACATTCTCATGCACAGTCGTGATTAAAAAGGTCTTGTTATCCGCAAGCGCATCGATGCAAATGGCGGCTTTCATGTCCCAGGTGGCATTTACCATCTCTTCCGTGTTGTCACAATCACCCTCGGTTGCACTCTCGTACCATGTCAATCCCACCCTACCGGGATCACCCCCGGTAATCCACGGAAGAGTTCTTGCACCCAGGGTCTGTGTGACCTTGGTAATATCCCAGGTCGCCCCCCTGTCGGCAGATACCGCCATAAAGATGTCGGCCTTGTCGCACCATGCAAGATAGACATTGCCCGCCGTGTCAACATCTGCTGCAATAAAGATGTTCTTGATATCATCCAGTGTCTCCATCACGGAGTAGGATGAAAACGTGTTGGCCCCGTCCGTGGAGATGTACATTATGAGATTTCTCCCCTCCATATTCGGAAGATACAGCGTGCCGTCGTTTTTGTCAACCACAAAATGATCCCTGGAACCCACGTTGGTGGAAACAGGCAATCCCCCGTTTCCGGCAATCCAACCGAGCCCTGTTCTCGTGAACTGGGATTTCTGGATATAGAGTCCTCCGGGAATCTGGTTGTAGGTCAGGTACAGTGTTTCGGGATCACCGAATCCCACTGTGGGCCCTATATCGAGCCACTGTCTATCGTCAATTGGTCTCACTGAGGCCTGGGGATTCTGAATCCATGTGTCCCCGCCGTCAAGGGACGTGTCCACAGTAACCGTAATAAGATAGAGATCCGTAAAGACAATTGTTCCATCCGAGAAGATGGCAGTGTAGGAATCCCCCGAACCCCCGTAATTTATGGGGGGACGGCCCGTTTCCTTGAAATCCCATGTGTAGCCCCCGTCCTTTGATATCCAGAGGTTGCCCGAGAGCTGGCTGCCGAGCCCCGTCGGCGAGTCGATATAGAGCCACTCGGAGCCATCTGTCCCAGGGCCCACAAGGATGTGGGGCTCAAATCCCTCGCCGACCGAATCGGGGATCTGCAAAACCAAGAACTCTATTTCCGAATCCAGGATCGTGGACTCTGAAGTTGTGTACTCGTCCTGCGCCGAGGTATGAAGACCATCTGAGAATGATAGCAGTAGCAGTGAAATGACAACCAAGCATGCTGGGAGTTTGTGGAAACCTGCTGGACCGATATTCATGCTACGACCAATGACGATTATTTAATTAATGGGACTTATACGTTTTGGCTGACAACATCACGGATTCGATGAAAAAAGTACATAGCCCTGGCTGCCTACTCCCCGCCGAAGAAGCCTCTCAGGACAGGATGCATCTCGATGAGCTGCTCCCTTCCTATGTCTTCGTACAGTCTTATGACTATGCCCACCGTCAGAAGCACCCCTGTTCCGCTCGTGTTGCCCACCGTGCCAACCATGTCAGCCAGTGCGGCCAGACCCCCCACAAAGGCGCCGCTGATGATGGTTACCACCGGAATGTACCGCTCCAGCACCTTCTTCAAGACCCTGGGGTCCCGTCTGAAACCGGGAATCTGCATACCGGAATCCTGGATCTGTTTTGCCACGGCCTCGGGACCCATGTTCGTCGTGTCTATCCAGAATTTGGCGAATATGATGGAGCCTATGACCATGACTGAGAAGTATATGATGGTATGGGCAGCCACCTGCCAGTACTCATGACCACGCATATAGGCACCGTAACGGTCGGGATTCATCAAAGGAAGGAACCATTCGCTGACCCCGTTCACTCTGGAGACGTAGTACGCCCCTCCCATGGTGGGCTGGGTGGGATTCTGGGTATCGGTGAACCCTCCTATCCACCACTGGTTCCCAATCAAGGGGATCTTGCTTGCCGTGGGATGGGACCATAGAAGCAATGAGAACATGTTCACATTGGCCAGCACAGCGGCCATGAGAATGACCGGGATATTGGACGCGTAGATCAGCCTGATGGGATACCGTCCCCTGGCCCCTCTCACCCTGCCGTGGGCCAAGGGCAGCTCCACCCTGGACGATTCTGCATAGGCCACAACCAGGAAAATCACGATGGTGCCCACAAGGGCAATGATGGGATTCGGCGGGCCCAATAGAATGGTTTCCAATCGCCCCTGGCTCAGCTGTGCGACGTTGGAGTTGCCCATAAGATAAAAGGTCTTTGGGATGGCCCCGGAAGGAGCATCCCCTGCACCTGCGATGTTGTACCTCTTCGAGGCATCCGTGGGAATCCAGCTTATCGTACCCGTGAATATGGCCTGCGAAACCCCAGCGGCGATGAAGAGCGAGATGCCGCTTCCTATCCCCCACTTTGATACAACCTCGTCCATGAAGAATACGAGATAGCTGCCAACACACAGCTGCAGAACGATGAGGGTTTTAGCCAAAAGCTCTCCGTATCCTCCCGTCATCGTATCCAGCTTGCCAATGAGATTGAGGTCGGGTTTCAGGTATCCGTACACCTGGGGTACAGCCTCCACGATGATCATGACGATGACCAGCAGCTTCTGTGTACCCTGGTAGATGGCCTTGTCCTCGGGTTTTGTCAGATCCAATTTTATGATCTTGGCACCTGTGAACAGCTGCATGATGATGGAGCCTGTGACTATGGGTCCGATCCCAAGATGCATGAGGGAGCCCGAGGCCCCGGCCATGATGGCACGATATTCCGAGAACAGGTCCAGTGTGCTCTCCTTGTCTATCCCGTATATGAAGACATTCGTCATTATGAAATAGACTATCAGAATGAGCAGTGTCCACATCATCTTCGTTCTGAAATGGACGTGGCCCTCAGGCTTCTTCACGGCTGGCAGTCTATCGGTAACGGGTTTCAGACCGAGAAGCTTGCTTCCCTCCCCTGTGTAGGACAGCATGAGGAAGAGCAGACCGAATAACGGGGCCATGACGGCCGCAAATATGAAAGATATGACCGGATCGAACTGGTTGGTGTAGGAATAAAATACGGTTATTGCCACATATACGATTATCACCGGAATGGCCACTGTGGTGTTCCTTTCGATATCTGCCATTATCACTCAGCCTCTACCGTGTTTTTCTCCTTTTCCTCTGTCAGCACCAGTTCGCCTCCCTGGGCTGCTACCTTGCTTGCGGCCCTGTCTGTTGCTTGCTTTACCTTGATGACCAGAGGCGATGAGATCTTTCCCGAGCCCAGAAGCTTGTCAAAACCCGCCGAAGTCAGGTCAATTTCGATCTTCTTTCCAACCTTTCTTGCTGTCCCGTTTTTGAGAAAGTTATCCAGCTGATCCTCCAGCTGTCCAACGTTTATGGTTGAGAGCGCTCTCTCGCA
>CP070726.1:1736551-1741895 GCA_020350865.1 Thermoplasmata archaeon
ATCCTGAACGTCACAGACTACCCCGTAACATCACTTACGGCCTTGCCTTCCTATTCCAGCCTCGCCCTCTATGTCAATTCCACAACAGAGCTAATTTTCACGGTGGGAGGCGAGAATCCTCCATTCTACACATATTACAGGATTTTGGACCTCGACCTGGGCATCGTGGTCAAGGGTTGGTACAACTACACTGCAGATGGAGCCAACTTCTCCATGTCCTGGGGCGAAGGTACCTTCAAGATCGAATACTACAGCAACGACACCCTGGGCAAGAACGAGAAGACAAGGACGAGAATAGTGATCGTGGACGACTCGGCACCTCAAACAAGCCTAGACATAGGTGAGCCATGGCACCGTGCATGGCCTTTTGATATCGTCAACGTAACCTCTGCCACACGCCTGTCCTTGTCCGCAATGGATAATCCATCGGGCCTTAGCATTGCCGGTGCCGGTATGTCCAATGCCTCGGGAATAGACGCAATTCGATACCGGATTCAGAATGACACGGGCCAGTTTGTCAGGGACTGGACCCTGATTGCCGAGGGCGTGCCCTTTTATCTGGATGAGCCCTCTTGGGCGGATGGCTATTACACAGTATGGTTTTACAGCACAGACAATCTTAATCAAGCGGAGCTTGCGAACAACATCACCGTATTTCTGGACAACACTGGTCCGCAATCAACAATCGATATAGGGTCGCCCAACTGGACCACGGGAACCGCAGGAAGGATTAACGTCACATCAACCACGCCATTTGCCATTCAGAGCACCGAATTTCAGGGCAGCATGCCAGATATGTTTTCCGTGGAATTCAAACTCACATTCGAAGACCTTGGAGTGGACTCGGGATGGCTTGCGGGAAGCGCATTCAATGTGGCGGGTACGTTCTTCCGTGGAGACGGCAACTACACAATCGAGTTCAGAAGCAAAGACAACCTCGGCAACATGCAGGGTACAGCGACTCTGTACATCTATGTTGACGATTCACCGCCCTCCCTTGGCCAAACAACAGGTCCGCCCCTATACAGGAAATTCGAAATAGATATTTACAATATATCGGATGCCAGCATGATTGCCATATCCAGTTCCGATGGAGCAGGCTCGGGTATTTCATCGATAGAACATCGTATCTTCAACGCTTTTTACGACAGCGGCTGGCAGCCTTATTCGGAACCCTTCAATTTGACAGGACTTTCCGAAGGAACTTACACCATACAGTACAGGGCATCCGACAACCTCGGGAACGCCATAACTTCCAGCTTGAGTGTGTACCTCGATATCGAAGCTCCAACCACCTCACTGAATGTGGGAAAGCCGAGTTATGGGGGCGATGCCGCCCACATCCTCAACATCACATCAAAAACCCCGCTGTCACTGGTCGTACTATACGAAAACGGCTCGGGCATAGCCTCCCTGGAATACCGCATAACCGGCGGTGCCTACGACTCCGGCTGGAAGAATTATGCTGGTGAGTTCTTCCTCAATTCCTCATTTGCCGACGGTGAATATACCATTTACTTCAGGGGCCAGGACAACATGGGCAACCCCGAAAACACGAACACTGTGGTGGTGCGCCTGGACAATCTCTTACCCGCAAGCGTAATTTCGCCCCAGGGCAAATACTATCTGGACACCCAAAATGACGTGCTGTATGTGAGCGTAAGCAACCTGTTTGTAAAAAACGGTGATGACGGCAGCGGGATTGCGGGGATCTGGCACAGGGTGCGCGATGACTTAGGCAACTACCGTTCGGGCTGGCTTTCGACATCATCCTTCTCCCTGAGCTATCCGGACGGCATGTACGTCATTGAATTCTATGCCGTGGACAACCTGGGTAACACGGGCATCACAGATTTTCTTACCATCTGCCTGGACACCTCATCTCCCACCTCACAGCACGACATTGGAGTTCCAAAATACAGACTCAGACCCGCAGATGACTGGAGGGTGTCCAAGGATACGGAAATCACACTTGAAGCCCAGGAAACTGAAGGCAGCGGGGTCGCGCACATCTATTACTCGGTCCTGGACAGGGAAGGCACGTTGGTACTGTCCTCTGCTGAGTACCTCGGTCCTTTCAACATCTCGGGTCTGGGGGAGGACGGGCTCTTCACCATCAGATATTGGGCAGTGGACAGGGTGGGCAACCTCGAGCAATCAAACGAGATCAAGCTGGTTCTGGACAGCACACCCCCCAGCATAGTATCCGCGGCCCCAAGGGGAACGGGCAACTCAATACACGCTTTCATTCAGGTGATATTCAGTGAAGTGGTGAGCGATGTTTCGGTGGAGAACACCTTTTCCGTGACCGACGGAATAAATGTGTACGACCGCAACCACGGTTTCTTCAACTGGAACGGCAACACCATGGCGTTCTATCCCTACGAGAATCTCTCGTACGCCACCCAGTATACGGTGACCATCACCGCTTTCTCGGAGGACCATGTGAAAAATAAGCTGGATGGGGACGGCGACGGCATTCATGGAGGGGAAGATGATGATTACACATGGCAGTTCAAGACCGCGGACAAACCGGATTCCGAGCCTCCTTCCATCGTGGCCGTGCATCCCGCCCTGAGCGTTCAGGACGTTGCCGTCAAAACCGATATCCGGATAACATTCAGCGAGGGCATGAACGAGTACAGTGTCGAGGCGGCCTTCAGTTTTACCGACGGCATTCAAACCTATGGACAAAACCAAGGCACCATCACATGGGCGGGAAATACCACCATTTTCACACCTGCATTTCTTTTGGATTACGACACGGAATACACCGTCACGATATCGGGCCTTGCAGCCGATATCTCAGGCAACTTTTTGGAAAGCGATTTTGAGTGGAGCTTCAGAACCGAAAAGGACTCAACACCCCCCGAGATAACGGGTCATTTTCCAACCGGTGAAAACGCATCGATTCACACCGACATCGCCGTCATATTCAACGAGCCAATGGACAGATCCACCCTCAACGACGCATTCATCATCATCCCCGAGGTTCACGGCAGCTTCAGCTGGAAGGCAAACAGGCTCACCTTTATTCCCAATACACCCCTCTTATTTGGTACGACCTACTTCGTGATAATCGGTGCAGAGGCGCAGGACATAGTGGGAAACGCCCTCGATTTCCCGTACGAGTTCAGCTTCACAACCGAACCCGACAAGGTCCCGCCCTTTGTTGTGGGCCATTCCCCGGGCGAGGAGGAAGTTGGATTGGACATCACCGTCAAAGTTACCTTCAGCGAGGTCATGGATAAAGTGTCCGTGATGGGAGTCTTCGAAATCACACCGCGTGTTGAGGGCAGCCTCTCGTGGGAGGGCAGCACCCTGATTTTCGAACCTACAAACCTCGCACCCGGCACCACCTACACCGTCACGATTGGCACAAATGCCATGGATTCCGCCGGCAATGCCCTGGCAGAAGAGTACACGTTCACATTCACCACAAAGGTGGATCCCTTCCCCCCCACCGTAACCCAAGTACAACCGGAAGGCTCGAATGTCCCCGTGGATACACAGATTAGGATCACTTTCTCAGAGCCCATGGACAACGCCAGTTTGTACGGTGCCTTCAGGATCACACCGTACGCTCCGGGGACACTAAACTGGGATGGGAACACGCTGGTCTTCACACCCTCGGGGAAACTGGCCGGCGATACAACGTACAACATAACGCTGTCAGCCAGTGCCAGGGACAGAGCAGGCAACATGATGGAGGATGATTACGGCTGGGAGTTTACCACAGAGGACCATGAAGGGGCCAAGGAGGACCAGTTTCCGTGGGAGGTGGTGATTCTCGTGTTCCTTGCGGTGGTACTGCTCGTTTTCATCCTGTTTCTGCGAAGGGAGCTTCGCGCCCATTGGCTTAAGAGAAGATGAGGGGGCAGGTTGGGGATGGTTTTGATTACCACTGAAATCGGATAATCTATTAGATAATTATTTATAGCAACGTGATAATAGAAGGTTGTTAAGGGGAGAATCGGCCTTCGGTGGCATACATCCATACCGATTTGTTTATCCTTGAACGGTTGGGGGTTCGTACATGGAAGAAAGTCCTTTGGACGGGATTTGGGCGCGGGTGTCCGAACCACGGTTCCGAAATATGTTCCTGCTGGTTGGATTTGGGATATTGGCCCTTGTTATACTCTCATTGACCCTCTCCCGTGGGGCTGCAGCAGAGGACATATACCTTAAAATCACATACACAGAGGGCGGGACAGAAATCGAGAACAAATCAGTGGACATCAATTATATGCAGTGGGGCTACGCGTCCCTGTACAATGAATCCGGATATATCGGATTGGTGAAAGCGAACTGGACCGCAGAGGGATTCGGCGGTGCCACCCCTTCCTTTGGCCCCACACCGGCAAATAATACCTGGGTCAATGTAGGCAGCAAATGGGGTATGGTGTTATGGAATGCTTCGTATTTTAACGGCACATACAACGATACCGTGAAGTTCACGGTTAATCCGCCCAGTGTCGATTACGTTGAAATCACAGAGTCACCCGACGGTACACCTGTTTCTGATGCAACGGTCCCTCACGGTTACAATAAAACAGGCAATATCTCGCTGTACAACGATACGGAAGGCTACGTGGGCTCCATCATCGCCAACTGGAGTGCGGAGGGCGGAGACGGTGCGACACCATGGGTCAATACCACGAGCGGGGCGACATCGAAGTTCGAGGTGGGATTCAATTCCGGGTATGCAATGTGTAAAGTCTTGTACAAAGATACTATCGGCAACCACACGGATACTGTCAACTTCACTGTGGTTCCTCCCACTGTGGACTATATGGAAATCACAGATACACCTGGGGGAACACCCATAACCGATGCGATAGTGAACGTCAATTACAACCAGTCGGGCAATGCCTCGCTGTACAACAGTACCGTGGGATACTTCGGAACGGTAGAGGCGAATTGGACCGCCTTGGGTTTGGGAGGGGCAGTGCCGTATATCGGTCCAGACGAATCCATATCTTCATGGGTAAACGTGGGCCTGGATCCGGGGACAGTTCTGTGGAACGTTTCCTATTCTCCCGATGGCGGCACCACCTGGTTTAAGGATACCGTTACTTATACGGTGATCGCTCCCGGAGCGGATTACATAGAAATCACGGACGTGCCCGGGGGCATTCCCCTGAGCACCACCTTCATTGTGGACCATAACCACATTCAATGGGGCAACGCCTCGCTGTACAACAACACCTACGGCTATATAGGAACGGTGGAGGCAAACTGGAGTGCCGTGGGTACGGAGGGCGCCGATCCGTCCATCGGGGACAGTCAGAACTTCTCCTCATGGGTTGATGTGGGTCCAGAAAACGGAACCGTATACTGGAAG
>CP070726.1:1741995-1744820 GCA_020350865.1 Thermoplasmata archaeon
CAAAAAAGTCTCATTTCTCCGATTCACCAGTTACTACTGTATCTTGTTATATAATGATTTGGATACAAATAGCATAGTCGATAATTAGCATATTAAGTTCCTTATTACATTATAACAAATCCAAGAGCAGACGCTGTTTAATACATCCGGTATGGGCTCGGCCCCAGGGCTCTAACCTGCTCGGTCATGTCTTTCATGACCTCGGCAAAACGCTGGCCCTCCGATGCCGATATCCACTCCAGGCGGTACCGCTCGGGTTCGATACCCAAATCCTCCAGCATGAGAAAAATAGCATCCGCCCTTTTCTCAGCCTTGAGATTGCCTTCGATATAATGGCAGTCCCCCGGGTGGCAGCCGCACATGAGCACACCGTCCGCGCCCTTGGAAAGTGCGTCTATGACCAGATTGGGGTGCACCATACCCGAGCACATGACGCGGACGATCCTGATATTGTGCGGGTACTGCAGCCTCGATGTTCCTGCCAAATCTGCCCCAGTATAGGAGCACCAGTTGCAGCAGAACGCGATAATGAGGGGTTCGAAATCCTCTTCTCCTGCTCCCCCTATTGCTTCTCCTTCTTGCATCTAAGCCACCTCCAGACACGCATCGACCATTGCACTCAACATATTGAGCTTGAATCCTTTCACCATGATGCCCTGCTTGGGGCATGTGGCCATGCACACACCGCAGCCCTTGCATGCGGCCTCGTTTCTCTCCACAGTCTTCTTCAACTGGCCGTTTCTCATGTACTCAATCAACGTCAAAGCGTTGAAAGGACAGGGGTCGATACAGTAGGCACATCCATCGCAGTTCTTGTCTATGACCTCCGAGATGGTTGGCTCGAGCTCCATGATTTCATTTGAGAGAACAGTGCATGCCCTGGAAACGGTACCGCATGCCTGTGAGATGCTCTCGTCGATGAACTTGGGTGAATGGGCCAGGCCGCAGAGGAATATGCCATCGGTTGCAAAGTCCACAGGCCGTAACTTCATGTGTGCCTCCAAGAAGAACTTGTCCTTGGAAAGAGGCACCTTCAACATCTTGGCAAGCTCTTCATTGTCCGGTTGTGGCAGTGTTGCAGCACTCAACACCACATACTCAGGCTTGATGGTGATATCCTCCCCCAGAACTGGGTCCTTTATCTTCACGGCCAGGGCATCACCCTCCTTTCCCACCTCAGGCTTGTTCTCATCATCGTACCTGATGAACCGAACGCCCTTGTCTGCCGCTTCCCTGTAGTAGTCCTCCCTGAAACCGTAGGTTCTTATATCCTTGTAGAGCACAATGACATCCGCATCAGGATTTATCTCCTTGATTTTAAGCGCGTTCTTTACGGCATCGGCACAGCACACCCTGCTGCAGTAGGGCCGCTCCTCGGTCCTTGAGCCCACACACTGGATCATGACAACGCTTTTGGGAACTATATCGCTTGAAGCCAGTTTCTCCTCCAGCTCCATCTGGGTCAGCACATGGTCATCCTGTCCGTATAAGTACTCTGTTGGTTTGTACTCCTGGCCGCCAGTTGCCACGATGACGACGCCGTGTTCGAATTCGGTATCATCTGAGAGCACCGATTTGAAATTGCCCATGAAGCCCTCGATGGTTTTCAGGGTCGTCCCCAGGTGTATCTTAATTTTATCGTTGTTCATCACCTTTTCAATGGTCTCCTTGAGTATCTTTTGTGGATCCTCACCCTTGTAGCTGAGCACGTAATGAATATGCCTCAGGTTGCCGCCCAGCTCGCTTTCCTTTTCCAAAAGATGCGTTTCAAAGCCTTGCTCTGCCATCTCAAGGGCTGCCGTCATACCTGAGAGGCCACCGCCGATAATCAAAGCCTTCTGGGAGACTTTCAAGGTTAATGGATACAGTTGCTCAAGCAGCCTTGACTTGGCCACGGCCATGCGAACCAGGTCCTTGGCCTTCTTTGTTGCATTATCTGCATCGTGCATGTGCACCCAGGAGCACTGGTCTCGTATATTCGCCATCTCGAAGAGGTAGGGATTCAGTCCGCCCTCCCTTGTGGTGTTCCTGAAAAGGGGTTCATGCGTTCTCGGTGTGCAGGAGGCAACAATCACCCTGTTCAATTTGTGTTCCTCTATCTTCTCCTTAATACCCTTCTGGGTATCCTCGGAGCATGTATACAGGTTGTGCTCTGAATGTTCAACATTTGGGAGCGTCTTTGCATATTCCACGACCTCGGGCACGTTCACCACACCACCGATATTGATACCGCAGTGGCAGATGAAAACGCCTATGCGTGGCTCCTCACCTGTGATATCCCTCTCAGGCGGGTATTCGAGGGGCGTTATCATCTTCCCTCTCTCCGTGGATATGATGGATGAGGCCTTGGCTGCGGCTCCGGAAGCCTGGGCCACTGTGTCGGGTATATCCTTTGGTCCGTTGAATACACCGCTGACGTAGACCCCGGGTACTGAGCTTTCCAGGGGTGAAAAGGCGCCCGTTGCGCAGAAGTCGTACTTGTTCAAATCGATGCCCATTGTTTCTGCCATTTCCCTGACGTTTTGTGGAGGCTGAAAACCGGTGGAGAGCACCACCATGTTGAACTCTTCTTCCTTGGGTTCCCCGTCAACAACATACTTGATGATGAGGCTCTTTGTCTCAGGAACTTCCCTGATCTCGGCCACCCTGCATCGTATAAACTTGATTGCGTGCTCCTCCTCAGCTCTCCTATAGTAGTCATCGAACTCCTTGCCAAAGGCACGCAGATCCATGAAGAAAATGGTGGATTTCAGTCCTTCCGAATGCTCCTGTGCGATGATGGCCTCCTTCATGGCGAACATGCAACATACTGAAGAGCAGTATTC
>CP070726.1:1744920-1747591 GCA_020350865.1 Thermoplasmata archaeon
AGCAGGTCGGGGGTTCAGATCCCTCCGTCGGCTTTTAATATTCACCCACCTTACAAACCCACTCTGCTGTGTTGCGGTGTGCAGGACAATCGGGCTATCGGATAACAGCGAGGTAGAATTGGAGATGTCCATTTTTTATCCAAATTTTTAATAAAAATTTGGTTCTGTATCATCTCCGTCGGCTTTTTTTATTTACCACCCTTACACTGCCAATCAATTGCTTGCGGGATGCACTTACTTTGGCCTATCGGATGAGATTGATGTATAGCTGAGATGGCCTTTTTTTATCCAAATTTTTATAATAAATTTGGGTCCCCAGATCCCTCCGTCGGCTTTTTTTATCTACCCACCTTACACTGCCAATCAATTACTTGCGGGTAGCATTTAACTCAGGCTGTCGTATAAAATCAGATGCCCAGTTTCTTTCGATTGCCCTCTATATGAACCAGGATGTTTTCCGCAGCTTTGACATGGTCTGTCCCCACATCCAATCTTCCCCCGGTAATATCCTTGCAGTCCTCAGTGAGGAGCCTGACCAGGTCTGGGCCCCCGGTAACCGTGGGAACGGGATTGACATATGTATACAGACCGAAAGCAAGGGAGAAAACAGCGTCGATTGTGGCTTTCTGCTCCATATATTCGGGTGCAGCTATAGCCACCGGTAAATCAGGGATCGGCACCCCACCAAGAGCTTGTGACACAGCAGCTACCAGGTCTGCAGCACGTCCGGTATCTGTGCATGTCCCGAAACTCAGCACCGGTGGTATACCGAGGGCTTCACATATCTTCTTCAGGCCTGATCCTGCCAGTTCCTTTGCCTCGGATTTACAAAGCCCGGCAACTTGCACCCCACCGTTGCCGCATCCCATAGAGAGCACAAGTAAATCCCGGGCGATCAGTTCCTTCACAAGTCTTACCGTGTGGACATCCTGCCCGGTGTCCCTCAAAGTGGTGCACGAAACCATGCCCACGACACCTCTTAATGTACCGTTCTTGATCGCGTCTAAAAGAGGATCCAGGGAACCACCAAGAGCTTCGACTATACTTTCGGTAGAAAAACCCACCACAGCCTCGCTTACGGGCAGGTCAGTAACAGGTTCCACATTCGCCCTGCGTTCTGAAAAATTGTCAATGGCCATATTTAGGAGCTTTGCTGCTTGATTCTCCGCCTCCTTTGGGATATAATCAAGCCTATCGGTGACTCCCTCGAATGCCACCACTTCACTGAGAGGCATCAACTTGAATTTGTACTTCTCGGCATACATCGGGTCTATGGGCATGGAGCAGTTCATATCGCATCCGAAGAGGTCTATGCATCCGCTGGCCAATACAGCATCCTGACTGATCCAGTTGCCTGTAAAACCATAGAAAACATCATCCATCTCCCACCTCTGAATCATCTCCTGCCCGGTTTCAATGTTGGCTATGACCCTGAGGCCCTTTGCACCCTCTGCCCTGGCCTTCCCCTGCCACTCCTCCTTTCGGGCCAGCTGAACCATTGCAAGGCCCAAAAAGGGCTCATGGCCATTGGGCAGCACATTGACGTAATCAGGGTCGAGCACACCCAGGTCCACACGCATGTTGTGCGGTCTGGGTATGCCGAATAATATATCCTGGCAGAACTCGTTCACTATCTGGCTCTGGTAGGCCATGGCAATGCCCAGCCGCATGGCCTTGAGGGCCTGGCTTGCGTAATAGCCGTCCACATTGGTGAGACAGGAACTCGTGGAAAACATAATCTCGCCGTGGATTCCCCCTGGGAAGATGCCCAATTTATTCCAGACCCGGATCCGCTCTTCCGGGGCTAGCGCCGCTACAATCAGGCTCGGCTCATCGTGCTTTCTGTTGAAATCCGCCTCCACGAATTCACACAATTGAAGCGCAATCTCCTGTTCAGAACCCGAGATATCTACCCCCAGGCGCCCGGCGAAGGTCTTCAATTTCTGAGGTTCATTGATATCAAAGGGCGTTTCCCCCTTGGCAGTGGCCCGCAATGTTTTGATCGTCTGCTCCGTATGATACTGGTAAGTGGATGCGCCCATAACATTTCTAAGCAGCATCATGCGCATGGCCATGCCGTCTGCGGTGATGCCGCACACCCCTCTCTTGTCAATTGATGCATCTGATCGGCATGGACCGTTCGAGCACAGGTCGCATCGCCTGCCTCCCCAGCAGAAGGCGCACCTCTTGTCCGGGTCGCCTCCAAAACCCTGGGCCTCGAACCTGTCCCAGATGTTGGTCATGCCGTCCTTCTTGATTCTCTGATATACCTTTCGTACCGATTCATGATATGAGATTCTGTCTTGTTCCATTTGTTTACCTCCCCATCAACGTGCCTGTAAAGATTTTGTTTATTTAAAATTAGCGAGAAGACCCTACTCCCAATCCAAAAGCCGCTTTTCACCTTCGAGCTTCTTAATTTCAGTTAGGTCCTGTGAAACCTCCATGGTACCCCTGTAGTTGCCTTCGGAATCCCTCACCGCAAAATACCGAATGTGAATGAATTTCCCCTCGAGCTGCAGCCAGAACTCGGCAGAATCCTTTTTTCCAGATTTGAACTCGCCCAGGATTTTCTCCACGATATGCACGCTCTTGGATGGATGACATTTCTGAACGCGCCTTCCAATTATTGCGGGGCTCCTGGGAAAGATCCTGTGCTTTCCCGCAGAAT
>CP070726.1:1747691-1753562 GCA_020350865.1 Thermoplasmata archaeon
GGGTACCGGGTCCGGGTATCCTCGGTATTCGAACGTAAAAAACAAGCCTGAACGTGGGTACGACAACCTTGCCGTCTTTTACGGGGCCTGCACCTTCGACTGCCTGTTCTGCCAGAACTGGCACTACCGATTGAACACAAAGAAACTGGCACCAGCAATGAGCGCAGCAGAGCTGGCCTCAAACGTGAAGGAGGATACCAGCTGCATCTGCTACTTCGGAGGCGATCCCACGGCACAGGTTGCTCATGCAATTTCGGCCTCGAAAATCGCCCTGGAAAACAACAGGGGCAGGATACTGAGGATATGCTGGGAAACGAACGGAACCATGAACACTCCCTACCTGAAGGCCGCGGCCGCCCTTTCATTGGAATCAGGCGGGTGCATAAAGATAGACCTGAAGGCCTGGGACGAATCCCTTTCACAGGCCCTATGCGGTGTGTCCAACAACCAGACCAAGAAGAATATCCGGTTTCTGGCAGATTACGGAAAAGAGCGACCAGAGGTGCCCTTTCTTGTGGTGAGCACACTGCTCGTGCCCGGCTATGTGGATGTGTCCCAGGTGGGCAAGATTGCGGAGTTTTTGGCCTCCCTGGACCCTGAGATACCATATTCCCTCCTTGCCTTCCACCCCGATTTCGAGATGAGCGATATGCCTGTCACCTCCAAAAACGAGGCTGAGGCCTGTTATGACGAGGCGAAAAAGGCCGGCCTTACCCGGGTGAAGCTCGGTAATGTTCACCTATTGATGTGATGAAGAATCCCTTGAAAAGTAGCCTGTTATGGGAATGTTTTGTGCGCACTTGGGACAAGTATTGCTTTCCTTCAAATTGATTCTCACAATCCGGAACCCCAATCGTTTTATCAGAAGCTCACCGCAGCCCGGGCAGTACGTGTCCTCGTATTCATGCCCTGTGACGTTCCCCAGGTAGGGGAACAAAATCCCCCGCTTTTTCGCCCTTTCGTACGCCATTTCCAGGATCCTGATTGATGTCGGGGGATTGTGGAATTCGTACGCGGGATGGTACCTGGTGAAATGCAGGGGAACGTTCGGGCCCAGGTGTTTCAGGTGGCTGTCAATGATGTAATCGATGCATGCACCGTCATCGTTCACATCCGATATTACGAGGTTTACCATCTCCATGTGGATGCCCATGTCCGATGCCAGGGCAGCGTTCCTCCATACCTTTTCCACATCCACATTCCTGCAGTACTTCTTATACACCTCTGCATCACCCTTTATATCGATCTTCAGGCCGGTAAGGCCTGCATCTCTCAGCATCCTCAGGGCCTCTTCTGTCTGGTACCCGTTCGAGACAAAGCAGTTGTACAGGCCCTTCTTTTTGGCCAGTGGAAACACCTCTAAGCAGTACTCGAAGAGCATTGTGGGCTCCTGGAATGAAACGCACAACCCGCTGTCTTTGTTCCGAAGGGCCAAATCAACCACTTTTTCGGGGGGAACATGATTTCCGGATTCGGGTCCGGGTTTTGCCCGGGACAGATGATTGTTCTGGCACCACGGACAGGCGAAGTTGCAGGAGTATGTGGAGAATGTCAAGGCCGTGGAGCCCGGGTGGAAGTGGAAGAAGGGTTTGATCTCGATGGGCCTGCTCTCGAGAGCGCTCAGATCACCGAAGGCCAGCGTGTACAGCCTTCCATGGATATTCGCCCTTGAGCGGCAGTAACCCATGTGGCCCGGTGCAATTCCGCATCGCCTCTCGCAGACACCGCATATTAGCCTTTCGGAAGCCAGTTTCTCGTACAGCGGCGAGGGCCTCACTGTTTCATAATTCAGGATTTTACCGGTGATATTTTCGATGCTCTTCCCCCTTCAAAGCCGGAACTTTCAAACCGTATCTGTTCTTGGCCACCATAAAATTAACCCAATTTGCGGCTTAAAAGGGGAAAAACAAAATTTTAATAAGCCTCCGATTATATAGGATAGGTAATGGTGTAGAACATATGAAAATGTCCAAAAACATCGCTGTACTGCTTTCGGTGCTCTTCATCGCCTGTTCCTTTACCAACGCAGTGGGCCAGCCTGCCAAAGAGGAGGTAATCCAAGAAGTGGAGGTGGGGCAGCACTGGTGGGATGACTGGGAGGGGGATTTAAACCGCAATCATATCCACGACCTCATCGAGGAGAAGCCGAAAGATGAGCGGATCAGCATTTTCATAAACTACGACCGCCCCACTGAAAAAGAGGACGTCGAAAGACTGGCTGGATTCGATTTTGACGTGAAATACGTGTACAAATGCATCGAGGTCATATGCGCCAGGGACGTTGCAGTGAAGGATGTGAAGACCGTAGCCTCCCTGCCCCATGTGGTCATGGTGAAGCTCGAGCCCGTATTCTATCCCAACCTTGACGTGAGTACCAAGGCCATCAAGGCCAGGGAATCGGAGGAATACTCCCCCAACACGGCCTGGGAGCTGGGATTCACTGGGAACGGGATTTCCATTGCCATCCTGGATACGGGAGTGGATGACAGCGGGCGCTCCCCCACTTCCCGCCATGATTTTCTGGATGATCAGGACGACAATCCGGCGACCAGCGATCCGAAGCTCGTGGCCGGGGTTGATTTCACCCAGGAGGAGACCCTTTTCACGCCCAGGGACGGCTCCTACAATCCCGACGATACGCACGGTCACGGAACCCACTGTGCAGGCATTGCCATGGGAACAGGCGGACCCAATGCCTATTACGTGGGTGTGGCCCCACAGGCAAATCTGGTGGATGTCAAGGTGATGGAGGACTGGGCACCCAATCAGTGGGGCGAGGTGATCGCAGGGATCGACTGGTGCATCGAACACAGAAACGATTTCAATATCAGGGTGCTCAGCCTGAGCCTGGGTGGAGGGGATTCCGACGGGACGGATGAGGGCTCCAGGGCGGTGAACAGGGCAGTGGAGCAGGGCCTGGTTGTGGTGGTGGCAATCGGAAATGACGGGGACCCTCCCCCGAGGGGGGATGGGGTGGCCGACAATTCCAATGAGGTGCCCGCCCCTGCAGCAGCGGACATGTCCATCTCTGTTGGCTCGGTGTACGACCATGAGAGCATAGACAGGTCCGATGACACGCTTTCGGATTTCTCCTTCACCGGACCCAGAAAGGATGACGGGGACGATGATCCCTATGACGAGCTGAAACCGGATGTGTGTGCCTACGGGGAGGACATAGAATCGGCCCTGGCAAACACGGCCTCGGGAACCACCTCCCAATCGGGAACCTCCATGGCCTGCCCCCACGTGGCGGGTGTGGCGGCCCTGATGCTGGAGGCGAGCCCCAAACTGACCCCGGACAAGCTCAGAGAACTGCTCAGGATGTCTGCCGAGCCCAGGGGAAGTCCTTCGTATCCACAGCTGGACTCGAAATACAATACGCAGTACGGATGGGGCATCGTGGACGCCTACAGGGCGGTGGAGCTTGCCCGCGGCTTTGTGGAGGTGGAGGTCTTTATTGATAAACCCACAGAGGATGTGACCCTGAGCGGAACGACGTCCATCTCGGGCAGGGCCTCCGTGGACAAGGGTTCCCTGAGCAAGGTGGAGGTCTCAATTGAGGATCCCAACTTCAGCTCCTACACCCTTGAGGCGGAGGGCACAGATGTCTGGAGCGTTGAATGGGACACGCGCGGCTGGAACGGGTACCTCACAATCTATGCCAAGGCCACCAGCGGCGATTACTATGCCGTCACGTCCGTGGACGTGTGGGTGCACAACGAGGACGAAGGAGGGGACGGGGGAGCCTCCTCCGGGGACGAGGGGCCGCCCACCATAGACCTCTTCGGCGTGGGCAAGATCAGTGTGTACGCAGTGGGAGGTTTCGTGGCCATTGTGGCGGGCATTGTGGTGCTCGTCATAGCGGGCGTTCTTCTTAAAAGGAGGAGGCTGTACAAAGAGATGCTCGCGGAGAGGCAGCAGAAGGAGGAGGGGAAGGGCTCGGCAAGTGAGCAGAGCATGGTTAATCAATGACCGGGATAAACGGGTTGATTCCTAATCATCCTTTTTCGGCTCGCTTTCGATTGGTTCTGCGTGGGTTTCTTCTGGTTCTGAAGCACCTTTACCTTTTTTGATTTTCAAAAATGCCGCCAAAATCAAGCAGATTACGGACACACAAACTAACACCAACACAACCAGTTCGATCTCAAAGTCCTCCCCATCCTCCTTTTCGAATGTGAAAGTAAAATATTTTCTTTTATCCTCTGAATACGCATCAAAGGAGGTTTGTATTTCCTTATCCTCGTAGGTCGCCTTCACGGTCACGTTGTCGCCGTTCAGGTACCAGTCGGGATAGAGAATTATGGTGAACGTGGCATTGTCCACTGTTCCGTTCTTTACCTGCTGGGTTCTCTGGTTGATCGCCACAACCTTGACTCCCGATAATGTTTCATTCTTCACCGTTGTCACATTCCCCTTGATCACAAGCGATTTCAAAGGACGGGGGGATATCACCTCTATTGCCTCCGAAACCTCGTTGTTTTCCTCGTCAACTTCCCTGACCTGCCGGTCAAAATCGGCAACCAGTCTAATATGATGCGTCCCGTTTGCCGCAATCCAGTCAAAATCAACCCTCTCTTCCTCCCCGACATCCAAGGACACGGATTGTTGGGATATTTTCTCATCACCGTCAAAAAGCCCTATCCCAATTTCAGTCAGGTTCTCACTGCCGCTGTTCATGATCCTTGCTGTTATAGTCGTTGTTTCGTTTGCCACGGGGTGCTTCCCGCTGTCACCGCCAACCAAAGTCCCGTCCCCTCTAAAGAAGGTCATATCGGTCACAAGCACGTCAGGCCTTTCGTTCCCAAGCCATACTTCACTGAACTCGGTGTAATTCTGCAAAATCCCGGATGAATTCGCAAGGCTCACAGAAAAAGTGTAGTAATCACTGGTCGTCCCATAATCATACACGTAAAATGACAAGCCGCCCTCGATTCCTTCAAAGGTACTTTCATTGAAAAGAGTAGCCACATGCTCGCCCACAGAATCATACACATTGACAGTCAGATTCAATGCTGTTTTATTCGTATGAAACGAAATATCAACCGTGTCGTTCCCATAGGTCCCATCCCCATTATAAATTGAGATGTCCGCCGAAAGAGAAGTAGAAGGCATTGGCCTGCCGCCGTAATATCTGTCCAAAAATTCATCCCAATCCGTTCTCTCGCTTATGACGAACCCCCGGTAATCGGGATGCAGAGCAATGTCATCGAAGTAGAACGATATCCCGTGGGCGTTGTGCGCGTATCCCTGCTTCGGATTGGCAGGGTTCCAGTGGTCCTCTGCAATGACACAGTCCCCTATCGCATCCATTACCTCCCCTGCAGCCACCCGGATTTCCCTGCTCAGGTTGCCTTCCTGTGCACACAATTGGGCAAAATGGTAGAGGTCAAAGAACTGGTTGCCCTCGTACCTCTCGGTAGAACCCCTCACGGCACTGATCTTGGCCTTGAAATAGGGCATCGAAAGGGACACCTCCCTAGAGAACTCTTCAAAGGCCTGATTCAGAGTGCTGTTTAAGGCCCCCAAATCCACCGCAGACAACGTAATTGCATAATCCCCGCTGTCCACGGAGCCGTTCCTGTACGACTCCACGTACTCATGAACCACCATCTCGGAGAGCTCTCTCGGGCTCATGGAAGGACTGGAAACAAGCCTCCCCAAAACCATATCATAAGGAAGCCCATCCCACTCCACATCCTTCTCAGAACCAATAGCAATATCCGCATAATCCACGAGCTGGTAATCCACCTCCAATAGGCCCATCCTGCAGGCATCGAAACCCACCAAATCGAGCTTCAGACCGGAATTCACCTCCTTGACCCGGGAAAACGCGTACCGAAGCTCATAGGTCCTCAGATCGTTGTTAGAGGA
>CP070726.1:1753662-1757177 GCA_020350865.1 Thermoplasmata archaeon
TAGGGCATGACGAGGTGGTCCTTCCTGCACTGGCTGCCGGATGCAAGGGCATGATTTTGGCCTCGGCCCAGGTATTCCCTGATATATGGCAAGAGCTCTTTGTAGCCGTTTCGGAAGGGGACCTCGGGAAGGCCCAGGAGCTCCAGATGAAGGTGCAGAAACTGGCCAGGATATTCTGCAGGCTGGGCGGGGCGGTGCCCGTAAAGGCTGCTCTGCGCATGATGGGGCTAAAAGTGGGTAGAGCAAGAAAACCCCTTCGTGAGGGCGGGGTGATCATCCACGAGGACAGGGAGGAAATAAGGGTGGAGCTTGAAAAACTGGGAAAGATCGAGCCTGCACCCTACGAGTTCGCACCACCCCAAGAACCACTTGCCCAGCGGTTTACGGACCTGGGACTGATTGAGGATGATATTACGGATTCTCACCTTTCAACAGGTTCCGCCCATGCTGGCGAAGGTGCGGAGCAGGTGCATGTGGACCTTGTAATGGGCACGAAGAAAAGCCCCATTGGAAAGGCCTTTGCACTCCAGCTCACGCACCCGAGACATGGACATGAGGCACTGACCACCATACTGGAGCCAAACCTTACAGTGAGACCATCCACACTCATCGTTCCCGCCGTGGAGCTAAAGAACCTCAGGCAGGCGAACATGATCTTCGGACCCACGCAAAGCGCTGTGGCAAAGGTGGTTGTTGACAACATAGAGCAGGGTGTAATTCCGAAGGATAAAATCAACGACCTGCTCATAATGCTCAAGGTCCACGTACCTCCCAACGCGCTGGACAGGCAGAGGCTCTACGAAAACAACTATCAGGCAGCGGACAGGGCCATAAAGGATGCCTTCGCAGGACTGCAAGGGGGTGACTGATATGCCCAAGACAGATTGGCTCAAGGGCATCTTCCCCGCCCTTGTTACACCCTTCGGTGAACACGAAAATATCGACGATGAGGCACTGAGGAGATTGATTTCCCGGGTTCTCCCCCACGTAGACGGCCTGGTGCCCTGCGGCACCACCGGGGAGTTCATGTACCTTTCCGAAAAGGAGAAGCGGCATGTCATTGATCTGGCAATTGATGAGGCAAAAGGGAAAAAACCGGTGATTGCAGGTACAGGCTGCCCCGGTACAAAACATACGCTGGAGCTCACCCGGTACGCCAAGGACGCCGGTGCGAAGGCCGCCCTGGTTGTCTCGCCTTTTTATCTAAAACCGTCGTTCAAGGAGCAGTACGAGCACTACGATGCACTCAATGCCCTTGACTTCCCCCTCATCATGTACAACATACCCCAATGCACTGGGATTCACAAGAAATGGTGGACTGCAGAGGGAATTGCCCAGCTGGAGAACGTCATCGGTATTAAAGACTCCTCCGGTGATCTGGCCTTCCTGTCGGCACTGTTCGAGAAAATTACAGGGAAAATCTCCATATTCTGCGGCCACGATGAGGTCGCAACAGCTGCCTTGGCTGCGGGTGCCGACGGTTTGATTCTCGCCAGTGCGAACCTCATCCCTGACATCTGGCAGAAGATATACAATGCAGTGGCAGAAGGGAATTTGGAGGAGGCGAGAAAGCTCCAGGCCAGCATCCAGAAGCTGGTCAGAATTATCGTGCGAAACGGAGCCAGCCAGGCTGTAAAGGAGGGACTGTGCATGATGGGCCTTTCCGTGGGCAATTCCAGAAGACCCATCATGCCCGGCGGGCCGTTTAGAAGGGAGGATCGGGAGGAGCTCCGAATCCAGCTGGAGAATCTGGGCAAGATTTCTAAAACCCCTGTCACATTCGAGGTGAGGGAAGGGGAGGTCATAGAATCGAACTTCCCAGCCGTGCCCTATACACCCAGAAGCATCTCTGATTTCACCATGAAGGTGGGTGAGGGTTTTGCCGGACCCCCCGTCTATGAAGTAGCGCACATTGACCTGCTGATTGGTACAACGGAAGGACCAGTTGGCTGGGCCATTGACGAGGCCCTGGGAAGACAGGATGGGGAGGGAAAAGAGCGTTTGAGAATCATATCTGAACAGCCCAGGACACTGCTCGTGCCCACTGTCACCGTCCGAACAAAGCGCCAGGCCGAAAACATTTACACGCATGCCACAAAAGGGGTGAGCCTGGCCATAGAAAAGAGCGTTCAGGACGGCGTCCTCCCGCAGCCCATTCTTGCCGACATCTGCATGATTGCCAACGTATTTGTTCATCCCGCCGCAGCCAACAGGCACCGCATCATGTTCAACAACTACAAGGCCATGCTGCATGCCACAAAAAAGGCCCTGGAGGAGCGGCCCGGTGTGGATGAGCTGCTCGCCGAGAAGGAATGCGCACGGCATCCGTTCAAGTACACGCCATAGCAGAGCTAAAAGCCCAATTACTTGGATTGGGTTGGAGATAAATAATATTCAACAAATCGTGCCAGGGGCTTTTAATCTCTCCTAAAAACCATGATGATTGCAATTACGATCAAGAGGATTATCAAAATCATGGTGGACCATAAATATATTTGATCTGTTTCTTCATCGACACCTTCACCCACCGCTTCCTCGGGAGGCTGGGTGGGGACGGCATTTGAAAATGCAAAACCCGTTCGATTGCCGAAATCGTCCACGGCAATGATGGCAAAATAATACGTTGTATTTGCCCTCAATCCCTCAACCGCATACGAATCGTCCGTTGTATTGGAATTCGGGTGCAGGTCGGAAACATTGGTTATCTCCGTTGCGGACCAATAAAGCTCATAATGGTCGATATCGAAATGCCCGCTGAAATTCCATTTCAAATGGATGCTGCCATCACGACCATCAACAGCCATGAACACCATCAACGGTCCGGAATCCCCCATTGGCGGCTGGTATCCGGGGATGGTGGTCAATGCTATGCCCATAATGGAGTTATGAGTTGTGGAATTTTCTGCGAAGCCCACCGCATCCGTCACATTTTCCCAGATCGGGTCCGAATAACTGTCGTGGCATCCTATGCACACACCCACCATGCCTATTTTCTCCTGCTCTGTTTTGTTAAATGGCCTGGCACCCCCGTGTGATGTGGCCTGTATCTGAACACCCTCCTCATCAACGATTCTCTCCAGTTCAAAATCGATATCCACACCAGCAGCCGAGAGGTTGTAGATTCCCGAGCCCAGACCCAGGGTCTTCTTGTTGGTATGGCAACTTTCGCACGTCCTGGCCGAAGCTGAGATGGTATGCGGCTGTATGGGATTGTGGGCAATGCCCGAGGTGCCATCAACGGTGGTGTACACGTGATTCAACATGAGCGCACCCCCGGTATCGTTGATGTACGTGAATATCACCTGACATCCGGGAATGAAGGGTGCCACCTTTCCCTCCGCATTGATGCCGAGAACTGGCGTCTCCCATCTAAGATAGCTTCTTGATTCGGACCAGGCAAATGTTTCATCATCCTGCTCGCTCACCCAGTCGAATCCCGCATTCCTGGCATCGAGTTTGGCATGACAGCCGTAGCACTGCGGGGTCCAGATGGCATGACATGCATAGCATTCTAA
>CP070726.1:1757277-1761153 GCA_020350865.1 Thermoplasmata archaeon
AGAGCTGGGTTATATTGCGGTTGTAACAGTCGTTATAATGGATTCTTGAGTGTTCGATATCGTTGGCATAGATCCATCCCAACCTGTTGGCTTTCACCTGGAACGTCACCTGCCAAATCTCATTAATCAATATCTCACTGATGTTCCACTCTAAAATTCTGTATCCTGTTTCATTCACGTAGTTCACATCTGGATCTACATTAAAACTTCCCTGGACCAGATCGATCCAGGGAGGAAGGACGTCCCTGACCATGGGCATGGCATCGGAGGTATCTGTATCCCTTCCCGCAGTGTCCCTGATGAAATAGGATGCTATGAGCTTATAAATCTCGGGAATCTGGCTGGCATTATCGGCATAAAAGTACTGCCCACCAGTTATATTGGCAACCTCCTTGAGCAGGTCTTCGGCCACACTAGAACCCAACCCAATCGTATATATTGTGATGCCATTATCCGCCGAGATGTTTGCCTGATCGAGTACAGCCTCAGAGCCCCCACTTGGTTTCCCGTCCGAGAGGAGAATAATCACGTGATAGTGTTGGCTGATCCCGTTTGCCAACATCTCCTGAATGGCGATCTGAAGGGCTGGAGCCATGGCAGTGGATCCCCCCGGGTCGGGAATGGCTTGTATATCATCCCTCAATTGGCCGTAGTCTTCAGATAACGGGTTCATCAGATAGGCATTCGAGTTGAAAACAACCACTGCACCCCTATCGGGTATTGCAAATTCATCTACATATCCATTCAGCCCATCTCTGATGGTCCGGACCCAATCTGGGTGCATGCTGCCAGAGGTATCAACACAGAATATGACATCCTGGGCAATAAATGAGCCAAGGATGTAGCCCATGCCTGTGAGATTTAGAACTATGGTGGAAATCTCATCATGTCCGGTGCCGTTGATATAAATCTCCTGGGGAACTGCGTATTTATCCGGCCAAATAAATGGAAGGAGAATGGTCTGTAAAATGATATTGTCACTGATTAGGGTAGAGTTTTCAGATTGTATGGTTACTGTTATGTTGTCATTATCTATGAAAGGTATCTCAATGGGAAGAGTAACAGCCACTGTAATGTTGACAGAAGAATCCGCGGGAATTGAAATCATCGTGATAATATAATTCCTGTTCCCATCGAGGATCGCCACATCATACCCATTTAAGGTGGAATTGGATATAAGAAAAACATCGTTTGAAGCCTTCATATTTGTTATTGTCAAACTGAAATATACCACTTCACTTCGATTTCCATAGACCATATTTTCCAGAGTTGTCACTTTGACCAATCGGATTGTGGGGATACAACTCATAACCCAACCTGCTGCAGTTGAGCTGATATCATCGAAGCCATCTCTGGTCCCATTTCCATTGGGAACACGACACATGGATGTTCCTTCTAGGTCCGGTGAGCTCCAGCCTGCCATATCCAGCAGCCTGCCGCTGTTGTCATAGAGATAGACATTGTCCCCGGATGGATTCAAGGCTGCAAAGAAGCTTTTAGCCATTGTCTCCGTGAGATAGAAAAAGGGATCCTCATCTGTTAATTCCGTGCCCTCTGGAATGATGTACTCTATATCACCCACAATTTTGTACCCAGAGATATCGATTGCCAAACCCGATTTCATGTATATTTCGATAAAAGCATCCGACTGGATGACCGGGTTAACCAGTATCTCATTTAGAACAACCTGTGATGTGAAATCCGGGGGGGGAACGCCATTTTGTAATCCAAAGCTGGGACCCGAGCTCCCATTTCTGCCCCATTCGTCCGTGTATGAGGTGCCGTCCCAGTATCTTTCAACACTCTCATTGGACAGCGGATCGGGAAAAACCCCTTTCTGACCAAATGAGGTTTCCTCGATCACGAAATCATTTTGGTAGAAGGTAACAGCATCTCCTTCCCAATCCAATCCACCGGTTGCATTGAATACTGCATATTCCCCGCTGTCTGCCCCTGAGATCATCCAGTAACCGGGACGATCTGCACCAGTTGACTGGGACTTGAAGGTAAAACCTACACCGAATTCTATGGGAGGATAGAAAGGATTGTAGACCTCTATTTGGGCCTGCTCCGATTCGCTGTCAGATATCTCCGACATAAGTACATCTAACGGAGTATTGAAGATCCAGCCTGCGGCTTCCGAGGATACATCATCGAACCCGTCATATGTGCCGCCTCCATGCAATCCTCTTCTGACGCTCATCCCCTGAAGATGTGATGAACTCCATCCCATCATGTCCAAAAGAGAGCCGGTGCTGTTGTACAGGTAGACGTTATCACCCGCTGGCTCCATGTTGTCGAAAAGGGGTCCGTTGTCCGAATATTTAACGATAAACAGGTCGTACGGGTCAAGCACGATATCCCCGAAACCGGATAGCTGAAACACCGTATCGCATACGATGAAGTAGTCCCGCACATTGATGCTCAATGTCGGGTTTTTATTGACGATGACGATATATCCTCCCGCAGTGACACTTGGATGGAACATCACTTCATTTAAAACGATATCTGGGGTCGGATTGATGGGAGGGACGTCATTTTGCTCATCCGACCACGGTGCAGTGCCATCGCCGAATGTTGGTGTGGAATCCCTGGTCCATTCATTGCCGTATATCTGTTGCTGCGAATCCCAGAACCGGGCTGTTGACTCCCCAGCCAAAGGATCCGGTGCGGTTCCCTTCAGTCCAAAGGAAACCTCCTCTATCAAGGCTATGCCATCATAGTACAGGCTAATTGTGTCACCCTCCTCCACAAGGCTCCCACCGGTCACGGTGAATGTGGCATATCTTGTGCTGACAAGCAGGATGTCGGAGGTCAATGTGCCTGTCAAAGGGCCGCTTTCCACTTCAAAGTGCCAATTGACTGATAGGGCCTTATCCCCACCCCTAGGGTTGAAAATCTCGATTTCAGTGGAGGTTGTATCTGCACAGAACTCCGTGACGAGAAGGATGGGAAGCTGGTCGAAAGCCCATCCTGCGATGGAAGATGTGATATCGTCGTATCCCTGATGTGCACCAACTCCATCCGTGCTTCTCGATAATAAACGACCCTGGGTATGGGAAGTGCTCCATCCAACCATATCCAGGAGGTTCCCATCCCTGTCGTAAAGATATACGTTGTCTCCCCCAGCCTCCATATTCGAGAAAAACGCAGTGTGGGAGGTGTAGTTGAGAACAAAGAACCTGTTTGTGGGACCTAGAACTATTCCTTGGGGCACAGTGAACTCGTCATCACAGATGATCTTATAGCCTGAGATATTGAAGAACCCCGGCCCT
The DNA here is from genome assembly GCA_020350865.1 of Thermoplasmata archaeon. The sequence goes on from CP070726.1 coordinate 1,760,553, forward strand.
GTGTACATGATCTCCACATAGCCCTCAAATGCAATCAGGGGATTGAACATCACACTGTTGAGTACCACAGAAGGCGATGGAACAATATAACCCACATTGTTTTGCACACCCCATGTTGGACCGGTTGAGGCGTTCCGAAGCCATTCTTCTGTATATTCCCCGATACCAATGTCAAACCGTCTCGCAACGGATTCGTCCGTCAAGGGATCGGGAGCAGAACCCTTTTGACCGCAGCCCACTATGTCCATGAGGTCCGTGCTACCTCCGGTGTCTTGGTATAGGCCGATTGTTGCGCCCTCGGGTCCGATATTCTCCCCCGGGTCCAGTGTAAAGACGCCGTGCCCATAGGTGGGAAGCGGGACTGTATCCCAGTTTCCCGAAAGCGGTGTTGTCCCTCCGTCAACTGAAAGGAAGAAACCTTCTGCGGACAGATTTGTAACCTTTCGGCCGTTGTTAAACACCTCCACTCGCTGGGTTCCCGAATCGGCATCCGAAAACTCGGTTATTCTAAAGCCCGATATTCTGCTTCTGTAATAAAATTGAGCATTCTCCATGGCGGAGATCATACTGTCAAATGTATTGTTTACAGCCACGACCAAGG
>CP070726.1:1761253-1764245 GCA_020350865.1 Thermoplasmata archaeon
GATGCGGGGGATGGGATTCGAACCCAAGAACTCCTTCGAGACAGGACCCTGAATCCTGCGCCGTTGACCAGGCTTGGCTACCCCCGCATGGGAGTATTTTACGTCTGAGGGGGATAGCCAAGCTCGCTACCGTAAGAAACCGTAATCATTGTGTTACATCTTAGGTTTCTGAGGGCAAGTGGTGCCGAAGGCACCACGACTGCCCGCAGAAAACCGATATCGCCTAAAGCAGATGTAGGTTTTCGAGGGCGAGTGGTGCCGAAGGCATCCACGGTGTGGCTACCCTCTCAATGCAACGTATGAAAGATGAGAGGTAGACACGAAGTGCTTACCGAAGGTGAGCACGGAGATGGCTACCCCCGCATGGGAATGTATGGTCCCCAGGGAAAACCCCTACATCTTTTAAAGAGAATAAGGTTTTCGGAAGAATATCGTATAAGGTAAGAGGGGGAAACAACTAAAACAACCAATGCGCAGGTGAATCACTTATTCAGTGCATTGGCCTTCTCTTGGCATGCACCCACATGGGTAGGATCCCTTCTGAGAACCTCGTCAAAGGCCGCGATTGCCAGGTCGTTTTGACCAACAGCCATGAGGGCCTTTCCCTTCTCGAACCAGAAGGAGATGCTGTCGGAATCGAGAGCAAGACCCCTTTCAAAGCACCCCAGTGCCTCGCCGATCCTGTTTTCGGCCATCATCAACCTGCCCTTTTCAAGCAGGGCGTGTTCATCTTTTGGGTTGAGCTCCAGAACCTTGTCAAAGCAGACAACAGCATGGCTGTTCTCGCCGTTTTTCATCAGCAACTCCGCTTTCTTCTGCCAGGCCAGTCTGTAATTGGGTTTGATATTTGTGGCGATATCGTAGCATTCCATTGCCTTCGAATCCTCGCTTCTTCTCTCCAGAAGAATACCTTTTGCACAGAGCACCTCAGCATAGTCGGGATTGATCTCAAGGGCGGTTTCGTAGCATTCCAGGGCATCATCGTACCTGCCGAGATTCATCAGTGCCGCCCCCTTGCCGTACCAGAACAGGTTGTTCTCGGGCATCAGCTCCAGGGCCTTGTCATAGCATTTCACAGCCACCCTGGGCATCTTCATCTTTGACAGGGCATAACCCTTCACATACCATGACTTGCCGTCATGAAGTTCGATTGCGATGGCCTCATTTATGCAGTCCAGTGTCTCTTCGAGCATGTTCATCTTGATTAGGGTCACGGCCTTGTTGTAGCACGCCTCATGGCTCTTACCCAGCGCAATGGCCTTATCGTAGCATTCCAGGGCCTCGTGAAACTGCTTTTTTTGTGCGAGAATGGTGCCCTTGCAGTTCCATGCAAAGGCACTGTTGCTCCTCACCTTCAGTGCTTTGTTGTACCAGCTCAGGGCTTCATCAAGTCTCTCCGAATCGAAAGCGTCCCTTCCCCTTTCCATGAGCTTGAAGAAATCCTTGCTTTCCAAAAACTCCTCTGGTGTATGCTCCTTACCGCAAACAGAGCATTTGCCCACCCGCTTGGCACAGCTCTCGTGGGATATGTTGCCGCACTCGCATTCAAAGTACTCGCTTTCTTCCTTTATGGAGCCCAGACAGATGTAGCACCTGCCCTGGGCGGATGTGGAGGAAGAGGGAACAACTGAGGGGACTGCCGCCTTAGTGTCAGCCTTCTCCTCCTTGGGCTTCTTTTCAACATCCCTGTATTTTCTGCATGGCTTGCAGTACCAAGCGTCGTATTTTTCAATGTACTTCAAAAGATTGCCGCACCGAGGGCATGGATGCTTATGTTTGCCTTCTCCTCCCATATATACCATAATTCTATGAACCTTTCGATATTTAATTGTTTATTTATGATTATCATTTTTTATTCCCAATATCCCACGCAGTGCAGAAAATATTCGGCAGAGTAGTTTCCGAGATGATGAAACCGAGACGTAAGTTGTGCTAGCACATCCTCTTCGGTGTATTGCCTCAATGAATCCAGAAAAACGGAAAACGAGCCATACACCCCCATTATCCGCTTAAATTCCTTGGCGTTGTACACAATTGCCGAAACCTTTCTTTTATTGCGCAAAACACCTGGACTCTCAAGGAGACTTTCGACCTTGGCTGCTGCAAGCCTGTTTATCGAAAAACCGTAAAAACCACGTTTATACTGATCCCAGTTCTTCCTCACCATACCCCATCCAAGGCCCGCCTGCAGCACACATAAACACATTATTTCGAAGTACTCCTTATTCGATTTCGGCTTAGCACCTGGCCTGCAGCGGCTCTCCTCCTCCTTGACATAAGTGCACTCCCATGGGGCCTGATGCTCTTTTTTCATACTGCTTCTCCTTCCCATGAAATCCACAAACCGTTATTCTTCTCGCTTTCTTTCATCATTCCATAAATCCCAAAAGAAGCATGACCATTACGCCCATAACAAGGGCCGTCATCTGGACCGCCGATGCCCCGAGTTTGGCCTCTTTTTTGAGCTCCGGTATCAGGTCGGTTCCGGCAATGTAAATGAACCCTCCGGCAGTGAAGGGGACAAGGAAACCGGATAGATGGCTCACCTGCGAACCGATTATCAGCATCAGAACCGCTCCAACAACGGCCCCAAGTGCGGCCATTATATTGTAGAAAAGGGCCTTTGACTTTGAAAATCCGCCGTAGACGAGGACAGAGAAGTCCCCGATCTCCTGGGGAACCTCGTGAAGAATGACTGCAAAGGTTGTGATGAAGCCCAGCGATATGCTTGTCATGTAGCTGCCAGCCACGATCATGCCGTCGATAAAATTGTGAACCCCGTCCCCGATGAGATTCATGTAGGTGAAGGTGTGAATATGCTCATCGGTTGTAAGTATGTGACAGTGCCGCCAGTAAATCAGTTTCTCCAGCACGAAAAAGATGATGATCCCGGCCAAGATGGACATTGACACCGCAAGGCCGAAGCCGCCCTCCTCCACCGCCTCGGGCAGCAGATGGATGAAGGCATCACCGAGGAGGGCCCCGGCTGAGA
>CP070726.1:1764345-1767635 GCA_020350865.1 Thermoplasmata archaeon
TGGTATCACCGCTCTTGGTCTATGCTATGATTGCCTCATACCCTGAGATTCTCGCAAAACGGGTCAAGACAAAATCCCTGGGCAGGTCTCCAGAGGCTGTGAACTACCTTGTCATGTCCATGCGCCTATCCCCTTCCCTCAGCAGGGCCGTGGCTTTTGCGGCTGAAAGTTCCGACGAGCCCATTGCGTCTGGTTTAAAAAAGGTGCTCTGGAACATATACATGAGGAAGTACGATGGTGTGGAGGACTCCTTTCTTGCCTTTGCGTTTGAGTGGGGGGAATGGAACGAGGACTTCAAAAGAGCCCTGTACGCCATCAGGAGTTCGACTCTGGAGCGAAGTGACGAGGGAAGGGACAGGATACTCGATTCCGCCTCATACATCGTTCTTGACGGGACCAAACGAAGGATAGAGGGATTTGCACAATCGCTGCAGGCTCCCACTACAGTGCTTTTCGCACTGGGCATCCTCCTGCCCATGATCATCGGTGCCATGCTGCCTTTAATGGCGCTTTCGGTCCCATCGGGTAGCGCTCTCGGTTCCACCGTGGTCGAGAGTGAACAAGCATCTCCCGATATCGGGAGTATCTTGGTAATAATAGTCCTCTTGGATATTCTGTTTCCGGCGGCTGCCTTTATGTACGCGTACCATATTCTCGGTAAACGCCCCGGCACATCGAGTCCACCGGATGTCAGAGAGAACCTATCGGAGAATCAAAGGAAAAGAATATTGATTTTAGCAGCACTGCTGCTGTTCATATTCAGTCTTGCAGCCGTGCCTTTCCTGGGTTTGTACAGCTCTATGTTGGGACCGGTCCCCCTTCTTCTTGGAGTCGGTTTTGCATTGGGCTACTACTGCAGGGCTTCATCTAAAGAACAGAAGCAGCAAAGGGATGAGATCAAGAAAATGGAGGAGGAGTTTCCCGATGCCCTGTTCAAGCTGGGCAGCAGGATCGCAGAAGGGGAGCCCTTTGAAACGGCCCTTTTGAAGGTGAGCGAGACAATGAAAGGCTCCGCCATATCGGAGCTTTTCGAGAGGATTTCATACACCATCACCGTAACGCGCTCGACCCCCGAGGAGGCCATGTTCGGGCAAAATTTCGGTGTTCTCAGAAACCTGCCTTCGAGAACCATCAGAGCATCCATGAAGACGGTGATCGAATGCGCAAAAAAGGATGCATCAACCGCAGGTGGCATCATAATCAACATCTCCAACTATCAAAGGGACATGAAAAAGGCAGAGCATGACATCAGGACAAGCCTCAGCCAAACAGTGGAGATGATGAAGTCCACAGGTGTGCTGTTCGCGCCCCTGATTATGGGCATCACAGCAGCATTGTATGTCCTACTCTCAAGGGAATTTGCCATGCTGCCCGGCTCTTCCCAGCTGCTGTCAAACGAAACGTTCTTCCTCATAATAGGCGTATACTTGCTTTTAATGGTGATGATAACAGTGTATTTCGCCGTGGGCATAGAGCATGGTGAGGATAGGGTGGAGCTGAAGTATTCGATGGGCTCTGCCGTACCCTTGGCCCTGCTGGTGTACGCTTTTGCATTGGTTGCAGGTCAAGTGATGATCGGTTGATTGGGCTGGTTTACATGGTGAGAGAGGAGATATTTGGAAGGGATGAATCCCTGGTTGCAAAGGCTGGAAAAAGGGGCTGCTGCTATCTGGGAAAGATCGTCTCCTATCCTGCTGGGCGGTACGAGGAGGGCGGTGCCATTTATTTTGACTTAACTTCCCCGCACTGTATGCTCATCGTGGGAAAAAGGGGTACGGGCAAATCCTATACCCTGGGGGTCATTGCAGAAGGCTTCGGCATGCTCGACGAGGAGATCAGAAAGAGGATTTCCGTTGTCATAATCGATACGATGAGCGTGTTTCACAGTTTAAAGAGCCCCAACTCCAATACAAGTGAGATCACAAGGCTCGGTGATTTTCAGGGATTAAAACCCCGCGATTTCACCGATTATGTGGGTGTTTTCCTCCCCAAACTGACCATAGAAAACCTAAAAGCCCAGGGAATAGAAATTGCCTTCGATTATGTGCTTCAGCTCTCCCTTCAGGACATAAGCGTTCATGACTGGCTCATACTTTTAAATCTGCAGCCAACCGAGCCTGCAGGCGCTCTGCTTGTGAGGGTCATGGAGAGACTCGCCAAACAAGAAAGAAACTTCGGCTATGAAGAAATATATGAGATGATGGAAACCGAGAGGGCCGAAGAACATGTGAAGAGCTCCCTTATGAACCTGATCAGGATGATAGAGGAGTTAAAGGTCTTTGACAGGGATGGCACCGATTTTTCCGCCATAATCAAAGGGGGGCAGTTGAGTGTTCTGGACATAAGCTATCTGGGCCGGGTTGGAGGCTTTGATGTGAGGAACCTCATCGTGGGTGTGCTCGCACGAAAGCTGCTCTCCCAGCGAACCCTGTACACAACCCTTGAAATGCAGGCGGAGGCAAACCTTCTCGACAGGGGAATCATGCAGGGGATGGCAGGAGAAAATCCCCTGGTGTACATGTTCATCGACGAGGCGCATTTGTTTTTACCCCAACATCATAAGACCCTTGCCTCGGATGTGCTGATCGATTGGATCAAATTGGGCAGGCACCCCGGTCTGTCACTGGTTCTCGCCACCCAAGAGCCCTCCGCACTGCATGAAACGGCAATCAGGCAGTCTGACATGCTACTGGCCCACAATGTCACAGCCAACGACGACATCGTTGCATTGGGCAAGGCGAAGCAGTCCTTCATGTCCGGAAGCAAGGACATCCAGAAGCTCGTTTCCACCATGGAATTCAAAAAGGGTCTGGCAGTTCTTTTTGATGATAGAACCAGGAAGATGGAGATGGTGAGGGTCCGCCCGAGGATGAGCCTGCATGCCGGTGGTGACGCCAGCGCCCTGGATGTCAGGGAAAAAGTAAATAAGGATACAAAGCCTGTATTGAAGCCGTCGAAGAAGACATGAAACAAAGAAGGTGGTGTTTACGACGTCAAGTAAGGGTGATGAGAAAGGGGAGCCTGCCAGCTTGTGGGACCTATTGAAAACTGCAGGTGAGGAATTTCCTTTACGGGAGCAACGCATCGCCGAAAAAAAATCCAGGCTCGAGGCCATGGGAGTACAAATTGACACATCCCACATAAAGAGACCCGAGAATCCCGAGAATATTGACTATTCCGACGTTAAAATGAGCATGTGGGAAATAATTCAACTGGCACAGCAAAATATCAGTGCATACCAAGAATACCTCGATAAATTGGAAGAAACCTATGACGATGCCATTGCAAAA
>CP070726.1:1767735-1779853 GCA_020350865.1 Thermoplasmata archaeon
AAAGACCACTTATGTCTATGGTGACAATGGAATATATGCAGTGACCTTAAGGGTAACCGATGATACGGGCCTTAATGGAACTGACATTTGTAATATCACGGTTAGCAATGTTGCACCAACTATATCTTTGATATCATCGCCATCAGGTAATGAAGGCTTGCCGATAATATTCACTTCCTCTGCTAGCGATCTAGGTAGCGATGACCTGACAGTCACATGGGATTGGGGTGACGGTACAGCTCCAACCACTACCAACTTCTACAACGATGGTACTGCTCCCGAGCCCCCTTACGATCCGAACACAAACGAGATCAAGAGCCCATGGGGCATATCCCCTTTTAATGTTACAGACACCCAACAGCATACTTACGGTGACAATGGTATTTACACGGTTTCCCTGAGGGTTGAAGACGACGACAACGGTGTTGCCTTTATGAATACCACAGTTACGGTTAACAACATTGCGCCGAATATTACATTGGTGATTACTCCCACTGGTGAGGAGGGGTTCCCGTTCACATTTAAAGCGGAGGCAAATGATCTGGGCAGCGACGACCTGACGTTCACATGGGAGTTCGAATACGGGCCCAAAATCGAAAATCCTTATTACAATGATGGTTTAGGACCCGAACCCATTTACAACCCGGTGACAAACGAGGTTAAAAGCCCATGGGGCATATGTCCGTTTAATGCCTCGGATACGGTCACACATACCTACGGAGATGATTATAACTATACCGTGATTCTGAGGGTTGCGGATGATGACGGCGGGGAAGCTGTTTACACAACGACATTTTCGGTGGACAATCTTGCTCCGATTATCACCGAACTTATGATTCCATACCCGGCAGAGGAGGGAAAGGATTCGGTGCTCAGAGCCACTGCAAGGGATTTCGGAAGCGATGACCTGACATTCGAGTGGGGCTTTGGTGATATGACTGCGAATGTGACCAATATGTACTTTAATAATGGCTCAGTAAAAGACCTCTATCCGAGCCCAGATGGAATATATCCGTTTATTGCACAAGATACGTTGAGCCATAATTATGGAGACAATTACAACTACACTTTATCTTTGAAGGTCACTGACGATGACGACGGTGTATCAACGTTCACAACAACCGTAATAGTTAAAAACCTGAATCCGGAAATCGAGCCGTTCGGGCCTTTTACAGTGGATGAGGGCTCGCCACTGGATATTACAGCGATATCCACAGATCTGGGCAGTGATGACCTGACATTCACCTGGAAGTTCGAACTGGGACCAATGATTGCTACCACCTATTTCAATGATGGTAATGGGACTGATCCATATCCGAGTCCCTGGGGCACCAATCCATTCCCGGCCACGGATACGGCAAGCTGTATATACGGCGATGACGGTGTGTTTAGGGTTACACTCACTGTGGAAGATGATGATGGAGGCTCAACCACTTACATCACAAATATCACGGTGGACAATGTTGTACCTGCTACCACCATCGTATCACTGACAATGAACACGGAAATTGGATTGAGGGTGGCGGGCAGGAAGTACAATAATGTAAGCATGACTCTTTCTGAGGAAGGTAACTCCATCGGATATGTTTCGATTGAACGTCTGCCTGGCTCTCCAAACGACCAGATGGCCTGGATTCCGATGACCTTGGACATGACTAATAACTATTCGATAACAGTGACCTTCATCCCCAAGGACCCACCAAATGTAGGAGCTAATCCGGTTTGGATATACATAAAATCAGAGAGTGGTAGCATTGAAGAAATACATCACACATTTAATGTCCAGCAATCCAAGAAAAGAAACAGCGACCACTGGAACCATGTGGAGCCCTGGGAGGTGGATTTGAGTGCCCATTTAGTTGGAAGTACATTTGAGCTCACTTCCCATGTTACGGACCTGGGGAGCGACGATGAGACTCTCACCTATACCTACGGCACTCAGATTGTGACTGCCATATATCTGAATGATCCACCAAACACCGATCCTTATCCTTCACCAGAATTCAATCCCATAGACATTACAGATACAACAACATTGACCTATGAAGGACCAGGAACAGTTACATTAATTGTGAAAGATGATGATAATATAAGGTTGGGTGTTGGTCAAGGTAGTGATTCTTTCAATGTGACATAAAGAAAAAGACATTTCCGCTAATTTACCCTTTTAGGGAACTTTTCAAAATTTATCTATATGCCCTCTGAGTTTGTAGTACATAGAACAATTAAAGGAGGTGATAAAAACATGACCGAGACGAAAAAGATAACCCTGAAAGTCCTCGGTGCGGAAATGCCAGAGGTGGAGGACGTGCAAATTGAAAAGGGCACCACACCAGCTGATATCAAGCTTCTTAACTTGACATCCACGATAACCGAGAGGGAAGTTATTTAACCGAGGAATACTTACTTCTTCTCACTCCTCCTGTTGAAATGGAGGAAGGAAGGTGGAAACATATGGCTAACTGTCCGAAATGTAAAGGTCAATTGAGCTACATACAGCAGTACGCCCAATGGTACTGTTACAGCTGCAAGCAGTACTTCAAGCCTGCGCAGCCGCAGCCTGCACCGCAGCAGGCTCAGCAGGCTCAGCAGGTTCAGCAACCGGTACAGCAGCCTGCAGCACAGGCCCAGGCAGCCGCGGTCCAAAAGGCCATGTCCGGGATTTGGTTCCAGAACTACTACCGGATAAGAAAGAAGGTTCTGACTATTTGGAACAAGTACTGGGTCGAGGACGCCAACAAAAAGATACTGGGTTTTTCCAAGCAGAAGATGTTCAAGTTGAAGGAGGATATAAGGATTTACACGGACGAGAAGATGACCACGGAGCTGTTCCGCATCAAGCAGCAGGAGATACTGGATATATGGGGCACCTTCGCCGTCATCGATTCCCAGACAAACACGATACTGGGCTACATCAAAAGGAAGGCCCTGATGTCCACCTTTGCCTGGGACGAGTGGGACGTGCTGGATGCGTACAAGAGACCCATCGGGGGCATACACGAGTCAGCGGGCCGCGGCCTGGCAAGAAAATTTGTACCAGGCGGGGCTTTGATCCCCGAGAAGATGACCTTGGTGCTGAACAACGTGCCTGTGGCCGAGATCAACCAGTCCTTCAAGATCATCGGCGACATATGGGAACTGAAATGTCTTGCCGTGCCCGATTGGTTTGACAGGCGTGTGCTCGTCGGCGGCCTGCTCATGATGGGTATGATCGAAAGGCAGCACAAGTAGAACATGTAACCCAGTTGGTGCTCTTTCCATTACCAATCACTCAATCTTGTAATAATCCACTTACTTAGTCAACATGATGTAAATGAATATTATCAGGGGGATGATCCACAAAAACATGTCTCTTAATAACTACAGTCTAATGTAGTCCTCCCCTTCCTTTCCGCCCTTTCTTCTTGCTTTCTGTTTGATCTCCCCGTTGCACTTGGGGCAGATGATCTGACTTTCCTCCAGATCGTACAGCTTGGCGTACCTCTTGTTGTACTCCTTCACGCAGTCCGGGCACAGCGTTGCACCGCAGTCGTGCACAATCTCGGCCTCGTTCTCGTCACATATCAGGCAGAGTTCCTCCTCTTCCTCTTCCACGGAAACCGGCTCCAGCAGCTCCGACGGCCCACCGTGCTCCATTGCTTCCCCCGGCTCGCCCTCCAAATCATAGTCTCCCTGAAGTGACCTCACCCTTGCCTCGGGTGTCGTGACCATCTCCTCTTCGTGGAACTTGACAAGAACGGCATACACCCTCTTGGCTTCGTAAATCCCCAGCCGCAGCTCCTGCATGATGCCTGTGAGGTTGCGCCGGGAGGAAGGCAGCTCCAGGGCCCTGTGGAGAAGCTCCTCGAGCTCGGGGTCCACCTCATCCACTGTAACCTCCATTCCGTCCACTAAATTGATGTATGCAAGGAGTTTCTTGGCCTGTTTTATATCGTAATCTGTGAACCCAAGCACAATATCGCTCAATCTGATGCCGTATCTATCGAAAGCCCCTGGATCATCCCTCATGGCCCCTACGATTGCCGCATTCGAGTTCCTTTCCAGTGCCTCTCTTTCATCAATGCTCAACATGTTGATGTCCACTTCCTCCTTGACCTTGAGGTAATCCACAACAGAGTCGAGGAAGCTGTACGGGATATGACACACCTTGAAGGCTTCCTCCTTTGAAGGGGGTTTCCCCCTGTCCTTTTCGAACTTCAGTATCTCCCTGGCGTACCGCTCCACCTGCTGGCTGCGGATCTGCTTTTCGGCCCTTTCCTTTCCCTCCAGGGCAGGTAGATACTTGGGATCCATGTCCAGTGCATGCTCGAAGCATCTCAAGGCCTGCTCGTAGTTGTCCATGGTGTTCAGTGCAAGGCCCTTGCTGGTCCATATCTGCTTGTTCTTGGGACTCAGTCCCAAAGCGCGATCGTAGCATCCGAGTGCTGCTTCCACATCCCCTATCTTCACCAGTGCCATGCCTTTCCTGTGCCACACGTTGCCGTCCCTGTCATCGATTTCCAGCGACATGTCGTACGATTTTATGGCCTCCTCGTACTTGCCGGTCCTCTCGAGCAGCATTCCCTTGTTGATCCACAGGGATTTGTCCCTCTCATCCAGTTCGATGGCCCTGTCGTAGCAACCTATTGCCCCCTCGAACCTGCCCATGCTGACGTAGGCCTCTGCCTTGCTCACCCAGGACTCCCTGTCATCCGGCATCATCTCCACCACCCTGTCGAAGCATCTGACAGCGCTTTCGAACTCTTCCTGGGCTATCAGGGCCTTACCCTTACCCTTCAACGCATCGATGTTGGACTTGTTGAGCTCTGTTGCCCTGTCAAAGGCCTCAACGGCTTCGGCGTGCCTGCCCCCCTCGTGGAGCGCCACACCTTTGTTGGTCCAGATGTTGTCGTCTTCGGAATCGAGTTTCAGTGCGCTGTCAAAGTACTTTACGGCGCCGTCAAAATCCTCCATCTTTGTGAGGAGTATCCCCTTGTCGTTCAAGAGCATCTTGTCCTTGGATTCCAACTTCAACGCCGTATCCAGGCTCTCCAGTGCAGCCTCGAAGAACCGGCGCTTCATCAGGGCCCTTCCCTTCCTGTGCAGGGTTTGTACATCCTTTGGATAGTACTTCAGGGCCGTGTTGTACAGGTCGATGGCCTCCTCGTACCTCTCCAGATGCTCCAATGCCTCACCCTTGTCCCTCAGGGCCTCCATGTTCTTGGGCTCACTTTCCAAGATCCTGTCGCAGGCAAAGATGACTTCCTCGTATCTTCCCAAATGTTTCAGGGCATCCTTTTTGTAGCCCCATAATTTTAGGTTCTCAGGCTCAAGTTCCAGGGCCTGCTCAAAGGATGAGACGGCATGCTCGTACTTGCCGATCTTTGTCTGTGCATGTGCCTTGTCCTCCCAAGCCCTGGCATTATCCGGAGCAATTTCGACGATCCTGTCGCAGACAGCATCCACCTCCTCGTAATTACCCAGCTTTACCAGCACATCCTTTTTGGATATCAGCGCCTCAAGGTTTTCCGAATCCACATCAAGCACCCTGTCAAAGGCCCTCAGTGCCTCCCCTGTCCTGTCCATCTTCACAAGCACGAGGCCCCTGCCCAGGAGCCCCTTTTCATCTCTCGGATTCAGATCCAGAACAACGTCGTAGGCCACCAGGGCCTCCTCGTAGCGGCCTAACCAGTCCAGACTTGACGCCTTTTGAAGGAGGTACCGTGGATTGGAGGAATCGAGTTCTATGGCCTTTTCGTAGGTGACAAGGGCCTCCTCGTACCTCTCCAAATCCAGCTGCACCCTGCCCTTCTTGTCCCATAAATTGGCATCGTTCTCATCCACCTTCAGTGCCTTCTCGTAGCATGCCAAAGCCCTGTCGAGATCCTCCAGAACGTAGAGGGCGTCCCCCTTGTTCTCCAGTGCACCCTTGCTCTTGGGGTCCAGTTTCAGGGCCATGTCGTAGAACTTGATGGCCTCCTCGTACACACCCATCCGGCTCAGGGCAAGACCTTTCCTGTAGATGGCGTTCACGTTCTCTGGATCGAGCTCTATTATCTTTTCAAAGACATCGATTGCCTCGTCGTTTCTACCCAGATTGATAAGCGAGGAGCCCTTGGCCTCCAGGGCCTCCATGTTGTCAGGCTCAATATTCAATATGGCTGTGCAGGTGTTGATAATCTCCTCCGCCTTATCCAGGTGGATGAGGGCATTCTTTTTCTTAAACAGCACATCCAGGTTCTCGGGTTCTATGTTCAGCGCCTTATCATATGATGACACCGCCTTTTCCACCTGCCCCATCTCCTCCAGAGCAGTACCCCTGTCCACCCATGTAGCGGGTTCCTTGGGATAGAATTTGACGATGTCATCACATGCCTCGACCACCTTCTCGGGGAGGTTCATCTTCTTGTAGGCATCTTTCCTGTTTATGAGCGCGTTCATGTCCTTTGAATCCATGCTCAGAACCTTTTCGAAGAGTTCGAGGGCTGCTTTGGGTTCGTCCAATGAGAGCAGTGCCAGGCCCTTGTCGTTTAGGGCCTCAAGATTCTTGGTGTCAATTTCCAAAATCAGGTCGCATACTGAAATGACATCCTCGTACTTTTGTAGCACCATCAGAGCATTTTTCTTGTTGGTCAACGATGTGAGGTCATTTGGGTCCAGGGCCAGGGCCTTGTTGTATGCTGAGAGCGCGTCCTTGGCACGTCCCATCTCCAGGAGTACAACGCCTTTCTTGTTCCATGTCTCCTTGTCATTTTTATCGAGTTTCAGTGCGGTATCAAAGGCAGCCAGGGAATCATTCAGTTCCCCCGCTTTGTGCAGCATCAGCCCTTTACCCTTCCATAGCAGCTTGTCCTTGTGATCGAGGTTTATTCCCTTTCCAAAGCTCTCGGCAGCTTCGTGGTATCTCTCAAGCCGCCCTAAAATCCAAGCCCTATCGCTACATATTTTCTTGTCCTTTGGGTCGATTTCGGCTGCACTGTCGTAGCAGGAGAGGGCTTCATCATGCCTCCCCTCCCCCTCCAGGACCTCCCCCTTTCTCAACCATATGGATTTATCCTCAGGTGTGATCTTCAATATCCTGTCGTAGAACTCCAGCTCGTTGGGATAATCATCGATGATGGTAAGATAGCATTTTTTAGCCTCTTGGGGCCTGTTCATCCCCTCAAAGGCCATGCCCTTACCGGAGCGGGCCTTCTTGTCCTTAGGTTCAACATCCAGGGCCGAGGTGAAGGATCTCAACGCCTCGTCGAACTTCTCCATGGCCAAAAGGCCTTCACCTCTATTGACCCACGCATCGGCGTTCTTTGGATCTAGATGCAAGGCAAAGTCAAAGGTTCTCAGGGCGTCGTTGGCTCTGTTCACCTTGTTCAACGCACAACCCAGATCATTGTATACTCCGGATATGTATGCCTTGTAGGACGAGATATCGTCCTCGTGGGATTTGAGGTACTCCATGGTTTTGGTGAACTGGGTGGAGGCCTTGGCCTCGTTCTTTTTGGCGAGGTGTTCGTTTCCCTTTGAAAGCATCTTCTGCGATTTCTCGTAGATGAACTTCTCCTTCTTCGCTCCTTTCAGAAGTTTCTCCATTATTTCCATGCTCTCGCCCCTTCTGTGCCAGGATAATCGTATCTATAAGCATAAAGGCTTCGGTGTTAATTTGAACTCAAGAACCGTTTTGGGAAACATCATTTGCTCATTGATGAATAATCCTTCTTCCATAAAACTCGGTTCCCTATTTTTCCGGTGAACGGAGGCTCTCCTTGACTTTCTGTATGTATTCGGTAGCATCGAGGTATTTATGATTTTCCAGGCATGACTCCGCTGAATTCAGCATCTGCTCCTCTTCGGTAAGGTCCCCTTTTTCGTTTTTGGCTTTGGATAATGTTGACCTCAGATTGAACAGCTGTTTAAACAGTGCCCCCGAAAGCTCCCTTTCCACCAACTTCCTGCAGTTCTTGGTGAATAATCCCACCTGGGAGTACAGTTCCTCCTCCAAGGCCACCTTGGCTTCCTTCAAGATGTTGTCCGCCCTTCTGACATCCACTCCCATGTTTTGTGCGCTTTTCATCAACTGCTCGCAACTCTCTATTGGCTGGGCAAGATGGTCCATAAGCAATTTTTTCATGTTGACAATTATTTCCTTTGAAGCTTCCAGTGACACAGGGTAATCTGCATCATTGAATGCCTTTTCTGCCTTCTTATGTAGCTCTTTTTCTTTCGTGATTGCCACACCCAGTTTTTCCCCTTCGTTCATCCTGGCAGAGGCCGCATACAGCGTAGTTTTCGCCTTCTCGTTCATTTTTTTAGCCTCATGCAACCTGCTGCCAGCATCCTGCGCAGATTCTAAGGCCTTAGCAAACAGCTCGTTTCTGAGGGCAGATGTGGCCTCAGTCAGAAGCGTTTTTACGGGTTTACATTGGACACCATTTTTTTCTGCCTCAGATACTGCACTTTCAATCCTTGAAATCATTTCTGTTATCATCTTATTCTGAAGGTTCACCTTATTGACCGCAACTTCACTTTGCATGGAGAGTTTAAGAGCGTTTTTGTAATCCTTTGCCTCAGAAGAGGCCCTGGCATTCTCCATCAATTTTACGGCTGAGGAAACATCCACTCCTTCTTTTTTTGACTCATCGATTATGGATTGATATTCTGAAATCACATCTGCCAGGGCATGCTCCTGTGCAGTTTGCGCCATTTCGATACTCTTCTTGCCCAGGTCTATCGAGGTGGAATAGTCGCTGTTCTTCAGTTCGTAATATGCCTCGTCCAGTAGTGTCTGTGCCGGTCCCACTTTCGCACCGAGAATTTTTGCATCCAGGATATGTTCCTGCGCCAGCCTGATGATGCTGGCAGCCCTCTCACTCTCATCCTTTATAACCTCTATCTCCTCTATGCATGCATTTGCGTATCTTACAGTCTCATCATATTGAACCTTGAGCTGGGCTTCCTTGGCCTTTTGAAAGAGTGCCTCGGCTGATAACACATCCATGTTAATCTTTCTGGCTTCTACTATGGCGGATTGTGCCTTGGAGAGAAGTTCCTGGGTTTTCTTTTTACATATGGCGTGGGCGTCCATTGCATTGTTTTTCGCAAGTTTTAAGGCTTCCTTGTACTCCTTTTTTTCCAGGTATGTATTCACGTTTGCCATTCTCTGCTCCAAATCGGAGGTGTCCAATTTCAAGGCCTGTGCTACTTGGATGAATTTCTTTCCAAGTTCTATTTGCTCTTGAACCGATTGTTCCAGTATAAGGCTGCTGAGTTGACTTTCGCATTCAGATAACAGGTCTGATGCATCCCCATATCTACTTGCCTTTACAGCCGATACGACCCGCTCCAGGGTACGCATGGGTGCTGAAACATTGATTCCTTTTTTTCCTGCTTCTTCTACCCGGTTTCTTTGTGCAATTATTTTCTCGGTTAGTTCTCGGTGCTTTTCCATCATTGAGTGCATCTCAGCTTCGCATTCCACCAATTCATTGTAGGCTTTCTTGTACATTTTACTTCCATATGCCTTGTTTGCTTCCCTCATCCTCTTTGTCAGATCCGTAGTATTCAATCCCGAGTCCCGGGCATTTTGAATTTCCTTGTTTATTTTCGTATACAAATTAGATACGACATCTTCCAGATGGCTGTTTATATCCCCCATGGTTTTTCTTATGGCGATTAAGGCCTTTGAGTATTTCTCACCGTTAAAGAGTGTTTTTATCTCGTTTCCATTCTTTTCTAAATGCGATACATCCTTTCCCATATCTTTTAACATGGCAATTCTGTCGTTTATAACCTTCAGAGATGAGCCGATGTTCTCACCCACGGAGTCCCAGCAGTTCACAGCCGCTTTGTGAGCCTCTTTAAAACGTTTTCTTTGCTGCGCCCCCCTTGCCTCTTCGATTAACCTTTTGAATCTATTTTTTTGCTCCCCCTCCCCAAAGGAATTCACTATCTCGGCCAAAACATTGACCTCGACGGTTATCCCCTTTTGGATAACCTCCAAAGACTTGGTTTTTGCACCGAGCTCAAGGGCCCTATCCAACGCCTTTATTCCATCGTTATGTCTACCAGTCCAAAAGAGGCTTATAGCCTTGTTTCTCCAGATCACCTCGTCTTTTGCATCCAAATCCAGACCCTTCTCAAAACATTCTATTGCCTTCATATAATCCTTCAATTTTACCAAAACGATCCCCTTTTCATTCCATAGTGTCTTATCTTCCTTGGACAAAACCAGGGCATCGTCATAACACTTCAGTGCTTCCTCGTATCGTTTGAGACCGAACAAAGCCCGCCCTTTGCTCTTGAGTGATATGGTATCCTCTGGATGGGAGCTTAAAATCCTGTCAAAAATGACCACGGCCTCTTTGTGCTTTTTCAGATTAACCAGGGCTTCCCCTTTGTCTCTCAGCGACTCTATGTCCTCCGGTTGGCTCTTTAAAATCATGTCAGTAGAAGAAATCACATCATCGTGCTTTCCGTACAGCTTTAAGACCTTGATCTTCTCCTTTAAGAAGCTCAAATCCTCTGGCTCCAAGGCAAGGGCTTTGTCAAAGGCCCGGAGTGCCTCCTTGTATTTTCCCAGTTGGGTTAAGGCTCTTGCTTTATCCTTCCATGTCTGGACGTCAGTCGGATCCTTTTTAAGGATGGTGTTGCATGTGGTGTCTGCACTCAGGAAATCTTCAAGCTTCAAAAGGACATCCTTTTTTGCTGTTAAGGCATCTATATTATCCGGGTTTATTGAAAGGGCCTTTTCAAAGGCTGATAACGCATCCTTGTCCTTTCCCATCCGAGCACGTACCCGGCCTATGCCCATAAGGGCCCTATCATTATTTGGATCGATTTCTATGATAGATTGAAAGGCTGTGAGCGCTTCTTCGTTTCGCTTTAACTTTGCCAATACGAACCCTCTGGAATACTGGTAATTTATATTGCTCTTATCGATCTCAAGTGCTCTTCCAAAAGAATCGAGAGACTTGTCGTACATCTGCAATTCCAGCAGGATTCTTCCCTTCTTGTCCAATAGATTTACATCATTATCGTCAATTTTCAATGCACGGTCAAAGCACTTAACAGCATAGGAAGACTCCCCCAGCGCCCTGAGAGCATCGCCCTTATTCACCAGAATATTCCTGCTTTTTGGATTCAGCTTCAAGGCCTCATCGAAGCACCTGATGGCCTCCTTGTAGGCCTTTTGCATACTCAAAGCCTTCCCCTTCTTATTTAAGAAATCGATATTCTTGGGCTCCAATTTCAACAGTGTATCGAACACTTCCTGGGCCTCCTCGTACCTGCCCATGGCGAGAAGGGAGGAACCCTTATCATCCAAGGCCTCCTTGTTTTCCCCCTCGATTTTCAGAATTCTTTCGCATACGCTTATTATTGCTTTATGCTTGCCGAGTCGTTTTAATATGTTTTTAATCCTTTGAAGAACTTTGAGATCCTCTGGTTCAATTTTTATTGCTGATTTGAGAGACGATACCGCCTGCTCCAGCTGGCCCATCTCCTCCAGGACGATTCCCATATCCACCCAGCATTCCTTATCATCGGGATAGAATGTAACGATGCTCTTGCATGTGCTAAGCACCTTATCCGGCTGTTTTAGAGCCTTGTATGCCTCTTTTTTGCCTATCAGAGCCTCCATGTTCTTGGAATCGTGGCTCAGTACGGAATCGAGCATTTTTAGGGCTTCTTGGTGCCTGCCGGTCCGGAGCAGTAGAGAGCCCTTTTCACCTGCGGTCGAATGATCGTTTGGTTCCAATTCAAGGATTCTGTCGCACACTTCGATGGCATCCTCGTATATATTAAGCCTGAGCAGCGCTTCCTTTTTTTGCCTTAGGGTATCGGTGTCAGATGGATCGAGAGCCAGTAATTTATCAAAGGCGAGCAGTGACTGTTTGTATTTTTCACTATCAATTAGAATGGTGCCTATTTCTTTCCATGCATCCTTATCCTTGTTGTCCAGTTTAGCGGCCCCCTCATAGGCCTTAAGCGCAGCCTTTAAATCCCCCTCCTTGTGCAGCATCAACCCCTTTCCTTTCCACAACTCTCCATCCCCTCCATCCAGCTCAATTGCCTTCTGGAAGCTGTCAGCTGCCTCTGAGTACCGTTTTAACTTGTCCAGAATCCAGGCCCTGTCACTCCAAATCGC
>CP070726.1:1779953-1785403 GCA_020350865.1 Thermoplasmata archaeon
ATGGGTCCCTTCAAGCTCATGAACGTCACGGGCATACCCATTGCATACCACTCCCAGGAGTCACTGCACAGGGGCCTGGGAGAGTTCTACGAACCCAGCGAGATACTGAAAGAGCAGTTCGAGGCAAATGAGCAGTGGGACCTGGTGGGGGAGGTTGACAAGGGGGCCATCTCCGCGGTCAAAGAGCGCTTCTTGGGGGTTGTCTTCGGGGTGGCATGTCAGCTGGTGGACGAGGACGTGGCATCCAAGGAGGACACTGACCGGGGTGCCGTGGTAGGTCTGAGATGGTCAAAAGGGCCATTTGCCATGATGAACGAGATCGGCATCGAGCGCTCAATTGAGCTGGTTGAGGCCATTGCAGAGCGTTCTAATGGGGCATTCAGCGTTCCAGGCATCCTCAAAGACCAGGCGGAGTCCAGGAAACCCTGGGACCTGAAGACCCTGCGGGTGGTAAAGGAAGGAAAAACTGCCATAATCACATTTGCCAGGCCAGAGGCCATGAACGCCCTCAATTCAAAGGTGCTCTCAGACTTGAAAGCTGCCGTGGAAAAACTGGGAAATGACGATGATATCTACACAGTCATAATCACCGGGGAGGGCAAGGCCTTCGTTGCCGGGGCCGATATCCTTGAGATGATGGAAAAGAACCCCATCCAGGCCAGGGAATTCACGTACCTGGGTCAGGCCGTGCT
This sequence comes from Thermoplasmata archaeon, assembly GCA_020350865.1. Next base: position 1,780,646 of record CP070726.1, read on the forward strand.
CCGGGAAGTGGAGAACCTGAGCAAGCCGGTGATCGCCGCAGTGAACGGTGTGGCTCTGGGCGGGGGGTGCGAGCTGGCCCTGGCCTGTGATATCATCATAGCCTCGGATAGGGCCAGGCTGGGCTTTCCGGAGGTTGGGCTGGGCATACACCCGGGCTTTGGAGGCACCCAGCGTCTTCCAAGGCTCATAGGCAAGGCAAGGGCCAAGCAGATGATATTTACCGCAGATATACTGGGTGCGAAGGAGGCGGAGCGCATAGGACTGGTGAACAAGGTTGTCTCCTCCGACAAGCTCATGGAGGAGGCAAAAGGCATTGCAAACAGGATCGCTGCAAAGGCTCCCATAGCCGTCCGCCTGGCCAAATCCGCCATAAAGAAGGGCTGCGAGATGGACCTCGAGACCGGGCTTGCGTACGAGGTGGAATCTGTCTCAATGACGTTCTCCACCAAGGACAGCAGGGAGGGCATGAAGGCCTTCACCGAGCGGAGGAAGCCCGAGTTTGAGGGGAAGTAGGAAAGATGGCAGACAAGGATCCAATCCCGGAGAGAGTGGCATTTGAATTATGCCAGAGGATAAGGGGGGAGAAAAAGGTGAGAATGTTTTCCCAGTGCTGGGGCTGTGTCAAATTCTCAAAGGGGGATTTTCGGAAAATGTGCTACTACGATCCTCCAATGAACAGGGGCTGCGGTCTGGTGAATAAGTTATATGATCCTGGCAAACAGGAATAGAGTGCCCCTTCACCCGTTCGCAATGCTTTTAATGTCCTCCAACGCAGCATCTGTTTTGAACCCATTGGGTGAGAAGTGGGTTTTAGTGGCAACAAAACCGTTGGCCTTCAATTTCTCAATCATTGTGTTCATGGGCAGAGGGGAGGTCTTGGTGAGGCTGGCTATTTCATTCAATTCGTAGAACAGGGGAGGTGCCTTTGCCTCTGCAACCCACAACTCAAGGTATTTTTCAAGTTTCTTTTTCGTGCCCAGATTTTTATCCACTTTTATTTTTTTAAGAAAATCCTTTTCATGCAGATTACCTATCCACAAGGGACCTGCACGTTCCCACATTTCACCCGAAACATCATGAACCACTTTTCTTTCCCCGGTTTTTCTGTTGTGATAAACGTAACCAATGTCTCTGAGTGCGGAATCTGCTTTTCTTGCCCCCTTCTCAACGTGCAGATGGATTCTCAGATAGTGGTCTGAGAAAAATGAGAGAACCGGTGTTAGGGCAATGTCGTACTGCGCAGCCGTCCTGATGCAGTGGCCGGCAAGGATTCTGGCCCCAATCTCGTGTGAATACGATGTTTTCAATGAGATGGCACCGTAGCGCCGGAGAGAGGTTTTCTTGTATGTTCCGCACAGGGGAGCCGAGTCCGTTGCGGTTACAGCCAGCATGCCGTTCTTTCTCAGGCTCTGCACCGCGGCGTCGATAAAATTCACAGGTGAGCCGAAGGGATCAACGTCCACGTAATCGAAATCCTCCTCACCCAGGAGGGCGTTCAGCTTCCTCTTCTCCGCCCTGCAGTTGTCAACACCATTCAAAGTTACATTCCTATTTATCACATCGACTGCCGCAGGATTGCGGTCATTGAGCACAACCGAAAAATCACCCTCGACCTCGGATGCCAGCCTCACACCCCTGGCACCTGTCCCTGCAAGGCCGTCGAGGAGCGTTGGTTTCCTTCCCAAAACAAATTCCCTGAGAACAAGCACAGACACATCCCTTGAGAACTCCATGACAGGATTGAAGAACACATCCATTTTCTTTGTGCTCGGACCCTTCGTGTGCGAAACAGATTTTGCGGGAACCAAAAGGTCGGTTGTACCCTCTCTTACCTGGGTGAGCTTCACAGCATATCGCCCTTCATCAATTTGATGATTTTATAAGGCAGAAGGTCCCTGTTGATGGGCGTGACCTCCAGAATGCGGACGTCGTCCCTGCGCCTGATATCCTGGAGCAGGGGATTGCGGGATTTCTTGTGAAGGGTGAGTATGAGGGGTTTGTCCTCCTCAAGGATCCTTTTGACGATCTCCACGAACTTCTCGCTCTCCACCTCCATTCTCCCCACCTCGTCGATGATCACGATGTCGCAGTGCTCGGCTGCCGTTTCGATGGCAGAGACACCCACCCGCTCTAAAGCCTCGAGATTGACCTTGTACCTCCCCACAATGATCTTGGAGTCGTAGTTGATATGGGCCAGGATGTCCTTTTCCTTGGTCATCCAGTCCATGACATAGAATCCCACCCTCCTATTGTTCTTGACGATGGGCTCGGTGACCATCCCTCCGACCCTGTTCTCCCCTTCCTCGAGCATTTCGATGACCTTGACCAAGGCCTGTGTTTTCCCCGCGTTTGGAAGCCCAGTAATCCCTATTTTGATGGTAACGCCCATAAACTCAACCGTGAATTAACTGTGTTCTAAGCTGCGGAGGGGTATGTGTTTCATACCTTAATAAGATTGTCAATTACACCGTATTTCACCCTGAAAAACCCCCAAAAACGGGGTTATAAGTCCTAAAATGCGGGTAAAATGCAATTGTCGTAAATAATACCCATACAACAAATATTTTAAACCTCAAGGGTTATAGATGGCCGCAATGTCGTTTCGGGAGAAGAGAAGGCAGGCCAAATACGAAAAGAAGATGGCCAAGGCGAGAAAGGAGCTGTCCCTGCATCTGTTCTCGGTGGCGGCAGCGGAACAGAACGCCCCCACCCACTGGAAGATAGATGCGGATGCAAACCGGGAGGAAAAGGAGCGGTATCTCGAGCACAGGATGAGGCTGAGAAGGAAGTGGATCGACAAGTTCTTCGAGTTCCATCCAGATATCGACCCCAAGATCCGCTCGGAACTCAGAAAGGAGGCCTACGAGGACGCAGAGATCGTCAGGCGGAACATGCGGGCCAAGCGCGATTTGAACCCGTGATAGCACATCGGTGTGAACGGTAATATTCGTCTTTTCAGCTTTTTTTGAAGAGATGGGCGCTAAGGAAAAGAGTGAACAGGCAGAATCCCAGGAGCACGCCCAGGTCGAGAAGGATTGGGAACTGGGCCACGTCCCCGCCCTGAATGGCAAAGCGCAGGCCGTCCACACCGTAGGTTAGAGGATCTATGTAGGTCAGCGCCTTGAGCCAGCCGGGAAGGGCATTGATGGGATACAGGGCTCCCGAGAGAAAGAACATGGGCATGATGAGGAAGTTGATGATCATCTGGAAGCCCTCGTGGCTTTCCACCTTGGAGGCGATGGCGATGCCCATGCTGACAAAGGAGAGGCCGATGAGGAACATGAACAGGACACACACGAGGAACCCCAAAACGGGGCCGAGCTCCGATGTGAACCTAACACCCAGGGGAATTGCCAGGGCGAACATGATCATGCCCTGTATCATTGCAGTTGTGGTGCCGCCAAGGGCCTTTCCCAGGACGATGGACAGCCTCGACACTGGGGCGACCAGAATCTCCTTGAGAAACCCGAACTCCCTGTCGAAGATTATTGAGATTCCCGAGAACACGGAGGTGAAGAGGATGGTCATGCCAATGATTCCTGGGGCGATGTACTGCAGGTAGTTCATGCCTGAGGGAAGCAGAGGCGACCGCTCCATCATGGTGCCCAGGGCGGTACCCAAAAGGCCCAGCCACAGAATAGGCATGGCCAGGGATGTGATGATCCTGGATTTTGCCCTGACATAGCGGATCATCTCGCGAAGCCAGATTGTGTACACATCGGCCATCAATGCCTCATCCGCCTCCTGTGTCCTATGGTCCTTTTCAGCTGGGCCTTTTTTCCCTCGGATTCGTCCCTGAGACGCCTGCCAGTGTACTTGATGAATACATCCTCCAATGTGGGCTCCTGGAGCGTTACGGACCGCACCTCGACACCCAGTTTGCGCATGACCTCCAGGGCCTGGGGAATGACGGACTCTCCCTTTGCCGCGGTCAAGCGGACCGCATCCTTTACAAAATCAACACCCTTCACATCACTGATTTGTAATAGATTCTTCTTGAGGTTTTCGTTCTGGAACTGGGTGATGAAGGTGACGACATCCCCGCCAAGCGAGCTCTTCAGGTCGGAGGGTGTTCCCAGGGTCACGATTTTACCCAGGTCCATGATGGCGATCCTGTCGCAGAGATAGTCCGCCTCCTCCATGTAGTGGGTCGTGAGCATCATGGTGACGCCCTCTTCCTTGTTGAGCCTCTCGATGTACTTCCAGATATGTCTCCGGGTCTGGGGGTCCAGACCCAGGGTGGGCTCGTCGAGGAAGAGGACCTTGGGGTGGTGCAGAAGGCCCCGGGCAATTTCTAGACGTCTCCTCATCCCGCCCGAATACGTCTTGACCTGATCATCTGCCCTGTCAGATAGCTCCATGAGCTCGAGCAGTTCTTCTGCCCTCTTTTCCATGGTATCGGCCGGGACCTTGTAGAGGCGGCCGTGGAACCAGAGGTTCTCGGAGCCCGTGAGCTCGTCATCCAGGCTGGGGTCCTGGAAAACCACGCCGATGGATTTTCTCACCGCATCCTGCTCTGTTCTGATGTCGTGGTTCCAGACCAGGCCCGTGCCCGATGTCGGTCTCAAAATGGTGCACAGCATGGATGTGAGGGTCGTCTTGCCCGCCCCGTTGGGACCGATGATGCCGGTCACAACCTGCTGGTTCGTGTCGAAGCGGACCGCACCGAGAGCCCGGAATCCGCCGAAGTCGACGGCGACGTCGCTGGTCGTGATCGTCGACGCGCCCGTAGCGGCGGACGGCTCCGGAAGAGTCGG
>CP070726.1:1785503-1791367 GCA_020350865.1 Thermoplasmata archaeon
CCATGAAGATGGAAAACGAGATCCTATCAAATCTGGAAGGGACTGTCAGCGATATCAGGGTGAAGGAAGGGGACAACGTGGACTCGAATGATGTCATGATAGTAATCAGTTGATTTTTTAAAAAGAATTGCTCATCTGCCCCTTCTTATGCTGTACCCCTCGCTCATATGAAACACATGCCTGCAGTCATTGCATTTTACATAGCCTTCCTCGAAGAAGCGGAGGTTTTTAGAGTGGCACAGATCGCACTTGACATCTGCTCTCTGCTGCGGGGGCGGCTGTCTCTGGGGGGTCGGCGGCGGGGTCTAGCGGTAACCGGTTTGGGAGGGCTGTCTTCCATACGGTCCGTACGGTTCGTAAGGCCCCCTCTCCTGCTGCCTTCTCTTGGAGCTCTGGTACGCCAGGTAGGCCAGGAAAAGGATGAACAGTATAATCGTGCAGAACACGCACACAACCCCGGAGTCGTCCTCCTCCTCGTCTCCTTCATCCTCCTGGGCCAGAGCTGATGAGGATACTAAAAGCAATACAAGCAGGAATGCCAGAAGCAAACCCGAAATCACAACCCTCCTTTTGGAAGTCATCCAAATGAAATAAGACATTGTGATAATAAATGTTTCTCTGGGATTCATTTTAATGGATGAAAAACAACATAATCAAATCCAGTGGGTAACCTTCATATCGCCACAACACAATCAGGGGACATGAAAGGCAGACAGTCCATTCTCGAGGACTACGGTGAGGTTCCCTCAATCTCGGTAAAGGACATCGCACGGCCCGACCAGAAGTACATCCATTTCTGGGACTTCATGGAGCTGGACGAGAGGGTGCACGAGTTCCAGGCAAAGATGGCCCTGGCAATGAAGGATCTGAAAAAGGACATGACAGAGAGCTACAAAAGCCACTACACGAGGGCCCTGATCCAGAGCCCTGACCAGTTCTCGAGGCACAGCAGGGAGCTTGGGGAGATCGAGTACATGCTGGAGAACCCCTTCTTCTTGGCCATACTGCACTTCGCCCTCACAAAGAAGATGGATGAGAGGGAATTGAGGGACTGGTCAATCACATGCAAGAAGAGGCTCATGGAGAGGAGGCACGCTTTAAAGGAGCACATGGAGCGGGATATGAAGGAGAGCGAGAGCTTTCTTGTGAGGTAGAAAACTCCAGGCAGGGCATCTACTTGCCCACTGTTTCGTAATCCAGGATAGCGAGGGCATCGTACTCCATGCCCCACTTGTTTCTCGAAATAGAGGGCTTGGGGAAATTATGGGACTGCATCTTGAGTACGGGTATTATGTAACCGTCGTTTTCCACGAAAGGATTGGGAATCAGTGGCATGGCGAACCCCGTGGAATCGGAGCAATATACCAGGGGCAAAAGGAGGCGTGTGCCTCTGGCCCCTTCAGAATCAGTGTCCAGAACATAGATTCCGTCATAATCCTTAAACGGTGTGGGCTTCAGCACCTTTTTGCCCACATCATCCACACTCACTGATTCCCAGGGATACAGCAGGTCCAGGTATGCATAACCGTTGTTCTCCGTCACAATGATTGTGGGGCCGTCCATGTCCACGAGCGGCATCCTGAGATTCAGAGCTCCATTTACCGTGGAGAACCGAACGGAAACCACAAGGCCCGCATCCTCCGCGCCCCCGTCCGGATACATGATCACAGGCAGCTCCTGGGAGCTTCCGCCCAGCACCCAAACAGGCACCACGAACGTGCTCCTGTACATGTAGATGTCATCCAGCTGGTCAATCCTCCAGCTTCCCGCCACCTCGGCGGGACCTGCCGCAAAAAACACCAGGGCCAATATCAGGGCGCACCACTTGATTCTTCCTCTTGCAGTCATCAAATCTCCTCCCACAGGAACGAGAGCTGGATTATGTTGCGCATTATATAATAGGGGAGGACAATATTATCAAAGCGGATAATTTTGGGATATCTGGCTTTGAAACAAAAGGATTGTACATCAACTTTCTAATCATGGGTGCAGGCTTTGGATATTTACATGTAAACCAACAATTATTTCGAAGTTCGGCCTCATATCAGGCTTGGTAGCCTTGAAAAACATTGTGAAGGAGTACCTCAAGCTCATTCGGCTGCACCATGCGGGCCTGACCAGTGTGGCCCCTATTTTCGGGGCCCTCATACTGGGTTTTTCGGAACCCTGGCTTTTGCTTGTATTGTTCACTGTGGGTTTTGCATTCCACATCTTCGGCTTCGTTCTGAACGACTGCATGGACTGGAAATGCGATGCACTCTCATGCGAACTGGCAGAACGCCCCCTTGTCAAGGGCTCCATATCGCTTAGCATGGGGTATGTTACGGCTGCATCCGCCATTATCCTTGCAGGGCTCCTCTGCCTTGTCTTCCTCAATTTCCTGGCCTTCTCGGTCCTCATGCTGGCCGGAGTGCTCGGATTAATATACGATGTTTACGGAAAGAAATTGGCGGGCTCGGATGTCATTTTAGCAGGCTCCATATCCTGTCTGGTTCTCACTGGAGCCTATGCCGTCTCCCCTAGGCCGTGGTTCGGGGCATATCTTGTGGCCGCCCTGGGCGGCGTGCAGGTTCTGGGGATGAACGTCATCTACGGGGGACTCAAGGATGCCAGGCACGATCATCTCTCCGGTGCCAGATCCACGGCCCTCCGCACGGGGATGAGAATTGACGACCACGACCGCATTCGGATGCCCTGGGGTTTTCTGGCTCTCTCGTATGGCATTCAACTGGTACACATCGGCTGCGCTTTTGCAGTGCTCCTGTTGGTTACCCAGAAAAATCTGTTGTGGTTCGTGGGTGGTTTTACATTGCTTTCATTTGTACTCCTCTACTCCCTTTCCGGGCTTCTGGCTCTAAGGGTGTACGACAGGGCAGAGGTCAGAAAATGGGTCGCATATTACGTGGGGGCATCACATCTTCTCGCCGTGTTTGTCATGCTGCCCGTCATGCCCATAATTCTCGCATTTCTGGCCATCCACCCCCTGGCCTGGTTCTCCCTCTCCAATATGGCCTTGTACAGGACGGTGTTGAATCCCCACACCCAGTGAACCGGTGATTTAAATGCAGCAAAGAATTCGCGCATATGCGGACCTTGCCAGGGTACATGGCATCTCCGTTACCTTCGCCATGCTCATGCTGGGGGCAATGACCTCAACCAAAGGTGTAGTGTTTACGGACGCCGTACACCTGTTCGTCATCGCCTTTTTCTTCCATATCTCCCTCAATGCCCTAAACGAGCTTGCCGATATGGGCATCGATTCCGAAATCCCGGAATCATCAGAAAAGCCCCTTGTCAAGGGATTGATAAGTGCAAGGAATGCAGGCAGATTCATTTTTGCCACCAGTCTCCTGCTCTTTGCCTGCCTTTTCTGGCTATTCCCCAATCCAACAGCCCTGGTTGTGTTCTTTATGAGCTATCTCTGGCTGTTCTGGTACTGCAGCGGGTGGGGCAAGCGCATATCGTACTCGTTCGACCTGTCCTTTGCCGCGGGCTATCCGCTCTGGGCCCTGTTCGGGACGTTTGCCGTGGGCGGTCCCACTGGTTTCACCTGGATGCTGATGGTGGCGATTGTGGCAGTTGGCCTGTTCTCACAGTGGGAAAACGGGCTCAAGGATGTGGAGGCGGACAGGATGCACGGGGTAAAAAGCCTGGCCGTGATATGGAATCTTTCATCCGGAGAGCCCGTGGGACGAAATCATACCTACCTCATCTACGGCATCGCAATCAAGATGCTGCTTATGGCATCGTGTATTTTCGCCTTTCTGGCCTCCCCCACCGTTTTATATCTCCTCTTCATTTTGGGATTCGGGATACCCACCCAGGTTTACACACTTGTGCGCTTTGCACACGGGAACAGCAGACTGGGCCTGAGAAGGGCAATGCTTTCGGACGCCTTTCTCACCTGGATTTTAATCGGCTCCATTGCCGTATGCAATGCCGGTGTGATCCCCTTTGTCCTCCTCACTTTCTTTATGGTGGCAGGCTATCTGGTGTTCTCCCACCTGGAGTCCGGGGCAGAATGGAAGTTCGGCCGGTACTCCTCCCCGGATACCGCATTAAAAGGTGGTCCTGCACACCATGAAACCGAAACTATGAGATGAGCTCATGAAGCCCTATTCCGAACAGGAAGGTCTAATTGAAAAAAAAGGTCGCAGGCAGCATCTAAAAGAATATGCCAAGCTGCTGAGGCTGTATGCACTTCCGGTCATTGCCGTCATACCCATTCTAGGACTGCTGTCCGTAAAAGGCATTGCTGCAGTCAAAATCGATCATATCCTGGTTCTTCTCGTAACAGGTGCCTTCACACATGTATTCGGACATGTCTTCAATGAATACATGGATGTTGATGTTGACGCATTGTCCCTGGAGCTGAGGGACAAGCCCCTTGTTTCAGGGGCCATTCCCAGAGGACATGCCCTTGCCATAACGATTGCAGCGCTGATCGGAGCGGTTGCTTTACCCTGGCTCTATTTCTCGGATGTAATTGTCCTGGTGATGCTAATGTCAGCATTGGCTTTCGCCGGCCTCTACAACCTCCTTCACAAGAAGATCGCTGGAACCGATGTATTCATCGCAGGGGCGGTTTTCTTCTCGTTTTTGTTCGGGGCAACCTCGGCCTCTCGCAGTCTGACCCCTCTCACCTACATCGTCGGTGTGCTCCTGTTCTTAAGGGAGCTTTGCGCCAACAGCATCGAAAGCGCACTAAAGGATGTGGAGCATGAATCCGCAATGGGAATAAAAACGGTTCCCATCATGCTGGGTGTCAGGGTGAAGGGGCGAAAAATGATCGTACCAAGAAGATTTATAGCCTATGTCTACTGCATCGAGGCATGTTTCATGGTTGCCTTCTTTTATGCGCTGTACATGTTTGGTTTCAGCAACCTCATGGTGCTTGGGCCCATTGTGATACTTGCTTTTGCAGTGCTCTACGCAAAAAGGGGATATCTGCATATGGAGCCATATGAGCGCGAGGAACTGAAGAGGAGGATCGGAGTCTCGGGGGCGGTGACATTCGTTTTCTTTTTCGCTGTTCTTTTTACGCTAATGGGTCTTGTGGCAGCGTCCATTCTGGCGGTTTCGTTTTTATGCTCGGTTGCCTCCATTGCAGTTGTCTATGGAAAATCCCCAATGATATGATTCCGTTTCAGTCAACTATTGGAAAATAGGCCCTTTTCTCGGGCTGCAGTTCCTACTCTTCTTCTGCATCCTTTATCATGCGCAGCCACTTGTGCTTTGTGTGGTCCACCTCGTAGTGGGGCTGGAACTTCTGCAGCTCCTCCGCCAGGTAATCGATGGCCTTTATCACACCCGCCTTCGTGGGCCTTGATATCTCCACCCCGGCCTTGACGAACTGTCCCCTCAGTATCTCCATGCCCTTCTCCTTGTCACCGAACTCCCGGCAGAAATCGGTGATGATCATGTCGGTGACACCCAGAAGGGTGGTTTTGTCAGCCTCCATGTACACGCCCTCTGCCATGAGCTCTTCGAAAATCTCCCTGGTGGGGTCCTCTATGGACTTGGCGGAAAGCATCATCTTGGCAATGGTGCGAAACGCTTCCTCCACTTTCTCACCGGTTTTTGCACTGGTCATGAAGCTGTTCTCCATCTCACCAATGGCATACTCCGAGGCGATTTCCTTGACGTCATCCAGTGTGAACCGGGCATCCACAAGGAGATCCACCTTGTTTGTCAAAAACACCAGTTTGGGCTCCTGGACCACCTTTACAAGTGCGGGCAACCAGTAGTTTTTCAGACTGTCCAGGGTTTCCTTTCTCGTTATATCGCAGACCATCAGGGCACCGTTCATACCGACAAAGGCCTTGGACTGAACGGAGCTGTAGGCCTTCTGGCCCAGAACATCC
>CP070726.1:1791467-1795843 GCA_020350865.1 Thermoplasmata archaeon
CGATATCTGTTGTCTCCATGTTCACCTGGGGAAGCTCCAAAAGAAAGGGAATCAGGACGGCTGCAAATGACATGGTGAAAATGAAGGAGAACAGGGCAAGCCAGGTGAACGCCCCCATGAGCATCCCTTTCGCTTTACCCTGGCACTTGGGGCATTTCCCCTCCTCGGCGCAGTCCTTGCAGAGGTAGATTTTGCACTGCCTGCACCAGCGCCTGTTGGACACCCAGTTCTTCTTTGAGTAGTCCTTTTCGCACGATGCGCAGCTTTTTTTCCTGTCTATGGCTATCCCTCGCCGGTGATGTATTATTTTCGGTATTATTAAAATAATTCCATTGGTGTTGTTTTCGTGGGGGGAAATGTTTATATGTTTATCCATACATATGTATGCAAACGCATATGTGGTGATGCTCCTGGATGAATCAAGATTTCTCAAGTGCATAACCGAGGAAACGCGAAGAAACATACTCAAATTCCTGGGCACAGAGGAGAAATGCGTGTGCGAGATCGTGGAATTCCTAGGCAAGGAGCAGTCCGTGGTATCGCATCACCTCGCCTTGCTGCGCGGTTGCGGGCTGGTTCAAAGCAGGCAGGACGGAAAGAAGGTGATGTACAGGGTTTCAAATCCCGGACTCATCGGATTTTTAAAACAAGGGGAGCTGCTGGCAAGAATCATCGAAGGTTCGGAAATGGGGTGTGGGTAACTGCCAAGGGAAAAGCGTCTGGGTTTTTTCGAAAAGTATCTTTCTATCTGGGTTGCGGTCTGCATCATGGTGGGCATCGTTTTAGGTCGAACTTTTCCGGGAATCGCAGAGGCTTTGAACAGCTTTCAGTACGCCAACGTGTCCCTTCCCATTGCAATCTGCCTCTTTTTCATGATATATCCCATCATGGTTCAGATAGACTTCAAAAAGGTCATCGATGCGGGGAAAACCCCGAAACCAGTTGCTGTAACCCTTTTTGTGAACTGGGCGATCAAACCATTTTCCATGGCGTTCCTTGCCTGGCTTTTCATGGCAGTGCTGTGGGCTCCCTTCATATCCTCTGACAATGCCTCCCAATACACCGCGGGCATGATACTTCTCGGTGTTGCACCCTGCACAGCCATGGTTCTGGTCTGGAGCTATCTTTCAAGGGGGAACATGGGCCATACCCTTGTCATGGTTGCCATCAATTCCCTTGTTATGCTGTTTCTCTACGCTCCATTGGCGGGTTTGCTGCTGGGGGCGGCAAGCATTCCAGTGCCGTGGCTGACCATCGCATTCTCCGTGGGAGTATACGTGGGTGTGCCCTTGGTATTCGGATATTTTTCCAGAAAGGAGATATTGAAGAGAAGGGACTTGGGATGGTTCGAGAGTCGTTTTGCACCGAAACTGAGATATGTATCGATTACGGCACTGCTGATAACCCTTGTGGTTCTTTTCAGCCTCCAGGGGGATGTCATTGTGGAGCACCCCTTTGTGATAGCCATGATAGCCCTGCCGCTCTTCATACAAACCATGCTCATTTTCTGGATTGGCTATTTAATATCGAGAAAGATACGGTTAAGATATGAGGATGCGGCCCCCACTTCACAGATCGGGGCCAGCAATCACTTCGAGGTCGCCATCGCTGTGGCCACCGTGCTGTTCGGCCTTGATTCGGGGGCCGCCCTGGCCACTGTGGTGGGGGTGCTCATCGAGGTGCCGGTTATGCTGGGTCTGGTTAAAATCTGCCTTTCCACCACACACTGGTTCCAATGAAGTGGGTGATGGGCGGTCATTTCTCCTCGCAGAAACCCGGGCAGGACTCGCATTCACCGTTGCAGGGCTCGATATGGGAGCTGAATGAACATCCGATGAACCTCTCCTCGAGCATTGCTTTTATATTATGGCTCAGTTCATGCGATTCTGCCACGGTCATGTCGCTGTCCACCACGATGTGCATGTCGATTCTGCTCTCCTCACCGCTTGAAATGACCTTGACCTTGTGGTAGAATAACACGCTTTTATTCGCCTTGAGAATGTCATTGACACTCTTCTGTATGAGGTCTACATCGAGACACGGTTCTGCATCGGGGTCAACGTGGACTATTGTTGCCGCCTTGGTGGTGTCCGTGATCCTATCCTCCACGGTCTGGGCGATCTCGTGTGCCTTTGCGGCTGTGATGTCCTTTTCAACTTCAACATGCAGTGATACGATTTTCGTTGGACCGTAATCGTGGATTGTGATCCTGTGTGCGCCTTTTACTCCCCCAACAGAATGGGCGGCCTTGGAGATTGAATCAACAGTTTCGCTGTCCGGGGATTTTCCCACAAGGGTGTCCGAGGCGAACTTGAATAGGGTCACAGCCGTGTATATGATCAGAATCGATACCCCGATACCGAAAATAGGGTCCAGGATATGCAGCCCGTAGTTGGCGCCTATGATGGCCAGGCCCACGGCAATGGAAGTCAAGGAGTCGCTTCTGTGATGCCAGGCGTCGGCTATTAGGGCCTGACTGTCGATTTTCCTTCCCAGCCGCATTGAATACCTGGCCATGGCCTCCTTTCCAATGGCGGACAGTATCACGGCAATGCCGATGAGCAAGAGATAATCGCTTTCAATGATTTCCACCTGATCGAGCAGCCTTTCGGCCGATTGAATGATGAACTCGGCCCCTGCAAGGAAGAGAAGAATAGCGATTACAAGGGTGGTGATGTACTCGAATCTGCCGTGGCCGAAGGGATGCTCGGAATCAGGGGCCTTTTTTGCCGCGGAAAATCCCAGTATTATCACGAGGGAAGAAGCGGTGTCGGATAGGGTGTGAAAGGCATCGGTAATCAAGGCGATGCTGTTGATCAGGAGCCCCAGGACAATCTTGAATATGAAAAGTAGCGAATTGCCGACGATGCTGACACATGCTTCGAGGTACGCGTACTTCGTCCTCACCGCTGGGTCCGATGTGTCTTCGGCTTGCTTTTCGGGTTTCAATATCTTCAACCCCCAACTCACAGGCGCATATTTTCCCCTATTATAACAAACAAAAGATTAAAACTTTTCACTCATATTACCCTGCATGGATTGTTTCGTTGAATCCGCCAAGAATGTGGCAGATGAGATGGATGTCACGTTCCTCTATGTCATAACAAACGATGCAGGGTTCATCGACAGCATTTGCCAGGAGATACCCAATATCTCCACCCTCATCGCCACAAGCGACAGGAAGCTGAGCCAGCTGCTCAGGGACAGGGAGATGAGCGTCAAGAAGCTGTCCAAATCCCCTCTCAAGGGCATCAATATCCTGGCCCAGTCAAAGGAGCTTCTGCTCTCGGCATGGGGAGAGGGAATATTGAGCTTGGAGGATAGGGTGCTCTGCATCATATCAACCGATATTAAGGCCCTGCTGTTCTTCGATGTCAAGGACATGGGCATAGCCAGTATAAAGGAGAAAGTTGCAGACAGAATCGATCTCTCAGTGCTGGAGGCCGCCTTCAACATCGCAACCCAGATAGCAAGGGAGGGCAGGGAGGGAAAACCTGCAGGTGCCCTGCTCGTCCTGGGCGATACGGACAATGTCATGAAGAATTCAAGGGAGCTCATCATCAATCCCTTTGAGGGCCATGAAAAGGACGGCAGGCACCTCCTTTCCGAGCAGAACCTGGCCACCATCAAGGAGTTCGCCCTCCTGGACGGGGCCCTGATAGTGGACAAAGAGGGTTACGCGGTGGCCGGGGGCAGGTACATCGTGGGGGTGGACTGGGACCTCTATCTCCAGGGGGGCCTGGGGGGCAGGCACCTGGCAGGGGCGTCCATTACAAAGACAACCAAGGCCATCAGCATCGTCGTGTCCTCCACAGGCACGATCCGGGCGTACAGGGACGGGGAGGAGATATACAGGACAGGGGTGAGCTGAGGGAGGTAGTGCGCCCTCCTCACATCCCCTTTGTGGGATTTTTGACTTCCTAGGGCCGAATATCCCAGATTTTAAATATGGTAATGGACATTATTACCAGTAAGGCTTGAGGAACGAATCAACTGGAAGGGCCTTCTCAAATATTGACAGTTGAGGGAGGTTGGAAGGCGATGAGTAAGGTGTCGAGCGTTCTGGTGTGTTTAGTTGTCATTATGGGCGGTTGGCCGCTGATTGAGGAGAATGTAGTGGAAAACAATCCAAGTTCGGAAGGGACAGAGGGAATCATGGATCCGGTTCCTCAAAATGATGTTGGCTCAAGTTTAAGTTCAGGTGGATCGGGTGGGTCAGGGGGCCTTGCTGATTCTCCGTGGCCGATGTTCAGGCAGAATCTCAATCATACAGGTCAAAGCCCTTATGATACGAGCTCTAATAACGGTATGTTGAAATGGAGTTTTATTACAGGTGGTCCGATTGTTTCATCACCTGTTATTGATACAGAGGGAAC
>CP070726.1:1795943-1799256 GCA_020350865.1 Thermoplasmata archaeon
AAACCTCTGCCTCCTCCATGTAATGGGTGGTAAGAAAGACGGTCTTCCCCTCCGCCTTCAGGGTTTTTATGACCTCCCACGTGTCCCTTCGGGCCCTGGGATCAAGGCCTGTGGTGGGCTCGTCCAAAAATACGATATCCGGGTCGTTCACCAGGGCAACTGCAATTCCCAGGCGCTGTTTCAATCCACCTGACAGATTCATGTACCATTTGTCCTTCTCGTCGGAAAGACCCACCATGGCAACGAGCTCATCGATGTCTCTACCACCGCCGAACAGCTTGGAGAAGTAAGCCACAGTCTCCCTCACCGTGATGCGGTCAAAGGAGCTGAACTGCTGGGGCAGAACCCCTATCTTTCTGATGATCTCCTTTTTATCCCTGCGGATGTTGTAACCGAGAATCTCCACCTCGCCGGATGTGGGTTTGCGTATGGTCTCAATGATTTCAACAGTGGTGGTCTTGCCTGCCCCATTGGGTCCCAGGAAGGCGAAGACCTCCCCTTTTTCAATTTTAAAAGAGATGCCGTCCACTGCGTGCACGTCGTCGTAGATTTTGACGAGATCCGTGACCTTGATTGCCGTATCGGGCATGCTGTCTGGGATATATAGGTTGCCGATTTAAGGTTTGCTGTATCATGTATCCAAACCTTTCCTCCTCCTTACCGACAAATGATACTAATCACATTGTCATCCTTAAAATGTTAATACCTGACCCCCATTTACGGACCATGGGAAAACCTTCCATTCAACAGGATAAAGACAGCATCAGGAAGACCATCTACGACCTGCTTGTTTCCGAGGGTGTGGCAAGATTTCCCTTGCCCCCGCACGGCCGCATCCCCAATTTCGAAGGGGCGGAAATGGCAGCTTCGCAGTTGAAGGAAACAACAATCTGGCAAGCGGCCCATGTGCTCAAGTGCAACCCGGACAGCCCCCAAAGAGCCGTGAGGGAAAATGCCCTCAAAGAAGGTAAGACGATCTACATGGCGGTGCCCCGCCTGAGGGAAGTGCGGTGCTTTATAGAGCTGCATAAAGGCCGCATCTTTGGTGGTCCATCCAAGGGGGCGACCATCAAGGGTGCATTCAAGTACGGAAAGAAGGTGGGCCCTGAGCATATGAGAAAGGTGGACATGGTCATTGCCGGCTCCGTTGCCGTGGATGTGAAGGGAGGCAGGGTGGGCAAGGGAGGAGGATATTCCGATTTGGAATACGCACTGGGAAGGGAATTCGGCCTTGTTGACGATGACACCCCTGTTGTTTCCACTGTGCATCCGTTGCAGGTGGTGGAAGATGAGTTGCTCATGACCCCCCATGATGTGCCCCTGGACCTTGTAATCACCCCAAAAAGAGTGATAGAAACACCCAAGAAAAAGAAACCAAATGGAATCTTGTGGGAGGAACTGAACGAGGACAAGATCGCTGCGATTCCCATTCTAAAAACGCTGCGGTCCCCACAACTTGGGAAGTGACATGAGAAAAGTTTATTTAGTCCCCGGTACTATGTGCGAAATCACCCGGTCCATTGATGACATTGGACCGAAAGATGACAGGATACAAACGAGGGGGATTCGAACATGTACATTTTAGGTATTTCCGGTGGTGTCAGGGGAGGCAATCAGGACGGCTCGGCAACCCTGATGAAGGACAGCGAGGTTGTTGCCTCTGTCGAGGAGGAACGTTTGCTCAGAATCAAGCATGCTCCGGGAAAACTTCCCGAAAAGGCCATGCGTTTTGTTCTGAATTACGGTAATATCACAATGGAGGATGTGGACCTCCTCGTCTTCCCCGGGGAGACCTACAAGAATTTCAAGGAGATTCTGGGAAAGTACATCATCAGCAAGTTCGGCTGGTGCCCCGAAATCGAACTCGTCAACCACCATGATGCCCACTGCGCCAGCGCGTACTACGCTTCTGGCTTTGACGAGGCCATGATCGTCAGTGCGGACCTTTCCGGGGACAGTGTGTGCACCGAGTTCTGCAGAGGCTCAGGACAGGACATGGAGGTACTCCGCCGCATTCCCAAGCCCAACAGTCTGGGCATCTTCTACTCCGTTTTGACCCAGTATGTGGGTTTCCAGAGGGACAATGACGAGTACAAGGTCATGGGCCTTTCATCGTACGGTACACGGGGGGCATTCGATTTTGACTGGTTCTTGAAATACGGCGGAGGTGCCTACGATCTCAACACAGATTATATTAGGATACCACCCCCCGGGCAGCCCAACCCCAGCAAGCAGGAGCCCTTCTACAATCAGAAGCTGGTGGATAAGATGGGGGCTCCACGGCTGCCGGAAGGAGAGGTCACGGCCCACTACGAGGATATTGCCGCCTGCGGCCAGGAGCATCTGGAAAAGGTCTTTGTGGAGATGGTCACCCAGCTTCATAAAGACACAGGGCTGAGAAAATTATGCCTTGCCGGAGGTGTCGCACTGAACTGTGTTGTCAACCAGAGGCTCATGAACCTGGACTTTATCGATGATTTGTACATACAGCCCGCCGCATCCGATGCAGGTCTATCGCTCGGTGCCGCATACATGATGGCCAGAAGAGAGGGGTTTACATTGAAGGCACTGCCAGACGTCTTCATGGGCCCCGAGTACACCAATGATGAGCTGCAGCAGTCCCTGGATATGGCCGGTGTGAAGTATTCCGAGGAGAAGGATGTTGCTTCCGTGGCAGCACAAAAGGTGTCTGAGGACAAGATTGTCGGGTGGTACCACGGACGGATGGAGTTCGGACCCAGGGCCCTGGGCAACAGAACCATCCTTGCCAATCCCCAGAACCCGGATATGAAGGACATCGTGAACAACAAGATAAAATTCAGGGAGCAGTTCAGACCCTTTGCACCATCCGTTCTAGAGGAGGATTCCCCGCTCTACTTTGTGGGAAAATCCAAGGCCGCACCCTATATGACAATAACGTTCGATGTGACGGAAGGAGCCAAGGATGTGATTCCTTCCGTGGTCCACGTGGACGATACATCACGCATCCAGACGGTGAACAAGGAGCAGAATGCCATCTACTACGAATATCTCCAGGAATTGAAGAAGGTAACAGGTCACGGTGTGACCCTGAACACCAGTTTCAACGTGAAAGGCGACCCCATTGTCAATACCCCCTATCAGGCCCTTGCCACATTCTACGGCAGCGGCATGGATGTCCTCATATTGGGCAATTACATCCTGGAAAAGTAAACGGGCCATCGCAACTTTTAAATTATAGTTAAACCTACCAGCGTTAATCCATCAAACACGGATTCTTCGAAGGAGTCAAGGATTCATGAATCACAAAATACTCAAGGATGTGGAGCTGGGA
>CP070726.1:1799356-1809138 GCA_020350865.1 Thermoplasmata archaeon
ACCGTAATGGTGCATGTGTCTTCTTGCGATCATGGCGTGCAGTCCCGCAAAGGTGGCCCCGAACACTGATTCCCACTCCTGGTCCGCGGCAGAGGCCAAAATCTCCCGGGCCTGGGTTTCGCCCACATCCGTCATCTTCTCAGCACCGCCCACAACCACTATGTCGTGGACTTCCGATGCCACTGCCATGTAGGCCTGTGCCAGTGCAAGTCCTCCAGATGCACCTGCCGCCTCGATTCTCGTTGCGGGAACATGCTGCCCGGCAAGACCCACATAGTCCGCAACAAGGGGGGCGATATGCTCCTGGTCTATGAACCTCCCGGAGGACATGTTGCCGATGTAGAGGGCGTCGATGTCCTCCCCCTTTATGCCCGCGTCGTTTATGGCCCGAAGGCCCGCCTCGATTCCCAGCTCCCTGAACGATTTGTCCCACAGCTCACCGAACTTGGTCTCCCCGATGCCAATGACTGCTGCTTCCCTCGTTTTCACACCCCCCGAAGATGTATCTTGCCCATGTACTTGGCGTAGGTGGCATAGCTTATGAACTTGTGATTTTGTATCATGGCCGAAACTGAATCCGAGTCCTTGCTGTTGAGACTGTCAATGGCATCCGTCACAGTGATATCGAAGGCGTCCGAGCCTGCCCCGGAGCCGTAGGAAACCATCAGAATCCTCTCGTCTGGTTTTGCAGCATCCAGGATGGCGGAGAGGCCGATGAGAACGGCACCCGAGTACGTATTGCCGATGACGGGAGTGAGCAGGCCGCAGGTGATCTGCTCCTTTGAAAAGCCCAGTTTCCTTGCCGCTGATACCGGGAACTTGCCGTTGGGCTGGTGGAATACGACATGGTTGTAGTCATCGGGTTTCGTGCCCGAGATTTCCAGCAGGTGCTTGGCGCACGATATGACATGCTTGAAGTAGGCGGGCTCCCCTGTGAACCTGCCCCCGTGGCTCGGGTACTTCTCACCTTCCCTTCGCCAGAAATCCGGTGTGTCCGTGGTATACGAGCATGTCCTTTCTATTCTTGCGATGATGTTCTCCCTTCCAAGAATGAAGGCCGCGCCCCCTGCAGAGGCGGTGTACTCAAGGGGGTCTCCCGGTGCACCCTGCGAGGTGTCCGCACCGATGGCCACACCGTATTTAACGGATTCGGTTCCCACGAGACCCATGCATGTTTGGATGGCTGCAGTTCCCGCCTTGCACGCGAACTCGTAATCAGCCGCTGTCATATGGGGGGTTGCTCCTATGGCCTCGGCGACGATGGTTGCAGAGGGTTTCACTGCATAGGGGTGGGATTCCGAGCCCACGTATATTGCTCCGATATCGATGGGATCCAGTCGGGCCCTTTTGATGGCCATCCTCGCGGCCTCCACCGCAATGGTGATCACATCCTCGTCGGGCCCCGGGACTGACTTGCTCTGGATACCCAGTCCCCTGCTCATGCTCTCACCGTTCTGGCCCCATACTGCAGCGATCTCCTGGGGTTTGATCCTGAATCTCGGTACATACGCTCCGTAGCTCACGATACCTGCCTGCATAAATTCACATCCATAACTTATTGAGCCTCGAGATGCTTTATGAGGTTCTGAACAGATAGATTGGTTACCACCAGAGGAATCCTCTCCATATCAGCGAGCTTGATGGCCAGATCATCCACCCGCTCGGGTCTCTGGAACACGACCATTGCAGGTTTCAGGGGATGGGCCCTTATGGCAACCATGGGGCTTCTGCCGTACTTCACACCTGTGAAGATTAATGCCCTCTGGCTGCTCCATCCGTATATCTTTAGGTAGTCCGAGGAATCCAGGGCAAGAATGGCCCTGAGGCTGTCTATCACCGTGTAACCGTGCACATCGCTCTTCAGAGGATCGCTTGACATGTTCTTTCCCTTGATTGCCGCCATAAAATCCCTGGTTGGAATGGGGACGGGGAACTCCTTCATGCTCAGAATGACATCGCTTTGCTCCTCTGACTCGTAGCGCTTGATGATCTTGCCTCCCCTTTCCTCGTCTAAGAAGACCAGGGCGTCCACCAGTTTCTTGACCGTACCAACGCCCGGGGATTTTCTTCTTCCCGACTCGTAGTCGCTGATCACCGAGGGTGAGATGGAAAGATGCTCTGCCAGCTCCTGCTGGCTCACGGAAAAGGCCTCCCTCCATTTCCTGATGGTGACACCGGGCTCCCCGGAGAGCGAGATTTCCCCTGCCATCTTCTCCTTGAGTTCTATTTTCATAGGAGGGGGAAAGGAAGACGGGGTATATAAATATGTCGAAGTCCAATTCGACGATAGCCTTAATCATAGTATTTTCCGGGATAAAAGATGCGGGCTGTCAGAGCCCTCAGGCCCTCTTCCGGAACCTTTCCCTCAACTCCTCCACTGGTCGATTTTGGCTTTATTAAGGGTTTTTTCATCGATGCCTCTTTGTATGAGGGCTGCGATCCTTTCCGCATCCCAATTCTTGACGAAAATCCATGTGGTTCCCTGAGCCCTGATTCTGATAACCGGAAACCTGTAGTTCGATTCCTTGAGAACTGCAAGTTCAGATATGGCATCAAAGGGTATGAAGGTTCTTTTTGCCAAGAAAAGTCCCGCAGGCCTCCTTTCCTGCGCAAGGGGGGGATAGAAGCCCCTCTCAAATACCACAAGATTGTCGAAGACAGCTATCATGAAGAACATGTATACAAGGAGGATTAAAAAGATCCACAAGGGCGTGAAAAAAATGAACTCGGTGATGCTATCGCCATAGAAAAAGGCTGACCAGAAAGACCCGATAACAAGGCATGAGGTGAAAAGAGAAACGAAAAGCCACGCAATTATCCCATAAGCGTATCTTTTTGACCTGAATTTCCACAGCATCTCCCCTTTTTCGATAACCTGGGCGAGGTGTGCCTCAAATGGTTTTTCTTCTGCTTTTTCGAAAAATTCCCCGTCGACTTCGTCAATTAAATATTTGAAAGTGTCTTTGTTCATATCCCTCAATTTCCCGATTTTTACCAGGGATCCGTACAGGGTTTTATCGAGGATGATCCGGATCCTTTTCTCAGGTATCCAAACATATATATCTACTGATGATCTGAAAGGCACCATGCCGTACTTATGCTCCTTTTTCACCTCATACTTCAATCCCAGTTTGCTGAGCAGACCGAATAAGTGAGTGGCCACGGTTTCGATATCCTGACCCTCGAAGCCCTTCCTCCACAGATCGGATTTGCTGTTGAGATATAGGGAAAAGGGGATGAACAAGAGTACAAGAAAGAACCCGTAAACGGATATCAAAATGATTATGCTTGTAAGGGTTCCAATATCCTGGGATTTGTTAATTAATACAATAATGATTGCAGAAAGCGGAACAAGTCCGGTAAAAAAGAAGATAGTAAGCAAGGAATTTCATTCTGAGATTTCTTTGCCATCCTCTCGATTTTATATCCCTTTTCAGTTCATCCATTATGCCTGCTCCATAAATCAATTAAATTCGACGCGACCGATGACTTATATAGATGTTTAGATTCATTATCTTTTTCTGTATGGAATGGGCATTAGGCTAAAAAAAAGAGGGACTGAGAATCCTCATGCCTGCTCGACTACCGGCTTTTCATCCTGCTCCCCTTTCGTTTCCTCCACCCCCACCATATCATGCTCAGCCTTTGCAATGATGCTCTCCAGCTCGAAGTCCAGGATGTACTTGTTGTTGATCCCCGTCCGAATTATTCGAGCCAGCAGACCGACATCCCAGTTGGAATTGATGATCCATGTCCTTTCCAGTGCCGAAAAAACGATTGCGGATGCGGGTTTGGGCTGGTCGATTACCTCCATGTCCGCAATAACAGAAAATGGGATGAATGTCCGCTTCGAAGGCAGGGTCCGCCGCAGCTTTTTTTCCTTGGATACGGGGGGAAGAATGCCCCTTTCGAAGATTACGATGTTGTCGAATACGACAAGGAAATACGTGTAGGCCACAAAGACGGTTATAAGGTAGAAGACGGTGAGTATGAGGAATTTCGTATCATCATCTGCACGGGTGAGGATGATGCGGGAAAAATCGACAACCATCCATGCAAGGACGCAAACGAGCACTAAAAGCAGCGCCCGCTGCCTTTTAAAAACCTTTGACCTCACAGTGTGAAGAGCAGCTCCACTTTCGGGCAGGGCACTTCCCTCTTTGATGCCTTCAGCTTTGCCCGCCTGCTTCTCATCTGCCATGATTTCGTCTCCGCACCCGGTTGAAACACCCAAAACATCACGATAAACGAGGTCATTCCTCATTATGGTTTTTATAAGGTTATTAAAAAGAATTCTACTCTCTCTGAGAACTGTTTTTGCATGAGGCACACCAGGAAATGAGAACGTATAATGGGTTAACCAACTAATTCCCCAGATAGGTATGATAATCCAGGTTAGCCTTATATACTTTCAGTCCCATTTACAATGGGGGGAGGCGAGAAAACATGATATCCACCAAATTAATTGGAATTCTGACAGCCTGCATGCTGGTCATAGGAGGTCTTCCGGTCCTTGACATTCCTCAAAACACAGAACCTGATGGGCTTTATCTTCCGAGTATCGAGGGGATCGAGGAAAATTCTCAGGGTTATGGTCCCAATGCCCTGGGAATTGATGACATTGAAGAAATGCACAACCTTGAGATCACAGCAGAGGGTGATATTCAACTGGATAAACAGGAAGAGACGGCTCCCGATGCAAATACCGTCGTACTTTACGATTTTGATGAGGATAGTGGGGATGTAGTATATGATAAGGGTCCCAACCAGATCCACGGTCAAATAACAAATCCGATATGGGTCGAAGGCAAATACAACGGCGGACTGCTGCTGCAGAATCAAGGAGAATTTGGCAATGACAGCGCTATCGTCGGTGACCTCAATTTGAATCCCTCGTCTTCACCTAATAACCGATTCGAAATGCAGACCCCTTTTGGCCTAATCGACATAGACACACTTCACACCCATGGTTCCGGCTATTCCTACAATGGCACGGCAACTGAAATAAGGATAAAACCGAAGGCCCAGGGCCGGACATTGGTATTGAATGGTCAGACCATTCAACTCGCCCCAAATAGACGCTACACCGTTACATCCTCTTCAATGACAGTTTATCTGCGCAACACACAGGGCGGTGCCAAATGGAACCAGGCCAAGGGGCACTGGTGGATAGATATTTGCGCAGCCAATGCCACCATAATCCCATTTCCCGCTCCCAGCGAGGTGGAGAGGCATTACGTGCTTCTTGGCAACAATTCCGCATTTGATATCGAAAATGAGATAACGATCGAAGCCTGGGTCAATCCTTCGATTGTCTGTACCGCCCACCCGATAATCATGAAATCCGAGGCATATTCACTGGAATTGGTACCCGGAAGCCAGGATTGTTATCTTAGAGGGGCCCTCTTCATCGACGGTTCTTGGCGGTTCATTGAGGATGATACGACCCCCATAATTATCGGTGATTGGACCCATGTGGCCCTTGCCTATGACTCCGTCAATATGAGCCTTTACATTGATAACCAACTTGTTTCCACACGACCCCATATGGGGGCCATCAATGTGAATTCGAATCCGGTATACATCGGAAGAAATACGGAAAGCGACGCATATTATTGCGGAATAATAGATGAGGTTAGGATATCGGACAAGGCGTTCACCGATTTTGATCATATCTGGCACACATATTTCAGGGAAGGTTATCTCATCACCACCCAAACGGACCTTCCCTTGGGCATGATGTGGGGTTACTGCGCGCTTGCCGGAAGCCTGTTGGAGCACATCGACCTCGAAGCATTGACCCCTAACGGCCAGACAATATTGACGATACCTTCCGTTTACACAGTGGGGGACCTATCTGCAATCGATCCTGTGCAATACCCCTCCATAAAGCTCAAATTTACCCTGTTAAGACACGAATTCGAAACACCGGTGCTCTCCAATTATACAGTCGGACATGTGTATTCAATAGATCCTTGGATATACTTCGATATCGATAATACCCACGAAGTCGTGATCACCGCAAGAAGTCTGGTTGTCGAGCAGCAGCAGATCGTTACAACCACCACCGTGATTTTGGATACTCCCTCCGAAAGGATTGTTCATTACCGTTTCGAGGACACGATCGGCAGTGTAGAGATGACCGTGCAGATCAATTATCTTGGCAATGTCACCGACATCCGGATTCTGGATTTGAAACACAACAGCGATCCCCCTCAGGTCCAAGACGAAAACCTTATTCGATTTGACTATACACTGACCCCCACAGGCGATATCGAAACACTGGGAATGGACATAGCCACTTCCGATTTCAGCGGGAATGTCCAATCGGATTATATCGGAAGATATACCCATGTACTATTCCCTGACCTTTGGGGGCCCCTTGCAGCCCAGTTTGAGGAGGCCATTGCTTACGGTTACGTCCCAACCTATTGGGTGTTCTACCTTTACCAGATATGGAAGGATCATCCCGATATGAACCAAAGGGGACCGCTGTATTGGTGTTTTTCCTCCCCCTGGGCCGATTCATATGACAGCGACGGGGTTTGCAATTTTGTCGAGTACATGTTCGGCATATGGGATGTGGCAATCCAGGACCCCAAATGGGCATTTGATTCCGAAAGGGAATTGAAAAATCCAAGTAATCAGGGCTATTACATAGACAGGGATGAAAATAATAAAACGGAAACAGGTATTATCGAACTCGATTCCAATGGGAACGGAAAGGTCGACTTAAATGAATTCGAAATCATTGGCGATGGGTGGTCGGACTACAAGGAGATATACCTCACCCGCACACTGCCCTCCGTTATCAACAAGCGATGGCTCATGCTTGTGGGCGGTGGGGGCAACAAAGACAACAATGACCCCAGGTTTTGGAATACTTTGAACAATATCTACAAAACCTTTGTGGGAAAGCCGGGTGAGGTAAGACCGTTTACCTCTGTAACTGATGGAGGCCCTGAGGTAATTTCCAAAATGAATGGAGTGCTGATACTGTATGCCAACGGAGAACTGCCCGGAGATGCAGACGATCCACGGTGGGACGGCGATCTAACGACGGGCAGCTGGGGTAACGGCAGTGACGGAGATAACATGCACGGATACGAAATATCAAATAACATACCCTGGAAATATCAACCGAGAAAGGATCAGTCCGGGGCTTACCTGGAAACCATACCCATAAGGAGTGTGATCGGCACGGGGAGAAACGAGACCGGCTATTCGAATATAACCATAGGACTGGAATTCATTTCCCAACAATTGGTAAGGGGTGATTTCCTCTGGATCATGGTCGCTGCCCATGGATTCTCAAACGGCTTCGGTATATGGGGCAGCCAGTATACGTATTCAGGGTCAAAAGATTTCAAGGATGGTCTAGATTATTTCAAGAACACCGGAACAAAGGTGATTACCATGATTGGTTCATGCAATTCCGCAGGAGTCTTAACATACGGTCTTGCAGGAAAGGATAGGATATTTTTAACGAGCTCGAAGAATACCGAGAAATCCTATATTTGCGACGGGTTGACCATATCCGGCACTAACTGCTCCGGCACCACCTATCCATTCGATGAGCCCGGTAACGGGACAACCGATTTTCACGAGGTCGAATTGTTCTACCATTTTGTCAATTGCTGGGCGGGCCAGGACTGGAGGCTTTTGGGGGGCGTGATATCAACACCTGCAAACGAGGACCAATCCCCTGCCGGCAGGGACAAGGACGTGAGGGGGGATGGCAAAAAACGGAGAGATAAGGGATGGCGTGATATGTATGGCACGAAACTGTTGACAGACAGGATCGACATCTCCTTGCTGGAGGCATTCAATTTCGTATCTGCAATGGAAAGCCATCACCCGATGTACACGGTTCAGCAGAACACCCAGAAATACTCCACACCCTGCCTGGAGGATGACGGTGATTCAGATTACGGCACCGTGTCATTGACCTACAATCCATCCGACGGGAAATACTATTATAATTTCCTGCCTGACGCTTCGACCGGTAATGGATACGTTTCGAACCATATTTATTTGTAACACGTTAATCAAGGATCGATTTTATTCCATGTTGTTTCCTCTAGAGCATGCTTTTGAGAAAGAAATATAATCCCTCATATGGATTATCTGCCCATGAATCCCGGGAAAAAGAACCTGATGTCCCGCATCATCGAATGCGGCAGGAGGGCTGCAGAAAAAGGGTTGATATGGGCCAATTCGGGCAATATCAGCCACAGGCTGGATGGGGAAAGAATCATCATAACAGGCTCTGGAGTGTTTCTTGGGGATTTAAAGGACGAGGACTTCACCGTTGTCTCATTGGATGTTGATCATGTGGAGGGCGAAGGCTCCCCATCCATAGAAACGCAAATGCACACAGCGTTTTACAAGACAAGGGAGAATGCAGAGGCAGTGTTCCATTCCCAGGCCTTCTTCACCACGCTGGTTTCCTGCACTGCCCTTGAGGTTGCCAACAACCTCTTTCCAGAATCCATGGCCTACATACACAACGTGGGCAGGGTGCCGTATCATCACCCGGGCAGCATGGAGCTGGCAGGGGCTGTGGCAGAAAAAGCCCGAAACTGCGATTGCATCATTCTTTCCAACCACGGTGCCATCTGTGCGGGAGATGGCCTGGATTCGGTCATGCTCAAGACCGAGACCTTGGAGATGCTGTGCAGGTTGATTGTCCTCGGCAATATCGATAATATTGCATTGAATTATCTTCCCTTGGATGTGAAGGATGATTTCCTTGAGCATCTCAGGCATCTGAAATGAGCATCATGCGGGGTGGTTTCAATGGACAAGGAGAAACTGGTACACTTTTTCCAGAGGGCAGGACAGCTCAAGAACATCAAACGCGCAGGTTGGGTGAGGGCAGGTATCGCAGAGCCCGAATCCGTGGCAGACCATTGCTTTCGCACGGCCCTCATGGCCATGGTGCTGGGGGACCTGCTGGATGTGGATTCCGGAAAGCTTGTGAAGATGGCCCTGCTCCACGATGTCGCCGAGATTGTGGCAGGGGATATCACACCCCACGATGGTATAGCAAGAGAGGATAAGTCAAGTTTAGAGAGGGAGGGTCTGGAGGAATTGCTGCAGCATATTCCCTGGGCAGGTGAGTACATCGGATTATGGCAGGAATACGAAGAGCAGAGGAGTGTGGAGGCCGAGCTTGTGAAAAACATTGACAAGCTGGAGATGGCCCTCCAGGCAATGGAGTATCAGCATCGTTATCCGGATTTGGATCTTTCGGAGTTCATCGAGGAGGCGAAAAACTTCATTTGCCATCCCGAGATTATCGACCTCTTCATAAGTGGGTCATCCCACGGTCATCCCCCGAAAAATTAATATGCCAGAACACTTCAAGGTTTTTCCATCTTATTTGTGAACAGGTTAAACATGTCAGTAACAGTGGAGCCTGATGTCCATGAAAAGCGAGGCATCCTTTGTCATCGAGACCCGCAACCTGTCCAAGCACTTCAAGGACGTCAGGGCTGTGGACGACCTGACCATGAGGGTGCCCAAGGGGGAGATATTCGGTTTCCTTGGTCCCAACGGTGCCGGTAAGACCACCACCATAAAGATGATCGTCGGATTGATCCATCCCACAGGAGGAGAGGTCTTCATTAAAGGGGTAAAATCGGGTCCAAACGTGGTGGAGGTCAGAAGGGATATCGGATTCCTTCCCGAGAGGATCGCACTTTTCGACAATCTCACCCCAGTTCAGACATTGGACTTCTTCTGCGAACTGAAAGGGGTCGACAAATCCATTGTGAAAT
>CP070726.1:1809238-1814213 GCA_020350865.1 Thermoplasmata archaeon
GAATACAACCTGCTGTGCGTGACACTGTTCACCTCAATGAATGGATTGCATGAATTCATAGACTACTTCCTGGGACTGGAGGGCATTATCGAGACCAATACGCAGATCGTGATGAAGGCGCACAAGGGCGTGCCCTGGACCGGGATTTGACAACCGGAAGATGGGGCTCATTAATCGAGGTTGGCACTGCTGGTTAAGGTGTTTAATAAAAAAGGAACAAAATATAACGAGGTATCGAATGATAATCCATTGCCTATCCAGAAAAGTTTAAGTGCCCAAAGTAAGTACGGAGGCACGAGCCAATAGCGGACCTCTAAAAGGAGGGGAGTAGGAAATGACAACAGAAAATGAGGCAAGACCCATCAGCTATCCAGAAACAGCAGCACTTCTCCACGGCATTCTATTCGCCTACGAGAAGGTTGTGGCCGAGCTTTACAAAGGCAAGCACAAGATACTGTTTCCCTACATAATCGAAGAGATTACAAGGATATCCAAGAGCCACGGTCTGGCTGTAATGGACCCCAACCTCCCGCTCACCGACAAGATGGAGAGGTTGAGAGTATTCTTTTCAAACAACGAGCTCTTGAAGGGAGTCTCCTTCGATAAAATAGACGAACAAACCTTTAACTTCGAAATTGACGAGTGCTCCTTTGCAGTGGCGGGCGTGCATGACCTTCTCAAAATGCACGGCGGTGTGTGTCCGTTCGCTCTGGCCTTCGCAGCCATTCTCACAGGTGCAATGGCAGATGAGCGCTATGTCGATTTGGCAGACTCCGAGTACACAGAGAAGGGCTCCAAAACCGTGTTGAAGATCGTTTAAGATACCTTTCGAGGAGTGAATCCCATGCCTAAAAAGACGAAAACAGGCAGGTCAAAGAAAAGCAGGACGGCAAAAAAAACGAAAAAAGAGGGGCAAAAAGACAAACGTAAGGCTACAATTCAGATATTTTCAGGATTGTTGGGACATATCCCCGTGGACGAAACCGATGTGAAATTGATCCAGCTCTTACAGGAGAACGCACGGATGACCAACATCGAGCTGGCTGAAAAACTGAATACCAGCGAAGCCACTGTAAGAAGACGCACCAACAACCTGGTTGACAGGGGCTACATCAGGGCCTTTTCTGCCCTTCTGGATTTTAACAGGATTGGGAACCCCGTAAAAGCCAATATCGTGATGAATGTGAGCAAGGAAAAGCTGGCCCAGGTGGCAGATTACCTTTCGAAATTCGAGAACGTACACATGGTAAGTCAAACCATGGGCAACCACAACCTTTTCTGCGAGACGTTCTTCAACAACATACTGGAACTGCAGGATTTCACAGAAAGACTGGCCAAAAACGAATCCGTAAAAGACCTCGACTGCTACATCATCACCAAATCCATTAAACCGTGCCCGTGGTCCGGTATCTGAAGGGGCCATGCTCCCTATTTGTAGATTCCGCTCAGCCTCTTCAAATCCTCCTTTGTATTGATATTTGTAAAGGACAGAAGCTGAGGGTCAAATACCTCAATGTTCCCCCTTTCTACCTCGACAATATCGAGTTTTGCATATGTCCCCCTGATATCCAATCGCTTTCTGGCCACTGCACTTTCAATGGCCGAAATCATGGTCCTTTTTCTGTAGACGGCAACGAGGGGCTCCCAGTAAGGACCGATCCTGGGCACAGCACCGTCATGGCCTTTGGCCCTTTCAAAAAGGAGGTTGTAAAGCTCGGGTTTGATGAGAGGTGCGTCAACTGGTGCCACTGCCACATAGTCGTTCCGCACCGCCTTCAATCCCGAAAGAAGGCCTCCCATGGGCCCAGACCCGGGTTCTTCGTCAAGCACCATTTTTGCCTTCCTATCAGTTATAAATGACTCCTTTACCTGCCCGATAAATGAAACGGATAAAACAATCTCCTCCACAACCTGAGCAATGGATTCGAGCACATGGCAAAAGAGGGGCTTTCCGTTCAAAACAAGCATGGCCTTATCAACCCCCATACGGGAGCTTTTTCCACCGCACAGCACCACAGCGGAGCGCATGAACCGAAAACAGATTTGGAGGTTATATACATTGCCTGTGCCGGTATGCGTGGCATTTTTAAATATATGGCTTTTTCGTAAAAAAGGTCACGATATACGAAACTATTATTAGTATTGATAACGATTACCGTTTTGAGAATGCCGTATTAGGCAAATGCTTCCTTATACATGAATGAAAAGAGCATACCCCCCGGGGGAATGTGATGGTAAAAGAGGGCAGGAAACCGAAAAAAAGGGAAGCAGTCAAAGGAAAGCCAAAAAAGAATATCCAACACAGCAGGGCCTTCCCGATCACCTCAGATGCGTTCAACCTCCAACCCATCGACGAAGTTGATATGAAACTGCTACAAATTATTCAGGAAAACGGAAGGATGCCCAACATCGAAATCGCAGAAAGGATGGGTATGAGCGAAGGGACCGTCCGGAGAAGGGTCAACAACCTCATAGAAAGGGATCTGATCAGGGGCTTTGCGGCCCTCCTCAACCACAAGAAACTCGGTTCGGGCCTCAAAACCTTGGTCTACGCAAAGGTGAAAAAAGACGACCTGGAAAACGTGGTGGATATCATCGAACTCTCTGGTAAGGCATGCTCCATCCACCAGGTGATGGGCAAATATAATCTGAGTTGCGATCTGCTGTTTAAAAATATCCTGGAGGTCCAGGAGTTCGTGGATACCCTTTCCCTTTCGGGACAAGTTGAGGAAATTGAGTACCACATAGTCACAAAATCCTACAAGGAGTGCCCGTGGACCGGGATATAAGTCCCTCTTCTTTTGACCTTCTCAAACCGGGTATCCACTCGATCTCTTCAATGGGCATTTGTGATTCTTCTCCCGACGATTGTCGTGGTTCTATCTTTTGTGAAACGCCATTATGATAGGGGTTTGGCTTATTTTATCACCTTTTTCTTCATATTTGTATCGAACATGAACCATGCGATACAATGCACAAGAAACAGCAGGGCTCTATTGGTTTCTATCATCTTCATAAAAGGTGAAACCATACCAATCCCATGCCAATGGAAAGAATTACCCTTTGAGAGTGCCACACTCATTCCCATCCCTACCGTCGATTCCTTTATAGGAAACTAGATTTCCAACCACGGTGGGGATTTCTATTAACCTATTCTTTTCGCAAAAGGTAAAACCATATCAGAATTATACATAAATTGTATACAACCTTTACCTAATATTGGTAAACTCTTTTATAGTGATTGCACGATTTACCCTTAAGAAAAGCGCCTCAAAAAAAAGGGTGCTTTGCCATAGGAGGAAAAGAAACTTCAAATTTTCTTTTCCATGAATTCCAATAGTCAGACAATCCCAAGGAGGGAGGTAAGTATGAAAACGAGAAAATATAATATCATGTTTACGGTGCTTGTTGTTTTGACCTTTGTTGTGGCCGTACATTCTGTTGTGGCCTGGAATCCGGTGCCAGTGAAGGACGACCGCAACATCTCTATGCCCGGAACCCAGCCTGGAGGAGCGGGCAATTTCCAGCAGGCGAGCAAATGCGACAACTGCCACGGAGGCTACAACCCCGGTGTGGAGCCTGCCCACAACTGGCGCGGCTCCATGATGGCACAGGCAGCAAGGGACCCCTTGTGGCTGGCCTGCCTTACGGTGTCGGGCCAGGATTCCATTTGGGCTCTGGGCAATCCCAATGCAGGGGACCTCTGCATTCGATGTCATTCACCCGTCGGATGGCTCGAGGGTCGCAGCGATCCAACCAATACAGACGCCCTGCAGGGCAAGGATTTCGACGGTGTGCAGTGCGACTTCTGCCACAGGATGGTGGACCCCTTCACAGAGAACGGACAGCCCGATGTTCCTCCCGAAACGCCGGGCTCTACCGGTGAATCCATGGCCCAGGAAACCTACCAAAGCGACCTTGGAATCCTCGGCACCCACACCCTGTTCAACGGGACACTGTTCCTCGATCCGAACACCAATCTGCCAACCTACTACGGTGATGGGGATCTGCCTTATTACTCAGAAGCGGGTTCCGGACAGTACTACGTAGACCCGTCATCCAACTCAAAGAGGGGACCCTATTACGACGCCCCGGCAAAGCACGGGGTGTACTATTCCCGGTTCCACAAGAGCAACAGGTTCTGCCTCACCTGCCATGATGTGTCCAATCCGGTTCTTGCCAGGCTCTCTCTCGGTGAGGGTGCGCCCGAGACACAGGCAGCGGCTTCGTACTACCATGTCGAAAGGACTTCCAGCGAGTTCTTCCTCAGCGATTACGGTGAGGGCGGCGCCGCAACAAACGGCATACCCGGAGTTGAATGGGCAGACAAGTGCCAGGACTGCCACATGAGGGATGTAACGGGTGCAGGCTGCAACAAGAGAGGGGCACCCACGAGAACCGACCTGGCCCTGCACGATATGACCGGCGGCAATGCATGGATATCGAAAATTCTTGGAACGGCTGATCAGATGGGGCCCGCGTACGATCCTTACAACTACCAGATCCTCTCGGGCCAGAAATATGCCGGCGCCCAGGTGGATGTTACAGGATTGCAGGGGTACGGTCAAGCCTTACTGGATGGCTCGGACAGGGCAGTCCAGCAGCTGGAAATGGCCGCCAACCTGAGCATTGTAACCGAGGATAATGCTTCGGCCACTATCAGGGTCCAGAACAACGGCGGGCACAAGCTCATCTCGGGTTTCCCCGAGGGCAGAAGGATGTTTCTGAACGTGAAGTTCTTTGACGCCGGCGGAGGTCTAATCGGGGAAATCAACCCGTACGATCCTCTCGTCACAACCCAGGATACCAGCGGCAATGAGGTCTATGTCTCAGGCGGCGATATTACGGTAAGAACGGAGGAGCTGATATGGGAGACCAAGATGTCCAGCAGCCTCACAGACGAGGAAACGACCTTCCATTTCGTGCTTGCAGATGACAGGTACAAGGACAACAGGATTCCACCCAAGGGATTTGA
>CP070726.1:1814313-1818313 GCA_020350865.1 Thermoplasmata archaeon
AGGTTCAGCCGGTTTCTCAAATCGGATATCAACTCCTGTGCAAAGCCGAAGGGACACACCCAGGAGCACCATATCCTCCCCAGCAGAACAATGAGCACGGTCACGATGAGGACCAGGAAGATAACATCTATGAAGAATCCGCTGTATCCTGCAGTGAGTCCGTCCTGGAGGGAGTAGTAGTAGCAATATGTAGGGGCTGTTTCCAGGTACCTGCACGAGGCGTTGGGAAGAAAGACCCGCCGAAGGAAGGGCGATGAGCCGAAGGATGCGATTCCAAAAAGGCCTCCCAGAAGGAAGACGAGTACCGCTCCCTGGATAACGGTCCTGTACGGGCGGACCAACCTGCCTCTAAATGAACCGAGCAATATATCTCACCTCTTTTCTCACCGTACTAAATACCTCCGGGACATGCGAAAGTCCAGAATTTGTACGTGAAGTAGATGCCGATACCTATGAGCATGACGGCCCCGGCCATTCTCAGTTGGGGCAGCCTCTTTGCAGAGAAGCCTGTACCGAGCATATAGCCGGCCGTAATCCCGATCACCGAATAGATGCTTGAAGAGAGGGCAAAGACACCGGTCACCGCAAGTGAATCGTGGAGTGGGAGGGTGAGTATCAATGGGGCAAGGAGCAGCAGCTTCAGACAGGGTGTGGCACCCCTGACAAATCCCAGAAAGGCAACTGACATGGTACTCAGGCCCTGGTATCGTGCAATGCGTCCGTCATTTTCGTTATCATTTGCTAGGGAACTTGCAGTGCACCCTGAAGATGAGCATGTGCTGCAGTCGTGTGTACCGTCTTTTTCCTGAGCAGGCCCGCATTGCTCACACGCTCCTGCCTCGCAGCGTTTGAGCAGTCTCAGTCTCGCCATGCCTTTCGGGAATGCAAGCACCAACGCACCGAACACCAGGGACATGACTGCAAAGACCAGCAGCATCCAGCGCGAATTGATATCAACATACCATCCAAAGAGCACGATGAACAGTCCCAGGGCCATGATGCCCAAAAACCTCCCCCCTATGAAGGCGGCACCCACAAGGGGGCCCCTGCCCACCGTGCTGCTGAGGGATATGAATGTGCACAGGAACACGTTTCCAAAGCCGAAGCCAATGAGGACCGCAGCCAATAGCAAGTCGGGATCCATTGCTTCATGCCCTCCCTGATGTTCTTTTTGTCGGCCTTGTCCTGAGGCGAACGATGATGCCTGTCTCCACAAGACCGATGACCACTGCTACGAGAATGCCCACCTGCACCCACTGAAGCACCTCATCGATTTCACCTAGCACTGCCTCGATCTGGTGGGTCTTGCCATCTATGATATACACATGGGGTGTCACGTACCCGGATGTGTAATCGCCCTTGCCGATGTACCCGCCCTGCCCTGCGATGATCTCGGTTTCTCCGTCGCCGTCGGGGTCGCCCAGGGTTATTCCCAGGATGTCCCTGCCGAGGTTACCGGAGCGCCATTCCTCTGCATGGGTTTCCCCATCGAACACGTAAATGTACCCGGCAAGGTTGCTGATGACTATCTCTGCAACCCCGTCTTCATCGATATCGCCCACGTCGAGGCCGTAGGCCTTGGGTCCGATGTTCTTGCTTTTCCAGACCCTCCTGTATTCACCCTCTTCGTAGTGGTAAATGAAGCAGAAGCCTTCCCTGTAGCGGTAGCCGTTGGACACCACGATTTCCAGAGTGCCGTCTGAATCCAGGTCCGTCACCCTCAGGCCCTCCACACATCCCCCGAGGTCGGGGCTCCTCCATTCCAGTGCTTTTGTTTGGAGATCAAATACCCTGACATAACCTTCCCCGGCAATGTCTCCCAGTGACACGCCGCAACCCACGATCAGCTCCTCCTCGCCGTCGTTGTCCACATCCTTCACATCCAGTTCCCTCAACCTGGAATCGAACGGCTCGAAAGCATCGTAGTAGTCGCTATCTTCCTGGTCGAACAGATATATCTGGCCCCAGCCCTGGTCCGTCTTGTAACCCGTACCCACAATGAGTTCATTGTCTCCATCGTCGTCTACATCGTGAAGAAGGAGGCCGTGTGCATCTCGCACCAGGGTTTCGGATGTCCATTCTGTATCTTTTGTAACCCCATCCACGGCCCTCACAACCCCGTCTCCGTCACCGATGATGATCTCCTGCGCCGAATCCGAGTCGAACTGTCCGGATGTTATGCCCCAGCACCTCTCACCGAACTGGGGAGATATCCAGTCCACAAAGTAATCCCCGCCCTGGAACTCAACTGAAACCACGTATCCCTCGAACGAACCGAAGAGTATCTCGTCCCGGGTATCACCGTCCACATCCGCGCATATAATCGAGTTGAACCTGCCAATGCCCGAGTTCAGGGCTTCGGGGGGCACTTCGGCGGAAGCCAGCTGTGAGGGAAGGATGAATGCAGTAAGGGCCAAGCTCAACCCCACCGCAAGGGCGAGCAGCAGGCGGACCTTTGCATACTTGTGCGTTTCTCTATTTTGACTCCTTATCTTCAATGTATATCAGCCCCTCCTTCCCCTGATCTTCTTTACCACAGGATAGTACAATACAAGGATGAATACTATTGAAATGATGATGAGAACGACTGTTGTCGTAAGCCCCACATTCTCCCCTTCCTCCTCCTCTCCGGTGCCCATTCCGAACCTGTACATTATAACTGTATGGCTCTTGCCGAGCCCCGATGCCAGAGCGGTTCCATCCGGGGACCACCTGGAGGACATGACCATGGCTGTCTGGGCCACGCCGTCCTTAATGACCTTCAGGGATGTGCCGGTGTTCATATCCCTGATCTTGAGGGTCAGATCCACCCCCGATGTGGCCGCGATCTCTGCAGTGGGGTGGAAGTCCACGGATCGAACACAGTTCTTGTCCCCCCATGTGTTCATGAGGGAGCCTGTTTCGGTGTCCCACACCTTGATTTTATAATCCCGGGAGCCTGTTATGAGCTTGGTATCGTCACCGCTCCAGTCCACATCAAGAACCCCCGAAGTGTGACCGGTCATGTTCTGCAGGAGTGCCCCTGCGGGAAAAGACCATATCCTAACGGTGCGGTCGTCGGAAACAGTGGCTATCCTGTTCCCCGAATGGGACCATGCAGTACCCAGAACACCGTCCCTGTGGCCTTCAAGGACAAGCACCTCGGAGCCGTTGCTCATATCCCATATCCTGGTGACATTCTCCCCGGCATTCTGGGGAATCACCTTGTCCTGGCCGGAGCCCGAGGCAAGGTACCTGCTGTCAGGGGAGAAATCAAGACACTGAATCGAGCCTTTGTGGCCCGTAAGCACGTAGATATCCTCCCAGGTCGATGTATCGAGAACAATGACCTCCATGTCATCGCCCCCCACGGCCAGGAACCGGCCGTTCGGGGAGAAGGTGCAGGCTCTCAGGGGATTTGTACCCTCAGGGGCATAGCCGTCGCAACGCGTCCCCCTGCCTTCCGCTTCGAAGTCCAGTTCCGTTATGACAGTTCCATGGCTGGCATTGAGCACGAGGCATTTATTGTCGAAGAACGTGGCCGCGATCATACTGCCGTCCGGGGACCAGGCCAGCTTCCAGAAGGTGGCCTCTGAATCCTCCTTGGTGTACTCCCACACCTTCTGCAGTGTCGCGGGATTGAAGGCATCCTGCTGGCCGCTCACCTGGGCATTTGAAAAGGCTGCGGTGATGAACAGTACATAGACTGCGCAGAGCAGGACTGCCCCGGGTTGTGTTTCTTCCCCCTGTTTGGGATACCTATTTTTCAACCTCATCACCGCTGTCGGAACGCGTCGATTTGGTTTCATTCTCGGCTCTTTTTCTTCTCATTCTCAGAATAGCATATGCAAGCAAAATGTCGGTTATAATCCAACCAACCAATAAAGCGTAGAAGGGCAATCTCTTTTCATTGGGGTCGACAAGATCCTGGGTTTTCTCTGATGTCTCCTGCGCCCCGGGCTCCACTGTGATGTACCACACCTCCTGTCCGGGTTGAATGTCTCCTTTTTCGGCGGTAACC
>CP070726.1:1818413-1830462 GCA_020350865.1 Thermoplasmata archaeon
TCCACTTTCGTCAGGCAGGAAGAGATGAAGGAACTCGGCTCGGAGAGGGGTGCGAACAGGCTGCAGATTTTCCAGAAACTGTTCCGGCTGGAGACCTTCGAGAAGGCTGAGGTTCTGGCCTCGAAGAGAATGGCCAGGATAAAAAGGGATGCTGGCAACCTTGAAACCGAGATGAGGGTGAGAGGCGAGCAGGTTTCAAAGCTGCCCTCCCTTTCGGAGGAATTGAAGCAGAGGAAGGCCTGCATCACCGAAGAGAAGGCCAAACTGGAGGGCCTGACAAAGAAAATCGAAAAGAGGAACGAGGAGCTGAAGGAACTCTTTGAAAAGCACGATGAATACTCCTCGCTGAATGGCAGAAAGAGGGGAATAGAAGAGAGGCGCAACAGGACCAAACAAAAGCTCGCCAAAGCCACAGCCGAGCAGAAGAAGGCAGAACCTCTGAGAAAGGATATCAAGGAGCTGGAAAAGGCCACGGAAAACTACGAAACCCTGCGCAGCCAAGGGGAGGAGCTGAGAGAACTTGGGCATCAATATCAGATGTTGAAAAGGGAGCTTGCCCGGGACAAAAAACAATCCGAGACGCTCGTCAAGGAGAGGGATGCGGAAATCAGAAAACTTACAACGCGCATTGCGGGTTACGAAAACAGAATAGCGAAACTGTCAACCTCCGTTGGAAAGGAAGAGGCTTTTCTCATGCTGAGACGCGAGGGCTCCCTTTCCGAGAGGGTGGAGAGGATCGGCAAGGAGATTGCGTGGCTGAAGGAAAAACGGGAGCTTGTAGAGGCATTGAAGAAGGAGAGGAGCCAGGCCGAAAAAGAACTGAAAGAGCTGAAAGAGAAGACCGTAAATATCAACGAGGATTCCTTTGTGCTCTCCGAAATTACGACAAACATCGAACAGCTAAAAGATGATATGGTTGATATAAACGCGAACTTCGAAAAGAAATCGGAGGATGTGGGCAGGAAAATCCAGGAGACCCAGGCACAGCTTGAAGAGCTGGATTTTGGAGAAGAGAAGAGAAAAAGACTGACAGAGATACGGGACATGATAGCCGAAATGCAAAAGAGGAGAGAAGAGCTGGACAGGAAGCGCAAGAACCTGGAAGCCATAGGCGATGCATCCAGCCTGATAAAAGACCTGGAATCCCAGGCCAAGGGCATGGGAGACGAGTTGAAATCATTGGAGGAGCGGTTGTTTGCCCTGGGTAAAGATGAGGAGGAATACCAAAAGTCAAAAAGGAAGTCGGAGGAAATGAGGAAGGCAAAGGAGGTCATGGTGGGCAGGATATCCAGGGTGGAAGGGGAGATTTCCCGGCTTGAAGGGCAGATGACGGAGCTCAAAGAACTTAAAATAAAAATGAAGGAGACCGCAGAGGAACTAAATGAAAAGCGGGAGCAAGGGGAGATATACTCCATCCTAAAAGACAAAGTATTCCATAAAAGAGGCATCGTCATGTACGCAATTGACCAACTTCTGCCCCAGCTCTCCTTGGAAACCTCCGCCAACCTGTCGGATATGACGGACGGCAGGTTCTCAAAGGTAAAACTAAGCGGGTACGAGGAGAACAACAGGTACGGCATCAGCATCGCCGTGGCAGGAGCAGACGGGGAATGGCACGATGTGCAGGAGTTTTCCGGTGGAGAGAAAACCCAGATAAACGCCGCCCTGCGCTTCGCCGTGGCCAGAGAACTGGCCAGCATGCCCCAGGTGGGCAGGACGTACGGCAAGATGAAGACCCTGTTCATAGACGAGGGTGATTTGGGCTCCCTGGACACTGAAATTTCCAGGCAGCTGTTCGTTGCAAAGCTCTTCTCCATGGGCGAGTTCTTCGAGAAGATCATCCTCATCACCCATCTTACCGAGGTGGCCGAGCAGTTCCCGGGCAGGATCATGGTCTATATGACACCCGAGCAGGAATCAAAGATACAGGTGATGGCTTGAACAAGAGAGGTAATGAAAAGGATTCATTGGAGGGCCTTCTGGCCCAAAATCTCGGCACCATGCAGAAATTTAGGCTCATGGCGAGCCCAGAAGAGGAAGATAAGTGCATAGAAATAAAGAACTTTACCCCTTCAGATGAGATAATGGACCTGGTGGCCATTGACGGCTCATACTCCTTCATACTGAACCTCTCAAGCATGTGGCTCGCATTTGTTCGGGTCGGTGCCCTGCATTACAGATTCTCGGATGAGAATGGATACGAGCTCTTGGATTCAAGGGCCATTGAAAGGCCTGTCCTGGTATCCACAAGATCTGACATCATGGCACAGATGGGGGACATGTACAAAAAACTGTACGAGGCCACCCTGTACGCATCCGAGCAGCACAGGGAGATGGTTAACCAGGTGAGGCGCCTTTTGGAGCAGGAACTGGCATATGATATGGCAGTTGAGAAGAAAAATGTCATCTTGGCCATGGACGGCACACTCACACCCCTCAAGGGCACCGATTTCCTGAGAAAGGCGGTTTCCATATGCGATGCACACGACAACATCCTCATCGGTGTGTCCAAGGATTCCTTCACCCATGCATTTCGATCCTACCGCACGGATGAGGAAGTGCTTTCAAAGAGGGATTTCGGTGGTATGGGATATGTGGCAGCACCCCTTGCAAAAACGAATAGGAAGAACAGCCTTCTTTACGATAAGATGCTGGGGGATGTGTACTTCGCAAAACTCCATTTCGATTCCGGTAAATGGTTCAGAATCGACGTGGGAACTTTCAAGCAGGAACCGCACAGGATCTTCGGGCATCTGGCACATTATGCCAAGTCCCGTCTGTGCCTGGGTTACATCTACCCGCTTTTGGAGG
Organism: Thermoplasmata archaeon; assembly: GCA_020350865.1. The sequence goes on from CP070726.1 coordinate 1,821,225, forward strand.
CACACAGGTTCGTCGTAACGGTTCGGCATTTCCACCATGTATACGAGGATATGGTATTGGCCATGGCAGGTGATTTCGAGCTGAACCTCGAAGAGGCTGTGAACGGCCTTACCCATCTCGAAGGGACAAGACGCGGTGCGTTTCACGAATACCTCGATTCAGTGAGCAGGGAGGTATGAGAATGGAAGAGGCTGAAGATGGACACATCGGTGAGGTGGTTTCCGCCTCGGTGCTCGGCGCACTTGAGGTGAAGCTCGCCCTTGACAATCCAGAAGACCTGAGGATAGGGTACCCCGCCATCGTCGAGGGCAAGAGATACGACTTCTACTGCATGGTGCACGATATAGTAAACGAGAAGATGGACATTGCGGAAAGACTGGCAGGCTCCAAACTGAAGGCCTCCGTTGTACCCGTGACCACCATGCACGAAGGCTACGGGGGGAAGATATTCTATTCCAAGGCCAGGCTCAAAACCATACAGCTCATCGAGAAGGCAGGTGGCAGGCTGTCGGAGCCCGAGACCATACCGCCGTATTTCTCGGAGGTAAGGCACGCCACCAAGATGGATGTGGAGAAGCTCTACACGGTAACACCCAGCTCCGCACCCATCGGCAGTCTGAGAGGGGTTGCGCAGTTCTCTGTCAACATCGACTTCGGAAAACTGGTTGAGAAGCCCTTCGGCATCTTTGGAAGGACGGGCTCCGGTAAAAGCATCTTCAACAAGATACTGTGCACATCCATTCTGGCCAGGAAAATGGCCAGCGTTCTTATCTTCGACATGCACTCCGAGTACGGGCTCTACTCGCAGACCGATAGCACAGAAGGTCTGAAATTCTTCTTCCCGGAACTGGTGGAGATATTCTCCCTGGATTCCCAAAACAGGGAGGCAAAGCCCTTTATCATCAGTCCCAGGGAGATCCGACCGGGGGATATCATAGTGGCATTTCAGGACCTGTCTGGGGGCATGATAGATGCCCTCTATGCCGTGAACCGGCACCGCGGTGAAATGGATCTGATTACCGCCGTGCAGAATGCGGATCCCGAGGATTTTAGAGAAGGCGAGGTGCACCCTGCCTCCCTTTCGGCACTCCAGAGGAGGATCACCCGCATAGACAGGTTCGATTTTCTGAGGGAGACCGAAAAGGATGCCTTTTCCCTCATCCTCGGTCTTGTTAAATCCGGCAAATCCGTTGTTTTGGACTTCGGAAGGTACGGTACGGACCAGATGGCCTACCTCTTCGTGGCAAACATCCTGGCCCGGAGGTTCTTCGATGTATACACCGATCACAACGAGGATTACCCCAGGCTTGTAATATTCCTTGAAGAGGCGCACAAGTTCCTGGCACCCGGCATCGCATCCCACACCATTTTCGACAGGCTCGCCCGGGAAACGAGAAAATTCAACCTCATTTTGGCATTGATAGACCAGCGGCCCTCCAGAATCGACGACGAGGTGCGAAGCCAGCTGGCCAACAGGCTCGTTTTGTCCCTGAAGGAGCCCTCGGATATGTCCTCTGCACTGGCGGGGGTGGCGGATAGAACCGCCTGGGAGAACATAGTGGGAACGATTCCCCCAAGGGTTGTGGTGGTTATCGGGGACGCCATCAGGGTACCAACCGTAATCGATGTGATGCATTACAATGCAGAGAACGTAAAGGGGTCCATACTGGCCGAGGGCAAAGATTTAAATAGCTCAGACATAGATAAAATAGCAAAGAAAGCGGATGATATATTCGGATGAACGAAGGATTGTATATGAGGTACGAGGGCGATGCAGCCATCCCAGAGGGATTTACTGAGGATGAAAGGAGGGATATCGAGGAGACCCTACGGGAATTTACGCATCAGTTCGCCATGGTTGAACAGTTCGGTGATGAAGCCCTACTGGTATGGAAGAGGCTCAACGAGGAGAGAGGCTATAGAAAAGGAAAGTATCTGATAGATAAATATGAAATCGAGGGCACGGACATCCATACGGTAAAAATGCTCATACAGGCCTATTTCGATGACGATCCAAAGCGAACAGCCAGGCCTGATATCGATATTGAGGACGACAAGATAATCATTTCCAGTTCTGGATTCTGCCCTTTGATAGAAACAGCAAAAATATTAAAACTGGATATGTCATACATGTGCCCCTATTCAACACGCCCGTACTTCCTATCCATGTGCAGGGCAGTCAACCCCAAAGTAAGGCATAAGACCACCAAATGGCGGGCTCTGGGCGACGATATATGCCGTGAGATATTCTGGATAGAGGGATAAATATGGTAAAACTCAGAAATGCGATCTCCGAGGATTTGGAGGAAATCAACAACATATTGTTCATAAACGGACAGATAGGCGATGTTGTTGAAGAGGACATAAAATGGGTAATTGTGGCCGAGGACGAGGGGGAGGTTGTTGGCTGCGGCATGCTGAAAGATCACGAGGACAGTGTCGAGATAAGAAAGGTGTCTGTGCTTCCCGATACCCGGGGAAAGGGCGTGGGAAAGGAAATCGTGCTCCGCCTCTTAGTCAAGGCAAAGGGCAGGAGCTGCTGGCTGACGAGCGTTGAATCCCACAACTTCTGGGAGTTCTTCGGCTTTGTTGCGGTTACAGAGGAAGAGGAGCCCAGGGATGTAATCGAGCACTGCAGGAGATGCACAAGAAGGCAGGAGTGCAACAGGGTCGTTATGGTCAGAGACGTTGAATAACCTGATCTGCTTCCCCCTCTTTTTTCTGTTTCTCATACTGTGCGATCATCACACCGCAAATGGTCAAGGCAGCGAAAAATACGGTGCTGACCTTGATTAACTCCCCTGGAAAGAAGTACGATATGACGGTGGCGAACACGGGTATCAGGTAGATGAACAGAATGAGCCTGGAGACCTCCCTTGTTTTGAGCACGACATACCAGAGGAGTAATGCCACAACGCCGGGAAGGATGGCAAGCACGATCACAATGAACCATAAATACGGTGATATCTGGGGTACATGCTCCACAGGGTCCTCGAAGACCCAGAACACTGCAAGACAGGGCGTACCGATCATCATGCTGAGAATGGCCACGGTCAGCGGCTCGTACTTTTCAAGGGATTTCTTGCTCAGAATGGATGAGAAGGCATAGGATACCGCAGATAGCAGAACGAGCATGTTGCCCAGGAACGTGGCGCCTGTGAGGGTGACTCCCCCCTCAGTTATGAGCAGGAGGGTCCCCAGTATGGCCAATCCGGCCCCAGCCATCTTGTTCAATCCCAGAGGCTCCCTGAGAAGCACAACCGCCAGCATGATGGTGAATATCGGGCCTGAGGCCTGGATGACACTGCTCACGTGCGCAGAGGTCCACAACATGCCGAAGTTCTGAAGGATGTTGGGCACGGTTATACCAAAAATACCCAGGGCCAAAAAGAGCTTCCAGTCCTCCCGGAGAGCCTTCATCATCGTGCCCAATTCCTTTTTAAAAAGCAGGTACAAAAAAAGTGGAATCAAGCCGATGAAATACCGCAGGACCCCCAAAGTGATGGGCAAAATGCCTCCATCCAGGGCCTCCTTAATCAATGGAAAGGACAAACCCCAGCAGAAAACTGCAAAGAGGAGGCCAAAAAGGGCGACACCCGACAGAGGTTGGCTCCGCGTTTCGGGTTTGAGGCCCTCTTGACCCTGAGGTGTATTATTACCCCTATCCGCCTCGTTTCCAGTCCCTGCGTTTCCCATGACCCAGATAACCAGGTCCGGGAATTTAAAGATTATTTCTGCCTTTATTCCAGGTGGTCGAATATCCCTCCCCCAAACCTTTAGAAGGCCCTTGTCCATTCAGACACCATGGCCTGGGATAAGGCAGAGAGGATGAGGAGCCTGGAGCAGAAGGTCGATTCCGGTGAGGTGGACCGCGAGATTCTCCCAATCGTCGAGTGCATCAACTCAAATCCAGATTATTTCACTACGAGCAGCTGCTCGGGTAGAATCGTCCTCATCGAAATGCCCAGTCTCGGGGATAAGGAGGAAGCCGAGTTCCTGGGCAAATGGCATGGCCCGGTGGAGGTTGAGGAGGTACGGGAGGCTTTTTCTAAGGCAAAAGGGGACACAATCGTTTTTCTATTAGCACAATCACCCATCATCCATGTGCGGTGCAGGAGCCTCAAAAGTGCCGTCAAATTGAGGAATACTGCCGTTGATTCGGGATTGAAGTACTCCACCCTCAAATCACTCACATTGAGCCCGGATGAAAAGCCCGAAAAGATAGTGGTTGAAATACTCAGCTCAGAGAACATACATGTCCCCGTGGCCAGAGGGAGAAGGTTCTTCCCGGGTGACGAATATCTGACCTTCTTGGTTGTGAATGCAAATTCGGCCCTCAATCGAGCCAGGGAAAAATTGGAGCGTTTATACCAAAAATTGGCTCAGAGCTCGATTTCCTCCATGAGTTTTGGTAAATAGAAGTTATAAGAGCCTTTCAGTTCCTCGGCAATGGACTCCCTGTTGTCGCTGTGGCAGATTATCACATTCTCAGGCTCGCATCCGTGGATGAAATCGATTAGCTCCCTGTGGCCTGAATGGGCCGAGAAATCGAAGAAGGCCACCTCGCAGTTCACTCTCTGTGCAACACCCTGGATGTCGATTTTCTTCTCGTTCATTAAGAGTCTGCCGTTGGTGCCCTCCACCTGGTAGCCAGTGAGCAGGATGGCGTTCTTGGGATTGTCCTTCATTGCTTCTATATAACTGAGTACAGGGCCGCCGTCGAGCATACCGGAGGTTGTGATTATCACATCCCCTTTCATGGCGTATTTCCTCCCCCTGAAGGTGCGCACCATCTTCACCCTGTTCTTCATCCTCCTCAGCTCCTTGGGCGACCTTAAGAACTCCGGATGTTTAAGGTAGATTTCTGTCACCGAATTTCCCATTCCGTCCACGTAAATCTGATATTTCGAGTTTTTGAGCAGCAGCATGATCTCCTGGGTTCGACCGATGGCAAATGCGGGAATGATGACCTTTCCCCCGCGCTGCACGACCTCATCTACCTTCTGTAAGAAATCGTATTCCAGCCTCGCCCTCTTCGGATGGTTCCTGCCCGCATAGGTGCCCTCAATAATCAGTGTATCGCATTTGACAGGCTCTGTGCCTGTAAGAAGGCGGGTGTTGATGGTGTTGATGTCCCCTGTGAACAGCACGGTCTGCCTTCCCCTCAGCTCGAACATGGTGGCCCCGGGGATATGGCCCGCATAATGAAAAATCACACCAAAGGGGCCGATTTCCCTTTCGTCTCCGAATTTGACCGTATCGAAGCTCCTCTGAGCGGCCCTTATGTCACGGTCATCGTACATCTGAGGGTAGCCCTCCATGTCGCTTATTTTAGCGTTGTCCTCGAAGAGGACCTCGCTGACCATCTGGGTCATAACCGTGGAAAGCACGGTTGTCTCGTATCTTCCGCACACCCACGGCACCATGCCGGAATGGTCCAGATGGGAATGGCTCAGGAAAAGGTAGTCAACTGGTGGGGCCTGCATGGGGTACTTGGGCGGGTCCGTGGCAGAGAGGCCGTAGTCAAAAAGCATCCTGGTTCCCTCGTCCTCCAGGATCATGGCCAGCCTGCCCACCTCGTCCACGCCACCGAGAAATCTGATACGCATGCAACGGATAACGGATTATCATTTATTAATATATTGATGGTTTTACGGATTTATAAGGGACTTATCGCATTTTTATCAATGAAAATCAAAAAATATTCCTACTAAATTAACTATAAGTATTGGAAATGCATTTATAAACTTATACAAAAGGGGTTTTGATGGTAAAAAACGTTGAGAAAAAGGTCTGCCTGCTGGGTGATTGGGGCGTGGGCAAGACCTCCCTCATCCGCAGATTTGTGGAAAATGCCTATGACGACCGGTATCTGGCCACGTTGGGCGTGAAGGTCTCCAAAAAGGAAATGATCATCAAGAACTTCCTGAAAAAGCCCTTTTTGAAGGTCAATCTCACCCTTCTGATATGGGATCTGGTGGGCCAGAAGGGGTTCCATAATGTCCAGGTGACAGCCTACAAGGGCACAAGCGCCGCCTTTATAGTGTGTGACCTTTCAAGGCCCCACACCATCGATAACATGGAGTGGTGGATTTCCCACCTTTTCCAGGAAGCGAAAAACGTGCCTCTGATATTTTTGGCCAATAAGCTGGACCTAACCGATGATGACGTGCCCCTGGAGCTGAACCGTAAACTGGACGGTTTGAAAGGTAAATACAAGGCCCACTTCTTTGCCACCAGTGCAAAAACTGGGACGAATGTGGGGGAGGCGTTTGAGAGGATAGGGCAGGTGGTGACAGAGAAGTTCTTTTAATCTGGAAACGGCAATTATTTCCCAAAATGAATAAAAACGAGGACCATCTTACATTCCCCAAAACTGGTTTTCCTTCCTCTTAATCTGGCAGACCTTGTCCAAGACCTCTTTCTCGTCGAAATTGAGATCGCAGGTGTTCAGTTTTTTGCAGTCCCCCTCGGGGATGTTCACATAGAGGATATCCTCAACGCACAGCTGCCTGCCGATGGTAACGCCCTCCACAGAAATTGCCACCTCCTGGCCTGCGATGGCCTCCTTTAAGGTCTTGTTCTCGCTCTGGATGCTTTTTATCCTGCCTACCACCCTCCCGTCCTCCCTCAGGATATTCTGGCCCGGTCGAAGCCTTCCGGCCAAGACCCTCACGCCCACAATGGCGGGTTTGCTCTGCCGAAACACGCATTCCGGCAGTATCTTGAACATGCCTGGATAGGTGATCTCAAGCCTCGCCTCGGAATCCAGCTCGTGCTTCCTTTTTTCCACCCATTCCTCGTAGTCCTGGATGAGCCTGTAGATGATATCGCTTTTGAATACATCTGCGCAGGAGCATGTAACCTCGTCTCTCGCATCGGGCAGCACCTTGACGTTGAAGGCCAAAATCACCGAAAGCAGGGGATTGGGGGCTGTGGCGGCCTCCACCACGTCCCTTCTTGATACCTCGCCAATCTCCGCCTTTTTTATGGGAATGTCCTTTTCTTTCAGCTCGAAGGCCAGCGCCTCGAGAGAGCCAATGGCGTCGGCCTTGATTACCAGTCCCTCATCCTTGGTTGCGATTTCCACCTTCATCTCCGAGCGTATCTCTTCCACAGTCTTCTCCACATCATCGCCTGCAACCTTCAACGGTGCACCAGCTATCACACCCTCAAGGTCCTGGGCCGATATCTTTACCCCCGCTGCCGCAGACACGCTGTCGCACGAGTCGAACTGCTCCCTGGGATCCCGGATCTCGTCCAAGGGCCGGGGTCTTAAAAGGGCCTTTACCTTCCTCACCACAGGTTCGGCTGCAGTCCCGATCACTATGGTCTCACCCTTGTTAACGGTGCCGTGATGGATGATGACATCGATTGTGGTGCCGAGACCGCGCTCCTCCTTGACCTCCAGAACCGTGCCCTCCGCAGGACCCTCCTCTGTCACAAGCTGTTTTTCCAAGTACCGCTGTGCCAGACCAATGAGCATGAGCAGAAGGTCGGAGAGCCCCTCGCCGTGCTTTGCGGAAACCGGAACAATTGCTACGTTCTTCTGAAAGTCCGTGATCCTGTCGTACCTCTCCGATGAAAAACCATGGTTGTGGAACTTGCCCACCAGTTCATAGAGTCTCTCATCAAGCTCATTTTGCACGCGCTCCAGCTGTCCATCAAAGGCCTCATGAAAGTTCCTATTCTCTGACCGCCATCCAGATATCCTGTCCACCTTGTTTGCCGCCACAACGAAGGGTGTGCGGTGTCTTTTGAGGATGTTTAAGGACTCCACGGTTTGGGGTTTGAAGCTCTCCATAATATCGATAACCAGAACCGCCAGATCGGCCAGTGCCCCGCCTCTCGACCTGAGGGTGGTGAAGGAATAGTGCCCAGGGGTATCTATGAAGAGCAGACCCGGGACCGTGAACGCTTTCCTTTCAAGCAGATCGCCGCATATCTCAATGATGGTGTCGATGGGCACCTCCGTTGCGCCGATATGCTGGGTGATCTTGCCTGCCTCCCGGGAGGCTACGGTGCTGCCCCTGATCTGGTCCAGAATGGTGGTCTTGCCGTGGTCCACATGACCCAGCACCGATACTATGGGCTGGCGGGTTTTCATGGGCTTGTCCTCTTGGTTTGGCAGAGAAAGTATCATTGATATATGTAGTTTGTGCTGGTCTGGAAAATAAAACCGTCCAAACCGAGGGATTACCACGTCCATTTCGTGGTGAGAACGCTTTCCAGGCATAAAACCGTCAATTTCGTCTCATCGCAGAGGTACCCCACTTCGCAGATATCGCACAGCCGCTTTAAGGAATCGGAATCGGTATCCAGGGTGTTGTACTTATCATGGAGGTCAAACAGTAGCTTGAGATACTTTCCCTCCATGAACAGGGGCAGCTCCTCTTTCTCCTCGATTCCGAACCATTCGTATATACCCCTGTCACCCTTGGAGGAGCTGCACGATTTACAGGCTTGGACCGTGTTGTCCTCCATATCCAGTCCTCCCCTATTTTTTGGAATCAGTTGATCCCAAATGATCTCGGTTGTGCTCCCGCAGTAGACGCACTCGTCTTCCCTTTCGTTCTCCATCAGAAATATGCCCATGGAGCCCACCCAGCTCATTTCCCCGCCCCGCAGTTTCTCGAATGTGTCAATTGAAAAGCCGGGGTCGCTCTTTTCGGACCCTTCGGACTGGGACAGCAGCTCCGAATACTGCCAGTAAATCAAATCCCGCACGGTCTTAACACCAGGGGGCGGCATGTTTCCTCACCTAGAAGGTCTATGGGGGTTGGATAAGATAAAGGTTTTGAAGAATTCTAATAATCGTTTAATATAGATTTCTGGGGCCCTCTTAACCACTTCGTAATTGTTTCTTGTTCCCCTGTTATTACAGGTAAAATCATGCCAACATCTTCCCCTGAAAGTTTTTCTATTTTATTTTTTAAATCTTCTATTCCTGGGATCCAGGGACTTCCTCCTTCAGTTTCCTTTGTAGCATATAACAAATGATAATAATACCCTTTTGGCTTTTTTCTCTGAATTTTAATTGGGATTGTAATACTTCTAAATTCCTTTATGTCTTGAATATACTGTCTTAAATTCTCTTCATCAGAGAGATTTCTCCAATTGTCTCCTTTAATAAAGTCCTTTACTCTCTGATCTGCTTTCTCTGGTGATGGAGATTTTTCACTCCCTACAAAACCATCTGTTCTTGAGAAGCCAGTGGAGGGAAAAGTGATGAGAATAT
>CP070726.1:1830562-1848012 GCA_020350865.1 Thermoplasmata archaeon
ATGTGGTACGGAGGGTGCTGCGGCTCGTATTCAAGAACTGGATATGCCTCGTCAGATAATGGCGTTATTTGGACAAAATACAGGGCGAATCCGGTGCTTGATATCGGATTTCGGGGTACCTGGGATGACATGCAATCGGCGGCTCCGGCAGTCCTCCAACACGGATCGACCTACCATATGTGGTACTCGGGTCATGACGGCAAAAATTACAGGATCGGATACGCCACGTCCCCGGACAGAAGTTCATGGGTAAAACTCGCTTCATCTCCGGAGGTCTTGGACGCGTACAAGATTTCAGACATCGTCGGGGGTCTAACATATACTGTAGAGCTTGCCGTGCCTTCGACTGCGGATCTGGACCTGTTTATCTTCAGTGCCTCCGGCGGAAGGGATGATGCTTTGGCATCCTCGAAAAATGAAGGTTCCGGTGCTGATGAAACGATCAGATTTACCGGTCCGACAACTGGCAATTATATACTGGTAATCACGAATGAAAACGGCGGGACAGGGACATACACCCTCCTTGCGAAAAGCCCGCCATCGGTTAACGCGGGCAAGGATAGGAATGCAGATGGTGACGGGAGCATATCCTTCAAGGCTGAAGCGTACTATCCCGGATTGACCCAAAATCCCGATAAATATCGTGCATGGGCTGTGGACATATCCGCAGATGGTCAGTATCTGGCATTCAGCTGGAATAAAAACGTTACCTTCTTCAGTACAGCATCCAGCGTTCCGCTGTGGACCTTGGATACCCAGGATGTTGTTCACGATCTCAAACTTTCGGACGATGGACAGCACCTTGCAGTCCTGAGCAACAAGACACTATATTTTTTCGATACAGGAACAAGTGTTCCACTGTGGTCTGTTAACATCGGTTACTACGGCGGGATAGGCCCTGGTAATCAACTGGATATGACCAGGGACGGGAAATTCATTGCATGTTCGGCCTGGGGTAACAGGGTCCTGGTCTTCGACAGCACAAGTTTCGCACCTGCGTCTCCTTACTGGGACTATGATTTCGGTGACGAAGTCAAGGTGGTTAAGTTCTCGGGAGACGGCAGATATCTGGCCGTGGGAGGACTCCACAGCCATGAATTCCAAATCGCATGGATCCCCGGAAGAAACGTAAAATGGACATATGTAAGTTCGGATGTATTCTACAGTGCCTCGCTTTCCGAAGACGGCAGCATGATATCGCAGGGTCAGGGCAATCAACATAATGTCAGTGTCTTTAACTCAGACAGCAACACCCCTGAGTGGAGCTACGAGCTCGAGGGGGCACAGTTCGAACAGGTCATGTCCGATGACGGGAAATATCTGGCATCAAGTAATCACTGGGACTCTCTCCCGGACTCTTGGAACGGTATCGCTTTCTGGAACACGTCAAGTTCCATTCCCATCTGGACATATGAAATAGAACCGGGATATTACTCGAAAATCAATACCGTGGATATGGACCGCAATGCAAATTATGTGGTGGGAGGGTGTCTGAACAATAATGTGTACCTCTTCAGTCAGCTTGGAGACAATCTTCCTGGCTGGGGCCCAGATGATAATGAACCGGTTTTCACTTTTTCAACAGACGGTTGGATACGTTTCAATGGTGTTTCGATATCAGCAGACGGAACCCACTTTGCAGCTGCCAGTTGGGATGGAAGTGTATATCTATTTTCAACAGCTGGAATACCCCATCTCGTGTGGAGCTGGAACTCGAGCTCCCCTGTCCCCGCATCGGTCGAATACAAGTGGGACTTCGATGCGAAAGTTGACTCGGACGGCGATGGTAATTTTAAAAACGATGCCGATGCCCAGGGCCCGAACCCGACCTACACCTATGACGAGAATGGAGTTTACACGGTGACGCTCTCAGTCACAGATGAACACGGCACTTCAAACGTACACACCATTGTCGTGACCGTAGATAGTCTACCCACAACCGGTGAAGGGGGAGAATTATTCAAACCGGGGCTGGCCCTGACCACGGCAGCTATCATCGCCGCCCTCCTCATATGCCTCCTTGCCGGAAGCACTGAAGTAGGCAAGATGAGATGGATCCCAATATTCTCCCCTCTCTACTCGAGATTGAAGAATGGAGAGGTCCTTGACCAGTTCACGCGGGGGAGGATCTACGAGCACATCAGGAAGAATCCGGGTGACCACTACAACAACATCAAGCAGGAACTCGGTTTAAATAACGGCTCCCTTGCCTACCATCTACACACATTGGAAAGGGAGAACTACATAAAATCGAAGCGCGACGGCATCTTCAAGCACTTTTACCCCACAGGAATGAAAATCCCGGAAAGACCCATAATGCGCTTGTCCGAGCTGGAAAGGGACATCATGAACGCAATAAGGCGTAATCCCGGTGCCACCCAAAAGGACATCTCGAAGGTGTTGAAGATAAGCCAGCAGGTGGTGAGCTACCACGTGAAGCTCATGAGCGATGCCGGCCTTATAAGACATGAGCAGCGGGACAGAAAATACAGATATTTTTGTAATTAGATTATTAATAGCATATGTCCAAAACTGTAATTATGAAGTTATTAAAACATAAACCATAGAAACAGTAATACAAAAACCGTACAAAAAAGTTTATATACATTTGAAAAACATGGAAATAATATTATATTATTGGCAATATATATTCCCATATAAGGGGAAGTCACGATTACGGTGGGAGTAGAGTATGAAACCGGGGGGTAGGGAGTTAAGAGAGAAGAAGAACAGTGGAAGGTGGCTTGGGATTCCGACCCTGTGTTTGGTCTGGTTCCTTGTTGCATTCCTGCTGCTGATTGCGAGCCTGGCTGTCGCGGCTCCCAAGATCACCTCCGGGGACTGCGGGGGATACTGGAGCGATTCATTTCAGGATGAAAAGGGAATAGAAACCTATCAGAACTTAAGAATAGAAGAAGGGCAGGTGGCCCTTCCCCCCGAGGAGGATGAGGCAAATTGGGAAAAAAAGGGAGTGGCCGTGGAAAACGGGGGCCCGTATGATTATTTCTTTGCCAATATTCCCAGTGTATTGAAGGAGAACGACCTTTACAGAATGTGGTACGCGGGTGCGAACGGACTCCGGCTCAGCATTCTGTACGCATCCTCTGCCGACGGTATAAACTGGGAAAAGCGCGATGAACCCCTTTCAAGCCCTGGAAATCCCGGGGACCCGGATTTTCGTGGTTCCACTGCCCCGAGAGTAATAAAGGATGACGGCTCATACAAGATGTGGTATGTCGGCAACGACAGCGTCAACGAATGGGCAATGTACGCCACTTCCCCTGATGGCATCACCTGGACCAAAGGCGTCGTGGTTTTTGAAGAGACGGGAGTGCGTCCCAACATTGTGATGAAGGACGGGGCCATATACAAGATGTGGTATACGTACCTGGTGGATGGGCACTGGCGGGTATTTTACGCCACCTCACCGGATGGAGAAAGCTGGACAAAGCATGGTCTGGTGCTCGATATAGGAGCTCCGGGTGAGCTGGATGACATGCATGTCGGCGGAGTATGCATCCTTAAGGGAAATGACGGATCATATCAAATGTGGTACAGTGGACATGATGAAACCACGGGATACAGGATATTTTATGCCACTTCTCCCGATGGGGTGGAGTGGACAAAGCAGGGCATGATCATAGATAAGTCCCCGGGCGAACAGGACCAGATCAATGCCGGTTACCCGTGCGTATTGAAGGATGATTGCGGATATTACAAGATGTGGTACAACGGAAATGACGGGAATGACTCGTGTGTCATGTATGCGGTCAAGCCGCCAACGTTCATGGATAACGGCAACCTGGTATCAAAAGAGATTTCGCTGTCCCAGGTTCAAAGATGGGAGGAACTGGTAATCGAAAAAACGGAGGACGGGATAGACAACCATGTCCTTGTATCTGTTCTGGACGGCAGGACATGCAAGATAATCGAGGGATTCGAATACATGGAGGAGGCCGTAATGGATCTATCCTCGATTGACAACAAAATCCTTCCCTCGATCAGGTTGATGGCCACTTTCATTGGAGACGGCAGTTCAACACCGGTCCTGAACGAGTGGAAGGTGACCTGGCTCAATGATGATTCCCTGATAATCGATTCCCTTGATGAGACAAAAGGGTACGGCCTGTGGAATGCGGCAATACCAACTGCAATCGTAGGAATAATCCTCTTTTCAGTCACGTTTGCCGGGAGCACCGAGGTGGGCAAGTACAGGCTCATCCCCATCATCTCCCCGCTCTACTCGCGGCTTAAGAGAAAGGAGGTTCTCGAGCTTTTTACACGGGAAAGGATATATGATTACATAAACGGGCACCCAGGAGACCATTATAATTCAATCAAGAAGAAACTTGATCTTAACAACGGCTCCCTCGCCTACCATCTCAGGACCCTGGAGGAGCAGAATTTCATAAAATCCATGCGCGACGGTATGTACAAGCGCTTCTACCCGGTAAATATGAAGATACCCAGGATAAACGGTTTCACCCTGGCCTCCACACCCGGCCGTATAATGAAGATGATATTCGGGCACCCCGGCATGACCCAGAAGGATGTGGTGGCAGCCATGGGAGTAAGCCAGCAGGTTGTAAGCTACCATATAAACCAATTGATCGATTCGGGGCTACTTAGGGCCGAAAGGCACGGAAAGACATTCAGGTATTTTGCAGTTGAGCTTTATTGAAACAATCCCAACTTTTTTATCCTCAAATCCCTATCGAGGAAAAGGTGAAGAACATGCTGGCCGAATTCACGATCTTTCCCATCGGCGAGGGCGTCAGCCTGAGCAAGTACGTTGCAAGGAGCCTGGAGCTCATCGACGCAAGCGGCCTCCCCTACAAGATCAACCCCATGGGCACTGTGGTGGAGGGGGAGTGGGACGAGGTGCTGGATCTCATCAAGAAATGCCACCACGCCATACTGGAGGACACCGAGAGGGTCTCCTGCACCATTAAAATAGACGACAGGAAGGGCAAGAAGGGCGCCCTTGACAGCAAAATAAAGAGCGTGGAGGAGAAGGTGGGAAAGGAGCTTTCGCAGTAGATAAACGAATTATTTCAATTTCCATAATAATCTGGGGAAAAATACCCCCGTTCCATCGAATATAAAATCAAAAACATTATATATAGACAGACATATTTCCAACAAAAATCACAAATACCAGTATGAATTATAACAAAGTACATCTATATTATACGGTGAGGGCATGAGCAACGGAGAATCGGAAGAGGTTCCGCAGAAGAGAAGAAAGCCAGTGGGCTCAGTGGTAGTGCTGATATTCGCCCTCCTGATCATGCTGTTTCTCTTTCAGCTGGTAACAAACGCCGATTTCTACGAGGAATACGGCAGGGACATCTCCAAGGACAACTGGATATTCATCATATCCACGCTCATGATCATCTTCATCATCATTCTTTTGATATCCAGCTTTCCGGCAAAGGCAGCACAGCCCCAGACTTTCACCTCCCAGGGTCCCACCCAGATGGTGCCCATGCCTGCGGAAACCCCGGAGCCAGCCCCGGCCGAGGCGGCACCTGCAAGTATGGATGTGGTGGAAGCCGAGCCCCTGGTGGTGGAAGCGGAGATCGTCGAGGCCGAGCCCATGGAAGAGGAGGAGGCACCGGCGGCTGCAAAGAGCCTCAGGATGAAAAAACCCAGGATAATAGAATATCCCAAGAAGGTGCCTGGGGGTGTGTACGGCGACACCATCATCAGGGTGGACCCCAGGAGCAAACTGAACCTCAGAACCCTGCTTGTTAGGTCCTGCATGATATGCGACCGCCAGGGCAAATGCTGGGAGGAGATTATGGACTCCATCCCCAGGGATCAGTTCCTGGAGAACATCGACTGCAAGAGGGGGCTGCGCACCCTGAAGAGCGAAGGCGGAGCGCACGCAGCAAAAAAGAAAGTCAAGCGGATGAAGATGAAGGTCAAGGTTGACACCGAGTAATTTTTCTTCCAGACAACAATTTTAAGTAGTAAAAATGATATGCCTTTTTCCCCTTTGGAGGCCGAAAATGGCAAGGATTCACTCGAGAAAAAAGGGAAAGTCATCTTCCAACAGACCCTACAGGGCAGAGCCCCCCGAATGGGTGGCTCCAAAGCCCAAGGAAGTGGAGCGCACAGTGATCAGGCTGGCGGACGAGGGACTGTCAACGAGCCTCATCGGCATGAAGATGAGGGACCAGTACGGTGTGCCCAGTGTCAAGCTGTGCACGGGCAAGAGCATAACGACCATCCTTTCAGAGCACAAAAGGGCCCCCAAACTGCCAGAAGACCTCCGAAACCTCATGAGAAAGGCTGTCAACATAGGGGAGCATCTGGTGGAGAACCCGAAGGACAAACACAATCAGAGAGCCTTGAGCCTCACCGAGGCCAAGATCAGGAGGCTCATCCGGTACTACAAGTCTGAGGGTGTACTGGAAAAGGAATGGACTTACAAACTCAGCACAGCCAAACTGCTTGTGGAATGAAAACATCCACCGCAACTTGTTCTAATATATGAAAGACTATCTTCGACAAAGGGAGGAAGAGGGGGCATTGAAGCTGAAAGATACCGTACCTGAAGGCCTTTTGCAGAAGCTGGAGTCCGCCAAAAAGATCGTACTTGAACAAAAGGACACCATCAGGGTCGTATCCCACTACGATGCCGACGGCATATGCGCCGCAGGGGTCCTCTGCCATGCCCTTCTGAGAAAAAACATGAAGTTCCACGTGAAGCTGACCACCAGCCTGAAGGGGGACTACATCGCTCTTTTAAAGGAAGATGACTATGAAACCACCATTTTCTGCGATATGGGCTCGAACAATCTGCCTGCTCTCTCAGACCTGAGCAAAAACGTGATCATCCTGGATCACCACAAACCAAAAGAGGACTCCGGCCAACCACTGCTTGTCAATCCCCATTTCTTTGGCATGGACGGTACCTACGAGGTATGTGCATCCAGCCTGGCCTTCATGTTCGCCTTGGTTCTGGACGAGGGCAACTGGGACCTCTCGGCCCTGGCCCTGGCGGGCATCATCGGCGACAAACAGCATATTGCCGGTCTCTCCGGGTTCAACGAGTTCGTGGTTGCCACTGCGGAAGAAAAGGGCTTTGTGGATGCAAGGGACACCCTGAAGATATCCGGCAAGAACCTGAGGACATCCCTATTGGAGGGGCTGGACCCGTTCCTCGTGGGCATTTCGGGCAGGGAGGAAAAGGTTTTGGAATTCCTTAAAAAAATGAAGCTGAAGCCAGACTCCCGCCTGGAAGAAATGGATGAGGACCAATAGAGGCTTTTGACCTCCGCTCTGATCGTTAAGATTCTTTCCCAGGGGGCCCGTCCTGACATGGCCGAGGGCATCGTCACCAAGAGATACTGGCTTCCCCAATGGAACCTGTACGCAGGGGACCTGTCCAACTACGTCAATGCATGCGGCAGGATGGACCATATGGGCACGGGCCTGGCTCTCTGCCTGGGTGATGAGAGGGCGCTGTCGCAGGCGGTGGCCCTGAGAAAGGCCTACAAGGACGAGCTGAGGCAGGGCCTTTTGAAACTCGAAACAGAGGGCGCCCACGCCTTGAAGAACATCCAGTTCTTTTACACCGAAAATCCCTCCCTTGCAGGGGCCAATGCCGGGCTCGGCATGATGTACATACTCGACCAGGACAAACCCACCTTCACACTGTCGGTGAGGGAGAAGGAGACAAAGGTTTCGAGCAGGGGCACGCACTACCTCATCTCCAAGGGACTGGACCTGGCACAGGCCTGCAGCCAGGCTGCAGAGAAGGTGGGCGGAAAAGGGGGAGGCCATCCCATTGCCTCCGGGGCCACCATACCCCTGGGAAAGGAGGAGCCGTTCCTTGCACTGCTAGATGAGGTGGTGGGAAATCAGCTCCACGGACAGGAATAGAACCCATATACAGAAAAGCTAATAAAACACAATCATACATATCGCCCCAATCCCGGGGTGGTTCGTTTTGGAAGAGCAGCCGGTGGACATCGACATCTTTCAGTACATCTTCGACCGTTATGACATAAAGATCGCCATCGAGCCCGAGGCCAGAATATACAAAAAGAAGATCTACACGGAGCAGTACGGATTCGAGGACGGTCCCGTCTCACCGAGAAAAAGACCCCTTGACGACCCCGGAAAAAACACATTACATATCAAAAGAATAGCACGGGAGCTGGGGGCGGATTTGGTAGGTATCACAGAAACCAGGAAGGCATACTTTTTCAAAGGGCGGGAACTTGACCACGGGCTCGCCGTATCCCTGGCCATGGAGATGGAATACGAGAAAATCCAGACCTCCCCTGGGCCTCCTTCGGCAACTGAGGTTATCAGGGTCTACTGCATGCTCGGCGAGGTGACAAGGAACCTGGCTGCAAGGATCAGGGAGCTGGGCTATCCCGCCTTTGCACACAATCCCCGGGCAAGCAGGGAGAATCCTGCACGCATCCTTCACATTCCCGTTGCCATAGAGGCCGGTCTGGGGGAACTGGGCAGGCACGGTCTGTTGATTACCGAAAGGTTCGGGCCAAGGGTTCGCCTTGGCACCGTGACAACCAATCTCCCCTTGATGCCCGACAAGCCCGTAACCTTCGGTGCCCGGGAGTTCTGCCAGAGCTGCGATATCTGTGTGAGGGAGTGCGAGGGGGATGCCATTCCAGAGCACGAATCCTTGGTCCGCGGAGTGAAGAAATTCAAGGTGGACCCGTACAAGTGCGGCCCCTACTTCGGTGAGTACGACGGCTGCTCGGTGTGCATGAAGGTGTGCGCTTTTAACAAAAAACCTTAAAAAACAGGCTATTCTTCCAGCTCAACCACCACAATGCCGATCCACGCCGTCTGGCCGTCTATCTCGCGCTGGACGGCATAGTAACCCGAGACCCCCTCCTCGAAGATGTTGTCGAAGGGAAACTCCACCATGTACGAGTGGGTCTTGGAGGCTATGTGCTGCTTCCAGGATTCGAGCTGCTCTGCCAACTTGTCATCTACGAAAATCTGGGTTTCTATGTAGTCCTCATCGTTTATACTGCACTCCCTCCTCAAGCCGATGATATGGGTTATCAGCTCCTCTGCCAGGCTCTCCGCCTTTATCTCCTCTGTCATCTCCTTGTCGATATAGATAACCCCCGAATCGAACTCCTTTTCCACGATGTTCTCGGGGATGGATATCTTGAATTTCAGCATCTCGGATGTAATCTTCACGGGGTAACCCTCCACCCCCAGGGTGTACTCTCCGGTCTTCTCGATGCTGTTTTTTATCTTCCAGGGCGATTGGTACCTCAGCAGGCCCTCCACCTTGCTGGCCTGCTGCTTGTACGCCTTGTGAATGATATCCCTTTCGGGTGTCAACTCCAATTTCAGTCCATCCCACTCGGTCCCCGGGGCCACGATATCCAGCTCCTTGGCGTTCACCTTGGATAGGAAGGGGGCTCTCAGTTTCTCAAGGGCGTCTCTCACGGGCTCCTTTTGGGATTTTACAGCCACCTTCTTTATGGGCATGCTCGGTTTTATCTCCTGCTCCTCTCGTGCCTGCAAAACGACATCGATCACCTTGTCGGTAATGGCCAGGTAGTCCTCCAGGCTGTCGCCGATATCCTTGATCATGTGGTCGTCCATTTCTCCCATGAAGGCGCTCTTCAGGTCCTCCATGTCCTTCAACCTGGTTCTCAGCTCGGTGGCGCCGGTTTGGGCCTCCTGCCCCATCTTTTCCAGGTACTCCCAGGCCATGTTGAACCCGTGCTCCTCCATCATTGCTATGATCTCCCTTGCAAAGGCCTCGGGTCCCGCCATCTCCACACCCGCCTGCTTCGCCTCTTCTATCAGCTTCATCGTGGAGACAACGGTGGCCTCCTCGAATCCCTCCACGTCAGCGCCCTTCTCCTCGGTCACCAGCATGAGCTTGGCAATTATATCCTCGATACCACCAAGCTGGGAGTATGTGCCGTCCCAATCCGCAAGAACGGAGCCGTACTTCTCCTCCACCTCCCTCAAAATCTCCAGCATGTAAAGGGGAAGAAATCTCGGTTCACCGCCTATGAGAATGGCTGTGAGATAGGTGATTGTCCCGTGCTCGATGACCACCTTGTTCGGGCCGAAATCCATCCTCTTGAGGCCTGTTTCATGGGCCCCCTTGAACGAATCCCTGACAAATTCCTGTATTGCCGTGAGCATCCCGCTGAATATATCGGTGTCCAAATCCTCCTCCAGCTTTCTTGAGGCCTGTGCCACCAGAAGGCCGCTGTTGTGTATGAGGAACACCTCCTCAATGAAGAAGGTCCCCGAGGTCTCGGCAATTAATTTCCTGGGCACATCGAGCTGATACACCGTTTCATCAAAGGCCCTCTGGTAGCCGATAATCACATCCACCGACAGTTCACCCGATACCTTGGGCTTCACACCTATTTCCATCTTCTTTTCCTCATCGGGGTCTAGCCTGGGGATCCTCTCCAGGCCCTTGACCTCCACCTCGCCCCGGAGATCGATGTCGATGTTCTTGGCCACGATGTCCCCGATGTTTGAAACTCCCAATTCGCACTTGTTCCAGGTGTCGGCCTCCAAGCCCTTTTCCGGCAGTTTCACCATGAGCTTGGGGAATTTCCCCTCGATGAAGTCCCTGGCGATGTCGGAGGCGAGCTTCCTTGCCTTCTTTATCATCTTCAGTGCATTGTTCATGTTCTCCGCAGTTATTTCGGATTCTGCCTGGGCAACCATATTGTTGGCTTCCTGCACATCCACACCCAGTGACTGGGCCTCCGAGAGCATCTTCTTCACGGTATCCAGCTGGATCTGTATCTCGTGCTTTTGACGGAGGACCTTTGTCAACTTCTCAGCGTTGTCCACGTCCCTTGTGGCGCTGTCGAAATCCTTTGCGTCAAGCTCCTGCTCCGCAAGCCTCAGCAGCTCCTCGGGCTTGTCCACGGTGATTCCAATGCCCCTGAACTCGGATACGACGGCCATGACCTGTTTGATTCGGTCCGCAATCGTCCTGACTATCCGGGCGATCCTCGCCTCATCGAACTTGGATTCCAGGGCCTCCCTCTGCCTCTCTATTTCACCGAAGTTTCTGGCATCGAAGGCATTCTGGGCGTCCTGGAGTATGGTCCTGAATTCGGTGTCATCCAGACCCATATCACCGGCAGCCTTCATCAGCTCCTTCATGGCATCGATCTTCTCAAGGGCCGCCTCGGCGCTTTTCTCGGTCTCCACCTCCTGGCTGATGCCCTCCAGGTATTTCCAGGCGGCTCCGAATCCGTCGCTTTCCATGGTTCCGATGAGCTTTTCTATGAAGACCTCGGGGCTGCCCACCTGTGCTCCCGCCTCCTGGGCGTCCTCGATGAGCTTGATGGTTGAAGAAACGACGCCCTCCTCGAAGCCCTCCACCTCGGTGCCCTTCTCTTCCGTGACATCCAGCAGTTTTTGCACGATTTCATCCACGCCCTCGAGCTCCAGAAAGCTGCCTCTCCAGTTCTCCAGCACATGGGCGTACTTCGATTCCACCTCCTTGAGCACCTCCAGCATGTACAGGGGTAGGTACCTGGGTTCTCCACCAGCGAGTATCGTTGTTAGAAAAACATGCTGGCTCCGCTCGATGAGGAGCTTGTGGGTCCCGAAATCCAGTCTTCTTATACCAGCTGCATCCCTCTGTCTGAACGAGTCCTTGATGAACTCCTGGACCGCTGTGAGCATGCCGCCGAATATGTCCTCGTCTATATCCTCCTCCAGTTTCCTGCTCACCTTGGTTATGAGCACACCGTTGTTGTGGATGAGGAAGGCATCCTCCACCACATAGGAGCCCGTCATGTCCGCGATGATCCTCTTTGCCACATTGAGCTGGTATATGGTATCGTCGAAGGCCCTCTGGTATGCGAGAAGCACCTCCATGTCAATCTGCCCCACTTCCTTGGGCTTTAGACCCACCTCCAAGAGGCGTTTCTCCCCCACCTTCAGCCTGTCGATCCTCTCCAGACCCTTGACCTCAACGTTCCCCCGGATATCGAGGTCTATGTTCTTGGCGATGATGTCGCCGATATTGGCGATCTCTATGATGCACTTGTTCCAGGCGTCGGCCTCCATTCCCCCCTCGGGCAGCTGCACCCTGAACTTGGGGAACTTGTCCTGTATGAAAACCTCCACTGTGCCCGATATGAGGGTCCTGGCCTCGGTGATGAGGTCCATGGCAGGCTCAAGATTCCCCGCCTCCATCTCGGCCTCCGCTTGACTGAGCAGCACGTTTGCCTCTTCCACCTCGGCACCCATGGACTGGGCCTCTGTGACAACATCCTTCACCGAGGCTAATTCCATATGGGTGCTGTGCTTTCGGCGCATCTCCTTTGCCAGTGCCTCGGCCTCGGCCACACTCTGCTCTGCGGAATCGAAGTTCTGTGAGCGAAGCTCCTTTTCCGCTTTGCTCATGAGCTCCTCTGCCTTCTCCATATCGATGCCCAGCTCCTTGAACTGGGACACCAGGCCCATGGCGTTCACGAATCTTAGGCTGAGGACCTCTGTTCGGTGCTTGAGCTTCGCCTCCTCAAGCTTTTCTTCAAAGGCCTCCTTGTACTCCTCGATAACATCGAAATCCTTGGCTGCAAAGGCGTCCTCCGCTTTTCTCAAAAGCTCCATGAAGTCCTCGCCGGCGATGCCCAGCTCCTTGGCAGACGTCATGAGGTCCCTCATGGCCACCATTCTCGCCCTGGCCATCTCAGCGGAAATCTTCCTTTCCGCCTCTGAGAACACCATGTCGATCTTCTCCAGGTCAACGAGCTTCGCCCTGGAGAAAAGGTCGCTGGCCAGATGGCCCACTGGGATGTTCAGCCTCTTGGCCACCGTGGTTATTTCGGATATGACCTGCTCTATTTCCACATGGTTCGTCTCCTCCAGGGCCTTTTCGGCCCGGTCGAGCAGGTACTTGATGTCCGAGGCATCCAGGTCCTGGGTCTCCGTCTTGTGGATCATGTGCTTGATGGTTGCCAGGAGCACGTCCCCTCCCTTGCGCTCCATGGCCCTCTTGGTCCTCCGCTTGATCTTTCGAACCAGGCTTCTGACCTCGGCGTACTGCCGGACCTTCAGTGCCGTCTCCGCCTCGAGAACCAGCTGCTCCATGTCCTCTGTTCTCACCCCGAAGCGCTTGATGTGCTCTATTTCGGGCTTTACCTCGTCGATGAGCTCCTTGACCATCTGGAATTTCTGAAGCTTCTTGGAGGCGCTCTTGGCCTTTTTCACCAGCTGGGCAACCACCCCGTAGTCCTTCTTATTCAGCTCGATTTCCGCCTCGGCAATATATGCCTCGGCCTCCGTGACATCGGCCCCTGAGGCCTTTGCCGCGGCGATCTCGGGCCTGCAGTTCTCTATGGCAAGCTTTGCCCGATGGTACCTCTTTGCCTCCTTTGCCTCCCTCTTTGCTGTCCTCACGAGCTCGCTCACATCGCCGTACATCCTGCCCTGGAGGGCCTCCCTGGCCTTGTCGATGTTGGCCTGGGCCTGTGATGGATCCGCCCCCATCTTGATGACGCTGTTCACCTCCGGTAAGGCATGCTGGATTAAAAGTTCGGCCCGGTGGTAGCGCTTGGCGTCCGCAATGGCCGTCTTCGCCTTTTTGACTGTGATTCTGACGTCCTTTACATTCTGGTTGGTCAGGTGGACCTTGGCCTCCTCCAGTAATTGTCTGGCCTCTGTGAGATCGGCCCCCGTCTTCTGTGCCTCGTTGAGGTCGATTTCCAGACTCTTCGTTAGCACCTCGGCATCCTCGAGGTCCCTGCGACTGGCCTTGGGTTCCTGGAATCCACCTTCGAAATCCACGTGCTCTCCTCTCCCCGAGCCGTCAAACTCAAATTTTATCCTACCACTAAAAACGTATAAAGATTATTAAATCTATCGACAATTTTATCATGTAAATAATTATACTTTTTGTATCTTCCCAAGGGCCTCCATGGCCTCTCCCACATTGAAAATCGAGCCGGTAACGCAAATCACATCGAACTTCGTCGTGTTCCTTTTTGCGTGGTTTATGGCCTCGGAAACGGAGTTGATGACAACCACGCTGTCCCCGTACTTCCTCGCTTCCTCTTCGATAACCGAGGGCTCGGCCGCCCTCTCGAATTTCGGTTTGGTGATGATGATGGAGGCGGCCTTGGGTGCAATCTCCCGGACTATGCCGGCAATGTCCTTGTCCCTCATGATCCCCAGAACCAATGTGAGCCTCCGCCCGGACAGGGTATTTGTCAATGCTCTCTTCAGCGCTCTCATTCCGGCGGGGTTATGGGCGCAGTCCAGGAGGATTATAGGTTTTTCCTGCACGATCTCGAACCTTGCAGGCCATTTCGCATTCTTGAAACCCTCCCTGATGGCCCTGTCCGGTATGGCCACGCCTTTATTTTTCATCACGTCAATAACCAGTGCGGCAACGGACGCGTTTTTGATCTGATGCTCACCCAGGAGGTGAAGGGTGAGGTCCTCGTATCCGGTGCCCAGGCCGCTGATGTCAAAGGTCTGTCCGTACAGGTCCGAGGCCTTCAAAACGGCCGAAACGCGGTCCCTTGTGGGGAACAGCGGGCTTTTCTTTGATTGACACACCTCTTCGATCATACCCAGAATGTCCTCGTCCTCGATGCCAGTGACCACCGGGGCCCCGGGCTTTATGATGCCCGCCTTCTCCATGGTCACCTCGGACAGGGTGGTGCCCAGGACATGGGTGTGGTCCAGGGCGATGGTGGTGATCACCGAAACCTCCGGGGTGACGACGTTGGTGGCGTCCAGCCTGCCGCCCAGGCCCACCTCAAGAATCGCATAATCGACCCTCTCCTTGGCAAAATGCGAGAAAGCTATTGCAGAGGCTATTTCGAAGAACGTGGGGTGCTCGAACTCGCCCGAGGCGGCCATGTCTTCTGCCAGGGGTCTTATGCGCTCCACCCAGTAGCACAGCCTCTCTTTTGGAATCTTTTTTCCATTTATCATGATGCGCTCCTCGAATGAGATGAGGTGGGGGGAGGTGAAGAGGGCCGCCTTGTAGCCTGCAGCCTGCAGAATGGAGGAGAGCATGGCGGCAACCGAGCCCTTCCCGTTGGTCCCAGCGATGTGGATGGCTTTCAGTTGCTTGTGCGGGGAGCCCAGAAGGGAAAGGAGGTGCTCGATTCTTTCAAGGCCCAGGCTCATGCCGTATATCTTGAGGGCGTACAGCCACTTGATGGCATCGTCGTATTCCATGATATCTTTCGGGAGAAAAGCCTTGCATGTTTATAATTCTATGTTCAAGGGTCCGGCCATCATTCGCAATAATACCTATAATGAATAAAAAGAAAATCAGGCTACAAACATCCCTGTCTATTGTTTCACAAGAGAAATTTCAATGGAAGACACATTGGCTGTGTTGCCTTCCTCGCGCTGCAGCTCCTCCGTGTCGATTTTTATGTCTTTTATAACGGTATCTGTTACGAACCGATGTCTCACTATCTCTGCCACGTCCACCGCCCTGCTGATGGCTCTCCCTCTTGCCTTGATGACTACCTCGTTTAGGCCGCTGTTGAACTGGGTCACCACTGCCAGGACGTAGTTCATGGTGGCTTTCTTACCGATGAAAACCGTGTTGTCTTCTGCCATATTTCCACCTCTGGTCCATTTGAAGGGTGTTTACACAAGCAGGTAGGCATATAAATATGTTTCTATATCGGATTTTGTTTATATATCATTTTACCCAATAAAACAGAAGGACGCTCTGGGCCCGCTTGTGTGCATTTGGGTGAGGAGCTCTCCCTATTCTTCAAGTAACTCAACCATATAATCTGTATATTGTTGGGTTTTCGTTGGGATTATCCGTATCTTTTTATCTTCTAATGGTTTGTAATAATCTAACAACACAATTAATTTTTTTGAGCCTGTTTCAAAATGATTTCCACGTTCTCTTTTCCCATCTATTAATACAGATTTTACGTAATATCTTTGAACATCCCGATCATGTATTTCATCTCTTACAGTCTGTATTTTACTGTCAGAATCAAATACGAATTCGGTGGTATGCTCAGGTTTGAGATATACTTTTTTTTCTTCTCGCTGTTTTTGACTCATGCCAAATACTTTCGCAGATAGATAATCTGCATCTTTATTTTCTGTTGCAGGTATCCATTCGTAATCGACATGTTGAAATTTTGCTTCTAAATCTTTTATCCGTTTATAAAGAGGTATTAATTTCTTATTTTTAATCCCCCATTCCCCTGATATTTGTTTAATTACTAATTCAGAATCTCCCTTGACTAGTAAATGTCCATTATAAATTTTAGATAATTCTTCAAGACCTTTTATAAGAGCGTTATATTCAGCTTGGTTATTTGTTCCATCTCCGTATTTTTCGGATATTTCCATTATGTTCTCATTATCTTCATTTAAAACAACAACCCCAATACCCATTTCTCCAGGGTTAGGGACACAACGACCATCAAATTTCAATAAATAAGCCATTAGATCACCCAGAAATACAAATGGTTTCCATTTCTCAAATTAGGTATTAGATACGGTTATTTAAACCTTATATCGGCAGTACGCTATTTTTAAGCAGAATAATATTATGTGTTAATAATCATTCAAATATGAATATAAGTAGCTCTCTATTCGGATCGCCTCCGTTGATAGTGATTCTGGATTATCCCTAAAATAACCATTATCAAACCGGCCAAAAATGCAATAAATCCTCCAAGGAAGGCATAACCCTGCATTGGTAAAGGATTCATACTTATGTAGCTCCCTGCGATTCCAATTACTATCATTCCTATGATCATTAAATAGACACCGAGAAATAAATTCGAATTTCGTTTCTTTTTATCTGTCATTATTCCATCACTAAAAATAATGATATATTACAGTTATATTGTTTTCCTCTACATGTAGTATATAGTCTGGTGGAAAAATAAAATTAAATCAGAAGCATTATCCACAAATCCTCAAACAAGTTAGATAAGGGGGCTCTCATGATCTGTTTGAGGGCAACGAAATATTAATTATCCTCAACTCAATTCGATAATAGGGCGTTTATATGGAAGAGGAGAATATATTTGGAAGACGAACAGACTTGGTTGTTCGTATTTTGGGAATTATTACCCTCGTCTTTGGATTTTATTTATGTGGCGTATCAATCTTATTAATTGTGAAATTACTAATACCGGGTAAACAGGATATGGACATACTGAGGGGTTATGCATGCCTTTCCTTTTTATTTATATTACTTGGTTTATCATTATACAATCTTTATTTCATTAATAAAAACAAAAAATGAGAGGATTTGTACCCAAATGCTCAAATATGTTAGATAAGGAAACTTGAAAGATAGATTGAAATATATGATAGAGAACTTCTGATTGGGTATGCTCATGCAAGCAGGGAAGGATGGAATTGGAAAGATACACGATAAATTCGGAAGGCTATATATCCAAAAAGACGAGAAGGTCCTCGCTGAAGCACAGGTTCTTTTTAAA
>CP070726.1:1848112-1860528 GCA_020350865.1 Thermoplasmata archaeon
ACCAGGGGCCATCGCTTCAGTGCTTGCCGCCGTCATGTTCAGCCAGCTTTTGGCCTCGGGGGAACTGCCCCTGGTGGCACCTCAGGCCAACGCATTTGCAACCATCGTGTGGACATTTCTCGGGGGCTCGAACATGGGCATGCTACTCTCATTCCTGGTCATAGGGGGCATCCTGGGTGTGGTCCTGGAGCTTTCCACTGGGATGGGCACGGCCATCGGCCTGGGCATGTACTTCCCCCTATGGCTCATGCTGCCCATGATACTGGGCGGGGCCGTAAGGGACTACTGGGAAAAGAGAATGCTGGAGCCCAAGGCAAAAAGGGAGAAATGGACCGAGAAGCAGAAGACAATGAAGGTCCTCGACACGTACATGATAGCAACCGGGCTTATCGTGGGAGAAGCCATTATGGGAACGATTGTTGCCATATATTTCATTTTCAGTTGAGATAATGCTTCTGATTCCCACATGTACCAAAGTTACAAATATTCTCCTCATCCTTTTACAATAAAGAAGGCAGTGATGCGGGGAAGGAGGCTATTTCTCCTTCACGCCGATCTTCTCCCAGGCCTTTCTCGCCCTCCGGAACTCGGGCATCAGCGCGCCGTGCATGAGCCTCTGGCCCAATGTGAACTGCCAGGGCTCCCTCGGCAGCTTTTCTGCTACCTTCCTCAGCATCTTCTGGATATCCTCGATGTTTTTATCGTTAACAGGGTCGATCTCCATGTAGGGCATGACACTGGAATGCGTGGGCTGCGTGTCGTACACATCCACAATGAACTCGGAGGGCTCCTCCACTATGAATCTGAAGGCGTAGGCGAACCTCAGAAGCGGCACTATGACCATGGTCTTGTCGTAGTGCTTCTGCACCTTGTCACGCTTGAATTCGTAGCCCAGCTCCTCCAAAACCTCCCGCAGGACCTTGGCCACGCCCTCGCAGGAGAACGAGATGGGCGATTTCCACTTGTACTCGAAATCCTCCATGGTACCACTTGAGCGGGCCGCAATCGGGATGGGAAGTAATTAAGGTTGCGATTTTGGGCCGAAAAGGCTTAGAGCCGGGGAAAGGTATATAACTGCCTGAATTCATTAGATTGCGGGAAGGCGATGAAAAAGAGGGTTATAATGGTGGGGGTGAGGGCTGTCCCAACATAATCTGCAATCGCGAATCTGCCTGTGGAGGGCGGACATGATTCATATGGTGAAATAATGAAAAGGGTAGTTGCTGTTGCATTCGCACTTCTACTAACAGGAGCCGCCTTCTTCGAAATCTCGCACAATGTCATGGCGCATAACGGAGAATCAATTATGGTCACATTCATCTCCAACGAGCAGTTCATAATCGAGGACGGAACGGGCATTGTAATCTATACGGATGTGATCCAGGATCCCGCAGCCACAGATCCTGATCCGGATATAATTCTCATTACCCATGATCATGCAGATCATTTTGTTCCGGTTTTGGTAGAGCAGATGGCAACAACCTACGGGGCCGTGGTGGTCGGTCCAAATCCTGTTATCGACGCTTTGGAGGGCTCTGTTCCCCCTGAACAGCTCATACGCATGGACCCCCCCTTGTATGGGAGAATGATTCAGACGATTCAGGGGATCGAAATCAGGGCCTATCACGGCTCAGGTGACAATAACAGTTACAGGTTCGATGTGGGGGATGGGGCAGTGATATACCACGGCGGTGACAATGGCCAGTCAGATTTCGAGCAGTACATCTCAAATGGCTACACCGAACTGTATAATCTGAACATTGCCATGCTGGCTGATTTTGGCTTTGATTTCGACGCCTTCAATTCGACCTATAATCCCGACGCAATGATCGGAATGCATTTCATGGACCACTGCGAGGTCTACGAGAACTATCCGGAGTACATCACCCTATATACTGAAGAGGGCTGGCAATACAGCTACTTGCCTGATATAGATGTGAAATTTGGGGGCACACCAATAATAGATGGAGCAATCTCACCCGGGGAATGGGATGGAGCGGATTTTATCAGGTTTTACAATGACCAAGGTGAGATCAATGTATATTACAAACATGATGGTTCCGCCCTGTATTTCATGAGCCAGATAGTGGATTCCACCTATTACTTCGGAGATGATATAGTCATTGGTATCGATACAGAGCACAACGGAGGCACAGATCCGCAGGTTGATGATTTTCAGTTCTATATCTTGAGGGATGTTAGCTCCTCTCAGATCAACCGCGGGACCGGAACGGGATGGAACTCTGTCCCCGACGAGGAATGGGCGGGAGAGGTCAATAATGCCACCTCTTCCGACGCTTCGGGGTGGATCATGGAGATTTCCATCTCATATGCCTTTCTCAACATCACAGCCGCAAGAGATGTCATGGGGATAGAATTCCGCAGCTATGACGATGATCCACAGGGGTGGTTCAACTGGCCCTCGGATGGATCCGAGATGTCACCGGACTCGTGGGCCGATTTGACTTCCTCCGACAATTGGAATTTACGCGAGAGTAAGGTCCTGTATGTGGGGGGAACGGGTCCTGAGAACTATACGCTCATCCAGGATGCCATAAACGATGCCGTTGATGGTGATACGGTCTATGTTTTCGATGACAGTGCCCCGTATTACGAGCATGTGGTGGTGAACAGGAGTATCAACCTGACCGGGGAGGATCGGGACACCACCATAATCGATGGTGGGGGAAGCGGGGATGTCGTAACTGTTGTTTCAAATTGGGTGAATATGAGCGGGTTCACGGTTAGGAACAGTGGAAGCGCTTTCGTTGATGCAGGCATTCTGGTGGTGTCAAATTCAAACAATATCTCAGGCAACACGATATCAGATTCATGACTCGGAATATACCTGACCGGCACAGACGACAACACGGTTTCGGGTAATTCGATTACCTCGGACATGAATGGTGGAATCATCCTTGAAGATTCCATTGATTGTACGCTCGCTCAAAATGTGATGATTGATTGCGGTATAAATATCTTCGGCGATTTGCTATCCTGCTGGAACACGCATGCCATCGAAACATCGAACACTATCAATGGAGCGCCTATTTTTTATTGGAAGGACAGGACTCAAGGAAGGATTCCAGCCGGGACGGGACAGGTGATTCTAGCCAACTGCACCAATGTTATCACCGAAAACCTGGACGTTGGACAGTGTTATACGGGCATCGAACTTGGTTTTTCATCAAACAATCTTGTAGCCAATAACACTGTTTCCAACAATATAGTTGGCATGTATTTGTATTCGTCCGATGAAAACAATATCACCAACAACATCATATCATCAAACCTGTTGGTAAACCTGGTGATTCAATACTCCGAGACCAACATGGTCTCCAAAAACCAGATCACATCATGTGGATGGATGGACGGCATCCAGATGTCCGATTCCAATGGAAATACCCTCAGAGATAATGCCATCTCATCCAATGGTGCCAATGGTTTGTGGTTAATAACCTCGGTTTCAAACAACATCATCAACAACACATTTTCATCCAATTCAAATAGTGGCATTTATCTGTCCGATTCCAGCGGGAATAACGCGATCACAGACAACACAATCTCTCATAACAGCGGGTTCGGGCTGAACATCCTGGATTCGAACGGCAACAGTGTTGTTGGAAACAACGCATCTTCAAACAATCTGGACGGCATTCTCGTGGACAATTCTCATTATAATGACATTATAGACAATATACTCAATTCAAACGGCTTCTTTGGGCTGAGCTTGGATAACTCGGACAATAATTATGTGGCTGAAAATACGCTCTCTTCGAATACAAATTACGGCCTTGAAATCGAAGGCGCAAGCCATAACGATATCACCAATAATACCTTCAGCGCCAACACCCGGGGCATCTACTTTCACTGGAGTTCACAGTACAATAATATCTACTACAATAATATCAGTGACAACACAGAATACGGCATCCATGTCTATTCAAGCAGTGCAACAAACAATGTGATCTACAACAACAACTTCTTTAACAACCCCAATCAGGCACAGGATGATGCCACCGAGAGCAACCAATGGGACAACGGGTATCCCACCGGCGGCAATTACTGGAATGAATACGTAGGAACCGATATTCAGTCAGGCCCAGACCAGAATCAACCGGGGAGCGACGGCATAGGTGATGATCCCTACAATGTGGACGGCGATTCGGTTGACCGCTACCCGCTGATAGAGCCCTATATAATCGAACCGTATTTGGGCCCTGTCCACAACATCGATACAGATGAATACTTCGACACCATCCAGGAGGCCATCGATGATCCCGATACCCAAAGCGGGCACACCGTAGAGGTTGCTTCCGGCACGTACCACGAGAATGTGGTTGTGAACAAGAGCATAAACCTGACGGGGGAGGACAGGGATACAACCATTATCGATGCAGGGGGAAGCGGAAACGTTGTCAGAATAAGTACGGACGGGGTAAATATCTCCGGATTCACGGTGACCGGATGCGGGATGGACTGGGAGAACGCAGGGATAAGGCTCGACGGTGTTCAGCACTGCGCAGTCTTTGACAACAACGTCTCTTCGAACAACAGGCGGGGCATTCAAATCGAATATTCCAGCGAGAACAGCATCACGGACAACCTGATCTCCTCCAACTTATACTACGGAATCTATCTCGATAATTCTCACAGCAATACCCTTGCCGGCAACACCTTCTCTGACAGTGGAGAATGCCTCTATCTGTCGTCATCACCGAACAATAATATCTTGAACAACGATATCTCGAACAGCACGGACGGAATCAATGTATTTAATTCCGACGGAAACAACATCACCGGCAACAATGTATTTTACAACCTGGATGACGGCATAGTTATTGTTTTATCCAGTATGAATAATCTAACCGGCAACACCATGATCGGGAATGGGATCCTGATTATCGGGAATTCCCTTGAGCACTGGAACACGCATTTCATTGATACCTCAAATACAGTTGACGGCAAGCCGGTGTACTACTGGAAAGACCTAACAGGAGGTACAATCCCCCAGGGAGCGGGCCAGGTGATACTTGCCAACTGCACGAACGTTAGGATTGTGGACCAGGAACTTGCACATGGCTCTGTTGGTATCGAGCTGGGCTTCTCCTCTGATATTAACGTCTCGGGCAACAATATCCACTCGAATAACATAGGGGGCATCTTTCTAGTTCACTCCCACCAAAACAACATCACCAACAACACCGCTTCATCAAATTACTGGTGGTCCGGTATCTACCTCGAATCTTCCAGTGGGAACAACATCACGAACAACAGCATATCTGAAAATTCTGAAGGGATTTGGCTCGTTTCCTCTTCTGGGAACAACATCACTGCGAACGACATATCTTTAAACCATTATTACGGAATCTACGCTCAGAATTCAGTCAATAGCATCTATCACAACAATTTCATTGCCAACGAAAATCAGGCATATGATGACGGCTCAAATGATTGGGACGACGGCTATCCTTCGGGCGGCAACTACTGGAGCGACTACACGGGTGTGGACGAGTACAGCGGTGTTGATCAGAATGTGCCGGGTAGCGACGGAATAGGGGATACGAGATACGACATCGAGTTGGATTCCATTGACCGCTATCCTTTGATGGTACCCTTCGGGAGTCCGCCCGGTCCGGTTCACAATATCAATAAAGACACCTATTACTATAATATTCAGGACGGGATAGATGATGCGGATTCCGGCAATACGATCCTAGTATATGAGGGTTCAGATGAGGAGAATGTGATTATAAACAAAACCATAAGCCTGTACGGGGAGGATAAAAATACAACCATAATTGATGCCAACGAAAGCGGGGATGTGGTAAGGATCACCGCAGATTGGGTGAACATCTCGGGATTCACGATAACGGGGAGCGGCAAGGACGATAGCGGTATACAACTCGAAAATGCCAATTTCTCCAGAATCTCCGGCAACATCATCATCAATAACGGGGAAGGCATTCGTTTATCGGCTGATTCAAATAGAAATAACATATCTGACAACACCATATCATCGAACGACGATGTTGGCATTATCGGATGGGGCTCCAGCAACAACAGTTTCGTTGGGAACTTTGTGTTGAATCATACTATGTACGGCATCGGCATCTTATTTTCCAGCGACAACAATATTTCCAATAATGAGGTCGTAAATAATAGGTACGGTATAAAGTTATTATATTCTACAACCACCACCCTTATCGGCAATGAAATGGAGGAGGACGGTATTGCCTTGGAAGGGAACATGGTTGAGGACTGGAATTCACATGATATCGATACCACAAACACGGTGGACGGAAAACCGGTGTACTACTGGAAGAACCGAAATGGAGGGACTGTACCATCCGGTGCAGGCCAGGTGATTCTCGCCAATTGCACTTACGTCACGATTGAGAACCAGGAGCTCGCCAACGGGACGGCTGGAATCCAGTTGGGTTTTTCCGAAAACAATACCATCACGCAGACCACATGCCTGGAGAATAATATGTATGGCATCCATCTCTATCGATCCCATTATAATGATATCATTGAAAATGACGTTTTAATCAACAGGGATGGCATTTATCTTGAAAACTCAGAAAACAACAACCTTTCAGGCAATTTGGTTCAATCAAACACCTATGACGGTATCTTGCTTGAACGAGATTGCTATAACAATAACATATCCCATAACATCGTTATCTTAAATGAGGCTTCTGGAATTCATTTCTACGATGGTTGTGAAGACAATAATATTATTGACAACACCGTTGAATCAAATGGTATGTCCGGTATCCTGGTATGGACTTCCAACAATAATAACGTCATAGGCAACAATATTTCCCAGAACCTCGGAACCGGCATTCGGATTTCCGAGTCTTCAAACAATTATATCTATCATAACAACATCATAGACAATTATCGCCAGGCGGATGATTACGAAGGCAGTAATTTCTGGGACAACGGCTATCCTTCGGGGGGAAACTACTGGAGCGACTACACGGGCACAGATGAGTACAGCGGCCCCGATCAAAACGAACCGGGCAGTGACGGCATCGGCGATGATCCATTTGTCGTTGAAATGGATCTGATCGACTACTATCCCCTGATAGTCCCCTACGGTACTCCATTTGGCCCGGTTCACAACATCGATAAGGACACATTTTACTACAAAATCCAGGATGCCATCAATGATGCGGATTCCGGGAACACGATTCTTGTGAGCAGGGGTACTTACTATGGTAATCTTGTTGTGGATAAGACATTGAATTTGACCGGTGAAGACCCAAGCAACACCATAATTAACGGCAGCGGGACAGGGGATGTTATTCAAATAAAAAGCGATAATGTGGCGATAAATGGATTCTTCATAACCAGCAGTGGGGATGAACATGAAGATGCTGGTATACATGTAGAATCCAGTGGGAACATTATTTTTAACAATATGATCGCCTTAAACAATATGCACGGCATCGCTTTGAATATTTCCGAGGATAATATTGTATTTGACAATGTCATCACCAACAACAGCGGGGACGGAATGTTCGTCATGTCTTCATACACACATATTTTCAACAACATCCTTTCATACAATCAAAGGGGCATCTACGCATTTTTCCATGGCAATGTCATTGAGAACAACACCTTTATAGAAAATGAATGGGAAGGCATCATGCTGACTTATTCATCGGGAAATATCATGTTAAATAATCAGTTCACATCCGATGGTATATCCATTGTGGGAACTTTGGCAAATTGGACCACACAGACAATTGACACCTCCAACACGGTAAACGGAAGACCAGTATATTATTGGAAGAACCAAACAGGGGGTGTTGTTCCAGGTAATGCAGGACAGGTAATACTCGCCAACTGTACAAGTGTCGAAGTGAGTTGGCAGGATATCTACAATACGGATACAGGCATCTCCCTTGGTCATTCATCCAACTGCGTGGTAACTGGTAATTCCCTATACAATAATACTAATGCCATCACAATGTACACCTCGGATGAAAATTATATTTTAAATAATACGATATATTCTAATTTAGTGGGTCTTTTTATTCAAATGAGTGATGGCAACTCGGTGGAAAATAATGACCTAGATAACAATTCCGCTAGTGCTTTGATGTTATGCTACTCTGGATTCAATACTGTGACAAATAATCGGATTACAAATGGTGGAAATGGAATATGGCTTCGGTTTAGCAGTTGTGTTAAAAATATAATACAAAATAACACAATTGAAGACAATCCTGGACGCGGAATATACTCACAGAATGCTGACGACAATCTCATAGCAAATAACACGATTTCAAGAAATTTCGAGGGCATCTGCCTTATGGAATCAAATGACTTTAGAATTTATCATAACAGCCTGATCGACAATACAAACCAGGCATATGATGACAGCAGCGATAATTACTGGGACAACGGGTACCCCTCGGGCGGCAACTACTGGGGCGACTACACAGGAGCAGATGACTTCTCGGGTCCCAACCAGGATGAACCTGGCAGTGACGGCATCGGTGATACATACTACGAGATCGACTCGGATTCACAGGATAACTATCCCCTCATGAATCCCTTCGACACCGTGCCCCCTGAGATAATATATGGCCCCGTTATAACCTCCCTCACAGACACGACAGCCACAATCGAGTGGCAAACAAACGAGGACGCGGACAGCAGGGTTGAATACGGGTACACCACAAGCTACGGTTTCATGGTGGTTGACACGTCCCATGTCTGGGACCACAGCGTTGTTCTAACTGGTCTCGATCCATCCACCGTCTATCACTTCAGGGTCATTTCCAGGGATCCCTCCGGAAACGAGGTTGTAAGCCAGGATTACATGTTTACCACCCAATCCCCCATAAACACCCCGCCCTGGGTCATTGACGTCTCGGTGCCTGAAACCGATATCAGGGCGGGTTCTGCAGATCCGATCTATATTCATGTCAATGCAAGCGACAATCAGGACATGGAGGTCGACCTTACGATATATACCAATGAAGACGATATCCAATGGGCATACACTGGTCCAGATGGTCAGGATCCACAGGGACCCTGGACGGATTTGTGGTTCGAGAATGTATACTACCTAGAGGGTCAATATTGGAAGGTGTCCTTTAAACCATCCGTGGATGCTGATCCCGGGTATTACATTTTCAGGGTCAGGGTAACGGACACTGGGGCTTTAAAAAGCGATTACATGCAGATGGACGGTTCGGTTGTCGTCCATTCTTCACAGCCGGAAATCCACGACCTCACTCCCCGGGGGACGGAGGTGAAGAGGACCCTGACCATGATAATCACGCTCAACGGCTCTGATCCATTTGATGCAGAGGAGCAATTGATCCCTCATCTGGAATATACTAATATAGCTCATATTGATTGGATAGAAGTTGATGAAACTCAGTATTACTACAACGAGACCGGAAAATACTGGGAAGTGTACTTCACACCAAACGAAACTTGCGAGAAAGGCTCCTATAAATTCCGAGCCCGCTTCGAAAATATTGACGGATATAATAGTACCTGGATGGAAACAGGAGATACATATGAGGTCTTAAACAACAAACCCATTGCCCTCGATTTATTTGCCCAGCAGAGCGTGGTTGAGAGAGGCAGCTCGATAGTGTTATCCGCCTTATGTGTAGATGTGGAGAATCCTGATTCCAACCTCACAGCTGTTTTCGAATGGAGGATAGAAGGCTGGGAATGGAATGAAGCCTACCTTTCCAACCACTCCTTTAGTAATGGCAAATGGAAGATCACATTCGCCCCGACCAGTGACGCTCCTGTGGGTGCATATGACTTCAGGGTCAGCTTTATTGATCTAGACGATGAACAAGGTGATCCAGAAGAGGTAAACGCCCTGGTAACTGTTCTGAATAGTATGCCCGCCGTAGAGAACTTTACTGTTCCAACCAAAGGGAATCGCACAAAGACAGTATATATTTATGCCAATGCAACGGACAGCGAAACCAGTGAGGACGCTTTGGTTACACTAATTCAGTACAAGGGTCCCACAGGTGACTGGATAGGGTACGGGGATGCTGATTCGTACTTCGATTCCGATGCTGTTTATACGACAGACCGCTGGATGATATCATTCACCCCGCCCGCCGATGCGGAACTGGGAAAATACAGCTTCAGGGTCCAGTTCTTTGATGGCTATAACACCAGCGGTTGGACTACCCTGACGAAAATATTCACCCTTGTGAATAATGCCCCCACAGTTGAAATCGAATCACCTGATCCCGGTGAGCAGTCCTTCCAAAACATCACGTTCACTGCCTCTGCCTCCGATGCTGAGGACTCCGAACTGGATTATGAATGGGACTTCGGTGATGGATCTGATAAGTCATACGAGGAATCACCCACACATGGCTTTGAAGAAGGTGCCTTTACAGTGAGCGTGACCGTCACCGATATGGACGGGAGCTCAGCCAGCGACATCATAGAGATCAACGTATCCCGCGATACTGACGGTGACGGGATCGTGGATTCTGCAGATGAAGATGATGACAACGATGGACTGAATGATGCCGAGGAAGAAACACTGGGCACCGATCCCTTGAATCCTGACACTGACGGGGATGGATACAATGATTCGGAAGATGCATTTCCCCTGGATGAGGACGAGTGGCTGGACACTGACGATGACGGAGAGGGGGACAACAGCGATTTTGACGATGATGGTGACGAGCTGCTGGATGAAGAGGAACTAGAGCTGGGCACGGATCCCCTCCTATGGGACACGGACGATGACGGGTACAGTGATTCGGAGGATGTCTATCCACTGGACCCTGATAAATGGAAAAAGACAGAGGAAGAATCCGATTTCACCTTATGGATCATCATCGCTGGAGTTCTGGCTGCCGTCGGTATAATAATCGCAGTACTTCTCATGGCAAGGAAAAAGGGACATGGCAAAACTGAAACAGTCACTCCCGCAACCGCTCCCCAGCCAACCCTTCCTCAGGTTCCACAGGCTCCACAGGCCCCCCAGGCCACTGTTCGGATCACATGTCCTTCTTGTAAATTTGGTTTTCATGTGAACAACATAGGGGGGAGCGCCCAGGTGCAGTGCCCCAACTGCAGCACGGTTGGCATAGTCAATCTGGGAGCACCCCCTTCGCCCCAGCCCCAGGCTCCGCAGACACCACCCGGCCAGCAGTTCCCGCAGATGAGATGTCCGGGGTGCCAGAACGCCTTCATCGTGCAAACCACGGCAAGGCCCGTTACAATCCAGTGTCCGCACTGCGGATTGACCGGCACTGTGAATTAGAATTGCCACAGGTGGTTGAGGTTTTTTCAAGTATCAAAAAATATCTTGATATCGCGTTCAATAGATAAGAAGGAGAAAGGGCAGGGAAAGAAGCCGGCAACCTCCCCATACCCATGGAATCGCTAATTGCGGAAATTGAATGGTGAACTAAGAATTATTTCTCTATCTCGAATGCTATGTTCACCTCTGCACGGTACCTTGTGACCTTATCGTCCTCCACCTTCATATCCAGCTTCACTACCTCAGCTCTCTTAATGCCCCTTACCGTCTTGGCTGCTTCATCCACCGCATTTTTGGCTGCGTCTGCAAAGTTTTGTTCTGATACTCCCACTATGTCTATTATCTTGTACACTACCATCTTCACTCCTCCATGAAAAGGGATATTTCCTATGTCTACTTAACATTTTTGCAGGGAAAAAAATGAGTATGAACTCTGAAGCTAAAGTTCTTTTACCGCCGCTTCCACCCTGTCCAATCCCCTGTTTATGTTCTCGCGGGATGTGGCGTAAGAGAACCGTATATGTCCCTCACCGCATCTACCAAAGGAAGCCCCGGGTGTTACAGCCACCTGGGCCTTTTCGAGCAAGAACTGGGCAAAGTCCACAGAGGACATGTCGTAATCGAACTTGGCAAATGCATAGAAGGCACCATTGGGTTTGCTGCACGACATACCCGGTATTGCGTTTATCCTCTCTACGATCAGATCCCTTCTGGCCTTGAATTCGGCCACCATCCGGCTCACCGGTTCCTGTGTCCCGTAAAGTGCCTCAACCGCTGCCTTCTGGCCGAAGGATACGGCACATGTGATCGAATGCTGCTGTATTTTTTTTATCTGTTTGAGATACTTTTCACCTGCCAAAACCCACCCGAGGCGCCATCCGGTCATGGCGTACGCCTTCGAGAACCCGTTCACTGTGACGGTTCTTTCGAACATGTCGTCGAAGGAGGCAATGGAATGATGCTCCCCTTCGTAGATTATCTTCTCGTAGATCTCGTCGGTGAGCACAAGGAGGTCGTGATCCCGGGCAAGGTCGGCAATACCCGCAAGGTCCTCCTTTACTGCCACACTGCCTGTTGGATTGCACGGTGAGTTCAGAAGAATGGCCTTGGTTTTGGGTGTTATGGCCTCTGCCAC
>CP070726.1:1860628-1870865 GCA_020350865.1 Thermoplasmata archaeon
ATTGTGGAGAAGGAAAGCGAGCTGGGGGGCAATCTGCGGAACATACATCATCTGTACAAATCCGATGACCCCCAGGAGGAATTGAAAGCTTTTATCGATAGGATAGAAAAGAATCCCGCAATCACGGTGCTCACCGGCGCCACCCTTGAGAACCTGAGCGGGTATATTGGCAATTTCACTGGAACGATCAATCAAAGGGGAGAGAACAAGGAAGTGAAAGTGGGCACAATAATTGTTGCTACCGGAGCAAGGGAGCTTGTTCCGGAAGGGCAGTACCTCTTCGGCGAGGACCCCCGGGTGATGACGCAGCTGGAATTTGACAGAAAGCTGAAAGATGAAGACTTTGCTCCGAAAGAAGTGGTGATGATCCAGTGCGTGGGCTCGAGGGCGGAAGGCAGGGAGTACTGCTCGAGGATATGCTGCACAGAGGCCATAAAAAACGCTCTTATCTACAAGGAAAAACATCCCGATGCCAATGTTTATGTTCTATACAGGGACATAAGGACATACGGATTCAGGGAGCAGTACTACAAGGAGGCCAGAATGAAGGGCATCCTGTTCATAAGATACACGGCGGACAGGAAACCCGGGGTCGAAAAGGACGGTGATGCCCTGAAGGTGACAGTATACAACAGTAATATCGGCTCCGACCTGGTTCTGCATCCGGATGCCGTAGTGCTCAGCGCCGCCACCGTTCCTTATGAGGGAAATGAAACCCTGGCCCAGGTGCTCAAGGTGCCCCTGACCGGTCAGAATTTCTTCATGGAGGCGCACATGAAGATCAAACCCGTGGATTTTGCCGCGGCAGGGGTTTTCCTGTGCGGAACATGCCATTCCCCGAAGTTCATCGATGAAACCCTTTCCCAGGCCAGCGGTGCTGCAGCCAGGGCCACAACCTACATGTCCAAAAGGGACCTGTTCACCGAGGGTGTGGCTGCTGTTGTGGATGTCGATCGGTGCTCTGGTTGCGCCCTATGCGAGGAGAACTGTGCCTACGATGCAATAAAGGTGGACAATGAATCGGGTATAGCAGAGGTCAACGAGGTTTTATGTATGGGATGCGGGGCGTGCTCCTGCATATGTCCGTCCAATGTTCCCTTCCTGAGACCGTTCGAACCCAGACAGCTCATGGCCATGGTTGACAAGGCTCTAGAGGAGGCGGTCTGATGGCTGGAGGGGGGCAGAGCACGGCACTGGTCATTGGCGGTGGTGTGGCGGGTATGCAGGCTGCACTTGATCTCGCAGACAACGGTGTTTACACGTATCTCGTCGAAAGGGAAAGCGAGCTCGGAGGCAGGGCGTACCAGCTCAGCAGAACCTACAGAACCCATGAATGCAAAGCGGACGGATGCTGCATGGATTACTGCAGGGAATGCATCTTCACCCCCAAGTTCGGGGAGCTGCTCCAGAATGCGAACCTGGAGATTTTACTAAATACAGATGTTGAGAGCATTGAAGGAGAGCCCGGTAACTTCAGGGTGGATGTGAGGTCCGCAAGCGGAAAAATGAGCCTGGATGTGGCAGCCATCATCGTGGCGACCGGCTCCACAACCTTTGATGCAGGAAGGCTCCCGGAGTACGGATACGATCGATTTGATGATGTCATCACGTTTCTTGATTTGGAGAAGTTGATTGTGAAACAGCGGTCAGAGGACAATGTGCTGAGGAGGCCTTCCGACGGCAAGATTCCCGAGACAGTCAATATCCTGCTGTGTGTTGGCAGCAGGGATTCAAACAAGGGCAACCAGCACTGCTCCATTGTGTGCTGCACATACGCCATAGGCCAGGCCAAGGAGCTAAAAGAGAGATATCCGGACATGGAGGTGTACATCCACTACATGGACCTTCGTGCCGCGTACCGGGGTTTCGAGGAATTCTACAAGGAGGCCCAGGAGAAGGGCGTGAAATTCCTTCGGGGCAGGGTGGCAGAAATCAATCAACTTGATGGTCATTTGAGGGTTTTAGTGGAGAACATCGACACCGATGAATTGACAGAGTTCACAAGCGACCTCGTCATCTTAGCTGTGGGCCAGGAGCCGCATCTTGGCAGTGATACCATAGCAGGTACCCTAGGCCTGAAACTGCAGGGCAACGGCTTCATCAAGGTCAACGGAACCCAGGGTATTGCAGTGGCGGGGTGTGCTCTTGGGCCGAGGGGTATCAGGTACTCGGTGGAGGAGGCAAAGAGGGCGGCACTGGAGATATTGGACTTCTTTGAAGGGGGTGATACTCTTGCGGGGAGTTAAATCCACGGATTCCAAGGTGGGTGTGTTCCTCTGTACTTGTGAGGGCGGTATCGGCGAGAATATCGATTTCGAGCAGCTAACGGAGAATATCAAGGATGCGGCTCAGGTCACATGTGTGCATATTCATGACAGATTATGCGGAAGGGAGGGACAGCATTTTCTTTCGCAAAAGACATCCGAATCGAAAGTCGAGAGGATTGTCATAGTGGGCTGCACTCCGAGAACATATGGAGATATCGTGAAGAAGGGTGCGGTTTCTGCGGGAGTGGACGAGCACCTTGTGGAGCATGTGAATGTCAGGGAAC
The DNA here is from genome assembly GCA_020350865.1 of Thermoplasmata archaeon. The sequence goes on from CP070726.1 coordinate 1,863,180, forward strand.
ACTGTGACTGGATTCATTCAGATAAGGAATCAGGTACTCAGAAGGCCGTGTGCCTGGTGCTCGGCGGCATAGCCAAGGCCGCCAATGCTGAATCCTATGAATCCCAGAAAATAACCCTTGCCAACAGCACCGATGTGCTGATAATCGGCGGTGGCGTTGCAGGATTAACCTCAGCATTGGAATTGTTGAGGAGGGGCATGAGAGTCCATCTTGTGGAGAGAACAGAGAAACTCGGTGGAAAGGCCTATGCACTAGACCCTGTAAGATTAAAGGATGAGGATGTTTCACTGCCTGACATCAATGTTCTGACCGACTCCGACAATGCAGATATCATGCTCGCTTCGGAGGTGGAGTCCATCTCTGGAACCCTGGGTGATTACCACATCGTTATAAGCACAGGAGAGGACAGGAAGGAGCTAGTGGTGGGGGCAATCATTGCGGCCACAGGTTCGGAACTGTTCGATGCCAGCAGGTTGCCCGAGTACAGTTATGACGATCCCGATGTAATTGATTACTTTGAGTTTGAAAAGATGCTTGCAGAAGGAAAACTTGTAGTGTCCTCCACAGGAAAGGTCCCAAAAAACATCAATTTCATCCAGTGTGTGGGCTCAAGGGACGAGAACAAGGGCAATGCCCACTGCTCACTTGTCTGCTGCACATATGCCATAGGGCAGGCGGCAAGGATAAAGGCACTGAGTCCCGACACCAACGTGTACATTCACTACATGGACCTCAGGGGTCCCTACAACGGGTTCGAGGAGGAATTCTTAAACGCCCAGAAATTGGGTGTGAGCTTCATTCGGGGCAGGGTGGCAGAGGTCCTGAGAAATGACGGGAGACTGACCCTCAGAACCGAACATATCGAGCTCGGCGACGTCATGAACTTGGAGACGGACATGGTCGTCCTTGCCGTGGGCCAGGAGCCCTCAAGGGGTACCGAGAAACTTGCAGAGATGGTGCGCCTTCCGGTGGACGTGGATGGATTCATGGGATACTACAATGACAGATACGATATTGTGGATAGAAGGGGGATCAGCATTGCAGGGTCAGCGCAGGGCCCCAGGGGAGTTCTCAGGTCCGTTTCTGATGCAAAGAAATCGGCCAGGGAGATCTTTGGCGTGCTGAAAAACGGTCTTGCTGCCCCAAGCGCGCATTCCGTCATAGACGAAGTCCGGTGCCAGGGCTGCCGTGTATGCGAGGCGCTCTGCCCCTACGGGGCCATATTCATGAAGACTGTGAAGGATTACATCACAGAAGAGGTCAAATCGGTGAGCAGCGTCAATCTTGCCGTTTGCCAGGGTTGCGGTGCCTGCGCCATGGCCTGTCCCGCAGGAGTTCCCCAGATCATCGGATTTTCAAATAAAGAGATGCTTGCCCAAATCGACGAGTTGATATGAAATGGATAAAGGAGAAAGGAAGGTGAAGGTTATGGAAGCAGGAGCAGAATCCCGGCAGAACCAGGGCACATCAGATGATGTGAATGCGGATTTCGAACCCAAGATAATCGGCTTTCTGTGCAACTGGTGCTCGTACACAGGTGCCGATTTGGCAGGCGTTTCCAGGCTCCAGTACCCCCCGAACTTCATTCCCATAAGGGTCATGTGCACGGGAGCAATCGATGCCGTGTACGTGATAAAGGCCCTTTTGGAGGGAGCCGATGCGGTCTTGGTTGCGGGATGCCACCCAGGGGACTGCCACTACCTGTCAGGGAATTTCAAGGCCAGAAGAAGGGTTGCAATCCTGAAGAAGTTGCTCGAGGATATCGGACTTGAGGAAAGGAGGGTTCGCCTGGAATGGATATCAGCTTCAGAGGGTCAGAAGTTCGCAGATACGGTGAACGAGATGGTGAAGGAGACCAAAAAGATGGGTCCGAATCCCATGAAGAAGGAGTGGGACATCTAATTGAAAATAATGGAGGTTTGAAGATGACAAAAACTGCGACACTGAATATCGATAAGGATTTACTGTCAACTGTCAATGGATTTTTTAAAAAGGTGCTGGCCGATAAGGCCGCAGACATCTTGCTGATTCCCCAGGACATTCCCTCCGGTGTGAACACTGTTCAGACGCTGGTAAAGGATCCGAAAGGTGTCATCTCCGCCAATCCCTTCGCCTTTGTTTTGCCCGCCAATTCCGCCAGTCTACTGGTGAAAACCACGGATGAAACCCCCGGCGAAAGGATTGCAGCGGTGTTTCGACCCTGCGAACTGCGTGCCGTGCTCGAGCTGGCAAAACTCCACCAGATAAACCTTGAGAACGTGACCCTGATTTCCGTGGACTGTTTGGGGACTTTTTCTGTACCCACATACGCGGAGCTGTTTTGGGATTCGAAGAACAACGGCTTGACAATGAAACTGCTCAAGGAGGCAAAGGAGGGCGGGAAATCCGAACTTTCAGGCAAAACCCTTCGGTCAGCATGTCAGGTGTGCGAGCTTCCGGTTACGGATTCCGCCGATGTGAACATCGGTATTCTTGGTCTTGATTCCGGAAAGGAAATAATGCTCTCAGCAAACACCGCCAAAGGCGAAAAGTTACTGGACAGCCTGGGTTTGGAATTGAAAGAGGCCGAAGAGCCCGCGGAACGTGCCAAAGCCATTTCAGATCTGGAAAAGCACAGATCAGAGACACGGGAGGCTCTGATGGCCCAGATCAAGGAGCAGGTCAGGGATATATCTGGATTCCTGCAGGTTCTCGGCGGCTGCATCAAGTGCCACAACTGCATGAAGGTCTGTCCCATATGCTACTGCAAGGAGTGCTTTTTCGACTCCGATATTTTCAAACCATCACCCAGGCAGTACATGGACAAGGCCCAGAAAAGGGGAGTGCTCAGGATGCCCCTGGATACGGCCCTGTACCACATCGGCAGGATGAACCACATGATCACTTCCTGCGTTGCATGCGGGCAGTGCGAGAATGCCTGCCCAAGCAACATACCTCTTTTAGCCATCTACCTTGCTTTGGGCAAGGATGTTCAGGCGCTCTTCGATTACCTGCCCGGAAAAAGTCTGGATGACGAGCTGCCCCTGGCTACCTTCAAGGAAGAGGAACTTTCGGAAGTCTAAACTGACGGTTTCCCGCTGCCCGTGCCTTCCGTATTAAAATTCCATTTACTGTTTGTGTTTGGCGATCTCGGATTTCAGCCAGCCTGCCACATTGTCCCCGTGATACAGGGAGTTTACTTCATCGGGGTTCGAGAGCTTCACCTTGAATATCCATCCTTCTCCGTACGGTGATTCGTTAATCGAGGCGGGCTCGTCCTCTATATCCTCGTTGACTTCCGTGATTTCCCCGCTCACCGGGGAGTACAGTTTTCCGGTCCACTTGCCGCTGCTCACAGTGCCGCACGGCTTCCCCATCTGGACCTCATCGTCCTCCTCCAGTGTGACCACCCGCTTGATTGTTCCTGCCAATTTCTGTGCAAAGTCGCTTAATCCCACCGTACCTACGTCTCCCTCCACCCTCACCCAAGTGTGCTCTGCATGATAATAGAGTTCATCTGGCATTTCATATCCTTCGATATTCATCTTCTGGCCCCCTATCATTGTATGGTTATTTCCCTCAAAGGAAAGTAGACCTTTCAAAAGGGATTGCTTTACAGAGGGGTGAATAAATGGAATATATATAGCGTTTTCGCTTTCAAATGTATGGGATTCGTCTTATCTGCGACGAAAGTCCATCCCCTTGATAACTATAGAGGATTTTAAGATAAGCGTTTGATTGGCAGAACAGCCGGTAATTTCGCCCCTGCGGGCCGAATAGACAATTTTTTATCCTTTAACGCCAATGCTCTATTGTATGTCAAGGAGCACAAAAATCGGATCAGTCCTGATTGCCATCATTCTACTCTCCCTTCTGTGGTACCTGATGACCCCGGGATTGAAGCTCGGTGAAGGGGAAGAAGATTACTACGTTCAACTGAATCCGCTGTCTGTTGCGGCCGGTGATGTTTGCAGCATTCAGATGGACACCAACCTTGAGTCCTTTTCGGTAAAGGTTCCTGAATACATTCTGATTGCCAAGGACGGTATTCTTTGCTCCAATAAAACGGTGGAATTTGAAACCCAGGTTACCCAGTTGGAGCTCCTCGTTCCCCCAACCGCCGAGGGGCAATTCCCAATCGTTATTGAGAGGGGCTCCTTTGAGGCATCGTTTGATTTCAAGGTCACAGACGGTACCGGATCAATAGTGTCCGGCGATGATTACTACGACCACATGAGAACCATTACGACAAGGTACGCCAAACGCAGCACCGGTTTGCCACACATGTCCCAGGCTGCAGGCTACCTGGAGGACCAGCTATCAAGCTTTGGACTGGAAGCAGAGCAGGTGAGTTTCACCCGGGGGGGGAGGGAGGTGATCAACGTAATTGGCTATCATCGCGGTGTGGCAAAGCCAAACGAATGGATCGTTCTGGGAGGCCATTACGACATTAAAGAGAAGACGGTGGAAGGGGCCTATGACAATGCTGCAGGCACGGTTGCGGTTCTCGAGATCGCAAGGGCCGTATCCCGGATGAAGACCGACCGGACCATCGTTTTCTGCCTGTGGTCAGGTGAAGAGCAGGGCCTGTGGGGCTCTTCACATTTTGTAGACAACATCCCCGATAATGTCACCGTGAAAACATATCTCAACTACGACATGGTGGGGCTGAACTGGCCCCAGGTTTACCAGCTGAACGTGCTTGTGGGGCCGGATGAGGATGCAAATGAGATAGAAAACCCAATCCTTCTGAATATCAGCAACAGGGTCATTAACAATATCCTCAGATATCCTGCAGTGGGCTTCGATGTAAAGGAGACAGGTGAGGGCAGTTCTGATCAGGCCAGCTTCTGGCCCATTGGTGTTCCCACCATATATTATGCAGGGGTCATTGTGTATCCAGGCTACCATAACAAGGTTGACGACCTGGCCACAATGGAAGTCATGGCAGGGGGCAGGGGGCGGCTGAAGGACGGATTCGAGACCGTTGTCTGGGTCTCATACTATACAACATTGTTGCTCGACGACGATGAGCTCGTAAATCAAAAAGAGGTTTGAAGCCGTAGGCTAATACATCGGGATTGAAACTATACGGCCTGATAGGCCAATTGGACGACATCCATTGTTTTTATCAGGTCGTTATCCTGGGCAACATTGTTCAGGTTGAGGTTGCAGAAAGGGCATGTGGTGATGATCTTCTCGGCACCAGTACTTTGTGCCTCCATGACACGCTCCGTTGCCAGAGCCACAGCAATACTCCTGAAGGCGGCCACGCACCCGCATCCGGCACCGCAGCATCGGGACAGCTCCCTGCTTCTCACCATCTCCACCAGTGTCACCCCGGGAATGCTGTTTATTACGTTCCGGGGTGCGTCGAACACCCCAGCTCCCCTGCCCAGATGGCATGAATCGTGAAACGTTACGGTCATGTCAAGGTTTTTTGAAAACTGGAGGCGACCGTCACGTATCAGCGTTTCAAGAAACTCAGAAACATGGTACAGTTTGAACGGCAGCTCGCCTACGATTTTTGGATACTCGTTCTTTATCGTATTGTAGCACCCAGCACAAGCAGCCACCAGGGCCTTTGCGCCTGTTTTCTCGATGGTATTGATATTATGGCTGGCAAATTCCTTGATATAGTCGATCTGACCCGTGTTGATACAGATGGAGCCGCAGCACCACTCATCTGCGCCCAGAATAGTGAAAGGCACGTCCGCCTTGGTAAGGAGTCGGGCAGTTGTTTCGGCCATCTCCTGTTTTCTGTATGCCTCCGTGCAACCCTGAAAGAACACGATCTCCGGGGTGCTTGATAGTGTCAAATCCTCGGGAAACCATTTCCCCCTGTTCTCGGTTGGTTCGGCAAAGGGATTCTTATGCTGGTGGATTCTGTCATGCACCTTCTTGTGAGCCTCGATTTGTATGAGTCCCTCTTCGAAAAACCACTCCTTGACCCTCTTCCACAGCTCGTGTAAAGGTATATTGACGTGACACACTTCCTCGCATGCTCCGCAGCCCGTGCACTGGAACATGCGGGTGATGAACTCCTCGCTAACTTCTATCTCCCTGCGCAGTATCCTGTCCAATAGGTTCCTTTGGGTCAGCTGCTTGATATAGAATATCTTGCCCCTGGGCGAGGCAGACTCCCATCCGAGCTGCTCGAACATGGGACATATTGATGTGCAGTAACCGCACTGCAAACATGAATAAATGTCAAGATCGATACCCTCAATGTTTATGCCCACTTCATCACCTTTTTATCCTTTGTCATGAGATGCTTGAATCCGGCCATGAGATTCATGCCAAAATTCATTGCAAAGGCAGGTATGGGAACGCCGAACCTGGTGAGTCCCTCGATTGTCTTTCCGGGATTCATCACATCATGGGGGTCCATTACGGCCTTGAGGTCGTACATCACAGTGGAACCGGGACCGTACATCCTCTTCAGATTGCCTGAGAAAAAGAGTCCCAATCCTGCAGGTCTTCCCCCATGAACGAATGCCAAATCCCCCAGTTTCTTTACAAAAGAAAGGGAAACCATGTTTCTTATCAATTTGCGCTCGTCCGAGAGATAGTAGGGCATGAACACAACCGTATTTCTATCTCCCACCATGCCCGTTATCGCCGCCCTAAGCTTCATTTTCTTGATCAGCTTGTATATGTCCTTTGCCATCTGGGGCATGCTGTGCGTGGGCACAAAAGCCTCCCCGAGCACGGCAGAGGGCCCCGCTCTTTTGGTGCGCAGCTCATAGAAGCGCTCATCCCATTCGTGCTCTGCAATCTCCCTGCTTTGTTTTTCGCCGCTCTGCTCCTTTAGGGTCGTATCGATTAACTTTTCTTCTTCGTTCAAAACCTCGGAATCCCCCTCCAGGGCTATATTCAGCATAGCCCCCACTTCGGGGGTGTGCTCACCCATTCCGATATCATTTAAAAAATCGAAGTGGTTCTTATCCAAAAATGAGATGTGCAGTGGTAATACCTGGGTTCTTGTTATGTCACGCACCGCCTTTGAAAGCGTCTTTACATCGGGGAAACCGTAGGACAGGGGGCGCAGCTCCTCAGGTGCCGGATAGACCTTCATGGTGACCTGGGTGATGATGCCCAGGGTACCCTCCGCCCCGAAGAACACCCTGTTGAGGTCAAAGGAGCCGTGTCCAATCATGCCATCCTTTCCCGTGACGATGACGCCGCCCGTGGGAAGAACCACCTCCATGGATTCTATATGGTCGATGGCGGCACCGTACTTGTACGAGCCAACTCCGACTCCTCCCGTGTTGATCCAGCCTCCTATGGTGGCTGCATAGGCACTGCTGGGATAAGACCCAAGTAGATACCCGTTTTTTATCAATATCTCATGCAGCAGCTTCCATGTTATACCTGATTCCACTGTTACATGGAGGTTTTCCTCGTCTATATCCAGAACCTTGTTCATCCGCGTCATGTCGATTACTATGCCGCCCTCCACTGGCATGGCCCCGCCCAGGCCCCATGAAGCACCGCCCCTGGGCACTATTGGGATGCCCTCCTCCACTGCGATCTTGACTATCTCTGCTATCTCCGTTGCACTTTTTGGCTTTACCACAAGGTCCGGCATCATCTTGAAGCCCATCTCCATCATCTTGGGAAGGGAGGCCAGGTCATGGCTGTACAGGCGTCTTTCGAACGAGTCCACTCTCACTGTCCTTGAAATCGATCCCATCGAACCTCCCT
>CP070726.1:1870965-1876240 GCA_020350865.1 Thermoplasmata archaeon
CAAGAATCCCGTCGTTGTCGTAATCATCTATCTCTACAGGGTGATTTTCGGCGGGTATACTGCTTTCCAATAGGATGGAAGAGATATCGATGTCATTTGCGTCATGGCCCTCCGGGAGCTCGATATAGGCGGTGATCCATGTACCCTTGCTTTTTATATTGAGGGTATCTGGATCGATGTCAATTATGGCCTTCAGAGTTGGAACGGATATCGAATGTCGCTTGTAATATACTTCGTCATTCCCATCTCTCAAATCACACCATACCACATGGACCGAATTCTCGTCTGCCGCTATGTCCGGCCAACTGGAATAAGGGATGGCATAGGTTAATCTTGTGTCGCTGCTCCAGGTTTTTCCCCCATCGGAGCTGTTCTTAAAGTAAATTTGGCTCGAACCGTCTCTGTGATCTGTCCAAACCACGAAGAGCCCTATCTCATTTGCAACCTCATTAACAGCGATCGATGGAAAATGTATATTGGCTGTAGAATTCGAGAGTCTAATGTTTCTAGCCCAGGTGCTCCCGCTGTCCTCGCTATAACTGAAATAAACCTGCCTCTTGGCCTCTTCTTGACTGTAAACAACATATAGGTAATCATTTTTAATCCCGATATCAGCAAAATGGCTAGAGGTCATTGGCGTTTGTGTAATGTTCAATTCCTTTCCCCAGGTCAAACCGTTATCCTCGCTTTTTAAATAAAATATGTCATTTTCACAATATCCTGAGGGGAAATATTTATTGTCATCATAAACTATGTGAATTCTTCTTCCAATGACAGCTATGGCTATTTTGGCAACACGAGTATCTGTTGAGACAATCTCTTCGGGTGCAGTCCAGGTTAGGCCGTTGTCATTGCTTTTGGTATGCGAGAGTTTGCGATTCATATCCATATAAACGACATGTACGTTATTTTCGGATACGCCAATATCCCAACTGAGCTGTAGATGGTATACCATATCCGCTAATATTTTCTCAGTGCTCCAAGTAATTCCGTTGTCTACGCTGCGAATATAGTATATTCTTCTCTCGTTGCACTCCAACCATATCACATGAATGCTATTTTTATCTACGGCTATCTTTGGGAGTCCTACTCTTACATGCGGAGTGTCAACCAGGGGAATTGGAAGGTTCCAGGTATTACCTCCATCAGTGCTATTGATATACCATAGGAAAATATCCCTCCCTTCACCGGATTCGGCCCAAACCACGTGGACATTGTTCTCCCATATGGCTATAGCGGGAGTATAGGAAGTATTTTCGGTGAATGTAAGCCTTATATCCTCGCTCCAATTCTCTTGAAGTGCGCCTGCTGATGGTGTTATTGATGCGAAATAAAGTATAAAGAGGTTAAAAATTATCAATAAAGTCCAAATTCTTTTCAAATATACCGCCTTTCCTCCCATCAATATATGAAGTTGTTAACTCTTAAACCTTGTGGTTAAAGAAAAGAGCCAGGACCTTGAGACGATTGCTATTATTGGGCTGAACCCATAAGCCGATTGCCTATATATTCGCAGCCTTCGCAGCACCCGCATCCTCCACCACCTCGTAGACATCCCCGTTCGCCTCGTATCGGACCCTGTGGGCAAAGAGGTAGGTCTCCCTGCCCGACCTCTCGAGCCGCACCAGGCCCGCGCTCTCCAGGATCTTGACGTGGTAGTTCACCACCTGCTTGCTCTCGTCCAAGAGCTTGGAAACCTGCTTCTGGGTCACACCGGGGTGCTTCTGGATCTCCCGCAGGATGTCCCTTTGGACCCTGGAGAGGTGGAGGCGCCTTTCGGGCACCCGCATGCTGGCGGGGTAGAACCGCTTGTAAATACCCTCCTTCATGGACTTGATGTAGCCCTCCCTTTCCAGCACCTTGAGGTGATAGGCTCCCACACCGTTTTTCAGGTCCAGATCCTGTATGATCGCGTTGTAGTGCGCCCCCGGGTTGGCCTGTATGTAACCGAAAATCTGACCGCGGGTGAAGTGGGAGAGCACATCCTTCTTCTTGAGGCGTACGTAGAGGGGTAGAAACAGGCTGATGAAGGTGAGGTACCCGTACTCCGTGGCCCCAAGCAACGCAGCCAGGCTGACTCCAGTGATGACAAAGCCCACCATGAAGATAAGCATCCATTCGATGGGGGCGCCCATATCGGGCACACGGACACTGGTCGAAAGGGTTTGCGCGGCTCTCGAGCCCGAATGACCCGAGGAGTAGACCTTCACGTCCATGTCGTAATCCCCTTCCGGGACGTCTTCCGGGATGTACTGCGTGACAGTGAACGTGCCCGTCTCTCCCGGATCGAGGGTGAGGCTGTCCGCACTCGCTGTGATGGTCCAGCCCTGGGACAGCAGGGCCTCGTCATCCTCCAGCTCGATGAAGAAGGTATCGGTCACCGTGGCCACGTTCGTCACTGTGAAATCGTATGAGAGGGTGGAATCGGGGAGGACTGTGTGCTCTGTTATATCTTTTATCAATTGGATCCTGTTTTGGATGACCTCAACGATAGAGGATGCCCGTTCGGCTGTGGAGGGATTGCTCGTCCAATCGATATCGCTGTAGTCCCGACTTTCAACACTGGCCCACACATAGACCACATGCTCTTTTTGGTCCGAACTTGTACTCGGTCTCACTTCCCCCTCGAACTGTATGGTGGTTGAACCTATTACATATACCTCTTCGGGGGAAATCGATGTTTCCCAGCCGTTTGGCGCATTTATGCCTATGTAAACTGTTTTTGGAAGATCTGGATTGACGGTGACGTTGCCCGCGAGGTAAATGGTAATATCGCCTGATACCGTGAAATCCGCGTAATGACTTCCCGGTGGGTCCAAAAAAACCTCCACTTCTTTTTCATCTTGATTTTCTTCTTGAGCGATAGCAGGAAAAGACAATATCAAGGACATAAATGCAAGTCCAATTAGGACCGCAATAACAAGCTTTCTCGCTATGTGGTGGGCCTTCGCACGGTTTTTTCTGATAAACACCATAATCCACATCCTCTATGCTCTTCTCGATGGAATATATAAATATTATAACTTATAAATAAATTGGTGGGAGAATTTGACTATTTTTCCCCTGAAAACGCCGGATTAAAGGGTAAACGGACCGATAACGGTTGCCAAAAATGTTTTAAACCGTAAAGGTATATATATTTCGGGCTGTGCATGAACAGGGGAGCACTGAAGATTGGATTTATTGCGCTCATTCTTCTACTTTTCCTTTTCTGCCTGGTCTCACCTTCCACAGCCCAGGGGGAGATCGGGAGAAACGGGGGAAAGATCGCCATAAAAACCGATATCGAGATGATGTCGGGTGTGCCCGTGCACGGCGGGGGCCATGTCACATGGAAGGTTACCGGCGGTGCGGCAAGGGAGTTGAGGGCAGCCATCCTTACACACTACGATATCCCGCACGGACAGACGCCTCCCAACGGACAGCTGGATATAGACGAGGTGGACAGGTACGCCAAGGATGTGGAGAGGTACCTGGAAAATGAAGGATTGAGGTACCACGGAGCCAACATGAGGAGGTTCTCCCTTCTGAACTACGATGTGGAGGACGATACCAAGGGCCTGATACGCACCTCCAATGCGTCCACTGAGAACATAGAGCTCAGGTACTACTTCGATGCATGGATGCCTTCTGGCAACGAGGAGATCCCCTTAGCAGATACTCAGGTGAGCGACGCCATCCTCGCCCCCTTAAACGAGACCTTTGTGAAGGATGGTGAATACGAGATAGAGCACACCGAGTACATGGTGAGCGTGGGGGATTTCTCCAATGTCAACATCGAGGAGGGCACCTTCTACCTCATCAGAACGCCCTTCGGGGACATCTACTACTACAAGGTCACTTTCGAGGCCGGAGAAGAACCAGAAGACGAGCTGCTCTACGAGCCCTTCAACTGGCTCGAGTCACCCCTCGTGCTCTTCATCGTGGTGGCCATCCTCGGCTACTTCACAGCCACCATGCCCGGCAGATTCAGGCGGTACGATGTCACGCGTATTGCCAAGATTCATACCCTTGCCAAGATTCTCGTGGTGATACTGTTCCTCATGTACTTCTTCGCCGGTTTCGGGGGCATCTTCATCAGGGGCGTATACCTGTGGATTCTGAGCTTCGTTTTCCTGTTCGTAGCCCTGGTGGTCTCGAAGACCGTGTACGAGAACGCAAAGAGGACCCCCCAGAAAGTGAAGGCAGAGGAACCTGTGGCTGCGGCACCCATAGAGGAGCCCGAGGAGCCCGAACCCGAGGAGCCTAAGAGGAGGAACGTCCAGTGCAGGACCTGCGGCGATATCTTCCATCTCGAGGAATGGGACACCCCCGCATCTGCGGTCTGTCCTTCATGCGGCGGCATGGGCGCTATGCCCATCGGAGATTCCGGAAGTGGGGAAGAGGAGGAGCCCGCTCCCCGGACTTCAAGGCAGAGGCCGCCGCCTCCACCTCCGCCGAGGACACCTACTGGATAGACCCTTGTATTTCTTATCACTATAAATTTTTCAACGTAATATTTATTATGACTTCTTCCATAAAAAATAACCTGTGAGGGTTACGTAAGTTAAAAAGTAACAGACATAATTCTTAAGTATTTTGAAAACAATGATAAGACCGGAAAATTTGGCGTTCTTGGAAGGGACAATTAATGAGAAAACAAACTGCAGTGATCCTTTCGGTTTGCCTGCTAACATCATCAATATTGATATTCCAAGCTGAAAAGACATCATCTGCTGGCACCCCATTTGCTGACGCAGGCGCCGACCAGATTGTAAACGAGGGCGAGACTGTACATTTCAATGGGACTGGTTCAATTGAAAGACTCAACGTTTTACATGTATCTGTTTGGCAGCATGATGAGGTCCAGATGATAATAGATTACACTGGCGCAGATGATACATTCGAGGTCACACAGGTCGGTCTTTCTGATTTTAATGCAGGAACACCAAGCGACCTTTCATCATTTGATGCCATATTATTTGGGTTGAGTAACGGATTTGAAGGGAACAGTGTCCCCATCGGCAGAACATCAGAGCTAAAAGACTATGTTTATAACGGGGGCGGTATCATATGGACCCACGATTCCCTTGAACTCACATGGGACTATGGATCTGATCTGGAGGAGCCGGCTGGTGTTGATTTCGATACAAATTATACACACTATATAGGTCTAAACATACCGGATGTGGAAATCATCATGGATCATGAATTACTTCATAATTTATTCGAGATAGGGAATGTCGGCGATCTGATACCAAAGACCCCTTATCCCCCTCCCTGGTTTCATTATGCT
>CP070726.1:1876340-1885195 GCA_020350865.1 Thermoplasmata archaeon
ATGCCCGCAACCGCGGCCTCGATTTCGGGGCTGTACCGTGTGATGTGACCGGAGGGTGCGCCCTTTGAAAGGGCGGCGGTAATCCTTTTTCTCAGGACATCCAGACCGGCTGCCTTTGTGGCGGCCGTGGGCACAACCGGGATGCCCAACTCCGCCTCCAGTGCGCCAAAATCGAATTTCATGCCCTCCTCTTCCGCCTCGTCTATCATGTTGAGGACGGCTATCACGGGAATCCCGGTCTCGATGAGCTGGAAGGTGAGGTGGAGCATGCGGTCCAGGTTCTTGGCGTCGAGAACATTGATCACGAGACTCGGGTTCTTTCTGAGCAGTAACTCCTGGGCCACCCTCTCCTCCTCTGTAATCGGCAGAAGGGAGTACATACCAGGTGTGTCTATGATCTCAACCTTCCTTCCCCCGATCTCAGCCTTTCCACGGTCCACCGCAACCGTTGTTCCCGGGTAGTTGGAGACCACCACGTACGCCCCTGTGAGTTCATTGAATATCACGCTCTTGCCCACGTTGGGATAGCCCACGAGGAGGATGGTGTCCCTAGCCTTATCCCCGTCCCCCGCCTCGGGATTATCTGTCATAGACGCGCCGTGACACTTCTTTGACATGCTCTTCATCCTTCTAAATCTTTAGGTCTCCCTAACTATAATTAGGTATGCCTAAATATGTATTAAAAGGTTGCGGTGGGGGATACTGCTTCCAAAAGGCACTTTTTAAAGATATCATTGAATTATGAATAATGAAATTATTTATATTATCAATGCCCTATGTTAATCATGAACTCGGAGCCAAAAGGTTGGAAAAAATGGACTTGGTTAATACTTGGCATTACTTTTATCACCATTGGAATAGGTCGGTTTATCCTCTTCATATATTATTCATACTTAGAGCAATTATTCTTTGGCATTATTTACCTCATAATAGGTACATTAGTAATTTTGTTCAGAGAATATCTACCATTAAAAAATAAATGATAATATTTAATCAGCACACTTATGAAATCCATGTTCCCACCCATCTTTTGGTATTATTTTACTCTAACATCAGAAATATAATGCCTAAATCCTGTTAAGGCCAATATCCATAATGTCCAGTAAATATCATTTTTGATACTGGCAACCCAACTTTTAAGGGAATCAAAGGTCTTTAAATTGCAAAGTCTGGGTTTAAATATAAATATGCCGGGGAAATGATTATGCGGACAATAGGCCCTCTGAAATTCAAGATCTGTCTTGTGGGTGAAAGCGCAGTTGGAAAAACGAGCCTGGTTCGGAGATACGTGTTCAACGAATTCCGGGATAAATATGTTACCACCATCGGTGCAAAGGTGACGAAAAAGGAAATCACGATTAAGCACCCGGATGGGGATGGAACCCTGGATGTCAGCCTGCTCATATGGGACATCATAGGCCAAAAAAGCTTCAGGCAGCTGCTCCAGGATGCATATTTCTACGGGGCCAACGGAATCATCGGGGTCTGTGACAATACCAGGGAAAAAACACTGTCGGAACTGCACAGCTGGACGGACGCGATCCACAATATCACGGAGGATATCCCCATAGTGTTTCTTGGAAACAAATCCGATCTGGAGGAGGAGCTGGAGTTGGGCCTCAGCGAGCTAAAGGGTTTTGCATCTGAGTACGAGAACGCCGTCCCCTACCTCTCGAGCGCCAAAACAGGGCTCAATGTGGAGGTCGCCTTTAAAACCCTGAGCGGGACTATCCTGGAAAATATGGTATAAACACGGTCTTGAATTCCGATATCGGGAAATGAGCCCGAGTTGAGCTGCCAGGGAAGGTTCTTATATCAATCAGTGACACTACCGCAATAAAAGCAGGTTATTTATATCAGGGCCGGAATTAGGGAAACGATGCCAAGGGATACGAGGGCAAGGTATTTTCCCTCAATGACCGAAGCCGTGAGGGATGCCTATGCACATGGAGAAGAGGACGAGCGCCTGGAGCCATTGGTTGTGGTCGATTTAAAAGGGAACCCCGTGGGCCGATTTTCAGAGGGTGACGTTGTCATCTTCTACGATATAAGGGGTGAAAGGGAAATCGAGCTTTCCTCGGCTCTGGTGGATGATGATTTTGAGGAATTTTTAGTGAAGAAAGGTCTGAACCTGGGCCTCGTGACCATGATAGAATATCACAAAGACCTGAATGTCAGGGTGGCCTTCCCTCCCCAGGGGAAGATAGAAGACACCCTGAGCCATGTTTTATCAAGGAATAAGAAGACACAGGTGAAAATCGTTGAGTCGGAAAAGGCCGTTCACCTCTCGTACTTCTTCCGCGGCAAATCCGAAGAGCCCATACCCGGAGAGGAAAGGCTCATCATCCCCTCGTTCAAAATAGCAAAACCGGAATTGAAACCCGAGATGAACATTGCAGAGGTAACAGAGGCTATTTTAACCAAACTGGCTGATGAAAGAATCCACATGATAACCGCCAACCTCGCCAATGTGGACGTGGTGGGCCATACCGAAGACGAGAGGGCGATTCTGACCTCCATCGAAGCTGTGGATGCGGCATTAGGGAGGATCATCCCTAAAGCTGAGAGCATGAAAATAACCACCATAGTCACAGCCGATCACGGCACAGTGGAGAGCTGGCTTTACCCGGACGGCACCATAGACACGGGTCATACGAGGAGCGCTGTGCCTTTCATCATTGTGGAGCCCGAGGATGCAATAGCATCCAATTTAAGGCTCAGAGAAGGAGGGGGACTTGCGGATGTGGCCCCCACCGTTCTCCATATACTGGGCATCGAAAAACCACCTATCATGACGGGCTCGTCCCTGCTTCTAAAAAGCCCCTATGAAAACAATGAGAGAGAAAGACTGCTCCTATTGATTCTGGACGGCTGGGGCATAAATGACGAAACCCAAGGAAACCTCATTCACAAGGCAGCAACCCCTGTCATGGACGAGCTGCTCAAAATACATCCCAACACGAGACTGCAGGCCTCCGGTGAGGCTGTGGGCATGCCAAAAGGCAGTGTGGGCAATTCGGAGGTCGGGCATCTTCATCTGGGTGCTGGACGAATCATTCCCTCGGATCGAATGAGAATCGATTCGGCCATTGCGGACGATTCCTTTTTTAAGAATCCCGCATTCCTTGCCGCAATGCAAGACGTGAAAACCACGGGAAAGAACCTGCATCTCTTGGGCATAGTATCCTTTTACAGCTCCCATGGCTCCGTTACCCACCTCAAGGCCCTGCTGGAATTGGCCAATAAAAAGGATGTGAAGCAGGTGTACGTCCACGGCATACTCGGCCGCAGGGGCGAGCACGCCCAGAGCGGTGCACGGTACATAAACGATATCGAGGAGTTCACCAAAAAACTTAACCTTGGAAACGTGGTAACAGTGATTGGCAGGCACTGGGCCCTGGACAGGGAGCACAACTGGGACAGGGTGAAGAGGACCTACGACAGCCTTGTCTTTGGCAGCGGTAAACATGTGATCATTAAAACAGAGGATAAGTGACGAACATGAAACTTGAGGACGAGCTAAAGAAATTGACAGCCTATCCGGAGCCCACTTCCAAAGTGGAGGTGGTCCAGACCCACATATCATTTATCTTTATTACGGACAAGTATGTATACAAGGTGAAAAAGCCGGTGGATTTCGGTTTCCTGGACTTCACCACCCTGGAAAAAAGACTGGAGTACTGTCAAAAGGAAGTGGCTCTCAATGCCCGGCTCTCCCCCGATGTGTACCTGGGTGTCGTAAACATCACAGACGAAGGCGGTGCCCTGGTATTCGATGGAAAAGGCCAGGTCGTCGAGTATGCCGTAAAGATGAAGAAGATTCCCATGGACAGGCTCATGGAGAACCTGCTGGCAAAAGGTGAACTGACGGAGGAGATGGTGAAAGAGGTTGCCGGGAAGATCGCAAAATTTCATTCAGAAGCAGCCACCTCGAAGGTCATCGACAGGTTCGGCAGCATCATGGTGATCAAGACCAACACGGACGAGAACTTCCAGCAGAGCGAGCCCTATATCGGCAAGTCCATCTCAAAGAAACAATTCGAATCCATAAGAAAGTACACGGACGATTTCTACAAAACGAAAAAATCCATCATAAACAGCAGGATTGCCCAGCACAAAATAAAGGACTGCCACGGCGACCTCCACATGCAGCATATCTGTCTTACAGAGCCCATCATCATCTTCGACTGCATTGAGTTCAACGACAGGTTCAGGTACTCCGATACAGCGGCTGATATCGCCTTTCTGGCCATGGATCTGGACTTTCACGGACAGAGGGGGCTTTCAAAAGTGCTCATGGATGCCTATGCAGAATACGCCGGTGATCCCGGTGTGTACGACATGCTCAACTTCTACAAGATATACAGGGCCTATGTGAGGGGTAAGGTCATCTCCTTCCAGCTGGACGACCCCCATATCTCGGAGGAAGGCAAGGAAAAGGCCCTTCAAACCGCACAAAAATACTTCGAACTGGCGGCAGGTTACGTAAAGGAGGAGAAGGAAGGTGGAGCATGAACAAAGCATCCGCGCCCATCCTCATCATCGCATGCGGCCTCACAGGTACAGGCAAGAGCACCATTTTAAACGAGGTTGCAGAGAAAACGGGCTTTGCCATCCTCACCTCTGACAGGGTGCGAAAAGCGCTTGTTGGCATAAAACCGGAAGAGCACAGGTACGAGGCCTTCGATTCGGGCATATATTCCAAGGAGTTATCGGAGAAGACCTACCTCCATATGATCGAGGAGGGAAAAAGGCTTCTCCTGGAAGGGAAATCCGTTATATTGGACGCGTGCTTTCCGAAAAAATGGCAGAGGGACAAGGCCCGGGAGGCTGCAGCCCATGCCTCGGCGCAGTTCCTGTGCATCGAGTTCACAGCCCCTGAATCGGAGGTGAAACAGCGCCTTGATCAGAGGTTCGAGACAAAAGACGGGATCTCCGACGGGAGATGGGAGATATACGTGGCCCAGAAGGAGAGCTTCGAGGAATCGGATGATATCATTTCTGAGGAGCATCTGACAGTGGACACGGCCGCTGAAAAAGAGGAGTGCGTGAAACTGATTCTTGCGAGGTTGGGCAGGTAGGGGGTGTTTTCTCCCATTATTTATTATAATATTCAAATAAGATTTGCTTTTTCTATCTTTTTGGGCGACTTTTTTCTCCGGAGAAACGAAAAATCGAAAGGTAGATAAAGTAATATCTTCATATTGAACCTGGTAGAGGTAAGGGAATGAAGAAGGCCATAATGTCGGTTTTGACCGCGTGGATCTTGGTAAATGCAAGTCTCCTCAGTCTATTGATTTTTAGCCCGGAAAAGGAGATCAAGGTCTCAGCGGCCACTACTATAATCGTAGATGATGACGGCACGCTAGGGGTAGATTGCAATTATACCCATATACAATGGGCAATAGATAATGCGAGCGATGGGGATACTATATTTGTGAAGAACGGGACATATTATGAGAATGTGGTTGTGAATAAGGCGATAAATCTAACTGGAGAGGACAGGGATACGACGATTATTGATGGAAATGGAAGTGAGGATGTGGTCAGGATTACAGCTGATTCGGTACATCTTTCTGGATTTACCATTATTAACAGTGGAAATCAATCTTCATGGCCTAACTATGACGCTGGGATCGAAATATATTCTTCTAAAAACAACATCATAATGGGCAATAATATTTCAAACAATATGAATGGCA
Source organism: Thermoplasmata archaeon (assembly GCA_020350865.1). The sequence continues at coordinate 1,882,043 of CP070726.1, forward strand.
TCTATTCTTATCTTTCAAGGTACAATAACATAACAAACAACAATATTTCATTAAACAATGATGATGGTATCTATTTTGATGCATCAATGTACAATAATATATCGAAGAACAATATTAGTGATAATGATGGAGATGGTATCCATCTTTCCCAATCATCAATCAACAGTATAAAAGGAAACAATATTCGTTTGAACGATGATAATGGCATTTACATTTATTGGTCATCAATCAAAAATATAATAACAAACAACAATGCATCAGGCAATGGAAATGGGATTGTTCTTTGGTCATCATCATTTATCAACGTTACAAACAATACACTTTCAAACAGTCACAGGGGCATGTATATTTTTCAATCCTCGGATAACAATATTAGTAACAACAATATTTACTCGAACAGTAATAGCGGCATCGTTTTTTCATCATCATCAAACAACAATGTAACTGAAAATCGAGTTATCAATAGTGGCCAGGGTATATATTTCGGGAGTTCATCAAATAATAATAAAATAATTAATAACACCGTGTTATCAAACGACTTCTACGGTATCAGAGTTTATTCTTCCTCAAATAACAGTATAATAGGTAACGAAGTTTCAGATAATGGGAAAAGCCTTTTTTCTACCTCATCTGGCCTCTCTTTTATCTCAGCGACAAATAATAACATCACACGCAATGTTTTCTCATCAAACTGTTTTTATGGCCTAAGCCTGTCAGAATCAAGCAATAACAACACATTACACCATAACAATATAATAGACAACATGGAGCAGGTGTATTTGGACAATGCCACTTGTTTCGATAACATATGGAATGATAGCAATGGTGAGGGCAACTATTGGAGTGATTACGCAGGTGTGGATGACGGCAGCGGTGGCCGTATAGCTGGTGATGGCGTTGGTGACACCGAGATTCCACATCCATTTATTGACCAGGGAGACGGTTATTACCAATTGGACAACTATCCGCTGGTAAGCCTTGTAGGAAATTACATATTTTTATATTCAGGCTGGAACCTTATTTCAATTCCCTTTAACCAATCAAACACGAATCTGGGATCTGTTTTATCTTCGATAAATGGGTCATATGATTCTGTCCAATGGTATAACATCAGCGATACTGCAGATCCTTGGAAACACAACCACACCTCAAAACCACCTCATATGAATGATTTTGAGGATATTGACCACAAAATGGGATTCTGGGTACACAACACCGAACCAGGCGGAGTTCTATTTGAATATACAGGCACCCAACCAACCTCCAACCAATCCATCCCCCTCCATCCAGGCTGGAACATGGTAGGCTACCCTTCCCTCACTAACAGAAACAGAACTGCAGCCCTAAACAATCTCACCTTCGGAGTGGAAGTGGATTCGGTCTGGACCCACGACCCTGCCTCAAAAAAATGGGAGGAGATCGGACCATCGGATTACTTCCAGGTAGGTAGAGGGTATTGGATTCACGCGAAAGCCGAATGTGAGTGGGAAGTGGGGGTATAAATTTAGAGAGGGATAATCCCGGTAGCCCTATGTCCCCGCCTTCCAGGAGCTGAGATACTCCTCCTGCTCCGGTGTCAGTCTGTCGATTCTTATGTTCATGGAATCCAGCTTCAGCCTGGCCACTTCCCGGTCGATGTGCTCGGGAACGGGGTGGACCATAACCTTCAATTTCTTGCCGTCCGTCTTTATGTACTCGGCGGTCAGGGCCTGATTGGCAAAGCTCATGTCCATGACGGCTGCGGGGTGGCCCTCCGCACAGGCCAGGTTGACGAGCCTGCCCTCTCCCAGCAGGTAGATGTGCCTTCCGCTCTTCAATGTGAACTCCTCTATATCCTCCCTCATCTTGCGCCTGCTCACCGAAAGGGTTTCCAGTCCGGGGATGTTGAGCTCCACGTTGAAATGGCCGGTGTTGGCCACAATGGCACCGTCCTTCATTGCCTCGAAATGCTCTGATCTGATGACGTTCTTGTTGCCTGTGGCTGTGATGAATATATCGCCGATTTTGGCGGCCTCGGAAATGGGCATGACGCGGTAACCGTCCATCACGGCCTCCAGTGCCCTGAGAGGATTGACCTCGGTGATGATGACGTTGGCACCCATGCCCTTTGCCCTCATGGCAGTGCCCCTGCCGCACCATCCGTAGCCCCCCACAACAAAGTTCTTGCCGGCGATGAGCACGTTCGTGGCCCTCATGAAGCCGTCGATTGAGCTCTGTCCCGTGCCGTACCTGTTGTCAAAGAAATGCTTGGTGTCGGCGTCGTTGACAGCGATGATGGGATATCTGAGCACACCGTCCCTCTCCATGCTCTTGAAACGGATGACTCCAGTCGTGGTTTCTTCGGTTCCTGCGGTAACTTCACCCAGAAGCTCGGTCCGCTCCGAATGCAGCGTGGACACCAGATCCCCGCCGTCGTCCATGGTGACGTTGGGCTTGGAATCCAGCACCTTGTGCACATGCTCGTAGTAAGTCTCGTTGTCCTCACCGTGCTGTGCAAAGACCGCAACCTTGTAGTCAGCAACAAGGGAGGCCGCCACGGCATCCTGTGTGCTCAGGGGATTGGAGGCGCATAAGGCCACTTTCGCCCCTCCTGCCATCAATGTCCTGACCAGATTGGCTGTTTCGGACGTTACATGGAGGCATGCACCCACATTCAGTCCGGAGAGGGGTTTGTCCTTTTCGAACCTGTCCCTGATAAGCGAGAGCACGGGCATCTGTCCGTCGGCCCATTCGATCTTCAGCTTGCCCGGTTCTGCCAAATTGACGTCAACAATATCATAATTCATTCAATCACCGGGATTAACAATGCATAAGACATTTATATACTTTTTCCAGATTTTCTTGTATATATTTGTTTATTATTTAAGATAATATAGACATTGTCCGAAATATTAATAAATATAATGGACAATTCTCCTTCATGAAGGACGATGTACTGGATCCCAGGGATTCCAAGATCATCAATATTCTAAAAGACAATGCCCGGGCGAGCATCCGGGACATCTCCAAGAAGACAGGCATCAGGCCGAGTACAGTGCACCCGCGCATTAAAAGGCTGTCCGAGCAGGGCGTCATCGAAAAGTTCACGCTGAAGCTGAGCGATGAAAAGGTGGGGGAGGGGTTCACCGTATTCATGCTCATCTCGGGCTCCAC
>CP070726.1:1885295-1891894 GCA_020350865.1 Thermoplasmata archaeon
TTGGTTCCAAGTCTTTGTTATTGTGAATGGTGCTGCAATAAACATACATGTGCACATGTCTTTATAGCAGCATGATTTATAATCCTTTGTTGCCGAGCCCGGCAATGCCCACGATCAGTCCCAACCCGAGATACGCATTGAGGATGCTGAAGAAGGAAACATTGGCCTCGATTTGGATTTCGGCCTCCTTTTTAAAGTCCACGCTCTGAGCGCCGTAGGATAGAAACGTGCGCTCCATATCCTGGCGGACAGCGAGATTATCCCCTCTGTCCTTGAGTTTGAACAGAACAGTTCCCACACCTGTGGCATTGTAATCCTCCACAAGAAAATCATCGTAGATGAATATCCCGTTCAGAGACTTATCGGGATCCAGGAACGTGACAAATGTATCTATGAAACCGATTATTGTCACATTGCGTTTGGCACCGTCTTTCAAGGTCACCTCCAAGGTCTCACCGAGGTTTAAAGGCAGCAGGGGAGGCGGGCCGAACCCACCACCGGCAGTGCTTGAATCCGCCAGTACGTACTGGCGGTTATTTTTCATTGCCGCAAATGCGGCATCAGGGTCGCCATTGAAATCTGTTATCAGCCTCGAGATTTCGAACCTGTTCTGCTCAATGAAATGGTCGTCAATGCCCACAACGGGATAATCCACCTGGTCCGAATCAAGTATCAGCGAATATCTGTTGACAGTGACCTCTGTATTTTTGAGCGCAAAATAATCCTCCACAAGCTCGGCCGAATCTGTGGTGTTGTATATTATCTCAAAATCCTGCACGGGCTCCGACATCTTGACCATGACATCAAAGCCGCCGCTGGTCTCGTCGATCTGCGCCTCGAGATTCCCGCCTATGATGGCCAGCAATATTGACATGAAGGTTATTATGAATATCACAAGGGAGAACATGGCAATGGTCAATCCGGTCCGAAACTTCGAGGAAAGAGAATAGGAGAGTGCAGTATGGGATACAGCCAGGCAGCATCCCACGGTGGCAAATATCTTCTCGAAAAACCGAACCACAATACTCGAATTCACCATGAGCAGTAAAACGGTACCAGTCACCATCAATATACCTGCAATTGCAAATGTGAAAAAATCTTCTGAAAGACCCAGCATTTTGTCCAGTGGAATGCTCCACAGCGCGATCACCAGCACCGCACCTGTGCTGAACGCCCACCGGTTCTTGATAAACCTTCTCAGGAAAAACGGAAGTGAAAAAAACAGAAGTGACAGCCCCGAAAACAGAGATGTCGCCGAGCCTTCCCCGGAATCGTCGATCTCACCGTTTTCATCGTTATCGAGCCCGTCACCCAGGGGTGTTAAGCTCGTGAGGATGATAAACAAGGCCAAAACCAGCATGATCACCCCTATCTTCAGTGATTTCTTATCTTTTCTTGGGATTGCCGGTTCCGGCAGGTTCCTAACAGCCCTGATTATATTGACCTCGGAGATCTTCCGCGTTGCGTAGTAAATCGTCAGAATGCTGATTATAAAACCCAGACAGAATGCCAAGAACAACGATTCCCAAGTGAAAGTGTAGGCCCTCAGAATGTCTGTTGAGCTGCCCCCAGTAAAGGTGGTGCCAATGGACCAAACAATAAAGAACGCCACAATAATACCGAATAATGAACCGATAACGGCGGCAATGCCTGCATAGAAACTGCCCTCGTAGACGAAGAGGCGCCTCAGCTCCTTTTTGTTCATTCCAATGGCACGGGTCATACCCATCTCGGAGCGCCGTTCCTCCCCCAACATGATGAATATATTGATTATCAGAATCACACTTGCGATAATCGTGAAGGAACCGAAGATCAACAGCAGGTCAGCAAAGAAGAAACCTTCTTCGAACACCTGGTCGTATTCGGCTTTCTTGTCCCGGAGCAGGAACAGCGGAAATCCCTGATAGGTTATATCGGCTTTATCCACAAGGTCCTTGACCTCATCTGCATTTTCCATACCAGAAAGCTTATCTCCACTGTTCGAGATGTGTATGCGGTTGATTCTGTTTTCCAGTCCAAGAAGTGTCTGGAGATCATCCAAATTCAGGTAAAGCCCCACAGATGAAAAACCGCGGTCCCTCAGATCGAGAACCCCCCAGACCGTGAAGTTGCCTGTTCTGTTCAGTGATGTCAGTTTAAATCTGTCCCCCGAATCGGCATCGAGCTCCTCGGCCAGTTCCTTGCTGATGATCACATTGCCATCCGGTATCGAACTGACCCTATTTCCATCCACATACAGGTTGCCGAATTCGTCACTTCTGTTCAGGGTTATTCCGGCCACCTCGACCCGCGGCTCCACCAGTGTCTTATCTATGTTGAGAATGTTGACCTCTTTCCGCAACTCCGGTTCCATTCCATCGATTGAACTGTCATCACCAATTTTTGTCTCCATTTCATAATAAATATCTGCGGGAAAGTCCAGGTTTTCCTGACTGCCCGGTATCCTAAAAACGTATACCTCGTCTGTGCCATGGAGGTCGTCGATTATCCCGGAGGCCAGAAGCGTATTGAATGTGTCACCCACCGTAAACGAGGACGAGATTATTGCTGTTCCCACCATCAACCCCACGATAATAATTGCAGTGCTGCCCTTTTTTCTTGTAAAGTTGCGAACCGCCATCTTGAACAGGATCCGGTTTCGTATGGAAGATATTATTATCCACAGCAAAATCAAGGAAAAGACGATCAAGAATGTTATTGATATTGCATCCATATAGCAACTTCCACTCAATCTTTCTCAAAGAAACGTTTGTCCGTATAAGCCTCGGGACAGTCGAAATCGTAGTCCTTGTTTCGCACATCGGACTCTATCCGGCCGTCCTTCATTGTGATTTTGCGGGGCACATTCTTGCCAACGTTGGGGTCGTGGGTTACTATCAGGAAGGTTATACCTTCACAGCGGTTGAGGTTCATCAACAGATCCATGATTTCCTCGCTGTTCTTGGAATCCAAATCACCTGTTGGTTCATCGGCAAAGACTATTGCAGGGGTATTGGCCAGAGCACGGGCAATGGTGACCCGCTGACGCTGACCTCCGGACAGTTCGGCAGGCTTGTGGGTGGCCCAATCCTTTAAACCCACAAGCTCGAGCATTTTCAGTGCGGTTTTTCGGGCCTCTTTTTGGGGCTTTTTCGCAAGTAGCAAAGGAAGTTCTACATTCTCCAGGGCATTCAGCACTGGCAGTAGATTGTAGAATTGAAATACGAAGCCGATATTGCGTGCCCTGTACGCGGATTTTTCGAAATCATCCAAATTCGCAATATTCTTTCCGTCGATATTGATCTCACCCTCGGAGATATCGTCGATGCCCGACAGGCAGTTGAGAAGCGTGGTCTTACCGCAGCCCGAGGGGCCCATTACAGCCACCATCTCCCCCTGAAGAATATCCAAAGAAATGCCGTTTAGGGCAGTGACCTTCACATCTCCCGTGTCGTAGACCTTAACCACATCTTTTGTAGAAATAATCGTTTTCGGCATGGCGCAGATAGATAAAATTATCTGTATTAAAGGTTTGTTACTCCATCGAGGGAACACTACATTAGGTATCTTTACAGCGCATTCCCCCCTCCCAAAGGGCTTTCACCCTCCCCCCTGAGTGAATTATCAAGAATATTGGAGCCGCTTCACTAAGAAGTCATCAAGAAAATACAGTTAAATGCACTCTTCGTAACCACATACTAAAAAGTTGGCAGGCACTAATCCCCGACCACCTTGTCGAGCTCCCCTCTCATCTCGTCCTTCATGTTCCTCAGGTTGTCCGGGCCCAACAGGATCTTGGAGACCACGTCCCTGATCCTTCCCGTGGACAGCAGGTACGAGATGTAGTCCATTTGATCCTCTACTGTTATCCGGTCGCAGACTGTGAGCCACGTGTCCACGATGTCCCCGATCTTCTCCACCTTCTTGCTGGTCTCCACGTTTGCCGCCGTGATGATGGCCGCCGTGATCTCCTTTTGGGCTACGGTCATATCCGAGGCCCGCGATGTCAGCTCCTCCCTGATCTTCTCGAAGGCGTCTTTGAGATCCTGGTAGCCCTCCGCACTGATCGTGGCCTCCATTATCCTGCCCGTGACAAGGATCGCTGCAATGACGTCCAGGTCGTCCGATATGGCCAGACCGTCCTTTATCTGGACCCAGAGGTTCACTATCTCCTTGGTCTTCTCCACCTCCTCGCTCCGGGATACGATGGCAGAGGCCACGAGGGCAAAGACCAGCTCCTTTTGCAGGTCCTTTGACTCGATGTTCCTTCCCACCATGTTCCTGTTGATGTCGAATATGGCGGTGTTCACGATATTCAGGTCCGGGATATCGATGCCGAAGTCCATGATGCTCCCTGTGGTCAGCAGGGCGGCAATGAAATCCAGGTCCTCCTTCACGTTCACGATCTTTCTGATGTCGTTCCAGAGCGTGGCTATCAGTGAAGTCGTTTCCACCTCGTACGAGTGCGAGACGATTGTGGTGGCCAGAAATGCCGAGATTTCATCCGGATTTGATGTGTTGACGATCTGAGCCATGGGATTCCTCTCCATATTGTAGAATTCATCGAATAATGGCCTATTTGGTATAAATGTGTTTGTATGGGGGAAAATATTCAAATCAGGGTGCTTTACACATCCATTCAGAATAACATGGGCGAAAATAAGGTTAGGGGGGCTCGAAAACGACGGGTGTCTGCTGTCAAGGCGGCCGCGGTTGCCCTGGATTGGCTGCGGGCGCTGGCGGCGGGGGCGGTGCCTGCTGTCCGCTGTGCTGGGGCTGCTGATACTGTCCCGGTGATTGTTGGATTTGGGAATTCTTCAGCTCCTTTTTGATTTTTCCCAATCTGACAAAGATGCCCACAGATGCAATTGCCATGACAAATATGGAAACGAGGAGGATAATGATAAGGGACATGCATAAGGTGACATATGCCCCCACCTGGCTGCCGATATCACCTAAATCCCCGAACATATCTTCCACGTCCTCTTCCTCACCATCCCCGTCGCCGTCACCGTCGAATCCTCCTCCGTTCCCGTTCGTTTCTCTCTCTGTAAGATAGAAATCCCGGTTGACATCCTGACCGCTCACACTCACCCAATTGTCTTCATCGTGATAACCGTCGGCAGATACCGTTACTGTATAACCCCCGTCAGGGACCCAGACAGAGTAGTAGCCGTTGCCGTCGGTCCAGGTCTGCCGTGAATCTTCCCCTTCCACGTTCACCTCGGCGCCGCTGATTCGAAAAGATGTGCCCTCCTCGTACACGTAACCGCTGATCTGGTGTTCCTGAGCTGCTGCCAAACCCGCTGCGCTCAGCAGTCCCACAATCGTAACCACTCCGAGGATTCCGATTAAAATAGACCTTTTCTTCATTATACCACCCGATTGTGCATGAGATTCTGGTTTCTCGTTATGCAGCTTTCGCCAAAAAAAATCAAAAATGAGAAACAGGTCATGAAATATAATTCCTTCCTAGCAAGCTTCCCAGAGGGTCAAAATCCACAGAGCAAAGGACCGGCCCCGTGTAATAATCAATCCGCAAGATGCCGTTTGTGCTCCTTCTTGTACCTCCGGAGGAACCACTATAAAAAGATAGATCCACAAACATGCCCAATTTTCGTGCTAATCCTCGATTGCTACCTTTCTCATCATGTCCCCCTTCCGAATCGCGTTCACCACGTCCTGGCCCTCGATTACCTGGCCGAAGACCGTGTGCACGCCGTCCAGATGCGGCTGGGGAGAGTGTGTGATAAAGAATTGGGAGCCGTTGGAGCATTCCCCCCCAATCTTCCTTCCCGAGGCCCGGTCATGCGAGCACGAGCCGGCATGGGCCATGGACAGGGAGCCCGTGCCGTGCTTCCTGCCCGATTCCAGTTCGCAGTCGATTTGGTAGCCCGGCCCACCGGTACCAGTGCCCTTGGGGCAGCCGGCTTGGACCATGAAATCGGGGATGACCCTGTGAAATGTCAGGCCGTCGTAGAATCCCTTTCGTGCCAGATCTGTAAAATTCCTGACCGTGTTGGGTGCATCGTTTTCAAAGAGCTCCAGCACGATTCTGCCTTTATCGGTTTCAATTATCGCCTTCATGATATTACCTCCATTGCGGGATAGGGTGGCATGATTTAAGGGTTTTGGAGATCATAGGCCCTGGGAGAATCCCGTACAAACCATTAAAAATCAACATCTTATTGCACTGCATGATCAAGAGCGGACTTGAGCCGCCGGGAATGCAAATTCAGGGGTGCTGGATGACAGAAGAACCAGAAAACAAGATCGGCAGAGAGGTCCTTGTCTACGCGGTACTGATATTCATTTCGATGTTCAGCCTCACACTGATTGCACCCGCCATAAAGGAGTTTGTAATCGACGAGTTCGGTGCCACCGAGGCCACTGGCTCGTACTTCGTCACCCTTGAGATGACGGCCTACATCATCTTTGCCATGATATGGGGGGCGCTCTCCGACAGGAAGGGCACGCGCAAGGTCTTCATCTTCACTGGTTTTGCCGGCAGTGCAGTCATGTACTACCTCATGACCCTTGCCACCTCGTTTGCCATGCTCCTCGCGTTCAGGTTCATACAGGGTGCAATCACCGTCATGGCGTGGTCCCTGGTCATGACA
>CP070726.1:1891994-1905703 GCA_020350865.1 Thermoplasmata archaeon
GGGCGAGTTTCTTTTTGACCCACTTTCCGCAGGAAAGCGAATGCTTTCCAAGGCACAGGGGAATCTTTGATTCCCTGCAGTTTCTTTGCGAGCCCGAGCCGGCGGAGAATTTTGTAACAAAGAAAAAGGCGGAGTGGCACCAGTTGCAGAGATAGCCTATGATCTTCGGCTCGAACTTTCCTGTCATCGCACTTCCTCCCAAAGTATGGGGAGCCCCTGGGCGATTAGCTGTTCATTGGTGTAGTGGTTCATTGTGATGGCGCACTCAGGACAAGCCGCAGCACAAGAGCCGCAACCCTTACAGAGGGCCGGGGTGGACTGCATCACCTTCTTACCCTCAACAGGTCGAATTGCCCCGTACGGGCATACCTGCTCGCATGTTCTGCACCCAATGCATCTTTCCTCATCTATCCATGACGTGATGGGCTCATTTTGGGCATATCCCCTGAGCATGGGGATGGCGGCCTTCATGGCTGCACCGCTCCCCTGTACCAAAGACTCAGCAATGTTCTTGGGGCTTTGAAGGCACCCTGCCAGATAGATGCCCTCCACATTGGTTTCTATAGGGGCCAGTTTTACATGCTTCTCCATGCAAAAGCCACTCCCGCATTGGGGTACTTTGAACTTCTTCAACAAATCGGGTGTATCGGGGTAGTGGGCTACCATACCCAAAACCAGCACCACAATATCCACATCCAGCTCTAGTTCCTCGCCTATGAGCTCGTCAAAGACACGTATTTTGGCCTTGCCCCCGAGGTCCTCCACCCTGGGCCTGTTATCGAAATCGTATCTAATGAATTGAACACCCATCCTGGAGGCTGTTCTGTACATATCCTCCCCGCCTTTGCCGTAAGTCCTTATATCCCTGTACAATATCGTCACATTTATGCCCATCTTCATCAGTTGTATCGCCTGTTTCATTGTCGTTTTGCAGCAGTACCTGGAGCAGTCGCCGATACCCTCGGTTCCCTTTCTGTGGAAGAGACTCTCGCACAGTGGATCACGGGAACCCACACACAGGATGAAGGCAACACTTTTGGGTTTTTTATGGTTAATGAACACCTCGCCTTTTGTAGGCCCTTCAGGATTCAAGAATCTTTCAAGGCCGATGTTGCTTATCACAGTAATGGCCTCGAGGTTGTCGGGACTGTCTTCATAGCCGTACTCCCCCTGCGCGTTAAATAGATCGGCGCCGATGGCTAAGATCACTGTACCCGCCTTAAAGCGTTTAAAATCGTTTTCCAGATACCGAATGGATTTCTCAGTAATGGCCCCTGTGGGACATACCTCAGCGCATTTTCCGCACTGGGTGCAGTCCCTGACAACGATGTTGTACGCCCTGGGCCAGGAATTGGGGTGCTTGTAAATGGCCTTGCGTGTGGAGATTCTCCTGTCGAAGAGGTAGTGCGATCGGACCGGACATACCTCTTCACACTTGCCGCACGAATCACACTTTTCGATGTCTACTCCCCTGGCCCTCTGAGTTATCTCCACCTCGAAATTTCCAAGATACCCCTCCACCTTTGTAACCTCCGATTTCAGATGGACATGTATATTTTGCCGCCTATCAATAGCCTCGTATTTTCTATCCAACACGAAATGGGAGGACTGGTTTTCAGGAAAGATCTCTCCTAGCTGAGCAACCCTGCCCCCCAGATAGGCAGCCTTTTCAACGAGGTTGACTTCGAAACCCAGGTTGGCCAGGTCGATGGCACAGCGCATCCCCGTTATGCCACCCCCTATCACCAGGGCACTCCTTTCGATGTTTATGCCCTCGGGATTGAGGGGCCTGAGGTACACGGCTCTTGCCACTGCCATTTTCACCAGGTCAACGGCCTTCTCTGTTGCCTTCTCAGGCTCCCGCATATGAACCCATGAGCACTGGTCCCTGATGTTTGCTAATTCAAAAAGAAATGGATTGAGTCCCGCTTTCTGGCATGTATCCCTGAACAATGGCTCGTGGGTCTTGGGTGTGCATGAGGCTATGACAACCCTGTTGAGGGATTGCTCCTTTATCACTTCCGCGATGTGTGTCTGGCTGTCCTCCGAACACGTGTAAAGGTTCTCTTCGGTAAATACCACATTTGGTTGGGTCTTTACACGCTCTACCACCTTGGGTACATCCACGACACCGCTGATGTTTATTCCACAGCGGCATACAAATACCCCGATTCTCGGTTCCTCGTCCACCACATCCTTCTTCTCGGGCATGTCCTCTGTTTTCTTTTCAGGGATTTCCAAATTATCCTTTACCCATACCAGAGCCCGGGCAGCCGCACCGCTGGCCTCGGCCACACTGTCCGGGATATCCTTGGGGCCCAAAGCACAGCCGGCAATGTATATTCCCCTTCTCGTCGAATCGATGGGAAGAGCGTTGATATGGGTTTCTTTAAAGAAGCCATCCTCATCAAGCTCTAAGCCAAGGATTCCGGCCAGCTTCCTGTTGTTCCTGTTCGGAATGGCGGTCGTGGACAGGATTACCAGGTCGGCTTTGATCTCTTTTGTTTCTTCCCTTCTGACATCACCCACCTTCACGAATATATCATGGGTATCCACGTCCTCAAGGATTTCCGCGGGCCTGCCGCGGACGAAATCCACATTGATTTCATCCCTGGCCCTAAGATAGTAGCTCTCGAAATGCTTGCCGTAAGCCCTGACGTCCATGTAGAGGATGTGAATGTCCTCGATATTGGGGTCATGTTCCTTGGCAATCATTGCCTCCTTGATTGAGTGCATGCAGCATACTGCCGAGCAGTACTTACAGTGGTTCACATCCCTTGAACCCACACACTGAATAAACACAATACTCTTAGGAGGCTCTCCATCCGATGGGCGAAGGATCTTTCCCTGAGTAGGACCGGAGGCATTCATCAATCTCTCGAATTCTATGGAGGAAATGATGTTGTCATATTTATCATACTTATATTCAGGCACAGCCGAGGGGTTTAAGAACTCGTAGCCAGTGGCCACGATGATGGAGCCAACAGAAAGCTCTAACACCTCATCTTTTTGATCGAAGTCTATGGCCCCCCGTGTGCATGTCTTTTCACAGTTTCTGCACTTTCCCTTCGTAAAATAGACGCAATTGTCCTTATCGATTGAATATTTCAGGGGTACAGCCTGGGGAAACGGAATGTAGATGGCCTTCCTTTTTGTCATACCGCGGTCGAATTCGCTGGGCACCTTCGAGGGGCATTTTTCTGCGCAGGCCCCGCAACCGGTGCATTTGCCCTTATCCACATATCTGGCATGTTTAAGCACTTTGACCTTGAAATCCCCACCTTCGCCCTGGCATTCCAGTACCTCGGAATTCGCTAAAATCTCTATGTTCGGCTGTCTTCCCGCCTCAACCAGTTTTGGAGAGAGGATACACATTGCGCAGTCGTTTGTTGGAAAGGTCTTGTCCAGCTGGGCCATCTTCCCCCCCAATGAGGGGGATTTCTCAACAAGATACGTTTTGACCCCTGCATTTGCCAAATCCAATGCGGCCTGCACTCCTGCGATACCACCGCCGATGACAAGCACGCCTTTCTTCATTTCTCTATTTCACCTTTGAATCTTAAGGAAATCCAGTTTCGAAATGGAACATCGCCTATGCTCTTCGTCCTGCTGATGTTGAACTATTGTACTAAATAAAACTTGACATAGATAACTCTTTCGTTGGAACTTTAACGATAAGCGATAATAATTTGGATTGATATTAACGATTATCGTTTCATATATGCCGAAAGGCCGCTAACGTTACTGAAATATGCCAAATACAACCATATCATATGTATTCTCATGAATTCATATAAAAAAATGGACTGAGCCCATGTAACCCTCTAGGCTTACAAGAGATTCCATCACCTGGCCTTGTGCAGAGATGCATTATCTTGCCCAAAGAAAATTTTATATTCGAACACCACCTTCTTGCATCAGGGATAGCATTGCTCACCTATTTCTAGAGGCTGAAGAAACTCGAGGACTTCGGGCTGACAGAATACCAGGCAAGGGTTTATCTTGCCCTTTTGGAATTCGAGGTGGCCACTGCAAGCCAGATACCATCCGCATCCAAGGTGCCCAGGACAAAGATATACGGTATCATGAGGCAGCTCCACGATAAAGGCCTGGTGCAGATAATACCTGAAACCCCCCTTAAATACAGGGCAGTGCCCTTCGACAAGTACCTTCAGAAGCATATCAGGGGAATGAGGGAGAAGGCAGACGAGCTCGAAACCAATATCGATCACCTGGCACAGGAGTTCACATTCGCCCACAAAGAGCCAGAAAAACAGGGCAAGTTCGAGGTGCTGTACGGCAGGAGAAATGTGAGGGACAAGCTCATGAGCATCTACACCGCAGCAAAAAAAGAGATTCTGTCCATTGGCACCTCTAACAGCCCTGGAAGAATCATCAACACCACCCTATGGGCCCTCGAGGACAAAAAGGAGGAGGGCCTCATCATGCGGTACGCATTTCCCGTGACCAAACAGAACAAGGAGAAAGTGGAAAGGCTCTCGAATTACGTGGAGATACGCCACATAGACCGTGATCCCCCCATGCACTTCGTTGTGGTGGACGAGAGGGAATGCATGCTGATTCACCGAATGCCCGATGATCCCGATCCGGTAAGAGGCGATGACGTGGCCATATGGACCGACGATGAAGCCATTGTAAACGCCATGAAGCAGATCGCCGAAAGCTTCCTTGAAGGGGGTTTTGGATACACCTCATTCAATGCCTTAGGGCCCATGATGGGTACCATAGGCGGTTGGGTGGATTCCCTGGGCCTGGACACAGATACTGTTCTCAAGGGCCTGGGCAGGGAGATCGGAAACCACATCGCAGGCCAATTGAAATCCAAGAAGAAGGAGCCTCTTTTAAAGGAGATCCAGAAATTCTGGAAAAATCACAACCTGGGAGAGGTGAGAATCGAGAATAGAAAGCCCTTGATTGTGATGATGGAGAACTACATGAACTGCAGGGAAAGTCCCCTCATCGCCAAATCACTCTGCAGTTTTGTAAAGGGCATGTTGGAGACCATCGTTTCATCGAAGCTGAATGCCGACTGCAGGGCAAAGAAGATGGCCTGTCCTGACAAGGGAAGGACATTCTGCCGGATGGAGATTCAGATCGGTAAATGAGATCCACCCTGGTTAAATCGGAAACCGGATGTTGCCTGGAAAATGGTTATATCCACATTGTATTCGGATTGTGCAGTTGAAATCTCGAGGACTTTCAATGGTTAAAACTACCGAAGTGGTAAAGAAGATTACAATGATCGGCACCGGCGGTGTTGGCAAGACGAGCTTGATCAAGCGGTTCATCCTGAACATATTCGACGATAAGTACCTCAGGACCCTCGGGACCAAGATTTCCCAGAAGGTAATCGAGATCGAATACCCCGAAAAATACCTCAGAATCCAGCTGACCATGCTGATATGGGATATCGTGGGCCAGGATTCGTTCCGCCCGCTGCTGCAGGATGCGTACTTTTACGGTGTCAACGGTTCATTGGCTGTGTGCGATGCCACCAGGGCGGATACATTACGAGTCCTGGATGAATGGGTGGAATCCCTCCATAAAATATCCGGGGATGTGCCCATGATCATTTTGGCGAACAAATGCGACCTGAAAGACAGCATGGAAATCGGGGAGGAAACCCTAAAAAGCTACGCAGAAAAGTACAACGCCCCTTTTTTGTACACAAGTGCCAAGAACGGCGAAAACGTGGAAGATGCCTTCCTCCAGCTCGGAAGGATGACCACATCCGAAATCGGGTAGATTCTTATCACTGTTTTCGGACTATTTCCAGGGAAAAGTCCGCAGCCTTTATCGAATGGGTGAGGTATCCTAAGGAAATCCTGTCCGCATATTCGGCATAGAGTTTGATATTATCGGGTGTCACTCCTCCGGATATCTCCACCAGGACCTCGGAATTCAGTTCCTTTATCAGACGGAAGCCCTTCTCCGCTTCTTGTGGATCCACATTGTCCAGCATCAATATATCGGCACCCGCTTCTACTGCTCTTCTTGCGGCATCCAAAGTCTCCACCTCGATTTCGACCTTCTTGCCCTCCCTGCCCCACCTGGATTCCCTTGCACGGGAAACGGCCTCCTCGATTGTGGGCACGAGGGCGAGGTGGTTGTCCTTTATCAGAAATTGATCGGAGAGCCCCGATCTGTGGGGGTACCCGCCTCCTAATTCCACTGCTTTCTTTTCAAATGAGCGAAATCCCGGGGTTGTCTTTCGCGTGGCTGCTATCCTGACTTTCGGGTTGATCGGGGTGCACAGGTCGACCAGTAGCCGGGTCTCAGTGGCGATACCGCTCATCCTGGAAAGGAAATTGAGGGCCAGTCTTTCTCCGGCAAGTATGTCCTTTGCCCTGCCCTCAATTTTGAGCACTGCCTGCCCCTTGGATACACGCTCCCCGTCCGAAACCAGGCCCGTGACTTCCAGCCCGAGGTGGGAAAAAATCTCCTCGGCCTCCTCAAGTCCTGCCAAAACACAGTCCTGTTTTGCTGTGATCTCGGCTCCTGCCCTTTCGTCGGCGAGCAGTGCCTCCGATGTGATGTCCACCGTCTCGATGTCCTCGGCCAGAAACTTCGCCACATCCATTTTGCTCACCCTCAAAGATGCATGAAGGAGAAGAACGTATTTAAGGGTTTTATCGGAGCGTATGGGTTGTTCAAAGCCTTTAAATAGCCAAATCCTCAATGCGGAAGGGAATCGTATGGCAGCACATCAACTGGTTGAGAATCTAAAAAACATCCATGCAGAGCAGCTGGATGAACATTTATACCTGATTATCGGTAAAAACAACGGAACATTCCCCTACTCCAACTCCCTTCTGATTGTGGACGAGCAGACGGCGTTCATCGATTCCGGCACCGGTTTGGAGGTGCTGCTGCCGATAAGGGATCATGTCGATTTCCTCATAAATTCCCACTATCACATCGATCATGTTTCGGGCAACCATCTGTTTTCAGAATTGCGTGTTTTCGAGGTGGAAGAAGGTGTCACGAGCTCCTTTGAAAGCTACAGAAGGTACGCGGGAATTCTGGGCAGTCCCGTGGAAAAGGACTGGCTTTCCTGGTTCAACGAGTATTTCACGTTCCATCCCTCATCTCCCACCCAAACGTTTGGTCCCGATGAGGTCTTTGAACTGGGAGATACTTCATGGATTGCAGTCCACACACCGGGGCACTCACCAGGCCACTGCTGTTTTTACGAGCCTGAGAAAAAGGTCATGTTCGCCTCCGACATCGACCTGTCGGATTTTGGGCCATGGTACGGCAATCCCAATGCAAATCTGGGCCAGTTCATCGAGTCGATTAAGATGATATCCGATTTCGATATGAACATGATTGTAACATCACATACCATGCCCCTTCGAAATAACATTCAAGAGGCACTTGAGAATTACCTCGGAGTAATCTATGAAAGGGATGAGCGCATTCTAGGATTTTTGGAAATGGAAATGACTGTTGCGGCCCTGGAGAAAAAAAACATCATCTACACGAAACGGCAGAAGAGATACGGAGCCTTTGCCTGGTTCGAGGAGAATATGATACAAAAACATCTTGATCGGTTGATCGAATTGCACAGGGTCGTAAGAGAAGGAGATACCTACAGGGCCATTTGAATGCAAAAAGTGCGATTAGACCATCAAGATTCGCTTCTCGTCCTTTACGATATTCAGCACCAACTGGGTGTATGTCTTGTCCACACCCGGGATGCTCAGCATCTTCCTGATGAATGAATCCAGATCAAACCTGCTCTTGAATCGGGCAATAATCACAGAATCCCATTGGCCTATGGTGTTGTACACGGACAGGACATGGGGGTCCTTTGCAATCTTCTTCTGAATCTCTATGGTCTTGGCCTTTGATATATCCAGGCCGATTATCACAAGCATGTCGTACCCCAGTCTCTCTGGATCGATTAAGGGGATGTATCCCCTGATGATCCCATCCAACTCCATTCTCTTGACCCTGCTTGTAACCGTGGTCAGCGACATCTTCAACTCCCGGGATATGCGTCTGAAACTCATTCTTGCGTCCCTGTTCAACATCTTCAATATGCGCCTGTCGGTCTCATCAAATTCATGCATTTGACCACCAAATCCGCCCTTTCCATGCCATTATGAGCGTAATTATCAGTTATTATTAATATATTCATTAATATATATTATTATTTCAGAACAATGATTTACTAATTTAAAGGTTTTTCGGTCAATTGACCAGTTCAGTTCGGATAAATTATATATAGACATTGACAGCTATATGTCGTTGTAGCAAGGGGGGTTAAGAGTTGCAAGAAGATGCATGGTTGAGACTCTGGAAATGGCTATGGTATGAGGACCTGAAAACGGAAACCTCAAAGGCGCCACTCGAGCGTAAAGTGCAGTAGCCCGGCCAAAAAGCTCGTTTTTTTACTCCTTGCCACGGTCACACTCAGAAACCGTACTTCTGGCACTTTTCATCCACTTCAGCCTGGATCTTTTCTATCTCTTCGGGTTTGTCCATGAGGTGTTTGAAACGCCGCTGGGTCTTGAGGTACTCGATGACGGGTTTCCGTTCCTTAGGCTTCTTTGTCACCTTGAGGTTGGAAAAATCGCTGCCTTCAAGCTCCCAGAGAACAAATACCCCCGTCTGAACGGCAAGCTTGGATATCTCAATTGTCTTCTCGCTGGCGTATCCCCATCCTGTGGGGCACGGAGCAAATACATGCAGAAAGCACGGTCCCTCCGTGTCCAAGGCTTTCCTCATCTTCTTTTTCAGGTCCTTCGGATAGGCGATGGTTGCTGTGGCAGTGTACGGGATGTCGTGGGCGGCACAGATGGCTGCAATGGGTTTTTTTGGCCTTGACTCGCCAATGCTGCATGTGCCGGCAGGTGATGTGGTGGTGGAAGCACCGTACGGGGTGGAAGAGCACCGCTGAATACCCGTGTTCATGTATGCCTCGTTGTCGAAGCACACGTACTTTATATTGTGACCTCTTTCAAGCATACCTGACAGTGCCTGGAATCCGATATCGAAGGTGCCCCCGTCACCTCCGAAGGCCAGGATGTTCACGCCCTTCCTCTTGCCCTTGGCTATGAGGGCGGCATCCACACCTGAAGCCACAGCTGCTGCGTTTTCGAAGGCGGCATGGATCCATGGCACCTCCCATGCTGTCTCAGGATAACCGGTGGTCATCACCTCCAGACAGCCCGTGACCTCTGTCACAATGGTGTTGGGACCTGATTCATTTAGCACCTGTCTTACGGCCACACCTTCACCGCAGCCAGCACAGCCCCTGTGACCCGAAGCGAACATCTCCTTTGTAACCTCACATTGCTCTGTCATGACAATCACCTCACAGGTTCTCCTCCTTGATATTGATCCATTCAACCATCCTCTCTGGTTTGCCCTTATCCAAAGCCGTCTCAGCCTTTGAAACCATGTCCTCGAAATCAGGTATCGTGATGTCCCTGCCACCCAGCCCGACGATAAAGTTCATGACAATCGGCTTTTCGGATTCATTAGCATAGACTGCGGCTGCCTCTCCGAAGACCGCACCACCGAAACCGGGCGAGATGTCTCTATCGACCACTGCCAGCACCTTGGCGTTTGCGCAGATGTCCATGAGTTCCTTGGCAGGGAATGGTCGAAATACGGTCATCTTTGCGGCCCCCACCTTCTTGCCCTCCCCCCTCATCTTGTCCACCGCCGCCCTTGCGGTGCCGCTCATGGAGCCGAGAGTGAGCATTACGATATCTGCATCCTCGGTTTTGTACGGCTTGATCTTCATGTACTCCCTGCCGAATGTTTCCGAAAACTGGGCGAACACCTCGTCTATGACCTTTTCCGAGTCTTCCAGAGCCTTTGTCTGGGCGTACTTGAACTCCATGTAGTAATCCGGGGTGCCGAAGGAGCCGAAGGTCATGGGTTTTGCGGGGTCGAGCACGCCGAACGGCGGTGTGTACGGCGGCAGGAATCCATCAACAGCATCCTGTTCGGGTATGTCCACCGCCTCCATTGTATGGGTAAGCACGAAGGCATCCAGGCCCACCATGGCGGGGAGCAGTACCCTTGGATCCTCCCCCACCTTGAAGGCGATGATCATCAGGTCCAATGCCTCCTGGTTCTTCTCGGCATAGAACTGCATCCAGCCCGTGTCCCTCTCGGATATGGTGTCCTGATGGTCGCACCAGATGTTGATGGGTGCGGACAGGGCCCTGTTGCCCACCGCAACCACAATGGGTAATCTCATACCCGCTGCTATGTACAGCATCTCGTGCATGAGGGCCAGGCCCTGGGAGGCCGTGGATGTGCATGTCCTGGCACCTGCGGCCGATGCACCGATGCATGCGCTCATTGCCGAATGCTCGCTCTCCACCAATATGAACTGGGAGTCCATCTCCCCGTTGGCTATGTACTCTGAGATCTTTTCAGGGAACAACGTGGATGGTGTTATGGGATATGCGGGTATGACCTCAGCCCTGCACAGCTTCGCCCCCAGGGCGGTTGCCATGTTGCCTTTGATGACGTCCTTCATTTCATCACTTCTCCTCTGGTACCAATTCGATGGCTTCCTTTGGACATTCGTAGGCGCAGATACCGCAGCCTTTGCAGTACCTGTACTCGATTTTGGGTCCGTCCTCGGTTTTCTCCACCGAGGAATCAGGACAGAACTCGTAGCAGAAAAAGCACTTCTTCGTGCATTTTTCAAAGTCGATTACCGGTCTTAGCGTTCTCCAGCTGCCTGTCTCGTAATTCTTCGAGCTACCGGGTTCGGGATTGACAGCTCCAACAGTGACCTTTGCCATGTAATCACACCCCCTTGGTCTTCGTGTTGGCATCCTCTGCAGCCTTGACGTTTTCATCGGGTTTCAACGGGGCGTTCTCCATTATGGCCTCTTTTATAGCGTCCATGCCCACGTTGCCCACTGCACTGGAATATGCTCCAAGGATGGCTGTGTTCACTATGGGGTTCGTCCTTGAGCCCAACCTGTTGTCCACTGCAATGGTTGTGGCGTCCACTGTAAAGACCCTTGCATCCGCAAATTCGAATTCGGATGGCTCCTTTACGGAGTTCAGGATGATGGCTCCACCGGACTTGAGGCCATTAGCAACGTTCACAACCTCAAGCAGCGTGGGGTCCAGGACAACCACTGCATCGGGCTCGTATATCTGCGTCTTGATGTCGATGGGTTTTTCGTCCATCCTTGTGAAGGCCATGACCGGCGCGCCTCTTCGCTCCACACCGAACATGGGAAAGGCCTGCACGTCCTTGCCCTCCTTGAATGCCGCAATGGCCAGGATGTTGGCTGCAGTGACAGCACCCTGACCTCCCCTGCCGTGAAATCTCACTTCGTACATCTTGTTCTCCCACCTATCGAAATACGGGAGCGGCAATACTATGGCATAGCTTAAATGTTGTGGTTATGTGGTGGGAGGGTTTGAATGAAAATATATAAGACTTTGATGTATGTACTGATTATTGAAGGTGATAGTATGAAGATAGGCATCGTGATCTATTCGAATGACCCGGAGACCGTATGGAACGCGTTTCGGTTCGGAAACTTCGCATTGGATAAGGGTGATGAGGTAAAGGCATTCCTCCTTGCCAAGGGTGTGGAGGCCGAGTCCTTGGACACAGATCAATTCAAGATAACAGCGCAGATGCAGACATTCGTTGATTCTGGCGGTAAAATACTTGCCTGCGGCACCTGTCTGAAAATTCGCCAGTCCGACGGTTCTGAATTATGTCCGCTATCGACGATGAAGGATCTGCATGACATAATAAAGGAGAGCGATAAGGTTGTCACGTTCTGATTTCACTTGAAAATTCTACCTGTTTTAACCCTGTAATTTTGCAATGAATCCTTCGAGCCCTGCCTCCCAGCCATCGGGAAGCCCGTTCCCCTCCTGGAAGCCGTCACCAACATGGAAATCGATTTCCGTGATCTTTACCATATTCTTCTTTGTCAAAAGCTTTGTCATGGTCTTGAGCTTGTTTCTCTTCTTCATGCCGTGTGTGTTTATCAATCCGTACTTTTTTCCCTCCATGCCCTCAAGCTTCCGTATGAACTTCTTCATCTCCACCTGCAGCTGGAATGCCTCTGCCGGTGCAGAGAAGATATAGATGTCTGCCAAAGGCATGGCAGCGGGGTCCGCCTCACTGGTCTTGAGGAGCTGGACATTCCCACCCATCTCCCTCAGCTTCCCGGCTGTGTACTCGACACACTTTCTTCCGTTTCCAAACCTTGACCAGTAGATTATCACATACCGCATCTTACCACAAAACGGGAAAATAAATCATCGTATAAAAAGATGATAGGAAGATTGTTTAGGAAGAAAATTTGTCCTTAATAGAGGGAGAATGACACTCAACTTTCACTTCTCTACCTCAAGAGTTATCATAAGGTTCCGTGTCGATAGTAAATATTTATAAATATACATATCATTATCTACATATCTAGAATTTAACATAGTCGGACATAAATGCCGCATATTACGGAATAAATTGAAGGAAGGCATAAGACAATGGGTCGGCTAAAACGTTATAAAGGTAAGAAAAAGCCTAAACTATCACCTCAACCAAATTGGAAAACAGCAACAACACCTATACCCGTACCGGGCATTACCCTGAAGCGCATCCTGCGAGGACATAAAGACACAATCACCCAGATTGCTTGGTCACCGGATGGCCGTTTCCTGGCCACGCCATCTGTTGACAAAACCATCCGCATCTGGGACGTGGCCCGCGGGGAATGTGTGGCTGTGCTTGAGGGGCATAGAAGTGGGGTTACCTGCGTGGCATGGTCGCCGGATAATAAGTATATTGCTTCAGGTTCGCATGATGGCACAATACGGTATTGGAATATTAGTCTTAAGAAATGTGAAAAAAGTCCTATAAGATTTCCTGATGACAGTTTGCTCGATATCAGCTGGACACCATCTGGAAAACACCTAATCTGCTCGACAGCAACGCCTAAGAATAATCCTATTGCTACGGAAGGATGGTCATGGAATTATCAAAAAGGGAAACCAAAAGAGCTTTCGCAACTGACAATAACTTTACAAGAATTTGCTTTATCACCAGATGGCAAACTCATCGCAAGTGCTGGTTATCACCCTGATATTGGTTACTTAGATATACTTAAATCTATTAATGGAGAATCAATAATAACACTAGATAAATCTTCTGAATGGAGAAACAGTTATGACGTTACCTGGGCACCGAACGGACGCATCATAGCCACAGGATCACAAGATGGTGCTGTTTATCTATGGGATCCACATACTGGAGAGCTTACACATATTCTTGAAGGTCATACAGAAAACGAAGTTGATTCTGTATCATTCAACTATAATGGACAAATTCTCGCGTCACATGCAGAAGATAGAACCATAAGATTCTGGCGATGTGACAAATGGGAAGCTATAGCGATTTTATATGAGCAGGGTCCTAACAAGAGATATCATAGTTCGCTAGCGTTTAATCCTCATAAGAACATTCTTGCTACTCTTGATCAAAAACAACGAAGTATTCTCATCTGGGATCTCGACATAAACATTCTTCTCGGTCAAACCCCCATCGATTCTGTCCGCTACACCACCGCCAAACTTGTCCTGGTCGGTGATTCCGGCGTCGGCAAAACCGGTCTGGGCTGGCGGCTGGCCCACGGGAAGTTCAAGGAGCATTCATCCACTCACGGCCAGCAGTTCTGGGTCAT
>CP070726.1:1905803-1922106 GCA_020350865.1 Thermoplasmata archaeon
CAATCAGACATCAAGGAACTCGTTGATGCAACAGAGCTGCCCTTCATTGTCAAGGGCATCATGTCTGTTGAGGATGCCCAGCTTGCAGTGAATGTCGGATGTTCGGGTATCGATGTCTCGAATCACGGCGGCAGGGTGCTGGATTCCACAAGAGGGGTGGCAGATGTCCTGCCCGAAATAGCGAAAGCTGTAGAGGGGAAAGTAACGATCACAGCAGGGGGCGGGGTGAGGACCGGATTCGATGTATTGAAGATGCTGGCATTGGGTGCCAATGCCGTACTCATCGGAAGGGACATCGTCAGGGCTGCCATCGGCGGTGGGAGGGAAGGAGTGAGGCTTCACTTCGAATATATAAAGAGTGATCTAAGAAGGGCCATGATAATGACAAGCTGCAACAATGTTTCGGAAATTGATGATAAAATTATTGATAGCCCGGGAAGCGGAACCCTATGACCGATAGCACGATTCACACGCACGATGTGATCATCATCGGCGGGGGTCTCACAGGCCTCCGGGCGGCACTTGAGGTGTTTGGCAAAGGATTGGACGTGGCTGTAATATCCAAGGTTCACCCTCTGCGGTCCCACTCAGTGGCGGCTCAGGGAGGCATCAATGCGGCATTGGGTAATGCGGTTGGTGCCACACAAGACACCTGGGAGAACCATGCTTTCGACACTGTAAAGGGTTCAGACTATCTCGCTGACCAGGATGCTGTGGATGTTCTCTGCCGGGAGGCCCCCCGGGCAGTGATGGAACTTGAGCACATGGGCACCGTGTTTTCACGAATGGAGAACGGAAGGATCGCCCAGCGCCCTTTCGGGGGTGCGGGATTCCCAAGGACGTGCTATGCAGCGGACCGTACCGGCCACAACCTGCTGCATACACTCTACGAACAGGCGACGTCCAGAGATATAACATATCATGAGGAGTTCTTTGTGACATCGCTTGTTGTCAAGAATGGCAGATGCGTGGGAGCCACCGCCTTTGATATCGCCCAAGGCACATTCCACGGCTTTGCATCAAAAGCCACACTCCTGGCCACAGGTGGATACGGCCGGATTTACTCCCGCTCCACAAATGCTCTGATCAACACAGGCGACGGTACAACTCTGGCATATAAGGCAGGAGTGCCCCTGAAGGACATGGAGTTCGTGCAGTTCCATCCCACTACACTGTACGGTTCCAATATACTCATTACAGAAGGGGCAAGGGGGGAAGGAGGGCGGCTATTCAACAGCAAAGGTGAACGTTTTATGAAACATTATGCTCCCAAAGCTGTGGACCTTGCACCCAGGGACATCGTTGCCAGGGCAATACAAA
This sequence comes from Thermoplasmata archaeon, assembly GCA_020350865.1. The sequence continues at coordinate 1,907,124 of CP070726.1, forward strand.
AGGAGGTGGATGAGGGCAGGGGTTTTGAGAACGAGTATGTTCACCTGGATTTGACCCATTTAGGTGCAGACAAGATCAACGAGCTGCTGCCAGGGATAAGAAAAATAGCCATGGATTTTGCTGGTGTTGATCCCATAGAAGCGCCCATTCCTGTCCAGCCGGGGCAGCACTATTCAATGGGCGGAGTGGCCTCGAGCTGGGACTGCTCCACTCCCATGCCAGGACTCTTTGCTGCCGGTGAATGTTCATGCCCAAGCGTGCACGGTGCCAATAGGCTTGGAGGAAACTCTCTATTAGAGACAGTGGTATTCGGGAAAATAGCAGGAGAGTCAATGGCCAGGATAGTACAAGAGGAAAAGAAGTTCTCTACCGAGTCTGTAAAGGGGATGATGGAAGGGGAGGAAAAACGAATTCAAGGGCTGCTCTCCCGCCATGAAGGCGAGCACATGCCCAGAATACGAGATGAGATGAAAAAGACCATGTTCAGTCATTTCGGGATCTTCAGAGAGGAGAAAACAATGAAGGAGGGACTCGAGAAGATAAGGTCTCTAAAGGCACGTTTTGCCAATGTATACATTTCAAATAAGGGTAATGTCTTCAACCAGTCACTTGTCAATCTCCTCGAACTTGAGGGAATGCTGCTTATTGCCGAAACTGTTGCACTTGGAGCACTGCTGCGCAGGGAAAGCAGGGGTTCCCATGCAAGAACCGATTTTCCCTTGCGGGATGACGGACATTTTCTCAGACATACCATGGCCTACAATCGTGCGGGAACAGTTGAGATCGAATATAGACCAGTTAATCTGGGTAGATTCGAAGTTAAGGAGCGTGTGTACTGATGAGACTCAAGGTATTGCGCTTCGATCCTGCAACCAAACAGTCAAAGTACGAGACTTTTGGGGTCAAGACGCGGTCCGGCATGACAGTCCTTGAAGCCCTGTTCTATGCGAGGGAGGAATACGATGATTCCTTGGCATTCCGCTACTCGTGTCGCGGTGCTGTGTGCGGCATCTGTGCTGTGCGGATCAACAAGGTGCCCAGGCTTGCCTGCAGGACGCAGGTCTCCTCCCTTCTTGAGGGGTCACTTACAATGAAGCTCAAGCCTTACCCGGCAATCGAAAATAAGGAAGAGTGGGACCAAAAGGAAGTTGTGCTTGTGGAGCCGATACCCCATTTGCCTGTGATAAAGGACCTCGTGGTGGACAGGACCCGATTCTTCCATTACTATCGCTCAATCGAGCCGGTATTCAAGCCAAGGGATCAGCATCCACAGATGGAGAGGCTCATGAAGCCATCCTCGGCAAGAGAGCTGGAAAAATACACCAACTGCATCCTGTGTGCAGCCTGCGTTGGTGCGTGTCCCGTTAATGGTGCAATGAGGGATTATCTCGGGCCTGCAATCCTTGCCAAACTCTACAGGTTCTACATTGACCCAAGGGAGGGTTATGACGATTCCAGATTATTAATTGCCAATAAACCAAATGGCTGGTGGGGCTGCCAGTTCCATGCAAACTGCAAACGCGTATGTCCCAAGGACGTTCCCCCGAACATAGCCATAGGGAAGGCTAGGAAGAAGCTCAAGGAACTGAACAAGGTTCCCCCTGAAATTGAACAAAAGGAGTGATGGCAATGAGCCGGATTGAGAAGGACTACCTGGGTGAAATCGAACTGCCCGATGAGGTATATTACGGTGTGCAGACCGCAAGGGCCCTTGAAAACTTTCAAGTTAGCGGAATAACGGAGAGACCAGAATTGATCAGAGCCTATATTCTTGTGAAAAAGGCAGCGGCCCTTACAAATATGGAACTGGGTCTGCTGGATGAAAAAAGGGGTAATGCCATAATTAAAGCCGCCGATGAGGTGCTTGCCGGAAAATTCCAGGATCAATTCCCTGTGGATGTGTTTCAGGCAGGGGCAGGTACTTCGTTCAATATGAATGTCAACGAGGTGCTGGCAAACAGGGCCTTGGAGCTTCTAGGCCACAAAAAAGGTGAATACGATGTTTTATCCCCCAACGACCAAGTCAACATGGCCCAGTCAACAAATGATACCTTCCCAACTGCATCCCACATCGCTGTTATCATGGCCGTGGATGAGCTTCAAAGTGTGCTCTCGGATTTGAGTGGCTCATTCAGAAAAAAAGGGGACGAATTCGGCTCCATTCCGAAATCGGGGCGCACCCATCTCATGGATGCCACACCACTCTATTTAGGTGATGAATTCTCAGCATACGCAAAAGCTGTCGATAGAGCGGCTGGGCGTATAAAGCAGCGCAGGGATGACCTGCTTGAACTGCCCATAGGCGGCACCGCAGTTGGGACCGGAGCCAACGCCCACCCCCGGTTTAGGGATACTGTTATGGCAAAACTATGTGAATTATGCACATTGGATTTCATTCCTCCAAGGGACACCTTTGAGGCATTGCAGAGCAGAGTGCAGCTGGCTGCATTATCGGGTGCATTAAGGGAACTGGCACTAGAGCTGACAAGGATTGCAAACGACATCAGATTGCTGGCCTCAGGCCCTACAACAGGTCTTGCCGAAATCAAGCTACCGGCGGTCCAACCCGGCTCTTCCATCATGCCGGGTAAGATCAACCCCGTCATGGCGGAATGTCTGAACATGGTGGCCTTCCAGGTTATAGGCAATGATACTGCGGTTGCGTATGCTGCCCAGGCAGGCCAACTCGACTTGAACGTTATGACCCCTGTCATGACCCATAACATTCTCCAATCCATTACCATACTGACAAACTTTCTGCCTGCATTTACCTATCGGTGGGTAAACTGCATCGAAGCTGACGAAAAGAGGTGCAGGGACTATCTCGAACTGAATCCTTCCATGGCCACCCTCCTTACACCCAAAATCGGCTTCCTTGAGGCGGCGAAGCTCGCAAAGGAGGCTTATGAGCGGCGTATTTCAGTCCCTAAGCTGGCTGTGGAAAAGGGATTGATCACTGAAAAAGAAGCTGAGGAGATCTTCAATCCCAATAAGGTTGCGCAAAGCAAATACAAATAATAGATACGCCATCACACAATCTATCTGGTTTGAAGTTAAAAAAAATGGGGTGATGCACATGCCACAAGAAATCGGTGGAGAGGATAAGAGGGCCTTTGATTGGGGCCTTTATCCATTAGCAGAGAATTTTCTTAGAACCCAGGTGAATGATTTTCTATGGAGCCTGCCCTACACCCGCAAGCTGGTTAGAGCCATCCAGACCCAAACCGCCACCAGGTTCATCGATTGGATAGACCATATGGTACTCCCCGAGATGAGTGTGAGAAGGGAGAAACTCGAGGAAATAGGATACAGTGAGGAAAAGGATATAGAGGCAAAAGAGGGCGATTGCGTGTTTCTTCATAAAAACAGCACGTTCTTCCCCCTCATCATCCGATCCGGAGGTATCACCGAACTATCAATAAAACCTGAGGAGGTATCCAACCTAAAGATGAAGATGGATATCAAAGAAGAGATTGCAGGAACGCAATTCGGGTCGTACCGTACCCTTCAAATGGCAAAGAATGAGAAATGTGTACTCAATGCTGTAGAGAGGAGAGGTTACGACGGGTTTGTGGTGAAAGAGGATGGCGACGCTCTTGCGTACGAGAAAGCATTGCGATCCATGATTGGCAGAAACCGCGGATACTTCCATGATGAGGACGGATTCAGGGAACTCGAGGAAATCATACAAGAAGCGTTGAAAAACCTCAATCCGCACAGGCTGGCTGATGCATTTTTCAGGGCGGAAAGACAATACTGGCTGCAAAAAAACAGGGCAGGGCAGACGCAGAAGGAAAGGCAGGACAACTTCGGACTCGGGCTGGGGAATCATGACCATCACGCTTTCCGCTCCTCCAGAAAAAATATCAATCACCTCATCGAGATACTCGAGCAATTGGGTCTTAAACCAAGAGAGGCTTTCTATGCGGGAAAGCAGGCAGGGTGGGGAGCGCAGGTCATGGCAAGTAACAAATCTCAGGTGGTGGTGTTCGCTGATGTGGACCTGTACCCCGAAGAGAGGGATATGGATTTCGGCCACAAGGGACTCAAACCAGGAGATGAGTTGGGCACAATTGGCATGTGGGTAGGTCTCCATGGTGAGAGCGTTCTTTCTTCCGGTATTCACCATCTTGCAGTGGCTTGCGATTTTCGTAGGATGGAAAAAGATCTTCCAAGAATCGGTATCTTCAGCATGCCCCCCTTCTCCGAATTCCCCTTTCTCAGGCAGGCATTCACCCAGGGGGGGTTTTGGAACGTGAGCACGGAGAGGGCTGGGGCACTGCACAAATCAGGTTTGATCACCGAGAAGGAACTCACAAGATTCCTGAGGGGGTCTGCCATAGGCAGTCATATGGAGATCATCGAAAGAAGCCAGGGTTTTGCTGGTTTCAACCAGGATTCTGTGAGTGTTATTATCAAGGCAACAGACCCGAGAAAGGGAATTGCCAGGAGTGCCTGATTAGACAGGCTTCAAGCTCGCCTATACCCCGTCTGCAACGTGAGACTCCTCTTCGTACGTGCTTTCCAGTTCCTCTTTAACTACTTCTGCGAGACGTTTGATACCTTCCCTGATGACCTCATCCTCGGAATAAGAAAAATTCAAGCGCATGGAATTGTAATGTCTTCCGTCCGCATAGAAGGCATCTCCAACCACATAGGCAATCTTTTTTGCCACCGCTTTTTGGAACATGAGTCTGGTGTTGACTTTCTTGGGAAGGGTGACCCATAGAAACATACCGCCGGCAGGATGGGTCCATTTTGCTCCTTCCGGGAAATACTCCTCCAAGGCCGAAAGCATCACATCGCGTTTTCTTTTGTACAGCTCCCTTATCTTCTTCACCTGGTTGTCAAGATAGCCTCCTGCAATGTATTCGTAAGCAACATACTGGGAAAAGATGTTGGTACATAGGTCTGAGGATTGCTTTCGAAGTGAAAACCTGTTGATGATCTCCTCTGATGCGATCACCCAGCCCAGCCTGAAGCCCGGTGCCAATATCTTGGAGAAGGTACTGATATAGATGACTCGCCCTTTGGTATCGAAGGATTTGATCGGTGGGACCCGTTCCCCTTCGTAGATGAGTTCGCCGTAGGGATCGTCTTCGATTATTACAAAATCGTATTCCGATGCCACCTCCAGCAGCTCTTTTCTGTGCTCAGCCGACATTGTCACCCCCGAGGGATTCTGAAAGGTTGGGACGGTGTATATGAACTTGGGCAGTATACCCGTTCTGTGAAGCCTTTTTAGGTTTCTTCGCAGGGATTCGATATCGATACCTTCCTCAGTTCCGGGTATGGCTTCGCAGTTCGCCTCGAACGCATGAAAGGCCTGAATGGCTCCGAGGTATGTGGGGGCCCCTGCAATATATGTATCCCCTGGCTCCAAAAAGGAGTAACCGCAGAAGGAGAGGGCCTGCTGGGCACCGTTGGTGATGAGCATCTCGTGCGGTGCGCAGTCAATATTCTTCCTCTCTTTCATCCTCTTTACCAATTCAGCTTTGAGCTGGGGCAGACCTTCTGTTGTGCCGTACTGGAGGGCGCTTTCGATATTGTCCGAAAATACCTTTCCAATACACTCACGAATGACCTCCACCGGAAATGCCTGCGGATTTGGTAGGCCACCCCCAAGAGAGATGACTCCCGGCATCCGGCTGAACTTGAGCAGCTCGCGTATCTCCGAGGCCTTGAGCGATTTGGCCCTCTTTGTGAACAATCTATCCAGATTTACCACCATGATAACATACCTCCGTGCCGGTGCATGCATTCATTATTATTAATATTATCCAAGAATCCCTAGCCGAACGCACTTTACGCATCCGTCATCCCGTGCTCCTCTCCCTTATCACATTGGCTATGTTGATTCTCTTTATGTATCGTATCGTCAAGTAGGAAACTATCAGAACCACGAACACGATTAACACTGTCCCAGCTGCAAAGCCCGCCCAGGAAAACAGGATTTTCAGATTGAGAACCTCCAGCTCGCTGGAGCCGATAATCATGCCCACTGCCATCAGGTACCCCATGATTGTGCCCAAAAGGATGCCCAATGCTGTCACAAAACCAGCCTCGATGAATATCAGATAACCCAGACGCTTGCTGGAGGTTCCCAGCGTCTTCATCGTGGCATAATCTCTCTTCTTTTCCTCTGCATTTATCATGAAAAGATTGTATACAATGGCGGCTGTTAGAACCATGCTCAGAAGGCCGATCATTACAACCGTTCCCACTATGAGATCAAGATACGGCCCCATAAGGTCCTCTCTTTCAGACCTGTGGGCAACTGAGGTCACACCTGGTTCCATTATCAGTGCATTCTCAAGGTACGTAGACTCCTCCCCGCCTTCGGTGGATAGATAGACCATATTGGCCATACCCGTGAGATTTGTAATTGTCTGCAGTGTAACAAGGTCCATGAAGACAAAGTATCCGATATGATTGGACTGTATCCCCGAGACTGTGAGACCCTGCCTGACCATTTCATAGCCTTTTGCCAAATCGAGCCAAGGGACCTCCAGTTCGATTGTATCGCCTACACCCGCATCCAGTTTGTCAGCATGATAAAATGATATTACTATGTCACCACTCACCAATCCGCCGCTGTCATATTCCATCTCAAAAACGGCATCCAGATCCTCGAGGGCATAAATAATTGCATCCCTTGTTTCCGAATCCCGTGAGATCTGGGCTGGAAGCAGAATCCCGTGGTATACGCCGTCGATAATGGGGATTTCATCGTCCCAATCCTGGGTTATGGACATGGGGGTGAAACCGTCCAGGCCCACCTCGTAATCCCAGTTGTTTGATTCGGTCTCCTCGATATATATCAATATGGAATCAAGGAGTATGACGAAGCTCAGAAAGAGGGCTAAAGAGAGGGCCACACCAAAAACCGTGGTTACAGTGCGGCCCGGTCTCCTGAACATGTTCCGCATGGAAAGCTTCAGGGGAACAGGCATTTTACTTTTACGACCCACCTTTCCCGCAATCCGTCCCACACTGCGCTTTGAGATGCCCTCTCTCTGCTGTATGGCATCGATTGGCTTTATTCTCAAGGCCAGCCAGGCCGGAATTATCGTGCAGCCGAGACACAGTATCATCGATATGGAGCCTGCGACAATGTAATTATTGATATTGAAATTGTACTCGTATATGGCTGAATCCAGCAGGTCCCTGGCAAGATTTTCGAAGGCAATATTGAGGGGAATGGCTGCAATGTAGCCCACCACCGTCCCAAGAACAGCGATAATGACTCCAATGGTAGCAAAATATATCAGAACCACCCTGTTGGGAACACCCAGGGACTTGAAAACACCAATCTGGGCCCTGTGGGTTTGAATCATTCTTCTCAGTGCCATTATCAGACCGAATCCGGCCACAATAAAGACGATTCCGGGAAACATGCTCATTATCCCTTCATCGTTTTCCAGATCGCCTTTCAGAAAGGCTCGGGCAGGGTTCTCCTCCTTGCCAGTGGTTTTTACAGGGATCCCCTCATCTGAGAATTCCTGGGTTATCCTCTCCCTTACAGATTCGAGATTCTCGGGATTATTCAGGCGGATTACAATATCGTTCACCAGTAAATCATTTCCTCCATTCCCCAGGTAGATTTCCTGGGCGGTTTCTATGGGCAGCATGAGCACACCCAGGGAACCTTCGAGGGGAAAGAAACTGCCCTCGACTACCACCGAGAAATATTCCGGAATACTGGTATGTTCGAGAATCTCCAGTTCTACATGCTGCGAACCCTTTATTACAGTTAGACTGTCTCCAGCCCCGAGATCGTTGCTTCTTGCAAACTTGCGCTCAACAAAACACTCGAAAGCATCGGGTTGAGAAAATTCAGGGGGATTGCTGACATAATACAGGGGCCTATTAACATCCAGTTTTCTTGGTTGGTCCGAAGGGTCAAACACCTGATAGCCTATGACAATCCCCTTTGCAGTTTGAACCTCATCTCCAGACGAGTAGTTGATAAATACATCATAGCTCAACCTGTACTCAACATCGGCAATCTCCTCTGAAATCCCGGGCCGACCCAGTATGTTCTCAACTGCCGTCTGGTTGGCTGTGAGGCCGTATTCGAACTGCACCTGAAGGTCCATGAACTGGCTTTCCTCGTAAATCGCCTTCAACGATGCCTTGCGGGAATCGAGCATGTCATACAGCGATGTGAACATGGCCACTCCCAGGGCCAGAACCACTATGAGGAGCAGATACTTGTACCTGTGTTTCCAGAGCTCCCTGAGCCCTTTTTTTATGAATGTCCGTCTCATGCACACCAACTCCATTTACCATTCGAGTTCAGATACCTTGACCGGATTCTCGTTATGCTCCTCCTTTAAAACCTCTCCATCCTTGAGGTATATCACCTTGTGAGCGATCTTGGCAAGCTCCTTGTTGTGGGTTACAATCAATACAGCGCGCCCTTCCTCTGCCAGGGATGTGAGGAGCTCCAGTATCATCTTTCCCGTCGTGTAGTCAAGCTCCCCTGTGGGCTCGTCTGCAAGAAATATCCTTGGGTCCTTGGCCAGGGCACGGGCAATGGACACCCTCTGCTGCTCGCCGCCGGACAGCTGGTACGGGAAGTGATCACCCCTTGGGCCCAGTCCCACCTTATCCAATAATTCCTGGGCCCTTTCGTGCACCTGGTTCGATTTCATGTCCATGACGTATTCAAGCACGAATTCAATGTTCTCCCTTGCCGTGAGGTTGGGAATCAAGTTGAAGAACTGGAATACGAAGCCGATTTTTTCCTGCCTGTATTTGGTCAGCTGCCTCTGTTTCATTTCTGAAATATTGCTGCCGTTTACCCTGATCCTCCCTGTGGTTGGGCTGTCAATGCCCCCTATCTGGTTGAGAAGTGTGGTCTTGCCGCACCCGGATGGGCCAAGTATTACGGTGACCTGTCCAGGCTCTACCCTTAAGGACACGTCCTTTAGGGCGTGCACAGTGACCTCGCCCATCTGGTACGATTTGGACATGTTCTCGATTTCTATTACTGCTGCATCATTCATTTCTTCACCTCCATCGATTTGGTGATTTCCATGAACGTTCCCGGCTTCGCACCAAGTATCCTCTCCATGAGATCCAGTGATACCACAAGCAGCCGGGCCATCTCCACTTTGGAGGCCCCCTCCCTTATGGCTCCGTGGCCTATTTCGCTGGATGCAGCTAAAATGGCCAGGGCGGCCTCCTTTGGATATTCCGTGGTGAAAACACCCTCTTTTACACCCTGCTGAATAATTTCCGAAAAATAACGGGCCACCATTGGTGTCTTCTTCTTCTCGATTCTGTAATGTAAGAGCTCGTTTCGCTCCTCGTGGAGATAATCTGTAAGGCCTTTGCGCTTCTCGCGGAGTTTTTTTCCCGCTTCAAAAAGTGTCAGCATCTTTTCAATTGCACCCTTGCTTGGATCATCTACAATAATCTTCAGGTACTCCTCCATCTCCACTGCAAAACGGTTTATTATGGCATTCAGGACATCGTCCTTTGATTCAAAATAGTAGTAGAACGTTCCCTGTGCTACCTTTGCCTTCTTCACAATATCTGATACATTGGTCTTCTCGAAGCCTTTCTTTTTTATCAGTTTCTCGGCAACATCCATTAGCTCTTCACGTCTCTCCTCTGGTTCCTTTACCACTCTTATCATGCACCATCCTCCCATACTATTGAATAAAAGGACTGACCGTCAATTCTGAAATGCTCAAAAGAAAACCGCAGCCCCTTGATCCTTCTTAGGCCACCTATATTCCTATTGGGGATGTCGGGATTCTCTTCCCCTGCGTTTCCGTTTTTCCACATCTTCAAACCACCTCTGTATTTACCAACTGACTGACTATCAGTCAGTAATTGTATTTAAACATTTTATGGGACATCCCAGGGTGACCCCGATATAAGCAAATTTCCAAGTGACTTTCACATCGATCTTTCTCCACGATACGATATAATCAGACATATTGTTAAGATTTAAGCCATGCATATAGGGTAGTTTAAATACCTCTAAATCAATTCGCCAAACGATGCGAAAGGTGATAGTGGAGATCCGACTAAATCCTGAGATGAGAAAGGCCGGTGCCCCCATAATGGACAACATAGAAGCCCTAAGGGTTCTAGAGGTCCTCAAAATCGACTTTGACCGGGGAATAAAGGCCTTTGTCGCAGAAATGGAATTAAAGGAGGGACACAGTATAGATGAGTTCAGGGAGCAGAAGAACATGGAGGTTCTCAACGTATTGAAATCAGAGGGGAATAAGTACACCTGTATAATAAAAGGTCATGTCCCAGTTGAATTTCGAAAGATGATGAGAGAATTTGACTTGGACCTGATATGGGACGCCCCAATGCTGGTTTCCAATGAAAAATTGGTATTCAGTGCCATGGGAGACCAGGAGAATATCAAAAAATTCCTTGACGCAATAAAGCTTATCGGGATTGCAGAGAACATCAGTTTCAAAAAGGGAGCATTTAAGGAGCATGACCTTCTGTCATGTCTCACAGATAAGCAGAGGGAAATCGTGGTTACAGCCATGAAAACAGGTTACTATGATTACCCCAAGAGGATAAACAGTGAAGCTCTGTCAAAGAGAATTGGAATCAGCAAAGCGACGCTTCTTGAGCATCTCAGAAAAGCTGAGGGAAGGCTATTGAAAAATCTTTTAGTGGGCTATTGAGGTGATGATATGGAAGAAATAAAAACCGAGGAAGCAGCCGGGTATTTTAAGGACGATTACAACTGCTGTCAGGCAATTGTGATGACTTATGGACCGGATTTCGGCCTTTCTAAGGATATTGGGATGAGGCTGGGCACGGGGTTCGGAGGAGGTATTGCCAGGCATGGGGAGGTATGCGGAGCAGCCACGGGGGCCATCATTGTCCTTGGTCTGAAATACGGTATGACGGGTGAATCAGATGATAACGCGAGGGAGGAAACATACGAGCAGGTGGGCGAATTCATCAACAAATTCAAGATATTGAACGGCTCCATAAGATGCAGGGACCTGCTCAACTGCAATATCAGTACATTGGAGGGAAGACAGATCGCCAAGGAAAGGGACCTGTTCAATACGCTCTGTCCCAGGTTTGTGAAGGATGCTGCAGAGATTCTGGAAGAGATGCTTTATTAAGCATGCCTAGAAGAATACAACATTGAAGAGAAGAAGGGACAGCACGAGGGAAATTCCTCCCGAAATAACCGATGATAGCGCCATCCTCTTCTGCCTTTTGGAAAAAGGCCTCTGATTATCTCCTTCAATGGTGAATCCCACCGCATAACCCGAAACAAACCATGCAGCTCCTAAGGGAATGTTCTTTAAAATTAGCCCAAGGATTATGAAAGCAGCAATAGCCATTCCTGTGCCGATTAAGTAGCCAAATCCGCTTGGTATTCCCTTGTTGTTAGTTTTCTTCATGATATTCCCCTTTGTCTATATCAATCCATTTTCAACCGTATTGTTCATCTTTTACACATGAAAATGTCCACATCCATGTTCATTAAAATGCGCTCTATTATGTTATTCATCCCCGATTGTTATAAAGAATGTGGGGGATATCCATGGGACACCCCAATATTCACTTGATGTGAAGTATTGCGAGATTGGGCAATTCTCCATGATTAGGGGGCATTTGAAGTTGATGGCACCTGTTGTCTGCCCGTTTCTTGATAATAATAAATCATCGGCCTCATGCACGCGTTAACTACTTATACATCCAATCAGATTTCCAGACATGAATAGTTCCCGGGATAAAGTTCGTTTCACCATCGAGGATAGGATACTGCTGCATCTCCTGGATTTCGTGAAATTAAGGGACGAAATACAGGTCCCGCCGAACATTACCCAGCAGGGCATCTCCCAAGGCGTCCACATCAAGAAGAAACATGTGCCACGGTCGCTCAAGGCCATGAAGGAGAATGGTCTCCTATCGGAGAGGACCGCACATGTTACAGGGAAGAGCCAAAGGATGAAAACCTACTTTCTGACCATGGAGGGGGAGGAGAAAGCACGAAGGCTGCGGCATCATATCAAGGGCATCGTAATCAAGGTAAAGGACGGGACCAGGGACATCAAAGAAGTAGAGATAAAGGATTTAGGCACTCTTTTGGAGGGTTCCTTGTCCCTTGCCGAGGTTATCTCGTACATCTCGCAAGATGGAGTGTTCGATATTGAGAAGGTGAGAGGGGAAAAAGAAGAAGAACCTCAGGAGATGAAAAGGGACGATATTGCAGTTTACAAGAAAGCCCTTTCCCAGGCATGGAAGGATGGAAGGGTCTCCGCTGACGAAAAGGAGATGCTGCTCATTCTCAGGGAATGTCTGAATGTCTCGAATAAGGAGCATTTAAGAATGGAAGAGGAAATCCTTGGAAAGGTGGCTAAAACAGCCCATAAAAAGGTCATCGAAGTGTATAAGGTGGCATTGGAGCAAGCACTTGAAGACGGCAAGATCACAAAAGATGAGAGGGCCATATTGGAGAAAATCAGAAAGCAATTCAATATCAGAGAAGAAGAAAACTGACAGTTCTAAAATGGGGTATACTACAATGTATACATATCCTTTAAGATTTTTTTACTTATGATATTGAAGGCACGATCCACATTAAATCCTGTCTTCGCACTGGAAAGGTAGGCAGCGGACTTCTCGTATCCAGATGCAAAGCTTCGTAGCTCACCTATTCCTATTTCTTGATCGTCTTCAAGGTCGCATTTGTTTCCAAGAAGGACGGTGGGAATTTCTGCTGCCACATTCTGAATATCTTCTATCCAGTCATCCAGACCCAATAATGTGTCCTCCCTTGTATTGTCACATACACCGATTATCCCCTGGGCCCCAAAAAAGTATGCCTGCTGCAGCAGATGGCGAAGGCCCTTTCTCCCCATGATGTCCCATATCAGCAGGTGAACATCCACCGGTTCATCTGTCTTCGGGTTCTCAACTTTTATTTTCTTCTTCGTGACTTTTGTCCCAATCGTGCAAATGTAGTTGTCTGAAAATTGGTTAAATGCGTACTTCTTAATCAAACAAGTCTTTCCCACAGCAATCTCGCCCACCAGACAAATCTTCAATTTGACTGGTCCCGGTTCTGGCATATTCCCCCTTCTGCCCTTATGCAATAAGGTCACTTCTATCCAAATCAGGAGAGATATCCTATACCTTAATAGTTGGCCCGCGATTATCACGGGTGAAAATCATGAAGAATAATTGGGTGTCCTTGAAATAAATAACAATTCGATCAAAGCAATTCCTTCAGAATTTGTCCGCCAATTATGTTGAAGGCCAGTTCGACATTAAATCCTGTCTTTGCACTGGAGAGGTAGGCGGCGGATCGTTCATATCCGGAAGCAAAGCTTCTGATCTCATTCAAACTTATCTGTTGCTCTTCAATTAAGTCGCACTTATTTCCGAGAAACACCGTTGGAATTTCTTCGGTAACATCCTGAATTCCCCCTATCCAGCTCCCCAACTCTGGTAATGTCCGCTCCCTGGTGTTGTCACACACAGCCACAATTCCCTGGACCCCGGAGAAATACGCTTGCTGCAGCAACTTGCGAAAGCCCTGCTGCCCCGTGATATCCCATATCAGCAGATAAACATCCACGGGCTTTTTGGTTTTAGGATGCTGAACTGTTAATTTCTTTTTTGTGGCCTTTGCTCCTATAGTGCAAATGTAGCTATCCGAAAATTCGTTGAAAACGTACCTTCTTATCAAACACGTCTTTCCCACGGCGTGCTCGCCTACCAGACAAACCTTGAATTTGAATGGTGTTGCAACTGACATTATGACACTTCTTCTCTTTTTAGTTCACCAATCCTAATATAAAACCTTTATGTACAAATTTGTACGACAGGTATAAATATTTTTGTAAAAATAATATTAATGGGGGTAAAATAGCCGAGGTATAGACAAAGGTTGGGTATAGGGCCGCTGGGAATGCCGAGAGTAATTCCCGCGGCTGTAGGAGACCACGGAGGGTTAATAAATGGGTATAAAAAAGTTGGTAATCGCATCTTTTAATATGGAAAACCTGGACGAGAATGGAAGTGCCTCAGTGGCTAATTTATGGCCTGAGCGCATCAAGGTCATGCGACCCATGCTGCTGAGGATGAACGCGGATGTTTTGCTTTTACAAGAGGTGAACAGCCCCAATGCCCTGTCACAACTGATAGATAACACACCATACAAGAACTTTGACAAGGTATGGACCCTCAAGAAGGACGGAACCCCATATCAAAGGCGCAACCTGGTGGTTATGAGCCGCTGGAAGATTCAAGACAGCTCTCAATACCACCATGCCTTCACAGACAAAACCATGTGGAGAAAGATCACAGCCCAGCCTGAGGAGAAAGAAGCAGATGAGGTGTCCTGGGAGCGGCCGATTCAGTACGCAAAGATAGCCCTGGGGGAGGGCAAGATACTCCACATTGTCAATATACATCTGAAATCCATGCACCCGACCCCGATAAAGGGCCAAAATGATAGAACATGGTACATCTGGGATTCACACTCCGGGTGGGCGGAGGGGTTTTTCCTCTCGGCCATCAAACGGGTTGGACAGGCCCTGGAAACCCGCGTCCTACTCGATGATATTTTGGATAAAAACGCAGGAGAAGCACTCATTGTTGTGGGTGGGGACTTTAACGCGGAAATTGGGTCGGTTCCCTTCAAAGCAATAGTCGGGAGCGTTCAGGATACCCAGAATCCGGATATCAGGGATCACGTAATGATACCTTGCGAATACAATGTACCGCCGCAGCAGCGGTACTCCCTCTTTCACCACGGCAAGGGCAATATGCTCGACCACCTGGTGGTTTCCCAGGGTTTATTTCCATATTGGATGGAAACCTACATCTATAACGAGATCCTGCCTGATGAGTCTCTTGCCTATGCGACGGACAAGAAGTTTCCCGAATCCGATCATGCCCCTGTGATAGCCCATTTTCAAGTGCCCGATACATGGATTGCCTGATCGGCTCGAATCCCTGCAAACGATCT
>CP070726.1:1922206-1929603 GCA_020350865.1 Thermoplasmata archaeon
GCCCAATTAATCGGATATTTTACAGATTTGGGATTCCATGATGAAACCAGAGGATGTGTTATGGACTTTTGTGAGAACCGTTCTGACTTAATTAAAGCTTTAAAGGAAATAAAATTCTGCAATGAATGTGATGCAACAATCGAAAATGAAAACTTTAAAGAGGTTATTAAAGCCATTCTTACCGACGAAATGAATTTATGAACTTGTAACCTCAAATATTCTCTGAAAAAAAATATTTGAATAAGTAAAAATCATATCCTTCCGCATGCCTATCCTTTTAGAACTTGTTGTGATTCTTAAAACTCCAAACCCCTGGCTACTGACCGGATGATTTCTTCGCATCTATCGGCAATCTCAGGAGTCAGAACCGGCGCTCTGTACTTGGTACAGAAAAACAGAATCCTAATCCATCAAGGACTAGGCATCCTATTGCGGACTCACTTTCGTCTTAATTTCTGGTTAGGGTGTTTGGGTACAGAATCCACAAGGTATTTATCCAATTCTGGTACATTACAGCAGTAGGTGTGAGACAGCCCGCTGATGATGAGTGGGAACAAGAATATGATGATAATGGAGGCAGCAGCATACAATAGGCCACATTCCTCAAAGGCATACAGACCAGCTAGAATTGCCAGCATCGCGGCATAAAAGAGCATTATTTGAAACTTAAGGGCGGCACAGAAGACCTGTTTTGCCTTTTCTGGGATATTCCTATCTAGGGCTTTGAAATATGTTTCTATCATTGGAACTTTGTGTTTATCGAATGAACGCCCGTCTGTTGAGAATTGTACATGTTGAAGCAGCCGTTCAACTTCCAAGGCCCGCTTGATGTATACCAATTGAATATGCTTGAAAAATGAATCCAAGGTCCAAAAGAGTACCACCACCACAGCACCGAAAAGGAGAAAGATAAGGTTGATTTCATTGCTACCGAAAAAGAGTAAAGCAGAGAAAAGGGTGATGGCCCACCCCTTGATCATAAATTGGCTTTTGCCGTAGGCTATCATGTTTTTTTGTAGCTGTTCCATTTCCAGTTTTACACGCTCAAATTTAAATTCGAATTCATCCATGCGGCTTCCCCCAACCCATATGATTGGATGTTAGAAAAGATGAAGGGAATATGGGCGAACTATTAAAAAAAGGTTTAGATTTGGGTGTTTATATGTATGTTAATGATGGGAAGGTGATTTCAAATCATCTGGACTTTCATACTTTACGAATTATTCATGAAGATTTATCATTAAAGAGAAAAAGAGAAGGAAATGAATATTTCCGAAGAT
Source organism: Thermoplasmata archaeon (assembly GCA_020350865.1). Next base: position 1,923,487 of record CP070726.1, read on the forward strand.
ATATGATCTTCTGCAATCCCCTCCTAAAAAAAGCGTGCCGGGGAAGAAGGGGGACGGCTCCGATATAAACTCAAGCGATTTTAAACGATTTTCGGATTCCAAGGGGGAATATCGAGCCCATTTCCATCGATATCCTTAAATATTATGAAAGCTATAATTACGTTGAAGTATAAGCTGAATATATTAATTATAAGGTTGAAAAATTATGTCCTTAACAATCAAATACACGGCACTTAAAGAACTTGGCAAGGAACACTCTTTACCAATTCTTGAAATCCTGTACTTAAGGGGGTGGGTTTCGGCAAGTGAGGCTGCAAGGGAAATGGGGGTGCATATAGCCACGGCGCAGTCCTATTTGGAATCTATGAAGGAAAATAAAATCATTAAGGCGCGAGTAAGACAAGGAAAATCCAAATTGGTTGAATATTCCCTGCATGATAAGCAAATGCAAGTTGATTTGAATCTTGAGAAAATAATGTCACAAAAATGTGAAATCGCCCGAAATAAAGCCAAGGACTATTTTGTCAGGGAAAAGAAGAAAGCCAGAGTAACTTATCGTTGGGATGAAGAACAAAGAAAGATACTTGAAATCAATTTCATGGAAAAGTCCAAGGCTTTTGGAAGAATCGGTGTTTCACGAACTCTGCAGCTTTCTGATGTTGAGGGGAAATTCCTGTGGTTTTTGCCTCAATCAACCGAGAAACCAAAAAATGTTTTAAAGATTGCCGAGAAAGCAGAACTAAAAAGGCCCGAGGATTTGATTCAAATAATTGACCTTTTAGAATTCCTTGCAGAGGAAAAGATCATCGAGTTAGAAAAGGGGGGAAAATAATGAATCGTAAAGTTGAAGATAAAAAGAATGTGGATCTGAAAGACTATGCGATCAGGAACTTGAAATGGACATGGCCATATTTAGCCTTTTTTTTGACAATGGTAGCTCTTTTAATAGCCCTTATTGATATCGAACATGATCTTGTTTTAAATGTGATTCTTTTTATGTTCGCCTTGAGCATTGTCATAATGATTTACTCATTTTTTCATGCGGTAAAGACCATAGTTACAGCAAAACGAGTTTCGTACGTAAATAATAAAAAAAGCCTAGTATTAATAATTATTATCTTTTTATTGTTTTTTATTTTATTTCTGGAAACGTTTTTGGTTCCTCCGAGATATGCCCCAGCATTCATCTTTGAATTAGTGATCCTGGGATTTTTGTCTGCAACCCTCATAAACCTGCGTCATGAGGGATCAATTTCCGATTGGTATAATAATATCATCGTACGTTATGGACGGAGGGTGAAAACCTTAGACGATGGATACACCGAAAGGCCATATACAACCAAGCTGATTGATCTGGATAAAATAGATGATTGGGGTGGGAAATTAAGGGAGTATGGAGAGGTGATGGAAAGAGAGGTGCTACTCGCAGGTTATGAAAGAATTGGAAACGGTATTATATTCTATCTTCCAACGCCCTCGATTATGGTGGGCATTGTTGGAGGAAAGAGAGATATTGAAAAATCGACAAGAATCACTGTCTATAAGGATGGAAATTTATCGGTATATATATCAAAAAAGGATTATGATCAAATCGGCCTTGAGATAACGTATCACGAACTGTGTCATGGGATTCTCGAGGTCTTTTCAAATTCGATAAAAGCATTTTTGAAGGGTGATGTGAATCAGGCCATTGAGATCGTTGGCGGAAAGGACCATTTAAGGCGGCGAAAAATAGAATTTCGAAAGAGAATTCCGGTTTACATCAGGATAGCGGCTGTTCTTACCATTATAAATATATTTCTAAATATTGGACCGTTATCACAAGAGTATATAGGAACTCAAGATAGTTATTCAAATGGACCGCATGTTTATTCACCCGAATGGGGAGCCGAGATAGAAGCCTATCATTCGTTTTTTGGGATTATCGGTGTAGATGAGCCCCAGGATTGGGATGAATTTCTGATAAGATTCTCAGCAAATACGACATTACCTAAAGTTTATGTCACAGCATATCTCGAAGACATATTCGAAAATGTGATAGTTAGTGAGGTAATGGAGAATGTCTCATTTGGCGAGTTTCATATAAAAGCGAAGGAAAAATATTATGGTTACCGTTTTGTTATAGAATTGACAAAAGTTAGATATGATATTGATGAGAACTTGATACCAGCTACTATCAATATTACAGTAAAACACCTAAACGGATACAGCGTGTACAACAACTGGGTAGTTCTGTTAACAATAATTATTTTTGTTCCAATAGAAATTATACTCAAACTCAGACGAAAGTCACATCATTAATCTATATTTCGTTTAAGGATAATCTGTGTATAAGTCAACAATCCCCTCCTTTTAAGTGCGCCTAGCATAAGTGTGACGGCTTCGCTGCGGCATATCGTAGATTCCCGAGGATTCGGGGCCGAAAGCAAAGCGGGCAGCCCGAAAAACGCAGGACGGACACCTCACCTAAAAACCTAAATAAGATTACATCGATTACCGTCTGTATTGTTTATCTCTATGGGTAATAAAAGGTAAGCAATGCGCAGATTATGCGGGGGGCATGCGACATTGAGGGGAGTTAAAAGTACAATCGACTTATAAATACTTCTCAAGCCAGGTGTCCGACAGATCCGCCGCAGTGCTGCAAAAAGGTGAGGACTATGATAGGAAAAGAGAAAATTTTGAGAAGCTTGTTTTTGGAGAGTAGTCGAACCATCTGCATGGCGATCGCATTGCTGCTGGTGGCCAACATGTTTACCGGTATGGTCTTTGCACCAGCGCCGCCAAAGCAAAGTGAGCCGGCCGAAGTGACGGATGATCCTCCCGAGGAACCGCCGCAGCAAGGCACGCCCGAAGTTCCTGACGAGAGCTGCGAGCCGAGCACACCGGCCTCCGATAACCAGTACATCAGGGTTACGATGAATATCGACCCGCCCACCATGGAGGTGGACGGGGACGGGAGGACCCGCTTTATACTGGAGGGCGGCTTCCCCGACATGGAGCGCGGGGGCGAGCCAGCCATTTCATGGATGAGGGTCCAGCTGCTCATTCCCTACAGGCACCAGGTGGATGATGTCAGGGTGTACAGCAGGGAGCAGCTGCTGGAAGGGACCTACGACATACCGCCCACCCAGCCGCCGGTCTCCCTGGATGTGGCGTTCGAGGGAGATTTCGAACCCGTGGAACCCGATCCCGCGGTGTACGCTTCCGCCGACCCCTATCCCGGTGAGATCTACGAGGTTGATGGGATGCAGTGGGCCTGCGGGTACGGTACGGTCACAATCAATCTCTACCCCATCCAGTACGTGCCGCAAACTGGCAGGGTCACGCTGCATTCCGAAATCGATATACAGGTGCGGTGCACACCTGCCGAGTTCACACACCCCTTCCGCGGCCTGGTCTCGGATCGCGCCTTTGTCGAGGACGAGGTCATCAACCCCGAAACCTTTGAGACCTACCCCCAACCGATGGCGCATGGGATAGGAGTAATCGAAGAGCCCCAGTACGACTACGTGATCATCACAACCGAGGCGTTCGTGTCGGCGTTCCAACCGCTTGTGGACTACAAGAATACAAGGGTCCAGGAAGGAGTCGATACCAGTATAAACGCCACGATAAAGACCGTGGAGAGCATCACCTCCGATCCCGCCTACTGGAACGTTTCCAATCCCGTATTCAACGACACCCAGGCCCAGATACGATCGTTCATCAAGGATGCCTATTACAACTGGGCAACCCAATACGTGGTCCTGGGAGCGCATCACCCCATGGTCCCCGCAAGGGAGCTTCATTACGGTACCGACACCGATATACCATCGGACTCCTACTATGGCTGTCTGGACGGCAACATGAACGCGGACGGTGACGAGTACTTCGGGGAATACGAGGATGACATGGACATGGAGTACGATATCCTGGTTGGCAGGCTTCCGGTCAAGACGACAACAGATATTCAGAACTACATAAACAAGCTCATCTTCTACGAGCAGGCCCCGCATGAATCCCCCTGGCTCAAGCGGACCATGCTCACGGGCAAGGCGATCTACGGTCAGACGTACGGCGGGGATTTCTGCGACTACATGGAGGATACCTATTATCCGGAAAACTACGCAAGGGCGAAATATTACCAGCGCGACCTCATGTGGGACACGGGCGATCACAAGGCCACAATCGATCTCGGGATTCACTTCATGACCTACTTCGACCACGGGTCGCCGAACTACCCGCACACCTGGCAATGGGTGGATACCCTGGAGAACGAGGAGCCCTTCATCTACTACAACTGGGGCTGCTCGACAATGCCCATAGACTCCCAATCAGAGGTTGCTGGTGTACACTACCTTAACAGGCAGTACGGGGCCGTAGCGAACATGGGGCACTCCAGGACCGCCTATACGGGCTCAAACCACATGGCATATCGCTTCTACGAATGCATCTTCAACGAGGGCAGGACAACACTCGGGGAAGCCTTTGCAGAGGCCAGGGAATCGCATAACAGAATGCATTTCATGCTGCTCAACCTCTTCGGGGACCCGGAGATAGACATCCGTGCGGGCGAAGACGATGTGAATATCACGATGGATGTCGTGGACCGCGAGGCACCCGATGCCCAGCCCCCAAAGTTCAGCGGCCTGGTTGACGTGAACATCACCGCCAACGAGCCCCTGATAGATCTCGACCTGACCCTGACCAGGCCCGACGGTGTGGAGATGGATGTCCCAGTTTCGGGCGGCGGTACTGATTGGACGGCGACCCTCGACCTCGAGGAGATTCCCGGTCTGGGGGACGGAATCTACTGGTTCCTGGAGGCCGTGGGCACCACCGCTGCAGGCGGCACGGGTTCCGCATCCAGGGAGATGATCCTGGACTTTGATCCCCCCACCCTCTACACAGACATTGCCCGGGATCCGGGCAACGGAGATGTGTTCGTAACCGTGCGCACCTTCCAGGACAACCTGCATCCCCAGCAGGGCTCGGAGGATATGTACCATTGCAGCGCCGTCGTGACCCTGCCCGATCTTTCCACGGACGCCTTCGACCTCACGCTCACGGGCGGCACCAAATTCTACTACAACCTCATGGCGCACGCCGAATACCATCCTCCTGTGGAGGGAACATACGGCCTGCACATAGATGCCTCTGACCTTGCGGGCAATGTCGGCACGTGGGACGGAACCTTTACCGTGGACAGGACCGCAACCGCACCCCCCGTATCCTACTCGGTGGACCCGGTCACGGGCCTTCTGGAACTGGAGGTCAGAGGAGATCCCGATGCCAGGGACAGTCTGGGAGAGGTCATGATCTCCGAGAGGGAACAGTTCAAGATATTGAATGTCCTCGTGGACCTGGAAGGACACTTCCACATATTCACAAGGAACCAGTCCGATGCCCTGTTCTGGACCGAGGCGGACCAGGCCATGAACATGATAAGAGAACAGGTCATGCCCTTCGGCGGTGGACACAACGAGATCGGATTCGCCACTGACAAGCAGGACAATTTCCACATCCTGGACGGCCAGGATATCTACAAATACGATTCCGAAGGCGTGCTCCTCCTCCAAGAGACATTCACCGGGTATCCCATATCCGAAGGACAGATCACCGCAGACGACATGGACAACATACACATGCTGCTGGAGATGGAGGGAGGAGGAAACAGCTTATACTACGCAAAGGTAAACCGGGAATACGAGTTCCTGATATCCCCTATAGAACTGGAGACCGTACAGGTCATTGACACACCCCCAAAACTGCACGTGGACATGCACGGGAACGGATATGTGGTTTTCAGGGAGTACATCAATCGTACACACGGAGCCCTGCACTTCCACAGGGTGGCTCCAGATGGCGCGCACACTTCCACTATGCATAACCTGACCAACTTTTACCAGTTCTTCAGCTCCGATTTCAAGCTGGATTCGTATATCAGGGGGGATCAGGTAATCGACGTGCTGCAGGTGGAGCTACCCATGGACTCGGATGATATGGATAACAAGACCTACGGGAATTTGATAAGGTTGGATTGCCTGGGCAGGTGGGGCCCGGTGGGCGGCATCATAAGCAACCAGCAGGTCTTCGATGTGGCCCTCGGGCATTTGCTGGGCGACAACTACAGGA
>CP070726.1:1929703-1944002 GCA_020350865.1 Thermoplasmata archaeon
AAAATCCTGTTTTAACAGTATTTGGGGTGGCGTACAAAGGCAATGTGGGTGATACGCGGCAATCACCTGCCCAGAAGGTCATTTCGCTACTTAAAGGGAAGGGATACGAGGTGCGCATCTACGACCCCATGGTGGAAGATTTTATGAACGAGCTTCTGCCTCTTTCTGAGGCTGTGACTGATTCGGACTGCATAGTGGTTCTTGCAGATCACAGGGCATTCAATAACCTGGATATTAGCAGTATTTCCCCTTTGATGAAACATAAAAAGGTCATAGATACAAAGCATTGCCTTTCGTCCGATTGGGAAAGAGCGGGATTCAGCGTAAGGGTTTTGGGACATGGATTGGAATGAGAATATGCGTTGTAGTGGGCACTCGCCCAGAGATCATCAAGATGTCCCCCATCGTAAGGGAGTTCGGGAAGCGGGGGGTCGATTTTTTTCTGGTGCACACCAACCAGCATTACTCCTACAATATGGACCGGATATTTTTTGAGGAGCTCAATCTACCCGAACCTGACTACAACTTGGAGGTGGGTTCGGGAAGACATGGTGTGCAGACGGGTAAGATGCTCATTGAAATTGAAAAAACATTGTTATCCGATAGGCCCGATTTGGTCTTGGTGGAGGGCGACACAAACACGGTTCTGGCAGGTGCCCTCACCGCATCCAAGTGCAAAATCGAAGTGGGGCACGTGGAGGCAGGTTTAAGGAGTTTTGATAAGAGCATGCCCGAGGAGATAAACAGGCTGATTGCCGATCATCTGTCAAGCTACCTGTTCGCCCCCACCACGGTCTCCAAAGAGAATCTGGTTCATGAGGGCATACCCGAGGAAAAGATATACGTGGTGGGTAATACGATCGTTGATGCAACACACCACAATCTCAGAATCGCGGAAGAGCGATCCAGTATCTTGAGCGATTTGGGCCTTGAAGAGGGGAGGTACTTCCTTCTGACGCTTCACCGGCAGGAGAATGTGGATGATGAGAACAGGCTGGGGAAAATCGTGGAGGCATTGAGGCTCGTCCCACTCAGCTTCGACATGCCCGTCATCTATCCCATCCATCCCAGGACAGTCAAAATGGCGGAACGGTTCGGGCTGAAAGCCCGCTTGGAGGAAAACAGCGGCATAAAATTGATCGAACCTGTGGGATACCTGGATTTCCTCATCCTCGAGAAACATGCGGCATCGGTGCTCACCGATTCCGGAGGGGTTCAGGAGGAGGCATGCATACTGAATGTACCGTGCATAACCCTGAGATACAACACCGAAAGACCCGAAACGGTACAGGTGGGCAAGAATATTGTCGTGGGAATCGAAAGCGAGGACGTGGTGAACGGGATTTCCGAAATGCTGGGTAAGGAGCTGAGCCCCGCCAATCCCTTTGGTGACGGAAACACGGGAAAAAGGATCGTCGATATCCTGGTGGCGTCCATAGATTGAACCCGCTCGAATTGAAACTGCTAAATTCGATAGTAGAGGTCATTCAGCCTTTTCTTCATTATGGCCCACGTATGTTTTTCGTAAATTTTCCAGGCGCGCCTTGTCATTTCCTCTACCTTGTCCGGGTTGTTGTAAACCCACCTTATTTTTTCTGCGAGGTCCCTTTCGTCTCCCGGGTTGTAGTATATGACCGCAGCGTCCCCCAGCAGGGAGACAAGCCCCCTCAGCCGACATGCGATGATGGGCTTGTCCAATGCTATGTATTCGAACACCTTGTTGGGCATGGCCAGCTCCGTCATGGGATTTACAAGGTAGGAGACGACACCGTAATGCGCCAGTTCCATATAACTTGCAACCTCCTCTCCCCGGAGCTCACCGCCGATGTATACATTGTTCCGAAGTCCCAGACCGTTTGATAGCTTTCTCAGATCCTCCTTGTGGTTCACACCGGCCTGGCCGTATGTGTGGCCGAACAGCAGAAAGAAAACTTCGGGTATATCGTTCTTCACAATGGCCATTGCCTTGAGTATGACCTCGAGATTTCGCTCTGGATTTATACCTCCTACATAAACGGTGATGAACTTGCCTTCAAGCCCCCTTTCCGCCTTCAATTTCTCCAGCTTTTCAAAGGTTCCTTTGACAAAAAGCTTTTCGTCGGGAGTGTTCATGATCACCGTGATTTTTCTTTTTGGAACACCGCGCATAACGATCACTTCCCTTCTCACATCGTTCACCGTGATGACCCCGTCTGCAAAAGCGGTGCTGATTCTTTCAAGAAATGCGATACCCTTCACCGAGAAGTCTTTCATTTTCTTTCTAAAACGCGCTGCATATATCTCGGGCATGACCTCATGCAGGTCAAGGATGATCTTCTTTCCTTTCAGTTTCTGGACAATGGCGACAAATACGAGGAAATCGGGGAGCGAATGGACATGGACAACATCGTACCTTCTCCTCACATCCAGCCTGTTCAGTGTTATGAAGACCTGGATAAAGAACATGGTGTAGTGGTAGAAATAGCGGAGATAACCGCCTCTTTTATGGGTCAGGGAAACCCTATGGATATTCACACCGTTGTATGTTCCCTTTTTTTCTTGTCCCCTCCCTCTCAGGCATATGACGTCAACAGAATGCCCCTCTTCCAGTAAGGCCTCTGCAGCCCTTCTCACCCTGGGATCGAAAGGATAGTACGAATAGACAGGCATGCACACCGTCTTCGAACCAAACCTCCTTTCCTTCATTTGGACGATCACCCTTGCTCCTTATCTGCTTCTTTCTCCAAGACATCCCCAAACTGTATGAATTCGACTTTTCCATTGATGCAATCGATGAACTCTGCAAGAGCCGAAAGTGCCCTCTTCCCCCTGTTCCTCAGGTGCCTTTTAGGTACACCCTCCCACAAACGAATCTCATCTGCTGCCATGACCTCCCACGGATGAAGATAGAAAACAAGGGGATCGAAATAGCGGTAGGCCATATTGAATATCAATCGGATCCTCTTCACTCCAAACGATCTGATCGCAGATAATGTGAGGGGGGCGACAAAGGCAGATATGGGCACCTCCAAAATTTCGGAATCTCCGTCTTTGAATATATTTTGCCTCGAGGGATGATAGGGTTTGGTGGGGGCGAAGAACGCACCCACGCTGTTTGCCACACCCATACCGAAGTCGAACCTCCTGGCTGCAACCGAGCTGTCGATCGTATAACCCCGGCTCTCCAGTACCGTAATCGTTGTGGAGTTCGCTTTGGCATAGGGGGCCCTAAAAACTGTCACCTCCCTGCCGATGATCCTTCCGATGACCTCCGAAGCGCGTCCGATCCTCTTTTTCTGCTCCTCCAGCGTTAGAAGGGCAAAGTTCTCCTCGAGGTCCAGGCCGTGGGCATACCCGTGACAACCGATCTCATGACCTCTCCTGTCTATTTCTCTGAGCACGGAGGGGCATTCCTCTGCGAACTTGCCAGCAATAAAGAAAGTTGACTTTAAACCCCGGTCTTCCAACAGATCCAATATTCTTTGGACACCGATTTCACTGCCAGGGAAATGATCGATATCGATACTCAGAATCATTCCTTTATTCATCCGTCGTCAACCTCGCATGTTACTTCACATCACATCGGTATCTCCCCAGGTGATGAACCAGGCAAGGGGATCTTTAATGACATCAAGAGCGATCTTGTCCGATAGTGGATAGATGATGAGGGGTCTATCTTTTGGGTTCAACTGTTTTGGGCAGCGTGCAAATCCGCATTTTTTAAGAACTTTGTAGTAATCGCTCCATTTTGGAATCAAACAGGCGATGAGGTCAACATCCCCCTTTGCCAGCTCCTCCACAGCCTTTATCAATAATCCATGGAGGACGTTTTCGTTTTTCGGCAGGGCCAGCATATCCACAATCGCCCCGTTTTTCAGGCCGTACATTTCCTTTACCCTAAAGACAACCAGAGCAAGAACATTCCCTTTCTTCTCAGCTGCCAATATCTTGTAATGTTTTCCCGGATGCTCGATGTAACGCCAGTTCAAATAACTGCTATTTCGTTTCAATATCACCCGATGGGTTTTGCTTGCAGCTGCCCAGAACGTATCGAACCTTTCATCAAAATGTGCAATATCCTTTATGCTCACGTCTCTTGGTATACCGGCCTTTTTCACCCTGAAAAATACGGTGAACGCCAATCGGGAAAACCCCCGGCTCAGCCTGGCCGTAAGCCTGTTGGCAAACATCTTTTCTGATATGCGCTTAAAGTTCAGCGGTCTGATCAATAAACAAGGTGTGAAAAGTTCCAGGGCCCCCATTCTTCGGTGGCCGAAAACAGCCTTTTCATTGGGAAAACCGAATGCCAGCCCGAAACCCTCGCGGTCCAATTCGGAGAGCAAGCTCTTTCCAAGGGTGACAAAGACACCCCGTCTCGTAAAGTCGGGATGGGTCATCCCGTCCACCTCAAGGGAGGCAAGCGTCTCTGCCTCTCCTATCTTGATTCTGCGGTGAAGGGAGGCGAGATGGGCGAAGATACGTCCATCATCTTCGCCCACCAGTACCTTTTGTCCGTCAGGATTTGCTGTAAACTCCCATCTCCAATGCTCCATAGATCTTTTCTTGTCAAATATGGAATTAAAGAGATCGTTGATTTGACCTTCCTCTCCCGAACGATAATCCCTAAAAGTCCATGTTCCTTCCATCAGATGCAACTCCAAAGACCAAATACGATATTGGCGTATGACACTCAATCGATTAGATGATGCCGGTAATGACCAGGGTCATCACGACAGCACAGAGTAAACCTTCCATGCCCCAGATGATCCACACGAGCTGCTTTTCGTTGACTTTTTTCTTCTTCATGACCAGATGAGTGAGCGATTCCATCTTCCCTGTGTATGCGAGGTATCCCTCCTTATCCGGAGTACCGTAATTCTCGCCTCTAAAATGCCCCCTGAGTTTGAGGAAGAATTCGATGATCATGGGTATGAAGAGCAATGCCCCGATGGCCTTGAAATTCCCGAGTATGGCCGCACATGCTATGGTTGCACCAACAAAAAGCGTCAGTGTGTCACCTGGAAATATTTTGGCCGGATACTTGTTGAACCAAAGAAACGCGACGAGGGTCCCCAGAAGCGGGAACAGCAGAATCAATGAGTTCCATACCTCAAACCAGAGGGAAATGATGATCAACGTTATGGAGATGATAATTCCCAAGCCAGTGCCCAGACCGTTGAATCCCTCAAGCATGTTGCCCGCATTTGCCGCACATGTCACACCGAACGGGGCTATCAGTATCATCCAGACCCCGAAATCATGTGAGAAAAATACGAACCTGAGAGTGGTATCAACAGTGTACACGCCCACAGGTATGGCAAACAGGAAGGGGATCACGGCCTTGACCCTCTGGCGCAGGCCGAACAGATCATCCATTATGCCCGTAAGGGCCGCCCCCACCACTGCCAGAAGGGCTGCTGCCAGGATTTCAAGGTTGATGTCGTTGGCTCTGGCAAGGAAAGGAAGGCTGTCTTCGGTGGCGACCTTGATTATGGCCAAGAGAGTGGAAACCCCAGCAATGAATCCTATGACAACGGCCAGTCCCCCCATTTCCGGAATTCTGGGTTTGCTGAACTTATTGCGATCCACTCCCGTGAGGTTTTTCTTTTTCAACTGGGCGATAAGCCAGGGTACCGTGAATACGGTTGTAAAAAATGAGACGACGAGAGACACGACTAAGGTCAGGTGCATACTCCTCGAGCACTGTGAAATCCCTCCTATTAAAAAAAACTTTTGATATGAATCAGGTATGGGATATCTGAGACCGAACCGCCCAGGTCCTGGCGGGCTCTACCCGCGGGGCTTTCTTTGTTCCCTTATCCTTCGCCATGCAAATGCGACTATAATCAGGATAAGTCCCACCAGCGGGAAGAACCACGGGGGCAGCCTCTCTTCCTCTCCCGGGGGTTTTACATCCCCCTCCTTCAACTTTACGGCCCCAAGGTCGTAGTAATTGACGTTCATCTCCAGATCGCCCCCCGAATACTCAGATGTGGATATGCCGAACCTCAGAGGTGCGATCATGGAATTATCGTCCTCGAAGTTGATAAACAGCGTATCGTTTTCCAACCCGTCCACAACGAGCTGCACAGACATGGAATATTCGATTCTCAGCTCCATGTAGCTGTTCTGGCGCAGCGGGTTCTGGAGCTTGAAGCCCTGACCCACGATGCCGAAGGCCCAGAGCGCATCGGTGGTTTGGGGGTCCACATCGAGCTCCTCGTGTCTTGTGCCCGATAGGACCGGGCTCAATCCGCCTGTGTAGTCCACGGCTCCGTCGTTGTCGAAGTCGATGGTAAAGGAGATGTCTCCCGATGCCATTTCGGAGGCGTCCACAGGGTCGTAGGCCAGGTCAACGATCACCTTCTTGACATTTTCGGGAACGAACAGGTTCTTTGTCTGATTCACGGTTGTCAAGGACCTTCCGAACTGGTCGTTCCACCTGCTGTACTCCCCTTCCCATGCAACGGAAAGGACATTCGTAGGTTTTTCCTCCTCCACCGTCACCATCATGTCCCCGTAGCTTCTCAGGGCATCCGCAACAGTGATATCCCTGTGGGGATGCATCTTTCGGAGCCTCTCAAGGGTCAGGGCAACGGCAACGGCCTTTTCCGCATCGATTATTCCGTAACCCTGGCAGTAGTCCATGGGCCTACCGTCCGCACCGGTCATATTATCCGGGACAGGAACCCCGTGCTCCTCGGTGGGAGGAAGGTAGGTGGCTGTGGCCTCCATGATCCATTCGATCTCGTGGATCCTCGTGGCGGGATTCTCCCACCAGGAATCGTCCTCACCGCTGTAGTCCTCGTGCCTGTCACTGATGGTTAGAGAGGGTGCGGCCTGCCATAACAGGGCGACAAGTCCGGCAACGTGGGGCGTGGACATGGAGGTGCCGGAGATGGCCAGGTAGTAGGGATTTGGATTGCCTCCCAGTTTCGAGCCCGCACTGATGACGGTTCTTCTGGCATGAGCGCTCCATATACTTCTTCCAGGGGCGCCGATGTCGGGATAGGTGTGGTTCAGACCCCTCATTCCCTTAGAGCTGAAGTCCGTTACTGCGCTGCCGTCCCTTTCGTACGCAGCGCACATTATTGCAACGGGTGTGTTACCCTGGGGGCTTGTCAGCCCATGTTCTCCCTCGGGGTCGTCCCGACCGTGGTTCCCGGCCGACCATGTGGATACAACGTTGTTCTCGAAGGCAAGCTTCTCTATGACCTGGGTTAGAGGGGCATCGGGGTCGTACACACCGTGGTCCTGGGCCTCCACGTGCCAGCTGTTAGTTGCCAGCCTGATGTTGTAGGGATTGGCATTGGGCCGGGAATTGTCGTACACCCATTCAAGGCTGATGAGATAATCCGCCACCGTAGGGTCAACAAGGGTCAATCCTATGAGATTCGCCCCTGGCGCCACTCCCGCCCTGGCACCGGCCGATGCATCGCCGTTCCCGGCAACCGTACCTGCCACGTGCGTCCCGTGACCGTAGTCGAAATCCGTATTTTCCATCTCCACCCAGGTGTAGCCGTTTTCATGGTTCAAAAAGAGGTTCATGATGGTCTTTTCCCTGTAATCCAGGTCCGGATGTCCGGCGTCTATTCCCGTATCCACAACAACGCATGTTACGCCTGTGCCGTCTATGTGGGACACCGAACCCGAGCCGTTGATGATCCTGTTCCATGTCCTTGTGGCGTTGATGACGGAAAGGGAGAGCTCCATGTCGAGCTCGATATCGAAATTGATGTCTATTCTTTTCACCCTTTCATATCCGCTCAGGACCGAAACAGCCTCCGCACTGCCCTTGACATACACCGCGGGAATGACATGATACGTGTAAAGGGTCTGGAACCGGAGCGCTGAAAGGACCTCCTCATCAACATCTTTTACCCCTCCTGTAAACTGCACGATTATCTCCGCCTCGTCACCCGGAGCAAGTGCATTCAGTGCACGGAGTGTGGAAGGGGAGCACACCTTTTCCTGAATCTGAGTTTCCCCGGCACCGGAGGGTGAGCTGAAGGTGATTGTCACCAGTAATAGCATAATCATGACGGCTGGGAACATGCTGTTTTTAACCAAGAGCTGAGCACCTCTACCATATTTGTAATGTCATCTGCCGCATATATAAATTTCTGGGTTGTAAATGATAAAAGCTGCTTGAAAGTCATCAGAAATTGTGATACTACCACTTTTGGAGCATCTCGGCAAAGGCCTCCAGCCGGGTTTTCACCTGTGAAGGTGTTCTGTGGGGCATGTCCCCCTGGATCACGAGCCAGGGATAGTCCAGCCTCTTTCTCATCATATCGTCCTCCAGGAGGTGATGGCATGCGAACTGGGTGTAGTGGATGACACCGTCCACGTTTCTCCTTTTCAACTCCTTTTCTAAGAAATCGAGCCTAAAAGATAATTTTCGTGCAAATGTGTAGTTCAGGTAGTTTTTTGCCAGCTCATCCATATTTCTCCCCGTAAGGCGTGTGAATTCGTAGGGCAGTTCGTCGTAGACAACATGAAGACCCAATGATTTCAGAATCTTATGGAAATCGTAGTGGATTGGGGGAACACCGAGCAGTGCAATACGGGCTTTGTATTCCACCGGTTCTTCTTTGACATTATCCACCATATCCTCGAATTTATTCAAATCCCCCTTCATATCGCTTGCCGCAACCATGATCTCGAATGCATTGATGGCTGATATATCGCCCTCTTTCCTTTTCCTATCAATATCGAGGGTCCGCTCCTTTAAACGTGCAACTGCATCGAACATGGAGGGGTCCTCTATTCCCCCGAGAAATGAAGACAATTTTTCCAGCTGCTCGCAAAGAAAAGAATAATCCTCTTCAAAAGGATAGAAGAAGTAATGGGTGGGCACGCCAGAATATTCGACCTTCTGCCCGTCCACAAGGGCGTTGTGACAGTCCCCTCCCGCCACCACCACGAGCCGGTCTATTTCGAGCTGCCGGGCCAGTATCATGTCCCTCCAAACAGCGGTCCACGCACACAGTTTGCTGGCAGGCCGCAAACCGGCTTTCGGGACAGAGTTGTTGATATCACAGGGACTCATCCTGCATGCAAATATGAGTTCGGGGGGAACCAGAGCCGTGATGCCAACGGTGTTCATAATCTATGCTCCATTGAGAACGTAGTGAATAAGTCAAAGCGTGTATTTATCGTTTTTGAGGGAGGGAAAAGAAGTAATGAAGGCGACAGTTTTAAATGGTACATGTCCATGTACTTGACGCCCTTAAGAGCGGTTCGGGCATGACAAACGGAACGGACAAGGGGAGGATGATATGAAGGAATTCAAGATATTTGTGGAGGACAAACCAGGAGAATTGGCCAGGGTGACCGAGAGCTTGGCGTCAAGGGCAGTGAACATAAAGGCCATTGCCAGCGAGACTGCCGGTAACAAGGCATTTCTGAGGGTGGTGACCAACGATGTCACATCCACCGAGAAGGCCCTGAGTGAAGCTTCCATCGGATTCGAGCAGAGCGACATTCTGAACATATCCCTCATAGACAGGCCCGGAGAGCTTGCCAAGGTGGCCAAGAAATTGGGCAAGGCCAAGATCAACATCAGATCCATATACATACTGGGCCAGAGAAACGGAAAAACGGAGCTGGCACTTGTCGTGGACAACATGAGCCGGGCTGAGGACCTGCTCCGTTGAAACGCTCTCCTCGAACAGCCGTAAACGTTATCTACTACAAATCAGTAAGCCTGCATGCAACCGATTTTCGGGGCATTCGAATGGACCTTTCCGAGTTCGACTATCATCTTCCAAGACACCTCATCGCACAGAGACCTTCCCAACCCAGGGACTCATCCCGCCTTATGGTTCTACACCCAAACAATATCGAGCATAAAATTTTCCGCAAACTGCCAGAGCACATGAACGAGGGCGATATCCTGGTAATAAACGATTCAAGGGTCATCCCGGCCAGGCTCCGGGGAAAAAAGGAAACCGGCGGGAAGGTTGAGGTGCTTCTGGTCAGATTCAAGGCGAACGGGGCCTGGGAGTGTCTGATCTCGGGTAAGAACATCAAAGCCGGTACAAATCTGTTTTTTGGAGAAAAGCTGAAAGGAACCGTGATTGACAGGATTGCAGGCGGTCGGTTCGAGATGAGATTCCCCTCCGAGGATGACCTGCAGAAGACCGTACGGGACATGGGGGAGATGCCCACACCCCCATACATAAAGGATTTGCTTGACGAGCCGCAGACGTATCAGACGGTGTATGCGAAAGAAAACGGGTCCATTGCCGCTCCCACGGCGGGCCTCCATTTCACAAAAGAACTCATGAATGAACTGAACGGAAAGGGGGTTGACATCGTTCCCATAACACTCCATGTCAGCATCGGAACCTTTCTGCCTGTGAAAAGTCAAAGGATCGAAGAGCACGCCATGGAGCCTGAACATTTCAAGATCAGCCACGATTCTGCCGAAAGGATCACCAAGGCCAAAGATGACGGGAACAGGGTGTATGCCGTGGGCACGACCTCTGTAAAGGCTTTGGAGAGCGCCATCTGTTCCAATGGAGCCCTCGTGGAAACGGAAGGTGAAAGCGACCTTTTCATCTTCCCAGGTTACGAATTCAAATCGGGCATCGACGGCCTTGTGACCAATTTCCATCTGCCCAAATCCACGCTCATCATGCTTGTTGCGGCCTTTGCAGGCAGGGAGAGGATCATGGACGCCTATAAAACTGCCATGGAGCTCTCTTACAGATTCTACAGCTTCGGTGACTGCATGCTGATTATGAGGGGATAGAACATGTTCAAGGTGACAGCCGAGGATGGAAAAATCGAGGCGAGATGCGGGGAGCTCAAGCTCGGACACGGGGTGCTCAACACCCCTTCCTTTTTACCCGTGGCAACCAAAGCGGATGTGAAGATGACCAGCCCGGATGAGCTGAGGCACATGGGGGCGCAGGGCGTCATAGTCAACGCCTTTCTTCTGTATCTGCGTCCCGGAGCCGAGGTAATAGAAGCGGCGGGAGGCGTTCACGGATTCATGGATTGGGACGGCACGGTATTCTCGGACAGCGGCGGCTTTCAAATACTGAACAAGGAATTTTTAGTGAAGGTGGCTGATGAACACGTCACCTTCAGGTCACCTTACGACGGTGATAAGTACGATTTCACCCCCGAAAAGTGTGCGGAGGTACAGATGACCCTGAACACGGATGTGGCCCTAGCTTTGGATGACTGCCCGAGATTCGGCTCAGACCATGAAAATGCAGAGGCCTCCACGAGCAGGACAATCCGTTGGGCAAGGCGGTTCAAGGAGGCCCATGACAGTCAGCCCCAGGCATCATTCGGCATCATCCAGGGAGGGGTGTACAGGGACCTGCGGGAGAAATGCACAGAGGCCCTGGTGGACATGGAATTTGACGGCTATGCCATCGGAGGCCTGTCCATCGGAGAGCCCAAGGAGCTCATGCACGAGGTGGTGGGGTGGAGCATGCCCCATATCCCATCGGAGAAGCCGAGGTACCTGATGGGTGTGGGTTCGCCGGAGGACATGCTGAGGGCGATCTCCATGGGGGTTGACATCTTCGACAGCGTCTTTCCCACCCGCAACGCCAGGCATAACACGGTGTACACTCGGCACGGAAAAAAGAATCTTGGTAAGGAGAAGTACAGCCGTGATTTTACGCCTATTGAAAGGGAATGCCAGTGCTACACGTGCCGTCATTTCTCCCTGGCCTACGTGAACCATCTCCTCCGCGAGTATGAGTTCCTGGGCATGAGGCTTGCCACCCTCCACAACCTGCATTTCACAATCAACCTCATGAAGGAGGCGAGGGAGGCCATAGAGAATGGAAGGTTCACAGCCTTCAAAAATGCATTTCTCAAGGACTATCTAGGATAGCGCAAACCCTCTTTGTCCTGGGCATTCATTTGGCTTTCATACCCATATAATTATCAATCCAGATTATCAGAATAGATTATCAAAGCTCAATAATTTTAACGAAACTTATATTCAAATCACTCAAGATGGGAGACCACCTAAATCCCCCGTTTGAGGGATTATGGGGTGGTAGCCATGAATGAGAAGAAAAGAAACGAACTTTTGTATGGATTTGAAAGAAAGGTGCAGACGTTATTGTTTGTCTTTGTGCTCATATGCACGGCAATCACGACCATGTTTGGGACAGCCACTGCAGATCTGGGCGGTCCCGATATATTCGGTTATATCTGGATAGACAGCAATGCCCCGACACCCACCTTACCTTACAACTGGATAGAGATCAACGGAACAGGTGTCGATTCCGGGATTTCGGGAGATGATAACTACGGCTCCGCCGTATTGCCTTTCGACTTTCCGTACTACGGTGACACATACAATACGATTAACATCAGCACGAACGGGTACCTGGATTTCGGAAACGACCATACGGATTATACGAACGACGATATACCCAACAGTGGAGATCCGAACAACATCATTGCCCCGTTCTGGGATGACCTGTGGGATGGCGGGGGAACCATATACTACGAAACATTGGGTGTTGCCCCGAACAGGCAGTTCGTGGTCGAATACGAGGATTGGTATCGCCTTGCGGGCCCGGGCCCCATGAAGTTCGAAGTCGTTTTGAACGAGACAGGAGAGATATTTTTCCAGTATTTTGATTTAGGTTCCGCCGACAGCGGTCAGGCCACCGTAGGCATCGAGAACCATGACGGTTCGGACGGTCTTTCCTACGCGTACTACGACGCAGCAGCAGTACAACCGGGATTGGCGGTGTTACTTCTCTACACGCCTCCACCCTACAGGGTTGGCCTTGCCCCAGATTTCCAGACCAATTTCGGGTATCCCGCGCTAAACACGGATCACACAATGACCGTAAGGAACATGGGTACGAACGACGACACATACGGCCTGACATCAATGAGTATATGGCCTGTTACCTTCAGGGACATCGGAGACACCATGGACATTACAAGCATCTTTGTCCCATCAGGGGGGGATGCAGATTTCATAGCCCGTGTTGGCATCCCGGGAGCTGCATCACCCGGTGATTTGGACATGGCCGATATAACAGCCACGTCCCAGGGCGACCCCATGTCCAGCGATTCAGCTCAAACGTTTACGCAGGTACCTTGGTTCACAGACTGGCTTGATGGTTTTGAAGGAGGGTGGACCGGCTGGACCATGGACGTCATTTCTTCAAGCAGTCCAACGGACACCTATTGGCAGACGGGTGATCCATCCGGATCAGGCCCCGGGACAGCCTACAACGGAGCGAACTGTTCGGGAACAAACATCGCAGATGTTTACTATCCAGGGGCAGATATTACATTCGTTTCGCCCTATGTGGAGCTGGGCCCCTCACCCATGCTGCTCTCCTTTTACAACTGGTACAATGTCGACACCGACGGTGACGATGGCGGTATTGTGGAGATTTCGGTTGCCGGTGGCCCATGGAACCAGATCTGGCCTGTTTCCGGATACCCGTGGGCGGGAGGCTTCATGGGCGGCTACTTTACAGACGGGTACTCGGGCAGCAGTACGGGATGGGAGTACGAGGAATACGACCTCAGCCCATATGCCAACTCGGTGATTCAGGTGAGGTTCCATTTCGCAGCTAGCGACTGGTGGGGCTGGCAGTGGGGTTGGTACGTGGATGAAGTGTACATAGGTCCGCCGCCACCCTATGAATTTGACCTTACACCCGATACGTTGATGGACTACGGCAGTCCGGGGGGATCCGTGGACCATATACTCACCGTCCAGAACACAGGCACCTCCAATGACACCTACGATCTATCGGCATCAGGCAACGTTTGGCCGGTGACCTTCAGGGACATAGGAGACACCATGGATATCACCTCATTATTTGTGGATTCGGGTAGTTTCGGGGACTTCATTGTTAGGGTAAATATTCCCGGCGGAGCAAACCCCGGGGATCTCGACTCGGCAGATATCACGGTAACATCACAGAACGACTCAGGTGTATGGGACACCTCCACCGTTAGGACACAGGTACCCCACGCCCCTGGATGGTTCGAGGGATTTGAATCCGGCTGGGGGGCCTGGAGCACGGAAGTCCTGTCCCCAAGCAACCCCACACCTACGAACTGGGAATTTGGTGATCCATTGGGCTCGGGGCCGGGTTCCGCTTATAATGGAACGACCTGCTCGGCAACCAACATCGCGGATGTGTACTATCCCAGCGCCGATATCATGCTGATCTCACCCTTCGTCCAGTTGGGGGCCGCACCGCAGGAGCTCACATTCTACAACTGGTTTAATGTGGACACAGGGGGGGATGACGGCGGGTTTGTGGAGATATCGGTGGACGGCGGCCCATGGAACCAGATATGG
>CP070726.1:1944102-1950929 GCA_020350865.1 Thermoplasmata archaeon
CAGATCATATGCTCGGCTCTCTGGCCAGATGGCTGAGATTTCTGGGTTTTGACACCGCCTATCCCCAGGTGCTTTCCGATAAAGAGCTTGTGGAAGCTGCGAAACGGGAGGAGAGAATACTACTGACCAGGGACAGGGACCTGGCCAAAAGAAAGGGTATTTCGGCTCTGTACATCCAGAGCACAGAACTGGATAAGCAGCTTGAGCAGGTTATTTCGACGTTCAATCTGAGGATTGAGGAGGCCTTCTCGCGGTGCTCTCTGTGTAACTCGATTCTGACCGAAGTTGACAAGGGATCCGTGAAAGGGAGGGTGCCTGAAAAGGTCTACGAATGGCAGGATGAGTTCTGGAGATGCGAGCAGTGCGACAAGTACTACTGGCAGGGCACGCATTATAAAAATATGGAGGTTAAGCTGAAGGAGCTAGAAGGAAAAACCGGATGAACGTGTCCGGGGATAGATGTCGTTGCCTTCCCTGTAAATGTCCTCCTTGACCACCTTGCCTGTGGTTGCATTGATGATCATAACCCCATTTGAGCCTTCCACGCACCACACCGGGAGGTAGATGAGCCCCCGCCTCTGAATGTCTATGGCACCCTCCTTGGGCCGCACCTTCTTCTTCTCGTATATGGTAACCGCACCCCTGTCGTCCACAGTCTGGATCTCCCTTGTGTTCAGGGCAATGGAGGTCTCCTTTGCGGTTTCGAAGGCCTTGTCCTCGTCCACTCTGGGCTCCAGTTTGGTATGTGTGGTTTCCAGCTCCCCAACCGTCTCGAAATCGAAGTCCCAGCTCTCTGCGCTGTTGGTGAGGCCATTCACAGCAATGGTACCGTGACTTGTCTGAGGGGAGGTCTGACCCTCCACAACCAGTTCACAGGAATAATCGAAAACAAAGTACGGAATGAGCTCCAGGTCGAACCTGAATCCCTGCACTATCTTCTTTGATACCTCGCTGACCTCGCTCATGGTCATGGTGGGTTTCATGATGAGCTCCCCGCCCTTATCCAATCCTTTGGGCTCGATCTTAACATGGATGGGCTCAGGCTCCAATGAGATCTGCGGAACCTCCCGGGAGGTGGTTTCTATTTTTATGGCATCCAACAGGTCCTGGGCTTGGGTTTCCCCAAATCCGCTGAGCACCGCCCTTCCTACCTCCTCCTCAATTTTCTTCCTGTCCCAAAGGAGAATCCCCTCCTGGCTGGCAAAATCCTCCACATCCTGGCTCAGCTCCTGAGTTGTGGCCAATATGAGCTTGTCGAGGTCCTGTGGCATCTCGTTCATCAAATCTATGATTTCTGTGATCGTAGGCGGCGTATCATCCTTCAGCACGCCCGCTCCCACCGACGAGCCCTCCTTTTCTGCAAGGAAGTACTGAGGGTATTCCATTGTGATGTTGAATTCGTATGAACGCAGTATCTTCTTGAGGATCTCCATAAGTTCCGGCAAGGCCTCTCACCTTCGATACACTTAGGGCAGGGATGCTGTCAATACCCAATTTGCTTTTCCACCCTAAATACAACTCTAAGCTTAAAAGGGTTATGATTTTGCCAATTAATAACATGTTTTCTTGATTCGATTTATGACAAAGAACTTATATTATTTCTTAAAGAAACAGTAATGTCAATGCAAAGAGCCACATGGGATATCGGGTTATAACGAACCATTTCGGCATTTTTATTGCATGTTTCTTTGCCGAGCGCTCGAGGTCATGGGCCTGCCCCACAACCAGAATCTCTTTTGATGTCATAAATACGGTCATAACCGAAGTGGCAAAGAACAGAATGGCAAGTGAGCTTCCGGGAAAGCTGATAATTATTATATCGTATCCCCTCCCTAAGAGACACAACATTGCCAAAGCCCCTCCCAGCAAGGTTGAAAAGAACGCCAGGTCCAGTGTGCTTCTCAATCCCAGGGTATGGGCAATTGTCCTTATCCCAAGCTTTCTATCCTCGCTGAAATCTTCGCATGTGTTCACCAGGTTGATGCCCAGGTTCATTATAGCATAGCCCGCAACAAATCCCAGGAATGTGAATGTAAGGACCTTGTCCACGAGAAGATAACCCGCTACAATGGGCAGCACATAGACACCTAGAACAATGGGTAAGGGTCCAATGGCACCTTTCCCCTTTATACGCAGAGGCGGGGAGGAATAAGCCCAACCGAAGTACAGGCCCAAAAGCGAAAGAAGGGCTACCTCCCAATGGCCGTAAAAGAGCAGGAACAAGGAGAGCAGGATGGCCATCAGGGCTTCAGAGAATAGAATGACTCCCATTCTCGTTTTCCCAAAGTGCAGGGTTGCCGCAGCAAGCTCCCTTTTTCTGAGCTTGTCCACATTGACATCAAAGAAGCAGTTGATATTGCAGGCAAATGTTATGAGAGTATAGAAGAGGAGGACATAAACCAGAACGTCCCAACTTAATACCTCATTAAATGAATCGGCTCCTAGAAAAATCCCCAGAGTGGCACTGGCAAAGGAAACTGTCTGCACCTTGGCCCTGCTTATCACAAGGAAGTTACCGAGTGCTCCCATCAGGACACCGTCATCTTATGTATTGATTCTTGATTATTAACCTTTTAGTGTCCCTAGAGAATGATTGCAGCGCAGAAAGGCTCATTACATCATCTCCAAAAACCTTTAATACACGCACGATGTTGAATCGCCGTGTACGGCTCCCACGATGTCCCGCTGACGATAGAGGAGGATGGTGTCTCCATATCGGTGAGTAAAGAGGGAAAGGGATTACTGTACAGGAGAAAATGTTGCGACGAGGAAATGGACAAGGTCCTTCTCACAGAGCAGGGTAAAATCCTCGTCAATCCCGTGGAACCGCAGCAGAAGCCCAAGACCCTGACACCGTACTTTCTTATTGAATTCGAAAAACCCGTTATTGTCGATCCCAGGCAAAGGAAGCGCATCTACCTCAAATTTCCAATAGAAATCGGTGTGTTCATCACAGGACGTGATGAGTTCAAGCTCCTCGATGTATTTACCATGATGAAACAGAAGTTCACGCTCTACGGGGACGTGAGGGAGGGCATTATATGCGAGCACTGGAAGAGCCCGATATTCCAGAACGCTCCCCCTGTTGACCCGCTGAAAGAGGGTGTGGTGGAGCTGTACATCACCAACGCCACCTCCAGGTGGATCGAGCTGACCCGGGTGGTTTTCAATGCCTACGGGATGAAGATATATTACAGCCCCACAATGGTTTCCATGAGGGCGAACATGAAGGTGAACTCTCCCGTGGTTGCAGAGGTTGAGTTCTATGATTCGCCCATTTACAAGGATATGATCAAAAGCCTAGAGCTTTACACCGCAAGAAAGATTACAATGCCGACAACAAAGTTCGTAATGGAGTGGGGCCTGTGATTCCCGACATCGTGGTATATGGCAACATCACACTTTCTGACCTTATATTCGTCGTATCTATCTTTGCGATAGCATTTATCATCGGAAAAATAATATCCATCAACCTCAGAAGGGCTCTCAAGGAGAAGGTGAGCAAGGAGCACCAAAGAAGGGTGAGCAAGCTCGTTTATTTTGTGCTGATAATCATAGCTTTCGGGGCCGTGCTTCCCATTCTGGGCATCGACCCGTCTGGTCTCGTGATTGCCGCAGGGTTCCTGGGGCTTGTCATCGGTCTTGCCAGCCAGAGCATAATAGGCAATCTCATTGCCGGCCTTTTCCTTGTCGTTGAGAGGCCCATGAAGGTGGGCGATCAGGTGGAGGTGGAGGGCACCATGGGCTATGTGGAGGATGTTAGGATAATGTCCACTGTGATACGCACCTACGAGGGGATATTTGTGAGGATCCCCAACGAGACGATTTTTACAAGCAAGATTTCAAACCTCGTGGCCCACCCTGCAAGGAGGGTGGAATGGATTGTCGGGATAAGGTACAGGGACGATGCAGACAAGGCAGTGAAGATCGTAAAAGAGGTGATAAACGAACATCCCTTCACCCTGGTAAATCCCAAACCCGAGGTGTTTGTGAAAGAGCTTGGCAACAGCTCCGTTGATATAATAGTACGGGTGTGGGTCCCATCTACCGAATGGTATCCTGTGAGACAGGAGCTGCTGTGGAGAATCAAGGTCACACTTGAAAAGAACGAAATCTTCGTGCCCTTCCCGCAGCGGGAGGTGTGGTTCAATTCCGAGCTGAGAACCAGGTCACTTGAAAAGGGGAGCAGTGCACATCCTGCAAGATGAATTTCTGATCATTGTTACAGCCATGTAAATAACAATGTTTATCGCAAACGTATCAAAGGTTGGTAACCCATTGGGCAATGGCCTTGGAACCGGTCAACACATCCCCGCACCACTTCTGGGTGAAATCATCGGGGAGTATCGAATCCAGGGGTATGTTCTCGCTAGCCGACAAGGCTGTGGCACCGTCGAAATCCACATAGGCCAGTCTTGCGGTCAGCTCCTCTGCAGGCCTCCCGAAGCTTCTGCCGGGAACGCAAGCGACATGCTTCTCACCTAGCAGCTTCTCGCATAGCGCAGGGCTGTCTTTGATCCCATGTTTCGCCAGCCTGTCCTTGAACGGGCTGAAGTCCAAGAAGAGATAGAACGCACCTTCTGGAGGGTGGACACAGATCCCTGCCTCACTCAGTATCGTATGACACTCCCCACCGATCCTCTTAAGAATTCTTCTCACATGCCATAGGTATCGTTCGATATAAACCCCTGCCCTGAAGGCCCTCACAGCTGCGTACTGTATGGGGGCACTGACGGAGGTGTAGGTCTCGCTTGCAACCGAGGCCATAGCGGCCATGAGCCAGTCCATATCGGGGGGAAATGAGAAGGTGCCTAGCCGCCAGCCGCCGGCACCGCACCATTTGGAAAGACCCGAGCTGATTATCGTACCCTCGGGATAGAATTGTGCAATTGATACGTGGTCCCCTGTGTGGTGAAGTCTGGCATATATCTCATCGGCAAGAATCACGATTTCGAACTCTCTGGCAACCTTCGCTATCCCCTTCAATTCCTGGGCCGTGTAGGTGAGGCCATCCGGGTTCCCGGGATAGTTTAGAACGAGAAGGCGGGGGCGGTAGGCGTCCTTTTCGCATTCACAGAATTCTGCGAGTCTGTTGGCTGTCATCCTCCACCTTCCCTCGTAGGTTGTGGGGGGCAGAAGAATCTTACGTCCCACTATCTTGGCCTGGGGTTCATACGATACCCAGCAGGGTGTGGGCACTATTATCTCGCCGTAGAAAACGAGCTGGAGAAGAAATAAAAGCTCCTTTGAGCCGGGACCCACGAGAACATTGTTTGCCTGGACATTCACATTGTCCTTTTTCCTGTGGAATTCGGCCACAGCCTTCCTGAGGGCAGGCAGGCCGATCACGGGCAGATAGTCCTTTTCATGGGCATGCAGTTTGAGGGCGTTTACCACGGGAGAGGGGACGGGAAAGGGTGACTGTCCCAGGCCCAGTTTGTAGATTTTTGCGCCCTTGGACCGCAGCTTTTCCGACCTCTCGTTTATAAGGAGTGTCGGGGAACTCTCCATGCCGCGAATATCGATATTGAGGCTGAAATGCCTATTGTTGTTCTTGTTCTTTTTTGGCATTTTTTAACCTGCTGGCATCCCATTTAAATACATACGCTTTTTGGACCGTTACCGGAACTGTTGTTTTTATTTCTTTCGGTTTGGACGGTTGGAACATGAGATGCTTTGTGAAGATATTATCTCCTCATCCCCGCAGAATTGTAAATAATATATAACCCACATATACCACCACGAAGAATGCTCCCTCATGGCGCTCCAGCAGGTTTCTCCTGCGGCCCGTGAACATGGCGACGAACAGGAGCAGGCTTGCCATAATCACCACGGCCAGGTCCACATTCATATTAGCTGAGAAGGGGAGCGGTCTTATCGTGGCACTTACCCCCAGTATGAGAAAAATGTTGAATATGTTGGAGCCCACGACATTTCCCACGGCGATGTCAGGGTTCTTTTTGACAGCCGCTATAACGGACGTTGCGAGTTCGGGAAGGGACGTTCCCACAGCTACTACGGTAAGCCCGATGAAGGCCTGGGAAACACCAAGGGCTTCTGCGAGCTCTACAGCACCTTCCACGACCCACATGGCACCCACATTGATACCAACCAATCCTATGATTAGGAGCAGAAGGGCCTTTGGGACACCGTATTTCTTGACATCCATTTCCACGCTCTCTTTGTCTTGCTTCTCACTCCTCTGCCTTACTGCCCGTCTGAACATATAGAGCATGAATAGCACAAAGAAGAGGAGGAGCACGAGCCCTTCCGATTGGCTCAGCTCCAAGGAACCGGTATCTACGAAGAAGTCGTTGACCAGAAGTGCCAGGACAAGGGCCGCACCGAGGCTGAAGGGAATCTCCCTCCACACTGTGTCCTCTTCCACATCCAGGGGAAATATCAGGGCCGAAATACCGAGTATGAGCAGGATATTGGCAATGTTGCTGCCAAGGACATTCCCAATGGCAACATCGGCATAGCCCCGGGAGCTTGCAAAGAGGTTCACCATGAGCTCGGGTGCGGAGGTGCCGAAGGCAACGATGGTGAGGCCTATCACCAGGTCGGATACCCTCAGTTTCTTGGCGATGGCCGAGGCACCATCCACAAGAAAGTCGGCGCCCTTTATTAGAAAGACGAAGCCGATGAGAAAGAGCGCGTAAACCAGCATGGGTGCTGGGCAGGTTATTTGTTTATTTAAATGCTTTTATAAACGGGATCAGAAGCTCTTTGACATCTGGAAATGCTCGTCCATAGCCATATATTTCTCCCCGATATCGGTGAACATCGCGATTCAAACCAACAGAAACTTTATTACGCCAATATGA
>CP070726.1:1951029-1970482 GCA_020350865.1 Thermoplasmata archaeon
GCGTATCTTCTCGGCCCGTTCGGGCGAAAGAAACCATCCCAAACCTCCCTGGTTCAGCTCGAGTATCTGCTGTCCGTCCAGCTCATCGTATTCGCAGATTTTCACATTATCACCGACCTTGTCCCGTTTTCACCACGCTGTATGGAAAATGACAATCAGATTAGCAATCCCTTCTCAGAACAATTGTTCCCCTATTCAAGTCCCTTATCAGTACCTTATCTCAAACCCCTCGAATTCCCCCGTGTAATCCTCCCATTTCACCTTCGCTCCCACGACCCGGGCATAGGGCTGCTCGGTTTTGCACCATTGTATCAGATCTTCCACATCCTTCTTCTCCCCTTCGAACACTGCCTCCACGCTGCCATCGTACATATTCTTCACCCATCCCGTAACCTTGAAACGGTAGGCCGCTTTCTGCGTGTTCGACCTGAAGAACACCCCCTGCACCCTTCCCTTGAAATTAACTTTGGCTCTCGCTTTCATGGGGATGGCATACCATCTTAAAATTAAAAATTTTTCGTATTCCTCTGTGCATTTGGAAGACCAAGCTATCGTGAATGCAAGGCAAAGCTAGAAAACAAACTCCTATAAATGAGTTAGTATATACTGGGTACTGAGGGATAGGGATGTCCATCAATCTGCACAACCATACCATATACTCGGACGGTAGGTACCAGCCACAGGATATAATCAAAGCCGGTATTGATGCTGGCCTCACCCATATCGCAATAACGGACCATTATATGACCAGAAAGGTGGAATCGATATCTGTAAATAAGCTGATGAAGTACCGGCATGAGATATCGGCTTTATCCCAAGAGTATCACGATAATATCAAGGTACTGTGTGGGGTGGAGATAGATGCATGCAAACAAAGAACCGACTTCTCAAAGGTTCATTACGACGACCTAAACAGCCTGGATTTCGTGCTCTTCGAGTACGTTCAAAACGAGATATGGAACGGCATGCCGTTATGGGAGATGCTCCGGATAAGGGAGAAAATCGCAATCCCTGTGGGACTGGCGCACAACGATATAGGCAGGAATTTCTCACATTCAAAATACGACGAGCTGATAGGTGTACTTGAGTCCAACAACATCTTCATCGAGCTGTGCCCGAGTCTGAGACACTCCAAGCTGAACAAGCATTACTATTACTTTGCCGAGGGATTCTTCTCCTTATTGAGGGACAGCCAGGTCTTAATCTCCATTGGTACGGATACTCATAAGAATCTAAAAAACGTAGGCGATATCGCAGATGCACTGGATTTTATTGCACAATTCGGATTGGAGGACAACCTGATCACAAAGCTCTTCTAACGCATGGTGCCCAGCTTTTTCCATGTTTTAACTCCACGCTGTACCGCAGTGAAATGGCCTGCGAAGGCGAACCACAGCATGGCATACTCAATGGGTGTAAAGAGCCATATCCGCCCGTTTAAATAGAAATAAACAAGAAACTGTATAAGTGGAACTAAAATGAGAATAATTAACCTGTCAGCCCTTCCCAGTATCCCGCCGTAATCCCTTCCACAACCAAGGGCCTGGGATTGGGTGCCCATGTAGCTGGCGAAAATCACACCAAGTAGCGCAAGAAAACCGATCAACCAATGGCAGTGGACACTCAGCATTATGCCCCCGATAATGAACACATCAGCGTATCTATCCAGGGTGTGGTCCAAAAAATCCCCTCGTTTTGAGGTTTTACCCGTTATTTTAGCCACCTTGCCGTCCAAGGCGTCCAGTAGTGCGTTGAGGAGGATGCACAAAACTGCCAATAAAAGGAACCAGACGTTCCCCAGATAGAAGAATATACCCCCCAGCACGGCAAAAATGAATGCGAAGGCCGTAAGGGTGTTGGGTTCGAAGTGTCTCAGTCTGTTTGCAAGAGGGATCAAATAGGGATCGGCATTACTTCGATAGGTATTCAGAACCATGGTTTAAACCCTCTTTTCTGATATTTACCCCACCCAGTTAATGATTATTCGTATTTTAAGATATTGATAAAACCTTTAAATGGGGAACGTCTTGTGTACGTCACCAATAACGGTGCTGCCGAAAATGATTTAAAAGATAAATCGTATCTTCTCTTGCGTCCACTGAATCACTGGACTCGTCTGGAGGGCAAGAATTGACCGAGAAGCGCATCGGAAAGTATTTACCCGTCCTTAAGAGACATTCTGCCATATTATCTGTTGCAGTGATATGTGCTCTCATACTCTGCAATTTCACGGAGGACATCTCCACAGATATTATCAAGGCGTCATACTCAGGGATTGTAAAGAGGGATGATAACCTGATTTTGGTAGATGAGTCTGGTATTCCAACTGTTGACTATGGATACGTGGAGGGAGTGTATATAGGAAAACAGAAAAATCCAGTCACCACCAGCCAGAAGGGGCTTTCTTACCATTATTATTACCAAAAGGGAGATGAAAGCGCAAGGCAACTATTTTTAAACTGTGCGGATTGGCTGGTGGACAATGCTGTTTCATATGACAATTATTCCCTATTGGAGTATGATTTTCAATGGCCAAAATACGATATGACATCACCCTGGCGATCCTCCATGGCACAGGGACAGGCCCTTCAGGTACTAATTGCGGCTGATGCATTAACCGGGGACGAAAAATATCTTGATTGTGCAAAAAGCCTTCTGAACTCGTTCTTCGTCGAGGTTGCGGATGGCGGCGTAACATACAAGTCAGAGAGGGATGGGTGGTGGTACGAGGAATATGCTGATGAAGGTGGTAAGGAGTCAAGGGTTCTGAATGGAATGATGTTCGCAGTTTTAGGGATTTACGATTATTACGAGTACACAGGGGATGAGGATGCCCTGTTTCTCTTCAATCAGGGTGTTACATCATTGGAACGAAATATACATCGCTACGACAACAACGGTGATTCATACTACGATATACTTGGAAATCCCTCCCTGCACTACCACAGTGCACATATCTACCTTCTAGATAGGCTCTATACCATCACAAATATCGATACATTTAAAGAATACCGCGATAAGTGGGAAAACTACGAAGACCACCCGTTTACCGTCCAATTGTTTCTCAGTCCCACAAAGATGAGGCTGGCCATTTTTGCTGGGAATCTTATTGCAATATTTCTGGCCCTTGAATTCTCGATACTAGTGCTGAGAAAGGGAAAAAAGTTGGCACAAAAAAGACAGAAAGGAACGCAAAAGGAGAAGACTTCACCGGGTAACACGGTCTATTCCGCCGAATTCATCCATCCGGATTCCGTTTTCGAGAGTATCGCAATCCTCCGAAAACCTGTTGAGGGGCCAGCGAATCTTGCCTACATGTACGATGTGGATGAAACTGGATATGATAACGTTTTGACAGGCAGTGACCTGGCCCTGGACATAACTTATGAAAACGACTGATATCTGATGCACCCGGACCTCGCTCTCATGATGAGATCCTTACTTTAACATCATTTGAAATCATTGTTGCTGTGGGCAATTATCACAGAGATATGGATTTAAAATCAAAGGAAATCTATTCACTTTCGATTTCTTTTTTAAGCTTATCGCTGATTTTGCTAATATCCTCCTCTATCTCCTTCAGTGCTGCCTCGCCCTTCTCCTTGATGGTCTGTGCCACTTCCCTTGCCTTGGCCTCTGCCACACCACCGGTTATCTCATGTCTCTTCTCCCGAAGTTTCGTCCTGGCGGCACTGATGTCCTGTTCCAGCTCTTCATAAAGGCTCTTGCTTTTATCCATTGCCTTGCTCTTCGCTTCCACAATTGCCAGGTGCAGGGCGTCTAGGTCCTTGTCAAGTTCATCATAGGTCCTTATACCCAGTTCTTTCACCTTGTCCTCAACAACCCCGCCTGTAATCTCCCTTCTGATGTTCCTGATTTTCTCCCGGGTGTTGAGCAGCCTTTTCTCCAGTGTTCCAATCATCTCAGACATATCCGTTCCCCCGATTGTAAACTTAGATTCATTATGCCATATGGCGATATATATCTTTCTGTAAAAAACGGTTGACTTCACCAAAGCATTGAAATCCCACCAACAAACTTTTAAAACCAGGAGGCTATTTGGGCATTCGGGGATTGATATGACAAAGGTAACACTGAGCATTATAAAAGCCGATGTTGGGGGCTGGCCTGGCCATGCAACAATGCACCCAAGGCTCATGGAGCTCGCAGCCGAGATGCTTTCTGCTGCGAAAGAAGAGGCCACGATTTCCGATTTCCATGTGACCCATTGCGGCGACGATTTGGAGCTGATCATGAGCCATTTCAAAGGCGACAACAACCAATACGTGCATGAGCTGGCCTGGAACGTGTTCAAGGCGGCAACAAAGGAGGCCGAGGCCCTGAAATTGTACGGAGCGGGACAGGATATGCTGTCGGATGCGTTTTCGGGGAACGTCCGGGGCATGGGCCCGGGTGTGGCAGAGATGAGTTTCACGGAGCGCAAAGCCGAGCCCATAGTGGCTTTTCTCATGGACAAAACCGAGCCGGGAGCCTTCAACCTTCCCATCTACAGGATGTTTGCAGACCCCTTCAATACGGCGGGTCTGATCATCGATCCCAACCTGCATCCGGGTTTCAGGTTCGAGGTGTGGGACATAATGGAGAACAAGAAGGTGCTGATGTCATCTCCCGAGGAGATGTACGATATCCTGGCCCTGATAGGTGCCAAGGAGCGGTACGTCATCAAAAGGGTCTTTCCCAAGGAAAAGGGGAAACTGCCCGCAGACGAGCCAATTGCAGTGATCTCCACCGAGAAGCTCTATCAGATCGCAGGTGAGTACGTGGGGAAGGACGACCCGGTGGCCTCTGTGAGGGCTCAATCCGGACTGCCTGCCCTGGGTGAGGTGCTCGAGCCCTTTGCATTTCCGCACCTCGTATCGGGGTGGATGAGGGGGTCGCACAACGGCCCCATAATGCCGGTTGCAGTGAAGAATGCCTCCTGCACCCGTTTCGACGGCCCTCCCAGGGTGGTTGCCCTTGGTTTCCAGCTGTCCGAAGGAAAACTCGTGGGACCTGTGGATCTTTTCGATGACCCCGGGTTCGATTATACGAGGGAGAAGGCACAGCGCGTGGCAGAGTACATGCGCAGGCACGGCCCCTTCGAGCCCCACCGGCTGCCCCTGGCAGATATGGAGTACACCACCCTGCCCAATGTGATGAAGAAATTGAAGGACAGGTTCGAGAAGGCGGAGTAGGATAGGCTCTGCCGCAGTATTGTCCTAGCTGTTTTAGGCGGCATAAGACAAGGTCTAGTGTGAAATGGCAATACTTCTCAGGGGAGGGCTACCCGAGATATTGGAATGCCCATGACTATAGGCATAGCAGAGGAAGCACAAGAAACAATAGAAAGATATCTGATATTCCCAGAACGATTCCTGCCATGCCTTTGGATGGATATAAACAACGAATCTGTAACTGTGGAAAGCCACTTAAAAGGCCTACCAAGGCGGTTTCCCGTACATTCGCAGGCTCTCGTTGTACTTTTTTGCTTCCTTGTATGCATCCACCATGCTGTAGATAGTAAAGATTAGGGGGATGAAAATCGGGACGCATAACCAGACGAATAAGCTTGCCACGATCCATATAGCGATTATCCCGACAATATGAACTATCCCTTTGCTGGTTTGGCCGTTGTATAACTGTCCCAAACCCGGCCATATAAACGACAGGATAAGCGCTAAAATCTCGCTCTTATTCCCGTAAGCGGGTTGGGGAGGATAGGGGGAAGGATATTGGGGTGGCGGATAGGGATACTGGGGCTGCTGCTGGTAGCCGGGCTGCTGGTACTGAGGCGGCTGTTGGTACTGGGGCTGCTGCTGATACTGAGGCTGTTGGTACTGGGGCTGCTGCTGGTACTGGGGTTGTTGTTGGTACTGTGGCTGCTGGTATGGTTGCGGTGCGGGTAATGTCTGTCCGCATCTCTCACAGAACCTTGCTCCATCGGGATTCTGGCCTCCACAGTTCTTGCAATATTGCATTTTTCATTCCTCCATTTTTTTGATATACATGATATCTTATGACATGAAATCACATTCCCAACATGTAATATAGGTCCATGACCACACCTACCGACCCAAGCAGTATGGAGAGGGAACCCAGCAGTTTGGATCTTTTAAATATGGCCATGAATCCCAGGATTATGGCGACTATACCGATAAAAGGAAGATATAAACCAATTAATCCCAGAATTATTCCGATGTAGCCGAGCCTGTTACCGGATTTATAATCCAGTTCCTGCGGCTGGGGGAATGCGTAGTACGACTGCTGATATGGAAGGGTAGGGGGTGGAGCGGTGGAGGGAGGAACCCATGGCCGGTATGCAGGTTGACCTTTGTTGGGGGTATCTATGAGGGGTTTCGCCTTGACGGGTGCCGCTTTCGCAGCCTTGGGTTTGGGTACTTTCTTCGGTTTTAAAATGACCTCCGATTCCCCATTTGCCCGTGCAATCTGCTCGCTTCCGCAATTGCTGCAGTAGGTGGCTTCCCCCGGAAGCTTTTCACCGCAAATGCTGCATGTTATCCCTTCCATTTACACCACATCGTCTTCAATCACACTCTCTTACACATCTACGGCATGTTTTTCCCTTTTTATAACTATTTCCTTTGATTTTTAAGTCTTTTTGGTTTCCGTGAAAGGTAGACATGATGAATATCTCCTTTTCTTCCTCCTGACATACTCCCTACTATTTAACGAATTATCCTCCCCAAATCTGCATTCTCTGCTGCAGAAATGGGAACAGCTTTTCAAATTTCAGTTCACCATCGTGTAGACCTATCAACCCCCGGTTGTAAATCGTGAACTTGTATTCCCCTCTGGGAGTTGCAATGGTTATCTTCCCGGTCCTGAAGGCAGTGGGTTTTTTCACCAGGAATCGTAGGACCGCAGCATACGGTATGGCATAATTCTTCTTGTTCGCAGATAATATCTGCTCGGGGACCTGCCCCCGCTTCTTGTCTGCGTCCCTCATGTTCATGAGGGCGTCGCCAAGAACCCCGCCCCACAGCAGGTTGAGATAGTTTCCGGTTTTTGCCACGATCACCCTCTCCGATGTGAAGAACAGGGCGAATCTGGTGCCTAGCCCCTGGTACACGTTTACCAAACCCAAGACATATTCTCCGTATTCCATTCTATCTACCTCTTTTTTAAGATGCCTTCACCTCAATTCATCGAAACTGGAGGGGTGCCATGCACATTTTCATGCTCGGGCTGCCTGCGCCCGCATCTTATGCAGAAATTGGCTTTATTTATGATCTCCTTTCCGCAGAAAATACAGAATTTATTTTCGACTGCTGCTCCCACAAGGTTCATTGGGGGGGGCGGCGGCATCAGCGGGAATTGATAATGGACGGGAGGCGGCTTTTGGACATATGGCGCTCTCTTCCCAGATCGCGATGCCCTCCATGTACTGCCTGCAATCAGCAAGAAGGCCAGCAGTATCACAAAGGTCCCGGGAGCATAGAATGCCATGGGGGAGGTCTCCGAATTCACGGTCCATATCCAGTAATCATCCCCACCTAGATTCATTATCCTGAGGGAAAGTACCAAAAAGACATTGTCCCCCTCGTCACCGACATCCTCCTTGGAGTACAGGTCGTCCACAGCATCTGGATTATCCAAAAGATATCCGTATTCATACCCCTGCGCCATCAGGTCCTTGAAATAATTGATATCATCCCTGTCAAGACCATCAGAATCATCCAAGATATCTCTGATCAAAGCCTTGTACACGATTTCACCGGACACGGTAACCTGATCGCCTTCGTCATATGACCTGTAATATCCGTATCCATTGGATCCTTCCCAGTCTTCTGTTATTTCCTCCATATTTTTCCATGTCAACGGCTGACCTGCAACTGCCAGCCCGATGATGAACAGCACAACCCCAAGGACGATTAATCCCTTGCCCTTCTTGGGTTGGGTTGAAGGGTAATGTGCTGATTTCGGGGGTGCCTGGGAGTAGTTCTGCATCTGGTACACATTGTTTCTCATATCCCGGTACATTTCAATTCACCTCCTTTTCAATGTCCGATCACGCGTTCAAATTCCAGATGCTCTTCCAGCTTTTCCCTTTTCGTAATCTCGTTGTGAAGCTGTCTCCCCATACTGCGGGTCCTTGAGAGAAACCTGGGCCTATCAATTTCCACCGTTCTTATCTTCCTCAATTTCTCGCCCAGGGTCTTCTTTATTGCCCCCAGCTCGATTCTGAGGTTATTGATCTCATTTTCAATGGCCCAAAGCTCCTTTTCCTTCTGCCTGATGATTGCATTCTCTTCCCTGATCTCCTCCTCTAGTACCACTTTTGTCAGGTTCTCGGGCTCGCCGTCCTCGGTCAGCCATTCCTCGAGGGCTTCATCACCGGCTTCACCCTTCAACCACAGCTTCAAGGCCTGTTCCTTACTCTCGAACTTTTTATACATATTCTATCACCTCCTTTTCTCATTCCCTTATCGATCCTCACAATCTGAATGGTGAATTCGGGTTGCCGTCCTCCTCCTCGGGATGCATGGTCAGTCCTGAATCTGCAGCATCGTTGACAGCCATGGGGTAGGCGTTCTGGTAGCATGTTTCCAGATCCTCGTATCCCTCCCCCTCAAGGCCCCATTCCAGGAACCAGCGGGTCCACAGCCCGTTTCTGTATTTCCCATCGTCGATTCCTGATTCTGAATATCTGCATGTCTGGCTCACATACCGTCCAGGTCCGGAAACTTCGTCTAGGCCGCCGCTTGAGCATGTGTCGAAGAAGAAGAACATATGGTGGCTGTCATAACCGGAAAACCATTGTGCTAACTTCGTGTCCTTGATGTCTTTTGTCCATGTGTACTTAGAGCTGTCTGAGGGGCACAGATATGAATGCCCGCTGTTGGAGCCACCATGTCCTGAGAAAACGAATGCCACATAATCCCCCTCCTGCTCCTTCTCACCCACCATTGCGATGGTTCTGTTGATTTCATATCCTGTGGCCTCTTTGTCTGTTAATGTGTACACCTCGTACCCCTGATTTTCCAAGTATGCCGACCAGTCTCTTGCATCGTTGTCCGCATATCTCAGATCGTTGACGTACAAGTAATCAGATATCCCCACAACAATGGCGTATTTTGACCTGTCCTGCGGCTCCTCGGGCTCGGGTTCCACCTCTTTTGGGGGCTCGGACCACTGACCGTATGCAAATGCGGCCATGCCGATTAATGCAAATACCGCAACTACGCCTATCATCATATACCAGGGAGATTTGGTCCCCCTCTTGACCGCTTTCCTGTTACTGTAGGCGCCGTAATTGCCCGGCTGTGCACTTTGGCTCGGCGAGGGATAAACGGGTTGGGGTTCCCAATGATAGTGGACTGGTTCGTAATGCTCGTAAGTTAACCCTTCTTGGGTTTGTTTTCTCCCGCATTGGGAGCAGAAACCCGCATTTACGCGTATTCGTGCACAGCAGAATTTGCAGAATTTGTGCTGTTTTGGGCCATTATCATCGATAATGATCCAGCTCACATCCGATTCCGGGATTTCCGTTTTCCTCATCTTTTTCACCTCTTGTGCTTCATACTCCAAAATACATTATGAAAAATCACTCCTTTATAACCAGAAGAACATCTGTTACGTACAATTGCTACGTAAAAAAGTTTCATCAGGTTTTAAATAGTATGAGTCAATGAAATTAAGGTGGGAAACACTGTGAAAGATGAGGATGCCGACAGGACTGTTATTGCCATTGAGAATCCTATAGGCGCGGTTTTCGACCTAACCGAGAAGATGAGCAAGGAATTCCCCGAGATCAATAAAAAATTCGAGGCGACTTTTCTTTTCGGAATGATAGTGTCAGCAATTCTCATATTGGCCTTTGCAGGCCTTGCAATACTCTGTTTGTACCTGGGGATCTTCGAATTAGCGATTCTAGCCCTTATCCCCATCGCATTGAGCTCCATCATGGCCATATTGCTGATAAGGTCCTACAGAGGATGGACTCACCTGAAAAACTTCTTTGCAAGGAGATACAACGCCATCCAGGCGGTACAATACAGCAATCCAGTTGTGCCTGTCCCCCCCGGAAAAACACTTGCGGACCGCTTCCTCACCCATCTGTGGTATTCTTACCCGAGATTACAGACCCTAATAAAAACCGACCCCCAGGCCATCCAGGTGAAATCTAACCAGAATGACAGTATCAATTACTTTGATGCGTATATTCAGCAAAAACCCGATTCCACGTGGCAGTATCTCGGCTCGGGAAGCCCGGGATATGGGTTCTACATAAAATCTTTTGATCATATGCCGTCAATTGAGGATATAAAAATACTTGAACAGAAGGTGCAGGAGATATCCTTACAGTCCTCCATTCCTCCCAGCAGGGCAGTGGCCCTTTTCAGAATCAGCAATTATTTCGGTGAATTGGACCAGGATACCTACGATTATCTGATCAACCACTCAATCACGGTAAGAATGAAAAAGAGAGAGTATAAATGTCCGATCCAGGCGGTGATAGAGATGGAGGATAACAACTACGATTTCATCCCCTTGATTCCCACCGTACCTAACGAACTGCCCTGAGGGCGGATGGCAGCTCCCTGTACTTATAAGCCTCCCTGAGCTGAGGGCCGAACAATTTCGCATAAAACTCGTTGAATTTTCGAATGTGCATTATTCCCTCTTTCGTTATTTTGATGCTGTAACCCCTCTCTTCCTTGACGATTCTGATGAATCCATCCTCCTCTAAATCTTTAAGAACCTTGTTGGTCATTTTATGATTGGAGCGTATTTCGTGCATGATGTCTGCTTTTGTTACTCTGTAATCGATTGTACCTAAAATGTTATCGACCTTTTCTCCCAAACCGGGTTGGTATAAATCGATGCCCATGGCAGAAACCAGTCGATTAAGGGTAATGCAGCAGTAGAATTTGTAATCCTTGTATCTTTTGCCCTCCTGAGGAACCATTATGACCCCTAACTCATTTTCTCTTTGAGGGTGGCTTACAATTAGAATTCTATTTATATCTTTCTGTCAAAAGTATGAGGTGGGTGGGAAAGCGGTATTTCGCCCGATTCCTACCCCAAACCCTAAATAAATGCCCATATAATCCCGCGCAAAAGGTGCATTTTTACCAAAAAACCTTTTATCAACCTTCACTCATCACCGCTATACATGGACATTGAAGAGGAAGTGCTAGTGCGGATTATGCCGGGAGCAGATGAGAACAAGCGAATAGCTGAAGTGGTGGAGAAGGTTAAAGTAAATATACTTGAGAGTGCCGGTACCTTGGGTGTGGAAGTCGAACCCCTATTGGTGGGCTCTGTGGCCAAGGACACCCACCTTTCAAATCCAGATATCGATATCTTCGTCTTGTTCCCACCGAGCACTAGAAGAGATGAACTTGAACGGTATGGACTGGACATTGGGAAGGCCGTATTGG
The DNA here is from genome assembly GCA_020350865.1 of Thermoplasmata archaeon. The sequence goes on from CP070726.1 coordinate 1,962,435, forward strand.
ATGATTTCGAGGAGCGGTATGCAGAGCATCCTTATGTAAGGGGCACCCTTGACGAGCTGAGTGTGGAAATCGTTCCTTGCTTTCGAATCGAGGACCCTTCCCAGAGAATGAGCGCAGTGGATAGAACCCCATTCCATACCGCCTATGTGATAAACCATCAGAATGAGGGGCATAAAGACCAGATAAGGCTGTTAAAGCAGTTCCTGAAGGGCATCGGCATCTACGGTGCCGAGGCCGAAGTAGAGGGTTTCTCGGGGTATCTATGCGAGCTGTTAATCCTTTACTACGGTAATTTCAGAAATGTGGTTTTGAATGCCAAAGATTGGAAGAAGGGCACTGTTATTGCCTTCAATGAAATGGCGCATGGTGAATTCAATGAGAGTCTTGTTGTAATAGACCCGGTGGACCCTGGGAGGAACGTGGCCTCTGCACTTTCGGAGGAAAATTTTGCCCTCTTCATTCATGCTTGTATGGAATATCATGATAACCCGAAGTTGGAATTCTTCTTCCCCGGCGATATAGTTCCCGAGAATTTGGAGGACCTCAGACAAAAGTTGGAGGAACGGGGAACCTGCGTGCTGGGCATTTCATTCCCTGCACCTAAGACGCTCTCAGATATCCTGCATTCACAGCTTCGCAAGGCCGTGAGGGCCATCGGAAAGGTATGTCACATGTACGGATTCGGAATTATCGGTTCGATGTACTTCGTGGACAGAGGAGTGCTCATGCTCTTCGAATTCGAGATCTTTTCTCTTCCCACAATCAAATCCCATAAAGGTCCCCCGGTATGGCATCCCAATGCATTTGATTTCAGGGAAAAATGGATTGCCCATGAAAAGGTTTCAAGCGGGCCCTACATAAAAAATGGTAATTGGTATGTGGATATCGAAAGGGAGTTTACCAATGCAAAGGAGCTCATCGAAGCAAAACTCACTTCACTCAACCTGGGCAGGCACATCAACCAATCAATAATGGAAGGCTATGGTATTTTGGTCAATGATGAGCTCGTTCAAGAACGCTTTGCACCGTGGCTTACCGTTTTCTTCAATAAGAAATTCAGATGGGAATACTAGTCTCAATTGACGTTGAAAACCCCAGTTTTTGAAACCGGATTGTCATTCACATCCTTTGCCTTGATTTCGTATTCGTATCTTCCTATGTCCTGAGGTGAAAATCCATAGAAGTACCTATCCTCTTTAGAATTGGTCATACTCGCACCGCCTACAGGGGTGATTTCCACATCATTCGCTTTGAGAAATATTCTTATGGTATCCCTATCAACTTTTACATTGTCCCGAATGGTGGCGTTTATGCTGACATTCATACCGACCGTGATGTTGTTGGATTCGTTGTGCAATGTCCACATTCCAGGAGACGACTCGAAATATACACCCACGCTCTTCACTGTGGGGCCGGCAGAATCCGAGAACGGTGGATTTGTGAGAAGAATCCAAATAGCAAGCCAGGTAAAGAAGTACATTATGATGTTACCCGCCCATTGTTTTTTTTCAATTTGGGATGTATCGATGCGGATCAGCGGATAAATATGTCTGAGAAAAACCACTGCAACGATACCGAGCAAAGCCCCCAAGGCCGCATCTGTGAATGTCAGGCCGAATGATGCGATCCCGATTAGAGCGGCATACCCCACGGTGACAAGCAGGGTCTTTGTTTCCCTCACCTCCTTTCTCAGGAACTCCTCCTCTTCGAATTCGGGAGGAATGTACTCGTATTTTTCCTTTTCTTCTTTTACTTTCTTCCTTTTCTTTGCCATGTCAATTTGGGTAAGGAAGAAGGGCATAAAAGTTTTTCCCGGAATGGACATTACTCATCAGAAATACACCCAATTAAAAAAGGGGCATCTCATATTCTATTTAGCTTTGTTTCGATAGCCCTTAGTAGTAGACATTATAGAAGAATACAATTTTCGAGCAGGGCAGGGCGAGTTTCTTTTTGACCCACTTTCCGAAGAAAATCGAATGATTTTCGAGGCACAGGGGAATCTCTGATTCCCCGCAGTTTCTTTGCGAGCCCTGGCCAGCGGAGAAAATTGCACAAAGAAAAAAACGGACGTGAGGGGATTCGAACCCCTGACCCACGGCTTAGGAGGCCGTTGCCCTATCCAGACTAGGCCACACGCCCACTTGTTCCTCACCAGTAAAGTTCTATGTGGTATTTAATTTTGTGAATACTTCTATTTTGGGCGAAGGGTTCCCAACTACAAATATTGAACAGTGAAAATGATAAAAGGAACTGGACTGCGGGACGGGAGTTCCTAAAAAATTGGGGAGGAGACGCACACGAAGGTGCGGAAGATCCGATTTTTCAAACACCTGATGCAGGTGTTCTCAGGGTCGTTCTTCTTGGTGCAATCCGTTGTAAAGAACTGTTACCTCCATTTGCCGAAATTGTTCCGGACCATTTTTCGGACAGCCTTTTTCTGCTGCCCACATTGAAGGGGTTATCTTCCCTGTCCGTGATTAATCGAGCAGGGTCGAATCTTCGCATTTTCCTTGGGGTTCTGTTCTCTTTTTCTGGACCTTCCTTTTTCATCCTTGAACACAAAGGGAACATCATCCCTGTCAGTGTCCAAAAATAAAAAAGATCTCCTCCCCAGGATTAAAGGTCCGGATATCCGGCCGTTCACTTCGAAGACCTCATCTCTTCTTTTTCTTTTTGGTGCTCTTCTTTTTTGTTGTCTTTTTCTTGGCACCTTTCTTCTTGGTTGTCTTCTTCTTTGTTGTCTTCTTCTTGGCGCCTTTCTTTTTGGTGGTCTTCTTCTTTGTGGTCTTCTTCTTCTTTGTCGTTTTCTTCTTTGCCATTTCTCTCACCACGTGATTTTGTGCACGTAGTTACATTATTGATGGGCGGTATAGATTTAGAGGTTAAAAAACTTTTGTTTTTTTTCATATTTTTGGTAGATTTTTTTCTTTTAAAAAAAAATTCTACACTCAAAAAGCGTCTTGAAAGTTTTTTATCAACTACGAATCACCCTCGCTTTTTCGTTTTTACAGAGTATGTTTGCATATTTTTTCGGTAGTGAAACAACATCATCTTTTCTCAGATTGAAAGTCCTTTCCTCTGTTTCGAACGACGGTATGTCTTCCAAAATGAGTATCACTGGGTTATCTTGGACATGCTCCGTTGTCATGGTTCCGTGGTCATGGGTTTCTCCAGATTTGCCCTCGGTTATGGGTGGGATTGTTTTCTCAGATTCCTCTTGACTCTCTTGGGGTGAAGATATTTTTTCTGAGGGTAAGAAAGTTGTCGCTTCGCATGTACTTTCCTCTTTTATGGATAAAATGTGCAAGCGGTTTTTTGAAAGAGTTGATACGATTTCTTCGAATGCCTTCTTTTCCTCAGGCGAAAGAAAAGAGATATTTGGATCGCCTCCATTTACCGCCGATAGTGCGAGTGCTGTAATCTTCCTCTCCCTGTATTCGTAGATTTGATTTGCCCTTTTATCGGACCTGTTGTATTCATCCTCAAGCATCATGGTCTTTGAAGAGGTGGGGTCCTCTTTCCGTGCTTCGTAGTAACTGTTTCTGAGGTGCTCAACATATTCTATCAAATTGGGGTAGAATTGAGGAGGGAGTTTTGTTAGGGTGGTTGACTTTCGTTCTTCACGGTAAACCCGAGCAATCGTCTCGAAGGTGAATTCTTCATCCTGTTTCGCCATGACCCCTAGATGGGTGTAGGGATATTAGGCATTTTTGAATGAAGGTGAGAATTGAAAAATAAAATTTACCTGCATTTGTGAGAGGGATCGCAGCATGGAACCTTGGATTCGACAGCGAAATCCTTTGGTATAACCTCGTCGCACTCGGCGCATATGAAATCACCATCACTTCGTATGGTGACCTCCTGACCGCACAAAGGGCATCTAGGCATGGGCCATGGAAGTAACTTCGATTATTAATACTTTTCAACGGATTATCATGGAAAAGATTTAAAATCGTCGAATCAATTGGGAATCGAAATGACGGATTTATACAGAATACTGTCCGGGTGTATGAAGCAAAAAGACGATGGTGTGCTCATCGAAATAGAGGTCATCCCTTCCGCCGGAAAGTATGGGATTCAGGGAATAGATGAGTGGAGGGGGCGCATCAGGATAGGTGTGAACGCCAGGGCTGAAAAAGGTATGGCAAATAGGGAACTAATCAGGTTGCTTTCATCCATGTTTGCCCTGACAACTTCCGAGGTTATCATTGTAAAAGGCAATAGATCAAGAAATAAGTCCCTTTTAGTCAAGGGAATACCCATGAAGGAAATCGCAACTAAGATCAAGCAAGAAATGGGAAGAAATGAACACATGAATAGGAAATAAAGGGTGCGCAGATGCAATCGGAGGAACTCGTTGAAAAAATCGAGAGGGTCGTGGAGGAATTGATATCCCTCAATACCGCGATACCCGTGATCGTCGAGGGGGAGTCGGATGTGAGGGCACTGCGCAAACTGGGCCTTTCCGGGGAGATCATATCCATCAACACCGGTCAATCCATCTTCAATTTCTGCGAGGAGCTCTCCCAAAAACACGATGAGGTGATAATACTCACGGACTGGGATAGAAAGGGCGGACATTTGGGAAAACTTATTACCGAAGGTTTGAAGGCAAACGGTGTGAAGTTCAACATCCAAATTCGAGCCAAGCTAGCTGCCTACTGCAGAAAGGAGACAAAGGATGTAGAGGGACTTGTAGCCTGCATGCACCGGCTGAAAAATATTTAAACCATAAATGATATCATGTTTCGTTCTATTTATGGTGGAAATTTGAGCAACGATAACACGAGGCTCAAAGGGATACCGGTAATGCAAACAATGGGGGGTGTGCCATGTATGATGAATCGAAAAAATTGACAGACCTTGAAGACAGCGAGCAGGGTGTTCTGGATAGAGAGGCGTCCATCTGGGAGGTCCTGAGAAAAAGCGAAGAAAAGATCAGGGTTGAGAGGAAAAGGATAAATGAGGAGAAGGCAGTAGTCGAACGCCTGAAAGAGAAGCTCTTCAAGGAAAAGGACGAGCTGAATAAACTCAAAGACGAGGTCATCTCAGAGAAAAAGGAAACCATTAAGGAAAGGGACCAATTGTCAGAATCCAAGGATCACCTGGCGGTGCTGCGACACAAGGCCACCAGGATCATCGGCAGACTTGAAGAGCAGCATCTGAATTTAAGGGACCGTATCGAGGAAGTGAACAAAAAGATCAGGGAAGTGGAGCAGAGGACTGCCAGTTTGCTCACCAGGGAAAAGGCCCTTTTAAAGACGGATGAGGGACTGAAGGCCAAGGGGAACGAGTACATACGATGGGAGAACGAAATCATAGAAAAGGAAAAGGAAGTGACCAACAAGGTCAAGGCCCTGACGGCAAGGGAAAGTGACCTTACGGAGAGAGAGAAAGCTTTGAATGCCAGGGAGAATGCCATAAACAAATCAGAGCAGGAAAGAGTCGCAAAGGAAAATGACCTCGCCGCTCGATATGATAAACTGCTTGCCAGGGAAAAGGATTTGCAGGATGAGCAGGAAAGATTAACCTCAATGAAGATAGCGATCATGGAGAGGGAAAAGAGGCTCTTGGCCAGGGAGAAGATATTGGAAGAAGGGGAGGTTTACGAACCCATCGAGCCCCTTTCCAAGGACATCAAAGCACCTGACTTGGAAAAGGTTGAGGGAGAACTGGGAATCGCGCCGGGCGCCCAGGTTTCACCTCAGCTCACATCGGATGAAGGAATGGTGACTGCATCAAGGGAGCCAGTGACAACAGGAGAAGATACCGTTACCCCCCATGTAACTGTAAAAGACCAGCCCGAAGCAAAGGAGGAGATGGAGGAAGCAATCGATGAAGAGAGGGCGTGTCCCCGTTGCGGGACCATGATAAGCAAGGTTGCTACCACATGTTTTGCCTGCGGAACCGACCTGACATCTGAGGTTAAGATCGAAGAGGCAAAGGCCAGCCTGTCAGAGGGGGCAACCACAATATCCGAGGATACTGCCAGAGAATCACCCAAAGAATCGGAGTTCCTGAGGTTTGAAGAGAAGGAAAAGGAAGAGGAATTCAAGCTGCCCAGTAAGGAAGAGCTCTACACATTAAGCGATGATGAACTGGTCAGAGCCTGCACTATTTTAGGCCTGGATACTGATGGGAGAACAAAACACCTGAGAGAAAGACTGCTGGGATACATGGAGAAAATGGAGAGCGAGGAAGGTAAAAAAGCCGCCGATCAAATAGCTACCATGGGGCAAAAGGAGGGTGACCAACCGACCTGCTCAGAATGCGGTAATGCAATGAACTATATTGAGCAGTACGATCGATATTACTGCTATACCTGCGAAAAATACGCACCCAAAGAAAAAACATGAGATTTGGAATACTATTCTCCAGATGCACTATGCCCTTTAAGGACTTCTCGCCACCTCAACCTCCCTGTACACTATCTCCACTTCGAAGCCTTCCTCATTCTCGTTTTCGAATTTAGATGCGAGGTGATTTAGGATATCTATGTGAATGTACTGAACCTTGCATTTTGCGGTGTCGTTGGTATATATCAATATCCTCACATAGACCGGTTTTTCAGGACCCAGGCCGAAAATCCCCCTTTCCAGCCGAATCTCATCCACCTCATAATCCTCGATATAAGTGTAGTTACCGTTTTCGATGACCACAAGGGCCTCCTTGCCTATTCTTCTCTCCAACTGGTAATCCTGATATGCTTCCCAAGTAGACCAGCCCAGAATGGCCCCCAGGATGATGAGAATAATCATGGTGACGAACAATCTCTTTTTGATGCTCCTCTCGGAGTGCATCATCTCCATGAAACCGCCGGGTCTGATACCAAGCCTCCAGAACACCAGTGTTCCTGCAATGTTTATGCAAATGACATTTACAGCCAAAAGGAGGCCCGAGCTGACGATAAAGTTCATATCTAGCAAAGCCGTACCAATTCCCACAATGGCTGCCGGGGGAACCAGAGCCACCGCAATCATCACACCCACCAGTATCTCCCCTTTTTTCTCTGCAAATGAGTACGCACCAGCGGCACCCGATGCCAAGGCGAGGCCCACAATGAGGATGTTTAAGGTGGTTCTTTCCGCGATCTCCTTTGGCAGTTCCTCCACACTTATGTCCACCAGGGGGGGCAGAAGACCCAGAGCATTGACAAAGAAGGCTGTGGCAGCGGCAGCAATAATCACTATGAGCAGCCCCAAAAAGGTGCTAACTATGCCCTTCTTGAACAGCGCGGTATCACCCATGACAGTGCCCACGCAACTTGCGATGCTCGGACCCAAAAGAGGGGCGATGACCATGGCGCCAATGACCACGGCCGTGCTGTTGAGCAGAAGGCCCAGTGTGGCCACAAAGCTCGATACGACTATCATGAACACGTAACCCCTGGAGAGGTAGCAGGCCCTTCTGGCGCTCTCTATTATCTCCTCCTTGGGAGCAATAGTAGGCATCCTCTCGGGCTCCACCTTGGATAGGCTGGCGTGGATGGGCATTATCGATACCGTGCCCACCTTGTGGATATCCGCACCTTTCAGCTTGGAGATGAAATCGTTGACCATCTGATCCGGGACGGTGATCAGAACAAGGTCGATCTCACCCGAACTCCTCACATGGGCGGCCTTCAGATTGCTCTCCTGGGCAATACTCAGTACCTTTCTGACATCCCGATCCGGCAAAATGATCTGTATCTGCCTCATGCACTCGGACATCGAACTTAAGGTTTTTATAAGTATTGTATCCGCTTTCAAAGTTCAATAGTCCCGGTATGCAGACCTCAATTTTACCTGCTAAATTATATGTAAGAGTAGGGAGAGATGAATTCAGAGGGATTCAGCTTTACAGGATTTGCGGGTTCTGGAACGTTGGCGTGACTTTGGGGTGATTTCGTGAAAAATGGTGCATATCGTGACTTTTGCATAACTTTTTAAGGTAGTAGGTATTTACTGAAAATAGGGTGAGATGGTGTCCATAAAGGAAGTTGATATCACAAAGGGCAATGTAGGAAAGTTACCAAATACAGAAGCGGTATATTCATTGTGGACGGA
>CP070726.1:1970582-1985503 GCA_020350865.1 Thermoplasmata archaeon
TTCCTATTCGGCGGCGCAGCGGTTCTGGCCGTTGAAAATACCATGGTTTTGGCTGCACTGGCCTTTCTCGCCACCCTGGGCAGGGAAATCGCAAAGGATATCGAGGATGTGGAGGGCGACGTGGGGAGGTTCACAGTCCCCATGCAGGTGGGAACCCCCAACGCATCCATCATGGCCTCGACTGCAATCTCTTCCTCGGTTCTGTTGAGCCCCCTTCCTGCAATCCTGGGTCTTTTTTCGGGATCGGGCTGGATTCTTTTCATTCTGATAATTGCTGCAGCCGATGCAATGTTTATATACTGCATTTTCCTTCTGGCAAAGGGAAAGCCCTCTGCATCGAACGCCATAAAAGGCGCCATGGGCGTTGCACTGGTGGCCTTTCTTTCCGGAGGGATTTTACAAGGCTTGTAGGGCACTTAAATTGGTGATGGACATGAAGGTGATAGAATATCTGCACAGCAAGTTGAAACTTGAAAAACTGCATATGACCTTAATAGACCCGGAAAAGCAGGGTTCGGATGAATGCGGGGACATTGTAAACTCGGCCTACCGGGCGGGGACAGATGCCATAATGGTGGGGGGCTCAACAGGCGTTTCCTTCGATAACCTGGATGAGAGCATCACAGCAATGATAACCAAGGTACCCATACCCATCATCCAGTTTCCCTCGCATTCCGCGGCCCTAAGCCCGAATGTGGACGCCATTTATTTCATGTCGCTGCTGAACTCAAAGGATGTGAAGTACCTCATCGGAGAGCAGATGGCAGCTGCTTCCCATATCAGGGATATGGCGGTTGAGACAATATCCATGGGATATGTGATCGTGGAACCCGGCATGAAGGTTGGCGAGATGGGCGATGCGGACCCGGTCAAAAGGGGTGATATCGACACGGCTATCGGCTATGCCCTGGCAGCCGAGTTTCTGGGCATGAAACTGTTCTATCTGGAGGCAGGCTCCGGCGCACCTGACCCTGTACCCGTAAGCATGGTGAAGGCCGTAAAAGAGAAGCTATCCATTCCCCTGATCGTGGGAGGCGGGATAAGGAGCCCGGAACCGGCAGGGGATATCGCCGAGGCCGGAGCAGACATCCTGGTAACGGGAACGGTTGTGGAGGAAAGCGATGACGTTGAGGATGTTTTGAGGGACATCATCCGGGCGGTGAAAGGGAAGACAAGCCGTTATCGTGTTTAAAGAGAGATGTGGAAAAGTCCATATTAGGTCTGGAATGACAGGGATAACTTTTAATACCAAATCACTTATTCGGGTCTAATTGGGACATGTCCATATCATTGAGATTATAGGAATTTAGTGGGGGATGACATGGAAGAATCGCTCTGCAGCATCGAGATATTGAAAAGCGCTGAGTCGTACCTCGCCAAAATCCAGACCGACCTCGGAGGCGTGAGAGAGGTTCGGAGCAACACATTCGAGGGCGTCTTGGAACAGGTTGTTTTGGACCTCCAAGAAGAGTTCGATGTTACCCTCTGATCACACCGCTTCCCCATCCTTCATTATTATTTTTTCACTCCTATCCTCGTATTTTGCGGTTATTGTGGGTGCCTTTATGAGGCCGTCCAGATGTATCAGTGATTTCGCGTCCTCATCGTAGTTGGCCCCTATTGCAATATGGCAGGTGCCGTACACCTTCTCGTCCTCCAGCATATTGCCCACGATCCTCGCATTCCTGTTGAGGCCTATGCCGAGTTCCCCCAGGTTGCGGGCGTTCTTGATGTATTCCTCTTCCATCTCCCTGGGGATCTTGTCCTGGCTTACAAATTCCCTGACCGTTTTTTCGGCCAGATCGATGGTCTCCCGAAGCTCCTCGGCCTCCTTGTCTCCTGAGATATCGGTGACAAAACCGTTCTTGACTTTGGCAAGGATGGGATTGTCGATGATGACAATCCCCCCCTCAACACTGATGCTGCCGTCGAATGCAATGACTCCGTCCGATGCGCCCAATTCAGGTGAGATAAAGACCTCGCCGCACGGGAGGTTGCCTCCCTTCCCGTTCTCCGTGAAATCCCCATCATCGCTCTTGGCCTCCCTGTTCCTGAGACCTATTGTGATGTCCGTGCCAGAAGGGGCCGTGATGTGGACCTCTTTTGCTTTATCAAGTTCTTCCTTAATTTTGCCGCACATCTCCCTAAGTTCCGTGTAATCGATGGGCACGGTTTCGGCGAACATCTCCGCCGTAACGGACGGCGACCAGAATGAGCGCATCTTCTTGGCGTTGAGAAGGTATGTGAATATGTGATTGAAATCCTTATCTCCCTCCTTATAGGGGTTCTTCAGGGCCTTCTTGTCCTTTCCGAGCTTGTGTTTGCTAATGGACAGGATGATATCCGGGTTCGACTCAATGGCATCGATAACACTGTCCTCGGCAAAATCCAATTGTGTCTTCACAGGTTGAAAAATGAGCACGGGATGCGCCCCTGCGTCCAGTGAAGCATCGTAGAGGGCCATTGAAATGTTCTGCACATCCTTGTGGGGATTGGTGATGATCAGAATTCTCTCACCTTCCTTCACACCCAGTACCTCATTGACTGCCACCTTGGACGCTTTTTGAAGTGCCAAATCTATGTTTATATTATCGCTGAATGTCTCGGTCATATGAGCTCCTCCGAAGTAATGGAGAAAAGCAATAATCGCTCATTAAGGTTTTTATATAATCTTGACTGCAAAATCTCTATATACCTGTGGCAATATCGGTTTTGATTAAGGTAAGGGGTCCAAAGAGGTGGATGGTGATTGATGGGAGAAACTCGGTCAAAAACAACGAATTCCTTGAGGACCATGATGAAATCAATTTTGAGAAAGGATACCTTCTCATCAATTACCCTGAGGAAAATCATGTTTATACTCATAATAGTGGGCATCCTTCTCAGAATATGGGTTTTCTTTTATTCTGAAGCTGGTTTAGATGCGACTTATTTTATCATATTGGGAAAGAGCATATCTGGAAGAGGTGATTTCTACCTGCCTTTTGGCGATATAGAGACCGATTCCCTAGAGCCCACACAGGGCACCTCCTCAAGACAGGTCTTTCCCGTATATCTTGCAATGTTCTATACCCCATTTGGGTTCGATTATAATGTGACAAAAATAGCTGTGACCGTTCTATCATTTCTCACTCTGCTCGTTGTATATCTAACGACCAAGAACCTGTTCGGAAGGGATAATGCATTGGTCGTCACGGCTATCGTATCAGTGATCAGTACATTGATCTATACCACAGGTTTCGTTTACTCTGAAAACATAACATATCTTTTTTTGACCATCGGTTTATGGGGCCTTTTGAAGGGGGATAAGTTCTTCCCCGTAGGCATAATTTCTATAAGTATATTCTATATCTCAAAGTCCTATTCCCTGATCCTTTATATTGTGTTTGTATGTCTCTTCTATAGTTGGGTTTACTATAAGGAAAAAAGGAACATACTGGGCAAACACTACATTTTCGGGATAATTGCCACGATACCCTTTATATTTCTTCTTTTTCTTTCAAGAGCATATGGCAGCTATCCCGCCACCAGAACTAACATATTAGATGCTTTAACGGGGAATCCAGTGTACTTCTTTTCCCGTTATATGGTGCTGTTGATCTTCATGTTTGTATATCTGCTGGGGTTTGCAATCTATTTTTACAAACCGTTAAGAAGCTCTTTTTCATCCAAGAATCTGCTATGGATGGTGGTAGCCGCTCTGTTCTTTGGCCTTCCCTTTATGATGGCCTATCAGGATTATGTTTACCAGGTATATGAACGATTCATCAAAGAAGGTCTTAGGGCTGTATTTTTCATCACCCTCCCCATTCTTTGGTTGGCTGTCCCGAATACGAATTATGACCTGGATGAAAAACTAAAGTTCAAGGAGATATGGAATGAATTTAAGAAAGTCAGGGAGCATAGAAAAAACATCGGACTTTACGCTTGCGTGGCGGTGGCTATCGGGTTGGGGATCCTTATCATTCCCAGACTATGGTTTCTATTTCCAATTTGTATCGGATTCATCTCCTTGTTTTTCAATATCACGAAATGGAAGATAGCCATCTTATGCATAATGCTCGTGGTAGTCAGTATAAATGACAACACGGGAATGCATTTCAGTTATAGACGTGAACTCGGCGAGGATATGAATGATTTACTGGAGGATGGCGATGTGATAATGTTCGACGGAATAGATTTTATAAAAAGCCATAATGGGAGCCGCTTTGACAGATACTGTCTCGCTCCCTATGTCAAAAAGGAGTACAGGATCATAAATTACGACTCGAATGAAACACCAGATTTTATTATTACCCAGAACAACGAAATATCATTCCAGAATTATTCGATAATCAGGAGATATTATGTTCAGGATAAAAAAGGTGTTTTCACACAGATATATAACGAAATATACAAGGCCATTAAGCATCCACCCGAACTACAAAAAGAGCCGGAATATATAGTTTGGGGGAGGGAATGAAGTTCCGCCCTTTCACATGTTACATGCCGAACCATTCCGTCTTTTAATGACAACCACAACTGTAATAACTCATTTTGACCATGGGGGGAAGGAATGACGAAAGCGTCGGATGCACCTCACCTTTTTCTAAAATTCAACCCCGAATCAGTGGACATCATCCATTCCTTCATCAAGCAGAAGATGGACGAGTCGAATGCTGACGGAGTTGTCATCGGCCTTTCGGGGGGTCTTGATTCAGCTGTGGTGACAAAGCTCTGTGCCGATGCAATGGGCCCAAAGAAGGTATTGGCATTGATATTGCCCGACAGCGCAACCCCCGAAGAGGACATCAGGGACGCTGTGGCCCTCGCCGCGGAGTTCAGAGTCGATTACAGGGTCATAGATATCACGGACACGATAGCCGCTTTCTCCAGCCTTTTGTCCCCCATGCAGCTTACCCCCAAGGCACTGGGAAACATCAAGGCCAGGTGCAGGATGATAGTGCTCTACGTCCACGCCAATCTGGAAAGCAGGCTCGTCATGGGTTCCAGTAACAAAAGCGAAATGCTCACTGGCTATTTCACAAAGTTCGGGGACGGGGGAGCCGACTTCGCACCCATAGGTGATCTCTACAAGACCCAGATTCGGGAATTGGCCAAGGCCATAGACATACCGCAGGATATCATAAATAAAACACCGTCTGCAGGACTGGCCGAAGGTCAGACAGATGAAGGCGAGCTTGGCATCACCTACGATGCATTGGATAGGATACTCCTGGGAATCGAGCTGAAGCTGAAAGCCGAGGACATTGCCGAAAAGGTGGGGTGCGAAAAGGACGAGGTGCTGCGCATCCACGACATGGTGCGAAAAAATGTTCATAAAAGAAAGATGCCGCTGATACCGAAAATCGGGATAAGGACCTTCGGACTGGATTGGAGGGAGTAGGGCTTCACATCCCGCCAACGCCGTGGAAACTGGGGATCTTCTGGAGTATCATGCCCTCGATTTTCATGGGCGGCAGTTTGTTGGCCACCACCTTTGCATGATCCAGTTTCCTTTCGTTATCGGCGAAGATGGTGAACAGAACCTCGCCCTTGTCCACCTTGTGGCCGCCCTTTTTGTTGAGAGCGATGCCTGCCCCCTTGTCCTTCGGTGCGCCTGCGGCCCTGGCTATTTTGACGAGGTGCTTGTTGTGGATGTGTGCAACATATCCGCCCGTATTGGATATCACATCGAACTTGAACTTGCCTTCTTCCACCTCATCCGAGGTAACTTCCGGATTGCCTTCCTGGGCCTCGATGATCTCCCTCAGTTTTTCCAGGGCCTTCCCGTTCTCGATGAGCTTTTGGGCGTAATCCTTGCCCGAACCGTGGACGACGCCCCCCATCTCAAGCATTATTCCGGCCAGCCCGCTGGCCTTCTCTATGACGCTGCTCGATACCTCCTTGCCCTCCAGGGCCATCAGGGCTTCCCTGGCCTCCAGTGCACAGCCAATGGCTCTGCCGATGGGCTGCCCTCCGAAGGTGATTGCGCATTCAACGCGCATGTTGAGGCGTTCCCCGAGATCCATGAAATCCCTTGCGTACTTCTTGGCCATCTCTTCGTTTGGGACCTTGGTCAGCGGACCTATCGGGATATCGAGCAGGAAGTAGTCCGCCCCCACCGCCTTCTTCTTGGCCATGACCGAAGCAATGACCTGGGAGTAGGGGTCTATTGTCAGGGGGTACTCGGCGCGTATGATGATGTCATCGGCTGGCGCTATGTTGACACCCCCTCCCCACGCGATCACCCCCCCTATGCTTTCTGTGATGTGTTTTATTTCGGAGGCCTTCAAAGTCACGTTGGCAAGCACCTCGAATATGTCTGCTGTGCCGCAGGCACTGCTTATGGCGCGGGAGCTGGTCTTGGGGATCGTGAGGCCGGCAGCGGCCACGATGGGCACCACCAATAGGGTCACCTTGTTGCCCGGCACCCCGCCGATGCTGTGGAAGTCGAATACGGGTTTCTTGTCGATTTCGATGGTATCCCCCGTTTCCACCATGGCCTTGGTGAGTTCCGCGATCTCTGTGAGGCTCATGCCGCAGATGTATGTGGCTGTGACATAGGCCGCAAGCTCGATATCGGACAGGTTCCTCTCGACAATATCCTTCACCACGGCCCTGATCTCCTCCTGGTTCAGCTCCTGGGCATTCATCTTTTTCTTGATGTAGTCCACGGATATGGGCCTGGTGGTGGGTATCAGATCCACCTCATCACCCTCTGACATTTCGAGGAATTCGTACCCTATATCCAGTAAACCCACTTCCTTTTCCTTGACAATGGCATCCGTGGTCTCCACTATGGCTGTGATGCTGTTCTTCGGGCCAACCACTTTAACGCGGTCGAGATTCCGCACACCCAGTTCCTTTGCATCCCTATCATGCAGTATGACCGTGTATTCACCTGCGCAGAGGTTTATTTTCTTTACCTTGAACATGAACCCATCTCCATTTTCTATCCAACATCCATGGACTTGATGATCTCGTAAGCCGCATGCGGTGATATAACACCCTTTTCGGTGACTATCACATCTATGTATTCCGGAGGCGTGGTATCGAATACGGGATTGAATATGGCAACACCGGGAAAGTCCTCCGGTTTGACTATCTCGTTGACATCCCTCTCCTCTATCTCAACGATCTCCCCGACAAGTGTTTCCCGGGAGGATTTAAAGGTCTCGGCACAGACCATGACAGGTACTCTGGCCTCATGGGCGCACAGGGCGATCTGGGAGGTTCCGATCTTGTTTATGACGGCCCCGTTGCTGGCCACCGTATCTGCCCCCACAATCACAAGGTCCACATTGGACATCACGTACCTCACCGCCGAATCCACGATCAACGTGGTGGGAACACCTTCTTTTACAAGCTGCTTTACGGTGAGATAGCCCTGCCTTTTGGGTCTGGATTCGGTGGCGTAAACCTTGATGCCCTTCCCGTCTTTGTGGGCCTTTGTTATGGTAGACAAAGCAGCCTGGCTGTTGCAGTGGGTAAGCAGTGTGTGGCCGTCCTTGATTCTCTTGGAGCCCATATCTGCAATGAGTCCGAGCGCTTTCCGCGAGCCCTCGATGAAGTTCTCCGCCGCTTTCATCACGTTCTGTCTGATGGCTTCAATATCATTGCCCTCAGCGCCTCTGAGGACCATGGCAACGGAATTTCTCAAGGATACGGCTGTTGGCCTTGTGGATAGCAACTTCTCGCCCGCTGATTCCAGCTCGGCTTTGAACTCTTTTGCATCTGCTCCCTTGTAATCCATTGCATGGTTTTTCAAGGCCTCTGCTGCCGCCCTAGCTATCTTTGCAGCTCCCCTGATTTCCATGCTCTTGATTTTCTGTGCCGCTTCCTCCACATCCATGTGCAACAACTCTCTTACCACAGGAGTCTGGTCGATATCGATGCAATGAGAATGATGCAGCCGTTTAATAAGGTTTTCTTAAAAAGTGCTCGATATGGTCCTGACTGGGACATTGAGCGCATATGTGCCTTACAAGGAGGAATTATGACAAAACAGACATCAACTCGTTCAGTTGTACCCGGAGAAATGCTCGAAATCCTTCAGGAATCCAAGTTGAGCATCCCCTCTGGGGTCCTCCTCTATCTCCCCCTCTATCACCACGTTAAGGAGTAGATTGACGACCTCTCGTATGCGCTGGATTTCCACCTTAAGCTCGTTTACTGCCTTAATCAGTTCCTCAGTATCTGCGGTCATGGGTTAACTCCCTGCGTAATTAATCATTATGCCCAAAGAGGTTATTAGCTTTTTCCTTTTCGGCCCGTATACGGTTTATATCGGTTGAATTTTGATGAAAACCGTATCATATTTATTGGGGCCCCTCATCGCCCAGAACATAACTACCGTACTTCGGGATCATTTTTCTCATTTCGGAGCGCCGGCAGTTCTTGCAGAACAGGTTCTTTCCCTTTTTCTCCAGGGGCATCCTGCATCTCGTGCATAGGGCCAGAAGCACCCCCAGGTCCTGCCTCCCGGTAAAAAGCTGGAGGGATGGTTTGACCTGCTCGACCATGGCTCTTATGATATCACCTATCCTGTACTCCTTCCAGACATCCTGGGTGAAGCCTTCCGATATCTTGGAGATGTGTATGGAACCCATGGTTTCGCCTGTAACCTTCCTCTTTCTGCCCTCCACCCTCACCACATCTGCAATTACCATGCTGTTCTTCACATCGGTGACCCTTGCCAGGACGATGTCTCCGGCTTTGAGTGTCACAAGGGGGTTTATGGGACTGACGCTGGCGATCCTTTCCTTGATATCGAGGTTGACGGTCCCGAGGTACGATGAGTATATTTTACCCTTTGATTCGTATGTGCCCTCTCCCGCCAGGAACTCCTCCGTGGTGCCGATCTCCTCACCGGGTATCACCACTTTTTGCTCTTTTTCCATCCTACTCCCCCATTTTTTCCATTCTGAACAAAGTCACATCAAAACTCTCTTTCTCCTTGCTGTGAAATTCGAAGGTGTATCCTATCTCGAACTCATATGTCTTTCTGTGGGTTACCTCTGCCCCGTTCCTTTCCGCTTCCCTTTCCACGAAATCTCGGGTTTGCGTCAGGTGCAGGGAGTAAACCACGGATGAGATCTCCAGGGCCTTCCTGATAAATGGTCTGTCAGCATGCTTCTTCTGTGCACCGAAGGGGGGATTCTGGAGCACGCAGTGCCCCTTTTCCTCGAAATCCATCACATTCGAGACCAGGAACCTGGCCTTTACGTTCAGTTCCTCTGACGCCCTTTTCGCAGCTTCGATTGCCCTCTCATCTATGTCGATGCCAACGGCCTCTTCTGCACCCAACAGGGCGGCGCCGATGGCGAAGATGCCGGTGCCGCATCCCAAATCGACCACCT
This sequence comes from Thermoplasmata archaeon, assembly GCA_020350865.1. The sequence continues at coordinate 1,979,924 of CP070726.1, forward strand.
TTCTGCCTTGTATGTCACCCATGGAGTGGGCAAAATAGAGCACATCCGCAGCTATTCTTGTGGGTGTGGTGTACTGCTCGAGCTCGGGTTTGGGTTCGGGATGTAGCGGAATTCGCTCCAATATCATCTCCAGGGCCTTTTTCTTCAAATGAGTTCCCTTCCTTTAGTTAAATTCAGTGTGTATTCACCAGGGCACCGCATATTGGGCATCGAAAGGCGGTGGGTAGTCTGTCTCTTGGAACCTCGATTGCCTGCTGACAGCTGGGGCATCTGAAATCTCCCTTTGGATTCCCGATATTGCCCGTCCCTTGGGAAGTTGAAATACCTCCTTGGACCTTTTCCTCTCCGCCGCCCTTGAACACCTGAAAAGAATGCTCGGAAGCAGCCAGGATATGTCTCTTCATCTCCTTGTCCCTGGCAACAGATACCAGGGCCCTGAGTATCATCACCTCTGCAAAAGCGATGAGGATGATGACGATCAGTCCAAGTATGCTCTCCCCTGTCAAATAGGCCACACCGTTCCATAGGGCATGGAGACTCACAGCAGCAATATATGCAAACACCACATTCAGCAGGGCCCCCGGGCGCTTTCCGTCCATGATATACGCCGCATAGGCATATCCGATCATGCCTGCCCCCAACCCGTGGCCAATTGTGCTACCCAATCCCCGAAGGAGCGAGCCGAAGGTCCACAGTGCAGGGTCGGTGAAGATGAATTCCAGCTCATAGAGGAAGTTTTCAACCATGGCAAATCCCATGCCCAGGGTCACACCGTAAATCACCCCGTCCATCTCCGCATTCATCTCCGATTTCACAAGTGGGAGGCCCGATGCCTTGCAGAACTCCTCCACCAATGGAGCACCTATCACCGTGGCCACGAACATGCCCGAAAAGAAGATCACGAACGGGAGGGAGAGGATCAGAGCAGGAATCGTGCATAGGAAACCAAATGTCAGGGCTATGAGCACCGCTCTTTTCGGCTCTGGCTCGTGGACGTCCTTCCTGTAAACGTACGAGATCCACATCAGGGAGGGAAAGCTGAACGCTATGACAAAGGCGATGGGAAAGAACAGTATCGCGGGCCATCCGATGAACAGGCTCAGTGCTCCAAGGAAAATGGATGCGATGAAGATGGCAAGAAGCGTAGATATGGGGGGCAGGTTCAGCCTGGTCTCGGTAAAGGGTGCACCGAGGCCTCGAGGGTCGGGATATGGCCGGGGATACTGGGGTTGTGGATAGGAAGGAGGGGGAGGATAATATGCCGGTTGATAGGCCTGGGGAGGATATGCCTGAGGCTGCGGGGCATATGAAGGCGGAGGGTACGATGGAGGAGGAGAAGGCCGCGGTTGGGATGGAGGTTGAGGCTGAGGTCGTTGGGCCCGGGGGTACGCTTGAGGTGCCGTTCTGGGAGGATAATATGCGGGATGAGGGGGAGCATAATATCCGTGTGGTGGAGGGGGCTGGTAATGTGGGTAGGGATAGTAGGAAGGATGCGGGGGGTAAGCAGGGTAGGAAGGGTAGGCGGGATACTGTGGGTACTGAGGATGGGGAGGGTACGGGCTCCTTGGTATTTCCCTGGGTTTTCTCAGGGCACTCCAGATAATGGTAAGGCCGATTAAGACCATGACCGCCCCGATGGAACCGCTGAGCACCCGAAACTCCAGATCGCCGGAGGACACGCCCGCACCAATGAAAATCGCCCCGATCAAGGTGATGATGCTTGCGAAGAAGAGGCCGTAGATCTTGAGCATATCCCACAGCTGCGACATGGGGCGCAGTTATCAGGGTTTCTACTATAAATTATTTGGGTTTTTTGGTTCTGTTTCAGGAAAGTATGGTGAGATGGTTGTTGCGTGAGGAATGGTATATTTAAAATTCTTCATATTTTCTTTGTTGGGTTATGGTTGGTATTTTCGTGTCAGACAAACTCCTTTTAAATTTTTATGACCCAGCGAATAATTATATGTCTGATAAAAAAACATTATTGTTTAAACAAATCGTATGACATTAAGTGGTTTTTTTAATTGCATGTTATCTACAATAGTCTTTATCAACGACTTTTTCGGCAAAAGTTCTTTCAGATTCATTAAGTAATTTGAGGCTTTGACCAAATAAACCCAAAGATTCCATCCATGTTTTGGTTGCTTTTTTCATTCTCGCTACGCATATATTATTCTTGATATTTTCAATAGATTTTCGATATTCAGGAAGATTATGAACTTTATGTGATTTATCTTGAAATATCGAATTGTATGCAAGTGCAATTTTATTTAATTCTTTTACCCTCTGCTGAACATAACCTTGAACAGCTTCAACGCAACCCCGTCGGATATGTTCTTTTGCTAGAAGAAATTCATCTCTAACCGATTTCTCACTTTGTTCTGTACAACCTTTAATAATATGTCCAAGTGCATCTCGTAACTCTGTAGCTGTGCATAACGGTGTGTCACCATTATGTATATTTGCGATATAATTATTTGGGACAATTGAGGGAAAATATACCGATATAAATATATCAGCAAATTCTTCTGCGTTTTTCTTTAATACATCGATAGAACAATTAGAAATGGGATATTCCTTTTCTTTATCTTCATTTCCAAATAACCAATATTTACATTGTTTTTTTCCTTTTCTACAATTGGAAAGATTGTTAATAATCGAGTCTGACATATCCATCAATTTATATGGGGCTTCAAAAGATTTAAGTGTTGCGAGTTCCAATTCATCTTTTATAAAATCAAAAGATTTTTTTAGATTTTCCCGAATTATTCCCATGTCTGCATCAGGTGTAATATCTGTCGGATAATTGTGATGTTCTATTTGATCAGCAAACAATAAGGCTGTTCTATGTTCACTAATAAGCATGGAAGAATTAATATGTATTTTTGCCATATTAATTGTAAGATTTATATCCCAATCACCCATTATGGAGAAATTTATATCATCTAAAATGTAGGGATAGAAAACAAACATCTTTGAATAATTCTTCTGGATCAATTCTTCATTTATCAAATGAATTTCATTTGCTTCTCTTAATAACGAGGAGATTTCCGTTCCTAATTTGTACATTAATTCTGAGATTGCCTCGTCTCCTTCTAAAACCATAAAATCACCCGACTGTCCGGTTTTAGAATGGTTTTATTTACCTCTCACTAAATCGGCCATCATTCTTTCTACTTCCTCCTCTTCAAGTTCTTCTTCTGGAGGATTGTAACCCTTCCTATACCCAATATGAAATATGTTTCTTACAGCTAAATGGTTATATCCTAATTCTCTTTGAACTTTCGTTCGATCTATGCTTTCGGCAGCTTCCTTCGACACTCCTTTTGATTCTGTAAGAAGTTCTATATATATTTTCCTCATATCATTTACTTCATCTTCACTCATACCCTTACCTCCTCTTATAAATCATTTTATAAAACAGATAATTATTAGTCGGAAAAGTCGTATTATTTGATAATTCAACTACTTCGCCCCCCCCATTTACATCTAATGGGAATTGTATATATTTACTTTCATCTTTATATACTTTCGTGTTATCTGCCATGATTTCACCGTTTTCATCCTATTTTTATGATGAAGTGCTTCTATTTATATGCAAAACACCTCATTATCTATTCCGATATTTTAATGCCATCCCATTAGCGGTGTTTTATTAATTTTTATATTTCTATTCTAATCCCAGTTCTTTGGATATTCCATCTATAATTTTCTGTTGTTCTCGATCTTTCAGATATTTTTCAAATTCTTCATTAACTCGATCCCTCAATCCCTCTCTAAGAAATTCTGAAATAGTTTTTATTCCTAATTCATCCAATATTTTCATTTTTTTATGAGTTTGTTCCCATATTCGTACATTTACTATTTGGGTATATTTTTCTGTTATCTCACCACTCATTTAATTACCTTAATCTGTACTAATTGTTAGTACACTCTATTGGTTTTAACATATATAAATATATTCTCGATTTTTTAGTACTTCCGCAAGTATTTCCTTGTCTCTCCATAATTTAACTGGAATTGATAGTTTCCTTTACTCATATAGATAAACTTCGCTAATCGTATAAATTAGGACAAGTTATTCAACCATTCTACCCAAGCCATAAGAAAGTTAGGAACGATGCAACAGGCATATATTTACCAGTTTCTATCCCCCAGCGCGCTTCATAGAACTGTGCAATAGTCAAAACAGAGCCTCTTGAATTTCCTAACTGGAGGTTGGTAATGTATGTCAGGTAGGAATCGGATGTTTTATTCCCTAAGAGCTCTAGGTCAATCACCACAAGGTTAACATAGAGTTTCTGTCGCAGCCTGAATTGATAATCCTTTACTACCCTGAACCACAGTCCGGAGGTGCGTTGCACCTCCTTTTTGACACGATTGTTCTTTCTCATGGGCATGATGTATCTGAGTCCCAGCTCTTCGATAGCTCGAATTACACCGCCGGAATTGAACCCGCGATCGAGAAGAACGACACGTATTCTTACATGTTTCATCGCTTCCCTAAGCAAAGCATCCACAATCTTTGCTTTGGGAGCAAAGATGGATACCGGGATCATTGCGATCTCCAGCCTCCTTCCATCCTCCACCACCGCCAGGGTTGCAACCCGATGGAAGTATCTGGTTCCGTTCTTTTCCTTACCCGTAGAGCAGTTTATATCCCGCTTTTTGCCATAGTATTCCCTGTCCCAGAAATCAATGGCAGCTGTAACCCTTTTCCGAAACCATCTCTTGCGCTTGGCCTCGCCGATAATATTCCTGTTGATAGAAAGGAGTGCTTTCAGTGACTCCTCCTTCTTCTCTTTCAGTCTCCGAAAAATAGTATCTGCATCGGGTACTGTCACATGCCAGACATCTCTCAATCGAGTTACTGCGCTTTCTACAAATGTCTGTAACACTGCGGTGTACACTAACACCCGTAGGATCTCTATTGGTGTGTATCTCGTGTTGTAACTGCCTTTTGTCACGACACCATTCTTTACAATCCTTTCAAAATGTCTATTAATCCGTTTTCCTATACCTCTTATCGCCTGTTGCATCCCATCCCTCCTCGGCCCTATGGCCGGGTAGATGTTAAATGAGGAATGGCGCAATAGGCACTATTCTTTTACGGTTTGAAACATTAAAACACTTGCGGAGGTACTATCTTATATAGAAGAATTTATATGCTTCCAGATGCATTTATATTTTAGTATGAAGGGTGGCAAATATGCGAAGAAGAACAATTCTCCTTATGATTTGTACTTTGATGATTTCTACTTCATTTGTGGTGGCTGAATCTTCAAAAACAAGCCCTAGTGCAGGAATATCATCAGTAATTGAATACCAGATTGGCGCCAAGGGCATTTATAGTAATGGTTCAGTCTGGGTGGAGTATTGGTCCGATTGGGCATCAGACGGTGACGAGGCAGAGGTGACTTATGAATCTATGTCCTGGTATGGTATTTATGAAATAAAATTAAGGGCTCCGGGCTATCATGTTGAATACCAGATTGGTACCAAGGTTCTTTTAAGTAATGGTTCAGTCTGGTTGGAGTATTGGTCTAATTGGGCGTCAGATGGCGACGAGGCAGAAGTTAC
>CP070726.1:1985603-1997612 GCA_020350865.1 Thermoplasmata archaeon
GGCATGGCGGCAAATAGGCAAACAGCCAGAACCATTCCCAATACCACGAGCACACAGATTTTCCTGGTTCCTTTCATAGTTTCTCCCTCCTATTCTTTATTATATTAAATTCGGAGTATAAAAATCTATTGGATGAGGATTAATGGGGCCATTCACCTTATAATCGGCATCAAACTCCGCACTAGCCAGTCATAACTCCCCGAGAATCGGGTAAGTTCCTTGCCAAGGAGAAAAAACGGTATCGAAAAGTAGATATAGTAGTATTAGTCTGTCAAGCGCGTAATAAAGATGAAGATTAGAAAGCCTAATACCTTTTGGAGTCCTCCAAATCTGGTTTTGTGACTTTTTAATTGTCACGTCTTTATTAAAAAAAATCAGAAACATGGTATCTGAGGAGGTGAAATCAAATGGAAGGCACTGTAAAATGGTACAACGACCGTAAGTCCTACGGTTTCATTGAAGTTCCGGACGGCAAGGATGTGTTCGTCCACAGGAACGCCCTTCCCGAGGGCACGACCCTGAACGAGGGTGATTCGGTGGAATTCGATATCGAGCAAAGCCCGAAGGGTCCGCAGGCTATCAACGTAAGAAAACTGTAATCTAGTTTCATCAGCGTATCTTTTTTTTCTCTCTATTTTTTATTATCCAAATATACGAAGGTCCCCTTTTCAGCCCTCCGCAAACCCCTTCTCAAAGCAACTGAAACCAGAATAATGAATATTATCGGGATTTCGATTTGGGGATATTCAGGTATGATTGTGAGGACGTAGGCCTTCCCTGTATCCACCCTTGAGCCGCTGTCATAATGAGGGGCACCTACGATGATGTCCATAAAGTTATCATCATTGACATCAAAAGCACTGGCAACCGACCAGCCGAAATGGTCATTCGCATTCTCACCGTACCTTGCACTGTTTGCGGCATCGATATATTGAGACATCACAGCAGAGCCGTTGATCACATATACGGCACCTGCATCCGTTTTGGAACCGTCCAGTGTGTCGTTGTACGGGGCTCCGACCAAGATATCGCTGTAACCGTCACCACCTAGATCCGAACCTCCCACGGAGTACCCGAATTTATCCCCCGGATTTGGGCCGATGATTGTTACATTTGCATCTGATGCCAATATACTCGAAGCTAGGGAACTGTAGCCATAGAATAAATACACCCTCCCCTGACTGGAGTTGTGGGCCGGTGCGCCTATAACTACATCCTCGTATAGGTCTCCGTTTACATTCCCGCTTGTCCCCACAGACCAGCCAAAATCGTCATCCGGGTTTTCGCCTGTGAGTGTTACATTTACAATGGCGGAACCCGGGATAACGGTTCCGGTCACATCAACATCATCGACCCAAAATGCGTTGGAGGGAGACTGGGCCATACCTCCGAAGGTACCAGCGAATTTAATTGTGAAGTTTGGGTTGTTGTTCGCAGCTGTTACAAGGGATAGGTCCCATATCTTGGAAATATACACATTGTTGGTGTTTGTTATTGCGGGCTCGAAGTCGGTCCAGCTCTCCCCGTTGTCAGTGGAATACGATGCAACAAAACTGATGGTTCCGGGACCCCCGTCCTCAACTGCCACAAAGTAGGACACCACGATGTCTTCAAAGCCGGACGTGGACACGGTCTTTTGAAAAGAATATGTATTGTCATTGGCCCCGAAAATTGCCACGCTTCCACCGGCGGCATAGGTACCGGTATAGGGATGATCATTGGTGACCACTGGTGGGGGAGAGCTCAGTGTCCATCCGCCATAATTGAAATCACCGCTCTCAAAACCATCCGCAAACATAGATACAAGATACCCTCCTTTACTAATGTCTCTCCAGCCGTAGAATATATATGCCTTGGAGGCTCCCGGTGCTCTCACGACAATATCATCAAAATCATCGTTATTTACATTACAATTCAAGGAAACTGAGAATCCAAAGTGTTCGTCTGTGGATTTTCCTGTAAGGTTCAAATCCGCATTGGTAACACTCAGATTGCCAATCAGATTCGAAGTTCCGAAAAACAGGTACGCCATACCTGCATCGGATAACGCACCGCTAAGTGTATCATTCAGATACGCCCCCACGATCACATCCTCGTTGTCCACATTGTTTACATTACCCCCGCCCGAAACCGAACTGCCGAATCGATCGCCGGGACCTCCGCCAGTGATGTTGACATCTGCAATGGTATCTGCTAGTCCGGCAGAACTGCTGTGAAAAATGTACGCCTTTCCCTGGCTGCCGTTGTATGCTGGAGCGCCCACAATGACATCGTCATAACTGTCACCCGTAACATCTGACACTCCCACCGACCATCCAAATCTTATGTCCGGGTCGGGACCTGTCAATATCACGTCGGCATCCGCGGCATTGAGATTCTCATTCAGTGAACCGCTGCCGTAGAACACGTACACGTTATTTGCTCCCGGTGCACCCACGATCATGTCCATATAATTGTCGTTATTCAAATGTCCGGAGGTGACATTGAAGCCGAAAAGATCACTTGAATTCGTGCCGGTCATGGTCACAAGTTTGCTTAATATCATGGGCACCATCATATGTTTTGTCGAGGCATTATTCTCGTTATAATCGTCGGAACCCAACTCTGTTCGAACATACACAGTATATTGGCCAAAAAGTGTGGGCGTATGATACCAGGTGAGATTTATCGAGCTCAAGGACTGCAGTGAGCTCACTGTCAGGGTGTTATTTAGAACCTCTGTATTTTCCGGATTGGTAATCACACATCTTACATCGAAGGGGTCGGTTTGATTGTTCGACCCGAAGTTCTTGACCGCAGCCGTAATCTCCGCCTGAGTATACCTGAGCTGCGTTCTATTTACATACAGGGTCTCGACACCGACATCATCTTGAAACTGGAAGTCCCCTGAGAGAACCAGTGCATAATCCTGATCGGGCTGGGAACCCAGCTCCGCTATATTGTGTCCTATTACCTCGACCGTGTATATTCCGGCGGAGGGCGATTGGATGTACACGCACTCGACGTTGTTGGTGTCGTCAAATGTATGGCTCTCATTGGACCACCCATTGTTGAAGTCGTTCCCGTAATAGTATGTGGTGCCATCGGGTGCCGTTACATTCAGGTTAAGGTCGTTGACAAGCCCTCCCGAGGTGGGTGTGCCGGGGTAATCTGTCCAGACAAGGGTGATCTTCAATGGTCCTCCTGTATCAACCGGATAATGGTAGGTATGTATCTGACCGCTTGAGGTGAAACCTGTTGTTGCATCCTCGTACATCATGCTTCTCGGTGATGCTGGGAAAATGGAATTGGTGAGATTTGCCCTGCCCCATCCCTCATTGAAGTTGGGAACGGACCCGGATTCGTTGTACTGTCCCGATATATCGGTGGCACCGTTGATGAGCGTGGCCTTTATCAGAGCCCCGGAGGGTGATGTGAGTTCTTCGTAATCGACATAATACTGCCTCACCAGTGCGGCGCAGCCTGCAACTAAGGGAGTGGACATGCTGGTTCCGCCCGAAAACACATAGTAGCTGTTGTACACACCCCATAGAGTGCCGGAAGCCTCACTGGATCGTGTCGATAGTATATTGGTTCCAGGTGCGATCACATCTGGTTTAATCCGCCCGTCATCGGTGGCTCCCCGGGAGCTGAACGCAACCATGCCGTTGGAGTTGTTGGACACCAAGTCCGAATTGAGCGGGTCTGCGGGAAAATCAGAGGGCCACCCGGTGCCGTATGATATCTGATAGCCCCCGGATGATCTCAAATTTTCCGAGGCTCCAACCGTTATGCAGTTCTTGCCGGTGGCCGGAGCACCCAGTGAATCCAGGTCTGTAATACCGTCCGAATTGGAATCGGTACCGTAATTGCCCGCCGAAAAAAGTATCAACATGTCCTGATGGGTCCATACGAACTCGTCCATGTTCTCAGAATCTGAGGTGTACTGGCCGTTTACATCGGAGCCCCAGCTGTTCGTATGAATGCGGGCACTGTCATTGTACGCCTGCTGGAATAATACATTCAAATCGGAGGGGATCCCGGAAATCGCACCTGTTTGATCATCTTCTACCGCTTGAAATACCAATTGAGCACCATATGCCATGCCCTTGATTTGTCCCCCAGACATGGCGCCGTTGCCCAGAACGGAGCCTGCAACGTGTGTCCCATGGCCGGATCTCATATCTGCAGCAGTCTCACCGGCGCCCCCGACAAGATCGTAAATCGAAACGATCCGGCCCTCGAAATCATCGTGCATTGTCGAGTCGTTCACACCCGTATCCAGGCCGGTATCGCACACGCCTACAATCTGTCCGGTCCCGTTCAAGTAATGAGGCGCTCCCCAGGTCGAATTGACATTCAGCCTCTCGAAATCGTCCGAAACATTGTTAGATAACCTGTATTGCGGGGTCCTCTCCACCCATTCCACATCCGGAATGAACAGTATGTCCCTAATGTGTGTCTCGTTGATGCGAATCCTGAGTTTGGAATTGGATTCCGATTCGATCAAGCCCCCTAGATCCTCGATTTCGGAGGCCACTTCCCCTCTGTCCTCAAATACCAGAACGTCAATGCCCAGGATATCCGAATCAGGGCTCAAAAGCCCCTCCTGGACCTTGTATGCAGGCTGATAGATGCCGGCCCATCTCACGGAGGGTAAACCCCTTACATCATCGATTCTATGGTCATCTATTCCCACGATAAATGCGTACTCAGGGATGTATCCATAGAAACTGCCGCCCAGAGCGCGAACGTCGTCCTTCCACGACCTCTGGATCGGGCCCTTGAACTGGACGATATAATATCCATTGGGGGTTGTCGTAACAAGTTCACTTTCAACATCCGGCTCCTCGGTTAGCGGGTCGAATGCTCCAGCCCGAAGGCGAAGGAGGGATGGGTATGTATCCTCATCTGCCCCTGAATTTTCCTCATCCGCAGATGACCTGCCGCCCCTGACCTCCACCTTCTCGTTACTTTGATCCTCGCGGCTTTCATCCCAGTCTGTGGTCTGGAAGTAGACAGTAAAGTTCTCTGGTGTGCCCAGGTCGTCTGTGGTAATTTGCGTTTCCAGGGATGTGAGATCTGTTTTGGCTTCAACACTGCCCATATCAGACCATTTCCATTCAAAAGATGTCGATCCGTCAAACCTCGAATGCCTTCTGGAGATTATCTCGCCGTACCTGCCTTTGATTTCGATCATATGGTCGGCACCGATCCCCCCCATGAAAAACCCTGTGGTGATCTTATTGTCGCTGTCGATGTAGATGTAGGTTATATCCTCCCCTGTTCTCGGCGGCTCTGGGGGCAGGGGTAGTGCGGGTTTCAGACCTCCGGGCTTTGCAGGTTTGTGAGGAAGAGGTGCGGTTTCATCGTTCCAGTACGGCACATCGGTCCCCCAGCCCATTTTGCCATTCACTTTCAGATAGAATGACACCTTCTCTGTTGTGTTCGAGACGCAGTACTCGATTATATCCAGATTTCTGTTGTCCACATCACCTTCATTATCATTTCTTATGTCCTTTTCCTTCCAATCTGCGAACGCACCGTCAACCTTGATATCCAGTGGAACGCTTGCAATATAACTGACATCGAAATGGCCCTCTTCTGGCACGGAGTTTCTTAGGGTTATCGTGCCCCTGTTCGTGGTGACATCGTGAGGGTTCGCTATTCCGAATCCGATGCTGTTTTCGGGCTGGGCACTGGACCCTGTATCGATTTCCACTTCAAAGGTTTTTGAATCCCCCGGGGCGATCATGAAGTTCGTCTGAAGGTTCACGAAACCGTTGCTCAGCAGGCCTGATGCGATGATATTGGAATCATCCATCAACCGTACACTACTTGCATCCCCATCACCGCCGACTCCGGTCCGTGTGAGCTTTATACCGGTTACAACGATATCCCCTTCAGTGGCGCTCATGTCCAACCTCAGCATCCTATTTGTATTACCACTTATGTGCCCCTTGCCCGTCCCCTGTTGATCCACTATCAAAACGCCTTTCTCGTTGCTTACAACCGTGTCCGAAAAATCCTCAAACCCGTCATAGCTCTGTGTATAAAATATAACATCCACTTTATCGCGGTTTTTCAGATTCAGTGCATCATAGCCCACCTTGATCTCTAGTTCCGATCCTGTCACACCCGCTGTGACCTTGCCGTTCTTCTTCCAGAAATTCCAATCCTGGGTATCTGATGCGAATCCATAAAAACCTCGATAGAATATTTTACCCTGCCAGCCCTCGAGCTTGACCATGAAATCTGCACCTATGCCGCGGATCATGTAGCCGGATTTCGGAAATTGGTCCGTATCTATGAATATGTAGACCGTGTCCATGTGCCGGCCGGAACTCTCAGGCTCCCCCTCCAGCATGTTCCCTTCCACCGAAAGATAGAACGAAAGCGAGGACAGTCTGCTGTCAACACCGTAGCCCACAATATCGGTGTTCGGGTTAAAAGGCTGGGTTTCCACGGAATCCGAGGTAAAGGCCACATCACTCCAGTCACTGAAATTGCCGTCTATTTTTATCTCGTCTTCAGGAGTGACCATGACGTTTAGGAACCAAGGAGAAACCAGCATCAATATGAGGAAAAAACATATCACAAAAAGTTTTATCAAGCCTCGCCTTTTTTCCGCGGTGACCTGACCCGTCCCCAAACCGTTTATGATGCCGTTGCCGTTCGTGATGCCGTTCGTCAATCCGTGCCTGATGGCAGAAAGACCGTTCGTCAGGCCGTTGGTCAGGCCGTTTATCAGTCCGTGCCTTCCTCTCCTGGGGCCGTTGGTCAGGCCGTGTTTCCCTTCAATCGGTGCTCTGATTACCGCTGCACTAAGACCTGTCATGACAGGTTTCTCGGCCTCCATGCCAACACTAAACAGGCTTTCCCCATCGGATTCGAGGGAGTCTGCAGCTTCCTCTTCGAATTCCTCTTCAAGCTCGAATTCTTCTTCGGATTCCTTTCCAGGCTCGATTTCTTTTTCGAATTCCAGACCGCACTCGGGACAGTAAGTGTCCTCGGAGGTAATGATGGTACTGCAATCCGGACAATTTAATTCCTCCGCCGCTTCCTCTTCATAATGAAATGCATTGCCGCAATCTGGGCAGGCTGAAACGCGCCCCTCGAATACAGTTGCACAGTAAGGGCACTCATACAATTCCTTCGGTTCTTCTTCAAATTCCGTCTCTTCTTCCGGCCAAAATTCCCCCTTCTCATCCTCCCCTTCCTCCACCGCGCTCAGGATCCTTTCGGTCAGTTCGGCCTTTGTCCCGGATTTCGGGAGCTCCAGGCCCTGGGCAATTTCGATGAGCTCGGCCTTTCTCATCCGTTTGAGCCTGCTTTTCGAGTATTTCGGAGGGTGATTATCCTCTTCCCCAAGCGTGTCTTGCTCATCCACTTAAAATGTCCTCCCGTATTCGTGGTGATATTCTCTGCTAAACAGTATCCATAAGGTCCTTAACTACCCCCTGAATGGTATCCATATGGCTCTATAAAGGTGTTCTCTCGCTGTTTCTCGTATATTGGTCATTGGTTATAAAAGTTAATGGGAAACTTCACATCCAGTATATAATAATTCGACAAAGCCCAGTATGCCTCGAATCCACCCCTTTTTGGCTCCGTCTACAACATCCCGGCTCATAGTCCCACTTCATGCTCTTCTTCTTAAAAATAGTCCTATTCCCAACGACTAAGGTCAAAATATATATACCCTTAATGAAGTTTGGATAATCCAATCAAAAACCCATAGGGGGGGTAATTCATGGGGAAAACAGCATCGGAAAGAATCGTAGTATATGCGCTGGTTTTCGGACTTTTAACAGGGCATCTGACAGGGCTGGCCTTATTTTCGGAGCCTGTGGAAGGGGTTGTGGTGAAGTCGAGTGCGCCTTGGTTTGACATGGGATACGATTGCTATGATGTCGCCGTTGAGGATGTAAACCATGATAATTATCCCGATCTTATCAGTTCACACTTTAGTAACAAATTCTATGTGAGGTTGAATGATGGACAAGGAAATTTTCTAAACAAAACAACTTATGACGTTAATTGTACGCAGTTCTCCATACAGGTTGGCGATCTCGATGGTGATAACGATCCTGATGTCGTCCTTAGTAATCCAATTATCAAACCTCCAGATTTCGATGGTAAAGTCACTATAATGTATAATACGGATGGACTCGGAAATTATGGGAACGAAACCAATATTTCAGTTGGAATATACCTCTATACCTTGTTCCTTGCAGATTTTGATTTGGACGATGACCTGGACATCGTCACAGCAAACAATGGTCGAGGTATTCAGGAGAGTTCCAATGTGTCCATCCTTGAGAATGATGGGAATGGCAATTTTGATAACCTCAAGAATTATAGTGTTGGTAATGAACCCCTTTCAGTTGTGGCCGGTGATGTGAATGGGGACACATATCCCGATATTGTCACCTCCCACTGGGGTGAAAAAAGGATATCTGTTTTACTGAATGATAGAAATGGCGGTTTTAGTAATTTAATAAACATTTCTGTGGATAACAGACCTGATTACCAGTACTTGGGCGACCTTGATTCAGACAGCGATCTTGACATTGTTTATACAGACCATTCTAATGAAAGGCTGGTTGTTATGAAGAACGACGGTGTTGGCAATTTTAGCTACGAAAACGAATATGCTATCGGTGCCGGACAATATTACAAATACTCTCGGGTGAAGCTTGCTGATATCGATGGTGACGCTGACCTTGATGCAGTTACTACAAACTATGACGATAATACCATCTCGGTTCTGATAAATGACGGCAACGGGGGATTCGGGTTCAGTTACACCTACTCAACTGGGGAATCGCCAACCTCTATTGCCCTTGGGGATATAGATCAGGACGGAAATATTGATATCGTGATCGCAGACCGTTTTTCAGGAATGATATCGATCTTATATAACGAAGGAAACGGATGGTTCAATCTCCATCCCAAATATCCAGCCGGTTCCTTTCCAGTGTCCATTGCATTAGGTGATATTGATGGTGATGACGCCCCGGATGTGGTATCGGCCGATAACGAGTCAGCAACATCAACAGTCTATTTCAATAGAGGCGATGGAGGCCTCGGATCGAGAGCAAATTATTCTACATATAGCATACCGAAAACCGTTAAACTTGGAGATATTGACAATGATGGTGATATGGACTTGGTTATTTCCGCAGGGGACATGGGACAAACTGGATATGTATGGGTAAGAATGAATAACGGTGATGGTACATTTGCTACGGAGAGTATCTATGAGATGGGCGAATATCCGCAATTATCCCTTTCCGATGTGAACGGAGATGGTCTTTTGGACATGGTTACAGCAAATAGGGGGGATGATGACATTTCCCTTCGCTTTAATAATAAATCTAATCCGGGAACTTTCCTTAAAAAGTATGATTATTCTTCCAGTACCATTGATTACCCAAGCGGCATATCAATGGGTGATGTCGATGGTGACGGAAAAAATGATGATATTGTCGTTTCAAATCCCCACAATGATAATGTTGAGGTATTCAAGTACGTGTTCACACTTATTCCCCCATTTGCTGGATTCAAATCTTACGGAACTTATTCCGTTGGAGATTATCCAACCGCAGTCATTTTTACTGATGTCGATAATGATGATGATATGGATATTGTTTCTGCAAACAGCCATGGGAATTCAATAACCGTACTTCTCAACAATGTAACAGGGATTTTCAATAATGGAAGTTTCAATTACACAGTCGGGGATTATCCCAGTTCTGTGGATGCCGGCGATGTGGATGGTGACGGGGATAATGATCTGATCATAGGAAACAGGGATGACGGTACAATTTCTATTCTTAAAAATAATGGTCATGGAGGTTTTGGATTCAGGGACGATTATTCTGTTCCACATAGACCATTGTCTGTAACATTAGGAGATATCGATAAAGATGATGACCTCGATATTGCTTTCGCTACGGACAATAATATTTCATTCTTGTATAATCGAAATAGCATCGATTTCTATATGGATACGGACGGGGATGGATACCCGGATTATCGGGACACCTTCCCTGAGAAGCCCACTGAATGGGTGGACAGTGATGGGGATGGATACGGAGACAACATAGATGCCATCCCCTGGAACCCATTCGAGGTTGTGGATGCCGATGGCGACAGGCACGGTGACCAGTTCGATGATTCTTTTCCGCAGGATCCGACGGAATGGGATGACCGCGACAGTGACGGCTGGGGAGATAACAGTGATGTTTTCCCTCAAGATAGGACGGAGTGGGTGGATTCTGACAACGACGGTGTAGGAGACAATGGTGATAATGACGACGATAACGATGGTTATTCCGATGATCTGGAGCGGAGCTACGGTACGGACATCCACAATGCCAGCGACTATCCTGTAGATTTCGATGGGGATTATGTTCCTGACGATATTGATGAGGATGACGATAATGACGGGTTCAGTGATACCATTGAAGAGAGTTTGGGTTACAATAGCAAGGATGCCGATGATGTTCCGTCCGATTACGATAAGGACGGGATGCCGGATGGTGTTGATTACGATGATGACAATGATGGTGTACCGGATTACGATGATTATGCCCCGCTTGACGAGAAAGTGCAAACGGACCCGAACCTGATCAGGTTTGGGAGTTTGGAAATCGAGTTGGGTGAGCTGGCCGTGACTATTCTGGGGGGCATAGGCGCGGTGTTCCTGGGTACCGTTGTCGTTACCCGAAAAAGGCGGCGGTATAAGAAATACAGGCGCCGCATTGAGGAAAGTACCTCTGTTGCGGAATTGGATGAGATAGATGCCGAGATAAGATCGGACTCGGAAAAAGAGCGCATAACATACATGCAGTTAACCCTCTTAAATGAGCAGTTTGCTGACAAATTTTTAATTATTACTGGGAGGAGAGTTTGAGGAGAAACAGGCCAGACCTCTCAGTCATGGAAAAGAAAGCGAAACCTCTACCATACATAGCTAAGATGTATAATCGCAATCATTCTCCACGAAACGACTTATATTATGCCGACCAGGGACAGACCGGCCAAAATATTGATCAGCATTGCTGTAACGGCAATGCGGCCAACCCAGCGGTGGATCATGCGCACCCTGGCCTTGTTCTTTTTTATTTTAAACTGGGCAATCCCCAAGACGGGACTGAGAATGATGAAGACTGCAGCCAGCACACCCAGGTATGCATGGGGCACCCTGAAATGCTCCCCCGATGTCATAGTGACCATTACAAATCCCAGAATAATCCCGGCAAGTGAGATTATTGAGCCCGAGACGCCCAGCCACTTGTGGACCTCGATCCTCCATCTCTTCTTTTTCTGGAACTTGGCCACGATAACACCTGCCAGCATTAGCAAAAATCCCACAGTCAAAAGCGACGCATGAAACAGCCAAAGGGACGGCACCTCGGTTTCGGAGTAGGTTCCCTCAGCCAGGTTGATTTCGCCGTACCCGCGGTCGCTATGTTGTGATTCGAAATCATCATTCTGGCCTATGGCCCAGATAACGGTCAGCTCGCCGGTCGAGGGAATTTCCTTGTCCTTATCATCACCTGTGAAGAGGAGGCGCTTGAATTCGATTACGGTTTTCCCGCCGCTCTGCTCCCCTCCGTAGCACAGTACATCAGAGGTCCCTCCGAGTTCTGTGTCGGAGGGATGGGGGCCAAAGGTTCCGGTTGAATAGCAATCAAGTATGGAGGCTGTCCCCGAATCCGATACCGAGCCGAAGATCATGTCAGCATCCTTCATTCTATCGGAGGGGTCCAGTCCAATGGCCACCCAGCCATCAGTATTTCCCTCCATGGCCGCTGTGATCGTGTCGCCCTCCAGTGTCCAGTGGAGCTTGAAGTCTCCGCCTCCGAATGTTGCTGTGAATTCGTATTCACCGGGATCGATCACACCGTCCAGTGTCGGGGGACAATCACCTTGTGTATCACCGGTCTCCTTTACAATAAAACGCAATCTCAGGCTGCCGTCATCATAACCCTCTTTTTCCGCCCCGATATCAATTGTCTC
>CP070726.1:1997712-2015206 GCA_020350865.1 Thermoplasmata archaeon
TCGGCAGTCACCTCACCGAGTTCCTTCTCGATAAAGGAGCGGAAGTGCACGGCACCGTGTGGGATAAAGATGAACTGGAAAATATCGAGGCCGTAAAAGATAAGGTGGGCATCCTTGAATGCGATATCAGGGACAAATCAAGGGTGGAGGAGATCATCGAAACAGTCAAGCCCCACCGGATCTTTCATTTGGCGGCCCAGAGTTTTCCAACGGTTTCCTGGGACGAGCCGGTCAGAACCCTGGACACCAATGTCATGGGCACCACCCACCTCTTCGAAGCAGTGAAGAAGAGCACCCCTCAAGCCGTGGTGATTGTTGCGTGCTCCAGCGCCGAGTACGGATTTGTCACGGAAAAAGAGGTCCCTGTTTCGGAAAACCATGTTCTTTTACCTCTGCATCCGTATGGCGTCAGCAAGGTGGCCCAGGACCTGCTGGCCTACCAGTACTTCAAGAACTTCGCCATCGAGACCATCAGGGCCAGGATATTCAATACAACGGGACCGCGAAAGACCAATGATGTCTGCTCGGATTTCACAAGCCAGATAGTCAGGATAGAGAAGGGCCAAGAAAACCAGCTTTCGGTTGGGAACCTGGAGGCAAAAAGGGATATCACGGATGTGAGGGACGTGGTCAACGCCCTCTGGCTGCTCTCAGAGAAGGGGGACATGGGAGATGTCTACAATATTTGCTCCTCCAAGGTACATAGAATAAAGGACATCCTCAACATGGCTGTGGAGCGCTCAAATATGAAGATTGATATTCAGGTGGACCCGAACAAACTTCGCCCCACAGACGAACCTATAATTATGGGCGACAACACCAAGATCAGAGAGGGCTGCGGCTGGGTGCCGGTCATACCGATGGAGGAAACGCTGGGCACGATGCTGGAGTACTGGCGCAAAGTGCTTTGAGAAATGGTGAATAGGGTGAACGGAAATACCATACCGAATAAACTGCACATTGGATGTGGACATGCTAAAAGAAAAGGCTACCTCAACCTCGATTCCGCTGAGGCTGTGAAGCCGGATGTTATGTGGGATTTGAACGAATTCCCCTACCCTTTTGAGGACAACACCTTTGATGAGATCCTGGCCTATTCGATTCTGGAGCACCTTGACGACCTGGTCAAGGTCATGGAGGAGCTGCACAGGATAGGCAGACCTGGAGCTGTTTTAGATATTACTGTTCCGTACTGGGACAGCTACGGATTTGCCACCGATCCAACCCATAAGCGCATGTTCACCGAGGACACATTCGACTTCTTCACAGGAAAATCGGATTACGGTTTCATCACTAAGGCCAGGTTCAAAATCAGGAGGATTGAGAGGCACTACCACCCCAAGTTCAGGTGGATGCCCGAATTTCTCAAGAAGCGGCTGAAGTTCCTTCTAAAGGAGGTGGTGGTGGGGCTGCATGTGACACTTGAAGTTGTGAAGTGACCTTATTTTTGAACAAGTTATTGTAATTTTATTATTGAATAATAGACGGTCGACTGCACCAAATGGAAAGAAAAATGATAAAGTGTGGGGGGTGGAAATGAACAAGGAAGCGGAGTGGGCTAAAACCGCACCTTACTGTGAGTTCCACCGCCCCACTTAGGAGGTATACTCACAGCATTAGGAATATTGTTTTACCTCTATTAAAATGTTTTTCCCATTCATGTGAAAAATTCGCCTTTTGACCACGAATTGCCGTAAAAAGGGGAAAATTTAATATCACATCCACAGTTGAGGTTATTAGGACCCTCGGGGAGGCGAATAATATAGGTTCCAATTTAAAAAGGGTGATATCATGTCCACTGTAAGTGAGGAAATAACATTCAATACAAAGCGTGAGGGCGATATCGTGGATATAACCAGGTATGTCCAGAAGGCGGTCTCCAAATCCAAACTGAAGGACGGTATGGCCTGCGTCTTCGTGCCAGGTGCCACGGGAGCCGTGACCACCATCGAGTACGAGCCCGGTCTGCTCTCGGACCTTCCAGATGCCTTGGACAGGCTGTTTCCCAGGGATATTCCGTATCAGCATCAGATGCGTTGGCACGACGGCAACGGTCATTCGCATGTGAGGGCTTCGTTTATAGGTCCAAGCCTTACCGTGCCCTTCAGGGAAGGGGGGCTCATTCTCGGAACGTGGCAGCAGATCGTCTTCTTGGAACTGGACAACAGTGCCAGACAACGAAGGGTCATCGTCCAGATTGTGGGTGATTAGATGCCAGGACTGCTCATCCGGGTGAAGGAGATCAAAGGCCACTGTGCCGTGCACTCCCTTGGAGATGAGATAGTGATCAAAGGACCGGAAATTGTTGTGGAAAAAACCGATAAAATCTGCATTCACGCCCTTACGCCCATCCTGCACTATGCAACCGCCCTTAGAGAGGGGGTTTCCCCGGAGAGCCTGGGCCTTGCAAAGAAAGGGGACCGCGCTTATATTCACTGTCCGGACCCTGGGGATCCCTACACGGGCGGAGGAGAGGTGATCTTCGAGGTAATACCGCTGGAAGAGTGAACTACCCTCCCTGTTTTTTTCAAGAGAATCCCACCGAATGATTTATATCGTTTCATGAATTGCTAGTTCCAGAAATATTAGGAGGAATGTGGAGTGTTGGCAATTGTACATCTTAATTGGAGGGGGACCAATGAGGAGTTTCAAGCTGTTTGCAAACATGTAAAGGAGATAATAGTGAACACCCAGGGTATAGAACTGGTGGGCCTCTACGTCCCCTCAAACGACTGGAATTATGCGGTTGTGTACAAGGTCAAGAGCTTTACCAATTTTCTCGACTACCAGAAAATTGTCAGGGAAAAGCTCAGACAGGAAAACCTCAACAAGATCCCAAAGAGGGAGCTGGAACTGTACGTCGAGCCAAAATCCATTGGGCAGTATTAGTTCCCTCCCACGTTCATCGATTGAGAATGGTTACCAAGGAGTGCGAGATAGAACGCACCTTATCCAATCCCGGCAATTGATATCTTCTACTACCCTTTTTGCAGATGTTTTGCCCACGGCGGCACTTGGGCATCCTCGACCATATCGTGTTTCAATGAATAGGGTTTGATATCCAGCACCGGGCTGCCGTTCAGGGCATCCAAACCCAGAACCTTCAGCACATTCCCCTGTCTTTTCAACAGCCTCACCGCCCTTGTGCCGATCGGATTGGGTCTGTTCGGACTTCTTGTTGCCAGCACCCCCACCAAAGGCAGGTCCTCCCTGCCCTTTGGATGCAGTTTCTTGACTGCACGTCCTTCCTTTTCGATTCTGTCCATCCAGAAGAGCACCACCACATGGGAGTTATGCTCTATTCCGTCCAAGGCTTCCGAAAGTTCCTTCCTTAAGACGATATCGGAGGAGATTGCCTCGTATCCTTCGTGAACGGTGGTATCAAATCCGTTCTCTACATGGCCAATTGGCCTGATGATTATATCCTTTGATTGCTCTTCCATTTCCCTCCCTCAGAGATGTGCTATGGCCTCAATTTCCACCCTTGCCCCGAAGGGTAAATTCGACACTTCCACGCATGAGCGCGCAGGCAGCTCTCCCGAAAAGAACTCCCTGTAGATGTCATTGAACCGGGCAAAATCGTTTATATCTGTCAAAAATACGGTGACCTTCAACACCTTATCCATCCGGGAGCCCGCTTCCTCGATTACGGCCTTGAGATTTCTCAGGGCCATTGCGGCCTGTGCCTCGATGTCCCCTGCAGTAACACTACCGGCTTCGGAATCAAATGCAACCTGGCCCGAAACGAAAAGCAGGGAGTCGTAGACTACACCTTGGGTGTACGGCGCCTTGGTCTCTGAAACCTGCGTGCTGTGTATCGTTCTTTTAACCATGTCCAAATCCCCCTGCATGATGACATGTTCTGTACATACAAAATATTTGTCCTGTGAATACAAATATCATTGTTTCCGGGCGGTTTTTATTGCTGAACCGCACACCGGACACGCTTCATACATCTTCTCAAAGTACCTCCCGCAGCCCCTGCACCGAAATCGCCATTCAAAGGTCTCCTTTATCCCCTCCTGGGCAATGCCCTGGTACCTGACCTCCAAAATCGAGGCCAAATTCTGTATGGAGTAGTCGTCTGTAAGAAGCACTGCTTCAAGCTCCTTGGCCAGGCCGAGAACCTCCATGTCAGCCTCCGAAACGCGCCCAATATCCCCCGAATCCTTAGCACATTCTATGACCTCCTGCAAGACCTTCTCCGAGGGAACCATGATCCTGAGACCCGCTTCCAGGAGGTAATCAAGATGCCTCCTCATCCTGCCGTGGGCAATCTCATCCACGATTTTGGGGGTGGAGTACAGCTGGAAATCTGCGGAGAAATCCTTGCCGGAGAGGATGGCCGATGTGTCCAGGACATACTTCATTGTCAAAAGAAAAGACGGTGGGCTATATTTTGGTTGTGGTCCTATAGGTTCTGGAGAAAAAAGTGTAGTTAATCATCCATTCATGTTTTCTGATAGACACAGAAATGCCTTGTCAGGGATCTGTGCACCTTCAGTGTATATGATTCTCTCAGGGACAGGTGCTCCTCGCCCAAGCTGATGGACTCTGTACTCGGGAGCACGACGGCCATATACCCCTCCCTTCCGAGCACTGCTTCACACGTCTCGAATGCTCTTCTGTAAAGACTGGCCAATTCCTCCCTATTGGTGGTGGCGGCCCTGCCGTATGGGGGGTCCGTGGCAATGGCATCCACATCGTCGATGGAGTTCTTTAATTCACTGATATCGGCCTGAAGGAGACGGGCATTCTCGATGCCAAGGCTTTCGAGGTTCTCCCTACAGCCGCCAACCATCCTTTTATCTATATCGCTGCCAACTACATCTGCGCCCACCATTGCCGCCTCTATCAGGATGCCTCCCGTGCCGCAGAAGGGATCCAGGAGAACCTGACCCCTCCTCACCCTGGATAGGTTGACCAATGCCCTGGCCAGCCTGGGATGGAGAGAAACTGGGGAGAAGTAGGGGCGGTTCTGAACCTTTCTTTCCTCGAATGCACTCCTCGGGATCGTTTTCTTCTTCAGGCCGATGAAACATCTTTGGGATACTATCACCCTGACCTCAATATCCGGATTCTCAAGGTCCACTGTGTTGTTCCCTTTCACACGATCAGCAATGCGTTTCTCCAGTTCCTTGAGGTTCAGCCCCTCATGCTGCCCCTGGATTCTTCTGGCCCGTACTGCGAACGTGCCCTCCCCTATGTCGAACGCCCAATCCAAACTCTCCAGTTCTTCAGGTTCGCAGGAGTGGTAATTCAGATCAATGAAGCGAGTGAGGGCCAAACGCTTTCCCAGATCATCGATATCTGCGCCCTCGGCTTGTATGACAAGAATGCCAGCATCTTCATTTTCAATATCGTATTCTATCTCCAATGCCTCCAGACAGGCGAGAACCTCCGCCCTTGGAAGGCATTCATGCTCCCCGGAAAGCTCGAATATCAAGGAATCATCCCTTGGAGCAACGGATTCGGATGACGATGTCATGCCAAGCATCCCCAAGTTGAATAGTAGACCGCGATAATAGGTAAAATCAGTTAAAAATGTCCCCCTCTCATTCAATGGTTTCTATGCTGAAAACGCAGGTTTCTGCACCGCTGCTGGCACACTGGGTTTCGGAGCAGTACAGCCTCTCGTTGCTGTAGATTTGATATATGTAACGCAGTATGCCTCTCAGCCTGTGGCAGGTTGACTGGTGTCCTTCAGATACCTCTGCTGATCCCCAGGCCGTGATGATGTTATTATCGAAGGTGATATCCTCCACCCAACCCCGATCGATGAGGCCCTCCTTCACCTTATCAAAGTAATGCTCCCTGTCCTTGATGGCCTCGTCCGCAATGGCCGGGCCAAAGACCGTTCCCTCCCTGAAAAAAAGACCGTGGCATGCATTGGACATGACGCTCTCATAGAGCTTCCTCTGTTCTGCCAGCTCTTTTTGAGAGATCTTGACAAACCGCATTATCTTCCCGAAATCGGAATGATATGAGAATTAATAAATGTTTTGGGATTTTTATCATCCCAATGGAATGAGAATTAGTGCTCTATTTATGTGTTTGGTGATTTTGCCCCTTTTCTCACACCGTAATTAATAAATAACCAAAACGTCATAATTCTGCGGAAAAGGGGTGAGCTAATGGTAAGAATGGACAATAAGGTAACTCTCCGTTTCACGTTCATCAGTGAACCCGAGAAGCCAGTGGTTACAGTCCAGGTTCCAAAGGAGATGCTGTTTCAGGAGGCCTTGGTTCTGGCTGCCAAGAAACAGGGCAAGGACCCGGGTGTTCTTTCAGCCACGTACCCCGCAGGCACGCCGATTACAGGCGGGTCGGTGGAGAAGGTCATCGAACAGGGTACCAACATCCATGTCATCGACCCAACAGTGGTAGGATAGCAACAATAAAAAAAAAGTGATTCCGTGAAGCAGGAACCCGATCTATTCTATTTTTTACAATGCTCCACAGTGGCCCAGCCGAAGGGGGAGAACTGGCTGCTGCGCGTAAAGGAGGAGAAGTACGCATTACTCAAGTACATGCAGTACCTGGACTACATGGAAAAGGCGGAGAACGAGGAGCGGTGGTTCTCAATTCGACCCATAGGAGAGGACGCCATCAGATGGGAGGGCGTGGTGAGGGCGGAAGGCAAGAACTACCTCATCGAGCTGGTGCTCAAGGACGCCTATCCCTATACGCCTCCAGTAGCCCGCATTCCCGAGCTCATGCGGTACACAGACAGGAAACTGGAGGACAATATGCTCGGCCTGAAAATCTGCGACATGCACATGGAGACCAACTACTGGTGGAACGAGCACTGCAGCCTGGCCCTGTACCTTAAGAGGGAGGTTTCGTACTGGCTGCAGAGCGTGGTCTTTCATCTCAGACAGAAAGGTTGGTTGGAATGGACGAAAAGTATCAACGATTGACACTGTTCGAATTTGCCGATTTCTCCCGGTTGAGGAGCATGAGCGCCCTGGTTGTCGGTGTGGGAGGCCTGGGAGCCATAGTAACCGAAATCATGGCCAGGGTGGGCATTGGCAGATTGGTGCTCATGGACTACGACACCCTTGAGCTTGCCAACATGAACAGACTGATTTACAAACCCAGCCAGGTTGGTAAGTACAAGGTGGATGCCCTCGAAGAATACCTCACCGAGGTCAATTTAGATGTGGACATCGCAACGTATCCCTTCGACATCACAACCGGGGAGGGCTACAAGGCGTTTGTAAAGGAGCTGAAGCAGTGCGATGTTGTATTCGGCTGTGTGGATTCCTTTGGAGTGCGGCTTTTTATCAACGCCAAATGTGTGGAGAACGGGAAGACACTGATAGACGGCGGGGCCAGCCTGGACGGCATCAGGGGCAGTGTTCAGGTGGTAATCCCAAATAAGACCGCCTGCTACAGATGCCACAGGCACGCTCTAGGTCTCGGCAGGGTCGAATCTGGGGCAGAGCTTAAGGAGCGGGAAAAACGCGAGGAAAACCTCGATTTCTATCTCAGCATCAAAGAGCCGGCCAAGGACAGACCTTCAGGGATATGCCATTTGACTTCACTGCCCACCACAATGGCTGTCATAGCGGCACTGCAGTGTCAGGAGGGCTTCAAGCATCTTCTCGACTTCGGCAAGGTGGCCAGCTTCCTGATGTACAACGGCATCTCAGGGGAGGTGGAGCGCTACGACAGGAAGAAGGACCCCGGCTGCCCCGTCTGCGGCACCCGGAAGGTAAAAATGGATGAGAAGAAGCTCGAGGAGATAGAAAAGGCTGCTGAGATGTTCGATAAAATGACCTAGAGGGCTCGGAGGAAGAGGATGGCAGAGCAAACCAATGCCGTGATGAAACGCGAATTGAAGCGTGCCATAATCGAACATGCCCTCGAAGGGGCCAGGGAAAACGGGTACGAGGTGCTGGGGTGGCTCACCGGCTTTTCCACGGGGGACACGGTCTATATCCTGGATGCGGTGCCCTGCACCAGATACAAGAGGCAGTCCAGGTACAGTGCCGAGGCCGACCCCACCCAGGAGGCGGAGCTGGCCAGCAGATTCCCTCGCAATGTGGGCATTGTAGGGCTCTATCATTCCCATCCATTTAAAATGGACCACGAATCCGGTGAGTTTCGGAGGCTGCACGGTGTCTCCGAGCTGTTTCACTCGGGTATCGACGACGCCATGCTGAAAAGCAGGTCCAGCAGGATGAAGAACTATGTTTCGATTGTAACAGATATAGACACCATATCGTGCTACATCATGCACAAGAAGAAACCAAAGAAGATCAAGGAAAACCTTGTCACAGATATCAATTTCAAGGATCACATGCGACCCATCACCTCCCGGTTGCAGCTTACTTTCAAGCAGGAATTCGAAAAGAGCCTTCGATTGAATGATATGATAAGAGCCATGGAGTACGGCCTCATCTCCCAGCTGGACAGGAAGCTCACTGATGACGAGGTGTCGATTCAGCAGGGCCCTCTAGGTAATGTGCTGCGTCTTTTGCCCTTCGAGAAGGGTTCGGATTCCGATTCCAATACAAGGGACAATTTCTTCAGGGTATTTCCCCATGAAAACAAGGTGACAATAAAAGCGGTGATGAACCTCTCACCAACGGTCTATGTGCAGAAGGGAAAAATCAATGTAGAGAAGGCCACAGAGTCCCTGGTAAACGAGATCGCCGACTACATCGTCTTTCTCACATGGAACCAGATAGACTATTCAGATTTGGAGAAGCACCTGAGCCCTGACATAAAGGAGATGGAGGTGCATCTGGGGCGCCTTTCTACCAAATACGACGAGGAGAGCGGGATACCAAAGAAGGTCTACACAAAACCCAAGAGAAGAATGACTTTAAAGAAGCATTAACCTGAAAGATCCTATGTGACCAGCCTCGCCCCGCATTTTCTGCAGAACATGTCGCCGGGCTCGACCTTCTCACCGCAGCCCACGCATTTCAGCTCTTCAAGAACCGGTTTTCCGCATTTACCGCAAAAGACATCCACGTCCTTCACCTTGGCACCGCAGTTGGGGCAGAAGAGCTGCTTTTCTTCATCCGCTGCCGGCACCTCGGCTTTCGTTTCCGCTTCTGCCGTTACCATCTCCGGCTTTTCAGGCTCCATTTTTTCGTCGGTCCCCTCCATCGGCTCCATCCTCTCGGGTTCGGTCTCAGAACTGACTCCCAGGACCGTTCCCATGCTCTTCTCGTAGCACTCCTTGCATGTGGCCTCGATGCCGCTTTTTGTTTCTATGGATATGTAGGGAATCTTTCTTGCCAGGCATATGGAGCATGTCTGCAGCTCCTCGGAATCGATTGGAAGGGTGGCCAGATCAGATATCAACTCCCCCCGCTCTTCCTCGAGCTTTTTGGCCACGCCTAAAAGCTGCTCTGCTATCCTTTTGCAGTTCAGGGCACTCTTGAATGCCTGATCGTAATCCTCCCTGTCGAAGCAGGCCTTGGCATCCAGAAGGAGTCTTCGGGCCTCTGACACATCATGACCGCTTGCCGCAGCGCTGTCAATGGCCCTTTCGGCCAGGGATATTGTGAACTTGGACGGAAGGTAGTTGTCCGGCTTTTTCTCCACCGCCTTTTTCAGCTCCGGGAACACCTCTTCAGGCGATGCCACCTTCTCGTCTTCAGCAATTAAATCCACCGAGGGTCTGTAGGTGCTTTCCTTGTGCTCTGATGTTTTAGAGGGAACGATATCAAAACCTGTCTTCTTGTCCCAGCTCCTCTTGGCCCTAAGTAAGATGTCCTTTGCCTCCTCTATCTTCATCTTGGCTGCGTTCTCGTTGCCGGTGTCGTAATCCAGTCTTGCTTCACCTATCAGCTCCTCGGCCCGCCGTGTTTCGATGCCCCTTCTTTTCAGGTCATCGGCGATGCGCCTGGTGGAGATGATGGAATTGAAGATGGAATCTGAATCCTCATCGGATGAAACGGCCTGCAGTACCTTTGCCTCCCTTCTTCTCCTTTTAGTCTTCGGACCTCTGCGCAGCTTTATCATTATTCTCACGATCCACAGCCCGATAATAACGAGAAATACGATGGTAACTAGGGTTAATAGAGTCTCCCTATCGAATTCCATACGAATATAGACTTACCTATTCGTATATAAAGTTTAGGATTTCGTTGCATGAAAGCCCTTTTCAAAGGCGGTATTAATTTAAGTGAACTGGAGGAATAAAAGCATGCGACCTGTACTGCTCATTCATGGTCAACTCCCTGCCGTTTATATGATTCCACGGGGATTCATGTAAAATACCTCATTATTATCAGTTTTGAAATAATTGGGCTAAAATATATCTACAATTCTATGAATATAAGAGGAAAATCAACGTAATGAGGAGAAATGGGGAGGGGAAACCTGGGAGATGGGGTGATTTCAGGAGGCATATTCGAGAGTATTGAGAGCACACGATTATCCCACCCGTAGTCACAGGGAATATATCATCTGGATAGCCCGAGGCTTGACCGACGTGAATCAAAGTACCAGCTCTCCAAATAGATTCTTCGTTTTGACAGCGGCAGCATTGTTAATCCTCATCATCTATGCTATGGTTATTTTCAGTCCCTTATCAACCGTTGGTGAGATTCCCTCTAGCACTATTGAAGGAGCCAACCAGTATGACCTCTTCGGATGGAACATTTCGTGTGCTGGTGATGTGAACGGGGATGGCTACGATGATATCATAGTTGGGGCCCCAGGTTTTGACAATGAGAGAGGGCAGGCCTATATTTTCTATGGGGGACCTTGGTTTTCCGGTGATTTGAAGTCCGAGTCCGCCAATATCACCATCAACGGGAGCGCTCAAGGGGATAGATTCGGATGGGATGTGTCCGGGGCGGGGGATGTGAACAAGGACGGACTGGCGGACATAATTATCGGTGCTCCTGGGAACACGAGTAAGACGGGAGCCGCGTTCATCTACTACGGCCATAAGTTCGAGTTGGCATCTCTGAAGGACACAAGTGCAAATTTAACAGTGGCTGGGGAATACATGGACGATATGTTCGGAGCCTCAGTTTCGGGGGCTGGGGATGTGAACAATGACGGGTACGATGATGTGATCGTGGGTGCCCCTGGGTTTGACAAGAAATCGGGAAAGGCATATATCTTCCTGGGTAACAAAACAAAAAGTATGAAACTCGCCGCCATCAGTGCCGAGGTTGTGTTCTGGGGAGAAAATCTTGGCGACTGTTTCGGTTTCTCGGTTTCGGATGCCGGCAATGTCAACAACGATGAATACGACGATATCATCATTGGAGCTCCAGGTGCTGACAAGACATTCATCTTTTTTGGAGGCGATCCAATGAACGCATGGGTTCAGACGAGCCGGTCCGACTTTGACTCGGCCGAATTAAAGGTTCACATCAATACTACGAATACAATGGATGGGGAGGCGCAGCTCGAAACCTTTCACAGCATCAAGGCTATGATGGCCTATTTTGATGGTTCAAATCCCCCGGACACCCCGGAGATTCCCAGGAACAGAACGTGGAACCAGCAAATATGGTCGGCCGAAACCGAGGTCAACAGCATCGGAAATGATGAAAATTATTGGTTCGTCGTGGAATCTGGCACGGTGAGAAAGAACGAGAAGATCCTGGCGGTTTCGGATGCCGGTTTGGATATCCTTGTCCAAACCTCGGATGGATTCTCCTGGAGCCCTCCAATGGAACTGACAGATGTGGTAAGGGACAACAAATATAGAGGATTTGACATTGCATACGAATCGCTTTCCGGTGATGCACTTCTCGCTTATTACAACGATACAAGCCCAATCAAACTCATACCGAAGTACAGAATTTGGAATGGTACTGCTTGGAGCAGCGAAATGGACGCGCAGCCAACAGGAGCCGGTGATATCCACTGGGTATTGCTGACCTCGCACCCTTTCACGGATGAGATTCTTATGGTCACATTAGACCGGGGGAACAGGGACATCTATGCCCAGGTATGGAACGGCTCGGCCTGGGGTAATGTTCAACTGATCGAGAGCCAGGCATCAAGAGATGACAACCTGTGCTTTGATGCAGTATACGAGCAGCAGTCGGGTTACGGCATGATAGTGTGGGGCGGGGACAGCGGGAGCAACAAGAATCTCAATTACAGGCGCTGGACAGGCAACTGGTCTGAGCCAGCCGGAATCTTGCCAGCAGCAGACAACCAGGTTAATGTGGTGAAGCTGGCTGCCGATCCA
This sequence comes from Thermoplasmata archaeon, assembly GCA_020350865.1. The sequence goes on from CP070726.1 coordinate 2,009,894, forward strand.
AAGACCAATTACATAATTCTTGGCCACCTGGACAATGGAAGACGCATCGATATACAGATCTGGAATGGAACCAACTGGAGTGCGGTCACCGAGGTTGCTCCCGGCAACGCAGAAAGAAGTAATGAGCACTGCTTTGATGTGGCATACGAGGCAACTGGAGACCGTGAGGGAATTATCGCTTACGGCATTGGTGACCATAGGCCGGCCTACCGATTAATAAACGGGACCTCTGTGGGTCCCGAGAGTTTTGTTTTGGATGCCAATCCACCAGATAATGGTAGGAACCCGAACTGGATTTTGCTTGAGAACGATCCCCAGACCAGTGAGATCATGCTGACCTACCTCATTGATGACGGTGGTGGGAACGGCGGTGCCGAGGACGATCTCGGCTGCGAGGTCTGGAACGGAACCGAATGGAAATTACCCCAGCGGGTGGAGCTGAACTGCACGAGGGATTCTGGCCAGCACTTCGATGTGGCCTATACAGATACGTCCGGTTTTCTGATTTCGGCCCCGTTTGATGCATCAACGAACGGCACTTGGGGTAGAATAAAATGGACCGCCGATATCCCTGGGCAGACAATTCTTACCCTTAGAACAAGGACTTCATCGGACGGCGTGATGTGGGGGGACTGGTCGGATTGGTACGGGAACCTGGACAGGATAACCAGTCCCGCGAACAGGTGGATCCAGTACGAGGCATTTTTTGAAACAGCCAATATTACTCGCACGCCAATACTGTATGATGTATCAATCGGGTTGAACAGGGCGAACCTGACAATAAACGGCACACCGGGTGAAGGCTTTGGATGGTCAGTGTCCTCTTCTGGTGATCTCGCTGGCGATGGATATGACGATGTGGTAGTTGGTGCTCCCCTAAACGACAGCGCCAACGGTACTGCTTATATATTCTCCGGCGGATGGGTGAAATCCGAGGGGGACGGTGATAGATTCATAAACCTTACGAACGGCGAGGCTGCAAACGTGACCCTGATAGGGAATACTGGAGGCGGCATGTTCGGGTACTCGGTATCCTGTGCTGGCAATGCCTCAAGCGATAATTACCCCGATGTGGTTATCGGTGCTCCGTGCGCCCAGAAATCGGGTGCAATATATCTCTTCTTTGGCTCACCTACCATGAATCCGGTTCTAATGGCCTCAGATGCAGATGCTGAGATTACCGGAGACGGGGAACTGGAATGTTTCGGGTGGTCTGTTGCATGGGCTGGGAATATCAGTTCAGCCGGGTATGACGATATTGCCGTTGGTGCCCCCTATTTTGATGATATGGGGAAATCGGATGCGGGTAGAGTCTACATTTTCAATCTCCATTATCGGCCTGATATGTTGATTAACGGGGGCGGGGATGATGAGTACCAGGATTTACCATTTGGCTTCCAGGTCAATGTATCGTGGGTAACCCCCGGTGACAACATCACATATTATATGGAATTGCAAAATGACGGAACACTTCCTGATACCTACAATCTTAATATAACAACTGATATGCTTGACGGTTGGGTCTGGAAGATAACCGACAACATCACGGCAGAAGAGGTCTTTGATGGCTCCAGCATCAGTCTGTCTCCCGGGGAAAACAGTACCTATACCTTGAACATAACCGTGCCGATATCAGCGGTGCATGGGGAAGAATCGAGCGTCACTGTTAGTGCTGTATCACAAAATGAGACGGCAAAAAAGGACACCGTAAGAGCAGTCGTCCGCGCACTGGATGTCACTCCTCCTGAAATCCAGGATACCACCTCAGGCACTCCCTCCACAGGTGATATCTTTACGATTTCGGCCACGGTGACAGACGATGTGATTGTAGACGATGTCAATCTCTATTATTTGTTCGATTTGTTCGGGGGAGGTGTAGATGGACCCCACATTGTAGCAATGGATCCCGGATATACGAAAGATTTAACTGCACCTTCCAACACCGTTGCTCTGCACTACAATATCTCTGCTAACGACACCAGCAGCAACTGGAACGAGACAGGAATCATCTCCATCGGTGTACTTGATAATGACCTCCCCGTCGTTATGGACACCACTTCTGGCGCCCCCACAACCGGGGACATCTTCGCAATCACTGCTTCCGCAGCTGACAACATCGATGTGGATAAAGTCCATCTTTACTACTGGTTCGATCTCTATGGTGGCGGGACAGATGGCCCTCACAAAGTGACCATGGACGCCGGATACTCGAAAGATGTGACTGTGCCCTCCAATGCTATTGCCCTCCATTACAATATCTCTGCAAATGACACAAGCGATAACTGGAACGAGACCGGCATCTCCTCCCTGGATGTGGTGGACAATGATCTCCCAATAATCACAGATACAACCGTGGGTTCGCCCACTACTAACGATTCATTCGTGGTAAGCGCATATGTGACCGATAACATTGGGATTGGGGAAGTGCACATCTATTACTGGTTTGATGTTTCAACTGGGCCGACAATCGCCCAAAACATCACCATGAATAATCTCGGCGGCGGCAACTACGACCTACCAATTGCCATTCCCGCTGACGCTTCCACGCTATATTACAACATCTCCGCCAACGATATAAATAACAATAGGAGCCAGACAGGGCTCATTTTCCTTGCTGTTGGAGACGATGACCTGCCCTTGATTTCCGATAACACCCTTGGTGTTCCAACCACGGGTGATTCATTTATAGTGGCTGCATTTACTGAGGATAATATCGGTTTGGGGGAGGTGCATATCTATTACTGGTTCGATACAACCACTGGCCCAACACCCCCTCTGAATGTTACAATGAACGATTTAGGAGGGGGAAACTACGAATCCACCATCGTGATGTCCGTCAATGCTCTCATCCTCTTCTACAATATCTCGGCAAATGACACGAGCAACAACTGGAATGAGACAGGTGCAAATCCACTGGCCGTGGGAGATAACGATATCCCAATTATTACTGATACAACCAATGGCTCCCCGACAACCGGCGATTCATTCAACATAACCGCACAGGCTTGGGACAACATAGGTATGGACGAGGTGCATATCTACTACTGGTTCGAGACCACATTAGGACCGTCGATTCCAGTCAATGCGACCCTGAACGATCATGGAGGGGGGAATTACAATATCACTCTTGCTGTTCCCTCCAATGCCCTAAACCTCTATTACAACATCTCCGCCAACGATACTTCCGATAAATGGAATGAAACGGGGCCTATACCAATCCCGGTTTCAGATGACGACAAACCATGGATTACAGATACCACAGCCGGCACCCCAACAACAGGGGATGTTTTTTCCATTTCGGCTTTGGCCAGCGACAATATCGCGTTGGGCGAGGTGCTCCTCAATTACTGGTTCGATTTATACGGTGGGGGAAATGAAGGACCCTATACCGTGTCCATGGATCCATCCTTTTTCAGGGACATCATGGTGCCCACAGATGCTGTCACCCTGCATTATTACCTCCCTGTAAGCGACACGAGCAACAACTGGAACCAGACCGGCCAGACCACTCTTGAGGTGCAGGACAACGATCCGCCTTCCGTAAGAGACACATCCACGGGTACGCCGACCACTGGAGATGTCTTCACAATCCGTGCAAATGTCACCGATAATATCGATGTGGATGGTGTTCGTCTGTATTACTGGTTTGAAACCCTGTACGGAGCAACAGCACCCATGAATGTATCCATGAACGATCAAGGTCTGGGTAATTTCGATTGTACAATTACCGCACCCACTTCCGCCTTGGAGTTACACTACAATATTTCAGCCAACGATACCACCAACAACTGGAACGAAACCGGTCCTCTTATGCTCAACATCTTGGATAACGATGCACCATTGATAAATGCAGCCGCGGCAAATCCGCCCATCCAGGAATCGGGCGGACCCGTGAATATCACAGCCAATGTCTCGGATGAATTGGGTGTACTCGAGACATGGGTCAACATCACCTGCCCCGACGGCTCGTGGGCTAATGTGAGCATGGAGTGGTTTGCGGGATCCGAGTGGCACCACAACACCACATACACGGAACCAGGAACCTACAACTTTACCGTATGGGTAAAGGACAGCAGCGGCAATTGGAACAGTTCCGAAGAAAACACCTTCACAATTAATCCGTCATCTCCCACAGTGGATTTCATACAGATCCGCACCGAGCCATATGACGGGGGGGACGTGGTGGAGGACATGAACTACATCATAGATGACATCGACGAATTCTATGCCTCGGGATACAATTATTCGCACGGCTATCTGGGCGATTTTGAAGTGGACTGGATTTGCAATAACGAGGATTCGGCATCCTTAAATCCCACATTTGGAAACTGCACCACCTTCACTGCACTTGACCAGGGGACAGGGAGGGTGTTTGCAGTATCCGGCTCCCTTCAGAACTCCACCGCATTCGAGGTTTTCCCTCCCCCGCCGCCAGAGGCACCAGAGATCGTGGGCACCATTCCAAACCTCGAACTGAATGAGGATTTTGAACTGTACTATCTCGATTTGTACATGTATGCCAGCGACTACCAGGATCCTCCTGCAAACCTGCATTGGTATCTTACAGGGGTTAACGAATCCGTTATCTGGGTGCTTGGAGAGAATCAATCGGGTTTACATGTTTTAACCCTTATATCCATGATCGACGAGTATGGAGATATGGAGGTCACCTATTGGCTTGTGGACAGCCATGGCAATACAGCCTCGCAGACTGCATGGATAAACGTTACGCCATTGAACGACCCTCCTAGCATAAGCGGCTGTCCTGACCTGTTCGTGCACTTCGATCATCCGTACTCCTTCGATTTCGCCCCCTATATCAGTGATAATGACAACCCCCTGTCCGAACTTACCCTGTCCTGCGACGATACGTCACATTCCACGACCTTTGGTCTTAGTGCCACATTCGAATACCCGGAATCCATGCTGGACGACAAGGTCTTTGTGGTCCTCAGGGTATCCGATGGGCTGGACAGTGACAGCGATCTCATAACCATCACGGTCACATCGGACTATCCGCCTGTTACCGTGGACAAGATACCTGATGTGGTCCTTTTCGAGAATGAAACGAGAAAAGCGGTCTTCGACCTCGATGACTATATCATGGACCCCGATGGGGACAGCCTCTACATGAGCTACGGCCATACCCACGTGAATATCATCATTTACGATGATCACACCGTGGATTTCTCAGCTTCGGGTGAATGGAACGGTATGGAGAGGGTCACCTTCAGGGCCGAGGACCCCATCGGGGCCATGGTTGAGCAGACAATCAACGTGACTGTCATCCCGATTAACGACCCTCCCGAGATG
>CP070726.1:2015306-2030257 GCA_020350865.1 Thermoplasmata archaeon
CGCACTCCCCCCGCATTTTTCTTGGGCTATCAACAACAATTGCTGGCCAAGTTTAAAGACCCATTATTAAAACCGTACTATTTGCGAGAAAACGATGTGCAATACAGAAGATGATAAAATTATTTGCTCTGTTAGGCGTACATCGGATTGTCAAGGACTTCAGACGGGCTGCTTTCCTTTTCGGCTTTCTCTCCGGATAGATTCGTTGCAACGCAATCGAGAAACTGGGATTCGATTACGGCGATGACCTCCCTTGCAAGGCCCATTCTTTCGTATATCAATTCTCCGCTGTCGTCATAGATTCGAATCGTACCGGTCTCATAGTCAGATACCACTTTCCAAACCCTATTACCGGGTTGGAGCCAAGCCCAGACATTCAAAACCATCCCTCCTATCGTCGCATCATAGGGAAGATGCTCGTTTTTTTCGGTTTTGATATTTATGTAGAAAAATATATATAGGACATTATTTAAGGCTTCCGAAAGAATTCAGTCTGGGTAAAGTTAGGGAATTAAATTTCTTATTATTGTTTCGCAGTTTGGGCACATATGCTCTGCTTTTCGGAAATGATTAAGACAGTTAAAGCAGCGCACAATCACTGGCCTTTGGTTTCTGATGCGCTCGCCCTTGTATCCTTACCGATCCACCCCATTTTTTTCACCTTCTTTACAAACAGTTCGATCTTCTTGGGCATGACCTTGAACGTGGGCAGGAGCATGGGCATGAACTCAAGCCTCCCGGATTCGATGCCCAGCTCCTCCAATCTGGTTCTGTACTTCTCTATTCTCCCTTCAATCAACTCCGAAAGCTCCCCTCCCTCCTCGTCCGAGAGCAGCACCCCATCGGCACCAAGGGAGAAGGTTCTCAATATGTGCTCCAGACCTATCCTGGCAGCCGTGGGTATCCGTATGATTCTGATCCCAGGGGGGTAGTGCATTCTTGCCGTGCCTGCGGAATCTGCAGCTGTGTAGGCCAGTGCATCACCGAAGAAACCGATTATCACAGGCTCTTCACCTTCATCCTTACCTTGGAGCACACCCCTGATTTCGGCCTCGAGTTGGCTGTCCTTGTAATGCCACATGTCAAGGGCATTAAACTCGCACTCCGGTATGCAGGCACCGCAGCCTATGCAGGCGAATTCATCAATGAAAATCTCTGGCTCCAAAGTAATGGCGCTGACAGGGCATATGGGTGCACATTTCTCGCATTTTGTACATTTTTCAGGGATGGTGTACGCTTTGATGGGATCAACAACCATTGTACCGTCCCCAATGAACTCCATGGCCTTGGCTGCCGCACTGTTCGCATCTGTGACGCATTCATGGATGTCCTTTGGCCCCAGGGCACAGCCTGCAGCAAAGATACCAGGCCTATGCGTGCTCACAGGATCGAGCTTGGGATGCTTCTCGGCTATGAAACCATCGGCCCCTAGTGGGATTTTTAGGATCTTGGCCAGCTCCTCGTTGCCCTCCACCGGCAGAATGGCGGGGCAGAGCACAACCATGTCAAATTCATTTTCGATGATCTCCCCTTCTGCCACATCCTCAGCTCTGATGATCATGCCCCCGCCCTCCTTTGCAATGACCTCCGCCCCCCTGCTCTTGACATAATTTACCTTGTACTCCTCTTGGGATCTCATATAGAACTCCTCGCATCCCCGGGTTGAGGCCCTGATATCCAGGTAGTACACCCACACATCCATGTACCTGAAATATTCCCGGAGTTGAACGGATTGCTTGATGGCATAGGTGCATCCCACCTTGCAGCAGTGGGGCACACCGCGGTTCACATCCCTTGAGCCAATACACAGAAGGTAACCCACCTTCTTCACCCTCTTGCTGTCGGAAAACCTCTTGAGCACCTTGCCCTCCGCAGCCTCGTTTATCATGAGCCTTTCCATCTGCAACGCGGTAATGACATCTTCATGTTCAAAATTGTATTCCTTAAGCTGTGCTGGGTCAAATAGCGAAAAACCCGTGGCGGCGATGATGGTGCCTGCATCCAGCTCAATGACTTTCTCCTCCTCCTCAAGATTCACAGCAGACACGGGACACACCTCCACGCAGGAACCGCACCCTGTGCAATTGTCAAAATCGATGACATATGCCGAAGGCACTGCCTGGGGGAATGGTTTGTAGATGGCCCTTCGCTTGTACAGATTCTCGTCGAATTCGTGCTCAATTTCCTCCGGACATTCCTCCGAGCACTTACCGCATGACACACATGTCTCGGTGTCAACACCCCGGGGATTCTGTTTGATTCTAACATGAAAATTACCTGGAGCGCCATCAACTGAGGCCACCTCGGAACAGGTTAAAAGCGTGATTCTGGGATGGATGCTGAGGTCCGCCATCTTGGGAGCGAGTATGCACGGCGAGCAGTCCAGGGTGGGATATGTCTTCGAAAGCTGGGCCATATGACCGCCGATGCTTGGATAGCGTTCCACCACAATAATCCCGTATCCACTTGCGGCAAGCTGAAGGGCAGCTGTTATGCCTGCAATACCTCCCCCTACCACAAGGGTGTTCTTATTGATGGGGACCGTCTTGGGCTCCAGGGATTCCAGGGTCTTTGCCCTTTCAATACCACCTCTCAGAAGCTCAAGCGCCTTTCGGGTGGCAATTTCCTTGTCATGATGAACCCATGAGCACTGCTCCCGAAGGTTGATGTGTACGACAAGGTACGGATTTAGGCCTGCCTCCATTGCTACCTGTTTAAAGAGGGGTTCATGCATGTGCGGCGAGCACGCCCCCACAACTACGGCGCTCAGCTGTTTTTCCTTGATGGCATTCTTCATGGACTCGAGATTCAGTTTGGAGCATGTGAACTGTGTGACCTCCACATGGACCACATCTTCAATCTTTTGTATCGGGTCTTCTAATGCGGCCACATCCACTGTCTGGGAGATATTGCCCCCGCATCCGCATATGAACACACCAATATTTCTCATTCCATTGGTCATGGTCTCATCCTTTGTTTTCTACATCTTCTTGGGTGTTAAGCCCTTCTCCTCCTCGTTCATGAACCTGGGAAGAATCTCGGCTTCCTCGTAATCCTTGCCTTTCTCCCTATCCTCGCTATAATCTTTGGTTTTCTCTGGGGGCAGAAGTGATATGGCAATCTTATCCCCTTCGATATTGTAACCCTTATCGATTAAAGCAAGGCCGTGCTGTAGGCCCTCCACCAAAACACTGCTTGTAACCGAACCGATATTTTCACCTTCAAGGTTGAAAACCGGAAAACTCGGTCTGACTGCTCTAATGCCCTTTGCCAGCATCTTGACTCTAACTACAGATCTCTCGGCTTTTAGGTGATGGTCTAGCAGGGGCCTCCTGCCTATGAAAAACGGCTTGTGGAAGCGCACAAAGCTGCCATACCCCGCTTCAATGGGGGAAATTCTATGGTCGCCTTCCAGCTCCTGACCGTACAGCGGAAAGCCAGCCTCAGTCCGGGTGGAATCCCTTGCAGCAAGTCCGCACGGCATTATCCCGTATGCATTTCATTTTTCCAAAAGAAGATTCCACAACCCAGGTGCTTCATCCGGATGGACGTAGAGCTCGAATCCCGTCTCCTCCCCCGTATATCCTGTACGGGAGATAATGAGGCTGATGTCTTCGATTTCTGCCTTCGTGAACTCGAATTTTCTGAGTCTTGTGAGCTCATTGCCTGTTATCGGGTCGCAACAGTTCATAAGGATCTTAAGAGAATTTGGACCCTGCAGACTGATATCCACCTTCCTGTCCTTTCCTGAAGAAGGGTCCCTTAGGTCCCTTATAACCACGCTGCCCTCCACAGCCACTTCACGGTTCTCCAAATCGACTGCATATTCCCTGGAATTCACTGCTTCGAGCCACGAAATGATCTTGTCGTTGTTTACGGCGTTCACAACCAGCATATAGCGATTTCTTTCAAGGCGGTAGATGAAGACATCGTCCATCACCCTGCCATTTGGATCCAGAATGTACGAGTAATGCGAAAAGCCCACCTTGAGCATTGGCAGATAATTGGTTGTGACGAAATCCATGAACCGCGTGGCGTGCTCTCCGGATATTTCCAGGACTCCCATGTGCGAGACATCGAAAAGACCCGCTGTCTCTCGGACGGCCTTGTGCTCCTCGCTCGTCTTTGTATACCACAGGGGCATCTCCCATCCTGCAAAGGGAACGATCTTCTTTGTTTTCTTTTTGTGCTCCTCGTGCAGGCAGCTCTTTTTCAATGGTCTATCCTCTGGCACATACTTGTACAATTCTTCCCTTTGTTCTTTTTGGTAATTTTTCTCAACCTTGCTGAAAAGAATTTTTTGTCCCACGAAGTAGGATTTCCCCAAATCGAAGTAGGAGGGGTGATTCTTGAAAAGCGTCTTAACATCGTGCTTGGTTTCCCCGTCGAATACCGGCAGACCAGCTTCCTTTCTGATGCGCTCCCTCGCTTGGGTTCCGGCAGGTGTTATACCAAATTCACCACACTCGTTTAAAATCAAACTCCAAAGGCTCAGGATGCTGGAAGGGTTTGTGAACAGATGATAAGCATCCCATTTTCCGCATGCAGTGCGCGAGACCATGACTTTTGCTCCGGCGATTTCTTCAGTTACGAACCGCCCTTGTTCGATAGATTTCAAAGAGGGACATATATTCGAGAGCGCATCCCGGGCCCTGGGACCTATCATGGAGAGTCCTGTTTTTCTGTCTTCCAATGGGACCTCATCTAAATCCTTTACCACAACAGGGCCTTCGATTTTTATGAATACATCATCGTCATCAAATAGCACATACCCGTCCGAAAGCGCCCGAAGCCATGACTTTACCTGCTCGGTGTTGGCGGTATTGGTGAGCATTAAATACCTGCTTCTTTCTTCCTTTTCGTGTTGGATGCGTACCACTTCAACCTCATCCATAAGCGCCCCATCTTTGTATAAAATGAAAGAACGAGCACAATCCCCGGGATTCATCCAGCTGACATCCCTTGTCAGCACCTGCGAAAGAAAGGGCATCACACGGTCAGTATCTCCAGATATCTCTAGCAGTCCCATGTCCCACAGGTCAAATAGGGCCACGGCGTCTTTTACAGCCGAAAGCTCGCTTTCGAGCTCTCCGTAGTGCAGAGGCATGTTGCATCCGTGAAATTCCGAAAACTCTGCCTTCAGGTCGTCATGGGCCGCCCTTAAACATGTCTCGCTTTCCTTTCCCTCTCCTTGGAAATAGTAGTGCGGATAATCACTGTCCAATGCGATTTCTTCCCTGGCAAGGCTGCTTTCCAGTACTGCCACCTCTTTTTTCACTTCCTCTGCCAGCTCGTAGGCGATTTTTCCCCTTCCAATGAAACCGGTGCCACCGATGTAATTGAAGGCGTGGATATTTGTCAGAACCTTGTGGACAAGGCCGGCGATCTTTTCCATCTCCTTTATGCCTGCCCCGCGCTGGGTCACCCATGTGGTGCCCAGGCGAATGGCTGTGGGATGCACGGGATTGTCATCCCCTGCAATTGCGTTCTTGTTGGCGGTGAGGCCGCAGAGGTCCAGAATACGCGATGCTGCCTCCCCGGTCAGTGGAAAACCCGTGGGTGTCTGGATGTCTTTGAGGTCTATGAGCACCATGTGTGTGTTCGTGCCCCCGTATGCCAGTCTCAGTCCCTTCTCCTTCAAGGCATCAGCAAGATGTACTGCGTTTTTTACTATCCTCTCCTGAAGGTCTTTGAACTCCTTGCTCTGGGCGATCTTGAAGTTCACGGCCTTTGCCGCTATGTTGCATATATGAGGTCCCCCCTGCTCCCCGGGAAAGACTGCGCTTTCAATCATCCTTGCCTTCTCCTCGTCGGTTGTGATGATGACAGCACCCCTGGGTCCGCACAGGGTTTTATGGGTTGTGAAGGCCGTAACATGGGCAATGCCCACCGGATTTGAAAACTGTCCTGCCACCACAAGACCTGCAGTGTGGGCAATATCCGCGTGCAGTATGCATCCTCCTTTGACTGCGTCCGCAATCTCCCTGAACTTCTCCCAGTCGATGTTCCAAGGATAGGCGCTGTAGCCTGCAATTATCATCCTGGGCTGATGCTCAATGGCTGTCTTCATGATGGCATCGTAGTCCAGTTTACCGGTCTTGGGGTCGACTGTGTACGGAACTATGTTGTAGAACTTACCTGAACGGTTGGATTCGCTGCCGTGCGTGAGATGGCCTCCCGAATCCAGGGCCATGCCCATGACCGTGTCACCGGGCTCCAAGAAGGCCTCGTATACGGCGTTGTTGGCCGCAGCCCCGGAGAGGGGCTGAACATTGACAAATATCCTCTCAGCAGGCGTTTTTTCTGTGGCAAAAAGCTCTGCGCACCTCTTCTGGGACAGAGCCTCAATGAAATACACATAGTCCACACCCTTGTAGTACCGGCGATCCGAATACCTTCTGTGGAAGGTGAGCTGCCTGTAAAAGTCGAGAAGCTCGTCTCTTTCATCCCTTATAAACCTCATGTGGGGATAGCCCTCTGCATACAGGTTGGTAAATACGGAGGCAAGTGCAGCCTTCACAGGTTTGGGACACAGGCTCTCCGATGCGATAAGCATGATCTTTTTCGCCTGCCTCTCCTCTTCCAGTTTGATTAAGTGATCTGTTTCCGGGTCTATTTTTTCAAGCTCTTCTTCAAAGAAGAAGTGAGTGGAATTTTGGCCGCCTATCATTTAAATCACCCCACCCAGAAATGTTATCATCCCTGGATATATCACCGTATTTTATCGGTCTGAGTCGTCGCAGTCCCCAAACCAGATTTCACGTACAAATAGTTTATTGCTCATCATTCGTTGACCCAATTTTGTAAAATAGACGGGTTTAAATAAATAGAGTGCATACAAGGATACACTTCGCACTTTATGGCAGGTGGTATGATTTGAACATCCTCGTTCATGTGTGCTGCGCTCCGTGTTTCACATACCCCCACAAGCATCTGGTGGAAAAGGGCCACGAGGTTGTGGGATTCTTCTACAACCCAAACATCCATCCATACACTGAATATAAGGCCAGGCTCCATGCCCTGCAGCGCTATTCCGCATTGAAACCTGTGAGGGTAATATACAAGGACGAGTACCCCCTGGAAGAATTCGTTCGCGGCCAGCTGAAAAAGATGGACGAGGGAAAAAAGCGGTGCGAGTTCTGTTTTGACACAAGGCTCTCCGAGACGGCAAAAGCGGCCAAAGATGAGGGCTTTGATGCCTTCACCACCACCCTTTTGGAGTCCAAGTACCAGCCCCACGAAATGATCAGGGATATGGCCGAAAAGACCGCAAAAGAGCGTAAAATACCCTTCTACTACGAGGATTTCAGAGCCGGTTGGAAGGAATCGAGGGCCATATCAAAGGAGCTGGAGCTTTACAGGCAGAAATACTGTGGTTGCATGTTCAGCGAACATGAGAGCCATGGAGATTAAGAAAAATAAAGTGACTTATTCTCTGATATACCGTCTTTTTGTTCTCAGAGGCGGTAGTATCTAAAATGGATTTTGCTCCTCCTGGCTAAAAAATAGAGCTATTTGATTGATCAAATAAGAATTACAGAAATCCCCTCGAAATCGACTACTGGGTGAAGGTCTCGCCTTTCTCGTAGCTCTCTTTCAAATGCTTTATCAGGATCTCCCTGTTTCGCCTGAGATGGGATTCGTACCATGTCTTGACAACATCTCCCATTATCTTGTGCAGTTTGTCAAAGGAAAGCGAATTCAGGGTCGTGTCGTACAGCACCCTCTGGGTGAATATTCTCTTCCAACCCGAGTATTTGTAGTAATGCTCTCCCTCGCAGTATTCGAACACCACCCTGAGGTGTGTGGCCCTGGGCGTATTATAATACCAGGCTTTCAGCGAATCCCCCACCCTGCCCTGATCATGGGTTCTGTCTATGAGCTGTATCGTATTGATGCCGGAGAAATTGAATCTGGGTTTGAATTTCCAGGGCTCTGGGAAATCCTCGAACTGTGCAAAAGCGCTGTGACTTGGTTCCATGGTGAGATGCACGCCCTCCTTGTTGAACCGAATCCAGATCCTCCAAAAGTCATCCAGCAGAGTCTTGTTGATATCAGTCTTAGCTGCGTTCTGCTCGTCCACATCGCTGATGATCTCGTCTGACTTCTTCTCCAGTTCCTTATCGAGAGCTGCAAACCAATCTTCCGCCATGCTATCACTTTGAGAGGGGTATGAATTACGAATTTAAATAGATTATTATGAAAAGGCATCTCTGCAGCCAATTTAAATGTCAAGTAACAACGATCATATTGATTAAGATATTGGAATAAGTGGCAACTATTCTACCTAAAGGTATAAATATTATGGATTCATTATACAAAAGTATATGGCGTTGGGTGATTGGACATGACTGTGGCAAAGGAGCTGATCGACAGCATACTGGAATCGGACGAATCGTTCAGGGAGACCCTGCGGAGGATATTAAAGACAGAACTGGGGATGAGCATTCCCGAATTCAGCAAGGCTTCAGGGATTTCACAAAGCACCATCTACAAGATCATCTCAGAGAGAAGGGAACCCAATCTAAGAACCGTAAGACAGATTCTTGCAGCAATAAGAAAGATAGAAGGACTGCAAACCGAACCCTTCATTGCAGTCATCGTGGCCAGATCGGTTTTGAACAAGATCGAAGAGAGAAAGATGAAGATCGAAAGAAAGGTTGTGATCATAAGGGAATATCCCGCAAATTCAATGGAGGAGACCATCATCGCCTCCATCAGAGCGGAAAGGGATGGGGCCATGGCGGTTGTGTGTGCACCCATAGTCAGTTCGACTATCGAAAAGATACTCAGAATACCAGTGGTGACCATAATGCCCAAGGATAGTGTAAAGGAGGCAATAAAACTCGCTGCTAAGAAAACCTCTGATTAGGCCTCACCTGCAATCTCCCGTTTCATTGTCTTTGTGACCTCTTCTTCCAAAACGTCCAGCACCTCGTGTCGTATTTTAACGAATTCCTCTCCGGCCCTGTCCCTTGGATGGGGAAGGTTGACAGGGATTATCTTCTTTACACTACCGGGCCTTGCAGTGAGGACGACTATTCTGTCAGCCAAATAAACTGCCTCGTCCACTGAATGCGTGACAAAGATGATTGTCAGTATCGTTTTCTCGCATATCCTCAGAAGCTCTTTTTGCATGATGTTTCTGGTCTGGGCGTCCAGGGAGCCGAAGGGCTCGTCCATGAGAAGGACATCGGGCTCGTTTGCAAGGGCCCGGGCTATTCCCACCCGCTGCTTCATCCCACCGGAAAGCTCCTTTGGGTAAGCGTTTTCGAATCCCTCCAGGTTCACCAGATCGATTAACTGCTTGGCTCTCCTTCTTCTCTCATCCCTTGGAATGCCCTTGATCTCCAGCCCGAACTCCACATTCTTGATTACTGTTCTCCAGGGAAACAGGTCGAACTCCTGGAACACCATGCCCCTGTCGGGACCCGGGCCCGTAACCTTCTTTCCATCCTCGAATATCTCACCTGAAGTGGCCTCCTCAAGGCCTGCAATGAGGCGGAGGACGGTTGTCTTTCCGCAACCGGAAGGGCCGAGAATGCAGACGAACTCGTCCTCTGCAACTGTCAGGTTCAGGTTGTCGATAGCGATTAAATCATCGAAATGCTTGGATATTTTATTCAGTTTCAATCTGTCCATTGTATGTTACTCCTGCCACCTTATTACGCGTTTCTCGATCTTCTGGATAATAAAGTTCATGAGCCAACCGATAAATCCGATGAACAACATTCCCGCTATCATCTTATCGTAGGCGCTATAAGAGTCGTAACTTGTTAAAAGATAGTTACCAAGACCCCGGGCATCCCTCATACCCACCATCTCTGCAGCCACGATACTCATCCATCCAATACCCAAACCTATTCTCATGCCGGTCACTATTGAGGGCATACTCCCGGGAATAATCACCTTCCTAAAGATATCCACCTTCTTTGCTCCTAGGGTCTTTGCAGCCTCTATCAATCCCTCGTCTACCGCTTTGACACCATTTATAGTGCTAAGTATTGTTGGGAATAAAACTCCAATAAAAACGATAAAATATCCGACATTGAAAGTGAATACCAATAAGCCCACGCCAATCCATGCGAGAGGGGGTATGGGGCGGATGAGCTCAACAAGAGGACCGCCGAAATCTGCTGCATATCTTGACCTCCCCATGAGTAAACCAGAGGGGATACCGACAAGACATGCCAAAGTAAAACCCACTAAAACCCGCCAAATACTTGCTGTTGCATGGTCCAAAATACTGAATCGATATATTGTTGTTGACTCCTCGGGCGAGAGGGATTCGACAAAGGTAGTCCATGTCTCCTGAGGTGTAGGAAGAAGATGAATATGGTATTCCATAAGAAATTGGTTACCCCCTCTGGCTGCTTGTATAACGACATACCATAAAACGAGCACGAATATAATGGAAAAGATATTGATGATAATATGCTTCCAGTTCTGGAGGAAATATTCTTTTATCCTCCACGGTAGGTCTATGGTAAAATGCATTATTCCGATTCGGGCTTTCCCAGTTTTCTGATCCTTGGCGCTCATTTGACTAGGCTTCCTCAACCTTTGCGCCATCCTGCTCCGCTGCCGTAAGAACAAGGAAGTGCTGAACGGTCCCCTGTCCGGGATATGCAAGGATTTTACCCTCAAGGTCCTTCATCGAGTCCACTTCTAGGCCAGATCGGATCACAATGGCACTGCCTTCATAGTTGACTCCAGAGATAACCTTTATCGTGGCTTCCTTGTAGTGAGGGCTGGTTTCGTAGAAATCGTTTTCATTGATCCCAAATATCATTGCCGGTGCCGTTCCGAGGTAACCTATATCGATCTCCTCTAGCTTGAACCCTTCCTTCATTTCGGCACCGCCGTTTGCAAACTCCCTTGGATACTGTGGGGAGTCCGATTCCTTTACCGTGATATTGACATCCGAAAACCAATCCTCCTTCCACGCCACCCAGAATGCGAGCTGATGAAGGTCTGCGGTAAGATAACCGAATCTCAATTCAACTGGTGTATCCAGTGCAATATCACCGGCTGATTCTTGGGCACGGCTCTGGGCCCAGGTGAGGTACTGATTATCGATCACATCGTCAACATATACATCAGTGCTGGTGTGGCCGGAATCGTCCCATTTCTGCTCGTTCAAAATGCCGTACTCATCCAGTTTCGAGTCATATTTCTTCATACCCTCCACACCTATGGTGTGGTCGAAGTCCACATTGAGCAATGCGTATTCGACTATTGCTTCAGACCTTCCAGTGAAGTCCATTGCATGCGAAATCAGTGTGGAGTGGTTTGCCGCGCCAGGTGATTTGGCAGCGTTCATCCACTCCGTTGTCTTCATGTGCACCCATACGACCCTGTTCATGATCTCATCTGCATTGGTGGTGGATGAATACCAATCGTAATCTGCAGCCAAAACGCAGCAAGGGTGATTGGGCCATATCTCGCTTGAGTTCTTGTATGTGTACCCATGACCGTCGACGATGGCATTGGCATTCCAGGGCTCCCAGCCGATCATGGCATCTATTGTCCCTGCCTGAAGACCATCGATCATGGCCTGTCCGCCGTTTTTCACCAGGCTTATCCGTTTAGTCTCACCGTCTCCGTCGATGCAGCCTGCGGAAATCATTGTTGCCAGCACAAGCAATCCGATCACAGACGCGATTCCGATCCTTTTTATAAATTTTCTCATAATATCTCCCAGATGGCATTATCACTCTTTCTGTATTTAATATTTTTCTCCTTTATTCGATAAAGTTTTCCTTTGCTTAGAATATATCATAAAGGATTATACTTTCGTGGATGAAATTGGTAAGCAGCAACCTTTCCATCGAATATCAATATCAGGGACCATGATGAAGACTTAAATAGACCTTTGAGCTTTTCCTGATACCATTATCAAATTGGGATGTGCAGGTGTAGTCTAGTCTGGTAAGGACGTTGGCCTTCCAAGACCTTCCCTTCAAAAAAGAGGAGAAGGCTGCGGCAAGCCAACAACTCGGGTTCGAATTTGGATGTGTAAAAATCCACCGAAAATCCCGGCACCTGCATGCTTTCCCCTAATAGTACTACGTAGGAAAAACTTATATATTAAATGTATTGGTTGGCTAGATAGATGTAGTATTGCTATAGAAACTATATAAAGGAGTAAGCATAGTACGGGTAACGGGATGATTGCGGTTCATTGCAGGTTAAGAGAGATTTATATGAAAAAAATAACAACCTATTTGCACCAATGTAAATGGCATTGAGGGCTTGGGGAACAGCATGCCAGAGAAGAAAAAGATGTTCAAGGAGTTACATGAACGATGGAAGGACATGGATCTCCCTGATGAGCAGAAGGATGTTTTAAACAGTATTGAAGGGGATATCAAGGGATTAAAGCAGGAAAAGTACTTTATGAACATCATTGCGAAACTGCGCAAGGATCTCAACAATGCTAACCTGTGGTTCCGACTGGGAGCCTCCCTTTCTGAACTCAAGAAGTACGATTTTGCCTTGGCAGCACTGAACATCACGGAAAAGGTCCAGCCAAAAACCCGCCATTTGCCCGGAATCAAGGGATATGTCCTGACCAAATTGGGTAGAACAGATGAGGCAAAAAAGAGCCTTGTAAAGGCAATAACTCAAACTGGCCCCATCAAAGGTTATGACACGGTCGATGCTGTCATAGAGGGTATCAGGTCCGGAACCTTGGGAACCAAGGCTTTCACGGTTCCGGCGGTAGCAAAGCCAGAACCTGAGAAGATCATAGAAGATCTGGACAAGGAGATAGAGGGACTCCTTGAGGAAGCACCGAAGGCCCCTCCCACCAAAACGGAACTGGAAAGCGAGCTTGAGGCTCTTTCGGATGAACTCGACAAGATACTGGGCGTGGAAGAAGAGGAGGTAATCGAGGTATATAAATGCCCCGAATGCGGTGCAGAATTCTCGGCTGAGGCAGAGATCTGCCCCAAATGCGGCTCCGAATTTGCAGAGTTGGAGGAATTGCCAGAAACAATGAAGCTTGAAGAGGTGGAAGAGACTTACGAATGTCCCGACTGCGGGAAGGAGGTGCCTTCAGATGCCCTATCATGTCCATATTGCAAAGCCAAGTTCGAGGAAGAAGAAGGTGAAGTGTTCTCTTGTCCCGCCTGCGGTGAGGATGTTGATGAGAAAGCCACAGTGTGTCCAAGTT
Source organism: Thermoplasmata archaeon (assembly GCA_020350865.1). Next base: position 2,028,484 of record CP070726.1, read on the forward strand.
GCGGGGCTCAATTCATCACAGAAATGGAGGAACTGGAAGCCGGATTGGAGGAACTGCTTATCGAAGAGGAGATTCCGGCCCCAACCCCGCCCAAACCCAGGAAAACCGAACCTCCGCTTCGACCGCAGCCCGAGGAAATAGAGATGGGACTGAAACCTGCCTTGGGATTGACAAATGGTTTGACCCCGGCAGAAAGGAAGGCGAGGGCGAAAATCGGGTTGACAACTGGTGTCACCAATGGATTTACCAACGGCTTGACAAACGGCCTCCGGGCCCTGAGGGTGGGCATAACAAACGGCCTTACCAATGGCAACGGTATCACCAACGGTCTGGGACAACGTCCAGGAGTTTTTGAGCCCAAGCGCAGCAAGCTCAAACTCGTGGTGGTTCCTATCGTTGTGTTGTTTTTGGTGTTTTCACCATACCTCCTTCTCACTACGTCCGAGCCACCCGCAGGTATAGTGATCGACGGAAAGTTCGGGGATTGGACGGAGGTTGCTGGTACTTCTGATACCAGTGAGGCCCCGGAATTCAACCACAATGTTGATATCAGGGACTATCGACTTGAGGCAAGAGATGTGGAGCTGTCCTTATACCTGGAAGTGGCAGGGAACATGCTGGAAGGTGAGCCGGGCGGTAATAAACATGTCGACACAGTGCATATCTTCATTGATACTGACCGGGATCCAAAAACAGGATACTTCATAACAGGTATAGGGGCAGATTTCATGGTGGAGGTGTACGGATGGGATGGCGAGGTGATGAGAAAAAAACTCTACAACTATCCGGCAGACGAGCATGATTGGGGGCATTGGAAACCCGTTGCAGGTGATGTGAGAACAGCCGTTTCCGGTTCCGCCATGGAGATCAAAATGATGTACAACTCACTCTACCTGGGCAAAAACGACGATATCGAGGTCCTTTTCTATACGCAGAGCTGGAATGGGTTCGAGGATTTCTCAGACACCATAATAAGCACTAAGAAAGGCGTTCTGGAAGTGTCGCAGCGGGGTATAGCAGAGGGCGTTATCACAGAGGCTTCGAAGAGAATACTTGAGTTGAATGTGAAGGCCCACCATGCCGATATCACAATCACGGAAATAAAGTTTACACGCTTGGGTGTGGGCAGCGATGGTGATATAAGTGGAATAAGATTGATGCAGGGAGGGAACCTCATCCAACCAGGCACCCTGGCAAACGGCATCGTAGAGGTGAGGTTCAATTACCAGGTTAATCAGGGAACCGAAGCAACACTTGAGGTTGAAGTGGAGATGGGCAATCCTATACCCGGCAGATCCCTGGGCTTTAGGATAGAAAACAACCACGATGTGACTGTGAATCAGGGAATAGTTCACCTGAAAAGGGAGAAACCCGCACAGGGACGCTATGAAATCGGTTATTTGATGGAGGTCCCAAACAATGTCACCATAGATGGTGCCTTTGCGGACTGGGAGGGAAAGACAGTAAGAAACGACACCGATTCTGATGTGAATCGTGCGGACCTGGACATTGTGAGGTACGGTGCCTCAACCATGGATAACGGTCCTGCCTTCTTCCTAAATGTTAAAGATAAGATGCTGGGGGGCGTAGAAGTCCCCTATAAGAACGATGCCTTCGTCACAGAGGCAGTTGGAAGGGAGGGACCCGTATCCCCCGGGCAACCGGAGTTACCGGAGGAACCAAAGACAGGAGAGGACGTAGTTTACGTGTTCCTGGACACGATTCCCGGTCCAGGATATCTTGGCGGAGGGGTTCCCATAACCGCAGATTACCT
>CP070726.1:2030357-2032922 GCA_020350865.1 Thermoplasmata archaeon
GCATCCATAGTAAGGTGCTACCTTGAGGCCCCCCAGTTCCTTTCTTACAGCACCCTTCAATCTAACAAAGCCAACATCATCACTTAGAATTTCCAAAAAATGCACAACCTCGATCTCACCTTTATAATCATCCTCTAAAAATTCGCATATCTTAGCTCGTTTTTCGGGATCGTTTCTTAAAACATCGTTAGTTCGCTTCAATACATTATAACAAAACGAACAGAGGATGGTGAGTTTGTTTCCTTGCTTTTCGGCATTTATAATGATTCTCGCAGAAGAGATCATCCCCATTATGTTGTCATCAACTAAGGGAAATGCAGCCTGACAGCATGTCCAGTCTTCCATTTCAACAAGTTCTATTCCAAGTTCTGATGCAGAGGCTACTGCCAGATCACCAAGGTTTTTAGCCTTGGTGTATAAGGTACAACCAGGATAGTAGGTAACCTTCATCTTTTCACCGGATACTAACGAGTGAACTTCCGTGAACTGCATACGAGTAGCTGCTGCGGCGCCTCGGAGAGCTCATCCTCCGACAAATTAGATACCTCTATGAAGTCCACTCCTTTCCTGAGAAGCAGAACCCGCAGAGCCTCCATGATCTTGGACAGGTCAACACCCTTCGGGCATCTGGCCTCACATGTGAAGCACGACGCGCAGATCCAGATGGTCTTTGCATTTAGCGCCTCTTCATCCTGCCCCAACTGCAACAACCTGATGATCTGATTGGGCAGTATGTCCATTGCCTCCACAAGGGGACAGCCGGCTGAGCATTTACCGCACTGGTAGCATTTCAAAAGCTTTTGACCGGAGAGCTCCTCGATGGCCTTGATCGCATCGCTATTAACTGTGTCTTTGGACAGTTCCAACCTGATGCTTTCGCCCCCTTTTTGCTGCATAACTTTCAGGCCGATTTAAGTGAATTTCACCCCTTTCATTCACGACGGTAAAGGCCGCTTGGAGGGGATGGAATTCCACCTAATTAAAGGTTTGTAAATGCGTATGCCAGATATCTTCGAAATACATTTTAACTAGGACGTTATTTATGTGCTGTCTCGTTACCATACTTAGGGACATATTTATATACGGATACGACATGTACTTTACAAAACATGATGCAGCTCGATGAAATGAGCATTTGCCCGGGATTAAATGAGTTCCTACGGATCCCCGTCATATTCAAATGCCAGGTTACGGGTATTTAAATGAAAAAGAAAAAGAAGCAGCAGGAGGCCCAGGAGGGATTGCCTGTCTTCTCTGTGGAAGAGCCGCAGGACTTACCTTCATTTTCAGTGGAGGGTGAATCCGAAAAGGAATTACCTGCATTCACTGTGGAGGAGCCAGATAACGAGGCGACCTTCACTATTGAGGATGAGGCCCCGCCCCCGGAGGCCGTACCCATGGCTCATCCGGTTATCGAAAAGCCAAAGGGGGAGGAGTTCAAATGCCCCTCGTGTGGCAAGATATTCATAGTGGCCTTGAGTAAGAGACCGCTTCATATCAGATGCCCGTACTGCAAGCTGGAAGGGATGGTGGAGTAGGGATCAACTGTACGTCATTCTTTTTTTATATTCTCACCAATAGAATGAGGCCCACCGCCGTAGCAATAGCTCCGAAGACGATGCAGAACACATCGAACTTCACCTTTTGGGTGAATCTGAGCAGCACGTCTATCATTAGATAACCGACGATAAAGGCGGTGAAGACCCCTGCAAGGATGGGAAACACACCTAAATCCTGTATGCCTCCCCTGATTGTTTCGAGAATGATGATTCCCGAGATCGCGGGAATGGACATGAGGAGGGAGAGGCGCAACGCTTCCCGGTGCTCGAAGGATCGTCCCACCATTGCGGCAACTGTGACACCGGAGCGCGATATACCTGGGATCACAGCAAAGCCCTGTGCGATGCCCGCTAAAATAGAATCCTTTCTATCCGACCCTGAGACAACCCTCGTCCCCATCTTTCTCTTGGAGAAGTAGATTATAAACCCTGTTAGAATGAGGAAAACCCCAACCAGGGTGGTGATCATGTCTCCGCCCCCCAGTTTAATGAATTGCACCAGAAGAAGATATACAGGAATACCCACAATCGCCGATGCCATGGTGGATATCAGCATAAAACGCACCAAATCATCCTCTTTGTATCTGGGCAGCCGGGAAAGGATGTATTTAACATCGCCCCTCATCTTTAATAGCACGGCAAGCAGTGTCCCGAAATGGAGGAAGAAGGCCAGGGAAAATGCACTGTCGGGGTCCAAATCCAGTATGTCTACCATGGCCAGGATGGTCTGCCCTGTACTGGAAATGGGCAGCCACTCAACCACCCCCTGGAAAATACCCAGAATTATGGCTATGATGACATCGATTTCGGCCATTGAATCTGGTGGAGAAGGTGTTTGGTAGTTTAAGTTTTTGGTATTTTGTCTGAAAACGGTTAAGTATGGATAAGACAATTCCTTGAAATAGTGTGTCTTCCATGAAACCCCAACAGATGTTTACCGGTGCTGTCTCATGCGAGGAGGTGATGCAGTGCTTTTTCAATCTGAGCGAGCTCCATATAACGCTCT
>CP070726.1:2033022-2037553 GCA_020350865.1 Thermoplasmata archaeon
AACTCCAACATGTACCTCACAGAGGAATCCATGAGCCTGCTGGACGGGGTGATCGATCTGTACCTGACTGATTTCAAGTACGGCAACAGCCGGTGCGCCGAGCGCCTGTCCAACGTGAAGGACTACTGGGACATCATCACAAGAAACCACGCAATTGCAAGAGCCCAGTGCGAGATGATCATCAGGCATCTCGTTTTGCCCGGGCACTTCGAATGCTGCTCCAAGCCCGTGCTCTCTTGGATCGCGGAGAACCTGGAGGGTGTGCGGGTGAACGTCATGGACCAGTACAGGCCCGAGTACAACGCCCACGAATTCCCGGAGCTGACCAGCAGGCTCAAAAAGGACGAGTTCATGAAGGCCTACATGCTGGCCAGGGATCTGGGGTTGAGCATCACGGATTGAATGATTTTCTTGGCTGCATTCAATTTCTCATGAAAAGTGGATGGTTACAAGGGAAATCCGAGATACTTGTATCAACATGCTTATATACTATCCCGGATGTGTTCAGAAGAAGAATCAGTGGTTCTCATGGCCGGGAGATCCCCTTTTTCAGTTCCACCCGAAAAGGTCCCGAAGCTCGCTTCCGAAGACTGGATACTGATTTTTATTTGGGATGGGAAAGATGAGCAAAAAAAGGATGCCGTTGCCATAACAAATCAGGTGTTCTGTTTCTTACAGGAGTTTTTACCTTCCCTGGCTTCAGATTTCCACTTTAAAAGCAGCGGCCACGGACCATTCAGTGAAAAGGTGAAGGAGACTGCAGACAAACTTCTTGATGGGGGATTACTGGAATGTTCTCCCGGAACTGTACAACCAGTGTACGGTCTAACAGAAAAGGGGAAAAAGAGGGCCGAAGCCCTGTTTAAAAAACTCCCAAAGGAGGTCGTAGAAGGCCTGAATTTCATGCACTTTCTTGCACGCAGCATGGGCCCGGTGGGGGTGCTGCAGTACATCCACTCCGTTCATCCGGAATATGTCCATCTCAAAGAGGGGGGTGGTGCGGTTGCATGAGCTCGTGATCTGGGTGGGCATCTTTCTTTTCATAGGCTTTATTCTGGCTGCCGCTTTCCTGTACTTCCAGAGCGAGAAGGTGGATGAAAAGTACAAGAAGAGCGTGGAGCTCATCAGGGCCATCAAGAAGCGGAAACTGAAGGACCACATAATCGAATTCCATGGGGAGGAGTTCGCTGGGATGGAAGGCAAGATTGCCGAAGAAAAGGAAAGATTTCCCTCCGAAGAGGACTTCAGAGAGCTTCAGATAAAAATGCAGAAGTCCAGCAGGAACCTCAACACATTGATGAAGAAGGCAGCGGACCTCAAGATGTGGTTCGATTACCTGCCCAGGGCAAAGGAGTTCCTCGTGGCAGCGGCCCTGTGGACGTTCCTGATCGGACTTGCCACCCTTGCCTTCTGCCTGTCAGTGTGGGTGGAGCTAACGGAAATCGGCCACATCCAGTACTCGGGCTATCTCAGCTTCCTGTGGATTTTCATGGGCATCAGGTTCTTCAAGAACATCCTGCGGTACAACATGGTCACCAAGAACATCAACGAGCACATGGACAAGCTGAGGGACGAGGATATCGAGAGCTTTTAACGCCCTTTCACAAAACCTCGGTTCATCCCATTTTCCCCTTATTCTCGGGAATAGGCAAAATATAAGTATTCCCAATGAATAATACACTGGATTCTGAGGGGGGCAGGAACATGACCTCTGAGCTGTATGAAAAAATCAAGGATATCGTAGGTGAGGAGCACGTCACGGTGAGCGAGTTCGAGATGTTCCTTTACGCAAAGGATGTCTCGCCTCTTCCGCCCAAGCTCCAGGAGAAACTGGGAACCACGCCGGACATTGTGGTGAGGCCTAAAAGCACCGAAGAGGTCTCCGAGATAGTGAAGGTGGCGGCCCATGACAAGATCCCCGTCATTCCCCGGGGGGGCGCCAGCTGGTGGCTGGGGGGTTCGATTCCTTACAAAGGCGGCATCGTCCTGGACCTGACCAGCATGAACCAGGAAATCGAGGTGGACGAGGACAATCTCATAGTCACTGCGGACTGCGGGGTCACATGGAAGGACCTGGAGGATATACTGAAGCAGAAGGGATATTTCCTCGGCAGCCGCCCCAGCAGTGCAGCCTCCGCCACGGTTGGAGGGTGGATATCCACCGGGGGTGTGGGCATCGGCTCCTACAAATACGGCTCAGTGGGCGACCTTGTGAGGTCACTGGAGGTCGTTCTTCCAAACGGGGAGATAATAGAGACCGCAAGCCGCGAGCTTGCCGGCAACGGCTCCGGTTACAATCTCAACTGGCTCTTTATCGGAGGGGAGGGAACCCTGGGCATCATCACCAAGGCCACCCTGAAGATCACCCCCAAATCGGAGGAAGGGCCCTATCATATCGGCTACACGTTCCAGAGCGTAAAAGAGTGCGCCGATGCCATCAGGGACCTTGTGGCCAGCAGACTGCTGCCCCACAACATCGCATTCGGGGACAAGAGGCACTTTGAGATCCTGAATGTCACGGAAAAACCCGTTCCAGAAGGGGAGATTGTGCTGTGCGTCGCCCTTGAAGGCGAGAAGGGGATCATCGAGCGCGGCAAGCTGAAGCTGGACGAGATGCTGTCCTCGGCAGGTGGGGGCGTGATGAGGTGTGACGGGAAATCCCACGAGGAGTGCGAGGACTGCACGCTGGGGTTCAGGGGAAAGGGCGGGAATGTCTATCCCGTACCCGGGGAGGTCTTTGTGGGATTGAGCAGGTTCGAGGAGGTCATGGAGGGCATATACAGGCTGGTTGATGAAATGGGCCTCACTTCGGGGATCACCGGGAGCATGGTGGACAGGCGGACTGTGATGATCATGCCCTACTACATCCACGAAAAGGAGGACGAGACGACGTTCATGGAATTTCACAGACGACTGGAGGAGGTGGCCCTGAAAGCCGGCGGCAGAAGGGTGGGTCTCGGGTTGTTCTTCTCCCACAGCATCCACAATATACATGACGAGGGCAGTGTCACCATGATGCGGGCGATAAAAAGCAGTATTGACCCGGACAACATCATGAACCCCGGGAAGACCATCGGTGAAAAGAGCTTATCGGAGGATTAGAGGACGGGAGTTGTTATGGCCAAGATGCCCGATATGGAAGAGGATATTTTGGCTTGCATCCAGTGCGGGTACTGCAACGCGGTATGTCCCACCTACGAGGAGTTCAAGTGGGAGTCCGCTTCGCCAAGAGGCAAGATATACTTTCTCAAAAGGTTCATCAGCCAGAGCATAATCGAGAAGCTCTTTTCCAAAAAAGAGGAATACAAGCGCGGATTCGTGAAGAGCCTCTACACCTGTGCGGGGTGCGGCGCATGCAACAGGATATGCCCCGTGAGCATCAAGCTGTCCGAGCGGTGGGAGGAATTAAAGGAGTGGCTCTTCTTCGATGGATTGGCACCCATGGAAGGACACAAACCCATCAGGGAAAGGGTGAAGGCCTTCCGGAACCCCTATAACGAACCAGTGGAGAAGAGGGATGCGTGGCTGCCCTCCGACGTGAAGCTATCCTCGGACCCGGAGATACTGTACTTTGTCGGGTGCACCGAATCGTACAGGCGGCAGGAGATAGCCAAGGCAACTGCCAAGATATTGGATAGAGCACAGGTGAAGTTCACCATCCTCGGTAAAAAGGAGCAGTGCTGCGGCTCACCTCTTCTGAGGACCGGCCAGACAGATGTGGTTAAGGAGGAGCTCGTCCCCCAGAACGTGGAAAGGATGAACGATGTGGGTGTGGAGGAGGTGGTGACTGCCTGCTCGGGCTGCTTCAACACCATAACCAACGATTACCCCAAAATCCACGGGAAGCTGCCCTTCGTGATCCTCCATATATCACAGTTCCTCGAGCGCCTCCTGTCCGAGGGCCGAATCGAACTGAAGAGGCCCTTGAACAGAAGGGTGACGTACCACGACCCGTGCCACCTGGGCCGTCACGTGGGGGTTTTCGAGGAGCCCCGGAACGTCCTTTCCTCCCTTCCAGGAGTTGAGTTCGTGGAGATGAGGAGAATCCGCATGCAGTCGAGATGCTGCGGTGCGGGGGGAGGCTTCAAGATCGCCTACAACGACAAGGCCACCACCATCGGCTCCAAGAGGGTAAAAGAGGCCATGGAAACAGAGGCGGGAAGCATCGTCACCACGTGCCCTTTCTGCAAAACCAACCTCAACCACGGAGCAGAGGCCATGGGTGCTGATCTCCGAACATATGATCTTGTGGAACTCACCCTGGAGGCCATGGGGGATTAATCGGGTTTTTGTTCTTCTTCCCCTTCCAGTTCTTCCCCCTCACCCGGCTCGGGCTTTTCCTCGGGCCCCTCCTCGGGTTCCTTTGGTCTCAGGTCTTCCTCCTCCCCTACTTCCTCCTCTTCCTCCTCCTCTTCCTCCTCCCTCCCGAACAGAGCCTCGTTCAGCCGTTTGAAGGATTCCACTGTGTATGCCAGGGCGAAGAGGTTCACCACGGCAAAAGCCAGCATGAGCTCGGCTGCGAAGAACAGGT
>CP070726.1:2037653-2057733 GCA_020350865.1 Thermoplasmata archaeon
AAACCCCCTCCACCGCCCCCCCAGAAAAGGAAACCGCCACGTCCTCCAAAATATAAAAAATAATATAATGATTTATGATAGCTTCCCATATGTACAAATGCTAATTATTCCCACTCAAAACATTTAATATTCTTAATGCTATTCTTGTCTCGTTCTGACAATATAGGGGGAGATGTATGGCAGATGAATTTAAGACCATCAGATTCGAAAAGGATGAACACGTGGCCACCATCACCTTGAACAGGCCGCCCTTGAACGTGCTGAACATCGAGATGATGAGGGAGTTAAACACTGTTCTGGAAGGGCTCAAGGAGGACCACAAGCTCAAGGTCGTGATATTCAGGGCGGAGGGCAAGGCCTTCTCCGCAGGAGTGGATGTGAGCGACCACACCGAGGAGAAAGTGGAAGAGATGATCCACATCTTTCACCAGATATTCTTCAACATGACCCATATCAAGGCGCCCTTCGTTGCCCTGGTGGAGGGTGCCGCCCTGGGCGGTGGATGCGAGCTTGCCACCTTCTGCGACATCGTGCTCGCCTCCGAGAAGTCCAAGTTCGGGCAGCCTGAAATCAAGGTGGGCGTGTTCCCGCCCATCGCTACCGTGATGTTCCCGAGGTTCGTGGGGCAGAAGAAGGCCCTGGAGCTGCTTTTGACAGGCGATACGGTGTCCGCCCAGGAGGCCAGGGAAATGGGACTGATAAACGCTGTTTTCCCTGTTGAGACCTTTCAGGACGGGGCAGACAAATTCATCGAGAAGCTGTCCGGCCTCAGCTCGGTTGTATTACAGCTCACCAAACAGGGCTTCTACGAATCCTTTGGCGAGGAATACCACCAGGGCGTTGCAACTGTTGAGAACATCTACTTGAATTCACTGATGAAGACACATGATGCCAATGAGGGCCTGAAGGCCTTCTTGGAGAAGAGAAATCCCGAGTGGAAGAACGAGTGAGGGATGGCTTATGGAACTTGAAGGTAAGGCTGCTATTGTCACTGGGGGCAGTCTGGGCATAGGTGCCGCAATTGCACTGGCACTTGCCGAGGCGGGAGCCCATGTGGCCATCAACTACAGGAAGCATGATGAGGAGGCCAAGGAGATTGTCAAACGGATCAAAGGTATGGGCAGGAAGGGCCTTTTAGTGAAGGCCGATGTGGCCAGCACCCAGGATGCGGAGAATATGGTGGGAAATGTCATGGAGGAGTTCGGCAGGCTGGACATTCTCGTATGCAACGCGGGCATAAACAGGGACGCCGTGATATGGAAGATGACCGAGGAGCAGTGGGACACTGTGATGGATGTCAATCTGAAGGGCTACTTCAACTACGCAAGGGCAGCGGCCCCCATATTCAAGAAACAGGGCCACGGCAAGATCGTGAACATCACCTCGATAAACGGACTCAGGGGCAAGTTCGGGCAGTCCAACTACTCGGCCAGCAAAGGCGGTATCATCGCCCTCACAAAGACCCTGGCCAAGGAGCTCGGAAAGTACAATGTGAACGCCAACACGGTTGCCCCGGGCATGATTGGAACGGAGATGATGCTGGCGCTTCCCGAGGAATGGAAGCAGAAGGCCGTAGACGAGACGGTGCTCGGGAGGATCGGCACACCCGAGGATGTGGCCAAGGTGGTTGTCTTTCTCTGCTCTGAAGGCGCCAGACATATCACGGGCGAGGTCATCAAGGTGGACGGAGGTCAGTACATCTGATTTTTCAGGGGGATTTTTTCTATGAGAGTCGGAGTAGTGGGTATAGGACATGGGAAGTTCGGCAAGAGAAACGACGCAACAGTGCAGGAGCTGGCCTTCGAGCCCTTTGCAGAGGCCATGGAGGATGCGGGGATAACCCAAAAGGACATCGATGCCACCATTATCGGTTCCTCACCCGAGTACCACAAGCAGCGCTCCCTGCCCGGTGTGGTCACCGAGTACATTGGTATGAACCCGAAACCTGCTTTCCTTACCGAGGCGGCATGCGCCTCGGGTTCTGCTGCACTGTACAGTGCTTACGGTTTCATCAAGGCTGGCATGTTCGATGTGGTTGCGGTCATTGGCGTACAGAAGATGATGGAGCTGACCACTCCGGAGATCCTGGCCCTCATGGGCAGGGTGGGGGATGTGCAGTGGGAGTCCAACTTCGGCACCACCTTCCCCGGTTACTATGCTCTTTACGCCAGAAGGCACATGCACGATTACGGGACCACTGAAGAGCAGATGGCGCAGGTAGCCCTGAAGAACCACCACTACGGCACCATGAATCCCAAGGCCAGGTTCCAAAAGGAGATCACCATGGAGAAGATCATGTCCTCTTCCATGGTGGCCTCACCTCTGAAGGTGTTTGACTGCTGTGCCAATGCGGACGGCGCTGCCTGTGTGATCGTGGCAAATGATGATGTGGCAAAAAAGATGAGCGATACGCCCGTGTGGCTTGAGGGTGTGGGCAGTGCCACGGCCCCGTTTTCTGTGTTGAACCGCCCTTCCATTTCCACCATCCCAAGCGCTGTGGAAGCCGCAAGGCAGGCGTACAAGCAGGCGGGTATGGTGCCAAGGCTGGTTCACGTGGCTTCGGTACACGATTGCTTCACGATTGCAGAGATCATGGCCTACGAGGATTTGGGATTCTGCGAGAAGGGAGAGGGTGGAATGCTCATAGAGGAGAAGCAGACCTACATCGACGGGAAGATACCTGTGAACGTGGACGGTGGGTTGAAGGCAAAGGGCCATCCGGTGGGCGCAACAGGCATCTCAATGGCTGTGGAAGCGGTAAAACAGCTGCGGGGCGAGGCAAAGGAGAGGCAGGTGGACGGAGCGGAAACCGCCCTCACCCATAATGTGGGGGGCATTGGCCAGTACTGCTTCGTGAACATCTACAAGAGGTGATGAGCAATGGGATTCGAGAGGTTCGGCAAGGTTTCTTTTGCACCCTTTACCAAGGTATCGAAATTCGTGGATTTTCTGGATGAGGGCAAGATCAAGGGAACGGTGTGCAGGGCATGCAACACGTTTCATTTCCCGCCCAGAGGGGACTGCGTGCAGTGCCTCTCCTCGGAGATAGACTGGAAGGAGATCTCGGGCAAGGCAAAGCTCGTCACCTACACCACGATTCACGCTGCACCCATTGGCTTTGAGGATGACAAGCCGTACACGATAGGGGTTGTTGACCTGGAGGAAGGGGGGAGGGCTTTGGGATGGATAGAGGGACTGGAGGAAAAGGACCTGAGCATCGGAATGGCCCTGAAGGTGGAGATAAAGAACCTAGAAGAGGACAAGCTAACCTTGGTTTTAAAGGCTGGGGAGTAATACAGTCGGTGATACGGCGATCATTCCTCCACTTTGTCTTCGATATCTGAATTCGGTTTCTGAGGTTTGGAACTTTCATTGTCATCATTTGATTCTTCATCTGTTTGCTCACCTTGAGAGCCTTCTTCGGGAATATCTTTGGGTTTCCGGCCCCTTTGCCTAAGAATAAAAAACAGCATGACAAGGACTACCGCTCCCAGCAGTACAGGGAGCAGCCAGATCATATCAAAACCCGCAGGTTCGGTCTTCTTCCAGCGGGTGGGATCAAGTGGATAGTCGTCCTCATCGTCCAGGTGACCGTCTTCGTCGTCATCCAAATCGGCGTTATCACCTATGCCATCCCCGTCCGTGTCCCATGATTCATGAGGATCGCTGGGAAAAGCATCCTGGATATCTGCCACTCCATCACCATCATCGTCGATGTCATCGGTGTCTGGGATGCCGTCTCCGTCGATATCGGATTCAACAATTATGGCGAGGTATGTTGTGTTCCAGTTACCGGCCCAGTCCGTTGCATTCAGCGTGACATTGAACATTCCTGTGGCAGTGAACCGATGCTCGGTTATGATTTCCCCGGTGACATCGTATATGCCGTCTTCATCAAAATCCCACTGCAGTATCAGGTCCGTTCCCGCCAACGAATCATGGGAGCCGGTGGCATTGAATAAAACCGTGGCGTTTACGGGGAGGAGCGTTCGGTTGGCAGTGAAACTTGGGACAGGTGGCGTCTTATCCAATTTTATGTCTGTCACCGTCTTGTGGACCTCTCTGTTTCCGGCATTATCAACACTCCAGTACTCCACCGAATTGCCGTAACCTTCATTGGTAATCACCGGGTTTCCTGAATATTTGAGGCTTCTTGTGACCCCTTTATTCACCCTGTAGTAGGTGTTGTTTACACCGCTCAAGGCATCGTCTGCCTCCAGGTTCACCACGATATCGCTGCGGTACCAGTCAGGGAGGATGTTATCCTGGGTTGTGGGGGGCGTGATATCGAGTTTTATTTCCTCGCGCCTATTGTGGGGCTCCTCGTTTCCTGCATTATCCACACTCCAGTATTCCAAGGTGTTGTTAATGCTCTCAGTGGAAACCACGGGATTGCCGGACACTTTGACACTCTCGACAGAACCGCCATTAATCCGGTAGAAGGTGTCGTTAACACCACTGTGCTCATCGCTTGCACCCAGGTTGATAAAAATGGTTGAATTGTACCAATACGATGTCAGGTTGTCTTGGGTTGCGGGCGGCGAGAGGTCCAGTTTGATATCCGTAACTAAATGGTGCAGTTCTTCATTCCCCACGACATCCCAGCTCCAGTATTCCAATTTATTCAAACCGCTTACGTTGATATGCGGCATGCCGTCGATACTCACGCTCTTTATCTCCCCATCGTTCAGTTTGTAGTAGGTGTTGTTTACGGATGTGAGATTATCATGAGCGGTCAGGTTGACTGTAAAAGCAGAGGTGTGCCATTCCCCGTCATAATCGTCATGTGTATCAGGGGGATCGCTATCGTATAAGGTCAAGGTGAACACCTCATAGGCGGTCACATCCGGCTCGGGCTGTACAAAGGCCTTGGAGAGGCCCTTTGAAACGGTGATGTTGTGGGGGTTGAATTGCTGGACTTTGGTGAGATTGAAGCGTTTCTCCATCACCTCTACGGATTTCATATATGTTTTGTCGGTTTCCATTGTGTGTTCAAGAGCACCCGTGCTGTTGTAGATGCTCACCGAGAATCCGTCAACAGGCTGCCCGAACTGGTCCTCGACATAGATATCCACATACCAGCTGACAGTGATATTTACCTCATCATCCATCTCAATTCTCGATTCGTTGAATGTGCTGTTAATGAAATGAAGATCATGTGCTCGCTCAAAACTGGCATCGTACGTGCAGTTGAGAAAAGTTGAATTCAGGATGTAAGCCTCACCCGGATTGTATCCCCGAAGAGCCCTGGTGCAGTTTTCGAAAGTAACATTTACCAATGTACCAAAGAACGACTTTACGCCATACGTTGAGTTCATGATAGACGTATTCATGATGAACACATCAGCCTGGCCCAGGTCAACGGCAGGCCCGGTATTTTTTATTGTGGAGTTCAGTATCCAGAGGGATCTGTAGCCCTTCGTATGGTAGTAGGTATAGATACCGGAAGAAGAGATGTTGTCGAAAGAACAGTTTTCAACTGTCCCCTTTGAGGACCAGAGTCTCAAACCCCACGTGCTATTCTCGAGGGTAACATTTCGAATCAGAAATTCCTGACAAAAATACATATGCAAACCATCTCCGTTCCGAAAGTTTGAATTCGATATTGTCACATCTTCCGAATCAAAGATGTACAGCCTCTGATATTCCAGACCGGACAGAACCTGACCGTCAATATTCTTGAGATATCGGACCGGCTCGCCATTTATGATATTTGATGTATCTATATCATGGTTGTAATGATTTTTAATAAAACCACCAACAGACAGACCTCGTACCGCTTCACTGAGGTTACAATCTCTTAGCATTGCATACTGTGAATCAGAAAGACTTATGCCATAGGAAACATTCAATGTGCTTAAATTATGAATTACGGTATTATAAGATTCTACAGAGGTAACTCCACCGTAAAAGTCCTCGATTGAAATGGAATTAATATAAACATTTTCTGAGCTGTTTAAATAAAACGCCCTCCTTGAGTCGCTGTAGCTCGTGTTCCACTTGATACTCAGGTTTTCGATCACAGAATTATCGGCATTGTTGAACCTGAAAAGGTCGCTGTGGCATTCGATGTCGATTCCGGTTGCGGTCTGGCCCCTAAGTGTCAGGGTCATGTTTATCTGTGTAAATTCCTCATAATAATAACCGGGATAGATGATAATAATGTCACCGGAGGTAGCGTTCTCCACTGCAGTCCGAATCGAGGTGTAATCGGCCCCCCCGTCGTCATCCACATAAATCGTTGTGGCACCCCTCACAGGCCCCGATATTTCAACTGTGATAACGATGGCGCTGAGCACTGCAACGGAACACATCCAGAGTGCAGCTACCTTGCTCTTCATCGGTTGGTAAATCGGGCAAGCCAGATAAATATGTTTCTAAGAAGATAACATTTAAATTCGGGTCCACACCTGGGTCAGGGGATTTTCACCGTCAGAATTCGAAGCTGAGCCTGGGATTCCTTGAATTATATTTGCTGTTGCAGAACGGTCAGCTCTGCGGCGCAGAACGGGCATGCGACTCTCTGGGCAGAACCGGTATCTGTAACAGAGAGAATGTTATTGCAATTGGAGCACCGGACCTGGAATATGGTGGGAGTTCCCCCCTCCGGCTCCACGATTTGCATACCGGGTTTCTTTCTTCTGGCCAAAAAGAAAACCAAGAGAATGAGTGCAATCACTGCGATCAAAATAAGAAGTAATGGCAGCCAATCAAATGACCCACCTCCTGTACTATCCTGGGGCGCAGCCTCTGTCGTGAACTCGAGCTCGAGTGGTAAATCCAGGCCTCTTCCTGCCATGTCCTGTGCCTGTGTTCCGATTGTCACCGTATATTCTGTGTCGTATACAAGAGGTTCTGAAAAGGTGATGGTGAGTTCTGTATTATCGCTGTTCCAGGAAATCGAATAATCCAAAAACGGAGATATCGAAATTGCGTTTTCCACAGAATCCGTGTCCATTGATTCGCTGAACTCAATCATGATTGATGTGTCGATTGGTATATCGGAGGATGCATCGGGAGGATTTGATGACAAAACAAATGGACCCGATTCATCCAGTAAAAACGAATACCATCGCTCCACATCGTTACCTGCCTCGTCCTCAGCCCTGACATAAATAGTGTAAGTTCCGTCGACCCAGGAGGTTGTATCGACAACAAAAGGATCCTCCAGTGCATCGTAGGTTATCCCGTCGAGGGAATATTCAACCGAATCCAGATTATCATCCGAGATTTCAAAATACAAATCGGTTCCCTGCGATACAAGGGAATTGTTTTGGGGGGTCGAAAGCATGATTTCGGGAGGTTCGGTATCCTTTTTAAACGAGAAGATCTCTTCTTCTACATTACCCGCCAAATCTGAGGCAATGACGGACAATACATATTCACCCGAGGCCCAGGAACCGGTATCGATATCATAGGGAGATGAAAGGGAGATCTGGGCTCCACCATTTATCGAATATGACACCGAGTCAAGGTTGTCGTCTGCGATGCTCAGATCGATTTCCCCATCATCCTGCAGGAATGAATTCTCAGAGGGGGATTGCAGTGAAATCGATGGTGGTTGTGAATCAATAATGAAGACGAAATATTCCATATTCTCGTTTCCGGCCATGTCGGCGGCAGTGATGGTTATGGAAATACTTCCGTCACCGAGTGTATCTGTGTCTATGTCAAAGGGTTCCGGTAACTGCTCGTCAGTTCCACCGTTGATTGAACTTTTGACCTCCTTTAGATTTTCATCGGAAACTGAAAAATCAATTACCGTTCCCCCAACGATACAGGAGTTGTTGCCTGGTATGTTCAGGACGATTGTGGGTCTTATGGAATCGATTGTGAAATAATACCATCTGGTTTGAACGTTTCCAGCAGTATCTGCAGCCTCGATTGTCACGGTGTATTCATCGTCTGCCCAATCCGCGGTAGATATGTCAAAGGGATGGGGTAGGGGCGTCTCCGGGCCTCCGTTCACAGTATATGAGACACTATCCAGGTTGTCATCCGCCACCTGAAGGTCCAGGAGTGTTTCTTTCGGAATAAATGAATTGTTTGAAGGTGAGTTAAGGGATATCTCGGGCAGTGTGGAATCCAGCGTAAAGATAAACCAGGATGAATCGGACAGTCCGGCCTTATCCTCTGCGTAGATGGTTACCGTATAATCACCGTCACTCCATCCCGCAGTTGAGATGTCAAAGGGGAAGGCGAGGGGAGATTCGGGGCCTCCATTCAAACGGTACGTGCTATGGTTTAGGTTTGGCTCGATGATGGAAAAGTCCAGAACCGTACTGCCAGGAATCAGCGATCCATTTGCAGGGGCATTCAGAACGATTATGGGGGCATTCGAATCAAACGTAAAGAAGAACCATTGTGAATTCACATTGCCTGCACGGTCAAAAGCATCCATCTGGAGGGAATAATTACCGTCGGTCCAGTCCGCTGTCGGAATGTCGTAGGGATCGTTTAGGGGGGAGAATGGATTGCCGTTTATGGAATATTCGACCAAATCAAGATGGGCGTCCGATACACTGAAGTCCAGAATCGCACCGGTTGTTACGTAGGAGTTGTTGAGCGGTGTATCCAGTAGTATTACGGGTTCTGTGGAGTCCACTGTAAAATTGTAACCACTCGTGTTGATATTGCCTTGAGTATCAGATGCATATATGTCTATCAGGTAATTCCCGTCATTCCAGCCTGATGTATCGATATCGTACGGCGGTCCAAGTGACTGAGATTGATTTCCATTAACAGAAAATGTTACCTCATCCAGATTGGGATCCGTCACGTTTAAATCCACTATGGTCCCGGATTTGATGTATGAATTGTTTTGAGGTGAAACCAACTCGATTTTTGGAGGTTCCATGTCGGGAAGGAACGGATCCATGAGAGGATAATTGTCCTGACCCATATCGGGGACTGAATAGGGCGTGTCGCCGATTCCGTCGCTTCCGGGTATGTTCTGGTCAGGACCCCTGAATGAATCCCCGCCAGCATAATCAAACCAGTAGTTTCCGCCAGAAGGGTAGGAGTCGTTCCACAGATTGGTGCCTGTATTGTCAAAGGCCTGTTCGGCATTGAAAAGTAGATTATTGTGATAGATGAGGTTGAATTCGGCAGAATCCATGGATATCCCCTTTCCGTTATCGGAAATGTAGTTACCCACGACGGTATTGTGCGAGCCCCGGGTTATCGCTATTCCCTCAAGCGTGTTCTGAGAGAGCATATTGAATTTTATCGTATTTCTCAATGATAAACTGATGAACATGCCCCTCATCATACCCTGGAAGGAATTTATCGAGATTACATTGAAATTGGATGATAAATCCAGAACCACACCCGTTCCGAAACCCCCCATTGTGTTTCTTGTTATGGTGTTGTTGTTGGATGAAAGAAGTTTTATTCCGTTCATGTTGCTGAAAGCAAAGCAGTCTTGAATGACATTGAATGAAGATTCCGAAAGCAGGACGCCCCACAGCATGTTGTTGGAAACATTGATATTTGATAAGAGATTGTTATCCGATGCCTTATGAAGACTTATTCCTATATCACTTGCCGAGACATTGCTGTGTTGGACAGTGTTGTCCCATACCGACCAAAACCACATGCCGTATTGGGATTGGGTTATCTCGATTTCGCTCATGTTATTTTCATGTGAGTATGCCATCTCGAATGCAACATCCACATTGTCCATCTGCAGATTGCTTATGTTGAATTCGGTGCAGTTGGCAAGAATCAACTCTCCAAGGGATATACCGTCAATATGGACTCCACCGGTGTTCTTGTAATAGTAAAGGGGTTTGCCGTTCACGGAATTGTTGACGGGCATGGTATGGGTATTGAAATGGGAAAGCTCTTCGCCCTCTATAAATACACCCACTTCCCAAAGATTGTTGGAATATATCTTGATATTCATTGAGCTGTCCAGCCATACACCGTGATTCTTAGCATTCAAGCTATTTTCCTTAATTGTGGTATTTGATGAGAAATGATCGTATATGGCATACCTGTTGTCAAATATCTCGTTTGACTCTATTCGATTTTCCTGGGAATCTAACAGATGGATCCCGTACCAGTTTTCGGAAATGTTGTTATCCTTGATAAGATTGCTCGAGGAGAAATCAAGGTAGAGTCCCTCGTTGTTGTTTGATATGATATGGTTTCCAATAATATTATTTGAATTGTAGGAGTGTACAAGTTTGATTCCCTTCGAATTGTCCGATATGTTATTGAAATTAATATTACAAAGTGACGAGGATTCAAGCCAGATGCCGTAGTTATTGTTGTATATGTGGTTCACAAGCGCCTTAACCTCTGCCGAATACAAATAGATACCGTATACATATTCGGAGAATATCTCATTGTTTGAAATGGATATATCTGACGAATAGGCAAGTTCCATTCCAACATCGCTGTTATTTAGAACGAGGTTCGATACCGTGAAGTTTGTTGAATTCACAACTATCAATTCCCCCACGGGGGTTGAATCTATTATAACATCCTTGTCATCCTTGTAAAAATATAGGGGTTTTCCGTTCACTGTATTGTTTGTCGGGATGGTATGGGTATTGAAATGCGCAAGTTGGGAACCTTTTATGATTATGCCGTCGTTTTTAAATGTGTTGTTGTAGATGTTTTGGCTCTCTGAGCCATTGATTAACACTCCGATCTCAGTGTTTGAAAAGAAATTCTCACATATTGTGAAATCCATGGAATTATCAACATATAAACCTTCGGTGAGTTTTTCGGCCCCAGTAAGGGAACATGTGAGCTCATTGGCAGAAATGATAATCGAGGAGGACTCCTCGATTTTGATACCCCCCTCCTTGTAGGTGTCAAGAGTGCTGTTCGTAATTACAATATCGTTCGAGGAAAATATGTATAAACCGTAGTACTTGCTGTCATAAATATCCCCGTTTGTTATGTTCACCCTGGACGAGTAGGCAATTTCTATTGGGACATCGGTGTAATCCATTCTGAGGTTTGTCAAAACAAAATCCTGGCAATTCGCAAGTATTATCTGACCAAAATTATCTTGTTTTCCATCGAGAACCTGTCCTGAATGGTCAGGATAGTAGTACAGGGGATTCCCGTTCACCAAATTGTTAATGGGAATGAAATGCGAATTGAAATGTGAAAGCTCATCGCCCTTGATTACGACACTGTCATTGTTGAAGGCATTGTTTTCAATTCTATTGTTGCGGGATGATTCAAGCCAAAGGCCGAACCTGTTCAATATGAATATATTATTTACAATGTCGTTATCATTAGAGCCGTTTATGAACACTCCAAAGTAATTGTTGAAATTGATATTATTGTCAAAAATACTGCAGTTGTTTACATGATCCAGCTCGATTGCGGATTCCCCGGGAAGGCTTCCGGAATACTGTATTGTGAAACCAGTAATGTTTACGAAGTCTGCGTCAACATGGACGGTCTCCCCAAAAACGGCACCGTCAAGCGCAGTATTTAATTTGTCCTCTCCCATCAGGGTTATCCGTTTTGAGATTACTAAATCCTCGTGGTAGACCCCGCTTGTAACAAATACCGTATCTCCAGGCTGAGCTGCGTCTATTGCCTCCTGAATTGTTGGGTAATCATTGGGAACAATAATTATCGCCGCATCCACCCTGGGAACAATATCGTGGTTCACAACCAGCATCGAGATAACAATCGCGCCGACAAACATCCAAGTAATAAGAATTGACTTACATAAATCTATCATGGCCATCACTTACGTTGGTGAGTAAAACCCGATATACATCATAGTTCCCTATGAATAAATGCGCTGGATAATAATTAAAAATATTGGAGCTTATTTTTGACAAGTATTTAGCCTTTTGCATTATGTGACTAACGAAATACGGTACCTCAGACCCATCATGCCTCAGCGCTTTGCATAATCCCCCTCAAAAGCTCGGTAATATCCACAACCTTCATCTTCGAGCCGTTCCTCTCCGCCGCCTGCCTCAGCTGGTGTGTGCAGAAGGGGCACGCTGAAGTCAGAACCTCGGCACCCGTCTCCTCCGCATCCTTTAGTCTCGCATCGGCCATCCGGTTGGACAGGTCCTTGAAGGCCGAGCTCACTCCCCCTCCGGCACCGCAGCACCTGGCATTCTCCCTGTTTCTCTCCATTTCAACCAGCTCTAGGCCGGGAACGGAGGTGAGCACCTCCCTTGGGACTTCGTACATACCCGAGTGTCTGCCCAGGTGGCAGGGATCGTGGTACGTGACCTTCTTCCCGGTCTTCGGGAATTTCAGTTTGCCCTGGGAAATCAAATCCTTTATGAATTCCAAAATGTGTCTGACCTCGTAATCCTGCTCTCCTGTCAGTTTCCCGTAGTCGGTTCCCAGGGTGCGAAAGCAGCCGGCGCAGGAGGTGATGACCGTGTCTGCCCCGGCCTCCTTGAAGGCCGCGATATTGTGCTCCTTGAGCTCCTCTGCTGCATCAGTGTTGCCTGTTCTCAGCATGACCGAGCCGCAGCACCACTCATCCTCGCCCAAAAGGGTGAATTCCACACCTGCCTTCCTCAGTAGATCCATGGTGCTCTTTGCGATATCCTGGGCCCGGTACGTTGCCATGCAGCCCGGAAAGTAGACGATCACAGCGGCACCCCCCTGGCGTACTCCATCAATGCCTTCCTGGCCTTGACATCCTCCCCGAAGGGGTTGTGGTGCTCCTGGATGTTCTTTTTGATTGCCTCGTGCTCCGGCCTGCCGAGGCCCTCTCCTGCCAACCTCTGCCTCACCTTCTCCACTATGTCAACAACCTTGATACCCGAAGGGCAGGTTGCCGTGCAGTTCGCGCATGTGGTGCATTTGTACAGCCTATCACCAATCTCCACGGAGGGCTCCAGCTTCCCGGTGAGCAGGGAATAGGCGAGAAGAACCCGTCCCCGTGCGTTATGTGATTCCAGCCCCTCCTCGGCAAAGACCGGGCAGCCGGCCCGGCAGAACCCGCACTGCACGCAGATGAGGATTTCATCGTCGATCTCCTTGCCAAAGCTCATGACCTCACCCTTGGCCAGAAGCTCTGAAAATGCGAAGTTGTCGTAGATGTGCGCCCTGCCCTTATCGAGGCCCATCTTGCCGGGATTGAGGATATTGTTCGGGTCCAGTGCCCCCTTTATTCTCCTCATGACATCCATTCCAGAACCGTGCTCAAGGCCGATAAAGGGTGACTTGGCCATGCCCGTGCCGTGCTCGGCGGATATGGTCCCGTCCAATGTCAGGGCCAGGCCCACAAGCTCCTTTCCCACAATCTCAATCTTGTCCCATTCATCCTGTTTTCTCACATCGATGATGAAGGTGGAATGCACGTTGCCGTCCCCCACATGCCCGAAGGCTGCGATGGTCATATCGTTCCTTTTTGCAATCTCCTGGATGCCTTTTATGGCATCGGGTATCTTTGATGTGGGCACACCGAAATCCTCTGCAATGGGTATGAGTCTGTACCCCTCCTTGTGCCTTGATAGGGAGGGAACGAGGCCGGCCCTGCCCTTCCACATCTTCATTCTCTCCTTGGTGTCATCGCTCCAATCCACGTTGATGCCCGAGAACTCCCTGCATATCTCAGTGATGCTCTTTATCTGCTCCATGACGGCCTCCTTGTGGCCGTCCACCTCCATTATCAGGAGGCCCTCCACATCGGGAAGGTCCATCTTCATGACCTCGTTTACCACGCCTATGCTGATTCTGTCCATGATCTCGCAGGCGGAGAGGGCCACGCCTGCTGCCAGGATTTTGGATATGGCTCCCCCTGCATCGTTTAGATTCTGAAAGGAGGCGGTGGCAATGGCCACATACTGGGGTTTGGGAACGATCTTGATGGTGATCTCGGTGACGATACCCAGCGTGCCTTCCGAGTTCACAAAGAGGCGGGTGAGGTCGTATCCCGATGATGTTTTTGGGGCCTTAGTGCCCATCCGGACGATATCTCCATTCGCCAAAACCACCTGCAATCCCAGAACGTAGTCCTTTGTTGTGCCGTACTTCACGGCTCTCAGTCCCGAGGCGTTGGTGGACACCATACCCCCCAGCGTGCAGATGGCTGAGCTGCCGGGATCCGGTGGAAAGAAGTAGTTATGCTCGGCTAAAATCCTGTTCAGGTCGCCGCACACGACCCCCGGCTCCACAACAGCATATTTGTCGTCGATTTGGACTTCCTTGATATTGTTCATTTTGCACATGTCTAGAAGAATGCCCCCAGAAGAGGGTATGATGGCCCCGGTAACACTGGTGCCCGCACCCCTGGGCGTCACAGGAATCTTTTTCTTGTTTGCCAGCTTCATAATCTCGGATACCTGTGCTGTGGATTGGGGGAAAACCAAGACATCTGCCACACCCTCGTGTACCGACATGTCCCTCGAATAGCATATGAGCTCCAACTCGTCTGTGTGGACGTTGTCTGCGCCCACTATTTCCCTCAGTTTTTCCGCGTAACTCAATTGCGCACCTCTCTACTATGGCCGCAAATTCCATAAGAGATTATCAGTATTTATTGTTTCTGGGTTAATCAAAATGGACGTTTTTATGAGACGGTTTTACCGTGGTAGTTTGCCTGTTATCACAGTTAAAACAACATATGGAATCAGCGAAAATACAGACTGATAATCCCAAGATAAAACTTATAACCTACTTCTCATATCCTAAAGCCGTGATTTTATGGAACCTCAACAACCAATTGGAGAGGAAAATAGACCCCCAGGGGGACCCGCACCTCAATACGGCCCGCCACCAGCCGATTACTCTTCCCCGTACGGAAGGCCAACAACGGATGAACTCATCAAGCAGAGCTATCCCAAACGCGGAAGCAGCTATGAAAAGTACTTTCAGCCCGATAGGATCGTGATGATGGCCACATTGGGCGTATTCCTGTTGTTCCTAGGAACGATACTTATTGCCGCAGTAACCACATCAGGAGGACCAAACGAATACGACGCAAAATACGATGAAAACGACGATGGCCGGATTGACAGTGAGAATTACGATAAGTATATACAGGACAAGAGAAGTTATGACGCGATACGCGACATCGGCAGCATAGCCGGGAAAATCATTGCAGCCTTCGGTATGCTAATTTTGGTCCTCGCCCTCTTCGGAGGCGGCATACTGAACAAGGATTTCGACAAGTTCGTGCGCATGGGTATGATCGTTGCCGCAGGCCTCATTGTGGCATGGTCCGGCCTCATGATATAGATGTTGGCTGGATAAAATACCCTCTCTTTTTTTTATTTTTCAACTGCCCGGGCTACTTCAGCAGCCACGGAAACGGCACTGGTTTCGTTTTCTATGGTGTCTGTGGAAATAACAGAGTCGCAAACATTCTTAAGCCTCCGAATGGCGTTTTTAGTGAAAAGTCCGTGAGTGCAGGCAGCATGGACCTCCAGCGCCCCCTGGGATTTGAGCTGCTCGGTGGCCTTGACAATCGTGCCCCCTGTGGCGATGATGTCGTCCACAATGGCCACCTTTTTTCCTGAGACATCCAGGTTCTTCATCTTCATTTCCACGGTCTCTCCGTCGATGCGTGTCTTCTCGAGGTAATCCCACCTGCATCCCATGATTTCCGCAGCCATTTCGGCGAGCCCTAAGGCCCCCTTGTCAGGGGCGATGATGATCTCGGGTTCTAGATTTTTTAGGTAGGCTCCGAGCTGCGGCATACCGGACAGGTTCCGGGCAGGGATGTCGAACCAATCCAATATCTTCTCCTCGTGTATATCTATGGTGATGAACGAATCGGAGGAAAGCTGCAGGTGTTTGGCCAGGGTCCTGGCGGAGATCGGCTCACCCATATTGAACCGCTTGTCCTGCCTTGCATAGCCGAAGTACGGAACCACTGTTGTCAGGCTTTTTACGGCGAACTCTAAAACCGCATCCTGCAGCAGAAACAGCTCGATGATCTTCTCGTCGGGAAAGGAGGTCTGCACGAGGATCACCTCCTCTCCATCGAGGTTTTCGTGGATCCTGACATAGCATTCGGTATCGGGAAAACGGGTGGATTCAACATTGGCCAGTGAAACACCTAGGGCCTTTGCCAATGCCCCAGACAGGGATTGCGAAGCCGAACCCGGAACCACAATCATGTCAATCCCGCAGGGGTAATAGCGGTTTGAAATGTTTATACTTTCGATGAATATAGTAGCTAATTGGGATAAGGGCTGCGTCCAGTAAAATAAAAAAATATAGAAGAATGAATAGAACCCCGGGGAATTCCAAATCATTCTTTATTAGAACCTTCTAGGCGGCCTGCGCTTCCTATAACATTCCTGGCAGTAAACAGGTCGTGTGCCGTCCGGTTTGAACGGAACCTGCGCTTCTTGTCCGCAATCCGAGCAGATTACCGTGTGCATTTCCCTTGGAGGACGATTGTATCCTCCTCTTCTCTCTCTATACATTTTACTACTACCTATGTTTCTCGCGGGTCTCATCACAAGAGACCCGGGGATTAACCCAACGGAGAACTACTATATAAATTTGAGGGCGGCACATGCGGAAATATATTGGTTGGCACATTATATTAATCTGTAACACAAAACCACTACCTTAATAAACCAAAACCCTAATTACTGCAATAACCGGTGAAAAAGATGGATATGGGCTATGTCTATACACTCATTGCCATTCTTCTATATATCCTTGTCTTAGCGCTGCTCAAGATAAAGGGGTACTTTACAGAGGAGCGGTTCTCCCTCTGGGGGCCGTTGCTCATATGGCGCACCCAGAAGGGCAAGGCTGTAATTGAGAGGCTGTCCAAAAAAAGGAGGTTCTGGAAAGGTTACGGAACCTTTGCAGTTGGCCTCGTATTCGTCACCATGTTCTTCATGATGTGGCTGCTTGTATGGTCCGCCACCTTGGTGCCGAGTATTCCCAGGGAGAGCGCCCCCGCACCCCAGCTTCTCATCGGCATCCCGGGTATCAACCCCATAATTCCAGTGTGGTACGGTATCATGGCCCTTGCCGTGGCCATGGTGGTCCACGAGTTCTCGCACGGCATATTGACCAGGGTGGCAGACCTGAAGCTCAAATCCCTGGGCATAATAGCGTGCGTTGTGCCCATAGGGGCCTTCGTGGAGCCTGACGAGGAGGAGATAAAGGCCACAGAAAGCAAGAAAAGGATGAGGGTTTTTGCTGTGGGGCCCTCTTCAAACATCATCTTCGCCCTCATATGCGCCGTTCTTTTTTCCTGGGTATTCGTTGCCTCGGTGTCGCCAGTTCACGATGGCGTGCTCGTCTCGGGGGCCCTGAAGGACAGCCCGGGATACAACGCCGGTTTGAACCAGTGGTGGATGGAGATCACAGAGGTCAACGGCACCCCCATCGAGGATTCGGAGGATTTCGAGGATGTGCCGGCCCCAGCCCCCCTTCAGAACACAACAGTGACATATTTTTACAAAAGTGAACTCACCACCGTGGAAGTGATATCCGGGGTCGTGATACTGCATATTTCCGAGGGCTATCCTGCTGACGAAGCCGGCCTCGAAGTCGGCATGATACTTGCAGAAATCAACGGAACAGAGATCAGAAACGACAGGGATTTCAAGGATACCATGGCGCGGACTAGAGCGGGGCAGACCGTGAACATCAGTGTGTTCGAATACAACGACACCCAGGAATCATATACCCCATACAATACCTCTGCCACCTTGGAGGATAAGTACGATTACTACGAGGAGCACTATCCTGCCTCCTGGAACAAGGAATCGTACAGGGGTGCGGGATTTCTTGGCGTGAGCGAAAGCTACCTTGGCCTTCGGGTGGGAGGAAACCCGGGTAATTTCATGAACACCCTGTCCCGCCCCCTGGCCAGTGCGGATTCCTCGGAAGAGGCCCTGTTCAATATGGCAATATACACGCTGCTGCCCTTCCAGCGTCTGTCACCGTTCTCCTCACCCATGACCGACCTGTACGAGGTGGAGGGCCCACTTGCCGTGCTGCCTGCGGACCTGTTCTGGATTCTGGCCAACATCTTCTACTGGCTCTTCTGGCTGAACCTCATGGTGGGATTGACCAACGCACTCCCAGCCGTGCCTTTGGATGGCGGCCATATCTTCAAGGACGGGCTGGATACCTTCATCGCCAAGATAAAGTCCACCATGGAGCAGAAGGAGCGGGAGCGCTATGTGAGGGCCGTGTCGTACTCCCTGGCCTTCTTCGTTCTCTTCCTCATTTTATGGCAGGTCATAGGGCCCAGGATATGATGGGGGAGTTTATTTCTAATCGATGCAATATTTTGCTTATCGAATCCTTCCTGGCCTTAAAAAGATATATATATATAATACCGCATGGATGGAAATCCTCGAAAACGAAAGTTGGGGGCATGACATGAAAACAAATGCTTTTTCTGGGCTGATATGTCTATTTATTGTTGCATCATTGACCGTAACTCCCCTGAGTATTCTGGCTGATGATGCCCTCCAACTGCAAGAGGGTGCCCAGTGGGAGACCGGAGGAGAGCAGGACATTTCCCCGCCCATAGACCCAAAAAGTGGGCCTGAGCCCCCGTTAATGGAGAATGATGCATACGCATCAGCAGATGCCCAATCCGATTCAAATCAAGTACCAAAGCCTTATCCATCCCCCTCAATTAAAGAACAGAGTGGATTCCGGAATGATTATGCACCTGTCACATGGAAGATCGAGCCGGCCCTGCTTGAGGAATCGAAGAGCAGGGACACAATTAAGGTTACGGTAACGGGTACGGATTTAGCGGAGGTGCGGGCACTTTTAGGCAATGATGAGAATGGTAAGAATTCAATCGAAAAAAAGCATTCGGAAAGGCTCGAGACCGCAATTTTCGATATTGAAAGCCATATGCTCCTCAAGATCGCGGACCTGGAAGGCGTGACGAGCATACAGAGCTTCAGGCTTCCCGAGCCCCCGCAGTTCCCCCTTGACGACCTTGATGCTGATGATTGGGAGAACGAGCCCGCCATGTGGAACGCTGTGAAGTACCACGGTGCAGATACCGCATGGAGCCTGGGCTTCAATGGCTCGGGCATCAAGGTGGCTGTGCTCGATACTGGTGTGGATTTCGGGCATCCGGATCTGAACGGCACCCAGGCAAGGGACGAGAATCCCTCATCGCCGTACTACGGCTGGCCCCTGGCCTTCGATTCAAGGTCCATGCTGAACTATCTCGGCAACGGCGGGCAGGGCTTCACGGGCTCCGGGGGTGCGGACAACTGGTTCTCGGACACAAGTACCGTGGACCACGATTTTGGCAATGATAAGTTCCTTGACGACTCCAACTACAATGTGACTGGTATCGTGAGCCTGAGCGGTAATTATCATATGGGCAAGCACCCCGATACAAGGTTGAGAAACATATATGGAAATTACGTCGATGTGCTCGTTGTGGATGAGAATGTGCCCAACGTGTACGACACTGTCTATGTGAACCTGGACAACGATGAGAACTTCACGGACGAGAAGCCCTGCAGACTGGGGGACGAAACACCCCAGCACGACATGGGCAGCGACGGCATCCCCGACAGGTCCGGCGGAATGATATACTTCATTGCCGATGGCATCAAACCCGTACCGTACTCGGATGTCATAGCCTCTGAGAACGGTTATTCCCTGCCTGTTCCGGGAAATGGTGACCTGGTCTGCTTCATGATAAACGATTACACGGAGTCCGGAGGCAACCACGGCACGCTGTGCGCCTCTGCAGTGGCAGGACAGGGCGTTATCGCTGGAGGCCGCGTCAAGGGCACGGGCCCCAGGGCCAAAATCATTGCTGTCGGCAACACATACCAGGGAGGGAACAGCTATGATAATTACTACTTTGCAGTGGAGGGATACGACGGGGTTCCAGGCACAGGGGACGAGGCCCAGGTCATCAGCTGCAGTTACGGGGAATCGCACACCATACAAAAGGGCTGGGACTACGAGTCACGGTTCGTGGACAACCTCACATCCAGCTACGCGCTTACCGCAAGCTTTGTCATAGCCAGCGGCAACGGCGGGTACGGATACGGCACGGTTGCATCCCCCGGCTCGTCACCGGGCGTGATCACGGTCGGCGCGGCACTCAACAAACGTATAACTGAGGTTGTGTACTGGTCCAACAGGGGACCCAACGGCCTCG
>CP070726.1:2057833-2066111 GCA_020350865.1 Thermoplasmata archaeon
AATCGCTGGCCAAAAGGGATAGGGCCCAACTGCAGGGGTTTGTCCGGGCCAGCCTGTTCTTGGAGCTTGTTGTGGGAACCTTTCTGTCCGTGACCCTTTTTGTCTTCTCAGATATTATTGCAATTGAAGTATTTAACAAACCCGATCTCGGATTCTTTCTGAGGATCACATCGCCCATGATCTTTCTGGCCGCCTTATCGAATACATACATGAGCACCCTTGTTGGCTACCACAAGATGAAGGATTTTGCAGCAATCAACATCTGTAATTTCGTTGTGAAGCTGGGCTTGGCCGTGTATCTCGTGGCCAGTGGATACGGAGTGGCAGGGGCCCTCCTTGGTTTCGTGGTCGGGTGGCTGGTGGGCTCTGTTCTCTCGGTTATTTTTTACATCGTGAAAATCAGACCGCATCTGCGAGGCGTTTCCCCGCATGATTTAGTGATTCAATCCAAGAAGATGCTGGCATTCGGGGTTCCCATGGCCGTATCAATGGCAAGCATCCTTATATACGAGGGGGTGGGTCCGCTCATCCTTGCTGCATTTTCCGAGGAAATAGAGCCTGTCAGCCTTTACGCCATCGCTTTTGGCATGGTGGCCCTTCCCCTCATTATCTCCCGCTCCATCAACACATCCTTTTTCCCCATAGTTTCGGCCCTGGATGCCCGGAAGAAGATGAAGAAACTCAGGGAGACATACCAGAGTATCGTGAGGCTGACCATGCTCCTTTTAAATCCACTGCTCGTGGGCATGGTGGTGCTATCACCCCAGATCATCGAGCTCCTGTACGGGGTGGAGTTCAAGGGAGCGGTGTACCCCTTCGTCATCCTGGCGCTCTGGGGCTTTCTGCGCCCGACCTACACCTTCGCGGGCTCTGTGCTGGCGGGCACGGGTACCCCCAAAACCAACGCCAAGATCGACGGTTTCACGGCCGTCCTGAACTTCTGCCTCAACCTGGTGCTGATACCGCTTTTCATCGCAGTCGACCAGGGATACGGACCCATTGGAGCCGCCATTGCCACCTCCTTCTCCTACATCATCGGGATGAGCGTTCTCATTCATCTGGCAAACAAGAGAATCGGGGCCAGGCTGCCATTGAGCCACATCTCCAAATCCCTGGGGGCCGCGGTTTTGAGTGGGGCGGTGATGTACATCGTCATGCACGGCCTGATGATGTCGGAGCTCCTCTACGGGATACCCGGTCTTTTCACCGCCATTGCAGTGACCTTTTTCCTCGGTCTCTGTCTTTACGTTGCCCTGCTCTCCGCACTGCGCGCTTTCAAGGATGAGGATATAGATATAATTCAAAATCTTCAGATACCACTTAAAGACAGGGTCATAAGGATCGTGACGATACTCAAAAGATGAGGAATGCTTTTTAAACAAGCTCCTGGTAGATTTCGACCATCCTTTTTGCTGCGCTCTCCCAAGTATAGTTGTATGCAATCTGTCTTGAACGGGAACCGAACTCCTTTCTATGTGATCCGTCCCTTAAAAGCCCGAGAATAACCTCCTTCATTTGGTCATGATCTACTAAATAACCGTTCTTGCCCTCCTCCACTACACTGCCCGCAATTCCCGTATCCGTGGCAACTATGGGCAATCCGGAAGCCAGGGCTTCAAGCAATGTTATCCCAAATCCCTCGTAGCGGGACGGGGATACGAAAATCGATGCCTTGGAGTACTGCCTCCGCATCTCTTGATCGGGAAGATATCCTAGAAATTCGA
Organism: Thermoplasmata archaeon; assembly: GCA_020350865.1. The sequence continues at coordinate 2,059,558 of CP070726.1, forward strand.
CATGTTCTCCAATACCCAATCGTGCAACCTGCTGTCTCAGGGCCTTTTCCTTCTCTCCACTGCCCACAATTTTCAACACTGCCTCCTGCTCCTTTGATATCTCTTTAAAAACTGGAAGGAAAAGATCAAGACCCTTTCGCTGATGAAGCCTTCCAACGAAGAGGATTGTATTTGATTCACAGGAACTCTGGGTGAACTGCTCGACGTTGACGCCCTCCTTAACAATAATCCTGATTTTGTTCCCTTCAACACCGTACCTCTCCACAACTGTTCTCTTAGCCTCCTCGCTGTCTGCAATGAGCATGTCGGCCTTCCTGGCAGCATAGGACTCCATGAGGACTGCGGCCGCGTCAGTGATCTTGTGGTTCAATGTGGCCTTGGAGCTGAGCTCTGTTTTGTACTCCAATATCTGTGGGCCCTGTATTGTCAACACCATGGGAAATCTCTTTTTGAGAGCACAGCCAAAGGAGTACATTGATTGCCCGTGGATCAGGTCCAAATCAAATCCCTTGACTCTCCTTGCCGCATTGAGCGAATAGGAAAGATACTCACCCAGGGTTAATTTCGGAGTGGGCAGCACTGTAATGGGATGAATGTGGATTCCTTCTTCCAATTGTGTATCCTCTAGAGGTGTTCCTGGATATAGTACCCTGTTCATTCCCAGGGCCTTACCCACAAGAAAAAGATGCACCTCCACACCCTCCCTGCTCAGAGCCCTTGAAATCTCTGCCACGTGTCTCTGTATCCCGCCCCTGTCAAAAGGAGATATCGTGCGCGTAATCATCCCGATTCTCATCGCTATCTGCATGGTATATGTATGCCAAGTTATTTAATTTAAGTCGTATCGAACTTCTCGGTGGGGGAGACCAGCCCACCTCTTTTAATCAAATCCAACATAGTTAACTTTATATTCCTACATTCTTATACGATTACAGCATCTGAACGGAGGCAATCCCGGGATGAGAAAGGCACAATTTTTACTTATTGGGATGCTGCTAATTTCGGTAATCGCGGTCAACCTGCTCACCTCGATTGGTGCTGACGGGCCGAACGGAACAAGGAGCCCCGGTGCAGGCATCGAGATCACCCCCTCTGCGAACAAAACGGGCAAACCCACCGATACCGTGAGCTATCAGTTTACAGTAAAAAACGTGGGTGACATCATCGATAATTTCACTTTTTATGCAGAATCTCAACTATCTTGGCCTGTAAACCTATCCAAAAATATCGAGGGCCCCCTGGCCATCAATGCAACCACAACCGTTTGGGTTAACGTTACTATACCCATGGGTGTGCCAGCCGATACCGTAGACAATCTCACCTTCAGAGCCAGATCTGAAAACCAAACGTGGATTGTGGAGATGGTGAAGGTGAACACCACCGTAATCGAGGCCTTCATCCTTAGCATAGATATCGAAGGGGTATATGCGAAGACCTCCAGCATAGACCCACCTGGTGTGGCCAACTACACCCTAACCGTAAAAAACAAGGGTAATGTCAATGTGACTATCACACTGAAGCATTCCTTGCCTGTAGCGGGTTGGCAGGTTGAATTCCCCAAATTTCCCAACGGGAAAGTTGCCATCGATGAAGCCAATCTCACCCATGAGGGTATAGAGAATGTTAATTTAACCATAACTGCCCCATCATCAGCACAACCAGATGATCAAATGACAATCACTGTTTGGGGAGAGAAAACGGATACACCGCCTACCTGGTCCTCAAGGGATTATCAAGACGACATAACCATAACCACAATAGTCCAATCAAGACTGGGTGTGATATTTAATCAGGAGGAGATAGAGGGTAAGGTGGATTTCTATGATACTCTCTTCAACTTCACCATTGAGAACTCAGGGAACAAAGATATAATGATAGATTTGACTTTGGATAAAGACCTAATTCTCGATGCGACCCTTGATCTCTATAAATTGATCGTCCGCGTGGGAGAACAACCCGTTCGCAACACCTTAAGAGTGAGCACAGCGGCCAATGCCCCGCTGGGTAATTATACGATAAATGTCTCTGCCACTGATAACGCCACAGGTGTACCTGTGGGTGGCGCGGATTTCTACTTCATTATCACTCCCAAGCTGAATGTAACCGATATCAAGGTATCGAAGGACGAGCCGATGCAGTATAAGGAAGTTACCCTGACCGCCACCATTACAAACATCGGCTATGTCGCCGCCACTGAAATCACGGTCAAATTTTACGATGGCTCTAAGAAAATCGGGGAGTATCAGTTTGACCCTGAGTTTGTTCTCAACGCCACTGAAACCGCTGAGGCGGATATCAAATGGTCGCCCTCTGAACATGGCAACAGGACCATCAGGGTGGCTGTGGACGTGGAGGGGATAGGGAACTTCTCTTCTCACGGTCACGGTACCGATATCGCCGAGGGGGACGTAATCATACCCGTGGAAATCAACTGGCAACCGTACTATTTCGTGATTTACATTATAATCGTGATAATCCTGGGAATAGCCGTCATTGCCAGCCTTCTCGAACTCAGGTTCTACACAGGTGTTCCCGCAGGGGCGGGATACGATGAAATGGGTGAAGGATACGAAGAGGGTGAACTGCCCACTGAGGAGCATCCGGGTGAGGATAAACCGTTTTCATTGGAAGGCAAGGAGGAGGAAGACGAGAGGACCATAGCCCCGTTCGGTATGGAAGGCAGGGACGAGGAGTTCAAGGAGGAGCTCCCGCCCGAAAGAACGGATAGGGAGATGTTCAGACCACCCCGCAAACCCGAGAGAAAACCTTACGACAGACCTGTTTCAAGAGCACCACCTCCACCACGTGAGCCTGCAGCCATAAGCAGGGAAAACGAGCTGAGGGATGAGATATCTGATGTGAGGGACAAGCTATACAAGACCAAATCCATGGGAGTTGACACCAATAACATCGACAATCTCCTGACAATGGCCAAAAAGAGCCTGGACTCTGGTGATACCGACAAGGCAAAGCAGTACATCAACTACGCGAACGATCGCCTGGGGAGCCTCATGGCAAAGCGCGAGGAAGCCGTGAGAGTGATAAGGGAGGCCAAGGAGGTTCTCTCGGGCATGAGGGACGCAGCGGATGTAACCATCGTTGAGAACTTCATTGTTAAGGCGGATTCCCTCCTGGAGAAAGGTGATTTCAGGGAGGCCATCAACTACGCAAACAAGGCAAAGGAAAGGGCCCTGAGGCTCCAGAGAAGGGAGATGCGGTTGTAAAAAAATCAATAATAATACCATATGCTCCTGTAGTCCCTTAAGTTCTCCCCTCTTTCCTCCAGTTTTTTAAGGTAGCTTCCGATGGGGACATCCTCGTAGATGTAGGGTGCAACCCTGTTGAGGTTCTTCTCCCAAGGATGGAAGGAATAGGCCCTTCTGCCATCCGGCAATATCGATATCAATTCATGGTCCTGCCAGGCCCGGAGGTGGTTCTTGCCGAGGAAAGGCACGTTGAAAACAGGTTCATCCGAGCGGAAGATCCCGGGCAGAAGCCGTGCCTCCTCCTTGCGCTCCTGTAGTATCCTGGCCACAGGTACAGCATAGTCAATTATCTCGGATTTCCCCTTCATGTTGAAATTGTAATAGGGGTCCACTCCGATCTGTTTGATTGCGATCCTTAAAGCCACGGTTTCGAATCGCCTGGAACCTGCAAAGGTGTACACCTGCTGATTGTAGATATGGAGACCCTGTTTTTTTACCATCTGAACGGCCCTGGCGGTTTCTGGTGTAACCTCGTAGGCGTGCGAAAAATGCGTAACCATGCATAGCGTCTGTTTGCCAACCTCGTAATAGCTGCCGAGGATTTCGGCCAGCTCCGGGGTGATCCTCTGGGGCACGGTTATGGGTATGCGTGTGGCTATCCTGATACTTCGGAGATGAGGCAATTCACTCAGTCTCGAAAGAACATAATCCATCTTGCTGTCGCTCATAACCAACGGATCTCCGCCGGTAATAAGGACATCCATCATCTGCTCATGTTCAGCGAACCAGTCCAACGCCGAATCGAGTTTCTGCTTGGGCGCCTCCGCAGTCTCCATTAAAGGGGATGTTATCTCCCAGTTGCGCTGGCAGTACACACAGATCTGGGGACATGAATCGTACGGTTTGATAATGGCCACTCTGGGGTAGCGTCTGGTGACAAGACCGACGGGGGATGTATCGTGCTCGCGCATGAAGTCAAAGGCAATCTCTCTATCATCCTTGTGGGCCACCATGTTCTCACAGTAGGTTTTCGGCGGGAATACCTGCCTCCTCACTGTAAAATCGTTACCATCGGGCTCAAAATCCATGACATGAAGGTAATGGGGTGTGACGCCGAAGGGCACACCGTTTTCAACAGCGAGTTTTATCCCTTCTTCCTCCTCCGGCCTCAATTTTATGAGCTTCTTGATGTTTTCTAATCCCTTTTCGTCCTTGAAAATATGCCTGAACTGCCATCTCCAGTCGTTCCAGTCATCCTGGGTGGCATCAAACAACTGCATGATGCGCTTTTTATTCTCATCTCGCCTCTCGATTATTTCGGGCTCAAGGCCGCTTCTATACCGGGAAACATACTCGTTCATCTGCTGACCCATGATGTCCAAGAAATTTGAACGCATGATCCCTGCTTCCCTGCCTTTATACCGCTCAAAATCAGGGTATTCTATGCCGTTCATGAGTGTGGATGGGTACACATCAGCCTGTCCCTTTATGGCCTTGAAGAGGTGCTCGAACTCAGAGATAAAATCATCGGCAACATCGGTATCGCCCTCAACCGCAGCAGCCCAGAGATGCTCCAAGGCCGAAAATCCCACATAGCGCTCGTTTCTCGGTGAAATAATGTTTTTGAAACAGCGCACAGCCTCCTTGAGTATGATGTAATCCCATGATCTGATCTGTACAACGTCCCTCCGGTAAGACCATTCCATTGCTTCAAGATGATGGATGAGCTTTTCCCTCGCCCCCTCGAGGGTATTGCTTTCCTTGAGCATAGCATATATCTCGGGACTCGCGTCCCAGCAGTTCTCCCATCTGCTCGTCATTGTATCACTCTCCCCCGTGCTAAGAAATCAGTACTGGTTCTACTGATATGTTTGGACCTCATTGGAAAATTTCGAGGTCAAATGCTGATCATTCGAAATTTCGTCTACAATTTCTGCCCTCCTACCTCCAATTCGGTGTTAAGTTTCCTTGCATCCTTTGGAGGAATTCGCCCCTTGGCAACCTGTTTCTCTTCGAATTTCTGGTGAAGGTCATCATTGGGTGTGGAGGCCATTACCTCCTCTTTCCACATCTCTATCCACATTCTTATTTTAGCGGGTGCTAATATTGACATATATCAACCTCCTTGTGTTTTCAGTTGCTTGTGAATTAGAAGCCAGATTACTCAACTGTAGAGCAGTGGTTTATTTAATTCGAATTTGAATCGATAAAGCTTTGAGCTCTGCTCGAGTCTGATTGTGCAAAGCTACCCAACACTGCTTCTACGATAAGTAGTGCCTTCGTGTTCTCAACTGCGCTGATTAATAGATGCTCCTAGCATATATAATTTTCGGCAGAACCTTCGACGATTGACGAATTACGGTTCATCGTGAAAATATGGAAAATCGTTTTCTTTTCTTCTATATGGCTGAGTGGAAAAAGTGGGCATGGGGAGACAAAATCTTGTGAAACGCAGCCAAAGAGGACAATCAAGAAGTAAAAAAATAGAAAAGAAGGTTTTTAGAGAAACTATAATAATTTCCCTAAGTTCGTCCTGTGTTCCGTTTTATTTACCTGATATAGTAGTAATACGGCCAATAGGTCGACCAGTATCCCCAGTAGCGCCAGTAGTACCAGCCGCCCCACCACCATGTGAACCACGGATACCATATGTAGTGGTAGTAGAAATGGTATCTCCAATACCAGAAGTACCATCCGTAGAACCAGTTCGGGTGATGATGCGAGTCGTACCACCATATTCGCCAGTATACGGGTATATGTCGTATGATCACATAGCAATGGATATAGTATACCTGCTTCTCAAGGCCCTCGTCGTCTATTGTTCCGTAGTTGTTGGTAACCATACCCGCCACGATAACTTCGTCCTGTCCGTCCCCGAAAGCGAACGTCATATGAATATCATTGTCGTTGACCGATCTGAACTTCAGGGTCAGCATTGTAATATGGGAGATGTCCGTGCGGCCGCCGGTTGATTTACGGTCGAGATTCCCATTGTCAAAGCTCGCTGTCATCACATCTGGCCCCATATTTATCAGGTTGTATTGCGTCTCGTTGAAGCGGTAGTCGTATCGGCCGGTTGCCTCCATATCTTTGTTCGCCAGTTCCCCGCCGAGTATATGCCAGTCTATATTTTCCTGAATTGTGAATATTATCTTTTCTCGCTGTCCCTGATCCTCCACATCCTCCATTTGGACTCCGTCCACATTGTATGTGACCAAATCGCCCTGTGTCTCAACGTAGCCTATCTTTTGTGTGCCCGGCTTCTGGGTTCCTCCAAGAACGTGGCTGAACGTGGCGGTAACCATTACAAAGATTAGAAGCACGGTTACCAAGCATATATACCCCTTC
>CP070726.1:2066211-2098612 GCA_020350865.1 Thermoplasmata archaeon
GAGATTCTTCGAGCCCGTTCATCTGTACGACCCGATCGAGGTGACGGCATGAGCATCTCAGAAAAGGATGAATATGCCCACACACCCTCTTCCCATCCCCTGTGGCGGGAGAGCCATTATTTCAATTTCTACGATCCAAACCAGAATATCGGAGGCTTTACTACCATAGCGGTGATGCCGAATAAAGGCTTGGTCGAGACCGGTATGGTTCTGGTCAGGGATAATATGTTGATCTACGCCAATCCATACGAAGGAGCCCTAAAAGGAAGATGGGATGACCTCAATTTCGGAGGACTATCCTATGAAGTCATCAAACCGATGGATATCTGGAAAATCAGGCTCGAGGATGAGGAGTTGGAACTGGAGCTGACCTTTAAAAGCATCAATCCGGCCTTTGATTACGGGGACGACCTGGGTGAACTGGAAGAATTGGTGGGAACGAGACATTACGAGCACTCAGGAACCGTGAGGGGAACCATTAACCTGGGTGATCAACGCATCAACTTCTCGGGTCTGGGAGAGAGGGACCATTCCTGGGGAATCAGGAACTGGCACGGGTGCAGGAGGTGGGTATGGCTCAGCGTGCAGTTCGGACAGAACCTCGCCCTGAACTGCTGGTATGCTGATGTCTCCGGAAGGAAACATGTTCGGGGCTTTGTGTACAACGGCAAGGAGAACTCATCAGTATCATCTATTGATATCCGGAATGAATTTGAAGACGATGGAAAGACCCAAAAGGAAATGAGTTTTAAGATTACAGACTCAAGAAATAGGATTTTTTCTATTGAAGCGGAGGCCTTGATAGTCATTCCCGTGTTAAAGGTATCCCCAAACCTCACCACTTTGATAAATGAAGGATTTACCCGGTTCAGGTGTGGTGACAAAACAGGGTTCGGAATTACGGAGTACCTGTGGACGGATAGGTGTTTGTAGCGATTTGATAGTCCATCAGTTCGCTTCCTTGATCCATTTGAGCCTTTTTACGTGGTTTGCCTCGGCGATTTCCTTTTTCCTGAAAGTCGTCTCATACGTTGCCAATCTGTCAACAACCCTTATAATGGCACTTCTTGTTGGATTATTGACATCCAACTCTGCGATTTCGAACTGCTTTCTCAAGATGGGCATTGCATCCTGCAGGTTTCCGTATTCCCTGCAGAAATCGTCTATTATCATGTCAATGACTTTGGTCAATTCACCTTTCCTGTCCTCGATTGCCTTGGGCTGGAGGGGCCTTGGAATCTCGGCAACCCTGCGTTTAATCATTCTCTTCCCCAGGACGCGGAACGCTTTTATCACGTTCTCACCGTTCTTGGCGCTCGTGAGGTAGAACGGAACCTTGTACATGGATGCAAATTCCTTCAATTCCTTCTCATCGAATATTGCCCTATTCATAAGGTCTGATTTGTTGGCCAGTATAACAAAAGGAATGGGACCCACGATGTTATGGACCTCCGGAATCCAGTAATCCCTCAGGCCCTCCAGCGTTTCCGTCCTGGTGATATCGGCCACCATGAAAACACCGTCCACACCCCGAAAACTGGATTGATAGAGTTTTTTGTAGCCTTTCTGCCCCAGTATGTCCCATATCTGGAGCTTGAGGTACACTGTATCGCCCTCCATTTCGATTTGCATGTCCTTGGCTGTGATTTTCGTGCCTATGGTGGCGATATATTTATCCTCGAACTTGTCCACAACGAATCTTCTGATGAGGCTTGTCTTCCCCACCGAACCGTCACCGAGAAGTAGAATCTTTTTCTGGATTTCCTTTGCCCAAGCCATGATCAAACCCCCCAAAACTTTTTCAATCCTCGGAGCTTTTGTCCTCATTCATAGGTTCTATCATTTCATTGTCATTTTCCGTACCCGATGATGCAGACCTGAGTTCCTCCATTTCAGTGAATTCCACACCGCATATGGGACACCGAATGTCCTTTCCTCTAATTTCTGATTCGCACTCGGGGCACTCGTACACCTCTATTTCCTGGACCCCCCCTTCTTCCGGCAGGGTCTCCTCACCACCTTCCGAAAGGGTGTCCTGTTCCTCCCCATACGCACCTGCCGTATCCTCCTTTTCCGTCAATTGATCTTCAAGTTCGTCACCCTGATCTTCAGCAGACGCAGGTTCTACGTGTTTCTGCATTCTTTTTATGATCAGCGGTGCTATCATGGCGCTGATGCCCGTTAACTGGGCCATATCCCCGTCCCAGTCCGCAAAGACATTACCGTATTGTTCGTTGATTTTCTTCAGGATCTTTCTCACACGGATGGCGAGCTTGCTGCCGTTGCCCTCGAATATGGTGGCCAGGTACAGCCAATCCGACCTCTCGATGAGGATCTTGTTATCGCCGAACTTCATCTCCTCGAGCTCCCATTGGTCATCGGGTGTACTGCCCGTGAAGGCATCGTTTATAAAGTCCTGGACGGCGGTGAACATGCCACTGACCACCACATCCTCCAGCTCCGAGCTCTCCTCCTGCGATGCATGGGCGATGGGCAGTCCCTTTTCATGTATTAAGAACGCCTCGTGAACCTGGTAGCGGCTTTTTTTCCGGTAAAAAGCAAATGCACCCCCAACAGCACCGAAGCAGGCCAGAAGAATCCAAGGCCACGGCAGCATATCCCAAACGCTGGGTGCAACTGGAGTGGAGCTCTTGAGGATTACGGAAAAACTCCTCTGGGTTTCAGCCTCACCATCGCTAACCGTGATGGTAACAATATCATCGTGAATGCCCTCCGGATACTGGAATACCAGAATGCTGCCTGTCAGAACCACGTAACCCTCACCAACCTCGCTCTCCACCGTAATTATCAGTTCGGATGCATTGTTGTCGACATCAGATATGTACTGTGAAAGGTCCAGCACCCACTGGTCACCTTCGTTCTTCTCCTGGCTCGGAATATTTTCTATAACCGGCGGATCGTTCACGGGCACGACGACGACGAGGATGGTGTCCTCGGCAATGGCTGTTGTCGGATCGGTTGCCCTGAAAGTGACCCTCTCGAAGCCATGCCAATTCAGAGGGGCCGCAAAATCCACTGTCAGGTCGTCATTGATGGTGACGTTGATGCAATTGGAACCGTTGGTGAAATACAGGGCGTCCCCGTCAATATCAAGGAAATAGTAGCTCAGAAGGATGGCATCCTCCAGAACCGTATCCTCGTCAAAGGTGATATCAGGCAGTTTATACAGCAGCTCAGGGGGGAAATTGTCCGAAACTGTGATTTGTATCTCCTGCGACGCGGTTTCGATTCCGTCGGAAACGAAGATGGTTACGGGGAATGTCATGCCGTTTGCGGACTCAGGATAGTTCACCACTACACCCAGGTTGTTGTGCTGCTGCAGCCATATGTTATCCGTTGATGCGGAAGTCCAGAGAGTGAGTTCTGAGGAGGAGTTATCCGGATCAGAGATGTAGGGCGAAAAATCGAATCCATAGGAATAATCGAAGTGGACATTGAGGTCAGGTGCACCTGATATCACCGGGCCGTCATTCACCGATATGACGGTCACCGTTATGGTATCCTCCACTATTGCACCTGTGGGGTCCTTTGCCCTGAATGTTACCAGCTCTGTTCCGGTCCACTGCCCCATGGCTGTTATATCAACGGTGTTGTGGCTGTTGATTTCCACTATCAGATGCGAGTAACCGGAAGAGAAAAATAAGCTGTCGTGGTCCCTATCCGTGAAATAATCATCGAGGTCAAAGACGTTGTATAATGTTGTATTCTCCCTAATTGTGACATCCGGCAATGTACTTACCAGCTCCGGCACCCAATCGGATGTGATATTGACCAGGATAATCGTTTGAGTAGCGTTGGAGCCGTCATATAACGTCAGGGTGACCATTACGCTCCTTCCGACCATGCTCTGCGGATAGTGGAAAGTCGCGTTCAAACCATCTACCTCGGCATAACCATCACCCGAATCCACTGTGGGCTCAGAAGTGAGGATGACCAGGCTCTCCTTCGGGGTTTCGATATCGTGGACATAGAAGGTGTAGTCCCACGGAGTGGGATCGTCCTCGTCGGTGCCGGGATCATCGTAATGGACGAACAGGTTGGGGGGCATGGGGTCAAAGTAGGGCAGATCGTTGACAGGCGTGATATTGATCCACAGGACCTGGGAATCCCAATCACCGCTACTGTCCGCAAGCCACAATATCACCTCATCGTTTCCAAACGCATTCTCCACAGGGATGAAGGTGAACACATCATCGGTGCTGTTCATGCCCGTGACAGAATAAAGTGTGGTATCTATCCCCGTCAGGTACCATTTCAAATCTGGGCCTGAATCCTCCACATCGCCCTCAAAAGAAGTGAGATCCAGTGTCCAGGGCAGACTGTCCTCCAGCTTGACTTGATCGGGAACTGTTCCGAGTATATTTGGTGGATTGTTGCCCGCATTCTGCACGGTCAATTGCCCTTCGATTTCGATAACCGTATAGTTACCGGAGCCCTCGTACCTTGCCCAGAGACCATAATTCTCAGGAAGGAGATTTACCGTATAATCAAATGATGCAATCCCGCTGCCCGATGTGGTTCCCGAACCAATAAATTCACTGCCTTCATAGATTCCGTTCCTGTTTCTATCGATGATGAAGTCCACCTGCTCGCCGGCAACTAGCTGCCCGTCAAAATCCTTTAACGTAGCATTCAGAGCCACGACCTCCCCCTCCTCAACCACATAATTCCTGGCTGTCAGCGAGGCCTGTTCGGGATCGACGGTGAGGGACGCTTCTCCATCCTCGACAATAAAACCTCCCGAGCCGGTGTATACCGCGGTGTAGTTGTAAGTATCGGGGACAAGGTATGCGCTGTAAGTTACGGATATGCTTCCGTCTGCCAGCGTTGTTCCGCTGCCCACAAGCTCCCCCGGCTCGTACATCCCGTTGTGGTTCATATCGATATAGAAAGCCACATCCTCCCCTGCAATGGGGGTGCCGCTCTCCATCAGGATTGCAGCCAGAAGTGCATCATCCGAATACTCCACTGTTTCATCGAGGGCGGTGAGGGTTGCCGACCTCTGCAGTACATCCGGTGCATCGATTTCCGGGGTTTCTGAAGCCCAGCTCCCCAGTGTATCGTTGGCTGCGAAGTGGAAGATGTAGGCGGTGCCCGGGGGCAGGCCGCTGATGTTGAGGTAGTGCGATTTCCCGTCTGTAAAATCCATATCGATTGGATCAGCTTCATTCAACGGATAAATACCGAGATTGGTGATATTCACTGTAATGTTGTCGGGTGCATGTCCATCCAAATCGGTGTAGGTTACCGTAAAATTGAACCAGGTATCGTCAAATCCAATGGCGGGACTGACCTGTCCCTGGGAGAGTGTGGGGATACGATTGAGAACCTCGAACCCCAGAATCCCGCTTTCGACCCACTGCCCACCGGTTTCATTGGCTGCGAAGTGGAAGGTGTACTGCCCAATGGTAAATCCCGAGGTGTGGTAATAGTATTCCTTATCGTCCGAATAATCCACATCCAGTGGATCCACTTCTATCAGTTCAAAAACCCCGACTCCTGTGACGTTAAGGGTGACAACGTCTGGTGCTTGATCATCCAAATCTATGAAGGTTACGGTGAAGTTGAACATGGTATCGATTACCCCATTGCTTGGGTTGACCTGCCCCGATATTAATGCGGGAAGCCTGTCAATTACCTCTAACTGGAAGGTATTACTTTCATTCCAGTCGCCCACCGTATCGCATGCTGCGAAATGGTATGTATACTGACCCAAGTTGAATCCAGAGGTACTGTAATAATATTCCTTACCGCTAGTGTAATCAATATCCAATGGATCGACCTCAATAAGGCTGTAAACCCCCAGACCCGTGATGTTCACGGTTATGGTATCAGGAGCATGGTTGTCCAAGTCAATGTAATCCACAGTGAAATTGAAATCGGTGTCGATGTAACCTGTTGCCGGAGTGGCCTGCCCCGATGATAATGCCGGACACCTGTTGACCACCTCGAGCTGTGATGAAATGGTTTCTATCCAGTCGCCCACTGCATCGCATGCTGCGAAATGGTATGTATACTGACCTTGGCTGAATCCTGTGGTATTGTAATAATATTCCTTGCCGTCCGTATGGTCAATGTCCAGTGGATCGACTTCAACCAGGTCATAGATGCCGATACCGGTGATGTTTACAGTTATAAATCCTGGCACATGATCATCCAGATCAATATACATCACCGTGAAATTGAACCACGTATCCGCATATCCTGCAACCGGGCTGACCTGGCCCGATAGCAAAGTGGGGAGTCTATTTACAACCTCGAATAAGAAGATGCCGCTTTCAGTTCCGTTGCCCGTAGTGTCGTTGGCCCAGATCTTGTATTGATATGTGCCTACGCTGGTGCATGTGTAATTGTAATACCATTGGTCCCCTGGACCCTGCATCATGGTGTCATTGATATATCCTCCACCCGGCAGGGATATGTTCACCCAAACGCTTGCGACTCCCTCAATGGCAGTTACATTGCAGGTTATATTCACGTTCTCCCCAGTATTCAATATATCTGGCACTGCAGAAATATCCTTGATCAAGGGTCTTGATATGGCCCTTAGAATATATGCCTTTCCGGCATTGTTGTCGATAATGGGATCATGGAAAGGTGCCCCCACAATAATCTCATCATATCCCTCGGCCAGAATAACATCCCCTGCACCTGATACGCTCCACCCGAATCGGTCGTTTGCGTACTCTCCTATTTCAATATAATCAGCATTTACCGCTGGAATACTGAAGGCCATTGAAGCTCTGCCATAAAAAGCATAGATGGCGCCGTTTCCGTTGGCATTGGGTGCACCCACAATCAAACCGCTGAACCCATCATCTGTGAGATTTCCCGCAGATGAAACCGAATAACCGAATAAATTGTTACTTGACTCTCCGGTGAAAGTTACATTTGCAATGTCACCGCCGGAGAGCTCGATGTACCTATCCCCAACACCCTCTCCGGTTATGTATGAGCCGTCGAAGACGTACGCCTTACCAAGGTGCGATGTTTTTGTTTCCTCGCTACCATATACTACAAAACGATTGTCCATGGATAGATATCGGGCTTTAATCCAGTCCGCGCTTCGCGCTGTGTTTGAGATGCAAACCTCATCTAGAATGCCACTGAACAGGTATATGGAATCAGATCCCATGTAACCATCCCTAGCAATTTGAGTGGAGGTAGCGGAAACATGTAAGCCTCCATAACTGTAAGGGAAGTCTCCACCAGTGTCTTCCACCCCATTTATATAAGCCCTGATAATGGAGCCGTTGTATGTAATAACCAGGTGATACCAGGTATCTGTTTCAAAAGTATTGGGGGCAGTCTCGGGATTGACAAAGCCAGAACCATCTATAGACCAAATCACTCCGAAAGAGTCAGTGGTACTAACCCGATGCAACACCCATCCATAGTCACCAGAGCCGTGTTTCGAAGCAATCGTTCCGCGGTTGTCCGTATCTGTCTTGGCCCATGCCTCAACGGTTATCGCACTGCTGATATCCAGGCTCGCTCCTGTTCCGCAGTCAATATAATCGTTGTTCCCATCAAAGTCTATACCGTATCCGATTCTTCCCGGGATCAAATCACCGGATGACATAGAGCCTTGTGCAGTGCCGTTATTATAATTGGATGTCGAATCTTTTATATCACCCGCACCACCCGGGCCAGGATCCTCTGCAAGATGCCATACACCAGCAGATAAATGATCATATGTCCCGGCTGAATCCTGAGCATCCGGAGCGATTGGATTGCCGTAATACATCCAGATATGATCCGAAGATGAGCCCGCTTCTATCTCAGTTGCATTCACCCATATGTAAGAACAACCCGAAGGATTCCACTCTTCGATGTGATATTTTAGCTCGGTTGCGCCGTCCGAATCAATAAACCGCAAATCTGTACCATTCGGTTTTGCCCTCGAATAATTGAAATATGGGGAGGTCAAATTGACCAGCACCGGAAAGTTCACCAGGGCCTCGGATTGGCCGCTGTTATTGAAGGTCAGTTTCTGGCGGTACGACCAGCTGTCGCTCCACCAGTAGTCTGCATAAGGGGCACCGATTATGATGTCATCGTGTCCGTTGGAATCGATATCACCTGCATTGGACACAGCGAACCCGAACCGGTCATCCGGATTTTCCCCATCTAATTCAACCCGTGTGAAGTACGGTGTGCCGTTGATCTGCACATCGTCAAAATCCCATTCCTGGGGAGTATCGAAAAAACCTCCATCATCCAGATCGAATTTTATCTCGATTCTGGAATTGTTGGTACCAAATTGGGACAGATTTACCTCCCTGTACTCACTCACATTAACCGGCTGGGTATCACCGTGGGCCTCTTCCGAAGGTATGCTCACCCAGGCTCCTCCATCCACCCTTATCATCACCAGCATATCTTCATTTCCGGACCAATCGCCTTCCCTCATTCGTCTTTTATATGTAAGCGTGAGATTGTAATAAGCCCCAGCATTAATAATCGGGCTTACGACATCCGTGTCATCGGTACTTGTCAGGTGATAGCTTCCATTTATCGCACCACCTACATTGCCAACGCTGGCAGCACCATTTGCGCCTTCCTCTTCGTACCAGTCGGCAAGGATGCCATCCTCGAAATCATCCACGAACCTCAATTCTACAGGATTATTTTGAACGTAATTGAGAAAGACATACACCTTGTTTGCCCCGGGTGCACCGACAAGTACATCATCTGAACCATCGTTATTAACATCACCAGCAGCCGAGACTGAAAAAGCGAACCTGTCTCCGGAAAAATCACCATACAAAGTCACATTTGCATAAGTCGCATTTGGTAGAGAATCCATATGAGTATCACCGAAGAATGTAAAAGCCGCCCCAGCATCATTTTCATGACCAGGCGCACCAACGAGCACATCATCGTATCCGTCGTTGTTCACATCACCTGCTCCCGAAACCGAAGAGCCGAACAGCGATCCGGAGTAACCGTCGAGGCGGATGATTTTTCCAGCTGTGCCTTCAATTAATACGTCGTCCACATATCCGTATTCGTTCTCCCAGGACCCATCATGGCTGAACCGTAGCGTGAAATTGCCATGGAGCGCGGCTTCCGGCAACATAAATGTGCGCTGTCCCCAGATAGGATTTGATGGCATAGCTGTATCCTCAAGATTACCGACGATGAAGGTGTTCTCCAGTTCATTTATAGAGGTCCAGTTGTCAACCGTCCATTCAGCTCTGAGGTCCTCACCCGTATTGTGATTATTAACGGTATCTTGTGCTGCGCGGTTGTAGGTTACAATTACAGTTCCATATGATGATATGTCCAATGTAATGCTGATGTAGGGATCTTCCGAGCTTGTGGTGCCGACCCCATTTTGATCGTCGGTGTCATCGCCTCCCCGAAGCACGGCCCCCACCGTACTTGCAGGATTGTTTGCATTCGACCCGTTCTGATGTATATATGGGGTTTGGTAGGGGCCTCCACCATCGTTAAGACTTCCATCCTGCGTCGTCCATCCATTTGTGGCAAAAGACCCGCTCTCGAAGGTTTCGTTGAGTATCGTTGTGGGTGTAAAATCAGAAGATTTTATAGAGTCGTTCCCGAAGAAGATATATACTGCATCGGCTCCGGGCGCTCCCACGATCACATCATCGAAGCCATCATCATCCATATCCCCGGCGCCGGATACATCCCAGCCGAATAGATTACCCGCTGCATCGCCGCTCAACGTGACATTTGCGTCCTGGACAAGCAAATCTCCAGAGAACCAGGGCCCCCCAAAGAAGAGGTATGCACTGCCCCTGCTGCCATTGCAGCCCGGAGCCCCAACAATTATATCGTCGAACCCATCCCCGTTCACGTCCCCTGCACAGGATACGTTCCAGCCGAAAGTATCATCGTCATTTTCCCCTGTAACAGTGGTAACTGGTGTTCCCTGAACAGCATACTCGATATCTTCCCCGAGATGAAGGGTGAGTATCGGGAAGGCAACACCCAAAAGCAAAGAAACAGTCACGAAGATGATGGGGAACAGTCCGTGTTTCTTCAGTGCTATTTCAGAGGTCATGAAACCCTGTGCATTCGAACAGTTTTTGTGTATCATCGCTAATCCTCCCAATCCTCGGGTGGAGGCGGAAGATCCTCCAACCCTTCCGAGTGCCCTTGCGATAGCAAATCAACCAATTGAATATCCAGTTCCCGTATTGCCAATTCTTTTGCTTCTTTCAGCCTCTTCCTCGCATCCTTTAGTTGTTCTCTTTCCTCCTTTGTGAGTTTATCCAGTGACAGAAGAGGTTCCAGGATGTCATCGGTATCCACAAATACCTCCATATCACCCTGCCATTCTTCGAACACGCTTCCGTATTTCTCCTCAAGCTCTTTGATAACCTTTTTAATTGTGGAAAGCAATGGCCTGTTCTCCTCTCCAGAGAAGACCAAGGCGATAAAGAAATGATCGCCCTTCTCAAGCAATATGTTTTTTTCACCGAATTCGAGCTTGTGAAGACCCTTCTCCCTGCCCTCACCCCTAGCAAATGCATCACTTATCAGGTTCTTGACACCTGTAAGCATACCGCTTAGGATATCCCTGTCTATCTCCTCCTCGAGGCTCAGGGAGTTGTGTGCGATCAGTGTCCCGTCATCAGCAATGAGGAACACCTCTTCAACATATGGCGCATTAACCTTTCTTTTGTATGCGGTGAATCCCAAAAACAGGGCTGCAAGAATTATCGGTATCAGGAGTATCCAAAATATGTAATCGAGTAAAAGAGGCCCCGTTGACGGTGTCTCAAGCTTGGCAACAGTGACAGATAATGTCACCGAGCTATTGAGGTCCCCATCGCTCACAGTGACAGTGACTGTATCTCCTTCCACGCTCATGGGATAATCGAATATCAGGGTGTGGCCAACGACGCTCACGTATTCGCTGTCAACAATTAGAATCAAGTCTTCTATATCATTGTCGATATCGAACAGTAACTCGCTGATATCAATGACCCAAATCTTACCCTGCTCGCCGAACTGCTCGGGTATCTGGGCTATTGTCGGGGCATCGTTTACCGGGATTACGGAAACCGTGATTGTGTCTTCCACAAGTGCTCCTGAATCGTCTTCTGCCCTGAAAGTGACGTGTTCGGATCCAAACCAGTCTACCGGAGCGGAGAAATCAACAGTGCCGTCTGGGTTGATTGTTACATTTATACTGTCATGCCCGCTCGTGTATATGAGGTAGTCATCATCGATATCGACGAAGAAGTTAGAGATGTTGAATGCATTCTTCAGCTCGGCGTCCTCTTCGAAGGATACATCGGGAAGGGGTATGATCAGCTCTGGTGGGTAGTCATCGGACACGGTGATGTTTATGGTGGTGAAATTGGAATCCAGTCCGTCCGACACCCATATCTCGAGCTGTACAATAGAACCGTTCATCGATTCCGGCAGGTTGATGAGGAGGCCAAGGTTGTTGTTCGGGTCGACGTCTACACCCTGTATGGGCAATCCCGTGACAGGGTCGATTACACTTAGTATCAGCTCGGAATCTGAATTATCCTCGTCGCTGATGTAGGGCCGCAGATCAAATATGCAATCCTGGTCGAACCTCACCACAAGATCGGGTACATCCGAAATCGACGGCACATCGTTGATGGGAAGAACGGTGATGAGCACTATATCCTCCACCCTGGCCTTGCTGGGATCCAGGGCATGAAACGCAACCGTCTCGGAACCGTACCAGTTTGTCGGAGCGGTAACGTTCACAACATTTGTTTCCATATCGATGTCAATGGTCACATATGATTGACCTGTGACATAGAACAGGGCATCACCATCGGGATCAGAAAAGTAATCATCAAGATCAAATGCATTTACAATAGTCTCGCCCTCGTAGAGAGTGACATCGGGCAACTCCTTTTCAAGCTCGGGCACCCAGTCATCCGATACCTTGACGATAACGATTGTTGATGTGGAGCCCCCGTGAGCATCCGTGACAGTCACCAGGACATTGACGGTCTCACCGAGCATGCTCTCCGGATACCGGAAGGTAATTGTGAGACCATCCACTGTTGTGTGCTCGGAATCATCTGTCGTGAGCACCAGATCCTCCTTGGGAGTCTCGATGTCGCTTACATAATTGTATAAGAAATAGGTGTAATCATCATCGAAATGCACTGTCAGTGGATTGATGGATTCGATTTTCGGTCTGTCGTTATCAGGGGTGAGGTTGACCCAAAGGTTTTGGGATGTTGTTGCGCCGCTGCTGTCAACAAGCCATAAAGTCACCTCATCGTTGCCGAAGGCGTTCTCCACCGGAACGAAGGTGAATGCATCGCCCGTGCTGTTCATGCCCGTGACAGTGTACAAGGATGTATTCACACCTGTGAGATACCAACTTAAATTCTCACCAGCATCCTCGATATCTGATTCATAAGGAGTGAGAAGCAAGACCCACGGGGGAGAATCCTCGAGCTTGATTTGATCGGGCACCTCAGTCACAATCACCGGAGGATTGTTGGTGGTATTCTGTATAATGAGGAACGCGTAGCCTTCGGTCACCGAATAATTCACGGAACCTATGTAATTGACCCTGATGGGGTACGTTCCTGTTCTTAATTGGGGAAGGTGGATTGTTTCAATATACCCATTGCCATCAGTCTCCCCATAACCCACAAGCTCCCCTCCCTCGTAGACGCTGTTTTTGTTTCTGTCCACATGGAACTCAATGCTCTGGTTGGGCAGGCTGTTTCCATCCTCATCCTCAAGGGTGGCGTTGAGGATTACGCTCTGCCCCTCTTCTATGATATTGTCGTAGGCTGTGATCGCAGCAGGTTTTGGTTCCACAACCAGGGTCGCCGTAGAATTCGGAACATTGTAAAGGACACCCGGGTATACTGTTATATAGCTGTAAACACCGGGGACCAGCATTGCAGGATAGGCGAGGGAGACAGATCCATCAGCTATTGTCTGGCTTACCCCCACAAGCTCCCCCGGCTCGAAAATTGCGTTGTCGTTCACATCTATATAGTATTCCACATCCTCCCCTGCAATGGGGGCGCCGTCCTGCATCAGCGTCGCATTTAAGAGCACATTATCCGAGTACTTCACTTCCTTATCATAGGATGTCAGTGTTGCGTTCCTTTCATGGACATCGGGTGCGTCGATTTCCGGGGTTTCTGGGGCCCATCTCCCAAGGGTATCACTGGCTGCAAAGTGGAAGGTGTAGGAGGTGCCCGTTGGTATCCCGCTGAGAATTACATAGTATGATTTCCCATCCATATAATCGGTGTCCGAGGGATCGATTTCTGTCGGATCGAAAATACCGAGGTTCGTTATGTTCACCGTGATCTTGTCCGGAGCATGATTGTCCAAATCGGTGTAGGTCACAGTGAAGTTGAACTCCGTATCGGAATAGCCCGATACCGGGTCCACACCATCACCTGACAGACCCGGAGCCCTGTTAATCACATCGAACAAGAGTATCCCGCTATCCGTCCACGCCCCAATCGTGTCATTGGCTGCGAAATGGAAAGAATACGGGCCTATGCCAAATCCCGACACACTGCGGTAATATGCCTTGCCGTCGCCGTAGTCCGTATCAAAGGAATCGACTTCATACAGGTCAAAGGTTCCCCAGCCAGTTATGTTCACCGAGATCTTGTCGGGAGCATGGTTGTCCAGGTCCGTGTATGTCACTGTGAAATTGAATCCAGTTTCAACATAGCCCGTAGCAGGATTAACCTGCGGGGAAGATAGCAGGGGTATTCTGTTGATTACCCCCAATCCCAGGGTACCGCTTTCGTACCAGATTCCATCAGAATCATTGGCAGCGAAATAAAACGAGTATGAGCCTGGGGTCAGACCCGAGATGTTGTGGTAATACAGTTTACCGTCTGAGCAATCAATATCTGAGGGATCAACCTCCATAAGATCGAATGACCCGCCCGAGGGGCCTGTAAGATTCAGGGTGAGTTTTTCGGGAGGCTGGTTGTCCGCGTCCATGTATGTAACTGTGAAATTGAAATATGTGGAGCTCGTCCCGGAGATGGGATCGACGCCGGGGGATATCAGGAAGGACGGTGTGTTCAGAACCAGTGGCCCCATGACCTCAACGGATTCGGTCCAGTCCCCAAAGGTGTCATTTGCCGCGAAATGGAAGGAATAGGAAATGCCGGTCTGAAAGCCGGAGATATTGAGGTAGTACTCCTTACCGTCCGTGTAATCGGTATCCGAGGAATCGACCTCCACCATATAAAAGGTTCCGCGGTTCGTAATGTTTACTGTGGTTTTTCCCGGGGCATTGCCATCCAAATCCGTGTATGTCACAGTGAAATTGAACCAGGTGTCGATGTAACCAATTGTTGGCATGACTTGGTCCAAGGACAGCGTCGGCCCCCTATTCAGCACATCGAACTGTAAAACACCGGTTTCGGTCCAACCGCCAACGGTATCGTTGGCTGCGAAGTGGAAGTCGTGCACACCCACTGTGAATCCGGATACATTGTAGAAATATTCCTTGCCATCTGTATAATCCATATCCAATGGATCGATTTCAGCAAGGGGGTAAATACCCACACCGGTGATGTTTACGGTTATCGTTCCAGGTGAATGACCATCCAAATCCGCGTAAGTCACAGTGAAGTTGAACCACGTATCTATATATCCAATTGTTGGAGTGACTTGGATTAAGGATAATGTCGGACCTCTGTTGAGCACATCAGGCGCTTCAATCTCCAGCGATTCCACCCAGTCCCCCATAGAATCTTTTGCTGCGAAATGGAAGGTGTAGGCCGTACCAATGGGCATACCACTGATATTTATATAGTATGATTTTCCGTCGGCGAAATTGATGTCCAAGGGATCGGCTTCAATCAAACCGTAGATGCCCAGACCTGTGATGTTCACGGTTATGGTATCTGGAGCATGGTTGTCCAGGTCCGTGTAGATCACTGTGAAGTTGAATCCCGTATCAATGTAGCCTGCTGTGGGATTGACCTGCGGAGCTGATAGCGAGGGGATTCTGTTAACAACATCAAATCCCAAGACACTACTTTCACTCCAGTTGCCATCGGTGTCGTTGGCTGCGAAATGGAACGTGTAGGAGCCTACGGCCAGCCCCGTTACATTGTAATAGAACAGCTTTCCATCGGTGTAATCCAAGTCAGAGGGATCAACCTCCGTAAGATCGAAGGTACCGCCCGAGGGACCTGTTAGGTTCAATGTTGTTCTGTCAGGGCCCTTGTTGAACGGGTGAGAATAGTCCACAGTGAAATTGAACCAGGTGTCTGTATAACCGGATATGGGCACAACTTCTGAATTTGTAAGTATTGGGTTAGAAATCCCGACCATGGGTGCGTTGATCTCTGATGTCTCATACCATAAACCAGGAGAATCGCTGGCTGCAAAATGGAATGAATATGCTCCGTTTGATAGGGTTGTGTTGTAATAATATTCTTTACCATCTGAATAATCTGTATCGGAAGGATCCACCTCCAGAAGATCGAAAGTACCGCCCGAGGGACCCGTCAGATTCAATGTGAAATTGGTCGGGGGGTCGTTGTCTATATCATAGTAGGACGCAGTGAAATTGAAGTACGTGGTATTCATTCCCGAAAGTGGATTTACACCAGGGGAAAGCAGGGCCGGGGGGGTGTTCAGGACCTGCGGACCAGGAATCTCGGCAGTCTCAGTCCAGTTTCCGATCGTATCGTTGGCGGCGAAGTGGAACGAATATGGGGTGCCGTTCTGGAAGCCTGTGACATTGAGATAATATCCCTTTCCATCAGTGTATTCAATATCAAGGGGATCAAACTCTACCATGTCGAAGATTCCGACGTTCGTGATGTTCACTGTAATTTTGTCTGGCAAGTGATTATCTAAATCCGTGTATGTCACTGTAAAATTGAACCATGTATCATTATATCCCGCCGCCGGATCAACTTGTCCTGAAGACAAGCTCGGGCCCCTGTTGGGCACCTCGAACCCGAAAGTACTGCTCTTGTTCCAATTTCCAGCCGTGTCGTTAACCCAAATCGTGTATTGATATACGCCAATGATAGTGTAGGTTTTATTTATGTACCAATGGCCGCCAGAGCCTTGTATTAAAGTCAGATTTTCATTTCCTCCCCCAGGCAATGTGACATTCACCCAGGCACCATAGACACCGACGGCATCGGTAATGTCGCAACTGATATTTACGTAACCATCGATGAACTGGACATCGGGTTTGGCACTGACGTTTGAAATCTCAGGTAGGGTCGTGTCCTGTATTGTGAAGCCATGGCCTGACGAGCTGTTCCAATTACCGGTACTGTCGTTGGCCCAGATGGTGAACTGGTAAAGACCCATTGTGGTATACGTGTTATTCAGGAACCATTGATCGTCGGCTCCCTTGTTCATTGATAGGTTCATGGATCCCCCGCCAGGTAGTGTTAAGTTCACCCCTACATAGAATACTCCATTGTCGTCGCTTACATCGCAGCTGATATTGGCATAGCCGCCTGTTTCCTGAGGATCAGGAATATTTAAGACATTGGAGATTACCGGAAAAGTTGTATCCTGCATTGTGAAGCTGTGACCGGACGAGCTGTTCCAATTATCGGTCGTGTCATTGACCCAGATGGTGTACTGGTACAATCCAAGAATCGCGAAGGAACTGTTGTAGAACCACCGATCGACAGCGCCCGGTGCCATGGTAACATTGTTATATCCTCCTCCTGGTAGGGTGAGGTTCACCCATACTGTGTCCACTCCGGTATTATCAATTACATCACAGGATATGTTGACCCAGTTGTTCACCTCTTGAGGATCAGGAACGTCAAGAACATTGGTTATGACTGGCAGCGTGGAGTCCTGAATCGTGAAATTGTATCCCGATGAGGTGTTCCAGTTGTTGCTTGTGTCGTTGGCCCAGATGGCGTACTGATGCAATCCTAGAATCGCGAAGGTATTGTTATGGAACCACTGATCTCCAGCACCCCGTACCATGCTGACATTATCATATCCTCCTCCTGGCAGGGAAATGTTCACCCAGACATTACCCACCATCACGTTATCGGTGATGTCGCAGCTGATATTGACATACCCGCCTGTTTCCTGAGGATCCGGAACATCCAACACCATTGTGATCTTCGGTAGAGTGGTGTCCTGTATGGTGAAGCCGTACCCTGATGAACTGTTCCAGTTGCCTGATGTGTCGTTTGCCCAGATCGTGTATTGATACAATCCCAGTGGAACATATGCGTTTTTATAGAACCACTGGTTTCCAATCCCCTTTCCCATGGTCACATTACTGTATCCTCCACCGGGCAAGGTGATATTTACCCAGACCGAGGATACTCCAAAATCATCTGTGACATTGCAGGTGATATTAACAGAGCCTCCGGTTTCCTGGGGATCGGGGAACTCCAGCACATCGGTAATTTCCGGTGAAAGGTCCGGCAATATCCTGGCAATGGCCTTAACGGAATCGTTGGTGGAACCGTTTTGAGACAGGACCCCGATCTCCACAGAGGATTCATCCAGGGGGGCCGCGGCAGCAGAGGATGATATGTTGAGGGTGTAGTTTCTCATTTCTCCTGGGGCAAGGTATACTGAATCTCCATCATTAACCATGTTCTTTGTACCGTTATCAAACAATACCCACGTCCATCCTGCAAGTATATTGGCAGCTATGCCGAAATCGAATGTGTCGTTTTCATTGCCGTCATTCTGTAAAAGGATCCACCATATGGCATTCTCGCCTGCTGAGATAAAGGTCAAGTTGATCTGTGCCCCACTTGGTACAGCCTGGTATACATTGTCAAGACTACCATTGATCCATAAATCTGGTCGATACGTTACATTGGGTCCGAAGAAGATGTAAGCCTTGCCAGCATTTATATTTGTACCATCATCGTAGTAGGGTGCGCCGATGATGATGTCATCCTGGTTATCATTGTCCACATCACCTGCACATGAAACGGAGGCGCCGAAATTATCTTCCGCTTCTTCCCCCACCAAGGTATAATTCGCATTTGAGCTCAATAGCACTGGGGGCAAGAGGGCGTTGCCATAGAAAACATAGGCCGAGCCGTTTGTCTGGGCGTTAGGTGCCCCAACAACAATATCATCCAGGCCATCCCCACCAATATCCCCGGCATCGGACACCGAATAGCCGAAAAAGTCCCTGGGAACCGCCCCGGTCATCGAAACCTCAGGACCGGCTGTTAGCCACGCGACATTGTCTACGTAGTCAATATGGTTGTTTCCCACATTGAATTGATGAAACGATATGAAATCGGGTATTGTGTTGTCCCATGTGAACCTCCCACCCTCCACCTTTAGTTCGCCGTCGATGTAGATATCGAACCTGTTGGCAGTGAGATCGAAGACTATCCTGAAATGATACCACGTGTCAGCAGTATAACGCTGAACATTGGTATATTGCCCCGTCCCGTCCCCATTACCCTCAAAATATCTGAGAAAATCCTCCTGGCCGACCACTGATGTTCCGAACGACACCCGCGTTATCTCGTTTGCAGTGGTATTGTTACCTATTATGCAGTAGAATTTGGGCCCGAGGTCCACTTCGGAGACACTGACGGAAAATTCCACAGTTCCAACCTCCACCTGCGAGGCGGGGGGAAAGACCTTTTTGACTTCCGCAAGGTCCCCTCCGGTCCAGTTGAACTCCACGCTCTTTGTGCTGGAGCCGTAGGAGGAATTCTCGCTTACCACTGCCGGATTCGTTGCAGGGACCAACTGCACCCATCCAAAGGGAATGCTCCCTGTGACCTCCTCTTCAAAGCCCTGGAAGTCGCCGTATTTAACATACACTTTTCCAGGCGTGCCACCTGTCAAATCCGGCGCTCCAATAATTACATCCCCAACATCATCTCCGTTAACATCCCCTCCATTGGAGACGGACCAGCCAAAATCTCCCGAACCGTTGAGAATCACCATGGGTGTTGCCGCGTTTGTTGTAACCTCTATCCAAACATAATCGAAAAAGACATTCACCTGTCCCCCAGTGGCTGTGTTTATTAGGCAGATATCTAGAGTTCCTAACTCTTCCAGCGTATCAACGCCCTGGGCGAATAGGTCATAGCCAGGTGGTGTCACCTCGAGTGCGCTCTGGGTGATCTCGATATCTGTATCTTGCAGCGGTTGTCCATCCAGTGCCCAGGTGATGTTGTCGTTGGTATCGTAGTTATTCTGGGTATAATACTGCACGAGCAATGCAGCATTGGTCACCCTCCCCACCAACCCCGTGGTATCGAACGAATCTATAAACATGGTTTTCCCGTTCTTCGGCACAGTGTAATAGCTATCATCGTCAAGTTTTAGGTCATCGATATTGTTGTTTGTGTTATCCAAGGGTCCTTTTGTCATGGGTTTAGAAAGACGGTTAGAGGTCATATCGGCCCCACCGAAATAAATATACGCCTTGTTCTCGCCGGGAGCACCCACAATGACATCGCAGTTACCGTCTACATTCATATCTCCTGTAGAGGAAACAGAATGACCGAACCTGCTGTTATCTGCAAATCCTGGTAGAAATACATCTGCATCCGATGCAGTTGCGGGTATGCTGCCGTCGCCAAAGAAGATGTATGCACGGCCCTTTGATACACCGTATTCGGGTGCCCCCACGATCACATCATCGTTACCATCATTGTCCACATCACCTGCTCCCGAAACAGCGGACCCGAACTCATCACCGAAATCCTCCCCTGTAATTATATTCGTGGCCTCGGAGGCAACAAGTTGGCCGTCAGCATCGGCCTTTAATGTATCACCGTCAAAGATGTATACCGCCCCGAGATTCTGTCCACCGTTATAACCGGGGGCACCAACGAGGATATCAGTTGTATTATCGCCCACAACATTCCCCGCGGCAACTGAACATCCGAACCTGTCATTTAGGGCGCTGCCGTTTATGATGATATCTGCATCCCCCGCCGTAATACTACCCATGATCCCTGGCCCTCCGAAGAATATGTAGGCGGCACCGCAGGTTCCATTCTTTTTCTCCTCATATCCGAAGGTTATGAAATTGTCTTTCATGGTAAGGCACTGAGCAGAGATCCAGTCAGCGCTTCTCGGACTGCTGGATATGCGGAGCTCATCCATTGTGCCGTCCGTGAACCGCCATGCAGCGTTGAACCAGTCCATACAAACCATTAAATTGCCAAGGCTCCCCCCCGAAGGACCGTTGACATAAACGAAGGGTGTGTCGAACTGTGTACCGTCAATATACAGTCGCCACTCGTTTACCGAAACGTCCCTGGTTGCCACCAAATAGTACCAAGTGTCCAGCTGAAGATTAGCACCATAGGTTCTCATCTCGTCAATGCCGTCTCCGTATTCATGGCCTATATCCACATCCAGGCCCGTGGCACCAGGGGTTAAAACAAGTAAATACAGCCAGTTTTCTGCCTCGGTTTCACCGCTGTCTCCGAACTGCATAATGGCATAGTCGTACGTTACCGGATCAGTATCGATATTTACCCACGCCTCCAGGGTGATATCCCCTGTTATCATCAGCTGGGGGTCGTTTCCGAAATCCATGTAATCATCGTCCCCTTGAAAATCGTAGGCCCCGTCCACCATACCTGTGAAACCCCTGTCCACACCGCCGAGAGCAGTACCGTCGTGGCCGTTTGTAGTGGAGTCCGAAACGGGCCCCACCGAATCGTTCAGGTGCCAGACACCGACATAATCGCTATCATACGTCCCGCCCACATCCTGGACGCCAGGAGCAGCAGAATTATTGTAGTACATCCATATGTAATCCGAGTTCGAGTTCCCATCGATCTGCGTAACATTCACCCAGATATAGCTGTCACCCAAAGAATTCCATTCCTCGACGTGATATGCCAGCTCGGTGACACCGTCAGCGTCTATGAACCTCAGGTCGCTTGCATCAAGGTTCGTTTTTGCGTAATCGAAATTCGCAGGATTCAGATTGACCATTACCGGGAAGTTCGTCAGGTTCTCGTTTTGGCCGCTGTTATCAAAGGATAATCGCTTCCGGTAACTCCAGTTGTCGTTCCACCATCCACTGGCCTCTATTACAACACCGCTATAAGGCGCTCCTACTATGACATCATCATAACCGTCATCGTTGATATCGCCTGCACTGGATACATTCCACCCGAAATATCGATCGTCAATTGCACCAGTTATGGTCCCTATTGGATTTGAGGTGGTTTCGGCTTCAGAAGACGGTGTATCATTAAGAATGAGGAACAAAACGAGAACAGACGAGAGTAATAGGATCAGTACCATACCTATTGCCAGTACTTTACTCACACTTCCTTTGTCCAGTTCATGCCTGTCCATCGGTTATCATCCCAACAAGTGTTTTATTTGTCTTTCAATTGCATTATCTTCGGATTCGATCACTCCTTATCGATTCTCCCGATCACATTCATGTAGGCCCTCTTCTCCTCCTCCAGGCGCGCAGGCTCGATGCGGTCCGAGACCGCCTCGATCAGGAACTCCACCAGCTTTTCAAGGCCCTTAACCGTTGGATTTCTGAAATCCACTCCGGTCCTTCTGAACTGCATCCTTATGATGGCCATGGCAATATCCGTGTCCCCGAGGAGCTTGCAGAACATTGCCAGAATCTTGTCCTCCGCTTCTATTGGCGTAAGTCTTATCTGTGACTCGGCCGCAGCCATCCTCTTCTTCAGCTTTGCCATTATCTCAGTCGACTTGCTCCCGCCATTCCCCCAGACGTCTATCATTGATTCTCCCAGGGCATGGAAGGCGCAATCCACATTATCGCCCGTCTTGGCGGAGGTGAGGTAAAAGGGAAAACCGTAGTCGGAGAGAAGCTCTTTGATTTCGTTTTTCCCGAATTCTTGAGAAAGATCGTTTTTATTGGCGAGAACGACAACGGGTATCTCCCCTGCCACCTGGAACAGCGAGAAAAGCCAGCGGTCAAATGATTCCAGGGTCTCCTTCCTTGTGAGATCCACCACGATGAAGGCCCCGTTGGCACCCTCGTAGGCCACCTTTTGAAGCTTTTCAAAGAATTTCTGACCCAGGATATCCCATATCATCAATGTGAGGTTGTAGCTGGTGTTGTGGTTGTTGACCAGAATGGTCTTCTTCGTGGTTTTTGTCCCCAGGGTGGCAATGTACCTCTCGTCGAATCTGTCCAAAACGAACTTCTGGATGAGGCTGGTCTTGCCCACGGCAGCATCACCGATGAGGCACACCTTCATCTTCCATGACTTGATATCTGCCATTCATGAGGCCTCCTCGTCAACCCTTCGAATCAGGCTCGCATAGGTTCTCCTCTCCCTCTCAAGGCGTGTTGCCTCAACACGGTCCGATACGGCATCGATTAGGTACTCCGAGACCTTTGTGAGGCCCTTGGCAGTGGGGAACTCGAAGTTCACTCCTGCCCTCTTGAACTGCATTCGTACGATGGACATGGCAAAATCGGTGTCCTCGAGAAGGTCGCAGTACCGCGCTATTATCAAATCCTCCGCCTCCAAGGGTGTGAGCTTTCTGCCCATGGATATCTCAGTATCGAGATACCTCTCCATAACGCTTGGAGTCTCCAGATTTGCCCTTCCTTCCCCGTCAATCAAGTACTTGACCATGGTTTTTCCTATACTATAAAATGCATCATTGACATTCTCCCCCGTCTTTGCGCTTGTTAGGTAGTATGGAAAGCTGTAATCTGCAATCATCTCCTCGATTTCCGCAGTCCCGAACTCGGGCGCAAGATCGTTTTTATTGGCCAAAACAACAATGGGAATCTCGCCTGCCACCTCGTACAGAGAAAAGAGCCAGTGATCAAATGAATACAGCGTGTCCTTCCGGTTGAGATCCACCACAATAAACGCACCGTTTGCACCGGTATAAGCAACATTTTTAACCCTTGTGAAATGTCTCTGGCCCAAAACATCCCAGATGATCAGGGTGAGATTGACATTGCTGTCACCATTTCTGATGGAAAGCGTTTTTTTCGAGGTTTTCGTGCCCAGCGTGGTTATGTACTTGTCATCGAACTTGTCCACCACGAATTTACGAATGAGACTGGTCTTGCCAACTCCCGCCTCACCGAGGAGGCACATCTTCAGCTTCAGCTCTCTGGTCTTGGTCATGTTTTTCACCTCTTCATCCGATCCTGCCGATCAAGTCCGTGTACGCCTCTCTTTCCTTTTGCAAACGTGATGGATCCACACGGTCAGAGGCGGCATCTAACAGAAAACCCGCAACCGTGGTAAGCCCCTGCTGCGAGGGATGCATGAAATCGATACCCGCCTTTTCAACCTGGTCCCTGAACAGAGCCATGGCGAGGTCCGTATCCTTGAGAAGCTCGCAGTAACTCGCCATGATCATATCCTCCACCTCCAGGGCTGTGAGCTTCCCTGTGGGTTCCGGCCCCAGCTTCATTGATACTATCTTTGACATATCGAGCCTTGGCTTGGTCTTTACACCGGCCCAGGGTTTGACAATCATCTCGCCCAGTGTATTGAACGCATCATTCACGTTCTCTCCCGTTTTGGCGGAGGTGATATAGAATGGAATGCCGTAATCATCGGTGAGTTCCTTTATCTCCTCGCATCCGAACTCGGGCTTCAGATCGCTTTTATTTGCCAAAACCACAACGGGGATCTCCCCAGTGACCTCGAACAGGGAATGGAGCCAGAGATCAAACGAATACAGCGTTTCCCTTCGGGTGAGATCCAGGACGAGAAACGCCCCGTCCGCGCCTTTGAATGCCGTCTTCTGGAGCTTTGAATGGCTCCTGGCGCCAAGAATGTCCCATATCTGAAGCTTCAAACGGCTGGTTTCATTGCCATTGTTGATCTCCAGGTGCTTTCCCATGGTCCTTGCACCTATGGTCACCACATACTTGTCATCGAAGTTGCCCACCACGAACCGCCTGATAAGGCTCGTCTTTCCCACTGCTCCGTCGCCGATCATACACATCTTCTTTCTTATTTCCCTGACTTCTGCCATTTCCATCACCTTTGCAAAGAGACCGATGGCCCTGACCCATCAGAACCCGGATAACCATCTGGTCCGGTTCTCTCCTGAATTTTGCCTTTTTCCGGTCAAAACCTTGCTGATGACCTTTGTCCCCGAAATCCGATTGTACTTTATATTATCCTAATATTAATTACTAATATTAGATAAAGAGATACGACAAAAAAATCAGGTTTGATAACAAAATAAGACACAAGACGCCGTCCTTAATTTATCCCCCTCAAACGGTGATCTCTCACTAAAAAGAAACGATAAAAAATATCAGGTTTGAAAATATAAAAAGCAAAAGACGTCATATCGCCCGTCATCACCTCCACACAATGACCTGCCATACTTTACCCCCACACAAAACTTTTAATCGTAAATTGCAGATACCGATGCAAGAGGATGGGAGCAATGGCAGAGCCTCTTTACGCCACACAGGATATTAACAAAGCCATCAGGGCACAGATCAAGAAGGGCTCCACAACCAAGATAGAAGGGCTCGAGGGCCAGCACAGCATCGCTGTGGGCCTTTCCATGGATGCAAAGGTGGCCATCGTGGGTGCGGCAGGGGACTTTTTCGGGGCCCTAAACAACGGCACCACACTGCTCATCACAGGCAATGCGGGCAGGTACCTTGGGGACACCATGAAATCGGGAAAGATCGTGGTTGACGGGGATGTGGATTCAGGTTGCGGGGCCAACTTGCAGGGCGGGGAGATCATCGTCAAGGGCAGTGCAGGGGACAGGGCCGGAGCCGGTGCAAAGGGAGGGAGCATCATCATCAACGGGAATGCCGGTGACAAGCTGGGGATGAATCTTTTCGGAGGGGATATCCTCATCACAGGCGATGCTGGCTTCGACGTGGGCTCTTACATGCTCGGGGGCACGATTTATGTGAACGGCAAGATAAGCAGCCTGGGCAAGCAGACGAGGCTTTCGAGGCTCGACAGCCACGACAAGCTCAAGCTCACCAACTACCTCACAGAGCAGAACATATCAGGGGAGTTCAAGTTCAGAAAGGTTGAAAGCGAAAAGGGAGTGCCTTTTGACATTATAAAGAATCTGATGGGCCTTTCCCCCAAGAAGCAGAAGGAAGACCCATCGGAAGGGGAAGAAGAAGGGTAAAAGGACCGGAGGGCAGCAGGAGATGGAGGAAAACATGAAGACAGGCGCTTCAGGACTGCGGGGCATTACAGAGGAGGACCTGGCATCCATAATGGATGAGCTTGCCCTGGTACCTGAAGGGATGGCGGCTTCCTTCGAATCTGAGGGAATCTCCAAACTGGAGACAGAGGTCATACTGGGCGAGGGC
The DNA here is from genome assembly GCA_020350865.1 of Thermoplasmata archaeon. Next base: position 2,091,482 of record CP070726.1, read on the forward strand.
AGGGATGTTAAGTTCCCCCTGCTTCTGAGCCACCCCTTCTTCGTCAATCCGGGGGAGATGGTCAGTGCCAACAGGTCCGTGAGGGTGGCTGTGGCCTACGGTGCCAGCACGGCAAAGGTGCCGTTTTACGCAGGTGAGGGCCTGGTACCCGAGGAGAAGAAGATCGTCAAGAAATTCGAGGGTGCCGTAATCCTGCCCTGGTCGCCCTTCAGAGTCGGGGTTGATTCACAGGAAATTGCACAGGCAAAGGCCGTATCGATTGACCTTACGGGGGGAAGCCTTCGGAGCATCTACTCCGTTGCCCACCTCATGGGAAAGGCCAGGGGTGAGGAGGGATTGATCAGTGCCCGGGCCCTGGGCCCGAAACACCATCTCGACATGGAGAGCGAAAAGGACCTTTCGGGCCATGTCGAGCTGCTGAGGGAGGTTACAGGCCATAAGATACCCGTTCTTGTGAAGATCCCAGCCAGCAGGGTTTTCGAATCCACAAAGACGGCAATAAAATCGGGGGCCGATGCCGTCATTATAGACACCAGTGAAAACCCGTTCACCAGGCCCTCTCCCATAACAGGCAACTACGGGGCCACGCTTCTGGGTGCCATACCCCCCGCAGTAAAGGCCTTAAAGGCTGAATCGGGGCGGAAAAAGGGGGTGAAGCTCCTGGTTTCCGGGGGGTTTCGCAACGGGGCCGATATCGTAAAGGCCCTTGCCCTGGGTGCCGACGCCGCGGGGATCAATGAGGCTGCCCTGGTTGCCCTGGGGTGTGTCCTGTGCGGGGAATGCCATCTCGGCGCATGCGAGAAGGGCATAGCAACCAGGGACAAGGAGCTGCGGGCACGCTTTTCCTGGAAGGACGCAGGCTCCCAGCTGGCCAATTTCCTGTATGCCACCAAGAAGGAAATCGAGATGCTGGCGGACTTCGTGGGTGTGGGCAGAATCAAGGATCTGAAAGCGGATCAGCTGGCGGCTTTGACATACGATACCGCCGCCATAACAGGGGTCAAACTGATAGGGTACGACAAGGAACTGCCCATGTGGTTCCATTGAACTTTTTTTGGATGGGCCGTTTCGGAATCTTCCTCACCACCCAACCTTTAATATACCTCAAAGGATATATATTCCCTGAGAGGTGGCAAGGGATGATGTTTGTAACAAAATTGAAATCACTGCCTGGACAGTACATGGAGGCCATCAAGCTTTTCAAGCACCCGAAAGTACCTGAAGGTGTGGAGATCAGGGAATTTTTGGGGCTATTCGGGGACATGGACGCCATAATTATCTTTGCAGCCCCGGACGAGAAGACTGCAGCGGAGTTCACGGTGCAGTTCGGCCATGTGGCAGAGGTGTGCACCGCCCTTGCATTATCCATAGAAGATATGAAGTGGACGCACTGAGCCATCTTACTCAGGGTCCGATTTTTACCGGTTCAAGAGCCTCTGATTTTAGAGATCCCGCTCAAGATTATTGACAAATATAATGATTCATCATGGCTTTACCCTTATTCACAGGTCGGACACCATGACCCTCAGATTGCTATCCTGGAATGTCAACGGCATCAGGGCTATTGCCAGAAAGGGTTTTCTTGATTGGCTGGAAAAGGAGGATGCCGATATTGTGTGTCTCCAGGAGACAAAAGCAAGGCCCGAGCAGCTCACCGAGGATCTGGTGAATCCCCCTGGATACCATGCCTACTTCAGTGCGGCCGAGAGGAAAGGGTATTCCGGCACGGTGACATATTCGAAGAGAAAACCAAAAAAGGTCCTGCTCGGCATGGGCGAGCCGAGATTCGATTCCGAGGGGCGCATGGTGGTGACCGAGTATCGGGATTTCGTGCTCTTCAATGTCTATTTCCCGAACGGGAAGAGGAACCAGGAGCGGTTGAGGTACAAGCTGGACTTCTACGATGTCTTCCTGGATGTGGCGGACGGCTACAGGAAAAGGGACAGGGGGGTCATCGTGTGCGGGGACTTCAACACCGCCCACAAGGAGATCGATTTGGCCAGGCCCAGGGAGAACGAAAACACATCGGGTTTTCTGCCCATAGAGAGGGACTGGATGGACAGGCTCATCTCCCACGGCTATACCGACACCTTCAGGGAGTTCTCAAGAGGGCCGGGCCAGTACACATGGTGGGACTACCAGACAAGAGCAAGGGAGAGGAACGTGGGCTGGAGGCTGGACTACTTCTTTATTAGTAATGACCTTCTTCCCCACCTGAAAAACGCCTTCATCATGCAGCATGTCTTGGGCTCTGACCACTGCCCGGTGGGGATTGTGGTGGAATTCTAGTAAGAATTCTGAATTTCTCGAGATGTGCTGTTAAATAGGGTGGATAATGGGGAGATTTAGGGAGAATCATCAATAGACTCCCAGCCAAAAGAATATTCTGGTTGTTTGGACGCGCTACATTTAAATACTGCCTTCCATCTATTGTAATTCACGGAGGGAATCGTATGAAAGCCATAAAAACGGTTGGCATGGCCGTTCTCGTGTCCATGCTTTTTTTATCTGCAGTGGGTACCGCAAGTGCGGCCGTGGGGGGCGGAATGGGCAAAGAGGGGGAGTACACCATCACAGTGGGTCCGGGAGGTGAGTATATCGTCGAGATGGGAGGCGGCGGACAGTACAATTTTATTTACTTAGGCGAAGGTGGACAGTACCTCTTCAACCTCGGCGGTGGCGGCCACTACATGATCGGTCTCGGAGGAGGTGGACAGTACTTCTTCAACCTCGGCGGCGGGGGACAGTACGCCGTAAACCTGGGCGGTGGAGGGCAGTACAACTTCATAATGGGAGGCGGGGGACAGTACGCCATCCATATCGTTCCCAGGGGCGGCGGCGGCCAGTACTCCGCACATATAATACCCAAAGGCGGCGGTGGGCAGGACGGCATACAAGCCTACATAGTCCACATAATGCCCAGGGGAGGAGGCGGACAGTACAGCGTCCACATCGTGCCCATGGGCGGCGGCGGGCAGTATTGAGACATAAACCCAGGAGGCGGAACGCCTCTTCTTTTTTATTTTTTCACCTGAATTGAATGCAATATAAGACATTTCTATACAGTGCGGATCCTAAAAGGCACTAAAGAGCAAAGAAATAAACCAGCCCAGCCGCAACCCCGATGACGGCTGCAGCCACCATCCCCACCTTCACCCACGAGATGGGGGCATAGCCCTGGACCTCCCCGGTCTGCCCGTTGATGAGGAAATGATAGGTCTTGTCCTTCCAGTGGTACGAGGCCACCCAGATGGGGAGGAGCACGTGCTTGTATGTGATGTTGTTGAACCAGGTGCTGACCCGCAGAAATCTGTGTGTGTCACCCGGGACATCGTGGGCGCACCTGTCCCTCTCTTCTGCCTTGACGTTGTTCTTGGCAATTTCCCAGCCCTGTCTAACGTCGATGCTGTACTCCTCTGCCAGCCACCCGCTCAAGAACCGGGGGTTGTAGGGCACCAGCTCTTGGAGATGAAAAGGATATATCTTGAAGACGAGGTGGTAGTCCAGCCCCCTCGATGCAACTATGACCTCGTCGTTGTAGAAACCGTCCCGGGCCCCTGAAGAGGGGACCCACCGCGTCTTCCTCACCTGCCTTGTTCTGGTGACCCTTCTTCCGTTTTCATAGGTGGAGTATGTTTCGGTCTCGTAGTAATAATACCCGCTCTGGGCCGTCCACTCGGAATGGGTTCCGCAGTCGTACGTCCAGAAGGGAACGTAGACCCCCTTGAGCATCTTTGGTCTCGATATCTTTTTCAAGGCGGAGGGTCTGAAAAATCCCTTTCCTATCCACGTGTAGAACTGCTGGGTGGCCGCATTCTTGTCCAACTTGAAGGGCACCAGCGTTTCCGGCCTGATGACGTGCGGGTGCTCCGGCTGCGGCTTCACATAGGGCGAGTTGCAGAAGGGGCAGTCACCTGCCGTGCCCTTGCCCGCCGAGAAGGTTGCACCGCAGGAATCGCACTTGACCATGGCCATGGGTGCGGCCCACCCGGTGGCAGCGGGGGCTGCAAAGAAGTCGTGCTCCTCCACGGCCTTGTGCTCTATGAAAATGACCTTGGTGGAGCCGCAGAATTCGCATCTCAGACCCGCAACCTTGGGGTCGAACTCGAGATAGGCCCCGCAACTCTCGCACTCGAACTGCTCCACCATTCGCAGGGGCAATGGCCCTGAAACAGTTTAACTGTTTTTCCCTTTTCTTCCGCGTGAACGGATTTAACACCATTCTATCCAAAGCTACCACGTTATTGGGTGGGAGGAGGTGGCAAGGCGGTGGGCCAAGCCTTTAGTAAATCCATTCCCCTCCCTCACTTGCCCTTCCTCTCCAATGCCTTCACCGCCCCGCTGAACACACCCATCAGGGTGTGAAACTCCCACTTGGAGAGCACTGCCCTCCCCAAGATTCGCTGGAACATCACCGTTGTTTTCTTCTTCTTGTGCTCGGGATATTCTATCGCATCTAAAAAGGTGGAAAAGTTGTCGAGCATCTTGTCCTTCTCGAAACCCGAGGCCTTTTTTATCGCCCTTTTCCCTCCCCCTGTGTCTGAGTTGAAGAGTTCGTAAAAGACAATTGTGGCTGCATGAGAGATATTGAGTATCGGATATTCGGGTGAGGATGGAATAGTGACCACCGCATCGCATCTCTCGAGCTCCTCATTGTAGAGGCCGTAGTCCTCCCTGCCGAACATGATGCCCACCGTCCCCTCCATATCGGCCATCTTGGCTGCAAAGTCCTTGGGAGTGAGGTTCTTTCTCAGATGCTTCCTGTCCTTTTCAGTGTCGAATCCGGTTGTTCCCACAAGATAGTCCAGGTCCTCCACCGCCTCATCTAGGGTTTCATGCACGAGAGCCCCTTCAAGAACATCCTTGGCATGCATGGCTCGCTGGTAGGCTTCCTCCCCTACCTCACACGGGTTCACGAGGATCAGATCCTTCATTCCAAAATTCTTCATGGTCCTTGCCACGGCACCAATATTGCCCGGGAATTTGGGCTCCGCGAGGATCACCTTGTATTCCGGCATGTTCACACCCGAGTGGGAAAAAGGGATTGGATATTTTATGGTTGCTGTCATACACAAACCTGGTCTAGTGCGGATTGGTATCTCTGAAATATCCTTTAGTAGAGTGAGAAAGGTGCCTCAATAGGGCGCTTATCAAAACCCTTTAATCAATCCAGATTCGTACATATCGGGCAATAAGCAACCTCATTCATATTGCAAAGCATTTAAGTAGGTATTTGCAATGGGATTGCAAACCTTTTAATACAACCTAATACATTAATAGAAAATATGGAAAGACATAATCCGTGGTGGGTGAACGAGCCAGATATTGGTTTCGAGCAATGGAAGGAAGCAAAAGTCAATTGGGTACCTGAAGTGGTGAATAAAATAACACTCAAACCCTTCTCGCTGCATTTTCTGTCTGGACCAAGGCAGGTTGGAAAGACTACCGCAGTGAAAATACTGATTCAACGGCTGATCATGAAAAGGCCTGTAAAGTCCGTGTTCTACTACTCCTGTGATGAGCTTACTGATTTCAGGGAGCTCGGAGAGGTTCTTGACAACTACCTGGCTGCAAGAGCGGCCTGGAACATCTCAGGCAGCGTAATCCTTTTAGATGAAATAACGTTCGTGGATGAATGGTGGCGTGCGGTTAAGGCAAGGATCGATTCAGGTGCCTTCAAAAAAGATGTCTTGGTCGTCACCGGCTCGGCGAGAATCGAACTGTTGAAGCAGAAGGAGACCTTTCCAGGCAGAAGAGGGGGCGGAAAGGACCTCGTCCTTCATCCTTTGGACTTCTCTTCTTTCGTAAAGGTGAAAGGCGACCTGAATGTGATGACAGGAGATATTTCGGAGCTGGATAAGAATGTCAAGGCAAACAAACTCTTTTCAAAAAAATTGAGTGAACTGTTTAAAGAATACATGATGACCGGTGGATTTCCAAGAAGTATCCAGGATCGATCCCGATATCAAAAGGTAACAAATGAAACCTCACGAACATATCTCGACTGGTTAAGAGGGGACTGGTCAAGGGTGGGAAAAAGCGACAGGTTCATGAAGGAGATACTGTCATATCTGATGAGGGCCGAGGGAACACCGGTAAGCTGGAATTCCATATCCAACCAGACAAGCATAAATTCGCCGAATACCGTGAGGAGTTACATCGAGACCCTGGAAGGGATACAATCCGTTTTGGTTTTGAATTTCATGGCTCCCAGTTCAAGGATTGATTACAAAAAGAACAAGAAGATCCATTTCACGGATCCCTTCATATACAGGGTCATCGGGGATTATGTAAATCAAGAAGTTGCTGTAAATTGGCTTTTAGAGGCGGCCGTGGCATCGCACCTTTCAAGATTACTCCCTGTATATTACTGGCGCAACCATACAGAGGTCGATATCGTGTGCCTCCGTAAAAAGAGACAGATCGGGTTCGAGGTGACCAAGGGACTGAAAAAGTGGAAGGCTCCCTGGCATATCAAGAAGTCGTACCTTCTCGATAAAAATACCCTGCCGATTTATCTATCCGCCCTCAAATCCGATTAGCACCATATCAATAACTTATCTATCCCATGAGATACGCCCTCAAGTTCGGTTACGACGGCACAGGGTGTTTCGGCCATGGACAACGTAATTGCCATAGATACGGGTTTTCGAGATTTACATATTTGCAAAAGGATCACAACGGGACAACCCATGTCTTCGTAACCCTAGAATGTATCCAGTATCCCCTTCCCACCTCGAAATTATCCAATGTGGTTATCTCCTTCCATTCCTGCGTTGTGGCATTATAGGTCCATACGGCATCGACATCTGTACCAAAGTCGATATTGTTGAGCGCACCCGTTCTATTCATGGCTGTATTGGAGGGATAACCCACGAGATTCCAACCAGGATGTAAAGTTATATTTTGATTGGAGGAGAACACATCTCCGTTTACTTCAAGGGCAGCTCCTCCGGGATCGGTAATATGGACCCACAATCCCATCGCGTGGTTGATCGTGTCCAAGTCATTGAATTTCGGCGGCTTTGAGGTATGGTGGTGCTTCCAGGGATCGTTGCCATCCGTTATATTATACCGCCGAACTGCATCATACTGGTCTTCGATGGATTGAAGAACTGTTTGGAGATTGGT
>CP070726.1:2098712-2106962 GCA_020350865.1 Thermoplasmata archaeon
TGGCGGGGGGGTGTTATTTGTTGTAATTGCATTATATTTAATACGAGGCAGTAGAAAAAGAAAAGCGAGATATTCCTATGTAAACATACCCCTTGAGGATATCACAAACGTAGCCGTTGAGCCGAGGAGCACTCTGATTATCAAAGGATGGGATTTCAGGGTGATAATATCTGGTAACGTTTTGCATATCCATCAACACCTGGGATATTTATTATCCCATCAGGTTAAATGACTAATATCCAAATGCACAAACAAATGAGTGTAAAAGGGGGGCTTATGTCCTTATATAATCGATGCCGGCTATGAACTTATCCCAAGGAGGAGTTTCCATAGAGGAGTGAAATGAATGGTCTTGTTATTTATCTTCTCCACATCCTCATAATCGAATGTGATGACCTCCGCTTTTTTCAATCCGAACTCGTCCAGGCATCTTACCAGGGCCTTGACCTCCCTGTCCCTTGTGTCCCGGGCTTCGGGATCATAGCACACCTGTATGGGTCTGATTCTCCGTTTCTCCCTGACAATGAAATCAACCTCTTCCTGCGAGCGGGATTTCCAGTAAAAGGTATCTGCTCCCCTCCTCAATAATTCTATAGCAACCGCATTTTCACAGAGTCTGCCCAGGTTCTCGGTTCCTGCAAGGTTGGCAAAACCGCAGTCTATTGCATATATCTTTCTTGGGTACTGCATCCGGTCCTTTATCTTGTACGAAAATATCGTGTTGTCGAAGAACAGGAACGCGTTCTTCATATGCTGAAAATACGAAATCAGCGTGGGTGTTGATGTCTTGATACCGCGGCTTTTGAAATATCGGGTCATCTTGCCAAAGGAAAGTAGGTTGGATACATTGGATGCGCAGTAATTTGATAGTTCCTCCATGACATTCTCATTTCGGATCTCTGCCCTGGAGAGTATGTCCCTTGAAACGATATCTGAAAAAAGTTGGGAGAGCATAGTATCTTTTTGCTTTCCGAGCGCAACCTCGGGAAATCCCCCGTGGGTCATATACTCTTTGAGGTACTTCTTAATCAATGATTCTTCTTTTTCGGTGGGAATCTTGTCATTTATTTTCATATCCCTAAATACCATGAATTCCCTGAAACTCAGTGGCAAAACCACGCATGTGAGGTGCCTTCCAGTAAGCAACCGGGCATAGTCCTTGCTCAATAGATTTGCAGATGACCCTGAAACAAATATCTTTATTTTCCCTTTGAACTCATCATAAATACTTCTGACATACCTTTCCCATCCAGCTATCCTTTGAACCTCATCAAGGAACAGATAGACCTTCTTTTTCTTTGCCAAGATTTGCTCAGCAAATATGAATTCCACGATATCGTTAAAATATTCATCTTTCAAAGGTAGAAGCCTTCTATTCTCAAAATTAATATAAATCGTGCTCTTCTTTGGCAGGCGCTTGATGAGCGAGAACATTAGGTAGGTTTTACCCGCCCTTCTCGGGCCCACGATATCTGTTATTGTCTGCTCATTTATAAACGGATTTATCTCCCTTTCCTTTACCTCGGGGAGCTCCGATTGCCAGTAATCCCGAATCACTCTTTCTATTCTTCCGTCCATATATAACATCTCTATATATCGTTAAATATATTTAACGATTTTGGTACATATCGTTAAATAGAAAAAACGATACTAATCATGAAATCGTATCTAAATTGTTGTTTTTGGAGTTAGTATTTATCTGGCTTTCGCTATTTTTTTCTTTCCCCCAGTAGGTCATTATCAACAATTCTTCAGTTTCAGAATAAAACCTGTGCTAACACTTTCTGATGGCCCAACAGCACCCTAGGCTTGTTCAAGTCCTTCTTGATAAAGGGCCTCTCCTGATCAATACCTGCAGGATGTTGTTTCAATGCGATAAATTTTAAATAAAGATAATGATATTTATAAATAACTTGGGGGGATATATGGGGAGGTTATCATGGAACGATCCAATATGTGTCCAAACTGTGGAACCGATTTACCGGAGGGTGCGAAGTTCTGTCCCTATTGCGGGCCAATTTCCAAAGGTGATGTCCAGAATGTGAAGGGTGGTATGCACGATTCTGTCGCCCTTCGTTCACCAGGCGCCGGGAGTGTATATGCCCCGAAGATAGAACTCGGGGAGAAGAGATACACATGTCCCGAATGTGGCAATATAATAAGCGAAGGGAACCATCTGTTGATATGTGATGAATGCAGCAAGAAATTTTGTGAACACTGCGAGAGTTTCTTTAGAGTTGATAGAGATATCGGGCAATTGCCGTACTGTAAGGTTTGTTACCAGGAAGTTTTTAAGAAGGTTGACAGTGGCAAGAAGGACACTGAAAGTCTGTTCAACATCGCTAAAATCTACTTTGACGACGAGATGTACGAGCAATCATTGGAATGGTATGAAAAGGCATTGGAATTGCAGAATAACAATGAGAAGGCAATTAAAGGGAAGATGGACTGTTTGAAGGAAATGAATGAAGTTGACAGGTTGATCTCCTTTTGTAATGAGGTTTTATCGAGAAATCCGGATTTTTCCGATGGATGGATGAGAAAGGGGGTTGGATTTATACTGAAAAATAATCAAAATAAGGCCATCGAATGCTTTGACAGGGCACTAAAGATAGATCCGAATAATGCAGGTGCCTGGCTTAATAAAGGTGTCGCGCTGGGACAGTTAGGCAGACCGCCCAAGGAAAAACTTAAACATTTTGAAAAAGCGTTGGGCATCGACCCGAACCACGCACAAGCTTGGTATAATAAAGGTATGGTGCTGGGACAGTTAGGCAAACCGCCCGAGGAAGAACTTAAATGTTATGATAAAGCGTTGGGCATCGACCCGAACCACGCACAAGCTTGGTGTAATAAAGGTATTGCGCTGGGAAAATTGGGCAGGCCGCCCGAGGAAGAACTAAAATGTTATGATAAAGCCTTGAGCATTGACCCGAATAATGCAGATGCCTGGCTAAATAAAGGTATGGTGCTGGGAAAATTAGGCAGACCGCCAGAGGTTAAACTTAAATGTTATGATAAAGCGTTGAGTATTGACCCGAATAATGCAGATGCATGGTATAATAAAGGTATTGTGCTGGGACAATTGGGCAGACCGCCCGAGGAGAAGCTTAAGTGTTATGAGAAGGTGTTGAGCATCGACCCGAATAATGCACAAGCTTGGTATAATAAAGGTGTTATGCTGGGAAAATTGGGCAGACCGCACGAGGAGAAACTTAAGTGTTATGAGAAGGTGCTGAGCATCGATCCGAATCGCGCACAAGCTTGGTATAACAAAGGTGTCGTGCTGGGAAAATTGGGCCGACCTCCAGAAGAAGAACTCAAATGTTATGAGAAAGTATTGAGTATTGACCCGAATCACGCACGTGCGTGGTATAACAAAGGTGTCGTGCTGGGAAAATTGGACAGTCCACCCGAAAAAGAACTTGAATGTTACGATAAAGCCTTGAGCATCAACCCGAATTATGTAAAAGCTTGGCTCAATAGAGGTATCGCGCTGGGTAAATTAGACAGACCGCCCCAGGAAGAACTTAAGTGTTATGATAAAGCGTTGAGCATTGATCCGAATAATGCAGATGCTTGGTTTAACAAAGGTGTCGTTCTGGGTAGACTAGGTAGGCCAGCCGAGGAAGAACTTAGATGTTATGATAAAGTGTTGAGCATCGATCCCAATCACGTTCAGGCCTGGTATAATAAAGGTGTCGAGCTGAGAAGACTGGGCAGAAACGAAGAGGCACAATATTGTGAGAAGAAAGCGAATGAACTCAGTAATAAAAGATGACATGCCCAATGGAGATAGGGATAATGGTCAATTTTGCTATTCGACGAAAACTATAACTAACACCGTTTACATTAAAAACATATGATTGGTTATGACAGTCGCTTATATCTATGACGATTTGGGTACTTTATATCTCTTCTGTTTTAAATGTAAGGTGTGGATACAGATTGGAACTGTTTGGGATTATAAACAGATTGGGCTTCCGACATTCTATCACTGTGAGGTATGCGACCATAAATTTGTCATTGACAAAATACAATTTAAAAGGAGGGATATGAAATTCCATCCAAGAAGGAGCATTGCAGAAACCGATGAGTTGGTGATATTATAAGCATAAACAAAATAAGGAAACTCACATCCAAATCCTCAAACAGACGAGGGAAAAAGGGTTAACATTTTTCATATCTGATGTGCAATCATACAATAATTATATTTTCAAAATCAGTTCAATGTTATTAACATCACTCGGACCATTAAAAAATCACTCCGAGCCCAACTCGGGCTCCACCTCGACTATCTCCCCGCGGTACATCATGGTTTCCTCCTTTTCGGGGCTCAGCATGGCGTAGATGGCGGGCAGAATGAACATGGCGGCAACCATACTGAAGACCAGCAGGAAGATGACCATGAGTATGAACTCCTGTATGGAGCGGATGTTGATGAGGAGCACGGAAAGCAGGCCGGCCACGATGGTGAACGTGGCCTCGAGGAACGTGAAGCCGGAGGTCTCCACGGATTTTCTGATTCCCTGGAAGCTCTCCCCGGCCTCCCTCACGCGCTCCGTCATGTGGATCCCGAAATCGATGCCTATGCCCACTATGATGGAGCCTATCATGGCTGTGACGAGGTTCAGGTCGATGCCAGTCAGCACCAGTGTGAGGGGCTCCCAGGCAACCACCATGGAAACGGGTATCATGGTCAGGGCCGCAAGCCTCAGGGAGCGGAATATGGCGATGAGAACGAAGAAGACGATTATTAAGGCCATGAACAGCGAGAAGATGCTGTTGAACATGAGAAGGTTGTTCACCGCAACAACCAGTGCCGCAAAGCCGGTGAGCGGGGATGTGGAGCTGCCTGCGGGATAATTTCTCACCACACGATTCACTGCATTAACGGCTTTTTCGGTCTCCACTGCGTCCATGGAAGGTATGTCGATGTAGACCAGTGTCTTGGAGTAGTCCTTGTTTACCAGAAAGCCCCTCATCTCCGGGCTGATGCTGTTATAGAAAATGTTGATGATGGAATCCTGCATGGTTCTTCCGTACCGCATATACCAAATGGAGGTTGTATCATCATTGGCCATGTGGATAACATCCCAGAAGCTATTGGCGACGGTCTCGTTTATCCTGTCCTGGACCTGCTGGGGAAGCAGAGAGACTGCGGACGGAACCGCGCTTTCGGGTATTTTTATCATCTTCATCACGTCGACCACGGAGAGCGGCGGGTTGATGGGGGGCTCTTCGATTGCCTTGATCTGGTTTTCCAAGTCCTCGATGTCGTCTAAAACCTCTATGTCCTTCATGGAGCCCTGTCCCTTGAAACTGTCGCTCTCATCCACGGGCACCCCTCTCACCAGCACCATGCCCATTTGCCCGCCTCCGAACTCCTCGGAATACTTATTCATCGCCCTGACGGTGGGCTCGTCCTGGGGTGACATTTCGGTTAGGTTCATGTTCGCCTCAATTGAGGGAATCAGGGATATCGAGATGATCGTAAGTGTTAAGGCTGCTAGGAATATCTTCTTCCTGTGTCTCACCGGAACCTGGCCCAGTTTCTCGGCGGAGCGCGTCTGCCCCTTCTTTTCGTAATCTAGGATCATCACCAGTGCGGGAACGGTGAGCATGGTGATGGCCCAGCATATCAGTATGCCCGTGGTCAGGCCGAAGCCCAGAACCCTCATGGGCACCATGTTCACGAACATGAGGGAGGAGAAACCCACGGCGGTTGTCAGGGCAGAAAGGAAGATTGCCTTCCCTGTTGTTCTGATGGCAACCTTCATCCTCTCCTTTTTGTCCGTTATATTGGCCCTCTCGTAGGAGTAGCGGTTGGCGATGTACAGGCCGTAGGCCACGCCCAGGGCCAATAGGATGGGGGCCACCAGCACCACCTGGGGTGAGAGCACCCAGCCTGTGAGGCCCATGATCCCCAGGGTCATGACAAGGGAGCACAGGATGGGAACCGCCGAGACTATGATGATCTTCGGGGTCCTGTGAAGGAAGAAGAGCACGCCGCAGATCAAGAACAGTGCTGAGGGTAAAACGACGGAGAACTCATCATATGTGCGCCCCGTCAGCGCCTGGGTCATGGGCACCGGCCCTGTGGGGGTCATACGGCAGTGGACCTCGCCGTCATCCACCCTTTCCCACCATTTGTCCACATGGTTGAAGTCCCCCTTCTCGGCCTTGGTGTCCACAAAATGCTTGTCGATCATGGTGTACAGGAACTTCATTACCTCCTCCTGGTCCGCATCCTTGTACACACCAATGATGACCCCCGCAGAATCCCAAATACCGTCGTTATTCGTGTCTATTACAAGTCCCTTTCTGGAATCATCCGGAATCTGGGACACGATGGTGTCTATTTCGTCTTGGTCCTGGGGTATCTCGTATCCTCCCGGTATCTGCTCGTACGGGACACCGTGCAGCTCTAGCTCATCGCCCATGGCCCTGGCCACCTGCTGCGGGGCTGCATTGATCTCCTTTATTAAGGTGGATATGCTGAGTGCAAAGGTGATATCATCCTCCACCCCGGAGTCATCCTTCTGCGGGTCCAGGCCCTCCTCGATGGCGCTTATCTCGTTGAGCACGTTGAGGCTCGTGATATTGTATTCGTTGCCGTACGTGCGGTCGATACTGTTGGGGGTCTCCACGAAGATCACGATCATCTCCGTGGACCAGTCCTCGTTGACCTCGTTTAGGATGATGGCGGCCTGGTCGTCCTGGGGCAGGTAGATGGTCATGTCACCGCTGATGTTTTCGAGCATTGCGGGAATGCCTGCAGCCCCGATGACAAGTGTTAGGGTCAAAACCACCAGGATAACGATCTTCGGTTTGTCGATGATGAAATCCATCACCGATTCCGTTGAGCTGGCCATCCTCATCCTTCGGGTGAGATCCATGCTTTTCCTTTCTATTTGCTGGGCCTTTACCCCGGCCTTCTCTGACAGCACCGTTGCCTTTTCGGTTGCCTGCTTCTTCAGGCCCTCAAGGCTCTCCTTTGCATCCTCTGCCGTGTCCACTGCCTTTGACATCCTCGAGTCCAGGGCCATGTCGATGCTGTGCAGCTTGTCCTTCATCCTGCCGATGAATGGGGAGAGGCCTAAAGCTGCGCCGGGTACGACGAGCTTGATGCCGCAGTCGTCGCACAGCTGCCAGCTCTCATCGAATTCTTTTCCGCATTTGGGACAACGTTTGAACTGCATCCTCAACGCCTTCTAACTATGTTAACGTAATAGGATTTTAGACTAAATATATTGTGGTGTGGACTTTTTACCATGCCTTCAAATCCGCCTTTATCGTTCATTTTCCGCACCGTCATCTTTCCAATATATTTTCTCAGCTCCCCTTTCTTAACTTTGCCATTCCGGTGCCTTCGCACACACTGCATGTTACAGGAATCAAAACGGGCCGGTCCAACAACCTGAACTTCTTGGCACATGCGCTGCACCTGCATGTCCCCGTACCGTAGCAGTGGGGGCATCGGTCCGTCTCCTTTCTTATCATAAGCGTGTCCTCTTCACAGTATATGAGGACCTCATCCTTGTCATTCAGTTCCAAGGCCCTGCAGATCTCGTTTGGTAAGGTCACCTGCAGGGATCCGCCGCGTTTCTGCACCCTCCTTTTCCACTGAACTCGGCTCATCGTTACACCCGCATGATATCTATGTTATATTTAGATATAACATTGTATGCTACTTAAATGTTTGGGTTTAAGGCCCACAATCCATAAAAACCTACAATATATGAGCACCCAATGAACTCTTCCACAAATGGAAAAAAACAATATATGTGTTTACACTCTTTAGTCAAGAGCATCACCTACCCGGATGAATTATCACAGACAGGGAATCATAAATGAACAAGGGCTGGAAGATTATCATCGTATTGGCGGTGCTATTCGGACTCCTGGAGCTCGTACTGGCCTTCACCATCGCCTCCCAGTCCGAAATCACACCCAACGATGAGTTCTTTGTGGTAGATATCGGCGATTCCCCTGCAATCAATGTGGATATGTGGAGGCTGAGGGTGGACGGCCTCGTGGAAAACGAGCTCGGACTGTCATATGAAAACATCACAGCCTTTCCGAGCAAAAGCGAGGTTGTGACACTGAGATGCGTGGATGGTCCCACTGGCACCGCCGACTGGAAGGGTGTGAAGGTCAGTGCCATACTCGACCTGGCTGAGGTGAAAGATAACGCAACCGAGGTGGTGTTCTATGCAGCGGATGGGTATTCAAGCAGCCTCACCCTGG
>CP070726.1:2107062-2117090 GCA_020350865.1 Thermoplasmata archaeon
GTAGGGAGAGATGAATTCAGAGGGATTCAGCTTTACAGGATTTGCGAAATATTTAAATACCACTTAAAATATATACTGTCCGACAAACCGTCAGACAACGGGATGGGATAACAATGAGACATGTGATCAGGGAAATCACGAGACAAGCCAGTGCTGCCAAGGAGACGCCCACCACCTATCTTTTGAATAACTTCTCGGAACCCGAGCTGAATGACTTTATTAGTGTTATTCAGCAGGTACTGGAGATGCGTCGGCAAGAACCCGGGGCAGACAGCAGCGCGTACGACTATCCACCTGCGCATGCAGAATCCAAGCAGTTGAGCGACGAAGAGGCCGACAGCCTTATGGCGTGGATTTATATCGAGCTGTCCGAAAGCATATCGCAGCTGGAGACCTGCCAAAACACGATCTGGGGCAGAGCCACTGCCTAGCTGATGAAAATTACCGCCCGGATGTGGCCTTCGGAACCCCTTCGACGTTCTTCGTTGTTATAGAGTTCTCTACGTATATGTATGATAATAAGATAAATATGCTCGAGTGATACAACCCAAAAACATGTGAAAAACGTAAATGAAAGAACTTCATCCACCGCATTATTTATTTAGTGTCCTTGCGTTCTCCTATTTGTGAGCAGAGATGAATCCAGAGACAAATCCACAAACAGATGATAGAAACCCCGAGACAAATCAACTGGAAATGATACCCGCCTTTAACCTCCTAAAAGGCCAGCCGGTGACCATGCAAAAAGAAGGCTGCGAGCCCTTGAAGGACAAGGACCAAAATGATTTGGATTTGGATGATCTGATAGAAGAACTCAAAGGAAAGTACGACTCTGTTTACATCACTGATATCAACGGGGTGGTGAGAGATAAACCTCAGCTCGAATCGATTAAGGATATCTCTTCCGAGATAAAGGTGTGGGTGGACGCGGGCTCCAGGTACGGTGAAGGGGCAATCGACATTTTAATTGCAGGGGCGGAGTTTGTTGTCCTCAGCACCAAGACTCTGAGGAATATTGAGGAATTGGAGAATGCCTGTGAGCTTTCCGAGAATATCGCATTTGGAATCGATTACGATGATGGCATCGTCAGCCCCGACAAGGACATACGAAATATGAGCATAGGAAATGTTGTCACGGAGGCCAGAAGCATCGGTATTACCAGGGCCATTTTCACTGATTTGAAGCATCTTTCAACCGATGCGCGTTTCAATTTGGATAAGGGAAGACAATTATTGAACCAAGATGTGGACATCTACTTTCACGGCAGGTTTGTTTCCGGTAGACACGGCTTCTCAGGTATAGGTCTGAGCGGAATAATTGTAGAGGTGGAGAGCCTCTTGTAGGTTTGGGTATATCCATGGAAGAGCTTATGGAATCGCTGGCCTATCTTTTCCAAAGAAAGGGCAAAGACGAGCTCACAGAAAAAGAGCTGTCCATGTCCATTTCAATGGACCTTGGCTGGTTTTCCCCTGATGAGGCGAAGCAGTTAATCGATGTTGGGCTTGAACTGAAACTGCTATCAAGGACAGAAGAGGGCATTACCCCCACCTTCGATTACAAATCCCTTTCAATACCAATAGACTTCACGCCGAAAAGGAACATACTAGAAGTGGAAACCCAGGAGCCTCTGCTCCTTGCAATCGTTCGGAATATTGAGGATAAGACAAAAATCGGAAAAAACACCATAATGGCCGAGGTGAACAAGGAACAGAATACCCTGAAGGTGGACATAGAGGTGGCAGCAATCCTGGTGGCAAAAAAATACGACGTGGACATATCAGGCTTCCTTCGGGAAGTGGAGCAGGAGATATTTAAAAGAGCCGAACAATCAAACGGATGATGCGTGGGTTATTTCTTCTTTATTTTGATGAAGTCCCCCAAAGTCATACTCCTGGCTTCCTCCCTGTGCTTCGGTGCCGAGACCGGGCTTACCGCTTCCATCAGCGATATTTCAAGGGCCCTCTCGAGCTTTTTTATCAATTTGTTGTCAGGCACCATGTCGCCTGTTTCGAGCTTTGCCACAACAGATCGCTTCTCGTTGATTTTCTTGGCAAGTTGCTCTTGATTCATACCCATCTTCGACCGGGCATCGCGAATCCTCTTTGGATAATCCAGGGCCAGCTCCGAACCGCTTCCCTCCAAAACATCCTTGCCCTTCAGCCTCTTCTCCCTGCGCTCCAGCCTCTCGGCGATGGTATCCCTGCCGAAGGTGACCACTGCTTCGTCTGACGCTGCATGGTCCTGACCGAATTTCTCGCATTTTGTGCAAACATTGAGATTCGAACCCTCTATAACGATTCTTTTGAGCCTGGGAACCTCAATTCCGCACATCTCACAAATCATATACAGCCCTCATAAACACTGGAACAAAAGATATATATCATTGCAACCATATATAACTAATCGTAAATCCAATACTGAATCTAGAATTATAACCTTTTGGGGTGCGCAAGATGGATGAGGATGAACTGAAAGAGACCACTGACAACCTCCTCGAAAGGGTTGCGGCCCTTGAACATCAGAACTCGGAACTGGCAAAGGATACCAAGAAGATAGAGAACGAGAAGCGGTATCTCGAGAGCGAATTGACCCATCTGCAAAGTGAGGTCAAGCGCCTCAAGGCGGAACTGGAGCGTATGAAGGCCCCACCCCTTATCATCGGCTCTATAAGAGGAGTCCTGGAGAACGGAAAGGTGGTTGTCAAGAGCACAACCGGGCCTACTTTTATAGTTAACAGTGCCGGACACATATCAAAGGAGAGTTTAATTGTGGGCTCTCAGGTGGCATTAAACAAGCAAACGCTTTCCATAATGGATGTTCTTCCACCCTCGAAGGACCCCCTGGTCATAGGGGCGGAGATCATTGAAAAACCAGGTGTGACCTACGGGGATATAGGCGGCCTGGAAGAGCAACTAAGAGAAATAAGGGAAGCCGTGGAGGAGCCCATGATAAAACCGGAACTGTACATCAAAGTGGGCATAGAACCTCCAAAAGGCGTACTGCTCGTCGGACCGCCGGGAGTTGGAAAAACCCTGCTTGCCAAGGCCGTTGCGCAAAAAACCAATGCCACATTCATCAGATTTGTGGGTTCAGAGCTGGTTCAGAAATATATCGGCGAGGGTGCGCGATTGGTGAGGGAGCTATTCGCATTGGCAAAGGAAAAATCGCCCACAATCGTGTTCATAGATGAACTGGATTCCATTGGAGCAAAGAGGCTTGAGATAGCCACATCCGGTGATCGGGAGGTCCAGAGAACGCTCATGCAGCTGCTTGCCGAACTGGACGGTTTCGACCCAATCGGTGATGTCAAGCTCATCGCGGCCACAAACAGACCAGACATTCTGGATGAAGCCCTGTTGAGACCCGGAAGATTCGACAGGATCATCAAAATCCCTGTTCCGAACCTTGAGGCCAGGATCGAGATATTTAAAATCCATACCAAGAGGATGAACCTGGCAAAGGATGTGGATGTGGAGATCGTTGCAGCGAAGTGCGAGGGCAATACCGGAGCGGAGATCAAATCCATATGCACGGAAGCCGGCATGTTCGCCATAAGGGAAGGAAGAGACATGGTGGAGATGGCCGATTTCGAGAAAGCCCTGGACAAGGTGAGAGGCGGGGAACTGCTTCGGGCACAGGAATCGGGTGTCATGTTCGCCTAATCCCATCTTTCATCCATTTTTACGCAAGAACTTTTCATTAGCAACGGTTAATTATAATTACGTGCTCATCGTTTCCTTTTTCGTATGCCTGTATTACTGGATGACTTGGATGCCATTAGAAATCATGACAAGGGCAACATGCTGGGCACCATTGAGAACTTCCCCGAACAGCTTGAGGAGGCTGTGGACATTGCCCAATCCATTGATGTGGAAATGTTCAAACCCCGCCAGATAGTCATTGCCGGTGTGGGTGGTTCTGCCATCGGCGGGGACATCCTTGCAAGCTGGCTCTTCAAGAGGATAGATATCCCGATTTTCACAAACAGGGCCTATAAACTTCCAACATTCGTCAGGGAAAAAACACTGCTCTTTGCTGTGAGCTATTCAGGCAACACCGAGGAGACGCTGAGCCTCTTCACCGAGGGATTAAACAGGGGATGCAGCATTATTGCCATCACATCCGGCGGGGAATTGGAAAAGCGCGCCAGAAGGGAGAATGTTACGCTCATATCCATTCCCAAGGGCAAGCCCCCTAGAGCCTCTGTTGCCTATCTGTTCATGCCCATAGTGGCCGTGCTCAAAAAACTATGTATATACAATCCAGACAATGAGGTGGAGGTGGCCATCGAGACCGTCAGAAAGTTAAGGGAGCATCTGGTGCCCGATATCCTCACGGAAAAGAATCCCGCAAAACAATTAGCACTTGAGCTTCTCAACGAAACACCCATCATCTACGGCCTGGCCATATTCAACGCCATTGCCAGGAGATGGCAGACCCAGCTCAACGAGAACGCCAAGATGCTGTCATGGCACGGAACATTCCCCGAGATGAACCACAACGAAATAGAGGCCTGGGGAGCCGATGATACCTCCAAGAGGTTCACCGCTGTGATTCTGAGGGACAACTTCCGCCTGGACAGCAGGCTCCAGAAAAGGGTAAAATTGACCAAGGAGACCATCCTGCAGAAGCAGGCAAAAAAGGTCATAGACGTGGTGGCCGAGGGCGGCCAGGAGAAAGATTACCTCGCCAGGATGCTGTATTCGATGTATCTGGGTGATTTTGTCAGTGTTTATCTTGCCATACTAAAGGGCATTGACCCCACGCCTGTGGCCACAATCGAGGGTTTTAAGCGCGATTTGGCCGGTTTCTCGGGATTATAATCAGACAGAAAAACTTAATTCCCTGTATTACTTAAGAAAATCGATAATCGATTACTGGCTTTGAAGATTCGGCGTGTAGTGGGAAACCATGGACAGAGAAACTCGAGAACTTTTGGCAAAGCTGTTCACCAAACAATTGGAGCAGTTGGCAAAAGAGAAGGATATCGATTGCGGCGAGAATCCAGATAGAATCGACCTCCTCTCCATCCTAGGTAATAGCGAGAAGGTAAAAAGAGAGGATATTGAACGCTACCTGGGAGAGACCAGACCAGAGGCGGAAAACCAAAAGACAAGCGAGGAGAGAAGAAGCGATGTCTATCTCGGTGAGGTTGAAAAGGTGCTTAAAAACTACAAGAGCAAAGCCGCCATCTTCGATAAAGCCGACGAGCAACTACACCGGATGCAGGGCAACTTCGAGGAGGGGAATTTCGGAGGCACCATATCCCAGGGCATTAAAAGCTCCGGCCTCATTCATGACCTTTCGAAACGATATGAGAATGTGAGAAGAGCCTTCATGATAATGTCGTTTAGGCAATTGATCTCTGATGTGAAAGAGGCAGAAATCGATGCCGGAGAGGCGGAAACGCAGGTTTTCAAAGCAGCAGAGCTCTTTCACAACCAAGAGAACGAAGCCCTGGATGGGATCCTAAAGGAAATGAACGATACAGCAGAGCATCTTCAAAAGGAGCAGGCCAAGAAGATCAAAGATATGATCTTCTCTGTGGAGGAGTTCATTGCCCAGGCAATGGACCTTGGGGCGGATGTGGAAAAGGCCAAGAAATCGTTCAGGGAAGCGGAGGATGCCTTCGATTCAAAGAAATTTAAAAAGGTCCATCAACAGCTGGCCAAGGCGAGGAAAGCCGCAGAAGATGCGAGACGTGATAGAATCCAGGGCCTTTCTGACTCACTGCTGTTCGTGAAATCCATACTGGATGATGCCAGGGATATAGGCGCGGATGTATCGGATGCCGACGAGCTCTACATCAAGGCCAAATCCGCCTTCGACGAGGAGAACTACGGGGAATCCAAGGTGCTTATCAAAGAAGTGGAGGCTCTGGCATTGGAGCTTCAGGATGCCCAGATTAAGAAGGCCATGAAATTGAGGATGAGAAGGGAGGGCGTCAGGGAGCCTGTGGGCGGTGGAGGGGAGGAAGTGGTGGAGGTACAGCCCGAAGCTGTGGTCCCATCACCCCAGCCCAGGAGCATGCCCCGGTACAGACAGCCCCCCATGCGTGGTTATCCGCAGCAACCGTATCCACCACCCGTGAGACCGCCTCCAGTAATGCAACGTCCACAGAGAATGAGAAAGACCAGGTGTCCCAACTGCGGCCAGCGGTTCCCAGTTCAGGGAGGACCGGGACCTGTAAGAGTGGAGTGCCCCTTCTGCGGAATGAGGGGCATGATGCCGTGAACGATATTTTTCAGAGGACGCCCCACGATCATACCGTTTATTCCATGGAAGATTGAATAAAGATAATGTCGGATTTTACAGGGGAACATTCCATGTGACATCTGCCATGGCGTGCACCCAGTATCCCCTTCCTGTTTCTATGCTGTCGGATTCACCAATCTCCTTCCACTGCTGCGTCTGGGCGTCGTAGGTCCAAATCGAGTCCACATCCGAGCCGAGTCCGAGGTTGTTTAAGGCCTTTGTCCTGCTCTTGCTGTTCAGTGAAGGGTAGCCCACGAGGTTCCATCCGGTTGCAAGGTCGATGCTCACCGAGCCTGGGACCGTACCGTTGACTTTGATGAAACCATCACCCAGTGCGGCCGGATTGGGAATGTACAGCCATACACCCATTTTATCGTCCACCAGTTTCAGGTCATTTAAATTCTGGGGTTTGAGGGAAGTCCAGCCCTTCCAGGGGTTGTTTGCGTCTTGAGCATCATGACGCTGTATTATTGTCCATGTGGTATCGCCGTCCATATCAAGGAAAACATCAGGGACCGACGTGTTATTTGGAATGAAAGGGGTAGAAATAAGGTTCCATCCAACCGATACCGGAAGCATTATGTGGAAATCTGCTGTAACTATCCTGATTGTGATATACGTCCGATTGTTGGGTTCATATTCGTCGGATTTCAAAAGCGTGGTTGCGTATATCCTGTACTCCCCCGCTAAAGGGAACGTGTATTGCCATCCGAGCTGCTGGGTATCGTCCTGGGCCATGGTGCCGCTGGTCTGGTTCAATGAAGGGCCGAAAACAGTGGTTTCCTCGGGAAACTCGGCTGAAACCTCCACATCATCGATGTACCACCCATCATCGATAACATACCTGTCCGACGTGAACCTGAACCTCAATTGGACAAGGTCGCATCCAGTGAAATCCACCAGGTCAAAAGTCACCTGTTCGAACGTTGATGGGCCGCTGCCGTCGTACGTTGCCAGCGTTGTCCATGAGGTGCCATCGTACATATCAACGCTTCCGAAATCATACCCGGATTCGGTCTTGTACTTGTGATAGAAACTCAGATTGGCGCCCACAGCCTTTTTAAGGCTGAACACAGGTGAGACCAGCAACTGCACCGTCTTGTTAGAGTGCTTGTTTACGTCACCACACCACCAGCTCGTTGTTAGACTGTTGGATGTGGATGTGATCTGCTTCCATGAATCCGGGGACGCGGTCCCGTCAAGGTCCACTACATCCCATCCATTTGTCCCGTTCTCCATATCGTCCCAGAAGACCGTCTTTGTTACCGGAGTTCCAAGCTCAACGATCTCCAGGGAAACATTAAAACCGGATTGGCTGTTACCACCGAAGTTTCTCACCGTGGAATTAATCGTGTAGGTTCCCATTGGATATATACCGCCGTCTAAGAAGGTATCTATCGACTGCACGCCCGCATCATTGAAATAAGGCACATGAATCTTGAAGAGCACCGAGTCCTTAATCCCACTGTCGTTTTGGGATGTGGCATTGACCCATACAGAATACTCTCCACCGGGCTGTCCACCCGGGACCATGATATACAAAGAGGCGGTATCCGAGGTTTCACTGTCAAGAGACATTGTCGGGGGTAGAAGGGCGATGGGCCACCCGGGGATGGTGGATGTCGATAGATCATAGGTGTCGTTATTCGCTCCGTCATTAGCAACCGTAATCGTAAAAGAGCCCATCTCAGTCTGGTTAATTGTTGGGGACTCGTCCTCTGTTGAAAGGGACACATGATAATTAAGTGCCTGAAAGGGATTATCGGCAATTCTGGCAAGATACAGTGCTGCCTCGATATTGTCCTCGCACACCGGCTGCACCTTGTCGGCCCTAGGATGGAATTTGTCATAGGGAGATGTGACCGCTGCATCATTGTCACTGGAATCGGGATAGAGCTCGAATATGTAGGAATATATCCCCATCTCCCCGTACAGCCAGTCATCGTCAGAGCCGCTGGTCATGTAGAGATCAGCTCCCTGTGCCGGCGTATAACCCGGGTATGCCGAGCCCGCCTTGTTGGTAATGAGGGCGGCCATCTTCTTTGCCACCGTATCCAGCAGCACGTCATCCTCGGAGGCATTGTATGTATATCCCCATGGATACAGGATCAACTGGCTGTGGGTGTGGTAGGAAATGGCGAATACAAAATCGTGCTGCATAACAAAATCCCTGATGACCCGGGTCTCGTTTTCAGAGAAGGGCGCAGGCCCCCGGTAAGTCACCTCGGAGGGAACATCGCTTGCCCCTGCACCGCCCCACATGTACCCGTAGTTTCTGTTCAGGTCCACGCCAAACGACCCATCACCGTTGTCCCGCCTGTTCTTTCTCCAACCTGCAGGTTGATTTGAATGATTTGTAGGATCATCCCCGGGACTGTCGTACTCACGCCCGTCGGGGTTCACACAGGGTACAACCCATATCTGCCTGTTATCCACTATGTCTGTGATGGTGGAGTTTGTTCCATAGTTGTCAGTGAGGTAGTTGAGAATGTACAAACACACCTCAAGGGTCAGCCATTCCCTGGCATGGTGCATCGCATTGTAGTATATCTCGGGCTCGTCCTCCTCAAGTAACGGATTGTCCGAGACCTTCATGGCCCAGATGTCCCTCCCCTCGTGGCTCTTTCCGATGCTTGTGAGATACGTGATATCCGGGTGATCTGATGCGATCTGGTTCAGCTCGACCACCATCTCGTCCCAGCTGTGGTAGAAGGTGGTGTTTACTGGGTCGGCCCGGGCCGATTGTGAAATAAAGATTTCCTCTGGAAGGGGATGAGCCGGAACAATCAACCATAATAGTATTATTATGACGAACACTATCTGTTTGAAATGTAAACTCAATTTTTCACCTCTCGGCCCAGCAATATGTCAATGATATGTAGGGCTGGGTATATATATATTAAGACGGTATGAAAAAGCAGCTCACTTATTCCCGAAATATATTGCTAGTTGTGCATGGTTCCAGGCTCTCTTGAAGTCGTCTATTGCTTTGAAATAGTAATCTTGGGCAAGGTCTTTTTCTGACCTCGAAAGTCCCTTCTGGCATTTCCTGAGTTCGAAATCGACTTTTTTATCCCCTGCATATGCCTGTGCATCTCTATAGGCTGTGTGGGCAAGAAGGGAGGTGGAAGCAATCAGTTTGTCAATGACTTCCTGACATTTGTTCTTGACCCACTGAGGCGTCCTTGAATCCTCGATCAATATCGTCAATACAATGACTGCCTTTTTCTGCTCATCGAAAACCATATGGCCGTGCTTTGGGTCCAAATGATTGTAATCAATCCACAACGGGTACTTCTTCCACGATTTTTCAGGGTTCTTCGGATCAATGTTCAGGCTCATCTGGATAAAGTCAATTACCTTGTCCAATTTCCTATCCACCCATTTATTACCTGTTTTAGCCTCCTCCAAGAGAGCAATGGCGTCCTCTGCATAGGCTCTTGAATTCGGAGATATCACATCTATACCATTATGCACTAGAACATTCTCACCAATATGTGGGGTGGCGTCTACACTAATAGTTATTCCTACATCATTGTGATCAATGATATTCCCCTGGATGACCGGGGAACCTTCGGCAACATTGATGCCTTCAACATTATGGGTTAGCCTATTGTTTTCAATTATCGGATCCCCGGATTCGACATAAATGGCTATCTCACTGCCTTTGATTGTGTTGTTACTAAGAATCAGCTTGTCTGTGGCTCCCTCCACCATTATACCTATTGGATTGTCTATCATGATATTTCCATCAAACACGAACTTGGGAACC
>CP070726.1:2117190-2120656 GCA_020350865.1 Thermoplasmata archaeon
TGATATAGATTTTCACACTGGAGCCGTCGTATGTTCCAACCACATGATACCACGTATCGGGCTGCGGGATTGTCGTGCCAATTGCCCAGGCCTGGCCCCATGAACTTCCTGATTCAAGTAGGATAAATGAGAATTCGTAGCTGCCGGTTGACCAGGAATACAGGTTCCAACCCTCAGTATTATCCCCCCTGGCAACGATCTGGGGAAAAGCTCCAGAAACACTATCGAATCTTGCCCATGCCTCGACAGTGATGGCTGAAACAGGTCCTAGGCTCGCATCATCCCCACAATCAATGTAGTCGCTTGAACCGTCGAAATCACCGCATCTGCCGAACCTGCCTGAAGTTGTGTTGGTATACCCATTGTGGGCCCCGTCATTTCCCAATCCGGAGGAGTCCTTTACCTCGCCTGCCGCTCCGGTCCACACGAATTCGTCCATCTTCCAGAACCCAACCAGCCCGGTTCTATCCATATCTATCATGCCGGAAATATTGTTCTCCCGGATCGTATTATCTTGGGAATTTTCAAGATGGATATTGTCCTGTCCGTTCCCGTTTAGGATATTGCCTGTGATGTTGTTATGATCGGAGTCCATTAGATGGATGCCGTCCCTGTCGTTGGAATATATGGTATTGTTATTTACAGTATTATACGTCGAATTCATTATTCTGATCCCATTTTTCGAGGCAAGGTACAGAGCTGCAATTTCGCTATCAGAAAGCGCATACCTGTAGAGCATCACCTCGTCTATACTACCGTTGAAAGGTGGTCCCCAATCCCAATTGACTCTGCCGATGTACAATGTTCCACTCGTTGCATTGTAGTCCCAGTTTGTGGTTCTGTTTTGTAAAAAGGACCCGTCTCTGTACAGTCGCTGGTCGTTTGTCTTTGCATCATATGTCGCAAACCAGTGATGCCACTCGTTCACATCAAGATAGGTCGATGTCGTATACAGGTCATCATTGTAAAAACCAAATACAAATTTATCGTTTTGATGATAACCTATTTGAAGGTTATAATTGTCTTTACCTACCGGGTAGGTTCCCTGCATGATGATCGGGTCGTGGCTGCCATTGCTCGCCCTTCGCACCCAGGCACCGAGCGAGAATGAATTTCCGGGCCCCCCTACCTGCACGCTCGATTTGTTGCCGCAATCCACATAATCGTCCACCCCGTCGAAGTACCCGGCCCGGCCTATTTTGCCGCTGGTTGTGGTAACCGCATCGCCCTCTGCAGTGCCATGGTTACCGTTTCCAGAGGAATCTGCCACCTCACCTGCAGCACCCTCCCAATACGATTCGTCCATCCTCCAGTATCCTGCCAGACCTGTTTCCTCCACTTTTCCATAAACCGTGTTCTCCTCGATCACATTGTCGTGGGAATCCTCCAGGCGGATGTTATCACGTTCGTTTTCCCCGATAATATTGTTTACCAGGGTATTACCGCTAGAATTTGATAGGTAGATGCCGTCCTGACGGTGCATGCTCACGCTGTTGGATATCAGATCGTTTCCTGTGGAATCGCGGAGGAAAATCCCGCGGCGGGAATGTGAAAAATAATACAGCTCTGCAATCTCGTTTTCAGAAAGCGAACGGTTGAATAAGGTAACTTCATCGATGATGCCGAAAAAGAAATCGGTGGGAACGGCACTATCCCAATCCTGGCCAATGGAAAAGCGTCCACTCGTATCCGGGCGTACAGTGGTAGTAAATTTACTATCTAAAACACCATTTACAAACAGCTTGCCATTATTTGAACCGTCTATCGTAACCATAACATGATACCATTCGTTTATCGGGAAAGAAGTGGTGCTATTTACATAACTAGTTGTCATGTCATAATACATAATTCTATTATCCGAATAAATAATCATATTTAAATTTGCATAAACCGAAGAATGAAACGATATAGGTTTGGAGTCAATAATTGACATGGGCTTGATCCATCCCCCAAAGGACAGCTCACTACCGGTCAATTCACTGCATACATCATCTGCCGAGATGTAATCGTCCACCCCGTCGAAGCGCCCGGCACGGTCATACGCACCGTTGATGGTGGTATCTACGTCTCCGTTTGCGGTTCCGTGGTTCAAGAACGGGGAGGAATCCTTCACTTCACCTGTGACTCCGTCCCAGTACTTCTCGTCCATCCTCCAGTGCCCGACAAGCTCGGATCCATCAATGTCTTCCCTCCCAATAACGGTGTTCTCCTCAATTTCATTGTCATGGGAATCATCCAGGAAGATGTTAATCCGCCCGTTTTCACTAAGGATGTTAAAAGCCACGGCGTTATTGCTCGAATTTTTTAGACGGATGCCGTCATTGCCGTTGGAGCGGACGATGTTATCGGTGATGTTGCAGTATTGGACATTACCCAGTTCTATTCCGGAGTCGGAGCTGCCGCTCCCGCCGTTCTTAAGGGTAAATCCGGTGATGTTCACCCAATCGGATGGTATCTGCACAACATCCCCTGAGCCTCCGCCATCGATTATCGTTTTGTCCCTATCCTCTCCGATTAAGGTAAGGAGCTTGTTTACCACAACGTTCTCGTAATAGGTATCTGCAGCCACTCTTATCCTGTGCCCGTTCTGGGTATCGGCATCGTCTATGGCGGCTTGGATCGTGAAGAAGATTTCGCCTGTATCCAGGTTCCTCACCGAGCCGTACGGATGAACCATGGGATAATTGTCCTGGGAATCGCCGTCGATGATTGAGGGCGTGTCGCCCATGCCGTCCGGTGGGGGCACATCCTGACTGGGAGTGCTGTTCAGGTCAATGCCTGCATAGTCATCCCAGTAATTCCCCCCTCCTGGATAGGAGAGGTTCCAAAAGTTGGTGCCATCATCCCAGGCATGAGCAGTGTTACTAAACAGGTTGTTGTGGTATACCAGGTTATTATTCGATAATTGGAGGTGTATACCCTCGGCACTGTTAGAAATGTTGTTTCTTGCGACAACATTGTATTCGTTGCCCGTGTGAATACGAATCCCATTGACGCCATTTGAATCGATTGTATTGCCGACGACGGTGTTGTTAAAATTCGAGAATACCAAATGGACGCCCCAGTTGGTATTGGGACCTATAATGTTGCTCCCTATCGTATTGTTATTACTCGAATATTCCAGTTGAATCCCGTAACGGTTGCCTGAGATGAGGTTGGATGTGATGTTGTTGAAACCTGAAGATGAGAGAAATATCCCATAGTAACCGTTTGAACTGACATTGTTGTTATTGATGGTGCAATTCCCTACTTGATGAAGCTCGATGCCAGCATCTCCGTCTATGTCCCCTCCACCGGTAACAGTAAATCCGGTGATGTTCACCCAGTCCGAGGTGACATTCACCACATCTCCAACGCCACTACCGTCAATTACGGTTGTGTTCATATCCTCGCCGACAATGGTCAGCGTCTTATTCACCATGACATTCTCGTAGTACCTTCCAGAGGCCACCCATATCGTATGGCC
>CP070726.1:2120756-2130641 GCA_020350865.1 Thermoplasmata archaeon
CAGATAGAGATCCTCGTCCTCCAACTTGTATAGAACCTCCTCGAAATCTGAGAGGTCCACCACACCTGCCATTGCCTTTCTTCTGAGCATCAGCGGAGGCTCAACCACCCTGAAATCCTGACCTCTCAAAAAGTCCACAGCAAATCTCCTGAGGGCGTAATCCAGCATTACCATGTCTTCATAGAGATAGTAGAATCCGGCTCCCGAGGTCTTTTGCGGGGATTTGAAATCACCCTGCCCCAGATCCTCGATTATATCCTGGTGGCTTTTCAGCTCGAAGTCGTACTTCTTCGGCTCGCCCCACTGCCTTATGGGCACATTTTCCGAATCGTCCTTGCCTGCGGGCACGGATTCGTGCATGAGGTTTGGTATTCTTCTAAGAAGCCCGTTCCTCTTCTCCAGATAGGTTTCGATTTCTTCATCCAACTTCTTTATCCTCTCGTTGATAGCCTTCATATCCGCAACCTTTTCGGAGAGATCCTCACTGGCCTTCTTGAGCTTCGATATCTCCTCGGTCACCACGTTCCTCTCGTGCTTGAGCTTGTCCCCCTCCTGCCTTTTCTCCCTCCATTTCCTGTCGTTTTCTATGACCTCGTCAACAACGGTGATATCCTTTTCTGTCCATCCGCGTTTCTTGAGGTCCGCCTTGATTATCTCCGGGGTCTCCCTGAATAGCTTGATATCGAGCATGGCAATCCTTCTTGGGCGCTTTCCTTGAATCCTTCCCTATTTTCTAGGGTGCAAAAGAGTGAAGCTGTACTTTAGATTTTCGTCCTATACACCGAAATTATTCGGTAAAGTACAAATTATATATGAGAAACATATTCACTTCCTCTGAGCTCGAATTGTCAAGGCGGTGCTGGTGAATAGTTTGCAGGAACAAAAGAACGTCAAAGAAGATGTGCTCCAGGGTTATGCCAATCTCTTTCGGGACGATATCCTCATATCTTATTCTCTGGCTTACTACTTCCACAAGATGAAGACCACCATAGATGGGATGGTGGCGCAGGAGCTGGAATCAAGGGACCGGAACCGGCTCGTGAACATCATGGACATGGGCTGCAACAGGGGCTACGATGTCTTCAGGATGAACCGTAAGTTCCCCAACCGCAAAATATCGCTTGTGGGCCTCGACATCTCCCCTGTGGATATCCAGTATGCCAGTGATTTTGCGAAGGATCACGACTTGAAAAACTGCGACTTTGTTGTGGGCTCTGCCGAAGCAACGAAATATAAAAACGAAAGCTTCGATATCGTCGTGTGCTCTGAGCTTTTGGAGCATGTTCCACAGCCCGAAAAGGTTCTTAAGGAGATACACAGGATACTCAGGAGGGGAGGCTGTGCCATCATCAGCACCCCCAATGCCGAAAACAGGCTCAGCAGTCTGAGGAAGTTCGCGCCAAAGAAACTGAAGCAGGGGTGGAACAGACCCCCGACAGTGGAGGACAAGGATAAGGGAAATTACGAGCGTCTGGCCCGGGAGGGATTTGTGAATCTCCCGCACATATCCGAGAAGGGCATCAAGGAATGGATACGGATCTCGGAGGGCATCGGATTTACTGTGGAGGATGTCAGAAGGGGCAGCCTCATGTGGGGCCACGAGTTCTTCGACGAGCATCCCGGACTGACAGGGCTCCTCCTGTTCCTTGATTCCATACTGGACAAGATCACGTACGATTTCTCCAGTGACTTCGCTGCTAAAATGAGGAAATGACCACAACAAGTTTTATAAATAAAAGTATATACAATGCCAGCGGTAAAGGGCAATCATAACTGAGGAGGTATGGGATAACATATGGATTTCAAGGCAGTGAAAACCACTCTTATGGACATCATAAAAAAAAATGACCTTCTCGTCATACTATCCTTTTTCATAATCGCCTTGGTTTACACATCCGAACTGTTGCTCTCCAGTAAAGACCTGCTCGCTTATGCGGAAATCCCCTACTTCTTCTCGGATACTGATCTCCAGATTTCGGCAATGACACACCATCATCAGTTCCCCTACTGGAACAACTACTTTGCCATGGGTTTTCCTCTCTATGCCCAGCCCACCAACAACGTCTACTACCCCTTTGTCTGGCCCTTTGTAATGCTCCTGGGGCCGCTGAACGGCCTTAAAGCCATCGTGGTATTCCACGTGTTTTTGAGCGCGGTGGGATTCTGGTTCTATTCGGAACACCTTACTGAAAATAAGTACTCCCGGTACTACGGCTCCCTGCTGTACATGCTCTCGGGCGCCTTTGCCATCCGAATTCTCGAGATGGGTCACATCACCCTGTTCGTGCCCTATGCCTGGATCCCCATCTGCCTGTTCTTTCTCAACAAATCCATTGAAACCAGGAAATTCAGATACATTATAGCGTGCAGCATTTCCATTGCCATGCTGTCTTTCATAGGGGCGTACTTCCTCTTCTATTTCTCACTCCTGTTCGTTGTATACGCCCTGTCCAAGATAGTGAAAATCAAGCGGGTCTGGAGGCCAAAACTGGGTATTTCCTGGGTTAATCTGGCAGTACTTTTGATGATCGGTATTCTGGCCTTCATGCTCTCTGCAATAAAAATCGTTCCGGTCTATTCGTTCAACAGCAACGCACCCAGGCAGGTGTTCGGGCTGTACGGCTCCATTTCCGCAAACGACCTCCTTCCCTACTTCATTGACAAGCACGCCTCTTACCCGGTCTCGGGAGGGGGAAGCCTGGGACATTATGCATTCCTCGGTATCCTCCCCATGCTCCTTGTACCCCTGTCCATCCTTCACAAATGCAGATTCAAGTTCTACCTCATGATATCCTCCCTTGTCTTTGCGCTCTGGGCCATGGGACTTTACACACCCTTCGGCATCGCCCACATCCTCCCCATCGCATCATCCATCCGGGCTCCTGAAAGGGCACTTCTGATTCTCACGTTCCTTTTCGTCAGCCTTTCGGTCCTCGGCCTGGACTGGTTGCTTGAGAATTTCCGCAATTTCGAAAGGCACCAGAAGTTCGCAGCATACGCTTTACTGCTACTCATCATGTTCGCTGTGGGCCTGGAGCTGATAACACCTCTTCTGATATGGCTGGCAGCACCCTCTAACTACGAAGGTTACATGCTCTACACCCAGAACCGCTTCACTGCCCATACCCTGGTTGCGGTTCTGGCAATATCGGTAGTAATCCTCTTGGTAAGCATTAAACTTCTCAACATAGAAATCAAAAGGTACTCCCTTGCACAGGTATTCAACAGCCCAAAGACCTTTTGCATGCTCATGGCGGTCTTCTGTGCGCTGAACCTGGTGGTCGTGAACCTGCCCCTGTTCTCTGGGGTCGATGAAAAGGAGCAGAGCAACGTCACTCCAGGAGTGATCGAATTGATACCCTCAGATCACTCCGAGCCGGTGTGGATCAATTTCTCAGAGCCCATCGCACCCTTCAGGCTGAACCAGGTAACACTGATGGAAAACGACCTTCATCTCGCCACGGGCCTGTTCGGGAGTGCAAAGGCCTACTACCGCATCTACAAACCGGGAGCAAATGTGACCATCGGGGACAAAGAATACTACCTCTACGACTACGAATTTGCCCAGTACGAATTCAACGATACCGACCACATCTACGTCGGCCAGTTCAACATGACCATTGAGAACGAAAGTCTGGATCCCGCATCCGAGCCCGGCTCTGTTTCGGAGTTCACTTCCTCCAGGTTCACCATAGTGAAGAACTACTACAACGCCACCATCTATGTCTACAGGATGAACAACTCCCTGCCCAACGCCTTCATACTCAGGGATGAAAGCGTCATCCCCATTGAGGTTGCCTCCTACTCACCCAACAGGATAGAGGTGAAAACAGGGGAGGTCCGGGAAGGAGACAAGGTGGTTTTCAAAGGGAGCTATTATCCCGGCTGGAAGGCGGGAAGGAAGGGAGGGGCTCTGGAAGATGTCCGGGCGTACCAGCGGATGATCAGCTACGATGTCGATTCTGGAGGAGCCAACGTCACCTATGTGTTCGAGTTTTTCCCGGGTGATTTTTTGGTCGGCAGTGCGATTACACTGCTCTACTTCCCACTGCTCGCCGTCATTTTTATCCTGATTAAAAAGAAGAAGGGGTTCACCTTTCTTTCACTTTGAGCACCTGCTTTTGGAGGGTTAATGAAGACCCCCAGAGGCATGAATGAAAAAAGCAGGACTCGGAGAGCAACAATCCCTACCGGGTCTTCCCCTCCAGGTACCTCTTCACATCATCCAGTATGTTGCGCTCCTTGATAAAATGGGTGGTGTACTCACCCTTAACAAAGAATTCGTTGTCGAGCACCACCTCGTGGAACGGTATATTTGTCTTGATGCCCTCGATTCTGTACTCCCACAGGGCCCGCTTCATCCGTGCCATGGCCTCGCCTCTGTCCCTGCCCCAGACTATGAGTTTAGATAGCAGTGAATCGTAGAAGGGCGGCACATCAAAACCCCCATAGATGCCGCTGTCCACCCGAACGCCCGGCCCCGAGGGCTCTGCATAGTCGGTGACCTTCCCGGGCGAGGGAAAGAAATTGTTTGCCGGGTCCTCGGCGCATATCCTGCATTCGAAGGCCCATCCCTGTCCGGATATGTCCTCCTGGCCGTCCTGCAATTCCAGGCCCGAGGCCACCCGGAGCTGCTCCTTGGCCAGGTCCACCCCGGTTATCATCTCGGTGATGGGGTGCTCCACCTGCAGGCGCGTGTTCATCTCGAGGAAGTAGTAGTTGCCCCTGGAGTACATGAACTCCACGGTGCCCGCATTCCTGTAATTGACCGCCTTGGCTGCGGTGACGGCTGCACGTCCCATCTCCTCCCGAAGCTCATCCGTCATAACGCACGAAGGGGTCTCCTCTATCAGCTTCTGATGCCTCCTTTGGACCGAGCATTCCCTCTCCCTCACATGGATGACGTTGCCCTTGGTATCGCACATGACCTGAAACTCCACATGGCGGGGTTCGTCCAGGTACTTCTCCAATAGCACGGTCTCGTCACCGAAGGCGGATTTGGCCAGCCGTTTTGTGGATTCCACTGCCCCGGCCAGCTGCTCCTCAGAATCCACGATCTTCATGCCGATGCCTCCCCCTCCGGCAGAGGCCTTGAGCATCACCGGATAGCCCAGTTCGGAGGCCACGTCCTTTGCCTTCTCGATATCTGATATGCCCTCCTCGATACCCGGCACCACGGGAACGCCCGACGATTTCATGGTTTTTTTGGACAGTAATTTATCCCCCATGTCCCTGATGTTCTGACCCGTGGGTCCGATGAACACCATGCCGTTTTTTTCCACCAGGTCGGAGAATTTATCGTTCTCGGCCAGAAAGCCGTACCCGGGGTGGATGGCCTCGGCTTTGCATTTCAGTGCCGTGTCTATGATGGTGTCCATTGCAAGGTAGCTCTGCAGCGGCGGCGGGGGCCCTATCAGGTGGCTCTCGTCCGCGTACCTCACAAACAGAGCATCCCTGTCAGCCTCCGAGTACACGGCCACCGTGACAATGCCCAGCTCCCTGCACGCCCTCATGATCCTAACGGCGATCTCGCCCCTGTTGGCAACCAGAACCTTGTTCAACATGCGCTCACCCCTATGGTGTAGAAGGTGGAAATGGTCTCCTTCCCTTATGTAGGTTTCCTTGTTTTGTCCACCTAACTGAGGTAAAAAAGAAAGGCAACCACGATGATCAGAACGATGGCCAATACCACGAGAACCGCCGTCATCCTGGCATCGGAGCCGAAGATGATGGGGATGGGACCGATGAGCACCACGCCTCCGCCTTTCACCGATCTGCCTGTTCGGGGCCGCGGGCCCTGCCCCTGCTGCTTGCCTTGGGGGCCGGGTTCCTCCCACGCTACGGCTGCGAACTGGGCCCCGAAACCGAGAAAACCGAATATCATGGCACCGATAATACACAGCACACCGAGAAAGGCCCAGAGCCCCGAGCCGTAGACCACAGGGAATATCAGGAACACGCCTGCGCTGGCCTCGCCCTGTGCCACACTGTACCCGAGAAGCGCTATGCCGCAGACCACAAGGAGTGCTGCCAAGACCATGAATCTGTTTACCTTCATCTCTGATGCTCCTGTTACGATATTATGATGAGCTAAAACTTAAGGTTTATGGCCATGCAGGCTGCAGAAAAATCAATTGCCCGGGGTCAGTACACAGTCCTCGGTGACATGAACCCAGTAACCGTATCCCGGCTTCATGAGTGCGAGGTCGTTCATGTTGGCCGGTACATAGGTAATGTAGCTCTTCCAGGGGTCCCCCGTGTCATGAGCGTCGTACATCCGAACACGGTCGTACTTGCCCGCAATGGAGGAGAAGGCGTCAACCACCGTTGTTTCGGCAAAGCACGGGTAGCCAATGAAGTTCCATCCCCCAGCGGAAGTCACCAGTTGAATGGATGTATTTTCGGGCACATTGCCTATCATCTTCAAGTCGGCCGGGCTTTTCATATGGATCCACATTGCCATATATGGATAGACATCCTCCAGGTCGCTGTCGGACATATGCCAATTATTATCACTCGCATTGAAGTATTCCACCACATTGTACTGGCCCGCAATGGGTGCCAGAACCGAGGATAGGGCAGTATCCTTCTGGACAAGGGGTAAGGAGATCAGGTTCCAGCCGGAAACCAGGGATATGACGAATTTTCCCATAATATATGTGTTGCTGTCGTTCTGGCCGGCGCTGTCCACTGCCCTCACGACGTAGAATAAGTTCCAAGTGCCGGCTGCAGCCCCGGTATCGTTCCATGATGTTCTCAAGGGGATGATGTTACCTCCTTGCGGATCGAGGTGAAGTGAGGTGTTGACCCAGGGGACCGAGAAGTCTAGGTCCTCGGGGGATGCAGCCCGATAGATGAGGTAATGCGAAAGGTCCACGGACGGCGACGGCCCCCATTTCAGCACCAGTGTATCGAATGAGATTTCTATGCTCAAATTGATGGGTGGCTTGGGCGGCAGGTCCGTGCCCAATGTCACATTGACCTGTCTGCTCATATTCATGACAGGCCCCGGCTCCGCATATCCGGTCAAAGCCTCCCATAAGGCGGTGACATTGTACGGGTCGTAGTATGTGGTATGGGTGGAAAAGACGGTGCTGTTCGGGCAGACGAGCCACCGTATGAATCCGTCGGAATCCGTTGTCTCTATTTGAGGGTTGCCTCCCGTTGCATTAAACACTGTGACCTGGGCGCCCTCTATCAGGTCCCCTTTGATGTCCCTCACAAACACATGCATGTACCATTTGATGGTGAGTGTGGATTCGGCATCGTCGAACTGAATCTTGTTTCTGTCGAAGGTGGTATTGAGGGTGACAGGGTGTGATTCCCCATCCAATCTGAAATGGTCAATTCCTCCGATTATGGTTGAGTTTGTTATGGTGGGTGAGGGGTCTTCATTCAAATATATCCCAACGGGATTATTAACGAGGATGTTCTTCTCTATAATGGGATCCGATTGATACAAATAAATGCCGTAGGATGTGGCTTCAGAGATTGTGTTGTTGTAGATGGTGGGTCTGGCGCCCCACATGACTGCCAACCTGCCGTTTTTTATGAAGTTGTTGAAGGCGATGAACGCTTTTGAATTGGATCCACCGACCAGAGTGAACCTATCGCATTCGGTGATCGTGTTGTTTGTGATTACGGGATCGTAGATATAACTCTCATCGATTTTTTTAAGCAGACTTGCGTTTATGGTGAGTCTATCGGTTCTTACATCCATCCTGTCAAAGAAATCGATTGTCCCGTTGGATACACTTCCTCGCGAGTTCTGGTCGTACAGCAGGTTCCTCCCCTGCGTAACAGTGGAGTTCTCGATTACGAACCTACCGTATGAGCCCACGTCTATATCGTATTTGTATGAAGATATGGAGGTTAGGTTGGAGCCGTTCAGGAGGACGAGTTTTGTATCGGTGCTGAACTTCCCTGCAATGGAGATTTCAAAGCGCACAGCGCTTGTTGAGTTCATCTTCAGGGTAACATTATCGAGGGTGAGGGCACCATCCGGCTTTATCGAAAGGTTGCCGTTTAATATAATATCCAGATTGCCGTGATACTGCTCGGTTACAACCACCCAGTCCCCGTTGCCTGCCGCGTTCTGGTTGCTGTCGTTCTTGCCCACCTTGTCCACCACCCTTACGATGTAGTACCGCTTTGTCCAGTTGGAGGCCGCATCGAAATCGGTCCATGTGGTGGAAAGCGGGCTCGGATCGCCTGATGTGTTGTGATAGGGCGAAGAGAAATTGAAGCCGTCGAGAGAATAGCTCTTGTAGATGAGGTAATGAACTATATCTGGTGAATCTGGGGCGGTCCAGCTGAGCACCACATCGTCATCGCTCAGGCTGAGGGTGAGGTCAGTGGGCGGCGGCGGCTCCAAATCGATAAAGAAGGTCCAGTTGTAGGGGACCTTCATTGCATTGCCGTACATATCGGCACAGATGATGCTCACGTTGATGGGGCCCACCCACAGGTCCTGGCTGGGGGTGTAGTCAATCGAAGTTGGTGTGATCGTCGCAAGGCCCGTTACGTTGGTGCCGTTGACCATCAGAATCACAGTGCCCACATCCACTCCCGAGTAGTCCCAGAGAGCAGCAGTGATGGTTGGGGTACTGTCCGTTGTATGCGCACCACCTCTGGGGGCAGGATCGGTGACGAAGGGAGGCACCAGGGCCTCAAAGGAGGTTGTATTGTAACCGATGTTGCCTGCCAAATCGATTCCGGTTGCATTCACGTAATGTATGCCGTCCTGTGTGGGGTAGAATATGGTGGTGAAGTTCATGCCCGTACCATCTGTCTGGGACATGGACAGGGTCACGTTGGTGCCGTCAGGCTGCGTGATGTTGACGAAAGGAGACGACCGGTATCTCGCCCAGTACAGCTCCTCGTTGTTTTCATCCCTGTAGTCGTACCATACCACGTACACATCGGAGTTTGAATCGGCTGCAACGACGGGAATTGACGCCGGGCTATCCTGAAGGGTGAGGGAAACAAAGCCGCTCCACGTCGAGGTGACGTAATCGAACTTCGTGTAGTTTATATCGCGCGAATAGGCCCTGTACGCAATATGCAGGTTGCCCGTACCGTCCGAACCCATGCTGCATAACCAGCTGTCTTTTAATAGTTTCAACTTGGTGCCCCAGGTGGCATTGGATGAGTAAAACTTCCTGTAGAAAATGCCCTCACCGTACTTTCCAAAGACCAGGTGTACATCCCCGAAGATATCGGCTTCCAGGTCGGGGCGCTGGGGTTGGCCCGTGCCGTTTGTCAGCTTCTTGAATCCGTCCCACGATCCATTCTTATACCTGTAATAGTAGATGTCGTTGTTCTCAATATAGGACATATGGATGTTATCATGGATGTCTATGGCGATTTTTTCAGCCTTGACGTTCGTATCGTAGTTAAGCAAGGTGCCGTTGTCATCCAGAACAATGTAGGTGGCGAACTCCGAATTCACGTGGAACCTCCCCACGGCGTGGATTCTGTTGCTGCTGTCCGCCGCCATGTCCGAAACGCTCTGCTCATCGTCGATGAAATGTGTGGCAGCCGTGATGTTCTTGTAGGGAATCACCACCTGTCCGTTGCTGCCGTTAATCTTGCAGTAGTACATCCTGCCGTACCAGTTACCGATGGATTCGTGGAAGATGGAATGCACCTGGTCATTTAGGTCCACGGTGAGCTTGGCGTCGGTAGCGCCGTGGCCGCCTGTATCGCTTATTATTGTCTTGTTCTGCCATGTGTCACCATTGAATCTCATGTAGAAAATGGAGTTTCTTGTATCGCCTTCATCGTCGACCCAGACCATCTGGGCATTGTCGTTTGAATCGCAGACTATCTCGGGGTACATGGACTCCAGCCCGTCTCTCGGTGTGATCCTCTCGTCGGGGAACC
>CP070726.1:2130741-2134950 GCA_020350865.1 Thermoplasmata archaeon
AAGAACCTATCATTATTATGATTAATTATTGTAAGTAATAACACTTTAATATTTCTATTTTGTTGTTCTTTAGGATAACAGCACCGTAAGTATATGATAAGCCCACTCCGCTTCCTGAAGTTCCCACCGGAAGATGTCAGAGTATCGAATTCAAATATGTTCATTATACTATTGCACATATATGAAACTCAAGGTATTTAGGTTTTACCTTTGTTTTGGGGGATTTTCTCGCTGAATTGGGGTAACGAGGGTGACAAGCGGCTTTCAAAGATAATAGAAAGATATACATACAATATTGTCGTTATTGGTGGCAACAGGGGGAGAGGTACCATGAACCTTTCGAGCAAACGAGGGATAACCAGGATAATGCTCCTTGTCTTTGTTGTGCTGTTGGTCCAACTATCAATACAGAGCTGTTGCGTAGGTGCAGGGGATACCGTGGAAATCATAGAAGCCGAACAAGAGCTTCTTTACACCAAAAGGGTATCACCAGGGAAGGATGCAACATACAACTGGACCCTGATAAACACAGATGAGGATAACCAGACGTACGAGGTCACCATCAACATAAAGAATTCGGACAGCGATTGGAGCGTAGTGTTAAGTCCTGGTACGCAAATCACTCTTTCATCCTATAAGGATACCGAAACCGTAACGCTTACAGTTACACCCCCCTCAAACAGGGACGAAGGCTCAACCAACGTCACGTTGACCTTTATCACCAGAAATGCCAACGGAGATGTGGCTCAGCCCTCAGAGGCAAGATACACCTTCACAACCCTCTCGCCTATTGAAAAACCGGAGGAAAAAAAGGTTCTCGGACTGTTCGAAAACCCCCTCCCATCACCCCTGGACAAGGAAATCGGCATCTTCATTCTCACAGTTTTGGTTTGGTTGGGCTTCTCATTGCTACTGATCCTTATTCTCGACCCGTTCGTGAAGGCCTTTACAAAGAGGACAAAGACGGAAATAGACGACATCATACTGAGGATAATAAGAACCCCCCTGCTGGTCCTGGTCTTCTTCTACGGCTTTGTCTCCTCATTGGTCATACTGGAGGATTTCATTCCCTCCTCGATTCTGGATGTGGTAAACAGCCTGTACAACGTGATCGCAGTCCTGATCATCTTCTATGTCGCCTACAAGCTCTTCAAGGACATCCTGGTATATTACGGGGAGAGGATCGCGGAGAGAACATCCTCCAATATCGATGATGTGGTGATACCGATCGTAGAAAAGATAGGGGTCATGGTCATAGGGCTGGTGGCCTTCGGATACGTCCTCGGTTATCTCAATATAGACCTGACCATGTTCGTGGCAGGTGGTGTTGTGGTGAGCATGGTCATAGCCTTTGCGGCACAGGAGACCCTATCGAACTTCTTTTCGGGGATATTCATACTCACCGACCGCCCATTCAAGGAGGGTGACACCATCATCCTTCCCGATGGTGACTGGTACGAGGTGCGAGACATCGGCCTGAGAACCACCCAGCTCTTCCGATACAAGGACGCCAGTATGATCCACATACCCAACAACAAGCTCGCAAGCGAGAAGATAATAAACTACACAAATCCAGATGACAATGTCAGGGTTAGAAAGACCATTGGAGTCGCATACGGAAGCGATGTTCAGAAAATCAAGAGCATCCTCGCAGAGATTTTCAGGGGCAATCCGCACATAATAACCGATGACGAGAGTCAAGCCCCGGATATTAGGTTCGACGAGCTGGGAGAATCCAGCATCGATTTCTTTATTCAGGTCATTGTGGATGACAGAGCCAATAAATTGGGAGTGATCGATTACCTCAACACCGAAATCTACAGACGGTTCAATGAGGAGGGAATAGAGATTCCGTTCCCGCAGAGGGTAGTGTACATGAAGAGGGAATAGGTGATATAATGTCCGAGAAGGATATAAGGGATTTAAAGGTCGGGGAAGCGTACGAGACAATGGTGGGCAAGCCTGCCGTGGTGGGAGAGGAGACCATCCTAAAAGAAGCTGTGGATGCCATAACGCAGAATCTCATATCACGGAAGGTCTATGTCGTGGACGCGGAGGGCAAGCTCAAAGGCGTGGTAACCATCGAAACACTCCTTAAGCAGGTGGGTTACAGAGTGGGTGTGAGGGAGAGCGGAGTGATATCGTTCTTCAAGTTCCTTTCAGGTGTCTTCAAGGAGAACGTGACAGAATTCATGGAAAAGCCGGTTACGATCACAAACGACCATAAGGTGCTCGACGGTCTGAAAAAGATGGTGGAATACCACCTGAACGATTTGCCGGTTGTGGATGATGAAGGCAGGATCATCGGAGAGCTCAACAGCCTTGAGATACTCCTTCACGCAAAGAAGATATTTGACGAGTGATGAGTGTTAGTTGTTAATTTGACCCACCGAAATCTATTTGGGTTCTTATTTCACTTTCCTAAAAAAGGGGGGTGTTTGGTAATGGAAGAGAAAAAAACCTTAGACGAGACAAAACACGCCAGGTTCGTAGAGCACGAAAAGGGAGACATAATTGAGCTTAAAAGGCGTGCCGCAGAGGCCGCCGAGAAAACATCGAAACTGAGGGAAAAGCACAGGGAGCTCATCGAGAAGGCAAAGGAGCTTGAGACCAAGGCCCTCAAGTACGAGAGCAAGGCCGATGATATAGAGGCGAAATCCGCGGCCTACAAGGGCAAGGAACTGGAGGTTCTCGACGAGGCTCGAGAGGCCAAAGCGGAGCAGGACGCAATCAAGGCCAGTAAGCTTGAGGTAAAGGCGGCGAAAATGGAGACTAAGGTGGCCCACAAGGAGCACAAGGCAGACCAGAAGGACCTGAAGGCGGCCGAGCTCAGGGAGAAGGCCCAGGAATACAAGGAGAAAGCAGCAGAGGTCCTCGAAGAGGTAAAGGACGCTGAGAAGGAAGAACAGGAGTACAGAGCGAGGATAAGCAGGATGCAGGGCAAGACCCAGTAGCATTGCTTTCCTGATAGTAAAGAAATGATCTCGGATGACGGCAGTGCGCAATTCATAGCCAATCTATTCGAAGAAACGTAGGGGAGATCCATGCCCAGACTCATTAAAAAGGCATCCAAAGCGGCAGGCCTTCCACCGGGCACCCTCATCCACATCGGCGAGAAGAGAACAGAGAAGGTAAAAATAACAATCATGGATTACGACGAGAAACAATTCAACGAAATAGAATGCAAGACCACCGAAGAGTGTTTTTCATTCAAGGACAAGCCAACTGTCACATGGATTAACATCGATGGCATACACCAGGTCGAAATCATTGATAAGCTAGGAAAGTACTTCAATTTTCACCCTCTACTTTTGGAGGATATAGCCAACACCGAGCAGCGGCCAAAGGCCGAGGATTTCGACAGCTACGTTTTCATAGTCCTGAAGATGCTCTATTACGATGAAAAGAAGGGGGAGATCATTGCCGAGCAGGTCAGCATCGTGCTGGGTTCAAACTATGTTATCTCCTTTCAGGAGAGGGAGGGGGATGTCTTCAATTCGGTTAGGGACAGGATCCGCAACTCCAAGGGGCGCATCAGGAGGAAGGGACCCGATTATCTTGCATATGCCCTGCTCGATGCCATAGTAGACAGCTACTTTGTAATACTGGAGAAGTTCGGCGAGATAATAGAAAGCCTGGAGGAGGAACTGATCACGGAGCCGGAACCGGAGACACTGCAGAAGATATATTCCCTAAAAAGAGAGATGATCTTTCTCCGAAAATCCATCTGGCCTTTGAGGGAGGTGGTGAGCGGCATCGAGAGGGGGGGCTCCGAGCTCATCAAGGAAGACTCCCATATCTACCTGAGGGATGCTTACGACCACACCATCCAGGTTATCGATACGATCGAGACGTACAGGGACATGCTATCAGGTCTTCTCGACCTCTACATGTCCAGCATCAGCAACCGCATGAACGAAGTAATGAAAGTGCTCACAATCATTGCCACGATTTTCATTCCACTCACGTTCATTGCCGGGATATACGGCATGAACTTCAATCCAGATGCCAGTCCGTTCAACATGCCCGAGCTCAACTGGGACTGGGGTTACCTGGTCACATGGACGGTCATGATCCTCGTTGTCATCATGATGGTGATATACTTTAAAAGGAAGAAGTGGCTTTGAGCAAGCATTGGCAGCAATCACAGAGCTTCTGATTGCAATGATAAAAGCATTTAAATAAACAAATAACCTGCCCAGCACCCAT
>CP070726.1:2135050-2140931 GCA_020350865.1 Thermoplasmata archaeon
ATCGATCTCATTCCAGTACAATGCCATTGTTCTGTTCAACTCCCATGCAAGGGTATCGGTTGTGTTGAGGAGGTCTTGGAATCTACTCATATCCACCACAGAGGAGGTTGCTGAGTACTTGCTGTTACCCGCTGATGCCCAATCAACATAGAACTCTG
Source organism: Thermoplasmata archaeon (assembly GCA_020350865.1). Next base: position 2,135,209 of record CP070726.1, read on the forward strand.
CAATTATCCTGGACAGATCCTCTGGTGAGGTATACGGATCCGCCGTTAGATCCTCAAATATCATGTCATAGGGCCAACCCCAGGCGTCCTCTTCCTTTTCCGAACCCACGATATAGTCCGCATGGCCCAAAAATAGGGTGTACACCTCGATCATGGCCATGTTGCAGTTGTCAAAACCCACGACATCGATTCTGTCTTTAAATTTCGGAAGAGCTACCTTTATTTCATCCATGGTAAGCCAGTCGTCCCCGCTGTACGAATCAGAGGTGACACCCAGCCATCCCTTGCCATGCCCCCATAAATCCAGGAAATACCGCTCCGCTGGATAGTTCGTGATGCTCCAGTTCACGAATTCCACTAACGTTTGGGAGCTGGCCATGTTCGCCTCATCGATACTGCCCACCAATGTAGAATGGATGATGTCCTCATCATAATCTCTTGTGACAAGGTACCGTCTGGTATCCTTCCAATTCCCGTTTGTATCATCGTGACCTGCTGCCCTGTCGAACTGCACAATTATATTGACGTAAGGATTCGAGCCCACCTTCTCCATCTCATTGAAATCCAGTATACCTTCAGTCTCGAGATCGTTGTCTCCCCCCATGTACACCATGAAGGTCCACTGTGCTGCATTTGCTCTGGTGGGATCATCTGCAATGTCGAGAAGATAGACACATGCAGGAATGTGCCTCTCCGCTGTGGGCTGTATCTGGTTTTCCTGTGGGATATTTTGATCTCCAACATAGAAGGTGAAAGGCAGGACATTTGAGTTGTTATAGAGCCAGTCATCCATATTACCGTGATGTAGAAAGTATTTAGCACCTTGACTCACATCGTAGCCCGAATACATGGCCAAATCACTGGCTATCTCGTGCAAAAGCACTCCGTTTGGCGCGGATTCATTTGAATATCCCCATGGATACGTGATTACCTTCCCAGGGCTGGTGAATGATAACGAGAACACGAAGCTGTGGGCCTCCACAAGGGATTTCAAAGCCTGGGTCTCAGGCTCGGAGAAAGGGGCGGGCCCGTGATAGTTCTGATCCACACTTTCATCGCTGGTATGCTCATCCACGCCCCAGTTGAATCCATAGTTCCTATTGAGATTGACACCGAACGTGTCCCCGTTGTCCCTCCTGTTCTTCTTCCATCCAGAGGTATCGTTATCGATATACGCATGCCCGTCAGGATTCAGCAGGGGCAGTATCCATATCTCCCTGCTGTTTACAAGCTCGGTGACCGCATCATCGGTACCGTAATTGTCTGTCAGATATGCCAGAAGGTACAGTGCTATCTCCACAGATATGAGTGAATTGGCCTTCTGGCCGCCGACAAATAACACGTCAGGCTCACTGGGATCGTCTGTCTTGGGATCGTCCGATACCTTCACTGCCCAGACGGTCCTCCCCTCAAATGTGGTTGTGAGATTATGCAGCTTAACAATGAATGAATGGTTCTGCTCCCTTTCCTGAAGCTCTGTTACGAGCTCCTCGTATGTATGGTAGAGACTGGGCTCACTATGTACACCTTGTGTCTGCCACTGCTCAGTTAAAAGAGAAAGGGAGCCAAGAAATAGGAAGAGGGCAGTGAACATCACAAAGAGAGCCCGCCCCAGTGCGGAATGCCTCCTCTTCGTTTGAATTGTTCTCATCTCGGTTCCATCCACTATCATAACAATGATATAACAGCGAATCGGCAGATACACCGAAGTACAGCAGTGAATAATAGGCCCATGGATATTAATAGTTTCGTTTGTGCGGCCGAAAAGGAACGCAGAAATACGACTTTTCTACATCATCTCGCTTACCCTGACCATGGGGACCAGCTCGATGTTGTGCTCCCCAAGCAGCTCCGATGCCCCCTCCTCCCTGTCAACCACCACCAGGGCCCTTTCCACCTTTGCGCCTGCCTGCCTCAGAATCTCTGCCGCCCTCAGAAGTGAGGAGCCGGTTGTGGTGACATCTTCCACAAGCAGCACTGAATCGCCTTTTCCCAGATTGCCCTCTATAAGTTTAACTGTCCCATGGGTCCGCTCCTTTTTCCTAATGATCAGATAAGGCAACCCGGATTCCAATGAAAGGGCCACGGCAAGAGGTACCGCCCCCAGCTCCATTCCGGCCACCTTCTGCTCGTCCTTTATCATCGACTTCATCTGTCTTGCAATCCCACCCAGGATTCTCGGATTTGTGCTGGCCTGTTTGATATCCACATAGAAGTTGCTCTTCTTGCCGCTCGAAAGTACGAACTCCCCTGTCTTGAAAGCCCCGCATTCCCTCAAGGTCTCCCTCAGCACCTCTCGCACCTCCCATCCGATATCATTTTATTGCGCCTGTACCCGAATCGCCACACGCTTTGCAAATGCCCATTTGGGTCCAAAAACATGTGGCACAGACCTCCTTTTCGCATTTTATGCACTTCTGTGTGGCCCGCCTGGCATCGCAAATCTCGCATCTATCCTGCATGGCATCACCAAGGTACATCCTTTTTTCCCATTCTGTAGCCCAATATGTTCACACCCCTATGAAGGAGAGGTGTTAAAATTATTACGGTAACCAGGGCAAGGGTGTTTGGCCAGTATATGAAGTGCGACAGGAACCACTGGGTTTTGAAAATGAGCACCAGAAGCCACGCACCCATCAGAAAGTCATACTGGTCAAGACCCGGTGCCTTCTTTCCCCTTGTTATACCCAACCTTCTCTTTACAAAACTGCCGAGCACGTCCCCGAGCAGGGCCCCGAAGGAGAGCAGCAGTATGATCGTGACGAAATCCGGGAATCTTCCGAAACCGAAATGATCCTCGTCAAAGGGCCAGGAAACACCCACCAGAATAAAACCTATGAATGCACCGGATGCGGCGCCCCCGAAAAATCCCCTCCATGTTTTACCGTCCCCCAGGATCCTCTCTCCGCTTGAAAGCGACTTCCCGAAATCCATGGGCGCACCCCCTCCGAACAGCACGGCAGAGGGATTGGCAATGTAGGCCGGTATCGTAAGCCAGATACCCATCAAAATTACTTCGATCATTTCATGCACCATGGGGTCACGGTTCCGAATATATGATTGCCGAGATATATTTTACGTTCCAACTACCCGGGCGGGTTATGGGTTATAGGTCATTTGTATTTTATGTAAAAAGGAGGCCGTGAGGCGGGGATTTGGCAGCAGGATTCACTTGAAATACCCGTCATCCAACCCACCAAAAACTAAAAATAATCCATTCATCATTTATAATACGGTGAGCAAGATGAGGGTACTGGCCCGACTTCTATCTATCGCCCTGATATCACTTTTACTGCTGTCTTGGGTACCCATGGGTTTTGGGCAGGAGCAAAATGCATCGGATGAGATAGCGCAGTGGACCTTTTTGGTGTACCTGGACTGCGATAACAACCTGGAATCCGCAGGTGTGGAGGACCTCAACGAGATGGAAACCGTGGGCTCCACCGATGATGTCCACATCGTGGTCCAGATGGACAGATGCGCGGTGGAAGGCTACGACAGCTCCAACGGCGACTGGACCGGTGCCAAGAGATTCTACGTAACTCCGGACAGCGACGGTGAGATTATCAACTCCGACGAGCTCATGGACCTGGGCGAGGTCAATATGGGGGACCCGGAAACCTTGATTGATTTTGTCTGCTGGGCCATTGACAACTACCCCTCCGAGAAGATCGCCCTGGTGCTCTGGGACCACGGCGGTGCTTTCTGGGGCATATGCTGGGACGAGGACAACGAGGATGACTGCATCACCATGCCGGAGCTGAAACATGCACTGGAGCAAATCGAGAACCATCTGGGCAGGGATCTGGACCTCGTTGGTTTCGACGCCTGCCTCATGGCCCAGCTGGCCGTTATGTACCAGATAAGAAACAGCGTCGATATCGGTGTTGGCTCGGGTTACGTGGAGCCGGGTGAGGGCTGGCCCTACGAGAAGATCCTTCCCAGGCTGGTGGCTGACCCGGACATGAGCCCCAAGGAGCTGGGCACCATAATTGCCGATGAGTACGTGGCTTCATATACCGACAGGGAGCAAGACCCAGACGACTCAACTGCCGTGACCCAGTCGGTTCTCGACCTAGAGAAATACGATGAACTGGCCAATAAATTGAACATCTTTTCCATGATACTCGCAACCAAGGCCGGCACCCTGCCCGGCCACAACTCCCAGATAAGAGCAGCCAGGGAGCTCACCAACAGCTACGATTTCGGCTCCCAGTACTTCCCGGGCAATGTGGCCCCCGTGGATCCCACCGGCTACTGCATGTACGATTTGATTGACCTCATGGACAACCTCCAAACCACCATCATTCTCGATGACGATGTGAGGGCGGCGGCGGAGGCTGTAAAAGGTGCCACAAACGATGCCCTGCTGCATTTCGCGGTCAATCAGTACCACGGGGATGTCAAGGGTGCCCATGGAGTGACCATCTACTTCCCCAGCGGCCAGGACACCGCCTACAGCGATGATTATGACGAGGTGGACCTTGCCAAGGACACGTACTGGGATGAATTCATCCATCACTACCACGACGTCGAAAATATCGGCGATACACCCCCCGGTGTACATATCACGGCCCCTGCAGATGATCATGTTGTGGACCGAAGCGAGGGGAACGAACTGATTATACAGGGTACAGCATTCGATGCCCAGGATAGCCTGACCTTAATTGAGATAAAAGTGGATGAGGGGGAATGGTATGCCGTGGGAGCGTCTTCGCAGTGGAACTACGAACTTCCCCTCTCAAGGTACGAGAACGGGAACCACACCCTGTATGCCAGATCTTACGACGGCAGCACCTATTCTGCAGAGGACAGGGTTGAATTCGAGGTCATGGGCGAGGCCTCCCCTGCGAAAGAAGGCATTTCACCCGCAATAATCCTGGGAGCTATCGGACTTGTGATAATTGCAGCCCTGGCAGGATTCTGTATGGCTAAAATATTCAAAAACAAATCTACTTTGTAATCTCGGTCTCTCCTGGCAGGGTGTCGGAAAAGGCCGTCCCGAGCCATTCGAATTCTCCGTCAGGCGTGGGCTCGTAGTATGTGTACAACACTTCTTTCTCAAGAAGATAATTAAGGGCATCTGTAATTTTTTTCTTGTCCATGTTCTTTATGTCCTGGCGAATCCTGTCTGCCAGCTCCTCAACACCCTTTTCCCTGTGGTTCATATGGACCGAGACCCGGAACTTGCCGTGTACAAGCTGGCTGGCAATGTACTGCCCTATCCTCAGGTGTGTGGTATCGTAGTAGATTTCATTGCCCTTTCTCATGAAATTGCCATAGTAATGGCCGCAGGAAGGACAGCGGAAAAGTTGGGGCTTGCCCTCCTCGCTCACCATGTACATGTCCGCACTTCCGCACATCTCGCACGGTTTTTTTACCGTCTCCTTTTCAACCACCTCAACTGTAACCTCCGGGGCCTGCACCTCCCCCTCGGCTGCGGGGGTCTCCCCTTCCACTGCCTCCACCTTCAGTTTGAATCCGCATTTCTCGCAAAAATTGGCCTCGTCGCTTATCTCGGCTCCGCAAGCAGGACACAACATAACAATCACTTCCATATTGGAGTTATATTAATAAATGGCCCTAAAGCCCATGGTGAATGGCATTTTTAGGATAAGAACATTATTACTACCATTGTATTTTTACATCCTCACCGAGAGGATAGAGAAATGACTTTAATATTCAAAAGCATTTACCTCTCGTGGAGTATAAACCTTATAAGA
>CP070726.1:2141031-2147873 GCA_020350865.1 Thermoplasmata archaeon
CCCGTGCCATTCAGGTTGATCACTTTCGGGCTTGCCGATTTCATGAGCTGAAGGTGGGGATAGAGCTTTGTTTCGAGAATTGCGGTGTCCCCGAAGGATGGGTTGTGGTATCCCTGGACCATGATCTTGGTGATCTCAAGTGTCGCCATGGGGAATGTGTTCGGGATGAACAGTACGACCGTGATGTTCTTTGACTCATCAGGATCGAGCGCAACATCAGGTTTGCCATTTCCGTTGGAGTCGGTGACCAAAGTGCCGTTCTCGTAGAGGATGATCACACTCCATCCGTTGGGAAGGGATTGATTCGTGATCTCAAGGATCTCTGCATCCGTATATTTATTTTTTAAGGTCAGATTGTATTCTGCGCTTTCACCCGGAAAACCGAATCCTGTGGTATCTGGTCCAACGAGAACAAGGGGAACTGATGGCGTCTGGTTGAACTGCCAACCGGCGGCAACGGAAGAGGAATCGTCATATCCTGACCTGTACTGCCCTTCCCCTTCGGGGATTCTGGCCGCCGTCTTGTTCTGCTGGTGGCTTGAAGTCCAGCCAACCATGTCCAAAAGATTACTACTTGCGGTGTATAGATAGATGTTATCCCCGGTTGGCGTGATGTTTTGGAAGAAATAGGGGGCGTCATCGTAAAGGAGGATGAAGTACGGATCAAACTCGTCCACCACGGTTCCCGGGGGAATTATATAGACATCGTCACAGACTATGGTATAACCCGATATGTCAAGGGCCCCAGGCGCAGTCAACTTTAGTTCAACAAAGGAGTTCTCGATGAGACCTGGATTGAACATGACCTCATTTAGCACGATACCTGGAGTTTCGTTGTGTGCGCAGACATCGTTTTCCTCGCTTCCACCGTCGAATGTGGGTGTCGGATCCCTGGTCCAATCATCTGAAAAGGCTTTTCCGATATATCTTGCCGTGGACTCTCCGAACAGGGGATCCGGTGCCAAGCCCATTGTGCCGTACTTGATTCTCGACCACAATATGTCCACTTCATCGTAAAGTCTGATTTCGTCACCCTCGTCGCTGAGATTTCCGTCCTCAAGGGTGATGTTGAAATATCCTCCGGAGGGCACAATGCCCATGCTCGATAGGTTCACAGGGATGCCTGCCGATTCGGTCTCCAAGTACCAGCCCTTGCCGGCTGAAAGGTCCACTCCGCTTATGCTCGGATTGTAGATCTCCACCTGTTCGGGACCCGAGTCTCTGAGCTCTGTGAAAAATGGGGGCTTGAAAAGCATTGTGGGTTCTGTATCAAATACCCAGCCTGCATTAACCGAGGTGTTGTCATCGTATCCATCTGAGGTGCCGAATCCTTCGGGGTACCTGTTTACAGACATGTCCTGGGAATGGGGTGAGCTCCACCCCACCATGTCCAGCAACCTTCCTTGGCCGTCATAGAGGTACACGTTGTCGGCTTCGGCGTCCATGTCAAAATCGGCAGGGTAAAAGGATTCCACAAGCGTTGCGTAGGGGTCGGATGATGTGATCACGATCTTACCACCTTCGCCGATGACGTACTCATCGTCGCAAACGATCTTGTAGCCGGTTATGTCCATCTCATTTAGGGGTTTGAATTCAATGTCCAGACCTTCATTTACCTCGGTTATCGGAGGATGCTGGGCCCATCTGACCCCGTCTCCATTGTTCAGGCCCATGGTATGATTGCTTGGATCATCTATGTTGGACAGGTTTATGGAACCCGGTCCGAGTTCTTCGTATTGAAATACTATTTTGCCGTCACTTTCATAAAGATTCACCTCAAAGGTCATGTATTTCCCGTCGTAATCGTAATTTGGACCGCTCTTGTGCTCTATCTTGTAGTAAGTGACCGTGAATATTCTATCCGGGGAATTTCCGGTGGTCTTATAGAAGATTCCCCCGCCGGAGCTTGCCGATAGATCCAGGTCATCCCACATAGGGGCAATGACAAGTTGCATATCCTCGTCAGGCAGGGGGAAATCCAGGTTTTCGCTTCTGATAGGATAGGAGGAGAAGCTGATGTAGCCGTTCACACCGATTTGGATGAGATTGTAATAATTGCCGTAATAGTTGAAGGAGAAATCCATCCATATGCCCTTGAAACCATTATCGCCGTCGGTAAAGCTCAGAGGTGTACCGCCATCGCTCGCATTGATAAAAGGGTAGGCTTTGCCGTCATTCATTTCGTAGGTTACGAAATTGCCGTCGTAGATGATTTCAATGAATCCTATCTTCGAATTGGTATTGTACAGCACCTCGTTAAGCCTGATATGCGTTTCCTGTGATACGGGTGGGACAGTATTCCTTTGGCCTATTGTTGGGCTCAAATCCCTGTTCCAGCTCTCCTCGTACAGATAGAGACCGTCCATGTACGTGTGCGCATACAAAGCTACAGACTCGTTGGATAGAGGGTCAGGTGCGGTGCCGTTCGTTCCGTACCCCACGCTCTTGTAGAGAGCATCGGTCTGGTCGTACAAACTTATATTTCCACCCTCATCACCCAGTGACAGGCCCAGGGGCAAACTGGCATTGGGATGATCGCCGAAGACAAGATAGCTGCCGCCGGGAACGTACGTTCCCATGGGTATTGTTACATTCACTCCGTTGCAGGTCAGCGTCCATGAGCTGATGTTGAACTTTGCGTTCTTCTCTGCGCGGTAATGCAGTTCAACTGCCTCGCTTCCGGAAGGCGAATCCTGGATTTCGGTTATAAACAACTCAAAATACGGATTTGGTGTCTGGTTGAAGCTCCACCCTGCGCTTACTGTGGTTTGGTCGCTCCAGCCGTTGTACTGGCCCACCCCTGGAAAGTTTCTGCGAACAGATTTGTCCTGGTCATGCGAGGAGTTCCAACCCACCATGTCCAAAAGCCTCCCATCCCTGTCAAATAGATAGATGTTGTCACCATGGGGTGTTATGCCAAAGTCTCCGGGAAAGGAATTCTCGTAGAGGGTATAATAGTTGTTTCCATCCGTTATAAGGTAATCCTCCAAATTGTAAACCGAGTCACACATGATTTTGGTGCCGTTCAGGTTTCCAGGGTCCATAAACGAGATGGCCTCAATGAACATCTCCTCCGAGCCGGAATTGAACAGTACCTCGTTTAATCTTGTGAGCGGAGATGTCACGATGCCGGCCACATCATTCTGCTCGTCGCTCCAATCCGGACCTGTGCCGTCGCCGAATGTCGGGGAGGGGTCCCAATTCCATTTGCTGGAATACATTGACCCGGAATATATCCTTGCCACCGACTGGTTGGGAGGGGGGTCGGGCGCGTAGCCCTCTTGCCCAAAACCGATCTCGTCCTCAAGTGAGTTGTGGGGGATAAAAAAGACGGAAACAGTATCGCCCTCGTCATTTATTAGGTCAGCCCCAGTGCCGAAGACACCGTACCCGCCAGGGGGTATGATTGATGAATTCCAGGAGCCGAGTGTAATATTGGTTGCACCGCCGTCCGAGGATATGTTGATGTCGGTAACATTGGCGGGAACCTCTCCACCGTTGTAGACCTCAATGTATTCATCTGCACCGCTGTCCATAATCTCGGTGATGATCAGATCCGGCTTTGGCATGGTAACGAAAGCGTAGAATGCCTGGGCTTTGCTGACGTTCTCCTGGAGGCCCGTCAGACTTGAACCGAAGGCTGCAACCAGCGCGATTGTCGCCTTTTTCCCGCTGGGGATTGTGCCCAAATCCCAGTGGACGAGAGAACCCACCTTTATGTCCGGGGCAGTGAGAGCGGCGGTTTGGTTGGGGCTGTTGACGGCGTCGTAAATGGCAGTGTCCGCCCCCTGAAACGGCAGATTGGGCCAACTGGAGGCATTTGTTCCGTCTGTTCCGTAGTAATGGTCTATGGGGTCGGAAACATTTGCGGATGAAAAACCGAAGTACTGATTGGCAGCGTTCGAGTCATTGTAATAATATATCGAGCCGCCCGGATCCCAGAAGTCCAGGTCATCTTCACTGTTGTCGTTTTCAAAATTCGAGCACAGGCGCATACCGGCCACGACCCCCGCTAGATCCGAGCCATAGATGTTCTCGATCTTCCACTCGATTACCACCCAATACGCCCCGTTCTGGGTCCATGCCGTCTGGTGGATGCGGAAGTCATCAGGGGTCGTAATCCGCGTTTCGGTGAAGGTGCCAGAAATTTTCTGTGTTGTGCCGGTTTCCTCCCAGCCCCAAGGGAGGTCCACACCGCTGATCACCTCAAAATCCCCGTCCTCCATGGGGAGACCTGGAAACAAGGCCGCCACATTGTCTGCTCCATAGTTATCCTGATATAGAAAAAAGTATTGCCAGTAATCATTCAAGGGGATGATATTTTCGGTGCCTGTGGAAACCCGCGTTTGATGAAATCTTCCTATATCGCTGAGCTGCAAGGTGATATTTCCCGCATTTAGCTCCAGTTGGGTCTCTGCCTCTGCAACAAAGCAGAAAATACCTGAAAAAGCCACAAAAAAGTTACCAAAAACCAAATATGTTACCATGAGCAAAGAAATCATTCTTTTTGTTGAATCGGTTTGCATACATCAGCCCCTTGATACTGCGTTCATAATTTCACTCCTTCACATGTAGGATCACGAGATGATGGTGTACATAATCCATATGTAGCTTTATCGATAAGTATTTTATGGAACAGTTGTTGGATAATGGCCGGGTGGTTGCTGGGTTTTGCTTGGCTATTTTGCGATGGGACTCTATTTCATGGTGAACTTTTGCTACAAAGGGATAAGAAGTTTCATTTTTAATGGAGTTTCGACTCTTTGGCCTCGGCATCAAGAACAGCATCTGCAACATCTTCGGCGCCGCGGAACCACTGGGAAGAATAAATCCCAACTGTTCCACAAATGATTTAAGCTTGGATAGGCTATTATATCCACGTGCTTAATGAAGCTTGATTTCGATCTTTGGTATACGTTGGTGAGGTAATGATAAAAGATGGCAGAACCCAAAAGATTTTACTTTTATCAGCGATCTTTTTTACGAACACGATGTCAATTGCCGGTCTGGTAAATGCACCCGTACTTTTAGATTGGGCAGATGAGTGGACATTAGGGACAGCTTGTGATACAGATATGGGGGTGCGGTTCAGGGGAACAAGGGCGATAGAAAGCCATGATTGGTACATGTTCCACGGAAATGCATCCCATACAGGGGTTGCAGACCCCTCCGTGTCGGCACCGGACACCAACGCCACGGCATGGACCTTCAACGCAGCCTCCGGGATAGAATCATCAGCAGCCGTTGTGGGGGATATGGTGTATTTTGCCACCAAATACGACAATTCGGTTGACGACTGCATGATATTCGGGATCAACGAATCCACTGGGGACTACTGGAATTTCACCGATGTGGACTACGGCGGTGACAACTCCTTTAGATCCTCCCCCGCAATTGCAAATATCCCCGGGACGGGGCACATGCTTTTCATTGGCTCCATCGGAATGGGATCAACACCCGACTTTGCATACGGCCTCGATGCCACCCCGGACGACAACGGCGACGGCACAATCGATGGCTCTGATAACGACGAGGGAATTGATGACCCTCCCTTTTCGAACTACGATCTCATATGGAGAACCAGGTTGGCCGATTACTCCTCGACATCCTCTCCTCTGGTGGCCTACATACCCGGTCTTTCATCGTACGTGGTCTATGTTGTGGGCGGGGAGACACTTCATGCATTGAATGCTGCGAATGGCGATTTTATTTGGAATTTTACAACAGGAGGGTACATGAGCGCCTCCCCGGCCCTTGGATATGATGTGTTCGGAATCCCGGTCGTATACATCGCTTCGGATGACGGTTTTGTATATGCATTGGATGCTACGGGATTGGGCGGCTCCACCACTGTAAGATGGCAATACAATATGGGGGGATGGATGGACTCCTCACCAACGATTGCCGATGACAGGCTGTTTATCGGCTCCTATACCAACAATGTGCTGGTGTGTCTTGACGCAACCCCGGACGATAACGGGGACACTTTGATCACCGAGGCCGAGGACGAGGGTTATAACGACATCCCGGGAGCAAATTACGATCTGATATGGACATATGATATCGGGGACTCGATCACGTGCACTCCCGCGGTTCACGATTCAAAGGTCTTCATCTCAGCCTACGATGGATTTGTGTACGCTTTGCAGGAAAATACCCTCCAGTCTTCAACTTCAATTGTTTGGAGCTACTTCACGGGCAGCGATCTCGGATTCTCATCGCCCGTGGTTGCGGACGGAAAGGTGTTTATAGGCTCAAAGAGCAGCAATAAGCTCATGGCTCTGGAGGAGACAGGTGCAGGGGGCGAAACCACGCTCGTATGGGAATACACCACGGGTGGGAGCATCGCAGCTTCCCCGGCCATCGCCAACGGCAAGGTTTACATAGGATCACAGGACCGCATGTTCTATGTATTTGGTTCCGGGGGAAATGTCAACCAGAAGCCGTATCCACCGCAGCTGTACAGCCCCCTGAACACCCAGGTGATCACCTCGTCATCACCCAGGTTTGACTGGTCGGACGCCCATGATTTAGACGGCCACATAGTGTCGTACGAGATAATGATAGACGACAATTCGGATTTCGGTTCACCGGAGTATTCCCAAATCGATATTACCGATACCCACTACTTTCCCCCTTCCATTTCCGATGGCACCTATTTTTGGCATGTTAAGGCCAAGGATAACGAGGGAGCGTACAGCATATGGTCCGAATCATGGAGATTCACAGTCGATACGGTGAACGACCCTCCCCAGGTCACCATGGTCTCTCCGAACGGCGGGGAGGTTTGGGCTGGTACTCATGACATATACTGGTATGCCTATGATTCCGAAAACGAGCCC
>CP070726.1:2147973-2151296 GCA_020350865.1 Thermoplasmata archaeon
GGATCTCTCCGTAAACAGCTCCGAATGCTCGAAAGTGGGTGTGACTATCTCCCTGTAACCAAAGGTTTGAGCGGTCTTTCTGAACACGTTTTCGATGTGCCGCCTCCTCTCCGTCTCCTCAGGACCAAAATCCCTGGTGCCTCTCGGCTTCTGTATATTCGGCATATGAAAAGGGAAAGAGGAAGCAATTATTAGAAGGTTTTGGGTATGACGAAAGTGGTTTTATTCTGCTGTGAAAGTTCCTTCGGCCAAAGCCTCCCCATGTATGCTGTTCATTTTAATCGTATAGGTGTCGGGCATTTGCGGATCAATCCAAATAAAGATCAGGTCGCCCGTGGAAACGATATCGTTGTTATCAACATCATTGTAAATTACCTTTTCTTCTGGAGAAGTGCTCTGATATGTACCTGTGATCCATGCCAGTAATTTATCCGAATAAACCGTTTCGTATATATCATTTACTTCTTTGTAAACTGAAACATTAACCTCGTTAAGATGATATTCAGGGGAGTCCGATACGTTGATTCCCATCAAGTATGACCCGTTTTCCGTCTTTGCCACATAATTGAGCTCAATTTTAGCGGAATCCCCGTTATTTGACTCCGATTCATTTTCCTCGAGAGCGACATAGATTATCCCTGTAATGACCATGATCACAACAAAATACAGCAGGATAACAAGTGCTGTTCGTGCACGGGATTTGTCTTCATCACTCTCAGTCATCCGACACCTCCGTTCTTAATATATTGTTTGAATTATAAGGTTTTGGTTTGCATTACAGGCAACTCAACTTCGATCTCTTATAAAAAAGGATACAAAGATAAGGGAGTTGGAGATAATTGATTATTTCTTGGTAATAACCCTCTCGGCAACATTAATACAGGCCAGAAAATCATCCAGTGTGTGGATGAGGCTGGGAATGGATTCGGACTCGGCAGTGGAGACGATTCTTTTTCCCTTTACGTTCATCCTCACAAAACCCTCGTTATCAACCTCCACGGCCCTTGCCACGGCCCTAGCTTCCTCCTCTGAATCGTAATCGAATTCCAATGTGCATGAGATTTTCATCATCCTTTCCTCCCTGGGGTTCTAGGTGGGGCTCCCCTGTTCGCTATCGCGGGTATTATAACTTAGAGTTTTTGCATATAGCAATGTTGTGAAAGTGCCTAAGATCAATATGCAGGAGTCACGGGGTATCTATTTCATATAGACCTCGCTGCCAACGCCCCGCAGGTAGACCCAGTCGTCCTCTATGGTCTTGTCCTTGTCCATCTCCTGAAGGAACCCGGCCACCTTGGAATCCAGGAGGTCCGCGTAGTACAGCACTGCCGCCTCCGGGATCTTCAGGCCCTTGGGCCTGCTCTCGGCTCCCGATTCGATATTGCCGTGGTGGGACAGGATCAGGTGATAGAGCTTCATTTTGAGTATCCCCGGAAATGCGCCTGTATCCTTGAGCTTCTCCTCGAACATGGATATGCTCATTGATATGTGGCCCAGGAATTTACCTGAATCCGTCATGTCTATGCTCGTCTGGGCCTGGTACGCGTCGATCTTGCCGATGTCGTGCAGTACCGCTCCGCAGATTAGCAGTTCCCTGTCGAGCTTGGGGTAGTGCTTTGACATCGAGTCGCAGAGCTTGACCACGTTCAGGGTGTGCTCCAGAAGGCCCCCGAGGTAGCTGTGATGATGCATCATGGCTGCGGGGGATTCCCGGAATGATCTGACAAAGTCCTCATCCGAAAAAAAGGAGGAAAGCAGTCCCGCAAGATGCGGCTCCTCCACGGAACCGATTATGGCGTGCAGTTCCTCCATCATATCCCCTATGTCCCTTTCCGCAACCGGCAGGAACTCCCTGGCATCAAATTCGTCCTCACCGCACTTTCTGACCGGGTGCAGACCCTCGTCCACGCTTACGGAGAGCATGTTATCGAATTTGTCCACTTCCACCTGGCCCATGAGCTCGATGACATCCCCCACCGAAAGGGAGTTGTAGAGCTCCTCCACCGGTCTTTCATCGGCCCGGCCCCAGTACTTGAGCGAGATGTCGCCGGTCTTGTCGCCGATGCCCAGAAAGAAGTACTTGCCCGGTTTGTTCCTGTACTCCTTCGGTGTATCCTTGCTGCGCACAGCAAACTTTCCCCTTATGAAGTCCCCTTCTTTGAACTCCTGAACATGTTTTTGTATGGGTTGGTCCATCTTCATCCCCTCTTGCGAGAGATAAGGGATAGGATGTATAGGAATCTTTTGCTATGATTATCTAGAAAGAAATTTAGAACATGATTGCATTAAGGCACCATCAACAGGTGGAGGGAGCAACTTGGAACTGGCAAAGGCCATAAAATCAAGGAGAAGCATCAGGAGTTTTACACCGGATGTTGTGGATGACAGCGTGATTAGGAAGATCATAGAATTTGGCAACCTGGCACCCTCCGCAGGCAATCTGCAGCCCAGGGATTTTATAGTGGTAAAGGACAAGAACATCAAGTTCAAGCTGGCCCAGGCCGCACTGGATCAGCACTTCGTGTATGAGGCACCCGTGGTAATAGTTGTCTGTGCCAATCTCCAGCGGGCCGCGCCGTACGGCAGCCGGGGCAAGGAGCTGTACTGCATCCAGGACAGCGCTGCAGCCGCGGAAAACATGCTGCTGGCCATAGTGGATTTCGGCCTGGCATCCTGCTGGGTGGGGGCCTTCAACGAAAAGGCGGTATCGGAGGTACTGGGCCTCCCCTCCCATGTGAGGCCAGTGGCCCTGCTCCCTGTGGGCCATCCAAAAGAGCAGGTCAAAAGCTCGTACAGGATCAATCTGACAGAACTGATCCACTGGGATTCGTGGTGAGGGTTCCTCACTTGCGGGTTTCTTCTTCATCCGTACTGTCCTTTTTATTCAGTCTCCGAAAAACCCCCTCCGCCCTCTGCATCTCCATGACACAGAGGATGCGCTCATGCTCTTGTGCCAGCCGCGCAAGCTCGTTGGCCATGTACTCCTCCCTCTTCGTCTCCAAGTTGCGAAAGCCCTTCAGCTTGTTGATCTCTTTGTCCCACTCCAATACGAACTCCTCTGCGGTTTTGGCCTTGAACTTCTTCCTCATCAGCTTTTTCACCCTTAGTGAATGTCTTATTAGGTCCCATGTGGAGACGTTCTCGCAGAAAACATCGGCATAGTACAGATCGTCCATGTCGATGGGGACCACCCGAATGCTGTCTCTCAGGCACAGCTTCATTGCGGCCTCGTAGCACGGTGGAGGCACCTTCACCTCACCGAAGGAGGCCAGCTTCTTTGCGTATATCTCCTCGTAGTTAGAGAGAAAATAATCGAACTCCTC
>CP070726.1:2151396-2158938 GCA_020350865.1 Thermoplasmata archaeon
AGCTTCTTCCGGAATGGTTTACGAAGACAGGTATCGAGTATATGAGTACTGATCTTCGGTTTCAACACGGATTTATCGCTGTAAACGATACGCGAGTAGTTGGTTTTATATCATTCTTTGTCACCGAAGGTATGGGACATATAGGATGGATTGGAATGCTACCTGAGTTTCATCGGCAGGGGATTGGCCGAAAACTCGTAGACCAGTTGATTTCCGAACTTAGCCAAAAAGGAGTTCATGAATTGCGTGTCAACACTCTTGGTGACTCGGTGGAATACGAACCCTATGAAAGAACCAGAGCCTTTTACAGGGGCATAGGATTTAAGGATTTTCGGAGATTGAAACAGAACAATCCTGAGTGCCCAGAACAATTAATAATGGTCAAGTACATCTGATCATATTCACATGCAGGAGGATTGACATGTCGAACACGGAAAAGGTAAAGCCATATCCTGATATTATTACCCAACTCCCCGAAGCCGACATCGCTTTCAAAGGCATCAGGGGATGGCTTTCCCAGGGAAAAGACCACCAGATAGTATTTTTCGATATAGAGCCCATCGGAAAGATCACGGAGCACAAGCACGGGGCCCAGTGGGGAATCGTTATAGAGGGAGAGATGGAGCTTACAATAGGCGGAACCACCAAAACCTATAAAAGAGGGGATTCCTACCTCATTCCTGATGGGGTGCTGCATTCTGCGGAATTTAAAAGAAGAACATGGGCACTGGATTTCTTTGCTGATAAGGACAGATACAAAATAAAGGATTGATACCAAATTAATTTCTATAAGAAGAATATTGAAAGTGGATAGTATGTCAACAGATTCGATTTATAAGAATGAAGAAGGAAAAGAGAAAATCCTAAAATTATATGATAGAGCTCTAAATGAACTAAAAGTTAAATACGATTCCCAAATGGTTTCCACGAGATTTGGCAATACACATGTACTGATCATAGGTCCAGAAGCCGGGATACCCATCATGATATTCCAGGGCGGAAATACTGTCAATCCCCTGACCCTCTCATGGTTTAGACCCCTGCTGAATGAATACCGCGTTTACGCCCCTGACACCATCGGTCACCCCGGATTGAGCTCCGAAAATAGAATCTCCCCTCTCGATGACAGTTTTGGGAAATGGACCATTGACCTTTTGGATCATTTTGATATCCGGAGGGCCAATTTGATAGGCCCGTCCTACGGAGCTGGAATAATTCTCAGGACCGCATCCTATGCACCGGACAGGATTTCACGGGCCGTTCTACTGGTTCCTTCGGGAATAGCCACAGGCTCAATGGCAAAAATGATGTTTAAAATCGTATTTCCCATGTTTATGTACCGGGCATTTCCAAGGGAGAAAAGGCTGAAAAAAGCGGTAAAACCCATGATGTCCGAGGAGATTGACAAGATATCCCTTGATGTTATCGGTTCGATATTTCGTTATGTCAAACTTGAAACAAAAATGCCCAAAATATCGACAAAAGAGGAGCTTGCGAAATTCAAAGCCCCAACAATGGTTTTTTCCTCTGAAAACGATATATTCTTTCCCGCATCCAAGGTGAATCCCCGAGCGAAAGAAATCATTCCAAACCCGGTGGCGGTTGAAACTCTCAAAGGAAACGGACACTTTCCCTCAAAAAGCGCAAAGGTTTTCATAAACAAGAAGATTAAGGAATTTATTATGGATTGAACGAGGATTACAAGAATTTATGGTGGTATATGCAGAGGTTTGTGGGACGCAATCCTTTAATTGCAAACTATAAGAATGATAGCAATAAAACGGGCTGTAAATTTGCGATTTAATGCATAAGTATGGGTATCATGGCTGGTTTTATTAAAGGATAATATTATATCGGTTAAGATAATTCGGTAGAAATTGATACAGGTCGGTTGCAATGGGAACAAGTCGAGAGTACAAACCCAATTACTTATTGATCGGATTAGGTGCCGTTGGGGCTGTATTACTGACAATGAGGATTATTCTATATATTTTCAATAACGAACAATTATTTGAAGAACGAGTCCGGCCAATTGAAATTGGTTACATTATAATTCGCCTTCTGAGTGCCCAGTTTGTGTACCTGGATGCAAGTAAAATCGACGCCGGGAAGGCATATCCAGAACAAAAGACCTTCAGATCCCTGACATGGACACCCGTGAGCTGGGCAGTTCTGGTCTTTGTACTCTGGATCATATTTTTCCCGAAATATCTGTCCAGGCGGGGGGAGATTTTCTGGCAGAATATCTCGGTTGAGTACAAGACCTTGAAAGCCATTGAGCGCGAAATCAAGCCCCAAAAGGAGGTCCAGCCCACCCCAGAGAGCTCGAAATACAGCGATAATGTCCGCTTCTGCCCGCGTTGTAACACGCCTTATCCCATAACGATGCTAAAACATTCTAAGCACTGCATCGTATGCGGTGAAATGTTAGAAGAAGAATAGTATCCTTTAAGCCAAATTACAATGCGTCCTACTTTTCTATAATCCATCTGTACAGGAATTTCGGGCGCAGTCCGAGCATGTTCAGGAAGACAGCCAGGGAGAAAAAGGCCGTCAACCTGAATTTGCCCTTGGCATGATAGCGCCTGGGGGATGTGACAATCAACCTGTCTATCTGGCCCAGCCTGCCGTATTTTTTGGCTTTTTTGCAGAACTCCACATCCTCCAAGAAAGGTATTTCATCATAGCCACCCACCTTATCGAAAACATCCTTTCTTATAAATATCCCGAAATCTCCGAAGAATATCTGTGTCATCCTGGTGCGCAGGTTTCCAAATGCACTGGCCAGTTTAAAAAAGGAATCGGGATTGGAAAAACTGTGGGTGAAGCCCCCTCCTATCATCCGCTCCTCATTGATTTCCTTTTCAATCAAGGGAAGTGAATCACGGGCTATATGGCTGTCCACATGCAAAAACAGGAGGTTATCACCTTCGGCTGCATCTGCCCCCCTGTTCATCTGTTGGGCCCTGCCTAGGGAACCGCTCAAAACCTTCAGTGGATGGCCTAAATCCTCCTTTAAATCCCTAATTTCATCTAGGGTGCCATCCGTACTCCCGCCGTCAACGATTATAAGTTCAAAATCTCCCTGAAGCTCGCCCATATTCTTGAAAAAGGGCCTGATATTGTCCCTCTCGTTCAAAACAGGTGTAATAATGGATATCATGATAAACCCCGAAATCAGGAATCGGAAACTTACAACATGGACCTTTCTTTGAGGTAGGAACAATCAAATATTTAATAATTGATACATGCCGTGAGGTAAGAGGTTTGAAGTTTAATTACAAGAAATTGATGACGTCAGGAAACGGTATTCTCATACTGGGTGTAGTATGGCTCCTCTTCTGGCTGGGCCCGGCATTCTCTCTTTTTGAGGAGGATTCCAGGTGGGGGCACAATTTTGCAATACCCATAATATTCATCAATGTGGGACTGGCCTATAACGTTCCAAAAATATCATGTCAGCTCACGGCTGCAGTTGCATCGTTTCTCACAATCCCCATTCTCATAGATTTTTTACCCTGGGACCTGTCCACCATAATTGCATGTATATTTCTGGGTATATTCTTCCTATTGTATGTAATCGAGAAAAATAGAAAAACAGAGCTCATCAACCCAAACAAGCGTTTGAGGGCATGGCTAAAAATGCACCTCATGACCTTTGCATACTTCGGCCTCGTGCACATGACAATCATATTCTTTCTCGTCAGGTGGAACAACTGGGACGCCTTTGGAAGATATTTACCAGAAGAGCAGGAGGATATAGACACAATCATATTCAATGCGATGCTCGTGATCCTCACACTGTTTGCCATTATGGAACGCTTCGTAAAGAAGATAGGCAGATTCAATATGCCCAAGACAGGATTCGTCTGGTCCATATTAATGGTGATAGTTCCGCTTATTGCCATCGGTCTTTCAGGAGACTAGTCATGACGAACAACAATCCGGCTGCCCACAGCTGCATTCACCCGGATACGGAAGAGCTGACCAGGTATTTCGAGCAGAACAAGGTGTACACAGTGCAGATAGAATCGAACCTGGCCTGCTCCCAGGGATGCCTCTACTGCTACGCTTCTTCAGATACATCCCAGAACAGGGAACTACCAGACGAGGTAATAAAATCCGTTCTGGACTCGGCTGACAGGATGGGCATCAGGGCTGTTGACTGGCTGGGAGGGGACCCCCTTGTCAGAGAGGGCTGGGACAGATTGATGGAATATGCAGAAGAAAGGGGCTTGAAGAACAACATCTGGACCAGCGGTCTGCCACTCAGGGATATGGATGCCGCCAAAAAGGCAGTGGAGCTATCAGTCAGTGGGTTTATATCGGTGCATCTGGACACACTGGATGAGAACCTCTACAGGAAGCTGCATACCGGGCCTGCGGACAATATTAAGGCCATACTTCAGGGAGTGGACAATGTGTTAACCCTGGGCAAGAGCCCGGAGTGCGTATTCAACTGCATCACGTTTACCAGGGATCTGGCGGGAGAGGATGTCAGGCGGACCATGAGTTATTTCTTCGAGGAAAAGGGTGTTAGAACCTGTCTTACCCAGATGTGCGGTGTGGGCCTGGCCCAAAAGCATCCGGAATGGATTCCGGCACTGGAAGATATCAGGGAAGCAGTTATGGCCAGGGATGAGATCAACTACCCTGCAGCAGATATATCAATGAGCACAATGGATGCTAACAAATACTACTGCGGTGGGGCGATCTGCGTTACAGTTGACGGCGATGTTACACCCTGCTCCGTGATCAGGAAAGGATACGGCAACGTACTTTCCGAGCCTTTTGAAACCATAGTTGAGAGGAACAGGGAATCGCTGCTCTATACGGAATTGCGGGACAGCCGCAATCTGCCCGGGGGCTGCCAAACATGTGAAAATAACTCCATATGCTGGGGGTGCAGGGCCCTGGCATATTACGAGGCAGGGGACATACTTGCGGCTGATCCCAAATGCTGGTTAACCAAGAATTGAGGCGATGTAATAGGGGGAAAGAAATGACCGAAATTGTCAGAGGAAAGAGACTGGATTTTAAACTGGAGGATGTGCAGGCAGTGTACGAAGGACCGGTTGGTGTCCTGTGGGAGATGCTCATGGGCGAGGAAATCCATGTGGGCGGAGCCCCCGAAACCGATATCCTGGCAGAGAAAGCAGGGATTACCGGTAAAACGCATGTCCTGGACATCTGCAGTGCCCTGGGTGGGCCGGCCAGACATCTGGCCAGAAAGTACGGTTGTAGGGTAACAGGCCTGGATGCCACGAAAAAGATGGTTGATGAAGCCAACAAAAGGACAGCGAAGACGGGGCTTGAAAGCCTCATTGCGTACAAACTCGGGGATTCCCTGGATATGCCCTTCGAAAAGAATTCCTTCGACGTGGTATGGGGCCAGGACGCCTGGTGCTATGTGGAAGACAAGAAAAAACTCATTGCAGAGGCAAAAAGGGTAATGAAACCTGAGGGGACTATTGCATTCACAGACTGGATCCAGACCGGGAGAATGAGCGATGAGGAATGGGAGTCTCTCAATACCTTCATGGTGTTTCCCTATGTGGAAACACTGGAGGGCTATGAGAACCTGTTAATCGGGGCAGGTTATGATATTGTTGAGAAGGAAGACCTGTCAGAGGATTTTGCTAAACACTGCCACATGTACCAGGACAAGCTAAGAAGCGAACTCAAAGGCGGGATAATCGAGCAATACGGTGATGAGTTGTTCAAGGCCGCAGATGACGGGCTGGCTTTATGGGTTTCGGCAGCCGATGAAGTCAAGGTGGGCAGGGGAAGGTGGATTGGCAGGAAATTGAAATGAAATGTTGGATTTGAATGTATGCAATTGTAATAATGGCCAGGAAACCCGAACCTGGCTTCGTCAAGACCAGGCTTGTTCCACCCCTCTCCCCCGAGGAGGCTTCCAGGCTCTATCACTGTTTTCTAACGGATAAAGTAGAGCAGGTGCAGGAGATTAAGGAAGCATCTCATTTTATTGCATTTATCCCCGATTCATCCAGGCCTTTCTTTGAGGATCTTGTTCCATCAGACTTTCGCCTACTTTCACAAAGGGGAGAGGACCTAGGGGAAAGGCTCGCCAATGTATCGGACACCCTATTTGATGAGGGATATGAGCGAATAGCCATAATAGACAGCGATTCCCCGAACCTACCCACCCACTGCATTACCGATGGTCTCGAGGCCCTGGGGAGCGCAGATGTGGCGCTGGGTCCCTGCCAGGATGGAGGGTATTACCTCATTGGTCTGTCTTCAAAGTTACCCCAGATATTCGAAGGGATTCCCTGGAGCACACCCTCTGTGGTGGAGGCTACAGTTAATAAGGCCCGGGAACATGGAAAGACCATAACCTTGCTCCCGCAATGGTACGATGTTGATACATACGAGGATCTGAAGCGGCTTAAAAGGGAGCTCACCAATTATCGCAAAGAGACAACCGACTCGTACTTTTGCTCGAATACATACAGGATTATCTCTGGGAGATAGTAACCATCCTTTGGGTGCTCATAAGCATTCTAAAAATATTGCATGTTCCTATAATATGAGATTTACAGCTATGTATGATGGAATAAAAAAATCGAGAACGTGTTCCTGATTTAGGGTACAAACAACAGTATATGTAATCTGAGTTGGTCTTATTTTCGGAGATATTATGAGTGAGATTACCATCGTACCCCTGCAGCCAGACGAGATTGACGAGGCAGCCGATTTGCTGAGCAAGGCCTTCATAAACACACCTTTTACAGGAAAAATCATGGGCGGAAACACAGAAAAGCACAGAAAACAGCTCAAAATGGGATTCAAAACCACGCTTGAAAAGAAACCCGGGACAAAGATCGCTGCAAAAGACAGGGAGAAGATGGTGGGTGTCATGCATATGGTGAAGTGGCCAGACTGCCAGAATTCCATTCCCCGTGGACTTGAGATGCTGCCGGCACTCATTGTGGCCAGAGGGCCTATCCTCAGACTAAAGAAAGCACGGAAGGTATGGGGAATCCACGATTTCAAAAAACCACACTGGCATATCGATCCCATCGGGGTTCTGCCGGAAAGACAGGGCCAGTGTATCGGAAAAAAACTAATGGAATATTACTGCAAACAGGTGGATTCCCAGAACATGCCCGCCTATCATGAAACCGACCAGCCCCAGAACGTTCGTTTTTACGAGAAGTTCGGGTACAAGGTCGTGGAAACCGAGCCGATCTTCGGCATCACCAACTGGTTCTTGTGGCGGGAGCCGGTTCACGGTTAGCAATGATGGTAACCATTTGTGGCGGGGGGCTGTTGAAGAGCAGGAAATTGGATGAAACGTTGCTTATCCTTTACTTTTACAACAAAATATATAAAAAGCTATCACATATTGGTTTATACGAAAAGGGAGGTGATTATATGGTATTCTGGAAGGGAAAGATCGAATTGAATCTTCCAAAATATACCTATTCACCCGGGGAAAACATAACAGGTGAGATCACTCTGAAACTGAAGAAATCCATAAAGGCCAGGGGCCTCAATGTGTGTCTGAATGGTGTG
>CP070726.1:2159038-2163125 GCA_020350865.1 Thermoplasmata archaeon
GGGATATCCTTTATTTCGTAAAAAATCTTTCCCTCATCAAATACAGGCGGCATCAGTATATCAATGGATTTTGGAACCGAGCCTGTGGCCACAATCACCGTTCTAAATGAGCAATCCTCCCCAAGGGTACTCAACTTGTATGCACCACCTTCAAAGGCTATACCGGTAACCTCCTTGTATGCGATGTTCACCGAAAGGCGGGACAGCTGTTGCTCAAACAGGGATGCAAGGATTTTTCCGCCGATGCCCTCGGGAAAACCGGGGTAGTTTTCCACGAAATTTGCATTGAGCAGCAGACCACCAATACGGTCTCTTTCGAACAGGAGAGGCTCGAAACCCGCTCTCTTGAGGTATATGGATGCCGCAACTCCAGCGGGACCCGCACCAATTACCGCCACATCCCTCAATTCCGCATCCCCTCGAAGGCATCCATTATCATGCTGGTTGTGACGGGGATGGCGAATCCGTGGGCAAGATTCCTGATCGAAGATACATGGAACTCTTCGTCCTGGGTGGCGGTGCCGTCCACCACAAAATAAACCTCGAAATCCCGAATAAAGGCCTCCCGGGCGGTTGTTTCGCAGCACAGATGCGTCATCACCCCCGTGATAACGACGCTCTTTACACCCATTTGTGCGAGAATATCCCCCAGCTCGGTTCCCCAGAAGGCGTTGTACCTCGTTTTTCTTATCACGGTATCAGATGGCAGGGGGGAAAGTGCCGGCAGGATATCGGACATAGGGCTTTTTTCCCTCAGGACATCGGCCCACCACTCCCCCATGATGCCTGGATCCTCAGAATCAAGCAGTGCATGCCTGGTGAAGATCACAGGCTGAGCACATGCCCTATATACTGCTATCAAACGCTTGATATTGGGCACTATCGCCCGTGCTGCAGGAAGAAAGGCATGCGATTGCTCGTCTGCAAAAAAGCGCTGCATGTCGATTACCAGGAGGACCGAGGATGTGGGCTCAAGGGAAAATCCCTTTCGAACATACTCCTTCACCTCCTCGTACCAGGAACGAGCCTTGAGCTCTAGGGTTTCCTTTGTTATGTAATCCTCTTCTTCTGACACTTTCGTATGCTTTATCATGCCACACCTCCTACCACCCTTTTCCCCGGCGCCTAGGTTTTCTTCTTGACCGTGTTCAGGAACTGCTTCCAGCGTTTCTCGTCATCAACCTTGCTCAAAAGGATCTGCTTGCCTTCCATTGCTTTAACCCTTTCTCTGATGTTCTCAAGCTCTTCTATTGCGCGCAGCAGGCCCCGGGCCTCCTCCAGCAGCTCCAATGCATGCTCCTCTGTGATGTCTCCTTCGATGATCACTCTCTCCAAGAACTTCTCCCGCTCAGCCAGGGCTTTGGCCAGTTTCCATGCCTTTTCAATATCCTCCTTGGAGAGCACAGGCTTTGATATGAGTTCGGATATAATTTTTCTTAGGTTCACCTCCCTTCCCGAGATCACCTCCTTTTCAGGAATGCTGCTGCCCACCCAGGACAGGAGGCTGTGGAGGCGTTTGATAATGCGCCTTCTCTCCTCTTCTGTGAGCACCCCGTCCATGTCCACAAGAGGAAGCAGCGAAAATCCCCGTTTCATCTCCATCACCAGGTCATTTTCATTTCATGAAATAAACATGAACGTATGGCATAAAAACAACATGGTATATAGAAGTGCCGTTCATCTATTCATCGATATATACATATTCATCGATCTTAACTTTGTTGTCGTCGTTGGTGTCGTAGAGATATATGAGGAATATAGGATCATCCACTTCGTTTACATCAAGGGAGAGAGTGGGCGTCCACATCGTACCGGCGTTCAGGGTGATATTGTTCTGCTCCCATTCATCATCCCAGACCAACCAGTAGGGATAGGAACATATGACCTCCACTTCAAGATCACCTATGGCCTTATTGAACTTTTCATTGAACACTGTGACGGTTACATTCGCTTTCTCGTCAAGGAATATTTCCTCATAATATTCCACCGAAACATCGTAGATGTACAGCTCCTTTTCGGCGGGTACTATCCAGGGCTCCCTCATGGGTTCGAACTCACCCCCCCCGGTTACGTCCGCCAGGATGAAGATTTTAATGGTTGTATCGTCCACGTCATGGGCATAGATTTGTGTGCTGATGTTCCAATATTTATAGGGTGGTAGCGGATCTCTTAAGACTTCGGATTCGGCCTTCAGAAGAAAATTGGCCGTCCAGGACTGAAGCATGATCATCAGGCTGCCCCTCTCCTTCTGTGTATCGTCGTTTTGAATGGATATCGAGACATTGGCCCAGGTATCACCGCTTACATCCTGGTAAAACTCGACCTCCGGATGTGAGGTCATCGACAATGAACCCGTCGATATACCAGCACTGTCTTCATCACCTGACAGAACGTGTGTCTGTGACCCAAAGGCAACACCTATAAATAATATTGCACTCACCAGGGCAACACCGAGGATACCGCTGGTCTGCCATTTTGCGTAGTTGCATATCTTCTTCAGAGTTGGCATGCCCTCCTCCACTGTTTTGGACGTTCTCAGGGTGGTGTACATCCTCCACAGTCCTCTGGTGGGTATGTAGTATCCGGCACATATAATGGCCGACAGGGCAACAAACAGCACGTTGGCGGTGAGAACCGGATGAATGAAGGTAAAACTGCCTTTTGACAGTATGATGAAATAAAGACTTGTCATCTCGGTTGCCATACCAAAGAAGATGAAGCCAAGGGCCACCAGAAGGGAGGGCATCATGCCCCACCTCACTGGGGGTGTCTTAACACCTTCGGCCTTGTCCTCGATATAATCTATTGCCTGGTTGCCGAATTCCATGCCGTAGTGCACGAAAGAGAAACCGATAATGAAAGCTGCCAGCGGGAGTGTTATACCCTCTGCCACAACGAACATGAGAAATACGAAGGGTAAGAAGAAGGCAGAGGAGCCCAAGGCAATGGCGTGCCACACGCCCCTGACCTTGAAATGGAAGGGCCTAACAGAATATCCCAGGCCGAAGAACACACCCAGAATCACCAATCCTATGGGAACGATGCTGCTCATCTGCATGGATATGTGAAAGGCCAGAACGGATGCTATGACCACATGGGCGATGATCATGGCCTTCAGTGTCCTTTCACCCAACATGTCCACCGATTTCGGAATACTCGTTTTGAACGTATCGTATTTAGCATCTATCTCCCTGTCCGCCAGGGCATTTATGATGAAACCCGATAGATAGAGAAGCATGAATGCGGCCAGAGCCTCCATGACGGGCAGGTCGAAGAACCGGGAAACCGTGGTGGAGCCCAAAAAAAGCACGGTGAATATTGCCGGTATTTCCCCCGGGGCGTATTCCAGACGACAAACCCTGTAGTACGCTTTTAGGTAATCTGTTAGCCCTGTAAAGCCTCTGCCCCCCTAGACGTCACGATGAACCTCTCTGGTCATAACTTGGCGAATCTGATAGCATTTGTCGTATTTAACGATTTTCATAAGCTACCCGCGATCTTAATTCATGGGAACATCCTATATAAGCATTGCATGGTAATAACCAGAAATAATCAGATAATCACCGATATCAGTGTATTACAACATATATATTTTTTCGTCATTCCTCAAACAATTTCGGGGCCGGTATAAATCGACAATCGACGAAGTCCTTCACAATCAAGTAGTTGAGCTTTTATGTGAGCCTAAGCAGCAACAATAAAAGAGGCAAAAAATCCTTCCACAAATGATTAATATTCAAAATTAGATATTATTCTACAAAGCCGGGAAGGGAACGCCGAAAAGGGCGTTTCTTGCGGAGCCGATGACAGAGGGCCTGGAAAATGAAATCCAAGATGGTAAGCCTTGTATTGTGCGTCGCGATATGCGCCGCCTCTTACGTGGTGGTTCTGCCGACGAGGAACGCAAGCGCAATGCCACCTGAGGAGTGGGTGGCAAGATACAACGGTCCGGATAATTATAACGACTTTGTTTATTCCATGGCAGTGGATGCTTCCGGCAACGTGTATGTAACCGGCGAGAGTCTATGTTATGATGATGAAACGGGCTTCGCAAAAAATCATAACTACACCACCATAAAATACGATA
>CP070726.1:2163225-2173147 GCA_020350865.1 Thermoplasmata archaeon
ACAACGAGCCCACCATATGGTACGAATTCGTGTACGACGCCTCAAGGTATCTGAAAAAGAAGGGACTCTTCAATGTCTTCATCAGCAACGGCTATATCGAGCACCAGCCCTTCACGGAGCTTGCACCTTTCATCGATGCCGTGAACATCGATATCAAGGCCTTCAGCGACGAGTTTTACGCCAAGATATCAAGGGCGCATCTCAAACCGGTTCTGGACACATGCCGCCTGGCAAAGGAGATGGGTGTGCACATCGAGCTGTCCTATCTGCTCGTGCCTCCCCTAAATTCCAAGCCAGAAGAGATTGCGCGCCTTTCCAAATGGATCTTCAGTACCCTGGGCAAGGATACGCCTTTGCACTTCCTCCGTTTTTTCCCGGCCCACAGGTTGACCGATATTCCAGCTACATTGAAAGAGGAACTCCTCTCTGCAAAACATATAGCGAAAATGGAAGGATTGAACAACGTGTACATCAACAACCTCCCCGGAGGCAGGTATCAGGACACCTACTGCCCGAACTGCGGGGAGATCCTTGTTACCAGGGAGGAATTTCGCACCATCATGAACCGAGCAGCCAGCGGGAAATGCCCCAAATGCAAAACCGAGGTGCTCATGGTCATGGGAAAAAAATAGAGGGGGGATTGCGCACCACGAGGAAAAGTCCCGAACAACCCACCCCGAAATCTAGGTAGCGGATGGTGAAAGCTGGCGTTTTGATTCTCAATTCTCATAGGGTGTATCACAGGAAAGGAGCCTGTACACCTCTTCCCAACTGTAGTGTTCTTCTCCGGTCATTTTCTACCACCTTCAAATAGAAGGTAGATGTTCTTGGTTTATATACCTCAGGTACGGAGGGGTGAGCGAAAGTAAAAGAGAAATGCGTGCAAACACACCACTATGAAGCACCAGACATTTCCAATCCGGCCCTCGATAATCTATCAGGAAAATTGATATACCTCCTCATTATTCTACTATTATATGGAAGAGAGTTCCAGGAGGCTAGTTAAGCTTATCCTGGGTGAGGTCGCTCTCCTGTTCATTTTAGCGGCGCTGCTCACCTATTTGACGCGATTCGTGGGTGTTGGACCATTCGAGGAGATATTGGCGAGGCTGATGACCCCGGCAGTTGTCGTGGTTTTTATTTTGATATCGACGATGCTCTTCATCTCTGTTCTGAGGCCCATTTTCGAAAAGTCCCTGTCCAAGTTCATGTCACAGTACGAGGTTCAATACACGTGGCAGATCATCAAATACTCGATATGGATCGCCTCACTTCTCATCCTGGCATTCCTTCTGATAGGCACCACCGTAAGTCTGAGCATCATAATAGGCATGGGCATTCTGTTTTTTATCCTGTTATACTACAAGGCCCTGATGAACTTTGCCGGCTGGCTCTACATAATCTTTCACCACCACATAAAGCTGGGGGACATCATCGAGATCAACGGAATCAAGGGTAAAATCGTCGGAATAACCATGATGAACACGCTTCTGATAGAAATAGGTGAGTTTCTCGATAAAAGGAGGCAGACAAACAGGACGATCATGATTCCAAACTCGTTTGTCTTCTCCAATCCCATATATTCCCTGTCAAAAGAGGACATCCTTGTTTGGGACGAAATCAAAATCCTTCTTCCTGCAAAAACCGATTATCTGCTTGCCAAGGATATAGTTACCCAGGTGGTCAACAACATCGCCGGCCCGATTATGCGAAAACACAGGCAGGAGATGATTAAAAGCTCCTCCAATCCAGACAAGGTGCCATCTCAGCCAACAGTATTGATATCCATCGAACCCCAAGGCGTGTTGATTGGACTCACCTATTTCTGTCAGCAGTCAGAGCGTCCGGAGGTGCGCTCAGCAGTTGCTGAAAATATTTTAAGCGAGTTCAACAGGGAGGGAATCGAGCTCGCCCTATATTATCCTCAGACCTGATGGTTGGAGTTATCATGTACGTTGTCATAGGTGGGTATGGGGATGCAAGTCGATATTTGGGCAGACTGCTTCGCTCTGAGGGACACGAAGTGGCCTTCATTGAGAGGGATTTGGCCATGGCCTCGGAGGCCAAAGGAATCGATGCACTTGTCGTGAACGGGGATGTATGTGATCCCAATACCCTCAAGGATGCCGGAATTGAGAACAGCAGTTACTTCATAGGGATGGTAAAGGATGATAGCTCGAATATAACAAGCTGCTCCCTTGCCAATTATCACGGTTGCCAGACCATTGCCCGCATAAAAAATCCTTCTCTTGCCAGGGAAGCTGTCTCTCGCAGATACGCCAACATCGGCGTAGATTTTACCTTATGCCCGCCGCTCATTGCCGCCTCCCAGATATCAAGGGTTTTCGCATTCCCCTCGAAAGTAAAGGAGATAAGAAAAAGGGGTTTAGAGGTCTTCCATGTGGTTGTGGAGGCCGGTTCTTCCTGCTGTAAGGGTTCTCTATCCAATATCGGCTTGCCTAAGGGGGCGAAAATAGCATCGGTATTCAGAGGGGTGGAGCAGATACTTCCAGCAGATCCATTGACCCTTCAGGCCGAGGACGAGCTGTGCATTCTATTGGACAGTAGGGCCAAAATAAAGGACGTGGAGACATCACTTGGTCTGAAGATTAAACCCTATGGCGAGGTCAAGGATGTGTTTATCGCGGGAGCAACCGATATGGGCTTGACGCTAGCGCATAAACTGGTTGAATCGGATATATCCGTGGTCATCATGGAGATTTCCAAGGACAGAACCGAAAAAGCCGCAGCTCAGCTACCCACAGCCTCTGTGATACACTCGAATCCCCTGGGGCATGGAGTTCTGAAAAAGGAAAGCATTGAGCAGTTCGACGTGATGCTGGCCATGGGCTACAGCATGGAGAGGAACATACTCATTTCCGTTTTGGCAAAACACTTCGGGGTTCCAAGATCACTGGCTCTCGTGGACAGGATAGACCTGAAGGAATCGGTTGAAAAAACCCTGGTTGATGACACGGTTGTCCCCAACCTGCTGCTGGTCAAGACCATAATGAACCTCCTTAAAGGTAGCGATCCGCTGCGTAAGAAATCGATCTGGAATGAGGAGATTGACTTCCGTGAGATAAAAGTGGGTATCAAGATGAGGGGGTTGGGCAAGGCCGTCAAGGAGTTCGCATCAGTCATAGATATGTTTCTAATTGTAGCGGTAGCAAAGGGGAAGGAAACCTTTGTTCCCCATGACGATTACGTGCTCACCGAAGGAGACAGAATATTCCTCCTTTACCATCCCTCTGGCGCAAAGACAGTGAATAGATGGCTGGTGGGGTGAGAACAAGTGAGGTTGAAGGTGGTAATAGGGGCCATTGGGACCATCATCAAGTTCTTCTCCTTCGCCTTCCTTATTCCCACAATTCCTGCCCTGTACTTTTGGGAGATAGAAAGCACGCTGACCTATGTGCACATACCTTTCAACCTGGTGGTGTTTCTCTTCTGCTTTGGCCTCACCCTGTTATCGGGATTTTTGTTGGAGTTCATAGGAAGCAAGGAGGATTTCACTGACAAGGAGGGTTTCGCCATAGTCTCAGGCGGGTGGCTGGTTGTGGCCTTCTTTGCATCCCTTCCCTTCGTTTTGACTGAAACGCTCCCCAACTTCGTTGACGGCTATTTCGAGGCCATGTCGGGCCTGACCACAACAGGGGCTACGGTTCTGCCCTATCCTCTGGAGGACCACCCTCAAAGCGTTCTTTTCTGGAGGGCCCTATTGCAGTGGCTCGGAGGGATGGGGATCATTGTTTTGAGTGTGGCTGTTCTCATACGCCTAACCCGGGGAGGACTGAGGCTGATCGAGGCGGAGGCTCCCGGCCCCTCCCTCCACAAGCTCAAACCGACCATCATGCAGACAGCCAAGCTGCTTTGGCTCGTATATGTCTTTTTCACCATTGCGGAGGTCATTGCCCTGCTACTGTTGGGTGTGCCCCTCTATGAGGCTGTCTACCATGCCTTCACCACCATGTCCACAGGGGGTTTCTCCATTCACACCGACAGCATTGGCCACTATTCGGCACCCGTCCATTGGTTAATAATCGTGTTTATGATAATTGCCGGTACGAATTTCACACTCCACTACTACGCCCTGCAGGGAAAGGGGAGGGAATATTTACGGGATCCTGAATTCAGGTTCTATCTGGGCATGATCGGCATTGCAGGGGTCCTGATATTTCTCAATCAATTGGCTGCTGGGTCCGCAACTGGAGATACGGCCAGTGAATCCGCCTTTCAGACCGTGTCAATAATGACGACCACAGGATACACCACTGCAGATTACGACACCTGGCCCAGCTTTTCAAGGTTTTTGCTGCTTATGCTCATGTTTATGGGGGGATGCGCCGCCTCAACCAGCGGGGCCATGAAGCAGGTCAGAATGCTGCTCCTTTTGAAGATGCTGAAAAAAAAGCTCATGCAGCTCCTCAATCCCCATGCCGTGATGCCCGTTCGTCTGGGAAAGACGGTTGTATCTGACCAAGACCTGCACACCATCACCATGTTCTTCTTTGCCTACATACTCATCTTTATCCTATGTACGGCCGCCATGCTGGCCTTGGGCTTGGACATGATAACAGGGGCGTCTGCCACGGCCTCATGCCTTGGCAACGTGGGGCCGGCCCTTGGCGGCGTGGGTCCCAGCTACAGCTATGCCTCCGTTCCCACGACGGGTAAGGTGATACTAGTGGTTTGCATGTGGCTGGGCAGGCTGGAGATATTCACAGCACTCATCTTATTTGTGCCCACAGCTTATAAAAGGGAGGCCTTTCTAGAGTAAAAAATAGTACTTCTCTTTGAAAATATCATCCCATAACGGCCTCGACCTTCTCCACGGTCTTGCGCAGTCCCTCGTCCATCAATACGGGGTCGTATCTCACGTTGGTTTGACACAGGAGCAAAGCTGTATTTCCTGACTTTGAGAGGATGATGTCGCAATCCTTGGCCTGGATTATCACCCTCTTGGGGATGCCTATTCTGTACTTGGTGCATATGCTCTTTGCTGCCCCCACAATGGTTGCGCTGAGAATCGCACAGGACTCCCGGATTTCTTTCGGGGTGGGTTTGGTCATATGGAAGGCCAGCAAAACACCGTCCCTTCTCACAACAGCCGCACAATCCACCCAATCAAAAACACTCATCTCGCTTAATATCTCCTTCAGCGCATCGGCTGTGGAATGTGTCTTGCGCCTCTGCAAGTCGTAGCCTTGCTGTAAATCCAACTCGTTGTCACTCAGGATTCTACCCCTCTCCTTTTCTGATGTCTATTGCGAATGCTGATTTGGGGGAGAGTGCCGCGAAATAGGCTGGGGCGGCTATCCTCTCCCCAGCGCCCCAATTACCCTCCCTTCTTCGTAACTTTAGGACACTTGAATTTATTTTAATTATCGTATATAAGATTTTTTCCGTTGATTGGCCCGACATTTATTATATTGTTATTTATTCGAATTATTCTTAACTAAAAAGTAATTCCCGTCCATTTGCACCTGATCCGACATATTTGTATCGTATGAAAAGAACTTGCACTGCTGGGATGGTTTCAATCGGTAACCTCAAAAGGCCATATGTCCTTTGGGCATGTGACATACGATTAAAATACCTCAGTTGTTGTGCAGATAGGAGCTGATAACATCGATCACATGCAGCGGGAACTTACACTCCGGGGTTTTGAACGCACCGATTTGCCGGAGGTGATGGCAATAGAGCGGCAGTGCTTCCCGCACCCGTGGTCCGAAAACATGTTCGAGGCCCTCTACATGATAGAGCCAAACGGATTCCATGTGGCTCTTCTGCAGGATAATCTCGTGGGGTATGCCCTGACACTGATAGACCAGGGCTTCGGCCACGGAGAAAAGAGGAGCGCGGCCCACCTCCTTAATATTGCGGTGCAGCCAAAACATCAGAGGAAAGGCATCGGAACAGAGCTTGTGAATGCAATAATTCCTTCTGCCAAAAATGCGGGCATGGGTCGCATCTATCTGGAGGTTCGGATTTCCAATGATGTGGCAAAAGCCTTCTACACCAAACTGGGCTTTTCTGTGGTATCGCAAATCAGAGGGTTCTACGAAAATGAGGACGCCCTGGTGATGATCAAGGAGCTATCCTGAGATGAAAAACGGGCAACGTTTTTCCCTCGCTTCTCTCACAATAATTGCTACACCATGACAAGGAATATAAGGGTTCAGTGACATATATACCCTAATGAAGTGCGAGAACTGTCCTTTTTTCGTGGTGGAAGGTGTGGAGAACGACATGAGCTGGTGCAAGCTCTACAGCGCCGAGGCGCCGGTGGACGGATGCGAGGCAGAGAGGGATGCCTTTATCAAGCAGCAGGAGATGATGCAGTCGTACAGTGACAAGAGCCAGGAGTGAAAGTCAAACCTTCGAGCACAGGTCATGTAGAAAAAATGGCCCCTTTCTTATCCATTCGAATCTATCTCGCTACCACCAACGGTTTTAATATGTTCTCGATGCCCCTCACCTTGGCGAGATTGCCGTCCCAGCCCTCGAAAATCCTGCCGTATTTGCGGTGTATCAGCTTCAGGCTGTTCTTCATCTCGGGGCGGAGGTACCTGGATTCCTGCCCTCTCACCACCAGGGCAAGGTACACCTCTCGACCGTATTCGATGATGATTCTCAGCCTGCCGTACTGCAGCTCGTCCAGCTCACCTTCCTCGTTTTCCCTGAAGGAGTCCTTGACAAAGTCCTTGACGGCGGTGAGCATGCCTGTGAGGATGTCGTCATCCACGCCCGGCTTCAGCTCCCTTGTGACATGCCTAATGAGGAGGCCGCTGTTGGTTATGAGGAACGCATCCTCCACCACAAAGGGCTCCTCTATCTTCTTCATCTCGGGCTCCAGGACATTGTTCCTGTACGCTCTCAGGAACAGGATCCAGCCCAGACTCAGTCCCAGTGTCACCAGGAAAAGCAGGCCCATGTTGGTGACGAATCCGTCGCTGAAGGGGATGTACTCCCTCTCGAAACTGATCAGATCCACGATGAGGTTGATGATGCCCGCGGTTACCGGAAACAGAAACACGGCCGCGGCAAAGGACCATCCGATGATAGGGGGCCATTCCAGGCCCGTGAAATGGTCCACACCGATCATCTTCCTCTGCAGAGTGCCGCTGTACTTCATGTTCAGGAATCGGAAATAGAACCTCTCGGCCTTGAGCAGAATGAAGAAGGCCATGATGATGTATATGGCGTTTTCCAGAGGCAGCCTCACGGGGTCGAACGTGACGCCCTCCGCATACACGATTGCGAAGAGCAGTATCACCACCATCACGTACTCCCCGCCGAACAGGTACGTTCTGATGCGCTCCAGGTCCTTTCGCTTCCTCCGCTCCTTGGCAAAGGATTTCACAGGCTCCGGGGGAAGGGCCGGTGGTTTCTCCTCCTTTTTCTTCTCTTTTTTGGGCTTTGATTTCATCCTTTTCTTCTTCTTGTCCATGTCCCTGAGGAACTGGGCCCGCTCCTCGGCTAAGCGGCGCCTCTCCTCCTTGATCTCCTCGAGCACCTCACCTGCGGTCTTTTCCTCTTCCAGGATGTCGGTTCCCATTAGCTCCCTTTTCAGCTCGTCCGCATCGTAGGCCTTCACGTCCTCCAGCCTTCGCGTTTTTTGAGGCACTGCAGCTATTTGGGGCCTTTCGGGCTCCTTGGGTTTCTCGACCTCTGGTTCTTCGGATTTTTCAGGCTCAGGCTCTTCGGGTTTTTCGGCTTCGGGCTCCTCGGATTCTTCGGGTTTCTCGGCTTCAGGCTCTTCGTAGTCCTCAGACCTTTCAGGCTCGGATTCTTTTGGTTCTTCGACCT
Organism: Thermoplasmata archaeon; assembly: GCA_020350865.1. Next base: position 2,171,038 of record CP070726.1, read on the forward strand.
CTTCAGGTTTTTCAGGTTCGGATTCTTCTGGTTCTTCAGCCTCAGGCTCTTTGGATTCCTCAGGTTTATCAGGCTCGGATTCTTTAGGTTCTTCAGCCTCTGGCTCTTGGGATTCCTCTAGTTTTTCGGCCTCAGGCTCCTCGGATTCCTCAGGTTTTTCAGGTTCGGGCTCTTCAACTTCTTCGGAATCAGGTTCCTTGGATTCTTCAGATTTTTGAGCCTCAGGCTCCGGCTCCTCAGGTTCTTCGGATTTTTCCGGTTTCTCAGCCTCAGGCTCCTCTTCCTGCGATTCGCCTTGTTCGCCCCCATCCTTGTCCTCGGACATAGAATTCCCTCGTTGATATTCCTAAGCAAATATAAATCTTCCCCAGCAATTCTATGATGGTGATAATTATAAAAACACCCACATGGGGGCGTTTATACGAGGAAATCAGGTCACAATGGTAAACTGACAGATGACCTCTCCTGTGAGCCTGTTGATCACTCTGATAATGTCCCCCGGGGCCCCGTTTCTCACCACAAAAATATCTGCCGCATCCACTTTCCAGTTCCCGTTGACGTCGTTATAGGTGCCGTTGAAGACAAAGACGGTGTCCCCGGGCTGGGCCGCGTCCACGGCCTCCTGGATGGTGGAATAGGTCTTGCCCGCTCCCACCTCCAGAACCGCCCCGGCCTCAGCCTCCAAAACCACATCCACTCCCGTGTCCACGAACATGTTGGACGAGAGCACGAGCAGAAAGGCCGTAACTGCGGTGAAAATGGATTTCTTTCCCATGGATGGCTTCCTCAGATACAATATATGCTGGATGGGATATAAAAGATTTCTCGGGATGAAAGGTCTGATGAATATTGGGGGGTTGAACTGGATATTTCATTCAATCTTTTCAAAATAGGCAACATCTTCCGTGGGGGAAAATACCAGTTTCAACCTGTTTTGGGTCAATAATTCTGTTCCTAAGACACTTGGTATGCCGCTTTGGCTTTTTCTAAATATATAAGCTGTTGGAATTACAGTTTTGAATAATCTGAGCTCTTCATTCTCCTCTGCCTTGCAGCGAAAAACCACCTTCTTAATGGTGTATACCTCACTAACCTTGTGTGAAAAAGTCGTGGGTGCATTTTCATCAGGAACCTTTTTCACACTCCCGCTGTCAAACGGGATTCACAATAGTTTTGCATCCTTTTCAATTATAACGCAGGCCAATGTTGCCCCGGTGTCGATCATAAATTCAATATCTCTTTGGAAAAAACGAGGTTTGCGGCATTCCAAGAATGCATTTAAGGCACAATAGATATGCTCCCTTCCTTCCCTATCATGTTTTGTCACAATCCGCAATGGGATTTTCATTTAATACACACGCCAAAAATCTACAGTAGCATAGCTACATTATCCGGTAAAATGTATTCACATACAAACCATTTTGGCAATCCCTCTGACTGTAATAATCTGTCAATATCACTATCTGATTTGATGATCTTTCTATTATGGACGATAATATAGCTGTTCGCGTATTTTTTCTTGAGCTCCTCGTATTTCTTTTGTATCCACTCTCTATCTCTTTCGTTCTCTATCAATAAATCGAGCATCTGCTCTTCGGTCAATTCCTCTTCTGCCATATGTAGAATTCTTTGTTTTTTGGTCATTTCTCATCTCTATTTTAGTCATATCTCGCTTCAATTATAAATAATTTTGTTCAATATATTGTATTTAAACCTATTTTCCCTTTCTTTAACTTCCTTTCCGCGAAATGTTTAAATAAGGCGGAAAACCATGTTACTTTGTGGGTCGAAATGAGGGTTAGAATCGTGGCTCTGCTGCTGGCATTAATCGTTGTCTCCATGTTCTCCTGCTGCATCGAGTTTGAGGAGGAGGAAGAGAAGGAAAGGGACACGGACGGGGACGGCGTGCCCGACGACAAGGATGCCTTTCCCCTGGACCCTTCCGAGTGGAGCGATCTGGACGGGGACGGTGTGGGTGACAACCTGGACGAGTTCCCCTTCGACCCTGACGAATGGAAGGACACGGACGGGGACGGCATAGGTGACAACTGCGATGAAACCCCTGAAGGGCAGGAGAACGGAGGGCAGAATGAAACAGGTGGAGAGGGCA
>CP070726.1:2173247-2183176 GCA_020350865.1 Thermoplasmata archaeon
CTGGAAGGACAGATAGAGCTCGGTGAGGCTGATGAGTACGGCGGCAGCATGTACGGAGAGGTGGACGAGGAGGGTATAGTGCTGGATTTGGGCTCTTATCTCCCTGAGGTTGATGTCATCTACGACACCATCGAGGAGGCCCTGCCAAAGAAAACATTGGTTGTTATCGACAGCATCAATGCACTGAGCGAGAGGTACGGTATTCCCGCTCCAAAACTCATCAACACCTTTCAAAAGGATCTGGTGGAAAACACCACGTCGAATGTTGTTTATATTCTGGAAAGTTCCAAGGAAACGGCCCTTGATTACCTCGGGGACGGCGTGATATCCCTCTTCCATAGCAGCGATAGGAACGGAAGGAGGATCAGGATGATGGATATCCAAAAGCTGAGAGGCTGCAGGATCACCCATTCAAAGTACCTTTACACCCTGTGGGGAGGAAGGTTGAAAGTGTTCTGGGCACAGCGGATCAATGGCTCCGGGCCCATAAACACCTGGACCCGTGTACCCGATAAGGACCAATTCATGGTGTCTTCAGGCTGCCAGGAGCTGGACGAGCTGCTGGGAGGGGGTCTGAGGAGAGGCAGCATAAACATGATAGAGATCGGTGATAACATTCAATCACAGCACACCGATATATTCGAGTACTCACTGGTCAGCAACTTCGCCTCTCTGAATCGCGGCGTGGTTTGGATCCCTTCAAAAAAGGCCACAAGCAAGACGGTTCAGGAGGCCTTATCCCCGTATCTCAAGGGTCATGCCCTTGAGGACAATGTGCGGGTTTATGAGAAGTACGGGGAACAGGGGGCCGAGGGTCTCTATCACAGCATAGAAGGTGTGGATGTCGGCCAGGAGCTGGAATGGAGGACAGCCAAGTACGAGCTCTCGAAATCCGAGTCACCGGTGCTACTGCTGGTAGGTTTTGATACAATGGAAGCCCTTTATCGCTCAAGTAATGTGGTGGAGGATCTATCTGATGTTCTGACCTTCATAAGGAGTATGGGGGACATCTTCGTGGGCATTACCACCCCCTCCACAAGATCGACTCAGAGACTGGCGGATCTGACACAGACGCATATCAAGCTGGAGAACATTGGAGGCACGTCCGTGGTCTACTGTGAAAAGCCACATACGGAGCTTTACTCCCTGGAAATCAACCAGGACGGTTATCCAAGGGCAAGCCTGTCACCCATCGTGTGAGCATAGAAACCTAGTAAGTGCTGAGGGAGGGCACTTGATTTTATTTAATGCACCGAAAGTCTGAAATCTGTACAAAATGATGCTGCGCCGGTGCCCCATGGACAACGATGGAAAGGTGAATGGATTCAAACCCGATGTGCGCAAGGGCCAGTACATACTCAGAGACAAGAAAGTGATCAATCGGCAAATCGATTATGCCGAAATCACAAAGGCAGACACCGTCCTCGAGATAGGCCCCGGTTTTGGAGCGCTGACCCTGCCCATGGCTGAGAGGGCGGGGAAGCTGATTGCCATTGAAATGGATTCCAAGCTCTGCTCCTATCTTAACAGGCATGTGCCTACCAACGTGGAGCTCATCTGCGCCGATGTCATGAAATATGAGCTTCCGCCTTTCGATGTGGTTGTCTCGAACCTGCCTTACCAGATTTCATCACCCGTGACATTCAAGCTGCTTTCCTGTGAATTTAAGAGGGGCATTCTGATGTACCAGCGGGAGTTTGCCCAGAGGATGGCGGCAAAAGCCGGGGAATCCAGCTATTCGAGGCTTTCGATCAACGTGTATTACAGGGCAGATTGCCGGATAATGGAATATGTGCCTAAAACCGCATTTTTTCCCGTGCCTGAAGTGGACAGTGCCATAATCCAGCTCACACCCAGAAGCCCTCCGTTCAAGGTGAAAAGTGAGGAACTGTATTTCGCACTTGTGGAGGGTTTATTCTCGCAGAGAAGAAAGAAGATAAGAAACTCAGTTTACGGATTTGTTGCGAAGAGCATGGAGAGAAAAGGGACGATTTCCAAATCGAGAATCAAGGAAACAATGGAGGATATGCCCTTCAAGGAGGAGCGGGTTGAGCAATTAACCCCAGAAGATATCGGCAAGCTCTCCGACTGGCTCTGCGATTCTGCGATGAGTGATATAACGTCAAATTGAAAAAAGAAATCTGGATAATAAGAAAAAAAAGAAAAGAGATTTATTTGGCAGTTTCGTCAATTAAGGACCAACTGCCTCCGAAATCATCCACCGCCCCTGAGGACAATTGTATTCTTGCCCTGAATTTGCCCTTTTCCAGGAAGAAATATGCGTTGATTATCTGAGATTGGTATAGTTTTATTCTCTTGCCGTTACCGTTGAGCTTTGTTCCCGCACACCTCAAGAATCCGAGGTTCTCAAGCTCGCGCACCTTCCTATAGCATACCGCAATAGGGATTCCGTACATTTCGCTGATGCTCTGGACCGATATGGGTTTCTTGTATGTGCTCATCAATATCTTGGACACATACTTATCGCTTATCAAATTCGTTATCTCAACGGGGTTGTGCGATAGTTCCTCCCCAACTTCCATTTTACCAACTCCTATTATTCTTAGGGGGATGGTATTCAGAATGGGTTTTGCTTCCCATCCAGAGGGGACAGTCCGCTCCGTTTGGAATCTATTACGCCGGATATATTCCCGTTCTTCAGTGCAATGGCCATGGGTGTCCTGTTCCACTGTTCCATATCATCCTTTTCCTCCCTCAACCACCAGAGTCCGTCCTCTCTTTGGAAAATATCGTCTCTCATGCACCATCTCCTCTCCATGTCTTACTCCTCCCTTTTGTGGTCTTTTTTTGGGTTTTTTTCAGGCACATCATCCGGCGCTCGGGAGTCATTGTGCCCGATGTTCTCCTTGTAATTTTGAGATATGAACTGAGGCTATATAAACATTTCTTAGTTTTTATGTAGAATATACAATTATAAATTGTATATTATACAGGTTAGTCCTGCGCCTAATATTTTTTCCAAAAATCGCCGATCTTTTCGAACTCACTTAGGAGATGGTCCATGTTTATCAGATAATATCTTGACTTCTTGTCCTCATAATCCACGGCCACGATACCGATATCCCTAAGATTCTCGATCCTCTTGCGGGTAGTCCTGTAATTCAGGTTCGTGCCTTCAACTATCTTTGCCAGTGTATGACTGGTCTGAGGATGTAAAAGCAGGAAGTCTATTATGCGTGCCTCAGGTGTATCCCCAATGATGTCCTTGAACATTTGCTCCCCACAGGCGAAATATTTTCCGAGTTCATAGATGTTTCGGTCCGTGGTGAACCCAAATAACATGCATTTGAACTCCAAAAAAAGCACGGGATTTTTATGCTTGTTTACTAATTAATTTTGTAAAAAACACAGTAAACATTTTAAACAATGTAATTAATACATTGTTTAACAACCGGTGTGATGCCGGAATTTATTGTAGTTATTACAATGAGGTTTTGCATGCCAAGGAAAGGCGGTCTTAAACCCCTGAGAAAAAAAAAGGACTCTACAAGTGTCAATTTGGCATACAACATGGGCCATATTCTTTACATGGCCAAACTCGCAGGTATCATTCAGAAGAAGAGCATAATAGAGTCCATGCCCAAGCATGAGAGGGAAAGGTACGAAATTGCCTTCGACGCCCTGGTTACTGATGGCATACTTATAAAGGTCATAAGGCCGGACAAAAAGACCGGTTTTTCGATCAACCCGGAACATACGGACGAGGCAAAAGGGCTGATACAACGCTTCATCAAAGGGGTAAGGGAGGAAAAAAGAGGGATACAGCTGTCCAAGAATCCATTTTTTCATAGAGGGCCTATAAAGAACATCGAGCACTTCGTAGGGCGCCATGAGATGATTTCCCACATCTTCGACAGACTGAGACATGCTGAGGACTGTTCCATCATCGGGCCGCGGGCCATCGGAAAAACATCCCTTCTCCACTATATATCCGACCCAGAAGTTGTGAAAAAATACCATTTGGACCCAAACAGATACATCTTCATGTACAGCGACCTGGCCAGGTTCGGTGAAAACGCAGAGCCTGGGGATTTCTTCTTCGAGATGTTCGCCAAGGTGGAGTCTGAGATGTCCCATTCCGGGTTTGTAACCCAGGATGACATCAACAGGATCAACGAGGAGAACGGCAACATAATCAAGAAAATCAACAAATCGCTTTTTGAAATAAACGACCTGGAATCCCTCATCGCTGCCTTATCGAACAGGGACTTTCGGCTGGTGTACATGTTCGACGAGTTCGAATATGTGGCCAACAATCCCAGATTCGACGTGAGTTTCTACGGACAGCTTCGCGCCATATCGGGTAATCCCTCGTATGATGTGGCCCTGATTACCGCCTCGAAAAAAAGTATTTACGACCTTACCTTCGACGAGGAGGTGAAAACATCGCCGTTCTTCAGGTACTTCGAGGATTTCAAACTGGGGCCCATCACCGCCGAGGACATGGAAGGGTTCTACGAGCTCTCCGCTCAGAACGGAATCGTGTTTTCCCCCCAGGTGAAGAAGTTGATAGTGACATGGAGCGGCAGGCATCCCTTCCTTGCCCAGCTCGCCTGTGATTATTTCTTTGACTTGGCGGTCAGCGGTAAAAAATTGAATCCTGGAGAGGAGGACCGCCACCTTGACATGTTTCTAAAGCAGCACAGAAAGCATTTCTCCTATTTCTGGAAGCAAATGGATGAAAAACAGCAGAAGTGCTTCATGAAACTGGCAGCAAAAAAATCGCTTTCTGCGGATTGCAAGAAGATAATCGATGACTTGGAGGAGGACTACCTCGTAATAAAGAAGGGGGAGCAATACACCATCTTCTCCTGTGCCTTGGAGAGATTTGTACTGGATATACCCCAACAAAAATCAAATTAAATTGTGAAAGGAAAGACCCATGCAATCAATCTGATTCAAGCTTTCGCGGAAAAAATATAAACCTGGATTTCCTATACTCGACACATCCTAAGGAAGATTGATGACGCTATCTGCGCCTCAGTCAATGATTACAAGCCATATGGGGGATCTGTCACGGCTGACAAAAAAGAAAAGGAGGAGACAATTGCCGAGCCCCTGGGACCATTGGACGATCTGATTCTGGAGCATTGGCTATCTGAGGTGGTAATTGACGAGGAAAACAACGGACACATCATCCAGGCCATGAAGGGAAGGGTCAAATACGGAAGACTGCGGGAGAAACTGATGTCACTTTTTTCTGATAAACCCACGGTAATCGAGGAGATGGGCCTGGTTATCAAGGATTTGAACACTGGTGATGAGATCGTTCCCGAGGTCCTAATCGACGATCCCAAGTACAAATGGATCAAAATCCCCTTCAAATATCCCATAGAAAAGGGGGAAGAATTCGGATTCGAGGCACGATACGTCCAGCCCAAAACCTACAAGGCGGTGGGAGAGGACTACTACAGTTATACAAGCAGACATGATTTCGGGGACATCCTCATGAAGATCAAGTTCCCCGAATATGTGAGAATAATCGATGTTGAGGGCTCGAACATCAGGACCTCCGGGGGTATCATCCTTGATTTACAGGAGGATATCAAGCCGAAAATTACCACGGAGGAGGAGAAACCCTGCATCGTTTGGGCAATAAAACATGGAAAGATAGGCTATACGTACACCCTCCGGTGGAAAACCCAGAGGAAAATGGACTAGACTGGCCGCTTTCCGTGCTTCTGTTCAGTCACGGAATACATGATTCTTGCCCGTCCTGACCGTGCCAATGAACGTGCTGTATAGTGTTTTTTTGGGCCTGATTCAGCCGCTTCCTACGCCACCGCCGTATACTTCCGGGGTATCGGAGCCGCTTCCAACTCCACCACCATCGGTGGTATCCGAGCCGCTACCGACACCGCCACCATCCAGGGTTTCGAGATCATGGCCACTTCCAACTCCGCCCCCGTTTATTTGGGTGGCAGCATCAGCTCCACTCCCAACACCCCCGCCGGCCGAAACGGTTGAGGCCACCAAAAGCAGTGTCATCAGCGATATCGCTGCCAGAAGTACCGTTTTTCTTTGGCCCTCACAACCGCCGCCGGCCTCGGTACCCAGATGCCCTTCACATCCGCCACCGGGGTGACTTTTTAAAAAAGGCCCCCTATTGTACATTATCTCTTACCTCCAACGCCTTATATTTCCTCGTGGTGCAAAATCGACGAGGTTTCTGTATCTATCCTACTATGTCATCGGGCGTATATAAAAATTTGGGAGATACGTATGGATTATATTTTGATTCAACCGATAAATTTAGTAGAAATACAAAATACGGGCACGAAAACCCCGATTCTGCGGTCAATTGCCCCGTACCGGAGGAAAACATTTATTTACCCCCTGTGAAACCCTTCATCTTACAGTATTATTCGAATGAATAATTACAGTTGAAAATTATTTATGGATGAAACCAATTGTGCCATGGGGCAAATTCACCCGTAATATGATGGTATTGGTATATACACCTGTTATAAGCTTACAAATAACATTCGAAAGCACCAGGTCTGGAGCGAAGAGTACATGGATAAGAATGGGAACCCTCCTGAGGTCTCCGTAAAGGAGTTGGCCCACCATGAGGATTACAACAAAAGACTGGAAGCATCGCAGCATCTTTCAACCATTGCCAAAATGGACGGGGAGGACTTCGCACTGCTCAAACGGCTGATCAAGGATGGGCACGAGGAGGTATGGAAGGCTGCTTCAAAGGCACTTGGGGGGATGGCATCCGCTGATATCGCTTCCTACAGGTATATGCTGGGATTGATTTCCGATGAGATACTCTGGGTGCAGATGCGTGGAATATGGGCCCTGGGGGAGTATGTGAGGCATGAACCCGAAAGCATGGCAAAACTTGGGAATCTGGCAATCAGGGGACGAAAGGAAATCAGGGAACAGGCAGTGATGGTCCTGGGCTTATTGGCCGGGGAAAACGAAGAAGCGTTCAGCATTTTCGGAAGGTTGATTGAAAGCGAGGATGAGAAGCTCATGGAGGCTGTCCTATCGTCCACTGGCCTGCTTGCACAAAAGAGAAAGGGGGTGCTGAAGCAGCTTGAGCCTTTTTTACAATCGACCAACAATTTCTTCCGCCTATGGGCGTCCAAAGCTCTGGGGGAGGCCGCCTGTGTGAATGATGATGCGTATGCGATTTATCAGAGCCTGGGGGATTCAGAGGATGTGTATATCCGAAGGGGATTCTCCAGTGCGCTGTCTGGAGTAATACAGACAAGATCATCGGGGGCGAAGAACCTCGTTGAAAAATCCATAAACGACAGCGACAGATATGTCCGGGCAAATGCAGCCAAAGCACTGGTATCAACCCTTACTAGGGATTCCTTTCCAAGGCTTATACAGCTGCTCAACTCCGAAAAATCTGATGTTAGACGGGGGGCTGCAGAGGGTATGCTGAGCATGGCGGAAAGGATGCCGGAGGAGCTCCTGCAAGTTATTCAAAAGCTTGTGGAGGATGATGACTACCATCTGAGAAGTCAGGCGGCCTTTGCGTCCGCAAAGATAGCCCCAAAGAACCCCCAACAGGCCATTGATATCCTCAAGAAGCTGTCGGCGGACAAGGACGAGTACGTCAGAAGAGATGCAGCACTGGCCATCAGAGAGCTCCCCGGAAATGAGGCCGCAAGTATGTTTTCTGAGCTGAAATTACTGCTTGAGGACCGCGAGAGCATCGTACGAAGGGAAGCTGCAAAATCCTTGGTGGTGATGGGAAGGTTAAAGGGAGAAGGAGTGCTAGAATTGACCTCTACGCTCATAGAGGACATGGATGAGGGTGTGAGGGAAAATGCAGCGGAGGTCATCGGCCTTGCGGCTCAAAAAGACCCAAATAGGGCTTTTGAGGGGTTAAAAACGCTTTCCCTGGATGAATCCACCAAAGTCAGACGCAGCACTGCAAAGGGATTGGAAATGATCTTCGACCGCGAGCCAGACCTGGTCATTCCCCGCATATGGACGCTTCATAAGGTGGATGTCAGCCCCGAGATTTTGACGTTGCTTGGAAAATTCGCACGATCCGACGAGATAGGTCAAGTATGCACGGTTTACGGTGAGTTGAAGGGCAAGCTAAACGACTCGAATGCAGATAGCTGTGTGACTGCGGCCCAAAGGAACCTGAAGGACGTCACTTCCTTGAAGTATGCAAGTGAGATTGAGGATAACTTCAGGGCCTTCAGCTTGGGCCTACGGGCAAGAAACATCAACGACATGGCCTTGATAAAATTCGATTATTCACCTTTCAAAGGGCTGTCAGACACAACTCCTCCGATCGATATGGATTTTCTGGTCCCGCTGGAGGAACTACCGGAGATGGCTGTCCGGTACAAGCAGATAGAGGGTTTAAGCGATAAGCAGATCTATCTCGGAAAGATGGTTGCCAAAGTGGACTCTGCCCTGGAAAAACAAAAGGAAGCAATGCTCCCCGAATCGATGATCACAAAGCAAATTCTCGCGCTGTGGAGGGGGATTCTGTCCAATACCATCGACAGCCTAAAAGGGAGTGCAAATATCAAGGTGCTGCTGAGAACGAGGAATCTGCTGCCACTGGATTCTGTTACCCTTCTCTTGGGTCTTGAAAATACCGGTGAAAGCATGGCAGAGCACGTGAGAATCGAGCTTTCACCCTCCACTTCATACAAAATCATCGACAGGGAAAAGACCATCGATATGCTGGCAAGGGATGGAAAGGCGGTGGCCGAATTCAGAATAAAGCCCATTGAAAGCAAGGACTTCAGGGTTAAGTTCAACATATCCTACGATGATCGCGAGATGAAGGGCAAGTCCATGTTCTTCGCGGATAGGGTGGGTTTTATCGAGGTACCCCGCAAGTTCAATTACATACCCAATCCCTACATTACGGGCGGACCGATAAAACCCAGTTCCAAGGATATGTTCTTCGGCAGGCACGATGTTTTCGAATTCATCAAGAACAATATCAGCAGCACAACGCAGAAGAATGTGCTGATCATCCAGGGCGAGAGAAGAACTGGCAAGACATCCATCCTATACCGGGCACCCGAGGTGCTGGGTGATGAGTACGTGTGCGTATTTTTGGACGGGCAGGAGTTCGGCCGGGCCTCCTTGGATTACCTCTTCTACAGGATGGCAAAACTCACTGCTCAGGCATGCAACGAAAAGGGCATCAAGGTGCCCCTGCCCCCCAGGAGGGTATTCAAGGAGGACCCCTGGTATGAATTCAAGGATCAATTCTTGGAGAAGCTGAGCAAAGCCTTAGGCGACAGATACCTGGTATATCTCGTGGACGAATTCGAGAGCTTGGAATATGCAGTGAGCAACGGGACGATGGATGCCGTCATCTTCGACTACATCAGGAACCTCATGCAGCACGAGGAAAGACTTGTCTTCATCTTTGCAGGTGTACATCGTCTGGAGGAGATGATGCGGGATTACTGGGGTGTGTTGTTCAATATAGCCCTGTACTGGAAGATCAGCTTTCTTGAGGAAAGTGCCGCCCGACAGCTGATTGTCAAACCTGTGGAGGGGTGCAACATGATGTATGACGATTTGGCCCAGGAAAAAATCATCAGGGCCACTGCATGCCATCCCTATTTTGTGCAGCTGCTGTGCCGTTTCATGATAAACAGGCATAATTCGCTGAAGAAAAACTACATCACTGTGCAGGATGTGAACCTGGAGCTTGACAATGTGGTGGAGAAGGCAAAGCCCCATTTCAACTACATTTGGACCCTGTCATCACAAAGCGAAAGGCTGCTTTTGGCTCTTCTGCCGGAAATTCTGAGGAAGAAGAAGTGTGCAACGCATGTTGATATCCTCAAGGAATGCGAGAAATTGAAGATTAATGTACCCGAGTCTATGATCTCCTCTGCACTGGGGGATCTCACAGCAAGGGACATCCTTGAAAAGGTCACAGGCGGCCCTGTTCACTA
>CP070726.1:2183276-2190286 GCA_020350865.1 Thermoplasmata archaeon
CATACCCAAAAGCAGTATAGAATTGCACGGTATTGAAGTTCAATATAATAGGCCCAGGCGGAGTGAGCTCAATTCTAAATAGGGGTCCAGGGATAATGCTTATCTGGGAACTGTTTGTGGCGGTCCCATTAACAACTGTGATGTTATCCGCACCCGCCACAGTGCCTGCCGTATAATTTGCCGTCCAACCGGTTGCAGCGCTTCCGCCTGTTTCAACAACTCCACCCAAGCTATCGGTTGTGCCCCAGGAGGGTGTCCAGGTGACGTTGAGATTGCCAAATTGATCATATCCAAAAGCAATGTAAGGTTGAACACCATTGAGATTCAATGTTACAGGCCCGGGCCAGGGGATGAGTTCAATCCTAAATAGTGGCCCTGGGATAATGTCTATCTGTGAACTGTTTGTCACGGTCCCATTGGCCACTGTGATATTATCCATACCCGCCGCAGTGCCTGCCGTATAATCTGCTGTCCAACCGGTTGCCGCGCTTCCACCTGTTTCAACTATCCCACCTAATCCATTGGTTGTGCCCCACGTCGCAGTCCAGGTTGTGTTCAGGACACCAAATTGGTCGTATCCCAAGGCTGTATACGACTGGATATCTGTCGGATTCAAGGTTACGGGGCCGGAAGGTGTGATCACAATGTAGTATAACGGTCCTGCTGTGGGTATGATATTTATCTGGGATTGATTGGTTACAGTTCCATTAGCCACTGTAATATTATCCATACCCACCACACCGCCTGCCGTATAATCTGCAGTCCAACCGGTTGCTGCACTTCCGCCTGTGTCAATAACTGTACCTAAGCCATCGGTTGTATCCCATGTTGGAGTCCATGTAGTATTCAAACTATCATCATAATTTATCCCATATGCAGTAAAACTTTGAATTTGACCAATGCTCATGTCTGTTGGCCCACTAGGTATTATAAAAACATACCTCAATGCAGACTTGGATGGCTCGATCCTCGTAGATTTGGAGAAATAGATATCGAATCCGTTCAGCGCGTTGTCTCTATTGTCCTGCCACACCACAAAGATATCGGTGCTGTTGATTGCCAGTGAAGGAAACTGTTGCAAACTACCCGCTGCTGGAGGGTTATCAACCCGGTCGTTTGGAGCGCTCCAGGATAGGCCTCCATTGAGGGATTTCGAGAAAAATACATCCCAATCCCCACCGGCGTTTCTTTCGTAGCTCCATACGACATATATGCCTATGCCGTCTGCTGAGATTCTTGGGTTGAGTTGACCTAGACCGTTCCCGATCATATCGTTGTTTATCCGGACATCATTGTTGTTCAGCTGGCCATCTCCCCAGATTACTCCATCCGAAGAATACGAGGATAATATGTCAAGATCGCCATTTCTATCATCTGACCATACTACATACACAGCATTCCCCGAGATATCTATATCAGGGCTCTGTTGGATGTTGGCAGCACCATCATCGTTTATCCGGACATCGTTGTTGTTGTCCATTATACCATCTCCCCACGTTCCACCGCCGTCAGTCGAGTAAGAGAGGAATATGTCCCAATCTCCTGTGCCATTTCTCTCATCACTCCATACAACAAATATGCTCGTACTATTTGCTGAGATGCTTGGATCGAGTTGTCCTAGCCCATTTCCCATTGCGTCATCGTTTATGCGGACATCGTTGTTGTTTTGAAACCCATCTCCCCAGGTTGTACCACCATCGGTGGAGTAAGAGAAGTATATATCCAAGTCGCCGTCTCTGTCATCCTGCCATACCACATAGATAGCTCCGCTAGGAGCCACAGCAATGGATGGATTTTGCTGGATGTTGCCAGCACCATCATCGTTTATGCGGACATCGTTGTTGTTTAGCAACCCATCTCCCCATGTTGTCCCACCGTCGGTGGAGTAAGAGAAGTAGATGTCCCAATCGCCATCCCTATCGTCCTGCCACACCACGTAAATATTACCGCCAAAATCCACTCCCATATCGGGTTGTTCTTGTACAGTGCCTTGAGGCGAGTCGTCCACACGAATATCGTTGTGATTGAGCACACCATCGCCCCAACTTGCCCCGCCATCGGTTGAATTTGTAAAGTATATATTTGAATCGCCACCACCGAAGACGTCATCTCTGTAATCCTGCCAAACAGCGTACAGGTTCGCGCCAAATACTGCGATCTCAGGAATTACCTGATCGGATGTGGGGGTGCCCGGTCTCGCAACCTGTATATCGTTATCATTCAGGACACCATCACCCCATGTCATGCCATTCGGGGATTGGGAGCAAAATATGTCCAAATTCCCTTTTCTCTCGTCGCTCCACACCGCGAAAATGCTGCCCAAATTATCTACAGCGATAGCTGGCTCCTGCTGGTTCAATCCATTCCCGATACCATCGTCGTTTATCCGGGTATCATTGTCATTCTCCAAGCCATCTCCCCAAAATGTTCCATTTGTGGAATAAGAGGTGAATATATCGTTATCTCCCAACCTGTCATCGCTCCAGACGACAAATATCATATCCGTGTTATCAATTGCGATTGCAGGCTCTGTTTGTGCATTCCCGAATCCATCATCATTTATCCACTCATCATTACTATTTATAACCCCGTCTCCCCAGGTTACCCCATCGGTGGAACTGGAGACCAAAATATCGTCATCCCCATCTCTATCGTCAGTCCAGACCGCAAATACCGCATCTGTACCGTTCACGGCTATCGCTGGATTTCCTTGAATGTTCCCCAAGCCTACTGGATCATCGTTGATCCTTACATCATTATCCGCAACACCGTCGCCCCAGATGGCCCCGCTGTCAGTGGAATTGGATATGGCGATATCGTAGTCCCCTCCACCCCCCCATCTGTTGTCGCTCCAGGCGACATATATCTTGTCCGTGCTGTCGATGGCTATGGCAGGCTCTCTCTGTCTATCCCCAGAGCCAATGGCATCATCGTTTATGCGGATATCGTTGTCATTTACCACCCCGTCCCCCCAGATTGCCCCGTCGCTGGAATTGGATATGAAGATGTCGTAATCCTGCCCTCCGCCCCATCTGTTATCGGCCCAAACCACGAAAACCACATCCGTGTTGTCGATCGCCATGTCAAGTTCTCTTTGTCTTCCACCTGCGCCATCATCGTTGATCCTCACATCAAAACTATTTAAAAGCCCGTCTCCCCAGGTGGTACCGCCGTCGGTGGAGTTGGATACGGCGATGTCGGTATCTGCGCCTCCTCCCCACCTGTTATCCCTCCAAGCGACATATATCTTGTCGTTGCCGTCGATGGCTATGGCAGGCTCATCCTGTCCACTTCCCGAGCCGATGGGATCATCGTTCACACGGGTAACCCCAGAAAAGGATGCCCCTCCGTCCGTGGATTTAGCTATGAATATATCGTTATCTCCGTAGATGTTATCCACAAACGCCACAAATATACACCCAGTACTGTTTACCGCTATGTCTGGGTCCGTCTCGTCCCAGTTGTCTGTCACTGCGTCATCCACCCTCACATCTGTCACGCTGAAGATCTCGCCGCTAACGTTCACGAATGGGAAAAATAGGTGGACTCCTCCAAAGACGATTAGAATGGAGAGGGCAAACGCCCCCATGCGCTTAAATTCCACGTTCAACATATTATTATATTTCTTCCATGTATTGCTCATTCCCTAACCTCCTCTAAAATTATTCCGTTCCTGTCCTCCATATTTACATGTTAAGATATTAAGGTTTCTAAGTTCCCTATTTCTGTGATTATATTCTTGAAGGGACAAAAATCCAACTGAAGGATAAATTACCATCAACAAAACATTAATATGTTTAATACGATACCCTCAGCGGGGGAAAATTCCATGAAATTGAAGAGCAACAATTTTGAGCACGAAAGTATGATTCCGCCGCTGTTTACCTGCGATGATAGGGACGTCTCTCCGCATCTGGCATGGGAAGAGGTGCCCGAGGGAACCAAGAGCTTCGCCCTGATAGTGGACGATCCTGATGCGCCCATGGGCACCTGGGTCCACTGGCTCGTGTGCAACATACCGCCCGATGTGAGGGAGATACCTCAGGGGACCGTGCCTGCGGGCTCGCTTCAGGTGAGAAACGATTTTGGCAAACCGCGGTACGGAGGACCGTGCCCGCCCAGCGGGGTTCACAGGTACTTCTTCAAGCTCTACGCTCTGAAGGTGCCGAATCTGGAGGGTGTTTCAGACAAGAACTTCTACCAGAAGGTGAAGGAGCAGGTCATCGGAGAAGCGGTGCTCATGGGGAAGTACACGAGAAGAAGGTGAAAAATCCGATTCGCTGCATGCCTTTTATCCGTTTTCAATCTTTCTTTTTCTTCCTCAGAAGAGTTACGACAACTATGGTGATGACCAGAATCAGGATTATAATAAATACGATGAATGGGAGAGGGAAATCATCCTTGTCCTCCGGTCCGAATCCGAGATCTTCGGATGTGAGGGATTCCTGCCACACTTCGTGTTTCCCCTTGATTTTCGCTTCCATGGATACCCCGGTAAAATCCGAAGAGTATATAATGTCCTTTTGGATAGTGACCTTCCCTTCCGGTGCAATGGTGGCCAGATCGGAGCCGATTTCTGTCTTTTTTCCATCGCTTGTCACGTTATACACCGTTATCATGACATCGGTTGCATTTGCTGTGCCGGTGTTTGTAATCTCGAAGGTGATGGTGACGATCTCACCTTCATCTGGGTGCTTGTTCGAAAGCTTGATTTCACTCACCTCAAGCTCGATTTTTCCCACGATCACCGTGACCGTGAGGTAATCGAACCGCTCGGAGTTGTGCACGGATTCGGCTCCAATGCTCAGTTCGTGGTATCCGTATGCAGCTGACTGCAAGGCCGAAACAGTTAAATTGACGGTACCGCTGGCATTGCTCGGCAGTGTTATGTACTCCGCATCGAGCACGGGCGACAGTGCCTGGCTCTGGGATACGGTAAGCCAGAATGTATCGGTTTCCGAGCCTTCGTTCGTCACGTTGATCTCATGGATGTATGAACCGCTCCTTTCCAACTGCACATAATCCGTGTCAGTGGAAAGTGACACCTTTGCCGTGGCAAAGGTGGTGATCGTCTGGATCCTGTCAAGAACCCCGGGATCGGACAGGGAGGTGGCCGTCACATTGATTGAGGCCCTGTCACCGAACTCGCATTCGCACGTGGTTTTTACCTTCAGCAGTACGGTTTCCTCCTCCCCTGCGGGTACGGATATCTCCGATGTGCTCAACTCGGCCTGCCAGAATTCCGGAGGCGGGTCACTTGTCACATTATAGGTATCGGCTGATTCGCCCGTGTTTGTCACGGTGATGTGGTAATATGTATACTGCTCCACTTCCACGTAGTGCTCACGGCTTTGGCACTGGAGTAAAATCCCGTACTGCGCCCTTGTCCCGGAGGGACTGACAAAAGCCGATGAAAGGAGAAAGGCAATGATTGCTGTAACCACGATGAGTTTCGATTTCACTGTAAAGTGCCTCCCCTGCTATGAATCGAAGTTTCCTATACTAATACTTCAATAATATTTGAGGTCCTAATTAAAGGAATCGGCATTTTGGGGCTCAATTCTTGCATATTCCCAGTAAAGTATTTAATAACATAGGGATATTGACACCGGTCTGAACATGGAAAGGGGCTGAGATGAGGGGTTTTGGAACTGCCATCTGCTGTCTTATTGCTCTTCTCATTGTGCTAGCTTTGCCTGTGAATACCGAGGCTCAGGAAGAGGCAAAAATCCGTGCAGCCTTCTTCTTCAGCCCCGACTGCCCCTGCACGAACCGTTCGGTTGAGATACTCAATCAGCTTGAGGCCAACTACACCGATTTCGAAATCGAATGGTTCGATGTGGATATCGACGATAACTTGACATTGTCGCAGGAATTCTTCGAAGCGTATAACGTTCTGCAGGAGGAGCGCTCCGATTATCCCTTCCTGTTTGTTGGGGATTTCTACTTTGTAAATGAGAAGATAACGAATATGGACGTCAGCCAGATCCTCGATTCCTATGAGGGTCAGGACGTCCAGCTGTGGCCTGACTGGGGGGAAGTCAAATGGACCACATGCGTCATTCTTTTCTACTCCTCACAAACATCGGAGGGGCTTATCGCCTTCGATACCGTTCAATCTCTCGATTCCACTCATCTTCGTCTGGCCGTGTATGACACGCATGACAGCCCCTACAACATGTCCCTTCGCGTCCTGTATTTAGAGGTCTACAATGCTTCCCAGGTAACCGGCAGTGCCGTGGTTTTCATAGGAGATGATTATTTAACAGGGGCCGAGATAACCGAGGTGAATATCGAGACCGCCCTGTCAAAGTACGCAGGCAGCAGCACCCCCTGCAGGCTTATAGTTGAGCCACAGGATACCGGAGGCATCTGCGTGACCGCTTTCTACAGCTCAACGTGCGGGGAGTGCTTCACTGCAAGGCGGTTTTTGAGGGAGATGGATGCAAAGTATCCTGAGCTCAACATCACATACTTCAATATCCTCGAGGATGACAACGAGGTCCTGAAGCAGTCGTACTGCGAATACTACGGTGTCCCCGTGGAAAAAAGGGGAACCCTCGTGGTCTTCATAGGTGACAAATATTTTACCAATGTGGACGACCTGGTGAACGGATTTGAGGACCAGGTTAAAAGGTACGAGAACGGGGTCTCGTGCCCGGTAATCGAGCCTGACGAGGGCGTGGTCATCGACACATTCCAGTCCTTCAGCGTACTGACGATCATGGCTGCCGGGTTGATCGACGGCCTCAACCCTTGCGCTTTTGCCACGCTGATATTTTTCATCTCCTATCTAAATGCCACCAAGAGAAGTGAGAAACAGATCCTCCTCATCGGGATTTCCTTTGTTCTGGGTGTGTTCATTGCCTATCTTCTGCTCGGTGTAGGCATCCTCAGAGGCTTAGAGACTGCCAGCGGAACCGCCCTTGTGTCCATGATCATCTATCCCATTGCGGGTGTCGTCGCATTCATATTTGGAACCTACAGTATCTATGATTACAGGAAGATCA
>CP070726.1:2190386-2202937 GCA_020350865.1 Thermoplasmata archaeon
GGTGGATATTGGTACTACAATGCCCGGCAGGTCCCTGGGTTTAAGAATCATGAACAACCATGATGTTACTATCGAAGAAGGTACAGTATCGCTGAACAGGGAACCGCCAGATGCAGGTCTTCATGAAGTAAGCTATATTGGAGCGATCCCAACAAATGTCACCATCGACGGGGCCTTTGCAGATTGGCAGGGGAAAACCATCCGCAATGATGAGGCTGGGGATGTGAATCGAGAGGATATGGATATACTAAGATACGGTCTGTCAACCGCCGAGGATGGGCCAGCGTTCTATTTGCGGGTAGATGGTGAGATTACCCACGGGAAAGAAGTGCCTTATTGGAATTCAATTTCAGAATCTGATCCCATCGTGGAAGATGATTCTTTGAAGACTGGAGAAGATGTTGTACACATATTTATTGATACGCTCAATGACACTGGTTATAGTGTCGGTGCTTTTTTGGGTGCGGATTATCTTATAGAAGTGAGGGGGAGGTACAATCAGGTGCTTAGCAATGCCTTATATGAATGGTCTGGAAATAATAGCTTAGACTGGAATTGGCAGGAAATAGGCAGTGTGGAAGTAGCCTTGGACTATTGCCAAATGGAAATAACCCTAGAATGGCAGGACATTGGGGTTGACCCTACAATGGACCAATTCAGCGTTTTCTTTCAGATTTCGGACTGGCAGACCACCAGCACGGACTATTCAGATGGAGAAGGTGTATTAGTAGGGCCGACAAGATGATGAGAAATTACCATATATTAGAGGGCTACCAGGGTACCTTCCAGGTCTTTTCCACCAGGGAGTGAATCCAGTATCCCTTCCCAAGGATAAAATAATCAGATTCCCCCAATTCCTCCCACTGCTGCGTTGCGGCCTCATAGGTCCAGACGGAATCAACATCCGTGTCAAAATCCATATTGTTCAATGCTTCGGTTCTGTTCCTGCTCTTGGAGGAGGGATAGCCAACAAGATTCCAGCCAGTAAAAAGGCTCACTGTCTTGTTTTCGTAAAATGCACTGCCTTCGCACTGGAGTAGAACTCCACCGGGCTCAGTGATGTGAATCCATATGCCCATGGTGTGATTGACGTCTTCCAAATCGTTTAATTGGGGAGGTCTTGAGGAGTGATTGTGCTTCCAGGGATGGTACGGATCCGATGCATCGTAGAACTGAACCGCATCGTAGTACCCTGCAATGGATGCAAATACACCTGAAATGGATGGGTCTGACCGATTGATGGGTATCGATATCAGGTTCCAACCGTAAGAGAGGGGCAGATCAAAGGTCTGCTTCTTTGCAATAACAATTGAGATTATATCACCCCAATTGCCTGCCTCATCCAATCCTCGAATAAATACGGTATGATCGCCGTCGGGCCATGTGGATATGTCGATTTCTTTTTGAATGTTTTCAGTGGGCGAGTCGAAGGTTCCATCTTCAGGGTCCATACTGAGCCATGATTTCAGATGCGGGTCATAGAACCTGACCTCGGTGATGTTGGAGCCTCCAAGGCCGTTGTCCGAAATTACAGCCGATAGCGTCACCTCGGAAACCCCGTAAGTTGGATTGGGTAGTGCCTGAAGGTTTGAGCATATGGGCCCCTCCGTGTCACCAACTGTATTATATGCAACAGTTATCCGCGGTGCGTACTCGGGACCCCAGCTTTCATCCCCGTTTCCCGTATCCCAGATGAACAGATATGTTCCGGACTGAGGACCATCGAGTCGGAAGGATATGGTGTTATTCGCGAGATGGTCTTGAAGGAATGCAAATTGGCTGGGATCATAGACAAATGTGTTCCACTGTCTCCCCTGCAGATCACTGTCGGACATGTTGGGGGGGATGGCGGCTTCCCCGGTTGCATTATGGATTTCTGTATAGCCATGCTGCGACCAATTGGCGTCCACATCGTTTTTCAGCATCCACAGCACCCAGTTTCCGCCGGATCCCGTGTAATGCCACCTCGATCCGTAGAATTCCACGGTGGCATTCGTGATTTGAGCACCTTTTGGGAACCACGAGAAGTTGAACTGTGCAGCACCGTGGTATATTCCCTGGGCACCGTGGCCCACAAGGATGTCGGGGCCATCGAAATAATTTTCAGAAGGTTCGCTCTCCCGAACCCAGCCCACATAACCGGATTTTGTACTGCTGGTAAAACCGAGCAGAGTCGTGAAATTGTAATGCACACCGCCGTTGTCGTCCCTTTGGGTGTTGTTTGCCACATCAGCAGATTCAACATCGAAGTAGTAGGTAAGGGAAGGCTCAAGTCCGGAAATTTCTATGGAATGGGCGGTTGTCATCTCTGAATCGTGGACCTCGAGCCCCAGTGAGGGCGAGATGCCGTAATACACGGCAGAATCGCTGGGTTCGTCAGTGATCCAAGATATGGTTGCCGTATTCACCCCCGATACAGCTGTAACATCGCTGATGACTGGCGGAGTGCCGTCAATTTTGGCTGTTGCCGCTCGGACACCCACAGGGTCGGCATCATCGTATTCTGCAGTGATGTTGTCCCCCTCTGTCACCTGCAGAACCCCGTCTGCACTGGGAGCACCTGGTGATAAATCTATAGTTCCGACAAATACACTGGAATTTGGCCCTGTCTCGGTGAGTATCACGATTTCGGGTGTTATTTCCGTGGTGCTCGATAACTCAACGAGGGCTGGCTCGGAGATGCCCGGATTCATATTGAGGTCGGTATCGTAGAGTTTGATTTCCACTGTATCTACGGGCCGGTATGCCACATTATCCAGGTATACCACGCCTATGCCCGGGGTCAGAACCCCTGCAAACTTCGCAAGTGTGGCCAGGCCGAGCTGGGTTACCTTCTTGTCGAATTCCATGTTGAGTTTGTCAACTGTATCGTTTACCGTATGATAATTCGGTGTGTTGAACACATGCTCGATGCACTCCACTGCAGGGTAGCCCCAACGCCAAAAGGAGGCATGGTCGCTTGCACCGCTGCCCTGACCAGTTGTTATGTTGAGTCCGATGCTGTAGTTCTCGTTGATGCTGATCATTTCATCGGTGATCCAGATGGATTCGGTGTTGAAGCCGAGATCGAGCCCCATCTTGCCATCCGGATCGTATCCAATCATGTCGAAATTCAGGTAGGCCCCGATGTCCATCTCATTCTTGGCCGCATTCTGAGCCCAGCGCTCGCTACCCACAAGCCCCACCTCCTCTGCGGTCCATGCTGCGAATATTATGGTGGAGTTGAACCTGTACTGGCTGAGAATTTTTGCGGCTTCAAGTGCAACTGCGGCTCCACTGGCATCGTCATCTGCTCCGGGGGCATTGTTCCAGCGGTCGTTGGAAGTGGAATCGTAATGGCCGCCAACAACATAGACCGTCGAATCGGATTCATTCATGCCCGGAAGTGTGGCAATGACGTTCCTCACAACATAGCTGTTGTATGTGAAATAATCGCTTTCGACACTGAGAGCGGAGTAGTTCCTGAATTCATCGTATATATATTGAGCAGAGAGGTTGCATCGGGTTGTGTAGACGTACCTTGTTTCAAAATTCTGCAGGTCTGTGATGTATTTTTCCACATCCTGCTCCGTAACCTTATTGATTATCTCCTGTATTGTGGGATTGAATTCGGTAGGATCGGGGGCCCTGACATTCATCGGGATATAATGAATGGGCAGGGCCATGGATATGGCTATTGTAATCAGTAAAATCCTGCTCAAGTACCTGTATGTCCCTCTATTTGCCCCTACCATTGGTTATCCCCTGAGAACTTTTTGCGCCCACATTAATAATGCTTTACTGGATATAAATATATTGTGTACAAGTTACTGAGCGCTTTTTCAAACCCCTCCCTATTGTAGGGATAATGAATGGACCGGTCGGGATTTGAACCCGAGGCCTCCACGTTGCAAGCGTGGTGATCTTCCAACTGATCTACCGGCCCGCATATGAATGATATTGCATTTGAGGGGCGGGAGATTAAGTGGCTACTTGTTTGCCACGAGTCTACCGGTCCGAATGTGAGGTGCTTGATGGCAATAGGGTTTTTGGATAAAAAACTTACTATCCAATCTCGTAATCTCGGAACTTTATTATTCTATGGATGCAACGAATTAGACCTCAGTTGCAATCCGCAATATGGGCATATTTTGCTGTCTACTGGAATCTGTTTTCCGCAACTTTGGCAATACCGTTTCTGTTCCGGTTGGTGCGGAGGTTTTTGGATTGGCTGCTGATAACCGTATTGTGGGGGAGGATATAGAGGGGGAGGTTGGGTGCTTTTTGTCGATGATTTTAATATCTGTTGTATTATTATTATAATGAATATTATCACGAATACTACTATTACAATCTCAACGATGCCCATTAACATCATTTTATCATCTAATAATTATGTATTATTTTGTTAAAATATATGTTTTTCCTCCAATTAAAAGCGCTATAAAACCCTTTAAATACCCTCTCCTCCCTTTCCTTTCCCATGACCTTCTTTGAGGACATAATCGAACAGATACGCACAGGTGAAATAAGAACAAAGGACGAGATACACAGGGCCAAGGTTACACTGTGCAAAAAGTACGGTATGGACCGTCTCCCCTCTGACGTTGAGATCTTAAATAACGCCTCCCCCGATATACATCATGATATCGAACCGTTCCTAAAGTTAAAACCAGTGCGCACCTACTCCGGTGTGGCCGTGGTTGCAGTAATGACATCGCCACATGATTGTCCCCACGGGAAGTGCATATACTGCCCGGGGGGGAGGGAATTCGGCACACCGCAGAGCTACACAGGTCATGAACCGGCAGCTCTTAGAGCCGGATCGAACGATTATGACCCGTTCAAACAGACAAAATCCCGAATCGAGCAGCTGTCCACCATTGGCCATGCCACAGATAAAATCGACCTGATCATCATGGGTGGGACGTTCACGGCCAGGGACAGGGAGTACCAGGAGTGGTTCGTTACCCGCTGCTTCGATGCCATGAACCAGACGGAGGCCTCGACTATTGAGGATGCGCACAGCCTCAACGAATTCGCTCCCTCAAGATGCATAGGTATGACAGTGGAAACGAGGCCTGATTGGTGCAAATCCGGGCATATCGATTCAATGCTTAGACTGGGTGCAACAAGGGTGGAGCTGGGGGTCCAGACAGTATACGATGACATTCTCGAAACCGTCAAAAGAGGTCATACCGTGGAGGACACCATCAAAGCCACTCGGCTCGCAAAGGATGCAGGTCTCAAGGTATGCTACCACATGATGCCAGGACTTCCGGGCTCGGACTTCGAAAGGGATTTGGCATCCTTTAAAACGACATTTACGAACCCCGATTTCAAACCGGATATGCTGAAAATCTATCCAACCCTGGTTGTGGAGGGCACAGAGCTCCACGAACAGTGGACCAAAGGCGGATTCAAACCGTACAGCACCGAGGAAAATGCCCGTCTAATCGCCCAGATAAAGGTATTTATTCCGGAGTGGGTCCGCATACAGCGTATCCAAAGGGATATTCCTATCAAGCTGATTTCGGATGGTGTGGACAAGAGCAACCTCAGGCAGATAGTCCAGGTAAGATTGGAGGAGATGGGCAAGGCATGCAATTGCATACGATGCAGGGAGGTTGGTATCAGATCCTTGAAGGGTGTGGAACCGGACATGGACAGCGTTCAAATGAAAAGGACCGAATACAAGGCATCGAAGGGCACAGAGCATTTTCTCAGTTTCGAGGATACCAGGGGCACACTCATCGGTTACGCCCGTTTAAGAGAGCCGTCCAATTCGGCCCACAGAAAGGAGATTGCACCTGAGCCTTGCATGATCCTGCGGGAGCTGAGGGTGGCAGGCGAGATGGTGCCAATCGGCAAAACGGATGCCAAACTCTGGCAGCACAAAGGATACGGTCAAAAGCTGGTCCAGGGCTGCGAGGAAATAGCCAAAACACAGGGTGCCCAAAAGCTACTTGTTCTAAGCGGTGTGGGTGTCCGGGAATACTACAGAAAGTTCGGATATGAACGGGAAGGACTGTACATGGCGAAGGCACTTGCTAGGTCCTAGACAACAACCGTTCCTTCCTCGATAACTGTTTTTCTTTGGCCGTTCTCATATTCGACTTCGAACGTGGGATTGTAGAACAAGAAATCCCTGTGGGTTTTTGAATCGTTCTTTCCGCCAGGCATCTCGGCATTGCGTCCGAAGGCGATATGGGCTGTGCCGCCTGCCTTCTCATCCTCCAGCAGGTTGCCTGTAAGCCTTGCCCTGGGATTCAAACCTATACCCAGTTCCCCGATTACACTGGCCATACTGTCCAGGGATATCAGTTCCCTAACCCTTTCAACAAGCTTTTTATCCTCACATTCCAAGGATATGATTTTACCGGAATCCACCGTGATTTTTAAGGGCTTGCCCACCCCATCTAAAAAGTCACCTATTGCCCCATTGACCAAAATGACACCATCTGCATCATCCTCCACAGGTGCACACCATATCTCACCTGCGGGAAGGTTGCCTATATTACCCGGCTCAACCCAGGCATCGGTCTCAAAACCCCTGCCAAGAACATTCAAGGTGATGTCAGTTCCTTCCTTGGTTGTGATATGAACAAAGGATGCATTTTCGAAGGCAGAAAGGAGTCTTTTCGCATTGTCCTTCACCTCACCGTAATCTGCTGTCATGGGGCCCGTAATCATCATGTCCTCTGTGATGCCAGGGGCATGTCCAATCCTTGCATTATGGGAGCGTTGAAGCTTCACCAATTTGATTCTGAAGGGTGTTTCCTCGGCATAAGCCGAGAAGGCATTGACAAAGACATGACATCCCCGAAACATTGGGCAGAGTTCATCTGGTATTTCCGAAAGCGGCCTTACGGACTCTGGCAAAAGATACGATGATGTTTTTGCACCCAGCCTTCTTGCACCATGCTCGAAGGCCTTGCCTATGCTCTCTTTATCGCTATCTGTGATGACCAGTATACTCTCGCTGTCTGTGAGGGATAAAACATTTTTAAGGGCATTTTCTGCGACACTTACCATCCTTTCCATATGCTCATTGTCAGCTGATGGTTTCATAGAATCTTCAAAATTCATAACTCCTGCAACCCCAGTCCTTCACCGAGCTGTTTCTTCATCTCCTCCTCTAGGGTGATCTCCTCTTCCCACTGTTTCAGCGAATCCAAGAGCTCCTTGAGCTGTCTGAGGCAGTCGATGCATATCCATTTGTTTCCCAGGGGTTTTACAGGGGTCTTCTTGTAGCAGATCTTCTCGCAGAACTCGCAGAAGTGCATCTCGTTTGTACGCCTCTCCGCATACAGCTCCATCTTCTTGCCTTCCGCAATGCTCTCGAGAATCATTCTCTTCTTATTCATCTTGTTATCGTCTGCATTCCCCAGGGTAACAACCCCTTTTTGCTGCTGAAGCAGGCTGGATATTAGGCTTCAGATATATTAAAATTTTCATGATGGATCTGCTTTTCCGCCCCGGATTTGGGCGCCCAATCCATTTATTCTCATTGCCAAAATTGAAAGGCGTGAACAGAGATTTGCTACGTGCGGAAAATATCGATTGAGTAGAATCTATGTCTCAATATACTTGCTGCATGTGTAGCAGTAATAGCGGTTGTACTGCTCTATGTAGGTTCCCTTGGTTGCGCAGTCCGGGCATGTGGGCTCTTTTGGTTTCACCGCGACTTTTTTCTGAACGGGTTCGATGTATTCGCTGCAGGTATAGCAGTAGTATCTCTGGTATTGATCCACATAAGTGGGGTCTCCACCGCATTTGGGGCATACCTTTGCCGCTTCTTCTTTCGCTTTTGCGGCAACCGGTGCTTTGGCCGCTTCGGGCTCTTTTGCCTTAACGGCCACCTTGTCAACCGGCTCTATGTACACGCTGCATGTGTAGCAGTAGTACCTGTCGTACTGCTCTACATAGGAGGCATCTCCCCCGCATTTTGGGCAGTACTTCTTCTCCTCCTTTTTGGGTTTCAGGACGGGCTCCTCCACCTTTGCTTCCTTTTCCTCAGTTGCTTGCTCTTGTGCCACCTTTGCCACCTCATCCCCCGCTGCTTGCTCCTCTGCTACCGGGGTTTCTGCTGCAGCAGTGGGTGCAGTCCCTTCCTTCAACTTCTCCCGAATACTGATCGCCTTCTGTATTTGCTCATCCCTGGATTGGTGGGCGGAGCTGATGGCTGAATTGGCATTCTCAATGGCCTGCACATAATCCTTGTCATCGAAAGACTTCCTGGCACTCTCCAGAAAATCCTCGGCTTCTGAGGCTTGGGCATTAAGGAATTTTGCCTCTTCAATGGCACTTTCCGCCTTTGCTATCACATCCGAAACATTCTGCACTTTACTGTCATATGCAGCCTTAGCAAGGTTTTCGGCCTGCCTCACAGAGTTCAACGCACTGAGCCTTGAGTCGCTTTCCATGAGTTTTTTTGCTTCGTCCAGCTTGCTTTGCGCGGAAGAGACATCGGCATCTAATGCCTTGGCATTGTCAATCCGGGATTGTACGGTCTCCATGAAATCTGTGATTTTTTCCGCCATTTGGTCCTCCAAATCACCCATCTTGCTTCTCAAATCCCCCATAATACTTACCGCCTCCGAGAAATCCTGATTTTCAAATATTTCCTGTGCCTCTTTCAGAATCTCTTCGGCATTTGATGCATCCAGATCCATGTTCTTGACATCGGAGATCATGTTTTCAGAAGAGCGGATGGCATAGGAGAGGCCGATGCCGTATACGGAGTTTAAGGCCTTGGAGCTCATGTCAATGGCTTCAGTGGCCTTGCTGATGGTGTTGAGATAGTCCCCGCTGTCGAATATCCGCTTGGTCTCAATTAAGAGTTTCTCCGCTTCCGAAAAATCGGGCATGGGCTGCTCCTCGGAAGACGGGGTCTTGGCAGGTTCTTTTTCCATTAAGGCCTTAACATCCTCGGATGTGACCTTTTCGCTTTCCGATATAGCGGCGATTAAATCCTCTTTCTTCTCGCATTTTGAGCAGTCGATTTCCTTATTTTCCGCCAACTCCTTCAACTGACCTTCGTCCAGTTCAGACAATAATTCCTTCAAATCTTCAGTCATTCTACTCTCCCCCGGTATATATAAGCTCCACCATATTTGCACTGCTAAAGATAAAGTTTTCTGTGGATTTATTTGAATTTTGAGAGGGGAAGGGATATTTCGGCCAACTAACCGTATTCGCCCAGTCTATAATTATTCAGAATTGTTGCAGCGGTAACCGCTACACTGGCATAGGCTACGACATCGCCGAGAGTGCCTACCCAGGTCACCCAATCCAGCTTGCCCTTATTGGATTTTCTTGCCCCCAGTATGGCAATTACCAGGCCGATGATGTCTTTTATAAAAACGATTGCGTCCTGAACTGCTTTTTCCGCCTTCCCCACAACCACCTTTGTCAGAGTAATTATCGCACCTATCAATCCTGCCACAAGACCGATTATATCGCCGGCATAATCCGAGAGTTTCGAATCACCCAACTTATTACTTAGGATCAGCCAAATCGTTAGAATGCTGGCCACCATTCCCATCAGGGTCACGCCAAGCCCCATCCCCGCCAAAACAGCGGACACGGCATCATTCTGCTCCTTTTCGAATGTAGCAATTTCGATTGCGGCAGCAATAATACTAGCAATCAGTATACCTAATATAATAGGTTTGATGAACTTAACTATGGCGGTTTTTGACAGCGATTCCACTATCTTTGCAGTTCCCATTGTAGCGACATTTATTGCGATTTCAATGGCAAGCAGAACAATCACAATGGCGATGAGAGCGTAAAACAGGGCATTGGTGAAGATGTACTCCGCTATCTGGCCAAACGCATCCACCACACCTTCGATACCTGCACTGAATGCATCTGCAATGATGTCCGCCAATCCCTGCACAAAATTCTGGATTGCATCTACTATTGGTTTGATCACCGTGTTTATCATGTCCTGGATAAGATCCCATATCCAGTCGAACAATTTGCTGACCAGCTCCACAATGGCCTTCACAAGTGCCTCGAAGAAGGCCACTATGGCCTTTGCAATGCCCTCCAGGATTCCATCGAAATGTGTCTTTGTCTTGTTTCCGTTACCGTTCACATCGTAGACGGTGACATGGATATCGTAGCCCCTCGTAAGCACCCTTGAGAAGTCCACAGAGAACTTCGCCGTAACAGTCTTGGTTAAGTCTCCGTCCAAGTACACACTTTTGGTGGATTTGCCGGATATCCTGATATCCACCTTTTCCAAACCTGCATTATCTCTGATCCTGACCTTGACTGTGAGCTTCCAGCCATCCAGGTATGGAATGCCCCATTTCTTCTTCCACACCGCATCAACATGCGCTTCGATTTCTCCCACAATCTCGGGGTCCTTGCCCTCGATTTGGGTCAGTCCACCGAATTCCTCCTTCTTATCTAGGATCCGGTCTCCGTCTGTGTCCTCGCTTCCAGGATCGGAGGCATTGACGAATTCCTGGTAGTCGGAAAGGCTGTCTCCATCTGTATCCACCTCCCATGGATTGCTGTGAACCCGGCGGCTTTCCTTCTTCTCCTTCGTCTTCTCCCAGATGATGGTGACCTTCCAGCCGTCCACCTCAAGAAAGTCGCTCACCTCATCTCCGTCAGTATCCATGACAGAGGGATCCGTGTATTTGCTCTGGGGGTCGATTCTGCCAGGAACACCGTCATAGTGAAGTTCCCTTTCCCCCATTTTACCGCCTACATTCGGTCCATCAAGAAGTCCGTCCCCGTCTGTATCGGGATTCCTTGGTTCTGTGGGAGCCAGCTGCATATGAGTGGCAGGGCCAGGATCGAGATCGTGGCGGGATAGCTCCCCAAAATAGGTCTGCCCCTCCTTGTATATACCCTCGTTGTTGAAGGGTGTCGGGTCCAATGGGTTCTCAATGTCATGGCCGTCCAACAGCCTATCGCCATCGGTGTCCAGCTTTGTGGGTTCTGTTTCCTTCGAATGGTCCATGGCGCCATTTAGGTTCGAAAAGTCCTCCTCACCGTCATCCAATCCATCTCCGTCGGTATCCTTCAGTACAGGGTTGGTTTTTGTCACACCGGCATCTGCGTCCGGTACAAAATGCTCTTTTGACATATCGGTGTCTGGTGTCAGGGATTCGGAACTCCTTCCGGTCTCAGTTGCATCGAAGATACCGTCTTCATCGGTGTCGTGCGAAAACGGACTCGTTCCCTGAATTCCTGAAGCATTTGGATCGTAATCAATTCTCCTCTCATCCCCATCAGTTATGCCGTCATCGTCGTATGAATCCCTGTCGTTCGGGTCCGTTTCCCTATCATCGGCCTCGCTCTCGTACCTTCCGTTCAGGTTGAAATCCTCACCCTCAACAGCATCGATGCTATTATCTTTCACACCGGTTTGGCCCCACTTGCCTGCCTTGTATTCCCAGCCGTCGATCCACCCGTCGGGAAGCCCGTCATCATCAGAATCCACATCCAAGGGATCGGTTGTGGTTGCAGGGTCTCTATCAGGTGCTTCCGGGTAGAGGAACAGAATGGGGTAATCGTACATGGAGTCCTTCGGTTGACCTGTGTCAATATAGTTCGTCTGGGAGTGGGGGTGCAGCCATGACAGACCGATCTCTGTGCCGTCGTACAGTCCATCACCGTCGGAGTCTGGGTCCAGAGCGTTGATTCCGGTATCATAATACCTGCCCTCTGCCCATTTATTGGGTTTCACATGCCCGTCGCCGTCACTGTCCCTGTTCCACTCCAGTTCCTGGCCATCAAGTACCCCGTCGTTGTCCGTATCAGCATCGTTCGGATTGGTTCCCATGAGGATTTCGATGCCGTTCTCCAGGCCGTCGAAATCGGAGTCTAGATTGAGCATAGGACGGCCATCGTACACCTCCTGGTGGTTGACAACAAAGTTCGGTGGGCTGCTCGTCTCCGAGGGCCCTGCCACACCTGGAGCAATTAGTTTTGGTTGAGAATGGACCGAATCCGCAACACCATCTGGATTGACCGGGTTTGTGTATCGCATATAAGTGGTTGCACTTACCTCGATGTAGATCGCATTATCGGACTTGTACAGCACCCTGTATCCCTCCGGCGTTCTCAATTCCACCCCTGAGGGTTCCTGGGAGGGGTCTCCGTAGTACACGATCATGTTCTTGAGTGTAGGTGGATTTGCAGTAGATGAATCGTAGCTGTACTTCTGAAGGTCCAGGGCTCTTCCCTCGTCCCCGGGAAAAACAGCTCCCGGGAACTCGTTGTAATAGAGGTTCACATGCTCATCAGAAGGTGAAATGCGCTCTCTTGCATGGGGGTCCACCGCAATCCAGGTTCCCTCGCCGTACCCTGTAAAGTCGCCGCTTGCAGCACCCATCCTGAATACGACATACGTCTGGATATAGTCAACCCTGCTCGTGCTCGGCATATCGTATGTCCTGCTGGGATTTGGATTGGATATTTGATCATTGGAATCCTGGTCCCATACATTGATGAACCCGTCCCCGTCAGTATCGGATTTCCAGTCCGTCTCCGCACCGTCAAGGAGCGGGTCATTGTCGGAGTCAGGGTCTGTTGGATCGCACTCA
>CP070726.1:2203037-2206707 GCA_020350865.1 Thermoplasmata archaeon
AGTCGTCGAGCTTGCAGCCCGTGACCATGACTCCATCGGCACCATATTCGAATGCCTTCATGATGAACTCAGGCTCGATTCTGCCGGAGCACATGAACCTGACTATATTGATATTGTACGGATAGTTGAACCTGTTGATACCTGCCAAATCGGCAGAGGTGTAGGAGCACCAGTTGCAGGAAAACACGAGGATTATGGGCTGGAAGTCGGCATCTGTTCCCTTGGCTTGAGTGTTACTTCCTTCCTTGACCTCCAAGGTACCTTTGTCCGTGCTCATGTCCTCACCTCGCATTCCAGGATGGCACGGATCATAGGCAGTATCTGATTAACCCTGAAGTGCCTAATCGATATGGCTTTATTGCAGCAACCGGCAGAGCATTTTCCATCCCCCTGACAGAGCACGGGATCAACCCATGACACCTTCCTGCCGTCCTTTTCTATGAGTTGCGCTGCCCTGAACTCGCAGTTCTCTGCGCACTTGCCGCAGCCAATGCATATATCTTCATCCACCACCGCCATAACTCCTCCGATGTGAGCCGTGCCCTTTGACAGCAGTTTGATGGCATTGGCCGCAGAGAGCCTGGCGTCCTCTATGGAATACCTGATACCCCGCGGACCCTGGGCGCAACCTGCAATGAATATACCGCGTCTCTCCTCTGGTGTAAGCATGGGATTCATGTATTTTATAAAACCATCGATATCTCTGGGTAGGTGGAGTGTTTCCGCAAGCTTTGTTGTATCTTCCCTTGCCTCCTGGCCCACAGAGAGAACCACGAGGTCGGATTCGATTTCCAGAGGTGTTCCCGCATCCACGTCCTCGCATCGGAGTACGATGCTCCCCTCCCTTTCGAACACCTCAGAGACCCTGCCGCGTACAAAGTTCACCCCTGCGGCCTTGGCCTCCTCGTAGAATTCCTCAAAACCCCTGTACGGTCCCCGTAAATCCATGTAGTGGATGTAAACGTTGGTTTCGGGGTACCTCTTTCTAATCTCCACAGCCTGTCCTATGGCATATGTGCAGCAGACTAGAGAGCAGTGCGGATTGCCTCGGTTGGCATCCCTTGAGCCCACGCATTGAATGAAATTCACCGTTTTGGGAATTTTCCCATCTGAGGGTCTTTTGAGCTCCCCTTTCCTCTCCCTCTGGGCTAAAATGAGTTTTTCCAGTTCGATGGTTGTGATCACATTTGGATACTCGTATCCGTACTCCGGCAAATGGGAGGGGTCGAATATCCGGGAGCCTGTGGCGATGATGATGGTGCCAACCTCTATATCCTTTTCACCGTCAGGTGTGTTAATCTTGACCTTTCGGTGACCCAAGCCCCCTTGGATGTCCTCAACCGTGGAGTTCAGGAATATCTCGATTTTGTCATGCTGCTTCAGATCCTCGACTTTTGGGGTTAATACGCAGTTCTTGCAGGATTGTATACAGCAGATGCCGCAGTTGTGGGTGGGAAAAGTCATGCTGAGCTCATATGCCCTGCCACCAAGACCATCGGTCTTCTCCACAAGAATGACCTTAAAACCGGCATCAGCTATGTCAAGGGCCGCCTGCATACCGGCAACACCCCCACCTATGACCAATGCACTAGGGATTATATCAACCTCTGTATCCTCCAGTGAATCGAGGTGGTTGGCCCTGGCCATCGAGCCTGCGATAATGCGCTTTGCCTTCTGCGTGGCTTCATTTTTGTCGTCATGTATCCATGCACACTGCTCTCTGATGTTTGCCTGCTCGTACTGGTACTTGTTCAATCCCCCCTCAACAACACCACGGCTGATGGTGCTTTCATATATTTTCGGGGTGCATGCTGCCGCCACCACTGCATTGAACTCATTTTGTCCGCATTCCTCGGCAAGGAATTTCTGGCCCAGATTTGAGCAGAGAGAATCGTGCACCTTAACCACTGCCACGCCGGGCAATGTTTTAACGAACTTGATAATCTCATCAAAATCTATTCTATCTGTGATAGTGTTGTTACAGCTGCAGATATAAAGGCCGATATTCTTCTTTTCCTTATTCTTCAAATCCTCTACACTCCATTGTTAGGAACTTATCGATTTCATTCATGTTGTTTTTTCAAATGGAATTCGTTTGCATCACTTTACCCTTTTCACCACTGTGGATACCAGGTCACCCAGGGGAATATCCACCTTATCCCTCTCCACAGGTATTTCCTTCCAGACAGAGCAACTGAAGTGTATAATACACTTGGGGCATGTTGTAAGCAGCATATCAGCCCCTGTCTCCTTGGCCTCCATGAGGCGGTTCACCTGCATCATCTTGGATAAGGATTCACATGTGGCAAAGGCGTTCACACCGCAGCAAGTGCTATTCTCCTTAATGTTCTCCATCTCCACCAGCTCAAAGCCTGCTGCTTCGATGAGCTCTCGTGGGCTGTCGTAGATTCCCAGATGCCTGCCCAGTCTGCACGGGTCGTGGTATGTTATCTTCTTTTTGTCGCCATTGGCAAACTCGAGCTTCCCATCGTCAATCAGGTCCATCAGGTAATCTGTGATGTACACCAGTTCGAACGGGAGATCCCCTGCGATATCCTGGTAATCGAAATCAAAAGTCCGCATGCCCTCGGGACAGGAGAAAACGACCGTCTTTGCTTTGGTCTCCTTAATAGCGTTAATATTGATGTCCATGAGCTTTTCGAAGTTCTCCTCATCCCCGGTCCAGTTGAGGTCATGACCGCAGCACACCTCATTTGGGCTCATGGCGGGGGTGATGCCCGCCTTGTTAAGAATCCTGATGCTGTTTCTTGCTATTTCCAGAACACCGGTGTTCTTCTCCTCGAATATCTTGTCAAGATGGGCCTGGCAGCCTGAGAAGTAGTAAACATCCCCCTTTTCTGCCACCTTGATGTCTTCGGTCATCCAACCCAACCTGTTCTGCGGTAGTTGATGGGTCATGACCCTTGCTATTGTCTGCATCAAACCTCCCTGGGAACATGTGGGCTCGAATCCGTCCAGGACAGCCTCGCTTCTCAGGCCCCTTATGAACTCGGTGTAATCCACCTTGTAGGGGCACATCTGGCTGCACATATTGCATGTGGTGCAGCGCCATATATCCATGTTCTGTGCCAGACCGCCCTCCACGCCCTCCAGGGCCCTGACAACAATGAGCCTGGGAGCAATATTTTGATCAAGCTTGGCTACAGGGCATACTGTGGTACACTTGCCGCATTCTACACAATCGTACGCGCCTGTGTCGTCGATCAAATCATCGATTGTAGCCATATCAAGCCTCTCCTTTTTCATTTTTAACAGACATTGGGTTTGGTCCTAACTCCATGATTCTGTTCGTAAACTCGGTCACCAGATCCGCAAATTTCCTACCCTCGGAGGCGGACACCCACTCCAACCGGAATCTATCATCTTCCAATCCCAGCATGTCAATCATGCTTTTAACCATTTTCATCCTCTCTTCAGCTTTTTTATTCCCTGAGATGTAGTGGCAATCTCCGATATGACAGCCGGTTACCAAGACACCATCAGCACCCTTTTCAAGAGCCCGAAACACAAATCGGGGTTCGATCCTACCGGAGCACATGACCCTGATTATCCTTACATTGGGGGGGTATTGAAATCGACTCACACCCGCCCGGTCCGCCCCTGCATAGGAACTCCAGTTGCAGCAGAAGGCGATTTCTTTGGTCTTGAA
>CP070726.1:2206807-2213470 GCA_020350865.1 Thermoplasmata archaeon
ATATGGTTCCTAACAAGCGGTACAGACCCTTACGTGGACGGTGATGCGACTTATGCCAATGTGGTCATGGCATTGGACGATATCGCAAGTCGTTCATCGGACCAAGACATTGTCTATATACAGTTTGTTGATCACGGCGGTGGTTACAATGACGCCTGGGGTTGGGATACTAATATGGGGGGGCGACTGGATGGCTCCGCTGGGGACCCGGTTGATGAAGATGATGATTCGTACTGCAGCATACCCGGCGGGGGGGACAGTAAAGACTCGTTGGGAAGGGATTACGATGGATGCCTCTGCACACATGGAGGATGGTTCTATGATGACGAGTTTGCCAGCGAGCTGAACGATATCACGTGCAGATACCTGGTATTTATACCCGTCGCATGCTTTTCCGGAGAATTCATCGAGGATTGCTCAAACGATTTCACAGCCTCTGGGAGGATCATATGTTCAGCCGCACCAGAGAATTACTTTGCATGGTGGCGCAGACCTCTCTATACATATTACGCATATTATTTCCATGAAGGGCTAACGTGGACTGCATCCTTGGGGACCCACAATCCTGACACACACTACAGTGTGTCAAACGGTAATGGCAGGATAGAAATCGAAGAAGCACATGCCTATGCTGACGAATATGATACGGCGGATGAACCGAAGACATGGGACTGGCTTCCGTCCACCAACCTATTTCTTCCATAGAAAACAAAAACCATACACGATTTGATGTAACGCCGAAGTAATTAATCCTTTATAGCATGGGTGTCACCTGTTCAATGGGTGAGGAACGAAAATAGAAGGGAGGTGATTGAAGAATCGGAAAAGATATAGTACACTTCACGTGGGCCCGAATAACAAACGAGCGCAGGATCTGCGCTATATAAATTCCCTTGGGGGAGGTTTTCAAGATAGTCAACCCACCCCAAATTATTAAAAGGAAACAAGGAGGATCTCCATGAAGATAGAAAAGATATTGAGCATAACACTATGTATGGTGATGTGCACCACCGCCCTTGTCGCGGGAGTGAGCGGAGGGTCGAGTCAGCCCGAAGGGGACAATGGGAGTTCCGTTGTGCCTGCGAATCCAGTTGATAAGTACGCAGTGCTCATCTGCGGGGACTATGCAGGCTACAACCCGGATGAACAGAATGTCAACTATTCCATGCAGTGGGGTTTCGACGAGTTCTGGGGAGACATGGTAATAATGTACTGGCTGCTACTGGAGAACGGCTACACGGACGAGGACATCTTCTTCCTCTATGCCGACGGCAATGACCATCTCAGCGCCAGATACGACCCAGAGGGAACGGTTACAGACTTTCCAGCAACAAAAGAGGATGTGAACATGGTCTTTGGCGGTTTGGCTTTCGGAGCCGGCGGTTTCCCGAAGGTGGATAACAACGATCTCCTGGTTGTTTACACTTTCGACCACGGTGGCTACATACCAGAAGAGAACATGTCCACCCTGTGCCTCATAGGTGAGGACATGAAAGCAGACGAATTCGCATGGTCCGTGGGAAGGATCGACGCGGGCTATAAGATGTTCTTCATGCAGCAGTGCTTCAGCGGCGGTTTTATAAAATGGCTGGAGGCCGAAAACACGGTTATTCTAACAGCCTGTGCCTGGAACGAGGTTGCGTGGAGAGCCGATAATGCGGCTGGAACAATACCCTGGCCCGAAAACGAAGAAATAAACGAGAGAACCTATCATCACGGCGAGTTCAATTTCCACTTCATGAACGCCTTGCGCAAGGTCTCTCCCTTGGGATATCACGTGTACTCCGATATCGAAGGCGACAACGTGATTTCCATGAGGGAGACTTTTGAATGGGTCAAGGCAGAGGACTCCCAGTGGGAGACGCCCCAGTTCAGCGATCCGGGCGAGATAGGGAAATATCTCTCTCTTTCGGGATTCAAGGACACGGATACAGGCCCGTTGTTCGAGAAGTACGCGGTTCTGATATGCGGAGATGTGGCAGGATATGATGTCCCGGACCCCGGCGTCGACTATTCAAGCCTCTATGGTTACGATGAGTTCTGGAACGATATCGTGCTAATGTACTGGACATTGCTGGAGAACGGGTACAAGGACGAAAATATCATAATCCTTTACGGGAACGGCGAGGACTATGAGGATACGCGCTACGACCCCGACTACGACCCCACCAGCCAGATAACCGACTTTGCCGCCACCAAGTACAACGTTGAGATGGTCTTCTACGGCCTTGCTTATGGTGGAATCCCCGGGGTGCCGCAGATGAACAGCAATGACTTCTTGTTCGTTTACACCTTCGACCACGGCGATCTTGTCTGGGATCCGGCAATCGAGGATTGGGTCTCCACACTGTGCCTCATAGGAGATGATATGAAGGCAAATGAGTTCGCTTGGTCTGTGGGACAAATAGACTGCGCCTACAAGCTCTTCTTCATGCAGCAGTGCCACAGCGGCGGTTTCATCGAATACCTCGATGAGGACAACTATGTCGTAGTCACCGCATGCGATAAATTCGAGGTCGCTTATCGTGCAGATGACTTGGATAAGGACGGCAATTACATCATGGAAAACGAGGTTCTTTACGGAGTAACATCCCACCACGGGGAGTTCAACTACTATTTCATGAACGCCTTCAGGAAAGTCACACCCCTGGGCATACATGTGGATGCCGATATAACAAACAATGACAAGGTGTCCAGCTATGAAGCCTTCAGGTGGGTGGTACTTCACGACTCAAGGCCTGAGACGACTCAACTCTGGAATGTCGACCTTTCGGAAAGCATATATCTCACAGGCTATCTCGCCTTCAAACCCACTAAATGGGCCCTGCTCGTAGCACCGATTCGGGCCGCATGGGAGCTCTGCCTGAAGGACGATATATCGGATATGCGAGACTATCTTCTAGCACGCGGTTGGGATGACGAACATATTCTGTTCCTTACCACCGAAACCATAACTCAAAACGGAGGCGAGCTGCCGGGAGGAGAGGTGGAATGGGAGGAAAATCCTGGTGGAGGCCAAGAACAAAACCCTCCGGAGCAAGACGAATGGTGGATTGACGGCGATGCCACATGGCAGAACGTAAAGAACGCACTGGATGCCCTGGAAAAGGGAGGCACCTACGAGTTCTGGCACTCAAATGGTGCTGTGACGGAACAAACATTCCAACCCGCCGATGAGGACGATATAATCTACATCTCCTTCAAGGACCACGGCGGAAGGTATCCCGATGGACAGAGACCGGGGGGCAAAACAGATCCAAGGCCTGGAGACGAAGCGGATGGCTACGATGGCGTGTTCTGCACCTACGGCAACCCGTCCAATCCCTGGGACCCGGCATACTACTGGTTCGATGATGAACTTGACATCGAACTCGACGAGGTCACCTACTACAAGCTTGTCTTCGAGATGATGGCCTGTCATGCAGGGGAGTTCATACCCGACTGTGTTGGAGATATGAGGCTGGTCCTGATGAGCTGCGAGGAATACGAGAGCTCCTACGGCGTGCCGCCATACTACGACCTTTATGATGGCCTCGTTGAAGCGCCCACGGATTATCTTGTCGACGACGGCTTCGTATCGGCAGAGGAAGCCCACCAGTGGGAAGCGGATACCATGCCCATTCAATATCAAAACCCTATCTCGGACGACCAAATACCCTGGGAGTTCCACTTCGGGTACGAAATCGAATTCCCGGACACTGACGGGGACGGTCTGAAGGACAATTATGAGGAAAATATCGGCACCGACCCGCTAAATCC
Source organism: Thermoplasmata archaeon (assembly GCA_020350865.1). The sequence goes on from CP070726.1 coordinate 2,210,567, forward strand.
CGACTCCGACTTCGACGGCCTGTGGGATGGCTGGCACGATGACAACCGCAACGGTGAGTTGGACCCGGGAGAGCTGTGGGGCGAGAAGCAGTACGGCACTGACCCCCTGGATTCAGACACCGAAGATGACGGCATGACGGACGGCTGGGAGGCCGAATTTGGCATATACAATGGCGGCTGGCAGGATCCTGCCACATACAACGAGAAGTACGCGGTGCTCATCAGCGGGCGCAAGGACATGCAGGAGTTCTACACCGATACGGAGATACTGTACTACATTCTCAGGGACCACTACGGCTACACGGATGAGAATATCCACTTCCTTTACGCAGACGGGTCCACCTCATACGGCACCACCCAGAGCGAATCCTACGGTCATGCTGGCTATACGGAAGGGGGTGAAGGTGAGGCGGAATCTTCCGGTATCGTGGACGGGGCAGCCACCAAGGCCAATATCATGGCTGCATTCTCGGAGATAGCATCCGTGGCCACCTCAAACGACTACCTCTTTGTCTACCTGTTCGACCATGGTGGGGGAGGCGGCGGGCATTCCTATGTCTGCGTATGGGATGGCAACATCTATGATGACGATTTCGCAGCCAACTATGTGGGCCTGGTTGACGAGTATGCGAGGCGCACCTTTTTCATGCAACAGTGCAGTAGCGGTGGATTCATAGATGATCTGAGTAACGCCAAGACAACCACTGCCACAGCCTGCAGAGGCGATGAGTCCGCCTGGAGATGTGACGGCCTGGATATCCACGGCAACCCGAATGGCGAGAATGACGGTGGGCCCCACGGCGAGTTCAACTATTACTTCATGGGTGCCTTCAACAGGGAAACGCCGCAGGACAGCCCCGTCTTGGACGCCGATGAGGACGGAAATGGCGAGGTCTCCGTGGCTGAATCCTTCAACTACGCCTGGAACCACGACAGCAGGAGGGTGCTCCAGGGTCTGGAACATCCCCAGTACGACGACAATGGCGACGGTGTAGGCCATGACGGTCCCGTACCCAATGGCGGCGATGGAGCATTGGGCCTGGACACCTATCTAGGCCAATTCCGCCAGTTTCACGGCCCAGCGGCGATGCGGTACGAACTGGAGAAGATCGTTGAGGAAAATCCAGCCATCACCAGGCTAATATCAATCGGCGAGAGCGTGGAAGGCCGGGACATCTGGGCTCTGAAGCTGTCCGATGATGTCCATTTTGAGGACGAATCCGAACCAGATGTGCTGTTCTTCGGCAACATGCACGGTAATGAAAAATCCGCAGCAGAGGTGCCGCTGTACTACCTCAAGCACTTGGTCAAGCTCTACTACACTGACTACCACATCAAGGACTTGGTAGACAACCGGGAGATATGGTTTGTTCCCATGCTGAACCCGGACGGCAATTACCACGATCAGCGGTACAACGCCAATGGAGTGGACCTGAATCGCAACTTCGGGTACGAATGGAGGCCCGGTGGCTCGCAGGGCCCCTACGCATTCTCAGAACCTGAGACCCAGGCCATGCGGGACTTTGCACTTGCACACGACTTCTCGGTCACCATGTCGTACCACTCCTCCGGGGAAATCATCCTCTATCCCTGGGGCTGCTATCCCTGGCCCACCCCGGACAGCGAAACCTTTGAGAAGTGTGCTGCCGATATGCTGGAACTAACCGGCTACGACTATTACTGCCAGGCATACTATCTCTACGGAGTGCCAGTTTACGGCGACAGCGAGGACTGGTTCTATGCCAACTGTTCAGCCCTCTCTTTTGCCATTGAGCTGGGCGAGGGCTGGGTCCAGGAACATGAAACTCTTTCTATCTGCCAAGAGAATGTTGGTGCTTGCCTTTACCTGACAGAGTTCGCAGGATGAGGAGCCGACACTCTCTTTTTTATTTTTTATAAATCTTGCACTTTATGGAATAACAACCTAGTGGCCACTCAAAACTTTTTGATAAAAGTCCATGTCCCCAACCCCTCAAGAGAAGAAATGGTTACGGGTCAGATAACCAGGATAGTGTGAGGGAGGGGTGGAGTTGGGGACCAATTATCTTATTTACTTATCACTTTATAGATTTTGTGGAACGATTTTTTGCCAAAGGCTAGCAGATCTTTACTTCTTTATTGAAAATAAAATACTCTTTGAGGTGTACCTGGTGGTACACCCCTGTTTTCGTGTTTCAACTCGATGTCCCCAACCCCAACCTGAGGAAAGCATTCCGGTTTGATAATCAAATTCTTTTTAAGTGGTGCCGGGGTTGGGGACTATATATCCTTTTTGATAAACTACTATAAATAATTTATTTAAAAATTTTCAAGGAAGGTATATATACCCCTATGCAGCACTGAACGATAATTTTATGGGACTTCATATGATACAGGGCCCCGAACCAAGGAGGCCGGTTACCATGACCAAGAGAGCCAGGATAAGGGTTTCCCCACCGGGGCCAAAGGCGAAAAGGATCGTATCCAAAGACCACAAATTAATAGCAACTGCCACCAAAACCTCACCCATTGCAGCAAAGCGGGCAAGAGGTGTGGTGATAACGGATGTGGATGGAAACAGGTACCTGGATTTCACAAGCGGCGTCGGTGTGACAAACACGGGACACTGCCACCCGAAAGTTGTGGAGGCAATACAGAAGCAGGCTGCAGAGCTCATGCACTTCGCCGGAACGGATTTCTATTACGATGTACAAAACCGGCTTGCCGAGAAGCTTACCAAGATCACCCCCGGAAAATTTCCCAAGAAGGTGTTCTTTACAAACAGCGGCACGGAGGCCAACGAATGCGCCATCAAACTGGCGAGGTGGTCCACGAAACGCCAGCGCATGATATCCTTTATCAACGCTTTCCACGGAAGAAGCTACGGCTCCCTCTCACTCACCGCCAGCAAGATAGTCCAAAGGG
>CP070726.1:2213570-2219732 GCA_020350865.1 Thermoplasmata archaeon
CATACAGGGCCGGGAAGGTTTTTTATAAAAAAAGGTCATTGTAGAGGCATGCATCGGGTCGTAACCCTTACCACCGACTTTGGAACAACCGAATATGTGGCCGCAATGAAGGGCGTTGTTCTTTCCATCAATCCCCAGGTGACCATCGTGGACATCAGCCATGATGTGCGGCCCCAGAACATACTCCAGGGTGCCTACGTGCTCCGCGCCACTGTATCATACTTTGACAATGCGATACATGTAGGTGTGGTGGACCCGGGCGTGGGAACGGAGAGGGCCGGGCTCATTATCAGGTGCGAGAAAGGTGTCCTGGTGGGCCCCGACAACGGACTGCTCCTCCCGGCTGCAAGAAAATTGGGTCTCGCAAGCGTCTTTAGAATCACGAACGCTAAGTATCTGCTCGATACAATATCGGACACGTTCCACGGCAGGGACATCTTCGCCCCCGCAGCAGCCCACCTTTCAAGGGGCGTTTCCCCGGAAGAGATGGGGGGGTCCGTGGACAAATATGTGGATTTGAAACTCGAACATTATGTTGAGAAGGACGGAAGATTGGAGGGAAGGATCCTGCATGTTGACAGGTTCGGGAATCTGATTTCAAGCATTGAAAAAAAGGTCATTTCGGAACATCTGGATTTTGGTTCTCATGTAACCATCGAGATGAAAGGTGAATCAGAAGTGAAAGCGAAGAAAATCCGCTTCCTTTCAACCTACGGTGCGGCAGATGTTGGGGAATTGATTGCAACTGTCTCCAGCAGCGGCTTTTTCGAAATCGCCTGCAACCGGGGCAGTGCTGGGCAGATGCTAAACGCCGATTTGGGGGACATCATAGAGGTCAAAATTCAGTGAACCGATGTCTCATCCCCAATCCATTGCAGGTACTCGGGGTTGCCGTCCGTAATCAAAATGAATTCTATACAGGGCACCTCGTACGAGTGCAGCGCCTTGATCTCCTCGATGATGCTGTCCTTATGAATGTCCTCGGTTTTCATGAGCACAGCGATTTCATCGTCGCTTTCGATGTTCCCCTTCCACCGGTAAAGGGATTTTACGGGAAACATGTTGGCGCAGGCGATGAGGCGTTTTTCAAGGAGATGATTGGCAACGTTTTTCGCTTCCTGGTCGTCCTTGCAGGTCACATAAACCATATAGAAACTCATGCAATTCCCCTCCCCTTGGTGAACACGATATCAATTTTCCCGCCATGTATGCGAGCATTTTGTGCACCTGTATATCCGGGTCTCGGGTTCGTCTGCGGCCCTCATCTGTCGAATGTGATAGAATGCCTCGTTGTGTTTGCATTTGGGGCACCCGATCTTGGTCTTCGGCAGGGTGTCTTCACTGCCCTCTATTATGAGGGTCTCCCTTTCCTCTGAGGCCTCCACGATGGTGGAGGACTGGTAATCTGCGATCTCCTCCTTATGCTGGCACTTTCTGCATACGAAGTAACCTTCCGCAGGGAACATCAATGATTTGCATTTCGGGCAGAACATGTACTCCCTCTTTTCTGCCCGTTAAGGTCTTTCGTATATAAAAGGTTGATTACTGCTATTGGGGATGGCAAAATCGTTATGGGCGTACCCCGGGCGTTCCCGTGCAAACTATATATCAGAAATTTATCATTATGGGTGGATTGGGGCCAAACATGGCTTCGTATAAGAAAATTACAAATATCAATAGATAGGTACGATGGACATTACAATAAATCACTATGGGGGAAATTCATGGCAGTGGAATTCGATCCATCAACCATTGGGTTGGCCTTGCTGATTATCGGTATCCTTCTCATCATTGCAGAGGCAGCAACACCGGGATTCTTCATAGGCGTCATCGGTACGGCCTTCATCGCCATGGGCCTTGTGGGGATATTCTTTCCCTTCATCCTCGACACGCCCTGGTCCCCGATAATCGTGGTGGTGGTCACATCAGGATCCATGCTGGGTGCCGTAATGTTCTACCGCAGGTTGGGAAGTACCCAACCCCCTGCAACCACTATAACCGAATCGAACGTGGGAAGGGAAGGTGTGGTCACAGCGGACATCGAGCCCAACAGCCTCAAAGGAAAGGTGAAGATCAAGCACCAGATATGGAGTGCCACAGCTGATGCTCATATCCCCAAGGATGCCAAGATAAGGGTCATCGATTGGGATGGGGTTCATGTGATTGTGGAAGAGGTTGAGGAGGAAGAGATGATCGAGAGGAAACGCCAGGTGGCGAAGGTTTGAGGTTATGGTAGATATGGCTGTTGCGCAGTATGTATGATAGGGTTGAGTATTGTTATTATGTGTGCCATAGTAATTGTGGTTTGAAAAAAATGAGGATGTGAGAAAATGGCAGATACGACAGGCATATGGATAGGACTGAGTTTGATTTTGCTGATAGCCATCGTGATCGTTATAGCCACAGGCATTAGAATTGTGAGACCGTACCAGAAGGGGCTTGTGGAGGTACTGGGCTCATTCAAGGGGATGCTGGATCCCGGGTTCCACCTCGTCATACCCATGATAACCAGGGTGACGCTCATGGACCTGAGGTTACAGACCATGGATGTGGCACGGCAGGAGGTCATAACAAAGGACAACTCCCCCACAAATGTCGATGCCGTGATATACATCAAGGTGGTGGACCCATACAAGGCCTTCTACGAGGTTCAGAACTACAGGCAGGCCACCATTTTCCTGGCCCAGACCACGCTGAGGTCCGCTATCGGCGAGATGGAACTTGACGAAATTTTGTATAATAGGGAAGTTATCAACGCAAAGCTTAGGGACATACTTGATACGGCAACCGATGCGTGGGGCGTGAAGGTGGATGCTGTGGAGATCAGGGAGGTCGATCCTGTGGGCCCGGTCAAGGCAGCCATGGAGGAGCAGACCTCGGCTGAGAGAGAGCGTAGGGCAGCGATCCTCAGGGCTGAAGGACAGAAGAGAGCCGCCATCCTGGTTGCTGAGGGGGACAAGCGTTCAAGGATTCTACAGGCAGAGGGTTTACGACAGTCCAAGGTTCTTGAAGCCGAGGGCCAGAGACTAGCAACTATTCTCGAGGGTCAGGGTGAGGCACAGAAGCTGCGTATACTTGCCATGGGTGCAGCGCCCCTTGATCAAAAGGCGCTGACGGTGCTTTCTATCGACGCTGTGAAGGGTCTGGGCAACGGTCAGGCCACGAAGATTATCTTCCCGTTCGAGCTTACGAGGCTCATCGAAGGGGCATCCGATTACATAGGCGTTTCCAGGAAAACACCCGAGGTCACCCCTACATCGTATCAGGATCTCGAAAGGATGATGGGCAAAGCCGAGGATGTGCTGGGCGAGATACCCAAGCCCGGAGAAATCAGGAAACAGCTCGAGACCATAGAAAAGGAGCTGGAAAGGGAGGTACAGCAGTCTGAGAAGATAGCCCATATTCAGGCAAGGAAGCCCACAGGCAGGTTGTCAAAAGAGGGGGAAGAATCCCTACCACCACCCCCGGTATAGTAAATCATTTATATTATAGCTCACACCAATAGATACAGCACAGCGGACGCAAGAACAGCGAAGAGCAGGGTCGAAAAAACGGTGATCTTGAGTGTGGCCATGGTGGAGTTCAGAATGGATGAGAGCCTGGCAATGTTCTCATGGCCGAAAACATTGATATCCTTGACTAGGCCCGCGCTCATGCCAACGCTGACGCTTTCCAGATCCTCTGTGGCCTGCTTCACAAGGTTTTTAACGTCGGAGACAAGGCTCGCATTTTCCATTCTCAGACCCACGGGATTGAAACCGCCGATGGTGGCGTTCACGGCGTGATTATCTGTGGTAAGCACCTCTGATTCATCCACCATTCCCGAAATTCCCGAAAGGATTTCCTCTCTCAATCCCTTCATCATGTTGTTTCCATCGAACAGAACATAGGCGGTCTTATGATCACCCGATTCCACCAGGAGCACTTGGATGCCAGCCCCGCCAATCCCCTTCTCGGGGTCGTATCCTGTCTTCTGCGCATAACCGACTTTGATGCCCTCCCTCGCATGCTTTCGGGCCTGCAGCCCGGCCTTCCCTGCCAGATCGATGAGATGGTACGATTCCTTGGTCCCGAAATAAATGGAGCCTGAGCCCCTTTCTGCACAGTTGTGGGAATCTATGAAAAGGGCCTCATATCCGGTTTCGGATTTCAAATGCTCCCTAACCGAGTTGCCCGTACTGTAGTCAACATCATCCGTGGGCTTGGGAGAGGAGGTGTGTACCAGCAAGATGCCGTCCCCAAACACTTGAGCGCAGACATCCATGGAATCACTGAGCCGTATAAAAGCCGAGGCCTTATTCGAGTATTTTACATGGGCCAGTAATTCCTCCACCCGTTGTGCAATCTTCCCCTTTTCCTCCGAGGATGAGAGGTTGAGGTCATGGGTGGCTGCTCCATGGGGTACCAGAACAGCCTTGCATACCTCCTTTTGGCTTTCTGCCAGTTTGAGGGGAAGATCGCTCCCACCCAGAAGGCCGAAGGGTCCTGGATGCACCGAGGGGACTATCATGATGGCCTTGATGTCATAACCTCTCTTGAAGGATACAAGACCCACATGGGCATCCACTTTTTCGGAAAAGCTGTTAAAAAACGCTTCAACCTCCCTTGCACCCTCATCCCCGCCTTCGGTTATATGGTCCAGTGAATACCTCACCATTGTCAGGCCGTTGATACCGAAGGCCCTTCTCAGGGGTGCATTAGCAACTTCCGCGAGAAGTATCACCGAGGTGAGGAATATTACCAGGGTCATGAAAGCCAAAATAGCCTCATTCAGCCCGAAGGGTGGGAAAAACACGGCAATCAAAGCCAGACCAAGAACTGGCTGTATCAGCGATGCAGGCAGTGATCTCAGATGATTGCTACTGGATGTAGAGATAAATGAAAGATGTCGAAGCCAGATGGTGGCACAGTGGGCGAAAATGAGCACCTCTGTGAAGGGAATCTTCGCAGAAAAGAGCATATTTACCAGCCGGAATACAAGCAGCACCCCAGCCATTATCAATAATGTAAGGAATGAAAGCAGAATCGACCTGCGGAGATAAAGCCTGCCACCCAAGTATGTGGCCAAGGGCATGGATGCGAGCGCTGAGATGTACGCCGGCAGGGCCAAAAGTACAATCCCGTTGATAAAAAATGTCTGGTATAAATCATCCAGATCGAAACTGATGGTCATACCTGCCAGTAGCGAGACGAGAAGCATAGGCACAATGAGTTTGACGGGATTGGGGGCCCGAAAGAGGTGTTCCATTATACTTGCCGTCTGCTCCACGCTCTTTTGGGTGTCCATCACCGTTTTCTTGCGTTTATTGAGCATTGCACTACCTTCACGCCCAGGATTTAGGGTGTTAAGAAATGGGTGTATAAAAACATTTTCAAGGGAAGGCACGACCTGTTTGCACTGATTGTGGGCACTTACAGGGATAATTATTCGTTACGTGCCCGGAAATTGCCGGCGTAATTGACCACAATGTGCGGTATCAATAGCCCGATCTCTGTCTCCAAACGTAATAGGGTCGCACGTATTCCTGGTAGAGCCTTTGAAGTATCATGTACTCCCTGAGGCCGTCGTCAGTCATACTGAACAGCTCTCGTAGGTATTGGGTAAAGCCAGGCTCGGCCCGCTTACCCGATTTCATTGTTTACGCTGTGGCCTCGGTTTCCTCGGCCTTCACGAATTCCAGCAGGTCGTGCTCAGGGCGGCTCTTGATATTTACACCCAGAAGCGCTGCAACATCGGCCAGGTCGTCGATGACACTTCTGATGTTCTTAACATTCTCTCCCTGGAACTCCAGGGAATCTGCGATTTCCTGAAGATCAGAAAGGGTGTGGTTCTTAAGCCACCTTCGCTGCTCTGGTGTCGCGTAGCGGAGATACGGGTTCATCGATTCGCTTGCTCGTCTCAATTTTCTCTTTTTCAGTGTAATCATGTCGCATCCCATCCATGGTTTTTTGTTGTGTGATGCTGGTTCCACTGCATCGCTTTTGTCAGACACTTTGTCTGCCGGGTACCTATATGCAACTTATAGTATATATAGTTTTTGTTTCCGTCAAAGAAAAAGGGTTTTTTCCCATCTATTCAGTGACATCAACCTGTATGACAATTATTGGTTTATTTGTCTGACAAACCACCGGTTATACTTCCCCCACAATTGATATCAGAAT
>CP070726.1:2219832-2223918 GCA_020350865.1 Thermoplasmata archaeon
GGCTTCCACTCCTTCAACGATTACGGCATCCACGGCTTGATATTCCGCAGTCCGCGCTTGCCTGGCCGAGCTCACGACGTGGAGAACTTTGATGCCCTCTTGGCGTACGAGCGCGGTGTAATGGGCGGGATTCCCCGCAGCTGTTACGACAATGTGCACGTTTTCCCTGAGCAGAATGTCTATGAGGACTCCGCTCTGGGGGAGGTCCAGGGGTATGTTTACACCAAATGGGGCCTCTGTAAGCTGTTTGACCCTGGATATCTGGAATCTCAGATTTTCGGATGGCTCTCCGTGCCGTTCCATCCCCGCAAAAGGGCTGATCACGCCCAGGGCCCCGGCATTGGAAACTGCTGCTGCAAGTTCAGCGTTGGCAAGCCAGAGCATACCTCCTTGGAGTATGGGGTATTTAATTCCAAGCAGATCGCAGAGCCGAGTTTTTTTCATAGACCTGTCCCCTTTTCTCCGCCCCCTATCGCCGCCAGCACAATTGCCCTGTTGAGATGTGCTTTTTCGTACTTTGGGTTCAAATGTATGGCCATTTCATAAGATTTCAATGCTTCAATAAATTCGCCGCTTTCGAAGAATACGTTGCCCTGGCTATGGTAAATATCAGCAACCAGCTGTCTGTTCCCCCATCTTGTCCTCGATGGATTATGGAGATGTCCTTTATAGTCAAATCCATCAGGCACAATGTTTTCAACGTCTATTGAGGATCCTTCTGCTCGGAGAACGGTTAAGACATGGGGTCCCGTTCCAAAGGCATCCTCCAAATACAAGGCCTCTGTATTGATCCCCATTCGTCGGAGCAGACAGTTGTAGAGGAGGGTGAGGCCCAAGCAGTTTCCCACTGGTTGGTTTTCCTCGCTCATCTGGGCATCAATTACCTCGTCTAGTCTGTAGTTATGGCCAAGTTTATAACGGGCCGGTTTTTCCGTCCATAGCCAATCGAATAACGCCCTTGCCCTGGCTACGAGACCACGGATGCCTCTCACCGCGGGGGAAGCTTTTTGATGTAAGAGGTCAAGCTTGGCCACATACTCATCGAGCCGATCGGCCCCCTTGATTCCAGAGGCGATAAGGGCTTCTTTTTCAAAATCAAAGGCCATCCGGTGAGTAAGCCTAGATTCCCTCGGTATCAGAAACTGAGTAACGTTTGAAGCTGCGGTTAGTCACGATATTGAAGACCGCAGGAGAGGCAACGGTGTTCCCTAAAACGCTTAGCTTATTGAGGATTCTTCGGGGATTAACCAGAGTAGGTTGTTCAACCGCACATGGGGCACGTGCAGCCTGAGTGCCAAACGGTGATTCGTCCCACCCGTCATCAATCAGAGGACGGCAACGGCCTGGGTTCTTGAACCTCCATCTCCTTATCACAACAAACCGGTCCACCTTCACCGGCTTTCGTACAGAGAATTTCAGTGCCACATGCCTCGCAACGATATCGTTTACCGAGATCAGCCATTTTACGTCATCTCCCCATAACGAATTACGAAATATATGCCCTCAAAAAGGCTACTTCTTCAATTCCATCGGCGCTCCGCAGCAGTGAAGCATTCCCTCGCCGCGCCGGGTAACGATGAACTCCGCACCGCATTTCTTACATATATACCTTTTGCCAACCTCATTCGCCATCTATGTGTACCTCCTCACGTTGTGAAAGCGCAATGCGCCGGGATGACATAGATCAAGATTGCCCGTATTGCTTACGGAGTTCCCTCCTCAGGACTTTGCCCATCGGGTTGCGGGGCAAGGATTGGACGAAGAGCACCGACCGAGGCCGCTTGAACCCGCTCAACCGTGAACGGCAGTATTCCATAATCTCCTCGGGAGTGGCCACCTCTCCTCTTTTGAGGACAACGATAGCACGGGGTTCTTGTCCCCATTCCTCATCGGGAATGCCAATGACCGCCGCATCTTCGACTTTGGGATGGGAATAGAGCACATCCTCGACCTCGTCCGGGGAGATATTCTCACCTCCCCGAATGATCATATCATCACCACGGCCGACCAAATAGATATAGCCGTCGTCGTCCATCCATCCCCTATCACCGGTACGCAACCAGCCGTCCTCCGTGAGGACCTGTGAGGTCTTTTGCTCATCATGCCAGTACCCCGTCATGATCCGTGGCCCCTTGGCTACGATCTCGCCCACTTCACATGCCGGCACGGGATTGCCGTCTTCGTCCAGGATCCTCACGTCAACATCGGGCAAGGGCCTGCCGATAGATGAGGTGAGCCTCTTGAGCTTTTTCTCCCGTTCCTGTTCGGTCCCTTCAATAACATGGTCTTCAGGGCCCAACGTTGTTATCGTTGAGGCAGTTTCCGTTTGACCAAAGGCGTTGATAAACCGCACCCATGGCAACTCCTTGATGGCCTTATTGATGACCTCAAAGGGCATGGGGGCTGCTCCATAGGTTATCACCTTGAGGCTCGTTAAATCATACTTCTGAAAGTCAGGGTCATCAATGATCCGTTTCAACATGGTCGGGACCAACATCGCCCGTGTTACCCGCTCGCGCTGGACCAGCTCCAACCATTCGGTGACCTCAAACTGACTCATCATCACCAATGTCCGACCACCATAGATCGCGGCGAACACCGCCTGCATCCCGGCAACGTGGTAGAGGGGAACGGTGAGGAGATTCCTCTCCTCAATCTCCGGGCTGGCGGGTTCCACATTGTCGAGGACATAGGTAACAAATGCACTGTGCCGCAACGGCACGCCCTTGGGACGTCCGGTAGTGCCCGCCGTGTACATCAGAATCGTTACATCCTCATCTCCAATCTCCCCACTAAAATCAGCGGCAGATGATGAACCGACGAGGTCCTCGTAATAGGGCATGCCTTTGACCTCCCCGTCCACCGAAATACACTGCTCCAGGCTCGGCAAATCGGGCAACATCGAATTGATCATATCCACGTATCTGTTTCCCACAAAAAGGAGCTTCGCCTCCGCATTGCCTATCATGTAGGTGAGTTCATCGGCCTTGGCCCTGAAATTCAAAGGGACAAAGATGCCTCCCACCGTGGCCACGGCAAAATATGCCTCGATATACTGGTTGCAGTTCACCTGGAGCATCCCAATCCGGTCGCCTCTCCTCACCCCGAGCTGAACGAGGGCATTGGCCAATCTTGTCACGCGCTCCTTGGTCGTGGCATACGCCCACCTCTTTCCCTCGAACACCATCACATCCCTGTCAGGACAAATTGCACTGGCGATGTCCAGGAAATCCGTCGTATTCATAGGCCTATCCTTTTGCGGAGCATTGAGGTTTTCGCCGATACGTCCAGCTAAGAGCCCTTCTGGGCATCGACCCCAAACGGACCGGATGTCGTCACGATGGCCGCCCGATTTCCCCTCGGCAGTTTCGGCTGCATGTCCGCTACCTGGCATAGATCGGAAAGCTCATCAACATCGTAGGCCAGGAAAACTCCCCTTTACTTATAAAACGCCTCGAACACCTCGTAAGAAACCGCTAGCGCAGCGGTACCCATGTTCGAGAAAAAAGCGGATGTCTTGCCTCCGATCTCATTAAAATCCTCAGAAACACCAATGATCGCTACTGACTTTGGCTCAAAAAAAAGCTTTAGCATAACTCTTCTTTTTTACTTTAGGTCCTTAGAGATAAAATTCATATATCTATCTGTATATACAACTATAAGTTTCTGACCATACTTTACGATCATACATTTGTCAATACCCATTATTATTACCGTTATTTGAACGATCGGGGTCAACAGGTAGATGGTGACCCCGTTTACAGCAAAAAAGGGACTTGACCGGATACAGAAATTTCGATGAAATAAAAGGCATAGCTGTGGGTAAAGTGGTCACAAATTGCACTCAGTTCTAATCTGGAGTTCCCCAACTAATGGGGGGGACTCCCTCCCAAGCATAAAATCACAGTCGATGGAAAAAATGTATCGCCTGTGGATGGTGAGAAGCAGTATGTATGCACTTAGCCAATGGAATCAATAAAGAATATAAGGAAATTAGTCCACCATAATGCGAGGCATGTGCAATCTGCGAAGCAAGTTGCTCCGTGAGGTCTATCAGCATTGTTGTGGCGCCATAGGGTGCACGAT
>CP070726.1:2224018-2233932 GCA_020350865.1 Thermoplasmata archaeon
CAATCTCGGTCACGATGTCGCTGCCCTTGTGAAATGCATTGACTCCCACATGGGTGGGCCATCCGGTGGCCACAAGCCAGGTGCCGATGGCAACAGCCTTTTCGCTCATGGCCTCGGGTGCAGAGCCCACTATTGGCAGCTGATGCATGTCCATACCGAGCTTGTCCGCCAGCTCCGATGCCAGGTTCTCCACCCTGGAGTTGTCCACACAGGAGCCCATGTGAAGCACCATTGGCAACGGGCCGTCCAATCCGGCCTTTTCCCCGAGCTCGGTTAGGAAACCCTTCAACGAGTCACCCGCATACTCGTTCGTGGCCTCGGGTGTCAGATAACCGTGCTTTGCCAGGGCCTGGGCGGCACAGCCGGTGGAAACAACGAGTACGTTGTTCCTGGCAAGCTCCCTTGCAATGGTCAGATGACCCAAATCATGGACGGTCTTCACGTTGTTGCAGCCTGCAATGAGGCATACGCCTGCTACGGTGCCGTCCTTGATCTTGTCCGCAAGGTACTGCATTGGATCGTCTGCATTGAAGTTGCTCAAGATCCTCTTCAGGGTTTCCAGTGAGAATCCTGCCGTGACCTTGTTCTTGATATCAGGGATATTGACCTTGCTGGGGTCTCTTTGTTTGTATGCGTCAATTGCAGCTTTAATGATCTCCCTGGCAGCCTCCCCTGCATTCTCCTCTGAAAACTCGATGTGGGTATCTGTGGGAATCCTTGTGATAGGCATGGTGGAAATCAGCCTGGTGTGGAAGCACTGGGACCAGTAACCCAGTGATGGGGATATGCACTGGTAGTCGATGACTATGGCATCCAGAACACCTGTGAGAATGGCGAGCTCGGAGCAGGCGAAGTTGGTACATATCGGCACGCCCCTCCGCATGAGCAGCTCATTTGCCGTGCAGCATATGCCCACGATATTGATGCCCTTTGCACCTGCCGCCTCTGCTTCGCCCTTTAATTCCCCTGCAGCATCGCACACGACCTCGCTGAGCACTGGGTTGTGGCCGTGCACGCAGATGTTGATATGATCTTCCTTCAAAGAGCCGAGGTTCGCCTCGCTTGAAACGATATCTGGTGTGCCGAAGAGAATGTCGGAGAGATCGGTGCTGATGTTCTCGCCTGTGACATCACCCAAGGCGCATTTGATACCGCCGAATATCAGGGGGACCGGGTCCGCATCGCAGCCCTGATGGCTTCTGTGCATGAGCTCTGCTATGCCCCTGTCTATGTTGGTGCACATGACATCATGCGAATCTATGAGGTTCATTCTTTTCTCGGGGAGCATTGTTTTGAGCCATGTGGCGGGTTCGTCGTCCTGTCGTGCAAAATCTCTAAGGGCAGCTTCAGCAACTTCCTTTGCTATGTCCTTTAGGTCCTTACCTTCCGTTGTGATACCCACTTTTTCTGCCACGTGCTTGAGCTTGTCCTCGTCCTTGATGCTGTAGGCGGGGGCATGTCCTTCTGCCAAGGCATGAAGTGTGTGGGCCAGATGGCGGCCGTGATCAGAGTGTGCTGCAGCGCCTCCCCCAATCATCCTGAGCACCTTTCTTGCCACGATGGTGTAGTCCTTAGCCCCGCAGACGCCCTCCTTTGGACCACGGCCGAAGGGGTCGATCCTGCAGGGTCCCTGCAGGCACAACCTGCAACACAGTCCCGATTCACCGAAACCGCACTGCGGTGACATGGCATCCATTCTGTCCCAGTAAGTCTCCATCTTTGCCTCTTCTGCCTTTTCCAGCATAACCAATCCTGCCGGGTCAACTGTCTTGCCTTTATGTTTCTCAGAGCCTTCTGATTCTTGAGCCATTCAAAGCCTCCCTTGAATCCTATTGTCATGCCTTAAGTGAGTTATTCTGATACCTTGACAAAAAGGGCCTGAGTCGGACATGAATCCACACAGGCCTGATAGTCTCCACCTCCGCACAGGTCGCATTTGATCGAAATCTCCTTCTCCTCGAGCTTGCAGATGGCATCGAAGGGGCAGGCCTCTATGCACTTCCAGCACCCAGTGCATTTTTCCTCGGCCAAAACAACTGTGCCGTCCTCCTGCTTGATGATGGCTTCGTACTCGCAGGCGTCCACACATTTTGGTTTCTTGCAGTTCACACACACCTGGGCATGGGCCTTGTTCTTCTTTGTGATTATCAGAATCCTCTGGTGCATTACCGGTTTGTCTTTCATCGCCTCGTCGATGTCTTTTGGGTCAGAATGGTTCAGCACGCAGGCGATCTCGCAGGTGTGACATGTCTCGCATCTGGCAGGGTCAAGTTTTATAACTTTCAAGCAAACACCTCGATGTAGTAGATTAATCTAGAAAAGGATTGAACCTCCCCAGTTACCAGCGTATCGATTGCGGTAATTATAATTGATGTACTAAAATGTTTCTCTTCATGTTGATGTTCGTCACGATGACATTGGGAATATGAGATTATAGGAGCAATATTGACAGAAATCGACTTATTTTAACAAAGTATATTCCGATTTCGTTCTCAAACCCAATCCTTGGTATTTTTATGTCCTTTCCTTCACTTTTAGGCCATCATCAGGTTTCTTGCACTTGTTTGGGAATGGATCATCTGATAGTGGCGAATTTCAGGATGGCCCCGGAGCCTTTGAGCTTGGACTGGACACTGTCCACGAAGCGAAGCACCTCAGGCAATGTGACGCTTTCCTTCCACCTGTATTCGAAATCGTGCTCGCCAAAGGACGGCTCAAGACCCATTTCATGCATTTTCTGAGTTATCTCGGATGCCTTTCCCCCATCAGCTGATACATACACCTCAACATAGGTCTTCATGTGCTCACCAAGGTTGGAAGGGTTCGAAAGGATAAAAGGATTATGCATTTGTTATCAGCACAAGTTTAGTAACACCTCTAGGTTACAGATACGAGATAACAGTTCCATGAATCTACATTCACTGAACCCTCTACTGAATATTAATATAATAATGACGGATATGAATTGAATTATGGTCGAGGGGATCAGGTTTTTCAATTTCAGCAGGACCGCAAACGAGCAGCTGATTTTGAATATCATCGAGGACCACGGTGAGTACGTGCTCCACGCCACAGAATCCGTTCTGGCAAAGCGGTTCATGGACTGGGACGGTGTGTGCTATCTGGCAGATATCCTCACCATATTTAGGAGAAACGAAAGAGATTACCTCATCGGCATCGAGATCAAGGATTGGAAGCACAGGGTCCACCCAAAGCTCTGCTGGGATTACCTGAAGACCTACAGAAAGAGCTGCGAGTACTTCTACCTCGCGGCAAGGAGGTTTTCCCAAACCGCCCCGGAAATCGAGGAGCTTGGTTTGATCAACCTCAGCACCATGAGGGTGGTGAAGAGGGCGGAGTATCTCTATCCCAGCAAGGAGATCAGGGCCGGTGTCGTGAAGATGATGAAGAAGTGCATCCCCTTCAAAAGGCCCATAATCGAGGACCCCTACCAGATGAGTTTGGACCGGTGGTTGTAGAAGACCCAATTATTTTCTAACCACGTCTCCATACTTCTTTAAGCAGAAGCATAAGAATGTTATCACATACCAAGGATTCCATGCTTTTTCTTCCACTCGTACACTGAATCTATTTCCTGTTGTATTTTGCGGACGAGCTCCTCATTTGAAGGTGTTATTTTGCCGATGCTGATCGTTACAAAATTTGTTGTAAACACGCTGATTTCAATATTGTCTTTCTCAACTACGTATTTAACCTCACCCAGGGAGAAAAAGGTGGCCTCTTTCCTCATTTGCGAATAGTCAAGAAACCGGTTGCCTAAAGCATTCTCCAAGATGGATATTATGTCCTTTTTGCGGCCTTTGAAATGCTTAAGGTCTTTACCCACATTTTCCTTGATTTTCTTCTTTTGGATTCTGTTTACCGCCAGTATTGTTATCATCATCAAAGCGACCAAATAAATTGTTCCAAAGAGTGTAGGCCCCCATAGAAACTCATTTATGTATACATCAATTCCCAATCCGGATTCTAAGAAAAGAATGAACATCACTATGTTCATAAGCACTGCAGCAACGATAGCTGACGCAGACATATATATTAGGATTCTTTTCTCGGACATATGGACTGAATATGGATACCAACATCTGAATGACATTTTATTGGCATTGAAATTAATTAGCATCCCAATTGCATATACCCCAAAGAACCCAAAGAAATAAAGAAATCCAGCATTTGGGAGGAAGAGAATATCAACAAGCAAAGCCAATGGAAAGAACATGAGCAGAATATTTGCGAGATAGCCTACAAGATAGAATGAGACTTTTTTATAATGTTTCAACTGCTTCAATGCTTCCTCTTCCGTCAGATCTTTTGCGGCCCTCATCGCCTTTCTATATGCTTTTTTATTATTTCTACTCTGTTGTTAATTTCCCAACTGCATCAAATATGGAAAACCGTGGGATCATTTGCCCCGAATTCGCACAACGGGTTTTACATCCGAGCCGCAGCTTTCGTTAGATGCTACACCCCGGGAGCCCTTGCGAAAATATCCACAAGGGATGACTTCGGGTAGCTCAAAATCATGTAAAGGCCGGCTATAAAAAGGATGCCTGCACCTATGAGGAGGCCGATGATATCAGCTGCGAACAGGCTGTCGGTTTCAACCACGAGGACCTGATATACTGTGACAAGCCAGAGCAGTACGAAAAACACTATGCCCAGGCCTAAAAGGAAGGAGCCCATCATGTACCTCGATCTGCGCTTTCTGCTGTATTCCTGGAGGGCCTGCACAACCCTTTGATCTATGTTGATATTGTTTGGTAGATACGGCTGGGGGCCCGGCTGTCCGTTCTGTCCTCCCTCCCGGTCCAATTGGCGCTGTCTGTGTAGTTCCTCCTCCACGGACGGCACGGGCATTTGGTCCTCTCCTTGCTGAATAGGTTGTGCATCTTCCTCCCCGATATCAGGGGATTGTGGCCCTTCCATCAGGTCCACTTCGGAGGGCGGGGATAAATCCTCTTCTCCGATTTCCGCTGCCGGTGACGGCTCCTCACCAGCCTCAAATAATGCTCCGCACCCAGGACATGTTGGAGCATCAGCGGCAACCTGGATTCCGCAGGAAGGACAGGCGAGCATCTCGCCCTCTTCAATGGTCCCAGAACCTTCATTTTCCCTGGAAGGGGAAAGTTGCTCTTCAACCTCTTTTTTCACATTCGAATCATTCGATTGTTGCATATCTTCTGCCATTTTATCACCTATTTCCTCCGTGATTCATATTACCATTCAATGAGTTCTTGAGCGCAATTATATTCTCATCCATAACGCGTGGAGCCATCCCGTCTATCCCGGAGGCACTCCAGTCTGCAAGCTGGGCCAATACGAATTCCTCCACAGGAATACCGGTTCTTTGAGAGATGGTCAAAATCCACTGCATTGCCTTTGAGCTGAAATCTATATCATCGTGATTGAGGACTGCAAAAAGATGGACAAGGTCGGTTGATACCGCTTCCAAATCCCTCATGAACCTGTTGTCGAATCCGTGTCTGCGCAGGCAGGCTGCTGCAAACAGAATCAAGAGCAGGGGCCAGAATATGAACAGCACCGTCATATAGAGCAGCACTGGTGGCTCATAGGGAGGCTCCACAGGAGGTTCCTCGGGCGGTATGATGCGGAAGGCTTCAGCCCCTGAGCTGTTCCAGTTGCCGCTCTCATCTGCAGCCCAGATGGTATAGCTGTAATTTCCATCTATATCAAAGGTATCGTCGAAGAACCATTGATTGCCGCTTCCCTGCGTCATGCTGACATTGAGCCAGGCTCCATTGGGCAGGGAGATGTTTATCAGCACCTCGTCTGTGCCCACATCATCGGTGACATCCACGGTTATATTGACATGTTCACCCTCTCCCTGTTCTTCGGGTGTAGCATCAGGGTCCCCTATCTCGGGGCTGTCGGTGTCGCGGATTAAAAAACTTTCGAGACCTTCACCGTTCCAATTACCACTTATATCGCTTGCCCACAACATGTAGTAATGGTCACCCAGGTAGGGATAAGGGGTCTCAAAGAACCATGAATCGCCCTCCCCTCTGTCCATGCTCGTGTTGGTAGAAGTTCCCCCGGGATATATGAGGTGTATCCAAACCTCTGCAACAGAGGTATCATCCTTCACATCAACAGTAATATTCACAAGGCCGCCATTTTCCTGGGGGTCTGGATTATCGACCAAATTTTCGAACCAGGGAGGTTCAGTGTCCCGTATGGTAAAGGTCCCAGGGCCTGCGCTGTTCCAGTTATCAGCCACGTCCTTTGCCCAGATGGTGTATGAATACGTACCAAGTTCATCGTATTGCGCATGGAGGAGCCATTCGTCGATGACCCCCTCATCCATGCTGGTGTTTGTCAAGCCACTATTTGGGTATGTGATGTTTAACCAGACTTCCTCAATACCCACATCGTCAACGATATGGGCGGTAACAGTGACATAATCCCCGTTCTCCTGGGGATCGGGAGTATCATAGAAATCTATAACCTCAGGCACATCCGTGTCAATAATCGAAAAGGTCTCGGATCCTGTGCTGTTCCAGTTGTAGTTGACGTCCCTTGCCCATATGAGATAGACATAGTCACCCAGATCGTCATAGGGAATGGAGAGGTACCATTCATCACCACTGCCCTGTAACATGCTCACATTGATCCTGCTGCCGTCGGGATACAGTATGTTTATCCAAACCCCACCAACATCGATATTATCGGTAACGTCCACCGTTATATTCACATAACCTCCGTTTTCCTGTGGGTCCGGTATATCTGTTACATCACTTAATTCTGGGAGCTCGGTTTCTATGATGATAAATGTTCCAGGCCCTGTGCTGTTCCAGTTGTCGCTCGTATCATTGGCCCATACTGTGTATGAGTGGACATCGAGATTGCTGTAAATGGTATCATAGAAGTGTACATTCCCTGTACCTTTCTCCATTGTCTGGTTCGTCCAGGTGCCGTTCGGATAGGTTATGTTGATCCATACCTCGCCCATGCCCACATCGTCTGCCGCCTCCACTGTAATGTTCACCGAAAACCCGTACTCCTGCGGGTCCGGGAAATCGTTCAAGTTCGAGAATTGCGGGGGCATTGTGTCCTGAATAGTGTATGTGCCCGGCCAGGAGCTGTTCCAGTAGTTGTGCGTGTCGTTGGCCCAGACGGTGTATGAATATAATCCCAACTCATCATATGTGCTGTTAAAAAACCACATATCCCCTGTGCCTTGGCTCATACTTGCATTGAACCATGAACCGTCGGGCATGGTTATATTCACCCATGCCCAAACAACCCCGGCATCATCCGTGATATCCGCAGTAATATTCACAAAACCTCCGTGCTCCTGGGGGTCAGGATAATCGTAGAGATTGAAAAACTCGGGAATCCCGATGTCCAGTATGGTGAATGTTCCGGGCCCCGTGCTGTTCCAGTTGTCTGCGGAATCGTTTGCCCAGATGATGTAAGAATAAACGCCTGGGAGGTCATAGGTAATATTGTGAAACCACTGGTCATCGGTTCCCTTAGGCATACTCGCGTTGATCCAACTGCCGTTCGGCATGGTGATGTTGACGTAAACCGAATTAACACCATAGTCATCCGTGACATCCACCGTGATATTGACTTTGCCGCCCATATCCTGGGGATCAGGGGTATGGGTAAGGTTGCTGAACTCCGGGGGGCGGCTGTCTATGCTCAGGATTATATATTGTGGAGGCTCGGGTACAAAATCCTTTACATCAGATGTCACCTGGAGGTTCGTATGGGACCTGAATTGGCCGAAGATCACACCTGTAGGGGCCCCGATATACGACAGGGGAAAACGCGCTTCAGTGGAATGGTTGCCAGGTAACCCTCCGGGTACGGGATCAAAATACAGATTGCCGTCCTCTGACATGCTGCCGTCGTCAGAAGCATTCCAGATGTAAACATCCTTGTTGTTCTCGATTTTCCTAATCGATATGTTTGTGAGAACGGATTCACCGGCAATCGATTCTATCTGAGCCGATACAAAGATGTCCCACCCGTCCCCTGTAGCGGTTAGATTGATGCCCATATCGAACAACACATCCTCGGCCATGCTGTCGTTGCGAATATCCCACCGCACGTAAAGCCATGTATCATCGAAATCAAATGCCACAAACGTAAGGTCTGTCATCAACTGGCCCGGGGGAATATCCCCCATCGGATCGTACAGGACCACAGCGGCACCTGTCCAGTCCGCCACAGTTCCGTCGTCTACGGTGATTGCCATAACGTCCCTGTCCACAGGCTCACGGAGCATTACCGCGACAAGTAAAATCATCAAGGCAATTATGACCTTCCTGTTATGAGCCATGACCGCTCGCCTCTTGGGCCTGCGAGAATCAACTCAGCGGAACTAGAAGATCCCGCGGCATCACTATTGAACAATTTCCGGCTTGCTTAAATAATATGTGTCAAAATTATCAAATCCGAAAATTATGTCCGGTCATCCTAAGAAACTGGCCGCGCTACATCATCTTCCTCAGGCTCTCCTCGTCGTATCCGAAGGGCGCAAGCAGGGTTTCCCCCGCCCTCAAAAGCAGGTCGGTGTACCTGCCGATATCGTACCCCTCATCCCCCTCGATGAGGTCTGCCAGCTTCACCCTTTTTGCGGGCTCCTTTGTGGAGCTGTCGCACACGATGAACCGTATTTTCTGGCCGGGCTGGATCTCGAAGCCGTGCCTTTTCAGCTGCCTCAGTGCAGCCACCTGGTCGTTTTCCTGGCGGTATTCCCCGAGGCTCCTCGAGATCCTCTTGGTGAGGACGAGGTCCTCAAGCCTGCAGTCACCGCCCTTTATCATACCGCAGTAGCTCTTCAGGACCGCCACTGCGTCCGGTATCCGTTCCATGAACTCCCTGGAATTTTCAGCCCTGGCCAGCACCCCGAGCATGTCCGCCTGGGCCCTCCTTATCAGTTCGGGTGTGTCGTGCTTTCTCAAATCGATGCCCCTCACCTTCAATTCCCCGTCCTCGAAGAGGCCGTAGTACCGGTTCAGGGCTCCAACACCCGTGGTCTTGTTGGGCAGAAAGACGATCCACTTGTATGTGCCCTCCAGCTCCAGGGGTATGTCCATGTATTTCGATACGTACCTGCAGAAGTAATCGTGGTTGGTGAAGCCGTTCGGCTTCAGCCAGAGGCAGTCCACCATGCCGTGCAGCACCTCGTACCCGTAGTTCTCGGCAATCTCCATGGTCCTCACCAGTATGTCCCTGCCGTAGGCGTTGATGGACTCGTGGCACTCGATTCTGCCGAACCGGGCGTTTCGATAGCCTGTGTACCCGAATGCCGTGACCAGTACCCACTTCAAAATGTCCGCTCTCTGTCTGTGGATCTTTCTTTTTTCGGGCTGTGTTTCTGCAAGGCGCTTGAACGCGATTCTCCTCTGCACCAGGGGTCTTACCACCTGCGGTATCATGCCGAGCCTCTTCTCGCACACGTGGTACAGCAGCTCGGGGACGATCCTCTTCGAATCCGGGCAGCAACGGCACAGCACCGTCTCGGGGGAGAGGTTGTACTTGGCCATGATGTTGGGGTAGAGGGATGTGAAGTCCACCTCCACCACGTGGTCGTGCACACCCACCACGGGCTCGAAGATCAGGCCCCCCCTGTCCGCTGTCATGAGCTCTTCTGCCGTCTTGAACTCCTCGGGCACGTTCTTCTTCCACTGCACGATGTAGCCGTGTCTGAGCGCGAAGTTGACCTGCATGGCGGAAATGGCGCTGCCTGGCGACAGCCTCGATAAGGGCTGCACGGGGATTCCGCACATCCTGGAGAGGTCTGTGAGCCCGGACATGCCCCCGTCCCTGAACATGAAAGAGCTTGTGGTGTCGATATGCAGTCTGCCTCTAAGCATACAGGCGGGGGGCTTGTACAGTATGCTGCCGTAGCTGAAGTACGATTT
>CP070726.1:2234032-2237520 GCA_020350865.1 Thermoplasmata archaeon
CCCCATCCGTGGTATCAAGGTAATTACCGCTTATCTGGGAGATCGCTAAGATTAGACCTCGGGATGCAATGAACATGGGTACACACAATACCCATATTGCAGTAGCGATGAACATTGGTGTCTTTTTCACGCCTTTTAATGAAAAATATAGTCCCAAAACGCTTGGCAATAGAAGTATTTCCCCGATTATGCACAAAGTGAATAAAGCGCTCGGGCCAAATGGATCCTCAAGCATTTCCTTAGCCGGAACCGGAAGGGTTTGTCCTGTGGCAATAACCAGAAAAAAGAAAATCAAAGCGATGGCCCCAGAAACAAACAAGGAAAGTCCACCCCACTTTATTACTCCTTTCCATGATGGGTCTATTTCAAATCCCATTTCTTTCGCAATTTCATTCTCCACTTCTTTTGCCGATAGTTCTCCGTTATTTTTTTCTGTCATCTTTATCACCTATTTCCGATTTTATTTCCAAATCATAGTATGGAATAAAATTACAAAGAAATTGAGGCATTTATATATCACAGTATATAAACCAAGAGGTATTCTGAGCGAGTTTTCAGCAACCCCTGCGCGGTCAATTATTAAATTCAGTTTCGAATGTAATTGGGATTTAAAAAAAAGTTGAACAAGCTAGGTTATTAACACTTGAGAAAAATGTTTAGATGGCTATTTATCTATATCTTTATTCATACAATATCAATCACTACATTTCCCTTTTTCTGCCCTGTTTCAACATACCTGTGGGCCTCGACGATCTGTTCCAGAGGATAGCGTCTGTCTATGACCGATTTTAGCTTCCCCGCCTCGAAAAGCTCCTTTAGGTAGTCAAGATTTTCAATCTTGTAGCTTGCAAGCGAACTTATTACTTTCCTGCCGCTTGTCATAGAAGTCCATCTCCCTCGAAACTTCTCCGGCAGCCTGGGGTTACCCATAAGATAAATTCCTTTATTCTTCAACAATCCAATATGCCGTGAGAACGTGCCCTTGCCCACGATATCAAAGATTACATCATATGTCTCTTTGCTCTTTGTATAATCCTCCTTTGTGTAATCAATGACTTCATCAGCACCTATATTCCGCAGCATGTCCAATTTCTTGGTGCCGTCCACGGCCACCACGTAAGCCCCGTCTAATTTGGCCAGCTGCACTCCAATGGTGCCGATACTACCCCCCGCACCGACGATCAATACCCGCTGTCCTTCCTGGATGTTTCCCTTTCTAATGTAATGCAGTGCATTGAGCCCTCCGGTGGGAATACAGGCGGCTTCCTCATAGGATATGTTGGCCGGTATTTTTGTCAAACAGCCGTCCTGGGGCAGACACTTGTACTCTGCATAAGCACCCAGGCTCATTTCCGTGCTTCCGAAAACCTGGTCCTCTACGGAAAATTTTGTTACTTCTCTTCCCACCGATTCAATTTCACCAGCCAACTCCATCCCCAGTATCCTGACTCTTTTTGGTTTTCTGAAACCCCACATCATTCGGGCGAAGAGCCAATACTCAATCGGGATTTCGAACCTCCGTACCTCGCAGTCCCCTGCGGTCACTGTAGCTGCATGTACTTTTATCAGCACTTCATTGTCTTTGGGAGAAGGCTTTGGAACCTCCTGGAGCTTGAGGACCTCAAGTGGACCGTATTTTGTCCATACAACCGCTTTCACATATTTCCTCCGAGATCGCTTTGATTAAAGAGCCAATATCCTTTGAAAATATATATTTTCCTCTATGTAATCTTCAGGCAAGGTTTGATCACCATGGAGTCCTATCAATCTTTATATTAGTATATACACAGACCCGCTTCGCGTTCTAGTTGTGCTTTCTTTTATTTCGGATTCGAAATATACATGGTAGGTCCTCTATTTCTAACGAAGGTCGATGGAAATCAAACGAATCATGGATAAAAAAATTGAGTTGATGTTCGACGGAACCGTAGCTGCTGGATGAGTAAAGAATTTGTATTAAAACAGCCATTCTGAAGTTAACTGTGTTATAAAAACTACACAGACAATTTAGGCATATTTCCAAACCGATACAGGGGAATGAATGATATGTCCAACATCAATGACAGTATGAGAGGCAGGATTGCAACGGGAATTGTGTTGACAATCGTCTTACTGATGACTGCGGTCTTTGCGGGCTGCACCTCTGATAACGGTTCCGAGAAAGGCGGTTTCGAGGAGGCCGAAGATCAGCCCGACATTGTTGAGGTTCCGGATGAGGGTGATGGTGACGGCAGCGGAGGGAATGATGACAATGGAACATCTGAGGAGCCAGAACCCGTAACCGCCCTGCAGATCCCCACAGCTGAGACCACAACCGATGCCAAGTGGTACCCCTATGATTCCGATGGGGTGGAAATCAGATTTTTTGCGGTAAGGAGCAATGACGGCGAGATACACGTGGCCTTTGATGCCTGTGATGTGTGCTATGCGGAGAAGAAGGGATACAGACAGGAGGGTATTCAGATGACCTGCAACAACTGCGGGCAATCCTTCCCCATTAAGGCCATTGGTTCTGAGAATTTGAAGGGCGGCTGCTGGCCGAGCTACCTGCCCGTAACAATCGAGGACGATTACATTATCATTATGATATCGGATCTGGAAGAGAAAAGGTACATGTTCGAGTAGGTTTTGGTACTACAAGTCGTTTAGGATTGTATCACCCAAAACCCAGAAGCGGCTCCTCTTCTTCCTCCTCTTCAATGGTCGGTTTGGGCCTCTCCTCCGTTATGATTTTTCTTTCGGTTCTCTGCGGTGGAGGTGCCGGTGGCTGGCGCGTGTACTGCCTCTGGCGCTTCAGCTGCCTTCTCGTCCTCGACAGAAACGCAGTGATGACAATGATTATTATTATGAGAATCAGGATGAAGAGCCACAGGGGAATGGGCAGGAATTCCTCCAGAAAGTCCTTTTCCTCCTTTTCGGCAACCGGGGCTGCCGATACAAATATTTCGGATGCCTCGCTCACCACAACATGGCCTTTCTTGTCGTCGATCTCGAAGTAGTACGTGTGGTTCCTGGCACCAAGGCCCGTGGTATAGGAAAATACCACCCCTGCTTGAGGATCTCCACTCACTTCTGTCATTTCATAATCGACACCATCGAGGATGAGCTTTGCTTTACCGGAATCGTCATCAGTGTCCTTGTACACCAGTGTGAACACGTACATGTCCCTGTTTGTACCCGTCTTCGGATCAACCTTCATATCGGACATGGTGGGTGCATCGTTTACGTTCTCCACTGTGATTGTGAACGATTGTGTGGCAAAGGCACTTTCGTTGTCAGTGACCCTAACAACAATCTGATGCAGGCCCACATCCGCATCTGCAGGCGTCCATGTGATGATACCGCTGTCTGAATCAATATCCATTCCAGCAGGGGCTGTCATCAAACTATGGACCAGTGTGTCGCCGTAATCGTAATCTATGGCATCCACATCGTAGAGGTACTGCTCATCCTCGGTTGCCTCAGTCACTGGAGGGGAGGTGATTATC
>CP070726.1:2237620-2243772 GCA_020350865.1 Thermoplasmata archaeon
CTGGGCCGAGCAGGATAAGCACGAATCCCAGAAGGACGACATTGACGATTTTTTTGACCTTTATCCTAGAAACAATGGCCATGACCAGAATCCCGGAAACGAACATGGATGTGAAGACGAAGGTGTTGAAGTAGATGTTGTACAGTCCGACACCCACGGGGGCATCTGGTTCCCTCAGCAGTGCCCACTCAAGCACAAGCCGGACGAGAATATATGAATAGAGCAACAGGGTGCCTGTCACCAGGTTGAAACGGTTCCTTTCAAAGAAGGTCGCAAGGTCGCCTAATCTTTCCTTGAGATCCTTCTGGTTCTCAGTTGTCATGGCCATCAGCGACATACGATTTCTTATCAGACATTAACCCCTCGTGTCCGCCTTTGCGGTGCTTCTGGTTTTAAATGATACGCTCTTTGACAACAATACCGCTCCCAACACGAATATGAGGACACTCACCAGGATCACGGAAAAAGGCACAGTGTAGGATGCCAGGGTGGGGTATTCGACCTCGAATTCCCCGATCATGTGACTTTTCAATTGATGGGTTGTGAAGTATCCTATGAAGAAGGTCACAAACGATTGTGCACCCGATATTAGGGGGGCTGCGAATCTCTTTGCTGACTGTATGGGGAAAACACCGTTGGCAAGGGCAAGCCCCATGAGGATAAGGGTTAGAACGACAGGGAGGGTGCCCAGTGTTATGCTGAATGCCGCGGCCAAACCAGCCATTACTAGGGCCAGCTGCCTGTACCGGGATTTTGTCAGCACTCCCGATTTCAGAGGGTTCCTCTCGCTCGAGGACTCCAAGGAGTATATATCGTTCAGCATGAAACCGGACTGGGCAGCAAAGGCAACGGATGCGAACACGAGAAGGGCGAAAGGAACATGGTCAACGATGAGTGTGACTAAGGCATCTTCGTTGAAGGCGAACAGCATTCTTCCGGCCGCCCCGATTCCGATGAGTGCAACAAGAATGAAGTACAGCGTGCTGAACGGCCTCATATTTTTTCTCAGGGAGTCGTACACCTTTTCGTCGCCGAGTTTCAACAGGATGGCTGCAAATATGACGAGAAACACGGAGACCAAGATGGCGGCGGCAGCCTGGGTTGCATCATCTCCAAAGTACGGGAACAGGCCGTTGTAGATGGCGTAGGGTAAGACACCTATGCCTGCCATTATGGAAAAAAGGGAGAGGAAGGTGAAAAAGAAGTGCTTTGGCGATTCCGTCCTGACCACCACATACAGGGCGCCCATGAAACAGATGATCATAAGCTGGACAATAAGCCCGATTCCCGCCCCTCTCACATCCCCCACCCATATGAATTCATAGCCCTCTGTTCTGCCGAAGATGAACCTGTCGATGAGGGGGCCCAGTACGAGAAAGGCCATACCTATGAGCACCGTGTTGGCCACCTTTCTCGGTTTAACCTTCGAAAAATGAACAAGGATGAACGTGCCGGCAAGGAATGCAAGGTACGTGGCCAGTGCCGCCGCGAAGACATTGTAGGTGTGCAAAAAGATCCTACCCGTTAAGGGGTCTCTGTTAAAGAATCCGAACTCCAGATATCCCCTGACAGCCATGAATATGAAGAGCAGAAATGAGCCTGTAACCAGATTGAACCTGTTCTTCTCAAAAAAAGGCAACAACCTCTGTAATGTGGAATAAAAGTCGTTTGATTCAGTCATAAGACCAAGGATTCAAAAGGCCCAATTAAGTATAAAAATTTATTGACATGGATATCATGGGCTTCCCGGAGCAAACCGTCCTAACCACCGTGGTTTTCTGTGTCACTGATCACCTTTTTCATATCATCTGCGAACTCGTGTTCCGGTTCCATTTCGATGACTTTCCTGAAGCATTCAACCGCATCACTGCGCATGCCCATGTCCAAAAGGACATCTCCCTTGTTGTACCGGGCTTCCGTGTTCTCAGGACTCAGTTCCAGGGCCATGTCATAGCAGTCCAGTGCCTCCCTGTGTCTTCCCAGGTCATGTAGTATCTCCCCCTTTCCCGTCCAGATCCGCACATCGGAGGGGTCAAGTGACAAGGCCCTATCGTAGAATACCAGAGCTCTTTCATGTTCGCCTTTGAGGTACATCTTTTCTCCAATGTTCAGGTATCGTTCCCCGAGCTTGGGTGTTTTCGCCCCTGCCCCTCCCCCCTTTACGGTGTGCTCGGTAATGCCTGAAATGACGGCGGCAACCACTAGCAGCTGAAGGAGCCCGGGCAGCCATGAAAGGCCAGGCTCCTCTCCGTAATCTATGAAGAGCTCGGCGTATGCGCGCCCCGAAACCTCGGTGTCATGGATTTTCCCGGAAACAGAGCAGCTGCCCTCCCAGAAATTGATAACATTTGCATCCTGGGAGAACATCTCCTGGTTCAGTAATGAAGGGGTGATGGTAAGTTCGATTCCCTCCCCCGGGATGCTCACCTTCCAGCCGTGCGAATACCTGATGTGACTGTCAGGACTTTCCCAATAATCCAGGTTATGTATTGTCAATTCATCGGAACCGACCGTTGAATGGTCGGAATACATGATGTCGGCATGGGTCCATATCACATTTCCAGTAACGGGATTGAATATCCTCCCGATCCATATCTCGACACCGCTGTCAAGCTGCAGGGCCCACCACTCCCACGAGGGAACGGCCTTGAGACTGCCCCACTGCCTGTCCAACCAGCTGATGCCGTTAACCTGTTTCTCCTCTCCTCTCAAGGTCAGGCTGCCATTTGTAACAAGATCGGTCATTGAGTAGTAGTAAGTCCAGTTGCCGGCATCCATGTAGATGAGTCCCTCGGTATTGATGGGCAGGGGAGGTTTCTTGGCATCAAGGGTCAGGTTCATCCGGACGTCACCGGTATCGATGTTCAAATGATAGGTGAAGGGTTGATTTTGGAGCTGGCGTATGAACCCCCTCAATGCGGTAACACCCATCCTTCCCTCCTCAAAGGAAACGAACAACCTGTCATCGTACGTGATATGTTCCCTGTTGCCTTCATCCGTAAAGGAGAGGAAGAAGGCGTTGTTTTCGAAGAATGTTGCGGCGAAGCCGTAGACGTTTCCCTCACCGTCGGTAAGATGCCCCGCCACGTAGCACCACTCGATGGTACTTTCTGGGTGTGCCCCCTCGTCCTCGGGGAAGGAGAAGGGCCCTGAATCGTGGGGGTAATCCTTCCACTGGGCACAGGCCGCCCCACCTGCGATAAAAACCGCACATAGAAGGAATGCAGCGAGCATGCAGGTTTTCTGCCCATTATTATTGCCTTTGAGGCTGTTCTCATTGTTTCCCTTCGATGATTCATGGGATTTATGGCTCCTTTTGGACGATTCGGCGACCTCATCTCCGGAAATGTCCAATCCGTGAAAGAGAATGAATTCCTCTGCGGTCATGAGCATGAATGCAAGAGCCATCAGAATGCAGGCGAAGAGTGTCAAATACCATCCCGGGCCGGCCCCCCAAATGGTCTCCACTCCCGCTTGCGGATAATCGGATTCCCATCCCCAGAAAAAGGATGATGGGGCCTTATGTTTGTAGCCTGTTGACGAGCCGATCTCCGCCTCGTAAATGCCTTTTGCATCCGCATCAAAGGCTGAAGGAAGGAATATCGCAAAGACAGCCGGTGTCAATATGCAGACAACCGCGGTCAGCAGTCCAATAATCGTGATAATTCGCACGCCGATTTGTTTTTTAAGGGTGAAAAGAAACAGTATCGTAAGCATGGAAACCATAAGAATCGAAATGAAAACCAGAATACCAACGAACTCGAACAGCATGAGGGAAAGGGGCCTGCCGCCATCTCTATGCTCCCCTTCCCAGCCCCCGGATTTATGGAATTCCGCCAGCCCTATGGTGGTATTCTCTTCGTTTGGCTTGGAGCGATACATATAGGCACCGGATTTGTCCGAATCCAAAACTCCATCCCCGTCCGAATCGAAGAGCACCTCGTCTGACTGGCCCTCGTAGTGCCCCAGATGGTATTCGTACCTCACGTGGCCAATGCCGTCTGGCAGGTCACCCTGTGTTGTTTCCGTATACCAGGGAAGTAGGGTCGATGCCGCAAGCATCGCCAGTGAAATAACGATCAATATGAATATGAGACGCCCATCATGGAGCGACTTTGTTTTAGCTTTCTTTTTCACCGACAGCCTCCGTAGTTACTCCCTTCGTTTTTAAATGCCGTTTTTTAAGCACTATGAACAATAATATTGTGATGAAGAAGATGAGGATGGCAGAAGCAATGGATTGTGCGGATATGCTGTACGATGTCAGTTGGGGCCAGAGAACGGCGTAGTTGCTTCCGAGAAAATTCACAATGAACTTCTCGGTTTCAATGCTCGTAAAGTAACCGATGAAGAAGACGATAACCGATTCGATACCCATGAGAATCGGGCGTTTTTTCGGAAAATCTTTGATCATACCGGAATGGTAAAGCCCGGCGAGGAAGACGAACAGTACCGCAAGAGCAAACGACACCATACCCAGTGATACGCTGAACAGGATGGAAAGGGAGGCCATCATGATGGTAAGCTGTCTGAACTGGTATTTGTTGAGGGGATTTTTCCGTCCTGATTTGCCCTTCGCCCATCCCTTGCTCTCCGTGATATCCTCCTCCTTCATGAACAGGAACTGGGCGCCAAAGAACACGGTAAAGCCCACCATCACGGCGAAGGGTATGTCGTCAATGAATACGGGCAGGACGGCTCCTTTTGTGGTTGTGAAGTCGAAAAGGAACCGACCGGCAACCGCTATCCCCGCCACCGAAATCAGAATGAGATATAGACCTTCCGACAGCCTGATTCTGTCCATTATGGCGCCCATGACCCTCCTGTCCGCCATGGAGATCAGCACACTGGTTATGAGGAGTATTGCTATGAAGAAGGTAATTCCGAGAAAAACCTGGGCAAAGTCATTGCCGAAGGGGCCCTGCAGCTCGCCCATGATGTAGAATGGCACGGACCCGATCAAAAACATCGCCAGGAAAAGGAGAAGGGCTGTTAAGATGCCCCTGGTGGGCGACCTCGTCTTGTATACCACGTAAAAAACGCTCAAAACGATGATGAGCAGGAGCTGGATTGCCAGGCCCGTGGGCGCATTTTCCATGTTCTCAAAGGCTATGAACTCGTACCTCTCTTCTCTTCCGAATACAAAGAAATCCAAGAGGGGACCCGAAACGATGAGCCAGAAGGAGCACAGGACCACATTTGCGACCCTGCGCACCCCTTCCTTGGAAAGGACTGTGATCACAAGAACGCCACCCAGGAAGGCCAGATATGAGAAAAAAGTGGCTGGATACAGGTTGTATAAACCGATGCCAACATAGCTCTCGCCTCCGAATTCCACCCGGCTGTAAAGGCGCCATTCCACGTACCATCGCACAGCCATGTAGAAGGTCAAAACCAGCAAACCCGAAATCAAGCTGAACCTCGTTTTTTCAAGGCTGAAAAGCATTTTGTCCATAACCTTCAGAAATCTTCTTTTGGTCATGTGAACCATGTCAACCATCACAATTTGTTGCCGACGCGCAATGACATCTTTCAGTCTATTTATAATTATTGAGGTGAGCCGATGATCGTGATTTTAAGGTTCATCCAAGGATTGTGTTTCTTCTGCCTTTCCCGCTTTCCCTTTTTCCCTGTCGGATCCAATTTCCCGTACCTTCATTTTTAGGCATTTGATAGCGCGGTTCGAATAGTAGCAAAAATACAATGGTCCCGCCACTGCTCCGGATACCAAGAGGAGAATAAAGGCGATGGTGGAAAAAGGCAAGAAAATCAGGCCCAGCGATTCATGAACAAAACCAGCGTTGTCAGCATAGGTGAGCATAAACATGTAGTTCACTGAAAAATGAAAGATGATGGCCGCGTGAATGCCTTTCTCAAGGAAGAGGTAACCGAGCATCAAGCCTGCCAGAAGGGTGGGCAGAAAGTGGAAGACAGCCTCACTTGCGGGATTGGACTGCACATGGGCGTAAGCGAAATTGACGGATGAGAGAAGTAAAAAAACGAGGGGGAGAACACCGAAAGAAGAACCCCCTCCAAGGAGGTATCTGTGGGGTCGGGGCAGTTTCTTTTTCGCCTTGATGAGGAACTGGATGAGTGCTATGATGAGCAGTGGAATTCCAATGAGAGACATTCTGAAGAACAGCTCCTCGTAC
>CP070726.1:2243872-2255338 GCA_020350865.1 Thermoplasmata archaeon
ACGAACCGATAGACAACTTCGAACTGGAGCTCTACGGCAACATCGTACCCGGTGATATTATCGGATGGTATGACGAACCCGGTCCGCCCTACGTGGTCCCGGGTGTGTTCGGTCCCGTGTGGTTCGGCGGTTGGGGTGCGCCACCCGTTATCAATACGCTACCGGGCGGTGTGGAGATCATATGGATCGACGAGGAGAACCCGGTCCAACCCTGCGAGTGGATCCACTTCGGTGTTTCCCTGAGACTTGTCAAGAAGGTGATGGAAATCCCCGCACCGGTCCAGTTCTGGCAACAGTTTGTCGGCGGTGTCACGGACATCATAGTCTTCGGTGATCCCGCGCCGAGCCCCGAGGAAGTACCCGAGGAGGCTGAAATCGTCCGGGACTACGTGGTTCTGCCCTATGAAATCCCATTGGAAGAACTCACCTGGCCTGGCACAGAGTACCTGGATTGGATTCAAATAGACGACCCTGCCAATCCGCGCGTGGTGCACCCGGGAGAGGTGGTCACGTACGACATACCCACAACGGAGGAGGATGAAGCAGTCCTGGTCCGGTACACGGTGAGATGGAGGGACGACCCCACTGGGATCGCGGTCCAAGCCCGTTTCGTCAACGAGGCGTTGCTCGAGAGCCACAGCCCGCAGGTGATCGTGGGCCAGCTCATGAACTTCGATGTCCACAACTGCTATACCGAGCCTGTGGATAATTTCGAGCTCGAACTCTTCGGGATATCACCCTGGGACATCGTGGACTGGTATCCAGGTTGGGGAACCCCGCCCCACATCATTTGGCTGCCGGGCGGCACCGGCACCGAGGTCCTTTGGATGGATCGCGACAGACCAATCCCGCCATGCCAGTGGGTGCATTTCGGTCTGAACGTCATCCCAGGTGTTGTCGGGACGGGAGCAAAGGCCTACTGGACTCAAACACTGGATCTGACAGGAGCAAAGGCTTATTTGACCCAGGTTGTTGAAGAAGAACCGACAAAATGGGCCCTGCTCGTGGCACCAATCCGACTCCCGTGGGAGCTATGCCTGAAGGACGACATCTCGGACATGAGGAACTACCTGCTGGCACGAGGCTGGGACGACGACCACATCATCTTCCTGACCACAGAGACCATTACCGAAGGCCAAAAAGCCAAGCTGCCCAAGGGCGATATAGAGTGGGCCGAAGGTCAAAGCCAGGGTAATAAAGCAAGTTCTTCACAGGAACAGCAGGAAGACGAATGGTGGATCGACGGTGATGCCACCTGGCAGAACGTGAAGAACGCACTGGATGCCTTGGAGAGCGGAGGCACCTACCAGTTCTGGCATTCGACCGGCGATGTGACCGAGCAAACATTCGATCCTTCGGACGAGGACGATATAATCTACATGTAGTTTAAGGACCACGGAGGAACCTATCCTGATGGACAGAGACCCCCGCCCCTGACAGATCCGAGGCCGGGAGACGAGACGGAGGATAACTATGACGGTACGTTCTGTACCTTGGGCAACCTGCTCGATCCATGGGATCCGCTATACTTCTGGTTCGACGATGAGATGGACATCGAGCTCGACCAGATCACCTTTGACTGGCTCGTCTTCGAGATGATGGCCTGCCATGCGGGTGAGTTTTTGCCCGATTGTGCCGGGCCCATGAGACTGGTCTGTCTGAGCTGCCGGGAGTACGAGAGCTCTTATGGTGTGCCACCGTACTACGACCTGTACGACGGCCTTACACAGGCACCTCCCAATTACCTGGTGGACGACGGCTTCGTCTCCGTGGAAGAGGCACATCAGTGGGAGGCAGATACCATACCTCCACCATATGACGATTGGCAACACCCGATTTCCAATGATCAGATCCCGGGCGAGACAAAACTGTAGGACACTCTTTGTAACAATGGGGCTTTTACGCCCCTCTCTTCTAATTTTTTAATAGGATGATCGATTTTCATATCCAAAACAAAGAAGGTAATTGAAAAGATGTTTTTTATAGCATTTAAGTTCGTTTCCCTGACGATATTACAATAAAGCCATTGGATTGAAAGTATTTTGGTTTCTTTTGGAGCATGGTGTCTTATTGGCCATTCATCTGATGGGCATCATGATGCGGCTACGAACCGTACTTCTTGATCCACCGCTTCCTGCCCTTTCTGTACTCCTTTTGGGTCAGAAGCACGCTTCCGAGCTTTTTTACCGATACGATCTCTACCAACAGCTCCTTTCCATCTCTTGTGAGCATTTACCCATCTCTCGATAACTCAATATGATGAAAATACCTTAAAAAATTCTTCTCCGAAATATCATCTGTGATTATCCGAAATGAAAAACAAAACTCAATCTGCCATCTGGGATGGATCAGTAGCATCTGTCATTGCAATGGCATATATCGTCGCCGTACTTGTGCAGTGTCTGGCCGCCCCAGTAACCGAAGGCGTAGAGCAACGTGTCGATTGCCCCGTCATCGGAAAGTGAGAGGTTCATCTTGGTGAGGAGGCCCGTTTTGTAGAGCATCCTCGCAATCTTTGTCACGGCATCCCTCATCTCCCACGACTCCGTGTCTCCCCCTCTCATGACCTTGTAGGGACAGTTCGACTCGTCCGAGCACTTTATCATGTCCACTATGTGGGGCTCAACCTCGTCCTGGAAGAGCCTGATTTTGTCCAGCATGCTCTTGTCTATTGCCACCATGGCTATCCAGAAAGATATGGTTTTGTGAGCTTATAAGATTTGCGGAAATTTTCATTAGCCATGTACAAGAATGTACATCCCGAATTGGGAAAAAGATATCAGTCATTTCTCTTTTTTTACCTCCGCCCACAATCGCGGCAAGATTACGCCGACCTTCCCGAAAAGTGAAACATGGGAAATGGCAGAAACAGGTGTGTTGCTCAGGTTCAGTTCGATGATGTGGGCGCCGTTTCTCTTGGCCGCATAAGGGAGGTTTGCCGCGGGCTGAACAAGTGCGGAGGTACCCACCACAAGCATGACCTCGCACCGTGCAGCCAGTTCGAAGGCCTCCCTCACCTCCTTTTCGGGCATGGGCTCCCCGAACCAAACCACATCCGGCCGGAGGATTGAGCCGCAACGGCATCTGGGGGGTACACTCTTCAGGGGGACATCGAAGAAATCGAAGGATATCTGCTCATCCTCGCATCTGGCCCTCCAGATGTTCCCGTGCAATTTGACTATCCTTCTGCTGCCCGCCCGTCTGTGCAGACCGTCCACGTTCTGGGTGATCACTGTGAATTCCCTGTAATGGTCCTCCATCTCGGCTATGGTAAGGTGGGCGAAATTGGGCTCAGCGTTGTGTATGATGCCCCTGCGCCACTCGTACCACTCCCACACCCTCTTGGGATCCTGCTTAAAGGCCTGGGGGGTTGCGAGCTCCTCTGCCCTGTAATTTCTCCACATCCCATCCTTCCCCCTGAACGTGGGGACACCGGATTCGGCAGAGATGCCCGCCCCTGAAAACACAACGACATTTTCTGCCTGTTTCAGTATATCGGCAGCCTCCGTGATACCGGAATTGTCGCTCATTGCCAGTGAAATGGTTGAAGGGCGGTTTTAGCTTTTTTGTGGAGTGCATTCCTTTGGGGTATATAAAACAGATGTATTTTATAACTAGAAGAATGTAAGTTTGCTACACAGAACTTATATACCACCAGTAACATAGCAATAACAAATTGCAACATGCAATAAGGGGGTTCCGCGGTGAGAAGGAAGAACCAGTGGGGCACGGTGGCAATCGGCCTTGCGCTGGCCGCCTACACGCTTGTGTGCATGGGTGACGTGATTGCCTTCGATGCCTCGGCAGCAACTGAGAACGCAAGTGAAAATAACACCATGCAGCCAATCGTTTTTGTCTACGAAAGCCAGGACAACGATACCTATTACATAGGCTTCACACCATCAGAAAGTCAAAGCGAGAATGCCACACAGACCTTTGTTGTAGAAATCCCGGGATCCCAAAATAACGATCCACAAGATAATCTTCTCACCCTTGCTCTCCTCGCACTCATGGTCATCGTTTTCTCCCTCCTCCTCGTCCACATGCTTTTGCACCACTTTCATGTGGATGGAAGAGACGATGATAAGGCCAAATCCCTCCTAGAGGCCCAACCAAACCCCATCGAGGCAGGCCATTTTAATGAGGATGACAACATGCCGCAGCCCGAAGAGGACCTGTTCCCTCTGCCTCTCGCCCTGACCGTTCTTAACGGCTTTTTTCAGGGTTCTCAAAAGGGCGCAGACGTGCCCACACCCTCGATGGGGAACCCTTTTTTCCGGGAGGAGGAGCCCTGGGTGATTTCGGGAGGTGAAGAACCTATTGAGGATGTCCCTTCGGGGGTGAGGATATGAGAAGGAGGTTGTTTTCCACCACAGTTTTCGTGATGCTGGTTTTGGGAATGTTCGTTGGGGTGGATTTCGGGTGGGAGGTTGTGGATGTGGCTGAAGCACCTAATC
Organism: Thermoplasmata archaeon; assembly: GCA_020350865.1. The sequence continues at coordinate 2,248,330 of CP070726.1, forward strand.
CATCCATTGTAGCAAATGCAGGCCCAGATCAAACTGTGCATACAGGAGAGGTGGTGCAGTTCGATGGCTCAGGGAGTAGTGCTCCCTTTGACGAATGGACGATACAAACTGTTGACTCCCAAAGCCGGGGACACGGATTAACGGCCCTTGCAGTAGACCCAGATGGTAATCCTCATATCGCTTATATAACTTTTGAGTCGTCGCCAATATATACTGAGCTTAAATATGCAAAATATATTAACAACCATTGGTCCATCGACACCATAGATAGTGGGACCAGTCTCGGCGGAGGGCATGTTTCCATTGCGGTGGATAGAAATTTTATTCCCCATATCAGCTACTACGAGGGGTGGGACGACGACCTGAAATATGCCAAGTTGAACGGGACCACCTGGGATATAGAGATTGTGGACTCAATCGGGTGCGTTGGTCAATCACCATGCATTACTATAGATTCGAACAATAGACCACATATCAGCTATTTGGATCTCTCAAACATGGAAGTAAAGTATGCATGGCATGATGGAATCAATTGGTTCTGTGAAACAATAGGTCCAGGTTATAAGTTTATGCCTATTTGCCTCGATTCATCTGACACACCTCATATAAGTTATTTTGATATCAACAATTACGATTTGATGTATGCTTATAAGGTAGGGGCATCATGGACCATAAACACAGTAGATGAAAATGGAGATGTAGGGAGAGGCTCTTCTTTGGAACTGGATGCCAATGGGAATCCCCACATCAGCTATTTGGACCTGACTAATAGGAAACTAAAATATGCCCAATGGAACGGGAGTGGGTGGAATATCGAAACAATCGATATCGATACTTATGGACCCACATCATTGAAAATCGACAGCAAGGGAAATCCACACATCAGCTTGTACGATTCCGCCAATAATGTTGTTTCATACACCGTAAAAGCAGCTAATTCCTGGACAATTGAGACATTGGATGGAATCAATAACCAATATGGAGCATCACTCGCGCTTGATAATTTTGATAATCCTTTTCTGAGTTATGCAGAAAACTCCTTTGGGGATGTGAAACTCGCCTCGAAAAGGAGTGACATAATTTCATATAATTGGGATTTCGGGGATGGTTCTCCAAGTGAAGAAGGGATATATCCTGTTCATACCTATAATTATTCAGGGATTTATACAGTCAATCTCACCGTTATGGATAGTAATGGTGAATCAGATACCGATACCTGCATAATCACTGTATTGGATCTTACAAACCAGACCCCTGTAGCCAACGCAGGTCCTGACCAAACGGTCAGTGAACTAGAAACCGTGTATTTGGACGGCTCACTCTCGCATGACCCGGACGGTGAAATCGTGAGTTATGAATGGAACTTGGGAGATGGATCACCTCCGGTAAACGATATCACCTTCGGTCATATCTATTCTGTACCTGGTATTTATGATGTCACTCTCAACGTAATTGACAATCACGGTTTGACTGGCATCGATACTTGCACGATAACCGTACAGGCAATTACTCCGGTTTCTGAAGCCGGGCCAGATCGGACGGTATTTGTCGGAGAAGAGGTGCATTTCGACGGCAGCCAGAGCTCCCATCCAATGGGATACTGGCAGATAGAAACCGTTGATTCGGGGGGTGATAAGGGGAACTTCAACGATATTGCCGTTGACAGCAGCAATATCCCGCACATCAGCTATCACCACTATATTCCCCCACCCCCTCCACCTCCTCCTCCACCCCCGCCTGGCTGCGGCGATCCCCTCATGTACGCCAAGAGAACCGGGGGTTTCTGGAACGAGGAAGTCGTAGATGATCAGGGTTATGTAGGATTTCACACCTCGATTGCCCTGGATACCAATGATTATCCCCATATCAGTTATTCCGAAGGAGGGCGGGGAAACGAATCAGTCAAATACGCCAGATGGACTGGCGTTGCCTGGGAAATCGATACCGTTCAATTCAGTGTCGGGACCTTGGCCACTTCAATCGCATTAGATAATAACGATAATCCCCATATCAGCTACGATCATTGGGGTGGATCAGTTCGTTATGCATGGTTTGATGGATCAGGTTGGAATATAGAGAATGTAGGAGTAGGTGGACGAAGTTCCCTAGCATTCGACAGCAATAACAATCCACACATGGTGTATATTAATGATTACGGCATCCAATACGCGAGAAGGGAGGGCGGCATCTGGTATATCGAGGAGCCTCTCCAATCCATATATGGGAATCACTTTTCATTTGCTTTGGATAGCAATGATATTCCTCACATCAGTTATTTTGATTATCATAACAACGGGCTTGCACATGCCGAATTTGTAAACGGGGAGTGGATATTAGATGTAATTGATTCATCAAGCAATTTTTTTAACTTAAGCTCTATTGCAATAGACCTCTCAGATAATATCCATATATGTTATGTGGATCTCATCAATCACAATTTAAAATATGCACGGCAAACACCAGATGGATGGGATATCGAAATCATTGATTCTACTGGTTCGTATGGTGGCTACAACTCCATTGCGGTAGACGAATATTACGTTCCGCACATCAGCTATTACTACAGGTATCCAGATGGAAACGGGGATTTAAAATATGCGACAAAAATGACCAATCTGGTTTCGTATAACTGGGATTTCGGTGACGGTTCTCCGTGTGAGGAAGGGATAGATCCAGTCCATAAGTACTATTATCCCGGGATATACAATGCCACACTCACTGTTACGGACAACAATGGTGATTCGGATTCCGATACCTGCACAATTACTGTTCTTGAAAAACCAAACACCCCTCCTGTGGCTGATGCGGGTTCTGATCGGACAGTCTATATATATGAGCCCGTTCAATTTAACGGGTCGGGTTCGAACGATCCCGACGGCTTCATAACTACCTACATATGGGAATTCGGGGACGGGGCCGGTCATGTCTCAGGAGAAGTTGTTACCCATTTATTTTCAGAGGTAGGTATTTATAACGTCACCCTCGCTGTTGTAGACAACCGAGGGGACCACAGCTCCGACACATGCATCATCACCGTTCTCGAGATCCCGAATTCACCGCCGGTGGCAAATGCAGGTCCTGATCAGACCGTCTTGAAAGGAGAGGTCGTATCCTTCAACTGCACGGCATCCCACGACCCCGATGGGTCGATTTGCGGGTACCTGTGGGACTTCGGTGATAATTATACATCAACCGAAGAGTTACCCCAGCATGTATATGCAGGAGAAGGCGTGTACAACGTTTCCCTGACCGTCATTGACGATGATGGTGACTCTGATACCGACTACCTCCTTATCACAGTTATCTATCCACCACCCGTTTTCAATGTCTTTGGAAATATAACTGTCCACGAAGGTGATAATATCACTTTCAATGCCAATGCAAGTGATCCAAATGACGACCCGCTCACCTATGAATGGGATTTCGGTGATGGAAACACGAGTTCGGTGCAAAACCCATCCCACATCTATCAGGACAATGGATTGTATGAAGTACACCTGACTGTAACAGACGACAGTGGTGCTTCCGCTTATGCCAGTATCCTTGTGAACGTTCTTAACGTCTGCCCTGTTGCCCATCTGGGACCCAATATAACTGCCAACGAGGGAGACACCGTTCATTTTTCTGCCAATGCAACAGATGCCAGCCCGGTTGATATCCTCAGCTATTATTGGGACCTGGACAATGACGGGGCATATGACGACGCCATTGGTAAAAATGTGAACCTGACCTGTAACGATGACGGCCTTTATACCGTCGGTTTAATGATCTCTGATGACGATGGAGGTGCTGGTTACGACTCTGTTCTCGTCACCGTAAATAATGTGGCACCAGTTGCATCCACTTGGATTTCAAACAGCACCGTGGACAAAAAAGCACCAGTGAACTTCTATGGAAATTATTCTGATCCCGGCTCTGATACCCACACCTTCCTCTGGGACTTCGGTGATGGCTGCTTTTCCTCAGAGCTGAATCCCGTCCACACGTACGTAAATGAAGGCTGCTACCAGGTGACCCTGTTTGTCACGGATGATGACGGTGCCATTGGTTCAGATTGTCTGAACATCATTGTGATTAATTCACCCCCTGTCATCGAAGGGATCAATGTTATCGTGGAGCAAAATACAAACACCATGGCCGAGGGTAACGACAATGCCTCCGATATCTATTACCCAAATTCAGCTGAAAGTGATACAAAGGTGGTCTTATTTAATTGCACACCCACCAGCCCAGATATTGCGGATGGGGATGTCGATGAACCATTAATTAATTCTGACGATGAACATATCCCAGATGTTGGTCCACAAGAAACTGAGTGTTCAAACAAACCCCCCGTTATCGAATGCATAGAATCCAATTCAGTATCTGCAAACGAACCGTGTTACATGGTGGTCAGGGCCAGTGATCCCGACCCGGAGGATTCCCTGACCTATTCGGATGATTCGGAGCTATTCGATATAGAGCCTGGGGTTGGAGTGGTGAGCTTCATCCCGCAAAAAGATGAGGTCGGTGTTCATTACATCAACATCACAGTAACCGACAGCCATGGGGAGATGGATTCGGAACTCGTGGAGCTCAGAATCGAGGATTCAACCGGACCTTCCCCAAAAGCAAAGACCCAGAGGCCTCCGACATTGGCCCCAATCCTCTTGATTCCCATTCTTTTGATATTTATCGCCTCAGTGGGAATACTTGAATATTATCCAAAGAAAAAAATCAGGGCAAAGCGAAAGAAAGCGTTAAAATCCCCCCCTGAAGAAGTCAAACCCGTACCAAAAAAATGTCCACAGCCCATAATGGTCAAAAAGGCTGTGCCACCTCCCGCTCCAAATGTGATGTATGCCACTGGTCCTTATGAATTTAATCCAATGATGAATATCAACACAGATTTTCAGGTCATCATCGAATTTCCGTGGGAGGTTGGGTTGTGACCGAGGACCTGTACACCTTCCTCACCAGAATACAGGTTCAGAGCCTGGCGGAAATCGATGAGGGGTTCCTTGTTAACATTCACCCGGCCAACGATGTGGCCGACATTTTCGTGATAAGGGATACATACTACGGCATCTACGTCATGACAGACGAGTGCCGCAAACTGACAAAGCTCGTGGGGCAGATAACCGTGATAAGACCTCTTGAGAAGGAGGGAATCGAGGGGGGATGCGGTGTTAAAGGAGAAGGTGAGATTTAGACATGTAGTGTTATTTTTCATACTGGCAGGAGTGGTGCTAAGGCTGGGTATGCTCTTCAATGCGAATACCGGGTACGATGGCACATACTATGTGGCCATGGGCCGCGGTTTCTCCGAAAACGGGGAGTTCGTCATGGAATGGGGGGATTTCGGTACCTCCCGCATATACTGTGCGCACAGCCATCACTTCTCCCCCGCCTTCCCCGTATACCTGGCCGCTTTTTACACGGTTCTCGGATTCAGCTTCCTGGCCACCAAGATCGCATCCGTTACACTTTCCCTATTGTTCTTATTGGTTGCATATCTCACCACCAAAAACCTGTACGGGAAGGACAAGGCCTTAATCGTCACCGCTTTCTTCTCCGTGTGCTTCCCTCTGCTGCACACCGCACGAATCGTATACAGCGAAAATCTGGTCATGATATTCTTCATGCTCACCCTGTGGGCCATCATGAGGGGCATAGAGGACGACAGGTACATGGTATGGGCCGGACTGTTTGCGGGCCTTGGGTACCTGACAAAGGCCTCAGTGGGGTACTTCTTCCTGATTGCGGGCTGCATGGGTTTTCTGTGGCGTTTTTACTATATGAGATGGGATGTGTTCAAGAGGAAGTACTACCTTCTGGCCATCTGTCTTTTCCTGGCCATCGTTGGTCTGTGGTCCCTGAGAAATATCATGCTCTTCGGTTTTCCCAACTGGGAGACCAGTTACTTTGTGTGCAATGCCAACGAATACGCTCTCAGCCATCCCTCTCAGTTCTTCAAAATGCTCCTGTTCTCGCTTCTAACCTTCGCCATCCTGTTCCTCACGGCGGCTCTGTTCTTCGCAAGGGAGTTGAGGGCCACTTTAAGCAAAATCAAAATAGAGCACTACAGCGGCCTGTGGCTGGCGATTTTCATCGTTTTTCTCATAGGCATCGTGATCTCTTCGGCCCTGGCCCTGGTGGAGGAGGTCAGCGTGTTTACACCCGACAGAATTAGGTACATTATTGTGGCCTTCGTGCCCTTGGTGTGGCTTGCGGTAAAGGACACGGGTTTTCAGCTGGACCGAAACCTTGGTTTGGTTAACATCAAGGACATCCTTTCATGGCTGAAGGAAACCCTTGGAAATTACAAGCTGATGATGGTCACCTCTCTTTCACTTCTCACCGCAATAATCCTTCTTTTCATCCTTGAGTACATGACCATATACCTTGTCATCCTGATGGCAGGTGTACTATCTTTGGCCGTAAAAAGCAGCCGAAAACGGCTGCTCATACTTTTGACGATTTTCCTTCTGGTGAGCGTGGATGTGGCAACGGAGGTCAGGTATTCTGCTGCAGAGGAGGCTGCAATGGACCTCCGCAATCATGTTCAAGAAAACGATACGGTGGCCATCTGCATGTCCAACAAGTACGCCATCTATCCATACCTGGATGACTGCGATTTTACAGCCGTAAATTACGATTGCCAACATCATTCGGACTGGATCGTATCTAACTGGCCCATTGCGGATGACAACTACACATTGATCAGGGAATACGAGGGTCGGGACTCCCCAGGCATCGTATTTTCACTTAAGAGATTTCTACCGGGTAATCATCAGTTTCTTCAATCCACGGGGGAGCGCAAATGCTACCTGTACAAGCAGAACCTATCTGAGCCAGGAGGATGAGTTATTTGCTCACAGGCGGAATGTATGCAGCATATCCTGTTAAACCGAGACAATATAAGAATTTACATCAGGCTCAATGTGCGGGGGGACCTCTCTATGTCTTTTTCAAAGTTCGTCCTCGGCAACTCTTATTAGACCTCCCGCACATTCACTTTGCCGATGAA
>CP070726.1:2255438-2260183 GCA_020350865.1 Thermoplasmata archaeon
CAGGGCATATTTGTGAACTTCGGCCTGCTGTACCGGTATTTCCGGGAGAAGATGCCCTTCGGTGTGGTGCAGATAGGCAGGGGTTTTAGAAACGAGATATCCCCACGGCAGGGCGTGATAAGGCTCAGGGAGCTGAACATGGCCGAGGCCGAAATTTTTGTCAAACCCGATGAGGATTCATGGCCCAGATTCGACGATCTGAAGGATGTTGTTTTACGGCTGGTTCCCCAGAGCGGGGAGGTGCTCACCCTCACCCTGGGAGAGGCCGTTGTGAAGGGTATCATCAAGAAGAGGATACTTGGGTACTTCGTGGCCTTAACCCAGAATTTCCTCCTGGATGTTGGTGTGGACCCGAAGAAGCTCAGGTTCAGGCAGCATCTTGCCGAGGAGATGGCCCACTACGCAGCCGACTGCTGGGATGGAGAGGCCGAGACGGGCTGGGGCTGGGTCGAGATCGTGGGCATTGCGGACAGGACATGCTATGACCTCGAGGGGCACATTGCGCACTCAAAGGAGGACCTCCGGGCCTTCGAAAGGTTCGAAGAGCCCGTGGAGGTGGAGGAGAAAAGAGTGGTTCCCAAGCCCGAGGTTCTGGGCCCGAAATTCAAGAAGGACGCAGGCTCGGTGAAGGCAGCCCTGGAAGCCATGAATCCCGGGGAGCTGGAAGGCAAGGATTCGGTGATAGTCGAGGTTGATGGAAAGGAAATTCTGGTGGAAAAGGATGCCTTCGACATCCAGGTTGTGAAGGAGAAGAAATCGGGGGAAAGGTACGTTCCATCGGTGATCGAACCCTCCTACGGAATAGACAGGATCTTCTACACTGTTCTGGAGCATTCCTATAACAAAGGGGAGGAGAACTATGTCACCCTCCGTCTCAAACCCGCAATTGCCCCTGTGAAAGTGGGTGTCTTCCCCCTAATGGGAAAGGACGAGCTCATTGCCAAGGCCAGACCCATTAACGACATGCTGAGAAGCGCGGGCATCATGACCCACTACGACGACTCGGGCTCCATTGGCAGGAGGTATGCCAGGATGGACGAGGTGGGCACACCATTCTGTGTACCAATCGATTACGAAAGCCTGGAGGACGAGGCAGTTACCATCAGGGACAGGGATACAACCGAGCAGGCCAGGGTGAAGATTTCGGAGTTGAAGGAAGTTCTGGGGAGGCTGCTTGGGGGGGAGGCCGAGCTGAAGGACATCGCAGGATGATTTTTTTCAAAGCGAGCTGGTTAAGTCCTGGATACGAAGTTATTTAAGGCCGCAACCACATATTATCCCCGGTATAAACCACCAGATGCTGAATTCGGAGGGAGAACGGAATGTTGGGGGAAAGGGACAAAGGCCGTGTAACAATGCACGTTGCCATTTTGACGGTGATGGTCATATGTTTTTCAAGTGTTAACTTTTCAACCACAGAGGCCCAGAGCACAACCATCACACCCCAGGACTCTGGGACCATAAGGTACCTTCCAGAGATGAACATACTGGAGGGGGCGCCTGTTCAGACTTCTGTTCAATCCACATATTTCAAGACCACCACACAAAACCGCGAGTTTCGTAGGGGTTTTTTCGAATTCTCTGTTCCTGACCTGGGAGGGTATACCTCCAATGCGACCCTTATCTTGCGGGAGTACCGGGGCTGGACGTCTTATCCTCACCCGCCCGACGTCCATGAGCTGTCGTACTATCCTGCCGATCTGGTGATAGACACGGATGACTACGACCGGCCCACAACGTTCATCACCACATTCGAAACGGATAGGAACGAGCCTCTGAGGAAGTTTTATATCGATGTCACAGGAGTCATCAACCAGTTCCAGGGAAACAACCTCGGCTTTCGGATCAAACTGGCGGCGGATCCAACCTATAATGACACGGGCTCTCTGGGCTCGGGCTTCGGCTCCCTTGATGCCAACACGCCCACCATTGAGATTGCTGAGTCATCGAATCTGCCTCCGGTGGCGAACGCGGGACCTGATCAGAGCGTCTTTGTGGGAGATGCTGTTCAATTCGATGGGAGTGGAAGCTACGATCCCGATGCCGAGTGGCAGAAAACAACCGTGGATTCCGTAGGTGATGTGGGCAGTTGCACATCATTGGCCATCGATGCCAGCGGGAATCCCCATGTGAGCTATTATGACGATACAAACGATAACCTCAAGTACGCCAGATGGACAGGGAGCACCTGGATTATAGATACCGTGGACAACGCAGGCAATGTGGGTCGCGACACCTCTTTGGCACTGGATGGCAGTGGCTTCCCCCACATAAGTTATTACGATGCAAGCAATAAGAACCTCAAATATGCAAGATGGTCCGGGAATGGCTGGTGCATCGAGACAGTGGACAGTTGGGGGTGGGTTGGATTGTACACCTCTTTGAGCTTAGATAGATTGGACCATGCACATATCGCCTATTACGATTACAGCAACAATGACCTGAAGTATGCAAAGTGGACTGGAAGCAGCTGGGCCATCGAAACCGTCGACAGCGCGGATGGAGTTGGAAGGTACCCTTCGATTGACCTAGACAGCAATGATTACGCTCATATAAGTTATTGTTACTGGAGCGCATTCGATCTCAGGTATGCAAGATGGACCGGAACCGGTTGGAATATTGAGACAGTCGACACCGCAGGGAATGTCGGTGAACTCTCTTCAATAGAACTCGACAGCCATGACCGGGCCCATATCAGTTACTGGGCCGCAACAATCGGCCACCTAAAATATGCGAAAAAGACAGGGGGTTCCTGGAGCATCGAAACAGTTGACGGCTCGGGATGGGTCGGGCAACATTCCTCTCTTGCGCTGGACAGCGCAGAGCGACCGCACATAGGTTACAGAAGCTATCTTGGAAGTAGATTGCATCTCAGGTATGCAGAATGGACGGGTGGCACTTGGAACATCCAGATTGTGGACGATGAAGGGTATGTAGGCCAATACGCGTCCTTGGAAATCGATGACACCGATTCCATCCATCTGAGTTATTATGACAACAGCAACGATGACCTCAAGTATGCAAAGAAGCAGGCGGATATTGCTACATTTGACTGGGACTTCGGTGACGGAAACTCGGGCAGCGGTGCTGCGTCCTCACACGTGTATACGGATGAGGGAACGTACGTTGTTACACTGACCGTAACAGACAATGCAGGTGGAACCGCCTCGGACACATGTGTAGTTGTGGTGACCAGGGGATATGACATATACCTGGATTCGCCGGAGGTGGTTTTATCCGATACACAACCCTACATAGGTGATAATGTCGATATTGAAATCACAGTGCACAATTTCGATCCTTCCAACGGGGGTGGGCCGGGTTCGTACTGGGAGAACATAACCCCGCTAGCAACAGGGGATGCAGGGTACGCTCACGCTTATGACGGAAAAATATATTTTGTGGGGGGATACGGTGTCCAGGTTTACGACCCCGCAACCGAGGAGTGGTCAGTGATACTGACTTACAGTCCCTGGTACCAACCCTATCGCGGGGGCAGCGCCCTCATCGGAGACAGGATCTATATAAGATACGGATGGTACTACACCCTCTATTACGACATAACCTCCAATTCCATTGTGGGCGTACCAAAGCCGCCCCTCGACAGACTGGATGTGGCTGTTGCGGCAGCGGACGGCAAATTGTATGTTTCGGGCGGATGGTTTTCGGGCCAGAACACTGCATTGAACATTGTCGAGGTCTATGATCCGGCAACAAATACGTGGTCACAGGCCGCCCCGATGCAGATCGGACGGACACACCACGAGATGATAAATGTGGGGGGATACATCTATGCCGTCTGCGGATTAACCGGGTGGGGAACCTCGACTTACACGAACACGGTTGAAAGGTACGATCCGACATCGGATACATGGTCGTATGTTGCATCCACGGCACATTCACACAAGGAAATCGGGCTGGCTTCAGATGATCAGAGCATCCTCATCGTGACCTCGGACTGCGAAAAATATGATATCAGCGGGGATCACTGGTCGGAGGCACCGCCCATCAATGCTGTGGGGCAGGGTCCCGGGTACTTCGCACCCGCTGCTGCCTGGCTCGGGGGATACGCCTACGCCATGGGGGGCAGGACGGCACCCAGCAACTGGTACAGCGACGTCTTCAGACTGGTCATGGGGGACCCCGGCACGGATGGACTGTGCAATGTTTCTGTCTATCTGGACGATGTCGATGAGCAGCACCTCATTGAAAGGCACGAGGGTGTGTTGGTTCCCTCGAACGGCCAGATTTCCCTCGATTCATTCTGGGTTCCCGCAACTGCAGGTACACATGAAATAATTGTCGTCGTATCGGACTGCGTTCCGGAGGATAGCGATCCAACGAACAATGAGGTACGGGTCTCTGTGGAGGTGCAAGCCTCCTTTATCCCTCCCGTGGCCGATGCCGGGGGGGACCAAACCATTTTTGAAGGGGATACCATATATTTTGATGCCACAGTCTCCTTTGACCCTGACGGCACAATAACAACCTACGAATGGGATTTCGATTCGAATGATGGCCTCTGGTGGGAAACTGGAACAACACCTGATGCAACCGGATTAACTCCAAACCACATCTACGGCGATGACGGTTTCTTTAGTGCGACTCTAAGGGTGAAAGATAATAACAATCTATCTGCCACCGACACCTGCAACATCACCGTGCTCAATGTGGAGCCGAACGCCACAATCGAATCCGCTGTCATGGATGTGGAAATCGGGCTGCGGGTTGCGGGCAGGAAACTC
>CP070726.1:2260283-2274112 GCA_020350865.1 Thermoplasmata archaeon
ACATGTGTACAACTGCAGCTGGGGCCTGTGGCTGCACATGACAGCTGAAAACACACTGATGCCCGATTACTTATTCGACGAGTTATATCCGAGCTCATCCTTGCCGCTGTACAAGGGCTGGAACTTTGTCAGCTATCCCTCTGTACAACCGCGCACCACTGCAGATGCCCTGGGTTACATCTCAGGGGGGAACTGGGACAGGGTGGAGCACTACGACGCACAATCCGGCTGGTTGATCTACGACGGTCCAGGAGGCGAAACGGACACTCTAACAAACATGGAAGCGGGCAGGGGCTACTGGATACACTGCACGCAGGACGCCACCTGGGATCTACCGTATACCTGATGTTACGTTCACATCCATAACCATGTGAATTCCCCGCAAAAATCACAGAATCAGCCATGACTATTTATATGAAAAACTACATAAAGAGGTAAAAGCTTAAGTAACATGAAAAGAATATGTGTAGTAGTATAATCAACATAAAATGGCAAGATTAATAAAACCGAACCGAGTTCCGACCCCGAAATCTGCCATCTTCAGACCCATAGAACGAAAGGATGAATATCAACGATTTATCCCCCGTGGGCTTCGGCAGGTGGAGAAACGGAACAGAGAGGGGGAATGACATGTCAAGAAGAGGACTTGAAAGGTGCAAGAAGAGAATTTTTTCGTTGACTGCAACCGTGCTTCTTTTAATGAGCGCTTTTTTCGTGGGTGTGGTAATTCATGTGCCTACTACGGAAGCCGGGAGCGTGCAGATGATTATAGGCAACCTGGATTTGGACCAGCTCACCGATTACGGGCGAATCAGCAGAGGGTTCGGGGTGGATGTAACTGCGGTCTCCCAAGGGCTGCCTCAGGACGCCCGTGACCCCATACAGACCCTAGGATGCATGGGCCTGGTCGTGGATCAGGGTGCCTACGACCATACCGACCCCATGAATATAGCGGATCCATATTTTGGCACTTTCCCATATTTGCTTACTGCCGATTTTAAGGATGTAACAGCAATTAGCCTCGTAGAGGACCAAGACCCCCTCCAAAAAAGCTTTGCATCGTTCATGAACACAGCATCTGACACAGGTGATCCGAACGATATTTTGATCAACCAGACAACCTGGGCTGTTAAAGGCAAGGACTGGATCATCCTCCAGTGGGCGCTGTTCAATGTCAAGGGCGCTCCCATCAACAATATCTATGTCGGATTGGAAATTACGCCCTCCTATACGGGAGCGAACTGGGGACTGGATACAGATGCAGGGGATGAGATCGATGGCTATGATGCAGTAAACGGAACCTACTGGGTCCAGGATGCAGGCAGCGGCCTCACCATGGGATACGGGCCCGGCATTGCAGGCGAGCCCATCACGCACTACTACTCCGTGGATTACGGAGGCACGTACACATGGGTGGAATACACGGCGCTTTTCGGCAACAACAACAACGACACGTGGCTGTACAACCGGCTCCATGCTGCAAACGGTGTGGAGGGCCTAACACCCGGAAACCGCTCTGCCAACATCGGATGGGAGAATTTCGATTTGGGTATCGGAGAGTCCAAGACCCTCACAATGGTTGTGGCACTGAATAACACCTACGAGAGCACGATGAACGCCATAAAGGACGCCCAGTACTACTACCATCACAACGCCACCGGTTACCTGCTGACCGAATTCTCCGACGACTCCGGAACACAGCGCATTGAGCTGTTCAACAGGGGCCGCCCGGACACCGACCTTGATGCAATGGGATTCAACATCTCCCTCGACGAAGGGAATTCTTTCATTCCCGGAACCTGGAATCCCCAGACCGTACCCACATACGGTTACAGCATCTTCGAACCCACGGGCACCCCCATAGTGGAGGAAGGCGGCACCATAAGCCTGTACCAGTTCATCGATGGAAGCCATGTGCTTATTGACGGTCCTCTGGCGTACGGGCAGAACGGTACCGTGCCCGATCCTCTGGACGGTGAATCTGTGGCAAGAAAGTTCGATACCATCGCAATCGCCTACACGGACGAATGGGTGCGCAACGCGTCAGGCGGGCCCACATGGGGAGCAGAAAACAACGTCGGGAGGGTGTTCATGGCACCCCCGGTGGCGATAAACCGGGTTCTGTTCGATCCCATAGCTCCCGAGGAATACTATGTGGAGCTGTTCTTCAGGGGCGGCGGGACCTTCGACATATCGGGTTACAAAATAGTCTGCGACGACGCGTACATCGTTCCGGACGGAACAACCTTCGATGTGCCCAATAACCGCAAATATTTTGTACTGAATTATTCTAAATCCCCAGGATTTTTCGTTCCCAATATGGATGCTGCGGGGGACAACGTGTATTTATACAACAGCAACGGCGACCTGCTGGACATGGTTGGATGGAGCTCGGCACACACGCAGGGCTACTACATGGCCAGGGTAACGGACGGCATCGGCATGTACAACGGCTTCAACAACGCCACATCCATTGCTGCCGGCTGGGTCTTCGACCAGATGCCCACCATGCTGATCACCGAGTTCTCCCCAGATACAGAGCAAATCGAGGTCTTCAATCCCAGGGGCGGGGACAAGCTTCCGAATGTAGGCGGTTCGACCTGGAAGCTAAAGGTTGAGGGCGGCGACCTCATCGGGAACTGGAACCCTGACCCCATACCCAGCGGCAATTACTCTGTCTTCACCAGGACGGGAGGGGCGGCAATAGACGTTGAGGGGGATGTGATAGAGCTCGTATTCACAGGTTCCATACCCGTGGACACCGCCGCCTTCGGTACCAGGGGCCTGGCCCCGGACCCCCTTGCAGGGGAATCCACCGGCCGGTACTGGGATGATGCGGCCTATGCGTACACGGACAACTGGACCATGAGCGCAACGGGCCCCACGTGGGGCATGCGAAACGACGTGCCGCCCATAGACCCCACACCACTGATAATATTGAACGAGCTGATGTTCTATCCCACGGCGGGCGACGGATATTACATTGTTATTCCCAATTACAATTCCTTTGGCGTGGACGTGACCGGATGGCAGCTCGTGTGCGATAACGCCCTCACATTCACAGGCACGTTGACCGGCAATATGATATACATATTCAGGTACGATGACCTCGGCGGAGCCCTTCACGATTTCTTCGACAACATGACCGCCACGAGGGACAATGTGTACCTCTATAATGATGACGGGGAGCTGCAGGACATGGTGGGATGGCACACACCCCACCTTCAGGGCATGAGCGTGCGCAGGGTCCCGGACGGGTTCGGCACATATGACGGGTACAACGACACATCGTCCGAGGCAGCGGGCTGGGTCTTCAACACCCCGCTGGAGGTCTATCTCACCGAGATTTCGGACAGTGAATCGGGAACGGCCCAAATCGAGGTCTACAACTCCTGGTATCCAACCATCAACTTCACTCTCGGTGGGTACAGCATCGAGAACAAGTCCGGCGCCATTGCCGGCGGCTGGGCCGTGGAGGAGGCGGACGCCGGCGAGTACGCCATATTCGATGTCTCCACACCCAACGGCCTGAACTTCGAAGGGGACGAGGTGCGGCTCCTCCAAAACGGCATCCTGGTGGAGGAGATCGGCTACGGCCAGTACGGCACCGTGCCCGACCCCCTGCCCGGGGAGAGCGTCCAGAGGATAAGGAATCCGACTACAGGAAGGTACGAGGATGTGTGGGAGAGAAACTACACCACGGGCCCCAACTTCGGTGCGCAGAACAATGTACCCGTGGACAACCTCACCTCCGGCATCATATTGAACGAGGTGCTCTTCAACCCCCTGGTCCCCGCCGATGCCTTCGTGGAGCTCTTCAACCGTGGCGGGGCGAGGATCAATATATCCGGCTGGAAGATAGTGTGCGACAGCGTGTACGAAATCCCCCCGGGGACCGAACTGGACCTCGACGAGCGCTACTTCTACCTGTTCCAGGGCATGGATATGGACTTCTTCGATCCCCTGAATTTCAGTACCGCAGGGGATAACATCTACCTGTACACGGACAACGGCTCCCTTGTGGACATGGTGGGCTGGAGCGGTCTGCATACCATCGGCGACTCCATGACCCGTGTGCCGAACGGGAACGGCACCAGGGACGGGTACGAGGATGTCTCGTCGTATCTTGCGGGATGGCGCTTCGACATGGCCCCCACGGTAAGGCTCATCACCATCGAAAACGAGGCCAAGAGGAGCACCATCCAGTACGGACACTACAAAAGCTATGTCATCTACAACCTCACCATCACCAACTACCAGTCCATAAACGACACCCTTGAGATCCTGGGTTCCACCCAGG
Organism: Thermoplasmata archaeon; assembly: GCA_020350865.1. The sequence goes on from CP070726.1 coordinate 2,264,584, forward strand.
AGGGATATGGCGTGGAGATATTCGATGAAATGGAAACCGTCAAGATCTCCGAGGTCTTCCTGAATCCCGACGGCAGCGTGAATATCACTGTGAACATATCCCTTCCGAACACCATTCCCCTGGCCATCATGGACAATATCACCATCCTGATACGCTCCACCAACAGCTCCATCATCGGTGACAGCATCATCCTCAACGTCAGGGTCTATCCCTTCCTCAACCTCACCAAGTCCATCAGCCCCACCCAGATATACATGAACGGCACGGGTCATGACGAGGTCGCCACCATCACCCTCAACATGACTGGCCTGGGGGCCCAGGTGGCAGTCCGCAGGTACATAGACGCTGTGTTCTGCATCGACAGCTCGGGCAGTATGGGACCTCCTTGGAATAATGATCCGGACGATCTGCGCATATCGGAATCACAGAATTTCGTTTCGAACCACTTCGAGGGCCTGGATCGGGCAGCGGTTGTTGATTTTGATGATACCGTGGACCTTCTACGGGCCCCCGGCGGCCCGCAGAACCCGCCCATGAGTCCTGACTACCCCTGGCCGCAGAATGACCCGCAGGACCATTTGAGTTCAGACTGGCAACAGATATTGACTAACTTCGATGACATCAACAGCGAGGGAGGCACCGTCCTATGGCTCGGGCTCAATGTTTCGAACCAGGAGCTAGTGTATCACGGTGATCCCACTCATGTCCCCATAATCATACTCCTTACCGATGCGTCACAACTCAACCAGCCTCCGTATGATGTGCCTCCAACCGATATCGAACGCTCCAGGAGAGAAGCCAACATCTCGGCCAGCTACGGCTTCATCATATTCACAATCGGGTTAAACATGATCAACGGTTCTCCGGAGGAACAGCTTCTCCAGGAGATCGCCTCCATCACCGGAGGCCAGTATTACCCGGCGCCCACCGCCAATGATTTCGCGTCCATATACGAGAACATCTCCAAGTACCTCACCGACCTTGCCGTATGGGATCCCTTCCCCTCCGATCCCAACCCGCTGATGAGGGACGTGCTGCCCTTCTATATGAGGTTGGCAGGTGACGGCAACTTCTCCGTTTGGCCCGACAAAATCAATCAATCCGGTCCGGGAGGCACAACCATAATCGACTGGAACCTGGAATGGGTCAAGCTGGGTCAGACCGTCTCGGTGACCTTCGATGTTGTGTCCAACGCACCGGGATACCTACCGGCAAACGAATACTACCTCTCCAGGGCCAACTATACGAGATGGGACAACTCCACTGAAACGGTGTACTTCCCCTGGACCAACATCACCGTGCTGCCCCCGTCGCCCATGCCGCCAACGCTCTACATCGACAGCTGGCCCACTGCAGATGACATCAAGCTGTACTGGGACCCGCCCATTGTGCCGGGGACCGAGTACTACCTGCTATACAGGTCAGAGACCCCCATGGGCTTTGATTTCGCTTCTCCGTGGAAAAATACCCTTGTTGATTCCGATCCTCTTGATCCCGGGCCGGCCCCACCGCCTGTGCCAAAACGTCTTTCATTTAACGACACGGGTGCCTCGGATCCCACCGACCTTGTGAATTACCGGCAGCAGTACTACTACTGCATAAGAGGGGTTAACGCCGACGGAGAGTACAGCTACTCGTCGAGAACGGTTGGCAAGTGGACAAAGGAGTACCCTGCGGGAAATGCCACCTTCTCCCTGCCCCTTGAGCCTCTGGTGCAGCAAAACACCGAGGACTATGCCCAGGCCATGAACGCCCGGTTCATCAAGTGGATGGACCCGGGAACGCATTTCTGGGTGCAGCACGACCTGGGTGATCCGGGCAACAACACCATGGTGGAGGTTGGCAAGGGCTATGAAGTGGACTTTGCCTCCGCCTCCAGGTACACCTTCCTGGGGATGCCAGGAGGCATGATCAGATACAAGGATGATTCCACCGTCGGCTTCTACGGGGCTGCTGCGACGAGCCTTGACGCATTTCCAAATCCACTCACGGGTATCGTGACCCTCACCTGGGACCCGGCTACCGGCATGACCGCAGGAGTGGATAATTACTATGTGTACTACACGAACGAAAGGGACGGCTTCCACGGCCTGAAGGGCAGCGATTACATCAACATCGGCATCCTGCCTGCGGGAACGCTGACGGTGGACCACCCGGTAGCGCTCGTACCCGGCACCCGGCTGTACTACATGGTCATCCCGGTGAACGAGACGGGCGTCGAGGGCGCCAGCACCTACAGCATTGGCGTCTGGGTGCAGGACATCGCGGCAGAGTACGACACTGTTGGGGTCCCGCTCATTCTGGACACCTACGATTCCGTGGACGTGTACTGCGACATCGACAACGTGGTGGGCATCAACTTCCTCATGGCCGCGGAGCAGCGCTGGGGATGGCATTCCAGAAGAATGCCTGCCGGTGCGTACGATCCCGCAATGGCCATAACCGAGGGCTTCCAGGTGTCCACAACGGGCTCGACGCAGTTCTTATTCAAAGGGCACTGAGAACACAATCATCTAAGCACAATACCCGTTTCATGGATGATTTTATTTACAATAGGTTTACCCAGCTCGGCTTGTTTATCGCAGGGCTTTTCCTCCTCCGCTTCCCCGCTCGTTCCTTCCTCCACCCTTGTTGCCTCTGTGCACTCCACATCCAAACTCGCCTAACTATCAGGCAATATTTAAAAACATTTTTATATCATTTTAACTATAGCCTTACATATGAAGCTCCTCATGCTTTCGCACCTCCTGCTCTCAGGCGAGAAATCGGTGGGTGAACTTGCCAGGCTACTTGGTATTTCAAATACCTATGCATCACAGATGACCAACGCCCTCGTTGAGGACGGCTTTGCCGTGAAGGAAAGGAGAGGTAAGAGGATGCTGGTGCGTCCAAATATGGAAAGCCCATTTGTACAGAGCTTCTCCAAGTTCGCGGTACTCGTTGGCGCATACCCTCCGTATACACCCACAGATTTTTTAGAGCCGGAATCTAAGCGGAAAGTCATTTGGCAGCTGAGAGAAGAGGGGAAGAGCATTCAGGACCTGGTAAGGGATACAGGGTACTCAAGGACCGTGATCTATGACGCGCTTAGACCCTTCATAAAGAGCGGGGTGATAACGGCAGGCGGGAAAAAGAGAAAGATTTTCAGTGTCAATTACGCCTCGCCACTGACAGAGCCGCTGTTCCAGGTGATGGAGTTCTTTGAGTCCTCAATCGACCTGCGTCCGGTCTTGGAGAGAATATCATCCGATGAAAAGGTCGTTGCGCTCAGCGTCTTCGGCTCTCAGTTATCTGGTGGAAAGGATGGGTCAAGCGATGTGGATGCATTGGTGGTAGTGGGCTCGCCGGAGGATAGGGATATTGCGGAAGAATACCCTCATCCTAGGTTACAGCTTAACATATATTCCCGGAGAGGCATTGTACAATTGCTCAGGAGGGAACCGTGGTTTTTTAAAATGGCACTTGAGGGAAGGATACTGAAGGGAAAGGATTTCTTGGAAGGGCTAATAGAAGTTCCTTCAGAGCCGGATTTCTGGGATATATCAAGCGAGATCAGAAGAATGCTGGCTGGTCTGGATAGCCTGCCAAAGAAGGAGAAGGCTAGGGTTTTGATGTACTGCATCCGCACAGCTGTGGCTATGAAATTGTTCCTCAACGGAAGCCTGGACCAAGCGCGGTTCATGGAGAAATTGCACCGTAGATACCCCGAAATCAGCACCTACCGAACAGATGTCAAGAACATGGACGAGAGGATTATAAGAAGGTCTAAAGAGAAGATCCTGGAGGACTTGAGACATGCCGAAGAGAAGGAAGAAGAAAAGCGCTGATAAGCTCGAGGCCCAGGCAAGGGCGCATGAAGCACTGTATGGCTCGGACTGGCGTGAGGTAACGGAATACAGAAAGCAGGCCCTTGAAATAATTGAGAGATATGGCATAAGGTCGGACGATGAGAGGATTGACGCTGAGGAGCTCAGGATATTCAAGAAGCGCTTGGATGAGTTCAGGGAGGGAAGGCGCAGAATGCACGGAGAGCTGCCCTTCTACAAGGTGTTGAGATTGCTTGCCAAAGGAGGGGCAGTGAATCCTGACGACGAGATTGAGGCTAAGAACCTGCGGATGCTTGGGATGTTGGGATATATCAAGGATGGAAAACTTACGTGGAAGGGCAGGGATATGATGAAAAGAATAAGGAGGTAACCAATCCCCCTCAGGCTTATCCTCCAGCTTTTCTACCTGCTCCCTCCTAGGACTTTCTCTTGGGCGCTCTCGGGGGCCTTCGCTTGGGCTTTTCCTTGGGTTCTTCCTCCGGCTCCTTCACAGGCTCCTCCCCTTTATCCTCCGGCTCTTCCTGGGGCTTTTCCTCCGGTTTCTCCTCAGGTTCCTCCTGGGGCTCCTCTCCGGGCCCTTCCCCTTTTTCTTCGGCGTCCTCCCTGGGCCTTTCCTCCTCCAGCTCCTTTCCTGGTTTTTCCTCAGGTTTCTCCTCCGGCTCTTCCCCGGGCTCTTCTCCCTTCTCCTCCGCGGCCTTTCCTGGCTCCTCCCCTTCCTCCAGGATGCCGTCCTTTTCCTCGTCCAGGGGCTCTTCTTTGTCCACCTTGAACTCGTCCTCCTCTTCGGTTTCTTCTTTTTCGGCCAGTTTTTGTCTGCGGCGGACGACGAGATAGGTTGCGGCGATTGCGGCGAAGAGGATTATGGGAAGGAGCACAAAAAACACCCACATGAGGTCATCTTTCTCGGTGGTATCGAAGCTGAACTCGAAATCCTCTGCCATGTTTATGCCCGCCGAGTCCGTGGCAGTTGTATCGATTTTCACAGTGTAGCGCGTGTTGTCCGTGAGGTTCTCCCTGGGTGTGAGCAAAAGCGTTCTGTTGTCTGCGCTCCAGGAGGATGTGAAGTCGAGCACGGGTGTTATATTGATGGCGTATACGGTGGAATACCTGTCCATGGGCTCGCTGAACCTGATCCTGATGGATGTTTCCTTTGAGACCCCGAATTCGCCGTCCTTGGGTGTGGTCTCGGCCACCCTGGGGGGCGTGGTGTCTATGTTGATGACAAATGCAACCGTGACGTTCTTGCCCGACATATCCTCGGCGTACACCCGGATTTCGTAGGCACCGTCCCCCCACCCGGTGGTGTTTATCAGACCCGGGGGCGTGAGGTTGAGCCACTCACCGCCGGAAACGGAGTACCGCACAGACTGCAGAAATCTGTCGTAGATGTTGACGGATATCTCGTTACCCGGCTGGATGTATGAATTGTTTTCCGGGAAGGCAAGGGTGATCGAGGGAAGTGAGAGGTCCAAAGCCACGCCGAACCATGATATGTTCACATTGCCTGCGGCGTCCGAGACATTGACGACGACCTTGTGGGCTCCCTCCTGCCAGGTTGACGTGTTTATGCCGTAGGGAGGGTCCACCACCGTTGCATCTCCGGAGCCGAAGGAATACCTGAACAGCACCGGACTGGCGTCCAGAACAGAGAAACTGATGGATTCGCCCTGAAGGATGAAGGAGTTGTTTTCGGGGCGGTTCAGGATGATTCGGGGTACAACCGAATCCACATTGATGTCGTAGGAAGTCGAGTTGATGCTGCCCAAAGTGTCAGATGCGTTCACACGGAGGGTGTGCTGGCCGTCACTGAGCGCGGAAGTATTGATCTTGTATTCCATGTCAAAGGATTGCACGGCTCCGTTGTCCCAGGAATAGTCCACGCCCGCGATATGATCGTCCGAAATCGAGAAGTTGAGAAGGGTTCCGGGCTGTATGTAGGATGCATTCAAAGGGTAGTTCAGCTTGATCTCTGGAGCGTTGGAATCCACTGTGAACATGAACCATGTCATGTTGGTGTTGTCCGCCACATCCTCGGCGAAAACCTCGGTGAGGTATCCGCCGTCGGGCCATGCAGACGTATTGATATCGTACGGGAACGGAAGGTTTTCCGCTGTTCCGTTGTTCAGCCTGTACTGCACTGACCTGATATTGGGCTCGACAATCGATATGTCGATTATCTCACCTGCCCTGATGAGGGAATCGTTGAGCGGCGCGAGCAGCTGGATTCCGGGCCTTGCAGAATCCATTGTGAAGAGGAAATAGCTGGAGTTGACACCTCCGCTGCTGTCCTTGACGTACACCGTGATATTGTGGTCCCCGTCCTCCCAGTCCGCCGTGTCAATATCGTATGGGGTGTCAAAGTCCGTGTACTGCCCGCCGTTGCGGGTGTAATTCACCGACGACGGATCCCTGAGGAGGATGTCGAAAACGATGATCGTCCCCGCGGATATGATGGAATTGTTCAGAGGTGAAACCAGGTGTATGAGAAAGGGCGCCAGGTCCCGGCTCATGTTCATCAGCGGAAAGCGGTCCGTGTTGTTGAATTCGATTCCGTACGGCTCGTCGCCCAGGCCGTCGCTTCCCGGGACATCCTGCATCTCGCTTCTGTTCACATCCACGCCCGTATAATCGCTCCAGAAGTTGCCCCCGGCAGGATATCCGTAATCCCAGTGGTTATCGCTGATGTCGTCGTACGCCTGTTTGGCGTTGAACAGAATGGTGTTGTGGTATATCAGGTTGTACCGGGAGAGGTTCAGATATATCCCCGGGCGGGTGCCCTGCTCCCCGTTTAAGGAAATGTTGTTGTTGCAAATTATGTTGTAGTACGAGTAGGATATGAACACCCCCTCGCCGTTGTTTGCCACCATGCGGTTGAAGGTCACCCGATTGCTGTCTGAAAAATAGATGTAGGTGCCGCGGAAATTACCAAGGAGGTCATTGTCGAATACCGTGTTGTTTGCCGAATGGGACAGGTGCACCCCGTGCCAGTTCCCCGAGATGTTGTTGCCCCGGATCTCACAGTCATTGGAGTAGCTCAGAAATACCCCGGAATTGAATTCGTTGCCCGAAATAACGTTGTCCTTTATTTCGTTTCCCGGCGAGTCGCTCATATATATTCCGTGATTGGTGTTGCCCGAGATGTTGTTTCCCATAATCGTGTTGTTTCCGGAGCTCTCCATGTGTATGCCGTCATAGTTATTCGAAATGCGGTTGTGCCGTATATCGTGTCCGTCCGACTGGCTTAGGAATATCCCGTACCTGGCAGAGGTGATGTCGCAGTACGCTATCTGGGCTCTGCCGGATGCATTCACCTGTATGGCCCGCCATTCCTCCGCCTGGGGCACCGTTTCGTTGGATGTGAACGTGATCATGCTGGATGCGTTGCCCACGGCAGTGAGGTTCCCTTCAACGAACAGGTTACGAAAGCCGTCAAAGTACACCTCGCATCCGGGCTCGATGGTCAGATTCACCCCGAAATTCACTGTCAGGTTCCCCTCGATGTAGTAGGGGCCGTTGTCCTTTGTCCACGTGGTATCCACCTGGATGCGGACGTCCCCTTTGAACGATTCGGAGGCGGTGTGGTACGCACTGAACAACAAGATGTAGGGCAGAAAGGATAGTATCAGGGCCGCCGTCAGAATGGAAGTCACTGTCTTTCTCATTGGTTCTCTTGCTCCTTTGGTACCTCTTCTTCCGTGACCTCCGGGCCCGCTTCCTCCTCCGCATCCCCGCCCACCATGTCCCTCAGGGTCCTCTCGTACACGGTGATGGTTCCGTAGTCCCCCGCATCGAAGGCCTCCCTGGCCTTCTTGTACATCAGCTCCGCCTCCAGCATCCTGTCGCCCAGCCTGTCATGGTCCTTCAGAATGGCCTTCATGGCATCCAGGTCCTCCTGGGCCCGCATGCGGATGTAGATGTCCTGCACCTCCTCCTCCGGGCCCTTGGGCTCCTCCCGCTTCTCCCTCATGGTAAGGACGTAGAACCTCAGGGTAAAGAGCAGCAGGACCACGAGAATGGGAACCAGCAGCCAGAATAACCAAGGTGTGGCCTCATCCTCCTTCTCTTCTGGAGGGGTTGTGGCCTTGAACGTGTGATCGGGAAAGTCCGACAGTTCGTTTCCCGCAAGGTCCTTTGCACCGGCACCCACGCTGACCGTGTAGGACTGGCCCACCTGCAAACCCGAAATGTTCTTCAGGAACATGGTCTGGCTGTCCTCGCTCCATGTAATCGTGTAGTTAATTTCTGGGGTGATGCTGAGCACCCCCTCCACAGATCCCCTGTCCATGGCCTCGGTGAACACGATGACGATGACCGTATCATTGAACGGAAAGTAGGGCAGGGCTGCCGCGATGCGCGAAATGGCGGGGTGCGTGCTGTCCAGAATAAAGAAATAGGTGGCCTCCGCTGCGTTGCCCGGAGGATCACTTGCGGAAACGAAGACAAGGTAATCGCCGTCCGCCCAGCCCGTGGTGTTGATGTCGAATGGAGACGAAAGCGATTTGAGTGGCCCGCCGTTCACAGAATACTGCACAGTGACCGGGTTGGCATCCGAGATGTCCAAATCGATGGGGGTCCCCTGCGGAATGTGGGAGCCGTTTTCCGGGGCATTCAGCGCGATTACGGGGGCAGTGGAATCCACGGTGATAACAAACAGCTGGATGTTCATGTTGCCGGCGACATCCCGGGCGTACACCGTGATGTTGTACACACCGTCTTCCCACGAGGCCGTGATGTTGTGGGGCGCATCCAGTGTGACGGGGGCCTCGTCGTTTACGGTGTACTGCACCTCCTCAAGGTTCACGTCGGTGATTGCGAAGTTGAGCACCGTTCCGGGCAGAACCACCGAGTTGTTGAGAGGCGATACAAGGGAGATTTCGGGTTTTAACGAGTCTATGGTGAACTCGAACCAGGATATGTTCGTGTTGTGCCTCGTATCGTCAGCCGTGACCTCCAGTGTATGCAGTCCCTCGCTCCACAGAGATGTGCCGACGTCAAAGGAGCCGCCCAGGGCGATGGGGGCCCCGCCGTCGAGTGAGTAGCTCGCCTCCAGGAAATGCAGGTCAAGTATCTCGAGGTCGATTACCGTACCTTTGGGAATGTGCGACTGGTTGCCCGGGGAGACCAGTATGATCTGCGGTTTCGTGGTGTCGTTTAAAATGAAATGGAACTCAGTGGAATTGATGTTGCCTGCCATATCGGAGATGTAGACCACGATAACCACGTCCCCGTCCGGAAAATCGGTGGTGTCGATGATGAAGGGTGGAGGCAGGGTGATGTTGTCCCCCCCGTTGATCGTATAGTTAACTATATCCAGGTTGGGATCGATAACCGAGATATTGATGGGGCTTCCCACCTCGATGGCTGAGCCGTTGGGGGGTGATATGGACGGTATCTCGGGGAGCACGGAGTCAATGATCACCGTAAATACGCTGATGTTCTCGTTGCCCGCCGCATCCACGGCCGAAATGGAGAGGTTGTACAGGTCGTCCTGCCAAACCGTAGTGTCGATCTCGTAGGGTGGAAGGAGTGGTGCGTACGGAGTACCGTTTATCGAGAAGTTCACACTGACCGGATGCACGTCCGATATCTCGAGAATCAGTGTTACACCGGGTTTGATCACCGAGTTGTTGTCCGTTGAAATCAATGCAATCTCGGGCAGTATGCCGTCGATTGTGAAGTTGTACCACCGGGTCGTGTTGAGA
>CP070726.1:2274212-2281129 GCA_020350865.1 Thermoplasmata archaeon
AACTATCCGTATCTCCAACAAAAATACACTCAATCCCGCAAGAGAGGCTTTCTGTCTGCCATATGTATTCATATGTATCTTCAAAACTCAAGACAAATAAATCGTCTTCACCAATGACAAGCTTATTTTCACCATTTGAATCGATATTACAAATATCGAGACACTCGTCATAAAATAGTTCAGGGTCTCCACTGCTCCATTCTTCTGAGTACGTATTTCCATCCCAACCAAAAATAATCAAAGTTGAATTATAAATCCCAACCACAACAATCTCACTGCCTCCGTCATTATCCGAGTCCCCAACATCGGCTGCACTTACCCCGTTGGTTACATATGTGCTCCATTCAATGGCATAATCCTCCCCGTCAAAACCTATCACATATAATGTGTCCTCACCTCCCACATATGATGTTCCTATTACGATCTCGGATATCCCGTCACCATCCGAGTCCCCTACACCAACCCCTTCAACCAATAGGTTGGAAAACTGGTCCTGCCACTCAACAACATAAGAATCGCCGTTGAAACCAATTACATCAACATATCCAGTCCAAGTACCGATGACCAATTCCTCAATGCCATCATTGTCTACGTCCCCAACATCCGCAGCCATTGTAACACCATCTTCAATAACCAATCGATGGCTGATCACATAATTTTCGTTTACATGCTCAATAAATGATATTTCGGTGTTGTAATTTATACCTGTAAATTCCGTGCTGATAGCAACAATCTCTATTTTGGGATCGTCATCGAAATTACCAGTAAAGAGAAACCAGATTTGATCTTCCTCAGAAACAGCAATGCTGTTCTCAATCAAGTAATCGCCATCTTGGAATCCATATACAAGGATATTCCCCGAGCCTGTTCCCAGTAGCAGCCTGTTGTCAATATCGTCACCAACATCGTATAGAGATAATGCCTCTATATCAGCTAGATAATCGCCCTTCCACTCTTTTTGATAGAATATGCCATCGAAACCAAGAACTACCAAATCAGAATCCCCAGCGGTCTCCCCTACTGAAACAATAATTTCATTTATTATGTCATCGTCGGAATCCTCTATTACTATGCCAAAAACCTCCTTTGGTGCAAAATTCTCACTTTCCCACCGAAGAGCTTCATCAGCCCAGACCTTTATTTTATCGGTTCCGGTTACAATCTCAAGCTTGCTATCATTGTTCACATCTCCTACCTCAACTATCGCTTCATTTTCTTCAATTATGCCGTCAACGATATACATCCCCAATTGATGCTGATAGATGGTTACGTTATTCCCTCCGACGACTATCTCCTTTACTCCATCATCATCCACATCCCCGATACCAATATCGCTGATCCCGGTGGTGGTTTCGTCTTTTTTCCATTCCAAAATGTATGTAACTCCGTTGTACCCAAAAATATAGAAAGCACCTTGAGATGAACCTAATGCTTTATATTCTCTTGTACCCACGATAAATTCATTTATGCCATCATCATCAACATCCCCAATAGTAATTGTATGTGCATGAGTCAAGGAATAATCACCGACCAAAGCACTCCATTCAAGAACATATGTGGATCCGTCAAATTCAAAAACATAGACATTCGCCTCTGAATCGCTAAAACCACTTGTCCCAACTATGATCTCAGATATACCATCATTATCTGTATCACCAGTTGCAAGTCCATAAACACTCGTTTCAGCGAATGTATATGACCATTCTTGTACAAAGCCCGTTTCTTCATTCTCGTAACCAAAAATATACAACAAATAATAATAAGTTCCCACTATTATTTCGATGATCCCATCATTATCAACATCACCAGTTGTAAGGCCAAAGGTTTGAGAGCCAAGGTTCGGGCTTTTCCATTCGTCGATGTATTCGCCGTCTGAATACTGGATGACATGAACAAATCCCTCTTGGTTTCCAAAGATTATTTCATCAATTCCATCATTATCAACATCCGCCGAGGCAATGGAATTTTCATAGCCAATCCTGCTTCCGTGTCCTTTCTCCCAGAAGAGCTCCAGATAATCATCCCCAGACCTCGTGTTTTCCGCATTACTAGTAACCGGTACCCTTTCTCTTTCGAGTTCCCGGTCTGTATCGATAATCCCCTCTACCGAGTTTCCTTCCCTTTGACATTCTGTATTACCGAGAAACATGGATGGACCGCCAAATAAAAGCAAGACAAAAAATATGGTGATAGCCGTCGCTCTTCCCCATTGAGTCTGTCCTTTGGTATGGGTTGAGTGCGGCCATTGTCGCGGCATGTTATCACCCAATGCCCTATACAGTTCCTATATAGGGCAATTCATTCGGATTATAATGATATATTTCACATTAAATATAACAGTATTGGTTTTGTTGGGTAAAAATGGATAGAAAGGATATGAAAAATGATCAAGAAACAGGCAGGGTGAGGCTCATAAGAATTACAAAAGTATATATCAAACCACGTGGATATTGGAATGCTCGGCGGTTCAATGGAGAAGAAAAACATCGTTCTGATCATCGTGATAATTTTGGCTGTCATTACAGTAATACTGCTTTTCGCCTTGTCGCTTTCCTCAAACGATGAAAACGGCATCATCCCCTGGCCTGACGGTAACGGGGAGACAGTGGAGCGCTCCGAGTGGGCCTTCGAAACCACGGAGATTACGGACCTCAACGACCTCGGTTACGACGGGGACGGTGTGGTTGTGGGCATCGTTGATACCGGTATTGACACCTCCCATCCCGATCTGGACCACATCAACATCACGGCCTGGATGGACTATGTCAACGGGCAGTCTGCGCCCTACGATGACGAGGGGCACGGCACCATGATGGCGGGCATCATTGCAGCTTCGGGTGAAATAGACGGTGCTGCACCCAAGGTGGACATGGTGGTGGTAAAGGCCATCTCCTCCTCGGGCTCGGGCAGCTCCTCGGATGTGGCGGCAGGCATCGATTTCTGCGTGGCCAACGGGGCAGATGTCATCTGTCTTTCCCTGGGTGGAAGGGCAAGGAGGTTCAATTTGGGTGATGACACGGCCCAGGCCTGCGACAGGGCCATTGAGCAGGGCGTCTTTGTGGTAGCGGCAGCAGGCAATGACGGGGAGGATTCCAATGACAATGATGTGGACAGCCCGGCCACCGTGGAGGATGTCATTGCCGTGGGTGCAATCGACAAGAACAAACACATCGCCTCCTTTTCCTCTATTGGTGATAACGACGGCCGGACACCCTTTCCCATCGATGACAGGCAGGACCCCGACAAGAAACCGGAGCTTACGGCTCCGGGTGTGGATATCGTATCCACATATCCGAACAGCAAGTACGCCGAGGGCAGCGGTACGTCCCAATCAACAGCCTTTGTTGCTGGGTGCATTGCACTGCTATTGGATGCGAATCCCGATTGGCAGAGGGAGGGAAGTTCAGGGGGGGATGGTGATGCCATCGACGAGTTCAAGGATGTCTTCATGGACACGGCAGAAAAATTACCGGAACAGGACACGCCCCATGACGATTATTACGGTTACGGGTTGATACAGGCGATGGATGCCGAGGCAAGATTGTAAGAACCAAGATAGGTCGGTATGAACCATGGATGAAGGTTTGATTGAGGATGAGTCGGAAGAAGGCTCTCCCGAAAAAACCGGGGATGGGAAGCCAAATCAAGGGAAGCTGGGTGAGGTCTTTTACCACACCTTCATCTACCTTACATACTTCTTTTTAATTGCCCTTCTCCTCTCGCAGTTCGAGCTCCTTGTTCAGTTCGTAGTCCCGGTTATACCTCATGGTGATCCCTTTGATCCTCCTGTTTATCGCCCTATCTATCACATGGGATGAAAAGTTTAAGAAACTTCCGAGTAGTAATTCCCCAGTTCTATTATCGGTAATAATTGTCACCTGTTCAATTCTTTTCCTGCTTGTTGAAAACAGGCATCCAATTCTGCTGTTCCTGATACCATCGGCCTTCTTTATCCTCCTTGTTCAATTGCTCATCCAAAAAACCAAGGCTCACGACAGGAGTACATAGATTCTGGGGTGAACCTGCTGCAGATCCGGATTTGTGCATGCGCCCTTTGTGTACACGATCGTGATTCCGTGCCTTGTAAGAAAGGATGTGTCCTGGCATTCATCCGCAAAGAAATCCTCCACCTCCCTCATACGGCTTTCGTAAACTGATGAAGGCCCCTGGGGCACGCTGTAATAGACCTCCTTTCCCGTAACGGCCCTGAAGGCTATGGCCTTCCATGGGTGGAGGACGGCCTTTTCGCAAGAATCGTTCAGATTCTCTTTTATCCAGAGGAAATCCTCGTATTCTCCCTCATCTATGATATGATAGTACTCGGCCTCGAAATGAAGGCCAGAACTTACAACGAGCAGCACGGCAATGGTGCAGAAGGCCAACCGGAAATCCAGTTTGGCCAGGCCCTTGATGCCAAAACCTCCGGGGATGACGAGCACCACCATGAGGCAGAACACCGTCCGGTCATGGAGGGCCGTGACATTGTTGAAACGGGGGAACACGTAAACGAAGATCCCGACAAGCAAGATCAATGCTGAGGTGATGATAAGAACCGTAATACCCAGCCTGGATTTCTCCTTGAGGATATTGACCGCGCCGAGGAGGGACAGGAAGAGGAGCAAGATGCCAATTGTCGTAATATAACCGGTGAAACTGGGCGGGGCAAGGAAAAAGCTCCCATGCTCTGTAACCTCGCTCCACTTCAAATCCGACACCCAGAGATCCAATGGCAGGACGGATAATGCCGCAAGGCACCCCAGGATGGCAAATATCCCGATTGCCCGCTTGGAATTGGCCTTAATCATCATAACGGCCGATGCCAGTATCACAAAAAACAGGGCTAAAGCGGACGGGGGATGAACCAGCACCTGGGAGATTACAAGGAGTGGAAGCAGTGCAAGGGACCTCGGTTTTGAACGGTTGAGTATGAGGAGGGCAAGGGGAAGTGTTACCAGAAATAGTGCCACGGGCACCATGAATACAGGCCCCAAATACCTCACTGACGTTGGTATCAAAAGCAAAAGAAAGATCACTAGATGCCCCAAACCATGCTTCCGCCCAACTAAAAAGAAGAGAATGATTGCATACGACAGCACCAAAGTCGGGAGCAGTAAAACGAGGTCGAACCAGGATATGCCCGTAAACTGGATGATTACGATCAAAAGAGCCAGGTATCCCGTTTCTGCATAGGACCCTGTTTGCTCAGAGAAGTCCTGCACATTCACAAGGCTCTGCCCCCTGATCACGTAATGCCATTCATCGGTATGAAGCGGGAACGGATAGTCGAAATGCGGCTGATAATTGAGCACTGCCGCAAAACAGATGACCAGCAGGAGGACCACATGGGCTTTTTTTACTGTGCGAGGTGCCCTTTGAATCATCCCCTTCCAGAATGAGACGGCCAGCCACTTTCTTATTTTCGTGAGTACTTCCTTCCTATTATTGAACAGCAGCCAGGACATTGCAGGTACCACACAGACCAGGTATACAACTGCCGTACCAGAAACATCCACTGCCAGTTTCGCAGGCCCCCACAAAAGAAATGCACAGGGAACCATGAAAACAAAGGAAAGGCCCGGTGCCAGTGCAATATGCTCGATTAAAGACGAAGAGGGTAAGAGAATCCGGCCCCAGAGAAAACCGGGGGGAATCACTAGAACGAGAAGCATTACCAGCTGAAGGGTCAGTTCAAGGATGGATGTCATGTATAAAAGCCCCTGCCATGGTCGCAGTCCCACATTATGGTTCAAATTGCGCAATCGAATCGTTACAAAGCTGCCCATGAAGGTATGTATTTATACTTTAAAGAGTATTTCCTTGTAACTTCCAAATCAGACATTTTCACAACCAAGATAGGAGGTTTTAACCATGAAAAGCAAGCATATTGGGTTGGCAGCAGCAGTTGGAGTGTTTCTTGTGTTGATGGTCTTTTCCGGTACGGGATCGGCTGTCTCCATTACGATTACCGACCTGGAGGCCTCTACGCCCCGGGGAGAGAACATGGATTTCGACCTCACCATCGGTATCTCGGGCGAGCGCATACCCATTGATTACATCGAACTGGAGTTTGAAGGGACCTTGAGTTTCTCCTATACTTTCTATCCCTCCGGCAGTGAGAGGACACGCCCTCCATGGCTGTCCATCATGGTGACACCCAAGGTGAGTGGTGATTACAGCTATGGGTCCAGGTGGGGATACGATGTGCAGTACGGATACGGCTATGACTTCGGGTACGGGTACGGCTACGGGGGAACGCTCCAGTACAACATCGTGCTGGACTCACTGTCCCTGGCCCTGGGGAGTTATTCTGTTACGCCTCATGTCTACACAGGCAGCTCAATTCATCCCAAGTTCTCCTCCCAGGATTCATACGTGTTCGAAGTGGTGAACAATCCCCCCGCAATAACGACGGCGGATGTGGTCTCGGCCACTGAAGATTCATTGTACTCCGTAAATTACGAGGCAGACAATCCGGATTCGGACACGCTCACCTGGTCCCTTGACACAAGCGCAGAAGAATGGCTCGATATCAATCCCAGTACCGGCTCATTGATCGGAACACCCGATAACAGCCATGTGGGCAGCTACTGGGTGAAGGTCACTGTGGATGACGGGAACGGAGGCACCGATTCCCACAACTTCACGCTCACGGTGTACAACGTACCGCCCGCCATCACCACGGGGGACATAATCACTGCAACTGAGGATACCCCGTATTCCAATGATTACGCATCAGATGACGATGGTCAAGGCACCGTAATCTGGCTCCTTGAATCCAACGGCTCATGGCTTTCCCTGCATCCCACCACCGGTGTTCTGAGCGGCACCCCTGACAACAGCCATGTGGGAAATGTCTGGGTGAACGTCACTGTGCATGACGGCAACGGAGGCATCGACTCCTCAAACTTCTCACTCAC
>CP070726.1:2281229-2288365 GCA_020350865.1 Thermoplasmata archaeon
ACTGGATATGTCCCTGAATTGGCTGTCTGCAACCGTCAGGTCGGAGCCGATGGCCCTTATGGCAGGCGATGCCGTGTTGTTTATGGCGCAATGTGTCACTGAAACCGTGGAGCCCGGGGCGTAGATTCCCCAGGCGTCCATATTGAACACATTACAGTAACTCATGTCAAGGGATGAGTTGAGGATGTAGAAAAGCCCTCCTCCGCTCACATTTGTATGTTCAATATTGCCGTAGCCTCCTTCGACAAGATATATCCCTTGCCACGGGGAACCGGCGACTTTCTGTTTGAAGGTGGTGTCGACACCAAGGCTGCCGTTGCAGTAGAATGCCGCCCTGGTGGTTTGGCCGATCTGAAGGACAATACTATCGTTGAGGCGGACCTCGCAGCCAGCTTCAATTTCAAGGATGTAGCCGTCCTCCACTATGAAAGTGTTATTGACGATGTGGGGGCTGTCTGCAGCAAACCAAGTGATTTTTTTATCTCCCACATCTCCCCCGTTATAGTCAAACCCTCCAAAATTGCCATCTTCAAAGGTAGCCGAGCCGCTTTCATGAAATTTCTCTCCTTTCGCACCTGGCTGGTTAAAAGGGAACATAACCAGAAATCCCCCCATCACCAAAAGCCAGACAACCAGAATCGATGCCCATCTACCAGCCCAAGATGCCCTTTCCTTTCCTCTATTATCCCTCAAGGCCTTCGCCCTCCTTTCGCCTTCATCCTCCAAAATCAGGATATGTGATTCCTGCGGATGATCATGTAAATGATATGATGTCCTATTATCTTTATCCTAGGTTCAGGTGATTGGCGTGTTCCTAAAGAATTGTAGAGATGTAACATGTGTTTGTTGCAGGTAGGAAATGCCAATTATCAAGGGTGTTATTGAAATGAATAGGAATCGGATTTAGACGTATTGTAGATTCCAAACCTCTACTCCGTTCATGTAGATCCAGTAGCCCTCCCCGGGCTTCATGGATGCCAGGTCGTCCTGCGTCTCGGTGCCCACATCATCCCAGCCTGTCCACTGCCCCAGGCTCGAATCGTAGTGCCACACGACCCTGAAGTTTGCGAGGCCTCCCAGGGCGGTGGCAGGGGTTCTTTCAGTCACTGATGGGTAGCTCACGTAGTTCCATCCTTGAATGAGCGGGATCTGGTTCGAGTACGTGCCGTACGGTGCCTCCCCGTCCACCTCAAGTGTGGTTCCGGCTGGTGGGGTTATGTATATCCAGATACCCATCAATTGGTCGAGGTCTGTCAGGTCGTTTCCAAAGGGTTTGCCCTCGACCCAGCTCTTCCAGTGATCCGAAAGATCTGCTGCATCCCACCGCTGTACCCTGGTGTACTGCCCCGTAATGGAGCTCAGCACCGAGGCCCTGGCAGTATCTGTCTGGTTCAACATCACAGATATCATGTTCCAGCCGGCAACTAATGTGATGTTGTACTTGGTGGAGAAGGTGTATATCTTCCCTGCCGGTGGATCGGCGGATGAATTGGTATTGCCCGCAGCATCCGTGGAATTGGTTGCATAGGAATAGTTTCTTCCCGGCATAAGACCCGTCAAAGTGACTTCCTGGGATGTGGAGCCGGAACTGCCCGTGGTTTCGCCTGTTAGAATGCCGTCCAGCCCGTACCAAACAGTGGCATCGGAAGATTCGTTTGCTGTCCATTGAATCGTAACTGTATCTGAGAATCTTGTAACTACGGTAGGGTCCGATATGGACGGCTTTAAATTGTCCAGTGCAAAGGAGCCCATGGGGCTCGATATACCGGAGACCTCGTCATCACTGGGTGTGAGCCTAATCCAGACCTGGGCAAGCTCCGCCTGCCCTAAATCGGTTGCCGAATCCCAGATAAAGGTGTACAGTGTATCGTTCTGCAAATTGAATCCAGATGGGTTGGAGGCAGGATCACTTCCCGCAGCAGGTGTGCATGGATCCCAGATAACGTTATCGGTGCTGTACTCGAAAAATGATTGCAGGCTATTCTGATCGAGCAGGTCCCAATCCTCAAGAATGAAATCAATGGCTATTTCCCCACCATACAGTCCACCAGATAGATCTTCGAGGTACTGCACACTTGGAGGGTTGTTGGGACTTCCCACCACATCGACTAAGACCGTTATTGTTTTGCTCATATCCACCCTGTCAACTGTGAAGTTGAACAATGGCCCTGCGGATGCGGTAACATTAAAGGGATTGTATATATCCCTGCTAGTTGAGGTATCGACAAACTCGGTGATCTTGTTCCAGTACAGGAAACCGTCGGCCCCTGTGATCCCGCTTGCTACCACTGCATATGTATTGTTGTATGTGTTCACTATGGCGCCTGAGACGGGGGCTCCAACACCATCGTCGCAGTAGACATGCACCCACCATTGGACCTTAATTGCGGAATCACCCGTAACATAGATAGTCGAGTTGTCAAAAGGCCCGCCACCCTCTGCAGAACCATTTAAAATAACCGGAAAGCATCCGCCTCCTCCGCCGCCTCCGTTGGCGTATACAGAGTAGAGGCCACCCGAGCCCAATGTGCAGTTCTCCAGGAGGGGGGATGCGCCATTGATGCATTCCAGAAGAGAACCGACAATTGAGCCGTTTGTCAAAGTACATTCTTTAAATACGGTACTTGTGGTTGAGTCTGCATATACGACCCCGCCCATTTGGGTTGCGCCGTTGATATTGGAATCGGTTATTTTCGCGTCTGAGGTGTTGTTGAGGTACAGACAGTATTGACCCATGCCGTGGGAACTGAAGGAGCAGTCCGTGATATTCACCTGACAGTTTGCCATATAAGCACTAGTACCCGCAAAGTCGGCTCCAGTGGGATCGAAAATCGTATTACCAATGTTGGTGACGCCTGTGGCACCGTCCATGTACAGGTCGTAATTGATGTTAGCAGTAAAAATCGAATTGACAATCCCGGGGCCCGTGACCTCGGAGCCGCTTTCGAACTGCACGCCGTTGTCTGAATTTATAATCAGGCTGTCGATTATCCTGGCCTTCCCTCCTGCCTCCACATATATCCCATCCCATGTGCCGGCGGAACTGAAAGGGGTGAGGGTCAAAAAGGGGAATCCCCCATCCGTATTTGTCTGAAGCTCCCCGCCTGACTGAATGGTTATGTTTACGCCATTACTGATGATTACTGCGGATCCAGTGCCCAGTGTCCATACGAAATCCAAAGGCTCTATCTGCAGTGTGTAGCCGTCCTCCACTACGAAGTTATCGACCACATAATGGTCATCCTGATCATCCGCTCCACTTATATCATGCCAGGTGACGATGCCATCGCCTGATATGTCACCGTTGAAATCCGTATTACCCGGGGGAACGGGATTTCCCAATGGATCATTGTTATCCTCCCATTGTGCAGAGTTGGAATCTGCTATTTGGCCGTGGTACTTATTAACCGCCTTCACTGTTGGCATGGAAAGCGGGAAGAAAACGAGCATACCGCTCGCAATTATAAGTATCATGATTAAGGCAGATGCAATTTTCCTGTTTACCTCCCCATGAGCGTTTGCCACCATGTTATCTCCCTTAAAACTTCACGGGCCTTCCACCACTCGAGGTACGATTAACCCAGTAGTCCATTCGCTTAATTGATATACTACTACTTAAAGCTTATAGAACGATTTTTGAATTTAATGTTACCTTCCCAGTTACCTCTGGCCCCCTAATGGATATAAATCAGGAACCGGGTTTATTTGCCCATTAAAATCCTCAATTGTGTCATTTAATACAGTTCAGTTCAGTTATACTTTAAGGATACATTTTATAATGATTTCGTATATATATACCTATATATTCGCGGCTACCACTGCAAATCTGCTGGAGCAATGAGCGCAGAGGAGTGCACAACCATCACTCCAAAGGGAGGGGGTCCCTATCATGTAAAAAAGGGGTATTTCCACCAAATTGCAGGAGGAAAAACCCGAAAAATAACCTGGACCTCTTGGAGGGAGGAACAAGTTGAAGCAAAGAATCCTGGCAATCGCCATTTTGACAGCCATGATTATCATGGGCTCCGCTTCGGTTTTTGGTGGTGACACAGATGGCCCTGTCACCTATTTTCTTGCGGAATTGCCCTATGAATGGGACACGGATATAGGCCTTCCTCTATACGCATCGGACGACTCTGTGCACCATAGAACCATGGGGCACCAGTTCACTTTATACGATATGACTACGAGCATCCTCACCATCTCTTCCAACGGATGGGTGAAACTCGGTATGTTCGATGATTACATGAGCTACTACAACAATCCAATCGGCAGCTATGACTTCGATGCGGACTATGCCATCATGCCCTTCTGGGACGATATGAATCCTTCGGCAGAAGGTGAGGTGTATTATTACACATCCCCCCAAAAGACGGTTATTACATGGATGGCTGTACCCCATTTCATGAACTTCGGCTCACATACATTCCAACTTGTGCTGAAAGGGGAGAATTCATTCCGGCTCAACTACAGGGCCATATCACCCCCCTGTCCCAGCTACTACTCCTCACCCACAGTGGGCGTTGTGAGACAGGACAATGCGGTGGACGGCACACAGTTCTATTACACAGATGGATACACCGAGCTCGGAACCCGCATTACAGGCGGAATGTCCATTGGCCTTGACACTCCACCGACACGGTACACCATCTTCGAGGAAAACTTTGTTTCAGATCCGGGCTGGAAAACGGGTTCTGACTTTCACTGGAGCGGGGGAAGGAACCTATGGCACTGGACATCGGATTACAGGTCCGATGACAGGGATGAGGATGGAAGCACCATCGATGGTCACCTGTACTTCGGCTCGGATGTGACCCGTAACTACGACTTCGGTGTGGTGGGAGGATTCGTACGCAGTCCGATCATTGGAATTACAGGACAGGAACCCGAGCTTGAAGTCGATTGCTTTGCCAGAACAGAGGAGGACCATTTTAGGGATAACATGGCCGTCCAAATATCTGTGAACGGCGGACCTTTTGAAGAGGCTTCCCAAATCATCAGCCCTGCAGGAAGTCCTGCACATCCTCCCTCCCAGTGGGATCGAATAAAGGTGCCAATAACGGCAAATGATGGCGATTCGGTGCAGATCCAGTTCGTGTTCCATACAATCGACGGTCAGTTAAACCACTTCGAGGGGTGGCGCGTGGACAATTTCCGCATTACCGTAGCCCTAAAAAAGCAGTTCGCTGAGCTGGCTGTTGTGGACTCTGGATTTATCCCGGAAACCATTGCACCCGGCGGCGGTGGCATGGCCTTTGTTACGGTGGCAAATACGGGTGATTGCACAGCCGAAATCGAAGAATATTCCTGGGAGGGATTTGACATTGCAGTGGTTCATGAGCTGGGTGAGGAGAGACCAAAAACAATAGCACCAGGTGAGCAGCAGACCTACTGCGTTGCAGTTCTCTTGTATCCAAACACTCCCAGCGGCTCTGTCACATATCTCAATTTCGAGTTGGATTACAACAGCAGGACAGGAGAGCCCCTTAAGAAAAGCATGGGCATCATTGTACAGGGAAAGATTGCAGGTCTCGACAGATCGGATTATGTCCACTCCCAGAATGCGCTCAGGCATATCAGGCGGCTTGACTACAATATAAAGGGGTGTTATGTCACAGACAGCGGGGAGCTCGCAGACGCAATCGAAGCATTTTTGGCAGGTGAATATAAGACTGCAAAGAGCAGTGCTGTCGAACCCGGCGGACCGGACCTGGGGTTCTGGGGTTTGGAACCCGGCCGGCTCCAGAGCAACGGTGGAGCCGGTCTGGTGGGAAAATAGCGCATCATACACTGCATTTGATGCCAACTAAACCTTTATCTATTGGATTCATATTCTATAAACCCACTTTATGGATAGGTTTACGGGGGGAACAATTCAGCGGTGTACAAATGAATGTTTACATCACCATGACCGGGCTTTCCGATAAGGCCATATTGAACAGTCTATGGGCAGTTATCAGGTTAAGAAAATACATTCCAGAAAGAATATACATTTTCACCATTGGCAAGAGGAAAAGACAGGCTGAGCTGGCCAAAAGAAGATTCCGGGTGCTGCTTAGGGAGTACGGTAAAAAAGCTGATATCAGGATCGAGGTTGTGGGCGAGGCTGACTTCATAGGCTCTGGACGCCGTATCAATGAGGTTGTAAAAAAGGAAAAGGAAGGGGGAAATACCGTGGCAATAGAGGTGACCCCTGGAAGAAAGGCCATGGTTGCAGGGGCCCTCGTTCCCGGTATCCAGGGAAAGGTGGACCATGTGTTCTATCTCTATTTGGAGGATTTCAATTACGCTGACAATCTGTTTATGCGCATCCCTCTGACAAAACAGCATTCACAGGACTTCATGGAGGAAATAAAGATTGCGAGACAGTAGAGTGATATCGAGAAAGGACATAATGATCCTATTGAACAACATATACCTCTCAGATAAACCTTTCTTCAACGTGAGATATCCTCTTTACGACCTCAACCTGTTCAATGTGAATCTCCGCAAGTACGAGTTGAAAAACATCGTAAGGAGTGTGGAATTTGAAAAAGCACGAACAAATTACGTGCCAGATAGTGACTTTCTTTCAAGTGATCTACCCAGATATTCCGACCTGAGGGACTGCTTCATCACATCGGCATTCCTCAAGTTTCCCAACTTCGAAAAGGTGAAGAGGGAACTGCTTTATCTGGCTGAGACCATAATGAGCCCGGGTGGAAGGGCAAAACCCCTATACTTGGCTCTGGATACGAACATGGTTTACCTCAAGTTCTTTTCACGTTACTTCCCGCTGGAGGGGCCGGATGGAAAGAAGGTCACCGCCATTGACTTCAGGATCGCCCTAAGCGACATGGTAAAGGAAGAAATCGATGCCCAAATCAAATACAAGTACAGGGCATCCAACATAAACAGGATGAAGAAGGCCATGGGACACAAGGAAGTGGTTGACCAGTTCTTCAATGCCAGCTGCCGGAAAACCCGCATCGCAAAGAGCGCGCAAAATGAGATAAAACTGCTGTTCGCAGCCCTTGAAGCCGAGAGAGCCGAATCCCAGCCCTTTGTGAACGATAGGGAGGAAAGGGACAGGCTCATCGCCAAATCCTACTCAAGTTTTGAAAAGGAGCGCAATGGGGAGATGCTGCTGTTAACTG
>CP070726.1:2288465-2297708 GCA_020350865.1 Thermoplasmata archaeon
ATCATGTCCATGCCTCCGAAGTGGGCGCCTATGATGGATGTCTCGAGGCCCGCGTGGATGGCCTTGATCTCGGGTGCGAACCCGTATTTGGCCTCGTACACACTTTTTGCTATTGCCAGAAGCTCGGATTTCATGTTGGGCTTCCAGGAGGGATAGGCATCCCCCTTCTTGCATTTGGCCCCCGCCAGCATGCCGCAGGCAACGATCTGGTCCCTCACGCCCTCCATGGCCGAGTTCATGGATGAGCGGGAATTGCAGCCTATCAGGATGTCGTCTCCCTCCATCTCCACGGTGGCAAGGTTCGTGGAGGTATCCACAAGCTCGGGGATGTGGGGATTGAAGGCAAGATATCCGTGGGGCAGGGCCGAGAGCAGGAAAATGAGCCTCACCGAGGAGGTGGTGCTGTATCCCTCGATGCCCTTGAATTCAGTGTGGTCGATTGCTATGTTATCCTCGATGCCCTCGAACTGATCCTTCAACTGGACCTCCACTGCCTTTGCAACTGCGGCAGCCTTCATCACATCCTCCACAAGCACCTTCGCCTTCGCCTCCCTGGGAATGGCGTTTCTCTTGTTGCCCCCCGAGATGTCAACTAGCATGAGCATCTGATCCTTGGCTATGTTTGTCAGGGCCCTGATCAGGCACTTGATGGCGTTCGCCCGCCCCAGATGGATGTCCACACCCGAATGGCCCCCCTTCAGACCGCTGACCCGGAGCTCCATGCCCTTCACGCCCTCCGCCTCGGTTTTACTTCCCAAGGGCATTCTCAGGGAGGTGTCCCCTCCTCCTGCACAGCCTATGTAAATGGTTCCCAGCTCCTCACTGTCCACGTTGATGAGGCGCCTTACCGTGAGAAAATCCCCGATCATCTTGGAAGCACCTGTCATGCCTGTCTCCTCGTCCACGGTGAACAGAAGCTCCAGGGGCGGGTGCTTGATGTTCTTGGCCTTTGCCAGTGCCAAAAGGATGGCGCAGCCGATGCCGTTGTCAGAGCCCAGGGTGGTGCCCTTTGCCATGATGTATTCGCCCTCCCTCCGCAGCTCTATTGCGTCCTTTGCGAAGTCGACCTTCACATCGGTGTTCTTCTCGCACACCATGTCCAGGTGGCCCTGAAGACATATGCCCGGGTGGTCCTCATAGTCCTTTGATGCGGGCTTTATCATAACCACATTGCCAGCCTCGTCCCTCTTGGTCTTAAGTCCCAGCAGATTAGCAGCGCCCATGACGAACTCCACCACCTTCCCCTCGTTCTTGGAGCACCTTGGAATCTGCCTTATCTTGTCAAAGTAGTCCCATACGATCTCGGGTTCCAGTCCCTGCAGCGCCTCGTGCATGTCATCAACCTCAAATTCAACTCGATGGTGGCGAATGGCATCATGTGATTTATGTATTTTGGCAACCCCACAGCATGCGAATAAACTAGAGTTACTTTTCTCCTTCCTCTTCCTCCCCCTCAAAATCCTCGCCGCACTGGGGGCATGCGGTCTCATCGGCTCCCACGGTGGCACCGCATGTGGTGCATTCGAACTCCACCTCCTCCTCTTTTATCTCCTCTTCCTCCTCCTCTATTTCCTTCTCTGTTTCTTCTTCTTTCTCTTCTTTTTCTTCTTTTGCACCTGCCAGCAGCTCCTCCTCCATTCTCTTCCTCTCCTCCTGGGACACTTTCTTCCAGTTGTACAGCAGCACGAGCATGTAGAACATGAGCCCCCCGTTCAGGAACATGGAAATCACCCACTGCAGCACCTGCAACCCCACCTGATCCGAGTAGGGGGACGTGATGGGCCCCACCCCAACCTCGGTGTAGTTCCATGAATTGGTTGTGTTCGTGTAAAGTGAAAAATAGTAGAAATAAATGTTCCTATCCTGCAGGGTCTCGTTGTAGTAAAGCCTCCCCGCACCCTTCAGCGATATGTTGCGCTCGTCCTTGGAACCCAGCTCCGATATGTTCACGAAAACGGCCACATCCTCCGGGGCCTCGGGACCCGTGTACGTCACCGTGTAGTTGAAGGAGGTGGTGTCGTCCCCCAGATATGGCGTCACCGATCCGTTCTCCAGGTACGTGTCATCAATCGTCCTTTCCTCGAAGAAATATATCTGCTCGTACAGGAAGTGGGTGTACACCACACCGAAGAGGATGCCTGTTACGAGAATGATTACACTCCCGGTCTTAAGATAGGTCCTCACGCTCCGCACACCGAAAAGGTAGGGCACGCCGAAGGTTGCGATACCCGTCAGAATCACGCCGAAGCAGGAGGTGGCAAAGGAAAGCATGAGCGTCAGTGAAATCAGCAGATCCAGGGCGACGGTGAGGGGAACGTAAACCGCCCAGGCCCAACTCTTTTCCGTGAGTTTTCTGAACATCTCGTTTATGTCCAAACGCATACCTCGGGGATTGGAAAGGTGTTAGGGTGTTTTAAGTATTTGGGGTTTTTAACCGGGGATTTGGGTGGGATTTTGACCTTTTCAGCGAAAGGTTTATCGTTTCTTACGCGTTCAGGTATCAGTGCAAGGGCTCACCTTTTGGCAGCGGTCTTCAGATGAGCCTGTTTATGAACCCTCCCAGAAAATCCCCAAGGGAGGTTTTAAAGGATGGACATTTAGGCAGGATTGGTATGATGGACGCTAAGACAAAGAAGGTAAAAAAGATCACCGAACAGGAGAGTCAGCTGCTCAAGAACAACGTGAAGGAGATACGCAGGCTGATCTACGGCACCGGTGAAAAGGACGAGGTTGCAGACAAGCTCAGGGGCGTTTTTCTCATGGCCGATAAATGGAAGGTGCCCCCGGCGGAGCTCACCGATCTTCTGGATGAGATATTTGACATGTACCCCATGCCCAAGCCCCACCAGAACGAGGAGTACCTCTCGCTTTTACGGCTGTCCATGGCAAAGAAGGCACTGGACCACTCGTGGATCAAGGACTACTACAGGAGCTTCAAACCCAATGCCCTGACGGACTTCACCATCAAGCTTTTGGAGAACGGGGAGTACGAGCTCGTGCTCGATTTGCTGGAGAAATTCCACGAGAACGTGTTCAAGGTGGACGGTTTTATCGACATACTCAAGGTGAAGAAGCTGCACGAGGATTTCATGGAGGACCTGAGAAAGAAGATACCAGAAATAGACAACATCGAGAAATGCCTGGGTGATCAGAACATCTACCGCAAGGTGGCCACCACGTTCAACGCCACCTATGACAAGGGCAAGGGCCTGTGGCCTACAATCCTTGGCAAGAACCGCGTGAGGATAAACATCGAGGCCTACAGACCCGAGTCGCAGAGGTACGTGATCACGCTCAAGAACGATTATCCCGTGATATACAGGTCCCTGTACACCCAGGAGTCCTTCTTCTACATGTCCATGTCCCCGGAGTCCCGGGACCTGGAGGCCATGCCCAGAATCATATGCATGTTCATTGCGGCGGAGGCCTTCCTCAAGGAGAACATCAAGCTGCCTCCAAGCTACTCCCCGAAGAAGAAGAAACCCACCCTGGCAGACTACGTCAAGTACCTTGAAAAGCACCAGAAGACCCTCACAGAGAACTGGAAGAAGTACTACTGGGACAGCCCCTACATCCATAAGAACGCCATACCCGACAAGGGCAGGAAGTACTCCCTCCACGAGGGCCTACTCCAGTACGCCGACTGGCGGTCCGGCAACATCCAGACCACCCTGTCGTACTGGGACTTTGCCCAGCATGTGGTGCATCCCTTTACCTACGAGCTGCTGTGCGACCTGATGGACGCCTTTGGGATAGTGAAGGGCGACTGAGTGTATTTTTTCCATCTATATGCTGAACCTGATGGCATCCCCCAACCCGTGCTTTTTAAGCCATTCCGAAAGTACCTTCTCCAGCTCCCCAATGATTATCTCGGTCTTTTCTATGTCTTTCAGCACATCCTCCTCGTCCTCTTGGGATACGGTCTTGGGATTGTCCTTCATGTTCGAAAGGGATTTTTGGGCCGCAGAGATGGCAAGGAATGAAGATTCGGTGCTGCGGGCCACCTTGGAAAGTATGTTTTCTATCTGCTGGTACATGAAAACTGCCTCTTCGAAAAAGAATGAGGTCTTGGCATTTAACCGTTTTGGCACGGTGTTTTCTCTGTCTTTCCGAAAGATATTTAGGTTTGAAAGGCGTGTTGGGAATGCATCTGGACCCGGCATCCAGGTGCACGAGAGAACAAATGAAGGAGGGAGTGTAAATGAAGAGAGATATATTAAGTACATTTGTCACTGTTGTATTATTGACAGGTGTTCTTGCGGCCCTGCCATCGAGCATCGGGCCTCTGAGCGGGGGAACCATATATGTGGATGACGACAACACCAGTGGCATCGAGGACGGCTCATTGTTAAATCCTTACAACACCATCCAGGAAGGCGTCGATGCTGAGGCGGCAGGAGACACCGTCTACGTGTTCGCCGGAACCTATATGGAGAACGTCTGGATGGACAAGAACCTCATTCTGGAGGGCGAGGATACCGGCACCACCATCATCGATACCGGGACCACTCCCCCGCTGTGCGATTCCCCGGCAATCACGGTTGTGGCAGATAACGCCTCCATCTCGGGATTCTCCACCCTGAACGGTGTCTGCGGCATTGCCGTTGGTTTCTCCTCCGGCTGTCAATTCTTCAACATCAACATGACCACGCTATCGGGAATGGAAATGTACAACAGTTCCGAAAACAGCATATTTGGCAACAATCTGCTGAACGTAAGTTTTGGCATATCACTGGAAAACTCGCACGGCAACACGATTATGGGGAATCACTTCGAGGAATCCGGGTTCTGCATTCGCCTATACAAGAGCCTGGACAATGTGGTAACGAACAACCATATAACAGGGGGTGGATTCTGCATCGACCTCAAGTACAGCAACGAAACCTTCGTATCCAACAACACTATTTCGGACAGCCAGTTCGGCGTGGACATCTACGAGTCAATGGACAACGTCGTATGCGGTAATACCATTTTGAACGGCACCTCGGGCATTGACCTGCGCTCTTCCAGCCGAATCCTTGTGGAGAGTAACAACGTCTCCCGCCACAGCAGCACGGGAATAGAACTGTGGGAAAGCGACAACTGCACAGTTGCGGACAACACGCTCGTATCCAATCTGAACACGGGCATCAACATCCACGCCAGCCGGAGCAACACGGTTATAAACAACGACGTCTCGGGCAGCCAGGACGGAATTTCCGTGCAGTATGATTCCGACGCAAATCTGGTTTTCAACAACACACTGCACTCGAACACGGAAAACGGTCTGTACCTGTACTCCAGCTCGTTTTGCATCCTGGCCAACAACACGGTGCATTCGAACCAGTGGAACGGCATGTTCATCCGCGGCGACTCCTTTTACAACATGATTCATTACAACTACATCCATTCGAATGTCGAGGAGGGGATCAGTGTCAGCCACAACCCCGAAAACAACCTGATCCACCACAACCACCTGGAAGCAAACAACGGGGCCACCGATGTGTACAACTCGAGCCGTGTGCAGGCCAAGGATCTGAGCATCAATTTCTGGGACGACGGCTATCCCTCCGGAGGTAACTACTGGTCCGACTGGCTTGCACCTGACGCTCTTTCCGGTCCGGCCCAGGATGTTCCCGGTGCCGACGGCATCGTGGACCTCCCCTATCTGCATTCCATCGGCAAGCAGGACCTCTACCCCCTGACAAGGAGTCCTCTCGGCCCCGCAGGGCCGCCCAACGCCACCATTGACCTGGACCCCGATACGCTGAACCTGAAGTCCAAAGGCAAGTGGATCACATGCTACATCGAGCTGCCAGCAGGCTACGATCCCAGGGACATCAACGCATCCACCATCCTTCTGAAAGGAACCGTATCCCCCGAGATGAACCCCAAGTACGGTTTTGTCAAGTCAGAGTCCTCCTACATCATGGACCACGACAACGACACAATTGAGGAGCGCATGGTGAAGTTCGACAGAAGCGCAGTGCAGCAGATGATCGGCCAGCCGTACGAAAGCATAGCACTGAACGTGACAGGGGAGCTTTTCGACGGAACACCGTTTTCGGGCTTCGATACCATAAGGGTTACAGACCCGCCAAAAAAGAAGCCCTGAACGTCGGGTGGAAAAGATTAAATTCCCCGAAAATCATGGCATTTCAGGTGGAATGCATGCCCATAGATACCTTCGATCTCGAGATATTGAGCCGCCCTTTTGTGAACTACTACACCAAGAAAGGGGCCCTGAACCTTCTGCCCAGACTGCTGGGAGACCTCTTTGACCAGTGCGACGGCAACGAGGAGGAATTCCTCAACCTCTTGGTTGCGTGCCTCCCCTTTCCCACGGTTGTGGCCATCACCCATGCGGAGTACTTGGGAACAGACGAATCCGGTAAGCCCCTCTCCAAGATGAAAAGGTACATCTACGACGAGAACCTCGACCCTTTGGAGCTGCCGTACAAGGCATTCAGGGAGACGAAAATCGAGGATGTCCTGGTCCACATAAAAAGCGATGACATGTTCGTGGGGGAGACGCAGTCCATCATAAAAACAGGATACAAGATCACGTTCCCGTCCAACCAGGACCCTCCCACAGACAGGGAGCTATTGGAGATGCTGAAGGTCTTCAGGGATGTGCCCGAGACAAGGCAGGGGGAGATAGTGGTAAAGAAGATCAAGGAGATCTCCATTGAAGGCGAGGAGAAAAAGGTGGTGGAAGAGGAGCTCAAGTACCTCGTGGAGGAAGTCGGGGAGGATAAGAAGTAGGGCTTCACACTTTGTACGTACTTTAAGATCTCGCTCTCGTGCTTTTTCAGTTCCAGGTGTAGATTGGTAAGAATGTGTGGCTGTTTGGTTAATTGGCTTCTCAAGGCGGATCGATTACCCTGATATCATCACTGTAACCCTCGAATAAAATCCCATCTGTCAGCTCACCGGCAACCTTCAGACTGTATGTTCCGGGGGAGAGCACGTCCTGAACTTCGCCGCGATCGAACTTCACCATCAACATGTCTCCCTGAACGTTCCCCCACTCTGCCGGGATGGCATCTTCCAATAAAACAGTACCGATGTCAATTTCACTTACTTCATGTTCATCAGGGAGCTCGACATAGCACGAAATCCATCTCCCCTTGGACTTGAGGTTTAAGGTGTCCGGATCGATGTCGATTGCCGCCTCGATTGTTTTCATTTTGCATCCGATTCTATTCATCAATGGATAGTAATCGTAATCGGTGGCCGGATGTGGCACAGATGTATCGCCTATCCCGTCACCCGCAATCAGATGTTTCCCTGTGGCATCCCACGGATAGGTCATGCCGCCCACATCCTCCCCCGGATAATCGCTCCAGTAATTGCCTTCGAGCAAATCGAGATGATGCCAATCATTTATGTCTGGCATATCATCGCTGGCCTGATATGTATTGTCGATTATACTGTTATGGTAGATAGTGTTCCATCCACCATTAAGGTTGATACCATATTCATTCCTTGATATGGTGTTGTAAGATATGGTTGTACTATGACTCAATACTTTAAGATGTATACCCCAAAAGTTATTGGAGATGCAGTTGTTGAAAATTGTATTATCACCGCAATACATGCGGAAAGTTATTCCTGTCCTGCCATTTGAGATGCTGTTGTTATATATGGTGTTGTTGTATGAACCACCCCGGAAAGTAATGCCATCATCATAGTCTGAGATGCTGTTGGAAGATATGAGGTTGAAGTAACTTGCGTCGAGAAATATTCCGTATGAATGGACCGAGATGCTGTTTTCGGTTATAAGGTTACATTCAGAATCAAATATTATTATTCCATAGGTGTTGTTTGAGATACTGTTATTGGATAGGGTATTGTTGGTGCTTGCAACGAGTTCAATACCCTCACCCGAATTCGACTCCATTATGTTATTGTGAAGCGTGTTTCTGTGGGAGCCTGAGAGATAGACGCCATTGTTGTTGTTCGACACATGATTATCGATTATTATGCAATGCTGGACATGATCGAGTACGATTCCTCCAATGCTCGGAAAGTCGCCGCTGTTTATCATTGCAAAACCGGAGATTTCCACCCAATCAGCGGTCACACGCACAACGTCTCCGCTCCCGCCGCCGTCGACTACCGTGGTATCCGTGCTCTCCCCTTCTAAATTCATTGTCCTGTCCACCAGCACATTCTCGTTATATGTTCCAGCATACACTGTAACGGTCCCTCCTACTGCAACTGCATTCACACCGTCCTGCACCTTGTCAAAATGGTCCACTCCCCAGCCCGGGGTGGACGGACCAAAATCATCATCGACCCAAACCTCAGTCGGGGATGTGCTGCCATTCATTGATACCGCCGCGGCAAACACAGCGGTAAATATCACAAGACACAGTAAAGTTGGGGATATTTTTTTCATCTTTCTACCTCCCTCCATCTCGGCTCCTCGCGCGTTTCCCGCACAAAGCCTAGGTTAGAGAGGAATCGTGTTACTGGATATTTATATTTTTGGCCAGCGGCCCGACTCTTCCTCATACATCAGTAATCTGGGTTGTGCGGTAGAGGGATGAAAAACTGCAAGGGAACTTCCCAATCCGTCAGGTAAGAGCACCGCCTTCTATGTCGGGGTGTACACCTCGGTTGTAACCTTCAGCTCGTAATCGTTCGAATCATCCGTGTACAGGAGAGGTAATGTGGGGCTCTCATGGTCACCGCAGATCGTGAGGGTTATCTCGATTTCCCAGTCACCGGTGCCGTTCCTTGAATCGGCGCTGTCGTGCACGAACTCGAAGGTTATGATGATTTCCCCCTGGCCGCCGTGGGGATTTGCCCCCGACTCCCTCTCAGTGTAGTTGCCTCCCTGGGAGACCTTCAGGTTGAACTCGTCTGGCTGGTTGGGCCAGGGCTGACCTATAGGTGCCGGCTGGTAGTCCGCCTCGTCCTCCCACGTGAGCACGAAAGTGATGGATTTCAAAAGCTCCCCTTCCTCCAAAAGCTCCCCCTCCCCTGGATTTATGGTGATGGTCTCAGTTGTGGACTCCCCCTCCTGGAGAAGCCCGCTGGAATCAAAGGAGGGGCCGTCTATCTCGACGTAGTCAACGGGGTCGAAGGGGGTTGTTTCCTCCTCTTCTTCCGGGGGATAGAACTTCATGGTCCCCATGCCTAAAGTCGAGAAAAGAACAATGGGTATCATTATCACGCATACAACAACTGACAGTTTACTGTCAAATATCCGGAATAATATCGGCTCCTTGTAATCGGAGGGAATCACGGATTTCT
>CP070726.1:2297808-2304977 GCA_020350865.1 Thermoplasmata archaeon
AAAATCCGTAATTTTATTACCCTTACCTCAACGCCCTACACCACTGAGAGCCCACTGCCCTACGATTTTTTTCACCGGCTCTCAGTGGCATTTTACCTTTATTCATCAACTGTCAATGCTGACAATTCTGATCTCGAATATCCGCCACAGACCGTCAGGATAGGCTTTCTCGGGCGGCAGTCTGACCACCTTGGTCTCATTTGCCTTCATGCCGACAGCAGCCTCCCAGAAACCAAGAATCATTACGATGTACTCGTCACCGGAGGTCGGGTCTTCCGACCCCACAACCATCCCCAGAGGTGCGAAAGTGGTCTTGCTCTGAACATTGGGCTCTCTGGAGAAATTGGCGTTTGTGGCCACCTCTTCTATGGAGGTATCGAATATCAGACCGTCGATAAAGTATCCGATGTAATCCACCATTGCCAAATCCCCTATTGCGAGAGTCTTTTCTTCAAAATCCATCACCAGGGAGGTGTTCAGCCAAATGGAGGCCTGCTGGCCGCCGGAAGAGGTGGCTATAATCAGGATGTCGTACCTTCCCTTGGAGGTATTCGAGGATGTTGTGATGGTGACGATGAACGCCCTGGTCGAATAGGCCGGGACAATTAAGTAATCGGATTCGAAACTCACAGACCAATCCACCGGCAGATGGGTTTCAACAAATGAGAAGGTGATGTTATCATTTCCGTTCCCATCATTTTTTATGAATATTCCGTAGGAAGTTGAATTACCTGGGTCTGCATCGTGGGAATTGTTGTAGGCGAATACCTCTATACCGTAGAAGGCATGGAAAACGGTCAGCTTGTATTCCAGTGAATACGTGACCTGGGAGCTCCCGGATGTGACGTTCAGCCAGAACGTATGCGTCTTGTTTAATGCCGTGGCAGTTGACGGTGAAATGGTGAACTGCTTCTCTGCGCTCTCCTCGCCTTCGAGGGAGATTGTACTGGGGACAGTAATGTTCCAATCGGAGGGAAGGCCCAAAACCAGTATAGAGAAGATATCAGCCTCCTTTTCAGGGTTCGTAATGGTGAACTCGTAGGTGATATCCTCTGTGGGAAGGCCTCCTTTACTCGGATTGTCGGTGTCGAGAACCTCGATTTTGTCCTCGGTATCTTCACCGAGGATATCGAAGTAAAAGACCATAAACACCGCCACAACCGCTATTACGGCTATGAAAAGGACTATCACCAGCACATTTCTCCTTTTATGGGATCTCTCTGCCAATTCCACGGTTTCGTACGATATTTCGTCCCTCTTGTGCTTTCCGGTTTTCCCTATTTCACTGCGTCTTTTGGCCATATCCACAACCAGCCTTTTTTACGGATGATGTGCGGATATAAATATCTTCCTCCTTAAAATCATTTTTGCCTGAAACGGGTATTTTGGGTAATATTGAGGAGGATTTGAATGTTAGCCCATGTTGATGCTTCTGTCTCGGAATCAAACGAGCCAAGTACTTCACAGGGAAGTCGGGTGATGTGCATCTGCATTGCGCCTTCAAAGGGGAAATAGAGGGGGATATTCACCGGATACATCTTCCCGAAAATGGCTGGGATACCCCGTACAACTACAAAGGAACCTGCCATATCATGCTTTCCTCAGCATAAATCCAGTATCCCACCCCCTTCCTGAAGTAATCATCCTCACCCATTGAGTACCAGGAACCAGTGGCATTATCATACCACCATATGATGCGCACACGAGTCCCGTAATCCGTGTTGTTCAGCCCGTCCGACCGGCTATGGCTTGTGAGCGAGGGGTAGCCTACAAGGTTCCAGCCGGGATGGAGGGGGATTTGCTGGGAAACTGAGGGTATCGTACCGAAATATTCGAATAGGACTCCACCGGGCTCGGTGATAAATATCCAAAAACCCATTGTATGGTCGACCCCATTTAAATCGATCATCTTGGATGGTTTTGATGAATGATTGCTCTTCCAGTGATCATTGATGTCTGTTTTGTTGTACCGCTGCACCGTATCGTAAGAACCGGTAATGGATGACAGGACCGCACCCATATCCGTATCTGACTGTATTGACGGGACAGAGATAAGGTTCCAGCCGCTGTGCAGGGATAGGTAGTTTCCGTATGGGATCATCAGTGGATAGTTATCTTTGTTGCTGCCATATATAATGTTTTCATACGGCGTATCGCCTATACCATCGCTTCCATCTTTATTTTGAGCCGGACCGCTCTTCACGTCCCCACCCGAGTAATCCGTCCAGTAATTTCCGCCCGAAGGATAACCGTTATCCCATTGGTTGCTGCTTACATCAGCGTTGTTTAAATTGTATAGGAAGTTGTTGTGATAGACCATGTTGTCTGTGGAAGAATCAATCCGGATACCGTGGTAATTGCCGGCGATGTTGTTTTCGAATATCTGGTTTCCATCTGAGGAGCTATCGACCCGGATGCCCGCATACCTATTATTAGATATGTTGCTGTTTCTTATATTGTTGTTACAAGAATATAACAAATAAATTCCATTATAGTTACCTCCGGCGCTGATGTTTGTTATATTGTTGTAATCCGAGAATCCGAGCTCGATTCCAATAGAACAATTCGAGAGGTTCTGGTTTGCGATTTCGACGTTTGAACAGTTCGCAAGGATTACCTGTCCCGCACCCTCTGGTACCGCTCCACCGGTTTGGTTCTTTAGGTAATAGATAGGCTTTTCATTGGCCGTATTTGAGGTGCTAATAATAAAGGCAAATAGAAGGGAGTTTCTGGCGAAGGACATAAATCCCCTATTTCACCTACTTGTTTGGGCATTTGGGCCATATACAGTATGTTACATCGCTTGGAAAATATTACAGGAGAAAGAAAGGTATATATCATAGGAAAAAAATATTGTAGCATAAGAGGAAGGCCATGTATCGAAAAGAACCTGTGCCAGGCGAGGTCATCATAACAATCGGAATATTTGCGTTTTTTGGTGTGTTGATAGTGTATAATGGGTCTTATTACTTTACACGAATTTTGATTAAGGGCACGGAACCCGTTTTCTCGGATATGAGCAATTTTGCATTATTTATATTATCCATACCCTCCATGATCATTGGTTTCTTGTATGTGTATTGTGCGGCCTGCATATGGAGACGGCTCGAAGGTGCCTGGGATACTGCCCTTTTTACGGTAATTTTCTCGTTAGTAGTCTCAATCTTGGCAACTGTATTTGTAACAACTGGGTTTTTTATATTGGGTGTGAGCTGGATAATTGCATTATTTTCTGCAATCTTAATACTACTGCTTTTCACATCAGAGGTAAAAGGATATCTTACCGAGACAAGAATATGTAACAATTGCCGTTCAAGTTTTTGTGCCAGTCAAGCATCATGCCCAGAATGCAGTCAGCCTTATACTTTAACATCGAATACCAAATCGTGTCAGGAGAGACCCCCTTCTTAGCAAGATAAACATAAAGTGTCGGGCAAAGGAGATAAGCCCTAACACACACTAAGATTTGTTTTTTTTTAATACAAGACAATAAATGTTATAAATAATAAATCCTATAGGGACTGAGCCCAATTGTAAGGCCAGAATTGTTTTGGCGTGCCATTGGGGGAGGACACAAAAAAACTTGATTATGGGAGGTATAGTATGAGTTTGGATTGGCTACCGAGAGAAGATGAATTGAAGAACCACGAGCTTTTCAAAGGGAAGGACTATTTCGGAACCGAACCCCCCTGCACGGTGTACGAAAAGAAACCCATTGTGGACCCCGAGGGAAATGAGGTTGAGGGGCTTTATTCCGCCTGGATAACGCTCAACAACCCGAGGCAGTACAACTCCTACACCACAGAGATGGTAAAAGGTGTTATTGCCGGGTTCCACAACGCTTCCCTTGACAGGAGCATTGTCGCCGCAATTTTCACGGGCGCCGGAGACAAGGCCTTCTGCACCGGGGGCAACACCAAGGAATACGCAGAATACTACAGCAAGAGGCCGAACGAGTACGGTGAGTACATGGAGCTATTCAATCACATGGTGGATTCCATCCTGTTCTGCAAGAAACCCGTGATATGCAGGGTCAACGGAATGAGGGTTGCGGGAGGTCAGGAGATCGGAATGGCCGCCGACATCGCCGTGAGCCAGGATCTCGCGATATTTGGCCAGGCAGGTCCAAGGCACGGCTCGGCCCCAGACGGCGGGTCCAGCGATTTCCTGCCATGGTACCTGGGCATGGAGGATGCCATGTGGAACTGCATTTCCTGCGAGATGTGGTCCTCCTACAAGATGAAGAGGCTGGGATACCTCACCAGGGTTGTGCCGGCTATTAAAGAAGGCGATAAGTGGATAAGGAACCCGCAGGTCATAACCGATAAATATGTCGAGGACGGGGAGATCGTTTACGGTGAGTTCAAGACCGGAGAGGCTTTCAAGGAGGCCAGGGCCTATGTGAAGAGTGCCCAGACCGACTTCACGCTCCTGGACGAATCCATAAACGAAATCCTGTGGAGGTTCACAAACCTCTTTCCGGGCTGCTTGATAAAGACCATAGACAGCATCAGGGCCAAAAAGAAGTTCTTCTGGGACTATTCCAAGAACTACAACAGGCACTGGCTTGCAGCCAACATGTCCGGGGAGGCATTCCTGGGATTCCATGCCTTCAACACCAAGAAGATAACGGGCCAGGATGTCATAGACTTTGTCAAGTACCGCCAGCTGATTGCAGATGGGGCGTACCAGGACGATGCCATGTTCGAGGCCGTGCTCGGAAAGCCGAAACCCAAAGAGGAGTAGATCCGTTTCCGGGGGTGCATTCCCCCTTTCTCTTTTACTTTATTATTAGCAACACAAGCCAAGCCAAAGAATTACAAAACGGTTGGAGAGTATGAAGACCTTCAAAACCACGCTTCGGGTGCGTTATGCGGAAACCGATGCGGCAGAGGTGGTGTACTACGGCAGCTTTTTCCTCTACCTGGAGGTGGGCAGAATCGAGATGTACAGGGAGCTGGGATTGCCGTACAGGTGGGACATCCCGATCGTGGACACCTACTGCAAATACATCGCCCCCGTGTATTTTGATGACCTCCTGGAGGTCCACACGAAATTTGCCGATATAAAGGAGAAGAGCTTCAAGATCGAGGGAAAAGTGTATAAAAAGAAGGAGGACGGCGGACTGGAACCGGTTGCGGAGGGCTACACAACCCATGTGTTTATAGACGAGGATAGAAAGGCCATCAGCGCACCTGACCACTACCTCGAGATTTTCAAGAAACTGGAGAACGAGGATTGAACCGAGCCCTCTTTTTTCATTTTTTGGTGAGGGATAACATTTTGACAATCGCGTCAACATTTTGAGGAACGTGCCAAAAATACTTTTAATAGACCCCCCAATGTGATTATCGATGAATGCAGGTCTAAAAACAGCCGAATTGTCGATTTTGTTCCGACATGTCAATGACATGTACAAATCAAGGTTATATATTTTAGGACAGATAGAAGGGTAGAATTGGAAGCAGGTGACTGACATGATGATGAGGAAGAAAATGATTTTGGCGACCATTGTAGTGGGCATGGCACTATTTGTAAACCTGACTCTGGGCAGTATGGACAACGAAGATTTGGTTATTGATCAAAGGGAGCATATAAATGAACCCGAAGAATCCTTTTACAGGGATTACGCCGTCGTGAAAGGGGAGGACGGTAGGCTGCTACTCATTCCCAGGGAAAACATAGACGAAATCGAAACAGAACCCTTTGTAGAGGCTCCCAGCAAATCCAGAGAGACTCCTTTTATCGAAGTTCCCAGCAAATCTGGGGAGGCTCCATTCATCGAGCACCAGGATTCTGACGAGATAGGCAAATTCTCTTCGATTGCGGATCTCAGGAGTTATCTGGAGAACCATACAATAGAGAATTCTTATGGGTATTATGGGGGTTTTGAAAACGATTTCTTTTTAGGTCCAACACTATCGGTTGCTAAATTTGATGTTGATGATGGAACTGCAGCCACAACGGCTTCAACATCCTCCTCTCATTCCACAACCAATGTCCAGGTTACCGGGGTCGATGAGGGTGACATTGTTAAAACGGATGGCGAATATGCCTACATCCTGTCCAAGGACAGGTGCAGTGTATTCATTGCAGATGTCAATCCTCCGGAGGATGCAGTTATTGTCTCCACCATCAACACGAGGGGAAATATCAGGGAGATATATGTCAAGGATGACACCCTGGTAATAATAGGCCAGAGAGCTGTGTACCAGATCGATCCCTCGCCAAATACAGATAACAGCCACTATTACTCGGTTGGCTACGACGGCAATGTTGTTGAGATGGACATCGGGAGGTTCTACTATCTCAATTACATATATTACCAGGCAACGTTCATCGATATTTTCGATTTATCAGTAAAAGAAGAGCCTGAACTGGTAGACTCCCACCTCATCAAGGGTTCGCCGGTCCAGTCAAGGATGATTGGCGACTTTCTGTATGTGATCACATCCCAGTACATATACAGAACCTTCAACGAATACGACCTGCCAGTTGAAGCCTCCGATATCTACTTCCTTAACGGCACAAACGACACATCATACTTCAATTACTACATGCAGCTC
Organism: Thermoplasmata archaeon; assembly: GCA_020350865.1. Next base: position 2,304,375 of record CP070726.1, read on the forward strand.
TCAACGATTCTATCCATAGACATTACAAATCCTTCTGAAATAGTGGATATGAGAGTTTTGCTAATGGACTATGCGAGCAATATATATGTATCACGCGGCAATATCTATGTTACATATTACAAATACGATTACGAGAATAATATAGCCAAGACGAGGATACACAGGATTCTCATTGACAATGGAATGATTGTGTACGAAGCATACGGAGAAATCGAAGGAACGCTTCTTAATCGATTCTCAATGGACGAGCACAAGGGCTATTTCAGGGTGGCGGCCTCCATTGGGCGGAGAGCCTCACACAGGGTCTATGTTCTCGATATGGACCTGAACATTGTTGGTACCCTGCAGGACATCGCTCCCAACGAGCAGTTGTATTCTGCCAGGTTCATGGGAGACCGAGCATATCTTGTGACATTCGTGGTCAGGACGGGCGATCCCTTCTTTGTCATCGACCTTTCAGATCCCGAGAACCCAGAGCTTCTGGGGGAACTGCACATTCCCGGCTGGTCCGATTACCTTCACCCCTACGATGAGAATCATGTGATTGGGCTGGGGAGGGAAGCCGTGGTGAACGGGCCCGTGCAGGGTATCAAACTCTCGTTG
>CP070726.1:2305077-2311325 GCA_020350865.1 Thermoplasmata archaeon
AGGGGGTGTTGGCAACTTCTATTTCGTGGTGAGAGATGGCGCGAGTTTTGAGATGAGCAACAGCACCCTTACATACTGCGGATACGAACATACCGATTACAGGTACACCGGCCTCTATCTCGAATGCGATGCCTCAATAGAATATTCGACAATCGATCATTGCGAGCAAGGGATAATGGCCGAAAACAGAACTGTCACCATCAAGCATACCACCATAGAGCACAGTTCCGGGTACAATTTAAAGGGACATAAAGCCACCATGACTATCGACCATTGCACGTTCAATGCCACCTCAGGGAAATCCAATGTCGAATTCTCTGATGAATGCACAGTAACATTCACACACAACACCGTCTCCTATGCCGCGCACAACGGCATATGGGCCGACGACAGCTGTGATTTGACCCTCACAAACAACTTCATTCACAACAACACACGCTCCGGACTCTGGATAAATGATTCCGATGTGGTCTGCAACACCAACACCATAAGTGATAACGGGAAAACGGATGCGCCAACATGGGACGAATCGGGCCACGGTTTTGCAGGTTTTCACGGTGATGTCACGTTTAAAAACAACCTGGTTGGATATAACTTCGGGCATAACTTTGAGACCACAAATTGTACAGCCGTGTTCGAGGATAACACATTCTATCGCTCTATAATGAAATGCAACGTCGAGTTCTTCGAGGGCTCGGTCGTTACTGCAAAGAACAACTACATCGACGGTGCGGGGCACAACTGCTTCTGGGTGAGGGACGGCGTTACAGCCACAATCGAGAACAACATCATGAAGAACAGCCCTCATAATGGAATATGGGCTGGCAACGGCTGTACAATGATTATCAGAAACAACGAAATCGAGAACTGCGCAGAGAGCGGGATTTACAGCTACAACTCGACCCTCACAATAGAGAACAACGAAATCACGAACTGCACATGGTGGGGCATTCAAACCGAGGGCTGCACCGTGACCCAGAGCGGCAACTCCTTTACAGATGTTGACCTGGGTGAGATAAGCTATCAATACTTCATCAAACTGAAGGTAAAGGATAAGGATGATGCAGCCGTATCCGGGGCAACTGTAAGAATCAAGGACTCGGGCGGCAATGTATTATATACCACCACAACAGATGCAAACGGCGAGACCTCCGACATGCTGTTTACGGGGTTCAAACAGGATGCGGGCGGAGCCACCACAACACCCTCGTATACGGTGGAAGTGGAAAAGGACGGTATGAGCACCTCTTCTGTGGAAACATTCGACCAGACCGAAACAATTTCTATGAGCCTGGCAGCAGAGGAGGACGGTGAGGATGAGGACGGTGATTTTACCTTGATGATCATAATTATAGTGGTGATCGTAATCGTCGTTCTTGTCATAGCAATGGTGGCCATGAAAAAGAAGAAGACCTAGCACAACTGAAATCGCCTTTACATTACTAAGTTTCGACAAAATATTTAAGTAATCTGTCAAGAATAGCATTTAACATCAAATTGATCTAGAGGATTCCTTAGGGGATATGATATGGGGCTCAGACATATCTGGATAACTGCAGCCGTTCTATTCCTGTTGGCCATGGCTGTACCTCTAACCTCTGCTGCACCAAAGGCCATCATTTACGAGATGGATGTTACCGCATCCCCGGCGGTCCAGGGCAGGAACCTTCCAATCGAAATCGAATGGAAGTGCGGATGGGGGGGAGCATGCTGTTATACTGTATATGCCCGTGATATTGAAGCGGAGATCTTCATTCCAGAAAATGTCACACTGATAGAGGGAGACAAGAAACAGGTAGTTACCTCCTCGGGCCAGGCCTCCGGTACCGTGTCCGTGGAACCAGGCGGGGGACTGACCAGGCTCAGTAAGAAATGGGTTGTGGAGGCCAGTGAATACGATGTTTACACCATTGAAGTCCAGTGCACGGGAAGAAATGAACTGGGGGAGGAGATCAATGAAACAGGGCATGTAAACATCACTATTCAGCCCGGTGCTTCCATATCAAAACCAATACTACCAAGGAGCCCCTCAATTGGTAAGGATATTGTCATAGTTGCAGAGGTTACCAGCTCAGACAGCACAGTGAAAAGTGTCTCGCTCTATCACTCAAAGGATCAGGAGAATTGGGTCCAAATAACCATGGGGAACACCGAAGGAGACGCATGGATGGGGACGGTGCCAAGCCAGGAAAAAGAGGGCGAGGTTTACTACTATCTTGAGTCCATTGATGAGAATGACAAAACATTCACAACGGAGGTCTATTCACTTCAGGTAAGGGATATGGACAAGATCGGGACTGTCACCTTGCTTTCCACCTACGGGACCCTTCTCGCCTTTATCATTGGAACCGTGGCGATATTCATGTTCAACAGGAGGTTAAAGACTCCCACCTCAAAATCTGGGATGACCATTTTGGGCGCATCCCTCAGGCTGTCGGCATTAAGGGGTCTCGATGAGATAACCGATGACCAGGAGAAGATGAAAAAACTCAGGACAGGGATCGCGCTGGCATTATTGATAGCCGTAATAATTCTGCTTGTGTTGGGGATTTACACAGGCCAACTTCAGGAAGTGATCTCCCATACCACCAATCCATCGGAAGCATGAGAACAGGGAAGAATGGCCATGGAAAACGGGGTCGATGCTGAAACAGAACCCAGCGATTCTGATGAGGCAGTACATGAGATAAAGAGGACCCCAATCGCCATTATGATATTGGGTCTTATGCTTCTCATCTCCGGCCTTGTCTGGCTGCTGGGCTCGGTAATTGCGCTCTTCGGCCTTATTTCCGGCTATGATGTAGTGTCCGATATTTTCAAAGACGATGTGTACATGGTGGCCCTGTTCGGGGTAACCGCCTTTATGGGTCTTGGTGCGGTTAGCGTCTTTTCAGGTGTGGGACTTTTTAAACTGAAAAGGTGGTCGCTTTCGGTTGCCATTGGGGCGGCTCTCATGGGCATCGGCATAGGGCTGGTTCTGACCAGCCTGGAAAAACTGCTTCTCATTGGCATTCTGAGCGCTGCAGTGTATACCGTACTGATTTTCTACCTCTTCTTGGCCCCGCAAATCCGGAGAACCTTCTCATCTATCAGCGTGAAACATTTCAGAATGGCCTCCCAATTCAGTTTTCTTTTCCTTATCAATGCAACGATAGTGGGCTCCCTCATCATTGCCCCTTTTCTTCCCATCCTGCGTTTTCGGCACATGGCCGGCGGCAGATACGGGGTACCTCTGTGCTCTGTGGGCTCACTTGCCAGGTGCCTTTCCGGCAACTGGTGGGGCTTGTTCTTTCCCATCGCAGTTCTGAGCGTACTGTTTTTGGTTGGGGTGTTCATTGGACGCGGGATGTGCGGATGCGTATGCCCCATCGGTTTTCTCCAAGACATCATCACCAAAGCACGAACAAAACTTCACTTGAATTCAAAGGAGATTTCACAAAAAAACCACGAGAGGCTGACCACTGCCAAATACGCCATACTGTTCCTTTTACTGCTAATCGCCCTCAGCATCGGGATTTCCTCCATCGCCCATTCTGAGGCAGGAGAAGCCTACGCCTCCCAGTACTCCGAGCTTCCCCTGATAGAGTCGGGGGCAACACCGTGCGAGGCATGTCCCGCCCCCATTATCGGCTATTTCATGCCTGACGATTTCATAGTCCACAGCCTCGATGGCTCATTCGTGCTCACATCCGAGGCTGCCCTGCGTTTGTTCGTCTTTGTCGGATTTTTAGCCGGAGCGGTTGTCATGGGGAGGTTCTACTGCAGGTACTTCTGCCCTTCCGGCGCCATGATCTCCTTTTTCAACAAGGGAAGCATGCTGTCACTCTATAAAGACCAGGAAAAGTGCACAAAATGCAACTACTGCGTCACCGCCTGTCCCATGAGGATACAGAGCCTGAAGGACGAGGATGTGGACTACGAGATCAGGGATAGGGAATGTATCTTCTGTCTGGACTGCATAGATGCGTGTCCGGAGAAAGCTCTTATACTCCAGTTCAGAAACAAGGATGTATACAAGGGAGGGAAAGAATGGTGGGAAAAGGTTTCCTAGGTATCTTGCTGGCAATATCCTTCGTTCTTGCATCCCTGCCTTCCGAAGCACAGGGGGACACAACAAGGGCCTTTGAAAAGTACGACATGGTAAACCTTCCCCCCCAAGACAAGAACGGCAATTTCACCCTGGATGAGGATGACGAGTGGACCATAACAGGACAGGGGGTTTTGGAGGGCAATATCACGTTGTATGAAGAATCAGCAGTCATTATAGATGAAGCGAATATTACAATAAACGGCACCATCTGGGTAAGGGACAGCACAACAATCGTCATAAGAGCTTCTGACTTGATAATCAATGTACCTTCCTCCGAACCGGTTCCCGTGGCGAGACAGTACGACGATCCCAGGGGCTTTGTTTTGATCGAGGACGGCGCCTCCCTTGATGTCAAAGACTCCTCCGTGTACATGTGCAGACACCAGTTCGAGCAGCAGGTCCCGGATCTCATCTATCCTGCGGAGGTATTCGTGAATTTCGGCAGATTCAGTTTTGAGAACTCCTATCTAAATACTGAAGGCTCAACAACAACCACCATATTCAACGACACCTATCGCTACAATATCACACGCGGCATCGTTCAACACATGAACTGCGAATTCAATATCACCGATTCAAACCTGACCTCGGGCATCGTGTTTTATGTGAATGCACACGGCACCATTCACAACACGAACTTCAGGAGCTTTTCCATGTGGAAGTATACGGCTGAAAGCCTGGTTGTCATTTCAAACTCATCCATCGCCCGTACCACGACAATTGCAGAAAGCTCGAATGCCATCCTTAGAAATTGTCAACTGGGCTCTGGATTGACAGTGAGGGGCTCGGCCATGGCTCTTTTGGTCAAAACCACCATCGAAAGTTTAAAACTCGAGGATAACGCCACTCTAATCATGGATGATTCCTTTCTCTATGAAGAATCCTCCGACAAGGGAGCAAACCAGGTATGGGACCATGCCAGTTTGACCCTGCAAAACGCCTCTTTTGTACAACAATTGCATTTTCACGATAACTCCTCAGTTACATTTGTCAATTCATCCATGAACCGCACCATACTAACCGAAGATGCGGAAGCATCATTATCGGGCTCGTTCATCGATAATCTGTCTGCCAAGGATAATGTTTCGGTGTGGCTCCAGGGTTCGGATATATCCGAGTATCATTTGGAAAATGACTCCAATATCTGTAATATCACGACGTTGGCCGTGTCCACCACACTGAACCAACAGCCTCTAAGTATCCTGGTTGAATTGGAGGACAGTGAAGAGGAAGTCTTCACCTCTGCGGATACCAATGAAAAAGGAAGAGCGGAGTTCATGTTGGTAAGAGATATCATTGCAATCAATAAATCAACCGGAGAGGCAGCCTTCTCGCCCCACATATTGCACTGCACAGCCCGGGCAAGCTATGAAAACCTATACGCCGAAGATGGGGTGGACATCACGGGCTCACACATTGAGGTGGAACTGGAATTTGAGGATTACGATCCTCCTGTCATAGAGGATGTACAATTCGAAACAGATCCCTTCATAAACACAAACGAGGAGGTTCTTATCACTGTCAAGGTGGAGGATGAGGGGACGAACCTTAAGAATATCATTTTGAGATACAGCACCGATGATGGAAAAACATGGGAGAACCTGATTCTGTACTGCATCGAGGAGAATGTATATGAAAATTCCATACCCGGCCAGCCTGACGGAACAAAGGTGAGGTTCTATGTCCAAACCGAGGACAAGGCCGGAAACACGGCTGAAAGTCGATATTACTCATATACCGCCGGCGAAGGGTTGATCATGATCAACACACTGATTATAATCGCTGCTGTAACCTTCGTTATTGGAGTTATTTTGTTGATTACGATTAAATCGTTACGAAATAAAAACAAGGTGAAAAAATATCTTCGTAGGACTGAAAGATGATCCTGACTCTGCTCGAAAGGAGGTCTGAAATGGAATCAACCGTAACTGAGAAGAAGATAGAACCGGGCCTGGTCCGCCAGATGAATGCAAAGGTGGACGAGCTGGCCGAAGCAAATAAAATCACAAAGGGCATGGATTACTTCTACAACTTCACCAAAATCATGTACACGGCCCGGGCGGACGAAATAGCCCTGGAGAAATCACAGGGCCGGAAGGTCGTGGGCTGCTTCTGCAACTTCGTTCCTGAGGAATTGGTGCTGGCGGCTCAGGCCATT
>CP070726.1:2311425-2324721 GCA_020350865.1 Thermoplasmata archaeon
AGACAAAGGCATGAAGGTTCATCTGGTGGAGAGAGAGACAAGTATTGGTGGGCGAATGGCCCAACTGGACAAGACGTTTCCCACCAATGACTGCTCGATTTGCATCCTTGCACCCAAAATGGCCGATTGCTTCGGCCACGAGAACATCAATGTCTTGACCTACTCAGAGGTCAAGGGCGTGGATGGGAAGGCGGGCAACTACGACGTTACCGTACTGAGAAAGGCCAGACATGTGAAGGAGGACACATGTACTGGATGCGGTGATTGTAACGCCAAATGTCCGGTGAAGGTGCCCAATGAATTCGACATGGGACTTGGCATGAGAAAGGCCATATATCTTCCCTTTCTACAGGCCGTTCCAAGGGTCATGACCATAGACGAGGAGAACTGTATTTTCTATAAAAAGGGCAAGTGCCGTGTCTGCGAGAAGCAGTGTAAAATCGGTGCCATCGACTTCGATTCCAAACCCGAGGAAGTCAGGTTGAATGTGGGAGCCGTCATCGTTGCCACAGGATACGATCTGTGGGATCCCACCGCAGCCAAGGAGTACGGCTACGGGAAAATCCCAAACGTCTTCACTGCCATGGAGTTCGAGCGCATGATAAACGCTTCAGGACCCACGGGAGGCCATATCCAGCGACGCTCCGATGGCGAAAGACCCAAGAGAATCGGGTTTATCCAGTGTGTGGGCTCGCGAAACCCCCAGCTCGACCATCCCTACTGCTGCAGCGTGTGCTGCATGCATTCCACAAAGGAGGCAATACTGGCCAGAGAGCACCACGATGACATGGAATCATTCATCTTCTACAAAGACCTAAGAACCTTTGGCAAGGGTTTCAACGAGTACATGGAGCGGGGCAAGAGCGATTACGGCATTACCTACATCAACTCCGATGCAACTGTGGACGAGAATCCTGACAATCACAACCCCATAGTTGTGTACGATGTGGCGGGAAAGCAGGAAAAAAAGGAGGTGGATATGGTGATTTTGGCCACCACCCTCATTCCAAGGAAGGGTGCTGCCGAGCTTGCCAAGTTGCTCAAAATCGAATCCGATGAGTTCGGTTTTTACACTTCGGCGGACAAGATAATCAGCCCTGTAGACACCAAGCAGCCTGGCATCTATGTTGCAGGTTACTGCAACGAGCCCATGGACATTCCTGAGGCCGTGGCTCAGGCGTCCGGTGCTGCGGCGCGGGCATCTGAGATACTCTCCGCAAAGGAGGTGAGCCCGTGACCCAGGATGAGCCTAGAATCGGTGTTTTTGTGTGCCACTGCGGTGTCAATATAGGCGGCTTTTTGGATGTGCCGGATGTGGCCGAGTGCGCTAAAACTTTACCCAATGTGGTTCATGCTGAGAATAACCTGTACACATGCGCTGATGACGGTCTTACCGCAATACAGAATGCCATCAAGGAACACAACCTCAATCGTGTCATAGTGGCGTCATGCACGCCAAGGACCCACGCACCTCTATTCATGAGAATATGCGAGGAGGCCGGTTTGAACAAATACCTGTTCACATTTGTCAATATAAGGGAGCACTGCTCCTGGGTTCACATGAAAGAACAGGAAAGGGCAACGGAGAAGGCCAAGGACCTCATCAGGATGGGTGTTGCCAGGGCGGTATTGCTTACACCACAGGAGGAGATTAAAACCGAAGTGAGACCCTCGTCACTGGTAATCGGCGGTGGCATTGCCGGCATGACAGCGGCTCTGAGTTTGGCGAACCAGGGTTTTGAAACACACCTCATCGAAAAGGAGGCAGAACTGGGGGGTTTTCTGAGGAACCTCGACACACTGTATCAGACCGGGGAGGCCAGCACTAAGGCCTTTGAGCCCCTCATAGAGAAGGTGAAGAGCAACAAAAAAATCATTCTGCACACCAATACCACCCTCAAATCGTTGAAGGGTTACATAGGCAAGTACGACGCTGTTTTGGATGTGAATGGAGAAGATAAGGATATCGGTGTGGGAACGATCATCATAGCCACAGGTGCTGAGGAATACCGACCCAAGCTTTACGGATTGGATGAATATGACAATGTAATAACCTTAACCGACTTCGAGAAACTATCCCGGGAAGGCAGGCTGCCATCAGAACTGAAGAACGTGGCATTCATCACTTGCTCGGGCGCAAGGGGTCAGGACAAGGAGTACTGCTCGCGCATTTGCTGTACTGTTACGGTGAAGGATGCCATGAAGGTCATGGAAATGGCCTCAAAAGGAGAGGAGCCCCAGGCAGAGGAAAAGCCCGGGGAGGCACAGCCAGGGGAGGCAGTGGAGGAAGAGGAACCGGCCGAGGAGGAGGGCCGTGGCTCCAGACGGAGAAGCACCCGGGACAGAAGGGCCAGGCGTGGAGCCAGAAGGCGGGGAGCCGACAGAGGCGCTGAGCGTGGTGCGGAAAGACCGAGAGAGAGGGGTGGTGTCGAGGTCACTGTATTCAACCGCGGCATAACGACCTATGGTGTGGAGCAAGAGTTGCTCTACAACAAAGCAAGGGAGAAAAGGGTCAAGTTCGTGCGATATGTCCCTGAAAATCCACCAAAGGTCACAATGGAGGACGGCAAGCTCACTGTTTCTTATTACCACGAAACACTGAAGGCGGACAGGACCATGCAACCGGACCTTGTGGTGCTGGCAACACCTCTCGCTCGGAGAGAAGATGCTGAAGCTCTTTCAAAGATGTGCAAGGTTCCCTTGGGCAGGGATGAATTCTTCTTAGAGGCCCATGTCAAGCTGAGACCTGTGGACTTTGCCACGGACGGTATTTTTCTGTGCGGAACGGCACATGGACCCGCCAATATCCATGAGGCAGTGGCCCAGGCCTACGGGGCCGCCTCCCGTGCCTCCATACCCATGAGCAGGGGATTCGTCCAGGCCGAAGCCATAGTTTCGCATGTGGACAGGGAGCGGTGTTCAGGGTGCAGATCATGCGAGAGGGTGTGCCCATACGGGGCCATCCAGTTCGACGAGGAGGGTATAGCAGTGGTGGTTGTGGCAGCATGCAAGGGATGCGGCACGTGCGGATCCATATGCCCCGAGAAGGCCATCAACATGACGCATTACACGGACGAGCAGTTGACTGCGGAGGCCATTGCGGCCCTGGAGGAGGTGGGAATGTGAGTCAAGAGCCTAATGTACAAGAAACGCAACAAGATGATAGCGTAAGAAAGTCAGCTCCCAAACCCAAAACCAAAGTCATCAAGGTCAAGATGAAAAAGAAAGAACCAGCAGTATCCGAGACAGAGGCATCCTCCGGTACCTTCGAGCCTAAGATCATCGCATTTCTCTGCAACTGGTGCTCATATGCTGGCGCTGACCTTGCCGGAGTGAGCAGATACCAGTATCCAACAAATACCAGGACCGTTCGGGTCATGTGCAGTTCCCGGGTGGATCCCGTTCTCATGATGGAGATGTTCATTCACGGTGCCGACGGAGTGCTCGTGGGCGGCTGCCATCTTGGGGATTGTCACTACATTACAGGGAACTACTATACCGAAAAGAAGTTCAAGATGGCGAAAGGACTGCTGGAAAAGGCTGGCTTTGAGCCTAACCGCCTGCGTCTTGAATGGGTCTCTGCTTCCGAGGGTGAGCGCTTCTCCAAGGTGGTTGCTGATTTTGTTAACGAAGTAAAAACCATGGGCCCGAACCCAGTGGCCGGTGAGAATCCCGATATGGACAAGCTGGTGGGGCTTTTTGTGGCCAAGAATGCGGCCCAGGATTTCAGGCTGCGCTCCCTGGTGGCAAGGGAGATCGACCTCACTGAAAAGGGCAATGTGTACGATAGAAAGCTCACGCAAGAGGAGTTCGACGACCTCATGAAAAGAACCATGAACGAGGAAATGGAGAGGCAGAAGATACTCCTCATGACCATTGACGAGCCCTCATCGGTGCTGGATATTGCATCCCGGGTGAAACTGTCACCGCAAAGGGTACTGCAGCATATTGTAACCCTCAAGGATAGGGGTCTTGTCACTGTGGACAGGTTTGAGGGTGTGATGCCTCTTTATGTCACCCCAAAGGAGGTGGTGTTCAAATGACAAAGGATAAGCCCATAGCACAAAAGAGCGACGATTCCAAGGCCACAATCAGCATGATTAAGAATTCATGGAAGAACAAGGATAGGATATCCACTTTGCCCAGATGGGGACAGGTTCAGACAAAGATCATCCAGGAATGTCTGGCTTCCCTTCCGGAGATCGACGAGGAGACAAAGAAGAAGATCACAAGAAACATGCTGCTCACCCTTAGATGCCACAGCTGCGAACGGGCCAGAAGCGATGAATGCAACTTCTCGGTCTGCATACGGGGTCTTCTCTCGGGCAAGGAGGTGGTCTGATGGGGGACAAGGTTGGAGCAGTGGCCGTCATCGGTGGAGGGATTGCCGGGATGCAGTCCGCATTGGACCTTGCAGACTCCGGATTCTTCGTTTACATAATTGACAGCTCGCCGAGCATCGGGGGTGCCATGGCCCAGCTGGACAAGACCTTCCCCACAAACGACTGCGCCATGTGCATCATGGCCCCAAAGCTTGTGGAGACGGGAAGACACAACAATATCAGACTGATCACCAATGCTGACGTGGAGAGCGTGGAGGGAGACGCAGGCAACTTCAAGCTCAAAATCAACAAGAGACCGAGGTACGTGGATGAGAATAAATGTACTGGGTGCGGTCTTTGTACTCAGCGTTGCCCAATTGAGGTCAAGGACGAGTACAACAGGGGCTTCAAGGTGCGCAAGGCTGTTTACATCAAATACCCCCAGGCCGTACCACCCACGCACTGTATAGACCAAGAGCACTGCATCGGATGCGGTATATGCGAGACACAGTGCAGAGCCGGAGCCATAAAATATTCCCAGATGCAGGAAGAAGCGGTGTTAAACGTGGGCTCCATCATTGTCTCTCCAGGCTTTGAAGAGTTCAATTTGAACGTCATGAGAAGGGAATACGGGTACGGCAAGTATCCAAATGTCGTATCCAGCCTTGAGTTGGAGCGCATGCTTTCGGCTACGGGACCTTACGGGGGGGTGGTTCTGAGACCCTCTGATGGTAAGGTGGCACAGAAGATCGCCTTTATACAATGTGTGGGCAGCAGGGATAGGAGTATAGGGAACCCTTACTGCTCGTCTGTCTGCTGCATGTTCGCCATCAAGGAGGCCGTGATAGCACAGGAGCATACCCCTGGCCTTTCGTCCACCATATTCTTCATGGACATGAGGGCCTTTGGAAAAGAGTTCGACGATTATTTCATAAGAGCTGCCCAGGAGCACAAGGTTAGATTCGTCTCGAACAACCGCATCTCTTCCATCGAGGAGGATGGAGATACCAAGAACCTCCGAATCACATACATCGAGGAAGGTGAACTCAAGAGCGAGGATTTCGATCTTGTTGTACTGGCAGTGGGTATGGAGCACCCAAAGGATGCGGTGGAAATGGGTAAGAAATTGGGAATAGAGTTAAATGACTTCAATTTCTGCAGTACAACCATTTTCTCCCCAATCAGCACCAATAGACCAGGGATATTTGTCTGTGGTGTATTCCAGGACCCAAAGGATATTCCTGACAGTGTTGCCCAGGCATCAGGAGCTGCGGCGAAAGCGGCCAGTATAATCTCCTCCGAGAGAGATACCATGACCACAATCAAGGAATACCCAACCGAGAAGGATGTAAGTCAAGAGGAGCCTCGCATCGGTGCCTTCATATGCCACTGCGGCATCAATATCGGCAGTGTAGTTGATGTTCCAGCCGTGGTGAAATACGTAAAAACACTGCCGAATGTGGTCTATGCAGAGGATAATCTGTACACGTGTTCCCAGGACACACAGGACCATATCAAGGAGATGGTAAAAGAGCATAATCTCAACAGGGTAATGGTTGCCAGTTGCACCCCCAGGACGCATCAGCCCCTATTCCAAAATACAGTGGCAGAAGCGGGATTGAACCCTTATCTTTTCGAGATGTCCAATATCAGGGACCAGTGTTCATGGGTGCACATGAACGAGCCGGAACGAGCCACAGAGAAAGCAAAGGATTTGGCAAGAATGGCCATAGCCAAAGCCAGATTGAACTTCCCATTGCCAAAGGTGCCCATAGACGTAAAACCCTCCGCCCTGGTTATTGGAGGAGGAATCAGCGGCATGAGCGCTGCTCTGGAATTGACAGAACAGGGATTTGGAGCCATCCTTGTGGAGAAGGAACCAGAGCTGGGAGGCTTGGTAAAAAGGCTACACTATGGTTTAAAAGAGGAGGACATACCGGGATGGCTCACCGAAACCATAGATAAGGTCAACGCACAAGATAAGATAACTGTTTACAAGAATACCGTGGTAAAGGACATCACAGGTTACGTCGGAAACTTCACCACAACCTTAGACCAAAACGGTGAGGACATAACGGTTGAGCACGGCGCAATCATCGTTGCTACCGGTGGAATAGAATACAAACCAACAGAGTATTTGTACGGAAAAAACGACAGAGTGCTGACCCAGCTGGAGTTCGATAATATACTTTATTCAGATAAGATAGAACCGAATGCCAAAACGGTTGTGATGATTCAGTGCGTGGGATGCAGAAACGAGGAAAGAACATACTGCAGCAGGGTATGCTGTACAGAGGCTGTCAAGAATGCTATGAAGGCGCAAGAGAGAAATCCCCAGATAAATGTGGTAATACTGTTCAAGGATATGAGAACGTACGGCTTTAGGGAAATCTACTACGAAGAGGCTGCAAGGCAAAACGTCACATTCATCAGATTCGACGATGAAAATCCCCCAGAGGTAACAGATGATGATGGCCTCACAGTTAAGGTATACGACCATTTCTTAAACGAAGATTTAGTGTTGAAACCCGATTACCTGGTGCTTAGCACGGCCACCATTCCCAATCCGGACAATCAGGAACTAGCAAAAATGCTCAAGGTCCCCCTCTCCAAAGACGGATTCTTCTTGGAGGCCCACATGAAGCTACGGCCCGTGGAATTTGCCACAGAGGGGATATACCTGTGCGGCCTGGCCCACTCTCCGAAATTTTTCAATGAATGCATTTCTCAGGCAAGCGCGGTTGTCTCAAGGGCTACCACCATCCTATCCAAGGACAAGATATTTGCAGAAGGCATGGTGTCGTCAGTGGATGAGGAACTCTGCATCGGGTGCAGAACATGCGAATTCGTTTGTCCTTACGGTGCCATACGCAAGGACGAGGAGAATTTGGTGGCGAAGGTGATGGACTTTCTATGTAAGGGCTGTGGCATCTGCGGAGCTTATTGTCCAGAGAACGCAATCACCATTAAGCATTATACAGACACCCAACTCACAATTCAAGGTATGACAGCATTGAGGGAGGGGATATAATGGTCGCTAAATTCGAGCCGAAAATCCTGGGATTTCTATGCAATTGGTGCTCCTATGCAGGTGCCGATCTGGCAGGTGTGAGTAGATTTCAATACCCCTCAAACATCAGGATAATACGGATTATGTGCAGCGGGAGGATTGAGCCTTCTATCATACTTGAGATGTTCATCCAAGGTGCAGATGGGGTGCTGATCGGTGGGTGTCATCCTGGGGATTGCCACTACCAGACCGGCAATTATTATGCTGAGAGAAGAGTTAAGTTGATAAAAAAGCTGTTGACAGCATCGGGTGTTGAGCCAGAGCGTGTGAAACTTGAATGGATTGCCGCGGCTGAAGGTGAGCGCTTTGCCGATACGGTACGCGAATTTACTAACCAAATAAAGGAATTGGGACCTTCACCAGTAGGCAGGGATACACCGGATGTAATCAAATTCAAAACGTTGTATGCCGCAAAAAATGCCGCCAAAGATTTTCGTTTAAAATTACTAACTTCTCGGGAACTGGGATTGGTTTTGGAAGGCAATGTATACAATGAGAAGGTACCCCAGGAGCAAATAGATGCGTTGATAGACACTGCCATCGATTTTGAGATGGCGAGATGTAACATCCTTTTTAGCATAAGAAACGAAGCTCTATCTGTTGAGGAGTTATCCGATCGCTTAAGTGTCCCTCCCCACGAGGTATTGCAACATATTGTAACTCTCAGGGACCGTGGGTTAGTTGCTCTTGATAGAATCGAGGACGATATTCCTTATTATTTGGCGTTGGAGGAGGGAGTCAAATGAAAAATGATACCAAATCCAAGATGAGCAAAAAGGACAAGGAAATGGTGGATGAAATAAGGAACCAATGGAATTACAAAAGCCACATATCTACCGTACCCAGTTGGGGTCAAACTCAAAACAAGATCATTCAACTGTGTAAGACAAGTCTTCCGGATATTGACGATGAAACAAGGAAGAAAATAACAAGAGAGCTGTTGCTTACATTGAGATGCCACAGCTGCGAAAGGGCAAGAACAGACCAATGTAATTTTTCAATCTGTATCCGAGGCTTGATGTCAGGAAGAGATATCTGGGGGGTATACAAATGAGCAACGATAAAGTGGGTTCGATTCTTGTCATCGGGGGAGGTATTTCCGGAATGCAATCATCCCTTGATTTAGCTGATTCGGGATATAAGGTCTATTTGTTAGATAAATCACCAACTATTGGTGGAGCCATGTCCCAGTTGGACAAGACCTTTCCAACTAATGATTGCGCCATGTGCATTATGGCCCCTAAATTGGTGGAAACGGGGAGGCATCAGAATATCAAGCTGATCACCAATGCAGATATGAAAGAGATCAAGGGGGAAGCGGGCCATTTTACCGTCACGATCTCCAAACGATCCCGCTATATCGATGAAACGAAGTGCACTGGCTGTGGAATCTGTACACAGAGATGTCCTGTGGAGATCCCCGATGAATACAACAGGGGATATAAACTCAGAAAAGCAATCTATGTAAGATATCCACAAGCTGTGCCTTCAGTATATGCAATTGACAAGGACATTTGTATTGGGTGCGGTGTATGTCAGGAGGTCTGCGGAGCAGGGGCAATAGCATATGATCAGACCGAGGAGAATTTCAACATCGACGTTGGTTCCATAATTGTTTCGCCTGGCTTCGAGGAATTCGATCTGACTAAAAAGCGAATGGAATACGGGTACGGCAAATACCTGAATGTGGTGTCAAGTCTTGAGCTGGAGCGAATGCTATCTGCCACAGGCCCGTACGGTGGATTGGTACTCCGCCCTTCCGATGGAAGGGTAGCAAAAAAAATCGCCTTCATTCAATGTGTCGGGTCAAGAGACAGAAGCATCGGTAACCCGTACTGCTCTTCAGTGTGCTGCATGTTCGCCATAAAGGAGGCTGTGATTGCCCAGGAGCACAATCCAGGCCTATCGACCACCATATTCTTCATGGACATGCGGGCCTTTGGCAAGGAATTCGATGATTACTATATAAGGGCGGAAAAAGAACATAAGGTAAGATTTGTTCGAAATAACAGGATTTCCTCTCTGGAAGAGATGCCCAAAACAAAGAATCTGAAGATTATTTACATCGACAAAGGTGAATTGAAAAGTGAAGAATTCGATTTGGTTGTGCTGGCTGTGGGCATGAACAGCCCAAAAGGGGCCAAAGAATTGGCAGACAATCTGGGTATCGAGCTGAACGATTATGATTTCTGCGAAACAAGTATATTCTCCCCGGTAAGCACCAATGTACCGGGTATATTCGTGTCGGGCGTATTCCAGGAGCCAAAGGACATTCCTGACAGTGTGGCCCAGGCATCAGGGGCATCGGCAAGGGCGTCCAGTATCATCGCATCTGAGAGGGACACCTTAACCACGGTCAAGGAGTTTCCACCCGAAAGGGACATCTCTTCCGACGAACCGCGCATCGGTGCATTTATCTGCCACTGCGGTATCAATATCGGCGGTGTGGTGGATGTCCCTGGGGTTGTGGAGTACGCAAATACACTACCGAACGTGGTTCATGCTGAGCACAATCTTTACACATGCTCCCAAGATACCCAGAATCATATAAAAGAAATGATCAATGAGCATAATCTCAATCGTGTGGTCGTGGCCAGTTGCACTCCCAGAACTCATCAGCCCTTATTCCAAAACACAGTGGCAGAAGGAGGATTGAATCCATATGTTTTCGAAATGGCAAACATCCGTGATCAATGCTCATGGGTGCACATGAACGAATCAGAACGCGCCACTGATAAGGCAAAGGATCTGGTGAGAATGGCCATTGCAAAAGCCAGATTGAACAGCCCCTTACCCAAGATGCCCATCGATGTGAAAAAATCTGCACTGGTGATAGGTGGCGGGATCAGTGGCATGAATGCCGCATTGGAACTGGCAGGTCAGGGTTTTGAAGCACATCTCGTGGAAAAGGAGAATGATTTAGGAGGGTTGGTAAAAAATCTACATTTCGGCCTGAGAGGGGAGGACATTCCCGGCTATCTCAAAGAGACCATTGCAAAAGTCATGGCTAACGATAAAATAACAGTGTATCAAAATGCCACATTGAAAGAAGTCTCAGGTTATGTCGGTAACTTCGACACAACCCTTATACAAGATGGCGAGGAAAGAAAAATAGAGCACGGGACAATCATCGTGGCAACAGGCGGTGAAGAGTACAAGCCCACCGAGTACCTTTATGGAAAAAACGATAAGGTTCTAACCCAACTTGAATTCGATGGTGTTCTTTTTAATAACGATTTGGGAAAGGACACAAAAAACATGGTGATGATCCAGTGTGTTGGGTGTAGAAATGAAGAGCGCACCTACTGCAGCAGGGTGTGCTGCACAGAGGCAGTGAAAAATGCCCTTGCAGCCAAGGAAAAGTACCCAGAATTAAATGTATTCATACTGTTCAAAGACATGCGGACCTACAGCTTCCGCGAAATTTATTACGAAGAAGCCGCAAAACAGGGAGTGACCTTCATCAGATATGATGACGAGAACAAACCCAAGGTAACTGACAAAAAAGGTCTAGAAGTCAAAGTGTTCGATCATTTTCTAAATCAGGATATCAAGATTAAGCCCGACTACTTGGTGTTGAGTGCGGCCACAATTCCCAACCCAAACAATTCGGAATTAGCACAGATGCTGAAAATACCCCTTACAAAAGACGGTTTCTTTTTAGAAGCGCATATGAAACTCCGACCTGTGGAATTTGCCACAGAGGGTATTTTTGTTGCCGGACTTGCCCATTCACCCAAATTCTTCAACGAATGCGTATCCCAGGCCAGCGCTGCTGTTTCTAGAGCATCCACGATTCTATCAAAAAACAAACTCTTTGTGGAGGGAATGGTATCCTCCGTTAACGAGGAAAAATGCACGGGTTGTGGAACGTGCGAGATGGTCTGTTCATATGGGGCAATAAGTGTAGATATGGATGAATTGAAAGCAAAAGTGACAGAGGTCTTATGCAAGGGATGCGGCACCTGCAGTGCTGCATGTCCCGAGAAAGCTATAAGTATCGCGCATTTCACGGATATGCAGCTGCTTGCACAGGCCATAGCTGCTCTTAAGGAGGGGGTAACATGAGCGATCTTCCAGATGAGGACCTCAAGAAGATGAAGGAGATGAGAGACGCATGGATGGAGAGGGTGATTCTCTCGACTCAGCCCAAATGGAAAGATGTACAGACGAAAAGCATAGAGGAGATCAAAAAGAGCCTTCCTGATGTTGACGCAGAAACAAAGGAATGGATAGTGAGGGAGGTTCTGCTGACTTTGAGATGCCACTTCTGCGAGAGGGCCAGAAGCGATGCCTGCAATTTCTCGGTTTGCGTCAGGGGTCTGATGTCGGGAATCGAACCGGAAGGGGGTGTTTAGCGTGACCGAATTCGAACCAAAAATCATAGGTTTCCTCTGCAACTGGTGCAGTTATGCTGGCGCCGACCTTGCAGGTGTGAGCAGATTCCAGTACCCCCCAAACATCAGAATCGTCAGGGTCATGTGCTCGGGCAGGGTGGACCCATTGTTCGTCATAGAAATGTTTCTCCAGGGCGCAGACGGTGTGTTCATTGGCGGCTGTCATCCGGGTGATTGCCATTACATGGAAGGGAACTATCATACGGAAAAGCGTGTTTCCATGCTCAGGAAAATCCTTGCCCAATCAGGCCTTGAGCCCGTAAGGCTGGGCCTGGAGTGGATCGCAGCATCTGAGGGCGAGCGATTCGCAAATACCATGAAGCAGTTCACAGAGCAAATCAAAGCCCTTGGTCCCAACCCGGTATCAGGGGATAAACCTGACATGAAGACCATGGAGGCCCTGTACGTGGCGAGAAGTGTTGTTGAGGACTTCAGGCTGAGAACCCTGGTCGGAAAGGAACTTAACCTCATCGAGAAAGGCAATGTTTACGACGAAAAAATCACCCAGGCTAGGATAGAGGAACTGTTGGACAACGCAATAATAGAGGAGCTTTTACGCACGAGAATACTTCTGCTTGCCAAGGATGAACCACAATCTGTGAAGGGATTATCGAAGATGATGAATGTGCCTTCGCAAGAGGTCCTAAAACATATTGTAACGCTGAGAGACAGGAATCTGATAAAACTTGAGGGCATCGAGGGCACCACGCCCATGTACAAAGCCCAGACCCAGGAGGTGGAGGCATGAGCGACATTGTAGGAGCTGTCATGGTCCTGGGAGGCGGCATCGCAGGCATGCAGTCCTCACTGGATCTTGCCGATTCGGGATTCAGGGTGTATCTCGTGGACAAGAGCCCGAGTATCGGTGGGGCCATGGCCCAGCTGGATAAGACTTTCCCGACTAACGACTGTGCTATGTGCATCATGGCACCTAAACTTGTTGAGACAGGAAGACACCGCAACATCGATTTGATCACCAATGCCCAGGTAGAGAAGGTCAAGGGAAAGGCTGGCAATTTCACTGTTACCGTGGCCAAGAGGTCAAGGTATGTTGATGAAACTAAATGTACCGGTTGCGGCATCTGTACCCAGAAATGTCCCGTGGAAGTTGTGGATGAGTACAACAAAGGTTTGAAGGTGCGCAAGGCCATCTTTGTCAAATATCCCCAGGCTGTCCCTCTCATTTTCAGCATCGATAGAGAGTTCTGCATTGGCTGCGGCAACTGTGAACGGCACTGCAAGGCAGGAGCCATCGTTTACGGTCAAGAGGAGGAGAAAATGGATTTAAATGTGGGCTCGATCATACTCTCCCCCGGATTCGATGAGTTCGACCTTCTCCAAAAGAGGATAGAGTACGGGTACGGCAGGTATCCGAATGTGGTGTCGAGCCTTGAGCTGGAGAGGATGCTTTCGGCAACAGGACCCTTCGGAGGCATGGTGCTTCGACCATCGGACGGCGAGGTGGTGAAGAAGATAGCCTTTATCCAGTGCGTGGGCTCAAGGGACA
>CP070726.1:2324821-2332543 GCA_020350865.1 Thermoplasmata archaeon
ACTACCTTGATAATCCTCATCAGGTACAAATACAATATCAATATTATCGTCGGTATTGCCATTTATTATCATTGGGATGCATTCAGGCCATACATTTGGAGCGCAAATCCCTCCGCAGTCGGCTCCCTCTTCATTTGGTCCCATGTAACTGTCGGAGCAATCACATGCATCTCCGATACCGTCGCCATCATAATCTTCCTGACCTGGATTCTCATAATCAAGGCAGTTGTCGCAGGCATCACCGACGCCATCGAGGTCATAATCCCTCTGCTCGTCCGTATGGTCGTTTCCATTAATGTCCGTCCAGTCAGATATTGGATTTGGAGTGTTTGGACAATTGTCAATTGAATCCTCAACCCCATCTGCGTCTGCATCGTCAAGTAGCTTAAAAACATAGGCTGACCCTGAATCAACCCCTAAGTCCCCATCCTTGGATGCCCCGATTACAACATAAATATTGAATGCAGATACTGAAAATCCAAATTCGTCCCCTACCTCTAAAAGGGGGGATGTCAGCTTTCGTTTTTGATTCCACGCACCCCCGCCTGGCGCCATGACATAGGCTGCACCTGAATTGAGACCCGCCTCATTATCCTGGTGAGCACCAACTATGGCCATATATCCGTCAATGGATACAGATGTACCATACAAATCACCCATATCAGCGTCGTCGGCAGTCAATTTAGCCTTCTGGCTCCATATTGGATGCAGGATATCTATATATTGTGAGAACACATAGGCTGAACCTGAATTACAATTTATATCAATTAAAGGCAAACAAGCATCATCGTTACCAGGAGCGCCAACCACAAAGGTTTCTCCACTAAGGGATACGGACCAACCGAAATTGTCCGATTCGGCTACGTCGTTTGAAGTCCGTTTCGCCTTCTCATTCCAACCGATGGGACCTATTATATTGAAGGTATAATCGAAAACATAGACTGAACCCGATTCCGCCCCAGCATCATCGTCATATGGAGCCCCTATGACAATTGTAACAGGGGTGAGGGAATATGGAATTCCCCCGGGATCAACCCACTCTTTTTCCCCTCCAATGCTGACGGAATAGCCAAATCCATCATCGACACCTCCGTCGCTTGCAGACAGTTTGTAATCCTCTGTCTTGTCGTACCAAAATAAACCTCTCTCGAATATATACGCAGAGCCAGTATCATCATTAAAAGGAGCGCCAACCACGATGGTATCATAAGTATAGGCTCCACCCTGGGCTATAGCGACAGAGAAGCCAAAGGAATCTCCTATCCCGGCATCGCTAGCAGTCAGTTTTGCCTCCTGGTTCCAGGTATCCCCGCTGCGCACGAAAACATAGGCGGCTCCCTCATCATCGTTATTTGGAGCGCCAATCACTATCGTATCCCCGGCTATGGACACTGATGTGCCAAATTGGTCCCCCGTTGCCCCGTCGCTTGCAGTCAGCTTCTCCTGTTCGCTCCAGACGGGCTCCAGGCTCCAGGGGGGCCATGTGCGAATGTAAACATAGGCAGAGCCCGAACCATCGTCACCAGGAGCGCCAATTACGACGGTGTTTCCGCTGGCTGATACTGAGCTACCGAACTGATCATCGGCCGCACCGTCACTTGCGGTTAGCTTGGCTTTCTCCTCGAAAACCCACGGATCAATCGTTATCGGGTATACAGCAGTGTCATCTTCCACAGTAATGGTGAGGCTTTTCTTTTGCAAGGTGAGATGGGCCGGCAACTCGTTTCCAAAAGAGTCCCACACATGCAATCCGGTGTACCGCAGGACGGGTTTTCCTGCATCTGTACTGAAAACCACGGTCTGGCCGTTATCAACAATCTGTCCCTGCAGATTCCCTGAAATCGACATTTCAATGGTAAGTGGACTTTCCCTATTTCCCTTTGGGGGGGTTACGATATCGAAACCCTGCTTCAATCCTTTCTCATTGTTCACATACCATTCGGTCAAGGTTTCCCTTTCGAACTCTATTTGATTATCCTTGGCATCCGGCTGAGCCGATTGAACGGGATTCATATCCCCTTCGCGTCCTATGGACTTAACACTGAGTCCGAGTTCCCAGTTCTCCTCACCCTGGGCCGGAGAGTTCACTTCGATGCCTTCTTCATGGATGAGTATCTCCAGGTTGTTTGCCTCGTTTGTGGCCTCCCAGGATCCTTCCTTACCTGGTGAGAAGTAATAATTCAAAACGGAAGAGTCCAGGTCTTGAACCCATCCTCTCCATCCGGTGTCAACGGCAGCAAGTGCACCCATCCAAACAAACATACCCGAAATGATAAGCACTTTAATCTTTTGTCTCTTTTTATTGTTCTTTTTGGAATCCTCTTCTTCGCCATCATATAGAAGAGCTGTTGCTGGGACACCAATTACTCCGATTAAAAATGGAGCGAAAAATATCGAATCCTCGGTTCCTTCTGTTTCAGAGTCTTTATTGTTTTTTACTTCATTGTGTTGATCAGGAGTACTAATCACTACCGGTTCATAATTCTTGATATCGTTATCCTCAACTTCAACGGTTGAATAAATATTGTCGTACTGGACAATCATATCATCATCCAGATTATCAGTATTTGGCATTCCAACATTATGGCCAGCAAACACCCAAGCGTCGATCCCGCCAACCATGTTGAACACATTTTCAAACCCGTTTTGAACCAAGATACTGCAGGCCTCCGCGCTTTTACTGCCGCCTTTGGAATACACGATAATCAAATCCCCGAAATCCAAATCACACATAGTATCTTCAAAATCCCAAAACGGCATCGATATAGCATTGGCTATATGTCCATATTCATATTCCGAGGAAGTTCTCACATCCACAATCACAACATCACTACTAGAATCTATGATTTGCCTGGCTTGCTCAACATCGATATCTATGTACTCATAAATTGGATCCTCCAACGAGGGGAGGGTTGTTGAATCGTCCGGATCAATCAATTTCTCAATTACGGCCCTGAACTCGTATTCCTCTGCGGAGAGGTCATTTTGCCTCTCATACCCGTTGCCTATCCGCCAGTATTTCTCCCCGAACACGAATGTGGGAATGCTCCCTTTCGGATTGAAGGTCCTATAAATCCCCAATTCGGATTCGGGTACTTCTGTCTCAACTCCAGGAGTTAATGTATCATCACCTGTATCGATCTCCCAGTGGTGGGCAATGATGTCCCCGCTCTCGAAATATTCACTGGCCACCATATCAAAGGTATCTTTGATCCACTTGCAGTGCGGGCACCAGGTGGTTGTAAACAGCCTCACCACGGGTTTGCCATTCTCATACTGGATTTCACTCGATGTAACGGAAAAAGTGCCTTCTTTACCGATGGTATGCAAATTATCTCCTGTACCTTCGGTAATTGATTGGTTCTTTGAACCGCATGCACCTTCCGCGCTCACATTCGCTGATAATGCTGCCGCAAAAACGGCCAAGAGCATCATCGTTACCAAAATCTTAGATATCGATTTAGTTTTCATGTGTTATTCCCTCCTTCCTTTATGTTTTTTCAGGCCTTGAACCGAGGGAAATTAAAAGAAGATAAGGGCGCGATTACCTGCACTAATTCCTTTATTTTCGCAGAACTTCTATTGTAAATCCTCCTCTTTTAAGACTCCCTCCATGGCCATTGCCTTGAAAAATGAATCGAATTTCGAATATTTATATATTGCGTGACAAAGTATGTAGAAGATTTAATAAAAATATGGATATATATAATATGCGAAATTATCTTTAAAAAAAGAAAAAATAGGCAGAATCCTGCCCTGAGTGTAACCCCACTACCTCCCCGGCCTAATCGCCCTTATCGTGTCGTCGCCCCAGAACTCGGTGCCGTCCATGAGCGACCCGGATAACGTGATCTCATACTCCTCGTCGGGAGCGCCGATGAGGTCCTCAACCTCCTTGCGGTCGAACTTGAGCATGAGGACCGCGTCCTGGATATCACCCCACTCGGCCTGGGTAGCATTGTTGAGTCTTACAGTGCTGATGTCGATCTCACTGGCATCGAAGGCGCCGGCCGGATCAATGTATCCGGTTATCCACCTGCCCTTGCTCTTCAGGTTGAGGGTGTCCGGATCGATATCGACCTCTCCCGGGCACCCATAGAAACCGGGTGAGCCGGCATCCAGGGGGCAGGTGTCTTCGTAGTCTTTTAGGCCGTCGTTGTCCAGATCCAAAGATTGACACTCCGGGTCAGAATAGTTTATGTCAGAGCAAAAATCGTATAATTCTTCGGATAGATCTATTGTAATTATTGTTTCACCTGTGGAGTTGGCGACCTCCACCGTTTTCATATTGTCGTAGAAAGGCATGATAATGTTGAAATCCACATCGTCTAATAAGCCGCCATACGGCGCTCCCGGCTCCGCAAACTGTTCCCTTGGATCGAATATCCCATACTTTTCAATTAGGGCACCGTTCGAGGAATAGATGCTCACGAAAAAGGCTGATCCTTGAAGATTATGGTCTCGCGGATGGCCAAAGGCGATTCTCCTTCCCAACTCAGTAATTTCGCCTTCTTTGATGTTTAAATATACTTTCACGGACTTTTCTCCCTCTTCCCCCCCTCCGGGCGGATCCACATATTGGTCGGACACCCAGTTGATGCGCCTGCTGCAGGCTATCCCAAACCCATTGGAATTGTCAACCATTATTTCTGGGGCATCATGGTCTATCTTCCACCATCCCCCTCCACAACAGGGAGCCTGATCGCAGAATTCAATGCAGTCATCTGGATCCCACCCCTCGTCGGTGGCGTCGTCTCGACAGTTGTCCTCGGTTTCCCAAACATTTGGAGGTCCCCCATCCTCGTCGTTTTGCCTATAGGAGGTGCAAGGCACTCCGGTATCTTCGTATTCATCCACCATCCTGAAGAGGGCATGTGCGGATTCATGGATAAACGTTCTCTGGATATTATTCCCTTCTGCCGTATAATAGAACCGGCCAAGTGTGCAGTCTCCGAATGCCGCGGTGTGTAATATCACCACTGCATCGGCTAAATCGCACTCCGGCTCGTCAAATTCATCGGGAGGATCTCCCCCGCAGCCATCGCGTGCATCTCCTTCGTCCTCCATGTAATAGAAGTTGAATATATCCATATTGGCTGAGATGGGCGCAGTTGCACCCAACTCGTTGAAAATCAAATCGTCAACTTCTGTTAAAAATAGATCCACATCACCGAAATAATCAATATCAGGCACGAAGACGAGATCTATCTTATCGTCATCGTTGCCCTGTTCCCAATACGGGATGCAATAATCCGAGCAATCATCCGCACATATTCCTCCGCAATCCGCACCATATTCATTCGGTCCTTTGAAACCGTCGGAACAATCGCATGCATCTCCCACCGAATCGCCGTCCATATCCTCCTGGCCGGGATCATAGAATTCAGGACATTTGTCACAGACATCTCCAATACCGTCACCTTCTATACCATAGAGGCGTATCTCGTTCAATGTGGTAAAACTGCCGCTCGTCCTCGTTAACTGCACCCTGAGATACTGGATCGTTTGAAGCCAATCAACCTCAATGTTGCGGACATCATTTCCACTTATCGTTCCATATGATGGGTCACCTGTGGATTTGGAGACCATCGGATACCAGGCCCCGTCGAAACCATCTGTGGTACTTGGGCTGTACTGAACGATGTACTCCGCAGTTCCGGAATCAGCATCCAGGACGGAATTGTCCAGAATAATTCTGGTAATAGTTCTGGCATCTGGCATTTTTATGATCAAAGTGGCCGGTGAACCAGTATCTTTCCAGTAACTTTCTGCGTGATCCCATGTATTATCATCGATTAAATTGCCCACTTCAAACTCATTGTCTGTAAAACCTGGATTTGGGGTATAATAGGTGTCAGCTGCGTTCTGACCGCCTGTTGCTGCTGATCCAACGGTGGAGGCTACCATTGTCCCGTCACTGGTAAAATCGTATTCGAATCCATCATTATCCGCTTGATCTGTGTTAGGAGTCATCGGGCAGTTATCGACACTGTTTCCAATGAGGTCGTTGTCGGTATCACGGTCCTCACATCCGTCTGCCCAATCACCGTTTGTATTTGCCCAGCCGGACTCACAACTGCAAATCGGCTCCCAAGTGCAATAGGGTGCAAGGGGCCAGGGACCTGTCTGCACACAGATTTCGGGGTCGGTAATCCCATCGCAGTAGGACGGACCTGTGCACCCACCGGGGATGGCGTGGTCATTGCAGATGTCTGATGCACAAGCATCTCCGACTCCGTCTCCGTCAGCATCTTCCTGCAGAGGATTAGGGGAATAGGGACAGTTATCGCAGGCATCACCCACGCCGTCGAGGTCAAAGTCCTTCTGCTCGTTGTAATGATCGTCTGCATTCATATCTCTCCAGTCCATTGTTGGATTCGGAACCGTTGGGCAGTTGTCGGATGAATCCGAAACTCCGTCCGCGTCTTCATCATTGAGCAGTTCGAAAACATATGTGGATCCCGATTCATACCCAAGGTCATCATCCCGGCTTGCCGATGCGATAGCGGTACCGCCGCTGATAGATACAGAAAATCCAAAACTCTCATCAGCTACTGCATCGGATGCGGTCAGCTCTTGTTCTTCACCCCAGGTGCCTCCACTGTATCCAAACACATAAGCCGAACCTGAATTTGAACCTGAATCATCGTCACCTGGGGCCCCGATTACGATTGTGTATCCATTGATTGATACCGACCAGCCGAATATGTCAGAGTCCGCCCCGTCGCTTGCAGTGAGTTTTGCCTCCTGGACCCAGGAGCTTCCGTTAAAACCAAAAACATAGGCCGAACCTGCATTGAAGGCCACATCAGCGTCGTAAGGCGCTCCGATCACGATAGTCTCGTCGTATAAAGATACGAAGTTACCGAACCACGAATCCGCCGTAGCGTCACTTGCGGTCAGCTTCGCCGCTTCCCCCCACCATGGGGTGGGGCCCATAAAGCTGAAACCGTACACGAACACATAGGCCGAGCCTGAATCGGAACCGGCATCATCGTCAAGAGGAGCCCCAACAACGAGGGTAACGGGGGTGAGGGTTACGGGATTGTTGGCCGGATCGATCAAGTGCCTTTCCCCTCCAAGGCTGACCGAAGCCCCAAATCCATCACCTGCCGCACCATCGCTTGCGGTCAGCTTTTGATCACCACCCATGTAGGGGCTTCCAAAGATATAAACTGAGCCCGAATCCGTGCCTTCGTCATCATCATATGGTGCTCCAATTGCGATAGTATATTGCAGGATGGATACCGACGCGCCAAAATCGTCATAAGCCTCTCCATCACTTGCGGTCAATTTATCCTGCTGGCTCCAGGTTCCCCCGCTGCGGACAAATACATATGCCGAGCCTGAATTGAAACCCATATCGTCGTCGAAAGGAGCGCCCACCACTATCCTGTCCCCACTAATGGATACCGATGTACCGAACCAGTCAAAGGTAGACGCGTCGTTTGCAGTGAGTTTTGCCTCCTGGCTCCATACGCCCCCGCTGCGGACAAATACATATGCCGAGCCTGAATCGGTACCTGCATCGTCATCATTTGGTGCTCCGATAACTATGGTATCTCCATCTATTGCCACAGACCCGCCGAACATGTCTTCGGCCGCCCCGTCGCTTGCGGTGAGCTTGGCTTTCTGCTCGAAAACCCACGGGTCTATTGTTATCGGGTATACAGCGTTGAAATCCTCTACAATGATGGTGATAATTCCCTCCTGCAAGGTGAG
>CP070726.1:2332643-2346543 GCA_020350865.1 Thermoplasmata archaeon
CACCATTCTTTATATAATCGATCAAGGTTAAAGCATTATTGGGACACGGATCAATACAATATGCACAACCGTCACAATTTGCCCAAACAACTCTTGATTTTATGGGGCTTAAGCGGATTTTGCCCCCTTCAAGAAAATTGCTGGCGTTCAAGACCGCATTTTTTGCCTCTGCAACGGATTGCCTAATCCCTTTTGGGCCCAAGGCACAACCCGCGGCATATAACCCTGTTTCCTCGAGATAGTGATATTGAGGGTTAATATTCTTGACAAAGCCCTCAATATCTAGCTCCAGATTCATCATTTTTGCCAATTGTCCAGTTCCCTCTGCCGGCTCCTGCCCAACAGCTAGTACTACAAGATCTGATTTGATTTTGAGAAGTTTACCCATGTCCATATCTTTTGCTCTTACTAGGAGTTCATCACCGATTTTCTCCACTCTTGCTACACGACCTCTAATGAAATTTATCCCCATATTCCTTGCCTCGGAATAGAATTCCTCAAATCCTTGATAGGCTGCTCGGATATCCATGAAATGGACAAAGATATTTGTATCTGGATAAAGTTCTTTGATTTCTCGTGCCTGTCCTATCGCAAAATTACAGCACACTAAAGAACAATGCGGGTTACCGCTTTTTTTCGAACGCGAGCCGACACATAGTATGAAATTCACGGTTTTGGGCACCTTGCCATCCGATGGTCTTCGAAAGCCATGAAGTCTCTCCAGCTCCAGTATTGTCACAACGTCTTCATGTTCATAGCCATATTCAGGTAAAATACTTGGGTCAAATGTTTTAGAGCCCGTAGAAATAATTATTGTCCCAACCTCTAAATGCCTCAAATCACCTGTCTTATTTTTCACCTCCGCTTGATAATTGCCAATGAAACCCTCGATATTGGTGACCTCCGAATTTAGCAGCACTTCAATATTTGGATTATTATAAAATTCCTCTTTTTTTGGGGTGAGTTTACAGTTCTTGCAGTCATGCAGACAGCATATCCCACAATTTGACGTGGGGTATGTTGAGTTAAGTTTATATGTACGTCCGCCAAGCTCGGATTCACACTCAACCAAATAGTTCTTAAATCCTTTCTGTGCTAAGTCCAGCGATGCTCGCATACCTGCTATCCCGCCACCAATAACCAGTGCACAGGGATTTATCTCGATTTCTGTTCCCATCAACGGCTCTGAGAGTCTCGATTTCGCAACAGCCATTGAAATGATGGATTTGGCCGTTTCAGTTCCGGCATATTTATCTCTGTGAACCCAAGCACACTGTTCTCTGATGTTCGAATGTTCGTACAAATATCTATTTAATCCTGCTTCTTCTAACAGGTTTCCAAAGATATCTTCATAGATGCTGGGTGTACATCCGGCTATAACAACTCTATCGACAACTTCGTTCCTTATGTCCTCTTTTATCAACGCCAATCCATCTTCTTTGCATAAATGGTTATGGGATGCCACTTTGAAAACATCCGGTAAATTCTTGGTGTACTCAATGACTAGATCCATGTCTATAGATTCATTGTAATCCCCATCACACAGACATGTATATACACCAATCTTTACCATGATTTTTCATACCTCCATCTAATTGTTACCTACACTGTGATCCCCATCTTTTCATACAGCTCGTCTGCTTTGACCTTGTTTTTCTTCATGCCAAGTTCCTTGGGACTGAAACCTAACGCCAGACCCAGAAGCTGGGCATAGTATAGCACCGGGATTTTGTATTCCACTCCGAATTCCTGTTCCATGGTGGGTTGATATTGATCGTACATGATACTGCAGAGGGGGCAGTGAATGACCATGGCATCCGCTCCCGCCCGTTTCACGTGATCGAGCTTTAATTTGCCGATTCTCATGGCGTTCTTCTCACTTGAGCCTAAAATAGGGCTTGCACAGCACTGCAGCATATCCTCGTACGATATGGAAGTGGCACCTGTGGCTTCGATCAGGCAATCCAAGGAAGTGGGTTTCATAGGGTCATCGATTTTTCCAGATCCCTCTCCCGGTCTTAGATAATGACAACCATAGTGAGGTGCGATTTTTACACCCTCGAATCTATTAACTATCGAGTCCTTTATTCTATCAATTCCTACATGCTCATACAAAACGGAAGAGAAATGCATGATTTCCACACCTTGGGTAAATGTTTTTTCCGTGGATTTGAGCAATTCATTGATACGCATGCGGTCTTTTTCGTTCTCAGTAAGATGTTTATTTGCCTCAGTCAATGACCCGAAGCAACCGTTGCAAAACACCACTAGGGGCAGGCCGTGATCCTGGGCAACTGCAAGGTTGTAAGCAGCTATTGTTAAATAGGTTTCGTAATGCCCGGACTTAAGTGGAAGGCCGCAACAACCGAATTCAGCAATATCCAGAAATTCTATACCAAAGTTCTTTGCGACCAACCGGGCAGATACCTCGTAGTTGTGGGCTCGTGAGGGCACCGTACACCCCAAATAGAGTGCGTACTTCACAATTTTCCTCCTATTATGCTCTCGATACCTGTATTACTAATTATCTTTGCAGTATCAGTTACTCTCTCTTCTATGGGCGGGAGATTGAATTTCATGCGTTTTTTGTTATCGAAATTGTCCAGTGGAAGGGTTCGTGCATGTTCTTTGAGCAGTTTTATCTTATCATCCATTGCAGGGGCCGGGTAACCATTCTTAGTGGCAATATTCTGTATTGCACACATAATATCCGTAGCTTTTACGTCCTGAGGGCAATGCTCGTAACATGAATAGCAAGTGGCGCACATCCATATGAATTCGCTGGATAGCAATTGCTTTCGCATTCCGTTTAATGCCATCTTGATGATC
The DNA here is from genome assembly GCA_020350865.1 of Thermoplasmata archaeon. The sequence goes on from CP070726.1 coordinate 2,335,473, forward strand.
TTTTGAGGGTCATACCTCTCGTCCACCTCATATACGGGGCATATGCCTGCGCACGTTCCGCACTGAAGGCAATCAAGTATCTTTTCCCCGCCTTTTTGCTGCGCGATCTCATATTTGAAGTTCGGATTTAACTGTTCATTCCCCTCATCAGTTCCAATATTCTGTTCATGAAACCCGTCGGTCACCAGCATCCCCCGATGTTATTGATTTTCCCTTACGGAGGGTCTTGCACTGCTTTTTACTCCCAGTTGTATCCCTTTGCCTCGAACTGACTTATCTCGGAATTCACCCAACTTTCAAGGGCTTGGCTTCCGCCCTTCATCAGGTTGTCAAGCTCGCTGGCATCTTCGATTTTAATTTTCACCAACCAGGATTCGTAGGGATTCGCATTTATCTTACCTGGATCATTCACTATGTCCTCGTTGACTTCCACTATTTCACCTGATATAGGCGATTCCAGTTTTCCCGCCCATTTTCCGGAACTCAGCGTTCCAAAGGGCTCCTCCTGGGAAATTAGATCCTCCTCATCAAGAAGCTCGACACTTTTTATCGGCCCTGCCAGCCTCTCTCCAAAATGGTCGTAACCGACCTCTGCCATGTCGTCCTTTATTCTTGCCCAGCAATGTCCCTTGTTATAGTATAGCTCATCCGGCATCTCGTATTTTCCGATTTTCACGTCACCACCTCTTTTTCTGTTTCATGCTGATTATTCCACATACTGTTGACATGTAAGTTCAGACCACTTTTCCAACAAGTTCTGTTATATCCATCATTTCCAATTGTAAATCTCCCCCTCCGTTTGTGGACAGTCTCTTTTTCTTCTCAAGGATTGCATTGCTCAATCCCTGTCTGCAATTCGGACAACTTGAAACTAAAGTGTCGGCCTCGGTCTCCATCACCTCATTTATTTTATTCACTGAGATGTTCAGCGCCATTTCAGGCTCCAGTGAGCTCAATCCACCACCGTTGCCGCAGCACGTGCAGTTTCTCTTGTTATCTGTTAATTCCCTGAGATTTATCCCAGGTGTATTCTCCAGTATTTTTCTTGGCGGTTCGAAGATTCCAGACAACCGCCCCAACTCGCATGGGTCATGATAGGCGACATTCCTGTCAACTGACTTTTTAAATGTTAATTTTTCATTATCAATCAGATCAACCAAAAGTTCGGTAAAATGTAGAACCTCGAAATCGGGTTTACTTGCATATTTTGGATACATTTCCGAGAACGTTCGATAACACCCGGGGCAACTCGTAATAAGCGTATGTGCACCGGTTGCTTTTACTGCAGCCATATTATGCTGGGCACTTTTTTGGAATGTATCGGTCCTTCCAAAACCTGTTGCCCCGAGTATATTTCCGCAGCACCATTCATCCTTGAGAACGGTATAATTCACACCTGACTTTCTCAAAATCTTCAGTGCCGAATTCATCATCTTGATGAGCAGGTACGAGGAGACGCAACCCAAAAAGAGAACAATATCGGCCTTTACAGGCAGCTTGTGCTTCTTTATAATCGATTCATTTCTATTGGCCACAGGCCCGGATTCAAAACCGCTGACGTAGGGGCTGTGATATGTATCAATGGTTGTTCTCATCTTCTTGATGATGTCAGGGGGTTCGATGTTATTTTCGTAAAACCAGTCCTTGACCTTTTCCCATATTTCATACGGTTTGGTGTTCACATGGCATATCTGCTCGCAGGCACCGCAGTTTGTGCATTGATAGATTCTCTTGATCAAATCGTCGCTGATCTCAATGTTTCTGCGAAGTATCCTGTCCAAGATGTTTCTATTTGTCAGTTGTTTGAGATAGAACATCTTTCCTCTTGGCGAGGCCGATTCCCATCCCACCTGCTTGTAGACAGGGCAGATATATGTACAATAACCGCATTGCAAACAGGCGTATAGGTCTTTTGAGATCCCCTCTATCTTTAATTTCATGTTGGCACCTCTCTATCTTTGGATAATATACGCTTGATTTTAGCCATGACATTCATTCCCAGGTTCATGGCAAAGGCAGGTATGGGCACACCAAATCTCGTCAGGCCTTCGGTTGTTTTTCCAGGGTTCATGACGTCATACGGGTCAATTGCCGCCTTGATATCGAACATTACATCTGAGCCCTGCCCGTACATCCTCTTGAGGTTACCCGGAAAAAAGAGCCCCAATCCTGCGGGTCTTCCCCCGTGCATGAAGGCCAGATCTCCCAATTTCTTGACAAAAGAAAGAGAAACCATGTTTCTAATCAACTTGCGCTCATCTGATAGGTAGTAGGGCATGAATACCACTGTATTTCTATCCCCCACCATGCCTGTAATGGCGGCTCTCAGTTTCATTTTTTTTATGAGCTTGTAGATGTCGGATGCCATACCAGCCATGCTGGCTACCGGTACGAAGGCCTCCCCCAGAACTGCAGAAGGGCCTGCTCTCTTGGTACGCAGCTCGTAGTAGCGTTCATTCCATTCATGTTCTGCAACCCCTGTACTTTGTTTTTCGCCACCCCGGTCTTGTGCGATCTTGTCTAGGAGTTTTTCCTCTTCGTTTATAACCTCGGAATCTCCCTCCAGGGCGATATTCAGCATCGCCCCTACCTCGGGAGTGTGCTCACCCATTCCGATATGCTTCAGAAAATCGAAGTGGTTCTTATCCAGAAAGGAGATATGCAATGGTGAAATATCGGTTCTGGTTGTGTCTCGTACCGCCAGCGAAAGTGCCTTTATATCAGGAAAACCGTAGGACAGAGGACGGAGTTCCTCTGGTGCCGGATGTATCTTCATGGTCACCTGTGTGATTATACCGAGAGTGCCCTCCGACCCGAAAAAAAGCCTGTTGATATCAAAGGAGCCGGTTCCGATCAAACCCCGGTTCCCGGTGACGAGAATTCCTCCGTTCGGAAGCACCACCTCCATGGATTCTATGTTGTCCGCTGCCGCACCATATTTGTACGAGCCCACACCCACACCACCCGTGTTGATCCAACCTCCTATGGTTGCGGCGTAGGCACTGCTTGGGTATGAGCCCAGCAGGTAACCCTTCTTTAACAGGGTTTCATGGAGCATTTTCCATGTCATACCCGATTCCAACGTGACGAGATGGTTATCCTCGTCAATATCCAGTATCCTATTCATCCGAGTCAGATCGATTACTATGCCCCCTTCCACAGGCATTGCCCCGCCCAGACCCCAGCTCGCCCCCCCTCTTGGAACTATGGGAATACCTACCTTGTATGCGAGCTTCACTATCTCCGCGATCTCTTCTGCGTCCTTTGGTATCACCACAAGGTCCGGCATCATTTTGAATCCAAGTTCCATCATTTTTGGTAGGGAAGCCAAATCGTGACTGTACATTCTTCTCTCAAAGGCGTCTATTTTTACCCTGTCCTCGCCCGTAATTCCAATAATCTGTTGATATATTTCGTTGAAATCCTTATTCATTTCGCAATCACCATTGATAATTTTATTCATATAGTTACGAAATCTCCGTCACTTTCGGTTCGTTTTATCCAATCGCAATTAAATTTGCGTCGCCATTAAAGCTCTTTTTGTCCCACTCAATACTAATATCGTAATTCTCAAGTCGGAATCCGTCTCCAAATGATTGCCTATATTGTTTATATCGGCGCATTTGCATCGCTTTCCGCCAGATATGCATGTATTTGGGGGTTTTTATATTTAACGGCATTAAGAAAATCCATTAATAATGTCGGATTTAGTGCCAAAGGGGAAGGCATATGCTCGTTTGGGAACGAATCATCAGGCAATCAGTTTAGTTCGCACCTTTATTTGTAAACCTGAGCGGATAACTCAGTATAGTGAGATTGACGATTTCGATATAATGGGTATTGATGCAAAGGGGCCCGTCTGCTCCGAGAACCTAATCCTCTCGTCGTATATTAGGGCACACAACCAAAAAGTCCATAATCACAATGAATAACTCAAATGAAGGATTCAGTTCGATAAAAACAAATACAATAACGTCTTTAGGTCTTTTTATTGAGCACAGAAGATGAAAAAGAAGATACAAAGGTCCTCAAGGTCCACGTGAAGACCCACTGGGAGGGGGGCATCAAGACAACAGGTCTTGTTCGGGGATTCGAGGTGGTGGCGGACGGTCAGAAATGGAAGTACGGAACCAATACGGCACCCGCACCGGGAGAGATATTTCTGGCAAGCATTGGCGCCTGTTTCACAGCTACATTCACGAAATGTGCCCATGAGCGCGCCTTGATAATGGATGCGGTTTACTCAGATGTACGGGGGACCATCACACACGAGATGACAGGGAGGGAGAGGCTCGAGAGAATCGATATGGAGCTAAAGGTCTGTGCAGATGCGAGATACGAGAAGGATCTGCAGGCTTGCTTCGAGGAATCAAAGAACCGGTGCCCCTTGACAAATGTGGTCCTATGCCTCATTGAGATCACCTATAAATTCGAAAAGGAATGAGACGGGAGGCCTTTTACCTGGTATTTGAAATTAAACTCGGGTTAAAGCTCGTTTTTCATATTGAAGAATAAATGGTAACGAAAACTCGACACAGACTAACGAAAACCATAAATAGCTTTGAGTACATATCATTATCAGATAGCTGATATTCGCCATTCTTTAAAAAAAGATGGCCAATTCATGCTACCGTTTACAGTGCCTGGTAAATTGTAATCCACCAGAAGAGGGGGATACCGAAATGTTGGCAATAGTGCGTGTTAAGATGAGGAACGGCAACAACGATTTGTGGAACTATATTGTGGAAAACGATAACACCATTGAAAGTGAATTCAACGGTGAGGCCAAACTGATGTACATCACCAGACGGGCCAGACACGAGGACACCAGTTTGTTTATCCATGCAAAAAATCCGGATGTACTTGGCAAATTTGTTGCCGATAATATCGCCGCAATCGAAGGTGTAGACAAGATATGGATGGTTAACCTCATGGGGATGAGGTTCTTCAGAATCCCAGAAAAACTTCTCGATGAATGGCAGAGATTGATTGTGACCGTAAGGGTATATCCCTGCAAATATTCAGAGGTCTACAATTCGATTTCCAGACTGCCGCAGACCCAGGATGTAGCCCCGGTATATTTGGCATATACATTCCATCTGTACGGTGACAGCCTGATGTTCTCTCTGGTATCAAAGGACCTAAGCTCCGTCCAGGATTACATACAGGAGAATATCAAAAACCTTCCCGGGGTTTCCGGCCACACCACAACAGTGATTGAGAAACAGCAGCGGCTAGCACCAAAAGAGGACTGGAAGGAGTATGTTAAGGCCAATCTGCTGCGGGCGTAATCATGGTCAAATTGCCGCAAACATGAGCGCAATGCACATGATCACATTGTAGTTCGTGGCCACCATCACGGCCCGATAACTGTTCTCTGTTTTGGTAGGCTCCTTTATCAGGGGCACAGCAGTTGTCCAGAACAGCATAGAGATGATGATCATCACTGAAACGAACATTATTGCGTTGGGAATGAAGAATGAGAGATATAGGGCGAGAATTAATGTGATGACCGAGAATACTACGCTGATTTTCGCCACAGTCCCCGGTTTCGGCTTGATTATGAACGTCTTGATTCTTGTGAGGGCCCAGGGCAGTGTGAGGATGTGGAAGGCCTGCCAGGTGAAGAAGATGAGGTACAGTATCCAGGGCACGGGGGATGTGAGGAGGGTGTCGGGAGTATAGGCCACCCATCCGCCGATGCCGATGAGCGGTGGTATGGGGCCAAGAACCAGGTACCCCAATCTGTCCCTAAGAAAGGGATATGCAGTGCCCAGTCCCAGTGCAACAAATTCCACAATAACGAGTTGCTGGTTGAAGACGATATACGAGATGATTATCCCGAGAGCAGCAAGTGAGATGGCGAACATTCCTCCTCCCCGTCTTGAAATGGTCTCCGTGGGCAGGGGTCTTGTGGGCCATTTCTTTTTGTCTATCTCCTTGTCTATGAAATCGTCGATGGTGTGCTCGGCCGAGGTGAGGGCATACACAGCTATGAATCCCCATAAGATATCGCCCAAAGGCGGGACCCTTCCCAATGCAATGAAGGCCGCGGCAAAGAACATTAAGGGGCCCATAATCGCAACCAAGGGCCTCTGGAGGCAAACGAATCCCAGGGCCTTCTTCCTAGAATCCTTAACTTTGGGAACTCCCTGCCCGTAGAGCATGCCCATGTATTCTATCAGATTTTCCCTTTTATTTGTCTTTTCAGTCAAAAATGCTCCCTCTGTTTTAAGTGGTGCAAATTGCCCATTACTGTGAAATTGTCCATGTTAATGCGAACTTAAGGATTTTATATCTAATAATCTTTGCCTTTTTAAACTGGTTGTGAAAAGAAAAAAAATAAGGGTGAGGGTTTGAGGGAGGGTGCGGCTACCTGCAGGACGCTCCTGCACGACCATTCAGCAAGCGAGGGGTAGCTCGTTTATGTCATGCAGGTCATCCAAATCATTCATCTTCAGTATGTGATCAGAGCATGTGTAGAGCACATCCCCGATGTAAAAGGACCTCTTTATGGAATTTGACCTGTAGTAGTAATATGGATAGTATCTATCCTGCTCGTCCGTATTTTCCGGGTGACTTATTGTGCCCTTTAATGCGAATCCGTTGTCTGCTGACAAATCGAACACATAGACACCGCTCCACTTGTACTCCCCGTGGGTGTTTGCAGGGGCACCGTTGGGGTATCTCGAGTGATTGATTTCATAGAGGTTTATGGGCAGAACCAGCAGGTTTTTCTCCCTGCTGAACAGGAAGGCATGGGGGTCATTCAGTGCCGGCGAGCTGGTACCCCTGTCCCCGATAATGAACTTCGAGATCTCCTTAGGATTGCTGACATCAGTTACATCGAATAAAGAGAGCTTCACACCCTGGTACCACGCGAAGTTGCCGTATTCGGCCTCCACCGTGTCCTTGCCCAGGCCTATCACATGGTTCTCGTCGTACGGATGCAGGTAGTCCGAGTAACCGGGTATCTTCAGCTCGCCCAGTATGGCGGGATTCCTGGGATTGGAGAGATCTATGACATAGAAGGGATCCACCTTCTTGAATGTCACAAGATAAGCTCTATTGCCCATGAACCTGGCAGAGTAGATTTTTTCCCCGGGAGCGATGTCCTCCACTTTGCCTACGGTGTTCAGGTCCATGTCCAGGACATAGACCTGGTTGGTTGCAGTGCCTGTACCGCTCTTGGATACGCTCCCGCCGGATGTGGCGATCCTGAGATAGCCCATGTGCTCGCCCATGGAGAACCTGTTCAATGCATATCCGGGGACCTCGCCCATGGCCCTGTACCTGATTTCACCTTCCGCAATGGAGATCCTGTGAATCACGGTTTTCTGGTTATTGGACGAATAGTAGCCTCCGTACGAGTACTGCGTGTAGGTGATGTATATGTTGTTCATGGAGACATAGATGTTCCCGGAGGAGGCGGACAGGATGGACTTTGCATTGGGCTCGGAGGCGGGATCTGCGATATTGATGGATACGATGGTTGTGAGGGGAAGGGAGTAGGTGTACTGATTGGTGCTGTTGTAGCTGGAAAAGTAGTATATCTTATCCGCCGGAACGGGCAGATCGCAGGGCTCGAATCTGCTGTTAATGTATGTGGCGCCCACCAGATACAGGTAGTTGCCGATCCTCCTCGTATGGGAAACGGAGCCCTCGAGAGAATAGCTGCTGAGCAGGTCGGGATCTCCCCTTTCTGTGATATCGAAGACATGGACGCATGATATTCCGTTCTCGTCACTTCCCACCGTAACAAGCTTGTCTGCCGTGATATATATTTCCCTGATGGTGCCGTTGGTCTTGATCTGGGAGAGGATCTTCGCATCCCCTGCGGGATATACGTCCGCTATGATCACCTTGTGTTTATAGTTCTCATCCCGGGTGACAACGTAGGCGTACCTTCCATCGTTTTTCACGATGTCCCCTTCATCCACTCCCGCAACCTGGATATTTGTGGTGGAGTGGTCGCTTGAGGAATCGGGAAAACCGTCGCCATCGGTATCGAAACTGAAAGAAACTGTATTATCCTCAGGTACAACTTTGGCACCAGTCAACACTGTTCCTGAGGTGTTCCTGTAGCTATCGTAGTAGTAGTATTTGCGTTGATAGGTATGGTTCTCAAGATAGGCTTTGAGCTCCTCGAGGGATTCAAAATTCTTCACATCCCCGCATTCGTCATCGTATATGAATGGATCGCTGGTATCTATAATGTCTGAGGGCAGGTCAACGATTTTCACGGTAGTAATCTCACCGATTATGGTGGGCGGCACTGGTTTTTCCTCTTTTCCCGGCTGAGCCGGTTGTTTGCCGTTCTGACTTTCATGGTAGGCCTCCATCTTGGCTGCCAGCTCGTCATTTGCCTTGACCAGGGATACGGTGTCGTCGTGGCCTTTGACAACGATATAGTAGGAGCTTGAGGGCTCATCGCCTTTGGAGAGCGACTTCCCCTGACTCATACCCGTGTTTTCAAGGACCATATCAGTCAGATCCGTATTCCCTATGGTCATGTTCATCAACAGTGCAAGGGACACACACAAAACGCCTATAGCTATCACGCGCTTCCAATACATGTTCTTCACCGACCTCATGATTGAATATTCATCTCCAAGATGCTATTTAACCTTGTATTAGACATGTAAGTGACATGTCAAAGAAAATATTGACATGTTGGCTTTTTTCGGGGTACATGTCCATCAGTAATCCCATTCGGATGACCATAAAAAGTATTTTTGGCACGTTCCTCAAAGTGTTGGCACGGTCCTCAAAATGTTTTTGTCAGTATCCTCCCCCCGCCCCTTTGACTCTAACCACCCCATCATTTTCTAAAACAATTAAACCGGTGAGCCCTCCAGGATGCCGATGACCTTTCTCAGCTGCACGTCGTGGTTCAGGGTGTACAGGATCTCCTTGCCCTTTTTCTCCTTGCTGATGATCTCCGCATCTGTGAGCCTCTGGGCGTGCCAGTTCACTGTGGAGGGGTGGAGGTTCAGGCCGCTGGAGACCTTCTTCTGATTGGCTCTGGGATGCGAGATAAGGAACTTGACAATCCTTCTTGCCGTGTTGTTCTTCAGAGCCGACATGATGTGCTTGTATCCGTTACCGTTGGTATACCTGCTGTATCCGTTCTTGTTGATGTAGAAACGCTTGTACTTGCCGTTCTTATGCGTTACTATGAAGTCCATCTCCTCCAGCACAGAGAGGTGGTACCTGGCGCTGCTTGAGCTTATGGCGCACTCCTTTGTTATACCGGCCAGATGCTCCCCCGGGTGCTCGGTGATGTATTTATATAAATCTTTACGCACTCCCGATAGCGCCTGGTCCTTTTCCAGCCTCGCGAACAGCCAGTAGGAGAGCACCAGGGAGCATATGATAAACAGGGAAAGGAAATACAGCCAGGGCGGGGGAATGTACCCGCTTCCACCGCCGCCTTTGACGGGTGCAGCATCGTCTGCATCCCAATAACCGTCTCCATCCCCATCCCTTATCAGAGCTCGCTCGTATAACTGCTCGGCCAGGGCAGCACGGGCCAGGTCCTCGTTGTTGTCGTAGTTCTGGTTCCTCAGCCAGGTCATGGCCTTCTCCATGCTCGCCATGGTTCTGTCGTCGGGATGGGTGGACAGGGCCATCACGGCCCAGGAGGTCTCCTCCGTGCCTCCGAAGCTGCCGTCAGGCCTCTGCTTGAGCATGAGAGCCGCGATCTCCTCCCAGACATCCACCTCCGCACTGTCCAGGGCCATTATGGCCTTTGAATCGTCCTCCACCGAACTCCAGGAGCGCCCCTCTTCATTATCCTGTTCCTGCAGCCAGGCAACACCCCTGTCGGCTGCCGTTGTGTTCTCGTTATCCACATTTCTCAGGCCCCAGGAGGCCACCGCCGTGTCGCCCACATCATTATTCCAGCTGCCGTCGGGCTCCTGGGAGTCTTCTAGATCAATTTTGACTCCCTCTTGAAACTCATCCCATTCTATGGTATCTCCGTCGCAACCTGTATTTCTGATAGTGATGTCAGGGGTCGCAACAATGAAGCCCTGGTCTTCAACGGTGGCGCCAGCATCGTAAAATTCTATCGTATATGTTTTCGCAGAGGATATCAAATCAAAATAAACGGTTAATTGCCAACATCATCGTCTTTCGTGTAATTGTTACTGGGAGGGGCTCCTCCTGCCGTTTCAACCGTATAAGAATCAGCGACATTCATTGTATTCGCGTTTAATCCAATTACGGTGGCGTTAAAACCATAATCCAAGCTGACATTATAACTCTGGTTCACGTTAAAATCATTGAGCAGCTGGTCTTCGGTCTCGTTTCCCCCCTCTGCGGCTGCCCCGCTGGCTATGATCAGAACAGCACATGCAAAGAACAGGGCTAGAATGCCCGCTATCCTTATCCGCCGCTCCCCGCTCATCAAGCAATATAGCTATATATGTACTTAAATAGTTTTTGGCGCAATCGTCCAAATATTCTTTGTCTGTCTCCCCCCGCCCCCCATTTTTCCATTCATATGTGTTCTTATCCCGCCCGCCCTCCCCCGTCCGCCTCCACGATTTCAAAATTTCTCATTGGATATTGATTATATTATTAGGGGTTAACAGCGGTAAAGGGCAATTGGCTTGGCCTGTCAAATCCTCTCCTCTACCGCAATCCTAATTATGCCAAAAGGGATTGCCGTACGATCTCATGGAAATACTCCCTGAAGTGCGGCTAGTGGTTGACGGAGTCCATATTTCCTTTCGGCAGCTTCAGGCCCTCAGTGCCGTGGCCGAGACGGGCTCCCAGAACCGCGCCGCCCAGAAACTGGGAATCGCAGTGCCCGTGCTGCATCGATACATAAGGGAGCTGGAGGTCAAACTGGGCTTTGGGCTGCTTTCCACGACAACACAGGGAACGGTGCTGACAAAACAGGGAGGGGAGATAGTCGATGCCCAGAAGCGCTTTGAGAACCGTTTGAGGGAAAGGGAGAATCCGGTGGTTGCCGCATCCCCACTGTTCTCCCATCTGGTGTCAGAGGCTATCTCCTCGGTGGAGAAGGCGGGCTACAAAATCGATATGATGATGGGTGACGACG
>CP070726.1:2346643-2349479 GCA_020350865.1 Thermoplasmata archaeon
ATAGTGGTCCATGCTGCCCACAAGGACATCATCGATGCCGTCACCCGAGATATCGCAGAGGAGGGCAGAAGCCTGAAAACCCCTATATGGTGCTCCAATATTCCCGGAGGTGAATTGCCATACTGGGCTTCCGTCCTCCCCGTTAAGAACGTATAGATTGGGATCCCCCCAGTCCAGGAAATAACCGCCGAAGACGATTTCGGAAAGGCCGTCCCCGTCCACATCACCGATGGTAGGGGAGCATACGATGGGACCCTGCACAGGGAAATTCCACAATTCATTACCATACTTGTCAAGTGCATACAGGTGCTGGTCGTTGGAGCCAAATACCACCTCAAGCTCACCGTCGGAATTGATGTCTCCTACTGCAGGCGGGGATTTCACATCACCACCCGTCAAAAAGGACCATTTCACAGAAGGCTCCACTATATTGCTCGTCAGAGGCGAGTTGCCGGTGCGACTCTCGTTGAACCTGTACATCTTCCACCCGCTGTCCTGGGCCACCGCACTCAGTCCCGGTAAAAAAACCGAGAGAACAAAAGACACCATCAATACAATAACAATACATTGTCGTTTTTTCGTGTGTTGTATCATGTACTAACCCCCTCCCAAAATAGGGTAACATTACAAATTGAAATTTGTTATATCATATATTGTAAAAGCGCTTATTTAACCTTTTCTGCGGGATTTTAGCGGTTTTTTCAAAAAACAGGTGGATACAAAATAAAAAATATAAAATTTAGAAAAAGACAGCCTCAATCGGCTGCCACCAACGTCGTTGTATCGATAACACCCTTGACACTGCGGATCTGTTTCATGATGATATCCCGCAGCTTGGTGCTGTCCCTCTCCTTTATTATGATCACCATGTCGTACTCGCCGTAAACGAAGTGGATGCTGTCAATGCCCTCGATTGCCTCAAGAACGGCGCATGCATCATCCTCCTCTCCCACCGCAATTTTTACCAGGACGAAATTGGAAGATTTTGTCATATGAAAATCACCGCGGATTAATGGTTGTGGGACTATAAAAGCATTTACAATTCTAACTTTCAATAGTGGCGATCAAAAGAATGGGAAAGGTGTTACCTATTCCGGTAATCACGCCGGAGATTGGAGCTCCATCATTTTATGTCCACATGGAACATTTGTTACGAAGCTGCCAGGAGGGTCTGGATATCAAGCACACTGGATACCCTCCTGATACGCCTGATAAGCTTGTCCCTGTCCACCTTTTCCCTTTGCCTGATAATCAATACCAGGTCGTACTCCCCAAAAACCGGATGGATACCGGTTATGCCGTGAATCTTTTTAAAAGCCCTTTTCGTTTTCTCCACGGTTCCCGGGACCAGTTTCACCAAAACGAAATTGACTGAGCTGTCCGAGGGCTCGAACCACGGCGGGGGAGCCACGATCCTCGGCCTGATATTTTCAGTTGATAGAGCTGGGGTCATGCGACGGCTCTCTGCTGTGTATTTCACAATAAACACCATATACTCAATTGGGCGATGCATTATATACCCATTGCGAGGCGAGAATCATCCCTTAAAATCATCCCTTATAATCATACCCAATTACATGTCGTGGACTCTTGAATCGTCTGTGAGCTCCGGGTGAAAGGCGCAGGCCAGAAGGTTGTCCTGTCTGGCCATGACGATGTACCCTTCGTGAGAGGTCAATTTTGTGCAATTTCCCCACACCTTCACAATCCCGGGTGCGCGTATGAACGCACCTTTGTAAGGAGCTGCAAAACCCTGGATATCCAGCATGGTCTCGAAGGATTCCTTCTGTCTCCCGAATGCGTTTCTCGTCACCTTCATGTCCATAAGGGAAAGAAGTTTTGTCTTGGTTTTCTCAACCTCCTCGTCCCCCTCCGATGATAACAGAATCATGCCCGCGCATGTGCCCATAATGGGAATACCTTCCTCTGCCTTTTTCACGATGAGCCGGGGCATATCGGCTTTCTCCAAGAGCCTTGATATGGTGGTGCTCTACCCTCCGGGTATGATGAGAGCATCTATTTCTGCCAGCTGCTGTTTTCTGCGAATCGCGGATGCCCTGCCCTCAATTCCCCTATTTTTAAAAGCTCTCATGACCGCCTCCATATGCTCTGAGACAGCACCTTGTACAGCGATTACTCCGATGTTCAATTGAGCACCTGTTTAGAATCCGGTAATTCCCCTCTATGATTTCTTTTCCAGGAAAATGAGTATATCCCCTGCAGCCAGTTTTGCAGTGTCCATCTCGGGAATGGAGAGCAGGCGGCCCTTCCTGTGCACCCCTATCACCACCTTGCCTGAAATCTCCTTGGGTTTCTTCCCGAGCTCCCCCTCCTTGACGGCCCTTTCCCTCATGGTGATGCCCCTTGCCGCTGTGAGCATGTCCTCGAGAAGGTTGGCCAAATGCTCGTGTTTCGTTGCTGCAGCCATGAGATGTCCTCCGGCAGTTGAGGGTGAGATGATGATGTCGGCACCGCTTCTTTTTAAAAGCTTCGTGTTCTCCTCCTGGTTGGCCCTTGCAATGATTTTCAGGTTGTTGTTCATATCCTTTGCTGTGAGGCTGATGAGCACGTTCGTATCATCCCGCGAGGTGGTGATGATGATGTGGTCCGCCCTTGTAACTACAGCCTTGGAGAGCATTGATTCGGAAGAGGCATCCCCCAGAAGGCCGATGAAATCATCCTCTGCAGCCTCTTTTATGGCATCCTCCCTGTTGTCAATCAACACTATCTGGTCCTTGTTATATTCCTTGGCCAACAGCTCCTTTGCAACGGTCTTGCCAGTTACTCCGTAGCCCACGATGATCACGTGATTTGAGAGTTCCTTTTGAAGTTTCTT
>CP070726.1:2349579-2352142 GCA_020350865.1 Thermoplasmata archaeon
AACGTGGAAGATAGGTGGGTACCCGAGGAAAACGGGCGGTCTCACACTGTCCCATACAGGGGAATGCTTGCACCGTTAAGACTTCCCCCCTCCTCAGTACAGAGGAAGAGGATGAGCTCTGAAAGCTGCCCCGGTGTGACCCATCTGGAATAGTCGGCATCGGGCATCTGTTTACGGTTGGCCGGTGTATCGATGATGCTCGGCAGAATGACATTGGCGGCTATTCCCTTACGCCGATATTCAATCGAAATGGATTGGGTAAGGGCGATGACACCCGCTTTGGATACATTGTACGCCGCCTGTCGGGAACCCGGACTTACAGCAGCTTTTGATGCGATATTGATAATGCGTCCCCATTCACGCTTAACCATATGGGGGATGACAGCCCGGTTTACGAGGAAGGCTGTCTGAAGATTCAACCGGAGGGTGGCATCCCACTCAGTATCGGTCACCTCCTCAAGCGGTTTGCCGCCCTTCCACCCTCCTGCTGTGTTGACAAGGATATCCACACCACTCCCCCATTCCTCAATAGCTTCGAACAGCTGATGAACCGAATCCGAATCGGTGATATCAGCAGGATGGGTCAAAACCCGGCCCTTGTCCATATTCAACTGTGAAGCGAGGGCAATGAGCGGTTCCTGACTGCGAGCAGTGAGCACAAGACGATACCCTGCTTTGGCCATACGCGTGCTTACCACCTTCCCCACTGAACCTGTAGCCCCAGTTATCAATACAACTTTCTCTATTGCCATTGAACCCTCCAGCGACAGTGTGCGATTACCCGGTTCACCTTAATCTCAATAAAATGGAGATTGCTGCTAAACAATATACCCCTGATTTTCAGTCCTCTATGCTCCGGCACCTTTCCCCTTTGAATGCGGGTGCGAACGACCAGCTCTAGGCGGCTTTCTCCGTTTTGCACTACCCGGGTGCCCTTTCCTCTGGCGGGAAACACTCGTCCAATCAGGTTCTTTTCCCAGCCAGACCGGAGTTATATGATTTGCCCTCAATAGTCTCTTCAGGGACCTCAACTCCTTTGTAGATACCAGCGTAAGGGCAATCCCCTCCCTCCCCATGCGCGCTGCCCGGCCTGTTCTGTGGGTGTATATTTCCGGATTCTGGGGAAAATCGTAATTGATTATATGGCTTACCTTCACAAAATCCAGACCCCGTCCTGCCAGGTCAGTTGCCACCATAACATCGATGCCATGGCGTCGGAAACGACGAATAATCGCAGTTCGCTTCGACTGCTCAAGCCCACCATGAATGATCTCCAGAGACTTGACCTTTCCTTTAAGCTGAGAGAAGAGCTTTTCCCCACTATGCCTGGAATTACAAAAAATTATTGCCTGATTGACGGTTTCGCGATTTACATAATCGATGAGAAAGGAAACGCGGGCTGAGGTTCGAACCAGTGCAAACTGGTGCTCCAGTGACTGAGGTGCGACTTGCTCCACATTCAGCTCAATAATGACCGGATCATTAAGATATGTCTGTGTCAGCTTTTTAACTGCTTCCGGCATTGTTGCAGAAAAAAGCATAGTCTGATGTTCATGTATCAAACATGAGAAAATAAAATTGATATCTTCCAAAAAACCGAGCTTGAGCATCTCGTCTGCCTCATCCAGAACCATGGTATCCACAGATGAAAGGGAGATATACCCCCTATAAATCATATCAATCAGCCTTCCGGGAGTTGCCACTAAAATGTGCACTGTACTCAGCAGCTTGGCCTTCTGGATTTCCATGGAGAAGCCACCATAAATGGCAAAGGGCTTCACGTCCATTGTCTGCACAATTCTATCGATTTCCTCTACGTATTGGAGGGCCAGTTCTCGCGTAGGAACCAGGATCAGAACCTGTATCTCATTTTTGGCAGTATCTATCTTTTGCACCAGAGGAATACTGCAGGCACTGGTTTTGCCTGAACCCGTTTCTGCGGTGGCGAGTAAATCCCTACCCGATAATATATACGGAAAGGTCTGCTCCTGAATAGGCGTCAGATCTGTGTAGTTCATTTTCTGGAGGGCCTGGAGCATCAGGGGATTCAGATTCAGCTCACTGAATTTCATACCTCCAAGCTTAACATATGAAGGAAAAAACATCGAGATACTTTAAGAGACTCCATCTCCGTTATACAACAACAAGCGCAATCCATTGTTCTGGTATTTACTACATCAGTTCTTTTCCTTATGTTAAAACACAAGAACTGATGGATGAAGAGGAGAAAAAATGAAGGAACTATCGAAAAATGAAGCCATTACCCTGAGCAGCCCCCTGCCCTTTGCCCTGGTAACGGCAGAGGATGAAAATGGAAACCCAAATGCCATCGGCCTCTCCTGGGTGACTATTACTTCCTGGGACCCATGGCTATTTCTCATTTCAGTGGCACCCGAACGATACAGCCACAGATGCATAGAGCACTCAGGAGAGTTTGTGATCAACTATCCATCGGAAACCTTGGCTACATCAGCATGGAAATGTTCCACACAGTCAGGTAAGAGAGTAGATAAGTTCAAAGAGCTGGGCATCGAGGCCATCCCATCCCTCAAGGTAAAGCCGC
>CP070726.1:2352242-2367758 GCA_020350865.1 Thermoplasmata archaeon
CTTGAACCATCAGCAGAGATGGCGGAAGAAGGTGTTGTGGAACCTGAGCCATTAGAAGAGGTGGAGGAAGTAATCGGGGAACCTGAGGTCCTCAAAGAGGCGGAAGATGTTGTGGCATATGAAGAATTAATAGCAGAAGGACCTGAAGTAATCGAGGGGTTAGCCGAGGAGTATGAACCATTAGAAGGCCTAGAAGAAGTTGAAAAGGCCCAAGGATTGGAGGACCTGGATTTAGAGGCTATCGAAGAGAAGATTAAGGATCTGGAAGCCATAGAAGAGGTGGGAGAGGTTGAGAAGGCAAGACAAACCGGGCTGTTGGAAGAATTGGAGGAACTGGAAAAATCCCTAGGAATATTAGTGGCGGAGGGATTTGATGGGATTGAGTTGGCCGAAGAGCCCGGGGAAATGGAAGGGATTGCCGAAGAGGGAGGTTACGACGAAGTAAAGGAAGCAATGAAAATAGAGGGACTCCATGTGTGTCCTGCCTGTGGGGTGCCCGTGGAATTAGGTGATTCTGAGTGTTACAATTGCGGGGTTATAATCCGCGAGTTGGAGCCTTTGGCAGAAGAAGCCGTAAAAAAGGGCGTTTCAAGGGATTTTAGGCAAAGATGGGATAAACTGAGCAGCATGGAAGAAATGGGGGAACTTGACCTTGTAATGGAGGATCTGGAGCGGGAATCTCAGGCCATTGCAGAAGTGGAAGAAACACTGCCATCTTGCCCGATTTGTGATAAAAGACTCGGTTACGGTGTGGAAATCTGTCCCGAATGCGGTGCTGACGTAGAGCCTGTGACGGAAATCGAATCCCTTGAGGAACTTACCCAAGGCCTTGAAGCCGCACCTCCCTCCCGCATTTCATATACTGGTCTTACGAACGGTCTCACCAATGGCCTTACAAATGGTCTCACAAACGGGATAAAGGCACAAAAAGGCGAGGGGACGGGAATCCTTTCGGATGGTCTGATCAACGGGAACGGCATTACAAATGGCCTCACCAACGGTCTCACAAACGGTTTGACCAATGGACTTCGTTCAATTAAACGCGGATTGACAAACGGGATCACCAACGGCAACGGTATCACAAATGGACTGGGTATGGCCCCAAAAGCAGGTGGTCGTGATGGAAGTATTGTTAGGGTCATAGCGGTGTTTATCCTTGTTGTTGTGCTGATCTCAGCACCTTTCATTATCAACAGATTGATCATTGTCGAGCCGAAAGTTATGGGTATCGATGGTGTTTTTAATGAATGGAAGGGAATTCAGGGCTTTTCAGATTCACTGGTAGATCAGGATGAAAATCAGGATGTGAACCTTGTGGATTACAAGGTCAGTGTCGATCGGTTGGCCACCCTCTCCATGTATTCCAAGGTAAACGGAACCATGCTCAACGGGAAATACGGTTTGGATACCATCAACATCTTCATAGACGAGGATAGTGATGTGCAAACAGGGTACAGAATTTCGTCCCTGGGTGCGGATAAAATGGTTTCGATTGTAGGCTGGAACAATGATATCTATTTCAGAGGCTACAGCCAGTTCAATGACACCCGCTCCCAATTGGATATTAACGGCTTTACAAACTTCGCCAGGGTTTCTGCTGCCATCGATGATGACGAGCTCGAAACAAAGTTATTTCTTTCGGGGCTCCACCTTCAGCCACAAAAACCAATAAAATTGCTTTTTGCCGCAAGGGACACGGCAGGCAACGAAGATCTATCAGACATTATCATCAGCCAGGTTGAGGGAGTTCTCATAGTCAACGAGACGAGCATCGGGCCGTCAACAATCCCCTTAGGATCAAGGAATGTGACCATGTTGAAGCTGGATATGAGGGCAGTGGGCAGGGATGTAACAATCGATTCCATAAACATAACCCTCACAGGGTCCGTGAATATGACAGGTATCGCCAACCTTACAGCCCACTTCGACACGAATCACGATGACCTTGTTGATGATGGTGACATTGATATCGCAACCGGTGTTTTCTCTCATAAAAAGGCGTCAATTCCATTGGACTTCGTTATCCCTGAGGGAAGTAATGAGACGGTGCTCATCTCATTGGACGTAACCGATAATGCAGATAACAACTCCACTGTAGGAGTGAGGATCGCTGAGCCAAAAGACTTGATCGCAAGCCCCAGCGTGCTCACTCTAAACCCGATATACCTCACAAACTGCTACATTGGTAATGTGGATGGTTCAGTAAGAATCGATGGTGCCTTCGGCGAATGGGATGAATCCGAACAAAGGATCGATGGTTTCGAGGATGTGAAATTAAAAAACAGCCCTTTAGGTAATCCCAACATTGATATATTGGGTTATGACATCAAATGCGATGAAGAATCCCTTTCTCTGTACTTTGATGTTGAAGGGACCATGCTGGGCGGTGTCAGTGTGCCCTGGAACGCATCGCGGCCTCCACCTCCAACCCCCCCTGCCAAAAAGGCAGACAGTGATGGCGATGGCATAAACGATATTGATGAACAGCCCGGTTTTGAGCATGATTTTGACAACGATGTGGGCAAGCCTGACAACCTCACCAACCCTGTCAGACCCAATACGGGTCCTGATGGGTACGATCACGACAGCGATAATGACGGTGATGAGGACTGGCCCTGGGGAAACGATACCAAGCTTGTCCAGCCCGTCACTGGCAGTATAAAATACAATGGACCTCCCCCGGCAAGACCAAAGCTCCCAGTAATCACAGGTGAGGATGTTGTGTACATCTTCATCGACAGTGACAACAATCCTCAAACCGGTTACTTTGTGAACCAGTATATTGGTGCGGATTACATGCTCAATATTACGTGTAAGGCCAATGTCATTAACTCAAAACTGCTGTGCAAATTCGATTCCCGAGACACTACACTATGGAAATGGAGTATTATGGACAATGTGGATGCTGCTGTCAACTCAAGGGCTCTGGAAACACAGGTGGATTTTGATGACATTCTAATATCCAGTAACACCAGTTTCAATGTTTGGTTCTTCACCACGGACTGGCGGGATGGTTGGGACCTGTCGGATTCCGGTATTTTCGAGACAAGGGGCAACAGAGGGACAAGGGCAGGACTGGGTGGTGTCCTCATAAACGAGGTCTTTCCTGACGCCAATGGCTGGGTCGAGCTGTACAATCCGACGAAAAAAGCAGTGGACCTTACAGATTGGACCCTCGTATGGAGCGGTGGTACATATACAGTTCCTGCAGGAACCTCTATTCAACCTGGACAGTATCTTGTATTTTACATCGGCACCATTCAATCCACAGACAATGTAGCACTTTTCAATCACAAGGGCCAAAAAAAGGATGAAACGGGTTTTTCTAACATACCACCCGGATTAGGTTGGGGCCGGGATCCTGCAAAAATCCAGAATTGGTACATCACATACCCCACCGCAGGAGGTCAGAATGTCATTCCCGAATACCAAGATGCCCTAGTACCCATACTTTTTATGCTGTTTGTATGCATTTTAATATATCGTAAAAGACACGAAAAAATATTTAAAAGGATAAGCTCATGAGAAAAAACGAAATGCCCGCAAAAAAGGTATCTGCAAGCGATGTTGAGAAGTACGGATACTGCCCGTTAAGCTGGTGGCTCAGCGAGCAGGGCGCTCATGGCGATGATGAGAGCCTGAGGAGGGGTAGCAAGCAACACGCCGAAATCGGCAACGAAGTGAAAAAGATCAAGAAAAGAGAAGAGTTCAGCCGGGAATCAGAGCGCAGTGTTCTATGGTTTTCACTGATAGCAATAGTAATCGGTGTCAATGCCGTTGCCATTGTGTACAGCGCTTACGCACCCCAAACACAGGGCAGGGCCGTAACTATTCTGCTTTCCATTATCGCCGTCCTTTGGGTGATAGTGGCGCTGCTGTTCTTTTATACAGGTATGAAAAGCGAAAAGATCATCAGGGGAGAAGACGGGGTTACAACCAGCCGCGAAGGGACTATTGAGGACGAAAAAGCGGTTGAGGCCATAGAACCGTACTTGGATTGGAGACAGATACCCAAGGAGGCGAGATGGACAACATTGGCATTTTTCATAGTAAGTGGTGTCCTGGCTTTGCATGGTGTGATCATCCTGGTAAGTTTCGGTAATATATATTCCGATATTTTAAGCAACATATTCATAATCATGGCCCTCATATGGCTTATCGGCAGTGCCTTCTTTTACATCATCTCTCTTAGACGGGAATTTAGAGCGAAAAAATCCAGTAAAATAGCCACTTTGGAGGGCAGGAAACAAACCTTCACTGACTCCGAGATATCTGTTGTGCTTTTCGCGCTGATAGCCACCGTATTGGCATCCAACAGCCTCACCATATATCAAAACCCCCATACCGTCATTGGAATGATCATCATGATCGTGGCCATTGTTTGGCTGTACGGAGGATTCGCTTTTCTGTACACTACTTTCAGAGCCAACCTGAAGCTCAGGCTGCTCATCATAGATCACCGTAAAATTGAGGAGCGGGCTTCAAAGAAGAAACTGCCCACCGCCTCGAATCTGGAGTACGCCATCGAAGAGGGTGCATTCGAATATGAACGTGCTGTTATCTGGTTTGCAGCGGTGGCCATGGTTTTAGCACTGAATGCCATCATCATGAACTTCTCTGAAAGTATTGAAGAACTGAGAGGATCCATCATAGCCCACATATTTGTAATAGTGGCCCTCATCTGGCTCATTGGAGCCTCCTTCTTCTTGTATATGGTGCTGCGCTACTCCCATCTTGCCATCTGGCTGAGACAAAAGCATGGAATCGAGGAGGGATCCATCGAGTATGTGGATGCGGACGGAGAGAATCCAAACATCCTTGTTTCGAACAAATACAGCCTCAGGGGACGGCCAGATTATATCCTCAGAAGGGGAAGTTATCTGATACCCGTGGAGGTAAAGACCGGGAGAGTGCCAAGAGGCCCTCTATTTTCCCATATTCTCCAACTTGCAGCATACTGTTTACTGATAGAAGACAAATACAATAGCGCTCCCCCTTACGGCATTATCAGGTACTCCAATGCCCAGCATGAAATAGACTATACAGAGGACCTGAAAAACATACTGACCGCCAAACTCAAGGACATGAGAGAAATCATGGAGAAAGGGGTGGCACACAGGAACCATAACCGGCCAAACAAGTGTAAGGGTTGTTCCCGGCGTGATATATGCTCCGAAAAGTTGGCATGAGTATTGTCTATTGAACACTATTTTCCCTTAATCTCCAATCTACCTTCCTTTTCCATTGGTATGGCCTAAACCTCCTTTTTGCCCCCTTTTTCTTCCCTTATAAGTCCCCCCTCAGCCATGATGGTTTCCAGTTTCTCATTTATGGCGGTTATATCCTGCCTCATTTTGAGCATCTCCTCTTCGAAAGGGGTAAAGGATCCAACGGACAATATCCTGTGGGAAAGCAACATGCCGACGAAGATTGCACCTATCAGTGCCAGGATAATCATTGCGGACCAGCTGACTATGGCTCCCACTACCCAAAAGTATACACTGTCAATATCCAAAATCCCGGTAAAAATGGAAATCAATGGGACCACTACTAATAATGCGATTATAAATAGAATTATGAGCCACAAAACGTACGAAAACGGGGTTTTTACTGCCAGTTTCATTCTTTTCTCTCCATAATCAAGGTGTACGGCAAGGAGCGCTCGATTGTATCATCGTGCCTCTCATCCTCGATTTGCAGTGTAATTTCATTATCCTCAGTAAGTATTGTAAGGTTGGCTGCATATTCATATTGCTTCAAATCATCCCATACCGAGACATTGAGTATAAATCTATCTAATATAGTGGTGAGGTGAAGCGCATATGTGAAATTCTCTGTGGCAGTGACGTTGTTTATTTGTATAGTGATATTCGAGAATCGATAATCATCCAAGCCATGAACATAAACCTTTGTCTCCTTGTTCTCCTCGATGTGGTCGATGAGAAGCATGGGAATGGACGATAGGGGCGAGGGCGGTCCGTTCGTACACCCTGCAAAGAAGCAAAGCAGTAAAACTAAGCCCGTACCAAAAGCCTTACCCTGCATCACATCCTTATCAATCACATACTATATAAAAGTTAGATGAATAACGGTCTGGGGATGCCTCTGCTGGTTATGAAACAGATAAAAAGGAAAAGAAATTGGGGAGAAAATTGTATTTAATACCGATACTGATCGCCGTAACCTCGGCGGGACTGTTGTTGACCTGTGCCTCGACCATCCAGCTGGTCGGCCTTGTTCTCAAGCTCGTGGATTTCGCTCTGTATTTTCTTGAGTTTTGCTTCCAGTTTCGCCGCTTCGCCCCTCTTTTTGGCCACTTTGGCCCTGATTTCAGCGGCTTTTGCCGTTTGTTTTGCCGACTTCTTAACGGCCTTCGCCTCTCTCATCTGGTCCTTTGCAGCCCGCTTAGCGGCCTTTACTCCAGCTTTATTTGCCATATATATCACAACAGGTCATATGCCTTTATTACTTATAAAACTTGCCATGTCCCTCTTAAGAATGATACTCATTGCCCTTTCGATTTCGGTCTAATTGGGCACCTGCCATTCACAATTCTCACTTACTTGTACCCAATAACCATATCCCGTTTCCAATGAACCGAGGGAGTTGAATTTATCCGGCTTTCCGGTGCTGTTGGAAAGGAAGCGGCCGCCACCATTACCTGATCGATAAGATTGTACGTTTTTCCAGTTCACACCGTCTAAGGTATCATTTAAATTCCTGTATATAAAAGAGGGATAACCCACTAAATTCCATCCAGCATAAAGATCGATAACCGTTGAGGACGGTATTTGACCTGCCGTAACCAAATAATCGGAGGCATTGGTATAAAGCCATAAAGCCATGGTATTGTTAAGCTTTTGTAAATCCCCAGATTCTGTATCTTTCCAGTGATCCATGGCATCGGATGCATCGTAGTAATATGCCACCCTGAGTGTATCATTTACCGTCTGGAGTACGTCCTCAGGCATGGTTTTCGAAAGAACGAGTGGTGTGGAGACAAGGTTCCATCCCATGCTCAGTTGCCTGACATATTTACCGGCAACCTGCGTGTTGGTATCGTTGTACAGTTTCCAATCCACAGCCCTCACTATATAATAATAATCTGTGGTATCTCCATCACCTGCCCCAAAATCGGTCCACTTGGTCTTCGAGGTGGAGGCAAAGGGGTATGTGAAATCAAAGACTCCAACTGTATCGCTCTTGTAGATGTTATAATAAGAAACATCGCTTGAGTTCGAAGCGGTCCAGTTCAGCACGATATCGCCTTTATCAACCCATGCCGTAAGATTTGACGGGGGATTGGGCACCTCCTCATACGGGCTCACATCGAAGTATATGGGGTTGGAAAATGCAACATTTGTCTCCCCTTTGAACATGTCGTGGTTGTTTGTTCTGACCTCGGCCCTGAGATAGGTGTCGGCTGAGGCCATGTATCCATATGATACTGAGAATGGGCCCTGTGACACGCTTTCGGAATATATCTCAGCTCCGTTGCTGATGATGCGCACAACCGAGTTCTCCACCGCTTCACCGGTAACCTCTATGCTCACGCTCTTTGAGCCGGTTGAGTAGATGGTGTCCCCCATGATGCAACCGTCCACCGTGAAGTTCATTGTGGGGCCGTCCGAAACATAACACCTCCCGTGCCTTACCGCCTCCATTATCCCGCGGACTGTAAATTCCCTGGCGTAGATGTAGTTGCGGGGATAACCGATGGCACCCCTTGTGTTGAAGAGATCCCCGTAATCAGGGGTGTTGTCGGCGTTTTTACAGTCGCTTTCCCCTAGAGCGGTCCTTCGCATTCCGTCCATCAGATACTGGTCCCACCGATCCAATGCCTCGCCGTCCATGGTGGTTGGAAAGGCCCTGTTGAATCCCCCGTACCCATGGTAGATGCTCATGGCATCGAAGTGGTCATAAACGCCAAAATAATCATAGTTGTCATCCTCATCAGGGGCAAATGGGTGGGGGACGTAGGCGAGCCCTCCCTTGGCATGGAGCTCGTCTATGATATCCCCGATGGTGTGGTTGGCATCGGCATACCAATCCACCAGGGAGTCTGTGCCCCAGGCGATGATCTCATTTGTGTAGGTGCCGTTCTCCAGCACCATCACCTCCTGGCCCAGTCCGCAGATAAAGGTTGCGTTTGTTTCCTGGAGGCAGTTATCCTTTGCAGCAATTGTATTGCCATCGGTGATGAATATCCAATCCAGGCCGCGCTCCTGGGCCTTTTGCGCCATTTCGGACACAGTGCTCGTGCCGCTTGAATAGGCGGTATGCATGTGACCGTCGCCCACGATTTCGATATAATCACCGTAATTGCTGGGACCTCCCAGAGGCTCCACCCCTCCATCACCCGCATTACCCGTGTTTCCGGCCTTCGCTGGAAAGAACGTGAGCAACAACAGAGCGAGACTGAGAAGCACAACTCGTTTCATATTTGTATTTCGCCTCTGGATTGTGTAAGATATATTTGACCTATATATAATCTCTCCTAGACTTTGTCCTATTAAAAGGCTTATTCCAGTTCGATTTAAGGTGCGTGGGGGTCTTGACCATCTTTAATTTGCATAATCCTTTTCATTGTTATATACAACCTCGACATCATTTGTTTCTAGTGATTACCATAAAAAATATTATTCATAAATGGATATGGTTGTAAAAAAAAGGTTATACCATTTTACAGCGTTTTTCCTGGATAATCTGGGCGGAATGCTTGAATCAATTGCCGAGGTGTTGAAATGAAGATGAGGGAGTCAAGAGATAATAATAGCTGTGTCCATGTATGTAAAAAGAGGATAAGTGTGAAGACGAGGATAGTTGCGATCTTCGCCATCGTGATGATAATATTGAGTACATTTCCCCTTCAGATGGTGCTGATGGAGATGCTGTCCAATAGGGAATCCGAACAGTGGGGTGCTGCGGCCTCACCCCAACCTGACATCACCCAGAATCCACTTCGTGACGAGAACTACACGGGTAATACCGGCTATGTCCAATGGAATTACTACGTGGGCGGAACCGTGAACGCCGCAAATGGCAACCTGTACCTCTCGAAAACGGATATCACGGTTATGGGCAGGGGTTTCGAAATCGAAATGACTCGATGCTACAATAGCCACAATGCCGAGTTTTTCGGGGTTTTGGGCCATGGATGGACCCATAACTACAATGTCTATCTCATTGAAAATGTGGATGGCTCGGTCCTTGTGATCGACGGTACCGGGGCTGTGTTCAATTATACAAGTCTGGGCGGTGGTGTCTTTGCCTCACCCCCCGGAAGAAACAATACCCGCTTGTATAAGAATCCGGATAGCTCGTTTGCACTGCGGCAAAAAGACGGCTCAACACATAATTTCAACGCTACGGGAACCATCATGAATATCACGGACAAGAACCAGAACATGCTGAACATGACGTACGTAGGGGGGAATCTTGACAAGGTTGATGACGGGACCGGAATATATATACAATTCACGTACAATCCCAATGGAACCATAAGCAGTGTGATAGATACACTGGGTCGTGAGATCGATTACGGGTACGATGCTTTCGGGAACCTAAATTTGGTAGTCGATGCCATGGGCTATAACACCTCGTTCGAATATTATCCCAACCATTACATCTACTCCTCCATAAACCGCCTCAATGTCTCGACTTTCTATATCTATGACAGCGATTTCCGAGCAGGATCCATTTGGAAGGGGCTTTACGACCCCATGGCAGGTGAACATCATTCGAATTTTCGATTGTACGCCCTTCAGTACGGTCATCAAATGGTGTACGTGACCGATGCAAAAGGATATAAAACACTGATTCAGATAAACGAAAACGGCAATCCCATACATATCATCGATGCACTGGGGGGAATGACGACCATGGCATGGGACGATGATATGAACCTGGAAAGGTTTGTGGACTCAAACAGACATATGTGGGCGTTTGAGTACGATGCTTACGGAAACCAAATCAACCTGACAGACCCTATGGGCTACTACAAAACTTATGAATGGAATAACACGGACACCTCCTCCAAGTTACTCTGTCTTCTTGAAAACATCACGTATCCCCGGGGCAACACTGTAAGATACAGATACGATGTAAATGGTAATCTGTATAAAATGATTGATGCCCAGGACAATTACACCTTGTTTAACCACGACGCGTTCGGGAACCTATTGAATTTTACCGACTTTAACGGCAATCTCTATCAGATGGAATATAATGGTCATGGTTACGCGGAGAACTTAACCAATCCCACGATGAATATCACCAGGTTGAGATACGACAGTGTTGGAAGGCTGGTTAACAGAACCGATGCCAACCTTCATTCAACGCTCTACCAGTACGGCGATAATGACCGTTTGATAAGCACCACCGATGCAACGAACAATCAAACATTATTCTATTATAATGCAGAGGGAACACTTATTCGGACGGTTGATGCCAAAGGCCGAGCAACCGAATATGACAGCAATCTCGTAAACAGGGTAAACCGTATAGAGGATGCATCAGGGAACGAGACGAACTATGTCTACGATACCAGGGGTAATCTCATCTCACAGGTGAATTTTATTGGGGGGCGATCAAAGACTGAGTACGACGCACTGGGAAGGGTAATCCGCATATGCGATGCACTGGGATATAATGAAACTTACAATTACGATGCGGTTGGTAATGCGATTTCCATCACCAATAAAAATAATTTCACAACGAGATATGAGTATGATTCCCTAAATCGTCTTGTCAAAACTATCGATCCTTTGGGTAATACAGAAATTATCGATTATGACGAGAACGGTAACATTGTCGCGAAAACAGATAGAAATTCAAATACGGTATACTACGAATACGACATTCTAAACAGGCTCGTTAAGTTCACGGACTCCCTAGGCAATTATTCGACATACGATTATGATAATAATGGAAATATCGTTAAAATTACAGACGCAAACGGTCATGCAACCGAGTACATTTACGATTCCCTGAACAGGCTCACAACCGAAAGAAACGCTTTGGGTGCGGAATTCAATTATTCCTACGACCCTGTGGGAAATATCATTGAAACAAAGGATAGAAACGGAAATATGATTTCATTTGAGTACGACGCCCTCAACCGGCTCATTGTTACAATCGATCCCCTTGGTAACGCCTCTACAAGGTTCTACAACGAAGTAGGCAATCTCATCAGGGAGGTAGATTTTAGAGGATTCGAAACTACATACACATACGATGAACTGAATCGGATAACTCAAATTACCGATCCAACCAATAACATCACCTCATACACCTATGATGCAATGGGACATGTCCTCACGCAAACGGATGCCAACGGCAATACACACAGCTTCCAGTACAACGCAAGGGGGGATATCATTGGAATCACCGACCCCCTGGGATACTCAAGGAAATACGAATACGACGGTATGGGCAATATCGTGCGATATGAAGACCAGAACAATTACATAACATTTTTCGAATACGATGCGAACAACAACCTCCGAAGGAAAATAGATGCCATGGGATACGAGACCTCTTATGAATACGACAACGTGGGCAATCAAATCTCTATCAACGACTCTAACTATCACATCACATCGTATGAATACGATGGCCTCAATCGGCTGATAAGAATAACAAGCCAATTAGGTTCTGAGATCCAGTACGGCTACGACGCTTATGGGAATTATATCTTTACCATCCACCCCAACGGAGATAGGGTAAATTACAGCTACAACGAAATCAACCGTATGATACGTGTCGAATACCCAGATGGAGGAAATTTCACCAGGGAGTTCGATCCCAACGGGAATCTCATCCGCATTCAAAATAATGCCACAGATGGCCTCGACGAGGTGATAACCAGACAGTTCGATGCTCTGGATCGGTTGACATCGGAACAGGTGGATTACGGACTTTTTACACATTCTGTGAGTTACTTATACGATGAAAATGGCAACAGAGAACAGATGACCGATCCCACCGGAAATATGACAAATTACACGTATGATCCGCTAAACCGTTTGATTACTATAAACGATTCATCCGGGGTTACAATCGGGTTTACTTATGACAATGCGGGTAGAAGGATAGGGATGGATCTGGGAAACGGAGTGACTACAACCTACATTTACGATGCGGCAGATCGACTCATCAATATTACAAATGAGAACGCATCAGGCATCATTTCCATGTCGAATTACACCTATGACCCCTCGGGCCATCGGACAGGTGTCCTTAATCAAAAACTGGAACTCACGCAGTACGAATACGATGATTTGTACCGCCTCACAAGAGCCCTGTATCCCTCGGGCCAGGATGTTCGTTACATCTACGATGGTGTCGGAAATCGTCTTGTTTTGAACGACACTGGTGTGGAAACGTCCTACCAGTACGATGAGGACAACCGATTGACCAGTATTGATGGGGGTGCGGTTGATTACACCTACAATGCCAACGGCAATCTCATTACCCGAACCGAAGGCGCCCTTGTTACCACCTACACTTATGATTATGAAAGACGATTGATCAATGTTACATTACCCGATCTCACTGGGGTCTCATACCAGTATTCCTCCCAGGGAAAACGTCTTTTAAGGACCAATTCCTCGGAAACTGCCTTCTTCTTTTACAGTTTCGAGGACGTTATTCTCGATCTAAACGGCTCGGGAGATATTAACGCAAGGTATATCCACGGCCCTGGCTATGATGAGCCTCTCTGTGTGAACCGCCAGGCAGAGGATTATTTCTACCACCTGGACGGTCTGGGAAGCGTTGCTGCCATATCGAACAGTTAAGATGCTCGGATCGCAGAATTTGCATACGATGCATTCGGCCAAGTGATATCAGCTTACTCCGCGTTAGAGAACAGATATCTTTTTACCTCAAGGGAATGGGATGAGGAAACCGGCCTGTATTATTATCGAGCACGATATTATGCTCCTGAGATAGGCAGGTTCCTCAGTCAGGACCCATTGATCAACAGTGGCATCGTTAATTTGTACGTCTATGTTGACTGCGACCCTGTCAATTCAATCGATCCAACAGGTGAAGATCTAATTTTTATCCCTGCCGCTCCAAGATTCGAGAGATTTATGGATGCATTCGGAATAAATGGCCGTTACTATCCATATACCAGATACGATCCAGATTGCATAGCTCGACTGGTTAGGGAATTCGAGAAAGCTTATGAGAAATTGGAGCAGGATGCCAGGAAAATGGCAAGGGAGCTGGAAAGGCTCCAGGATACCATTATAAACCAATGGAATAAGGCGAACAGGGATTTTGCCATAAACATGATATTCAATATCGCAGCCATTGCCGCCTCCATTGCCACGGGAGGACTGGCGGGTATAGCAATCGGTGTCGCAATAGCTGGTGGGAAGATACTATACAACGAATTGTCCGGCTCCGCCACATCCAGTGTAACACAGCAAGGAATGGAAACCGCAGTGGGAACCACAGTGGGACATTTTACGGGGGAGCACCTATCCGACATGTACGGTAAGGCGGTGGGAAATGTATTAGGAAAGGGGCTTGGCGTTTTGGGCGGGATGTTCAGCAGTGTTCTCGATATCTTAAATCACGCGGATACAATCGAGGGGTTCAGGAGAGCCATGAAGAAAATCAAGGATGAGTTGACTCCGCAACTGAGGGATTGGGTCAGAGAAACATATAATACCCTATTAAAAGCACTGCAGGACGCAATTGAGAAGTGGTGCAAGAGAAAGAAGATAGAAACTCCATCGACTACAACTGTTGTGGATGATACAGCAACAGAGATTGGGCATCTGGAAACACCGCCTTCCACAACGGCACCGCCATCTACATCAGGTGATGCATCCACAACAGGTGTGGATCACAGGGATGTGGGTATTCACATCGATTCGGATGATCCGCCAATAGGTGTTGAGGTCCCGATTTTAGTGGAGGTCACAAACAACGGATTTGACACTACCGAAAACATCTCCCTTCACCTCAAGGTATTTAAGAAGAACGTGACAAGGGATATCCTGCTGGTTGCCGACGAATCCGACGGTGCAAACATGTGGTTCGAGGAGGCCTTAAATGCACTGAACATCACCTACGATATCGTCTTTGTGGATACTGAATATACGCCGGTATTCACCGATGGGAACACCTCGACAAAGGATCTCGAGGACTACGATGTAATCCTCTGGGAGTGCAGCAATGATGCATCAGGTACACTGAACGGGTCGGACAGGGACATCGCCCTTGCCCTTCCACCCGGCCTTCACGACACCGTCTTCGAGCACAAGACCGCCTCACTTGCACAACAGGAGCTCGAGAAGTTCCTGGATGACGGAGGCTGCCTCTTTGTTGGAGGTGAGGGCATCATGAAGGAATGGCCCCAGACAAGTGGCACCCTGATGAGCGATTACATGTTTGCTAACGGCTACGGAACCGATACCTTTGATTTAATGACCGACGGGGTTCCGGGAACCATTGGCGATGGGCTTTCCCTTGCGCTCAGTGGCGGAAACGGCTCGAACTTCGAGCTGAACTCAAGCAGCATACACTCGGTAAAACCCGGTGGCCAGGTGGACTTCCTGTTCGAGTGCGGCATCGCAGGAATCGAGGCTGATAC
Organism: Thermoplasmata archaeon; assembly: GCA_020350865.1. Next base: position 2,366,854 of record CP070726.1, read on the forward strand.
AGGCAAAAACAAGACGGTTTTGTTCGCCTACGATTTCGATTCCATAGCCCTGTTCCTGGAAAGGACGCTGGTCATGAAACGGATTCTTGACTTCCTTGACTGCCGGTACGGGGATGGAAACGGTACCCCTGAAGACGACCAGCCCAACAATGGTTGCCCCCCCATCACACCGGGCCATTCCACCACCGTACCGCTTTCCACGGTATTCACAGCATCGGGAGATTATACTGTGGAGGTTGTTGTCATGCCCGGTGGTAACTATCCCGAAAACGATATTGCAGTGGGAAGCAAGTACGTTCCCTTCGACGATGCGCGCATCGACCGGTGCAATATCTATGATGGCGATTATGTAACACCAGGCGCACACGATGTTATAGTAACCCTGGCCAATCATTTCGTGGATCGCACCTTTGATACCTCTATCATTCTGCAAAGATATGATGCATACATTTGGGTCGACGAAGAGTTCGATGATTGGTGTCCAGATACAAATCCCTGTGGATGGACGCATTTTGCTGATCCCGTTTCCAATTACTACTGGGAATTTGGGACACGCTGGACACCGGAAGGTGATAATCCAATAGCCTTTCTCTATCCATTCTGGCTTGATGAACCCATTGATACGTATCTTATTTCACCACCTTGCGATCTAACCGGCACTGAACTGAGTTTTCTTTATGCAAGCGATTTTTCAGGTGAGAATCATACACTAGAGGTTAAACTTGCTTTGAATGCTGTGGCCCCCTACAGCAGGGCGAATTTCACAGAAACTTTATTGGTCCTGGACAACAGCAGTCAACCAAATAATAACTGGTCTGCCCCCCTTGTCATTGATCTTTCACCGTATGTAGGCAATACGGTCAACATTGCCTTTTTCTACAATTCCACCAATGGAAGTGCCGCGG
>CP070726.1:2367858-2370706 GCA_020350865.1 Thermoplasmata archaeon
GTGTGTAACATCGAGCTTCCTTAATGAAATGGCCTGAAGACGTGAATATTCATGGACAGCAAGGAGAAGATAGCAGAGTACCTGGACGAGCGGGTGATTGAGGATTTGGATCTGGTGGAGGAGGTCATCTTCCAGAATCTGGATTCGGACGTCGAGCTCATGGAGGAAATGACCCAATACCTGCTTAAGGCAGGCGGCAAGAGAGTGCGGCCGGCATTCGTTCTCCTGGCATTCAGGGCTGTGGGTGGTGAGGACATCGGTTCCGTGATCCCCATTGCAGCAGCCATCGAGCTTATCCACACCGCCACACTGATACATGACGACATAAATGATTCAAGCAGCACCAGGAGGGGGCTTGCATCCGTTAACAGGAAGTACGGCCTCTCCAGGGCACTTGTTGCAGGGGACTTTACGTTCGTAAAGGCGTTCAGGATCGGCGGGGCCTACGAATGGGACATCGTCAAGATAATTGCCGATGCATGTTCCGATCTCGCCGAAGGGGAGGTGCTCCAGTCCATGAACAGGTACAATACCGCACTCACACTCGAGGAGTACGGAAGGACGATAGGCAAGAAGACCGCAAGCCTGATTTCCGCCTGCGGTGCCGTGGGCGCCAAATTGGGAGGAGCCTCGGAGGAAGTGGTAAGGAGCATGTCCGATTACGGATACAACCTGGGCATGACGTTCCAGATAATAGACGATATCATCGATCTCGAGGGGGACGATTCAAAGACAGGCAAGACCAGGGGTTCTGACATCAGGGAAGGCATGATGTCTGTTCCGCTTATACGCGCCATTTCAGTGCTCGAGCCGAAAAAAAGGGAGGTACTCACCGGCCTGATACTGAAGAAGGATAGCTCGCACGACGAGATCAAGGAGGCTGTTCTCCTGGTAATGGAGACGGACGCACTGGCCTTCTCGAGAAAACTTGCAGAGGAGTACGGTTCGAAAGCGAGGAAGGCCCTCGATACGCTTCCAGAATCCGATTATAAGGAAAACCTGAGCATGCTGATAGATGCTGTGATGGAGAGGGATTATTAGTTTAATTGTCGTTCAATCGGGTGTATCCCTTGGGAAAAGACGGAAAGAAACGCATGGTTTTGCTGGTACTTTCGAGCACTTACGACAAGGCCATGGCCACCTTTATGACAGCCAACTCAGCACTGGCCATGGACATGGAAGTCCACATATATTTTGCGTTCCTGGGTGTGGGTGTTGTGAAAAAGGGATTTTCACCAAAGCTGCCAGGGATATTCAGGTTCGTCACAGGTCTCTATAAGAAACGGTTGAGAAAGACAGGTATTGGGGATTTGGAAAGCCAGATCGCCACAGCACAAAAGCTGGGAGCGAGGATGTATGTCTGCTCCCTGTGTATCAAGGCCAATCTGCTGAAGAAAGAGAAGCTCAGGGAGGGCGTCAAACCGGCGGGGTTCGCCACACTTGTGGATCTGATGGACGAGTCAGATATCTACATGGTGATAAGCTGAGGCCCCCAAACCTCCCTAAATTATAAATCGGATTAACACTGTGGAGAGTTTTCGTGCCAACAATGTAAAATCCAGGGAACGTGGTCTCAAGTGAAGGTGAAGGTCAACGACAATCTAGTAATCGTGGGAACGGCCCACGTCTCCAAGGCCAGCGTGAAGGAGGTGGAAGGAGCCATAGCAGAGTACAACCCGGATATCGTGGCAGTGGAACTGGACGAAAAGCGCTACGAGGTGCTCAAAAACAAGCAGAAATGGGAGGAAACCCCCGTCACGGACATGATCCGGGGGGGACAGGCCTTCTTCTTTTTGGCCCAGGTGTTTCTCTCCTCCATCCAAAGAAAACTGGGCAAGGAGTTCGGTGCGGAGCCGGGATCAGAGATGATGGCAGCCATAAAAGCAGCCGAGGCAAAAAACAAGAGGGTGGAGCTGGTGGACCGGGACATCGCCATAACCCTCAGGAAGGCCTGGAGGACCATGGGTCTGCGGGAGAAACTGCGCCTCTTCTGGGAGTTCAACAAGGCCATGGTGGGCTATTACGACGAGGAAGAGGAGGTGGACCTGGAGGAGCTGATGAAGGAGGATGCCATAACCATGATGATAGAGGAGCTCTCCCAAATCGCGCCCAGTGTCACGGAGATCCTCGTCTTCGAAAGAGATGCCTACATCGCCAAGAAACTGTCCGTCCTGTCTTCCAAGGGAAGGGTGGTGGCCGTGGTGGGGGCAGGGCATGTCCAGGGCATCCAGAAGAACCTAGCCCATATAGACAGAACCCCATCGTTTGCGGAATTGAACACTGTACCAGAAAAGAGGTTCAAAGTGGGCAAGACCATAGCCTACGCCATTCCAATCCTCTTCTTCGCCCTTATGGCCTGGTTGATAGCCACAGGCGACTGGGACACGTTGTTCAGTGCGCTTCTCACCTGGTTCCTTATAAACGGCATATGCTCTGCCATTGGGGCCGCTCTGGCCCGGGGACATCCATATTCCATAATAACCGCCTTCCTGGCCGCCCCCTTCACCTCGTTGAATCCTGCTGTTGCTGCAGGCTGGTTCGCCGGGGCTGTGGAGGCCAAGGTGAGGACCCCCACGGTGAGGGATTTCAAGGACCTCAGCACCATCGAGACCACCAAGCAGTTCCTCAACAACAGGGTCATCAGGGTGCTCATGGTGGCCGCCCTGGCGAATATCGGTAGCATCATTGGCACATTCGTTGCCGGTGCGGAGATTGCGCATATCATTTTCGGCTGAAAGTTTGGGAATTATTAGGTGTGATAATTTGGGAAAAACCCCATTTTTGGCCCCACTGGCCTTAATTTGTGATTATTTGAAGTAAATCGAATACTTTATATATATCGGAAACG
>CP070726.1:2370806-2373521 GCA_020350865.1 Thermoplasmata archaeon
CACTCTGGTCACAGTCACGTCACCGGTCTCTGTATCCACCTCCACCTCCATGAAATGTGCCTGCCTGCAGAAGCGAGGTCGTGGTTGGACCTGTGAATAGGTACCGGTCTGGACATGATAACCGAATGCAAAGAGTGGTACAGAAAAAGGAGTCCGCTCCCCCAGGTTTTCATGTGATGTCAAAGGCCCTGCACCCCCTGAGGGACCAACTAACTCCGCGAGTGTTATCTTTTTTGATGGATCTGCTTTGAGATAGATGATGCTGTCCTTGATGTCCAGGTCTTCTGGACTGGCATCGGGGAAGGCCGGGGGAAAGCTGCCCCGCTGGGTCCTTCCGATGGGTTGAGTAGCCGCCTCGAGGATCCTCTGTTTCAGGATCCTGGCAGCATGCCTGATAGCGAAACCGTTGATTGACATGTTGGTGGATGAATCGGGTGTCATCCTGAAGAATCCGGCGTCAAACTGTGGATTGTAAAAAACGTCTTCCAGCCGCATCCCCAGTTCATCTGCTGCGATCTGGCAGTAGGAGTTCTCGGCATCAACACCATTATCACTCCCCATGCCCAGGATGCTGGCCGTTCCATCATTGCGCTCGATGCGGATGGCCATCTCACTTGATCCTGCTGAATCATCCCACTCGTGTGCCCAGGTAAAGCCCAGGCCGTGCATCCTGCCGTTTGGTAACCGCTTCGTGCCTGGTGCATGCCACTTGGTATCCCAGTCTATGGCAGACTTGCCTTTCTCCACACACTCCCTCAGACTGTCGCGGACCTGAAATCCCCGTTCCTTTTTTCTCTCGTTGAGCCAATCCATGTCGTGTCCGTCAGAGCCGTCGTTTTTGAGGGCCACCTCTGTGGGATCAAGGCCCAGCTCATTGGCCACATGGTCAAAGATGAGGGTTTGGCTATGAGTGTTTGCATTCTGTTCGCATCTCGTAGGCACATTGGGCCCCTTATTAACGAACACCACCTCCAGCTTTCCGTAGATGTTGGGAATCTTTGTGTTCTCGACGAGGTGTTTCAGGAAATGAAAGACCGGCCACTGCTGGTTGGCCAACACGGCCCTTCCCTTCACGGCCGTAATGGTTCCATCCTTTTTGGCCCCCACCTTGTAGTAATAGACACCCTCATCCATCTCTCCGCCGAAGAAATCCTCCCGGCGCGTAAAGGTCCATTTCACGGGCCTGCCGGTCCTTCTGGCCAATAGCGCGGCACAGTAGTGTCCGGCCATATTCCATGCCACCTGACTCCACCCCCCGAAGCTTGCACCCTGATAGAGGCAATGCATCTGGATCTTGTTCATGGGTATGCCCCCGAACCATGAGGATATCACTCTCTTTGCGATGTGGGGCCGCTGCTGTTTTACCCAGACCTCAGGACAATCCCCATTCCACCTGAACACACCGCAGGGACGCTCTGGCCCGATCCAGGTATGGAGACGTCGTATAGACTTAAATTCGACTACCTTGTCGGCCTCAGAGAAACCTTTCTCTACATCGCCCATATCTATTACGTCCAACAGCCCCTCGTTGTAATGATTACCAGTGGCTAATGCCTCAGGATTTGCCAGGGGCGCACCTGGTTTCAAGGCTTCCTCCGGATCCAGGACAAAGGGCCGTTGCTCCCATTCCACGTCGATGAGCCTCAGTGCCTGCTCTACGATGGCCTCTGTATCCGCAGCTACGGCTGCACCCACTTCCTCACCCTGGAAGTGTGCTACTCCGGGGAGAACTGTTTCGAATGAGGGGACATGTCCGCCCAGGTCGACGGCTTCGGGCAACTCAGGATCGTCGTATCTGAGGACGGCCCTTACCCCCTGCAAGGCCTCGGCCTTGGACGTATCCATGCTCTTTATCTTGGCATGAGGGTAGGGGGATGTGAAGAACCTCATAAAGAGCATCCCGGGAAGCTGTACGTCCATTGTGTATTCGGCGTATCCGCCTGCCTTGCGAATACCATCGAGTCTGCGGGTGATGTGCTTTCCGATGTGGTTATATTCTTTGAGAGGATACCTGTCTGCGCGCAGGTTATCGAACATCTCTTCCATCTTTTCCATCTCATCATCGGCCATCCGGTTCTGCCCTCCTCACAATTTCTTGGCAGCCTCCACGATTGCCTTGGGATGTTGAGGATATGTGCCGCAGCGGCACAGGTTTCCTGCCAAAGCCTCTTTCACATCGTCTTCAGTAGGATTCGGGTTTCGGTCAAGGAGCGCCTTGGCAGTGACAACAAATCCAGGTGTACAGTAACCGCACTGCATGGCGTGGTGCTCGGCATATTTCTCAATCAGCACAGGGTTGGCCTTGGCAACCCCTTCAACAGTCTCGATGTTCGCGTTGTCACACTCTACGGCCAGGGTCATACACGACAGCATCGGTCGTCCATCCATAATGACGGTGCAGGACCCACATGCTCCGCGGTCGCAAAACCTCTTGGTCCCTGTAAGCCCCAGCTTGTCATGGATGAGGTCGTAAAGGGTCCACTCCGATTCCACTGTGACCTCATAGGTCTGTCCATTGACGGTCAATCGTATTAGTCCTTCCGGCGTTGGCACCGGTTCGGTCCTATGCTCCGCCAGGACATGAGCCTTGAGGTCGTCAAACCCATCATAGAGGGTCGAGCAGTAGGGGCACAGATACCTTGATCCACCACTGGAAACTTCTGACACCTTTTGTTTCCTCCTTACAATTACCGGGCAAGTTCATGTATATCGAAC
>CP070726.1:2373621-2380420 GCA_020350865.1 Thermoplasmata archaeon
GAAACAGGGCAGAACCATTCCCATATTATCGGACTGCTGGATGATTTACTGGAGGGACAAATCGAAAAGGAGAGAATTGTCGAGCTCAGAGATATGCTGGTTGATATTGCAGGGAATCTGTCCGAACACAACCAAAGCATTGCGGACGACATCATGGAAGTGGTGAATAACATCGACGATTTTGAGCAGGAGACAGATGAACAGCTGCAGAATATAAACCGAACCCTCGACCAGCTTGCCCACCTGGAGGAAATCTTAGATGACCTTGAGGCCCTGGACCAGTCACTGAATCAGGCAGAGGAGGACATCCAGGAATCCATTGATGACAGATCAACCAGGGCGGAGGATGAGGAACATATGATAATTCTGGAGTTGCTAATGATCATTGTTATTATTCTTTTGGCAATCAACATTATATTGACATTTCTTCATGGAATAGAAGGGAAATCAGGTGGGGATAAGGCAACCATCCAAAAAGAAATCGAGGAGGAAACCGGGCAGGATGTTACCCAGAAAGATGAGCCGAAAAAACCGCCGCCCCCGCCGCCTTCAAAATAACTCGGAGAAAGGATATATTGAATTGGTCATGCATAATCATATCATTGAACATGATCAACAGTATCGGTTCCTCAATACTGTTCCAAAATAAAAAATAGGAAAAATCCATTCCAAATAGTATTTATATCAGGAGCGTTGTAAAATAGGGCAGAGGAGGATTATGGGAAATAATCGTAAATCATACAACGGGTCAAAACCAATAATTGCCCTCTCTATTCTGTGCTTGCTTTTCACCTCATTCAATCCATGTATTATATCTCAAGTGAGAGCAAGCGATTTCGACGGCGTCAGTTGGGAGAAATGGGCTGACGAAAATGGAGCAATTCCTGTTTTGGATGTGGGAGCACCAGGCGGTCTGGATTATCCTTGGGCAGGATCTCCAGAGGTTATAAGGGATGACGATGTTCTTCTTGATGGCGATCCCACCAACGATGACGAATTATATAAAATGTGGTATAACGGCAACTCAATACAAGAATATTACACGTTCAGGATATTCTATGCCACATCCTCCGACGGTATCAATTGGAACAAATATGTTGATGTTAATGGTGATGCAACACCTGTCATCGATTTAGGAGGTGCGCCAGGGGGAGCTGACGATGCAAGTGCGCAGGCGTTGTGTGTGGTCAAGGAGGCAGGGCTCTATAAAATGTGGTACAGTGCACAGGCAGTAAGTACAGACCCCTATAAAACATTATACGCCACTTCTAATGACGGCATTTCATGGGCAAAACATGGTTTGGTTTTGGATGTCGGTGCTACAGGTGAGCGTGATGAAAGGGATGCATATTCGCCCCAGGTCATTATCGACGACAATGCTCTTCCTTTAGAAAGGTACAAAATGTGGTACATGGGACAGACCCAATCTGGCCCTTTCAAATTCTTTTATGCCACCTCCCCTGATGGCCTTTCATGGACAAAATACTCCGATGCTCTTGGTGCTATTCCTGTACTTGAACCAGGTGGTGCTCCAGGAGGTTACGATGATTCCTCAGTGGGACATGCCTGTGTTATCAAAGATAATAATGGCAAATATAGGATGTGGTACCACGGTGCAAGCAGTGTAGGCTTTAAAATCCTTTATGCAGAATCCACCGATGGTATCCTCTGGACCAAACATGGTTTGGCAGTGGATGTAGGCCAAGAAATCGAACTTGACAGTGATATGGTCGGAAAACCCACTGTATTAAAAGATGCGGATGATAGATACAAGATGTGGTATGAAGGGGCAGAAGACGGAATAATAAGAATATTCTATGCTTACTCTAAATCCGAGAATCTTCCCCCAGTTGCGGATGCTGGGATTGATAAGATTGTTTACGAAGGCGATGAAGTGCAGCTCGATGGCTCGAATTCGTACGATATCGACGGCACCATAGTAAACCATGAATGGGACATCGATACAAGCGACGGTCTGTGCTGGGATTTGGGGCTCCCTCCAGACGCAGAAGGTGAGGTTGTCACACACACCTACAATACCAGCGGTATCTACATTGCAACCTTGAATGTGACGGACGACAATGGGTCCTATGCCCTGGCCACCTGCAGTATAACCGTGCTCAAGCATCCAACATTATACATTAACATCAGTCAGAATCGCAATGATGTCATCCTCTCTTGGGATCCCCCTTCAAACCCGGGCATCGACTATTACCTGATATACCGCTCGGAATCACAGGTGGACTTCGATTTTGACAATCCCTGGGTGAACACGTCTGTGGATTGCGGACCTGGGGAATCGGGCCCTATATTCCTCAGAACTGTTTGGAATGATTCCAATGCAGCGCTTCCGAGCAATGAAACCAATTACAAGCAGCAGTATTATTACATTTTAAGGTCTGTGAATATCCATGGCGGTATGAGCAGAACCAGCAGAACGGTGGGTAAATGGACAAGGTGCTTCCTCCAGGGTGTATCTTCGTTCTCCCTGCCTTTGACCCCTATCTTTCCATATACCATTGACGACCTGACTACTCATATGAATGCCAGCTACATCAAATATATGGATCCAATTAAGCACATCTGGATGAGCCATGACCTCAAGGGAGGGGAAAACAACAACACGATTGTGAACCTGGGTGCGGGCTACGAGGTAAAGTTCGCAAAAAAGACGAACTACACCTTCACGGGTATGCCGGGGGCTATGATAATCTACGATGACGATAACGGTCTTACCGGTTTCGACCCTTATAACGAAGCAAAGAACCTTACAGTTAATATCGAGCCCAACGGGGATGTGAACCTGACTTGGGATGAGCCCCCGGGCTTGGGGCCCTGGGGATATTACGAGGTTTCCTTTTCCCATGAAAGAGATGGGTTCTTCGGTACGCTCGATTTGGATTACTTCTCTGTCTGTGATCCAGTTGCCTATGGAACCAACGGTACAATACACACAGGTGCAAAAGCCCCGGACGGGGGGACACGGTTGTACTACATGGTCGTTCCCTTCGATTTAAAGGGGACAAGGTGCTCAGCTACGTACAGCATTGGCCTCTGGACCGAGGATTACTGCTCTCAGTACGACACCTTCGGCATCCCGCTGAAAATGAATGAGAACCATACAGCAGATTGGTACTGTGACAACATACCCGAAACAGTGGGCATGAATTATCACAACGATTCTGCTCAGCGCTGGTGCTGGCACTCGGCGAGAATGCCCGCGGGAGCCTATGATCCCACGATAATTATGACGGAGGGATACCAAATTTCCACCGCGAATGAATCTAAATTCACCTTTATGGGGATATAACCTCCTTATCCCGTTGAAAACTATAATCCGAATAAAGTAAATCGTTAAGTAATCACAGTTTCATATACTAATCAGATGAAGGAGGCGAGGGAAGCGGGTAAGCCAGTCCTCAACCTCGTTTTCGATGCTCAGTAAAAGGAGGGAGCCCTTGAATAAAAAGGTAATTAGGAAGGGTGCGGTAACGCTAATTGTGACTATTCTCATTATTATCAATTTTGCAGGCCTGACATCTTTTATTGTAAGCGGCTTCGACGGCATCAGCTGGGAGAAATGGGCAGACGAAAATGGGGCAATTCCGGTTTTGGATGTGGGGGCGCCGGGCGATCTGGATAGTCTAAGGGTACTTTCTCCAGCAATTATTAGAGATGATGATGTGCTCATAGACAACAATACAATCAACGATGATGAGCTGTACAAGATGTGGTATATCGGGAACAATATACCGGATTGGCGTTATTTCAGGATATTCTATGCCACATCTCCCGACGGCATCAACTGGAACAAATATACCGCGGGAACTGGCTCAGCGGTCCCTGTTATTGAATATGGTGGTTCACCCGATGGAATGGATGACCATAGTGTCTATGCTCAGGCAGTAACAAAGGAAAACGGACTTTATCGCATGTGGTACAGTGGTCTTGATGCTGGTGAATACCATCATCGTGTTCTGTATGCCACCTCCTGGGACGGAATAAACTGGATAAAACACGGTCTTGTGTTGGGTGTGGGGAACCCGGGTGAACCGGATGAGAGGGATGCATATGCCCCTACCATTGTAATCGATGAAGATGCGCCATCTTCGGAGAGGTATAAAATGTGGTACCTCGGGCAAACCCATCCGGGTCCACTGAAGATATTCTACGCCACCTCTCCCGATGGGATAGTATGGACTAAATACGCCGACGCCAACGGAGCAATTCCTGTGTTAGAGCCTGGTGGGGCACCAGGTGGGGTAGATGATTCGTCTGTTTCCCACCCTGATGTGATGATAGACGAAGGGATGTACAAAATGTGGTATGTGGGTGTCAGCAGTCAGGGATTTAAGTTGTTGTATGCCACATCAATGGATGGTATCAATTGGAATAAATACGGTGAAGCATTGGGATTAGGTCTCCCTGGGGAGATGGACAGTGTTACCGTGGGCACACCAACTGTGATGAGGGAGACAAACGGCTCGTACCGAATGTGGTACATGGGTTATGATGGTCTGGTTGCTAGAATCTGCTATGCCTATCCCGCCCAACCCGATAATCTGCCCCCAATCGCAGAGGCAGGTGAAGATCAATCCCTGTACGAAGGTGAGGAGGTGCATTTCGACGGCTCAACCTCGCAAGACCCGGACGGTACAATCGTGTCCTATGAATGGGATTTCGATATAAGGGATGGTCTGTGGTGGGACACGGCCGCGCCTCCGGATGCCACCGGTGTTCAGGCAACGCACATCTATGGAGACAACGGTAATTTCACTGTTACACTGAGAGTAACAGACGACCAGAACCTCTCGGCCACAGACACCTGCAACATCACAGTGCTCAATGTCGATCCGAACGCCACCATCGAATCCGCCGTCATGGATGTGGAAATAGGTCTGAGGGTGGCTGGCAGAAAGTACAACGATGTGGGCATGACACTGTTCGAAGAGGGAAATCCCATCACATATCTTTCGATTGAAAGGATGCCGGGTTCCCCGAATGATCAGATGGCCTGGATTCCCATGACACTGGACATGACCAGGACCCACTCGGCTTCGGTCACCTTTACCCCGGAAGATCCTCCAAATATAGGGGCAAACCCCGTGTGGATATATTTGAAGTTCGAGAACGGCAGCGTGGAGGAACTCCACCACACGTTCAACGTCCAGCAGTCCATGGAAAGGGACAGCGAACACTGGAACCATGTGGAGCCGTGGTATGTCAATATAACTGGCAACCTGACCGGGCTCCAATTCGAACTCGCTTCCCAGATAACAGACCCTGGCAGTGATGACGAGACATTGATATTCACCTACGGGAACCAGACTGTAACTTCGGTCTACCTTAATAATCCCCCGAATCCTGATCCATACCCCTCTCCCGATGTGAATCCCAGAGATATTGCAGATGTTACTTCTATAATATACGAAGGCCCGGGAATCATCTTCTTAACCGTTGTGGATGACGACGGAGGAACGGACCCCCAGACCATCACCATTCAATAGAAATCCGGAACGGAGGACACCACCTTTTATATAGCATACAAAAAAGCATTACAGAATGTATATATAATCATAATCCATAAACCAAAACCGTGAATAGCATGATAAGTAAGGGTGGAGAGCAGCAGATAGAGAGAGCAGCGAAGAACAAGCATGGAAGGAAATTATTTTCCTCGATTGTTACCCTTATATTTATGGGCGCGGGATTGATAGTGACAGGTCCAGCAGCTTCTGCACCTGTTATAATCAATGAAGACAGCGGCGGGAGCTGGGGAGATAATTTTACTGATACTGTGGGAATTGAGACCTGGGATAATCTGCATTTATGGGAAAACGGGGTGGCACTGGACAACTATACTATATTTTTCGATGATTTTACAGGGACAGACGGCGATCCTCCCGACACAGGCATCTGGACCCTGTTGGATGACGGCTGGGACTTGGATATACAGAGCAACACCCTCCACTCCTATGCAGATCCATCCTCACCAACATGGGTATCTGAAATGGTAGAAAACAAGAATGCCTTGAGTATTCCCCATACCCTCACATGGCGGCAGCAGGTTCACAGTGCTTCGGGCGGTATGTATGTACATTTTTATATAATGAAGGCCAGTGATAGCAGTGCTTTGCTCAATATTCATCAGAATAGTGTGGGGGAATATCAAATCTATAATTATATATCAACTACTGATATTTACATGGGGAAAGACGTGTCAGGATGGCATGATTATAAGGTCACCTATGACAACGGATATGTCGAGGTTTTTTATGATGGCGGTGTACCAAAACATACCTACGATTTCGGCCCAGTTCCTGTAAAATATCGATTTGGCACTTATGTGACATTAATATCATCCACGATTTACACAGATACTGTGACTATCTCAACCAATTACACAGTTGGCAACATGACATCCACCGAGATAGACCTGCCCGGAGGACAAAGCTGGGAATCGTTGGTTATCAACAAAACCGAATCCGGTTTCGAGAACAGAATAAACGTAACCATACTTGACGGAGCAACCTATCTGCCCGTTCCTGGTTACGAAAACTTAACAGGAACCAACATCGATATCTCAGGTATCGATAGCTTGGTTTATCCGACCCTGAGGCTAAAAGCCCATTTTTTCAGCGACGGCAATCCCTCCCCTGTTCTTCACGATTGGAATGTGACCTGGATTGATAACGTACCGCCAATCACACCCACTGGGTTTAAAGTCAACAATCCCTTCAACGGTTACTCCCTGGTGTTAAGCTGGAATCCGAACCAGGAACCCGATAATGAATATTAC
>CP070726.1:2380520-2385769 GCA_020350865.1 Thermoplasmata archaeon
AGGCAGGGAGGTTTCGATGGATATTGTCTTAATGTCTGTTGAGCAAACAGAAACAGCAACACATTCCTTGGTTTCCTATGCCACCCCTTCCAGGATGTTAGAGAGTTTAAGAGCGTTGCCTCCATATCCTTTCTCGTACGTCTTGTAGTTCACAATTATCACAGGCGTTCTTAGCATCTCAATCCCTAGAGGAAATGATGTTAGGATAGTTAAAGGTTTATGGTTGCAGATATTGAGCGAGAGGCATTTCCAATTTTAAAATAGAGGTGCTGGCCCCCACAAGGCATTCCTTTTGGTGCAATATAGTCTTGTCATTGAATTGTAGTTCTTTTTATCATCTCGATGCCGTTTTCGGGGCACGTACTCACACATAGGCCGCAGCCGAAGCACTTGTCATCATGGAATACGAGCAGGTCATCGATGATCTCCCTGGCCCCGAATTGGCATCTCTCCTCACATTCACCGCAGTTGATGCACATTCCCGGGTCGTGTGTGGCTATGAATTTGGAAGAAAACACATGGTCCGGATATCGAAACCTCAGGGCTGCGCTCATGGAATGACAGCAGCAGGAGCAGCAGCTGCATATGATGTCCACCTTGTCCTTCCCCTCGTAGGTGTAGGCTAAATGCACAAAACCTGCATCATAGGTACGCTTCATGGCCTCCAAGGCATCCTCCACACTGATCCTCTTGGCGACTCCCCTCTCGATTTCCTCTGTTGCCTCGGCATCGAGACTCAGGCAACCGTCCATTGGATCGATACAGTTGCCCATTCTCTTTCTGCAGTAGCATTCCTCCTGTGCTATTACCTCCGCATTATTGAGAATTCCCCTCAGCTCACCCATTTCTATTATCCTATGCTCTCCCGAAAAAGATACGTTGACGGGAATGGTGACAGCCGTCATCTTCCCCACATATTCTTTCTCCAACTCTTCCCTCGTCCAATCCTTCTTCATGACCTTCCCCCCTTACCGTATCAATCTTGTCCTTTTAAAATTTTGGCCTTTCTTCTCAAAAAACAACGAAATCGGTATATTCTGGTGAGATTACCTATACTGGCTCAACCTCTACAAGCTCCAAATCAGGCTCTTTCGGCTCGTACAAAGGCATCTGGTTCAGGCGGTCATTTAAGATGATCAAGAAAGCTAGCGCTAGTCCCCATTGTATGACGATGGTCATGAATCCCTCAGCCTCAAGCGGATTCCACCAGGAGCCTGGGTGGTTCGCAATAGACTGGCCGAAGAACCACAGCATGAGGAAGGTAAACTGCAGGGGAAACAGGTATTTGATTACATATTCCCACCATTTGCCGATATACAGGTCGTTCCATTCCGTATTTATGAGTCCCTCCCTGAACTTGGAAACCCCGTACTTCCAAATGGAGAAGGCCACAAACAGGCCGCTGACTATCAGTCCGAAGGACCACACGTGATCCTGGTTCTTAAGAAAGGCGGGCACTCCCCCGTCCACAACTATCAGGGCGGATGGCAGACCGAAAACCAGCATTGCCAAGGATGTGACCCTAAGGGATTTGCTTCTGCTCCATCCATGGTCCATGAAGTTTCTCACCGTGATCTCCATGCCTGAGATCATGGAGGTGATGGCGGCAAAGGCCATGGCCAAAAAGAAAATCGCTGCAATGGCAACTCCCCCGGGCATGAGCGTAAACAGTCTTGTCAGGTGAATGAAGGCAAGACCCTCGTTGCCTGACTGCATGACACCAATGGCCTCGACATTGGTCGATGACAGGGCAAAGACCGTGCAAATGACTGCAATGCCCGCAATGAGGGAGGCTGCGTTATTGCCGAAGCCTGCGATGACCGCATTTAACGTGGTGTCCTCCCTTTTCTTCATGTAAACCGCATATGTGATGGCCATGCCAAAACCCGCACTGGTGGAAAATGCGCTCTGGGAGAGTGCAGACACCCACGTGTCGGCCTTCCACAACGCATTGCCGCGGATGCTGAACATGTATTTCAGGCCGTTCAAGGAACCGGGGAGTGACAGGGCCCATAACATGGCGATAATCAACAGAATGAACATGCCGGGTATGAGAATCTTGTTGGTCTTTTCGATGCCCTGGGCAATGCCCTTGTAAACAACGAACGTGGAAATTCCAATGGCCAGAATCTGAAAGAACACCACCTGGGCGGGGTTGTTTATGAAACCGTCCCACATGACCTCCGTGTCCACACCTTCAGTCAGCCCTCCAGAAGCCGCCACAGTGAAGTACTTGATGACCCACCCCATGACAACCGCATAGTAGAACATGATGAAGATGTTTACAAGCATCATCCACGCACCCATCCAGGCATATCTTTTGCCTGCGAATCTTTTGAACGAGCCAATGGTCCCGAATCGGGTGCGTTTTCCTATTGTGAACTCGGCGATAAGCAGCGGAATGGACCAGGAAAACAGGAACAGAAGCCAGGGAATCATGAAGGCCCCTCCACCGTTCACTGCCGTCTCCCTTGGAAAGCGCCATATGTTCCCTGTGCCGATGGCAGCACCCATGGCAGCAAAGATGAGACCCCACCTCGACCCCCACTGTTCTTTCGCCTCACCTTCCCCTGCCATCGGTTCACCCGAAAATTACTGCCATCAGACTGAACTCTTTCGTTTCTCTGCCTCTACTGCCATCTTCAGCGACTTGCCCAATCCAGAATAAACGATACCGAAGATCAAAACCATCATGATGATCATGGCCGCGATATCTCCAAACGTATCACCAAGGCTGATATCAACGAAGTACGAGTATGGATCGTACCGGCCGTATTTGGGTGTGCTGACATAGATGACCTCGCTGATGCTCTTGGCTTCATTGTAATTAGCTTTACCCTCGATATAGTAATAGACTTTTTTACCGCCCTTCTGCCGGGGAATCGTGGCGCTGTAATGCACTTCATCCCTGGTATTCATGCGTTTCTCTTTCCATTCCCCGGATTCACCCACCTTGTAATACAGATAAATAGAGTTTTTATTGAGGTTCCCTGCATTCGACAGCTCAACTTCCACTGTATACGAGAAGTCGGAATTGATCACCGTCTTCTTCTGGGTGTGATTGATCACCGGCAGCCCGATGTCCAGATTCGGAATGAACCGCTCCCTGGCCACCTCCATTACGGGGGCATTTTCCGCAAGATAGAGATGGCTGGGAAGAATCAGCATGCTTATGTTTATCAATTCCTCTTCGGGGACCTTGCGCACGGTTCCCAGCTCAAAAGTGTATGCTAATATTCTGTGTATTCCGTAGAGCCAGTCGTCCACGTCACCGCTTGTGGGATAGAGCTCGGTTCCTTGGATGACATCGTAACCGCAGGACTCGGACATCTCCTCGCCCATGAACTGGAAGAGTGCGTCATTTGGTGTGGGCTCACTGGTGTATCCCCATGGGTATATGATAAGTTCGCTGAACGTGTGGTGCGAAATGGAGGCGATGATGTCCGATTGACCGTCATCGTTCCAGTCCAGCAATTCAACAAGATTGGCTATGGCCAGGGTTTCGGGTTCAGATAATCCCCCATCGGGGTCCTCGTCGATTTTACCGTCGTTATCGTCATCCAATCCGTTAACAGGGTCCTCATCCACGTTATTGGGATCCTGCCTCCACCTGAATATTCCTGGGCGGTATTCCTCCTGAATCCAGCTGTCGCCGTCATCGTCGTAACCATCCTTGGGTCCCCTGTACTCGCTGGCCTGGGGATTGGGCGTGTCCATGGTCTGGCCTGTGCCCGGGTCGTACGGGCTGCCCCACATGTAGGGATAGTTCCTGTTGGTGTTAACGCCGTCTGTTGGAACGGTTTCGCCAAAGAGGCCGGGTACGGTTTCCCTGCCGTTCTTCCGCGTATCCGCCACCACGCCGTCGGGGTTCTGCATGGGTACTATCCATATCTCCCTGTTGTCCACAAGCCATGTTGCCCTGCCCTCGATTCCATCCTCATCTATTGCGCCGTCACCATCGTCATCCAAACCATTGATGGGGTCCTCGTTGATCTCGCCGTCCCCATCATCATCGGTAGGCTCCATCCCGTAGTTCTCCACCAGGTAGAAAAGGAAGTACATTGCGACTTCAAAGCCTGTCCACTCGCTTCCGTGATGGGCCCCCATAATTAAGATGTCCGCTTCCTCTGGGTCGCTGTAATAATCGGGTTCGCTATCCACACCGTCCGAGACCTTCACAGCCCAGACCTTTCGTCCCTGCCATGTTTCGTCGGGAATACCCTTCCTGTTCTCATCTATAGTGGCTGTTATATCGTAAACCTTGACAATCTCAGGGTATCTGGTTGTGATATTGTTGAAGGCATCCAGCATGGAATCGTAAGTGAAGTACTCCTGAAAATAAGCGTGAAAATCCTCTTGGGCGCCATTCTCCTCGGGTCCATCGGAGGCCAAGGCTTGCGATTCCGCTACATTTGCGAGGATTAACAGAAGCAGTAATACAGCCAGTCCGCGCTTCATCATTGTAACCAACCTGGTATTATGTTCACTATGCTATAACTTTTTGCATGGGTGAAGACCCATGGATTGGATGGTCTCAGGGTGCATCCATTTACAGAAAATACAGATATAGATTACCTAGGGCCAAGGTTCTGCTTCTTTCCAGAAATGCCCGAATATGGCATCCACCCACCGCCTGAAGGATTCATCCTCGCCAATCAATCCCATGCTGTAATCCACTTTGCCACGGGCATCCCTTATGGCCACACCCGCCATTTTCTCGGTCATCTTGAGACCAAGTGGCACCATCTTTAGGGTTCTGATTTCGAAACTCTCCCCTGTTCTGGACCTGTACTCCTTGGGGATATCGGCATCCTCCGGATATATCTTCTTTATTACCACGCCCTCGTCGTTCTTTTTACTGTCCAGCTCCACCAATCCTCTCATCACTTCCACAGATATCACATGGATATATTCTTCGGCATTGATGCTCGCTTCTTTGATTATCGACGAAGTCTCCAGTGTACCCGAGGTAAAGCTTCCTTTGGCCATGGAATCGAGCCAATGAAGGTGTTCCGGTAGGTGCGAGAGGTCGTGAGCGAGAAAAAAGTCGATATTTTTGGTGAGGAATTCCAGCTTCGCAATCTCACCGATTATTATTGCGGAAAATGGGGTGATGCTGTAGTTGCTATCACTGTCCCGGTCAATCAATTTGGCCTTTGACAGCCTATCCAGATGTCTGGACACTTCTGCTGTTGTGATCTCCAGTTTTTTCGAAAGTGCGGACAGCCTCATGGGCTCCTCCCTTAACA
>CP070726.1:2385869-2395743 GCA_020350865.1 Thermoplasmata archaeon
GATTTCCTGTCCAAGGGCACAGCCATAGCACATATTGCAGGAGCCGTAAGCGTATGCGCCCCCATCGATAGGACCACCGGCAACGGCATAATGCTGGTGGGGGATGCAGCAAGGCAGATCGACCCCATGACCGGCGGAGGCATCACAAACGGCTGTGTGGCAGCCAGGATCGCCGGAAATGTGGCTGCTGAGGCCGTTTCCGCAAAGGACTACTCGGCGGAGTTCTTCTCCGCGTACGAGAAGGGCTGGAGAGCCGAGTTCGAGGACAAGAGCTACATGAACTGGATGGCCAAGGAAAAACTCTCCAACCTTTCAGATGAAACCCTCAATAAACTGATCGATGCCATTTCGGATGTGAAGGTGGAGAAGATAAGGGTGTACGAGTTACTACAAGCCGTGAAGGTGAAGTATCCGGAGCTCGTAAAGGAGTTCGAGGAATTTATTATGTGAGCCGTGCCCGCGGCCGTTAAGCTATTCAGTTCATATTATCGAGGGAATGAGGATGGCCATCAGGATTTTGGGTGCAGGCCTTTCAGGACTCACGGCAGCAATCAACCTGGCAATTGAGGGCAGAGACGTTGCGGTCTTCGAGAGAAAAGGCAATGTGGGAGAGCACATCAGACCAAACTATCAAGGCCTTCTTCGGACGCACGGCGATCCCGCAGGCTACCTCAGGAAATGGAATCTGGAGCCAAAATTCAACCTCTTTCCCATGGAGAAGGCCATCCTGAGCACGAGGACAAGGGACATCCGCGTCACGCTGAAGGAGCCCATCGATTTTGTTCTCAGGGGTGGGAGGGAGTCGCTGGAGTGCGGGCTCTACGAGCAGGCCAAATCATTGGGTGTGAAATTCCATTTCAATCACAGAGAGGACAAAACGAGGGCGGATATCGTGGCCACGGGGCACTACAAATGCGACATGCTGGCCTTCGGGGGCATATATGAAGACCTGGATTTTCCGAAAGACGAGTTCCTGTACATGCATGACGACCGGTATTCGCCCAGAGGATGGTATCTGTATATCACTCCCCTGCCTGACGGCACGTACAAGATGGTGAACACTACATCCCAGCCCCATGTGAAACAGACAAAAAGACTGTATTTCAAGGCCATCAAGGAGAGGAAGATACTCAGGGACATCGTGGGGGACAGGAAACCCAAGGAGACCTTCGGAGGTTTCGGGGGATGCGATTTTCCCAAAACAGCTGTGAAGGACGGTTCCCTGTATGTGGGGGAGGCGGCGGGATTCCAGGACCCCTTCCGGGGCTTTGGCATGAACTATGCCCTGGAATCGGGATTTCTGGCTGCCAAGGCCATTCTCGAGAACAAGGACTACGACAGGCTGTGGAAGGCGCATTTCAGAAACAGGATAAAAAGCGACCTGTACAGAAGATATGCCATGGTGGTGTTCGGTGACAGGGCCATCGAGCATGTGTTTCGGCATTTGAAGGACGGGGACCGGGTTGATTTTGACAAGGTCAACCCCAGAGGATTATCGGGCACCCTTCTGAGGGAGGTGTTCTTCAGGCTCGAGAAATTCAGACGGTGGAGAACGGGATACTGGTAGACTGCTCGGAGAAATCGGGAACCAGGTATTTTAGCCGTTGAGAGCATTGCTAGCCTGCAGGGGGCCATTTTCTGGGCCACTGGGGCACTCACCCGTTGTCTTTCATGCAAACCATAAGAAAAATGTTAATAGAGAGCACAGCCATAACGAGGCAAACGAGGGATGCATATGAGGAGGATTCTATACCTTCTTGCGGTCTTCATGCTTATCACAGGTACTTTTATCGTTACGGATGTCAGATTCGATTTACTCACCATTCGGGCAGGGGCCGTTACTGTCTATGTAGGTTCGGGCCCGGGAAACGACACCGAAACCATCCAGGAAGCCGT
This sequence comes from Thermoplasmata archaeon, assembly GCA_020350865.1. The sequence goes on from CP070726.1 coordinate 2,387,766, forward strand.
GGATATGGCGGAGCCCGGGGACACGATATACGTCCATGCCGGGACATATCCGGAAAGCCTCCAGATATCAAAGACCCTGACCCTCAAAGGCGAGGACAAGAGCACCACCATCATCGATGCCTCGGACAACCAGAGAGGCATATATGTATCGGGCAGCGAATTCGTAAATATCACCGGCTTTACAGTCAAGAATGCCACGCAGTACAACATGTTTTTCATACACTGCAACCGCTCCGAAATCAAGGATAATGTCATCAAGGACGGGGCCTTTGCCGCACTGGGCATATTCTCCGGTTCCGACAATCTGATAGAGGACAACACACTCACAAACAACCTCCAGGGCATTCTGATATCCTCCAGCTCCCATGCAAACATCGTCAGTAACAATGTTATTGACAGCACTGGCGACAGGGCTGTTACAATCCAGACAGATTCCCGTGAAAACCGTGTGGAGGGCAATCACATCGAAGTATTCAACAAGGCCGTTTATGTGTACGAATCAGAAAACACCACCATAGCAGACAACCACATCTCAAACGGTACGATAGGCGTGAATCTGGTCGACCTCGACCTCGCTTTACTTCATAACAATGAGATCTCCGGAAATGATATCGGTATGGAGCTGAACAGCGCCTCCGTGAGAATCGAGAACTGCACCATTTTAAGCTCCATAACCAATGACATTGTACTCAAAGACGTCGGTGCAACCTCCCCCGAAGTCACCCTCGTCAACACGACCTTTGATGAAGATAAGGTGCTCCTGGAAACCGACACCGTGGGGCTGACAGTCAAATGGTTTCTGCACGTCAGGGTGATCAACGAAACCGGAAAAACCGTACCCGGGATAACGGTCAGGGTCAGGGACAATCAGCACGGAAATTTCGATGAGAATTACACGTCCGATGCAAATGGGTACGTGAGATGGATGGAGCTTGCCCAGTACCGTCAAACCCAGACCGGAAAGCTCGTCCTCACGCCTCACAACATCACTGTTTCAAGCGAGACTGCCAGCGGCTACGCAGCACCGGAGGTTTCACTGGATCAGACCAAGACCGTCACCGTGAAGGCCTTCTTTGATTCGGATGGTGACGGTGTCCTGGATATATTAGACGCCTTTCCGCTGGATTCAACGGAATGGGTTGATACAGACAGGGATGGTGTGGGTGACAACTCGGATGTCTTTCCGAACGACGCAAGCGAAACTGCGGATTCGGACAGCGATGGTGTGGGCGACAATGCGGATGACTTTCCGAATGACCCCACGGAAACAAAGGACTCGGATGACGACGGCCACGGTGATAATTCGGACGCCTTTCCAGACGATGCCGGCGAGTGGAAGGACAGTGACGGGGACGGTGTTGGAGACAACTCGGATTTCCTGCCCGAAATGGACAACAACCTGTTCTATTTGATTATAGCTATCCTCGTTATTGCAGTGGTCGTTGTTATCCTTCTTCTTATTAAAAGAGGTAAGAAATCAGAAAAGGCCCAAGGCAAGTAGAAGGGCGGCCTTATTGCAATACCTCATCTTTTAGGGGCAAAAAGCACATAGCAGGGCTTCCCCATCTCCATTTGGAGGCCCTTCAATCGCTCCATGTACGGCGCCAGCTCCTCCCTGAAGGCGGTGCCCTTTCCCTTGATGTATTTCTCGGTGAATATCTTCGGGTAGGTGTACATGCCCAAGGCGAATTTCACGGTATGGGGGCCCAGCTGCTTGGCGTATTTCTCAGAATTCACGATAAAGGTCCTCATCTTCTCCGCATTCCTCCTTCTAAAAGGGGAGATATCAAAGGGCTCCTTCCCTTTGTCCGAGGTTACGAGGCACGACTTTTTTATAAGCCTTCTCAGCTCTTCGGAGCGGGCCAGTGAATACAGCTCGCTTTTGAGCACGATCTTCTGCGGAAGATCCAGTTTCGATGCATCCGCATCCTTCCAGAAATCCAGTATCTCATCCCTGTAGGCATTGGCCCTGGCATCCATTAACTGTAGAAACAAGGCATCGCATTCCAGCTCCACATCTTCGGGCAGCTCGAATGTTTCCGTGGCAACGATATCGCATTGCGCAGTGGAGCTTATGAGGCTCTTTCCTGAAAAGGTGATGTCCTGGATGTAACGCATCACCGGCCTCTCCATGGGGGTGTAGTAGCCCCTGGCCTCCTTGTTCAGAAGGCCCATATCGCAGAGCTTTGTCAAATCCTTCTGGAGGATGGTGTAGTCGTTGTACTCCCTCATCCTATCCAGGTCACCGGAAGAAAATCCCCCCCATCCCTTCGGGGGTCTTTTGATATCCCTAAAATCCTTGCATAAGAGGTAGCGCAGGTCGTTGAAATGCAGCCCGCTCTCCCCCCTCTTCTTGAGAACCTTAACAACCTTTTGTTCACTCCATAGGGCCAGTATCGGATGGCTTTCCGGCTCGACAAGCAGCTTTCTCTTGGTCCACTTCCGCTCCCGTCTCGTCATGGCCAACCCTGCACTGTGAGGCCTGTTTATTACCGTCCCCTAATGAATACCATCGTATTTGACGATTTTCAACACCATCCGACCCGATTTATCAGAAAGACATATATACGTTAAAAGTATATTTATAGATGAGTATGTGACCTTCTATAATGCACAAAAACTGTGATATGAGGGTTCTACCCAGGTAAAGTATGACCAAAGGGACGATTCCCAGATGAGGGGGTATATGGATGAGTAGGAAAGCTATCAGCATCTCGGTAACAGCTCTAATGATCGGAACGCTGTTCACCGTAATACTCACGGGCACGGTTTCTGCCATGAACGACGATCAGAACATATCCGGCCTGGTATGGACGTCGGACGGCACAGCCCCTCCTTCTATAACCGAGTTCGCCATATGGGTCAATCACAGCGGCGTCTGGTACAGATTTCCGGATGTGAATGCCGGAGAGGCGCCAGCGTACACCAGTATGGATACCGGAGGAACAGTTTCCTGGTACGGTTTCGTTCTCCCCGATAAGTATCAAGGCACGGGCCCCGGCTCGAGATGGGACCACGGCGACGAGTTCAGGGTCCAGGTGGACGGGACCGACTGGGGCGACATCAACGCCAACGCTACTAGCAATGCGACATTTCCCACGCCCTCGGGGGACCCGGACCCCACAGATCCCACCTATATCTATGACCCCACCATCGTTGCCTACACCTTCAACATCATAAACTACACCGCAGGGGGAGGCTTCGCAAACGAGCAGCAGTGGGACATAAGGACAACGGCGCCGATAGACCTGGCACCAACCGATGTAAAGGTCGAGGGAGAGGACCCCGACACCTACGACCCCTTCGGCGTACCCGTTGCACCCGAGACCGTTATCACCATCACCTTCAATGTCACGAATTTCGGCTCCCTGGGTTCTGGAGGTTTCAACATCAGCCTGTTCAACTGTACCCCCGACGGCCAGCCCTGGGGTCCTTCTCCAACCTTCAGGATGATATATGTTCCGGGTGTGTCCGGAAACAGCGTCTACGTGGTAATACCAGTCACATGGTTCTCTCCGCCCGATGCCGGGGACTACTATATCAACATCTCCGTGGACCACTACGGCGAGATAAAAGAGTACGATGAGTCCAACAACTGGAAGATCGTCCATTTCCTCATCGGGCCCGACCTGGCCCCTGTAAATGTGCTGGTGGGAGGAGTGGCGCCCACAGCCACAGACCCCATACACGTCGGTCCCGGTGACACCGTCACCATAAACGCCAACGCCGAGAACGGCGGCAACTCGCCCATCGGCATAGAAACAACCATGGCGCTTTACCGCACCCTGGGTTTGAACGGACCCCAGACAGGGCCGTCCGATGACCGTTTGATTCCCGATCTGAATGCAAGCGAAATCTCGGCCCAGCAGACGTACCTGTGGATAGCTCCCTGGTCGCAGGGTGATTATTACGTGAACATCTCGGTGGACCACTACGATGTCGCATCGGAGGCCAGCGAGACAAACAACCACTATGTCCTCCATTTCGTGGTTGCCCCGGACCTCTGGATCCAGATTGTCAAGGTGGACGGAGATGAGGTCACGGACCTCTCTGGTAACCAGGCGCAAAAAATCGTGGTGGCACCGCTGGATTCCATCACAATTGCCGTGAGTGCTAACAATTCCGGACCTTCCAGCACGGGCATTCAGGACTTCAGCTTCACATACACCAACTGCAGCTCAACCGGTGATCCGGGTTTAAATACATCGTTCTTTTACAGTCCTGCCGTGGGCCCCATTCTCCCGCTCGAAACCAGCCAGTACGTGGAGTTCAACTGGACCGCCCCCTCGACCACGGAGATACTGGACTACTACATCAGAATAGACGTGGATGTGGGCAACAACGTCTCGGAAACCAACGAGAGCAACAACTTCTTTGTCCTTCACATTAACATGGATGCCCCGGATTTGACGCCGGGTACGGTCCAGGTGCTGGTTGCCGGCACCCAGGTGGATTTCTACCCCGATCCGGCGGGAGTGGGCTTCCTCTCCAATATCATCGATATCCCGGTTTACGAGGATGTGACCATAGTGATCGATGTCAGCAACATTGGAGGTATAGCCTCCGATCCCACCGATGTTACCTTTTACAACATAAGCGGACTGGGCCAACCGGCGAACGCCACCGCATTTTCAGTGGATTCCCTGCCTGCCATCCCCGGGCTCGGCTCGGCCCCCGCCTCCGACATCTGGCCCAACCCGGGCCCCGGCGGGATGAACATAACATGGTTTATCAACATCTCGATTGATCCCAGCAATAACGTTTTGGAGCTTAACGAATCCAACAACATGTTCACCCTGAGATTCAACCTGACACCCATCCCCGTGACCATCCTTAACGTGGGTGACCCGAAGCTGGATTACTGGGGCAACGGCTCCGTGTTCTACATCAAATCCACAACATTGCTCAATTTCACGGTGGTTGGATTGTACCCGCCTTTTATTACCTGGTACAAAATCACCAATCTGGATACCGGCCTCCTTGAAAAGGATTGGACCAATTACACCGACGAAGGAACCCCGAATTTCCCTATATCCGGGGGAGAGGGGACTTATAGAATAGAGTACAACAGCACGGATAGTGTGGGTGGCGAGGAGGCCACGAAGTCGAGAATCGTGATAGTGGATGACTCCCCGCCCGAAACCGACATAGCAGTTGGTATTCCTCAATATCGCGCCGTACCAACTGATTATTTGAATGTGACTTCCGCCACGCTCTTTACCCTTACCCCCGAAGACCATCCTCTCTTTGACAGCCCCATCGGGGTACCAAAAGCCTCGGGAATAGACCATGGTACAAAACCCATATCGGGCATATTCTACAAAATAACGAGGGCCGGCACGCTCTTAGTGGACTGGACCGAGGGCTCCACATTTGCCCTTGATAATGCCTCATGGTTCGACGCATTATATCTGATCGAATACAACAGCACCGACAATTTGGGCAATGAGGAGCCCACGGATTCCATCACCGTGTTCCTTGACAACACGGGACCCGCCACCCTCATCGCGGTGGGAACCCCGCAGCACACCGCTGGAGGGGTGCTGTACGTTAAGTCCACCACCCAATTCGATTTAAGCGGTGATGACGGAGCCGGCTGCGGAGTCAATATCTCCACCATCAGGTTCAGAATCCAGAACGTGGATACGGGGAACCAGAGCCCTGCATGGATCCTTGGTACCTCATTTGATATCGCCATAAACTATACTTACTTTGCCCAGGAAGGCGACGGGAACTACACCCTCTTGTTTTATTCAGCCGATTACCTGGGCAATACGGGCAACACGTTCAGCCAGAATATCTACGTGGACGATACTGCTCCCTTTGTCACCCTCCGCGTCAGCCTTCCCAGCTACAGGGCCAATTCCACGCATATGTGGAATGTATCAAGTGATACACAAATCAGCCTCAGATCTGTGGACGGCGTGGGAAGCGGGGTTGCATCAACGGAGTATCACGTCTACAACGCCACCTACGATTCGGGCTGGGATGTATATTCCCCGTTCACCCTTGCGGGGCTGGGTGACGGCGTGTACGTGGTGGAGTACCGGAGCACGGACAATCTGGGCAACTTCCGGCTCGGAAACGAATCGCTCTACCTCGACAATACCACGCCTGTAACCGAGGTCATCATAGGTGATCCCCAATATCCTACTGTCGATGTCCCCATCTTGAACATCACTTCCGCAACCGTCATAGAGCTCAACGCATCCGACCTGGGAACGGGAGTGAACTGGACCAAGTACCAGATATACGATGAGTTCGGCTTTGTGGTTCAAGCGGACTACACCGACCCGTTCACATTGGCCGGTTATCTGGACGGTGAGTATACCATATACTACCAAAGCGAGGACATGGTGGGCAATCTCGAGCTGTTGAAGGTGGTAGAGCTCTATCTCGATAACGAGGGCCCGACCACCCAGATCATCGGCGGACAGGACGACTACAACACGGAGCAGAACGCGTACAACGTTGAATTCTCCACCTTCTTCACACTGCAGGCCGATGACGGCCCAGGCTCGGGACCGGACGTCATAGAGTACAGGATCAGAATCGACGCCGTAAACTGGACCGACTGGACCACGTACACCAGTGCCTTCAACCTCACATTGGAGGACCACGGATACTGGGGCCACAGAATCGAGTTCAGGTCGTACGACAACCTGGGCAACCTGGGTGAAACCAGCTGGCTCGATATCTACATCGAGGGCGATCTGATACCGCCCAAACCGCCCTTCCTGCGGGTGTACGTCCGGGGTAGTGACATACTCCTTGACTGGGACCCGTCCCCTGATCCCGACATCGACCATTACCTCATCTACATGAGCACCACGAAGACGGGCTTCGATCTATCAACCCACTGGGTCGATACCTCGGAGGATATCGACAACCAACTTGAGCCCGTACCCCTCCGCACCCAGTGGAACCATACGGGCGCCGTTCTAGGTGCCCCCGAGTACTACTACACCATCAGGGGTGTGGACGGCAGGGGCAACATCGGATACACGTCCAATATAGGTGGCAAAGTGACCATGACGTTTGATTCGGGTTACAACACCTTTGCACTGCCCCTCACACCCTTCGAGGATATTTCTGCTGTGGACGTGCTTTCCAGCGATGTGTTCGCAGACCCGGGCGACACCGTTTTCAGGTACGACGCCGGGTCGCAGCAGTGGATGGGCAGGCCTAAATTCCTGCCCTCCGATATGGACGACTTTCCCCTTGAGATGGGAGAAGGCTACATGATGTATGTTGAGGAGGATCAGGTGCAGTACACTTTCACCGGCGCTGCGGCAACCTCCCTGAGGTACCTCGGCGGTGTGGGAAACGAGAGCACCTTCAGGGAGAGCCTTTCGGTTTCCGTTTCGGGCAGCACCGTCACACTGAACTGGCAGCCCGCCACTGAGACCGATGCCACAGGATACGCAGTTTACAGGGGCACGGCCAGGACGGGTGATGGATCGCTTTCCGACTTCTCCCTGGAGCCCATTGCCGACATCCAGGACGCGAGCACGACACAATACATCGATAACCAAGCCACAGGTGACGAGTACTACTACATGGTGGTGGCAAAGGCACACGATATAGAGGGCAGCAGCACCTATTCAATCGGTGTGAGAACCTACCAGTTAAAGGTGGGCTACTCCCTCATATCACTTGAAATGCAGCCGGACATCGATGATCCCACACTGGCCCATTATATAGATGACATGGGCACAAAGGCTGCCAATACGCTCTATTACTACGACAAGAACAGCGAGGCATGGCAAGGACATCCCAGGTTCATACCCGATAACATGAACAATGCGGATGTGGAGCCAGGCACGGCATATATGGTGTACATATACGACCAGGATGTCAGTTTATCCTTCACGGGAAGGTAAATACGGGCATAAATTAGGCATAGAAATATTAATATACTTATACATATAAACCCCCGGTAAACAGAAGGGATATCTCAAGAGCCTGAGAGATAATG
>CP070726.1:2395843-2400586 GCA_020350865.1 Thermoplasmata archaeon
GGCAAAGGAGAAAACGCAGACAATGACGGGAAAGGATAGAAATATGTACCTGTTCGAGTGTGAAGCATGGAACCGGAACTCCTCCTTGAGCATCAGAGGCAGCAGTGTTCTCATAAAATACCCTCTACGATTCGGTAACCAGCCTGAGGAACACCCGTTCGAGGTCCTCATCGGCATGTTTTTTCAGGTCCTCGATTCTCCCCATCGCCAGGATCATGCCCTCGTTTATGATGGCCACCCGGGTGCATATCTTCTCTGCGATCTCCAGGATGTGGGTGCACATGAATATGGTGCCGCCGTTTCCCGTGTAGTTGATGAGGTAGTCCTTCACCTTCCTCTGGTACAGTGGATCCAGATTGATGAAGGGCTCGTCCAAGAAGAGCAGCTTGGGCTTGTGGATGAAGGCGGAGGCGAGCATCAGCTTCTGCCTCATGCCCTTCGAGAGGTCCCTGCATATCACATCGGACTTCTCTGAAAGCTCGAAGAATTCAAGCCATTGCTCTATCTTGTTTTCAAGGTCCTCCACCTTTCTGACCCTGCCGACGAAGTGCAGGTACTCCCTTCCCGTAAGATAGCTTGGCGGGGATTCCACCTCGGGCACTATGCCCACCACCTTTTTGATTTCCATGGGCTGCTTCTCTGCATCGATGCCCAGGATGCTGGCTGTGCCCTTCGTGGGCGGGAGCTGCCCTGACAGTATGCGAAGCAGCGTGGTCTTGCCTGCACCGTTGGGGCCGAAGCAGCCGAAGAACTCCCCGGACTCGATGCCCAGGTCCACACTCTTCAGGGCCTCAACCTTGCCAAAGGACTTGGAAATGCCCCTGGTTTCGATGATGGCCATGGGATTCACTGTCGTTGAATATGGGATGCGGTATATAAAATATCGTTTTGAAACGATTATCGGAAGGGATAATGATGATGATGGGGCTGGAATGTATATCCACTCCCTTTAGAGGTTTTTGCTCCTTCTGTCGCATCCCCTCAAGAGCATACCAGGTAGTTGGAACGTAAAAACACGAAATCCTTTTATAAATAGTTAAGTATAAGCTGAATAACAGATATATATTGATGAATAAGAGTATTTATATGGGATAACATGACAACTGCGGTGGATGAGGAATCCGAATATTTGTACGGACATTCAAAGGAATTGCAGGAAAAGTACGCGGGGAAATATGTAGCGATTTTGGGCGACAAGATAATCGCGGTCGGGAACACATTTTTAACCACCTACAAGGAGGTGGAGAAGGAATTTGGTGAAAGTCTGCCTTTGATCGCGTACATCCCAAAGGAGGAAGAGGAGCTGTTACTCATATGAAATTTCCATACATGGAATTGACTTTTGGTTCTTCCCCCATAATACCTGTGGATTTGGAGGCGGAGAAGAGAACCCGGGTTCTGGCGTATGTGGACAGCGGGGCCACATACAGTATATTTTCCCACGAAATCTGTACCGTTATTGGTCTGGACCTTAAGGACGGGGAGAAGGTGTACATTACCGTGGGTGATGGGGGTTCAATACCGGTTTTCATCCACCCAGTCAAGATTCGCGTCGGTGAAATAAAATTTGAGGCAAAGGTGGGCTTCTCCGAAAAACTGGGTATCGGTGTGAACATACTGGAAAGAAGAACCGTTTTCGACAGGTTCTTTATCTGTTTCAACGATAAGGATAGATATCTCACGATCGAGGAAATTTAAATGGATCGTGATTGGTACGATTCAATATGATAAACTGCCATTTCCCGAGTATAAAGGGGGCAATCAAATGGGCAAGTTGCTGTGGGAACCATCCGAAGAGACGAAAAACAAGGCCAACATTACCAGGTTCATGGGATTCGTGAACGAGCGGTACGGTCAGAACCATACCAACTATTTTGATCTGTATGACTGGTCGATCAAGAACATACCCGATTTCTGGGCAGCCATGTGGGAATTCGGGGAGGTCCGCGCCTCCCAGGGCTACGAGGCGGTTGTCGACGATCTTTCAAAGTTCCCCGGGGCCAGCTGGTTCGTCGGGGCGCGGCTGAACTTCGCGGAAAATCTTCTAAGGTTCAGGGATGAGCACACGGCCTTCATATTCAAGGGGGAGAACCTGAAAGAGGCGAAGATGAGCTATGCGGAGCTGTACGACACGGTGGCCAGGCTGGCCAAATCGCTCCGTGAGATGGGCGTGGAGCCCGGGGACCGCGTGGTGGGGTACATGCCCAACATGATAGAAACGGCGGCAGCCATGCTGGCTGCCTCGAGCTGCGGGGCCATTTGGGCGTCCTCTGCCACCGATATAGGGCCGGGGGCCGCACTGGACCGCTTCGGTCAGGTGGAGCCCAAGGTCATGTTCACAGCCGACGGGTACTACTACAAGGGCAGAACGTTCAGCACCCTGCCCAATGCGGTGAAGGTGCTGGAGGGTATTCCTTCAATCGAGAAGCTGGTCGTTGTCCCATATACCGAAGATTCTCCCGACCTTTCCGGCATTTCCAAGGGTGTGCACTACCGCGATTTTCTCTCCCAGAGCGCAGGCGGCATCCAGTTTGCCCAGATGCCCTCCGATCACCCGGTGTTTATCATGTTCTCCTCCGGGACCACGGGCAGGCCCAAGTGCATGGTGCAGAGTGCGGCCGGGATACTTGTCAACCAGCTCAAGGAGCTGGTGCTGCACACGGATCTGAGAAAGGATGACGTTCACTGGTTCATCACCACCGCCAGCTGGATGATGTGGAACTGGATGATGACCTCCCTGGCCACGGGGAACACGCTCCTGCTTTACGACGGGAACCCGAACTACCCGGATCCGGGAACCACATGGCAGCTTGTCCAGGATGAGAAGGTGACCATGTTCGGCTGCAGCGCCACCTACATCAATTTTCTCAGGGCCCAGAACATGAGTCCGGGCAGGGATTTTGACCTTTCCTCCCTGAGGGAGATATGGCAGACAGGCTCAGTGCTCCTTCCGGAAGGATTCGAGTTCGTGTACAGCGAGATCAAAAAAGACCTGCACTTCAACTCGAGCTCGGGCGGGACGGACATCAACGGCTGCTTTTTCACTGGCTCCCCCATTCAGCCGGTGTATGCCGGGGAGCTGCAGGGCCCGGGCCTGGGGATGAAGATCAATGCGTACGATGAGAAGGGGAATCCCGTGGTCGACCGCCAGGGGGAGCTTGTCTGTGAAGCCCCCGCACCTCCCATGCCCCTTTACTTCTGGAACGACCCCGACGGAAAGAAATACCACAATGCCTACTTCAGTGTGTTCCCGGGGATATGGCGCCACGGCGATTACATCACCCTTCACAGCGATACCAGGGGCGTCACCTTCTTCGGACGCTCGGATTCCCTCCTCATGCCCTCCGGGGTGCGCATCGGAACCTCCGAGATCTACAACCAGGTGGAGGAACTTGAAGAAATATCGGACAGCCTGGCCATCGGACAGAGATGGAAGGAGGACCAGCGCATCATTCTCTTCGTCAAGCTTGTTGAAGGGTACGAATTGAGCGAGGATCTGAAAAAGAAGATCAAAGTGACATTGCGCAAGAACGCCTCCCCGAGGCATGTCCCGGCCGTAATCCTCACGGCACCCGACATCCCTTACACCTTCTCCGGCAAGAAGGTCGAAAGTGCGGTCACCAACATAATAAACGGGAAGGCAGTTACAAACAGGGATGCCCTGAAGAACCCGGACTCGCTGGACTATTACGAGGGTATTGTGGGGGAGCTGGAGGGATAATTATAATTTAAAACATTTTTTCTCTATTTATTTCACCCTCTAATTTTTTTCCACTATAATTGTGGATATAAACATTTATATTCCTTGAAACATATCTTTAATAGGTGACCCAATGGACAAAATCTCAAAGAGATTTTGGGAAGATCAGAAATGGGGTTTAAGCAATATATCTAACTTGAGGAGGAAATATTCCGACATGTGGGTATCAATCTACAATAAAAGGGTAGTAATGGGAGATAAAGACCTTGGAAAGGTGGAAGAGGAAACAAAGAGAATAATCGGGTCTGAGGAATTTGCGGTAATCTACGTGGAGTGTGGTACCCATATCTACTAGGGTACAGTTATTTTTCGATAAATCAATAGACCCAGTATTTGATAAAGTTGTGCAGGGAAGAAGCAGAATTATCAGAATCTATTCTTATGTTAGATTCAAAAAAGTTGACGATCACCTAACTAAACCCTACCCGGCAATTGTTGATACAGGCGCTTATGTCTCAATAATCCCTCATAGAATTTGGGGCATGTGCCAAGTTAACCTTTTAGGTGAGTACAAGATGAGTGGTCTGATCCCTAAAGAAGAATGTTCGGCGCCCGTGCGTGTTGGAGATATAATTGGCCAGTTGGTCGACCCCAAGACCTCAACAAAAGAATACAAGTTCATGGCATATTTTGCTGAGACTGACGAATTTCCCCTTATCCTTGGCTTCAGAGAGATATTGGAAAAAGTCAAAATTTGCTTCGATTTCTCTGAAAATAATGCCTGGCTTGAAGAAAAATAATCTCGGATACAAGATGAATTTTCAATTATATGATGGTGAGTTGGTGATGGCGTTAGAAAGCGCATGTGATAATTATGAAAGTGAGGGGATTACAGACAGCCTGGCCATCGGACAGAGATTGAGGGACGACCAGCGCATCATTCTCTTTGTCAAGCTGGCCGAGGGATACGAATTGAACGAGGATCTGATCAAGAAGATCAAGGTGACCTTGCGCAAGAACGCGTCCCCGAGGCATGTCCCGGC
>CP070726.1:2400686-2406105 GCA_020350865.1 Thermoplasmata archaeon
ACCATAATGTGGAAGACAGATGAGAAGGCGTACAGTGTCGTTGAGTACGGTGAAACGGAGGAGCTGGGATTATCAGAGAAAAACGAGGGCGAGTTCGATGAGGAGCACTCGGTTACATTAATCGATTTGATCCCTGATACCACCTATTATTTCCGTGTTGTCTCCACGGATGGAAGCAACAACACAAATCAAAGCATCACCGCCACCTTTACAACGGACGACGAGCCCACCGAGCCTCCAGAAATAGTGGGGGAACCCTCGGCCGTATCCGTGACAGACACCAGGGCAACCATCGAGTGGAAAACAAACAAGCCCACAAACAGCGTGCTGAGCTACGGGACAGATACGACCTACGCGATTGACGATATCCACGAGCCTACCGGTCAATACTATTTAGATCATTCGATAACAATCACGGGCCTCACCTCATCCACAAAATATTTTTACAAGATAGAATACGAGGACTCGGAGGGCAATAGCGATGTGTACACCGGGGGAACGTTCATCACCAACGGCACACCCGATATCACCGCCCCGGTAATAACTTACGGACCCGAGGTGATAGCCGTAACAGACACCACGGCCACCATCGTGTGGACAACTGATGAGGAAAGCGACAGCACTGTGGAATATGGATATAATGTTGACTACGGCCGAGAGGCGAGCTCACCGGATAATGTGAAGGCTCACAACATCACTCTGGAAGAACTTGACCACTCCACAACCTATCATTATCGGGTGATATCCAAGGATGCAAGCTACAATGAAAACTATGTCGTTTCCCCAGATTATACATTCACCACCAAACCCCGACCCGACACCAAGGCCCCGAAGATCCTGGCGGGTCCCACACTGCTGGTGACAGGCGAGGATACGGCCACCGTGGTCTGGACAACGAACGAGGACAGCGACAGCGTGATCAACTACGGCCTTGATACGGATTACGGCTCAACGGAAAGCGATACGACCCTGACGCAGGACCACGAGATGATCCTAACCGGCCTCACACCCTCCACCACATACCACTACATGGTGAGATCCTCCGACAGCTCCGGCAACTCCGTTGAAAGCGAGGATCGGGAGTTCACAACACTTGGTATCTCGGTTCCCATCGATATCGAGTTCCTCAACCTGGCAAATGGGGACATAGTCAAGGACGTCATTACAGTGGATGGACGGATTACGGGAATAGAGGGCCTCGTCATCAGCTCCCTGAGGTACAGGGTGGATAACGGGACCTGGCTGAATCTGGGCACAGGCAGTACATTCAGTATTGTCATCGATACCGCGGCACTTGCGGAAGGTGAGCACACCCTTGTCGTGGAGGTAACCGTTGAAAAGCTATCAAAGGAGGTGACCATGCAGGAGGACATCACCTTCTTTGTGGAGCATGAAACCGAGGACAATGGGATGGTGCTCATCGGAATCATTGTGGTGATATGCGTAATCGCCCTCCTGGGAGCAGTCATGGCCGTTAGCTCAAACGCCAGAAGAAGGAAGATGATAGCCTCCGATGCCCCAGCAATCGAACCAACAACAGGCTCACCCTTCACACCCATGGACTTTTCCACCGAGGAATTGAGCATCGGATTCATACCGGATGAGGAACCGAAGGAGGAGGTGCAGGGAGCGGACATATCGTTCATCCCCGATTCGGAGATGCAGACCGATTTGGGAATCTCCTTTATTCCGACAACCACAACATTGACCGGGGAACCAGGTGTTTCCTTCATCCCTGATATAGAACCCGTGACATTCGGAGTTTTTGAGGCCGGGGCGGAATCCCGGCTTTCAGAACTGGACGAGGTCAGATGCCCGAAATGCAAGAAAAAGTTCAAGGCAGATATTTCCTCCGCAATCCAATGTCCGTACTGCGACTTCAGCGCGTCTTTGAAGCGGTAAATCGATTTTCACAGACTGGACAGCACCCTCTCGAATGCCTCGTAGGCTGTTTTTCCGTACAGCACGAATATGATGCTTTTCAGTGTCGTTTTCCCCCGGGCATGCTCCAATGCGGCCCTGAGCATGATATCGGCTGCAGAATCCATGGAAAATCCCCCCACACCAGTTCCGATGGAGGGGAAGGCTATGCTCTCGATTCCCAGTTCGTTTGCCCTTTTCAGCGAGTTTACGGTGGCCTCTCTGATCTTGTTCCCATCTGTTCTCAGGTCCGTGCCCATGCCGGCAGCATGGATGACGTACTTCGCATTCAACTTGCCCGCCGTGGTCGCCACTGCCTCGCCGATGGGAATGGGACCTTTCTTCACGGCTTCGTCTTCTATTTCCTTTCCCCCCTTCCTCTTTATCGCCCCTGCCACCCCGCCCCCCATCCAGAGCTGGTTGTTTGCCGCGTTCACAATGGCATCCGCCGTAATTTCTGTCAGGTCCCCTTCCTTTAGATGTATCATTGTTTTGTTTATCCTCAACTGCATTTCAATCACTTCTTTCGAAAATATGCATGACGTTATTTCAATGTTTGGCAGGAGGAGATATTCATTGATGATAAACCGAAGGTTTTATATGATGTACGACCTTTTCCTTGCCCACCATGTCGGAGAAATACGATTACGAGGCATTGCTCAAGAGGGCAAGGGAGAGACTTCCTCCGGATGTCATCGAGCATGAGCGGTTCCAGGTGCCCGAGCTCGACGTGCTCATTGAAGGAAAGACCACAGTTGTGAGGAACTTTCAGGATTTGGCAGACGCCATAAACCGCGAGCCGGCAGATATCCTGGCCTATCTCCTCAAGGAGCTGGGCACTGCAGGCTCCATGGAAGGAAGAAGGGTGATTTTCAAGGGCAAGGTACAGCCGGACCAGATCAAGGACAGGGTCGACAGCTACATCTCAACCTATGTGCTGTGCTCGGAGTGCATGCGCCCCGACACCAAGCTTGTGAAGGACGGCAGGACATTGATTCTTGAGTGTGATGCGTGCGGGGCCTTCAGACCGGTGAAGGTGAGGAAGGGAACATCCCGACCCGAGCCCAAGGCAGCCATAGAGGCGGGCAAGGTGTACGAGCTCATGATACAGGATGTGGGAAGAAAGGGGGACGGCATGGCAAAGAAGGGTGATTTCATCATCTATGTGCCGGGCACCGCAAAGGGCGCCAAGGTGAAGGTGTACATCGAGAGCGTCTCCGGGACAATCGCCTTCGGCAAGGTCACCACCCAGTAACATCCTATCATCCAACGAATTCGATTTTTACCTTTATATGGGGATAGCATGCGTATAAAACCGATTGCAAGCGAGAGCATGGGCACAAGGAGCATGGCCACGTATGTAAGTACCAGGGACTGCAAGATCCAAATCGATCCCGGTGTGGCCCTGTGTCCGCACAGGTACGGCTTACCCCCCCACAAGCTCGAATGGAATATGATGGGTGAGCACTGGGAAAGAATCAAGAGTCATGCCGTAAAGGCGGATGTTCTGATAATAACCCATTATCACTACGACCACCACGACCCAGATGAACCCGAGGTGTACAGAGACAAGGTGCTCCTGACCAAGCATCCGAAAAAGAAGATAAACAAGAGCCAAAGGAAAAGGGCCAGGGTCTTTTTCGAGCAGCTGGGTGACCTGCCGAAATCCATAAAGTATTCGGACGGGGAGGAATTCTCCTTTGGCAAGACCACGGTGACATTCTCCAAGGCCGTACCCCACGGCACCGATACTAAGCTCGGTTATGTCACTGAGGTGTGCATCGATGACGGCAAGAGGAGGTTCGTTTACACGTCCGATGTCGAGGGGCCGAGCCTAAAAGAGCAGGTCCAGTTCCTTTTGGATATGGACCCGTGGGTCATATTCTGCGACGGACCCATGACATACATGATGGGCTTTCGGTACGCGAAAAAGAGCCTGGAGGCCAGCATCGACAACATCATCAGGGTCATGGAGGAAACCGATGTCAAGAGATTTGTGCTGGACCACCATTTACTGAGGGACCTTGGGTGGAAAGAGAAGGTCAAAGATGCAATAAAAGCGGCCAGGAAGAACGGGGTAAGGCTCATGACCTGTGCGGATTTTGCAGGACAGGAGTGCGTGATGCTGGAGGCAAGAAGGAAGGAGCTGTTCGGAAAGGCATCAAGGTGAGCTTTACTTCTCGAAAGTATCTTGCGAAATCCTTTAAATTGCACAACATCATCCTCCCGCATGGTCTCACTGCTCGCTGTCGTCGCCCTTATGCTGGCTGGGTTGTTCTTCGGCTCTCAGTTCGGTCCTCAGAAATTCTGTCAGAATTTCGATAGCAGAGCCTACAATCTCTCCATGATGATGGGGATCGCAATGGTCTGCGGGATCATGTCATTGGTTTCATTTGTCATGGCAATCCCCGGGGATGTCGCAGAAAAGGAATTTTCCCTGTCCAACATGACATTGTGCATAATGGCTGGGGTGATATGGAGCGGAGGCAACCTCTTCATCCTGGCCGCCGTGTACAGGATCGGGATATCGAGGACCTTCCCTGTGGTAAACCTCGTAATAGTGATGGCTTTCTTTGCCGGTATCGTTTTTCTCGGCGAACTCAGGGACATCAATGCGGTCGTTCTTTTTATCCTGTGCCTCGGCATAGGCAGCGTTCTTGCCGGATCGTACTTCACCACCAAGGCAACTTCCAAGGAGGAAAAGAAGGTGAGGGATGTGAAGGGCGGTATCATCGCAGCAGCCGTCTCCGTGATATTTTTCGGTTTCTACAATATTCCCATACTGTACTCACTCAGGACCGAGACCTGGTCTGTATACCTTGCCGTGTTCTTCTTGAGCATGGGTGCAGTGCTTGGCGGGACCATCTTCGGATTCCTGTGGATGGGGAAGACCTTCCTTGCCACCTGGAAAAAAGCGGTGGGAAGATGGCACCTTTTGGCCATTTCGGGAGGTATGTTATGGGGAGCGGGCCAAACCTCCGCAAACCTGGCCATGGTGGAAATCGGCCTTTCCATCGGCGCTCCCCTGATTCAGGGATTGGTTATAGTGGTAGGTGCCGTGTGGGGGCTGGCCGTGTTCCACGAGTTAGCCGACATATCGAAAAAGAGAAGGCGAAAGGCAGTATTGATTCTGATTTTCGGTTGTTCATTAGCAATAATCGGATCGGTGGTGATGGGTTTCGTAGCTGGATTGTTGTTCTGAATCTTCTGATCAGGCATGCATTTGAGAGATTTGGTCTGCATCGACTGGAGCCCAAGACATTCATGTTCCTTTTGGATGATGAATATGGGGAGGGCTTAGGCCGAAAATAAGATAAACCTATAAAACGAATATCCATTGGGAAGGTGTTGATGCAATAGAGGAATATACACACACAACACCCGATATCGGAAGGGGTATAGTATGGAAGTCAACCTGACAATGATCATGCCTGTGATAATTCCGTCACTTTTTATTATCTGGCTTGGGTCCTTGTACCTTAGGAAAAAAACCGTTGTT
>CP070726.1:2406205-2409602 GCA_020350865.1 Thermoplasmata archaeon
CCAGGATGGAGCCGAATACATCCCCCTCATTTGCAGACTGCATATCGAAGGGACCGAAGGCCAGTGACACAGGCTCTCCGCCGTGGAAGTAGTCCCCATCCTCCGGTGCAGGAATCTTGTACCACGTTCCATCCGGAGCGGTGCCCACAGGCTCCCCGAAATCTGTACCGTTCTGGACTATATCGATATCCTTGTTGGATGCCGCACCCCCGATCTGGAGCAGTCTGATCCCGGAATTGCCGTCGATGTATACATCCTCGTAGTAATGGTTGATTATATTCACGTGTAGATAGCAGTCGCTGCCTATATGCTCCTCTTCTATGTAGACCGCAATATGGTATGTGGATGACTCGTCGGGGGGATTGTCCACGGTGTAGTAGAAATGTTTGAAGTCCAGGCTCTCCGGGCCCAGGTACGCCCAAATGGAATCGTTGTACGAACCGTTGCCCCCCTGGGCATCCTGTATGACAGAAAGGCTCACAACCTTGGAGCCTGTAAATCCCATCTCGTCCTCTGCAGAGAGGGTAAGTTCAAAGCTGCCTTCACAATTTGGTGCCTCACCCTCGAGTGCGAATATGCCTCCGTAGGGCACCTCTTCCTCGAGTTCAAGGGATGTTTCCAGCAACCCGCCCTTTTCATAGAATTCAGCTTCTGTTGTGACCGTCACCTGCGAGAGATTCAAATCGCAGTTGAGATCGATTATCACGGCCCTTATGGTAAAAGCCTCTGCCACTTCAACGCTGTTGGGTGAAATCACCAGATACTCGATTATGGGTTCGTATGCTTCCTTTACAGTCATCTTCATTCTTGCTCTGTCCGAGGCTTCAGCAATATCGGTGGCCGAAAGCACGATCTCCCACTCGCCGGGTCCCTCGGTTATCGTAACCTGTGCTTCATAGGTTCCGTCATTATCGGAATCCTCCATTGCCATAAACTCCAGTTCACTGTTGAGGCACGATGCATTGAAGGACACCGAATCGATATCGAACTGGCCGTTGGGGTCCATCACGTTGGCGTAGATTGACACCTCTGTACCGTTCACTGCAGGGTTCGGGGCATACCATCTCTCCATGATGATGGGAGGTGCATTATAACTCCCGCTCAAGAGATCCGCCTTCATAATCAGCTCATTGGACCTCATGTCGATGATGGACATCATCAGATTGTCTCCCCCCGCAAGTCCGCCGTAGAAATAGGTCCAAGTCTCGCCCGGGTCCCAGTGGGGATCACCCGGAATCCCGTAGAACTCGTTGTCCTCGTCTTTGCCCTGGGTGCCAAGCGTCCTAACCTCCTCGATTTCGTTTCTGAACAGGTATACAGCCGTATGTTCCCCTTTCAACGTCTCGCCCCCGGAATGGGTCACGTTGATCTCTCCGCCATCACCGTTCAAATCGATGCCCGGGATAAAATCCGCGTGGACCCCCGAATCGGGCGTTGGCATGGACCATACCATTAAAAACACACCGGTGAAGAGGGTCATTGTGATGACCAGAATCAAAAAGTCACCGAAGACCTCAGTCACACCCTCTTCGTCAAACACCTTTTTTCTTTCGAGCTTTTCCTTCATCTCAAATCCTCCTGGCACACCGGTTTTATATTGACATGATGTGCCACGGTAAATTATGACACTTTATGTATTAAAACCTGGTGTGGTTATAACCCGATTCCTCACCAGTTCCACCGTCGTGAAAAATGAAAAAACTTGTCAAAAAAAATGTACAATTCTTGGCAATTTCAGGCTCTTTTTAGCAACTGTTATTTAAGCGTGATGTGGTTATAACCATGAAGCTCACCACACAGAACCGAGCTAAATCAATGAGGAAATAGGGTTGTCTTCCTGCCCCTTTAAAAAAATGGAATCATTCCAGCGGTTTTTTACAGATGAGCATGGGAAACTTCTTTCTAGTCGTGGCCTCTGAGAATTCCACGTTCTCCACTTCCACATCAAAGCCGACATCCCTTAACAAACCGAGCCAGCGATCCAGTGAAAAGATGCCTCCGATATGGCTGTCCACATGGATTTCGAGCTTTCCTTCCCTTCTGATGAGGAATATCAGCGTGCCCTCGAAAATTGTGCCCCCGGGGTCGGGTGTAAAATAACTTTCTACCAGGGTGATTTCCACGCCCCCCTTGGAGCGGGTGGTGCAGTATGTCTCGCTGCCTTTGAAATTCTCCCTGGTCTTCTCTGCGAGAGCAACGAATACACCGCCGGGATTCAAATGCGCAAAACAAGTCTCGAAAGCCCCACGCAGCTCCTCCATATTCTTCATGTATATGAGGGAGGTTGCGCAGACAGCATCGAACGTTTTTTCCAATTTGATGTACCTTAGATCCCCCCTCACGTATTCGCACTCGGGGTTCAACTGCCTCGCCAGTGCCAGCATGTCCTCTGAAAGGTCCACACCCGTGACATGAAAATCTCTCTTGAGGGAAAAATCCTCGTGGCCTCCCCCACACCCCAAATTGAGCAGTGAGTCAACTTGAATGTCAGCGTGTTTTCTGACCGTATTGGCGATGTACCCGGCCATCTCCACGTAATCTTCCGTTGGGCTGATTATGGGCCATGTCCATGCAAGGTCGCTGTACAACCGCTGCTCGTCCTTTTTGCATTCATGAATCATGATTTCTTTCACCTGGTTGATAATGGAAGGGCGACAATCAAAGTAAATGAGATGTTCTTCCTCAATTCCCTACCGCAGCATGGGCATCCTGATACCGCTCTTCTTAGCAATCTCGATTGCCCTTTCGTAACCGGCGTCCGCATGCCGAAGGATGCCTATGCCAGGGTCTGTTGTGAACACCCTTTCAATCCTTTCCCGGGTTTCGGAGGTTCCATCGGCAACAACAACCATGCCGGCATGGGTTGAAAGACCAATGCCCACACCTCCTCCGTTGTGAATGGAAACCGAATCGGCCCCGGCCGAGCAATTGAGAAGTGCATTTAACAAAGGCCAGTCCGCCACAGCATCAGTGCCGTCCCTCATGCCCTCGGTCTCCCTGTTGGGGGAGGCCACTGAGCCGCAGTCAAGGTGATCCCGGGTAATGGATACGGGTGCCGTCAGTTCCTTCGAGGCAACCATGTCGTTGATCTTCTTGGCGAACCTCACCCGCTCTCCAAAACCGAGCCAGCACACCCTTGCGGGCAGCCCCTCCCAGGGCAGGTGCTCCTCTGCCAGTTCTATCCAGTTTGAAAGCTGTTTGTTGTCCGAAAACTCCGATATCACAACCTCGTCGGTTCTCAGGATGTCCTCAGGATCACCGGAAAGTGCGAGCCATCTGAAGGGTCCCCTGCCCTCACAGAACATGGGCCTGATGTACTCCAGGACAAAGCCCGGATAGTCAAAGGCGTTCTCCACACCTGCCTTCTTTGCCTGCCCCCTGAGGTTGTTGCCGTAGT
>CP070726.1:2409702-2416798 GCA_020350865.1 Thermoplasmata archaeon
AGGGAGGACAACAAGACCCTGGCATCCATGCTCAAAGTACCGACATCCAAGGACGGGTTCTTCCTTGAGGCCCACATGAAGCTGCGCCCACTGGATTTTGCCACGGATGGCGTGTTCCTCTGCGGTGCGGCGCATTCGCCCAAGTTCGTTTCCGAGTGCATATCCCAGGCCAGCGGTGCCGCGGCAAGAGCCGCCACAGTTCTCGGAAAGCAGACCCTGACAGCCGAGGGTATAGTGTCCTCTGTTGACGAGGAGCTGTGTTTCGGCTGCGGCATATGTGTTGTGAACTGTCCCTACAATGCAGTGGAGCTAAACGAAGAGGCAGCCAAGGCAAAGGTGATTGCTGCACTGTGCAAGGGCTGCGGTGTGTGCGGTGCAACATGTCCCAAGCACGCAATCAGCCTGGGTCATTTCACCGATTCGCAGGTCCTGGCCCAGATCGAAGCATTCATCGAGGGGGTGGAGTGAGTGGGTGACTTCGAGCCGAGAATATTGGCCTTTGCATGTAATTGGTGCTCATACGCTGGAGCCGATTTGGCAGGTGTTTCCAGGATCCAGTATCCACCCAATATCAGGATCATCAGGGTCATGTGCTCGGGCAGGGTGGACCCCACCTTCGTGCTCGACGCCCTGGCCAAGGGTGTGGACGGCGTCATGGTTCTGGGATGCCATCCCGGAGACTGTCACTATATCTCTGGCAACCTCATGGCTGAGAAGAAGATCAGGTGGACCAGAGAGCTTTTGATCAAATCCGGTGTGAATCCCGATAGGCTGAAGCTCGAATGGATATCGGCCTCCGAAGGCGAGCGCTTCGCACGTACAACACGGGAGTTCACAGAGCAGGTCAGAAAATTGGGGCCCATCTCCCAGGAAAGGGAGGGGATATTGCAGGACCTTCGGGCGGCCCGCAACTCGGCAGCCGCGTCCAGGATAAGGATACTTGTGGGCAAGGAGAACGTGCTCTGTGAGGAAGGCAACGTGTACGGCGACAAGATGAGCCAGGAGGAATTCGATTCCTTCATGAACTCGGTTCTTGAAGATGAGGTGGTGAGGGAGAGAATAATGGTTCTGACAAAGGACGAGGCCCTGTCAGTAAAGGAGATAGCCAAGAGAATGGAGCTTACCAGCCAGGATGTGGGCAGGCATGTCATGTGGCTGAGGCAGAGGGGCAAAATGGCCCTGGCCAGAATCGAGGGACGCTCGCCTTTGTATGTTTCAGTGGGGGGTGGCCCTTGAGCGCCAAGGAAAAGAAGGTTGGGGCCGTGCTCGTTGTGGGCGGCGGCATTTCCGGTATGCAGTCCTCACTTGATCTGGCTGAATCGGGCTTCAAGGTGTACCTACTGGAGAGAAGTCCCTGCATCGGCGGCGTAATGTCCCAGCTGGATAAAACGTTCCCCACCAATGACTGCGCCATGTGCATCATGGCCCCAAAGCTCGTGGCAACGGGTAGACATCCAAATATCGAATTGATAACAAATGCCGAAATCGACGGGCTCGAAGGCGAACCCGGGAACTTCAAGGTCTCGATAACCAAGCATCCCAGAAGGGTGGACAAGGATGCCTGTACAGGCTGCGGTGTATGTGCCAGGGAGTGCCCCGTGGAGGCCATAGACGAGTTCAACGAGGGCCTCGTGCCGCGCCCCAGTGTTCACATCAGCTATCCCCAGGCCGTGCCCCTGACCTTCATAATTGACAAGGAGAAGTGTGTCGGCTGCGGGATATGCGAGAAAGCTTGCAGAGCAAATGCAATAGTGTACGAGCAGGGAGAGGAAAGGGCAACACTCAATGTGGGCTCCATAATCCTCGCTCTTGGATTTGACGAGTTCAATCCAACAATAAAAAAGGAGTACGGTTATGGTACCTATCCCAATGTGGTCACCAGCATCGAATTCGAGCGTCTGCTGAGTGCCACAGGCCCTACCCGCGGTATGGTTCTCAGGCCCTCCGACTACGATATTCCGCGAAAGGTGGCATTCATACAATGCGTGGGCTCGAGAGACGAGCAGTGCGACAAGCCCTACTGCTCCTCCGTTTGCTGCATGTACGCCATAAAGGAGGCCATCATTGCCAAGGAACATACAGAAGGTCTGGAATGCACCATATTCTACATGGACATCCGTGCCTTTGGCAAGGAATTCGACGATTACTACGAGCGGGCACAGGACGAGTACGGCATCTCGTTTAAGAGGAGCAGACCCGCAAGCGCAGTGGAGGATCCAGAAACGGGGAACATAACCCTGAGATATTTAGAGGACGGAGAGCCCAAAGAAGAGGAGTTCGATATGGTGGTTCTTTCGGTGGGCATGGAGGCGCCTAGGGACGCAAGGGTTCTGGAGAAGAGACTCGGTATCGGACTCAACGAGCATGATTTCGCCAAAACATCCATATTCGAACCCTTGTCAACCACGAGACCGGGCGTATTTGTGTGCGGTGCCTTTTCCTCACCCAAGGACATTCCAGATACTGTTGCACAGGCATCGGGAGCTGCAAGCAAGGCCACCTCGATTATTGCATCACAGCGGGGTAAATTGATAACAAAACCCGAGCTGCCGCAGGAGAGGGATGTGCGGCTCGAAGGCCCGAGAATAGGGGTCTTTGTCTGCCACTGCGGCATTAATATCGGGGGTGTTGTGGATGTACCCGAGGTGGTGGCGTACGCCCAGACTCTGCCCAATGTGGCTTATGCGGAGCACAACCTGTACACTTGCTCCCAGGATACGCAGGAGAGGATCAAAGAAAAGGTTGCCGAGCACAACCTCAACCGCGTCATAGTGGCCTCCTGCACCCCCAGAACCCATGAGCCCCTGTTCCAGAGCACTGTGAGAGATGCGGGATTGAATCCGTATCTCTTCGAGATGGCAAATATCCGCGACCAGTGCTCCTGGGTGCACATGCACGAACATGATAAAGCAACAGAGAAGTCAAAGGACCTGGTGCGCATGGCTGTGGCCAAGGCCCGGCTGCTGGAGCCCCTTAAAAAGGCGACATTGGATGTGGCCCGAAGCGGCCTTGTCATAGGCGGTGGGGTTGCAGGCATGACAGCCGCACTTGGGCTGGCAAAACAGGGTTACAAGACCTACCTCGTGGAGAAAACATCAGAGCTCGGGGGCAACGTAAAGCACCTGCGCTATCTTATCTCGGACTAAAATCCCCAGGAGAAACTCAGCGGGCTCATCAAAGAGGTTGAAGACAATAAAGACATCGAGGTCTTCAAGAGCACCGAGATACTGTCCATAGATGGTTATGTAGGGAACTTCAAGACCAAACTGCTCCATAAAGGCGAAGACGCTGAAATGGACCACGGCATCGTCATCGTGGCCACGGGGGCGGACGAGTACAGGCCCACTGAATACAGGTACGGAACCGACGAGAGAATCGTAACGCAGTTCGAGTTCGAAAAGCTTCTTTCCGAGGGTAAACTGAGCCCGAAAGTAAAGGACATTGTAATGATCCAGTGTGTAGGTTCGAGAGGAGAGAAGGTCCCGTACTGCTCCAGGATTTGCTGCACAACGGCAGTGAAAAACGCCCTCAGGTTTGTCGAGGAGAACACCAAGGCCAATGTCCATATTCTATACAGGGATATCCGGACATATGGTTTTAGGGAGGATGTTTACAGGCTGGCTGCAAAAAGGGGCATAAACTTCACGCGGTTCGATGTGGATTCAAAACCACAGGTTCAAATTGTGAAAGGGCGGTTGAACGTGAGGGTCTACGACCAGAACCTCTTGGAGAACATTCAATTGAAACCGGACCTTCTTGTTCTGAGCGTTGCCACACTCCCCGACCCCAACAACGAGGACATGTCAAAATCCCTCAAGGTGCCCCTGTCCAAGGACGGGTTCTTTTTAGAGGCCCATATGAAGCTGCGGCCCGTGGATTTCGCAACCGAGGGCGTGTTTTTGTGCGGCGCGGCGCACTCGCCCAAGTTTATTGACGAGAGCATCTCCCAGGCCGAGGCTGCAGTGTCCAGGGCATGCACCGTGCTCTCAAGGGAATTTCTGGAGGCCGAGGGCATTGTATCACAGGTGATTGCGGAAAAATGCAGTGGCTGCGAGACATGTATCCTGGTCTGCCCCTTCGAGGCCATTGATAAGGATGACAAGGGAAAGGCCAAGGTAAACGAACTGCTGTGCAAGGGGTGCGGTGCCTGCGTCGCCGCATGCAGGGCCGGGGCCATCCAGCAGCGCTGCTTCGATGACAATCAACTGCTTTCCGTAATAAGAGCTGCATTCCAGGAGGTGGGATCCTGAGCACGGAGGCTGAGGTGAAGACCGCAGCAGAGGAGTTCGAGCCGAAGATTTTAGCCTTCCTGTGCAACTGGTGCTCCTATGCAGGGGCCGATTTGGCAGGGGTCTCCAGGTTCCAGTATCCGCCCAACGTGCGCATAATCAAGGTCATGTGCTCCGGAAGAATCTCACCGAGAGTTGTGTTAAAGAGCTTCCAGGAGGGCGCCGATGCCGTGCTCATTGCCGGATGTCATCCGGGTGACTGCCATTATTCCAAGGGCAACTACTACACGCGAAGAAGGCTTGCAGTGCTCAAGACGCTCCTGGAGTACATGGGTATCGATCCGAGACGGTTCACTGTGAAATGGATATCTGCTTCGGAGGGCAACAAGTTCGCGGAGGTAGTAAAAAAGATAACCGAGGACGTGAAGGCCATAGGGCCCCAGAACAATCTCAAGAGAGTGATATATGATGAGTGACGTGGAGGACAAGATCCGAAAAACCGCCAAAAAACTCCTGGAGGAGGGCAAGATAAAGTGCTTCATAGGGTACGAAAAGGGAGCAGACTGCTTCAGAACAAGGCCGGTAATCATCTCCGATCCAAAGGATGTTGATAAACTTGTGTGGTCCCCCACTTGCGTGAACAACCTGGCTTTGTATCTTGTGGACGAGATGAAGAAGAAACCCAAGAGGGGCGAGACACTGGACGAAAGACCGGTTGGCATCGTTGTGAAGCCCTGCGATTCAAGGGCCATCACAGTGCTTGTCCAGGAGAACATCCTTCCAAGAGAACGGGTGTACATCGTGGGCATTCCCTGCAGGGGCAAGATAGACCCGGATAAAATGGAGCATTCCGCCTGGAAGAAGGGCCTCTCCCACAAGGCCATGTACGACATGGACATTAAAGAGGAGAAGTTGATGTTCACTGGGGAGGCCGAAGGTAAGAAATTGGCCTTCCCTCGCGAGGAGGTTCTGGCTGACAAATGCAAGGAATGCGCCCATCACAATCCCCGGGATGCCGATATGGTAATTGGGAAGCGTCTGTACAATCCCCCCACAGATAAATCAGCCAGCATCAGGGAGCTGGAGAACCTGTCCGCAGCCGAGAGGTGGGAGTTCTGGGAGGATATGTTCGCCCGCTGCATTCTCTGCAAGGCATGCAAGGAGGTGTGCCCGCTCTGCTACTGCGAGGAATGCACAGTGGAGAAGTCAAAGCCCATGAGATGGACATCCAAGGCAGTGGACAAATCCAATAACGCCTTCTACCACCTGATGAGGGGCATGCATCTGGCAGGCAGGTGCATCGACTGCGGCGAGTGCGAGAGGGTGTGTCCCGTAGGCATCCCCTTAAGAAAGCTCTTTAAGAAACTGGAAAAGGAGATCCAGCGCATGTACGGTTACGAGGCCGGATTGAATACTGAGGATGTACCCCTGTTTGCGACGTTCACAATGGATGATCCCGACGAATTCGAATAACAGAGATGAAAAAATGGATGACATGATAATTGAAAAGGACAGAATGCCCGAATGGTCCCACGAGCTTTCGGACTACACGATATTTGCCCCCCAGCGCAAGGGGGATGTCGTAATATTCGATGTCATGACCAATGTCAATCAGGTTGTTTTGCACTACGCCAATGCCGTAAAGCCTCCCAAGCACGTCTTCTTTCCACAGACCGAAACATTGTTCTCGTACGAAAAAAGACCCGAACTAAAAGTCAGATCCCCGGAGTACAAAGAGGGAAAGGTACTGCTCTTTGGTGTGCGTCCCTGCGATGCACGCAGCTTTCTCATACTGGATAAACTATTCTACTGGGACGAGGAAGACAGCCTCTATAAAAAGAGAAGGGACAGAACAGTCATCATAGGCCTGGCATGCAACTCGCCCCATCACAACTGCTTCTGCACCTCTGTGGGGGGCCATCCCCATGGAAAGGAAGGCATGGATGTGCTGCTGACCGATCTTGGTGACAGGTACTATGTGGAGGTATTAACAGAGAAGGGTGAGGAAGTCATAAAGAAACCGGACACACTGTTCTCCAAGGCCTCCCCCGAGGATACTGTGCTGAAAGATAAGTTAAGAGCCGAAGCAGAAGAAAAGGTCACAAAACATGTCGAAACCGAGGGTGTGCACGAGAAACTGGACGAGCTCTTCGATTCCGATTACTGGGATGAGGAAGCTCAAACCTGTGTCGGATGCGGAATATGTACCTTCCTCTGCCCCACATGCCACTGCTTCGATATCACGGACGAGGATTTCGGGGATTCCGGCCGGAGAATAAGGACATGGGACACCTGCATGGTCCCGGAATACTCTGTTCATGCTTCAGGCTACAATCCGCGCCCGGGCAAGAAGTTTCGGACTCGAAACAGGATCTACCACAAATACCGTTATTTCCCGGAAAGGTTCGGTGTCATTGCCTGTGTGGGATGCGGCAGGTGTATAAGCAGGTGCCCCGTGGGCAGGGACATAACCGAGGCCATCTCCAAGGCAAAGGAGGTGGAGCCGTGAATTCCGAGCACTCCTATGTGCCGAACCTCGCCACCATAATCGAGATAAGGGAGGAGGCCACCGGTGAGAGGGGGATTAAGACCTTCAAGGTGAGAATCAACGACGATGATGTCAGAAAGAATTTCAACCACAGACCCGGTCAGTGCGCAATGCTGAGTGTATTCGGGGTTGGTGAGAGCATCTTTGGTATTGCCTCGCCGCCCACATGGAAGGATTTCTTGGAGTTCTCCATAATGCGGGTGGGCAACGTCACATCCGCTCTCCACCAGATGAAGGTAGGGGATGTCATTGGCATCAGGGGTCCTCTGGGCAACGGCTTTCCTCTGGAGGATTTCAAAGGTAAAAACATGATTTTTAT
>CP070726.1:2416898-2434100 GCA_020350865.1 Thermoplasmata archaeon
AGGAGGCCTTGACCGGGCTTCTAGCGGAGCTTGGCCACAACTTAGATCGGGCCCTGAAGGAGAAGGGCATCACCCAGCCCATCCAGCAGGTGACCAATATCACCATCAAGGACAGCATCGTGCAGAGAAGCAGCCTCCTCTTTGGAACGGGGGGCGAGGGTGATAGTAAGATAGAGGGGAGCGTGATACACAAATCCACACTTAAAAAGGATGAACAATGAAATTGTAGGGTTATATAAGGTAGGATTTGATACTTTATTAAGTAAAAACTCTATTTAACATACATCATAACGTACAAAAAACTTAAATATATGTACATTATGATGTACATTTATGAGGAAAGAAAAACTCGATGAATTCAATGAATGGTGGTATACAGGGGAAGTGCCAGAGGACCTATTAGAGGATTATAAAAGGCAGCTATTTTTTTCTGTTTGTCAAAATTTAAAGAAAAGGCAGATCCTGTCCATTGTGGGCCTGAGAAGAACGGGAAAAACCACCATCATGTATCAAATGATAGACCGCCTGCTTCAAAGGGATATAGAACCGGAAGATATATTGTACTTCTCCTTCGACGAGACAGTTGAAGGATTGGACGAAGTGATATCCGCATACAGGGATATTCAGGTTCGGGACTTCAGAAAGAAAAGAGTGTACTTCTTTTTGGACGAGGTGCAGAAATTAAGAGGATGGCAGGATCAGATCAAAAAATACTATGATCTTTATCCAAAAACAAAATTCGTTATAAGCGGATCGGGAAGCCTGTTTTTGGGAAAGCTGTCAAAGGAAACCCTTGCAGGCAGGATCCATGAATTCTATCTGCCTACTTTATCATTTACGGAATTTCTCGAATTCAAAGGGATCAAACCAAAGCTATATGCACCAAAAATCAAACCAGAGTTCACAGATTACATACAAAGGGGGGGCTTTCCGGAGGTTGTAACAGAGACGAACATGAAGGAGGTTCACAGATATATGAGATCAAGCGTCATAGATAAGATAGTGTGGAGGGACATTCCACAGATCTCAGGAATAAGACACGTCGAACAGGCCCATCAATTACTGGAGGCAATAGCGATAAATCCAGGCATGGACATAAGCTATCCATCGCTTGCACAGAAGTTCGATGCCGACAGAAGGACAATGGCCAACTATGTGATGTGGTTGAAGGAGAGTTTCTTAATAAGACTTCTGGGCAATTTTAGGAAAGGCACTGCAGTGCTGAGGAAAAATAGACGTGCATATCTTTTGGATACCGGAATAATCTCCGCCTTCAAACCAGTCACCGATGAGGCATTCTTCGGACGGATGGTCGAAAATGCGGTGATAAACGCCTTAGATGCAGAGGCCTTCTGGAGGAACAGATCTGAGGTGGATGCGGTCGTGAACAGCATCCCTGTAGAGGTAAAATATCAGGAGAAGATAATCAAAACCGATTTGAAAGGTGTAAAGGAGTTCATGAGGAAATTCAATGTCAAGAAAGGCTTTATTATAACCAAGGACAGCGAAGAAATGTTAGAGGTGGAGCATGGAAAGATATTTCTGATACCTGCATGGAAACTGTTGCTGAATCCAGAGGTAATAGAGACAATAATCTAATCGTTCAAGCAGATAAAACCTGTGTAAATCATTGACATGGATCACCCCTTTGCAATATCGGGTTTGGACACTCGAAAACAAAGAGGAGATAAAGGATGTTAGTTACTATCTTTAGTAACCAGCATTTATTCGAATGAGTTCGGTGTGGGCCATGTGGAAAGGTTTTTATTGGGGTAGTGTATTAATAAGCTGACGCAAGGTACACTTAGACATGATGATAGGGGAAAGTCCATATGGGGGGTTGTACGAAAACGTTGAGTTCGATTTCCATAACCGTCCTGACAATCATCGTTTTACTTTCATAAAAGACCGAAAAGAGGAAAACCGAACCAGGGAATGAGAATGTCCAAGAGGAAGACAAAAGAGCAAGCGAGCCCGTCGGAGGATTTAGCTGAAAGTGCGATCCTCGACCTGCAAACCAGGCAGGATAGGGAGAATGCCGAGGCTTCAATTGCTAGGGCAAGACAATTAACCGAGCATTGCAGATACCTAGACATAGTCGTTTTAAAAGCGGGCGAGCAGTTGGAATGCGCTCTTGAGAGATTTGAAGATGGTAACTATAAAGAATCTAAAAGGAAAGCCGACCAAGCGTTCAGCTCAGCGCTTCAGATAGAAGAGCAGTGGCAGGAGGCAAAGCCCTCCGTGGACTTAGCCAGGAACAAGAAGAGGGAACTGTTTATCTCGGGTGTGGAGATCGGTGATGCGGACCCTCTCATCGATGAAATGGATGAGAAATTCGAGGCGGGGGATTACGGCGCGGCAAAGGAAATCGCAGACAGGGCCCTTGCGATAATAAATGAAATAGAACATGCTTGGCAGGATGCCAAACCGTTAATCGATAAGGCCTTCTTCAAGTTCAAGGACCTTGCCCAAAAGGAAATCGTGTTTCCCGATGCGGAGCAGATGATGGGAGAGCTGACCGAAAAGCTCAACTGCGGTGACTATCCGGAAGCAAAGGAAATTGCAGACAGGGTGGTGGGCACTGCTGTGAAAATCGAGAACTCATGGGAGGAGTCCAAGCTGTTTTTGGAAAAGGCCCATGACATCATGGAGGAGGTGAAGGAGCTGGGGGTGGCGGCAGAAAGTGCCGGGTCTGATTTGGCAGAGGCGGAAAAGGCGTTCCAGAGCGGCATCTATTCGACATCCAAGGAGCTGGCCGAAAGGGCCTTTACCACGGCAAATGCCGTGGAGAAGAGCTGGCGGAAGGCCAAGTCAGCCCTCAATATGGCCAAGGTGAAGGTGGAGGAGTGCACAACACAGGAGATCGTGTGCCTCAATGCAGAGGCCCTCTTCAAGGATGCATGCGGGAAATTCGAGGCGGGAAATTACGAGGAGGCAAAGTCCCTGGCCTACAGTATACTGGATATGCTCGCCGAATCGGAAAAGGGCTGGGGGGAGGCAAGGCCCGCCCTAGAAAATGCGAAAAAGAAGGTTGAGGAACTGAAGGCTCAGAACGTGCACATCGCCCCTGCAGAAAACGATCTGGTAAAGGCCCAGGACAAGTACAACATAGGCAGCTATTTCGAGTCAAAGCAGATAGCCAAGGATGTGGAGAAATTAGCTTCGGAGGTGGAAAGGGCCTGGAAGGAGGCCCGGCTAATGGTGGAAAAGGTGAAAAGGAAAATAGAGAGCCTGTATACACAGAATATCGTGTTCAAGGATTCCGATGTGCTGCTTGCAGAAATGAACGCAGAATACAACCGCGGTAATTACGAGCAGTCAAAGAAAATGGCCGAGGAGGCATTCAGAACGGCCTCAGACATCGAGGGACAGTGGCAGGGAGCCAAAGAATCCATCACAGCGGCAAAGGAAGCCATTGCATCCGGCCTTTCCATGGGATTCCATCTGGCCCGAGCGGAAGAGGAGATGAGCAGGGCCGAAGAGCTCTACGAATCGGGGGATTACACCGAATCGAGAAAAATCGCCCGGGAAGTGCTCCACAATGTAACGGAGGACGTAAACACGTACAGCGAGGTTCCCAAGGTCATCCAGGAAACCAAGGCCCTCATCGAGGATGCAAGGCAGAGGAATGTCCCCATTCCAGAGGAGCTTTTCGGCAACGCAATTTCCGCCTTTCAGAGCCAGAATTACGATGTGGCATTGGATTTTGCCAAGGCCGCACAGCACAGCTTGGAAAAGGCATTTTCCCAGCAGAAGAAGGCCAGTGCAACCCTAAAAACGTGCTCCGAATCCATTGATAAAGCTGAACAATATATCTTCACCGACGAAGTCAAAAAAATGCTCGATGATGCTTACATGGCACTAGACAAGGGGGACTTTGACGGCTCCATCACCATGGCCAAGGGCTGCGAGGAGGAAACCCAACGGTTGATTCGGGAGGGTGAGCCCATTATATCTGTTGCCATACCCACGGAGAATATCCAGGCAAGGATCTTCAACAGATGCACCCTTACCGTAACCAACAACGGCAAGGTACATGCGAAGGACATTCATGTGGAATTTCAGGGCAAAATCGAAGTTGAAGGGCTCTCCACAATACCATTTCTCAAGGCAAACAAGAGCGAGAATGTGGAATTTGCCCTCAAGGTGAACGCTGAAGGCAGCATACCCGTTAGAATTCTCGTAACCTGCGTCAATGTGGCAAACGAGAAACCCTACTCCACCTCGGAATCCACCTGGCTCAGTGTGGGTACGGCCGCACCACGGGTTGGGATCGCAGAGGCGAGGATCCTGAGGGAGACCGAGTTCTTTCGGGGCTTCATCCGCATGAAGGTGGCTGTCCAAAACGATATGCCCTCTGTCATCACAGATGTGACGTTCAAGCCCATTGTGGACGAGAAGGTCTTCAGACTGAGCCACATCGAACCCGACTACATCATAAAATACGGCGAAATCCTGCTGGGCAACGTCAATCCCCGGGAGAAGAAGACGGTGGCCGTGTACTTCGACCCCATGATATGCACCACCTCGAACCTCAACGGCACCATCTCGTACAAGGACTCGAGAGGGAATTTCAGAACCGGGGTAATGAAGCCCAAAGAGGTCAACGTGATCTGCCCCATTTTCTTTACCGAGGACACTGCGAACCCCGCCATGCTTGTAAATCTGGTCAAAAACGTGCTGAAGCATCAGGACAGCAAGGTGTTCAACATTCCACAGGGTCTGCCTCCCACAAAGGCCTTCGAGATTACCAAGGAGGCCATACAGCAGAGGCACATAAAGTTCATCAGGGACTTCCACCAGAAGTCTCCATACATTGCCGAGGCGTGGTACTACGGGATAACAAAGGTCAAGCAGTACCAGATGGTGATCAGATGCGATGTCAGGGAAGAAACCAACAGCATCCAGATATTTGTGGCAAGCTCGGATGAGAGGGCGCTGACCGGCCTTTTGGCAGAGCTGGGTCACAATCTGGAAAAGGCGCTGAAGGAGAAGGGGATATCCCAGCCCATTACACAGGTGACCAACATCACCATCAAGGACAGCATCGTGCAGAGGAGCAGCCTGCTCTTCGGTACAGAAGCTGAGGGTGAGACACGGATAGAGGGGAGCGTTATACACAAATCTTCCTTAAAAAAACAGGAAAAAGAGGCCTGAGAGCCCCCATATATCCAATAAATTTTTATTTTATAGATGCATATAAGGGTATAGACACTGGAAGGGGTAAAAGGTGAGGGGCGCAAAGTAGGAGTGAAAAAGGGCATGTGAAGGTGTATCGCAGGGTTTCAGTGGAAGACACATCTGGGGCAGATTAATGTTCAAAAAGAAGGGAAAGCAGAAAAAACCGAAGCGGGACAAGGGTGCCGATCTTCGTGCACTGGAGAGGGACCGTGCAAGAAGGGCCATCGAAAAGGCAAAGATAAAAATCCAGGTGCAGAAGCAGGACGGTATCAATGTCGGGCGCATTTCTGCCCAGCTTGCCCATGCGCAGCTGCTCTATAAGAACGGGGTGTACGGTCAGTCCCGGGAGATAGCTGATAGTATCTTATGGGTGGCAAGCGATATCCAGTCACGATGGGGGGAGGCCAAAACCGCCCTGGACAAAGCCAAGCAGAGGATAGAGCAGGACAAGAAGAGAAACATCAATGTGAGCCACATCATGCCGCAGTTTCAGCAGGCAAATCGGCTGTTTTCCAACGGGGACTACACGAGGTCAAAGCAGATAGCCGAGAGCATTCTGTGGATGGCAAGTGATGTGGAGAGCCGATCTGAACCCGCCCTGACCGCCATCAGCAAAGCCAAGCAGAAGATCGCGGAGTACAGAAGGAAGAACATCAATGTGGAGCCCATTGTTGCCCAGCTTCAGCAGGCCGAGAAATACTATCAAAGCGGCAATTACACCAAGGCCAGTGAGGTTGCTGAAAATGCCCTCTGGATGGCCAGCAGTGTTGAGGAGCTGTGGGAGCAGGCAAGAAATACCATCGAGGTCACTGGCATCGTTTTGGAGGCAAAAAAACAAAATAACATCAACGTGGACACCGTTCTCCCGCAACTTCAGCAGGCCAAGGTGCTCTTCGAAAAGGGCAATTATGCAGGCTCAAAGGAGATGGCAGAAAAGGCCTTTAAAGACGCAGGCGAAATCGAGGACCAGTGGCGGGAATCAAATGATGCCCTGTCCAGCACCTCCGAAAAGATAAAAGAAGCAATATCGAAGGGAATGCCGCTCACCCCCAAGATGGCCAAGGCAAAGAGGTTATTTTCGCAGGGAAAGTACAAGGAGGCCGAGGAGGTTGCATGGCAGATCCAAAGCGATTTGGTGGCTGCATTAAAAAAGTACGATAATGCATTTGAAGTGGTCGCAAAGGCAGAAGCGGCCTTCAAGGCACTAGGGGACGAGGGAATCACGGTTGACCAGTCGTTTCTCAACGAAGTAAAAGAGGCTATCGAGAATCAGGAATACGACAAAGCCATGGCTCAGGCTGACACCATAATGGAGAAAGTGGAGGAATTGAAATTCAAATCCGATAAGGCCAAGGTCGTCATTCATACCTGCATGGAGGATCTGAAGATGGCGGAGCAGTACATTTTTGTGGACGACATCAAAACCATGCTTGATGATGCCGCCGGTGCCATGCAGGAAGGCGAGTTTGACAAGGCGATTTCTCTGGCAAGAAACTGCGAGGACACGGCAGTGAGACTGGTTCAGTCGGGCAAACCCATCATCTCGATAGCCCTGCCCACGAACCTGCAGGCCAGGATCTTCAACAGATGCAAGATAACGGTGACCAATTCAGGCAAGGCCCATGCAGGTGATGTGGACATCCATCTATCGGGTAAGGTGGAAACAGACGGTCTCATTCCCATTCCCATGCTCAAGGCAAACGAGAGCATCGATTTGGAGTTCGCATTGAAATCTGATGTCGAGGGAAGCATACCCATAACAGTCACCGTGAACTGTATAAATATGGCAAGCGATGAGCCGGTCACATCCCAGGATTCGGCCTGGCTCAACATCGGCGAGATAGCGCCAGTTCAGTGGGAATCCGAGGTTAAGGTCCTGAGAGAAACCGAGTTCTTCAGGGGATTTGTCAGGATGAAGGTGGCTGTCCAAAATGGGATGCAGGCTGTGCTTACGGATGTGGCATTCAGGCTCATTTACGAGGACAAGATATTCAGGTTCAGCCACGTGGAACCCGATTACATCATCAAGAACGGGGAGATTCAGCTGGGCAATGTCAATCCAAAGGAGAAGAAGACCGTGGCAATCTACTTGGACCCGCTGATCTGCACAGACACCAATATCGATGGGGCCGTTTCATACAAGGATGCAGGAGGGCATTTTAACACGACCACCATGAAACCCAAGGAGGTCAAGATCATATGCCCGATATTCTTCACCGAGGATACCGCAAATGTGGCCATGTTGATGAATCTGGTAAAGGAGGGCCTTCCCCATCAGGACAGCAAAGTGTTCAATATTCCCCTTGGAGTGGAGCCGGCCAAGGCCTTCGAGATAACCAAGGAGGCCATAGGCAAGCGTGACATCAAGCACATCCGTGATTACTGCCAGAAATATCCCTTTGTCAGCGAGGCTTGGTACTACGGCGTCACAAAGGTGAAGAAGTACCAAATCGTGATCAGCTGCGACGTGGAGGAGGAGACCAACAGCATCAAGATATTTGCTGCAAGCTCCGATGAAAAGGCACTAACGGGCCTGCTTGCCGAATTGGGCCACAACCTGGAGACGGAAATGAAGGAAAAGGGCATTTCAGAGCCCATCCAGCAGATCACCAACATCACCATAAAGGATACTATTATTCAACGCAGCAGCCTGCTCTTCGGCACCGAAGGGGAATGCGATATGAAAGTCGAGGACAGTGTGGTGCTGAAATCGAAACTGCAGGGGGGTAAGAAGGGGGCTCAAACCGATAGGGATACAACAAATATTTAATGCAAAAGAGCATAACTGGCAGTAAAATCGTAAAAAAGGGGGGAATGGCTTGGTTTCACTGATCAGGAAGGGCCTGGACAGGACAAAGGACATGGCTCAGAAATCCGTGGATGCGGCAAAGAAGAAGATGGATGTTTTGGAGGAAAGAAAAGGTCCCAAGGAGCCGGAGAGCAGGCTTGAAGGCGACATGAAGTTCTATCTATGCACTGTCTGCAGGAACAGGTTCGGTCCTGTGGAGGCCACCATGTCCGATAAGCTCTATGCCGCAAAGACGATGAAGGGCATAACAAGTTACATGATTAAGACGGACGAGGGCCTGCCAGTAAATCTAAGAAACTGTCCTTCCTGCGGCATTTGGGTCTGCGGCAACTGCTGGAACATCGAACAGCACACGTGCAGGAAATGCACGCCCTATATGGAAGTTTTGGACATTCCTGAGGGCTATCCCAATCTCAGGACAGACTACTCCAACTTCAGGATGGAGTTCTACTACGCATGCGACCGTTGCGGAAGGGAGTACGGTCCCGGTGGGAGCAAGGAGGAACACGTCAGGGTGCTTACGAACTGCCCCGGGTGCAGTCAATGGACCTGCTCTTATTGCCTGAACAGCGAGAGGGGGAAGTGCTTTACATGTGCACCCTCCTTTCAGCCGGAGGTCCGCTTTGAAAAATCCATGGCCACCAAATTCATAGAGAGCGCAATTTTCATGTGCAGCCAGTGCAGACAGGAGGTGGGTTCCGTCACAAAGAAGAAATGGAGGGCGGGAGATGAGAAGAAGTACCTGGTCCAGTGCGAAACATGTGGCAGATGGGTCTGCGGCGACTGCTGGAACGAGGAGGAAAGACGGTGTGTGTACTGCAATCCCTATACTCCCCCGGCAATCAGGACCGAAAAGGAGGGATTGAACGAGTATGTGTACTTCATCTGTGCAACCTGCAGAAAGGAGCACGGTCCCATAACCGAAAAGGACTGGAAGGAAATGGCAAAAACCGGCTTTCGGGCCGTGGGAGTGGTGGGCTCCGTGACAGGCAATCCCGCACTGATCGCCACCGGTTTTATCGGCACCACAGTTGCGGGAAAGGGGGATTCCTCAACATCCATGGCCACCATCAAAAGGAAGTCCATCAAGGAGCTCGACTTCTCCATGAAGTTTTTAGCCAGGTGCCCGCAGTGCAAAAGGTGGGTCTGCCTGACCTGCTGGGACAAGCTGAGGGGCGAGTGCAATAATTGCCAGCGCAAATCTGAAATCGAAGAGGAGAGCAAGTACGTCCCCCCGACCTATGTGGCGGCCGGGGACCTTTACGAGGGGGGGAAGATCGAGATAAAGGACAGTGTGGTGAGTAAAACGGATTTCGGAGATGGCGCAGCATCCGTACAAATCGAGGACAGCATCGTTCAGAAAAGCAGCATCGGAGAGGATGTTGCAGGGGAGGCTGTCTTGGAACTTCGCTGCTCAAAATGTCAATGTGAGTTGCAGGTGACATGGAAGGCGTGTCCCAAGTGCGGCGAGCCCGTTGCACAAAAATGCCCCGGGTGCGGTGAGACCGTTGAGCTGGACTGGATGGTGTGCCCGTACTGTGAGCGTGATTTGTAGGAGGGGATTGTTCAAACAATAATACTCAAGGAGGACTTGTATGCCGAAAAAATCTTTAATCGATACTGTAGCCGAGGACAGAGAGGCCAAGGATAAGGAGGAAGACAGGAGAAACGCCCTTCGCGAGAAGGTTGCTGCCTGGAGGAAAAAGGGGTGGGTCACGGCTCCAATTGACAATGTGGTTGAAGGCAATCTGGACGAGGCCGAAAAGGAGCTTGAGCTCTACGAGGGAGCCTTAAAGAAACTGAGTGAATTGAACAGGCAGTTTCGGGCCCTTGACGCCAGGGGCTTCGAGTATGACGCCCAAACCATAGCCAACAAACTCAACGATCCCCGCCAGATCAATTTTGTGGAGAAAGGCATCATTCAGTTGAAGGGAAAAATCGATGCGAGAAGAAGGGAGCAAGAGAAGAAGAGGATGCAGCTTGCCGAATACGAGATGAAACGATATGCCGAGGAAAGGAAGCGGATGGAGCTTGAGGCCAGACGCAGATACGACGAGGTCAAGACACTGGAGCTGGAAACGCGGAAGTCAGCGCAAGAAAAAGAACGGCTGACAGCCCAGGCCATGAAATTGAAGGAGGAGCATAAGAGGGCCAAAATTGATGCAAAGAAGGCAGAGGCGGACAGAAAAAAGATGGAACTGGAAACACAAAGAAAGGAGGAGGAAAGAAAGAAACTGGAGCTGGAGCTTCAGGCCAAAAGAGAGGAGGAGAAGAGAAGGCTCGACTTCGCCATGCAGAAGACAGCGGAGCAGAGGAGGACAGCCGAGGCCGAGGCCAAGACGTACGCTGAGCAGAGGAGGAGGCTGGAGCTGGAGGTGCAGCGCAGAAACAAGGAATTGAGGACCATGGAGCTTCAGACCAGGAAAAAGGTGGAGGAAAGCAGGAAGCTGGAGCTCGAGGTCAAAAAGCGTGAGGAGGAAAGAAAGAAGCTTGAGAGGGAGGCCAAAAAGCGGGAAGAGGAGCAGAGGAGACTTGCGGCAAAGAAAAAGAAAGAGGAGGAAAGAATGGCGAAGCTGGGACAAGAGGCCATGATGCAGTGGGAAAAGGAAATGACTTTGAAGGCCACAAATTACATAGCAACTGTGGATGAAATGATGAGGTCCTACAAACCTGAGTACTCTCCCCTGGGACTATGTCTTTGGGAGGAGGAGTGGAAAATTGATCTAAAATACGAACAGCAGGAGATTATCGGTACGATCTACGGGGGCATCATGAAGGAGCTCTTGAAGCTCGTTTGTGTCTATGACAGGGAAATTAAACAGAAGTTCATTGCGGATGCGAACAAGGTACTGGTAGAGGATGTGAACCGTGCAAGTAAATCCAAGCAGTTCTTGGGCAAGTGCTATGTGATCGATAAGATCGACGATAAGACCGTTATCTCGACTATTGAGCAGTTCAAGCACCCCAACTGCTCCATTTATATATACAGCCTGGACGACGAGAAGCTGATCTACAATGAAAAGGACATGAAAACCATGCTGTTCTCCGAATGGTTCAAGGCGGGGGGAGAGCCCAAGAGCATGAATGATATCCTGCATGATCTGGCCGATAAGAACAACGAGTTCAGCGGCAAGGACCTTCGGGAGAAATTGAAATTCAAGAAGAAAGAGCTGGATAAATTTATCGAGAGCTGCATTGAGAATAACGAGATATACAGGTTGGTCGGTGTTGAGGATCGATTTGGACTTGTGAAGAAATAGAACATTTCAGATATGAAGGTCACTTATTTCTGCAGCTCCTTGAAATCCTTGATTTTATCCGGATACAGGAATGTCATTTTTCGCAAATAGAGTACAAGGGCTTCATACATATGGTAAGGATAAACGTTATGGGCCCGGCGCCATTCTTCGCTCCTTTCAACCTTGAGCCTGTTCTTATCATCCTTTTCCACCCAGCTGAAGTAGTATTTCGTGCCGTAATCCGAGATGGTTTTATACGAATCTTTTAGATACGTTTCAAATAACGTATTTCCAACCTCTGTTGCCTCATCCTCCGAATATTCCCCTTCGATTCTTTTAATCTCTACCTTCTCCTTGACCTTTTTTTCCAGTAAATCGATTTTGTTGATGATCATTATCGGTTGTAATTGCCTCTCCTTTTCCGTTAAATTCCTGTTTTTTAAAAGGGAGGATAACAAGAGGGAAAGCTCCTTGTCATATTTTAACATCTTATCGTGCCTTTTCCCTGTTTTTAAACTGGTTGCTTTTGAACCGTCCACAACAAATCCCAAAACTTTTGAATCGGAATAAACCCTCGCTCTTCTGGACAACACGCCTATCCCGCTATCCTTCCCGAGAACCGACGAAGCATCATGCACCTCGACTCTTGAGCTGACCCATTTGCCCTTCTGCTTTATTGTCAGCCTTTTTCCGATTGGTGGTTTGTAGCCCAAAATGAATCGGATCCTGGTCTTCTCCTTTGTTGGGTTTACCGGGGGGTATTTTCCCATCAGTAAATGGTTCTTAATCTCATATACCGCCTCTCCGGTTTCGGACCTGACAAAAAAGATGAACTGCTTTGAATGCTTGGCAGTATACCTTTCTATTGTTTGAAGGAAAAGTCCGATGAACGTGGATAAGCCGCAACCACGTGTTCCAAGAATCGACACGACCATGGTTGCGGAAAACAATAAGGATTTATTAATTTGTCGTATGCTGAATCTATTAAAATAACGGTTCTAGGAAAATGCCTCATCGATTTTCTTGTAAACATCGTCGCGATTCTTTATTCTTTTTGATAATGGATGTTCGAGGTCCCACAAAATCACCGCCCAATCCTCGGCATTGGTCCGAAGGTCGATGGCCCTTTCTGTCACTGCGACATCGAACAATTCATTGTACTGGGGGATGGGGCGCTCGGTCACCATGGATATGGGGCGTAGGCCGCATTCGAAATTCAGTAATTCCAACAAGTAGATGGCAATTCTCATTCTGTCCTCGGAAGATGATCTCAGGCACCGGAATATTGTTCGATATCTGTCCGAGGTCATCAGCCTGGTTGCCAGTGTTTCCACAGCAGCCTTTGAGATTATATTTTTGATCTTGCCTTTGTAATCGAAGCCCGGTGTATCTTTCTTCTGGACCTCCAATTTCTCGATCTTACCCTTCGGGTAAGTGTTATTTTTATCATAATCCTCCATTGTTTCGAGTACGTTTAACAACGATATTCCCCCGGTTTTGAAAAGCTTCTTGTCCACGATGGCGGAATGGTGAAACACTCCTGTCCTGCCGTACTCGTCCGCTACGGGTGTATGGGTTATGTATGATATGATTATCTGATTTCTGTGCTCCTTGTTGAAGATCAAGTGCCCCTTGAAATCCTCCACCTCATAGCGAACTAAAATCGGTGAGAATTCGGGCCCTCTTTCCGTGGGAAGCTGAAATAAACGGGTGAATAAGGACGGCTGCCCCTCAGTTGATATTGCAATGGGTAGGTCCTGATATCCTTTACCCGGTATCGGATACCATATAAAATGATCCAACATAATACTCTTTTGGGTTGCATCCGTTCCCGAGGCTTTCTGGGCGTCTTGTATCTTATCTTCCTTTTCAGGTGTCTTACCTTCCATTGTGTCACCAACCTTTTTAACCTCAAGCTTTCTTCTTTCAATTTCCTTTGGTTTATCTTTTTTGGGAATTATGGTTTGCAGTTTATCGGATATGTCCTCCAAGGTTTCAGGGCCAATGTCCGTGACCAAATCCCCAACTGTGAATTTGGCATGCTTCTCCATTTTGGGTGCGGCCCCCCCATGCGACGTTTCCCTGTTTTTTACGTGGACCAGACGGGGTGATACAAGGCTTTCCCCCATAACAAAGAATTCACCTCTTTCAAGATTGGGGAGCTCATCTAACATGCGGGTCTTGTGAAAGAATCTGCTCACTGCCTTGACATCATTCTCTATTCTTAACCTCCCTATGAACTGGTTTCCGCATTGGGACAGTATGTTCTTATCCACCATTGCCGGTCGCTGGGTGGCGACCATCAGGCCGATCCCGCGTTTCCTGCCTCTCCTCGATATCTCGTGCAGCTCACTGATCTGTGCACCCCCGCTTTGCGGGACAAATCTATCGGCTTCCTCCACTATTACCAGCATTGGTATTTTCACCTCGGTTTCGAATTCGTACAGGTGTTTTAGGAATTCAGAAACCAATTCGAATTCATTGCTTGAGCTCGACGTATCGAAAATGAGCCTTCCGCCCAACTTGACTATTCGCTCAGCCAAAAGCTTACATTTCTCAATGGAAAGCATTGCGTCAGCTTCTTTATTATTGGAAGCCCATGCTATCTCGAATTTCTCCTTGAGGCTGTAATATTCGCCTTCGGTATCAATTATCACAAAGGGCAGGTTTGCCTTGCACATCTCTTCGCACAAAACGCCCATAAGGTGGCTCTTGCCTGAACCGCTCATTCCTATTATCGCTGTGCGGTTCGTGAGAAGCTGTGTCCCGGAAATGGCAAATGGATTGCCGTCAAACTCGCCTATATGTAATGATTCCTCCTCAGCCATATGGTTGTCTCCCCCACCTGATAAGCAGTATTATCAATCTGAGATTCTTCCAAATATCTCCTCTACCTGTTTTCTCGGATCTGCGTATTTCTCAGACAGGTCTCTAAAATGATTGAGAAAGCCCTCATACATATGGGTCGGGTAGGCATTCCAGGCGTGACCTCCTTCCTTATCCCTGATCACCTTGAGTTTGGGGGCATCTCCAGCTGCGGTGGCCATGCCGTCAACTTTTTCCTGCTCCACCCAGCTGAAGAAGTATTTGGCTTTATGGAGAGGGACGTACACCTTCTGGGAGCCGTATATTGCCGCAAGTGTGGCACTGAGATAGGATTTCAACAGATTATTTCCTATTTCGTAGGTGACATCCGGGTCGTACTCATCCCTCATTTTTTCCATCCCAAAATCGTTTTTGATCTCGTTATCGATGGCGTCGGCCTTGGCTAGGACAAATATTGGATGCAGCTCTTCCTCCAGTTTATTCTTATTTCTGTATTCCACATAAGCGGACAGAATAATTGCTATTTCTTTATCCAGCTCGAGCATCTTGATGAATTTTCTTCCACTTGTGGCGTTGGTAAATATGGAGGTGTCTACAATTATCACCACAATATTTGCATCGAATATTCTCTTTATCCTCTGGTCCGCCGATTTGCTTCGCTTGTATTCCTGGATATCCTCCCCCGAGATATCATACACTGTAAATGTAAGGCCAGCCCATTGTCCCTCACGAAACTTCACCAGATTGACCAATTTCTCGGTCATTTTAGGTTTGAATCCCATGAGAAACTGGAACATGTCCAATGTATGGCGTGTTGTTGCTGGGGGAAACATGCCTCTCAGCATGTTGTTTCTGATGGTTAATACCGTCTCGCCGGTCTCGGAAGTGATGTAGTAGATAAAATCATCTGGATTTAGGGTTGTGTACCTCTCCATGCCTTGATACAGAAGGCCAATAACGGTTGACTTTCCACATCCTCTTGTTCCTAATATCGAAACGGGCATATTACGGAGAATACCTTAGAAATATTTAAAGTTACTTATATTTTGAATCCGATATTTTTATCGGTCTGTTCCTATCTTTCATTTCCTAAAATACCGTGTTACCCGATCCCCTTCCGGGCTCTTGATAATCTCGGAGTCTATTTGTGGGAAATTATGTGCATAATCCGCTTGTTTATAGAAATCCAGAATTGGTGCGAAATATCGTATTTCATCGGTAAATACCTGGATTTCGCCCCCTGTCAAAAGTACTGACAGGCAGTAGAGCATCCCAACATAACCTTTGATTTTTTCAAAAATCTGGGTTTTCTCGTAAAATCCATAGTAGATACTGCTCTTTTCACCCACATTGTTCCATTTATTCACAAGACAGATGTAGAATTCCCTAACCTCGTTGTCAGTGACAATCAATCTCAACAGGTCTTTCAGTCCATCCTCGTCCATATATGCCACTGTATCGATAAGGCTCTGCGAATGTGGGGCGCTCCAGTCGGCTAATCGCTCTTTCCATCCTGTTTTTGCTTGTGCGGGGACATGCGCCACAGGGGTTCCGGGGGTGACCGGTTGTGGTACAAAACCCTCCGTG
Organism: Thermoplasmata archaeon; assembly: GCA_020350865.1. The sequence goes on from CP070726.1 coordinate 2,432,541, forward strand.
AGCATTCTTTTTACCTTTTCAATTTCATCACGTGTAAGAGCATCCACCTTTACCCGCTCCTGTGGTTCGGGCTCTTCCTTTTTTGGTAGGATCATATGCTTGGGGGGTCTGGGAAAGAGGCTCTTGTATGGTCCGAACTTGTTTATATCTGCTGTTTTGATCTCTTCGTGAATAAGGGCATACAACAGGGTGCTATGAGGAGTCAAGGTCTTTTCCCATATATCCTTAGTCCACCCAGTTACAGAATATATGGCGAATATCTTAAAGGGGGCGTCCTTCATGGACGCAATGGTTTGAAGTGTGGTCATGAGCTCTTCTCTTGTCATGGGCTTGTCGTCCTCGTGCTCACCCTTGAAAAATTTCTCAACACGGCTTCTTACCCACACACCGATGGCGACTTTTTTTGGAATGGCATACATCAACATCTTGTTTACAGGCAGCAAGTCAAGATTCAATTCGGAGTCATATTCTTTGATCTTTTCGGATTCGCCCTTCTCAAGCTTGTAGGGTTTGGCAAACATGCCTGAAGAGGGTTTATCACTCCATTTCTCCACCTGATATGACTTTGCTTTACCGCCCTTCTTTGATGATGGAAGGGGGATGTTAAACGGGTATCTCTCCATTTTCCTGGCAAATCCATGAATGACAAAATTCTCAAGAGTCTTGGCTTCGGTGGAATTAATGGACATAATAGAGGGGTAATAAGCATTGAATATTAAAAAACTTCTTTTAAATTGGATAGGAGGTGTTGGTGGTTGGGGATTTCTATTGATTTGAGCCTGGAATGAATTCAAGCTAAAATATAAATATCCAGTATGTTTTACCCTCTATTGTACATTTGGAAGGGAATCGCTTGATTGGGCGGTTCCTTTAAATAAGTAATATAAAGGAGGTAGGCAAAATGGCTGGCCTTAAAGGTATAGTAATAAGGCTGAAAACAAAGAAAGAATCTGGTGCAGGCACAAATGACCATATATACATCGGAGTTATGGGGCCAGGTGGTGGTAGTGAATTTCCACTTGATGTTCCGGGGTTCAATGACTTCGAGGAAGGAAGCGATGTAAAGTACTGGTTCGGTGATGTCTGGGAGGGTGCGGCGTTGTCGGGTGCAAAGAACCCATTCCAGGCCCACAAGTGGAATGACCCCAAGATCCGCGAAATCGATATGGACAAAATACAATATGTCTACGTGAGAAAGCACAGTCACGTTGGTGGGGTCTTAGACGACGCCTGGAAGATGGACGAGGTTGAGGTAACACTCTACGGGGACAGCCCCAAGAAGAGGATTTTCCACAAAAAGGGAGACATCTGGCTCGCCAACGAGTACGGGCTGCAGGTGTGGCTCACCGAGAAGTAGGTAAATACGCGAATTTCACGTCAAGGAATTCAACCCTTTCCTGCACCTCATGGCCCAAGCCAATGGGCCATCGGATTTTATTTATAGGAAGACTGTCAATGATATTGTTTTATACAGATGGGCATATTCTTGATTTTAATTTAAAAACCGAGGCATCCTTTCATCTTATTATTAAAACATACCATCCAATAATGGAGAAAAGA
>CP070726.1:2434200-2443060 GCA_020350865.1 Thermoplasmata archaeon
CCGATGGTGCGACACTTGATGTTGTTACACTTCCTGTTGGTGGACAGCTCACGGCTTTCGCCTCCTACTACAATTATACCCGCGGCTATGGAGGCCTTTTAGAAGTGAACTGGAGCCAAACACCTTCGTTGGGTTCATTTGACAATCTCACAGGCACTTCCACAACCTTCACTGCCGGCTCTGTGGGCGGTATGACAACCATCACTGGTGAAAATACCAACTGGGGTGTGAGCGATACCTTCACTGTGGAAATCAATCCACCAACATTCGATTACATCCTCCTGGCAGATGCTCCGAACGGTGCGGCGCTTACAGCAGTTGTTCTAAATGTCGGTGGGCAGGTCACGGCCTATGCCTCTGGGTACAATGCAACGAGCGGCTACATAAGTTTGGTTGAAGTCAATTGGAGCCAGTCGCCTTCCATGGGCTCACTGGACAATCTCTTAGGTACATCCACCACCTTCACCGCCGGCTTGGTTGGGGGCTCAACCGTTATTTCGGGTGAGAATGCAACTCTCGGCCTAAGCGATACATTCGATGTGGTTATCAATCCCCCCACAGCCGATTACGTTCAGATAAGAACCCAACCCGGGGGAGGCGGTACGAACCTGTGCGATCCTGGCAATTATATGAGCTATCCTGTGGGCGCTTCAGATACGTATTACGGGGCATTGTACAACCTCACTGCAGGATACTTCACTGATGCACCTGGAGATGCAACCTGGGCAAGCTCGAATCCCTCGATTGTCACTGTCACCTCCCCGGGCTCCTCCTCCGAAATCACATGTGACAACCAAAACTGGGGCGGACCAGTGGTAATAACCTTGTCGGTTTCAGGCATGCAGAACACGACGCAGGTCACCGTACTGGAACCGACAGTGGATTTCATTCAAATAAGGGATGAACCTAATGGACTCGGTAATGTGGTTACAACAGGAACTTATATCGTATGGCAGTTGGACGTGTTCTATGCAGCAGGTTATAACGATACCGCAGGTTACCTAGGGGAGGTTGAGGCCACCTGGTTTTCCAACGATACCGCCGTTGGAGAGGTGACTTCCCCTGGTCTTTATACGATCTTCACGGCCCAAGAAGTGGATGAGGACAGCCTCTGCCAAGTGACAGCGGAATTAAACGGTATCACCGATTCCACCGGCGGCCGTTTGGTGTTGTCACCCAGAATAGATTTCATTGTAATTGTGGATGCTTCAAGTGGAGGAGGTGTTTGGGTTGCCAGTGGAACCTATGACGAAGGGGAGGAGGATGTCTTCTGGGCAGCGGGTCACAACCTTACCTCTGACTATGTGGAGGATGTGAAGGCCACCTGGGAGAGCAACGATACGGTGGTGGGGAAGGTTACTTTCGGGCCCAGCGAATACACCGACTTCACCGCTGGATGGAGGGGCGGTTTCTGTCGCGTCACGGCAACGTACGAAACCCTTCAAAATCACACGGGGCCGCTGTTCGTCATCAACGTCAACCAACTGCCCACAGCCACGGCTCAATGCCACAACGGAACCGGTTTTGATGGGGGAAATTACTCCTTTCCGGCTGTAATTACGCTGAGGGTAACCGGCCGGAAGAAAAACATCATTACCATGGAATTGGAGGAGGACGGAATCGTAGTTGAGGATGTGGTTGTCACGCGGCATTCCAATGTGCCGGACATCGGGATCATCTCCCACGACATGGATGTCCACAGCGTGTACGAGATCGTTTTAAGCTACAACGGGCACAATGGCGGCTCAAATCCCATTATCGTCACCTTCGAATTCATGGGCAATATATATTCCGTGCATCTGCTGTTCAACTCTCAGCACGGTGCACGGCAAAAGGCGAGAATAGCCTTCAATGATATCGTGCAGCTGGTTGGTGCTGTCTTCCTTGATGCATCAAGCTCAACAGATTTCGAGGGATATTTGGTACAGTATCACTGGGACTTCGGTGATGGTACAACAGGCACGGGGGAAACCCTGGCCCACACCTATGTGGACAATGGGGTCTACACTGTGACCCTTACTGTCACGGATGATGAAGGGGGTACGGATGAGCGCACTATTACAGTGTATGTCGAAAATATAGATAACAACAACCAAGCGAATGCGGCACTCGGAAGCAATGCGAGCAAGGGATACCTAAACGACAGCGGCCAGTATGTCGTGATACTGCAATGCCCCGCAGACCTTACGATTACAAGCCTGACCGGTCAACAAACCGGATTAGACGAGGGACACCCAAGCAACGATATCGAGGGTGCATTCATGGCCATGTCGTACGGCGATATCGAGGTTTATTACATTCCCAAGGAAGGTAGGTATGCCCTTGAGGTGGTGGGTAATGGAAATGGCTTATACGATATGAGTGTAATCGATGTTAATAACAATATGGCCAAAAAATACACAGTATATGATGTCACATGTTCAGAAAATACTGAGGATAAATATATCTTCAATTTCGAAGAGGAGCGAATAGCAATTTCATCTCCTGAGGATGAAAAATTCTATTCTTTGGAATTCTTTGTGGAAACAGAGGACCATTCTGATGTTTTTTATCTGCATGACATGCGGTTGAAGGACGATGCAGTCCATATTTATGAGATCCGCAATTGGGAGGAGTTGAGTTCGGGCGAACCTGTCACCCTGTTCATCGATGTTGACAGTGATGGCGATATAGACCAAAGCCTAAATCTGGAGTCGGGGCTCACAGGTGAGGAAGTCGAAGCTAGGCTGCTGAAAAAACCTGTAACCGAACCTGAATTTCCCCTCCTGTTATTCTTTATCATCGGTTTCATCTTTACGATGGGTGTGGGCACCCTTCTCACAGAGATAGGAAAATGGACCCTGCTTTCCATCTTCCTTCCGCTGTATACAAGACTGAAAAAGGAGGAACTGCTCGATCAGCCCACCAGGTATAAAATCTATGGGTACTTGATCGGCAATCCCGGGGCCCATTTCGGATTGATCAAGGATGATTTGGAATTGGGTAGCGGGCAGCTTGTGCACCACCTCAAACAATTACAGGATGCGAAACTCATATACTCCCGGCAGGACGGTGTAAAGAAACGCTTCTATCCTACAAGTCTTCCCAAACCAAAGGAAGGCCGCTTTCACGTAAGCGATTTTCAGGAGAAGATACTGGGCATCATAAAGAGAAATGAAGGTATCCCTCAGAAGAGGATCGCCGTATCCCTGGGCATCAGCAGGCAGGTTGCAGGCTATCACCTTACAATCATGGAGCGGAAGGGTGTGGTTAACAAGAAAATGGTGGGCAGGGAAAGCAGGTACTATCCCAGTGAGGAGTGAAATATATTCTGATGCCTACCTGAACCCGCATATTTTAAGGGGCCGTTTTCAACCTTCGCTTATGTTCCTTTTTTGAATAGTTAAGAGTAAAGATAAATAGTGCTTTTCGTATTGTCCTTTCGTCAATTCACAAGGATATGGCAAAATGACAGCAAAACATTCAGCAAATCACCATGCCGATATCTTCAGGCAGTGCAGGACTAACATACCGGAGGTTGTGTTTGCCAGATTCAAGGACGATAGATCCCTTGTGAACGCCACATCCGACCTGCTCTCTGCCAACGGCCGGGTGCTTGTAACAAAATGCTCAGATGCGCAAATAAGCCTTTTGAAGAGGAAATTCAAGGGCAAGGTGGCCAAGTCCGATGATATCTCGGGTACCATGGTGATATCGGAAGTAAAGAAGGAGGGAGAAACCATTGGCTCGGTGGCCGTCCTTTCCGCGGGCACCTCCGACTACTTCGTGGCCGAGGAGGCCAGCCTCTCGGCCGAGTTCTTCGGGTTGGAGGCCGTTCGTCATTACGACTGCGGTGTGGCTGGAATACACCGGCTGAAAGGTGCCCTGGACGCCATTGAAAAGAAGGAGGTGGATGTTGTGATTGTGGTGGCGGGTATGGAAGGGGCCCTGCCCTCCATCGTATCCGGCCTTGTCAAGCAGCCTGTGGTGGCGGTGCCCACGTCCGTGGGTTATGGTGCCAGTCTGGATGGGATCGCAGCCTTACTTGCCATGCTTAACTCATGTTCTCCAGGCGTGGTCGTGGTCAACATCGACAACGGTTTCGGTGCAGCGGCCAGTGCTTACAAAACAATAAGATGGATGAGAGATAGAAGCTGAAGATGTCTTATTTTTCCTACCAGTCCACGATCCAGGTACAGTCCCCTGTTACATGGATCCACAGGCCGTAACCGGGTACTATCTCTGTTAAATCATCCAGGGAAAACGAGCCTGGATCCCATTCCTTCCAGTGGTCCAACGCATCGCTTGTATTGTAATATTGAACCATGTCCACATAGTCATAGATGGTTTCGAATGCCTGACCGGGATCCCTCCCGGAAACCCTGGGGGTAAGGGAGGGATAGCCGACATAATTCCAACCCTTCTTCAGCGGGATGTCCGTAGGATCGGGAGGGTTCCCTGTAAGAAACAGGATATCATTACTTGCCATCTTTATCCAGATGCCCATGGTCTTATCAACTTCGCTCAGGTCGTTGAGGTCTCCCTTGTCCTTATGATAGAGCCTCCATGGATTGTTATTATCGGAGGTATTATGACACTGCACTGCAATGTAATCCACACCCGCAAATATGGCTTCAAGGTCGGTTGTGCTTTGATTTAAAGGCAATGAAATCATGTTCCAGCCCTTGTATAGTGGCATGGAGAATAATAACGTATCACAGTTCACTGCCCAGTAATGGAGGGTGGGATAGGCTGTCTCATTGCTTGTGAAGTTTGCATACAGTTTTATCGACGGATACAATATGGGGTCGAGTTCTGTCAAATCGATGATGTCCCCGGTTAAATTGGTGAAACCTGGGATAGCCTGGCCTGAGGCGGTATCAATAACCGTCACATTGATATAGGTGTTGGCAGGCTCGGTCTTGTTTACATACAGAACCCCCCATTCCCCATCGGGTGGTAGGGTGATGGGTGTCGATGTGATATTACCATGGTTGGTATAAATGGTAAAATTTATGTCGTCGGTCCAATCCTCATTGGGAGTCTCATAGCTCTGACTCCTGCCGTCGGATCCGCAGCCGATTTTACCCACTGTGAAGTTGTCCCCGGGATTTGTGCCTATTACGTACCAAGCAGACAGCAAGGATGCGTCATTGACATTTCGAATTTCCATGGTCAGATTCTTTGAAACGGAGTCGTAGGATATGAACATGTGATATTCCGTATTCGTTGAAACATCGATATTCTCGTTTATATAGAGCGTTCCATCCTGTGCAAGATACCTTAAAAGAATATTGGGTGGGGGAGATCCTGATTTCTTCTCTCTACTGGCATAACGGATAAAAATGGAATTTGTATCGGAAAGCGGATCATCATTACTGGCATGGGTTATGAATATCGGAAATGCTCCCTGCCAGTGCCCTCTCACCGTATTTTTCCATCTGGCAGTCAATGTCCAGCTGTCACATTCGGATGTGAGTGTATACGGCAGGGTTTTTGTAAAGAGCTCGTCGCCGGAGTCTCGTCTGTCTGATTTGATATAGACATCTTGATTGGACTCATCCCAAGTAACATTGCTTCTAAGATAATCCACCTCTTTGATGAATCCCTCATCAGAGGTATCAAAGTCAAAGTCATAACGCGAACTGGTCCCAATGAACGCATCGCCGCTGAGGACGGTTATGTTTAGCCTTGACTCAGTCTTTGTTAGATTATCAAAAGTGTCCACCCAGTAAAATACAGGTATGTTGGTACTGCTCGCTAAATTATTAAATTCGTTGTACTCCCATGAAGCGTTCACAGCATCGACCCAAACATAAACGCGGTAAACACCGATATCGGGAGGAAACCATGTAGTGGATGCTAATGCGCTGTCACTGCTCCCAATATTGATTATACTTGGTGTTCCGATCTCCACGGCACCAGCATCGATCATATTATCGTCATCAACATCGGGATCACCAAGATAGAACCTCACCTCCACGTTATTCAAAGGTCCGTAGAGGTTGAACACATTCGCCTCAATTGTCACTTTCCAGCCTTTTTCAACAGGGTAAGGGGTATAGCTGATGTTCTCTTCCGTGAGGATGAGATCGGAGCCTGCAGGATAGGAGAATGTGCTTGATTCATTGGAATTGCCGCATTCATCTGTAGCATTGACATAATAATATACCGTGGTCGAGAATCCCGGACCCGGGATTGTTGCATTTGGATTCGCAGTAACGGTAACGATGGCATCGAACCAAACAACTCCGTCATATGAATACCACAATCTTGCTTTTGTTATGTTGGATTCGTCAATGATCGGTATCGTAACATTCACATCCACTGTTGCATTTGGATTGGCCGGGTCGATTATGGGATCGCCAAAATCAGGAGGTACATCATCGACCCTCGTGGTCAAGGTCACAAAGTCGGTAAATGAAGGGTCGTTAAAGGAAGTGGCGTTTACCGTGCCCAAATCAACATCCGGTGATGTTGCAGTTGGTGGTATCGATACCTTGACAACGATGGTAATCGATGTTTGAGCTGGAATCACGCCTGTATCGGGCAATCCCTCAGCGTCCCCGTTAGTATCCACCAGTGGTGTGGTACCATCACCCTCATAGAAGGTGTACACCCAGCCCGATGGGGAGAGGTAATCCAAATCAAAGGAATCTGCAAATGTCTGGCTGTTGTTAACTGTCAGTGTGTAATTGATCACTGTACCCGGGGCTCCGAACTTTTCCTGGTCATTGTATATGAACTTATAGGAACCGATATAGACATCGTCTATGAACCAGCCGGGGTAAGCGTTGTTTCTCCCATCTATTGTGTCAAATCGGAATCGTATCTGCATTGTGCTGGTAAAAGGTTTGGGCAAGGGGAGCCTTGTCTGCTGCCAGCCCCCGCTGTCCCCGGTCCTCGTGGTACCGTCCAGCAAAACAGTCGGCCAGGTCGATCCATCGTCAGTTGAGAGCTCAACCCAGCATTGGTCATAAATGCCACCCTCCGTTTCGTACCTTTCCATGAACCTCAATTCAACGTTGTCGTAGATCGATAAATCGAGGACTGGGGTGAAGAGGGCGTCATTCAGCCAATCATCCGGGTTTTCTCCCGGTGTTCCGTCACCATCTGCATCATCGTAATTACCTGTGCTCTCGTTACCGCACCACCAGCTGTTGGGGGGGCTCCAAGCATCTGTTGTGGTTACATGCCAAAGGTCCATACCTCCGCCGCCCACCGATGCATGCGTCCAGCCTGGGTCCTCGGCAGGCTCCATATCGTCCTCGAATATTACTGGAGCCCTGGCGCTGTCCGCTGCAAATATGGTGAGAGATGCGGTTATCGTAAAAACCGTCAGAATTACCGAGCACAGCTTTCTTGGGTTCTCTGCATGGTTCTTCGATTCCTCCTTTATTTTCATGTCCTCGCCTCCGTCCTCCTATTATCCCTGGGTTCTAATGTACTGGATAGAACTAAATTATCTTCACGGTATTTATAAGTTGGTTTTTTATGCGACCATTATTGATTCAATTGTATTGCATCATCCTACCAGTCCACATCCCATGTGCAGGTGCCGTTCACGTGAATCCACAGGCCGTAACCCGGTTTTACGGATGTTAAATCATCGGGGGTCTGGGAGCCGTAATCCCATTCCTTCCAGGGATTTGCAGCATCAAATGCATCGTAGTACTGGACCACATCCAGGTTGTCGGCAATGGATTCGAAGGCCTCCCCTGTATCGTTGCCTGCTGCTCTCTCTGTGTAGGATGGATATCCGACGTAGTTCCAGCCCTTCTTCAGCTCGATACTCGTGTTGGAGGGCACCGGGACCGGTCCCACAATTGGGAATATTGCATCGGTTTTCATGAGGATCCATATGCCCATGGCCCTGTCTATATCTGGCAGATCGTTCATGCCTCCCTTATCGATGTGGTAGCTCTTCCATGGATCACCCAAATCGTTGATATCGTAGCTTTGCACCTTGGTGTAAAGGCCGTTTATGGGTGCAAGGACATCATCCAGCAATGTGCTGGACATGTTCACGGGAATGGATATCATGTTCCAGCCGGCTTTAAGTATCATATCGAATCCCGCACCCTCCAGCATGACTGTGACGTATCGTGTTTTAGTCATCCGGACCTGGGTGATACCGTATCTTGCACTCTCCCAGGCTTCGACGTTATGGGGTGTCAAATAGGCAACATGACCGGACCAGTTCTCGATGTATTCTGTAACCACCACCCATTCCGCCAGGCCCTGGGCGTCTGTTACCCGGTTTTCGACATTGTTCCCGAACGTATCATTTACAAATACGGCGGCCCCGGGAACCGGCGTCCCGTCCTTATCGACCACCCCGATGTGCATGTACCAATTGACTGAGATATTTGAGGCTGTGTCGCCAAAGGCAACCTTGTCAGAATCAAATGTCGTGTTCAAAACCCAAGGATGGGAATCTCCCGTGATAAAGAATTCACCCCCTGCAGGGCTTGGAGTGAACGTGCAGTTGCTGAAATTGGGAGATGAGCCTCCTTCGCAGTAGACATTCCTCCCTCCCGAGTTTGAAATCGAACAGCTCTCTATATTTCCCACAGCACCTGAACTGAAGAGCATGCCGATGGTTGTTGAATTCAGTATCTGATCGTCTGTAATGGTGGGGTTCGAACCCCCTGTGCAATAGACACCGTAATCGTTGTCGTCGAAGATATTATCCGGGCCCATGTCCACATCTGAGCCCGTGAGAAAGACGCCCGCTAAATTGTCAAATATTCTGTTGTCACCGAGGGTTACCGTGTCCGAATTGGAGATATGAATCCCAAAATAGTTGCTGTAAACGTCGTTATCTATGATATTTGCATTGCCTGTGGGTAAAAGGGTCAGTCTAATCCCCATTTTGCTG
>CP070726.1:2443160-2448884 GCA_020350865.1 Thermoplasmata archaeon
ACGGGACCATCCACACACAATCCTGGGTTGCATGTATCCAGTAGCCCCTTCCGAGAACAAAGTAATCGGATGAGTACATTTCCCGCCATGTCCTGTTGAAAGCATCGAAATACCAGATGGAATCCACATGGACACCGAAGGCGAGGCCGTTGAGGGCCATGTCCCTTCGCATGTTACCGGAGGCGGGATAGCCCACGGCATTCCACCCCGTGTAAAGGGGAATGGAACTTGTGAATCCTGGAGGATTGCCGGTATATTCAAAGAGGACTCCGCCGGGTTCCGTGATATGAACCCAGAATCCCTTGGTGTGGTCGATGTTCTCCAGTGTGTTCATATGGGACGGTTTCGATAAACGGGTGTGCTGCCACGAACCTGCATATGCATCGTACCACTGGACGGCATCGTAATGTCCGCTGATCGAGGATAAATCAGCTTTGAGGTTCTGGTTCAGGGGAACAAGGGGAACCGATATCAGGTTCCAGCCCTCGTGGAGGAATATATAGTTGCCAATTGAAAAAAATGTCAGAAACATGTCTCCATAGCCCTTGTTCTCAATCTGGTACGATCCACTGGTTACGGGAAAGTCGGACGAACCTGTGGAGCCGAGAATTAGGATTTCATCTGTACCAGAGAGGAGGCACGCTGCACCCGAATCCGAGGCATTTCCTCCGAGATAGGTGCAGTACAGGAGGTTTGTCCAATCGGCTTTCAAAACAACGAAAAGTGTATCGCCCTCCTGGTTGTAGGTGTCATCGAAAGCATCCGGGGTGACAGAGAAATTCACGTCCGAATCAATGGCGCCGGTGAAGTAGACATTGCCCTGGCTGTCCAAATCGACGCCCCCCACATCCTCATCACCCTCGCTGCCCAGGAATGTGGAGTATATCAGATTGGAACCGTCGCTGCTCATCTTCCCAATAAAGATATCCCTGCTCCCGTTGATTGTATTGTCATATGCACCCGATGTTGTTGGGAACGGTTTTCCGGAGGTGCCAGGGTTGCTGGTGGTACCGGAGAAATAGACATTAGAACTGCTGTCCACGTCCACTGAATAAATTGTATCTCCCACGGAACCCCCGATGTAGGTGGAGAAAATCATCGTGCTTGTGGATGGCCTGTACTTTAATAGGAAGCCGTTGCCGATATCACTGCAATTCTCCTGGTACGCACCTGAGGTTGTGGGAAAATCCAATGAAAATGTCACACCCCCCACAACAACATCGCCATTGGAATCGATAACCATCGAATATCCGAACTCATTTGACCAACCGCCCCAGAACAGGGAGTGAGTTAGGTTAGAGCCGTCCTGCTTCAGAATAAAGAAAAAGACGGTGCCGTGGGCGTTATTGACTGGCTGGCTCACAGTGGGGAAATCATAGGAGTGGGTATTGCCCACCACATAGGCATAACCGTTGACCACCTTGATGTCATCGGCCCTGTCGGACTGCGTGCCTCCAACATAAGTGGAATATACAAGATCGCTACCCGAAGAACTGAGCTTGAATACAAAGGCATCAGGATATGTACCCGATGGATCTTCATCCTGAAAGGAGCCGTTGGTTGTGGGAAAATACCATGACCAAGTGTAACCGGTTACGTATATATCACCATTATCGTCCACATCCAGGGCATTTGGATAATCACCGGCGTAATCACCGATATAGGTGGAAAATATCAGATTGGTTGCGTTTGCATCCATCTTTGTTATGACTATGTCGAGTCCTCCTGCATAACTGTTCTGAAAGGCCCCGGTCGTGTTCGGAAAATCATTTGACGATGTTTGTCCGAGAATGGTAATATTTCCCTCATCATCCACTGCCAAATCCGTTGCCGTTTCACCCCCAGAACCCCCGAGAAATGTTGATCTGGAAAACACCATGGGATCTATTGTCAATTTCTTGCCATCCACCTTGTCAACCTTAAAACCGTAGGTGCTGTCCCCGGTCTTCTTGAATTGTACTGTTTCAGGTGTGCCGTCCTCGTAGTAGGCAATGAGGTCGGAATCGCTTATGGAGGCATCCTTCGTAATGAAGATTTCCAGCTTGTCCTCCTCGATTTCGAAGCTGCTGTGACCCTCGATAAAAAAGGAAATGAGCCCAGGGTCGGCTTGCTCACCCACAACCACATCATATTTGAGATTACCATTCTTGAAATAATAATGTAAGTCTATCCCGGGCCATACATTCTCATACACAACTTTCTCAAAACTCCTGGCCTCCCTGACCCAATCCTCGGGGTCATTTCCATAAAAATAGTTACTTGAAAAACCTGCATCCTCCCGCCCCAAAGGACGGACCTTTCCTGCATCCTGGAAACTGACCTTGACGATATGCCCTCCCTCATCACTTAGAACATAGTAGAAAACACCATCATTGGAAACCCCGATGTAGCCAAAGGAAGTCCTGGCAAGGAACTGTATATGCTCTCCCCACTGGCCCAGGTTCTCTGTGAAATGACCCGCTTCCATATCTGGGAAATCGAATATAGGTTCATTGTCCCCTGTTTCGGCCTCAGTGGTATGACCCGTATTCCCAGGTAGGTCATTGATAAAATCGGACTGTGCAGATTCCATTCTGGTGTCCGGTAAATGAATGATATGTACTGCCAAGAGGAATGATATTGAAACAATTACCATTGCTTTCGTTTTGGTCCCTTTTTTGGTCATATGCTACCTCCTATAGGTAATAGATTAGTTATAAGTGTATATTAAGTAATTATGGAACACTTTTTGGACAGTTTTCAACATCAAGCCCTGGGCACCGCTTCAAATCATACTACGGGACCATCCACACACAATTTTGGGTTGCATGTATCCAGTAGCCCCTCCCGAGGACAAAGTAATCGGAGGGCCCCATTTCCCGCCATGTCCGGTTCAAAGCATCGAAATACCAGATGGAATCCACTTGGACGCCGAAGGCGAGGCCGTTGAGGGCCATGTCCCTTCGCATGTTGCCGGAGGCGGGATAGCCCACGGCATTCCATCCCGTGTAGAGGGGAATGGAACTTGTGAATCCGGGAGGATTGCCGGCATATTCAAAGAGGACTCCGCCGGGTTCCGTGATATGAACCCAGAATCCCTTGCTGTGGTCGATGTTCTCCAGTGTGTTCATATGGGACGGTTTCGATAAGCGGGTGTGCTGCCATGTAACTGCATATGCATCGTACCACTGGACGGCATCGTAGTATCCGGCAATCGAGGATAAAACCGCATCGACATTCAGGTCGGGTGGAACAAGGGGGACCGATATCAGGTTCCAGCCCTCATGTAAAAATATAAGATCTCCAATCCTGAATTTGGTTATAAAGATGTCACTATAACCTTTGTTCTCAGTTTGGTACGATCCATTTGTGACTGGAAAATCATAAGAGGCTGTTGTTCCTAAAATGAGGAATTCATTAGCTTCGGTTATCAGACATGCATTTCCAGAATCCGAGGAGTTACCCCCAAGAAAGGAGGAGTATATGAGGTCTGAACCATTGTTATTCAGGATCATTACGAATGCATCGTCGTCACCATTATGGGAACTGTCATAGCAGTCCGGAGTGACCGTAAAGTTAACTCCTGAGTCTACGGTTCCGGTAAAAAATACATTCCCTTGGCTGTCAACGTCAATCCTGCCGGCTTCTTCTTCGCCATCGCCTCCAATGAAGGTGGAATAGATCAGGCTTGACCCACTTGGATCCATTTTTGAGATAAATAAATCCCTGTTTCCGTTAATGGTTTTATCGAATGAACCGGACGTTGTGGGATAAGATTTTGCTCCTTCAGCTGGCTTACCCGTTGGACCCGCGAAATATATTCCAGTTCCGTCGTTAATATGTATGGAACGAATATATTCCCAGGTATCCCCTCCAATATAGGTGGAGAATATTAAGGAATTGGTAGATGGTTGATATTTCAAAAGGAAAGCATTATTTGTATCATTCACAGTCGTTTGGTATGCATCAGGTGTAGTGGGAAAATCCAGTGAATTAGTTACACCCCCTACCACAACCGAACCATTCCCATCTATTGCCAGTGAATACCCGAACTCGTTGGCCCATCCCCCCCAGAATGCAGAATTCAATAGGTTTGAACCGTCGCTGTTCAATATGAAGAACAATACTGTACCGTGGGGGTCCATAGAAGGGGAGCCAACATATGGGAAATCATAAGAGAGCGTACTGCCGACAACATAAGCATTGCCATTGCGGACTTTAATATCATATGCATAATCACTCTGAGTACCTCCAACATATGTTGAGTATAACAAATTGTTACCTTGGGCATTGAGCTTCAGGACAAAGACATCCGGATAAGTCCCCGAGGGATCCGATTCCTGGAGGACTCCTGGGGTTGTAGGGAAATCTTGCGACCATGTTTGACCGGATACATAAATATCATTGTTCTCATCAACTTCTAGACCGTAAGGATAATCCCCCCTCACATCGCCTAAATAAGTAGAAAATATCAGATCTGTGGCCTTTTTATTCATCTTCGTTAAAACAATATCACCTCCATCTGTTTGATAGGCTCCAGTCGTGTTGGGGAAATCACTTGAGCTGGTGGTTCCCAAGATGATTATATTATTGCTATCATCAATTGCGACATCCGATGCATAATCACTTCCCGATCCTCCAAGAAATCCTGAAGTGGAAAATACAACCGGATCAATTATTAATGTCCTTCCTTCTGCCTTTTTTACATCGAAACCATATATATTTTCACTGATTTTATTGAACTGTATGGGTACCACTGTTCCGTCCTGATAGAATGCAACAAGGTTCGTGTCACTGATTATTACTTTTTCTGAAATAAGTATCTTAAGCCCGCTATCCTCGATATTAAGGCCCCAGTGACCTTCTACATAAAACGAAATGACCTTAGGATCAGAATACTCTCCAACAATTATATCATACTTGAGATTTCCATCTGCAAAATGGTACAAGATATCTATGCCGGGCCATACATTTTTATATAGAACTTCTTCGAAACTTCTTGCGTTCCTCACCCATTTTGTGACATCGTTTCCATAAAAGTAGTTACTTTCGAATCCGCAATCTCCATGTCCTAGGGGTAAGGATCTTCTGGCATCCTGGAATGTGATTTTTATTGCAAAAGGCTCCTCCCCAAAAGCCAAATAATAGTAGACGCCGTCATCTCCCATGGCAACATGGCCGAAGGAAGTCTCTGCAAGGTATGTTATGTGATCTTCCCACTGGCCCAGGTTCTCTGTAAAATGACCCGAATCCATCTCTGGGAAATCGTATGCAGGTTCATTGTCCTCTATTTCGGCATCTGGGGAACGATCCGTATTCCCAGGTATGTCATTGATAGAATCGGACTGTGCATATTCCATTCTGGTGTCAGGCAAGTGAATGATATGTACTGCCAAGAGGAATGATATTGCGAAAATTACCATTGCTTTCGTTTTGGTCCCTTTTCTGGTCATATCGAACCTCCTACATTTAATGGATTAATAAAGAAATATATGAGGTAATATTGGAACACTTTTTAGACAATTCATACATATAGCCATCAATATCATCTCAGCTCACCCTACGGGACCATCCACACACAATCCTGGCTTGCATGTATCCAGTAGCCCCTTCCGAGGACAAAGTAATCGGAGGAGTCCATTTCCCGCCATGTCCGGTTCAAAGCATCGAAATGCCAGATGGAATCCACTTGGACACCGAAGGTGAGGCCGTTGAGGGCCATATCCCTTCGCATGTTGCCGGAGG
>CP070726.1:2448984-2458233 GCA_020350865.1 Thermoplasmata archaeon
CAAGACCAATTTTCCCCTTAAAGTCGAAGGTGAGGAAGAGTAGATCCCATTGAGCTTACCCACTCATTCAACATATAAGTGTTGTTTTTATTCCGACCAATTATGAGAGCTGCAATTTTATTTTTGTCTTGAAAGTGTACCAATATGCATTTATATGCCCGAACTATTATTATAATATACTGATTACCGCTAAGCATAGACCTGGGAGAATCCAGAGGAAGCTGGCAATCCTGAGGACGGGCGAATTATGAGGAAAAGGATGATTTCGGTGTTAATCTTTGTTGTGATATTCTATACCACTTGCATATCATTTGTCCCTCCAGTGGACGGGGATGGTATGCCGGCAGTATCGTACCGGGAGGGCGAAAAGGAGCCCCCGGAGGTTTTTTCCTCCATATTCGAAAGCAGGCAACTTGCCACAGTGGCACTTGTCAACGACACGCACCAGCGCATCTCCCTATTTTTATCGGTCTATTCCTTGGATCCAGGCAGCAATCTCACTATTCTCGTGCCTCTGAGAACACTGCCAGTTACCATCTCAGGGGAGCCCATAAAGGAGGGTGAGTTTCGCAACACGTATAATATCGAGAGGGCGGAGGATGAGGTAAGAAAGCAGGACATGGATGCCGCCCTGGACAAACTGGGATCCCGCACCAAAGAATGTCTCGGATTCGCCTTTGGCTCCATGGTATGGACGTTACCCGGAGAGTACACAAGGCAGAGGATCCATCAAAGGGGGGGATATAGTGATCTCTCCCTGGGTATGGAGGGTGAAAGCAAGGATTACGGCCCTCCAGAACCAATCCAGCACTACGAGTTCGACGGGTTCTCAATCGATGTGTTCAATGTGAGTGCAGGACCAAAGCTCACAGATTACATTGAGCAAAAGGGACTGTCTATCCCAGAATCCGACGTATTGGATCAGTACAACAACCATTTTATTGCGGTCATTGAATCAATGACAAGGCCCCCGATAATAGAATCCGATTTTAAGGGTCTGAAGGACTATGTTCCCAACACCATTGAATACCTCAAGGAGAAGTTGAAGGAGGAACCAGATAAAAACGAATACGAGATCCGGTCACTGAAATACGACCTGCACTCCAAAATTAACAACGAGGCCCGTGACAACCTATCATCACCTGCAATTTATGAGCTTGAGGACGTCATGGACGAACTGGTGGATGCCTGCTTCGGGGAGGCGGATTTTGAAGGGGAGATCATTCATGTGGAGCTGCCATTGGATGAAGGGAAGATGTTCTTCCCCCTGGGCACCAGTGGAGGATGGCCCAATGCAATAGGTGATATAGACATTCTTTTCAAGGTTCCCGAAGACAAGGCCCTTGCCCTCCCCCAGTCGGAGGACGCCTTCTTCGACGGTTACCACTGGTACTTAATCCAGATGGAGCATGCGAACCCTGATTACGATCTCGAGTCACCCATTACAAACGCGGATGTGGAAAAAAAGTCAAGAATGGAGCAGGCTGGGATCATTTATGATAATGCTCCATTGCTCGGATTCCTCATTATCGCACCAATTGTTCTGTTCCTCTGGTTCGTCACGTCTCTTTTGGTGGTGAAAGTCAGAAAAATGAAGGATGTAAAGGTGCTCAAGAATCCCATGCTATGGGCACTTTTAGGACTGTCCCTCATCATATCCATTCCAGGTGCGCTGCTCGTGCTATTGGTAGCCAGACCCGTTCCGTTTAAACGGATTACCAAGGCTTTTCTCCCGACAACCATGCTGGTAATGTATCCACTGGCCATTTTTCTGGCCACTTTGGGGGTGGTTGTATGAGCAAGGAGAGCCTTAAAAATATAACGGACAGAACCGAAATCGGATTCGTGTTCACAATCCTTTTCTCCTTGATGTTGGGATTATTTACACTGTTCTCTGTTATTGTTCTGATCGAGTATGTTATCGATGAGAGCGTTTCCTTTCCTATTTATATGACGCTGTGCATACCTGCCATGTTGTTATTCTTGGTGACAATCATGGCCCTTAATGTCGCAAACGGCCTCTCAATTTCCAAAGTATCAGAGTCTCTTAATTGTCTGAGGGCCTTGTACATCTCATTGTTCTTCCCCATAGTACTCGTCAGCTTCATAGTCGCCTGCTTCAAGGACGGTTTCCATACCTCACTTATTTTCGGTTTTCCCTTCTTCTTTTTGGGCATGCTCATTCTTCCATGGAGCGCCTATGTCCTGGCAGATGAGGCCAAGGTAATTGCACGGGAGAATCTCGTATTCATTTCCTGCTATCATTGCCGTTATCCTTTTCAAATGAACCGTTTGGATTTCGAGGGAATGTGTCCTGTATGCGGTGCGCTCAATCGCCTTCAACCCTTGGCAAGTCCCCCACAGGGCGAACCCGATGAACCAGAAAACCAACAGCCCGGACGACAGTAACCTATTTTAGATGACTTTCCGTTTACCCGGATTGAATGGTGGATAGAATCCTGTTCGTGGAGCCGCCGAAGGATTACTGGTTCGTCATGGGCGAGTATCTTCCCCCCCCCACAACCCTGCTCATACTCGCAGCCTACGTGGAGAGGGAATTACCTGAGATGGAGATCAGAATTCTTGACTGCCAGGCCGAGAGAAAGGATTGGAGGGACGTGGAGAAATTCATCGAATCATATTCCCCTGCAATGGTTGCCACATCAGGTTTCACGTGCAATACCTATGCCTGTGCAAGAGCATCCGAACATGCCAAAACCGTGAATCCGGACAATGTCACAGTGGTGGGAGGCTCTCATTTCTCCTTTATCCCTGAAGAATCACTGCTCGCTTTCCCTGAGATCGATTACATTGTCAGGGGTGAAGGTGAGAAAACCCTAGTCGAGTTGATAAGGACTCTACAAAAAGAAAAAAAACCCACTGATGTCAGGGGCATATCATTCAGACACAATGGCAGGATTATCCACAATCCCCCCCGTCCTCTTATCAAGAACCTCGATACCCTCCCGTATCCTGCCTATCATCTGGTAGAGGGTAATCTCAAACAGTATCACTTCACCATGATGGCCGGAAAGAATGTCACCTACCTGAACATGGAAGGGGCCAGGGGATGTGTTCATAGATGCTCTTTTTGCACCCAGTGGAGGCACTGGGGCGCCTGCTGGAGAACAAAGTCTGTCAAGCGCATCGCAGACGAAATGGAGCACCTTCATCACGATTTCGGGGGCCAGTTCATCTGGTTTGCCGATGACAATTTCGATTACAGGCGTCGGGGAAAGGCGCTGTGGCAGGAACTGAAGCAGCGAAAATTCACGGACGATATCATGCTCTTCTTTCAGGCCAGAATCGACGATGTGGCAGCCAATCCGGATATTGTGAGCAAGCTTCGGGATGTGGGCAACTACTGGGTGATGATGGGTGTGGAGCATAATTCCCAGGCACAGCTTGAGGAGTTCAATAAAGGGGTGAACACCTCGGATGCGTACAAGGCAGTTAAAATCCTGTACAACAACGACATCTTCTCCCACACCATGTTCGTCATCGGCGCGAGGAAGGACACTGCCGGGTCCATCGAAGCAGTAAGGCGTTTCTCCATGGACATCGGATCCGATTTCTCGATTTACACGGCGCTCACACCCTTCCCGGGGACAGAATACCACGACATTGCCAAAAAAAATGGATGGATCGAGGATCACAACTACGCGAACTACGATATGGCCCATGCCGTAATGCCCACAGAAACGCTATCGAAAAAGGAGGTCCAGGAGGAGCTGTACAGATGCTACAAAGAGCGCTACGGGTCCATCACGGAAAACATAGCCGGGGTGTTTGCAAAGAACAGGTTGAAGAGGAATCTGTACCGTCATTATGCAAAACAGCATGTAATTACCAAACTGAGGCGTCTTATTTGAATGAAGTAAGAAATGTATCACAATACCTATTTTTATCCATATGCGGGGCTACCCTCCTCCTTATCATATCCTTTCTCTTCTCCCAGGAAAGTGAATCAACAAACGATATGGACGGGGCAATCGTTGGAGGAGTCTTCATTTTGTCCTGCCTTTTAGGCATCTCCTTTGCCATAAGACCGAACTGGATAATGAGAAATTTTCTTAGGAAAAGCAGACAACTCCCCCATCCCACCCGAGAAAATGGAGCAAGGAGGCGTCAGGGCCATCACCCGAATTGTGTGCCCTTCAGAGAGCATATGATTGCAATAGGGGATAGTATATTATGTACCGGTTGCTTTGGTTTGCTGCTTGGGTGCATTACAGCCGCTGTTTTAATTATTATCTTTTTTACGATAATAGAACAAATTACACCCAGATCCCTTCAGTTATTCTTTCTCTTGGGCATGGCTCTTGTTGTATTAAATTATGTGGAAACCGTGGTTCCGAACAGAACATCGCTAGTCCATATCATGAGCAATATGGCCCTTGTTATCGGATTCTCCTTTGTGGTGACGGGTTTGTTTTTTTTGACACAAAGCTCGATTTTTAGCATCATCGCATTGGTTGTATGCTTTCTCTGGATGGATACCAGAATACACCTTTCCAACTGGCATCATCACTCGATTTGTATGCACTGCAGAAACACATGTAGAGAGTTCTAGGACGCAGTATTATCTGGGTTCCGTAATGGCCTTTACTCCGATTAGTATGATGAGAAGCCCTATCACAAGGAATACTATGCCGCAGTATGGTAAGTCAATGATCCATGCGGGTATATTGGGCAGGTTTTTCAATGCGAACTCCCAGATAACAAACAATCCAACCAGGATTATGAGCAGACCCCATATGATTGGGGCTTTTCCTCCCTGCTGACATTCCTTTTCGCATCTTTGTTCCCATTCCTTGCCCGTATCCTTTGGGGGACCATATAACGGAGCGCCACATCCGTTGCAGAATTTTGCCCCATCCACATTCTTCATCCCACATCTCTGACAATAGACCATTACCTCACCAACCAGGAGATTTCATTGGAAATATTTAGTCTTTACCCAGGCGGTATTTACTCTCATCAATCCTCAACAATCTTCCCGCCCCGCCACTCTGAGACAGGCACAGAGAACTTCTTCTCCACCTCCTCGCGGTAGGTGGGGCCCCCGTTGTACGAACAGAATGGAATGAGCCTGCCGTCAGGGGTTGCGTAGTGCACGGCGCAGCGCTGAACCCTATGGATATCGTAGTTGTAGAGGTCCTGGAAGTGCATGCCGCCGATGAACATGGTGCGCCATGTGAAATCGGACACCGCCGATTTGGTCTGGTCCGTCATGACACCCGTCAGGAGGGTTGGGATATCCAGTCCCGAGGGCATCTTGTTCTCATCAAGGTACTGCCCGAAGTACTTCTTGAAACCCTTGACCAGGCTTTTCTGTTTCCCCTTCTCTGTCTTCACTGCGCCGCCCAGCTTGAGGGCCATCTGCACGCCCTTGCCGCTCCACTTCTAGCCCAGCCGCATCATCTCCCCCATCATGCCCTCGATGTCGATGAACCTGGGCAGGGGTACCACCTTTCCATCCTCTTCAATGAAGAGGTATGTCGCCACACCACAGTGGGCATGGCATGTGAAGGTCAGCTTGGGCTGGTCGGCGAGCACGGATGACAGGTACGAAAGGGGGGCTACGATGGGCACCGGATAGAAATCATCCTTTCTCAGAAAATCTGCATGGGCAACCAGTCTGTCCAGCAGGTCGGTGAGTGTGAACCTCTGCCTGTCCCTCTCCTCCTTGGATATCCTGCCCGTAAACGCCACGGGCTGGTAGTTCACGCCCTTGACCACATCGCCGTTCTCAATTGCGAAATCCAGAATGGGCCCCACCTGGTCATCGTTGATGGTGTTCACGATGGTGGGCACAAGAACGGTGGACAGGGGCTTTGGCTCGGTCCTCCGGCAGTGCTCTATGGCTTTTATCTTCGTTTCAAGCAGCTGTTTTCCCCTCGTGCTTATGTAGTTCTCCTCCTTCACACCATCGAACTGGAGGTAGACCGTATGCATTCCGGCATCCACCAGCTGCTGTGCATAGCCCGGGTCCCTTGCGATTGTGATACCGTTTGTGGCCATCTGGACCTGTGAAAACCCCAGTTCCTTCGCCTTTCTTATCACATCAAGGAAGCGGGGGTAAATCGTGGGCTCCCCACCCGAGAACTGCACCACCAGGGTGGCCACGGGCCTCTCGGCCCGGAGAAGTTCTAGCATCTTCACAACTTCCTCGTACGAGGGCTCGTACACGTAACCTGCGGCGTTGGCATTGGCAAAGCATATGGGGCATTTGAGGTTGCATCTGTTGGTGAGATCGATGTTGGACAATGCAGTGTGGCTGAAATGCTGGTCGCACAGCCCGCATTCCTGGGGGCAGCCCTTCACATTTTTCGTGTTGGGGTTGTCAACACCCAGGCCGTCCAGGGCGAACCTCTCTGCCTTCAGGTAGAAGTCAACATCGCTCCATATCACGTCCCTTACCGCCCCGTGCTCGGGGCATGTCTTCATCATGACCGCCTTGCCGTCCTCCTCGAAGATATCGGCGTCTAAAACGGCCTTGCACTCGGGGCACAGGGACTGGGTCTTCTTTGGGAGGCCCACTGAAGCCTTGCTCGGTTGAACAGTCATAAAATCACGGTTTTCCTCATAAAAATAAGCGAACTTAAAGTTTTTGTAGCGAAAGCTGCGACAATTTTATGTTAGTAAGGAAGGGCTATAATGGCACATCCCACTCGCATTCCTGGGTGGGGCCCAAATCGCAACTATCCTCCCATTCATCATTCAAAGATAGCAAAGGCCAGATAAATATCTTGCGATATTGTATTATATCCCTCGGCCATACACAGCACGGTTCAAACATGCCCTTCACCGCCTTCCATGCAGCACCCGTCTGGTTACTGTTTCTTGCCAAACCCAAAAGATTCGACTGGATCGCCCTAAGTTGCGGGGCCACACTGCCCGATATACTGGAGCCCCTTATGATCTTCGTGTTCACAGGGTATTACTGGGATGTGAGGGTAGTTACCCATTCCCTTCTCGGTGCTGTTACGGTCTTGCTGCTGGCTGCAGTGCTCATCTCTATTTCCATTCTCCCCCATATCATCAGGTTCTTCAAAGAAAGGTTCTCGGACAGGAGGTTCCACACCTTTGCCGGCATCGACATTCTGGAGAAAAGGTCCTTTGGCGTAATCATTTACTCGGCTCTCATCGGCACAGTAAGCCATATCACCTTGGATCTGTTCTACCACGAGAGAAACCCGATTTTCTACCCCTTCGGTGATGCAGCCATCCTATTTTTCAACGACATAATTATTTCGAAGACAATAACCTCCATCATTACCGGGGGTATCTTCTGCTACCTGGCCTATAGATTCTGGTGGAAAATTTAGCCTGTCCATTTCAACCGGATATTTTGTACTTCCGAAGAAGTTAATTCAGGTTTGTGTCAGATTTCCTCGTCTTTTTCCGGTTCAGTTTCGGATTCTGTCCCTTCATCGGAGATATCCTCATCCGGTCCCGTTTCGTCCTCTTCACTCTCATCGAACAAATCTTCCCCGCCAAAGAGGTCCTCCTCTTCTTCCGGTTCGGTTTCGTGTTCTGTTTCGTCTTCTGAGATGTCCTCATCAAGTCCCGTTCCATCCTCTTTGCTTTCCTCGGTCAAATCTTCCCCACCAAAGAGGTCCTCCTCTTCTTCCGGCTCAGATTCGGGTTCAGCCTCGTCTGAGCGGAATTCCTCACCCTCTTCTTCCACTCCCTCCTCCTCTTCCTCTCCCTCTTCCACTCCCTCCTCTTCTTCCCCCACTTCCTCATCTACTTCCTCTCCCTCTTCCATCCCCTCCTCTCCTTCCTCTTCTTCTTCGGCCATTTCTTCTTCCTCTTCTTCTTCAGGTAATGGCGCCGCACCCACCTTCCTTGGGGCTCTCAGTTCATGCAGATAGTCATCGATCTTCTTATCCAGAATCAGGAAATGGTTTTCCTCCAGCCTGCCTTTCTTCACATCGTTCTTAATGCCATCCCGAAGTGCGATCAATTTCTTTTCACCCACCCGAGGCTTCTTTTTATATTCATCATACGTGTCATCGATCATTTCTAGGTAGATACGAAGCACGTTGCGCTTCCTTCTCAGCCGCATAAATCCAAACAAAGCCAGCAGGAACGAAGCGAGAATGGTCAGGCCGGTAACTATGGGCTCCAGATTTTGCCAGGACCAGAAAGGTGCTTCTTTCGGCTCTTTTTCAGTTCTAAACACGGACTTGAATTCCTCCTCCAGATATCCCCCTTCCGAACTTTTTGCACTTGTATTAATTAATATTGTATATGTCCAACTGTAATTGAGGTCTGAGCTGGGTATATATGTTAAGGTGTGGTAATTACCTGTCCATTGAAAAATGCCCTCCACATGGGGCTCAATAGAAAATGCCCCCTCAGTAGATTCCTCATCCATCCGTATATCAAATTCAATGATTATTTCAGTATCCACGGGGACATTTATTGTCCCATCTTCTGGTGTGACATCTGGTTTCGATGGCCGAGTTATTTCTTCCTCGGCTTCCGTCGTAAATTGCCAACTGATATCCGAATTTAGGTTATTACCCACCAGGTTTTTTGCATCCGTACTCACAGTAACGGTGTACTGGGTGCTGTAGCTCATGGGGCTGTCGGGAGTAAATATGAGGGTATTATCCGTCCAGGTTATTGTTCCCGTTACGTCCGGCGAGATGGAAAATGCGTCTTCCGCAGATGTCTTGTTCATGGCTTCGCTGAATTCAATCGTTATGGTCGAATTTACAGAGACATCCGTGTTATCTGGGGTTCTGTCAACTATGGACGGGATCGTGTTCGGAATGTCGCTGACTTCTCCTGTTGAAGCACCTTCCCCGATTGCGTTCTTTGCAGCCACTTTGTAGTGGTAGGTGATGTTGTTTTCGACGGCTGTGTCGTTGAAAAAGAGGAAGTTTCCGATTTGTCTATAAAGTGCCAGCTCTCCAGAAGTACCATTCCTGTAAATTATGTAATAGGTTATCGGCAGGCCACCGTCAAACGACGGGGCTTCCCAGGTGAGATATATGTAGGAATCGCCCCAGGATGTGTTAAGATTCTGGGGGGCGTTGGGGGCCGTTTTCACAAAATCAGTGGGTTCATTGGGGCTGTTGGAGGGATTGGCCAAGTTCGATACGTCATCATGGGCTTTGATGGCGAACCAATACTCAGTCCCCGAACTCAAGTTCGTAATTTTGTAGGTCTCGAGGCTGCCCGGTGATTTCGGGACCCAGGATTGGTTGTATGTCGTTGCAATCGGCCAGTTCA
>CP070726.1:2458333-2462897 GCA_020350865.1 Thermoplasmata archaeon
ATAGGCACAACTGTAACGGCTCTGCTGTCCCTTTCTGACGGCCAGCTGGCAACATACAACATCCTTCGGATATATGTATCGGACAACAACCCACCCGAGATTTCGAGCCCCATAACGGATGTGAATTTTGACGAGGATTCAAGCCTAATTGGAGCATTCGATCTGGATGATCATTTCACGGACCTGGAAACTGAGGACCTGAACTATTCACGGCACGGAAATGAGTTCGTTTTCGTTGTAATCGACATGAACAACACTGTGGAATTCTACGCTGTGGCGGACTGGTTTGGGGTGGAAAGGGTCACCTTCAGGGCAGAGGACGAGCTTGGTGCCCTGGTGGAGCACACGATAACGGTGACTGTGAATCCCATAAATGATCCCCCCGCCTTTTCCAATATCCCGGATCAGTTCTGCAAGGTGGATTTTCCCAAGGTATTGGACCTTTCACCCTATGTTAGCGACGTGGATACTCCAATAACTTCCCTGATATTCACCACTGACAGCTCTTTTGTGACGGTGGAGAACCACAGCCTTGTCTTCCTGTACGACACAGCAACCAAGGAAACGGTGAGGATCACTGTAAGGGACGAGGAGTCCCAGGATAACATCATCATCGAGGTTACGGCATCCAACAACATCGCCCCCTCAATATCCAACATACCCAAGCTGGTGGTCAAGGGCGGGGAGGTGTATCTCTTCTCCCTTTGGCCCTATGTAAATGATCCCGATGACCCCCTGGAAAATATACGGGTCTGGACGGATTCCGACTTTATCACGGTTAATGCCGACGACAACCTATTGCTCCAGATCGATTTCCCATTCGAGATGACCGGGGACGAGGAGGATGTGCACGTGTTCTTCTCCGACGGCCAGGCATCGAACATGACCATAATCCACATCAAAATCACCGACGAGAACATTCCAAAGCGCGTCACCCCGCTGCCCAACATATTCTTCCACGAGGACACGGTTCTGACCGATGCCATCAACCTGAACGACTACTTCGAGCATGCCCAGAACTACACCTACTTTGGAAACGCCAACATAAACATCACCATAGAAGACGGTCGGGTCCACCTCTCGGCTGTGGCCGACTGGAGCGGAACGGAAACCATCACATTCCGAGGCACCACTGGTGAGGCCTTTGCAGAGGATACAATCGATATCGTTGTGAGGCCTGTAAACGATCCACCAACGATATCACAGATACCCTCCTATGAGAAGGAGGTGAACGAGATATGGGCTTTGAACCTCCTGGATTACATACACGATATAGACACCCCCAATAACCTGCTGACCGTCAGTGTGGATAATCCCCATGTTGTCCTCTATTCTTTCAATCTGTATTTCCAGTCCAGTGTGGAAACCCAGGATTTGATCATCCTCACCGTGAGTGACGACGAGAGCTCAGCTACAGCCGCCTTCTGGGTCAATGTGACGGCCAGAAACAACCCGCCGCTGTATTTTGGGCTCCTCAGAACCACCCATCTCATGGTGGGTGAGACCTGGACCGTCGACCTGGACGAATACTTCTTCGATATGGACCGCGATGACCTCAACTTCACATGCAACAATCCGAATATAGTGATCAATCCCGTGACTCATGAGGCCACTTGGACTCCCTCCAAAAGCGACAGCACGCTTGAGGATGTGATTTTCTATGCGAGTGATGGCGAGGCCACTGTGGAATCAACTCCCATCGACCTTGTGCTTGAGGGGGAAAAATCCGAGCCTTCTCCCTGGGAGAGCTTCTGGTGGGTCATACCGCTGTGTGCGGTCATCATCTCGGCCCTTTTGGCATTTATAATGCTCACAAGAAGGAAGGAGGAAGAGGAGGAGGGATACGAGATTGAGACGGACAAGGCTGTGCAGTTCCTATCGACTAACGGGGGCAACTACATCATAAAATCGGAGACCTCGGATTCCGCCTACAAGGTGTTCTCGGGGCTCATGTCCATCGGGTTTGCAGGTCTGTGCATTACAACAAAGCAGACCGAATCCTTAGTCAAACGCTACAACCTGCACAAGGCCTGGTTGATCAAACTGACCCTGACCAAGGAGACCAGTATAAACGGGGAGGAGGAGGAGACGAAAATGGTGGGCATGCTGGCCCTGGGCGATGAGGAAAGAAGGGACGATCAGTACATATTCTCATCCAACTTCAACTCCATCGTAAACGCCATCGAGGAATTTCTCATGTCCGGTGAGAACAAGATGGTGCTCATGGACGGTCTGGAGTACATCCTCGGTGCGGATGAGATGATCAAGTACGTGGGTTTCATCGCTTCCATTCAGGCCAAGCTCAAATTAAGGAATTCGTGTCTGCTCATCCCCATTGATCCGAGAACACTATCTGAGAAGGAAATGAGCCTGCTCGAAAGAGAAACAGTGAATCTTGGAGAGATACTTCAAAATGTCGAAAAGGGTCAGGATGTTGAAGTGGAAACTGATGTGGATGAATACATTGCAGAATCCGATGCTGTCGAGGTTGAAGATGAAGACTCTTCAAAGAAATGGCGCCTGTGGTGACGGTGAAGAGTGTATCTTTTCTCCTTACGGTTGGGTATAGAATCTATTCATATATACTTCCTTGCCCCAGTCGAACTCCACCATCAGCTTCAGTTTCTCCTTTTCTATACCGTATGTGCTCACCGAGATGGACTGCTCGTGACAATCGATTATATTGAAGCTGTTGCCCAGATGGGCCCTTGTCCTGGAGGATGAGAACGCCCCTGCATTGACCATGAGCGTGTTGTGCACCCTGACAGCGTACGGCACGTGCCTGTGTCCCATGAGCACCAATGCCACACTATTTCTCAGAATCAAATCGAGCACTTCCCCAGCATCGTTGAGAATATTTTTTTCCCTGCCGGCATTGGGCACTGGGAGGAGGTGGTGGTGGAAACCAACAATCTTAATCCCATTCACATCTCTCAAATTACCCTCGATCCAATTGTACTTTTTTCTGCCTATATGACCTTCGTCCAGATCGGGCTCAGATGAATCCAGACCCATCACTTGGGTTTTCTCAACCACTTTAAAGAATTCCAAGCTGCCGAAGAATTCCTCGAATATCCTGTACCCGAGGTGCCTTGAATCGTGATTGCCGGGGATGAGCATGGTGGTGCCGGAAAATCCTTTGATCTTTTCCAAGGCAAGTTCGTACTCCGAAAGAATGCCATCCCATGTGATGTCCCCTGAAATGAATACGAGGTCGGGTTGCGGGTCCAGGGTATTGACAGCCTTTTGACCCCTTTCAAAGACTTTGTTCTTGAATTCGGAGTTTTCGGTGATGTGCAAATCTGAAATATGGGCAATCCTCATGCTATCACCCAAGGGATGAGATGTAGTTAATGGCTATTTCGGAGATGTCAGTGGCGTAGAGTCCCGTCCTTCTTACACTCTCGATGATAGAGGCTAGGGATACCACGACATCGCTCTCCTGGTCCCTGATTTTCTTCATGAGGGCGTCACTGGCCTTGTTCAGTTTCGTGCTCATGTCTATGGTGTCGTTGGCCTCGTTTAGGTCCTCGGAAAAAAAGGCGTTCATGGATTTATCCAAAATCTTCAGGGAGATATCGCTGCTTTGGGCGATCTCATTGACGATATTTTCATTGATGTCCTTGCCATCCAAAAGTTTCACGCCTTCCGCAATTTTAAAGGCATGATCACCGATCCTCTCGATGATCCTCGAAATGAGCATGAGGTTGAGGCTCTTTTCGCTTGAAACCCCTACGCTGGAGGCTATCTCCGTGTTATTAAGAATTAGGTTGTACTGCTTTGCAATCATCCAGTCGAGACGGTCAACATCACCATCACGGAGGATCACATCCCTTGCCAGTTCCCTGTCCTGTCGTGTGAATGCCGTAATGGCATCCGTATGCATGGACCGGACAAGCAGGTACATCCGCCGTATCCCCTTCTTCTGGGAGAACTCGCTGGGGTTGATTAGGTCCTGCAGGACAACATGCCTGCGGTCCTCCACTATGATTTCGGGACCCACAACCATTTTGGTGAAATTCCTTATGGCGCGGTGGATATCGGGGCTGATGTTCTTCTTGGATTTTAGCTCGATGGTGTTATAGCCAGCTATGTACATGCCTATGAGCTTTCTTGTGAGATGCTCCGCGCTCTCATCATGAAGGCTCAAAACCTTCTTCCGGCTCACCCTGTCCTTCTTTATCTTGGGGCTGAGAAGAAGCGTGCCGTCTTCCATGGGGGAAATCCACACCGGATCCCCTGGATTGATGCCCTTATCGTTGACCCAGCTCTTGGGCAGGGAAACGATGAACGTGGAGCCCCCTGTCACCTGTACCTTTCTTGATTCCATTACACTCCCCCTCACGGGTAAGGCAGGGCACATATATAATTTTTTTTGATTTATTTAGAAGCAGAAATAGATATATAGAGGCTCTATTTCATGCCAACGAGCCCTTTCTTTGGTGGTTTAATAAAATAATTCGTCCTAATTCCACAACCCTTGGGTTTGTGGATACAGGACGGCGGCAGCCAGCCTAGGAAATACTTTTGTTTTTCAAAACACGTCCAGGGTTGGCGGCGCACC
>CP070726.1:2462997-2477542 GCA_020350865.1 Thermoplasmata archaeon
GACTAGAGAATACATATATCCCGGCATCTGAATTATTAAACAATATGTTGTTCTTGATAGTTATATTATGGGCCGAATTCAATTTGATTCCATGATTATTATTCATTGTGGCATTGTTGTTTTCTATCGTAACGTTGTTAATCGAGGTGTTTATAAAGATGCCTTTCGTCCCGTTGGTGATGGTAAATCCCGTTACATTAACCAAATTTCTATCGATAAAAACGGTATCCGCGGTACCGGTGCCATTGATTATGGTGATGTTCCTGTCCTCCCCCTGCAGGGTGATCGTTTTGTTCACTATGATACTTTCATTATAGGTGCCCCGCCAAACGAAGACCGTGTCGCCATCAGTGGCGTTATAATCGATGGCGTCCTGAATCGAGGCCGAATCGTTTCCAGGCCCAGAGCCTACGTAATAGGTGGTGGCAGAAATCACCACCTCGGATTCGAAGGTGATGAACCCAAGAAACCCTGCGGTCACCAACAGACATACTAATCCAATTGAACCTGCGCCCTTTTTCATAATCATCCCTTCTAAACTGAGGAATTGCCCTCCCCATTCAACTCCCATGGTTTATAACTTTCGGTTATGCTAAACAAAATCACGACCACTTGGCCAGGCTGCCCACCCTCTCCCCCTTTCGAATGCCGAGCCTGAACATGAGCACTCCCAGTGGGAATAGGATCAGGGCAAAAATTATAAGTATGCCCATCACTGGCAGGGCGGTCTCCATTCCGCTTCCCTCGGTCAGAATCCCCCTGATGCCCGCAATGGCCCACGTCTGCGGCAGCGCCACGGCAACATAGTAGAGGGGCGGGAAATGCTCAAGGAACTTCTCGAAGGGGAACACCACACCCGAAACGAGAAGGGTCATGGTGGAAACGACCCAGTTTATGGGCTCTATCTCCCCCTTGGCGTCGGCCAAGAGGAACATGGAGGCAGAGATGAGACCGATGCCGGACAGGCCGATGATTAACAAAAACAGTATGGGTATTATGAGGAAGGCGTTGAGGGTGAAGCTGAGATTCGCCCCGAAGATAAATACACCTATGGCAAAGTACAGAATCGCATTGATGGAGGCGTAAAGGTAGGTCCAGGCCAGGGAGGCGAGGTAGAAGGTCCTCAACCTCGCAGGTGAAGTCAGATAGAACTCCAGCTGGTTGGACCAGTACAGGCCCTTCAGCGAGTCCAGGTAGGTGGAGAGGGTTACGAGCACATATTGATTGATCACTATGCCCACCAACACGAAGGTGAAGTAATCGTATTTATAATCCGGCCCCAAATTGATATCCAGGATATCGTTCATGAAGTACCAGATTGCAATGGCCACAATCATGGATATCAGGGTGAAGAAGAAGCTGATCTTGAAGCGGTACCACAGCCTGCCGCTTCGAGCCAGATAGCTGGCAATCACGCGCATGGTCTCTCTAAAGGAAAGATGGTGCTTGACCTTTGTTTTTCTGCGCTTTGCTGCGGACATCCTCTTCTTCTCCCGTATTATTTCGAATAGCTTAGGCGGTAAATGTTCAATTTCCCTCCTCTTCTTCCATTTCGATTCTGAGTTTCATGAGCTCGGCCACTGCCGGGTCGAGATGTTTTGCAGCTTTCTTGTCCTCCTTTGCCCTCTTCCTCCAGATGGGCTTAAGCTCCTTTACCACCTCGTTGTCTATCTGCTGATGCTCCCCGTCCGATATATCCAGTCGGTCCCTGATATCACTCAGCAGCTGTCTTTTCACGGCAGTCATGATTCCGTAATCACCGTAGGCCTCGACAAGGGCCTCCTTGTAGGAGGTGTACCTGTCGGAAATCTGGGCCTTGTCCGAATCGATTCTGGACATCATCTCCATGAAAATATCGTTCAGAGAGGCATCCTTGGTTTCCATGCTCCCCACTTCCGTATGCGCGAAGCACACCTCCAAAAGGTCCTGCATGTGCTCCTCAACATCACCGTGGATCTCCAGCTGGTACTGCTGCTCACCTTTCTCCCCGCGAATAGCCCTGGGAAATACCGATCTTACGAAATCCAGTGTATTGAGGTCGTCCAAGAGTTTATCGGTGATAGCCAGAACATTGATTAGGATATAACCCCCCTCCCTCCTTCTCTTTATCACCTCCGTCTTGTCGAACAGCACCACACAGCCTTTGAGAAGGATTGCGATCCTGTCACAAACCATCTCCGCCTCCCAAAGATTGTGTGTAGCTAAGAGCACGGTTTATCCTTTGCGCGCCAGCCCTTCGCGTATGAATTCTCGAATGAAATTCGCCGAGTACGGATCGATGTTGGCTGTGGGCTCATCCAGCAGGTACACGGGTCTCTCCGAGAGCAGACACAGTGCCAGGCACATCTTCTGCCGCATTCCCGCGGACAGATTTTCCGGATATTCGTTGATTTTATCCTCCATCCTCACGATTTCCAGCACCTCTTTTATTTTTGGTTTTACCTCGTTCCATGCCAATCCCTGGACCACCCCCCAGTACTTCAGATTGTGGAACACGGACAGCTTGTAGTCGAACATGACCCATCCGCCGGTCCTCAGCAGATTGACAGAGGTACGTACCTTTTTTCTGTGTTTGATCACATCGTAGTGATCGATTACGGCCCGCCCCTCGTCCGGCAAAAGCAGCCCAGCAAGGATTTTTATCAGTGTTGTCTTACCTGCACCGTTGGGACCCAAAATGCCTACAATCTCCCCTTTTTTCGTATCGAAAGTCACATTGTAGAGAGCGGTGAGCTCGGTTCCCTTCCTCCTGTGAAGGGCGTTTGATAGTTCCACCCGCCAGTTGTACCCCTCGCCTCTTAGGGGGTACTTTTTTACGATGTTCTCCACCTCCATCATTGCTTCACTTCCAACGATAAAGAGCAGGTAATATCGACCAATTCAATGAATTATGGAAAATCAGAACCCTCTCAGCTGGATTGCTTTTCAGTGGACTTCCCTGACACACGATCTTCCTTTCCAGAACCGGATTGTTGATTGGGTGCAGAGGATGTATCTTTATCCTTTCCTTTGCCGTCGTGCTGAAGGAGCATTTGGCTCATTCTTACAAAAGCCTCCTCCACATTATCTCCTGTCTTTGCACTTGTGAAGAGGTACTGGGTGTTGTATTTCTCAGCCAATGACACGATCTCCTCCTCCCCATATGCAGCTTGATTTGTAAGGTCACTTTTATTGATGAGGAGCAGAACAGGTACCTTTCCTGCTGTGTTGAACAAGGCCAAGATCCACTCGGGAATGTGGTCCAAGGTTTCCTTTCTTGTAAAATCTGCAACGACTATGGTGCCGTTGGATCCCTTGTAAAAGCTGGTTTGCAACCTTTTAAACTCCCTTTGGCCGAGGATATCCCATATCATCAGAGTCAGGTTGACGACCTCGTCCTTTTCAGGTTTTTCCACGGTCACATCCTTCATTGTAACCTTTGTACCCAGGGTGACGAAGTACTTGTCATCGAATTTATCCAGCACATATCTCTGTATCAGGCTCGTCTTTCCCACTGCAGCATCACCGAGCAGGCAGATTTTCCGTCTGAAATATCTCTTTTCCGGCATACAAAGTCCAGCTTCCTATTCAACCAACAAGCTCTTTGAATCTAGGGTCGTTCCGGATGTTCTCCAGATGAAAATCCATTTCTATGAGGGCCAAGACACCTTCCCTGTCCAGGTTCATGGCCTTTTCCAGGCACCATAGTGCCTCATCCGTTTTTCCCTGGATTGAGGCCAGACATCCCTTGTTGTACCAAGCCCTGGCATGGGAAGGATCGACTTCCAAGGTTCTTTCGAAGGCACTCATAGCCTCCTCGAATTCGTTCAGTTTGAAAAGAGCGTTCCCTTTGTTGTACAAGGCTGTGGTGTGGTTTGCATCGATATCCAGGGCCTTATCCGTGATCTCCAGAGCTTCCTGGGCCCGGTCCAAAAACAGCAGGGCGCAGCCCTTGTTGACCAAGGCCTCCAGGTCATCTGGATTCTCGTTTAGGCTCCTGTCAAAACATGCTATGGCCTCAACATATTTTCCCTCTTGGATAAGGGAAGTTCCTTTAGCGGTCCAATCGGTATCCTCCATGCAAACTCCTCCGAACAGGCCAATATATACTGTTCTCGGTATTAAGTGTTTTTATTTGTTTCGACGCGATGATAATACGCATAAAAGGGGGAAAAATGGTATTTTTCAGGGTGATTGGGGCGATTTGGATTTGTTCCTGTACCCTCCCTTCCGTTCTGTTTTTCAATATGGTAAAATTGAATTTGGTTAGCGAATTTGCTGTAAAGGATTTTTTACTCAATCCTCCTCTACCTCTCCCTCAAGGTCTTCCCCTCCTGGCTCATCCCCTTCGTCGGTCTCACCTGTTAATCCGTCCTCTTTTTGGGTATCCTCTTTGAGGTCATCATCGATTACGCCTTTCAATTCGCCATCCGGCTCCCTTTTATAGATTATTCCTTTATCATCGATCAATCCGGGCAGGCTTATCTCGAGTTCCTCTACCGGGCCGCCGTATACCTTCTCCGGTTTCTCCCCCTTGGGTATCAGCTTCTTCAGAATATTCTCCGACCCTTCGAGCCTTTCGATCACTCCGTCCCAATCTCTCAGCGTTTCATCGTATTCGGTCTCAAATTCGGATAGAACGGCTCTCATCCTCTTTCTGAGCCTTTTGTTGACCGTTCCAGATATCACGCAGCAGAGGAAGGAGTATTTGCCCTGCTCCAACACGAGATGGTGGCCTGCAAACTCCAGTTTCTCCAGGGATTTTTTCTTGTCCAGCATCTCCTCCTCGTCCACCCTTCCTCTCAAAAACGAATCCTTGACAAAATCTTGGACAGCAGTGAGCATACCGGAGACGAGCTCTGCATCCACCGCCACCCTGGATTTTCCCAGTGACAGATGGCAGAGAAGGATTCCAGCGTGGTCCACCAGCAAAACCTCCTCGATTTTGTATCTGTATCTAAGCCCTCTGTATGCGAATACACCCAGGGCTCCCAGCACGGCAGCAATAACCACCCAGAGCCAGTCGAATGCACCCACAACTTTCAGATTTATGGGTTCCATGCTCACAGAATCCTCGCCGTCACTGGCTGTGAACACCACACCATCCAGTGAATCCTCCCCGTTCCTCTCCCATCTGGCCTCGTGAGTTGTGGGATCGATTTTTATGTCCGGTTTATTGCACGTAAAAGTGAGATTATGTCCACTTTCGATGTCTTGGAAGTAGTCATCCAGATCTATTAACCAGGTCTCATCGGCATCAATGCGCACAAAGGTTATGGTTTGCAGTATCTCGGGCGGATCGTTTACCGGGACTACTGTTACATTAATGGTGAACGAGGCCCAGGCACCTGCCGTATCCTGTGCTCTGAAAGTGACGGTTGTCACCCCAAACCAGTTCTCGGCAGCTGAAAAACTCACCTGACCCTGGGAATCGATGTTCACGTTGAGGTTGTCTGTGGGTACTTCCCGAGTAAATGTCAGCTGGTCAGATGCGTTGTCCGCGAAATAATCGTTCAAATCGAAGTGATTCGAAAGGGTCGTATCTTCATCGAAACGTACATTCGAGGGATAGTTGTAATCCTTTATATAGGGCGGCCAGTTGATAAGCGAAATATGAACATTAACATCGGTTGAGGCCGTAAACTCGCCATCGGAAACGCTTATCTTAACTGTATCCGTGGTCAATGCAGGATCCATATAGTAGAACACCAGCACACCCTCCTTGTCCGGAGAGACCGTGACAAAGGACGAGTCCGTTGAGAGAATGAGATCGAGTATGCTGTCATCATCCCACACATAGACGGGATTGAGCACCAAAAGCTCCCAGGGTGTGTCCAAACGCACGTGCACGTCCTGGATGTTCCCAATGGTGGGGGGGAAGTTCACGGGGTTGACTGTCACCATAATTGACTGTTCTGTGAAGGCACCGTTGGGATCGTACGCCCTGATAGTGATATTTTCAATGCCGAACCAGTTGGGGTCGGCAGAAAAGGATACCATGGATGTGGAAGCATTGAGCAGCGGTCTCACATGGACATTTCCAATGAAATGATAGCTCAGAGGATCGTTGTCTTTATCCGAGAAATAGTTGTCCAAATCGAACACATCCTTCAACACATCCCCCTCGTCGAAGCTCACATCTGGTAATTCACCTACTACCTCGGGCGGGAAGTTGTCCGTGATGCTCACTGTCAGAGTGTCGTTGTCCTGATTTTTTCCGTCGCTCACGGTGAGGATCACCACATCTGTCCAGCCAACCATGCTCTCGGGGTAGTCGAGCGAGAGAATGAGGCCGTTGACCTCGATATGCGGGGAGTCGGTTGTGACAATCAAATCGCCCTTGGGCGTATCCGGGTCATACACATACGGATCCAGGTCCAGCAGATACGGGTAATCGAAATGGACGTACCTGCCGCCCACCCCCGATATCACAGGCGGCTGCTCGGGCCTGATCACATGTACCTGGGCTGCGGTGCTGCCAAAGCCGTCATCCCCGTCCCATACCTCAACCGAGATGGTGTATGTGCCGAACAGTGTCCATGTGTGGTTGGCGTAGGATTTCCCGCTCCAGGCCGTGTCATTTTCACCGTCGAAGTCCCAGTCCCATCTGAAGGAAAGTGCATCGTCCCCCGGATCGCTTGCAGTGGCCAGGAAGTGGATTGCATCCCCCTCAATGCCGGAATACGCTTCCTCCAGGGATACCTGGGGAGGAAGATTGCTGATGGTAACATTCAACATGTCTGTGCTGAAGTTGCCGTTGTCATCAATCACTTTGAGAAATACATTGTACGTACCCTCATCATACCATATATAGGAGGGCGTCATACCGAAGCCGTCGTCGAAGTTGCCGTCCGAATCGAAGTCCCAAAGATACACGAGTGAATCGTTATCCGAGGTTGTATCGTAAGATAAAGAAGCATCAAAGGAGATGCCCTCTCCTTCATTTCCCGTCAAATCGGCACCTGCATCTGCCACTGGATCCACATTGTACACTGTGAGCTGGACCGTATCGAGGCCCTGGTTGCCGTCCGGATCGGTGACAAAGAGGACCACAAGGTATACACCCGAATCGCTGTATTCATGTGTGGGTGAAACGCCGAAGGCCACACCCCCATCCCCGAAGTACCATGTATAATTCGAAATCTGCCCCGAGTTGTCCGCAGAAGAGGAGCCGTCAAAGGAATAGGGGGTGTCTTCCCAGGCAATATCATTTACACCTGCATGTGCTGATGGTGGGGAAATATCTATTACAGTGATGGTGTAATTGATGGAATCATAGCCTCCATTGCCGTCCCGTAGCGTGACATTCACCCAGTACCGTCCCACCTCTGGTGTGGAGGGAGTCCCGTAAAGCTCGCCATTTACCGGGTTTATGGCAAGCCAGGAGGCGTTAGAAACAACAACGTAGTTGGAGCTTCCCTGGCCCTCGTCATCACCATCGAAATCGTATCTATATTCCTCTCCCTCCACAACCCACGGGTCTGGAGCGGTTGAGATAATCTGCGGGAATGTGTTGTTCACAGTGAGTACGAATTCGGTTGAGTTGAGGCCCCCGTCGTTGTCGGATAAGGTGACATTAACTGTGAACCAGCCCACATCCCCGTTATCCGGCGTACCGTTGAGATAGCCGGTACTCGGATTTATGGTGAGCCATGATGCGTTGGTGTCCAAATACCATGCGCATATGTCGTTGTCGATATCGAAGTACAGATACTGCACGGAGTAGAGGACATCCTCATCGGCGAAGGTAATATCCTCAGTCAAAATCGAAGGGGCGGAATTGAGCACAGTCACGTTCACCGTGTCAAATCCCTCGTTTCCTGTTGGATCCCTCACAACCAGCGTGACCGCGAAGACGCTTTTATTCGTGTATGTGTGTGCGGGAGAAACCCCGTATCCAACACTCCCGTCACCGAAGTACCATGTATAATTCGAAATCCAACCCGAGTTGTCTGTGGAACCTCCGCCGTCGAACAGGTATGGTATGTTCACCCATGTGAACCCGTCGGGGCCGGCATCTGCCAAGGGTGGCGAAGTGTCGTTGACCGTCACAGAGAAATTATGGCGGTCATAACCTCCGTTGGCGTCATATAGGGTGACGTTCACCCAAAAGGAGCCGATATCAGTGGTACCGGGAGTACCCGAGAGTACACCCGTTGGCTGGTCAATTGAGAGCCACGAGCCATTGGTTGAAATGTTCCAGTAGGCGCTCGCCTCTCCCTCGTCCTGACCATCGAAATCGAAGGTGTACAAGTAACCTTCCACGGCCCATGGGGTTGGTGATGTGGTGGTGATCTGCGGTGGTGTGTTGTTCACAGTGAGTATGAATTCGGTCCAGTTGAGGCCCCCGTCGTTGTCGGATAAGGTGACGTTCACCAAAAACCATCCCACGTCCCCGTTGTCCGGCGTCCCGTTGAGATAGCCGGTGTTCAGGTCAATGGAAAGCCATGATGCGTTGGTATTCAGGTTCCATACGCAGGTATCATTGTCAATATCAGAGAACAAGTACTGCACGGAATAAAGGGCATCCTCATCGGCGAATTCCACGCTGGATGTGGATATCTGGGGCTTTGAATTCAGAACCTCGGGAAGGATGATCTCACCGGTTTGTCTCCAATCTCCTTGGGAGTCATTTGCAGCGAAATGGTGTGTGTAAACCCCCTTTTCGAGGTTGGATATGATAAAATAATACAGTTTACCGTCGGTGTATACGTTGTCATCCGGATCCAATTCCATCATGATATAAGGACCTGAACTGGAGGGCCCGCTGAGGTTCAACGTCACAACATCTGCCGAATCATTGTCGTAATCAGTATAGCTCACCGTGAAGTTGAAGATAGTGGTTATATCACCTGCGGCAGGTAAAACGGAAGGTGAGGAGAGGACGGGAGGATTGTTGGCAACGTCCAGGAAGCGAGGAGATGTTCCCCCCCAATCGAATCCATCGTTGACCGTGAAAAAGTAGTCATATGCACCCTTCTCGAGGATCAGGTTGTAGTAGTATTCCTTTCCGTCTGAATAGGTATTGTCTGAAGGGTCCAACTCCATCATGGTGACATTGTGCAATGTCGGTCCGTTTACCGTGAGGTTCACAGGGTAAAGGGCGTCCGGGGGCTCGTTGTCCAGGTCGAAGTAGGTGACAGTGAAGTTGAATGCGGTTCCGCCGGGTCCTGCAGGGGGCCAGACGTTACCGTACATAAGCTCGGGGGGCCTGTTCTTCACAACGAAGCTGTCGTAAGCTGTGCGATTCCATATTGTGCCGTCATGGGCAATGAAACGGTACTGGTAGAATCCCTTTTCCAGGGTTATGTTGTAGTAGAACCATTTGCCGTCGGTTAGGTTTCCATCGCTTGCATCGAGATCGGTCATGGTGAGGTTGTAGCTCACCGGCCCCATAAGGCAGATCTTGAGGGGGGCTGGATAGTCATTGTCCGGATCCAGATAGAGTACAGAGAAGTTGTACCATCCCTGTCCGAACCCTCCGGTCTCGTTTGTGTAGCCACCCAATGAGAACTGCGGTGGGTTGTTTGTCAGGTAGGTCAGTGAGAAATCGTACAAGGTTGGAGAAAGGGACGTGTCGGTGGTGGAGAATTCGGCCTTGAACCTGATGGTTTTATCGGAGGTATCAACACCGCTCAGATCCCCTGCTCCTACAGGGAACCATGTACCCCCCGAATTGATGGAGTAGAAGAACTCGATTGTCAGGCCCTTTAAATCCTCTCCTGAGGAGAACTGGCCCCAGTTCGAGACTGCTGCGGGGGTAAAATCGCTTTTCATCTCCAGGGTGCCATTCCATCGATATTTGCTGTAATAGATGTTCAAGTTGTGGAGAAAGGGTCTGGATGAAGCATTGGTCGTCGAAAGAATGGCCCGATATTGAATGTATTGATTATCCGCGGATGTGATAGGGTCTCCACTTGGTTTCGAATATGCGGGGGACCACGGTCCCCAGTTCCATTTGTCTGGGGAGGTTCTCGTTTGTATTATAATGTTTGTCCCGTTCTGTAATGTGGCATTCCAGCTTATTTCATTCCATATGGCCTGGGAGGTTGCATTGAAACCGATTGAGATGTACTCTCCAATGGTCTCGTTTGCGGGGGTTCCCACCGTGAAGTTGTCGTAACCCACACTGCATTTGACACCATTTGCTGTCTCGATTGTCAGATGCAATCGAAGCGATATATTGTATATGCCTTTGCTCAGGATCAATTCGGATATGTCCACGTGCTCGGGAACCCATGTAGAGGTGGATTGAATATCCAGACCCCATGCAATAGTGTCATTGATGGCTATGCTCATGTCCGCAGAAGTGGCGTTTTCATAGGATTCAACAAGCCTTTCAAACGTGAGATTGGTTCTTTCAAAGATTAAGGTAACATCATAGAGCGTGGGTGTTACGTTCGTATCGGCAGTCTGCAGATGGGCACGATACTGTATATAGCGTCCTGGTGCTGACTTAATCCCTGCACCGGATTGGGAATAGTTACCGCTCCAATTCCCCCAGATTATATTGTCCGGGGATGTTCTTGTTTCCAAGGCAATGGCGGTTCCAAGGGGTGTATCCGCGTTCCAGCTGATATTGCCCCAGGAATCCACATCCTTTTCCGCATCGAAGACCTGGGATGTGAAATTGCCGTACGGTAAATAGTCGGGGGCGGCATAGTTGATGACAAGCCGGGGTCTACGGGATGCGTTGAGACCGTCGTCGCTTGTGAATCTCACGCTCCGGTCCTGGCCGTCATTTGTATCATTGAGCAGCAGCCCATAGTTCGGGGTGCCGTTGATCCATTCCTGCACAAGGGATGTTATATTGAAACTGTGAAATGTATCATCGTCCACCACTTCATACAGCCATGACACAGTGTAATTCGAAGGGTCGAATTCCCCCCCGTCCTTCCAATCTATCAAGGGATCTGTATCGGCATTATCCCACGTAACTCCGTCGGTGGCAGGCTCTGCATCCTGATAACCCTCATCCCAATCCGCAGTTACCCTGTAAACGGCCACAGGGATATCTGTCACCACCCATTCAACCCACAGGACCAGTTCGGCCCCGAAAATAATGGATCCAGCGGGAATGTTTGAGAGGTTGAAACGTATCAGGGTTCTCGTTCTGGTCAAACCGCCAGTCCAGAGGTCTATGGAGCTTCCATAATTGCGATCATTTTGTTCTGCATATATCCAGGTTGCAGCACCCCCTGTGTCGTTAGTAAAAAGTTCAGTCTGCCCCATGGAAAACGCGCCTGAATAATCCAAAACGACGCTGTCGGGTTTTATGGTGAAGTTCACATCGTTTTCTTCCGTGTTCTTGGTAAAATCCTCGTACTTTGTGTCGTTGAACCCTGTTGTATTGAGGATGTTAAATGTCTGGTTTATGTAAGCTGTCTGCTCGAATCCCTCTACCTCAATTTCAAGCCATATCCTGTCCCATTCAACATAATCATCTGGCCCCTGGTCATCTGGATTGACGAATCTCACCTCAAGGTTCTCCACATCGCTCCATGTCCAGGTCGTAAAGGCATTTGTTATGTCATGGGATTCGTTCTCAAAATTCGTGTTGGAAACGGGGACTATTGTGGTGTTTTCGAATACGCCGCTTTCACCCTTGAACTGGAGCGAGGAGTTGCCACTGCTGCCATCCCCGCCGTCGTAGCCCGATTCAACACGATAACTTGCCAAAAGAACAACATTGATTATCTTACCCGTCCTGTTCGTGATATTGAATCCCGCAACAAGGATGTATTCGTCTCTCCCTACCTCCCAGAATTTGGTATCGTTCTCTAATTGAAGTGCATCGATCACATCCGTTGCAGTGCTGCCCACTCCGTTGCTTCCGGTTGTGCTTGCACTTTCAACATTCTGCTCTCCAAAGGGAATGGGATTGGCAATGGAGGTGTGGAATAGTCTGCCGTATTTCCCGCTTGCATTCCATTCTGAAGTGATGTTATCGCTGCTGGTAAAGCTCCAGTTGTCCGAGGTCTCGAACCTTCCGTTCTTTATGAAATTCTCACCTGTCTTGAACACTGTGGAATTGAGGGTGATGTCATCAGGATAAGAGGTGGTGTCGATGTTATAAAGTGTCCCCGTCTCAAATTGGGATTGCTCGGTCTGGTTCCACCAGAAGCCATCGCGGCTCAGGTTCATCTCACCGTTCTCCATGCTCAGGTTATAAAGGTTGTAGTAGCTTGAATTTTCCAGGGGCCAATTCGCAGTTATCGTACCGTTTAGGTTATCGGTTACAATGGGTTCTGAACCGGCGAGATAGATGGGCAGTAGGCCCAGTGATATGAAGAACAGGGCTGCAAATACGGCGCTCGCTGCTATGACCGGGGTGTCGCTATTTTTAGAATAGCCCACCCTGGTCACATTTTTTGGTTCCATCCATACCAACTTGATGGAACAAAAAGGGTTTTGAGTATAAAAGGTTACCTGAAAGGATGTTAAAATGTGCAAATAACAAAAGGATAGATTCTACATTAAATAAGGTGTAAATTGTGATGATCCATGAGAGCGACGTACCCGGATTGTTGTTTGATAAATATTCCTAGGGATGCCAGTTCTTGTTCTTTTCATAAACCACGTCTCTGGCATGTTCCGTAATCTCGAGGGCGCGGGCGCTCTTTTTTGGATTTGCCAGTCCAGGTGGGAACATTCTTTTCAAACCTCCTTGATTATTCTTACCTACCCCCATCGTCACCATCATAATACATAATGCTATGTCTAGGTAATTGGTATAATATTATTTTCAGTCTATTTAAATATTTGGCAATAATTCAATCCGTGTGAATTTTTCGCATTCTTTAAAATTCACAGTGGTTAAAGCTGGAGTAATGGGGGGATATATCGCCTATTTCAGTGCTTTACCAACTTTTAAATAAATATTATAAATCAGAAGAATTTATAAGGCATAATTATAATAACCTTCAATACTTCAGGTAAGTACAAGTGAACTAATAAAGGGGTATAAGCAATGCGTCAGCAAGCGGATTATTCCATTAAAATATGCCTGGTCGGAGAGGGTGGCGTAGGCAAGACAAGTCTGATAAAGCGCTTCGTGTACGATGAATTTTCAGACAAGTACATAACCACCATTGGCACC
Source organism: Thermoplasmata archaeon (assembly GCA_020350865.1). The sequence continues at coordinate 2,476,076 of CP070726.1, forward strand.
AAGATCACAAAGAAGCAGGTGACCCTCAAACATCCGACAAAGCGTTTGCTGGTCAAGGTCAGGATGCTCATCTGGGATATCATGGGCCAGCAGGGATTCCGCCAGATGCTCCAGGACGCGTACTTCTTCGGATGCCAGGGTGTTGTGGCAGTATGCGATATAACAAGAAAGGACACCCTGAAATTGATGGATGATTGGATAAAGGCCGTCTATTCGGTGGCAGACGAGGTGCCCATAGTGTTTCTCGCAAACAAGGCCGATTTAAAGAATGAGGCTACGTTTTCCCTTAAAACAATGAAAAAGTTCGCTTCCGAGTACAAAAATGCGTATGCTTTTCTTTCCAGCGCCAAAACAGGCAAGAACGTTGAACTGGCCTTCAAGACCCTGGGAGATGAGGTCCTGTCAATCCAGTGATGCATAACCACGATTTCTATCCTTTTAATGCAATTGAGAATAACACATTTTAAGAAAAATGCACGGGTAGGTAAAACCATAAAAAAACCCATAAAAACTATATTTAGCCATGGCTATGCACGGCAAAGGTCGTAATTATGGCAAAGGGCTCAGACGAGGCAAAAAACATCGAGCAAAAGTGGCAGGAGAAATGGAAAGAGGCAGGGATATTCGAATCCGAGCCGCAACCGGGTAAGAAGAAGTACTTCCTCAACTTCCCCTACCCGTACATGAATGGATACCTGCATCTGGGCCATGCTTACACCCTGCTTCGTACGGATGTTTTTGCCAGATACAAGCGCATGAAGGGCTATAACGTGCTCTTCCCATTTGCATTTCACTGCACGGGCTCCCCCATCGTTTCTGCAGCGGACCGCATCAAGGAAAATGACCCGAAGCAGCTCAAGATCATGGAGGATATGGGCATACCCGAGGATATCATCCCAAGATTTTCGGACCCGGTCTTTTGGACCCAATATTTCCCCGGCGAGTATGTGGAGGATGTGACGCGTTTTGGTTGCAGCATCGATTGGCAAAGAAGCTTCATCACCACCTCCCTGAATCCACTGTACAATAAGTTCATTGAATGGCAGTTTCGAATACTGAAAGCCAAGGATTACGTGGTCTTGGGGGAGCATCCGGTGGTGTGGTGCCCGAAATGCAATTCTCCCGTGGGAGATCATGCGAGAATCAAAGGAGAGGGGGAAACCCCGCAGGAGATGACACTGCTCAAATTCAAGTTCGAGGACGCATATATCATTGCCGCCACACTGAGGCCCGAGACCGTTTACGGCCAGACAAACATGTGGGTGGATGTGGACCTCAGGTATGTCAAGGTGAAGGTGGGCGATGAGGTATGGATTTTAAGCAATGAATGTGCTGAAAAGCTGAAAGAGCAGAAGGAGGACCTGGAGGTGGTGGGGGAGGTGTGGGGCGGACAGATGATCGGAAAAAAATGCATCGCTCCGGGCATCAACCGGGAAATCCCGATCCTGCCCTCCGAATTCTGCGATC
>CP070726.1:2477642-2495219 GCA_020350865.1 Thermoplasmata archaeon
CCTTGACATCATCCAGTGTGAACTGGGCATCCACAAGGAGATCAACCTTGTTTGTCAAGAACACCAGTTTGGGCTCCTGGACCACCTTTATAAGTGCAGGCAGCCAGTAGTTTTTCAGACTGTCCAGGGTTTCCTTTCTCGTTATATCGCAGACCATGAGGGCACCGTTCATACCGACAAAGGCCTTGGACTGAACGGAGCTGTAGGCCTTCTGGCCCAGAACATCCCATATCTGCAGGTTGAGCGAGTACTCCTTTTCCTCCATCTCCAAATCTATGTCCTTTCGGGACACTTTTGTTCCGATGGTCTCGATGTAGTGGTCGTGGAACTCATCTATGACAAAGCGTCTGATCAGGCTGGTTTTGCCCACTGCGGAATCGCCCAGCAGCACGACCTTCTTCTTGACAAGCTCGCCTATGTGCTCACCCCGTGAATTACCTGATACCAAGAGAGGAAAGGAGCCTGAACCAATGCGGAAATCCCCAAATCCCCATCAGTGATAACCGTAATGATATATAATACTATTTTCGTGAGTGAATAATCGGTGGCGGGTTTTCTGCCCTTTCATACATTTACCCACCCCCTGCATCAATTTTAATACCCGTAACTCCCATATCCAGCCCGGTGAGGTGACGCAGGCCGACAAATTCCGCATTTACACTGTGGAGGAAGTCACACTGTACATCAAAAACAAGCTGTGCTCAGATACCAATCTCATGGGCATCTGGGTGTCCGGCGAGATATCCAATTTCGTGCACCACACCTCCGGCCATTTCTATTTCACGCTTAAAGACGAGAGCTCACAGCTGCCCTGCGCCATGTTCAAATGGGCCAACCAGGACCTGAAGTTCAGGCTTGCGGACGGCTTGAAGATCATAGCAAAGGGAGAAATCGACGTGTACACCCCCCAGGGGCGGTACAACTTCGTGGTTTCTACGGTCCAGCCCAAGGGAATAGGGGAGCTCTATTTGAAATACCTGCAGCTGAAGGAGAGGTTGGCAAAGGAAGGCCTTTTTGATGTCACGCACAAAAAACCCATACCCAGATTTCCACGAAGAATAGGGGTCATCACCTCCCCTACCGGGGCTGCAGTAAAGGACATTTTGAACATAGCAAAACGAAGGTTTCCTGCAGCCGAGATGCTCATTGTGCCCACACTGGTGCAGGGGGACAGGGCTGCAGAGGACATTTCCCGCAAAATATCCCTTGTGAACAGGTTCGGAGGTGTGGATGTGGCCATCGTTGGCAGGGGAGGGGGCTCCATTGAGGACCTGTGGCCGTTCAACGAAGAGGTGGTGGCAAGGGCGATATTTGACTCGCAGGTCCCCATCGTCTCCGCAGTGGGCCACGAGACAGATTTCACCATATCGGATTTTGTAGCCGACCTGCGTGCTCCCACGCCCTCTGCTGCCGCGGAGCTCGTTGTACCGGATAGAAACGATATCGCAAGGGAGATTGCAGCTTTTTACGCAGCCATGAGCATGAGCATGCGCGGTATTTTGGAATTGAAGAGCACCCAGGTTGCGCAAATGAGAGCGCAGTTGAGACCCGCAGTGATTACGGACAGAATCGTGCACAACCAGCAGTCGGCAGACCATCTCACAACAAGAATGCTCACTTTCATGCGTCACAGGCTTGAAACTGCAAGGGACAGATACGAGGCACTGTGCGGGATGCTGGATGCGGTAAGCCCGCTGGCCACCCTGAATAGGGGATACAGCATAACACTGAAACTGCCGGGTGAAGAGGTGATCGATACCGTTTCCAGGACCAAAAAAGGCGATGAGGTCAAAGTATTGGTGAGGGACGGGGAGATGAAATGCAAAATCCATGATGTTGTGAAAAAGAGACATTTTGGGGATGAAAAGGAACTAAAGGGTAAAACGGGGGCAGATAAAACCTGATAAATGGAGGTGTGTGCATGGCAGAAGAAATGGGCTTCGAGGAAGCTTTGAACAAGCTGGAGGAAATAGTGAACAGCCTTGAGACGGGCAACCTTTCCCTTGACGAATCCCTGGCAAAATTCGAGGAAGGCATCAAATTATCCAGGCTGTGCAACAAGAAACTCATGGATGCGCAGCAGAAGGTTGAAAAACTGGTGGAGAAAGACGACCAGCTGTTCACGGAGCCTGTGTTGGACGAATGAAGTGGTATGGCATGAATCACATCCCGGTCTGTTCGGCCTCGCTGCTACTATCAATTTGATATTCACGCAATACCAAGAAGAAGCTAGAAACGAAGGTGGTACTGTTATTACCTTCCGACAAAACTGTGCTTGGTTGTGGCCACGGTGGAGATCTGGTACCCCCTCCCCATCTCGAATTGGATGTCGAAGACCGAGGCCGGCATCCGGTGGGAATGCCACTGCCACCTTTGGGCCGTGTAGTCGAAGTGGTTGATCCCAACAGCATTATCCACATCATCAGAGAAGGAGTCGGCGGAAGGATAGGTGAAGAGTTTCAGGGGAATGCCCACTGTATCATATTGGTCGAGATACTCCGCCGTCCACACGCCGATGCTGTACGAGGAAACACCCCTCTCCCCCGTACCCTGCTGAATCGGTACCACCATGTAGTAATACTCCGTGCCTGCGGTAGCGATGCCCGTATCCTGCAGTGTCAGGGTGGTGTATCCCAGTGAGGCGATATGTGTGTAGTCCACGTCTATCGTGCCCCAGAAGCCGTCCCTTGTGGCCGCCCGGAATACATGGAACTGGTCCCCGGCAACCATGCCTGCAGGCTGCGACCAGTTCAGGCTCACCGTCTCCGTGAGCGGGTTCACGGACGCATTGAGGCTTGCCGAATTGCCCGCCATCGGTGCAGCGGAAAAGCCGAAAGAGACATTGTCGTACATTATCATGGAGCCCGGGAGGCCCACGAAGGTGTACTTTACCGGGGAGGAGAATTTCACCTCGAATCCCTTGCCCACCTCCATCAGTGTGGTGTTGGAGCCGCCTGTGCCGTGATCGTGGCGCACCGACGAGCGCAGTGTGATGGGCATGAATTTGATGTAGTCGGCGTGCATGTCCGTGGTATAGAAGTCAGTCCATTTCACTGACAGGGGCTGAAGGGGAAAGGAGAACGTCGAAATATCGGCCGGAAAGGTGGTGGTGACCATCCCCACCGTCCTGCTGGTATCGCTTATCTCACCTGCCGTATTCACTGTTCTCATGCAGTAGTAGTACTCGGCCGGGGAATCGAGGGCCTCGTCCGTGATGTTCCATTGGGTGGTTAACGGGCTCACCTCGGGCCAGGTATCGTTGTGTATGCTGGTGTCCTTCCATGGTGTGGCAAAGTTGAAGCCCGTTGGGGTGGTGGAGCGGTAGATCAGATAATTGACCGTGTTGGGCGTGGAGGGCGGGGTCCAGTATAGCTGTATATGGTCCCCCCTGCCATCGGGAAGACCCGAGTCGTTTACCACTTTAATGGAGGGTTCAGGCGGGAACGGCTCGCCCAAAATCACGTTTATCATGGTTTTCGGGAATAACTTTTCAATGGACAGTCCTTCCCAATTCGTATAATTGTTTCTCGAGGTAGTGAAGTTATTGGATTCCATGTAACCACTTGTCGTGGAGGTGATGTTGAAGGAAACTGTCCATGTTTCTCCCAGGGAAATACTTGTCACGTTCCATTCAAGAATGGTATAGCCCGATGCATTCACATATTTGACATCGGGAGGTGTGGAGAAGGTTCCCGGGACATAATCGATTCCGGGAGGCAGGGTGTCCCTGATCATGGGCGAGGAGTCCATGGGATCGATGTCATAGCCCGCAATCTCGCTGACCCGGGAGGCGATGTCCTTGTAGATATCTTCCAGGTACGAGGGATCGGGGGATGCGTACGATGTCCCTCCCGTTCTCTGGGCGATGCCGTCCAAGAGCACCATGTCAGCCGTATCACCCAACCCGATGCAGAACACGATGATGTCGTTTGCAGCGCATTCATCCGCCTTTGCCCAGATCTCGTTTCGTGTTCTCCAGCTGTCAAAACCATCGGTCAGTAGAATGAGAAGCTGGATATGGGAGCTGTTCCCGTTAAATATGGTCTCGTTCATCCCGACCTCCATGGCAAGATAGATGTTCGTCCCGCCACTTACGGCCCCTGCGGTCCAGTTGATGTTCTCCCTCACACGCACGAAATCGTTGCTCAAATGTTCCGCCTGGCCATCGGGAGGCGCCCTTGCCAGCCATGCCCCGGTGGTAGGATCAGTGGCATCGTGAAATGTCACAACGGCAGCCGTATCATTGAACTCTAGATTGTAGGTGTAGCTCCTTGCGGCGGGAAAACGCAGTCCCGTTGGATCATTGTCGTCCATGCTCCCCGAATTGTCTATCAGGAACACCACATCCTGGGGCAGGAGCAGGGGAGTGCCCATGCCCCTCCCGGTGACATTTAACATGATGGTTGCCTCTTCATTATAGCCGGACCCGAGGACATTGATCACATTCGGAGAAATGGATTTATCGGGCTCCAGATATGCATAGACCCTCGGCTGGACGATAATCGAAAAGGAGATGGCAGGATTAGTGATTGAGCGCACCGTAACGGTGGTGTTGTCGTAGTCCCCTATGGGGGGAACGGAGGGGATGGTCACTTTCACGGAGATATTGTATGTGGACCCGTTCACAATGTAGATCGGGCCTGTGATTTTTGTGAGCATATCCTCTTCGTAAATCTCAACCGCCCATCCATTTGGCAATGACTGATTTAGAATCTCGAACCAGTCGGGTGAGGCCTCCTTGTTTGTTACGGTCAGATTGAACCACACCTCGTCTCCAGCATCCCCGTACCCGAACTGGTCCGGAGGGGCCACTGCCACAAGGGGGATGGTGGGAAACCGGTCAAAGACCCATCCCGCAGCCACCGAGGATACGTCCTCGTAGCCATCGTAGGTGCCGAACCCGTCAGGCTCCCTGGAAACCGTCATGTTCTGCGTGTGGGCGGAGCTCCAGCCAACCATGTCCAGGAGTACACCTGTATCGTCGTAGAGATAGACATTGTCTCCCGAAGGATCCATATTATCAAAGAGGTCGGTGGTCGGCACCAGATCGTTGTACTGAACCACGGCATAGGGATCGTAGGTGTCGAGAATCAGCGTGCCATTGAATTGGAATATATCATCGCATATGATCAAATACCCGTCCAGATTGGCGGCTCCATCCCCAGTATACATCATCTCCACAAATCCATAATCAGGCAGTGCCGGATTGAACATCACCTCGTTCAATATGACGTTGGGCTGGTGGTTGACGGGCAGGGCTGTGTTATCCGAGCCGAAGCTCATTCCGTAGAGGCTGTGCACCCATTCGGTGGTGTAGCCCCCTGCACCTGGCACCCGCGAAATGGAGCCGTAGGTGGCATTGTTGATGGGATCGGGGGCAGTGCCGTGCTGACCGAAGGCAATCTCATCGTACAGCAGGGGGAGGGATGTGTCGTACAGTCCGATTGTCGCCCCCTCCGTACCCCCGAAGGAATCTGCCCCGCCCAGGGTCCAGATGCTGTAACCCTGGGCAGGTATGGGATTCGGAGCCCATGAGCCGCCGGACCAGTACGAGAAACCCCCGTCACCCGAGAGACGGAAATTTGCCAAAGAGATATCTGTGTTGGCTGCATTGTATATCTCCACCCGGGGTGTGCCCTCGTCCTGGATCTCGGTGATGGAAAGTATGGTTGACAGATAGAACTGCTGTGCATCGGTGATTGCCTGCTGAAGCTCGGTTACAGAAGAACCATATGCCATGATGAGGGGCATGGACTTTGAGGCCCCTGCGGAAATCGTGAAACCCGAATCACTTCCACCTTCCCATCCCACAAGCACTGCGGGATTCTCGCCGACATAGGGCCCGTGTACCAGTGGAGAATTAATGAGGCCATCGTACGTTTCCTTATCGTCCAAGGGCGTCATATCATTGACGTTGCTCCCGTAGTAGAGGTTGATGGGCAGGCCTGTATCTGCCGAGGCGAATCCCACGTACGTGCCTGTTCCGCCCTGGTTGAACAGATAGTAGGTATCATTGGCCGCGTCCCAGGCATCCTGGTCGTCATCAATGGTGTTGTCTATGGCCGCGTTGTAGAAGAGGGCCAGCCGTGCATTGATAATGTCAGAGACTTTGAGGTTCTCCACATCCCACTTGATTATGGCCCAGTTCTCATTCTGCTTGGTCCAGGCGGTCTGGTGAATGCGGACATCGTACGGGTCCTCGGGAATGTCTGTCTGGGTAAAGGAGCCGTAGCTCTTGTCCATATCCCCGGCCACTGCATCGTTCATCAGAAGTGACAGGGCGGTATCGTTGCCGGGTCCGGAAACGAAATTGAAATCTGGATAGCACGCGATATCCACACTGTTGGGCTTGTGATCGTAATTATTCTGGTCAAACACCAAATAGACCATGTTGGCATCCCCGGAGTTTCCGAATCCGTTGCCGTCCTGAACGATTCCACCCATGTAGATGTGATTCAAAAATACTCCTTTATCGTTGATATCGAAGTCAACATTACCGGCATTGTGGGTCACCTGGACGGCGCTCACCAGGGGTACGGTCAGGGCAATCAGGCTGAAGAACATGCTTAAGATAATGGCCACGGCTAGGGTCAAAGAAAACAGTCGCTTTCGCATGTCCTCAGAGCTCATGAGTATTCCTCACTGTGTCTCCTTGACTAAAACGCGCGTCTCCTCTCATCATGCCCACTGTGTTCCCGCTTTTTGTCCACAAACAACCTCCGTTTCTCATGGAAATATTCGCTACTAGTACATATAGGGCTATGGGCATATTTAAAATTTATCTGAATATATAAATTTACGGAACTTTATATCTGTTGAAAAAATGAGGGCAAAGTTCTTATTTTCATAAGGCCTATCTCAATAACTTCCCATTATGAGTGAAGAGATGTATGCTCATGCCCTCAGCTACCCCAAAACCACTGATCATCCAGAGCGACAAGACGCTGCTTTTGGAGGTGGAAAGCCCGGGTTATGATGGTGCCAGGGACGATATCAGCAGGTTCGCCGAGCTTGAAAAGAGCCTGGAATACATCCACACCTACCGCATAACCCCTCTCTCTTTGTGGAATGCCGCCGCAGCGGGCATGAAGAGCGGGGATGTCATGGACATTCTTGAGAAATACACAAAATATCCCATTCCAGGCAACATAGAATACGAGGTCAGGGACTACATTTCAAGGTACGGGAAACTCACCCTGAAAAAGGAGGAAGAGGACCTCATTCTCGAATCGGGGGATGCCGCCCTCATCACCGAGATATGGAGGAACAGGAAGGTCAGGCCGTATCTGGGCAAGAAAATAGGCAGGACCCTGCTTAAAATCAAGCCTGAGATGAGGGGTGTGGTGAAGCAGGCCCTAATCGAGATAGGTCATCCGGTGGAGGATCTGGCGGGCTATGTCGAGGGGGAGCATTTCTCCATCGATCTGCGCCAGGAAACACGAGAGGGTGTGAAGTTTGAGCTGAGAAAGTACCAGCAGGATGCGGTGGATGTTTTCCACGCCGGTGGAGGTGTGGGTGGAGGCAGTGGCACAGTGGTACTGCCATGCGGAGCCGGGAAGACAATGGTGGGTCTGGGCATCATGTCGGCTGTTTCCAGCAACACACTCATTCTGTGCCCGAATGTGATAGGTGTCAGGCAGTGGATTGCGGAGATATCCGATAAAACCCACGTACCAGCCGATAGTGTCGGGGAGTACACAGGGGAGAAAAAGGAGATTTCCCCCATTACCATCACCACGTACCAGATACTCACATGGCGTCATTCAAAGGAAGGCGATTTTCCCCACTTCCAGCTGTTTCAGAAGAGAGACTGGGGCCTGATAATCTACGACGAGGTGCACCTTCTTCCCGCACCCATATTCAAGGTGACGGCCAGCCTTCAGGCCAGAAGAAGGCTTGGGCTGACAGCCACATTGGTGAGGGAGGACGGAAAGGAAAGAGAGGTCTTCAGCCTTATTGGTCCGAAGAAGTACGATATCTCCTGGAAGGTGCTGGAAAACCAAGGATGGATCGCCCAGGCGGAGTGCATCGAAATAAGGGTGGATATGCCCTCCCATGCGAAGATGGACTATGCCCTGGCAGATGAGAGGAAGAAGTACAGGATAGCAGCCGAAAACCCAGTCAAGTACGACATCATCAGAAGTATCGTGACACGGCACAAAGATGACAACATCCTCATAATTGGCATGTACCTCGATCAGCTGGAGAAGATAGCCCGGGTGTTTTCCGCTCCCATCATCACGGGAAGGACGGCGAGAAACGAGAGGGAAAGGCTGTACGACCTGTTCAAAGATGGCGATGTGAAGATGCTTGTTCTCTCCAAGGTCGCCAACTTCGCTTTGGATTTGCCGGATGCCAATGTTGCCATCCAGGTTTCAGGCACCTTCGGCTCCAGACAGGAGGAGGCACAGAGGTTGGGGAGGATACTGAGGTTAAAAAAGGACGGAAGCACAGCCAGATTCTATTCCATAGTCACCCGGGGGACAAAGGATCAGGAATACGCCGAAAGAAGACAGCTGTTTCTCACAGAGCAAGGTTATAAATATTCGATAACCGATGGCATACAATTCGAGAGGCTAGGAAATGGGCAAGAAAGACCAATCCAAGAGGACCTTTGACATCACCCGGATGGAAAGTGAGAAATCTGCCCTCCTTGCCATACTCGCCATGAACAAGGGCAGCTTGTCCGAAATCAAGCTTAAAAGAATCTATCTGGAGAAATTCACGCTCTGGCAGCTGCAGAAAGCAGAAGAGGGACTCATATCGGATGGGATTTTGGAAAAGGAGGGAAACGAAGAGAAGGCTTACTTTGAGTACAGGATTGAAAAAGAGCACATGAATTCTCTTGTGAAATCCCAGGCTTCCAAAAGGCTTGCACCTGACAAAAAGGAGCACATGGAGCCTGCCCATCCTGTGTGCTGCAGCGAGTATTCAATACTGTGGTATCTGTGGAATATCGACATTGAAATGGGAGGCCTGCTGTTATCACCGAAGCCCAAGAGGGATACACTGGCCAGGGAAAAGATGATGGAGGAGTTACTGGGTCTGAACAGGGAAGGTGTGAGATTCTCAAGGCAGATGGTGGATATCCTCAAAGAGGCGGGCTCATGGTCCGAGCGCGGATATCGGATGTGGAATGAGGTGCTAAAAGACACACATCTCCTCGTCAGGGATATATTCATTCTGGCACATGATCTTTTGAGGGGAGAAAGCCGGCTTGGAAGAGGGGAAGTGGGAAAGGACAACATGGATTACCTGTTAGACGAGCTTGCCAGATTGAAGGTGGGAAAATGGTACCCCCTGGATGCTTTTATTTCACACGCCAGGGCCGTCTTGTTTTCAGCGAACCAGCCCTTTCGTTGGGTTCACTTCGATGACGATGGCGTATGGCAGATTCTTGCAATGGAGCTCAGTATCCTGGGCGCGGTGGAGACAGCGGAAAACAACAAAAATGAACGGTTCGTCAGGCTCACTTCACTTGGAGGCTTCTGCCTGAACAAAATCAGCGAGCGCAGGTTTCTGAAGGAGATGTCAAAAAGGCAGGGGAAATTCATCGTCCATCCCAATTTCGAGGTGACGCTGGTTGCCAAGGAACTCGATCCGAAGGTTACCCTTGAGCTGGCCATGTTCGCCGAGCCTGTAAAACTCGACACTGCCAGCGTATTAAGAATCACCAGGGGTTCTGTTGAGAAAGGAAAGCAGCTGGGCCTTGCCCCGGAAGAGATGGTGGGATTCTTAAAGGAGCACAGCAGGGGAAGGATTCCCCAGAACGTGGACTACTCGGTCAGGGACTGGGGAGGGTGAGATCACCTTCTTTTTACATAGACCACAAGTCCTGCAATCACAACCACGGCCATGATTACTGCGGTTAGCGGATTGAAAATCTTTGAAAGAGACAGCTCGCCTTCCTTGACATTGACCGTATCAGACGTAAAATTTTCGATTTGATCGGGTGAAATATACCGGGCTATTCTTCTTCCTCGCCCTCCTCTTCTTGTATGGATTGAGACCGCGGGAGGTCAGCTCTTCTCCTTCTATAACCGAGAATCCCCGCCAAAATAATAACAATGACGATTATCACTATTATTACACTTGTTGGGATATCCTGACTTACAATACCCTCTTTGATTCTCAGGTTCAGCCTATACCAGAATTCATCGGACTCCTTTTCAGCTGTCCCGGTTATCACAATTTCGATATTGGACGCCTTTGAATCGATATCGGAGGATACTTGCACATCTACTTCCACGTCCTCGGTTTTATGCTGCTCAACAGGAATGCCATGGGTAACATCCACCGAAACGCCCTCAGCCTCCAGGTCTTTGATATTGGTAACTTCGATTGTATACTCATCATCGCAATTCCCTTTGTTCTCCAATTGCATTATAAAACTGGTGCGTTTTCCACTCTCCACCTCCTTTTCAGGCTCCGCGCAGTATATCTCACACAGGGAAAAGGGCAAGACAATCAACTGCACGAAAGCGGATTCAACATCGCCGCTTTGAGCGCCCTGCTGCCATGTGCCGCCGATTTCAATGCTGTGTTTGTCCGAGGCACTGGTATGTAAAGGAACAGTACACACCAATTGCATTTCCTCGCTTTGGTGGTTTGCCTGAAATACCATATCTGGGGGACTGATGACGGAAATTCCCACTGAGGGTCGGGCGAAAAGAGTCACCTCGACAGGTGTGACCGGATTCGTGGTTTGACAGGTTATGGTTGCGACCAGACTAGAGGAGCCGGATGATCCGGGAGATACGTCTACTTCCATGGATGGAGGCGCTTCCACACTCACCGTCGTAACCAATGGTATAGCTGGGATAGATATTGTGAATACATACAGATTCGATGAGATGAATAAAATGACCATTACGAATATCGAGGCCGCCTTCCTCATACCTACCAAGATTACATTAGCCTGAAACTGAATAAAGTTTTCGATTTCTTGAAATACTTGGTAATTTCATCTTCTATCCAACGAAATCCGTCTCGTTTCAATCCAAAAGTATATGGTATTCGGATGTATTGTGGTGGATGCCGACCCAGTTGGGGGGAGCCTTATAAGGGTGGCCATCATCAAAAATATGAATTTATATTGGACCCCCATACAGGGGATAGGGAGGTATGTGTATGCCCGAAGATGTTCACAGCTTTTTGAAAGAACGCCTGGGGGAAGAGGGATACCAAAAACTCGTGAAAATCGAAAATCCGAAGCTTCACACGTTTATCGCCAAATACATTGAAATTTGCAATCCAGATAAAATCAACGTGTACACCGATTCTGAGGAGGACATCAAGAGGACAAGGGAGGCCGCAGTACGCCTGCACGAGGAGGCGCAGCTTGCCGAGCCGAATCACAGCCTCCATTTCGACGGTTACTACGATCAGGCCAGGGACAAGCCCAAAACAAAGTTCTTGTTACCTGAAGAAAAAGACCTCGGCCCCGAGATCAATGCCACGGACAGGGAGGAGGGCCTAGCCGAGATCCATGAGATCATGAAGGACATCATGTCGGGAAAGGAGCTGCATCTCAAGTTCTTCTGCCTCGGGCCCACAGACTCCCCGTTTTCAACTCCATGCATCCAGATGACGGATTCGGCCTATGTTGCCCACAGCGAGGACCTTCTATACAGACAGGGTTACAAGGAGTTCATGAGACAGGGGAAGGATGCGAGGTTCTTTTCGTTCGTGCACTCCGCAGGTGAGCTCGAAGAGGCAGGGCTTGGACTCGGTGTGAGCAGGAACATCGAGAAGCGGCGGGTGTACATCGATTTGGAGGACGAGGTCATATATTCCGCAAACACCCAGTACGGGGGCAACACCATCGGTCTGAAAAAACTTGCCATGCGCCTTGCATTGAACCGGGCCTCAAAAGAGGGCTGGCTCACGGAGCACATGCTCATCATGGGCGTCTTCGGGCCGCAGGACAGGATGAGCTACTTCACAGGTGCCTTTCCCTCCATGTGCGGCAAGACGTCAACAGCCATGATCGAGGGGGAGACCATTGTCGGGGACGACATCGCATACATCCGCAATGTTGATGGGGAGGCCAGGGCAGTGAATGTGGAGTCAGGTATCTTCGGTATCATCGAGGGAATAAACGATGTCGACGACAAGCTGCAGTGGAAGGCCTTGAACAGTCCGGAGGAGATCATCTTCTCCAACCAGCTCTTCCATGATGGCGGAAAGGTTTATTGGAACGGCAAACCCGGAGACATCCCAGAGAAAGGGGTGAACCACTCAGGGGAATGGCACAAGGGCAAAAAGGATGAAAACGGCAGGGATATCACGCCCTCCCACAAGAACGCCCGCTTCACCATACGCCTGAGCATCCTCGAAAACGTGGACCCTGCACTACACGATCCGGAGGGTGTCCTTGTTTCGGGCTTCATATACGGGGGCCGGGATTCGGACACATGGGTGCCTGTTGAGGAGGCCTTCGACTGGACGCACGGCATCATAACCAAGGGGGCCGCTCTGGAATCTGAGACCACAGCTGCCACACTGGGAAAGGAGGGGGTCCGTGTGTTCAACCCCATGTCCAATCTGGATTTCCTTTCCATTCCCATAGGGAGGTACATACAGGACAACCTGAACTTCGGGGAGAGCCTCAGTGTGGTCCCAAAGATATTTTCGGTGAATTACTTCCTGAAGAACAATGAGGGTAAGTGGCTCAACCACAAAAACGACAAGCGCATCTGGCTCAAATGGATGGAGCTGCGGGTGAACGGGGATGCAGAGGCAATAAGGACCCCCACCGGTTTCATCCCGGAATACGAAGACCTTAAAAGACTGTTCAAAGAGGTGTTTGAAAAAGAGTATTCCGAGGAAGATTACATCGAGCAGTTTACCGTCCGGATTCCAGAGAACCTTGCCAAGATCCACAGGATAACGGATGTCTACAAGACACGGGTCCTTGACACACCGGGAATCGTGTTCGACATTCTGGAGGCGCAGAAGAGGAGGTTGGAAGAGGCCAGGACCAAGTACGGGGATTACATAAAACCGGGGGAATTGATGTAATATCACAATGATATAGACATCAATTACCCGCCTTGACCTTCTTTATGCTCCTTGTCATCTTGGTCCTTTTTCACCAGCGCTCCGCTTCTGGTGTCGATTTTCAGGCCCACTATGAACATGGCCGCAATTCCCAGGGGTATGGACAGCCAAATGGATGTCATTATCGTTAGTATCCCTGCCGTTGTGGCGGATGCCATGTCCACGCCCAGGGCTGCAAAGACCGAGGAAACCAAGGTGGCGTGGAGGGCTCCTATGGGCAGAAAGGCGCCGAAAACCGTGGCCACGCTGGATGCTATGAGCACGGCACCGAAGGAGGGTGCTTTCACATCGGGCAGCGATATGAGGATAAGATATATCCTGGCCGCCTCGTTGACCCATATGGCCACTGTGAGTCCCACAAAGGCTGCTCCGCGTTTCTTCTGGACCAACAGGGCCCGCCTTATCTCCCTCACACCCATGATAAAGGAATCCAAAAAGGAGGTGAGACCCATCTCGATTTTTACCAGCCAGCCCTTTTTCGAAAACCTCCTAAATACACGAAAGACACCCCTGCATGACCTCTTGAGGAGCGCCGGGTGGCTGGCAATGTACAGCAAAATCACTATCAGTGCAATCACTGGCACGAAGGAAAGGAGCATGAGGGCCATATTGGACTCGGCAGAGAGAAGAAGCGGTAATATCAGCGCAATACCTATAAGAGCCATGGATGTCAGTACAATCAGATCCATGATGCGTTCGATAAAGATGGTGGAGATCCCATGGCCCATGGGGGTTGCGTCCTCCTGTTTGAGGAGGTAGGCCCTCACAGGCTCGCCTCCGATTCGGCCCGGGGTTGTGTTGTTGATCATAAGGCCGATGAGCAGAAACAGATAAACCCGGGAAAGGGGAACCTTTCCCCCTGTCAAGCGAATGAGAAGAAACCAGCGTACAGCCTTCACAACACCGTTTATCATGTAGAGGGCAATCACGCACATGATGAGGGTAAAATCGGTTTTTACGAGAATGTCGCCCATCTCCCTAGGGTCTGTGATGATGACCATTGCTGCTATCAAAAGGACGGATACAACAACCAGAAAAAGCAACCTTCTTTTCATCGAGTGAACCCTCACCCTAGATTTTAACGGCAACACGCAAGCGATACACCGATAAAAATATTATCTTTTATTTGCCAGTAAATTCGTCAATTTGGCCACACCATCCATAAAAATGAGGCAAATGACGGGAAAGGAGGAAAACCGGCGAATAAGATTCGGGCTCAGAAGCATTTGCACCAGTATAATGAGAGCTCATTTCACGGCCTCCCAGAGGGCGTCCACAATATCCATGACCTTCATACCGCCTATGTTCTCAAACTGCCCTTCACAGAACGGGCAGGAGGAAACCAATATGTCCGCTCCGGTGGCCTGTGCCTCCCTAATCCTCCTCTTGCCAATCTCCTCGGAGAGCTCTGGGAACGCGGCCCTCACACCCCCGCCTGCCCCGCAGCAGTTGGAATCGTATCCGGAGTCGGGCATTTCCACGAAATCCGATATCCTCTCCAGAATGGCCCTCGGTTCCATTATTATCCCCTCCAGTCTTCCCAGGTGGCAGGGGTCATGATATGTGGTCTTGCCAATCTTTCTTTCAACCACAATCTCCCCCGAATCGAGCATTTCCTTCAATCTCTGGGTGGTGTGTATAACCTTGATGTCCGGCATCTTTTCTGTTAGCATCTCCTTCAGTGTCGTGAAGCATCCGGGACAAGGGGTGATCACCTCCCTGATATCCAGATCTTTCAGGTAATCGAGAATACGGTTCGCAAGCTCGGTGTACTCCTTTTCGTATCCCGTCCTCAGCACGTAACTACCACAGCAAAAAGGGTTCTCCGTGACAACCATTTTTTCGGGTCCCAAAAGTTTTACGGTCCTTCTCAGGGTTTCGAGCTGCTTCAAAGGCATTGTGCAACCGGCAAAGAACAGGGTAGAAGACTCCCCTGGTGATGCGAACTTGATCCCCTCCTTCCATTTACTAAGATCCTCTTGCCCGTACGGGTTTCCGAACTCCATCACATTTTCAACATTCTCTTTGTGCTTCTCGTTCTCGAAACCATTTTCAACGAGGTATTTTCTAAGCTCCCGTTCTATCTCTGTGTCCGGCAGCGCGCACCATCTCTCGCAGCACCCGCACATCATGCACTGGTAGTACGCCCGGGCCAGGGCCTCGGACGGCTCAACCTTTCCCTCGATAATTCCGAGTATTGTCCTGTTCCTTCCCCTGGATGTGAGGGTCTTCTTTTTCGCAATCTGGTAAACAGGGCATTTTCTTTCACAGAACCCGCAGGATGCCCCGAAGCAGGTCACGATATCGTCCTTGTAGTCCTCAAGGGTCATTTACGACCCCCTCTGTATCGAAATTTTTTCCCGGGGTTCATTATGCCTTTCGGGTCGAAGATCTCTTTGATTTTTTTCATGTACTCGGCGCTCTTTCCGTGCTCGTATTCGAAATAGGGGACCTTGAGGTCGGTATCGCTCATATATGTGCTCATGGTACCCTCCATGTCCACGGCGGCCTTGGCCAGATCCTCGAAGTACCTGCGATACCTGTTTACCTCGTCCTGATCATGGTAATCCACGAACAAGGCACATGACAACGAGAATCCAATGCTGTTCGGGTGCTCGAGGTAGGCGTTCATACCCAGTATATCCAGGCGGTGTTTCTCGGCGGTTTTGACGAACACCTCGTAAAAGTCCTCCAGTCTTCCCATGGGGATGCCGGGATCAACAGCTCCGAATTTCTTCTCCCTCTGACTGTCAGGCCATTTCTGCTTGAACGGTGGGAATTCAAGGGTGTGCTTGGAGATCCACCACCCATCCACGATCTCCCTCTCCTTGACAAGCTCCCCTTCAAGGTGCTCAGCTATTTTCAGTGCGTAATTTCTCGTAAAATCCACCACCTTCTCATCCCCGGAAAAGATTATTGCCAGGAGTGCACCGGCCCACTCCGGAACCTCGGGCTCCTTGCCGTATTTTTTCCTGTATGCGTGTGTATAGAATCTCAACCGTCTCTTGCAGTTGATATGGGCACCCTCGATGGTCAAACCAGCTTTTAAAAGTTTATTTAGATATTCCACGGCCCTTCCCATCGAGGGGAAGATTATCATCTCCACGCGCCTTTCATCGGGTGTGGGCTCCAGTTTCACCGTTGCCTCGGTGATCACCCCAAGTGTGCCTTCGCTGCCCACTATCAGATCCTTTAATTTGTATCCCGATGATGTGAAATGGCTCTTCCGGTGCCCCAGTTCCAGAATTTCCCCGGTACCGGTCACGATCTGAACCGAAAGCAGTGCATTCAGTATCTTGCCGTACCTCATGCCGAAGGTGGAATCGTTGTCACAGGCGATCTCGGAGGCAATGGTGCATATCCATTTGGACTCGGGAAGATTGGGTAGCCACAGCCCGTGCTTCGCTACCGCATCGTTTATCTCCTGGAGGGTGGCACCCCCCTGGGCCCTCAAGGTCTGGTTCTCCACGTCCACCTCCATGATCTTGTTCATGCTCGTTGCATCGATGTATATGCCGGCGTGAATGGGCACCGCCCCTCCGGCCATACCCGTGAGGCCCCCGCCTGCCGTGACAGGGATGGCGTGTTCGTATGCGATCTTCACAACTTCTTGCACATCCTTGGTGGTTTTCGGGACTATCACCACATCTGGAGGGAATACCTCGTCCTTTGTCCTGGGGCTCCAGTCGGCCCCGTAAACGTACCTCTCGAAATCCTCTGTCAAAACCTTGTCCTCTCCCAAGGCATCCTTCAGCTTCTGGATATACATCAAGACCCCCCTTTCGTTAAGGTTTGTTCTATACTCCTGATCAGTAATAGCGATTGGATATTACATATTTTTGGGTTGTATCCGTGCTCTTTACGCCCATCCAATTTTACGGTCGTGCGTTATATCTTGTATGGAGGTTAAAATCTGTGAAGATGAGACCCCAAATCTTTAATTTTTGGATTTTGATTACGCTTCCTGTGAAACCAGTCATCGTAACACACGGAGGTGTGGGCTGTCCACTTGAAAACAAGGACGGCACGGACAGGGCCGCCATGGCAGGGTTCGAGATACTGGAAAACGGAGGTGCGGCCTTGGATGCCGTGGAGGCGGCCATTGTGGTGATGGAGGACGACCAGAGATTCGATGCAGGTTTCGGCTCATATATGAGGCTGGACGGGACAATCGAGATGGACGCCATGCTTATGGACTCGGAAGGGCACTGCGGGGCTGTGGCCGCCATCAGGGAGGTTAAAAATCCCATCTCGGTGGCAAGGAAGGTCATGGAAACCCCCCATATGCTCTTGGTTGGCGAGGGTGCAGTCGAATTCGCAAGAAGAGAGGGGTTTGGGCCCTTTGACCCTTCAACCGAAAAGGCCCAGAAGATATTGACTGAGATGAGGGAGAGGTTGAAGAATAAGGACCTACCCGGATGGTACGGGAGGTGGAGCGATTTTACCCTATCCGATACTGTGGGTGCAGTGGCTGTGGACGAGCAGGGTAATTTTGCCTCAGGTTCTTCCTCCGGA